>NZ_FRXN01000002.1 GCF_900148515.1 Algoriphagus zhangzhouensis | reverse complement strand
GTGTATCGCTGTCATCGTCGGTCACATCTGCTCCTACCGGAGGTGTACCCGTTACCGTTGCCGTATTCGTGAACGTTCCTGCGTTGATATCTGACTGTTGCAACAGATACTCTGCAGTAAACGTCGTGTTGTCTGTCTCTCCAGGGGCCAAGCTCGCAATCGGACCCCCTACCACTGTTACCAATGGATCGGTTACCATCACATCAGTCAAGGTCACATTTCCTGTGTTCTCTACTGTAAACACATACGTGATCTTGTCTCCCACATTCGCAACCCCGTCCAGGTTGGTGTCCTCATAGGTACCGTCCTTCTCGATCGTGATGCTCGCATTTTGTGCCAAATTAACGGTCTCGCTATCCGTATCGATTTCAGACTCATCAGAGTCTGCTGTTGCGGTGTTGTCTACCTGACCCGCATCAATATCTGCCTGGGTAACTGAATAGGTAGCAGTATAAACCCATGTTTCTCCAACTTCTAAGATACCATCGCCATCGTCACCACTTTGATAAGTTGGGGTACTAAGACCTGGTAGTGGATCTGTAACAGTAATATTTGTTAAGCTTACATCCCCTCCATTGCTCACACTGAAAGTATATGAAATGGTCTCTCCTTCATCGGCATAAGTATCATTATTTTCATCATTGAAAACACCTGACTTCAAAATGTTTATTACAGGATTCTGACAAATAGGTACTACTGTAGGTGTGTCATTGTCTGTGGCAGATCCAGAAAGATCCTGAACCGTATTTCCAAAGGCCTCGCCACTTACAGTAGCTTGATTTTGGACTTGACCATTTTGTATGTCCGTTGGGGTGATTGTATAAGAAGCTGTATATATCCAAGTTTCATTTACAGCCAGAACTGCATCTCCATTTCCATTATCAGAAAGTGTCAATGCAACTACTGGATTTGGAGCTTCAAAAAGAGGATCAGATATCTGAATATTGCTTAAGTCAAAACCACCATTATTTGTAACTGTAAAAGTATAATTGATGGTTGGATTAGTTGTTGGGTCCAAACAGTCTCCTGGATCGGGAGCATTCACTGCCTCTTTGACTAAGGCAATACTACACTGTCCAATAGTGACAACGACTGGTTGAATCACTTCACAACCAGAAAAATCGTGAGTCGCTTTAATATAATAGGTACCGGCTACTCCAACAGCTCCTGGATTAGCCAGAGGAACATTAGCTTGATCATCTTCCCAATAAGTAAATGTTAAGTCTGAAGAAGAACCGTTGGTAATTGCTGCTGCCGTCAAATCAACCGTAGCAGGAGAACAAACTCCAGCAGGATTATTGACAACCAAACTAACAGGGCCGTAAACTGTTACCTGCTGCTCATAATATTTCGTGATTCCTTCTTTGGTAGCTGTTAATCTAACAGTGTATGTACCAGCTGTTGGGTAGGTATGAGAAGGGTTGGGATCAGAAGAATCTGTACCGATACCATTACTAGTATCAAAATCCCAAGAATATGTAGGAACAAACTCTGGATCACCACCAGTCACTAATTGTGTAAATTGAACTGATAGATCATCACAATTGGTCTCAAATGAAAAATTTGATACTAAAGGAGTGTACACAGTTAGCCCTTCACCACTAAAGAAACACTGGGAATTACCTCCTCCAGTTGGACAGCTCTCGTCATTGGGATTTGGATTCCCTGTTTTCCACGTATAATAAAGGTTCTGGATTTGCACCTCATCACCATAATTCCATGAAAAGTCACTCAGTTTATAATATCCATTCTCAACTCTAACTGTCTGGTTTTGGGCATTTTTAAAAACTACGCAATTGGCTACTGGCTCAGAACCTTGCTGTACCCCATTAAAAAACAAATCATATTGTATATGAACGTTATAGGCATTTGACTGCCCACTTACCGTAAAATCGGCCCAAATCTCTCCATCAATTGGAGTTCCAATCGGGGTACCATCCAAATCATTGGGATCGATAATATCTCCATTAGTATCCCTAAACTGAATTTGGATAATTGTAACATTGTTTTGATTACAACCAGGAGGGTTATTTGGATCAATCGGAAATGGCGTTACCGGAGTAATAATGGTCGTTTGACCAAAACCAACAGTCGCTATCTGAAGAAATAACAATAGACTTAGAATAGGCTTCAAATAGTCTATGGTTGACATTCTTTTGTAAGCCCTATCTAAAAATCCACTTGATCGTGGCCGAGGCTTCAATTGACAATTGGATAAGTTGTCCATATCGTTAGAATTTAAAATTGCGAGTTCGTAAACGTTTTCTCTATACTTTTCTCTTTTTCAGGGCTTTAGCCATTAAAAATCTTTCGTTTGCCTGACTAAAAACCTTAATACTCTTCTTGAATCAACAACTCCAACCCAAGAATTTGACACTCGTTACTATTATTTTGCCATAAAAATACACTTTTATGTTTTTCATATCAAAACATTTGAGCAAAAAAATATTACGTAATGCAATTTTTTTGGTATGAAATAACTTATTTGGTCTATAAAAATTTAGTTTGTTTAACAAAAAGCAGCAATTGATTACACAAAATAGAATTCAAAATCATTTTCTATCTCTTATGCATCCATCTATTGATTTTCATCAAAAAAGTGGTTCTAAACCTTTCTCTTGAAATCCCACTTCTAATTGTTGGATTCAAATACTTACCTTAACTATTATGATGGAATTAGAATTGATAGGTGGCAACCCATATGTGGGATTATTTGAATCGCAACTCCAAACGTCAATAGAATGGAGAAAATCCACTGCAGAAGATCGAATAGATCGTCTGAAAAGAATTCGATCCTGGATCAATAAGAATCAAAAAGAAATCCGAGAAGCTCTATGGAATGACTTTCGAAAGCCGGAGGTAGAAACCGATCTCAGTGAAATTTTCCCCGTTACCTCGGAAATAAACCATACCATCAAAAACTTGAAATCATGGATGAAAGCCAAATCTATCAGCACTCCTTTGTCCATGTTAGGCACAAATTCCAAAATCAAATTTGAACCCAAAGGAAGGGCTTTGATTATTTCTCCATGGAATTATCCATTCAATTTGGCAGTTGGTCCATTGGTTTCCGCTTTGGCTGCCGGATGTCCGGTAATTTTGAAACCATCTGAGCTTACACCTCATACATCCTCATTGATTGAAAGGATGATTTCAGAAATTTTCCCAAACCATGAAGTGGCAACTATTCTAGGAGGGGTGGAAACATCACAGGAATTATTGAAACTTCCTTTTGATCATATTTTTTTCACAGGAAGCACTCAAGTAGGAAAAATAGTCATGGGAAATGCTGCCAAAAACCTCATCTCCGTAACCTTGGAGCTAGGAGGAAAATCCCCTGCAATCGTTACTGAAAACGCGGACATCACCGATACAGCAAAAAAATTGATCTATGGCAAACTCTTAAATAGCGGACAGACTTGTGTGGCACCAGATTATGCGCTAGTCCATGAATCAATCTATGAAAGATTTTTGGATGAACTGATTATTGCTATACGGGAAATGTATGATCCTAATTATAAAGGCATCATAGAAAGTCCTGATCTAGCAAGAATAGTAAATGATCGTCACTTTGAAAGGCTTGAAGGTTTATTAAAAGATGCCATCTCTAAAGGAGCCAAATTGGAATTTGGTGGAGAATGCAACCCACACCATAGATATGTAGAACCTACCCTAATCAGTGGGATTTCCGAAGAAATGAATATTTCTCAAGAAGAAATATTTGGCCCAATCTTTCCCATTATTGTTTATTCTGATCTGGAAAAAGCCATTTATTATATCAATAAGAAACCAAAACCATTAGCATTATATGTATTTTCTCAAAATAAAGGAGAAGTAAATCAAGTACTAGAGGAGACCAGTTCCGGAAATGCTGTTGTCAATGATTGTGTCCTACACTTTCTTCATCCAAACTTACCATTTGGTGGAGTCAATCATAGTGGAATCGGAAAATCGCATGGTTATTTTGGCTTTTTAGCTTTCAGTAATGAAAAAGGAGTTCTCCATCAACGAGTAGGCTTAAATAATGCTACCCTCCTTCGGCCTCCGTATGGAGTTAAAACCCGTCAGATTATCAAATCTTTGATCAAATGGCTTTAACTTAAAGGATCCAAACATTTTTAGAAATGATCAAAAGACTTTTACCACTTTATCTACTCATTTTCATATTTGGATGTGATCCCAAAGATGATCCTCAACCAGATACACCTGTTGCTGCATTAGAATTAACCAATTTGGCTTATGGGTCAGGCTCTCAGCAGCAAATTGATGTCTTTTTACCTGAGGGAAGAAATCTCGCAAACACACCTCTTATATTATATATACATGGAGGAGGCTGGATACAGGGAAGCAAAGAGGAATTTCTACCTTTTAAATCTAGTATGAATACACTTCTTTCGGGATTTGCTTTTGCCTCTATCAATTATAGCCTTTTTAATGTTTCAACTTTCGAAAACCCTTTTCCAACTCAGGAGAATGATGTCATTGAGGCTATCGAATACATTGAAAGCATGAAAGCGGAATGGGATATAGAAGGGGGATTGATTTTGGTGGGAGCTAGTGCAGGGGGACATTTGGCACTGCTGCATGCCTATAAACATCAAGCGATCGGAAATATCCAATCGGTTGTTGCTTTATTCCCTCCAACTGAATTATCCGAATTATATGATTCTGATGAAACAGCAGCCTTTTTACTTTCTGGGCTTTTAGAAGGCACACCTGAAACCAATCCCACACTTTATAATGAGTCAAGCCCTGTAAATTATATAAGTCCGAGCTCTGTGCCCTCCATCTTTTTTCATGGTGATCAGGATTTAGTGGTGCCCATTTCACAGTCTGAGCTGTTAGCAAAAACACTTCAGGAAAATGGAGTTATTTATGAATTCCAAAAAATTCCTGGACAGGGCCATGGTTTTACTCCTGAGGTCTACCCCTCTGTATTGACAGCAGCTTCTCAATTCATTCTAGAAAATCAATAAAAAACCCCTGACAATGTCAGGGGTTACCATAGGTCAGACTTTTTGTAGTCCCGTAGATTTAGCTTTCGCTTTGATTGCTTTTACTACTTTTTCCGAAGGTTGAAGCTGGATTTGATCCAGTTGCTCTATCGCGCTCAGCAATTCCATGTATTCTTGCATCAGGTTTTCATCATTGTGCAAGGCCTGCATTAAGAGCTCTTGTTCTACCTCCGGCATTTCCTGGTAGATATATCGTACCAGGTCATTTGGGGTAAATGGTTTTATCATAGGCAAAATTTAATTGTTTCATCTTTTTCCTCAGATGGATCAGCGCATATCGCATTCTACCCAAGGCAGTATTGATACTGACTCCAGTCTGATCGGCAATCTCCTGAAAGCTCATTTCCATATAGTGCCTCATGATCAGCACTTCTTTTTGAGCTTCCGGCAATTCCTCAATCAATCTTTTGACCAAATCAATATCCTCTTCCCTAACTTGCTTGTCCTCTGCATTTTCATCTGCAAACCTTAAGGAATTAAACAGGCTAGAACCGTCCTCCATCATGATAGTCGGATACCTCTTTGCCTTTCTAAAATGGTCGATTGCCAGATTATGAGCAATTCTCATAATCCAAGGCTGAAATTTTCCCTCTTCGTTATACCTATCCGAGCTGAGGGTTTTGACCACTTTTACAAAGACATCTTGTAAAAGGTCTTCCGCCAAATCCTGATCCTTCACGATCAGGAAGATTGTGGTAAATACTTTGTTCTTATAGCGATCTACTAAAAGATCGAAGGCAGCTTCACTGCCATTCCTATACTGAGCTATCAACTCGCTGTCTCTTGGACCTATTCGTTTACTCATTTTAAGCTGGTTTATGATCAACGTAAAAGTCTAGGCCATAGTATTTTTTTAGAGTGAAAGATTTTGAAACAATTTTAAAAATATGTTTTTGTCCCATTTAGCACAAAGAATTAGCTTAGGTTTTTAAACTTTAACATTTCCACAAAATTATATTTTGAAAATAAAGTATAATCCTAAATTAAATTTCTTGCAAAACTAATGGGAAGCTATTCTATCCAATCATAATGCCAAAAAATGTTAAAATTGAGAAGAAGATAAAATAGTTTTAGACAAGTCAAATCAGGACTTTCAAAGCACATTTCTTACCTTCGTCGTTCGAGAAAATTTAAAAAAGTAAAAATGGAACTGTCTGGAAAAGTAATCCAAAAACTTGCTGAGGTAAGTGGAAATTCTAAAAGCGGAAATAACTGGAGAAAGCAAGAATACATTGTCGAAACTCCTGGTCAATATCCTAAAAAAGTATGTGTGGCTATTTGGGGAGATAAAATTGACCAAATGCCAATGGCTATAGGAGATCAGGTGAATCTAAGTATCGATGTAGAAAGCCGCGAATATAATGGTAGATGGTATACTGAAGTGAAAGCTTTTAGAGTTGAGAAAAGTGGTGGAAGCCCAGCACCTTCTACTAATATGCCAGAAGTAGACACTTTCTATTCTGATAGCGAAGAGGACAAATTACCTTTCTAATAACAAACCCTATTTTTTAATACTATGTGGGACGATTTTGATGACGAGGAGTCCGATTTTGAGGAGGACGGCGAGTTTGATTTCAGAAAAGAGCAAGAGCGGATTTATAAACACCCTTTGATGAAAAAAGCCAAAGAGATTGTCGGTTTGACAAAAGCTTTGGTGGGAAGTTTAGATGAAGCGCGAAGAGAGCTATATGGTGGTATCATGATGGAAGATGCCACAATCATGAGTTCTAAATTTGCTGGGGCTGAAGCAATTCCAGACTATGTGTCTAAAATGGAAAATGCTGTATTGATGAAAGTTCATGCAAAAAGCCTCAATTCTATGACTTATCAACTCGCTATGGAGGAAACTCATGCTGAGGAACACCTTCAACTCCTCCGAGAGGCTATCGAGGAATTTAGAAAGTTATTCTTGGACTGGGTCAAAGGACTAGATCCCAATGAAAAATACGATGACGGCTGGGGAATCTTTACGGATTAGCCTGACTTTGGGCAAATTGAACTCCCATATAAGCTCCTCCAGCCATCAAAAGTAAAGTAATAGCAATGAGTAAAATCAATACATTCAATGGGATTTCCCAAGGAACGTCTCCAATCTTAAAGCGGATAATTCGTTTCCAATTCATATGAGAAAGGCTGTCAAAAATGACAGCCCTTTTTTATTTTTTCAAAATCTCTTTCCAACCTTTCTTCTCTAAATCTTCAGCAGTTTTTTCCACTTTTTCCTTCAATGAAGATTTATAAACATCTAGGTTCTTACCGACTTGTTCATCATATGCCCCCACCATTGATGCGGCTAAGATTCCAGCATTTTTAGCCCCATTTAAAGCAACTGTTGCTACTGGAATTCCTCCAGGCATTTGCAAAATGGACAAAATACTATCCCAGCCATCGATTGAGTTAGAACTTTTGACAGGAACACCCACCACTGGCAGACTGGTCATAGAAGCTACCATCCCTGGCAAATGAGCTGCCCCTCCTGCGCCGGCGATGATCACTTTCAATCCTCGTTCTCTAGCTGATCTTGCATAATCAACCATTCTATCTGGAGTTCGGTGAGCTGACACTATGGTCACTTCGAAACTGACTCCCAATTCCTCTAAAATCTCAGCTGCTTCTGCCATTACAGGAAGATCTGATTGACTTCCCATGATAATTCCTACCTGTGGATTCATGAATATGATTTGATTTTAATTAGATCCTTGATTCTGTTTGCTCTTTCTTTCAATTGATCAACGTTCTCATCCAATAGAGTCACGTGCCCCATTTTTCTAAAAGGCTTCGTCAACTTTTTACCATACAGGTGAATATAGACTCCTTTTTCCTGCATGGCTTCTTCTTTCCCTTCCACATACGCTTCTCCAGTATAACCATCCTCTCCAAGCAGATTGATCATTGCAGCTGGACAACGAAGATCTGGATTACCCAATGGCCAATTCATAACAGATCTTAGGTGCTGCTCAAATTGAGAAGTGAAATTTGCTTCGATCGTATGGTGACCGCTATTGTGTGGACGAGGGGCGATTTCATTAACTAAGACATTTCCATCTTTGGTCACGAACATTTCCACTGCCAAAATCCCAACCATATCTAATTTCAGGATCACATCTTTGGCGATTTCTTGAGCTTTTGCCTCCACTTCTGGAGTAATTTCAGCTGGCGCAAAAAGGAATTCTACCAAATTGGCGGTTGGGTGAAAAGCGCATTCCACAGCAGGATAGGCAATCAATTCCCCTTCTTTATTTCTGGCAACAGTAACTGCGATTTCTTTATCAAAATCTATCAGTTTCTCTAATAAACTTGGTGCTTCAAAAGCTTTTTCCAAATCATCGGTACCACGAAGAATCTGTACTCCACGTCCATCATATCCTTCTTTTCCTAGTTTATTTACCGCTGGAAGAAATCCCTGATTGGCCACAACATCCTGTTTGGTATCAGTCAAGATAAAATCCGCTGTCGGGATATCATGTTGTTGATAAAATTGCTTCTGCTCGCGCTTATCCTGGATCAACTTCAAAATATGAGGCTGTGGATAAACTTGCTTTCCTTCGGATTCCAATTTTGCCAAAGCATCTGTGTTGACGCTTTCGATTTCAACGGTGATTACATCACAATTTTGTCCAAAAGCATAAACTGTGTCAAAATCCTTGAGGGAACCCACTGAAAATTTTTGAGCCAAATCCTTACAAGGTGCATTGGGATCAGGGTCCAAAATGTGGATATCTTGATTGTAATTGATTGCGGATTGGATGAGCATTCGGCCGAGTTGTCCTCCACCTAGCACTCCCAAAATGGTAGACTGAGCAGTTTTCATCGCCGCAAAAATAAGACAATCTGGAAGATTATCCTTCAGATTGTGGATAAGTCCATTTCCTCAAGTAAGAATTATGTGATTTAATTGACTTGAAAACGGATCCCCATCAGTTCCATCAACTTATGTGCATTGAAATTTGGACAAGGCCCTCGCTTGATTTTATAGTCGAAATCAATGGTCTTCTCATGAATCTCAGAGTGAAAACTATAGTTTCTTACATAAGGAATCTTCTCTTCCAACTGAGATAATTCTATATCATGAGTGCTAATTATTCCCAAAGACGGTGAATCTGACAATTGGCGAATTAAAGCCTCACTTCCAGAAACTCTATCTTCTGTATTGGTTCCTTTGAGTATTTCATCCAAAAGGAAAAATATCCTTTCTCCATTGTCCAGTCGGTCTATCAATGATTTGATTCGGCTCAATTCCGCATAGAATGAGCTGACGCTTTCACCCAAATTGTCAGAATTCCTCATACTTGTAAACAATTGAAACTGCCCCAACTTGACCGAATCCCCAAACGGCCTTAACCCAAGATTGATTAAGACCAGATTCGTTCCTAATGTCCTCAGGAAAGTAGTCTTCCCAGACATATTTGCACCTGTCAAAAGAGTAAGCTTTGAATCCTTGTCTATTGAGAAACTATTGGAAATAGCCTTTTCAGGCTTCAAAAGTGGATGGTTCAAATTTTTAACTTCCAAACAGAGTTCCTCAGATAATTCCACTTCTCCTTTCATTCCAACTTCTTTTTGAAAGGCACCCAAAGAAGTCCAAACTTCCCAATCTGACAACACATCGGGGATATGAGAAACGCTACTACCGAATTTCTTTTTCCAGCGAGTCAATCTATAATACAGAATCAAATCTGTCCACAAAATCAAATTGACAGGAATGTAAAGGATATTGAGTCTGTTTTCGATCCAATATCCCAATCGATCCAATCCTTGAAGTTTTTCAGAAGCTTTTAAATTTTGGTCTTTCAATTTTTGGATTGATTCAACTAATTCGGAGGAATTAAAATTTTCCTTTTCCAATAAGACCAACCAGTTTCGAAATGCTTTAAGAGTTTGCTTGGAGGGTAGTTTATCGGCAGCTTCTTTCAAAGGTTGAAAAACAAAAGACAACATGCCTATTCCCATCAGCACCCAAAGCCCCAGGTATCCAAATGGGATCAGTCCTGAATAAGAAAGAAAGAAAAGGATTGTTCCTCCGAGGATTCCCATTATACCTGCAAAAAGCATCCAAGAATGACCTTTTTCTTCTTTTTCCAACCATTTCTCCCATTGATTTTGGGGGATATTCTTGTCGAAAAAAGACATCCCAACAACCTCAAATGCCCTAAGAAATTCTATTTTATTTGACAATTCGTCTACAGCCTCTCTTTTTTGATCAGCTGTTAGGAATTGAAAACTGGACTTTAATTGAGAAGATAGCTTTTCCTTTGCCGTTTCACTTGAAGTGTGATTGATTAATTGAAAAAGGGAATGAGCTCCGAATAAATCCAAATCGTTGGCAAATGGGTGAAGCTTGTCCAAATACTCCTCACCAGAATCCAAAGAGGAAAGATCACGTTTTTTCCTCCAGACCTCATTTTCATCAATTTTAATTATGGACTGAAAGATTTTCTCTTGGTCTTTCAGGTGATTGAATCTTTTGATCAGTATAATAAAGAGTGAACCCGCTATAAAAGAAGGAATTAGCCACCATGCAGAATCAGATAAAAAAAGAATCAAAAACCCACCAGTAGCAAAAAAAGCAATCAACCTTAAAAGTCCTAGACTTATGGTACCACTTTTGATCTTAGCAATTTTATCAAGTAACCTATCGTTATTAAAATCAAAATCCTTCATCTCCAAATATAGAGAGAAAGGCAAAAATGGAAGTAAAAGAAAAGCTTCTCCAATTGATTTAGGCCGCCATTATTGTTAATTTTAGATAAATGGGAGACAAGAAAGCTAAGAAATCAAAAAAATCGAAAAGTATTATTCTTCCAGAAGAAACTGAGGGAACACCTATCCAAGGGATGGGACTTTTTCCTGAAGAGATTCCTTTCACTCGGAATTTGGGATGTGCCAGTAACAGTAAACCCAAGAATCCCAAAACCGATCAATAATTCATTTTTAAACAAAACCCCAGTTATGAAAAAATATTCAATTCTTGCTGTATTAAGTCTGATCATCTTTGGACTTGCATCTTGCGGCTCTGACGATGAGCCTACTAACACGGATCCCGATTTTACAGTAGTCAATGATGATATTGCCGTCAATGCTGTATTTGAAGACATGGATAATTATACGATTCAGGTTCTTCAATCAAGCGGAATAGCTTTCCGTACTCAATCTACCTTTACAAACTCCATCTGCGAAGGAGTCATGGTTGAATTTGATTCCGAATCTCAAAGAATTGAAATTGATTTTGGAACAGGTTGTACAAGTTCAACAGGTGTAGTCAGAAAAGGAAAAGTAATCCTTGAATACTCAGGAAATTTCCTGATTCCCGGATCAAAAGTCACTACAATCTTGGATGGGTATGAAGTAAATGGCCTTAAAGTAGAAGGAACTAGAACTCTTACAAACACCGGCATAGATCTAATCAACAGTGAAGTCACATTGGCTGTAAAAGTAGACGGTGGAAAAGTCACTTGGCCTGACGGAACATCTGTTAGCTATTCTTCAGATCAGGTCAGATCTTTGAAGCTAGATGATCAAGGATATGAACTTTCTATCACGGGAACTGCGAGTGGAGTAAGTAGATCTGGTGTTTCCTACACTGCTGCAACTACATCTGCATTGGAAATCAAACAAGATTGCGTGGATTCAGGAGTATTTTTACCAAGCTCAGGTGTAATCGACTTTGTGATTGGAGGAATACCTGCCTCTGTAGATTATGGAACAGGAGCTTGCGACAAGGTACTAACTGTCACCTATGCTGGAGGTGTCAAAGAAATAACTGTCGAATAATTTTCACTTAAATAGTTCAAACGGCTATCTTTCCGAGGTAGCCGTTTTTTTATGATGAATGAAAAAATAATCAAGGGATTTCCTCATGTCAAATATTCTCGAGAGTCATACTCTGATGATCAGAGTATGTCTAAATCTGAAGAATTATTCCAGTTCCTGAGCAAAAGAAGAACTGTTAGGGATTTTGATTCTCGACCTATTCCAAAAGAGGTGATGGAGAACATAATTCGTACCGCAGGATCGGCACCATCTGGAGCAAACAAACAGCCCTGGACTTTCTGTCTAATCTCCGACCCTACCATTAAAAAGCAAATTCGAATCGGGGCAGAAATGGAAGAAAAAATCAGCTACCGAAGTCGAATGTCAGATACTTGGAAGGAAGACCTAAAGCCTCTTGGTACTGATTGGGAAAAACCATTCTTGGAGACCGCACCCTATTTGATAGTGGTTTTTAAGCAATCATATGGTTTGGAAAATGGTGAGAAAACTCAGCATTATTATGTCAACGAATCAGTAGGAATTGCATGTGGTTTTTTGATTTCAGCGATTCACAATGCTGGGTTAGTCACGGTCACCCACACTCCTAGCCCTATGAATTTTCTTTCCAAAATCCTCAATAGACCAGAAAACGAAAAACCTTTTCTTCTGTTACCAGTAGGCTATCCACAAGATGAAACTTTTGTACCAAAGATCAAACGGAAAGATCTTTCGGATATTATGAAGGAATATTAAAAAAAGAAAGGCGATCAAATTTGACCGCCTTTCTTTTATTATGCTTCTTCTTTCACTTGATGAACCACTCGTTGAGGGAATGGAATTTCAATGTTATTATTTTCGAACTCAGTATTGATAGCTTCCATAGTATCAAAATAAACAGGCCACAAAGTTTCTGCATTTGTCCAGGCCCGGATTACCAAATCCAATGAGCTATCCCCAAAATTGTTTAAGAATACAACCGGCTGAGGGTCTTTGTGTACTCGCTCGTCTTTTTCAAAAATACCCAAGATGATTTCCCTCGCCTTTTTGATATTGGTACCATAAGCAACACCTACAGTAAGGTCAGCTCTTCTGGTCGGTTGGGTACTCATATTGACAACATCAGAATTGGCTAAGTTTCCATTTGGAATAATTATTTCCTTGTTATCAAATGTGTTTATGTGTGTATAAAGAATATCAATTCTTTTTACAGTCCCAGTATGCCCTTGTGCTGTAACCACATCATTCACTTTGAATGGTTTGAAAAGCAAAATCAGGACTCCTCCCGCAAAGTTTGAAAGGGAACCTTGAAGAGCAAGACCAATGGCTAAACCTGCTGCACCTAAAACAGCCATAAATGATGACACGGGAATCCCAAGGATAGCTAACACTCCTAGGAATAGACAGGCGATCAATAAGACTTTAGCCAATCCAGATAAGAAAATATTCAGGGAAGGATTGGAATCCCTTTTTGCCAAAATTTTATTGAAGCTTTTGAGAACTCTTTTGACAATGAATTTTCCTACAAAATAAAAGACCAGTGCATAGATAATCCTAGGGACCACTTCATAAGCTAATTCAATAGCTTTCTGAATAAGGGTATCTGTCATTTCTGGTGAAATTTCCATAATAAATTGTGATGGTTAAGTTTTAGAAATTAATTTCTTGAAATTCTTCTCTCTGAAAAAAGGTCAATAAACCCTAGTAACTCTTTTAATATTTGGTGTATTCAATGAACCAATCTGCTTAAACAAAAAAGAAAGGATTAGACAAAATTTTGAGAGAAACCCAAGATTGTTTTTGGATGATTAGAATAGGTAACTAATAAGATTTAAATATTGTTCTTCACTTTTAATATAGATTTCAAAAATACTAAAGAATATAGAGTCAAAAGTCTAAAATGTCCGATTTTGATCATTTTTAAGAGGTTTTTACAAAAAACAATTTTCACCTCTTACCAGATTACGAATAGCTCAATCCCTTTATCGCTAATACACAACCGTCTATCAAAAATAAACTTTCGAGTACTACAAATACCGTTTTTTGAAAGTTATTTTATCTCCAAATAACATCATACCTATATGAAACACAGACTACCCAAATTCCTAAAGAGATTTACCATGCTTTTAGGTATTGTTGGGGTCTTCTTCTATTCTCAAGACAGCTTTGCCCAGAAGAAAAAGAAGAAAAACTCCAAAAATGATACTGAGGCACCAGCTACTCCTCCAAAACCCCAAAATGGAGGAAACAACAAAGGTCCAAAGCCTTACAAAGATGTAATTACGAAAGAAGCCAAGTCAAAAGATGGCCTTTTCAAAGTTCATCAGATTGACGACAAATTTTTCTATGAAATTCCAGACTCCCTTTTAGGCAGGGATATGTTGATGGTAACTACCATCGCAAGAACAGCTGACGGAATCGGTTACGGAGGTGAGCGAACCAACACCCTGATGCTAAGATGGGAAAAAGACAACGACGCTATCTTGCTGAAAGTCGTT
The DNA here is from genome assembly GCF_900148515.1 of Algoriphagus zhangzhouensis. Taxonomy (GTDB): domain Bacteria; phylum Bacteroidota; class Bacteroidia; order Cytophagales; family Cyclobacteriaceae; genus Algoriphagus; species Algoriphagus zhangzhouensis. The sequence goes on along the minus strand of NZ_FRXN01000002.1, from coordinate 1,013,715 downwards.
TCTGTTGACAACTATGCAGCAGACTCTTTACCTATTGCCAAAGCGGTTCAAAATTCCAATCTGGAGCCATTGCTTCAAAGATTCGAAGTAAAATCAAGAGCTACTGATTCTACAGGAACTGTTATCGAGGCAACAGATCTTTTTGCAAAAGATGTTCCTGCACTTGGTCTTCCTCAAGGTAGAAGAACCCAATACAGAGTTCAGCGTTTAGATGGCGACAGGTCCTATATTTCTAGCATTAAGACCTTCCCAATCAATATTGAGGCAAGGTATATTATGACTTATCTGGCTCAAAACCCTCCATCTAACAGCTCTACTGGATCAATCACTTTGGAAATGAACTCTTCTATGGTTTTGCTTCCTGAGACTCCAATGATGCAGCGACTGGCTGATCAGAGAGTAGGTTGGTTTAGCAGATCTTATGTGGATTATGGCTCTGATGCTCAAAAGGCAGCTTCCAGAAGATTCCTTGACAGATGGAGATTGGAAGTGAAGGATGAGGACATCGAGAAATTCAATAGAGGAGAATTGGTAGAACCTAAGAAGCCAATCGTCTATTACATTGATCCAGCGACTCCAAAGCAATGGGTACCACACCTAATTGCTGGTGTGGAAGATTGGCAAGCAGCTTTTGAAGAAGCCGGTTTCAAAAACGCAATCATTGCAAAAGAAGCTCCTACTCCTGAAGAAGATCCAGATTGGAGTCCAGAAGATGCTCGATATTCTGTTATCAGATATTTCGCATCTGATATTCAAAATGCATACGGACCGCACGTGTCCGATCCTAGATCTGGTGAGATCATCGAGTCCGATATCGGATGGTACCACAACGTAATGAACCTATTGAGAAACTGGTTCTTTATCCAAACTGCAGCAATCAATCCTGATGCACGTTCGATGAAGTTTGATGATGAAGTAATGGGTAGATTGGTAAGATTCGTTTCCTCTCACGAAGTAGGACATACTTTAGGTCTTCCTCACAACTTTGCTTCTTCTCACGCATACCCAGTTGAAAAACTAAGAGACGCAGCATTTACAAAAGAAATGGGCACGGCTCCATCTATCATGGACTATGCTCGATTCAACTACATCGCTCAGCCTGAGGATGAAGGAGTAAGCTTGATGCCAAATGTTGGTCCTTACGATAAGTATGCAGTTGCTTGGGGATACAAGCCAATCTTAGATGCAACTACTCCTGAGGAGGAACAAGGTACTTTGAATCAGTGGATTTTGGATAAAAAAGGTGACCCTGTTTACAGATATGGTAGACAAGGGAACTCCTATGATCCAACAGGTCAAAGTGAAGATTTGGGAGACAACTCCATGCTAGCTTCTGAATATGGTATCAAAAACTTGAAGCGTATCATGCCAAACTTGATGGAATGGACTTCCGAAATGGACAAGCCATACAAGGACTTCAGTGATTTGGAAGAAATGTACGGACAAGTTTTGACTCAGTTCAACCGATATATGGGTCACGTAAAGACTCACGTAGGTGGTGTAATGGAGGTTTACAAAGCCATCGGTCAGGATGAGCCAGTATATACTCATAATCCAAAGGAACTACAGAAATCTGCTGTTGCATTCTTGAATAAGCACTTGTTCCAAACTCCGGAATGGATGATGGAAGATGAAATCATTGCTAGAACTGGTGACTTCGGTGCTTTGGAAAGAATCAGAGGACTTCAGGTAGGTACTTTGAACAATGTACTTGAATGGGGTCGATTAGGTCGTGTGATTGAAAACGAAGCTTTGAATGGAAATGAAGCCTACAAAATCACCGAGCTTTTTGATGATTTGAGAAAAGGTATCTGGACAGAACTTCCATCTGGAAAAACAATCGATGTTCATCGTAGAGCTCTTCAAAGAGCGCATATCGAAAGATTGGAATACTTAATGACTTCAGATGGTCCAAATATCCCAGCTCAATTTAGAAGATATTATGGCCCTCAGATCAACGCATCTCAATCTGACATTCGTCCGATGGCCAGAGGTGAATTGAAAACATTGCAAAGACAAATTAGAGCTGCTATCCCAAGAACAGCTGACCGAGTTTCAAAACTTCACTTAGAAGATTTGGCTGATAGAATCGAGAAAATTCTAGAACCATAATTTCATAAAATACTCTAAATAAGGGGCGTCAGATTGGCGCCCTTTTTTTGTAATGAACCAATTACCTTAATTTGCAGTATTGATTAAGAGAAATGAACACACCACTGTCCATATTAAAAACCCACAAACTGCGAATTACAGACTGCAGGCTAGAGATTGTAAGAGAATTTCTTGATAGACAAGTTGCCTTGGCTCATAGTGACTTGGAGGATAAACTCGACAATCAATTCGACCGAGTGACTATTTATAGGACACTCAATACTTTTTTGGAAAAAGATATTATTCACAAAGTCCTAGATGATAGCGGAGCTACAAAATATGCACTTTGCTACCATGAGGACTTGCATGACCATGATCACGAGCATGTTCATTTCAAATGTGAAAAGTGTGGTGAAACTACTTGTCTCGAAAAAATCAGCTTACCTGAAATCAAACTTCCTCAGGGCTTCAAAAAAAGAGAAATGAGCTTATTGGTTCAGGGAACTTGCGATAAGTGCATTTAAAAATCTACCGGTTCTGGTTTTCGTTCTCGAGGTGAATCGCTTGGCCAAATCACTCCAGGTGGTAAATCAATTTTTGGAGGACTTAAATTTTCTACCCCCCCATCACCGTCGTCACTATTTCCCTTTCCTTTTCTGAGTGAGTTTTTGGTCATGGCCGCCACAAAATAAATCAGGATGATGTAGGCGAAACCAGCAAGGAAAAGATTGATCATCAGGCTACTCATAGATGGAAATTTTACTTAAGATAAATCAATAGACCTTTTAAATCAATGTCTTAGTAGAATTGTTTTCATAATTCTGGGGTGTCTATCATTTTGTTTAGCTTGTTTTATCCCTCGGATACTTGGATATTTGCGGTCTGAAATTGAAAAGTGATGATTATAAAAACCAAAAAATACCAACTTCCAACTAGTACTTATATCAAAATGGGATTGACCAGTGTCTTGAAAGAGCAATGGTGGGTAATCCTAATCGCTTTGGCCATTTGCTGTGGCTATTTCTGGATTCCATCTATCTGGTGGATCATAGGAGCCATCATCGCATATGGTCTTTATGTTTTGTTTTGGGCGATCCAATTCACTGGAGTGACTCAAATGGAGCAAAACAAGGTCATTTTTGATAAAATGGCTTACGAGATTGATTCCCGTCAAATTCTGATGAAAATCAATACCAAACAAGGTATGCCAGTACAATGGAACATGATCAAAAAGGCTGAAATGGGCAAAGACGCTTTCATTCTTTATATGTCCAAAGCACAATTCATTCATTTGCCTTACAAAATCTTCAACTCTGAGAATGAAAAGAAATTCTTAGAAACCATCTTGAAGAGAAAAGAATTGATTAAATAATCGATCATTCAAATCAAAAAAAATGCCTCCCGAAAATTCGAGAGGCATTTTTTATTTCAGCTTTTCTAGGTAATTACTTCAACTTCTCCATAATCACCTCAATCGCTTTGTCTAATTGATTTTGATGACCTTCTAATCTGTCCACAAAGTTTTCATCTACTCGGATATCTGGCGTCACCCCATCCTTTTCCAAGTTTCTACCATCCAAGGTATAACATCCCCAAGACGGAAGTCTGTAGAAAGAGCCATCTACCAATCCTTGACCAGAGGTGAAAATAATCCATCTGTATGTCTCCGTTCCGATGATAGTTCCTAACCCAAGCTGCTTAAACCCTTGTGCTGTCATCTCCGCATCAGAAAGAGATTGCTCATTTACCAAAAGGACAATTGGCTTATCGGATGGAGCAAAATTCGGTTGATTGGTCAACTCACCATCACGGTATTTCCATTGCAAATAACTTCTCTGACTTAAAAACTGAAGTACTCTATCATGGACATTTCCACCGGTATTATATCGCAAATCCAGAATTAAACCTTCTCTATTTCCTTTGTTGGAAACCATGTACTCTAAGAAGTGCTCTAGTTCTCCACCACCCATATTTTTCATATGGACATAAGAGATCCGGTCTCCTGTTTTCTGATCAACATAGGCTTCATTAGCATCCATCCATTCATCATAGAGCTCATTTTTCATTGAATAAAAGGATGTAGGATGCACCTTCACTTTGACTTCTTCACCACCTCTTTTGAAAGTTAATTCGATCTCATTTGGCATAGATGAACCTACGAAATAGGTATTCCGGTTTTTGGATGGATCTACTTTTTGGCCATTCACAGCAATCAATTCATCCCCAGGATTCACAGAAACTGGATCTAAATCCAAAGGCCCATCTTTGACTATTCTATCCACGATATATGGCGAATCATTTTTGAAGACAATACCTGTTTCCATGGATCTGGAACCCAGGTAAATATCATTTTCATCGCCAAAGGAACTGAACCCAAAATGCGATGTATTCAACTCTCCCAACATCTCATTAAAAATGGTGGTCAGGTTTTCTCTGCTTCTCACAAAAGGCAAAAATTTAGCATATCGATCTCTTAGCTCCTGCCAGTTTTCCCCATGGAAATCTCCATCGTAAAAGTTTTGTTCCATCCCGGCCCAAGCCTCATAGTACATCTGCTCAAATTCATCTCTAAGGTTTTTCGAGAAAGTTTCAGAAAGTTTGATCTCTTCAGTTTTCCCACTGTTTGGATCAAAAGTATTCACTTTCCTGCTGGCCAAAAGGTATAATTTATCCTTCGCCTCCACGATGGAATAGCCTCCCATCCTCTGATCGCCCACTTTTTCTGTTTTAGGATTTTCAAAATCTTCCAAAGTGGTTTTCCACATTTTAGGAGTACCCTCATCATGATTGGAAATGTAGAAAACAGTCGTTTTCCCATTCTTTTGATACACATATGGAGAACTCTGCTGACCAAACCCAGGACCGATTCTTTCCAGTCTGTCCATGAAATCACCAAGAGTGATCTTTACTTCGACTTTTTCCTCTTTTTTGTCCTTATCCTCTTCTTTCTTTTCTTCAAAAAGCTTGGCTACTTGATCAGACTTGAACAAATCTCCGAACTTCTCTAGTTTCATTCGATAAACATGAGAATCCGTCGTTCCATAAGGATAACTTGGCTGAGTTCGGTCCGTGACGAAATAGATGTATTTGCCATCTGGTGACCAAACCGGGCTGGTTTCTGTCACCAAAGTCTGGGTAAGATTTATCGTTTTCTTGGTCGGTCTATGGTAGATCACCACCTCTCTTTCGAAGTTTCGAATCGGTGAAAAGACGATGTATTGATCATCCGGTGAAAAATAAGGATCTGGTGTATAGAGTCCCCACATTTCATCCTCTACCAATGTTTTACTTTCAAAAGTCTTCAGGTCAATTTCCCTGATTTCATTTCTCCCACTGATATAGACGCCCAAGGTTCTATCCTTATTCAAATTTAGGTTCCTGTTTCGATCCATATCTTTGGTCAATTGTTTTTCCTCTCCAGGATCTTGAGCAGAAATTGTGAACCAATTGTGATAGCCCTTTACTGTTCGGGAATAGATCAAGGATTTATTGTCATCTAGCCATTTTACTTCGGCTACGGCTTCTTTGGAATTGGTCGGGATTCGTTTGATAAATTTTCCTTCGATATCAGAGACAAAAAGTACCCCTCTTGATACGAAAGCCATCTTTTTACCATCAGGTGACACATCAAAATTGCTCACATTTCCTCCAACCTGCCTTGAAATATCCTTGCCCAGCGTTTGATTTTGAAAAAGTGTAAAAGCAGGCTGAGTAGTCTTACCTGAGGCTACATCATAAACATGGATTTGATAATCTTTCTGGAAAACAATCTTCTCACCATTGGCACTCACCTTAGGCCATTTGATGGAAGTTGGGAACTTGGTCAACTGGGTTTTCACTCCATTCTTGAAGGTGTATAGGTTATATTCTCCATTGGCCTCATCCGACATAAAGTAAACATTCCCACTTTCGTCAATAGTCACTCCAAAGTCCTTCCCATCATAATCTGTGTATTCTTGATAGGCTTTGGTTTTGGGATTATAAGATTTGATGTCTGGGTTATAATCACCTTTATACCGCTTTCGATGAGCAAAATTCTTGCTTTCCCACGACTCATTAAAATAAATCTCACCTGTCGTAGGACTTACTGCGACATTGTGTATGGTGTTAAAATAATGTGGGAAAAGCCTTTGGGGAGTGGCACCTGAAAGATCTACTGAATAAGCCGAATAGCGATTGTATCGATCCGAATTGAAAAAGATAGTCTTGCTATCCCAGCTCCATGATTCTACCTCATCAGTAGCTTCATGAAAGGTCATTTGCTGGATTTCCCCTCCTTCCAGTGGCATAATAAATACATCTTTATTACCAAACTGCTGAGCTGTAAAGGCCAACCATTTCCCATCAGGTGAAACAGCCGGATCAGTTTCATCGCCCTCCAAACCTGTCATTCGCACTGCTTGGCCTCCTGAAGTAGGTACTTTCCAAAGATCTCCTTCGTAGCTGAAAATGATGGTCTCCCCATCAGGAGTCAAAGTAGGATCAAAAGTAAAATACGGTGAACTTCCTTGTCCAAAAGCAGTAGAAACTGCCAAAAGAGAGGAAAATAGTAAGGTTAGTTTTTTCATCATGGATTGGTTATTCGAATAGCAAAAAGGAAAATACTGCTATTCGATCAAATTAGAAAGCCAAATGAAACTAGTGGGGAATTGTTAATTTTGAAGATGACTATCAAACTCATAGCTATCGGCAAAACTGATAATAAGGCCATTATTGATCTGATCGAGGAATATTCCAAGAGATTGAATTTTTACATCAAGTTTGAGTTGGAAATCATTCCTGACTTAAAAAACACTAAATCACTATCCGAGGCCCTTCAAAAGGAAAAAGAAGGAGAATTGATCCTTAAGAAATTGATTCCTTCGGATGAGTTGATCCTTTTGGATGAGCAGGGTAAAAGCTTTACCTCGGTTGATTTTTCTCAATACATTCAGAAGAAAATGAATTCGGGTTTGAAGCAATTGATTTTTGTAATTGGAGGCCCTTATGGTTTTTCGGATCAAGTTTATTTTAGAGCTAATGGAAAGGTCTCTTTATCCAAAATGACCTTTTCTCATCAAATGATACGTCCTTTTTTCATAGAACAAATCTACCGCGCATTCACCATTTTAAGGGGAGAACCCTATCACCACCAATGACTTAGGAGACATTTCCAATGTTAAGTTTTCAGGAATATTTTTTCCAATGTTACCAAATTGTTAACTTTATGCTATATTCGATAACATTGAGTTTACAAGTTCATGTTCAAAACATTCACATTGGTAGGCATTTTTATGATTCTAGGGCTATTAGCCTCAGGTCAGACTATGCCTGTTAATCTGGATGATTTAAAATTTGATTCGCCAACAGAACAAGCCTATTGGGAGCATCATACTGTTTCTCAAGATCATTTATCACTTTTTAGAGCAGTTCATGCCAGTGAGTCGCAGGATTCTAAGAAATGGGATGAGTTAATTAGTGTGCTTGACAAGAAATTTGAAAAGAAAGGTAAGTCAGAAAACTTCATTCGAACCATTTTCGAAAAGAGTCATCAAAATCTATTCAAATCCTATGAAAAGCACGCCACTTTCAATCAGATGCTTAATGATGGCAGGTTTGATTGTGTGAGTGGAACTGCGACTTTGGGAATGCTACTTGACCGATATGGCTTCGAGTATGATATTATCGAAACTGACTACCATGTTTTCTTGGTCGTAAATCATGAAGAAAAACCAATTCTTTTAGAGAGTACATTAAGAGTAGGTGGTATGATTACAAGTCCAAGTGAGGTTGAAAAGTACATTCAGGCATATTTACCAGAAGAGAAAGGAAATTATCTAAATCTGAACCAGCGAATCGGTTCCCCAGACATTTTGGACAGTGAAAAGACCATCTTTAGAAAAGTCTCCCTGTCTCAATTAGCTGGGCTTCAGTATTACAATGATGCCATTATGCATTTCAACGAACAAGCCTACAGGGTTGCTGCATCTCAATTGGAAAAAGCCCATAATCTTTACGATTCAGATAGAATTGAAGGGTTGAAAGATCTTGCCATTGATCAGGCTTATAAAAACTTGGGAGTTGATTTAAAGAAATAAAAAATGGTCTCTTGAAAGAAGAGACCGATCCAGAATTTGGATTGGTCACCCCTAACCATCCAAATCTTTCTAAAAAGTATCCATTCAAATCATAAATGCAAGGATGAATGCGATCAAGGCCAGTTTTGGCCACCACTTTTTGATTGCTTGAGTAGGGATATCATTGGCTGAGATCATAGATCAAATCTAGTCTAGTTTACTTATCCTCTCAATACGACAAATGCCCTATTTTTCAATAGGGCATTTTCTTTTTACTAATGATGATGGCCTCCCGGGCCGTGGACATGTCCATGTTCTATTTCTTCTTTTTCTGCCTCTCGGATACTGACGATTTTTCCTTCGAAATATAAATCATAGCCTGCCAAAGGAGGATTGAAATCCATATGAACTCCCTTATAGTCAACCTTGGTAATCTCACCTCTCATCTGGTTTCCTTTATCATCCTGCATAGGGATTACATTTCCGACCTTAAGGATTGACTTATTCTTCTTTCCGTCTTCTTTGAAGTTGGATTTTGGAATAATTGCTTTTCTGTTTTCATCATAATCCCCATATCCATTCTCAAAATCTATAAAAACGGAAAACTCCTCTCCTACTTCTTTGCCATTGATGGCTTCTTCCAACATGGGAAGGATATTCTGATGACCGAAAAGAAAATGGAATGCCTGTTCCTCACCTACCTGCTCAAACAATTCCTGACCAGACTCACCGTCATCTACTTTTAATTGATAGCTAATCGCTACCACCTTGTCTTTTTCTGCTTTCATGACTCAATTTTGATAAAAAACACTGAGATTTTGGCTTATCGCCAGATATTAATTTCGATAAAAAACTTACCTCGATAAAATCTCAACCTCAGACTAGGCCAAAATTATTAATTCTTGAGATTTTGATCGCTATCTTCGAATAAACCAAATGGCTAAAACAGTTTTTAATCAAATGAAACATTCCAAAGTGGTAGGGTTTGTACCAACTTACAATGCAGAAAACTTTTTAACTGAAACTCTAATTGCATTAGCCAAAATCGATTATCCCAATTTCAAGATCATCATTGGCGATGATTGTTCCACAGACCAAACTTTAAGAATTGCCAAGGAATTTGCAGCAAAGGATGAGCGATTTTCTGTGGTACAAAATGAGTCGAACCTTGGATGGTTAAAGAATTCTGAAAAACTATGGATTCAAAGCGCCGCTGATTCAGACTATTGTTTTATTAATCCTCACGATGATATTCCAACTGAGGATTTCATCAAAAGACAAGTTTCGGCTTTGGAAGCTAATCCTAAAGCATCTGTTTGTTGCATTCAGATGGACAATCATTATTGGGATGGAAAGATTGTAAACTCAAGAATACAAGAATTCGCATCATCTGATAAAATTCCTGAAAGGGTCTTGGAGATCATAAGTAGAAAAACCATGTTCTGGTGGGCTGCTTATCATGGCATTCATCGAAGTGAATTTGTCCAAAAAATCATCCCCTTCAAAAGTGAAATAGGACAAAAAAATGAGTTCTCTATGGATCTTGTCTGGCTGATGAAAATGGCATTTTACGGTCCTTTCATAACTATACCAGAAACTCTATTGGTAAAAAAATACTCCAAAGCCTCAGTATCCAACCAATGGAAACACAATTTTGCTCAAAGAAGGAAACTTTGGAAAATAATTATCCAAGAAATTCTCGCATCCGAGCTACCAAATCACATTAAAGCAAAGGTTCTTTTAGGAATCCAGAAAGAGTTTTTCAAGAAAGGATTATCAAGACTTAAAGCTTATTGAAAAATATAAGCTAGACCAATATTCGCCACGAAATTCTTCCTGTCGTATCCTGGTACAAAGTATTTATCTGGATTATTTTCTAGATACCATTTATAATTCAAAGTACTGACATACTGGAATCTTCCACTCACCAATAGGTTCCCAAATCTATAATCAGCTACTACAGAAGGAACGATATCAACATACTTATTTCTCCAGTCTTTGGAAGCCTCATATCGGTAATAGTAGAAATCATTATTGTAAACTATTCGCTCAAGCTGTAAACCAATTCTGTTCATCTTTTCCACCCAAGCAAACTCAACAAAAATTTGATTGCTTGCTGGTCCGTTCCCTACTCCTAATACTTGACCATTATGAGTATAGCCATGTCTCACATAATCATGAATGTACCAAGTACGAAGTTGTCGAATCTCTTCACGAACAGGCTGGCCAGTCTGGGTCATTTCCGAACTAACCTGGAAATATCTCCCTGGTTTCTTTAGCTGGATCAAATGGGAAAACCCAAATGTAAATGCCCTGCCCTTTTCTGGGGTAATCATAAAATCTCCAAGACTTTGGCTATTTCCTCGAGTCCCGAATTCTCCATAGAATTCGAAATTGCCTTCCTGACTCAACCATCTGAAATATCCAGAACTAAATTGCTGTCTTTTATCTCGGATTGGATCCTCAATATTTTCTGATCCTTTTCTGCCATTGAAGATTGGTAATACATCTGCAAAGTCTGTAATATCCTCACGATAAAGGTGATTGACGGAAGAATAACCCAAGAATAAACCCGGAACCCATTTTGGCTGATAGGTTAGTACTAATCCTCCAAGGTATCTGTTTCCATTTTCCCTTTTTGGAATGTAAACTGGGTTCTCCTGAATTGAATAATCCGCGTGCGGTGGAAGAAAATCAGATGATTTCAAAAACCCAGAAATCAATTGACCTTCAAAAGATCCAATGCTTGATTGAACCGGCTTTCTGGTGTTGATTGTAAAATGTAGGAATCCCGGAGCATTGTTTCCTAATATTAGAGAATTCCTTCTTCCAGGTCCCCACCAGAGATTTTCTGTAGAAATCCCTATCGAATATTCTTTGTAATTGTATCGGAAAGATGATTGGCCTAAATAAAATTTATTGTAGCCCCCTGTTCCAAATCTTTCGGGCATATCGATCCGATTCATGTATTCATAGTAATACAAAATCGTCGCTTGATGCTCGATTGGAAAGCCGTCATAATCTTTATTCTGAGCTAGAAGAATTTCTGGCTGAAGTTGCAACGAGAAATTCCCAAATTCTGCATAACCCCCAAAGCTGATAATATTTTGAACTCCTCTATTTGGTATAAATGCTCCATCATTGGCTCCAAAAGCATAGGTAGAGTTGTATTGCATTTTATAAGTCGCTGGAAGCAGTAGAAATTTACCTTTTCCTTCACTACCAAACCTTGTATGGACCTTTGTTAAATCAAAATCCACCATAGTTCCATCGACATCAAAGCCATCCTCTATTCCGAACGCCTCAGTAGGATAAACAGGCCTAACCATCCAGCTAGATAATGAATCCACTTTACCCAAAAGCTGGGCTCTTCTAAGGTATTGATCCAGGACAGGCATCCCAACTGGAACAGTCTGGGAATAGGCAATACTTGAAAACCCAAGAATCAACAAGAAGAAAAAAAGCTGAATTGTAGAAATATATTTTTTCATCATCATTTCACATTCAAAACTTCAACTGTAACTCTAGCCAATGACCAAGATTCATCGCAAACGGGGTCTGCAAGGCCTTCTTGTCTCAAATCAGAATTCCAATAAACCTTCACATTGGAACTTCTATTTTCAACGATTTTGGATATACTATATCGCGTTGTATAGTTTGAAAATGCCCCAAAAATACATAATCCAGGTAGGTTTGTCTGGACAGCTCCTGATTTTGGATTATTCTGTCTGAAATAAGAATTCGGGTAAGATTGCATTAGGCAATAGGTAGATTCGCAGGGAGAGTTGGAAAATGTTGTCCTAAAAACTTCCGTATTATCAACCCCAAAAAACCAATAATCAGGTCCAGATTGATCATCATCAGGATTACCATCCCATGAATCATGAATTAATATCTCTGTTGTGATCTTCAACATATTATGTGAGGGTAGATTCTCCAATTTGAGAGAAACTTCATCATTATGATAATAACCCGCCACGGTATCATTTTGAAAAACAAAAAGTTTTCCGTTTTCAAATCCAGCTAAATTCAAATCAGAAAAATCGTTGTCATAAACTATCTCGGAGGATTCTAAAGTATCAGTACAGGCGCTGATTCCAAAAATTGATACTATTAACCAAATAAATATGCCTCCCTGTTTCCAGGTACTTTGATTCATGTAGTCGATTAGTTTTGAGTATGTACAAAGAAACAAAAAAGGAACCAATTAGCTGACAGCATTTCTTCGTAAAATCTCTTTCTCCTCAACTTGTTTCCTTATTTTTGAATCAAAGTCTAGAAAGAACTATGCCTACTTTTACAATTGTTGCTGGTGCGAGACCCAATTTCATGAAAATCGCTCCTATCATTCATCAATTACAAAAGCGACAAGCTGAAGATACAGCCATTAAGTTTAGACTGATTCATACTGGACAGCATTACGACAAAAAGATGTCCGGTGACTTTTTTGAGCAATTGGATATTCCAGAGCCCCATGCTAATTTAGGAGGAGGCGGAGGTACACAAGCCGAGCAAACTGCTTCCATTATGGTTTCTTTTGAAAAAGAATTGATGGAAAACCCCACCGATTTAGTTTTAGTAGTGGGCGACGTAACTAGTACTTTGGCTTGCTCTATTACAGCTAAAAAACTTTGTATTGATGTAGCACACGTAGAGGGAGGCATCCGGTCTGGAGATTTGACCATGCCTGAAGAAATCAATCGAATGGTAACAGACTCGATAACTGATCATTTTTTTACGACATCAGAAATTGCAAATGAGAACCTAAGAAAAAGTGGTTTTTCGGAAGACAAAATTCACTTCGTCGGAAATACCATGATCGACACGTTGATGGCTCAGATGCCTCGATTCCAAAAGCCAGAAGGAGAAATTTTTGATAGTCTAGAGCCAAAAAAATACTTCGTAATGACAATGCATCGTCCTGCCAACGTGGATCAGGAACAAAAACTGAAAGCGATGATCGATGCTATTCTTGAAGGAACTCAAGGTCTTCCTATTATTTTCCCTGTTCATCCTAGGACAGCAAAAAATCTACAGGCAATAGGTATAGCTGCTGACAATCTTTTGATGTGTGAGCCATTGGGATATTTGGAGTTTAACTACCTCGTGAAAAATGCCAAAGGTGTGATCACAGATTCTGGAGGGATTACCGAAGAAGCATCTGTGATGAATATTCCCTGCATTACTCTACGAGACAATACCGAAAGGCCAGAAACCATCGATTTGGGGACTAATGAATTGGTAGGAACCAATCCAGAAAAATTGAAACCATACCTAGATAAGATCATGAAAAATGATTGGAAGCAATATCAAGGAATACCACTTTGGGATGGAAAAACTTCGGAAAGAATCATTGATATATTAATCTCCACCTATTCAAAATGACAAGAGAGGATAGAATAGAATATCTGGTCAAATCTTTAGAATTGAATCCACACCCGGAAGGAGGTTTTTACAAAGAAACCTACCGAAGTGTAGAAAAGGCAAACACTCCTGCTGGAGAAAGAAGCCTCTGCACAGTCATATACTTTCTCCTGACCTCTGAAAATGTATCCAAATTCCACCAAATCAAAAGTGATGAGCATTGGTTTTGGCATGAAGGAAGTACTTTATCTATCCATTTGTTAGAGAAAAATGAACACCGAGTTCTCAAATTAGGAGCTATAGGAAATGAAAATACTTTTCCTCAACATGTTGTCCCTGCCCATACCATTTTTGGAAGTACAGTCGATGAGAAGAACTCCTATGCATTAGTCTCCTGTGTAGTTGCTCCAGGATTTGATTTTGAAGACTTTAAACTTTTTTCTTCAGAAGAACTCCTGAAAAACTTTCCATCATCTCAAAGAATTATAGAACAACTCACTTAGTTCTGACACAATTTTCTTTAAATTATAGAGAGGATAAGGTCTTATCCTCTTTTTTATTCCTTTTTGAAAAAAACTTTAAAAAATAAAGTGACCTTTTCTACAAACCTCAGTCTAAATAAGACAGCCAGGTAATTAGAGAAGGAAGAAGGAAGCAAAAGACTAATAGTGACTTTGAACGTAAATGGCAGATAACGGAAATTCAGGTAAACATGATTCTGCCATATCTCTTTCAGATGAAGAGTTAGTTAAATTGATAATTGAAAGCAGAAACACCAAAATCTACGGGATACTGTATGATCGGTATTCTCAAAAGGTTTACTCAAGGTGTTTAAAGTTTGTTTCCCAAGTGGAGGAGGCTCAGGATTTAACGCATGATCTCTTCATTAAGGTGTTTTACAACCTGAGTAAATTCCAAAACAAATCTTCCTTCTCGACCTGGCTTTATGCTGTAACCTATAATCATTGTTTAGATTATCTTAATAAAAAGAACAAACTCCCTCTTGAAAATGAAGAGAGACTATTAGATAGCACTCCAGATAGTTCAATTGAGGAAATTGAAGATTCTGAAATTTTTGCCCTAAAAGCCGAAAAGTTAAAAATCGCGATGGAAAGGGTAGACTCTAAGGATCGAATGATTCTCTTGATGAAGTATTTGGATGATAGCTCGATTAAAGATATCGCTACAGTTTTACAGCTGAGCGAATCTGCCGTGAAAATGAGAATTAACCGAGCCAAACGTCGGATTTTAGACGTTTATAATGACTTATAATGCCGTGAACAATCCATTTACCGACATATTGGAAAACGAGCAATTGCCTGAAATCATCAGGAAGAAAGTCATTGATGACATTGACTTGATCAATCTCTCATTGGACATGGCTGACCTATTTATGGTCAAGGCACCTGAAGCCATTTTCACCATAATGGATTTTCCATTGGAAAACCCTGATTCAGATTCTCACCCAACCGACGACCCAAACCCCCAAGACGATGAATAGTCCTGAATTAAGTTTTAGCACAGATTATAGTTTGTTTGAGGAATTGATTTCTAAGCTAGTTTCTTGGACTCCCTATCTTATAGGATTAATAGTTTACGTCATTGTAGCCTATTTGGTATTCAAGCTGATTATCATGCTTTTTTCAAAGCTTCTTGATAAAATAAAACCTGAAGATGCTCTTAAAAAATGGCTGCCTTCTCTTGAACTTGATGACCTCAAAATAAATTTTTCCTCGATCATCCTCGCATTTTTAAAAATTACAATTCTGCTATTACTCGTTGTTTTTGGTTCAGAGTTGTTTGGTCTAGAAATCATCTCAACTCAAATAAGTATCCTAATTGGATATCTTCCAAGAGGCTTAGTTTCCATTGCATTGATCATTGTAGCTTTAGGCCTATCCGCTTCAGTTTCTAAGTTTTTGGTTAATCTATTCCAATCTCTCAATATTTCTGGTGCTAAGCTGATTGCCAGGATTATTAGCTCAATACTCCTTTTTGTAATTGTGATCATTGCTATTGAATTGGTAGGAATTGACACAAGTATTATCACTACCAACATTTCGATAATACTTGGAGCGATGATGATTTCAGTGGCTATAGCTTTGGGCCTAGGATCAGTGGAGATTGTAAGAAGAATCTTATTCGGATTCTACTTCAAAAAGAATTACAAAATCGGTCAAGTTATCCAAATGGACGATATCAAGGGAAGAATTGTCGCCATTGATGGGATTTCGGTAGTGGTAAAAGGAACAAAAGAAACCTTTATAATCCCTATCAAAGAGCTTGTAGATAATCGTGTTTCTATTCTGGAGGACTAATAGTTTTTAAGACCCGAATTCTTTTTTTAAAACTTGGGATAAATCTTCTTGAGAATACGGCTTCCTAAGGATTGATTGGGAATGCTCTTCTTTCAAAGTATCCAAAACTGTGGAATTCGAGCTCCCTGTGGAAAAAACTATTTTCAATTCAGGAAACCGATTTTGTATCAAACTATAAAGTGTATACCCATCTACCAAGGGAAGATGGATATCCAAAATAAGGAGATCATAATAAGAGTCATACAACTTCTGAATTGCCAATACACCATTGGAAGCCGATTCACAATGTAGGCCAAACTTGGTTAGCTTTTTGGTTGCTACTAATCTATTGAGATGATCATCATCAACAATTAAGGCCCTTTTCTCATAGGTTTGAATTCCATTGGAAGTGCAATCGTTTGAATTTACCGCCAAATCTGAGCCTAATACAGGCTTATGAAAAGGCAATTCAAAATAAAAGCTACTTCCCTTACCAATCTCAGTAGAGACCATCAAATCACTTTGAAGTGAGCTAAGAATTCCCTTACATATATTCAACCCAAGGCCAAAACCATTCTTTTCTACACTTGAATATTGAAGCTTCTTAAAAAGCTTTTTTAGAACCTCCTCTTGAATACCTTCTCCTGAGTCAGACACTACAAACTTCAAGACGATCTCATCAAATTCTTCTCTAACCAACTTCACTTCTAGGTTTATTTCTCCCTTTTCTGTATGCTCAATGGCGTTTGATACCAAATTGATTAGAACTTGTCTTAAGGCCGCTGGGAATCCAATCAATTTGAAAGGAACTAGAGGATCCACTTGTAGTCTGATCTCTTTTGACTCTGATTTGGTCAGGAATTTAAACTGCTTGATAATAGAATCCATCTCAGCCTGAAGTTCAAACTCAGATCTCTCCCACTTCATGTTTTCATGCTTTCGATTGAGCAAATAATTGGTAACTAATCCTTTTAAATGCTGTACGGAAGCACTTAAAGTCGGAATCAATTCTGGTAATTCATCTTTATCACTTGAATTCATCAAATCGGAAATCCCATGAATAATGTTTACAGAATTTTTGATCTCATGACTGAATTCATCCACGTATTCCATAGAACTTTTGCTCTTCGAAAGAGTATCTAAAAATTCTGAATTCTTAGAACCTATTCCTTCATAAAAAGTAATTAGCCAATCGGAATCACTTTCTGTAACAAATTCCAAAGGATAGATTTCTAAAGTCAAATCCGCCATCGTAGATCCTAATTCGATCGTTTGGGATTTCCTACCTAAGCTCTTTTTGAAAGTAGATTTTATTATTTGGTTTGACTCTAAAAGATCTTTAAATAGTTTTTCAACAAATTCCTCTTCCTGATAAATACCAGCAATATTCTTAATTGGAATAATCTTATCTAACTTAAAATCAGAGTCTAAAAAAAACAGATAGTTGGTTAACCTCTTCATAAATCCTAGGGTATACAACTATTAGATTAGAAAATCTGATAAAAGTCACTTATTATCCAAGATTTTTTTTGAAAAAATTCCTGAGCTACAGGATTTTAGGCATAAAAAAAGCCCCAATAAATTGGAGCTTTTTAAGATAAATATCAACTAAGTTAGAATGAGAAAGCCACTCTAAATGTCATTTTTGTACCTGGAGCAAGCCTTGTAAAGATTTGATCTTGAGCCTGGTATGAACTAAACACTAATTCTTTTTTGTCATTCAAGATATTTTGAACACCAAATCCAGCTTGGATTCTTTCGTCAGCACCGAATGATTTATTTACATTCAAGTTTAAGCTATGGAAAGGTACAGTATAAGTATCCGTTCTGTTACCAAAACCTACATAGTTCAAAGTTGGTCCTTGAACGTTGTAGAACAAACCAGCTTCCCAACCAGTGTTATAATCCTGATAACCGAATCCAGTATTGATAATGAATGGAGCCTGCCCAGCCATGTCTCTGGTATCCTTGATTTCTTGACCTTCACGAGCAGTCAAAGTTCTTGATCTGTATTCAGATTCAGACATTTTGATTTGAGACTGAGTGATCGTCACGTTAGTATTCCAGTTGAAGTTCTCCAATGATGGAGCGATGAATTTCAAAGATTTTCTGAATTCAAACTCCAAACCAGCAACCGAACCATTACCTACGTTTCTTGGCTGGAAAGCACCTGGATCAGAAAGGAACTGAACCATTTCGATAGGCTTATCAAAAGTCTTATAGAATGCACTAACAGAGAACATTTGACCTCTATCCTGGAACGCTTCCCATCTTACATCAAAGTTGTTGATTCGAGTAGAAACCAAGTTACCGTCCCAAAGAACTTCTGAACCACCGTTAGTAGTTTCTGGATACAAACCACCGATGAAAGTTCTACCAGTGATTGGGTCCAAAATCTCTGCGTAAGAAAGTTCCTTGAAAGAAGGTCTCGCAATAGTTCTAGAAGCAGAAACTCTCAAGTTTTGGTTTTCTTTCAAATTGTAGATGAAGTTAACAGTTGGGAAGAAATCGATATCATCCAACATGGTAACCAAATCAAAGTTGATTGTACCCGTCTGGTTGGTACCAGTGTAGTACTGGTTGAATTTTTCAACTCTTAAACCAACGATAGCTTTCAATTTGTCGGAAGGCTTAGCTTCCAAAGATGCATATCCACCTACGTTAGTAGCGATAGACTGATACTCATTCGGGTTGATTGGAATAAAGTCAGCATTGTATCTAACACCATTTCTATTGTCAGCTGAGAACAAGTTCTCTTCAAGCATGATCTCATTTGGATCACCAGTGAATTCAGAATCACCAGTAGCAAACTGGAAGCTTTGGATGTTGAAATCTCTGTATTTGAATACGTAGTTAGTACCTACTTTCAATTTAGATTCTCTTTGGAACAAAGAAAGTTGCTTTGCTACATCTACTTTACCAGCCACACTGTATTCTTCTAGACTTCTCCAGATTCTTGCTGGCAAACCAACTTCTGTAGAAACAGTGTTGTTAGGAACTCTGAATCTTGTAAATCTTACATCTGGATCATCGATTGTAGATCTCGTAGGAGCCAATTTCCAGTTTACTTCCCAGTCTCTGGCGTTGAAGTAATGAGTACCACCCAACAATACACTAGTCAATGCTCTTTGGCTGTATTCCAAGTTGTACTGCTTTGCTTCAAAGTTTGCACCCAAGTTAGTGTTCACGAAATCAAACTCACCCGCTTTGGACTCGCCATTTTGCAAGTGCATGATGTTCAATTTATATTTTGAATTGTCAGTCTTCAAAGCGATCCCTGCCAATCCACCTAGCAATACGTTGTTTACACCGTAATCCCCTTTTTGTCTTTCCAAGGCTTCCAATTCGATGTCAGTAGATTCTCTTGGTTTAGCGTACAAGTTGAATTCTGCATCTTGATAGAATTCAGTCTCGTTTTTGTAAGTCAAGGCGAAGTTATATCCCCAAGTTGCTTTTGTTCTTGCGATTTGATTTCCCAAAGAGAAACTCAATCCCATATCCATCAAACTGTTGGTTCTGTAACCTCCCAAGTTTTTGTTGAAGCTTCTTAGGATCTCTTGGTATTCAAGTCCTTTTGGTCCATTTGGATTTCCTACTGCATCACCATATTGAGGAATATCAGTTCTTCCATCTGTAGGGATTGCTCTTGTTCCATCATCAAAACCTAACCAATCAGTCTTTCCACCATCATATTTCAAATAGTTGGAGTTGAAGTGCATAGATGGATTCAATCCACCACTTAGGCTAAGACGCATTGTCTTTTCTTCAGGAAAATCTTTGGTCTCGATATCAACTACACCACCAGTAAAGTCTGCAGGAAGATCCGCAGTAAATGATTTAGAAACGATGATGTTGTCAATCACGTTTGTTGGGAAGATATCCATTTGGATAGAGTTTCTATCTGGATCCAAACCAGGGATATCCACACCATTCAATACAGTTTTGGTGTATCTGTCACCCAAACCACGAACGTAGATGTATTTACCTCCTTCGATAGATACACCGGTTACTCTTTTTACTGCAGCAGCAGCGTCACCATCACCAATTTGACGGAAAGTACTTGCAGAAATACCATCCATTAGGTTGGCGGCATTTCTTTTCACTGACATCAAAGCTGATTCAGTGGTTCTGATTGCAGATGCAGAAACTGTAACAGTTTCCAAATCTGAGGCTTCATCAGCCATAAGAATGTCGTTGATAACTTTTACTTCTCCAGAAGTCACTTCTACTTCAGTCAATTCAACTGTCGCATAAGAGATGTAAGAAATTTGGAGAGTGTAAGTTCCTGGATCTACTTGAATCTCGAATTTTCCATCGAAATCAGTTACTGCTCCAGTAGCAGTTTCTTTTACAAGGACAGAGACACCGAATAATGGCTCTCCAGTCGATTCCTCGAAGATGGCACCACGAATAGTACCTTTTTGCGCAAACGCAAAACCTGCGATGATTTGAGAGATCACCACAATCAATAAGATAAGCGTTCCTTTTGTGAACAACTTGGTAGATTTATTTTTCATACAGCAATTGATATTGAAATCTTATGGGTAAAAGGGAGGAAGCTACCTTGCAAGTACTTCCTCCCTTTCAATTTTTATGATTAGAAGTCAGCTAGTTGACCTGCAGCATCAGCCCAAGTCCAACCAGTGAATGCTGATTTAGTAGCACCTACAGTGTTAGCACCAGCAGCTACTGAACTTGCGTAAGCGTCAGTTCCTGCTTTGAATACTGTAGATAGTTCAACACCATCAGCTAGAGTAATTTCAAGGCTTGCGAAGTTCAATACTCCGTCAGCGAAGTTTGCTACAGAAGCATCACCGCTTAGAGAAAGATCTCCTCTTCCGTCAGTATCTGCAGGGTTAGCAAATCCGAAGAAGTAAATGCTTTCAAATGTACCTCTTGCACCATCTCTGAAGTCACCAAGCTCGGCAACATCATTTCCTTTGATAGATCCGTTTTTCAAAGTATGACCAGCGTTGTAAGATCCTTCTGGACCGTCAATTTCAAGACAATGATCAGTTTCGCTACCAGCGATTACGATGAAGTTATCCAAAGTACCAGCCCAAGCTTGGTCAGTATCCATTCCATCATCACCTGGATTCCATACTAGAGCGTTTGTAACGTTTACAGTTCCACCGAACCATTCGATACCATCATCTTGGTTACCGATTACTTCAACGTTTTCGATCACTGTTCCAGAACCTACTGCTCCAAGTGTCAAACCGTTGATTTCGTTACCTTCACCGATGTTAGCTCCACCGTGACGGATAGAAATATATTTCAAGACACCAGAGTTGTCAGCGTCATTGTCGCCACCGTAAAGACCATTAGTATCTGATGGTGGAATACCTTCGATTTGGATTTCATTAACATCACCAGCAAAAGACCCTTTTGCATTTCCAAGGATGATCAAACCTCCCCAAAGACCAGAAAGATTTGGCTCAAGGTTAGGAGAAACGATTTCTCCCGGAGTAATTTCATCAGCTACTGTTGTGAAGATGATTGGAGAAGTAGCAGTACCTTCAGCCATAATCTTTGCTCCTCTTGCGATGATCAAAGCAGTAGCATTGGAACCTGTACCAACTTCACCTTTTACCACTACACCTGGCTCGATGGTTAGAGTGTTTCCAGAAGTCACAGAAATTCTTCCTCCTAGAACATATGTGTTACCAGTTTCCCAAGTAGTATTAGAAGTGATGTTTGAAGTAATCAACACTTCACTGTCTGGTTCTGGATCTGGATCTACAACAGGCTTATCATTGCCTTCGATACAGCTTGTGAACCCGATTAGAGTTGCTGCGAAAATCAACAACAGGGAGTTAAACTTTTTCATTTGTATTAATTGAATTGTGGTTTTGTCTCTTTCGATGATGCAAAACTGGTTCAATTAATCAGGCCAAGAGAATTTTTTGAATTATGGTTTTTTTAAAAATGATTTCAGAATTTAATATTGGATTAACAGATTTGACAAAAAAAAAGGCTTTCCTCTCAGAAAGCCCAGATAGCCGTATTTCAATGTTACTTTAATGTTACCGACTTATTTATCGGTACTTTCTCCAATAGTATTTTCACAAGGTCTCTTGTATTGATATTGTCTGCTTCGGCCTCATAGTTTAGGATTATTCGATGATTTAGTACATCCTCTGCGATCTCCTTAATATCCTCAGGAAGTACATAATCTCTACCGTCCATGTAGGCTACTGCCTTCGCCGCTAGGTTCAAATTGATACTTGCTCGAGGCGATACTCCAAACTGGATATACTTTGATTCATTCTTTAATCCATATTGCTCAGGGAATCTAGTAGCGAATACCAATTCAATAATATATTGCTCCAAAGGCTCTGCAATATTTACTGCATTAATTCCATTTCTGATATCAAAAATATCCTGCTTAGAGAGCACAGCATTGACTTCTGATACAAAAGACATGTTGGCCATACGTCTCATTACTTCCATTTCATCTGACTTACTTGGATAGTCAATATGAACCTTCATCATGAAACGATCGACTTGTGCTTCAGGAAGTGGATAGGTCCCTTCTTGATCAACTGGGTTTTGGGTAGCTAGTACTAAGAATGGGCGATCCAACTGAAAAGTAGTCTCACCGATAGTCACTTGCTTTTCTTGCATCGCTTCCAAAAGTGCTGATTGTACTTTTGCAGGAGATCGGTTTACCTCATCCGCTAAGATTAAATTGGAGAAAATCGGTCCTTTCTTCACCTCAAAATTCGCCGTCTGCTGATTGTAAATCATCGTACCAATCAAATCAGCTGGTAACAAATCCGGTGTAAACTGAATTCTGTTGAAGTCTAAATGAAGTACTTTGGCAAGTGTATTTACAGTTAAGGTTTTGGCAAGACCTGGAACACCTTCCAATAAAATGTGACCATTAGTAAATAGACCAATCAATAACCTATTGACCATTTTATCTTGACCCACTACTACCTTACCTACTTCCTGTATTACTGCTGCGATTTTTTCCTGATGCATGGAATTAAATTGGTTTAATTCAAAGGGACACTAAAATAGAACATTTTAAACCCAACACAATCTTAATTCTTAGAAGCGGTATTGCATTGGGTCAAACGGATTTTTAGGATTTTTTAAGAATACTTAAATCTTACCGCTAAGGCGCAATGCTCGCAAAGAAAAAGGTTCAGAGATTATTAACTACTCGCCTAACTCCATCCTTCAATCTGGAAACATTGAAGTTTAGAAGAATACCCAATTTATTTTTTGATAACTTCAGATAAGTAAGCAATTGAGCTATGTGAATAGAGTTAAATTCATCTACAACCTTCAGCTCAATTATTACCTTTTCCTCTACAATTAGGTCAATTCTATATCCTGCATCCAATCTTAAACTCTTATATTCTATAGGTAAAAGGACTTGTCGTCTTACATTTAAACCTTCCTCAGTTAACTCATGGGTCAAACAAGTTTCATAGGTGCTTTCTAGCAATCCTGGCCCAAGTTGTTTATGAACTTCTATTGCAGCTCCAATAATTTTAGAAGAAATCTCATTTTCAGTCATAAAAAATAATTATTTAGTTGATTCAAGTTAAAAAAATCCGCCAAATCCTTAGCGATCTCAGCGACTTTGCGGTAAAAATTACTTCCTTGTTTTTCCGAAGCCAGTTAGCCCTAAGGCTCTATAAACTTCTTGTTGTTCCAATTCTCTGACCTCCCCTACCTGAAACCCTTCAATTGTAATTTTCTCCATAGACCATCTCACCAATCGTAAAGTGGGAAAGCCAACTGCCGCTGTCATCTTTCTTACTTGACGGTTTTTCCCTTCTATCAATGTCAATGAAATCCAGGTATCAGGTACATTTTTTCGATAGCGGATTGGGGGATCTCTATCCGGCAATTCTGGGACACTTTCAGGAATCTTGGCAATGGCAGGCTTTGTTTGGTACATTTTTCCCTCCACATTGATCGTGACTCCATTACCGAGTTTCTTCAATGCTTCTTGATCGGGTTCGCCTTCGACTTGGGCCAAATAGGTCCGCTGGTGACCGAACCTTGGATTTAATAAATGGTGATTGAGTTGCTTATCGTCGGTGATTAGCAACAATCCCTCACTGTCCTTATCCAGCCGACCTACAGGATAGACAGTTTTGGGGAAATGAAAAAGAGAGGCCAATGTTTGCCCCTCTCCACTAAATTGACTTAAAACCCCAAAGGGTTTGTAAATGATAAAGTAACGTGCCAAATCGTCTAATTAACTACCGCAACCTACGCAATCAATACTTGAATCCATTGGCTTAACGCCTTTCAACTTCATCTCCAAGTTGTGAATTTGATCGCGCACCTCCATGTCAGCAAACATGTCACCAGTCAATTGACCTTTCAATTCAGCAATCTGTGCTTCTAGTTCTTTAAGTTGTACTTCGCTCATAAAAGTAATGGGTTAAGGATGTGTGATTGGATGAAAATAACAAGAAGGGACGGGAAGTTCCCAATGCCCTTCAATTTTTTTTGACAAAAATGGTTCCAATTGAAAATCAGGGACAATAAAAATTTCAACAACCTAGATTTTCTTCCTTTTCCGAATAATTCCTAATATCAAAGTATGAATGATTTGATTCAGCTGAGGCACAAACTTCATCAAAACCCAGAAATCGCGGGAGAGGAAAGAGAAACCTCACATAAAATTCTGGAATTCATCAAACCCTTAAGTCCTGACATTATTTTGGAAGGCTTGGGAGGTACTGGGTTGGCATTTGTTTTTAAAGGAAAAAGATCTGGAAAAAGACTTCTATTCCGATGTGAATTGGATGCCTTGCCTATCGAAGAACATGGGACACCTTTATATAAAAGCCTGATAAAGAGGAAAGCCCATCTTTGTGGACATGATGGACATATGGCTATCCTTTGTGGCTTAGCTCAAAAATTGTCTCAAAAAAGACCTGATTCAGGAGAAGTAGTTCTGCTTTTTCAACCTGCTGAAGAAACAGGTGAAGGAGCCAAAAGAGTGTTAGGAGACCCTAGGTTTGAATCAATCAGACCCGATTATGCTTTTGCACTACATAATCTTCCAGGATTCCCTTTACATCAAATCATTACGCGCAAAGGGACTTTCGCGGCTGGAAGCACTGGAGTGACCTATCTTTTTGAAGGAAAAACTTCACATGCAGCTCATCCCAGTGATGGGATTAATCCTGCTCCTGCTATTTCTCAAATGATATTAGACATTCCTTCTATCCTAAAAGAACTAGATAGATTTGCCTTGGCAACAGTTATTCAGGTTTCTGTTGGTAGTCTAGCATACGGAACCAGCGCAGGATCCGGAAGGCTTAGTCTTACACTCCGAGCCTTTGATCAGAAAATACTCGAGCAGCTAATTGATAAGATGGAGGACAAAGCAAAATCTCTAGCAAAGGACAATAAGCTTCGACTTTCCATTTCCTACCAAGAAAGCTTTGCAGTATCTACTAACGATCTCAAAGCATCAGCGATAGCAGAGGAAGCATTTGAAAGCTTGAATCTCGATTCTGTAGAAAATCCAGAACCTTTTCGATGGTCAGAAGACTTTGGGCTTTTCAGTCAATCCTGCCCTTCCTATTTATTTGGTTTGGGATCGGGTGAAAATTGTCCCCAACTTCATGAGCCCACCTATGACTTTCCCGATGAATTGATTGAAACTGGGGTCCAGGTTTTTGAAAAAATAACACAAATAAAAACCCTCCAAGGGCTTTGAGGTCCTTGGAGGGTCTTAAAAATGATTTACTTCGAGGTTGTATGGACGAGGCAGTTTTTAAGAGATTGCTTCGTCGATTTCTGGCCTTCTTGCAATGACGTTAAAAATCAGAATATTCAGCAGGATAAAGCAATCGAGTATCATTTCTAGACACTGTATTTTTATACTCCTCCAAATCCCGCATCCCCAACCATGCTGGATCGACTCTAAATTGGTCCCAATGCTCATTTCTGATATCCATATTTTCATGGGTAGTCATATACATCAGATTCGGCATACGTGGCCCCGCGATGGTCTCTGCATAAAATACAGGACTGCAATTCAGATTTTCAAAAATGTCCATTTCGCCGGAGTTGAACATCTTTACTTTTTGTCTATAAAGTCTTTCTGTAGGACCTTCATAACTTCTCAATTCATAAACTCGATCCTTCTTGGCATTGGTCAATTTAGACTCAGCAAAATGAGGATGTTCACTCATCCCGCGCATAACAGCTGTTTCAATTCTATCAAAAGGTGGATGGTCAAAAGCTGCATTGATATAGGCATCTCCATCTGATAAATAGGTTTTGTCTTTCAATAGCTTGTCTTCAAAACCCTCCCAGTCTCCTATAGATTTGAAAGGTAAAAAAACATAAACTTTGGTGCCAGCATCTTCCTGACTACTGATGGGCTTGAAAACTCCTACTTTTTCGACACCATTTCGATGGGCAGCCGGGATAAATGCTTTTTCCAAATAGCTATCCAACATAGCTTCCTGTTCAGGGGAAGAAATATGATAGGTTTTCAGTTCGTAGATATCCCGCTTTTGAGCAAAAACAGAAATACTCAGAAGCAGGCAGAGAGAAAATAAACCAATAGGTAAGGTTTTAATCAGTTTCATAAGATTGGTATTAGGTTACGATAGGGTATTTATTCCTAATCTAATAGAATCTTATTTACTAAGTATCCTGATCTATAGAATCCTAAGGAGATTTTAAGGTTAGAAAAAGTCAAAAACAAAAAAAACCGACTTTCGCCGGCTTTTAAAATCAATTCTTTGAAATGATTATTTCTTTTTGTTCTGAGCTTTTTTCATTGGGTTTGTTCCGGACGAAGCTCCCCTCGCACCCATATTACTCTTATAAAGCTCAAATCGAGTTGGCTGATATTGTCTAGGCCAGTAGTTGCTAGACTCATCAATATCTGCAGTTTCTCTCAATGGATCCAAAACAAAGCTAACCACCTCTTTCTTCTTAGGGAAAATCTTGGTCACCTGAGTTTCATTGTGTCTCCAAATCTCAGCAGGAATTCTATCAATTTCAGAAGTACCATCTGCATACTGGAACTCAATGATCAAAGGCATAACCAGACCTCCTACATTTTCGAAGGTGATTTCATAGAAATTCATATTAGAATTCAACAAAGATTTCTCCTTGTCTGAAAGGCTAGCCATGTATTTCTTGTATTCTTCTTCATCCTCAGGAGTCACTGTAAATGGATTGTAAGAAGTATAGAAATCACGCGTAGCAGGATCAGTCTCTAATACGGTAACTTGATCTGCGTTGAATTTTCGGCTGATATAATCTTCTTCTAAATCATGCTCTGCCTTCGCAGCAGCTTTTTTATCCGCAGGAGTTCTATTATCCAACTTGAACCATTTCACATCCTGGATAGCGATATCAACAGGCTCAACTCCATAGAACCATCCTCTCCAGAACCAATCCAAATCAACCGCAGAAGCATCTTCCAAAGTTCTGAACAAATCATCCGGAGTTGGGTGTTTAAACATCCATCTTCTTGCGTATTCTTTGAAAGCGAAATCAAACAATTCACGTCCCATCACTGTCTCACGAAGGATATTCAAAGCCGTCGCTGGCTTCGCATAGGCATTTGGCCCAAACTGAATAATGTTTTCAGAATTGGTCATGATAGGCTCCAAGGTGCTGATATCACTCTTCATGTAAGGAACAATCTTATGAGCAGGCCCACGACGTGAAGGATAATTTTTATCCCATTCTTGCTCTGCCATAAACTGCATGAAAGTATTCAAGCCTTCATCCATCCAAGTCCACTGTCTTTCATCCGAGTTGACAATCATCGGAAAGAAGTTGTGACCCACCTCATGAATGATCACGGAAATCATTCCGTTTTTGATCGCTTCAGAATAGGTTCCATCCTTGTCAGGACGACCATAGTTGAAACAGATCATCGGGTATTCCATTCCATTGCTAGCCTCTACAGAGATTGCTGTTGGATACGGGTAATCAAATGTATGCCCAGAGTAAGACTTAATGGTATGAGCAACGACTCTTGTAGAATACTGACCCCAAAGTGGATTGGCTTCTTTGCCATAATAAGACATAGCCATTACATCTTTACCAGCTTGCTTGACAGCCATGGCATCCCAGATGAATTTTCTAGAAGATGTCCAAGCAAAGTCTCTTACGTTTTCAGCTTTGTAAACCCAAGTTTTTTTGTCTTTCGACTTTCCTTTTTCCAATTTCTCAGCTTCATCCTGAGTACGGATTACAACTGGATTGTCATAGGTTTGCTTTGCTTGATTCCATCGATCCATTTCAGTCGAAGAAAGAACCTCTTCTGGGTTTTGCAATACACCAGTCGCTCCTACCATGTGGTCAGCAGGTACTGTGATGTGAACTTCATAGTTTCCGAAAGTCAAGGCAAACTCTCCTCTTCCCAAAAACTGCTTGTTTTGCCATCCTTCGAAATCGGAATAAACAGCCATTCTTGGGAACCACTCAGCCATCGTATATAGATAGTTTCCATCTTCAGGGAAAAACTCATATCCAGGTCTACCAGCAATGTATCCTACGCGGTTGGTGATGTTGAAAGACCAGTCTACTGAGAAAGAAAAAGTCTCACCCGCTTTTAGAGGCTGAGGCAAATCAATTCTCATCATGGTATTATTCACTGCAACTGCAAGCGCATTGCCTTGAGCATCCTTTACATTCAAAACTTTGTATCCGAACTCCTCATTCTCCCAAAGAATACCTTCCAAAGATCTCAGGCTCATTTTAGAATCTACAGAGCTTGCTGCCACTTTCGGAGACATGGACTCTGCTCCTCTTTGGTTTTCCTCCAGCTGAACCCATAGATAGGTCAATTGATCAGGGGAATTGTTGATATAGGTGACCGTTTCCTTTCCTTTGATGGATTGGTTGTCATCATTCAGCTCAACTTCAATTTTATAGTTTGCTTGCTGCTGCCAGTACATATGTCCCGGAGCACCAGAAGCGGTTCGATAGACGTTTGGAGTGCGAAGCATCGTTCCAAGTTGCTCGAATCGCTCAGCATGGTTTTGCTCAGAGCGTTTGGCCTGCCCAAATGATTGGGTAGACACCAAAGCCAAAAGCAAAAAGGCTAATCCTGTCTTTTTCATAGGGTGATTTATTTTTACCAAAATTTCGTTTCTAACATTAACATCAGGGAAACTCCCAGTACCATGGAAGCAACCACCAAGGTCCATTCTTTTCTATTGACTCCAGCAATTCCTACCAAAACTGAGGTGATTAAGAGATAAGCTGCAACAATTACGAGCTGACCTGCTTCCAATCCCAAATTGAAAGCTAATAAAGGTTTCCAAATGATCGCTTCTTTTCCCAATAATTCTCTTAAATAATTGGAAAAACCCAGGCCATGGATCAACCCGAAGAAAAGAGCCAATATGTAATTCAATTGGATATTTCGACCGGATGAAGGTTTAGGCTTTAGAATAGTCACCAATGCTGTAATTGCAATCGTCACTGGAATCAAAAACTCAATAATATCAGATCGTATTTCTATCACTTTGAAAGTGGCTAATGCCAAAGTCAAAGAATGACCAATCGTGAATGCAGTGATGAGGATAACTATTTTTCTCCAATCCCGTGGGATATACACAGCACAAAGTGCCAGTACAAAAAGGATATGGTCATAGCCTTGAATATCTAGGATATGCTGGAGGCCAAGTTTAAAATAAAGTTCAAAAGGGTTCATATACTGAGAAAATACTTCTATTGAAGTAAATTAGCGGCAATAATACTGGTTTATTCCCACAAAAGACAAGCAATACCCACCAAATGCAACAGTTTTACATCTCCTTGATTTCCTTGGGATGGATGGTTTTATATCACCCCTTTTTCATATCCCTGACAGAAATCAGACAGAATCCTGATAATCAAAGATTAGAGATCGCCCAGAAGATATTTTGGGATGATCTGGAGGAAGGGCTTCGGGAATACCATCAACAAAAGGTGGATTTCATGAACCCTGAAGATCCGGAAAAACTCAACAAACAAGTCGGAGAATATATTCTAAGCCACTTCAAGGTTGATTTGGATGGAAAGCCAACTACTTTGAAATTATTGGGATTTGAGATAGAAGATGACGCTGCCTGGTTTTATATAGAATCAGAGCCAGTCGAATGGAAAAGTAAAATAAAGGTTCGAAATAGCATCTTGGTAGATCAGTTCGCAACTCAGCAAAACATCATCCATATCTACAAAAACAGTAAAAGTCCTCGAAGCTTATTATTAGGAAAAGGAAAGGAAACAGATTCTCTAGAATTCTAAAAAACATAAAAAAGTCCGACTCAAATGAGCCGGACTTTTCATTTATGATCAATTCAAAACCTTAAGAAGGATTTTGAACCATATTTTCGTTAGCGTTCAATTCATCGATAGGAATCTGCCAAGTCCAGTTGTTAGTACCTGCAGGCTCAGTGAATTTACCGTTGATAACAGACTCTACGTGATTAGCACCAGTTCTGTCCAAAGGCAAGTTCAAACGCTTCAAATCATAGAATCTGAAACCTTCACCCCACAATTCGATTCTTCTTTGGATCATGATTTCTTCGATCAAAGCATCTCCGGTGTTTCCAGATGGAGTATACTCAGGATCTCTAGCTTCCATGAATGAAGTCAAAAGAGTGGCAGCAGCATCATCATTACCAGATCTAGCCAAAGATTCAGCTTCCAACAAATACATTTCCGCAGCTCTCATATAAGGTACGTCACCTACTGATGATGCATTACCTTGAGCAATAAATTTACGGTTCATGTAATCGATTTTCGCAAAAGTGGAAAGCGTCATTTCATCGATGTACGGATCTCTTAAGTCTGCATCAGATGCATTTGGATCCCAAAGACCTTTTCTGTAATCAGAATCAGGAATCATATCAAATAGCAAGCTATTGATCGCTTTAGGATTGTTTCTGATGTTAGTTGAAGAGAAGTTCAGAGACATGTATGCAAAGAAAGATGCAAAGTATGTCTGCTGATCATCTACCTGGTGAGAACCCCATATCCACTCAGCATTATCAATGTTGTTGAATCCACCATATAAATCAGTCTCAGACATCAAATCGTATCCGGTTCTTGCAGCATTTGCATAAGTGGCAGCTTCAGAGTAGTTACCTTGAGTAGCCAAAACTCTCGCTTTGATACCATTCACTACATTAATGTTCAAGTGAGATTTAGCATTTCTGCTTTCACCTAAAAGAGAGATTGCTTGATTCAAATCTGAATTGATTTGAGTGTATACCTCTTCAACAGTATTTCTTGGACCACCTTCTGTGATAGGCTCAGTCACGATAGGAACACCCAATTGAGTATTTCCACCTGCAAAGTCATATCTGTCAGCAAACAATTGAACCAAGTTGAAATGAGCCCAAGCTCTATAAGCTAAAGCTTGTCCTTTGATTTCATCCTTTTCAGCCTGAGGGCCATCAGCATTATCAATGTTCGCAATGATCAGGTTGGCATTACCGATAACTTTATAGTAGAATCTCCAAACGAATCTAGAGTCACTACCTGTTTCTACAGTATGGTTGATCCAACGACACATAGATACATACCATCCGTTACCAGTTGTGGTCATTACCACATCATCAGCAAGGACTTCACGCATGATCATTACTGCGCCTTCACCAGCTTGGCCTTGGCTATCGTAACGAAGCAAAAGGGATCTGTGAATACCATTCAATGCGGTCATCGCATTTTTGGTAGTTGTAAATACAGATTCAGAAGAAACCGCATCCGTTGGAACAGTGTCCAAATAATCATCTGCACAGCCAAATGTCACAAGGGCAAGTGCTAGAGCAGCTATTGGTTTAAATATTTTCTTCATGTTAGTCAAAGATTAAAGGTTGACATTTAGACCAACCGTAAAGGTTCTAGCTGGAGTGTAAGTGTTTGAAGTGGTACCATTGAAGGTTCCAGAAACATACATTCCTTTTCTAGCTGAAATCCAGCCTAGGTTTTCACCAGCTACATATACTGTAGCACCTGCCACATTAATTCTTTCAAGAAGAGTCTTAGGCAAGGTATAGCTCAAGTTCACAGATCTAAAGTTTAGATAAGAACCATCGATCAACCATCTGTCAGAAGCAGCATTGGTTTGAGCTGATCCAGTCACATCCATTTTAGGAACGTCAGTGATTTGACCAGGAGTAGTCCATCTGTTCATCGCATCTACGTGAAGTGCATTTCCGTCAGGATCTGCAGACATCAAGCTAGCATATACTCCATCATATACTTTACCACCTACTGAGTAAGAAAGCAAAACATTCAAAGTCAATCCTTTGTAAGAGAAAGTGTTAGACAAACCACCAAAGAAATCAGGGATTGCGCTACCTGCGAAATGATACTTCGCATTGTTCTGCTGAGTAGTCACAGTGTCTTGTCCGATAATTCTTGTGTTAGCATCATCTTCATCATAAGACTCTGCTCTATAAAGACCTTCACCAGTTTCAGGATCTACACCATACCAATCTCTCAACCAGTAATCATAGATAGATCTACCTACTACCAATTTTTTGGTTCCATCGATTTGCTCATCAAATGGAAGAGATTTGAATTCATTTTTGAATGTAGAAACGTTGAAACTTGCAGACCATTTGAAGTCTTCAGATCTGATCAAATCACCTTGAATTGTGAATTCAATACCAGAGTTTGCAAGAGTACCAATGTTCTGAAGTTTGTTAGAAAGACCAGTAGTCAATGACAATGGAACTTCGAACAACAAGTTTTCAGATTGTCTCTGGAAATACTCAACACTACCTGTGAATCTTCTAGCAAAAGCAAAATCCAATCCTAGGTCAAACGTATTATTTGATTCCCAAAGAAGATCTGGAGCAGCAAGTGAAGCCTGAAGGATACCTGGTTCAGAGGCGTTGTTATAACCTAAGTCATATAATGCCTGCCAAGGATAATATCCACCGATTGCGTCATTACCAACTTCACCATAAGATGCTCTTAATTTCAACATATCGAAGAACTGAGAATCAAAGAAGTTTTCTTTGTCAATATTCCAAGCACCACCGATAGAGTAGAAATAACCCCATCTTACATCTTCATAAAATTTAGAAGAACCATCAGTTCTGAATGAACCAGAAACTGAGTATTTGTCATCAAATACATAGTTTACACGGCTCAAGTAAGATTCGATTCTATGTCTGTCAACTCGACCATTTGCGGAGCTAATAGTCACAAAGTTGTCAGGCTCGATGTTTCCATCCAAAATCTGATCTTGTTTTGCCAAGTACTGATAGTTGTATTTGTAGTCATAGTTCTCATGACCTACCAATACTTCTAAGAAATGCTTGTCCTTGAAAGTGTTGGTATAAGTCAACAATTGGTTGAAGGTCATGGAGTTTGTTCTAGCGTTGGTACGATTCGTACGTCCTGCTGGAGCACCATCACCTACGATTGGGTTATCATATCCGATATCCAAAAGAGAAGTAACGTCAGTTGAGATATTTGTTCTTAATGCAAAATGCTGCAAGAAAGTAACCTCTGCATAAGCTCTTGCTGAAATCACATCTCTGTCAATTCTGTCTACGTTCAATAATGCTTCTTGGTAAGCATGACGTCCTGGAGAACCTCCGGTACCTCTTCTTGGAAGACCATAGTTGATCAAGTCACCTGTATCGAAGATTTTACCACCGAATTCATCAAAAATGTATCCACCAGTCATGTTATTTTGAGCATATACTGGATAGATAGGTCCCATGTTTCTAGCAAAGAACATTGGGTTTACATAAGAAGAGCTTCCACCAGTTCTAGCGTTGTTTCCTTCACTCATGGTAGCAGAAAGGTTTACACCAGTCTTGAACCATTTGGTAGGATTGGTATTTACATTTAATCTACCTGTCCATCTTTGGAAATCAGAATTAACGACGAAACCTTTTTCATCCAAATAACCTACAGAGGTATAGAAATCAGATTTCTCAGTACCGCCAGAGTAAGTCATGTTGTATTCTTGTCTTCCACCGCTTCCAGCTACATAATCAAACCAATCTAGATCAGTGAAATTATTCACAGCATTTGGATTCAAAGTACCATCTGCACCAACAACTTGATCGTTTGGCACATTGTAAACATTGTAACCCAACACGTTGTCAATCAAATTAGAAGACGCGTAAGCTGCAGCATCAGATTCAGTAGCACCATTTCCTAGTTGAGCATTTCTCAAAGATTCCCATACCAAAGGATAATACTGACCAGCATTTACTCTGTCATACTCAGGAAGAGCTCTAGATGCTGTACCAGTCTGAACTCTGAAATTGAAGTTAGACTTGTTCTTTTTACCCTTTTTGGTAGTGATCATGATCACACCGTTAGCCGCTCTAGAACCATACAATGCAGCAGATGCAGCATCTTTTAAGATAGTCATATCCTCGATGTCATCTGGATTCAAGTTAGAGATTGCAGCATCATAAGGAACACCGTCAACTACATAAAGCGGGGAGCTTGAAGAGTTAACAGAACCAATACCACGGATACGAACACCTGGAGTTGAACCTGGTTGCCCTGAAGCAGATGTGGTAATTACACCTGGAGACTGACCTTCAATCGCGTTTACAACGTTGTTGATTGGTCTGTTTGCAATCTGGTCACCTTTAAGGGCGATCGCAGAACCAGTAAAGTTTCCTTTGTCAGCAGTACCGTATGCGGTAACAATTACTTCGTCTAGATTTTGAGAATCTAGCTCCATAGATACATTGATAACAGATCTGTTACCAATCACCTCTTCTACACTTGAATAGCCAATGTAGCTAAATACAAGCGTAGTTGCATTTTCTGGAACAGACAAAGAGAACCCACCATCAAGGTCGGTTACTACTCCGATTGTTGTTCCTTTCACCAGTACGTTGACCCCGATAAGGCCTTCTGGTTCGTCAGGTGAAGTCACCCTACCGGTGATCGTTTTGTTTTGTGCTAGTACTGACAAAGTAGTCAGTAGGGTAAACACAAAACCCAGTAAAACTTTCTTCATAGGTTAAATTTTTGTAGATGATTTAATTTTCAAGAAGCTAAGGACGGAGGAATTGGGAAAAGGAACAAATTTGGTATTCTTTGGATATGAAGGATATTTTGAAATATTATATCGTATTTTCTATTTTTTCATTCTTTTATTCTAGCCAATACATGATCGGACAGTGTTCGCATATCTCTTATTTTTCCTTTTTATAATTATCCAGTTAAAAATTTTGAATTTTTGAAGATTTCAGGTGTTTTATTCCTATTCTAAAAATATTTCAACAAAAATTAAGAATATGAAATCATGTTAAAATCAATATTTTATTCTGAAATATTGTTAAAAAAATAGATGTTTCGACATTTAATTCTCGAGGTGTCCGAAATCAAAAAAGTGTCCACCAAATAAAGAGTTCACAAATAATTAATACTCAGAATTTAATTTTTAGAGTAATTTTTAATAAAATGTGCGTTTTTTTTAATCACTGGGGTCAAAAAGTCACTATTTCCCTATTTAAAATGCAAATCTATGGATTTGTCCCCTTTCCAAATCCCCTCGTCTTTTCTGAGAAGTACTATTGAATTGGCTACAAAAGAAAATTCTAACTTTCTCTCTAAAATGAATTGATACAATGGATCAAATTGCCCTTTCTTAATATCCTGATAGGCAACAGTCATATGAGGGTGATAATTTTTATCGCTCAATTCTTCAACTAAGTGATGCTCTATTTTCAAATGCTTTTTGATTTTTTCCTGAAGTGCCATCATTTCACTTGATTTTCCAACTTTCAAAAAGATGACTCTTCTTCTAAATTGATCTGCACCTGAAATCTGAATCGTAAAAGGCTTAGAATCCTTAAATAAATCAGAAAGTGAGTCCGTCAATTTTGAGATTTTATTTTCATCAAATAAAAATGGCATCTTCAGGGTGATATGTGCTGGGGATTTTAACGCATATTTGACTCCAAATTCATTCTTGATGTCAAGTTTTAGTTTTGTCACCTGATCCAAAAACTCTTGGGGTGGAAGGATGGCTAAAAAATATTTTTGTAAGCTTCTCATCTCAATTAATTACCTTGGGTACTTCCCAAAAGGCAAAAACAAAAAAACTATTTAAATAACTAAATCAAAATTTTAAATTAAAGGCTACAAATAATACGCGCCCATGAAGTTTTTTTCTAAAGTAATGATCGGTCTTGATTTGACCGAGATGGATGAAATTCTAATCGAAAAGACAGTAGTATTCCTCAAATTCTGGGGAGTGGAGAAATGTTATTTTGTCCATGTTGCTAAAAGCCTTGCCATCCCAGACGAAATTTTGAGAGAATATCCAGATCTTTTGGCTGCTGGCGATGAATCGGTGGAAGCCATTATGATGAATAAAATCAAGTCGAAGGCTTTTCCTGACTCCATTGAAATTGAAGTTTTTGCAGAAGAAGGCGATCATCCATTAGATACAGTACTCAGATGGGCTAAAATCAAGGATGTCGACCTTATCGTAATGGGTAGAAAAGAGACCCTGAAAGGCACTGGAGCTCTTGCAAATGGTGTGGCTAAAAAAGCTCCTTGCTCTGTGATGCTATTGCAGGAAAAACGTCCAGCTGGCCTTCCAAAAAAGATTATGGTTCCTACGGATTTCTCCGAGCACAATCACATGATCTACAAGTTTGGAGAAAGAATTGCCGACCAATTGAAAGCACAATTAGTTCCCGTTCATATTTATCAGGTGCCTCATGGGTATTCTAAAACAGGGAAATCTTATGAAGAGTTTGCAGAAATCATGAAAGCTAATGCTAAGAAGGATTTTGAAGCATTTGTAGCTCAGCATGACCATCCTGAATTGGAATGTGACTTTGTCTTAGATGAAGGAGAAGATGTCGGTGAACTTTTACTAAAAGAAGCTATGAAGCTCGGCGTGGATATGTTCATCATGGGCTCTAGAGGTAGAACAAAATCTGCTGCAATATTATTGGGTAGTACTGCAGAGAAAGTTATCAAGGCCAATAATGTACTCCCTATGCTCATCTTTAAGAAGAAAGGTGAAACGATGGGATTCTTCGATGCCTTATTCAGGCTTTGATAGAAACAAACAAATTTGATCCCCTAAGCCCTCACTATTATAGCTGAGGGCTTTCTTTTTCCACTCCTCTATCTGAGCTTGAGAAAACTCATCTACACCACTACTTTTTAACTTTTCTCCTTTTTTATAGAGCTCAGTTCCCCAAAATTGAAATTCAGTGGAATCAAACTCTACCTCGTCCACTTTAAATCCTGTTCTGTCGGAAAGGGTGGAAATCCCTTTTACACTTGGGATAGTTAAATGCCTAGGAGCATCTAACTGAACCCAAAATTCCCTTTCATTTTTCCAGACTTGAGAATCCGTCACTGGAATCCGAATTAAAACTTTCCCATTAGGTTTTAATCGATCAAAACAAATTTTCAATTCCTCTTCCGGATTCACCAAGTGCTCAAATGCATGATGATACATAATGAGATCAAACATCTGATCAGAATCCTTCAATTCAGATTTCAATAAATTTAGCCCATTTGCTATTTCAGTAGATCTCTTTAAAAAAGGATCAAATCCAGTGAGATTTTTAAAACCGCCAGCATATAATTCGTAAAGAAGCTGACCATTTCCACAACCAACATCTGCGATGGATGCATCAAAGCTTGTAAACACCTCTTTGAGCCAATAGCCATATACCTTCGGGTCAAACTGATTAAGCTTCAATTTTAAAAATCCTTTTAATCTTAAAGACTTAAAAAGGTTGGATACTGATCCTGATTTGACAAGAGGTATAAATGAATAATACTCATCACCCGAATAATAGGCCCCCAAATCTGAGGGTACATCCTTAATCTGAATAGACCAACAATCCTTACATTCCAGATATAAAAAAGAGTCTCCCATACCAAACATTCTTTCTTGGGCAGAAAACTCAACTAAATCTGTCGAATCACAATAAAGGCACCTAGAAGGTGTAGAATCAATAGGCATTTTCTTGGTTAAAAAATACTTTCTGAACAGTTTCGATAATGATACTCATATCCATCATAAAGCTCCAATTGTTCACATAAAAAGTATCAAGTTTCACTCTGGATCTAATCTGAACAGGATTATCAATCTCTCCTCTAAACCCTTTTATCTGTGCCAAACCTGTAATTCCAGGCTTCACTTTATGTCTGGAATTATATCGTTCTACTTTAGTCTGGAATGTTTTATTCATAGGTACAGTATGAGGACGAGGTCCTATCACTGACATATCACCCATAAATACATTTAGGAACTGAGGCATCTCATCCAAAGAGCTTTTTCTAAGGAAGGCCCCGAATTTGGTTACTCTTGGATCATTCTTAGTAGCTTGTTGTGTATCCGCATTTTTATTGGCCCTCATGGATCGAAACTTAAGGCAATTGAATTCCTTATTACCAACTCCATTTCTTTTCTGGACAAAGAAAACAGGACCTTTAGATCCCATTTTTATAAGGATCCCAAAAAGCGGAACCATCCAGGAGAGGATAAAAACGATCACTAAGCTAGAAAAAACCAAGTCAAAGAGCCTTTTCAACAAGCTATTGAAATAATTGTCAAGTGGGATTTCATTGATATTTACCACAAAGAAATCCCCATATCTTGAAAAAGAAAGGTTATTCCCCAATTGCAAACTAGCCCTTGGAATTAGTTTTGGTTTAATGTGATGCTCTTCCGCAAAATCAATAATCCTTTTGACTTCAAATGGATCTAAGTCAGCATTGATGTAAACAAAATCAAGATCCAATAAAGGAGCTTGTACAAAAAAGTCTTCTATTTTTCCTTTGGTATCTTCACAATCAGAGGCATCATCGAAATACCCCAAAAAATTAACTCCAAATTCCTTCTTTACATTTAAGATTTCAACAAGTCGAGAACTTGAACCTTCCTTACCTAATATGACAGCGTTTCTAATATTGCCTCCACCCGCACGATACCTTCTCAAAATAATATGAATCCATATTCGAAAGGCTCCCATGAAGAAGAACATTCCTAATCCAAGGAGACCAATTGATATAAGTTGAAAGTTTGGAGAATGAAAAGGTTCCCACAAAACTGCAGCAGCTCCTAGGAACCAGAAAATAGTCCCTGTAAGATGAACCAAGGTTTTATCAAAGCCTTCTGTTCTTCCTATTTCATAATCTTTTCTAAGAGTGGAAACAGACAGCCAGAAAAAGAAAAGTGGCAGCATTTCTTTTAACCCAACCTCTTTGAATAAATCTGTGGCATTAAAAATGGATAATAAAGCGAAAATGGAAAAAGCCGCAAACAAAAAATCACTTCCTATAAAAAGCCAAGGAAAATACTTATCAAATCTGTGTCTCATAAAAACTTAAACCAACGTCACCTTTAAATCAAAGACCTTGCTAATTATACATTTTTAAAGGAATTTGGATTTCGTTGTATAAAATTACGAAAAGAATCCCCAAGCATGATTACTTTTGCCCCTAATTCATAAAAAGAAAGCCCCAAAGGCCCAGCATGATTTCAATTTCAGATTTATTTGCTTCTTCGGATAATTCAAACTCATTAGGAGCAAAATTTAGACAAAAGCGCTTAGCAAATTTTGAATCCTTATTTTTTAAAAATTTCGATAAGACACAGCCTATCAGAATTTTAGATGTAGGTGGCACAGACTATTTTTGGAAAGAAAGTAGCTTACCCAAGCTTCCTAATATTGAAATCACTCTTCTCAATTTGGTGAATCAACATATCTGTACTGACACTATAAAAGGTCGGGTTGGTGATGGTACCAATATGCCTGAATACGCTGACAATCACTTTGATTTAGTTTTTTCCAATTCTGTAATCGAACATCTTTACAATTGGGAAAACCAACAAAAGATGGCAAATGAAATTCTTCGCGTTGGAAAAAAATACTATATCCAAACTCCTAACAAGCATTTTCCAATTGAAGCCCATTATGCTCTTCCATTTGCTCAAAACCTTCCTAAATCATGGATGGAGTTCATTTTGACCAAAACCAGACTGAGTAGATTAAAAAAGTGGTCTGTGGAAGACGCTAAGCAATACCTCGATGAAATCCGGCTGCTGGATGAAAAGGAAATGAAAATCTTATTTCCCGATTGTCAGATCTACAAGGAAAACTGGGTGGGGATGACAAAATCAATCACCGCCCACAATCTATAATCAAGGCTTGAGTTAATCTTAGCTTTCAGCAAATTGAAGCTTAACAAGGTTAGCATAAAAGCCATCTTGCTCATTGAGGAGTTCAGTGTGACTACCTTGCTCCACTATTTTTCCATCACTTAAGACATAGATTCTGTCAACTTTTCTGATTGTAGCCAATCGATGCGCAATGATGATAGTTGTCCTTCCTTTCATCAATTCGTCCAATGCTTCCTGAACAAGGTGTTCAGATTCAGCATCCAAGGAGGAGGTAGCTTCATCCAAAATCAAAATTGAAGGATCTTTTAAGATTGCTCTTGCAATAGCCACTCGTTGCCTTTGCCCGCCAGAAAGCTTCACTCCTCTTTCACCAACCATAGTATCCAGTCCTTCAGGGAACTTGGAGATAAATTGCCAAGCGTTTGCTTTTTTAGCTGCCAGGATAATCTCATCTTCCGAGGCATCTGGTCTAGCATATGCAATATTTTCTCGAATACTACCTCCAAAAAGCAATACCTCTTGTGGTACCATTCCGATATGCGATCTAAGCTTTTCTAGATCCCAAGTATCAAGTCCTTTCTCATCAACCAGAATTTCCCCTGAATCGAGATCATAAAATTTCAATAGGAGCTGAATGATTGTAGACTTTCCAGCCCCAGAGTGACCAGCCAAGGCTATCTTCTCTCCAGGATTGACATAGAAAGACAAATCTTTAAGTACCTCGACCTCAGGACGAGTAGGATACCTGAAGCTTACATGTTCAAATTCAATTTTTCCTTCCAGTTCAGATTTGTGGTAAGTTGAACTTTTTTCGATTGGCTCTTCCAGAATCTCCAAAACCCTTTCTGAGCTACCAATCGCCTTTTGTACCTGACTATAGATATCTCCCAATCCAGCAATGGAGCCACCTATAAAGGTTGTGTAAAGGACAAATGAGACCAGTTCACCGATGCTCATTTCGCCAGATGCTACTAAACTCGCACCATACCACATCACTGCGACAATACCACCAAAAAGGGCAAAAATGATAAAAGAAATAAAGGCCCCACGATATTTGGCGGTTTTCAATGCAACATCAACAACATTGTTTAAGCCACGATGATATCGATTGGATTCATAACCTTCACCTACGAAAGATTTGACTGTACTTATTGAATGAAGTGTTTCCTCTACGATGACATTTGCAGAAGCCAATTCGTCTTGGGTCTTCTTGGAAAGATTTC
The DNA here is from genome assembly GCF_900148515.1 of Algoriphagus zhangzhouensis. Lineage (GTDB taxonomy): Bacteria > Bacteroidota > Bacteroidia > Cytophagales > Cyclobacteriaceae > Algoriphagus > Algoriphagus zhangzhouensis. Next base: position 972,584 of record NZ_FRXN01000002.1, on the reverse strand, counting down.
GGATAAATCTTCCAAAAAACATAGCCAATAGAACCAAAACAGGGAAAGTCCCCAACATAAATAAAGTCAATTTTGGAGTAGTGACCATCAAAAATACAATCCCGGCAATCAAGGTGATTACCTGTCGAAATAACTCCGCCAAGGTTACTGAGAATGTATCTTGAAGTAGGCTGACATCAGAAGTAATCCTAGAAATCAATTCTCCAGTTCTCCTTTTGTCAAAAAATGTCATTGGAAGCCTTAACAATCGGCTATAAAGTGCCAATCGCACATCCCTCATGGAACGCTCAGAAACCAATGCAAAAGTCCAAACTCTGAAAAAAGAGAACAAACTCTGAACACCCAAAATCGCAATGAGGATCAAAGCAATGGAGTTGATATCCGTCACATACCAGTCCTTACCCTGCGCTGTATCTATCAATTTTCCAGCTACATACGGAAAGGTAAGTAGTGTCAGGGAAGATAATAACAGGAATACAAGACCTAAAATAAAGGTCCATTTGTAAGGTAGGAGAAACCTGAAAATCCCACTTAATTTCTGAAAACTCTGTTTGTTGAGTTTTCTCTTTTCATGTTCTTCTAGACCAGATCCTCTTTTTTTCGCCATTTTGCTTGCACTTCAATCCGCAAAAATAGGCCTTTTAAGGAGAAAAAAGAGGAATTATGGAATAAGTGTCAACTTGAGGAAAGAATCCTTTCTGCTAACTCTTCTCCTAAGGCTGCTGAGTGCTTAAATCCATGGCCAGAACATGCAGAAACCATTAATGCCTCTGATACTGAAGGGTGCTGTTTTAAAACAAATTTGGAATCACTCCTCACAGTATAAAAACATACTTCAGACTTCAAAAATTGATCTTTTAGTCCAAAAATCCTCCCTTTTACTTTTTCTTTCCAGAATGTCTCCTGCTCTTCTTTTGAAACGGATCTATCCAGATCATTCGGATGGGAAGTTTCAAGAAACGATTCAGAAGCCATCTTGATCGACCGACCATCCTGGGTGGGAAAGCCATAAATGAAGTCCTCCGGATTTTTTCCAAAACCCCACATAAATACTGGAGACTTCTCGAAATGAGAATATCCCTCCTCAATTTCAACCCAATGCAATACTTGCCGACAAATCTTATAACCTAACTTTTCTTCTTTTGGCAGAAAATCTTTGATCCATCCTCCAGCTGAAATCAATACCTTTTTCGCCTCAATTTGATATTCTTTCAGATCAAGAATTACTGAACCATTCTTTGTACTGATTGAATTTACAGGGGAATAGACCTTGATTTCTGCTCCATTCTTACTGGCCAACTCGAGTTGAGTTTGGATAATTCTTTCAGGAAAAACTATACCAGCCGAAGGTTCAATATAGGCCTTCTCCGTCTCCTCCAAGAGGAATTGGGGATACTTCGCTTTCAATTCACTTGGGTTCCAAATTGAATGAGGAATCAGCGATGATTTCGCTATATCAACTGTTTTTTGGAAAAATCCATCACCTCCATGTTTACCCCAAGGAGTGGTGCCCGAATCCATCAAAATCCCTCCGCAAGGATCCAGAAGTTGAATTTGAGTCTCAGCCTCCAAGGTTCTCCATATTTCTTGGGATCTTTTGGCATAGCTCACATACTCCTCTCCCTCTCCTACTGCCAATCTGGTAATCCTGGTTTCACCATGGGAAGATCCCATAAAATGGGGCGGATCAAAGCGATCTAACCCAATCACCTTCTTTCCTGATTTCGATAAAAAATATAATGCAGCTGAACCGACTGCTCCTAGTCCTATTACGGCAATGTCTACCTTTTTCATAAGGCTGTTTTTTCGAAAATAAGGAAAGGCCCTCAAACCTTTTCACAGACTATTTAAAAAAATAAATGCCAACATGGAAAGTTGGGAAATCCCTTTTCCATATTGGCACAAATATTTTTATCGAGATTAGTTACTATTAAATCCAATCTCAAGCTCCTGAGGAAATTCAGGGCAAACTTCTACGCTTTGCCCATTTGGGCATCGATGAGCTCTCTTTTCAGTTTGCGCTCACGATCCAAGGTGTTCTTTCTGTGCTGATCAAATTCCTCTTGCACTTCTTCCAAATCTTTTTGGGCTTTTCTGATCTTTTTGAAGCTTCTGAAATACTGGAAAGAGAAGAAACCCAACGCGATTGCTAAGGCTCCTACCAATAACCACATGAAGGAAGAGTAAACCGCTTTATGAATCCCAATTCCGAAAATTGTGAAATTATCCTTCGCAGCAATCGCCTCTTGCTTTTCAGTCTCGGTCTGACCCAGAACCTGATTTAATGAAGAAATCGAATCGTTTTTACTTCCAATCTGAGTTTTCAACTGCAAAACTTCAGATCTCATAGTTTTCATGGAATCCAAAATATTAGATTGAAGCTTGTCCAAATTGCTTCGCTTGACCACTTTGTATTCCTGAAAATTATTAGAGACACTATAGATGTAATCAAATTGGGAATCGATGGTCCCTGAGTTGAGAGAACCTTTGGATTCAGCGGACTCCTGAGCCTGAATGTTTGCAGTACTGATTAGGAAGATACCGAACAATAAGCCGAGGGCAATTTTTTTCATGATTGGGGAATTATGTTACTTATTGGGTGAGGCAGCAGAAATTCAATAAACGTGCCTTAAGACACAAAAATAGGCTGTTTTTTTTAAACTCTGGCACTTATACGGAATTGAATAAAATCTTACAAATTGATTTTCAGCAATTTACTGAGTAAATTAAAATGTTTACCTGACATTTTTTTCGATGAGATTAAAGACCCTAAAAGTCTGGCTTTTTTTACTACCTATCATTGGCATCATAGGAGTATTTCTTTTTGTCCAATCCAACAAAAACATTTCAGAGCTAGAAGAGCAGCACTTACGAAGTGTGGAGGCAATCCGAAATGACATCCTTTTAGCTCTACCAGATTATTACAGCCGAGTTGAGGGATATATTCTGAGGGAAGCTTTTGCGATGGATCCTGATTCCACATTTCAAATTAACGCAAGCGGGATTCGAGATCTCTTAAAAGGGTTTGAGCCAGATATTCAGTCCATTCGATTTGGAACCTTGGACAATCCAACAACTGAAAAAATAAGCTTGGAAGGAAACAGATTGACTGTTAGCGATCTTACACTAGCCATTCCGGTATCTACTATTCAGCAAATCAACAATCTAGCTTTTTACGAAAAATTTGAAGCGCAATCCATCAGTTTCCCTGAAACTCTCATTGTCACCATTTCATTTGATATTGGTCTTTTGCTCCGCAAACAAGAGAATAACAAAATCTTCGATAAATTCTTTTTGACAGATCAAGATGGAAATGTAATCTATCCCAATTCTGATTTTGGACAGGAAATATTTAAACCTCATGTCATTCGTCAAGATAGTGTCGGAAAAATTCACTCTGGAGTATATTTCGAAGAAGTCGAATATTCTGGGAATCAAAACCGGTTCTATGTTGCACCCATCCCATTAGAAAATCTTCAATTGTTCGCTGTAGGAACAATCAACCAGAATCATTTTTTAAAAGTAGGTCTTCGGCTCAATTTCAAACTTTTGAGCACTTTAATTTTCTTTTTAATTCTTTTAATCGCCTCAGTCCCCATTCTAGGGATTTTAAATCTTAGTAAAGGTGACAATCTAACCCAGACCAAAGTGCTCCAATTGGGGATTTCTTTAATGGGTTTGACTCTGATTTTGGGTTTCGCTATCTCTTTTTTCAAAAACCAACCAGACCCAGTAGAAAATTCAATTGCTCAGCAAACTCAGATTGAAGAGGATTTAAATAACAAACTGGTCAATTACAATTCAGCTCTTTCGGATTGGAACAACAACGAAAAAGTATTGCTCCCATTCAATGAGTTTATCCTTTTTGAATCCAACGGTTTGGCAAAAACAATAATCTTCAAACATGATTCATTAACCTTCAACTTTAATAAGGAAAAATCTCCCGTGGATCTTCGAACCAGGGCCTACTTCACCTATTTTAATTCTGGTACTTCAGGAAAAAATCATTTTTTGAACTCCCATTATAGCAGAGGCAATGGAGAATTAGAATCGGTCATTTCTATGCTAAACAAAGACGGGGATGTGACTGCAGTGACCTTCGGGCTAAATTCACTGGAAAAATTGAAAGACCAATATCGCTATTTGGTGATTAAAGAAGACGGAACAATCCTCCACAAAAGCGACAAGATCACCTCGCCTATTTCTAATCTAAAAGAAGGTGTAAATGCTAACTCATGGGTTGAAATCGAAACCTTAATGAAGAAGAATAGAGATGAAAGCCAACACAAAGCTATAGAGGTTCCACTGTACCTTATTGGCAATCATTACACTGGGGTTTTATCTCAGATTTCTGGGCAAAAGTTTGATCAGCCGATTTGGCTTTTCTTCCTAGTCAATCACAATGTCGCCCATGTTTTTTCCTCCTTGACATCTTTAGAGGCCATTATTCTCCTTGCATTCTATTTTCTTTCACTGATTTTCAATCTGATCCTCCAAAAGTTTTCAAAGGATCTCACTACCGACTTTGGTTTCAAAATATTCTTTTTTGACTGGCTAAAGCCAACCAAAAACAATTTGCATAAACTCCAATATCTATCAGTCGCATATTTTCTTTTTGCTGGATTGTTGTTGGCAATTTATTATCTGGAGAAACTCAACCACATTCAATTAGTCGCCACACTGGTCTTTTCATCGTCATTGATCTCATTTATCAATTTGGCGACTTCCAAACTATCCAAAAAAGAAACTGAAGCCAATCAACCTTTGATTCCTCCATATTCTTTACCAACCCTTGTCTATTCAGTTCTATTAGGAGTAATCTTCGTAAAATATGATTTGGTAAGCTCCATCACAGCCTTAATCCTCCAATTTGCTTCCGCCTTGATCATTCTCATTTGGGTTTTGAAAGTCCGAGGAAAAGATTTGGTAAAAAATTTAATAGCACCTAACCAAGCATTGCCCACGTTTTTGATCTCTTGGTTTTTGGTGATTGGTTTTATCCCTGGATATTTGATTCAGTCCAAAACTCAACTTTTCGAAAGTCAAATTTGGGATGGAAGAAACCAAATTGATGACAAATTACAAACCACCAGATTCAAGGAATATGAGGAAGCTAGGAGATCTTTGATGGTCGCCTTAACAGACCCTTTTGATCCAAAGATCAAGGAATTTATTGCTCCTGACCAAAAATCTTTTGAAGCGGCTTGGGCAGGTAGCGCAGGCAATTTGAGACTTGATTGGAATTTACTCTATCTGGCATTGATTCTTGGTCTTTTAGCTTCCCTGATCTATTATTTACAAAAAATCATCTTCTTTTCATTCGAGGAGGAATATGAAGATGACTTCGAAAGCTCTGAGCAACTATTATACATCTGTAGTATCGACTCTTCTCACCTAGAGGAGATTGTAGGAAAGGTGTTTTCTCAAATTGATGAGAATTTAGAAACTATCGATTTCTTGATAGAAACACTGGATTGGCAATTCAAACTGGACGAAACCAAAGACGTTTATATCCTCAAAAATTACCACTGTCTTGCCGACCCATTAGATAGCATTCCTATTTTGGAGCGTCTTCATGATTTGGAAAAGAAAATCTGGATTTGCTCAGGAAAACAATGGAAGGATATTTTCTCTAAGATTAAGGATCCATTGGACAAGGTTCGATTCTCAGAAACTTTTTCTGATTTTTCCTTCAAGTCATTGGCTATTAAAAATGAACCTATCTTAAAAGACACCTCTGAAGAAAAAACAGAAGTTTTACTCAAAAGTTTGAGACATAAAAAGGCATTTTATACTAATATGTGGACAGAAATGTCCTTTGAAGAAAAGATGGTCGCCTATGCCTATGCAAAAGAAGGCTTCTTCAATATCAATCGAAAAGAAGTCATGATAGGCTTAGCACAAAAAGGAATTTTAGTCCAAAAAAGTGCTGAATATGAACCGAAAAGAAAAACTAAGAATGATTCTTCATGGAAAGAATGGAGGTTATTTAGTCCGGTATTCCGAAAATATGTCCTAGATCATAGCACTGAAGAAGAGAAAGAAGCTTTCAAACGATATGAGAAAAAGAATGGAAACTCTAATTCCATACAGATTTCTTTGATCAGTTTTGTATTGATCTGTTTTGCCCTGATCGGTATTTTTGACAAAAATTTCTTTTCCGAAGCTTATACCTACCTAACCGGTTCTCTTGGTCTTTTAGGAAGCCTTTATGCACTTTTGGATCGTGGATTAGGTAGTTTGAAATTTGGAAAAAATTCTTCCAATTCATGAGATTAATTTTTCTTGGTATTATCTTTTTAATAGCTGGCTATTCATTTGCCCAAGACCGATCCGACTTCGAAAAAGCGGTTGCTACCTACAATCAAGGGGATTATGAAAGTGCCTATTTAATGATGGATGATTGGCTACGAGTTTATTCAAGGGATCCTCAGGGATACTTTTATCTAGGTCAGATTTATGAGCAATTTGACGGTCCTAGCCTAAATCTAGCATTGGAGAATTATCAAAAAGCCTTGAGTTTGGATCCCGAATTGGCTGAAGCCTATTTGGCTAGAGGAAGGCTTTATCTCAGATTAAAAAGATTCCAAGATGCCGAAAATGATTTCTTATCCTACAGACAAATCCCAAAAGGTGAGACAACCCAAATCATTTATCGTAAAAGCTCAACAGACAAAGGGGTTTCTGGAATTTTCACTGCCCAAAGTCCCAATCCATCTCAAATCCTCTATCATCTGGCCCTTGCCAAAATAGGGATGGAGGATTATGCTGGAGCAAAAACACTTTTAGACTCCGCAATCTATTATACACCTAATGAATCCGATTTCTGGGCTGAAAAAGGCCATGTCGAGATGAAGCAAAATCAGACAGAAAATGCGCTTAAGTCACTTCATCAAGCTGTTGAAATCAACCCGGACCACTTTCTGGCTAGACAGCGGATCAATATTCTGGAAAAGGGAGAAAATGTCGATCAACTGGAGGAGCTTACCTTGGCTATCGCCAAAGATCCAGAAGACCCACAAGGCTGGAAAATTCGTGGTTTTTATAAATTCTCTCAAAATGACTGGGAAGGAGCTATTGAAGACTATACTGAAGCCATACAGATCTTACCGGAGGATTCAGAAGGCTGGTTCTACCGAGCCAAAGCTTACGCGAAACTTAAAAATTGGGAGGCTGCAGAAGCTGATTTTGAAGAGGTCATTTTTATAAATGAGCAAGATCCTGAAGCTCTTTTGGGTAGAGGTCAATCTCGCTATTATCTCAACAGGCCGGAAGAAGCTCTTGCTGATTTTATTCAATTAATTGCCATAGACCCCTCTAATCCGTCCGCATATTACCATCGTGGAATCACTCTTTATCGATTAGACAAAAGCCAAGAGGCATGCGATGATCTCAATAAAGCCCTAGAGTTTGGAATGCCTGGGATAGAAGAAATCCAGAAGAAAATCTGTGGAGAAAATTAAAGTTCAGTAATCGTATTGACTTTGGAAGCGATATGAGCAGGTCTCCAGGATGCCAACATGGTAATAGCTATAACTGAGATGCTGATCCAGATAAAGTCTGACCAAACCACCTTGACAGGATAAGAATCTACCACAGCAGACGAAATTCCCAATGATACCAAACCGAAATATTGTTGGGCCAAACAAATTAAATATCCCAAAACCAATCCTACCAAAGCCCCTGAAAAAGCAATCAAAGCTCCTTGTTTCAGGAAAATTTTTCGAATCAATCGGTCGGGAGCTCCCATAGCTTTGAGAACAGCTATATCTTTTTTCTTTTCGATAGCCAACATACTTAGAGAAAAGAAAATATTGAAAGAAGCGATCGCAAGGATAAATGTCAGAGTTAAAAAAACGAAGAGCTTTTCAAGTTTCACCGTTCTCAAGAGTCCAGCATGCTGCTCATCTGTGTTTTTTACTGAAAAATCTTCTCCCAAATGCTCTTTCAATCGATCCTGTACATCAGATATGGAATATCCATCAGCAACTTTGACTTCCAAAGAGGTCCTTCGGTCTCCATAATTCAATAAATCCCTGGTAAAATGTAGGGGAGCGATGATGTATTCATCATCAAATTGTCTCTCCACAGAAAAGAATGCCACTGGATCCAAAAAATCTGAGGAGTACATTTGACTAGGATCTAAAGAGCCTGCACTTCTTGGTGCTTTTGGATAAAACACCTTCAGTGGAATATTAATATCTTTCAGATTGACCGAAAGAAAAAATCCAACTCCTCGACCCAATATGGCGGCTGGTCTTTTATCCGTTCCCAAAGTAGTATCGCCCCAGAAATAGCCTTTTGAGAAGCGGTTTTGATCCAAGAAATTGTCTGAAACACCTTTGATGGTTCCGACGAGCTGGTTTCCGTTATAATCTAAAAGTGCATTATCCTCGATAACTTCAGTCAAGATTGCAACTCCTTCGATATCTCGGATACCACCTAGCCAATCCTCTGATACTTCAAAACTTTTCCCCAAAGTCGCCTCCACTTTCAACTCAGCATCAAAACTTGAGAAAATCTCCCGGATAAGGTCCTCCAAACCGTTAAAAACAGACATGACTATGACCAATGCCATAGTTCCCACTGCAACACCCACCATAGAAATGGTGGATAAAACAGTAATGAAATTCCGCTTTTTCTTACTTCGGAAATACCGAGCCGCTATGAAGTAACTTAGATTCAAGTTTCGAATTTAATCTTCTTCTTCGTCTTCCTCTTCTGGAGCGGCAGGAATATTTAATCCAGAAATGACCTTATCCATATGCTGGGCATAAGAGGCTGATTCATCAGGGAAGAACGCCAACTCAGGAATAATTCTTACCGATTTCCCGATTCTTTTGCTCAGATAAAGTCTTACTTCCTTTTTATGATCATTGATCAACTCCAAAGTAGCAGCAGGATCAGCAAGCAAGAAACTTAAATAAGTCTTGGCGACACTTAAGTCTGGACTGACCATTACTCGGGTCACTGTGACCATTGCTTTTCCGATCAAATGTCTGGCTTCCTTTTGGAAGATCTCTCCCAGTTCCTTTTGGATTAATTTTGCGTGTTTTTGTTGTCTTTTACTTTCCATATAAAGTATTTGTGGTACAAATTTAGCGAAATACTTGGGCAAGCTTTAATTTCGGGCCTTAGCTTCAAAAATACCCTATATCTTGTTTCAATTTTTCAAAGTAAACGACCCATTTAGAATAATCGGATTATTTCTATTTCTGATTATTTGGACTGTCGTCTATTTAGTGTTTTCGAATTTCCCTCTGACCTCCACTCAACTCAATTGGATGCTATTGGGAGAGCGTTTGGGCGATGGATACTTTCTATATCAACATATTCTTGATGATACCGGACCACTTTCCGGAGGGTTCTTCTTTATTATGGATTTCCTTTTTGGAAGGAGCCCATTGGCATTAGAGCTATTTGGTAGGGCATTGGTGTTTTTTCAAGTAATTTATTGGAATAGAACTCTCATTAAATATCGGGTTTTTGATGAAAACACTTATTTGCCAGGAATCATCATGCTCGCCTTGTTTCACCTGAACTTCGACATGTTGAGTATTTCCCCAGCATTGTTGGGAGGTACCTTTTTGATGCTGGCATTGTCCCAGCTTTTTTCACAAACACTACTCCAGAAAGACAGTAGTGAGTCTACTTTATTGATCGGGATCTATGGCGGAATTGCGACAGGATTTCATCCGATTTACATTCTATTTCTACCATTTTTGATTTTTGGAGGCATTGCTATAAGTGGATTTACATTTAGGCAGCTACTCCTTTCATTAACAGGATATTTCCTTCCAATTCTTTTGATTTCAGTGTTTTACTACTGGAATAATGGACTGGATGAAGCCTTTGAAGTATGGCCTTTGATCTTCTTCTCTGAGAAATACTATTATCAATCTTTGGTTTCTTGGGGGATCTTGGCTGCATTTCCAGTTCTACTGGCTGTCATCGGCTTTTTCATCAGTTCGGTACTCCGAGGAGCCACTATCAACCAACAAAAACAAAGGCAGCTCATGGTGGTTTGGGTCATCATTTCTTGCATAGGAGTGATCTTTTCAAAACGTCAGGCTTCTTTCCAATGGGTGATTCTTTTGCCAGGTTTGAGTTACTTAATTACTCAGTTTTTCCTCAACATTAAAAATCGGAAAATTATTAGTCCAGCATTTTATTTACTAGTCATTGGGGTGCCTGTATTGAGCTGGTGGTATATGAATCAGGAAATCCAAAAAGAGTCAACTTATTTCGTCAAGGAAACCAATTCTACTGAATACATGGGAAAAGGAATAATGGTTCTCGGAGATGATTTGAGTCCATATAGATATGGAATTTTTGAAGGGCCATTTCTAAACTTTCATCTCAGCAAACTATTCCTGGAAAAAGAGAGAAGTCTACCTCAACGCGCTAAACTTTTCCAGATGATCAAAGGACAAAGTCCCGAAATCATTTTGGATCAGGAAGGCGAGTTTGCCAAACTACTTATAGACTATCCAGAATTGGAAAGAGAATATCAAGTGGTATCTCCAGGGAAGTACCAAATCAAGTAAGTCCCAATCATTTGTAAAACAGCGCCTTAAATAGTAAATTCAGGAATTGTTTCAATTTTTTACCTGAATTTTTATGGATACTGTTCAATCGATTTTAAATCAATTTTCCCCAACTGAAAAAGAACAATTATTTAAGATAGCTTCTAGTAGGAATAGCCCCAACTCAAAAAAATTAAAGCTATTTCAGCTGATCCTTGAAAAGCCACAAAGCTCAGATTCGTTTTATTCTCAAAAAATCTATGGAATTGGAGAAAAAAAGGCTTTCCCTCAATTGAAAAAAAGGCTCAAAGATGAAATCGAGGAAATCATGGTTTTGGTGAAGCCAAATAGGTTACCTGACAAATGCCACCATCGAATCCAATGTCTGGAATTGATTCTCCAAAGCCAATTAATCTTATCAAGAGGATTGAAAAATGAGGGGGCAAAACTTTTAGAAAAATGTCTAAAATCGGCTGTTGACTATCAATTCCATGACCTAGTCTTAACTATTTTTTCAATTGCTCAGGACAACGATATCCCAGAGGTTCTTTCCAAAAAGGATTTCCCCAAAATTGAAATTGCCATCAAAAGTCATTTACAAAACTTGGTCAACCAATTTCAAAATGAAACTCCGGTAGGAAAATCAGAGTCAAAAAATGAGCTTTTGTCAAAGCTAGTTCATCAAATCAATTCAAATAATGAACACTGGAGACTAGTAAATTCTATCAGGAGCTCAATCATTGACGATAATTTGGAGGAAGGACTTTCAATCATAAATGGGGTCGAACCTCAGGAAATATATCAAGAGGAAGACTCTACTGTTTACTGGCAATTTCTCTTAGCGAAAATGGAGCTTCTTATTCTTCAAAAAAACTACAAGGAGGTTTGTCGGATTTGTCAGGAACACAATAGTAATACAAAACATGATTTGGAGGCACCTGCGGAGTTTTTCCAGTTTTATTTCCTTGCTCATTTTTACCAAGCCCATTGGGAACAAGCCCAAAGCATTATTAAGAACCATTTTCTACCTTTTTTTCCTGATCAAAACTGGAAGTGGCAATATTGGTTAGCATTGATCAAGTTGAAACAAAAGGAATATCCACATTCATTGAAACTCTTGCATGCAAGTCAGTCTGAATTAAAAAAATCAACTCAATATTATCTGGCTTCCAAACTTTTTGAAATCATTATTTTAATCGAACAAGGAGATCAAGATTGGTTAGAATATAAAATTGAAAATTACCGGAAACTCCTCTCCAGGTGGAAAAATGTTGCAAGTCAAAGAATCATATTAGCATTTCAGACTATAAACAAACTATATGGTTCTGGTAGCAAATCCAGGAAACAATCCGATTCTGATTTAGAAAATATTTATGCCTGGGAAAAATCTTGTTCATGGGATCCGTTTGGTTTTGAACTAATCAGGCTGGACAATTGGATTATTTCTAGGCAATTTTCATGAATCTTATGAATCATGGTATAATTCTATTTTCCCGAAAAAACCCAAAATTTTGAGAGGCCTAAACCCTAAGGTTTTGAGAGGTTATTATTATTATCAGGACTCCACTTAATTACCTCATTATCATTTATTTATATTTCATTAAGATTGATTTTCCGAGTTATTTTTTGATTTTTTTTCCTAACAATCAACTATTTATCTATCTAACTTAAGTCCAAGTATTAAGCTTTTTGATTTTGACTTTTAGAATTTATGCTTCATTCAGTTTTAGAATTTTTGACCCAAGAGATCAATGGGTTTATCAAATTAAAAGTAGGTGATCCCTCACAAGACCGAATTTATTTATCCGGAGTAACCAACGAAACAGGGATTGCAATTCCTGACCAATCATTAGGACTTTCACTTATAAATATTGAGGAGGAACGAACTGCAAAAGAGCAGCAAAGCAAATTCATCAATTCGGTAGGAAAAGTAGAGAAGAGGAATCCAGAAATTCTCCTGAATCTATATGTATTGATCACAGCCAATTTTCAAAACAAGGCCCAATTGAATGATACTGATGATTATGTCGAGGGGCTCAAGCAATTGAGCTATGCCATTGCATTTTTTCAAAGCAAAAATGTCTTTACCCCAGAAAATAGTCCAGCAATGGCTGGATTTGATCCCAACCTAAAAAAGATCGTGGTAGAGCTTTACAGTTACTCATTCGAGCAGCTTTACAACTTCTGGTCAGTGGTAGGAGCTAAATATCTGCCGAGTGTTCTTTACAAAATCAAAACTATCCAGATCCAGGAAAATGCCATTCAGGAAAGTGGAGATCCAATCGAACAAATTTTTCTCAATTCACTCCATAAGTCATGAATATCATTTATTCCCGATTATTTGAATTGAGCATTTTGCATGATTATTTCCAAGATGGATTTGCAAAAGGGATTCATCTAGCTCCAACTGAAGAAACCCAATGGCTTTTATCCAAAGGAAGAATGATTTCGAGGGAAACGCCAACTGGCCTGGTTGTTCTATATAAGGCTGAAGATGATCTCACCACTCCTTTGGTACCCTTGACGTCTCCAATAGATTTCTATTTTTTCATCCATCTTCAAGGTGGTCCTAATTTCTTTGGAATAACAGATTTGTCAGAAGGGTCCAGAAAACTAAAAAATCAAGAAATTGTATCGTTTAGCAATGATCCTTCTTCTGCATCCAATGACTCCGCTAGTCCTGAAAATATATCATTATCAATTTGGGATGGGATTATAGCAAAACATACAAGCCAAAGGGTCACTTTAAATCCAACTCCAAGCAAAGTGATTTTAAGGGTTTTGGATCCAGTAGGGAATTCCATACCATCTGGATTGGATGCAAATGGAAACCCCTCGCCTCTGGATATGGAGTTAACTCCCGATGATCAGGATCATTTTTCTTTTGAAATAAACCTCTCCGGAAAATCGGAGGGTAATTACACTTTCCTATTAAGGGATGAAGGTGATACGACTGACCTTTGGAAGAAAGAGTACTTTTTAACTGAAAAAGTATTTGGGTCACGGGCTTTGGGAGTTGTCAAAATCAGCTATGCATCGGCACCAAACCACTTATATGGCACCAAAGAATTCTATGCTTTAGACTTCAAAAGAAAATCCACCAAATGGCTTTATTATATCGTCAGTCAGTCTAACAAGGTAGACGTATCATCTGCTCAGCTTGCTATTTCGGACAAGAGTGCCCCTGTAACTCCACCTTATGCTCTTTATGCTTTTGATCAAATAGGTGCTGCTCCCAATACAGACATTAAAATAAACGATTCGGATACGGTCTTATTCAAATCACAAGACCCTATTCCATTTTTTGAAGTACCAAAGATAAAATTGGAACTCAGCAGGAAACCCGGAAACAAAGTTCTCATTTCCAACATGCCCAATCCTTCATCCAGCAATATTCAAAAGGTAGATCTAGGTGAAGAAATTTCAGAAATCTATGTATACATCTAATCCAATAAATCATGGCAGAATATAAAACCCCTGGGGTGTACATTCAGGAGATATCCACCCTTCCAGCATCCATCGTACCGGTAGCTACTGCCATCCCGGCATTTGTAGGGTATACTCGCAGTAGAATCAGAAACGGAGCCACATTTGGAGTTAATATTCCTACTAGAGTCACATCATACTTGGAATACCTCCAGATTTTTGGAGAATCTTTTTATGAACTGTATACTGTTACTATTACTGATGGCCCGGTCATTACAATTACCGACCCTACAGAATTTTCACAATACTTGATGACTTATCAGGTTTACCTCTATTTCGCAAATGGTGGAGGTCCTTGTTGGATTGTTTCAGTTGGTGATTTTGTAGCAACTCCTACTGGAGATGATATAGATGTGGCAGATTTATTGGCAGGACTGGGCGTTTTGGAGGAAGAAGATGAACCCACTTTGTTGGTAGTTCCTGAAGCAGTTCATTTATCAGACATCAACAGAAAAAGCCTCCACGATCAGATGCTTGCTCAATGTGCAAAACTTCAGGATCGCTTTGCAATTTTTGATGCTCTCCATTATGATGGAAATACTGTAGTAGAAGATGGAGAGGATTTCCGAGCCGAAGTTGGAAGTTCCAATTTGAAATATGGTGCGTCCTATTATCCGGGGATGAAATCTATTTTGTATAGAAATTTTAATGAAAATTCCCTGATGATTCAAGATGATAGAGGTGGCATTGGTGCTGGTCCTCTTCAGGGAATCCCCTTAGCACAAGTAAACACAGGACAAGATTTTGCTTTTGCGACCATTAGAATTACCACTAATGCGAATGTTGCTGGAGATTCTTTTACCATTGGGGCGAATACTTTTACTGAAGGAGTAGAATTTGCATTAGCTGCTGGCCCAGCAACTACTGCTGATGCACTCTATGTGGCCATAAATACCGCTGCGGACCCTTTATATACTTCACAAAGAGATGGAGATACCATTACATTGACAGCAACAGCTCCAGCAGATGGAGGCGCAACGATTCCTTTAACTTACAACGATAATGGAGATGGAGGAGCTGTAATTTCAGGGGCAGGTACTTTTTCATGGGTTGCTCCAGACAAAACACTCTATTATGACATCCTTGCCATTTTACAAGGCAAACTATTAGAACTTTATCCTTCCGCTTCTGTTGCGGGAGTATATGCAAGGGTAGACTCCCAGAGAGGTGTTTGGAAAGCTCCAGCAAACGTAGATGTAAGATCCATTCTCCGTCCTTCCATACCGGTAAGCAATGAAGAACAAGGAACTCTAAATATTGATGCCACTTCTGGTAAATCCATCAATGTAATTCGCTTTTTCTCTGGAAAAGGAAATCTGGTATGGGGAGCGAGAACCTTAGCAGGCAATGACAATGAATGGAGATTTGTGCCTGTAAGAAGGCTATACATTTTTGTAGAAGAATCAGTCAAAAAAGCGACTGAGTTTGTAGTCTTCGAACCCAATGATGCCAATACTTGGCTGAGGGTAAAAACTATGATTGAAAACTTCCTTTCTAACCTCTGGAGAGATGGCGCTCTTGCCGGAGCTAAACCAGAACAGGCATTTTTTGTCAAAGTTGGCTTGGGTCAGACCATGACAGCTCTTGATATTTTGGAAGGAAGAATGAATGTAGAAATCGGACTGGCGGCAGTAAGACCGGCGGAATTTATCATCCTGAAATTCTCTCATAAGCTTCAGGAATCCTAATCAGTTTCGACAACCAAAAAACTTTTAATAATGGCCAATTACTCAACTCCTGGAGTTTATATAGAAGAAATCTCCACTCTCCCCGCATCCATAGCAGCGGTAGAGACTGCCATCCCGGCATTTATAGGTCATACTGACCTTGCCACCAAAAATGGCGAAGACGTTCGCGGAGTTCCAACCCGGATAACTTCCATGTTGGAATATGAATCAATTTTTGGAACAGCAAATACTGAATCAATTACAGTATCTATAGCAGATACTTACACAGGATCTGATGGTCAGCCGGCAACACTGGCTTCCAGAACGATCGCTGTAACTCCACCTACCCAAAGTGCATATAAAATGTACTATGCCCTCCGCTTGTTTTTTGACAATGGGGGCGGTCCATGTTACATCATTTCAGTGAATAATTTCACCGCTCCCCCGACTGTAGGTGACAGCACCACAGCCAATACATTATTGTGGGGATTGGCTGCCGTGGAAAAAGTGGACGAGCCAACAATGCTCTTGTTCCCAGATAATCTAACTGTAGCAAATGCAAAAACAGTCTATGAGGCAGCACTGGCACAATGTGCAAAGCTTCAAGACCGATTTACCGTCATGGATGTCAAAGAAAACACCACTGATCCTTTTGCCGATGCAGGGAATTTTAGAAATAATGGGATTGGAACTGGAAATCTCAAATATGGTGCAGCCTACTATCCGGACCTAAAAACTGCAATCCCTTTAGGATATGCTTCCAGCTCTGTAACTATCAATCAATCTGACAATTATATCGGAACAGGAACCCCAGCTCCAGCTATTGTAAATGCAGCGGATGGTTCCAATTTGGATGCTCTAGAAACAGCAGACCCAAGTCTTTTCAGATCTCTGACTGCTGAACTCGCAAAACAATATGCCAAAGCATCTCCATCTGGAGCGGTTGCTGGAGTTTATGCAAGAGTTGACAGCCAACGTGGGGTTTGGAAAGCACCTGCAAATGTAGATATCCGTTCAATCATTGGACCTGCAGTCAAAGTAACCCATGAGCAACAAGCAAGCTTAAACATTGACGCTTCTTCAGGAAAATCTATCAATGCCATTCGGTCCTTTACAGGTAAAGGAACCCTGATTTGGGGAGCGAGAACCCTAGCTGGGAACGACAATGAATGGAGATATGTCCCAGTTAGAAGACTTTTCATTTTCGTCGAGGAATCCGTCAAAAAAGCAACAGAATTTGTCGTGTTTGAACCCAACGATGCCAACACCTGGCTCAGGGTAAAAACAATGATTGAGAACTTCCTCTCAAAACTTTGGAGAGATGGCGCATTGGCTGGTGCCAAGCCAGAGCAAGCCTTTTTTGTAAAAGTGGGATTGGGAGTCACCATGACCGCCCAGGACATTTTAGAAGGCAGAATGAATGTAGAAATAGGAATGGCAGCTGTTCGTCCAGCGGAATTTATCATTCTTAAATTCTCTCATAAACTCCAAGAATCTTAACCTTTTTCAGAAATCTAAATACCAAATATCATGGCAGTAGCATATCCAGTTTCCGTCTTTCATTTTCAGGTAGAATGGGGCGGCACCAGAATAGGATTTACAGAAGTCTCCGGACTTTCCATCGAATTACAAACTATCGATTATCGGGAAGGTAGTTCATTGGAATATCACGTTTCAAAAATGCCAGGCATTCCCCAATACAGTAATATCACATTGAAAAGAGGGGTTTTCCGTGCAGACAATGAGTTTTTCCAATGGCTCAATACCGTCAAGAAAAACAACATTGAAAGAAGGGATTTGACAATCTCTCTTTTGAACGAAGAACATGAACCAGTAATGGTTTGGAAGGTGAAAGACGCATTCCCATGTAAAGTTGAGGGACCAACCCTGAACTCTACAGGAAATGAAGTCGCCGTCGAAACTATTGAAATCTGTCACGAAGGATTGGCTATCGAAACTCCTTAATTCTCATGGCATTTTTTTACCCCCCTACCGGCTTTCATTTTTTGGTCCGCTTTGAAGGGCTTCTTTTGAAATACCCTAGTATCCCAGATATAGGATTTCAGGAAGTGGGCGGACTGAGTGTGGAAATTGGAATCGAAGAATACGCTGAGGGAGGTGAAAACAGATTCAAACATCGAATGCCGGGATCAGTAGCCTATCCCAATTTGACTTTAAAAAGAGGGATGCTCATTGATTCTCAAGCGGCCAAATGGTTTAAGGATTCAGTGGAGGCTTTTCAATTTGAGGCTAATGATATCACAGTCATTCTTCTCAATGAAGAACATATTCCGATTCAGGCTTGGAATTTTATCAATGCTTGGCCAGTCAAATGGAATATCGAAGGCCTCAACGCCATGGAAAACACCCTGATGATTGAGTCCATCGAATTTGCCTATCAATACTTCAGGAGAATCTCTCCAACAGACCTTTTGCCTTTTTAGACTATGCCTATCGAAATCAAAGAATTGATCATCAGAACAACAGTGGATACTGCCGAAGAGCGTCCATCTGGTAGAAGCAAGCCCAGTCCAAAAACCGAGGCTGTACTTGAAGGCATCAAGGAATTGACCCGACTGGTCAAAGAAAAAAACGAACGATAAAACATGGCTCTTGTAGACATATTCTCTCCTCTGGGTGGTTTGGAAAAACTCAAAATCACAGCATTCTCGGATGATTCATACGATCAATCGACCGGGACTTATGTCGTGATGTACAATCCAACTACCTATTCTCAGGAAGTGACAAACAAGTGGATACCCGAGGAAGGTCTAGCTGATGGGGCTCAAAACCAGTTCAAATCCAACCAGTCTGAATCGGTTTCCTTTGAGTTTTTGTTTGATGCTACTTTGACTTCCCCTCCGGGAAAAGATGTTCCGGGAGATGTAGATCTTTCTTACCTAGGTGACAGTAAACCTAATTTGGATAAAATCAGTGGCGAGAAAATCAATGCGGTGGATATTATTCAGGAGGATCGACATGTGGATCGCGCTATTCAGAAGTTTCTGGAGCTGACGCAAAAAGTTCAATCTGCATCCCATAGCCCAAACTTCTTACAGATCAATTGGGGAGCTTTTCAATTCAGAGGTGTACTGGAAAAGGCAACGATCAATTATAAGCTTTTCAATTCATCAGGCCTCCCAATCCGAGCAACAGTCTCTGCGAGTTTTATCCAAAGCATTCCTCGAGAAGAGCAAGCTGCAGAAGCAGGTAGAACCTCCCCGGATCTCACACATATCCGGACTGTCAAATCTGGAGATACCCTTCCAATTATGTGTTTCAGAGTTTATGGAACTCAGGAATTCTATTTGGAAGTAGCCAAAGCCAACAAGCTTAAAAATTTTAGAAAACTGGAAGTAGGTCAAGAACTCTTCTTTCCACCATTAGCCAAAGCTTAATCAATGCCATTAGTGCCTGTAAATACTGAAAATAAAGAAGACATCGTCTCTTATACTATCCTTTCGGATGGCAACGCACTTCCACCAGAGGTGGGGATAGCGACTATTATTGTCCAGAAGGCAGTCAATAAAATCCCATCTGCAAGACTTGTTTTGTTTGATGGAAGTGTAGCTGAATCTGATTTCAAATTAAGCGCTGGAGATCTTTTTGTCCCAGGGAAAGCACTTGAAATTAAGGCGGGGTATCATGGGATTGAGGAAACTATTTTCAAAGGCATCATTATCCGTCATGGACTTGAAGTGACTGATAGTTCTTCCAAATTGATTTTAGAATTGAAAAGTGAGGCAGTAAAAATGACTGTCGGAAGGAAAAACAAATACTTTTTTGACTCTGCTGACTATGAAATCATTGAGGAAATCATTGGATCCTATTCTGGTCTGAGTGCTGATGTGGAAAGCACAACCGGTTCTCATCCAGAAATGGTGCAGTACTATGTGACAGATTGGGACTTTATTCTTACTCGAGCCGAGATCAATGGAAAAATTGCATTGATCGAGGATGAAACTATCAAAATCATCAAACCGGAAGTAAGCGCTGATCCGATAATCGACCTCCAATACGCCATGAATGTCGTTGAATTCCAGGCCGAGATGGATGCAAGAACCCAATATGCGGCTAGTAAGAGCTTCTCTTGGGACCAAGCAAATCAAGAGATCAAAGAAATAGAAGGAGCTGATCCGGGAATTGACTTACAAAGTGATCTTAGCGGTGCTGACTTGTCTGACGTAATCGGATTGAGTGACTTCAGACTACAACATTCTGGCAATGTGGATGATCAAGAGCTTCAGGCATGGGCTGACTCCAAATTATTACGCAGTCGACTTTCTAAAATCCAAGGCCAAGTCAAAATAAAAGGCCATAATACCATCAAACCGGGTGACATGGTGAATCTGGATGGTTTTGGAAGCCGATTCAATGGGAAAGCCTTTGTTTCTTCAGTCTATCATGAGATTTCTCCCAACCAAAAATGGTTTACCCATTTAGGTTTGGGACTGGATTCGAGATTCATTTCCAGGCTCTACGATGACATTTTAGATGTTCCGGCTGCCGGTGTCATTCCCGCCATTAAAGGGCTTCATATTGGAAAAGTCACCGAACTGGAAGATCCAGATGGAGAATTCAGAGTTCGGGTATTTATCCCGGTAATCGACCCCAATTCTGAGGGGATTTGGGCCAGAGTATCCACTCCGGATGCTGGTGAAGGAGACGACGCCAGAGGGATCTTTTTTGTACCTGAAATAGGGGATGAAGTAATAGTGGGTTTTATCAATGAAGACCCTCGGGATCCCGTGATTTTGGGCCAATTGTATAGCTCAGCAAAACCAGCTCCTTTCGAACAAAATGAGGATAATTTCCAAAAAGGAATCGTCACCAAAAGCCAATTGAAACTGGTTTTTGACGATGATATGAAGTCCATCACTTTTGAAACGCCCAATGGAAACAAAGTCATAATAAGTGATGATGAAGGCGGTATTCTTTTGGAAGATGAAAACGGAAATAAAGTCACCATGAGCTCTGATGGAATCCAATTGGAATCAGCCAAGGATTTCATCATCAAAGCTTCTGGAGATGTCACTATAGAAGGAACGAATGTGAATCTCACAGCTAATGCCCAACTCAAAGGGGAGGGAAGTGCAGGAGCTGAGATTTCATCTTCAGGTTCCACAGTAATCAGTGGTTCAATAGTTCAAATCAATTAAAAATATGCCAGCTGCAGCGAGAGTATTGGACACGACAAATCATGGAGGAACGGTCATGGGGCCAGGAGAACCCACAGTTTTGATTGGAGGAATGCCAGCTGCGGTTTTGGGAGATAATCATGTTTGCTCTTTGCCACCAAATACACACCAACCAACGGCAAGTCCATTTGCAATGGGAAGCGCCACAGTTTTGATTGGAGGAAAACCTGCTTTAAGAGCTGGGGATGTTTGCGGTTGTGGGGCATCAGTAGCAGTAGGAGAACCTACAGTAATGATAGGATGATATGAGTGAGAAAAATTCATTTTTAGGTAGAGGGTGGGCATTTCCAGTAGAATTTAGCTCTGGTTCTAAGCAGGCCAAATTGGTGGAGGATGAGGAAGACATTCGTCAGAGCCTGATCATATTACTGAACACCACATTGGGAGAACGTGTGCTAAGACCTAAATACGGAGCAAATATGGAAGACCTTCTTTTCGAAACGCTCAATGTCACCACAGCTACAATCATTATCAATCGAATCAAAAAGGCAATTCTATTCCATGAACCTAGAATCAAAGCGGATGATATAGACCTGCGACCTGATTATCAGGAAGGTAGAGTAGAAGTACTCGTGAAGTACACGATCATCGCCACCAACAATCGAAAAAACTTGGTTTACCCCTATTTCATCATCGAAGCAACTGACACCAATCTATGAGTTTAGACAATTGTCATAGCGTCCAAGTACCCACTAGCGGAACCAATCGGGTCAATCGGCTGCTCAAGACTCTGCTTCCGGAGTATGTAGCTGTTGATGCCCGAAAAATCGATGAATTAAAGTCATTTGCTGTCAATCTGGCAACGGAATTGAAATTTAAAACTCAAGCGGGTTGGGATGGTGATTGGAAGAAATTTTTTGAAAAATCCATCAAACAAGAACAAAGAACAGACCCTCATTTTGCTTTGTTTTTGGCCTTTTTGCAAAACTTCAAATTGGCTCAAAATGACATCAATGGACTGACTAAAAAGCATCTGGACTTTTTCTATCGAGACGTTCTTCATTTGAAAGAAAAGCCAGCTGAAGCAGATCAGGCATATTTGATTATCCAATTGGCAAAAGCTACTGCGGCTTACCTTTTGCCCAAAAACTCTGAATTCAAGGCTGGAAAAGATGATACAGGGGTGGAGGTTTTGTTCAAAAACCTCAAAGATGAATCCTTGAACAAATCAGAAATCAGCTCCATCAAATCCTTTTTCAAGGATGAAAATGGAAGAATCTATTCCTCGCCAGTGGCAAATTCAGCTGATGGATTAGGAGCTGAAATCACCACCACAGAAGGTCAGTGGAACCCTTTTGGAAGACCTAAAACACTTTTTCCTGATTCTGACAGGAGCCTTGCCGTTTTAGGATTTGCTGTCTCTTCTCCCACATTGGCTCTAGAGGAAGGGCTAAGAAAAATCACTTTGACCCTCCTACTTCCCAAAGAGGAAGGTCTGCTAGGAAAATTAAAAGAACTACATCTCAATTCAACTTTCAGGTTTTTCTTAAGTGGAGAAAAAGAATGGATTGAAGCCACGGCCGGTTTTGATCTTCAAAGCGAAGAAGAAATTGAAGAAGAGGCCTTGAAATTCCTGAACAATGCCAAAAAATGGCAGGATATCGCGGCAATTGAACCACAAGCGGGACCTGTTTTTGACAATCCTGAATTTGGCAAGCACAAGCCCTTTAATGGCTATGACATCGGGGAAGTTACTGCCAAAAATATTCTCGCTAAACGATCTACTCTCCCAGGCCAAAAATTCACCTCTCTGATTCAAGTGAGAGCAGTCCGAGGAGTGGGTGAGGATAAAATTGAGGATCTAAAATATTCATTCCGAAGTCAAAAGCATGAAATCAAAGATTTGGGTGATACCATTGAGTTGATTTTGAAATGTCACTTGATCTCTGACCAAGATGCAGTGGTGGGATACGATGAGGAAACTCTACTTCAGAAATTCAAAACCGTTCAACCTGTACTAAAAATTGAACTTGCCAATACACTTCAAAGCTATGCTTATCCGCTCCTTCAAGGAGCAAAAGTTCAAGAAGTAAAAATAAATGTAGATGTCAGCGGCGTAGAAAACCTAATTCTCCAAAATGACTTGAGTACTCTTCCAGTAGGGAAAAACATTAACCCCTTTGGTCCCAGACCGCTTCCAGGATCCAGTTTTTACATTGGAAGTTATGAAGCTTTTTCAAAAAAGCTCCAAAGCATGAACCTCCATTTCAACTGGCATGGACTTCCAGAGGATGAAGACGGATTTGAGGATTATTATGCAGAATACGACGATTTTGAAAATTCATCCTTCCAAGTGAAGAGCTATTTTCTGGACGACAGGTCTTTTGGGTCTCTGAAGAGTACTTTCAGATTATTTAAGGAAGACGGAGCATTAAGCAGTTCTCAGGAATATGAATTAAGTAGTTCCCATTTTACTGGGTTAGAAGCCGAGCCCGAATTGGAAGAAGTATTGCAATGGACTCCAGCAACAAAAAGAGGATTTCTAAAACTCAGCCTTACCCATGGATTTGGACATAAGGAATATCCCAAACTATTCTCTGAGGCTGTGATTTCCCTAACGACTGATGCCACTGACTTATCAATTCCAAATGAACCATATACCCCAGAGCTTAGCAGTGTAAAACTAGACTATACTGCCGAGGACACTTTTGTTCCAGGAAATCATGACTGGGATTCCTTTTTCAATATTGGAGTATTTGGAGTGGCTATTCAAGAGCAATCTCCTTCCCTTCTGGTTCCAGATTATCAAGGCGAAGGCTTTTTACATATTGGATTGAAAAACCATCAAATTGCTCAATCGATCCAAATGCTTGTCCATGTTTTGGATGGAAGTGGAAATCCAGAAAAAGCTGTTCCTGAAGTAAAATGGGACTATTTAGCGAATAATGAGTGGATCAAATTTGAAAAGCTTGACTTGGTCTTGGATGAAACCAATGGATTGATCCAAACAGGTTTAGTCGGCTTCACCATGCCTCGAGCTGCCAACACCTCACACTCAATTCTGGATGATGGATTGACTTGGATTCGGGCAAGTGTGAGTGAAAACTCTGATGCTATTCCTGATTTCACCCAGATTCTGGCTCAGGCGATTAAGGTAACTTTCGAAGACAAAGGAAATGACCCCAATAGATTGGCAGTTTCGCTTCCAGCAGAAACTATAGCTAAGCTCAAATTGTCTCAACCTCAAGTCAGCAAGATTACTCAACCTTTTGCATCATTTGGAGGAAAAACTCCGGAAGCTTCAGAGGATTTTTATCAAAGAGTATCCGAAAGATTGCGGCACAAGCAACGGGCAATCACTTTATGGGATTATGAGCATTTGGTTTTGGAAGAATTTCCAGAAATCTATCAGGTAAAAGTCCAAAATCACACCGAATACACAGGGAATTTGGAAGAATATCGGGCTTTAGCCCCTCGCCATGTGACGGTGGTATTGGTGGCCAATGTTCAAAATAAAAATGCATTGGATCCGCTTCGTCCCAAAGCGAGCGTTTCCCTGATTTCAAATGTCCATGAGTCACTTTCCAAAATAAATTCGGCAGGGGTTTTTCTACATGTAGTTAACCCAGTCTATGAAGAGCTTCAGGTAAAAACCAAAGTCAAATTCCTAACAGGAGTGGACCGAAGTCTATTTGCAAAAAAGCTGGAAGATGAGTTGAAAGCATTCCTTTCGCCATGGGCATTTGAAGGAGTAGAAAGCTTCAATTTCACAGGAAATATCCATGGTTCAGTCATTTTACATTTTATAGAAAAACTATCCTATGTGGACTATTTGACCTGTTTTGAGCTCTACCACATCGTCAAAAATCCCATCGACGGATCTATTATTTCCAAAGAAAAGGTAGAAGAAGCACGAGGAAGTACAGGCGTATCACTTTTAGGTTCCACAGGGAATATTGACACCTATGGAGATCATATCATAGAGATTTTGGAGACAGATGACTGTGAATGTGAGGATAATGAAATAGCAGCAACTGCAAGCATCGCAAGCAGTGAAGATTCAGATATGGACGAAGCTTTTCCAACTTAATTTATGACCAAACCAATCACCATATCGCAAGCAGCTCCTGCCAGTCCGGCCTCAGACTTTGAACTTCTGAGAACGGAAGCTTTGGCCTATATCCAAAAGCTATCTGGCCAGGTTTGGACGGATTACAATACCCATGACCCAGGGGTGACAATTCTGGAGGTTCTTTGCTATGCCATTACAGATCTAAGCTTCCGAACCAATAAACCGATTCAAGATTTATTGGCTGATCCAGATGGTTCATTGGCAGGACAGTTTTTCAAAGCTTCAGAAATTCTACCTTCCAAACCGCTCACGTTGAATGATTATCGCAAACTTCTCATGGATGTGGAAGTAGTCGGAGAGGAAGATGAACCTGCTCCTTTTGCAGGAGTAAAAAATGCCTGGATAGAATTGAGAGAATCCAATGAAATCCCAGTTTACCCAGATCGAAAAGAGAAAAGTCTTGCCTATAAGCCATTTCCAGCAACAGAGGAAGCCCTGCAAATGGGAATTCTCTACGATGTGCTACTTGAGTTTGATACCACAGAAGGCCTAGGCGATCTCAATGAAAACAAGCTGAGTATGGAAATCAGCATTGATGAGCACATCAGCCTGAGTGGTGTTGTCATTGATATTCAAGTGGAATTTCCTCGCTGGGATGCAAAAATAGACTGGGAAAATCGAACTGAAATTCGAAAAGCAATTCAAAGTATTTCCATTCAATTTCAAAACCTTCCCAGTGGCTTTGAAATGGATTTCTCTCTTTCCCAAACCAATTATATTGAGCTGGAAGGCACTGAATTGACTCCATCTGGATTGGAAGAAATCGAGGATTTGGTAGCAGTAACTAATCTAGTCAATGACTTTGTATTCCAAGATGAAGACGGAGTCATGAGTTTCTATCTTCTCAAAATCGAGAAAATCAAAGAAATCCTGCTGCAGGTCAAAGCTACATTGATGGCAAACCGCAATTTGTGTGAGGATTTCGTGGAATATCACGCATTACGAGTGGAGGAGATTTTGGTCTGCTCGGATATAGAATTGGAGCAGGAGGCAGATGTAGAGCTGACAGAGGCTTTGATATTTTCGGCTATTGCGGACTTTCTATCACCGCAGGTCAATTTCTACACCCTAGAAGAAAGACTTCACGGTTGTAAAGCTGACTCTTTGCCAATCACTAAAATCCAGCAGAACCCGGCCAAACTTTGGTTGGAATTGGAGGAAGATAATTATCCAAAAGCAAGTACTCAGGTAAGTATCCTAGGATCAGGCAACAATGTGGGCACCTACGAGATTTTGGAGATTAAAACTGCTCCAAAAAACCCAAAACTGGCCGAAATAAGCCTCAGTCCCAATTTTTCAAGTCCTTTGATCCGAGATGATGACAGTATTTATTTTGGAAATTGGGAGGAAGAACAATGCAATCCTACAGAAGAAATCTTTGAAGGGCCTCTTTTAAAACATGGATTCATCGATGAGGAAGAATTGAAGTTGGCAGATCGCAAATCCAGCATTCATGTCTCCGACTTGATCCATATCATCATGGATATCGATGGGGTTAAAGCTGTAAAAAGCATCCAGATAGCAAACATGCCTCAAGATGATCCTGAAGGAAAAATTCCTTCGAAAAGCGTTCGATGGTGTCTCGATCTGGCAATGGAAGAGAACTATGTACCT
Source organism: Algoriphagus zhangzhouensis (assembly GCF_900148515.1). Taxonomy (GTDB): domain Bacteria; phylum Bacteroidota; class Bacteroidia; order Cytophagales; family Cyclobacteriaceae; genus Algoriphagus; species Algoriphagus zhangzhouensis. Next base: position 946,021 of record NZ_FRXN01000002.1, on the reverse strand, counting down.
CGCCTGAATACCGAGCTAAGCAAACTCATGTACTACAAGGAGGGACTTCCTTTTAAAGCAGACCGTGAATTGGTGGAAGACCTGCTGAAGGAGATTGAGGATGACAAAAGGCCTCAAAAAATCCACTATCCAAATCTGGATTTTGAGTTGATTTTGGGAGAATTCACTGACTCAGGTGATTATTATTCGATCCAAAATGATTTCCCTTTGGTGTATGGCATAGGAGAAGAGGGAATGCTACCAAAAAGCCAAGGAAGACCTCAAACATTTCAGGTCAAGCAACTGAAAGCCTATCTGATTGTTTTTGAGCAGTTTTTGGCAAATTATCTGGCTCAATTGGCTCATGTCAAAGACCTTTTTTCCATTTCTGCTAACAAAGACCCATTTGGTAACCCGCTGATTTCAAATACCTATTTTTCACAGTCTCTAGAAACTATCGTTCCTGATTGCGAAGATTTATGGAAAGATCTTGCCGGACTAAAGACATTGCTCGCGGACATGACTGAGTCCCATGTAGCCTATTTGGATCGCAGAAATCAATTTTTGAATCACCTCTTGGGAAGGTTTGCTGAGTCTCTGACAGACTATTCTCTCCTTTCTATCCGACTCAATGGTATCGCGGGAAAAGAGCAATTAATTGAGGATAAACTGGAGTTTTTGAACAAGTATCCACAGACCAGCGCCGGAAGAGGCTTAGGCTATAATTATGGTTTGAAAGATGGCTTTTACCATCGTGAAAATCATTCAGGACTAGAAAATAGAATCGGCGGACTTTATGGAATCAAAGCCAAAAAAGCCGATTGGTTGATTTTTAGACCTCACTTTATTTTCACAGTAAACTCTGGAATCTGGACCATTTCGGTCAATGACCTTGTTGATCAACCAGTTTTTGAAATCTTCGAGGAATTTGAATCCAAGGAAGATGCCGCATTGGCTTTAGAAAAAATCCTGCTGATTGCCTCTGAAGATTCTCATTGGAGTATTTCTGGAGAGCCAGGAAGCTTTTTGGCTGAGTTGGTTTTTGAGGAGGAAATCATCGGCGAAAGCATCAAAAAAGATTTTGCTTTAGAATCAGATGCGGCATTGGCTATTGAGGAATTGATTACACTATTCAAGGATGAATTTTTAGAAAACCCTCGAGCTAATCGGAAAAATTTGAGCCTTGGTCTTCAACATTGGTATGAATATACCATCACAACATCCATGGCTCCTGCTCCACCAAAATATGAGGTGGAATTCGAAATCTTTGATGCCCCATTTGGAACTGGTAATGCAATTTTGAGTGGAAAAATAGAGCAAGAAGTGCCTGATGCGGTGGATGAAACCGAACTGGAAAACCTCGCAGAAGCGCATATCCAAGACCATATTTGGAGGATTGTAGCGGCGGCGGCCAAAGCCTCAGGTTATCAACTTCCTACAGATGATGACGTTCCATACAAAATATCCATAATCGACCCAGTTCGGGGCGGAGTGTTAGCCCAGACAGTTGAGTCTGATTTCAATGCTGATCTGGCAGCCCAACTTCTCGATGGCACATGGGGAGATTTATGGCTAATTCAAGAAGGATTTCCTCCTGCCTCCATGGTTTTGGATACTTCAGAATCTTTTGGATCCAAAATTCGACTAAAGGCTGATCTCATCCCAAATCCAGGAGATCAAGTTGTCTTTTCAAGAAGCTTTGAAATTGAAAGCCTTGATCTTGCCTCCCACAAACTGGTGATTGATGGCGATCATTTGGATTTATTTTCTTCATTGGAAGAAATCACCATCAGCCTTGCCCTTGATGAAGGAGATTACCTCGTTAATTATGGCCTTTTCGATATCGCTTTGGTTGACGGTAAAACAGAACTGATTACCAAAGAAGAGCTACGAACTGATTTGATGGAAGGACAATTATTAGTAATGAAGACTTTTGATGTTCTTTCAATTGATGGAGATACATTCTTGGTTGCGGGAGGTGAAGAGCAGTTGGCAATTTTGGCCCTTCAAGCATTCATTTCCAACCAGTTTTTCAGCCATGAAGGCACACATCTATTTGAACATATTTTACTCCGCCCTAAGCTAAAAGGCAAGTATAAATTCCTGGATGAAGGAGGAGTGATGGTTACTGAAACCATTGAAGACAGGCTTTTGGATTCACATTTCCAGGAGGAATGCCATTGCACTTTGGACGATCCATATACCTGCATAGCCCATGTGATTTTACCATTTTGGCCAGGGCGATTTACCAATCGGGATTTCCGAAGATTCTTAGAAAATAAATTTAAAACTGAGGCTCCATCCCATGTCTTTTTGACGATTTGCTGGATCAGCCCAGAGCATATGGATGGACTGGAGCGGGCCTGGAAAATTTGGCAGCTTGAGTCTTTGAAGCCCACAATACATCCCAAAAATCTTTCCACTGCACTATCCCAAGTGATAGAGGAACTGGAAAAAGTCCGCAATGTCTATCCTTCAGGAAGTCTTCATGACTGTGCCGAAAGTGACAGCCTTGCCGATGCCATTATCCTCAATTTTTCATCACTGGGAGAATTTTAAACAATATTATTATGAGCCAGATCATTTCCACTTATCCAATTTTTGAAGGTAGTCAGGTCCTGACCAGCGATCAGCTTAACCAGCTCAGCGCGTACCTTGATCAGCAAAATAGGCTCACCCGATCCAAGTTGATTGGAATGGGAATTGTGTGCGGGCTTCAAATCCAACCCTTTCCAAATGGACTCAGCATTTCAAAAGGTTTAGGGATTACCTCCGAGGGCTTCTTGATTCAAAACGGAAAAAGGTTTGATGCCACTCACTATCGACCTTACACGCTGCCAGAAGGCGTCAGTTATAAGCCATTTGGTTTCCCAGAGCAAGATGTAACGCTTTGGGAGCTACTATCTGAGGAGCCAGAAGATGAGACAGATGTCAAAAAACTGAATAATCCTGCCACCTTCCTCAACAATAAATTTGTCCTCCTCTACCTTGAAATCTTTGACAAAGACCTCAAATCCTGTCTGGGAAATGCCTGTGATGACAAAGGACAAGATCGACTTTTAACCCTTCGAAGACTGGTTGTTTCCAAAGCCGATTTGGATATTATTTTGACTCGCTCCTCCAATGTTTCAGGAGAATTTTCAGCGGATCCTGATTTAAAAAATTACCATTTCAAAAAGCCACTTTTCAGTCCTTCAACTCCTGAATCAACTCTAATTGGCCCATTTATCAGCCATTATCAAAATACAATTACGGAGACAGTGACGACGGAATATTGGGATAATCTAGCGCAAGGATACAAAGTCTTTGAACCACTTTTAGCCAAGAGTTTTGGCTTTTCAAATCCATTCGATTCAGCCCCTGTCATCAATAAAATCGACCAAATCAATCAAAGCTTGACAGATGCTCCCGTAACAGTCTTGGGAATCCAATATCTCTATGATTTCTTCAAAGAATTGAATCTGGCTTGGGATGAGTTTTTGGAAACAGGACTATCATTATGGTATTCCTGTCCGACAGACCCCTCTTTATTCCCTTTACACTTGATGCTTGGGAGAGCTATACCGGCTAGTGAAACCGCAGAGGAATTTTACAAATACCGTCACGGCTTGGTTCAGCCTCCAATTTTCAATGGGCAGAAGCTGCTTCAGGAAAAATTGAATCAGCAATATCGCCGATTGGTATTGATGATTGAGAATTTGGAATTGGGAATACTCAGAGAGCCAAGTCCAGAAGACTTTCCTATTAAAATCACTCCAAGCATTGAGAAATATGATGATTTGGGAAGCAGGTCTATTCCTTATTACTACGATATCAATGGAAAAGGAAGTTTCGGAAGCTGGTTTTCATTGGAAAAGAATTGGAAAGCACCAGGAACCTTACAACTCAGGAGCAGTGATCGGCCAGAAGTTTTAGCCTATGACAATCAACCGGATACTCCAGTTGCGAATCCAGATTTTTTAGAATCCCCATTGAATTTCAACTGGGATCCTTATCCATTTTTGAGGATCGAAGGACATCTGGGACATAATATCGAGGATGCAAAAACAGCAATACAAAACCTGATTAATCAATTCAACCTTCCTATTCATTTAGAAGCATTGCATTTAGATGCAGGAGGAACTTTGACAGATAGCAATTGTGGGTGGAATGATCTTCAGGAAGAATACATGCATCATCGTTTTTTATTATTGGGATTGATCAGAGATATCAGCGAAGGCATTGAGTATTTCAGGGAAATCAATATAAAATATTATTCAGACGATCCAATCTATGACGAAGAACAAGAAAGCGAAGTATTGGAGGCTTTCAAATTATTTCAAGATTGGAACGAATCATTACCCGAATGCCTGGAAGATTTGGACTGGGATATTTTTCAGGAATCCTATAAGAAAATTCTCCAAAGGCTTTTGGATATTTTCTTGATCGAAATGACTCTACTGGACGATATAGATTTAACAGACGACAAAGAAATACCGCTTCAGAATATTTATAGTGGTTTGATAGCGAGAGCTTCCCCAATAGTTTATCGGGTTTTGGATTTATTCTATTTCACTAAAATCCAGCGCCTTTTCCTAAGTTACCTTCATCGAAAAGAAAAGCTTCATAATTCGAAACGCTTTACAGAATACATTCAACAAAACCCGGGAGTCAATCACGAGGCTGGAGTATACAAGGGAGGAACATTTATCCTTCTCTACATGACAAGTTCACAAAGGGTAATTGGGGACTTTAGTCTTCCAGGAGCTGCTTGTGATTGTCAATGTATTGATTCTTGTGAGGGAGATGATTGGAATCTTCTACCTCCATTTGCCCGACCAGATTACGCCGTGACGATGGAAAATACTCCAGTGGAAATTCCAGTCGTCATCAATGATCGTTTGCCAATTGAGAGGGAATATGTGGTGGAATTGCTATCCGAATTCACAGAAAAAGGAGGAAAAGTTTCTCAAATAGGCTCTAGCTCAACTTTCCTTTATGAACCGCCAGAAGGATTCTCAGGTGATGATTCATTCAACTATAAATTAGTGGATAAAGCCAGTGAATTATCAGATGTCGGAAGAGTGACCATTTGGGTCAAAGAAGCCAACCCTACCGTTTGCTATACTGAGGATATTCTGAATTGCTGGGGAATAGACAATGTAACAAAAGCATTAAGTGGAAGAAACTTGGATTCAAGTAATAATCCAACTCAAACCCTATTGGATAGCCTAAGAGAAACTTCCGGATTCACACTCGCAGAAATGGAAGATGGAATTTTGTCGAGCCAACAAGCTTTGGAGCAACTACTCAACTGCCTACAACTTCTAGTCGATGGAATGACGCAAGCTGAAATGAGACAGGCAATCCTAGATTATCAAGCGGCCAATTGCGGTGCTCAGCCAGAGCCTACTTGTACTTCCACAGGAGTGATAGGACAAGTTATAGACGCCTCTGGAGAGCCAATTTCAGGTGTCCAGATCACAATAGAAGGAGGACAAATAGGTACGGTCACTGATCTAGATGGAAGGTTTACACTTCAATTCCCAAATCCAGGGGTAACACTCCAATTTGCCGCTGTTGGTTTTGTATCAAACACGAGAGATATATGCGATGAAACCCAAATCACTCATATTTTGACCTCCGTCAGGGTTTCCCAGCCAGCAGTTACAGGTGTTTCAACTTCAGTGGCGACTTTAGATGCCACTGATATGTTTAAACTTGCCTCTTCTAGAGGATTGATCACAGATGCGACAGCGACTCCAGATAAGAACGATTTGATTGTTTTGCTTCAGGATGACAAGCAGGAAATATCACTAGCAAATGAGGAATTAAGCTTGTTGAAAAACGATACCCTCAAGGTAATCGCTGACGAAAATGACCTTCAATATCGTAGCAATTCCACTAAGGCGAGTTTGGTTGAAATAATCTCTACCAAAAAATGAGTCGGCTCTTGATTCATAGGCAGATTCTAGACTTGAATTACAGCGATGCGATTCAAGCAAGGACTGATTTGGCTCATTGGGGAGAAAAATTCCAAACTCAACTTCAACCTATTATCGAAGAGGTTCTGGAAGAGGTGGATATTCCGGACCAGACGATTCGGATAGACAAACTCGAAATTAATTTGGGCAGAATCAATTCGAAATTAGATCCTGATTTATTGAGAAATCGACTCCGGGAGGAGTTGAAAACCCTAATCCTTCGTAGGTACCCTGAATTATCAACATCGAAAATCAAAAAAGAAGGACCTCAATTTATTCAAAAAGACAATTTTGATCAGAATAAAGAAGTTGAGCTTCTCATTTATCTCTTGGAATTTGGGAGAAAGCCATGGTGGTCAGATCAATCTTCTCAAAGCACTTTAAAATCGATTTTCAGAAAGTTAATTCAAGAAAAAAATCAGGCTTTCAAATCATGGATAGAAAAGAAAAAGCTCAGTGAAAATGCTGTTTCTAGACTTTCTAAGCATATTTCTCATAAAGATCTGATCAACTTCCTGAGTTGGTTTAATCCGCAAAAAGTTGAGCTCATAGAATCCCTTTTCAAAAGTTTCAAAACCACTTTGGTTCCCAGTTTTTCATCATCAAAAGAATTGGATTCAATCTTTATCAAGGCTGTTTTAGAAGCTATTTTCCTTGAAAAAAGCCATCTCAACTCTTTTTCAAAAACGTTGGATTCTTTGATTTTATCTAATCCAAGCAAACCGAATTCTAGTGAATTAAATGACCTGATCTTAACATTTTTGGCTGAGGTCAAATCCAAAAAAATTGATCAAAAAGCTATTGAAAAAGTATGGCTAGAATGGTCTCAAACTCCCATTTATGAGGGATCAAAAATTTCACAGAAACCGAAGATCCAGTTTTTGGAAAAATCTGAATCAGATCTATTTATTCAACTAGCGAGAACGGTTCTTATAAAGTCTCATTCGGTTGAGGAGTCTATTAAATCAAAAGAAAAAGATCTATATCGATCCAAAGATCAATTGGAGCAAGACGAAACTTTCCCGATTTCCAATGCAGGATTGGTGTTGACGGCTCCTTTTCTGCCATACTTTTTCGAAGGTTTGAATTTGACCAAAGAAAAAGAATTTGCCTCTGATGGAGCCCAAAACAGGGCCGCTTTGCTATTGCAAAGTCTGCTAGATGAAAGCAATCAGTTTGAGGAAAGCGATCTACTTCTGAACAAAATCCTCTGTGGAATTCCTTGCTCAAAGGTTATTGAGGTAAAGTTTGAACCCACAGATTTGGAAAAAGAGGAGATGAAAAACCTTTTGGACACTTTAGCGCAGAGGTGGAAAGCTTTAAAAACTTCATCAGGGAAATCCATTTCCAAAGGATTTTTTCATCGGGAAGGAAGTCTTCGGAAAGTTGAAAAAGGTTTTCAGTTGATCATTCCAAGGACATCTATTGACATTCTTTTGAACCAGCTCCCTTGGGGAATCAGTATCATCAAACATCCTTGGATGGAAGAAACACTTTTTACAGAATGGTAAGCAAAGCACACGATAATGCCCAATTCGTCCAATTGGAAATGGACTGGCTTCAGCAGATCTTGAAGGCAAGATCTGCTATCAATGCAAAACCAGATACGGCCAACCAAGACCTTCTCCATATTCCTCCACCCGAGCTGGATAATCTAGAATCCCCATATTCTGATTTGATCAAAAAACACCGTTTAGGACCAGAAGATAGATTTCTATTAATCCTAGCTGCTGTCCCTCATATCCGTCCACAATTACTGGATATGTTTATGAGTAGGAATCAATTGACTCAGCAGATCTACACGGAATTTGGTGGCAAAAAAGCCAAATCTCACAATGGATTTATTCCAACTGGAGAGACTATCCTTTTCATTTTGGCTGGAAATGACCTCAAAAAACGATTTCAATACCAAAATCTTCTTGATGGAACGGGCACCTTATTTAAAGAAGGAATACTCAAATTGAGCGATGTGGAAACGGATGAATCTTTCCTATCTGGCACTTTAGCCATATCTAGAGAAATTTTGGATCTCATCACCACAGGACGGATTCAGAAGCCAAGTTTCAACAATGATTTCCCTGCACAGCGACTTCACACAGCTTTGGATTGGGAAGACTTGGTATTGCCAGAAGACACTAGAATTGAGCTGAAAGAATTAGAGATTTGGCTCAAGCATAAGGACTTTTTGCTTAATGAATGGGGAATGGGCAAAGTACTAAGTCCCGGATATAAAGCTTTATTTTTTGGTCCCCCAGGCACTGGAAAAACTTTAACTGCAGCCCTTTTGGGCAAAAAAATGGGCTTGGATGTCTATCGAATAGATCTATCGAGGCTTGTTTCCAAATACATTGGAGAAACAGAAAAGAACTTGGGGAAGATTTTTGACCGGGCAGAAAAGCAAAACTGGATTCTGTTTTTTGATGAGGCAGATGCCATTTTCGGCAAACGAACCTCTGTCAATGATGCCCATGACAAATATGCCAACCAAGAGGTCTCCTATCTTTTGCAAAGGATCGAAGAGTATGATGGCTTGGTCATTTTGGCTACCAATCTAAAAGGGAACCTTGATGAAGCATTTATGCGCCGCTTCCAATCGAGCATATTTTTCCCCATGCCCCAAGCCGAAGAACGACTTCAACTTTGGAAAAATGGTTTTCCAGAAAGAGCTCAGCTTGAACCGAAAGTAAATTTGATGTCATTGGCCTCTTCCTATGATCTCAGTGGCGGCAGCATTATCAATGTGATTCAACATAGCCTTTTGATGGCTCTGGAACACGATGATAAAATCATCCGGATGGAAGATATCACAGAAGGTGTCAGAAAGGAATTTCAAAAAGTAGGAAGAACAATTTAAGGAGTGCGAAATGAAACGTAAAGTTCGAAAAAAGCCTGAACAGGAGCCTGAAAAAGAGCCAGTTGTCATCATGGTTGACAAAGAAAAGGCAGTAGAAAATGAAAAGGAAAAAATGAGTCCTGTGGAAAAAGAACGCCAAGGGATGAAAACTGAAGAACCTGGAGAAGCAATGACTCCTCTTAAAAAATAATATCCATGGGAGCAGCAGCAAAAAAAATAGCCCCACCTAAATCCCGCCTGTTCGGGGCTGGAGCTGCTATAATCCAACCTTCCCTCAAAGTCGGGAAACCAGGCGATAAATATGAAAAAGAAGCAGACTCGGTTGCCGATCAGGTAATGATGATGCCAAGCACTCCACAAACTCCGATAATGACTGGGAGTTCTGGAGGAGTCCAATTAGAGGAGGAAGAAGAAGCCATCCAACCTAAATCTGAAGAAGAGAAATCGGTACAAATGATGCCTCTTTCAGCTGGTATCTCCATGATTTCCCTAAGTCCGGAAGAGGAAGAGGAACTTCAATTGAAAGAAGAGGAGGAAGAAACTGTTCAACTCAAAGGTGAAGAAGAAGAATCTCTTCAAATGATGGGAGGGAATGGCGAGGTCCCTGCCTCTGTTTCCACACAAATTCAAGGTGGTACGGGAGGTGGAAGTCCTATGGCTCCTGCTGTCCAATCCGAAATGGGGCAGAAAATAGGTGCTGATTTCTCTGGAGTAAAAATTCATACCGGACCACAAGCCACATCCATGAGTAATGCATTGGGGGCTCAGGCTTTTACCCATGGATCTGATGTCTATTTCAATGAAGGGAAATATAGTCCTGAATCCTCCAAAGGAAAGCATTTGTTAGCACATGAGTTGACGCATACAATTCAGCAAAAAAGTGCTGTAGTTCAAAGAATGCCAATGGTACAGAAGGAGGAGGAAGAGGAAGAAGAAATAGTAAAAACCAATGAATTTAGCTTTACTGTTGGTCGTCCTGCAAAGACCTATTCTATAAATACCGAAAATCAAACAGCAACTTTCCCAACTCTTGGAGTTCCTGGGTTCAAAGTTAGATATGGCCCAGGAAGAGGAGAATCATTCAAAAAAACTGTAAGGTCAGGAACACATATAGAATCATGGGAATCAGATGCTATGACTGGCTCAGGATTTACATCAGATTTTGAAGAAAAAATTCATCAGGAAAATCCTCCACAACTAGAACAAAATGATAATCCAATATACTATTTAACTCTTAGAGGTAATAGAGGTGCAGCATCTTCAAGAAGAGGTGAATCAGGAGTTATTTTTGGTACCGAGGCACAAATAAAGCGAAGATTAACTAGACCATATTGGAATGCAAGTGGCGAATTTAAACCACATGATGTAGATCATAAAAGAGAACTTCAATTAGGTGGAGATGAAACAGATACCGGGAATCTTTGGATGTTGGAATCCTCCGCAAACAGATCTTCTGGCTCCTTAATTAACAATGAAATTAACGCAAGGATAAGAACTCTTTTAACTGGTAGTTCAGAAAATCTTATTTCACCTCCAAGTCATGAAGCTGTAAAGGAAAATTATACCATTACTCTCACCGAAGGCGTATCGAGAGGGAGAGGAATGAGATTGCCATCTGATGCCAATGCAAATCAAAATTGGACCTTGGAGAGGATCAAACAAGGCAGACAATTAAGAGGATTAAGATTTTTGACAGAGGCACAGGTTTCACAAGGTGGATTTCGAGGAAGTCCGAATGAATTAATGATCTATACAAATGTAATGGGAGGACTTCCAATTCGAATTCCTTGGAGCCAAGAAGCATTAGATAATGGTGGCAGAGATGGTCTAGAATCCCTGAATTTATTCATAGGAAAAAGAGGAGGGGCACGAATGATCATTAATGCTGTCCGGTATCAATCAACCACTAGTGAAAGTGAAGGAGAGGGAGGAAATGGATCTATAAGAGTAACCGCATTTCCAGGATCTACAGGATTGATTGAGGAAAAAACAGACTTGGTTTTTGAGATAAACAGAAAAGAGGGCGTCCAATATGGAGGAGTGATATCCAGGAGCAGTACTGAATCTGCTATGGAAAGAGTATTAGAATTTAAGCCATTAAGTCCAATTACTTTGACGAGTGTAGAACTAAATGATGATATAGGGATGGTTGCAAGTGGTACAATTGCGCCTACAGTTCCTTTTATTGGAAACTCCAATATTCAAATAACCATAAACGAAGAAGGTGTTCGTATTTCTAAAATATTTACAGCTTCTGATTTCTCATTCCCTAGTCCTTTTGATTTTCACAACAGTTCTTTAGAGATTTTTGCTGGAACCGATGGTATTGGCCTAGAAGGCATTGTCAACTTCGGAATCCAGAGTGTAGGTGAAGGTCATATCGGTGCTGCGGCATCTACCTCTGGAGGTTTTGAATTGGAAGGGGCCTTCAATTTTGATTCGGAACTTTTTGATCCAGCTGAGATTCGGGTTGAATACAAAAATGAAATCTGGACCATCGGTGGTACTGTAGGTATCCCAGAAGGGAAGATCAGAGGTGTCAAAAGCGCCACAATCAATGCCACCTATAGCGAAAATGTATTTGCAGCTGAAGGGGAAGCTGAATTGGATATTCCAGGAATCGAGAGAGGAAGAATGTCTATCGAGTACGGAGAAAATGGCTTCTCAATTGGTGGTAGTTTCAATTTAAGCAGTGAGGTACCAGGAATCACCGGAGGAAGTGTCGAGGCCAGAGTTTCCAAAACCAATGAGGATGAAGAGTATCATGTGTTTGTAACAGGAACTGCCCAACCAGACATTCCTGGAATCAATTCAACATTGACCGTGACCTATGAAGATGGTGCCTTGACCATCGAAGGCTCGGCAGACTATAGTAGAGGAATGCTCTCAGGAAGTGTCAATGTAGGAGCAACCAACAGAGCAATTGGAGAAGATGGACAGCCTTCCGGTGATCCAACAGATACCATCCTGATTTACGGAGGGGGAAGCTTAACATTGCAGATTACACCTTGGCTTGCAGCCACTGCCGAAGTTCAATTCCTTCCAAATGGTGAACTAGAGGTCACCGCTAGACTGTCTTCAGACGAATACGAAGTATTTGGAAGACGTGAGGTCAATCGAAACCTCTTCAGAGCTCCAACTATAGAAATCCCAATTTTTGCTATTCCACTCGGACCACGAAGTATAGGATTGGTAGCTCAGATTGGTGGTGGATTAGACTTCACAGCAGGATTTGGACCGGGAGCATTAAGAAATATGTCAGCCGAAATCACCTATAATCCTGAAAGAGAAAATGAGACAACCTTAAATGGACATGGTGAGTTTGTTATTCCTGCGGATGCGGGTCTTACTTTACGTGGTGATTTAAGTTTGGGTGTCAGTGCAGGAATCGCCAGTTTGACTGGAGGAATCGAGCTCGAAGGCTCATTGGGACTTGAAGGGGAAGCACTTGCTTCAGTGGATGTCAATTGGAGTCCTTTGGAAGGCCTGACCATCGATGCATTGGGTAGGATAACTGTCAATCCTAAATTTGTATTTGCACTAAACGCATTTGCAAGAGCTAGTCTGGGTATTGGATGGTTCTCTATTTCAGAAACATGGAGACATAATCTTGCTTCATACGAATGGGGGCCAGATATCCAGTTCGGTATTGTATTCCCGATTCATTATCGTGAAGGAGAGGCATTCAGCATTTCTTTTGATGATTTGGAAGTCATTTATCCAGATTTGGATATTATCAATATGGCCTCTGGTCTTGCAAGGGATGTAAAAGATGATATTTTCTAAAAAATGGAAACCAACCTATCAAAGGAACTGAATAATCAAGGGGTCGAATCATTTATTAAAGGGGATTCGGAAAAAGCCAAAGGCTTATATTTTCAAGCTTTGGAAGAGAATCCTGAAAACACGACTACCTTAAATAATCTTGGGTTACTATACCACCAGCTCAAGGATTTTGATCAAGCTATTGACTATTTTAGAAAGGCGATTTCCATCGAAGAAAAACCCGTATTCTATCTCAATTCGGGCAATAGTTTTGCAATGAAGGGAGAGTTGGATCGTGCAAAAGAAAATTACTTTCTGGCACTAAAAATTGACCCAAATTATGCCAATGCTTGGGTTAGTCTCGCAAAATTGAAAACTCATCAAAATGAAATCCAAGATGCTATTCAATATTGGGAGAAAGCAATCCAATCCAATCCAAAGGAGGAATTCTATTTGGGTCTTTCCAAGGTTTTGATGCTCAATCAGGAGTTTGAAAAAGCCCTGGAAATTTTAGCAACTTTGAATAGCAGCGCCGAGGTTTGGTTTCAAATTGGCAAGTGCGAATATCATCTAAGAAATCACGGTTTGGCAGAAAATGCCTATAAAAAAGCATTGGCCAAAAATCCGGACAATCTGGAGATAAGAAGGCATTTCAGTCTAAATTACATTACTTCTGGACAAATCGAGAAGGGGCTTGAACAATACGATTTAATCTTAAAAATTTATCCCGAAAACTATCAGATAATGACAGAAAAAGGGGTCATTTTGTGTAGCATCTCTGAGTTTGTTGAGGCTGAAAAATGGCTAAAAAATGCTTTGGAATTGAATTCGGAATATCCTAAGGCAAGACATTATTTAAACTTGATTCATACTACAGTCAGAAAGCCCTGAGTTTTTTGAGGTTGCCTTTGAATAGTTGATGGAGATCTGCTATTCGAAATCAATTCCGCATTTTCATTTAATTCCAATAGCTTTTGATTTTGATCGATTCGGAAAATCGATTAATTAGCTATTATGAAAAATTCTGTAAAATTTTTTCTTCCTGCCTTAGCCCTTTTTGCGGCATGTTCCGGAGAAAAAAATCCCGGTTGGGACATTTCCACAGACCAGGAACAAATCACAGCAGGCAAGTCTCTTTTTGAGCAAAACTGCGCCGCCTGCCACAATTTTACCCAAAATGCTATCGGTCCAAATCTTAGTGGAGTCACTCATGAAATGACTTCCGAATGGGTCAAGAATTTCATCAAGAATCCAACACAGATCATTGAATCAGGTGATGAAAGAGCAAAAGCAACTTTTGCTGCATACAAAACCTATATGCCCGCCTTTCCTAACCTAGGAGATGAACAAATGGATCAAATTCTCAGCTACCTACATACTTATGAGAAAAAGGCCGTTGAGCAAAGTGCTGATAAAATTGAAGATCCCATCCCGGATTCTGTAGTCGATTCAGGAATTCGGATGGAATTGGAGTTTTTCTTTCAGGTACCTCCAACAGACACAATTACACCACTTGCGAAAATCACCAAACTGGAATCCGAACCAGTTTTTGGAAGAACTTTCCTCCAAGATCAGCATGGGGTGATGTATGAAATCATCAATGGCAAGCCAGTTGAATACCTCAATCTCAAAAAACTAAGACCAGAAATGGTCTCCAAGCCCGGACTTGCTACAGGCTTTGGAAGCTGGGCTTTTCACCCAGATTTTGTGAATAATGGAATACTTTACACCTCTCACACAGTACCTGGTGGAACAGCTCCTGCGGATTTTGCTTATGCAGACAGTATTCCTGTCAAGATGCAATGGGTGTTGACAGAATGGAAAACTAATAATCCAAAAGGAACTCCATATGTCGGAGAGGGAAGAGAATTTTTCAGAATAGACGTCCCGACTCAAATCCATGGTGTCCAGGAATTGGCTTTCAATCCTAAGTCAAAGCCAGGGGATGAGGATTATGGGCTTTTGTATGTCGGTGTAGGAGATGGAGGCAGTGCAGAAAATGGTTTTGCCTTTATTCCAGATCATCAAGGAAGACTCCCTTGGAGCAGTATTTTAAGAATTGACCCAAGCGGAAGAAACAGTAAAAATGGAAAGTATGGAATCCCTGCATCCAATCCTTTTGCAAGTGATCCTAACAAAGCAGGTGAAGTTTATGCCTATGGTTTCAGAAACCCAAACAGAGTCTTTTGGAGTCCTGATGGTCAGCTATTAGCATCGGAAATCGGCCATCACAACATCGAAGAATTGAATAAAATCGAACCTGGTAAATTCTATGGCTGGCCGCAGCGTGAAGGTACATTTTTGATTAACCCATATGGCAATATGAGTGATCTTTTCCCATTGCCTGCCGATGATGCAGAATTAGGATCAACCTATCCTTTGATCCAATTGGATCATGATGAGCTCAATGCAATTATTGCAGGATACTTTATCCCATCAGGAGAATTAGAAGGCAATTTCTTGTTTGGAGATGTACCGGGCGGAAAATTGTATATCAGTGATTTGAAAGGGGATCAGCCAAAAGTGGAATCATGGAAAGTCATCTACAATGGCAAAGAAATGACTATCAAAGAGCTTTGCGACTGCAAAAGAGTTGACTTGAAATTTGGTCAGGATAAAACAGGTCAACTTTACCTGATGACAAAATTTGACGGGAAAGTTTATAAAATTAAAACTCCCTGAATTAAGAGTTTTTCTAAGATAAATACCAAAAAAGAAGGCCAACCCAAAATTGGGCTGGCCTTCTTTTTATAATTCAGCTTGTCTTAAGCTTTTTGCTTTTCTTTTTCTTGATCAAGTTCCTTTTTCATCAAATCCACTACAATAGGAGTAGCAATGTAAACTGATGAATATGTACCTACAACCACACCGATAAATAGTGCGAAAGAGAAACCTCTCAATACTTCACCACCGAATACCAATAGTACAAGTACTACGATCAAGGTAGTAAATGAAGTGATCAAAGTACGACCCAAAGTTTGGTTGATCGCATCATTGAATACTTTCACCAATTTACCTGTACCTCTATTTTCAAGGTTTTCACGAATACGGTCAAATACAATCACAGTATCGTTAATAGAGTAACCAATCACCGTCAATACTGCCGCGATAAATACCTGATCAATTTCGAATGTTGCCCCAAATGCACTAGCAATTGCAAATGCCGCGATCACAAACAAAGTATCGTGAATCAACGCAATGATAGAAGCAAGAGAGAACTGCCACTTACGGAATCTTACCAAGATATAAAGGAAGATAGCGATCAATGCTGCGATCATTGCCTCAGCAGAAGAAGCTTTGATGTCATCCGCTACTGTAGCTCCCACTTTAGAAGAACCAGTGATAGCAAATTGATTTGCTCCCAAATTTTCAGCATCCTCTGTGAAAGTCATTCCTGTCACGTTGGTGATACCTTCTTTTACTTTTTCTTCTACTTCTTTATTGGAAGCGTCATCATCTTCATTGATTAGGTAAGAGGTAGTCACTTTCAATACATTGTTTGCACCGTAAGTTTTCACCTCCACAGATCCGTCAAATTCAGAATCCAAACCAACTTTCAAGTCAGAAGGAACAACAGGCTGCTCGAATGCTACGATGTAAGATCTACCACCTGTGAAGTCAACACCGAATTTCAATCCACTGATAGCTGCGATAGCCAAACCAACTACGATGATACCTGTAGAGATCAAATAAGCTACTTTACGCTTGCTCAAGAAATCAAAGTTGATTCCAGTAAGCGCGTTTTTCGCAAATGGAGTAGCAAAGCTGATTGAGCTATTGTCACCTTTCTTGCTCATCCAAGAAACAATCACTCTCGTGATGAATACTGCTGAGAAGAAAGAGGATGCAATACCGATCATCAATACGATAGCAAATCCTTTAACAGGACCTTGACCCAATGCATAAAGGATCGCACCAGTCAAGAAGGTAGTTACGTTGGAGTCAAGGATTGCAGAGAAAGCCTTGTTGTAACCTGCATTGATTGCTGCCATCAGGCCAGCACCATTTCGAAGTTCTTCTTTGATACGCTCAAAGATCAATACGTTCGCATCAATCGACATACCGATTGTCAGTACGATACCAGCAATACCAGGCAAGGTCAATGCTGCTCCCAACTGAGCCAAAATACCCAAGATGAAGAAGATGTTGAATACCAATGCAGAGATAGCAACCAAACCACCTTTTGCATAGTAAGCAACCATAAATACTACTACGATTACCAAACCGGCAACCATAGAGATGATACCTTGGCTTTGAGCTTCTTTACCCAAAGTTGGACCAATGATGCTTTCTTCTACGATTTGAGTTGGAGCTGGTAGGGAACCAGACTTCAAAATATTCGCCAAATCTTGTGCCTCCTGAAGGGTAAAATTACCAGAGATTTCAGACTGACCAGAAGGAATTTCACCGTTTACAACTGGAGCAGTATAAACATAGTCATCCAATACAACAGCGATTCTACGTCCAATGTTTGATGCAGTCAAAGCTCTCCACTTTCTGGCACCTTCTGCATTCATTTGCATAGATACAGCTGGTCTTGAAGTTTGATCCAATGCTTGACGAGCATCAGTCACAACATCACCTTCCAAAGGAGCTTCATCTGTTCCTCTTGGAGCTTTGATAGCATATAGTTCCAACACCTCATCAGAAGTACCTTCTGGAGTGAATGGTTTTACACCCCAAAGCAATTTGATATCACGAGGCAAAAGAACATTGTAATCAGGATTCTTAAGAATTCTGTTGATAATCATGGTATCTCTCACTTCATAAGCCAATCCATAGTTTGGATACAATAGGCTGAAGATTGGAGAAACATCATTACTTGGATTCAATGGGTCAATTTCCGCCAATTGCTCTTCCAAAGCATTTCTTAGGGAGTCCTCAGTAGAAAGCTCTTCAGTAGCTCCAGTTTCATCAGAAGAAGCAGAAGTACTCTTATTTGAAGAAACCCAAGCAGAGTTGATAGCCTCAAGGCCACCACCCAATTCGTTTACTTCAGCAACTTCCCAGAATTGAAGTTTTGCAACACCTTGAAGCAAGTTTCTAACACGCTCTTGGTTATCCACACCTGGCAATTCGATCTGAATTCTACCAGAACCTTGGATTCTCTGAATGTTTGGCTGAGAAGTACCAAATCGGTCAATACGAGTTCTCAAAATGTTGAAAGAACGATCAATCGCATTTTCAACTTCAGTATCGATGATTTCTAAAATTTCAGAATCAGAAGATTCCAATGAGATTCTACCTCTGTTTGCCGCTGTAGCGAAAATGCTACTTAGGTTTTTTCCAGAGTTATTAGCCTGCCAAGCAGAATAGAATAGGTTTACAAACTTGTCTGTAGAAGTTTTGGAAGCTTCTTTGGCTTCGTCAACTGCCTTATTGAAACCAGCATCTTTTGGGTTACCAGCAAGTCCTTTGACGATTTCCACAGGGGAAACTTCCAAAGTAACATGCATACCACCTTGAAGGTCAAGACCAAGACCCAATTCGGTTTCTTTGATTTCCTGATAGGTGAAATCAGCACCTAGGAAATTGTAAACTGGCTCTCTCCAGATGGAATCTAGATAAGCTCTTCTCTGGCCAAAATCAACATTGCCAGAAGCATCCGTCGCATAAGCTGTTGCTTTTTGCTGGATGCCATTAGATACAAATGTGAATGACAAGTAATACAGACACAAGGCCGTAATCACAACTGTCAAAAACACAATGACACCTTTGTTTTGCATAGGAATTAGATATTAAATTATTATTGAGAATACACGAGAAGGCATTACTGCAACGCAGCATGCTAAATTAATTAGGCAGGAAAAAGAGTGAGTTTAGGGCCCCTTAGTGGATATAATCCGTTCAAAAAGTATTTCTCCCAGTTGATTGGGCTGGGGAATAGAAATCATATCGGCTACAAAAGAAGTAGGCTCGAAACTGATGATTTCATAAATCAAATAGAAAACTGAATGAGAAACATGCACTGCGAAAGGCACTACTGCATCTACAGCTACATTTAGAAATGTCTGATTCTGATCAGAATCACTGTGTTGCTCAGTTTGAACAGTCTCTTCAAGTGATGAGTATTCTACCGAAGAAATAAAGAAGCATAGCAATAACGCCAGCATCACTGCAATGCGCTGTTGGATTAATTTGCTATTTGATTTCTTGGAACTCATGCGCCGCAAATATAGCCAATATTTGAAACTCAAGCTGTTTTAGAGGTATTTTTTCCTATTTACCTGATTTTGAGCGCAAATAAGATCGTACTACATCGAGCGCCTTATCAAAATCATGATTGTTTGGAACGATCAGATCTGCATCACTTTTGAATGGCTCAATGTATTTTTCGTAGGTTGGCATCACATGCATCTCATAGCGATAAAGAACATCATCCAGATCATAGCCTCTCTCTACTTTGTCTCGAATGATTCTTCTTTTAAGCTTGATATGATCTTTTGCATCAATAAAAATTTTCAAATCCAATAGATCCGCCAACTCTGGATAGTATAAAACAAAAATGCCTTCCACAACCACTACTGGAGCAGAATTGAAAGTGAGCATTTTAGGCTTTTTGGAGGCATTATTAAATGTATATTCCTCACGCTCTACTGTTTCTCCTGCCTGAATTTTTCGAATATCTGCAGCATAAGCTTCAAAATCAATGCTATGCGGAGTATCAAAATTATGCACACCTTGGGCATCGACCGGCTGCATGTGGCGAGGCTTATAATAGTTGTCTTGAGAGATCAAACAAACCTCACCTGGCTCAAAAGTACTAAGCAGTCGCTCCAAAAATAATGTTTTCCCAGAGGCGGATCCGCCTGTAATGCCTACGATGAAAGGTTTTTGCATGAGCACAAAGTTAAAACTTTTTTTAGGCGTTTTTCAGAATTTTCTTTGGCGAAGGAATTCTACCAATGCTTTTACGGCTTTTCCACGATGGGAAATTTTGTTTTTATCCTCCAGACTGATTTCTGCAAAAGTCAATTCATAGCCTTCAGGCCTAAAAACCGGATCATAGCCAAATCCTTTTTCACCAACTCTGTGATCCAAAATCTCTCCTTTAGCTATTCCATCAAACTGATATTCTTTTCCATCTAATAGAAGTGCTATAACAGTTCGGAATCTCGCTTGACGATTTTCCTTGCCTGTCATGCTATCGAGTAATTTGTCAATATTACGCTCATCTGATCTAGGCTCCCCAGCATATCTACCAGAATAAACACCAGGAGCTCCATCTAAAGCCTCCACTTCAAGTCCGGTATCATCGGCAAAACAATCCACTCCATAATGATCTTTGACATGACGAGCTTTTTGAAAAGCGTTGAACTCTAATGTATCACCAGTCTCAGGCAGCTCTTCATGGCAACCAATATCTTCAAGTGAAACAATTTGAAACTCTGAACCCAAGGCGGCCTTCACCTCTTCTATTTTCTTCTTGTTGTTGGTAGCAAAGCAAATTTTCATAGTTCAAAAATAGTCAAAAAATAAAGTCTTGTTAATTTTCAAATTTTGGGGAATAGCCGCAAACAGCTAATTTCGAGTAAAGGCAAAAACCAATCCTCATGAAAAAAATAACGGTCTATTGTGGGTCAAGAACGGGAAATTCATCAGTGTATGAATCAGGTGTAAGAGCATTGGCTCAAGAAATGATCAAACGAGATCATTCCTTGGTCTATGGCGCAGGAAGAGTTGGGCTGATGGGCATCATTGCGGATGAACTCCTATCTGCAGGAAAAGAGGTGTTGGGTATCATTCCCCAAAAGCTCGTGGATCGAGAAGTTGCTCATACGGGATGTACTGAATTGATCGTGGTAGAGACCATGAGAGACAGAAAATGGCTAATGGCTGAAAGAGGGGATGGTTTTATCGCTATGCCTGGAGGGATCGGCACCTTGGAAGAGCTTTTTGAAATCATGACTCTCAACCAACTGCACTATATCCAAAAGCCTTTGGCGCTATATAATATCAATGGCTATTACGACAAATTGATTGACTTCTTGAATCATGCTATGGAGGAAGGATTTCTTTATCCGGAGCAAGAAGAGTTGCTGATCGTTTCGGATGATCCTGTGGAATTATTGGATCAGATGGCAGCTTACCAAGCAAAGAGGCCGGCAGATTGGTAAAATCTGAATTAGAGAATACGAGATTAAGAGATTAGAGAATGGAGATTAGATATTAATGTTAAAGGTTTAAAACTATATAATTATTTTATTAGTTTTAATTGAATCTACATCCCCAATTTTTATGGATAGGTCTGAAACTTTTGAAAACCTAAAGTGCTGGCAGCTTGTATATGCTTTAAAAAAGGAATTAAAAATTAAGGTTTTACCTCTTATTCCAAATTCAGAAAAATATGATCTCAAATCCCAAATTTTAAGAGCAGCTAGGTCATCAACTGCAAATATTGCAGAAGGTTGGGGAAGGTATCATTTTCTGGATTCGAATAAATTTTATTACAATGCCAGAGGGTCAATTTCAGAGTTATTGGACCATTTGATAGAGGCAAAAGATGAAAATTATATTTCAAATGAAACCTACTTAAAATTCCGTGAAATGGTTCTTGAATCACTCAAGGTCCTTAATGGTTTTATCTATTATTTAAAGAAAGAGCACTTAAACAATAAAAATCCGTAGAATACTTTAAATCTCCTTCAGAATCTCTTTTCTCTTAATCTCCATTCTCTTTTTAAAGTAATTCCCTATTTTTGTGGATTAGAAAAATCCAAGATGATCGAAAAACTCTTTCCATTAGACAAAAACTATATTCTAAGACAAGCTCAGTTTGTCATGGAAGAAGAGCTTTTGGAGCAAATGGTTTATGAGTTGAAGCGATCCTATACTTTTTTGTACAATCCATTGCAATTGATGGATGAAACTTACGCTAAGATCTTGGATACCAATGAATACCCGGTTGAAAGAATCCGAATGATCTATCGCCAACTTTGTGGAGTATACCGCTACAAACATGGAGACAATCAATTGGAATTATTATTTGATGGAAGATCTCACTTTGACAAGTTCAAGGAAGATTGGGAAAGGTCTTTCATCAAATACGTTCAAGAATTGGGACAGCATGAGCAATATGTAAAGACCATGCTGAGAATGACTATTTTGTTTGATACCGAATCCAGAGCCGAATGGTCAGAAAATCACTGCAAAGCATTTATCAATCAGTTCTTTGATCTCAAGGTTGTCAAAAGACAAGGAGAACTCAAACTGAAAGTAGGATAAAAAAAGGAAGCCAAATTTTTGACTTCCTTTTTTCTGCCTACTGAGACTGATCCCTGCAAACTTCTCAAGCTCCCCACTCGGTGTGGAAAATTCCTTCTCTGTCAATTCTTTCATAGGTATGTGAACCGAAATGATCTCTTTGCGCCTGGATCAAGTTCAATGGCAACTTGCTTGAAGTAAAGGCATCAAAATAACTCAAGGCTGAAAATAGTCCCGGAACTGGAACCCCGCTTTTTGCAGCAAAAGCCACTGTTTCACGAACAGCAGGAAGAGTTTCTTGAACCTGTTTTACAAATGAAGGTGCCAATAAAAGGTTCGTCAAACCTGGATTTGCCTCAAAAGCATCAGCGATATCTGCCAACAATCCAGCTCTGATAATACATCCAGCTCTCCAAATTTTGGCGATTTGAGACATATTTAACTCATAACCATATTCCTTGGAAGCTTCAGCCAATTGATTCAAGCCTTGAGCATAAGAAAGGATAAAAGAGAAATACAATGCCTTTTCAGCAAGCTCAATCAATTCTGCCTTTTCAATATGCTGTACAGCAGGTCTATCGTACAATTCGTCAGCCTTCACTCGCTCATCTTTCAATGCTGAAATCTCACGCATACTGACAGCCATATCGATGGTCGGTACAGGAATACCCAAATCCATTGCATTTTGAGATGTCCATTTCCCAGTTCCTTTTTGCTTTGCTTTGTCCAAAATCATATCGACTAAGCGAGCATCAGTCAAATCATCCTTTTGAAGGAAAATCTCAGAAGTGATTTCAACCAAAAAGGATTGAAGACGTCCTTGATTCCAAGAAGAAAATACCTCATGCAACTCATCATTGCTTAGATCAGCTGATTTTTTCAACAAATCATAGATCTCTGATGTCAACTGCATCATGGCATATTCGATTCCATTGTGAACCATCTTCACATAGTTACCTGCAGACTTCGGTCCCAAATAAGCTACGCAAGGCTCACCTTTATATTTAGCAGCAACAGCTTCGAAAATTGGTCTTACATGCTCATAAGCTTCCTTGTCTCCGCCTGGCATGATACTCGGACCTCTTCTTGCGCCTTTGGCACCACCAGAGACACCAGATCCAAAAAAGTGTAAGCCTTTGTCTTTCAAATAGGCTTCTCTGCGATCCGTATCCGTGTAGAACGAGTTTCCACCATCAATGATGATATCTCCTTGGTCCAAATGCGGCAACAAACTTTCGATCACCTGGTCTACGATTTTGCCCGCAGGGACCAAAAGCATGATTTTTCTTGGAGTAGACAAAGCTCCTACGAAAGTGCTCAAGTCTGAGGTTGCATTCACCTGATCAGGATTTCCTCCCTCTTCAATCAATGCTGAAACTTTTTCAGGATCTAAATCATAACCAAAAGCCTTAAACTTATTGTCAGCGACATTTAAGATAAAATTTCGGCCCATGACTCCCAGACCAACCAATCCAAAATCGAAATCTTTTTGCTCCATGATGTTATTCTAGCTACAATTTCCTGTAGCATTCTTTTTTTGTTGCGCGAGTTTAAAATAAATAAGCCCTATTTTTACGGCTTCAAATTCAAAATTAACTCATCCTGCGGAGCATGCGCGCTTTTTTCCAAAAAAGTATTCATAACCAGTCCAAAAATGATTTTCTGGACTACTCCCTATTAACTCTACTGACTTCATGAAAAAGACCCAAAACCAAATGCTAATCATTTTTGGAGCTTCGGGTGATTTGACGGCCAGAAAACTGATTCCTGCAATCTACAACCTCTATAAAGGAAGCCATTTACCTGAAAATTTTGTGGTTTTAGGGGTAAGCCGTAGCAATATGGACAGCGAGGAATTCAGGTCTAAAGTCGTTTTAGAAAGTGAATTTTTAAAAGATAAAATAGCTAAAGAGGATCCTGAATTCATTCAGAAATTTGCTGATAAGCTTTTCTATGAAGATCTAGGGACTGCTTACGATACTAGCTACGAAAAGCTTGCTAAAAGAATTAATGAGCTGGATAAGGACTATAAGACTGGGGGAAATCTAATTTTCTACCTTTCTACACCACCTAGCTTATATGAAACCATCGCCAAAAATCTTCATGACCAGGGATTGACTCAAGAAAATGGAGGATGGAAAAGAATTATCGTGGAGAAACCGTTTGGGTATGATTTGAAGTCTGCAAAGGAGTTGAATCAAGGTCTTCACACTTATTTCCACGAGGAGCAAGTATATAGAATTGATCACTACCTAGGTAAGGAAACAGTCCAAAATCTACTGGTAACCCGATTCTCCAACTCGATTTTTGAACCCCTTTGGAATCGCCGATATATCCATCATATCGAAATCACTAATGCTGAAACCGTAGGCGTAGAGCAAAGAGGTGGTTATTATGATAAATCTGGTGCTTTCCGTGACATGTTCCAAAGTCACTTGCTTCAGATAGTATCCTTGATCGTGATGGAGCCGCCAATTAGCGCTGATCCTGAAGAGATTCGTGATGAAAAAGTGAAAGCTTTGAAGTCAATTAGAATCATGAAGGATGAAGAAACCATCATCAAGAATACACTTCGAGGCCAATATGTAAGCTCTACGATCAATGGAAAGAAAGTAAAAGGCTACCGTGAAGAAACTGGTGTAAATCCAGAATCTACAACTGAGACTTTCGCTGCCATCAAGTTCTTTGTGGACAACTGGAGATGGAAAGACGTTCCGTTCTATGTGAGAACTGGAAAGGCAATGCCAACTAAAGTGACTGAAATAGTCATTCACTTTAAAACTCCTCATCACGAGGTGTTCAAGAGTCAGGATGTCTATAGAAAAGACAATAAATTGATCATCAGGATCCAGCCAGACGAAGGAATCTTGTTGAAATTCGGCGTGAAAGTGCCAGGTCTAGGCTTCCATGTGGAGCAGGCAAATATGGATTTTTATTATTCTGATTTGGATTCTGCTCAAGTAATGGATGCCTACGAAAGATTGCTTTTGGATGCAATGCAAGGCGATACCACGCTTTATGCCCGTGCGGATGAAGTAGAAGCTGCTTGGAGATTTGTGGATCCTATTCTGAACTGTTGGGAAAATCATCCGGCTGTCAATACTTACGGATATGCGGCAGGAACTTGGGGACCTAGAAATTCAGACGATTTGATCGAAGATAGCTTTGGTTGGAGGAACCCAGGAGATCTTTTGACAGATGAGTCAGGGTTCTGCGTTTTGTGTTAATTGATTAAAAAATAAAAATACCTCATCATGGAAATCCAAGTCTTGGAAAACAAGCAGGAAGTAGCTAAAACTTTTTCGGAATACTTTGCCCAATTGGCTAAAACCAAAGAAAAGCTTCACGTGGCATTGTCTGGAGGAAGTACCCCTAAAATAGTTTTTGACTATTTGGCTGAGAATTTCGGAACAGAGATCGATTGGAATAAAATCTATTTCTATTGGGGAGATGAAAGGTGTGTCCCTCCAACAGATTCGGAGAGTAACTACAAAATGACTGTGGATCATCTGCTTTCTAAAATTTCAATCCCTGATGAGAATATTTTCAGAGTTTTGGGAGAAAATGATCCTGAGGAGGAGGCTGTTCGATATGGAGAAGTCCTAGAAAACACCCTTCCACTGGAAAAAGGAATCCCTCAATTCGACCTAGTAATTTTGGGAATGGGAGATGATGGACATACAGCATCCATTTTCCCAAATTCCATTTACCTATGGGATTCTTCTAGAAACTGTAAAGTTGCTACTCATCCTGACTCAGGACAAAAACGAGTGACAATCACCGGACGTATTATTAATCAAGCTGAAGAAGTAGCCTTTTTGGTAACAGGAGCCAGCAAGAAAGAGAAGGTTCGTGAGGTCATCAAAAGGGAAGGAGAATTCAATTCTTATCCTGCCAGCATGGTCAATCCCACAAGCGGAAAACTGATCTGGTTTATGGATAAAGATGCTGCTGAAAAAATCAGCTGATTTAGTCAAAATCAATTCTAAAAAATTAAAGGCAAGGTTGAAATTCTCTTTCAACCTTGCCCTTTTAATTTCCAGAGGAAATGGGAATTAGAGGCCTTCAAACAAAGTCCCTGTCCCGGAGTTAGGCTTGATATTCAAATGTTTATATGCCAATTCTGTCGCAACTCGACCTCTGGCAGTTCTTTTCATATAGCCCTCCTGAATCAAAAAGGGCTCGTATACTTCCTCGATTGTTTCTGCTTCCTCACCGCATGCTGTGGCGATTGTTCCCAAACCAACTGGCCCACCTTTGAATTTCTCAATGATGGTCGTCAATATTCGGTTATCCATATCATCCAGCCCATTTTCATCCACATCAAGTGCATTCAAAGCTATTTTGGCAATATCCAAAGTGATCGTTCCGTCTCCTTTGACCTCAGCAAAATCTCTGGTTCTTCTCAAAAGCATGTTTGCAATACGGGGTGTTCCACGGCTCCTTCTGGCGATTTCATAAGCTGCAACTTCCTCAATTGGAGTTTCCAAAATCCCAGAGGATCGAGACACGATATCTGTCAAGAGCTTAGCATCGTAATATTCCAATCGGGAATTGATTCCAAATCTTGCTCTCAATGGAGATGTCAGCAATCCTGATCTGGTAGTCGCTCCAATCAAAGTAAATGGACTCAAAGAAATCTGAACTGAGCGGGCATTCGGCCCTGAATCCAACATGATATCGATTCTGAAATCCTCCATCGCAGAATACAAGTATTCCTCCACAATAGGGTTCAATCGGTGGATCTCATCAATAAAAAGTACATCGCCTTCCTCCAAATTCGTCAGCAAGCCTGCTAAATCAGAAGGTTTATCCAAAACTGGACCTGAAGTGATTTTAATTCCTGCCTGAAGCTCATTGGCGATGATATGGCTTAAGGTAGTTTTGCCCAATCCCGGAGGACCATGCAGCAGGACATGATCCAAAGGCTCATTTCTCCTTTTGGCAGCTAATACAAATACGCGCAAATTCTCGACAATTTTTGCCTGACCTGTAAAATCTTCAAAACTCAATGGACGAAGTGCTCTTTCAAATTCCCGATCCTTCGGGCTCAAATGCTCTTCATCTCCCTGCAAATAGTCTTCTCTCATGGATTCTTCTTAGCCTACAAATATAGAAATTTAAGATAGCGGAACTTTTACTTTTTGCCTCATCTAACGAGTTTTGTAAGCAAAAATAAGCCTTAACTTTGCAGCAAATTTGAAAATCCATGCGATCCAATACCCGTAAAAATATCGTCTATTCCTTAGTTCTTCTTTTGATGGTGGCTCTAGTTTATACCTGGAGAAACCGAGAACAAACTCCAGAAGTAACTTTGGATGAGCCATCTGAAGCAGGTAAAATCACTCTTGCAGGCAAGACGATGGGGACCACCTACAACATCACCTATTTGGATCAGGAAAACAGAGACTTTCAAAACTCCATTGACTCCCTTTTAGTGGTTTTCAACCAAAGTTTATCTACCTATATTCCAGATTCTGAACTTAGCCAATTCAACCAAAAAGATACGCTGGAATTCAATTTGCCTTTTTTTCCAGAGATTTTAAATGCTTCCAAAGCTATCTACACCCAAACAAACGGGGCATTTGATCCGACTGTGGGTCCTTTGGTAAATATCTGGGGATTTGGACCAACAGGTCCTGAATTGAAAGACTCTGTGGACATCCAAACCATGGTGAGAAGTGTCGGTTTTGATAAAATTGAATTTGACAATCAGAAAGTCATCAAGAAAAATCACGAAATCTATCTTGACTTTTCAGCTATCGCTAAAGGTCAGGGAGTGGATGTAGTAGGTAAGTTTTTGACGAGCAAAGGAATTTCAAACTTCCTGGTAGAAATCGGAGGAGAGCTGGTAGCGAGAGGTACCAATGATAAGGGGGAACTTTGGAAAGTTGGTGTAAACAGACCAGAGGAAGAATCCAATGCGTCGGAGCTTTTCAGCATTATTGCATTGAATAACAGAGGAATGGCGACCTCTGGAAATTATAGAAACTTCTATGTTAAAGACTCAGTGAAAATCTCTCATACGATCGATCCAAAAACTGGCTACCCTGTTAGACACAACTTACTTAGCGCGACTGTTCTGGCGAAAAACTGCATGACTGCTGATGCCTTTGCCACTGCCATGATGGTGATGGGAACAGATGAGGCTATCAAATTGGCCGATTCTCATTCTGAATTGGAAGTGTTTTTAATCTTCAGTAAGCCTGATGGCACATATGGGTCCTACACTAGCGAAAGCCTAAAACCTTATCTTTCCTTTATAACTGAATAAGGATTTTCAAGAAGTTTGAAATAAATGCAACATTATTGAATTTTATTACCTTTGCGGAGGTTATCAATCAAGCTTTTCCCCAAAACCAATTGGAAAAGCTGAAAATTGCATGGGACTAAACTTTATTCTTCTTTTTCTAACAGCCATGATTGCGGGCTCCTTGGTGTTTTTTGCCCCAAACTTCAAGGATAAATACTTCAAATTGGTCTTGGTTTTTGCGGGATCCTATCTTTTCTCGATTACTATCATCCATATTATCCCTGAGCTTTTTTCAAGTGCAACCGATGCCTCCAAAATGGGGCTATACATTCTGATTGGTTTCCTATTCCAACAAATCTTGGAATTTCTTTCCAGCGGAATCGAGCACGGACATATTCACTTACACCACCATGGCCATGGAAAAAGTGGTGTTTTGACAGTTATGTTAGGGCTATTCATACACTCCTTTTTGGAAGGGACTTTACTTTCGCATGGCACTTTGATTGAGGATGTTTCTTCATCAGTTGGCCATGTACACAGCGGAAAGTCGGTACTCCTGGGAATTATCATGCATAAAGGCCCAGCTGCATTTGCTTTGGCAGCAGTCTTATCCTCTGTGATGAGTAAAAAATGGACGCTTATCCTTTTGACATTATTCGCTCTTTCTTCTCCTTTGGGAATGTTTTCAAGCTCTTTCCTTTTCCAAAATGATCTAATAGGCAAAGAAGGAATCGGAATTTTGTATGGCTTGGTTGCAGGTGGTTTTCTTCACATATCTACCACTATTTTCTTCGAAAGCAGTCCTCACCACAAGCTCCAAATCAGCAAGCTTATGGTAAGTTTCTTGGCTGCTGGATTGGCAATTATTTCAGAGTTTTTGCTCTAAAAATTCATTAAGATCTTAAGACTTAATTAAAATTTTTAAATTTTCCCCAAAAGGGTTGCTTTTGCATACTTAGACCTGCTACTTTATATGCTCAACCACAGCATAAGCAAAACAATCTATGCCTTCCGAACCCAAAATAAATACAAAAGGATACTGGAGGAAAAATCTCCAAACCTTATTTATCCTACTTTTCATCTGGTTTTTAGTCTCATTTGGCTTCGGAGTCCTTTGGGTAGAAGAACTCAATCAAATCCGTCTGGGAGGATTTAAACTGGGATTCTGGTTTGCCCAGCAAGGATCCATTTATGTTTTTGTCTTATTGATTTTTGTCTACGTGTATCGAATGAACAAGCTGGACAAGGAATTTGATGTTCACGAAGATTAATCCCAAAATCACATGGAAATCCTTACCTGGACCTATTTATTAGTCGGAATATCATTTGCCATATATATAGGCATCGCAATCTGGACACGTGCCGGATCTACCAAAGAATTTTATGTTGCTGGAGGAGGCGTATCTCCATTAGCCAATGGAATGGCAACAGCCGCTGACTGGATGTCTGCAGCCTCCTTTATATCCATGGCAGGAATCATTGCCTTTGCAGGATATGATGGATCAGTTTACCTCATGGGATGGACTGGAGGTTATGTACTGTTAGCTTTATTACTAGCGCCTTACCTTCGGAAATTCGGAAAATTCACTGTTCCTGATTTTGTGGGAGACCGATATTATTCAAAAACAGCCAAAATCGTCGCTGTCATTTGCGCTCTATTTATCTCTTTCACCTATGTCGCAGGACAAATGAGAGGAGTGGGAATTGTCTTTTCCCGCTATCTAGAAGTTCCTATCGAATGGGGAGTAGTCATTGGAATGTGCATCGTTTTCTTCTACGCTGTTTTGGGAGGAATGAAAGGGATCACCTACACTCAAGTCGCCCAATATTGCGTTTTGATCTTTGCCTACATGGTTCCAGCGATTTTCATTTCAATGCAATTGACCGGAAACCCGATTCCTCAATTAGGCTTGGGTGGTGAAGTTTCAGATGGGACTTACCTACTGGACAAGCTTGACGGCGTATTGGCGGATTTGGGATTTGCTGAATATACCTCAGGAAGAAAAGGAATGATGGACATGTTTATGATCACTTTGGCATTAATGGTGGGAACAGCAGGTCTTCCTCATGTGATCGTCCGATTTTTCACAGTTCCAAAAGTAAAAGATGCGAGGCTATCAGCAGGATATGCTTTGGTCTTCATTGCTATTCTATACACGACGGCACCAGCCATTGCTGCATTCGGAATTTACAATGCCATCAATTCTACCTCCGAGAAAAAAGTGAGCGAATTGCCAGCTTGGATCAGTACTTGGCAAAAGACTGATTTGATCAAAGTAGATGATAAAAATGGAGATGGAATCGTGCAGTACCTACCTGATCAAGAGAAGAATGAATTGAGCATCGACCGGGATATCATGGTCTTGGCTTCCCCTGAGATAGCAGAATTGCCAAACTGGGTAGTGGGATTGGTAGCTGCTGGTGCTATGGCTGCAGCACTATCCACAGCAGCAGGGCTTCTGCTTGTCATTTCCACTTCAGTTTCGAGAGATTTATTCAAAACTTTTAAACCAGAAATATCCGAGAAAAAAGAACTTCGAATTGCACGGATAGCAGCGGCAGGAGCAGTGATTTTGGCGGGTTATTTTGGTGTCAACCCTCCGGGATTTGTAGCACAAGTGGTAGCATTTGCATTTGGCTTGGCAGCAGCTTCTTTTTTCCCTGTCATTATTATGGGAATATTCTCCGACCGAATAAATAAGGAAGGTGCTATTGCTGGAATGTTGACAGGTTTAGTATTCACTTTGGCGTATATTATTTACTTCAAATTCATCAGTCCTGAATTGAATACCGCCGAGAATTGGTGGTTTGGAGTTTCTCCGGAAGGGATAGGCTCCATAGGCATGATCCTCAACTTTCTTGTTTGTATCTTAGTTTCCAGCTTTACCCCTGCACCTCCAAAAGAAGTTCAGGAAATGGTACAAGATATCCGAATTCCAAGAGGGGCTGGACAAGCCAGCGATCATTAAAAGATTATACGGGAGTTTACTCCTTTTACAATAAACCTAAGTTTCATCATGAGTGATAGATTACATACCCTAAGCGGTTATTTGTACGAATATCAAAAAAGTGTGACTCAGCCTGAGGAGTTTTGGGCTAGAATCGCAGATTCCTTTTACTGGAGAAAAAGATGGTCTAAGACCTTAAAATGGAATTTTAAAGATCCGGATGTCAAGTGGTTTGTCAACGGAAAGCTGAATATCACTGAGAATATCTTCGAAAGAAACATGTTCACCATGGCGGATCGTCCAGCTATTATCTGGGAACCCAATGATCCGAATGAAGCCAGCAGAACACTTACCTACAAGGAACTTTTCCACGAGGTTTGCCGCTTTGCCAATGCCTTAAAGGCAAAAGGAATCGAAAAAGGGGACCGAGTAATCATCTACATGCCGATGGTACCTGAAGCGGCAGTTGCAATGCTAGCTTGTGCACGTATTGGAGCTATCCACTCAGTAGTCTTTGCAGGATTTTCGGCCTCAGCATTGGCAGATAGAATCAAGGATTGCGGAGCAAAAGCTGTACTTACCTCAGATGGAAACTTCCGTGGAAGCAAAAAAATCGCAGTCAAAGGTCTAGTAGATGAAGCTTTGGAAAAATCTCCTGTAGACACGGTGATTGTCTATCAGAGAACTCATCAGGAAATTACCATGAAAGAAGGTCGTGACTTCTGGTGGCATGATGCAGTAGCTGATCAAGCAGACACCAACGTCGCAGAAGAGATGGATTCAGAGGATATGCTATTTATCCTATATACTTCAGGTTCCACCGGTAAACCAAAAGGGGTAGTCCATACGACTGGAGGATACATGGTCTATACCAAATATTCCTTCGAAAATGTATTCCAATACTCTCCTGGAGATGTATACTGGTGTACAGCGGATATTGGCTGGATCACTGGTCACTCTTATATCGTTTACGGTCCTCTTTTGTGTGGAGCTACAACCTTGATGTTTGAGGGAGTGCCTACTTATCCAGATGCCGGTCGCTTCTGGGCGGTAGTGGAAAAGCATAAAGTCAACCAATTCTACACAGCCCCAACTGCTATCAGAGCATTGCAGGCATATGGTACCGAACCTATTCAAGGATATGATTTGAGTTCATTGAAAGTATTGGGTTCTGTAGGAGAGCCAATCAACGAAGAAGCTTGGCACTGGTATCATACGCATATCGGAAAAGACAAATGTCCAATCGTGGATACCTGGTGGCAGACTGAAACTGGTGGAATCATGGTTTCACCATTGGCGGGAATTACTCCAACCAAACCAGCCTATGCAACTCTACCACTTCCTGGTATCCAACTTTGTATTGTTGATGCAGATGGAAATGAACTAACTGGAAATGGAGTGGAAGGAAACCTTTGTGTCAAATTCCCATGGCCATCGATGATCCGAACAACATACGGCGACCATGACCGATGCAAACAAACATATTTCTCAACCTATCCAAATATGTATTTCACCGGAGATGGTGTGAAAAGAGATCATGATGGATACTACAGAATCCTAGGTCGTGTAGATGATGTAATCAACG
Organism: Algoriphagus zhangzhouensis; assembly: GCF_900148515.1. GTDB lineage: Bacteria > Bacteroidota > Bacteroidia > Cytophagales > Cyclobacteriaceae > Algoriphagus > Algoriphagus zhangzhouensis. The sequence goes on along the minus strand of NZ_FRXN01000002.1, from coordinate 913,470 downwards.
TTTCTGGACATAGAATGGGAACTGCAGAAGTTGAAAACGCGATCAATGAGCATCCTAAAGTGATTGAATCTGCGGTGGTAGGTTATCCACATGAGGTCAAAGGACAAGGCATTTATGCTTATGTGATTTGTGATTTGACTAATAGAACCGAAGAAAACTTGATTCAAGAAATCAAGGATTCGGTTTCTAAAATCATTGGTCCAATTGCGAAACCAGATAAAATTCAATTGGTACCTGGTTTGCCAAAAACTAGATCAGGTAAAATTATGAGACGTATCCTTAGAAAAGTTGCTGAAAACAGCCTGGACAATATGGGAGACACTAGTACTCTCCTTGATCCAGAAGTAGTGAAGCAGATTATTGAAGGAAGGAAATAAAATAGACATCAAACTCAAGACAATAGACACTAGAATTTCTGGTGTCTATTGTTTTTTAAAGCCTTAGAGTTTGGGAGTGTCATCTTCCTCTTCCGCATCTATTTCAATAGAGGAAACAATAGAATCTGGAGAATCCATCTCTTGCTTGTAAAAATTATGAACCCCAACCATAAAGGCTACAATTAAGGCCCAAAGGAGATTTTTAATACTTCTAAAAACGGCTCTTCCTGACATCATTTATCTGATTTAAAGGAATTTACAAATCAAATTTAGAACCAATTTTAGTCTAAGACATTCTGTCAGCAATTTTCTAAATTGAAATCAGTATTTTCATCACATGGCCAATGTAATTGTCAAGCGAGTTCAGGAGTTTTTGAAAAGGTTCCCCCCTTTTTCATTTTTGAAACCCTCTGATCTTGAACTAGTGGCCAGCCAAGTGGAAGTCCAGTTTTTGGCAAAAGAAGAGATACTTTTTAAGAAAAATGAAGCTGCTAGACCACACTTTTACATCTTAAAAGAAGGTCAGATCGGACTCTATGATCAAAATGAAATCAAGGATTATTGCGATGAGGGGGATGTATTTGGTGTTCTAGCACTTTTAGGAAAAAGACCCTATATCTATGAGGCAAAGGTCGAAGTTGATTCTTTGGTCTATAGTATTCCAGTATCTGTATTTGAAGAGATATTAGAAAAAAACTCAAAGGTTGCCCTGTACTTTGCTGCAGGATTCGCATCTGGTCAAGTGGTAGTAAGACAGGACTTATCCACAGGCCAAAAGGCACGAGGAGTTCTAAAAAAAGACAATCAGGATCACTCCCTTTTGATTTTCTCAGATCCTAGTCAAATCCAATTTTCAGAAAGAGTTATCCACATTGACCTCAATGCCACTGTTCAGGAGGCAGCACAAAAAATGGCTTCTGAATCTGTAAGCTCGATCGTCGTTTGCGGGGAGAACCAAATCCCTTTGGGAATCATCACGGACAAGGACCTCCGAAGTAAAGTGGTTGCTCAAGCCTTACCTTTGAATACGAAAGTAGATCATGTCATGAGCAGTCCGGTCATTACCAAAAAGAAAGATGCCGGCTTCTCGGACCTTTATCTTTCCATGATCAAAAACAGACTCCATCATTTGATATTGACAGAGGACGGAAGCCCAAACAGTCCTATTTGTGGGATTCTTTCAGACCACGATGTCTTGCTCTCCATGGGAAATAGTCCAGCGGTTTTGATTCATGCTTTGCTCAATACTGAAATGGTCTCAGAAATGAAATCCATTCGGGATAGGGCAGAAACAATGCTGAAATATTACTTGGAAAATGAGGTTTCTATGGACTTTGTGGCGTCTGTCCTGACAGAAATCAACGATGTGATTATACAACAAGCCGTAAAAATTGCTCAAAACAAACTATCTGAAGAGTTTCCTCAGATGAAATCTATTCGCTTCGTATTTCTATGTTTGGGATCCGAGGGTAGGGAAGAGCAATTACTTCGAACTGATTTGGATAATGCAATTCTATATGAAGATGTACCTAAAGAACTCGAGAAAATCGCAGCAGATTATTTCTTACAATTAGGAACAGAAGTGGTCGAAATTCTATTGGCTTGTGGGTTTTCGCCTTGTCCGGGTGAAATCATGGCTTCCAATCCCAAGTGGAATCAACCTTTAAGCCGATGGAAAAAATATTTTTCAGATTGGATCCTCACTCCAACACCTGAAGCCCTGTTGCGGGCCTCTATTTTTTATGATTTCAGACCTATTGCTGGATTTAATGGTCTTTCTGAGGAACTATCTCTTCATGTTTATGAAAACATTCAAAAGAAAAAGGGATTCCTATCCTATCTAGGTCAAAATGCATTTTTATCTCCACCTCCACTGGGATTCTTCAAGGATTTTATTGTAGAAAAAAGCCAAGAACATCGAGATCAATTTGATATTAAGGCAAGAGCCATGATGCCTTTGACTGACTTGGCTAGACTACTCATTTTAAGCTACGGAGTGGTAGGTATTAACAATACCTTCAAAAGATTTGAAAAGCTATGTGAATTGGAACCTCAAAATGCCCAACTCTTCACTCAAGCAGGAAAAGCTTATGAAATTTTGATGAGAATGAGAGCCTTAGAAGGTTTGGAAAATCAAAATAACGGACGATACATTCGTCCTGAAAACATGGGTAAATTGCAGCGTCAGTTGCTTAAAAGTACTTTTGCACCTATTTCAGAATTGCAGGAAATCGTCAGGATCAGATTTCAACTAGACTTGCTCAGATCATGAGTTGGTGGCCATTTTCCAAGAAAAAAGAAGACTCAAGAACTTTCGTTCAGGAATTTTTGGAACAATCGAAAGTCAAAACCCCTGGCATACGATCTATCCAACAATTGAGCTTTGTAGTATTGGATACAGAAACCACAGGCCTCAATCCTGCCAAAGATCATATCCTCTCTTTTGGAGCAGTCAAAATCGAGGAAGGCAAAATTAGAATCAATTCAAGCCTTGAGCTTTATCCTGAATCAGATCGAGAAATAGGGAAATCGGCTGAAATTCACGGGATTACCCAAAGACCCGAAACCATCAGCCAAGAAGAATTTTCAAGAACTCTACTGCCATATTTGGGAAACTCCATCCTCGTTGGTCAACATATACATTTTGATAAATCTATGCTGGAAAAAATTACTGGGATTCCTTCTTTTCCCAATCCAATGATTGATACTGCGAATTTTGCCTTACGATTGGAAAAGGGACCTCAAGCAAATTGGAATCATGTAAACAGTAAAGATTATAGCTTGGATCAACTTTGTGAGAGATATGGTATTCAAACTGAAGACAGACATACAGCGTCTGGCGATGCTTTTTTGACAGCCCAGCTTTTCCTCAAACTTTTGAAAATAGCTCAGTCTAAAGGCATTCAAACTTATGGAGAACTAATAAAATCGTAATCTCCTGAAAACCAAATATTTATTTGATTTTTTTCTAGATTTTTTTTACCTTTTTGTAGATAATTTTTCAATCAAATTAAAATTTTTAGGCCTATGTCAAAATTTCGAATTGATCCACAATTGGTCTTGGATGCTACCCTGCATGAAAAGCTAATCAAGGATTTAAATTTCACTCCACTTCACCCTATCACTGTCAAATATTGGCAACTAGGAGGCGCAAGTGGTTGGCTTGGAACCCATACCACATCCATTCTAACTTGCCCTGATGGAGTTGGTCAGTTCCAGCATTATGTCAACGGTTCCATTTACTATCACCCTTCCGAAGGGGCGCATGAAGTTCATGGATTAATAAAAGCTAGGTGGAAGTCATTGGGTTGGGAAAGAAGTTTTTTGGGATATCCAAAAACTGACGAAACCAAAACTCCTGATAATATCGGGCGATTCAATCACTTCCAAGGAGGTAGTATTTATTGGTCTCCAAGTACTGGTGCATGGGAAGTGCACGGAGCAATCCGATCCAAATATGCCAGTTTGGGATGGGAAAGAAGTTTTCTGAAATATCCACTAACCAATGAAACCACCACTCCTGATGGAGTAGGGAGATTTAATCATTTCCAGGGCGGAAGCATTTACTGGACACCAAGTACAGGAGCTCATGAAGTTCATGGAGCAATCCGAGCACATTGGGCCTCTTTAGGCTGGGAGAAAAGTTTCTTAAAATACCCTATTTCTGATGAATTGGTAGTTTTTGGTGGAGCAGGAAGAATCAGCCATTTCCAAGGCGGAAGTATCTACTGGTCTCCGACAGCAGGAATTAGAGTCTTGAAAGAAAAAGTCAGAGTCCACGTGAAAATCTTGACAGCGCCAACCTCCTTTACCCTTGATGAGCAATTTGCAGCAATGCAAGAAGTCTTTGCCATTGCAGGGATTCGGGTAGACTGTGCTTCAACTCAAAACTTAAGTCTTCCAAGCCTCAATGACGTCGATGTCGGAAGTTGTATGATGGGATCTACCACCTCAGAGCAAAATTCTTTGTTCAACAATAGGGATTTTGTAGGTTCTAAAGATCTGGTGGTTTATTATGTCCGAAGTACTGTGCCTGGGTATAACGGTTGTGCCTCGCATCCATCTGGCAAACCGGGTTGTGTGGTAGTAAGGTCTGCCAGTAGATGGACTTTAGGACATGAATTTGGGCATGTGTTAGGTTTGAATCATGTGAATAACAATGATCGTTTGATGACTGGGAATGGAACATTTAACATCACCAATCCTCCACCGAACCTGACTAGCTCAGAATCCTCTACAATGAGAAACAGCAGTTTAAGTACCAATATCTAACCAAACTCTTAGAAATCATGGCAAAAAGAACAAGCAAACCCGCTGGGCAGTTTGACCCGCAGGAATTATTGGAGTTTCTGAGATTGGATGAATTGGATTATCCGGCTGGAGCTCAGAAATTCGGAAAAGACGCGCTTCCTCTTTTGGGAGACCTAGTCAATGGATCAGATGAAAATCTTGCGATCAAAGCAGCCTATTTAGCAGGCTATATTGATGAAGACGGATCTACTGAAATATTGGAAAAAGCAGCAGACAAAGGTTCTGCCCCAGTGAGAATAGCCGCTGCATATGGTGCGAGAATGAAAAAACCGGAAATTGCTGAAGCTATTTTAAACAAATCATTGGATGATATGGATCCTTCAGTTGTAAAATTCGCCCTAAGGTCAGCCTCATCCTTGAAACTGGAGAAAAAGCTCAAACCCAAAATTGACAAAATCTCAAAATCCTTTCATGAGAAGGATATACTTGAAGAAGCGAAAGGCATCTTGATAAAGATGAAATAACATGAAAAAGCCGGAATCAAATCCGGCTTTTATTATTTCCAATTCACAGCAATTTCTCCTTTCGCTTTCATATACACCGAAAGCCCATTTTTAGTAGGATAAAACCCTGCTGGCTCTATTTCTAAATCATCCACTTTCAAATCAGCGATCGGAGTACTTAGCCCCAATCTTTCCTGAATCCCTCCTATACTATCCTCCAACAAACCTCCAACTGGAAAAACAGCTCTCTTTTCTATTTGTCGGATAATTTTTCTCTTTTTCAAAGCCACTCCTAGCTTAGCCTTGGAATCATCACTGAGTACTTTGAAATTGATATCATCAAAATATAAACTCTGCGTTTCGGAATCATAAGCGGGCTTTCCAACTACAAAAAAGCTTCCTTCCAGATCCTCTCCGTTTTCTCTCTCAGCTACAAAATCACAGGTTATGGCCAAAAGCTCGCCAAAGGGTTGCGACTTAAGCTGATCTAGAGTCATAATCGTATTTTTATCAGCCCTGAAACTTCTTCCATTCAAATTTTCTCCCAATAATTGATCAAGTTCCTCATAGCTGATCTCAAAAGGGAGTTCGATTTCCAGTTCATTCTCTGATTGAGAGTTTGGAGTCAAATTTGGCAAAGGATAAGCACGACTAGGAGCTGCACCAACTGGATGCGAATTGATTTTACCATCCATTCCCAACCATACGTTGTAAGAATCATTTTTTCCGAAAAACTCTTTTAGCTTCACAGCTTCCGGTTGAATTGAAAAGACCTTCGAATTTCCATCCCAATCCACAGTAAATGCCTTCCCTGCTTGTTGCCAGGCCAAATCAATCATGGGTTTCAAATTCACCAGTTTGCGATCTCCATTGAGATTTTCTTCAGCCCAACCCTTGATCTGTCGCTCCATCATTTGGCTCAAATCCACTTCCATGCCCAATACATCAAGTGTCAGATTTCCTCCAAGCTCCACTAGTTCAAAGTTATCCACACTCAACGTCCAATCAGGATTGATTTGTGGGTTGAGTCTGACCACTGGTGCAAAGCTCTCATCAATTGGCACTTTACCTTTAAAAAGATTACCCAAGCCACCTCTTTTCAATCCAACTTCCCCTTTGACTTCAAGAGGCATTTTCATCTCGATTACTTGGCTATCCAATGAAGTATAGGTAATGGTTCCTTTTCTCTTCAGCAAAAGACTTCCTTCAATTCCACTTCCAAATTCCATATTTTCCTCATCGATCAGATTCACTGGAATTTGTGAATTGAAAATTCGATCCAAGGTTGATTTTGGGATTTCCAAAGGCACATTCACATTGGAATTTGACGGAGGCAATTCTGCCAAAGGTCCAGGATTGGATATGTTGAGACTCTTACAAGAAGCCAATGAAAAACTAAGTATTACGATCCAAAATGAATACTTTTGGAGAGTATAGCGGAATTGAAGTTTCATATATAAATTGAATGTCAATAAGGGAACTTTATTTCCCCTGCAAGTATTGTCCCAAAAAAGAGAATATCTTATGAATTGGAAAAAATTGACATCGGCTGAGCAAATAGAAGAGATCAAAACTTTGAGTCAAGAAAGACCGATTTTGATTTTCAAGCATAGTACACGCTGCTCTGTCAGTAGTATGTCTCTCGATAGATTGCTTAGAAATTGGAAATCTGAAGACGAAGAAAAGATAGTGCCTTACTATTTGGATTTAGTTGCCTATCGACAAATTTCCAATTTGGTGGAAGAGGTTTTCCATGTTCCCCATGAATCCCCACAGGTACTTATCATCAGAGACGGTGTGGCCATTTATGATAATTCCCACTTTGGAATCTCCTATCCAGATATTATGGATAAAATTTAATATGTTTTTTAAACGGCTATCAAGCCATTTATCCTATCATTCATCCATTCTTATTTTTTGAGAATAGGAGACTAAACCTTTGCCTTTTTCATTCAGTCAAAGTAGTGAACTTTGCAAATTATGAAAAAGAACTACTCTTTATTGACCCTGATTTTTAGCCTTTTACTGATTGGGTCAGTCTATGCCCAACGATCTGAAGGTCAGGCTCGTCCCGAGCGAAAACTATTCGGGACTGTGATCGATGGATCGATCAATAAACCCATGATAGGTGCCAATGTCCAAATAAAGACTGTAACCGACTCACTTTTGAGAGGAACTGTAACTGATGGACAAGGAAAATTTGAAATTGTACGACCTAATATTCCTCAAGTAAAAGTTGAGATTACATTTATTGGATACAAGACTATATCTAGAGTCCACAGCATGCGTGAGCCTTTAGACTTGGGTGAAATTGTTTTGGTGGAAGACACTCAAGTATTGGGCGAGGTATTGATCGAAGGACAAACTCCTGTTGGGGAAATGAGAGGTGATACCACCTCATTTAACGCTTCTGCATTCAAAACCAAAGAAAATGGAATGGCAGAAGATCTCGTTCGAAAACTCCCAGGCGTCACCATAGCCAATGGAGAAGTTCAAGCACAAGGTGAGGCCGTTCAAAAAATCTTGGTAGATGGACGTGAATTCTTTGGCTCTGATCCAAATATTGCTTTGAGAAACCTACCCGCAGATGCCATTGACAGAGTGGAAGTTTTGGATCAGAAATCGGATCAAACTCGTCTTACGGGATTTGATGATGGTACTTATACCAAAACTATCAACATCATACTTCGAGAAGATCACAAAAGTGGAAAATTCGGACGTGTATATGGTGGTTATGGTACGGATGATCGATACTCGGCAGGAGGAAGTGTAAACCTTTTCTCTGGAGACAGAAGGTTTTCCATTCTTGGGTTATTTAATAATATCAACCAACAAAACTTCTCAAGTCAGGACCTTGCTGGAGTAAATGCCAATGCATCAGGTGGAAGAGGACGAGGCCGTGGTGGCTGGGGAGGCGGCGGAGGCAGCTTTTACGGAGGAAATGATATTGGAACAATTACCACAAATGCACTAGGGTTGAACTATAGTGATAAATGGGGATCGAAAGTCAACTTTACAGGTAGTTATTTCTTTAACAATACACAGAATACCCTTCGCCAAATCACAAATAGAGAGACTGTAATTAACGAAAGTCTTTCCCAATTGTATCAGGAAAACCTGATTAATACCGTGGACAATTATAATCATAGAGCAGATGCTCGAATTGAAGCAGATATCAACGAGAAGAATTCCTTGATCATCCGACCAAACATCTCTTTCCAAACGAACAATACCTACAGTGACAGAGATGCATTGACGATGAACAGTGCCGGAGATTCGCTTTCAGCTTTGAGGTCTATTACTGACGCAAAGACCAACTCCTATAATATCTCCAATAACCTGACTTATCGATACAAATTTGACAAGCCAGGACGTACTTTATCCACAGATATTTATACCAACTGGAATAATAGAGATCAAAACTCGGAATTGTTGGCAGCAAGTAATGATTACAGTAAAAGCTTATTGGATACTACAACACAAGAAACAAACTTGCTTTACAATGGCTTCAATTATAGGATCAACCTAACATTCACAGAGAAATTTGGTGAGAAATCTCAAGGTACATTAGGCTATCAAATCGGAAATAACAAAACTGATTCTGACCAAAAAACACGTGTTTTGGATGAAGAAAATCTTCCAGCACTAGACACTGCTTTGAGCAATGTATTTATCAACAAATTCATCACTCAGAGATTAAGAACAGGCTATGCATATAATAGCAATGGCTGGAATTTGAACTTCAATTTGGACTACCAAAATGCCAAATTGGACAATGAAGCTTTCTTCCCATCAGAAGGAGTTTTCAACAGAAGCTTCAACAACATTTTGCCTAGTGCTCATGTGAGCTATAGAAATCGAGAGTCGGGATTGAACTTCAGGGTTCGTTATAGAACTAATACTGATGAACCTTCTGTAAGCCAACTTCAAAATGTTGTCAACAATCAAAATCCATTGAATCTTAGTGTGGGTAACCCTACATTGGCTCAGAGTTTTGAACATAGCATTTTCGCTAATATTGGTAAATTCAATATGGAGAAAAATAAGACATTCTTCATGTTTGCAAACTTTTCCACAACTAGCAATTATATCGGAAGTAGTACCTATGTTGCCGCAAGTGACACATTGATCAATGGGGAGATTTTGTTAAGACCAGGAGGTCAGATTTCAATGCCAGTCAACTTGGATGGTAACTTCAATTCAAGGCTCTTCATGAATTATGGGACTCCTATTAAAGGCATCAAAACCAATGTGAATTTCAATACAAGATTGGGATATGGAAGAACTCCAGGTTTGATCAATGGAGAGTTGAATAAAAACGATAATATCAGCTTGGGACAAGGTGTGACCTTCACTTCTAACATCAGCAAGAACTTTGATTTTACATTGAGTTCAACTGGAACGTATACAATTGTTAATTCAAGTCTTCAGGCCAACCTAGATCAAAATTACTACATTCAGGAATCCAACTTGAGATTGTATTATTCACCAAATGATGGAAAGCTATTCGTTGGAAATAATGTGAATAACACCCTTTACAGTGGACTTTCAGAAGGCTTTGATCAGTCTGTATGGTTATGGAATATCGAGGCAGGATATCGCTTTGCCAAAAACAACAAGGCGGAGCTGAAATTGGTAATTTTTGATTTGTTGAATCAAAACAATAGCATTTCAAGAACTGTTTCGGATGTAGCAGTCACTGACGTTTACACCAATGTTTTGACTAGATATGGCTTATTGACCTTTACCTATATCATCGGTAACTTCAAAGAGCAAGATCAAAGTGATAGACCTCAAGGTCCATTTAGAGGTCCGCCTAGAGGAGGAAGAACTTGGTAAAAGAAAAAATATTAAAATTTGAAAAAGAGAAACCCCGGATTTTTTTTTATCCGGGGTTTCTTTTTTACTCTCCTGAATAAGTCAACACAACAGCTGGCGAATCAGCTAGTTTGCTTTGAAGACTTCGAGGAATATAAACTACTGTTTTTCCATCTACTGTTTTCCACTTAAGGTTTCCTTTTTGACCCAGCATTTGGATTTTGGCCCCTTTCTTAGGTGGGTTTAAAGTCCAAGTGATGCTTTCACCTAGCTTTTCTCCTTCTTGAATCCGTAAAATCGCATAAAGCTCTTTTTCCTTCCCTTGAGTGAAATAAACATCACCATCTTGGAAAGTTTCAATCGCTCTGGTTTCATAAATCCCTTGTCCATTTACCTCAAGCCATTTTCCGATTTCTTCTAATCTCGAAACTTGCTCCGGAAGGAAAATACCATCTGCTGTAGGACCTACTCCCAACAATAGATTTCCTCCTTTTGCCACGATCTCCACCAACAAATGAATCACTTTGCGTGAGGGCTTGAATTTATCATTCGGAACATATCCCCAAGCACCTCCAAGGGTGATGCAGCTCTCCCAAGGATCTGGAGACATGGTTGAAGGAATGCCTTGTTCTGGAGTTCTATAATTTTCAAAAGGTCCATGAACCGTTCTATCCACAATCAGGATTCCCTCTTGATTTTTTCTTGCCATTTCTGCCACTTTAGGCATATTGATTTCTTGAGAAAATTCAGGAATTGGGGCTCCCCAGCTTAATACTTCCTCATTTACAGTTTCCAGTGGACGAACCCATCCACCATCTAACCAAAGAATATCAATAGATCCATACTTACTGGTGATTTCGTTCAATTGATTGTGGGTAAAATTCACAAACTGATTCCATCTCCATGGATGCTTTCTGATATCATAATTGACATTTCGGTCTGGAGTAGCTCGGTAATCCCACCAGAAATATTGCGAATGCCAATCCGGCTTAGAGTAATAAGCCCCAATCATCATATCCTTGTCCCTGAAAGCCTGAAAAACATACCTGGCTACATCCGCCTTTGGATTGTTTTTGAAAGGACCGTCAGTGATTTTATAATCAGTAAACTGAGTGTCGAACATATTAAAGCCATCATGATGTTTAGTGGTGAAAACCACGTATTTCATCCCTGCTTTTTCTGCTACATCAGCCCATTGCTCAGGATTAAATCCAGTTGGGTTAAAATCATCTTTTAAGCCCCAATACCACTTTTTGTAATCTTCGTAGCTCTGAGTGGTATCTTTTCTATTGATCCAATCTTCATTGACAATACTCCAGGACTCAACAATCCCGGGAACAGCATAAATTCCCCAGTGAATTAGAATCCCAAATTTTTGATCTCTCCATTGTTCCAGCTTTTCCTGAACCTTAGGATCAGTTGGATATTCGTATTCGGAGGAGGTTGGGTGAATGGTATTTTGTGCTTGAATTCCGAGGGAAATCATCAAGGCCAAAACCACTAGGCCAATCGATTTACGGTTCATAATGGACATTTTTAATAATTGAAATGGGTTGAGAATGATCTCAGATCCTAAAGGTAAATGGGAATCTACTTCCTAACAAGTATTTTTTAGGGCGTTTGCCTTAATAGATAGCAAAACCGTTTTACTCTTTGGAATTAAAAAGATTGATGTAGTCTTTGAACAAATAAATTTTTCCCCGTTTACCTCCAGTCATTTCTTTGAGGATTTGTTGTGTTTCCAATTCTTCCAACAGCTTATATACAGAAGGAAAGGACAAACCGGTCAACTCTTTGGCTTTTTGAGAATCAAGAATTGGATGTTGATATAAATATTGGATCAAAAGGTTAGCATTTGATGATCTACTTCCCAAAGTCTGAATTTTGGCATCTACTTGTTTTTGTAGCTTTAGAATGCTGTCAAATGTTTGAATACTACTTTTAGCAGTTTCAACTACACCAACTAAAAAAAACTTAAACCACTGTAAAATGTCATTTTTTTCTCTTACCCTCATTAAATTATCATAATAAAGGGTCCTATTTTTTTCAAAAAAATCAGATAGATATAGAATCGGCTTCTTCAAAATGCCCTTTTCTACCAAATAAAGAGTAATCATTAGCCTTCCCACTCTCCCGTTACCATCCAAAAATGGGTGAATCGTTTCAAATTGATAATGCACTAGGGCTATCTTCAGGAGTTCTGGGAAAAAATACTCGTCATTGTGTACAAAATTTTCAAGATCTCCCATATATTCTCCAATGCTAGAATGGATAGGAGGAACAAATATCGCATCAGATATTCCTGCTCCTCCTATCCAATTTTGACTAGTACGAAATTCTCCTGGTAGTTTATGTTTTCCCCTAACTCCTGAAAGCAAAATTTCATGAGTTTGCTTGATCAATCTTGATGAAAACGGAAGGTCATTAAGCTTTAAAATTGCCTGATTTAAAGCCTTGATATAATTCTGAACTTCTTCCCAATCATCCCTTTTCTCTTCAGAAATATCATCTTTGTCTAATAATGCCTCTTCAATATTGGTTTTTGTTCCTTCAATTTTGCTGGACTGAGTTGCTTCTTTGAGTACGTGCATACTTATGAACAGATCAATATTTGGAATGTACTCCGAATACATATCCAATCTGCCCAATTGCCTATCTGCTTGGCTTAAAAGTTGAATCAGTTCCATGTTTTCAACTTTCCATTCTCTTCCTATTTTATCTGGTTGAAAACTTTTGTAGGATCCTTGATTGATATATTTCCCAGAGATAAACTTCTTCATATTAGCAAGATTTCTTTCATAAAGATATCCATTATTTAATTTTTTACTCAATTTCTTAAATAAGAAACCTAGTTATTTAAGTTTTTTTCCATTTTCTTAAATAAGAAGTCTAGTTATTTAAGTCGAAAAAGGAATATCAATTCTCATCAATCAAATCTCAACTTCAACCATTCCCTGATTTCTCCAAACCTTCAATTCAATCCTACCCCTCCAAATATTTGCTTTTTCTATCTTCTGAAGATCAATCACATTCCTCACTTTTTCTCCCCAGCATTCCAAAATCACATCACCTACTTGAATTCCTTGATCTTCAATTTCCTCTGGGACTTTCAATATCAAAACACCGGAAGCTTCATTTAATCCAGCCGCTGACTGCTCTCCCAATGTTGCAACATTCTTAATTTGATAGCCTCTCCAATTGAAAACTTGATCATTTTGATCCTGATCTTCTAGAAGTAGCTGAGGAATTGAGGGTTGAGAAGCCAATTGTTTTAGTTTTTGACTTTCCACACCAAATTCATTCATTTCAAAATTTACAAATCCCATTTTTAATGCCGCAGAAGTGGATTCTACTCGAAAATCTCCGCTTTCTGGTGTAATGAACTCAGGGTTTCCACTAATCCCACTTGCTTCAATTCCAAACTCTTGGGACTTTTCTAAATCAATCTCAGTAGTAAAGAAGTTCTGGTCCACTTTGTCACCCCAATAATCAACACGAATAGCTTTATGAGGAGTCATCACGATATTTCTCGTAAACACATCATGGTTTTCCTTGAACCAAACATGTGGATGAAAGCCATTGTTGATCAACACATTATTATAAACAGTTCTATAAAACCCTTCACGTAATTTCAATCCTCCGCTCAGGCAAAGGTTATTGTAAATCTCATAATTGCTGGATCCATCATCCAAATCAATATCCCAGCCGTGATCACACTGGAAGCGATTGTTTCTAATGATAGTAGTTTTGATGGCATCTAGGCGTATCCAATCAGGGTGAACCGCAGCTAAGGAATCCATAATTCCACGGTTGGGGTGCCAAAACCGGTCTCTTCCCCAAGAGTTGAAAGCACCATGATCGCCTGTTTCCATCACGGTATTGAAGACATCATTGTACTCAATGATATGTCCTCCCCAAGCTCCATCACCGATATTGATTCCAGCTCTAGGGACATTATAAATTGAGTTATGAGCAATTCTCAAGTCCATAGCCATTTGGATTTGAACTCCAGCTACCTGCTTCTCAATCAATCCGATATCATGAATCAAATTATCAAAAACCAAAGATCCCGAGGGATAATCAGGCGACTTTGGACCAGGAATAGTATCCATTTCTGATGCCTCCACAAATTCATGGTAATTGAAGCTTGGAGATCTGACAGCATCGGGATTTCCAACAAAACTGATTGCACTTCCTCCGATGTATTCAATCAAATTCCCTGAGATTTTGGCCTTTCTATTATAGTTGCTGATAAAAATTCCATTACCTCCCAAATGCCTAAACTCTGAATTGGAAACAGAACAGTCTTCTGTTCCATCCATAAGTATCGCTCCCTGACGGTAAATTGTCCAATCACTTCTCATCAGACGCTCCTCAGTTTTCATAAATGTCGGAACAGTTTCAGAAAAGATAATTCCGTCGATTTGAATATGCTGAACTGGATTTTTAACCGAACCTTTCAGGGTAATCAGATTTTCCAGTACGGAAACTTCAATAGTAGAAATCGAAGAAATATTCATTCCCTCAACTGGATAATAGTAGAGCAAAGACTTTTTCTCATCCAAAAACCATTCACCTGGGCTATCCAACTCCTCAAAGATATTCTCCACAAAACGCATGCTTTGATGCATTTCACTTTCCCGGTTATTTTGCCAGCCTCCTTCGAAGCTTAAGGTTCCATCAGGATTTTTTCCAGTGATTCGATAGTGCATTCCTCCCCATCTTCCCTTGTGCAATGCATGGATATATCCACCTTCCGGATCTTTCCAGGATTTAATTCTTTCAGTAGAAAGTGCATCCTCAGCATATCCTCCATAAGGAAAAACCCCCTCTTGAAAATCAGGATATCTAGCACGGATTTGAGGATTTCCTTCAATACTTAATGTTGAGAACTCCATTCCTTTGGGTACTTTGGCAACCCAAATTGAACCTCTATACTTTTTCCAATTGACATTAATTTCTTTACCTCCAGAAATCCTGACTTTCCCAGATTTTTCAGCTTTTATTAAGTAAGGGGAATCAATTGTTCCTGATTCTTCAGGACCAAAGACCAAAGGCGCTTCCAAAAAATAAGTCCCTTCTTTCAAAATGATGGAGAAAGCATCTTTGGCCCCTTCTTCCTTCAGCGACTTAATAGTTGATTTTGCTTTATCAATAGTCAGAAATGGAGATTCTGAAATACCAAAGTTTGCATCACTTCCATTGGGTGAAACAAAAAACACCTTTTGGTCTTGAGCCAAAAGAGAAAGGGAAAAACAGAAAAGGAAAAGCGAAAGAATTATTCTGGGCTTGGTATGCATTTAACTTCGGTTGTTACTAATCAATATTCTAAAATAGGCCATTTGCCTTATTTTTCCTCATTAAATAAAAAAAGCTCCCAGAAATCCAGGAGCTTTTTAATTCAAAAGATAGATTAGGTACTTACATTTTTGGTAAAACGACAGTGTCAATAGAATGGATTACCCCATTGGATTGCCATACATCAGCAATCGTAACTTGAGCAGAATTACCATTCACGTCAGTGATATAAAACTTCTTTCCTTTCATCCAGGCCGTCAATTCACCTCCTTGGACTGTTTTCAATGTTGCTTTTCCACCACCAGCTTTAATTGCTTCGGCGATATCCTTTGAACCCATTTTACCAGCAACAACATGGTAAGTCAACACAGCTGTTAATTGACCTTTATTTTCCGGCTTCAAAAGTGTTTCAACCGTTCCATCAGGTAATTTTTCAAAAGCTGAATTCTCTGGAGCAAATACAGTAAATGGGCCTTTTCCCTGTAATGTTTCTACCAAACCTGCCGCTTTTACTGCCGCTACCAAGGTGGTATGGTCTGCAGAGTTCACCGCATTTTCAACAATATTTTTGGAAGGATACATAGGTGCTCCGCCTACTTCGACAGTCTTTTCCAATTGTGCATAAGCCATGTTTGCGGATAAAAAAACAAAGGCTAGAAGGGCTACTTTTAAGAAATTGTTCATGGTTTCATTTGTTTGTTGATTTGAATTGAAATACGACCTATTCAGCATGATTGGATTTACCCGAAAATGAAATGAGCTCTACCTTTTCAAATAATCAATCCTGATTTTCCTCGAAAACCCTCAAAAATCTTAGCTTTGTGGCTTGATTAATCTGAATCACATGTATCAGGAAAAAATCGAAGCCATTAAGGCAGCAATTGCGGCAGCGGATGCCAACAATCCAGACGAACTCGAAGACTATAGAATGGAGTATATCTCCAAGAAAAGTGTGGTTGGGGGGCTTTTTGCAGAAATGGGTAAAATCCCAAACGAGGAAAAAAAGGCCTATGGTCAATTGGTAAATAGCGTCAAGCAACTCGCTGAAGCTAAATTCCAGGAATTGATTGAAAAGGTAAATTCCGCTAGCAAAAAAGCTAAATCGGCTGATATAGATTTGACTTTACCTCCTTCCAATCAAGAAATTGGAGGAATTCACCCTTTGACAGCCACTCGTCAAAGAATCATCGAAATTTTTGAAAGAATTGGTTTCAACCTTTCTGAAGGACCAGAAATCGAGGATGACTGGCATAACTTTACCGCATTGAATTTCCCGGAAAACCATCCGGCCAGGGAAATGCAGGACACATTCTTCATTGAAAAGAATCCAGACATTGCTTTGAGAACGCACACTTCATCCGTGCAGGTTCGAGTGATGGAAAATCAAAAACCTCCGATCCGGACTCTTTCACCAGGACGTGTATATCGAAACGAGGCAATTTCCGCTAGAGCTCATTGCATTTTCCACCAAGTGGAAGGATTGTATGTGGATGAAAATGTAGGTTTTGCTGACTTGAAGAACACACTTTACCACTTCGCCAAAGAGATGTTTGGAAAAGAAACTAAGGTTCGTTTCAGACCTTCCTATTTCCCATTCACGGAGCCAAGTGCAGAGATTGATATTTCTTGTTTGATCTGTGGAGGAAAAGGATGTAATGTCTGTAAGGGATCCGGTTGGGTAGAAATCGGTGGATCTGGTATGGTCGATCCGAATGTCTTAGAAAACTGTGGAATTGACTCCAAAAAATATACAGGTTTTGCCTTTGGTATGGGTATCGAAAGAATTGCGATGCTGAAATATCAGATCAAGGATCTAAGACTCTTTACGGAAAATGATGTCAGGTTCTTGCGGCAATTTAAACCGCTTCTGTAATCTCAACCCCGGCTTGAAAGTCGGGGCTATTTTTTTGTTAATAGGATAGAGATTTAAAAATGAATTTCCATTTTTAGGCCATCAAACCAAAAAAATCTTTTCCGATGAAAATCAAATTTCTATTTTTAATATTGTTTACAATTGGATTGAGTCATTTTCTTTTTGCACAAACTAATGAATCTTCACTCAAAGTAATGACCTATAATATCTGGAATGGATTTGATTGGGGAAAAGACACTTTGAGACAGAAAAACCTGATTAATTGGGTAAAAGAGCAAAATCCAGATGTATTAGCTTTGGAAGAACTTTGTGGATATGATGAAGAAAAGCTTAGAAAGGATGCAGCCCAATGGGGACATCCTTATGTGCAAATCTTAAAAGAACGTGGATATCCCACAGCATTAACATCCAAAGAGCCAATTCAACTCATCGAAAAGAATGTGGATAACTTTTGGCATGGCCTACTTCATGTCAAAACTTTTGGCCTTGATTTTTTTGTGGTCCATCTTTCTCCTTCAGATTCTGACATTAGATTAAGAGAGGCTAGACAAATCAAATCCCGAATTAAGGAACTTCAAAGTGACTCCTTTATAGTATTGGGTGATTTTAATTCTCATTCTCCGTTGGACGCTTATTGGCTTGAGAAAAAGGGTGATTTGAGAGCAAAAAATCAAAAAAAGGAAGGTGACAAATACGATAATTTGAGGTTAGGACAATTTGATTATGCCCCAATTTCAGAGTTCTTTTCAATTCCTGCAGTTGATGTCAGTTTGAATAAAATAGACCTAGAAAAGAGTTTTACTTTCCCATCTCCTGTTTTGATTGGGCTCTATGATCAAACCGCAGAAACAATCATTCAATACAGGGTTCGAATCGACTATATTTTGACAAGTCCAGAATTGGCTCAAAAATGTGTTAAGGTGGAAATTTTCAACCATGGAATACCAGACACTCTCTCAGATCACTTTCCGGTGATGGCTGAGTTTAAGGTGGAAAGGGATTAATTAAAATTAACAGAGACTGGTCTTATTCAATATCTTTTAACTTTTTACATAGTTTGTTATGTGGTAAATTTTAGTTAACCAAATTCAACTAAAATGAAAAAGCCCTCTTTGCTAATTATTTGTTTGACTTTTCTATTTGCCTGTGCCTCAAACAAATCAAATGTTGTAAGTGACTCATCGGAAGAAAGGTCACTAGGTGATACCCGCCAGATCCCGGTAGCGTATCTAAATGCCAACACATTTCTCCTGACTGAAATGAGCGATGACAAAACCTATGGATATAAGGAGTCCAACCCGATTAATGTGGGAGGAGTAATAGAAAATGGAGCCAGAAATCAACAAAGATTCCTAAACGCTCTTTTAGGTCCTCATGGAGAGGAAGTCGGTTATTATAGATTGGGTAGTTGCTGTAGTTTCAAAACACCAAATGGACTAATGGGTGACTCAGGATTACTAGACTTATATCGCGTCTATTGGGGAACCAAAGACACTGTCAATTTATATCTGAACCTATATGACGAAGGAGATTTAAAAATTCCAGTAGGCTTCAAATCAAAGAAATAAAAATCCTGATTTACAGAAAAAGCCCATCCTATTTTCATAAGATGGGCTTTTACATTTTTCTAAATATTGATTAGCTACAAGCTATCTTATTAACTCTATTGGCATGGCGGCCACCTTCGAATTCGGTTGTCAAGAATACTTCTGTAATCTCTTCAGCTAATTCATAGGCAATAAAACGAGCAGGAAGGGCTACCACATTGGCATTGTTATGTTGCCTTGCCAATGCTGCCAGCTCCTTATTCCAAACCAAAGCAGCCCTAATTCCCTGATGCTTATTGGCTGTAATAGCTACACCATTTCCAGAACCACAAATCACGATTCCTAGATCATATTCGCCATTTTCTACAGCCGTACTCAATGGGTGAACATAATCAGGATAATCCACCGAAGCGGTTGAAAAAGGTCCAAAATCCTTCACTTCGTAGCCTTGACTTTCCAGTTTTTGGATCAATTTCCCTTTGTATTCAAAGCCGGCATGATCTCCGCCTATCGCAATTTTCTTAGCCATGATTTCCTTTATTTATTGATCAATCCTCGAATCGCTCGTTTTTATCATCCTCATCCTTTTTTTCTTCTTCGGATGGTTTGGACTGTTCTTTAGTCAAATTTTGCTCGGATTCTCTTTCTTGTCTTTCAAATTCAGCATCTTTCTTTTGCTCTTCAGCTTCTTTGATCGCACGCTTTTTCTCCAAACGCTTAGCAATGCTGATACCTGCCTCATACAAGACTAATATTGGCATACCGATCAACAACTGACTGATGACATCTGGAGGAGTGATAATCGCTGCAACCACAAGGATGACAACAATTGCATGCCTTCTATACGCTCTCAACATCGATGAAGTCACCAATCCTGACATAGAAAGGAAGTAGATCACCACTGGCAACTGGAACATAATCGCAGAAGCCATTACCAACATAATCAAAGTGGTCACATAGGATCCAATATCAAATTCATTGAGGATAGTCGGATCCAGCTGATAGTTAGATAGGAAGTTGATCGAAAGGGGAGAAAGGATAAAATATCCGAAAGAAGCTCCCATAAAGAACAACAAACTCACAAAGAAAACAGCTCCTCTAGCGGCATTTTTCTCCTGATCATAAAGCCCTGGACTGATAAATCTCCAAAACTCCCAGAACACATAAGGGAAAGCGACTACAAATCCCACCACAAAACTGGAAGTCATGTGCATGGAAAACTGGCCAGTCATCTGCCTACTCTGAATAGTAAATGGCAATTCATCGATACATAAGGCTGCTATCCCCATGTAATCTCCCAAATCACACAATAGCCTATAGGTGATAAAGTCCACTTTTGATGGACCCAAGATCACCATTCCAAAGACTATGCTTTTAGAAAGAAAGGCAATGATTGAAAGTATAAGAATTGCTGCTACTGAGCGAAGCAAATGCCAGCGAAGAGCTTCCAGATGGTCCAAAAAGGACATTCCTTCCTCTTCCTCTTCTTGATATTGGTCTAATGCCACTGTGGTAATTTACGCTTTTAGTATAATGGAAACTGAACCATCCAATCGTTGACTTCTTTACGAATGCTTTCCAAAACTGCTTCGTCAGCATGATTTTGCAAAGCTCTGTCAATCAAATGAACGATCTTTTTCATGTCTTCTTCTTTCAATCCTCTCGTGGTGACAGCTGCGGTACCCACTCTCATTCCAGAAGTGACAAAAGGTGATTTGGTGTCGAAAGGCACCATGTTTTTATTGATAGTAATATCTACTTTACCCAAAGTCTCTTCAGCAATCTTTCCGGTCAATTCCTTATTGCGAAGATCGATCAGCATCAAATGGTTGTCGGTTCCGCCAGAAATCAATTGATATCCTAGACTTACGAATTCTTCCGCCATTACGGATGCATTCTTTTTCACCTGAAGGATATATGCCATGTATTCGTCAGACAAGGCCTCTTCAAAAGCAACAGCTTTAGCAGCAATAATATGCTCCAACGGACCACCTTGAGTTCCTGGGAATACTCCCATATCCAACAAAGAAGACATTTTTCTGATTTCTCCTTTTGGAGTAGTCAATCCCCAAGGATTGTCAAAATCTTCTCTCATCACAATCAAACCACCTCTTGGACCTCTCAAAGTCTTGTGTGTAGTGGTAGTGACGATATGGCAATGCTCCAATGGATCGTTCAACAATCCTCTTGCGATCAAACCAGATGGGTGAGAAATATCAGCTAACAAAATAGCTTCAACCTGATCTGCGATTTCTCTCAATCTCTCATAATCCCAATCTCTAGAGTAAGCAGAAGCACCACAGATGATCATCTTAGGCTTCACTTCCAAAGCTTTCGCCTCGACTTTATCGTAATCGATTACTCCAGTCTCTTCTTCTACACCATAGAAATGAGGCTCATAAAGTTTACCAGAGAAGTTTACAGGCGAACCGTGAGTCAAGTGACCACCATGAGAAAGGTCAAAACCCAAAATTGGATCTCCAGCTTTCAAACAAGCCAACATTACAGCGGCATTTGCCTGGGCACCAGAGTGCGGCTGTACGTTAGCCCAAGTAGCACCAAAAAGCTTCTTAGCACGATCGATTGCAATTTGCTCGATCTCATCGACCACTTCACATCCACCATAGTATCGCTTCTTAGGCAATCCTTCCGCGTATTTGTTGGTCAAAACACTTCCAGCGGCCTCCATGACCTGCTTGCTGGTGAAATTTTCCGAAGCAATTAGCTCGATGCCACGCTTCTGTCTGTCTTCTTCTTGGGCGATGAGGTCAAATACAACCGAATCTCTTTTCATAATTTTGATTTTGAAAGCCGATAATGGGAGAAATCAGGCGCATGCCTGGTTCAAATCAGGTCCAAAAATAGCCTGAAAGTCCTTATTATCCAATGTAGAATAGGATTGAAAAATAGGAAGTTCTTTTTCTTTCTATGAAAAGCTTCCCACTCCTTCGTAAATTCGGCCTATGGTCGATTTCAAATTTCAGCCTGATACCTACTTTTCTGAGGAAATAACCTCGGTTTTGCTCGTAAAATTGAATTTCCCAGAGTCAACTTGGGGAGAGCAAATCAGTATTTATGCTCATCAAATGGATTTCAAAATTCATTTGGAAGCAGTAGATTTTTATGGAAATGAATACATGCTGTACCCTTCAAAAATAGAAGAGCCTATGAATTTGGAGGATTTGATATATCTGATCGAAGGCATGCAAGTCAATCAGGATGAGATGGAAGGGAATATGGAATTGGTTTTAGATGGAATCCCTGAAGCCACAAGTAGCTACTATCCAGATCTGGAAAAATACTTTGAAGAGAAGCGTAAAAGTTTTGGGTTAGACTAGATGTCCAGTGCTCCTTGCCTTTGGTAAGTCACCTGATTGCTTTGAAACCAATACTCGTATGTTTCAAAGTCAATGCAATCCTTCAACTCAATGCCGTTGTAAAGAACTTTCTTCAGACAATTGACAGGTAGCCAAGATTTCAATTTCCTTTCCTGATCCTTGGAAAGCTGCGATAATTGAATCCATTTACTCCCATTGATAAAAATCGGTATAAGTTTAGTCATAGGTTAAGGGCTATTTCGATTCAAAAGTATACTGATTTTCAGATCACTACAATTATGCCAAATTAATTTTATGTTAAAAAAAGCTGAGTTTCATATCTTGCCGGGATGATTGGAGCCATAGTTTCATTTCTATTTTTAGCAGCAGGCCTTTATTTTCAGCGACGCCCTGATTTTCCGGTCGAGAAAGCTATCCGTTGGGTCAACTCTTATCTTTTCAACATTGTCTTGCCTGCCTTGGCTTTGTTATACATTCCTCAGATCAAGCCAGGATGGGATTTATTGATCCCCATTTCAGCGGCATGGTTTACATTCTTCCTTTCTTGGCTGGTATTTGGAAGTCTAGGAAGAATTTTCAATTGGAGCCCTCAAGTAACAGGTTGCCTATCCATCGTTGCAGGCTTAGCAAACACATCCTTTTTGGGATTTCCGGTAGTGGAAGCGCTTTATGGCAAAACTGGCCTACCAGTAGCCTTACTCATGGATCAAGGAGGTTCTTTTCTTTTGGTGTCTTCCGTAGCAATTGTAATTGGCTCAATCTACAGCCATGAAAGTGGCAACCTCTCAGAGATACCTTGGAAAATTCTCAAATTTCCTCCCTTCGGATTCTTAATCGCAACTTTAATCATGAGTTTGATAGGGTGGAAAACACCGGAGTTTTTAATTCCTACTTTACAATTGATCGGAAAAACCATGGCACCCATAGCCCTTCTCGCCATTGGGCTCCGTTTCAAAGTTGAGAAAGCGGATTTGACCTCTAAGTTTTTCTGGTATGGATTGGGCTACCGGTTGATTTTGGCTCCAGCATTGGTCTTCTTGATTTATAGAAATTTCCTCAATCCAGTCGGGCTTACCTTCAAAGTCACTGTATTAGAATCAGCCATGGCTCCTATGATCACAGGATCTATTGTAGCTATTAATTACCATTTGGCCCCAAGACTTGCAGCTTTACTATCGGGCTTGGGAATGGTAATATCTATTGGAAGTATTCTGCTTTGGTATTTCTTTTTAGGATGACCAATCCTTGCTCAGCTCATCCAATATTTCGCTGTGGATATTTCCATTGGTAGCCAAAATCTGTCTCCCAAAAACAAAATCCTTTCCTCCGGAAAAATCAGTAACCATTCCTCCAGCTTCCTGGACAATAATGGCACCTCCTGCTACATCGTAGGAATTCAGATTGTACTCAAAAAAGCCCTCGGCCCTTCCACAGGCCACATAAACTAAATCAACTGCGGCTGATCCAAACCTCCTCAAACCATGGGTCGTTTGCATCAATGATTTCAATGTAGCCAAATAGCGATCAATCAAATCAAAATTGTAATAGGGAAAACCCGTCGCAATCAAGGAAGCTGATAAATCAGGAGCCTTGCTTACATGAATCGGTTTTTCATTACAAAAAGCTCCACCGCCTTTTGTCGCATAAAAGCACTCATCCAAATTTACCTCGTAAACAACACCCAAAATCAGTTCATCCTTTTGGATCAGAGCAATACTCACAGAAAATACCGGAATACCATGGATAAAGTTGGTTGTCCCATCCAAAGGATCGATAATCCAATTCAAATCATCCGATTGAGTAGTACTAGTACCCTCCTCAGTAATAAAACCGGCTTCAGGCAGCACTTTCCTTAATCCTTCCACAATTAACTTTTCAGCTTCCTTATCCACATAGGAAACCAGATCATTGAAGCCTTTGTGTTCCACAGCATCCATATCGAAGTGCTGTCTTTCCTGACGTATAAATGCACCCGCTTTTTTGGCAATTACTTTCGTCTCTTCTAGGACTTGCTGTAGCTTTTCTTGGGTAAGCATAGTGGTGATTGGTGGTTTTTAATTAGTTAATAGGTATTTGTTATTAGTAAAAAATCAGCTCTTATTCTCTTTCAAAAATTCATTTCCCGCTTTTCCCGGACTTCAGATAACGAGCTTGCTTTTCTTCTCTTGTTTCTTTTTTCACCGAAACTCCTTCTACAGTCAGAACGATCTCTCCCTTTAGCAGATTGGTTTCATAATATTCAATCAACTCTTCCAAACTTCCACGCACATTCTCCTCATGAAGCTTTGTGAGCTCTCTGGAGACGCAAGCTTGCCTATCCGGCCCGAAGGCCTCAGAAAGCTGCTCCAAGGTCTTAATAAGCCTGTGAGGGGATTCGTAGAATATCATCGTTCTCGATTCTTCTATCAAAGCATCGATTCTTGTTTTTCTACCCTTCTTGTGCGGAAGAAAGCCTTCGAATACAAAGCGATCATTGGGAAGTCCAGAATTTACCAAGGCAGGAACGAAAGCGGTGGGACCAGGTAAGCATTGAACGTCCAAGCCAGCTGCCAAGACCTCTCGAACCAACAAAAACCCCGGGTCAGATATCCCTGGAGTACCTGCGTCACTAACCAAGGCAAAAACTTCTCCCTTCTTCATTCGTTCCACAAGCTTTTCAACAGCTTTGTGTTCGTTGAAAATATGATAAGATTGTAGATTATTAGAAATCTCCAGATGCTTCAAAAGCATCCCTGTGGTCCGGGTGTCTTCCGCCAAGATTACATCCACGGTTTTCAGGACTTCCAATGCTCGAAGTGTAATGTCTTTCAGGTTTCCGATAGGAGTAGGAACCAAAAACAAATTGATAACACTTTCACTCATGCAAGTATGGCGTCTATAGCTTTTGCCAATTGGCGATCTTTATCAGTCACAGTATTTCCAGCATCATGTGTCGTCAATTCAATTTCTACAGTATTGTAGACATTGGACCAGTTAGGGTGATGCTGCTGAGATTCTGCCAAAAATGCCACCCGAGTCATAAAGGCAAATGCCTCCTGGAAATCCTGGAATTTAAATGTCTTCTTGAGCCTATTGTTTTCCTCTTTCCACATATTCCTAGTATTAAAGTGACAACAATCCCTCGATCGAGGAAGCTTGCTCGTAGTATGCAATTACATCATCAGCACTGTCAACCATCACCTGAATAGTTGTACTGATATATTTCCCTCCTGAACTTGGTTTTAGAACCACTTCATGGTTGGGGAAAAGAGCTTTAACCTCATCTTCTTTCCCATTAGGGACGATGAACTTAAACATATACAATTGTGGAAACTCACCATTGGCTTCCAACTTCTCCTTGAAGGCTTGGGTATTAAATTGCTTTTGCATCCTACTAATTTATTAAAATGGATTACAAAAAAAGAACCCATGCTGTGTGGCATGGGTTCCAATTTTTGATTCTTAGAAGAATTTGTATCTAAAATCTTTCACATCCGCCAGATCCTGTAAGGCCATCATCACTTGATAAGATGACCTTTGAGCAGCATTCTGCGCCAGTTGCGCTTGATACCCGGAGTAGTCTCCGATTTCAGCAGCTGGGGTCAATGCGTTTAATTTCGCAACAATCACTCCGATATCCTCGGTCAATGGTTGTGTAGTTTCACCTTGAGAAATTCCGAAAATAGCTCCAACAGCTTTTGGCGCGAAGCCGATTCCTGGAATTACTGAAGAGCTCAGTTTCAAATCAGGGATCTCATTCAATGAAGCAGCTTCAGGATATACAGCTTTCATATCTTCCAAAGAAGACTTTCCAGCCAAAGCTTGCTTGATTACTTCAGCTTTCTTTTCGTTTCTAACTTGTCCCTCAACTTGAGCACGAACATCTTCCAATTTAGCATCACCTTCTTCTTTTCTACTTACCAAAGAAGCCACAATGTATGCATTGTCCAATTCAAATACTGGAGAAACCTCACCAGTAGAAGCTTCAGCAAAAGCCCAACGGATTACTTCTCTAGCATTTTGTAGGTTGTTCAAGTTTCTAGCACTTGCATCAATGTTATTAGCCTGAAGAACTCTGTAACCTTGATCGACTGCATTCTCAGTGAATTCATTTCTGTTTCCAGATTCAGCAGCAAAAGAGTCTGCATTTCTGAAAGCCTCATTTCTGGTAGCATCAGAAGCAACCAGTTCAAGTTGAAGAACTGCAAGTTTTGTGTATTCAGATTGAGGAAGCTCAGTTACCTCAATGATATGGTATCCATATTCTGTTTCCACCAAGTTTGGTAGAAGTCCAGTTGAGTTTCTAGCATAAGTAGCCTCAGCAAATGCGTCTACAAAATCAGCTTTTGCAAACCATCCTAGGTCACCGCCAGTTTGAGATGTTCCATCCTGACCATATTGTCTAGCAGTCAAAGCAAAGTCACCTCCGTTTTTAAGGTCAGCTAGAACTTCATCAGCCTGAGTTTTCACTTGAGCTTTGGTAGCATCATCCATTCCTTCTGTACTGAACAAAATATGAGAAGCTCTCATTCTTGGAGTTCCAGAATATTGGTCAGTAACTTTGAAAGAAACATAAGTTCCGTTTGCAGTAACGAATGGACCATAAGTCTCTCCGGCTTCGATAGCATCCACGTTATTGGTCAAATCAGCAGGAAGCTGATCGCCTGGACGGAAGGTGTAGAATGCAGGTCTTAGGTCAGAATTTCTGTTTACGAAAACTGAATCGTTGTCAGAAGTTCTCAACTCGTCTGTCAATTGACGGATATTAGCAATCACCTCGGCAGAATCTTCTCCACTTGGAAGAATGCTAAAGCTTACATATTCAACGTTGGCAGTATTACCTGTTTTGAACATATCCTGATGACTGTTCAAATAAGACTGAAGTTCAGAATCAGAAATAGTCACTGCATCGTCTTCCACAGCATAGTAAGGAACAAATAGGATAGATGCATCAGCAATAGAGTTTGCTGCATTGTATTCCATTTTGGCTTCTGCAGTAGTTACATACTCAGAAGTAGCCAACATGTTGTCATACTTGATTCTCAATCTAGAATCCGCGAAGATTTGCTCTTGTTGAGCCCAGAAAGCTTGCTGAGCAGGATCTGCAGTTTCCAAAGACTGAAGGAACGTGATCAACTGTGACTTATCGAATTGTCCAGTTTGTGGATTTACTAGTTGTTGACGTAGTTCAGGTACGATGTTCTTTCCTTGAACCATATCTACCAATTCAGCAGGAGAAATAGTCAAGCCCAACTTTTCATACTCTTCTTTGAATACTCTCTCAACAATCATTGCTTGCCAAGCCTGCTCTCTGACAGTGAACATTTCCACTTCAGATGGAGCGCGACCAGTACGCTGCTGATATGCGATTCTGAATTCTTCTACTTTGGCCACATACTCTTCATATGTGATGTCCTCACCTGCGATCTCACCAACGATGTTTTGGCTAGAGTTTAGCAAGGTGGAATTTGGACTCAATAGATCACCCCCCAAAAGGAATAAAATTAACCCGCCGGCAATTACACCGATTGCGAGACCTGTCCGCTGTCTAATTTGTTTAATTAACGCCATTATTGTTACTACGCTTTTTTAGAAGTGTCGCAAAATAATAGCATTAGTAACGAAATTCAAAATATATTCTGAATCAAACCATTACCTAAAAAATACCTGAGGCACCAATTTTGAGCCTAACTGAGTCAATTCTATGGTCTTGCTTCGACACAACCGTGAACGTATATGGCCCTATTGCCACTGACTCGCCCTTTTTGGGAAGATTCTCAGTGTAGGAAAGAATTAGCCCAGAAAGGGTTTCAAATTCTCCGACAGGCAAATCCCATTCATATTTATCGTTCAAATAATCAATTTCATGACGTGCACTGAGCAAATATTCCTGATCTCCGATCTTTTGCTCGATCAAATCATCACTGTCATATTCGTCTTCGATCTCTCCAAAAATCTCCTCAATGATATCTTCCATCGAGACGATTCCACTTGTTCCGCCAAATTCATCCACTACCAACGCCAAGCTTTTTCGCTCCTGTATAAATTCAATCAATAATTCATTGGCCAAAGCAGATTCTGGAGCAATGATGATAGGTGTCAGGATTTCTTCAATGCTTTTTGGCTTTTTGAAAAGCTCCAGCTGATGGCAATACCCAATGACATCGTCAATAGTTTCTCTGTAAACGATGATTTTAGAATGACCACTTTCAGCAAAAATTTCTTTTAACTCCTCAATGCTATCGTCAACCTCAACCGCAACAATGTCTGTCCTAGGCACCATACATTCTCTCACACGCACAGTCTTGAATTCCACGGCATTATCAAAAATCTTTGTATCAATTTCTGCTTTTCCCTCAATTTTTGCCTGATTCATGTGTGTTTGAATAAAGCTATTGAGATCAGTTACCGTAAATACAGGCTTATCCTCGCTGTATTCCAAGCGCAGGACTTTGGTGATAAAAAATCTAGAAAGGCCCACTACCGCCCAAACCACCGGATACATTAGGTAATAAATCACCAGCATCGGCAAAGCGAAAATATTCAGCATATTATTCGGATTGAGCATGAAGAGACTTTTTGGCAAAAACTCAGCAGTGATCAATACAACGATCGTAGAAATCAGTGTTTGAAGCACCAAAATAAAGCCCTCATTCGCAAGGCTACCCAAAAGCATCCTCAAAGGATCTTCAAGCAAATAGGCCATGAAAATACCATAAAGGACCAAAGCAATGGTATTTCCCATTAAGGTAGTTCCTATGAACTGCCCAGGATGTTGAATGAAATTACTTAGGATTTTACCGCTGAAAGCTCCTTGTTTGTTCTGGAGCTCAATCTGAAGTTTATTGGAAGAGATAAAGGCGATTTCTATTCCTGAGAAAAAAGCCGAAAACAGCAAAGTGATAATGACATAGATCAAGTAGCTTGTATCCATAATTAGTGTTTCCGTTTTTTCTTTTTCATTTTTTCAGGAATATCAGTTGGCGGTGGGTTTTTCATTCTTCTGTATTGAAACCAAAACAAAAGTGCCACAGCAAACATAAATATAGAGTAAGAATAGCCAATTCCTACTGTCATCGTCTGGTGGATTCCAATGATAATCAAAGCCAATGACAAGGACAATATCAATACATCTGCTAATTTCATAGATCTTCTCCCGGTAGAATAGTCCTACTATCCCTCAATTTTTTTAATGTGTAATTTTTAAAATTCTGATCTGCTTCCATTCCTGTCCCATTGAATAAAGTCTCCTTATCTCTAATGGTCACAAACTTATCTGTATAGATTTTTTGCTTATTGGGATCCCAAAACAACTCTTCGCTTTGGAGGTGCTGATCTTCCAAAATATTATCTACTTGAACATTACCTTCGCCACGATAAAGATTTTTTTCCTTGTCAAAATATCCTCTATCTGCTTTCAAAATGGTGCTTTTCTTACCATCCACTTCAAAATGTTCGATTAAGATCCCATCAGGAAACTCCATATTTCCATTCAAAAATTGCATTTGTTTCGGTGCCTTGATCTCGGACCTGACTACCGCAGAATCAGACCTGATCAAATGGATATTAGTCCCCATTCTTATGGGTCCATCATAAACCTCCAAGGCAGAGGAATCTATCTCCTGATCACATGCTGCAAAAATGAAAATACTTAAAACTAGAAGGTATAAATTCTTCATGGCACAAAGATAAACTATATTTTTCCTTTGAGTGTACCCAACGAAAAAAGGCAGCCAATTGGCTGCCTTTTCCTATATAAATGAAGTTAAATTAATCTCTAGTGGAGATAGATACGGTCTCTCCGATCCAGCATCCAGTGCTGATGGATCCACCTACCTGAAGGCCTTCAGTAAATACCTCTTCTTTAGAAGGGAACTGGCCTCTTGCTTGAGCCATTCCTTGAGAATCACCAGCTCTCTGGTATGCATTATAAGCAGCCATGTAGATAGCACGGTCTTTCACTCGAGAAACACCACCTTTACAATCATTGAAAGAGTTCATGTACAATCCACCGATCATTGAATATGCATCTTTGGTTCTTTCCGGATCCAAAGCAGCAGCTTCTTTAGCAGCGTTTCTTGCAGCAGATTTTCTACCCAAGTTTGCATGTACTTTCGCTAAGTCCATTTGGATTTCAGCTTTCTGAACATCGTTTTCAGCCAATGTCAAAGCTTTCTCCAATACTGGTTGAGCTTTTTCATAGTCTTTCTCCTGGATATATCTCATTGCTCTTACTTGAGAAGTAGCATAGGTAGGATTATTGGAGTCAATCAATTCCAAAGCAGACAAGAAAGCATTAGATGACAAACACTTGTATTGTACAGAATACTGGAAGATTTGTTGAGCCAATTTTTCATTGGTTGGATCTGCAGCCAATTTAGGTCCCATAGTATTCTCGATAAAGTCACAATCGATCAATTCCATAGCAACTAACAACTGCTCCATTTGGCTTCTTGGAGATGAAACATCTTTTCCACCCGCTTCAGCTTTATCCAAATCCTCTTGAATGCTTGCATAAATATCCAAGATTTGCTCATCGGTATAAGCATCGTTGTATGCATCGTGTCTTCTGACTGCGTCAAAATATGCAGGATAAAGAGCTGTCAATGAAAGTTCACCATTCAATTCCTTGGCTCTTTCAAAGTCACCAACAACATCGGCTAATTTTTCTTTTGCTCCTTTATAGAATCCATATCCGTAATAAGCTTTGTTTTCAATCCACTTAGGTGCGTTGTCATAAATTTCATCACGCTTATTATAGACCCAAATTACTGAATCTTGATATTCTCTCTTTTTTGCTTCATCAGCTGTAGCATCAGCGGCACCTTTGTAAACAGTCACACCATTGATATAGATGGACTCATTTAGCTCAGGTACATTTACCAATAACCAATGTAATGGCTTGGTAGCTTCTACAAACTGCTCAGACTTCATGTAATCAGTGTAAGCAGCGTTCAATTCTTTGGCTTTGGCTTCCTCAGCAGGATCAGTTGGAAAATTCCATCCATCCTGTGCTTGCACCATTCCGGCGAAAAGCAAGGCAGAAAGCCCCAGAAGGGTTGATTTAATTTTCATGGTTTGACTTGTTTAATTCGGTTAATTACGCTCTTCTATTTTTGTTTGGATTCCCAAACAGGTTAATTTTTTAATCAAATACTCTTTTGTAGAACCAGGAGTTGTCATTCAATGAGAAGCCAAGGGTGAAGTTCACATAGTTCTCTCGAATCAATCCTGCAGAGGTTGTTCCTCTTTGTCCCACTTTCACTGCGAAATTTAATAAAGACAATTGATTAACTGGAATTGAAGCTCCAAAGTTAATGCCAAGGTCATTGATATTTGTCTGGTTTAGGAAGTATGGAGTCTGCTGAAACTCGAATCCAAACCTATAGGTAGCTCTCTTCAAAAGGTTGTCCACCTCTAAGAAATCTGGCACGATTTGCATACCCAAACCTACTTTCACAGTCTCTCTTAATTGCAATTCATTTCCCAAGAAATTCTTGAAATCT
The DNA here is from genome assembly GCF_900148515.1 of Algoriphagus zhangzhouensis. Taxonomy (GTDB): domain Bacteria; phylum Bacteroidota; class Bacteroidia; order Cytophagales; family Cyclobacteriaceae; genus Algoriphagus; species Algoriphagus zhangzhouensis. Next base: position 881,980 of record NZ_FRXN01000002.1, on the reverse strand, counting down.
TTGAAATCTTGGTATTGTCCTTCTAGTCCAATAACGTATTTATTGATCTTTTCATAGCTGACCCCAAATCCGTAACGACTTGGAATATAGATACTTCCCTTTTCATCGTTGAAAACTAGATCTCCTTCCGAATCGGGATCGCTAGCTTCACCAAATGCAGCCAGTTTGGCAAAAGCTTTTCCACTAACGTCACCTAGTCCCTGATAAATGGCACCAAGGTGTAGATTACTTTTGTCACCTACTTTGAAGTAATAGTGAGCTCCAAATTTCACCCCAACATCTGAAACTGTTAATCTTTCATAATATTCTGATGAGTTGCCCACTGAGACGCCATCTTGATCAAAAAGTGATAGCTGATTAGTTCGAATAGTAGATCCAAATAGGTAGGATCCATGAATACCGATACTCAAATTTTTGGCTAACAAGAAGCCCGCACTCAAATAAGCCTCACTGATACCGCCATCTCCCTCGATATTGTTGAAGGATTCGATTTCTGTTCCACTTACCATGCTTGAAACCTGAAGTCGGTAATTAACAGAGGTGATCTGATTCAACCCCATGCCCATTGCAAACTTTCCAGGTTTGAAAGGCAGAGACATTGCTATATAGGATAGACCTCCACCATCGACGTCTGAAGATTCAGAGCCATTGCTTGCATTGATTTTCTTATAGTTCAATGCTGCTTGAAAGTTAAAAATCGTATTTCTTGTTTGAAGAGCGGGATTGACCACATTTGGGTTCCAACCAGTACCAAAACTGATTCCAAGGCCTCCCATTCCTTGGTTTTGAGTCAATCCAGAATAATTAAATTCACCTATACCCAAAGCGGAATAGGTGGACGCACTGCCTTGGGCCTGCGCTTCAGAAAATAACAAAAGGGTGCAACACACACCCAACAAGTGCAATTTGATCTTACTCAACATTGTGGTTTAGAATACAATTCAGTCCATGCAGGACTAAATTTGGGACTACAAATATGTGGTCTTTTGCCAATGATTCAAAAGATTGTGCATCTCCTCCGCAAACAAAGACCTTAATTTCAGGAAATTCGGCCCTATAAGCCTGAATTTGACCCATTATTTCAAAGGCTATTCCGTACCATACTCCTGACTGCATGCAAGATTTGGTAGAATCTCCTAAATGTGATTCTGGTTTTTTTCCAACTTCGATCAAAGGAAGCCTAGCCGTAAACTGGTTCATGGCCTTGGCTCTCATCTCTAAGCCTGGGCTTATCGCGCCGCCTAGATAGGTGTTTCGGTCATTGACTAATTCGAAAGTCATGCAACTTCCCAAATCCACAACCAAAGTTGCTTCACCTTTTGATAATTGCCAGCCTCCAGTTGCCGCTGCAAGGCGATCCAAACCCAAAGTTTCCGGAGTTCCATAGCCATTTTGGATCGGCAAAGGTGTTGATTTTGTCAAAAAAAGAAAGTCAAAATCCAAATCTCTTCTCAATTCATCCTCTTCCCACTTAACAGAAGAAATTAAACAATTGGTAAATTCCAGCTCCTTCCAAATAGCTTTTGCCTTTTCCAAACTGGGAAAAGATTGCTCCCAAATCACATTACCCTCTTTAAAAAGGGCAGATTTGATGCGGGTATTTCCTATGTCGATAATGAGATTGGGCATGACTAGAATTCTGTTTGCAAATTAGCCATTTAAAAAAACAGGGCTTTTTCTGATTTCTAAAATTATCTTTATATCCTCCCTCACTTAACAAATATTAACCCATGAGTCCACAAAAATACCAGGTGATAGGTTTGATGTCTGGCACTTCAGGCGATGGATTGGACATTGCTTTTTGCGAATTTTATAAAGAAAACTCATGGTCTTTTCAGATTATCAAGGCTGAGACGGTCCCTTTTCCCTCAGGATTGGGAGAAAAGTTGATGAATTCACATTTGCTACCAGCTTTGGATCTAAACCTTTTGGATGTGGAATTTGGAAAATGGATGGGGGAGCAGGTTAATGAATTCTGCAATAGACATGACTATTCCCCTCTTGCTGTTTGTTCTCACGGACATACCGTTTTTCATCAACCTCAAAAAGGATTGAGTCTTCAAATTGGAAATGGATGGGCCATCCAATCTGCTTGTGGGTTGAAAGTCATCAATGATTTTCGGATGAAGGATGTCCAACTAGGAGGGCAGGGAGCACCTTTGGTACCTATTGGCGACCAAGAACTCTTTTCTGATAAAGATTTCTGCATCAATCTGGGTGGGATTTCCAATATTAGCATGGAATATCAAGGCAAAAGGATTGCTTTCGATATCAGTCCATTTAATATTCTTCTCAATCCAATTGCCGAGAAATTGGGAGCTCCCTATGATGATCAGGGAATTTGGGCTTCAGAGGGCAAGGTTCAAACCGAACTGCTAGATCAACTAAACGAAGTGCCTTTTTACCAAAAGTCCGGAGCCAAATCATTGGGAAGAGAGGACATGGAAAATGATTTCATCCCATTGATTGAGCATTTTGAGGCTTCAGAAAAAGATAAGCTTGCGACCCTTTTGGAGCATTATGCATTTCAAATAGCCAAGACAATTCAAGAAAAATCAGAAAAAGAAAAACCGTCCGTCCTTATCACCGGAGGCGGAGCTTATAACTTATACTTTATAGAAAGATTGGACTTTCATCTTCAAGGCAAATGGAATTTTTCCCCTGCAGAGAAAAAGCTGATCGAATTTAAAGAGGCTTTGATTTTCGCTCTTCTAGGTTTATTGAGAATTCTAGGCCAAGACAATTGTCTCGCTTCAGTCACAGGGGCAAGCAGAAATTCCAGTGGCGGAGTGATTTACGAATAATTACGTTCTAATTTCAAACTAGGAGAGCCTAGGAATTTTTATATTTTTGCCTGCATATAAACCCAAATTTTACATGCAGGAATTATTAAAAAGGTTTGAAAATCAAAAACCTGAAATCACCTTTGAATGGTCAGATTCAGAGTCTGAAGCCGAAGGCTGGGTAGTCATCAACTCACTAAGAGGAGGAGCTGCTGGAGGCGGCACCAGAATGCGCAAAGGACTGGACAAGAGAGAGGTGGAGTCATTGGCCAAAACCATGGAAGTCAAATTCACTGTTTCAGGTCCAGCTATTGGAGGAGCAAAATCTGGGATCAATTTCGATCCTAGTGATCCTCGAAAAGATGAAGTGTTGAGAAGATGGTATAAGGCCGTTACTCCACTTTTGAAAAACTACTATGGTACTGGAGGAGATATGAATGTGGACGAAATCCATGAGGTAATCCCAATCACAGAATCTTTTGGGATTTGGCATCCTCAAGAAGGAATCGTAAATGGACATTTCCATGCCACGGAACCGGAAAAAATCAAAAAACTCGGTCAATTAAGACAAGGGGTTTCCAAAGTATTGGAAGATCCTCACTATACTCCAAATGGTCCCAAAAAATACACTGTAGCTGATATGATCACTGGCTTTGGTGTAGCTGAGGCAGTAAGGCACTATTACAAAATTTGGGGAGGAGAGCTAAAAGGGAAAAGAGCTGTCATACAAGGTTGGGGAAATGTTGGAGCTGCAGCTGCATGTTTCTTAGCAGTTGAAGGTGTCAAAATTGTCGGAATCATAGATCGAGATGGCGGGCTAATCAATCAAAATGGCTTCACCTTAGATGAAGTCAGAGAATTGTTTGTCACCAGAAATGGCAATAAATTAGTATCTCCAAATTTGATTTCATTTGACGAAATCAATCAAAAAATCTGGGATTTGGAAAGTGAAATTTTCATTCCTGCAGCGGCATCTAGGCTTATCACACGTGAGCAATCAGAAAGAATGATCAAAGCAGGACTTGAAGTGATTTCTTGTGGTGCGAATGTGCCTTTTGCAGATCCTGAGATATTCTTTGGACCTATCGGCACCTGGACTGATCAGCAAGTGTCAGTGATTCCAGACTTTGTCGCTAACTGTGGGATGGCAAGAGTGTTTGCATATCTTATGAGCTCCAAGGCGGAAGTCACTGATCAAGCGATTTTCAAAGATGTCAGCAAGACCATAGAGAAAGCCTTGAAAAAGACTCATTCCGAAAATCCGAGCAAAACAAACATAGCTGAAAGCTCCTTTAAAATAGCTCTGGCTCAACTCGTGTAAAACCATTCTTGACCTTTGCCCGGGAGACATTAATTTTTGATTAATTCATCCGGGCAGAGTTTTCTTGTTGTGCCATTTCGAACAAAATCTGTAGTTTAGCAAAACACATTTGTGACGCCAACTACCAACAAAAATTTGTATAATTCAACCGAAAAGACTACCCGGCATACCCAATTACAGAATATGAAGAACTATATATTTGGCATTTCAATACTTTTCGGAATTTTATTTTTTACCGGAATCCAAGCCACCGAAAGTATGGCTATGGAAACCGCAAATTCGAGTACCCTAATTGCCCAAGCTGATCATGATCAAGAGGAAAGCCATGATTCTCCAGAAATGCATGCAGATGCAGATCATGGAGAAGAAGAGCATCATACTCCTCCGGGATGGTTGGTTATTCCATTCGTTGCGCTTCTATTGATGATCGCTACAGGGCCATTATTCTACGAACATTTCTGGCATCACAATTACCCTAAAATCGCGGTAGGATTGGCTATTTTGGTAGTTCTCTATTATTTATTTGTTTTAGGAAACGTGCATGCTCCAGTCCATGCCCTGGCTGAATATGTCCAATTTATAGCCCTTCTAGCATCACTTTACATCGCCTCAGGTGGTATTTTGATAGAAATAGACAAGAAGGCCACGCCAATGGCCAATGTGACATTGCTATTGATTGGCGCTTTGATTTCAAACTTAATCGGTACTACAGGAGCTTCCATGCTTTTGATCAGACCTTTCATCAGATTAAACAAAGGAAACATTCAGGCTTACCATATCATTTTCTTCATCTTCATGGTAAGTAATGTCGGCGGATCTTTAACTCCAATCGGTGATCCTCCGCTATTCCTTGGTTTCTTGAAAGGGATTCCTTTCTTCTGGACCTTAACTCACAACTGGCCAGCATGGATTTTTGCGTTGGGAGTATTGGCAGTGGTATTCTTCTTTATTGATAAAAAATTCGGAAAAGCTGCTGATGATTCTGAGTTGGAACCGGTGACGTATACCAATAAATTCTCAATGATTGGCATCAAGAATTTCGGTTGGTTATTTATCGTAATCTGCTCCGTATTCCTTGATCCAAATGTGATCGAATGGGTTCCAGCAATCCATTACGATGGTCAAAAGTTCTCCTTCCTTCGTGAGGTAATTATGCTTTCTGTTGCATTCTTCTCTTACAAGTTTGCGGATCAAAGAGCTATCAAAGGGAATGAATTCAACTTTGAACCTATTCGCGAAGTAGCCTTTATTTTCATTGGTATCTTCGGAACCATGATGCCTGCTTTGGAACTGGTTGGAAACTTCGCCAAATCACCGGAAGGGGCTGCTATGATTTCTCATAACACTTTGTATTGGGGAACGGGTACATTGTCTGGATTCTTGGACAATGCACCAACTTATTTAAACTTCCTAGCTGCAGCGATGGCTTCTAAAGGAGCTTCTATCAATAATATTGAAGAAGTTAGACAGTTTGCAGCTGACGGCTTTCATGATTCAGCCTTTGAATTGATGGCTATTGCTGTGGCATCCGTATTCTTTGGTGCTATGACCTACATCGGAAATGGTCCAAACTTCATGGTAAAATCAATCGCAGAGCAAAGCGGAATCAAAATGCCATCCTTCTTTGGCTATATCATCAGATTCTCACTTCCAATCTTACTCCCACTTCTATTCTTGGTGTGGCTAGTATTCTTTGCTTTCGCCTAAAGCTTTCACAATTTCATATTGAAGACAATCGATCTGGTGATCATTCACTAGACCGGTTGCCTGCATATGAGCATAGATCGTGGTAGAGCCTAAAAATTTGAAACCTCTTTTCTTTAAGTCCTTTGCCAGTTTATCTGACTCTGGAGTAGTTGCAGGTGCTGTCTTATAATTTTCCCAAGCATTTTGGATAGGTTTTCCACCAACAAACGACCAGATATAGTTTGAAAAGGAGCCGAACTCTTTTTGCACTTCCTTAAAGCGTTTAGCATTATTGATGGCTGCATTGATTTTCAATTTGTTCCTTACAATCCCTGGATCCTGCAGCAATTCCTCGGCTCTTTCTTCAGAAAATTGGGCCACTTTTTCATAGTCAAAATCGGCAAAAGCTTTTCGATAGCCTTCTCTTTTCCTGAGGATTGTCGACCAACTCAACCCAGCTTGGGCAGATTCTAAAATCAAAAATTCGAAATGTACTCGATCATCATAAACCGGAACTCCCCATTCTTTATCGTGATACTGGATATATTCCTCAAATCCTAAGCACCAGCCACACCTTTTCTCTTCTTTCATTTCCATTTAAAAAGCTTTTGGAATTAAATGTAGGGAAAATTGGGAATTGGAATTTGGTCCAATTATTTTTTGCGTCTCAAAGTGTCCCAAAAATATGATTGCAACCTCTTTCCTTGAGATCAGTTCCAAAGCTTACCGTCAAAACATAAGGTATATCCGAAAAGAAATTGGGCCCAAACCCACCATTTCAGCCGTAGTCAAAGGAAATGCCTATGGACATGGAATTGCCCAAATGGTTGAGATAGCAGAAAAAGCAGGCATTCGTCATTTCAGTACTTTTAGTTCGGATGAAGCATGGATGGTGAAGAAAAATTCAACCAAACAATCTGAAATTATGATCCTGGGGATGCTTTACGAGGAAGAACTAGAAGCCCTGATTAATGCTGGAATTAGCTTTTATGTTTTCGATTTTGAGAGATTGGAAAAAGCCATAGAAATCTCAGAAAGGATTGGAGTTCCTGCTAAAATCCATGTAGAAGTGGAGACAGGATTTCATCGGACAGGATTTGATTGGGAGCAGCGAGAAAAATTGGTGGAAACTCTTCAAAAAGGGAAAAACCATGTCATTTTAGAAGGACTTTGCACGCATTATGCAGGAGCAGAAAGCGTCAGCAATTTCGTCAGAGTAAAAAATCAGATTTCTGTCTATTACGATTTCAAAAACTATCTTTCTGAACACAATCTTTTCTTTCGAAAGTATCATACAGCTTGTTCTGCAGCTACTTTGATCTTTCCTGAAACTATCATGGATATGGTTCGAATCGGGATCGCTGGCTATGGGTTTTGGCCTACTAAGGAAACTTACTTTGCGAAGCTTAAAGACTTACCCAAAACCAATAAAAACCCTCTCAAACGCCTAATCAGTTGGAAAAGTCAGGTAATGAGTCTCAAAAAAGTGAAAATGGGCGAGTTTGTTGGTTATGGGAACAGCTTTATGGCTTTACATAACATGAGCTTAGCTATCGTTCCCGTCGGATACGGACATGGATATAGCAGGCTACTTTCCAATTCAGGACAAGTGTTAATTGGAGGACAATATTGCCAAGTAGTCGGGACAGTTACTATGAATGCCATTGCTGTGGATATCACAAAGGTCAAAAACATTCAGGTTGGAGATGAAGTGGTGATGATTGGAAGTCAGAAGAATAAAGAAATTACCGTAGCATCATTCTCAGAATCGACCCAACAGGTGAACTACGAACTCCTTACCCGTCTTCCCCAAGACATTCCAAGAAGGATCATTCAATAAAAAATTACCGTCTTGTTATTCACGACGAGGACTTTTCGATCCAAATGGTATTTGATTGCCTTTGAAAGCACTACTTTTTCTACATCTTGGCCAATTTGAACTAGCTCAGGGACAGTATTATGATGCCTAACTCGAGCAACATCCTGCTCGATGATCGGGCCAGCATCCAACTCTTCGGTCACGTAATGGGCAGTAGCCCCGATGATTTTCACACCTCTTTCATAGGCAGCATGATAAGGCTTCGCTCCTACGAAAGCGGGTAAGAAAGAGTGGTGAATATTGATAATTCGATTCGGAAACTGCTCAATCAATTTGCTAGAAAGAATTTGCATATACCGGGCAAGAACAATAAAGTCGATCTTATTTTCTTCTAAAAGCTCCAATTGACAGGCTTCTACTTCTGCTTTATTTTCCTTTGTAACAGGTAAATGAACATAAGGAATTCCGAAAGACTCAACGACTTGTTTCAAGTCTGGATGGTTGGAAATCACCAAAGGAATATCCATGTCCAGCTGCCCGGCATGGTGCCTAGCCAAAATATCAAAAAGACAATGAGATAGTTTGCTGACAAACAAAGCCATTCTTGGCTTGGGGAAATTGAAATGAAGCTTGAAGCTCATCCCAAATGAAGCTCCGACTTCTTCTTCAAATCTGGAAGCGATTTCATCTTTAGGTAAAGACAAGCTTTCAAACTCCCAGGCTGCACGCATAAAGAACATCCCCATTTCCTCATCCACATGCTGATCGACTTCTAGTATGTTTCCATCATACTTAAACAAAAATTGAGAAACAGCAGCAACTATTCCCTTTTGATCGGGACACTGAATGATGAGAATTGCCTTTTTCATGTTATTTCATTTTATGCGGGGCATGGAATCATTTATTCGTTCCAAATTTTCCAAGCTGCTTCAGCTTGTAAGATTAACATTTCCAGTCCATTCTTGGCTTTTCCATCACGATCCAAGCAGGCTTGCATCAAGGAAGTGGTCGGAGGATTATAGACTAAATCATAGACCCAATGCTCTGAAGTAAATTGATCAATTGGAAGATCAGGAATTCCTTCCACCTTCGGATAAGTCCCTAACGGAGTACAGTTGATGATCAATTTATAATCTTCCAGAATAGCGGAATCATTTTGAATTTGTTGATAAGAGATTTGATTGGCTCCTGGCGTTCTGGAAACATATAAAAATTCAATCTCCAAATCTCTCAATGCCTGAACCACAGCTTTGGAAGCACCTCCAGTACCCAATACCAAAGCTTTCACTTCGGTATTTCCCAGCCAAGCCGTCAGAGATTCTTTAAAGCCTATATAATCCGTATTGTAGCCCTTCAACTTTCCATCTTGGACTTTGATGCAATTTACCGCCCCAATGGTCTCGCAAGCGGGATCCAATTCGGACATCATGGGGATTACATCTTGTTTGTAAGGAATCGTCACATTGATCCCTTCCAATTCAGAATTTTCTTCCAAGATGGTTTTCAATTCAACAGCTGATGGAATTTCATACAAATCGTATTGACAGCCAGAGATTCCTTCTTTTTCAAACTTCTCAGTGAAATACTTCTTGGAAAAAGAATGCCCCAAAGGAAAACCGATCAATCCGAACTTTCTCATTTCTTCTTAAAATAATCCGCCAACAAATCTATTCCAACTACAAGCAAAATACCTCCTAAAAACCCAGCAATAGCTAATCCTAAGTTCGGTTCTTCACCAACTTTTTGGAGATAATCGGATGGCCAAAGATTTTCAGTCAAAAATGGCTTCTGCTCTCCAGAAGAGGAGGTTCTATACTGAGTGACAATTTTCCAAGGCCAAAGTTTATTGATCGAACCAAGCATAAAACCTGAAAGCAAACCAATAGTCGTGGCATAAAACTTTCTCAACAAGAAAGAAATCAATCGGCTGAATGACAAGATACCGACGATACATCCCGAAGCAAAAACCCCCAAAGTCACAATGTCTTTTTCAGAAACTGCCTGCAGGATCATCTCATATTTTCCCAAAATCAATAAGAGAAAACTCCCGCTGATGCCAGGCAAGATCATGGCGCAAATGGCAATTGCCCCAGCCACAAATGTGAACCAAATGGCATCTGGAGAACTGGTTGGAGGTAAACTAGTTACCCACCAAGCGATAATTATTCCCAAAATCAGAGCAACTACAACTCCCAAATGCCATCTTTTGATTTCTTTGAGGATAATAAAAGCACTGACCAAAATCAATCCACAGAAGAATGACCAAAGTGGAATTGGATGTTCATCCATCAAATAGGTTATCAACTTCGATAGGGTAAAAACCGAAGTCATAATCCCCAAAAGGAGACTTAGAAGGAAAGAGCCATTGACAGCTTTAAAAAACTTTTTGAATTCAAGCTTTAGTAGAAGAGAAAGGTTCTCTCCATTAATAGAGTTGATACTATCCAGTAGGCGCTGATAAATTCCTGTGATCAGGGCGATGGAACCACCGGAAACTCCAGGAACAATATCGGCTGCTCCCATTGCCATTCCCTTTAGATAAGTGAGCAAATAGTTCTTTATCCTATCCATAAGACAAAAATAAAGGCTGACCGAGAATCAATCGATCAGCCTAAAAGTATGTGGTATTTCTTATAATTTAATTTCTCCCAAGAAGTGATCAAAAGTATCACCTCTCAATCCCAAACGGATGGTTTCCAAAGGAATTACTTCAGATGGAGAAATATTTCCCAAGTTCACATTGGCACCTAGCAATTTGATAAACCAAACTTGCTGAGATTTGATAGGAGCTTCCCAAATGATTCTTTCTTCAGGGACCTGTGTCAAAATCTCTTCTACCAATCCTTGTCTTACCTCACCTGAATCTCTGAAAAGGCCTACGTTTCCACCTTCACGGGCTTCACCGATTACTTTCCATGCACCTGCATCCAATTCAGTCTGCATTTGCTCGATCCATTTGTAAGGAGGGATGATTTTCGCAGCATCTTTAGAACCTACTTCCGAAAGAACAGTCACCTGCTCGGAAAGAGTGGAAATAAATTCACATTTTTTATCATGATTAAGTGAAATAGAGCCATCAGATACCTCTGCAAACTCTAATTTGAACTTATCAAGAACTTTTCGGTAGTCATCAAACTGACCTCTTACGATAAAAGCTTCAAACAAGGTTCCCCCAAAGTAAACAGGGATTCCAGCGTCTTTATAGATGGCAATTTTTTCCTTGAGATTTTTGGTCACATAGGACGTTGCCCAGCCAAGTTTAACAATATCTACGTAATCCGCGCAGCTTTCTACAAAATCCTCTACTCCTCTGAGGCTGAGACCTTTGTCCATCGCCATAGTAAATCCCGAGGTACGTGGCTTCTCAGTACGCACTGGGATATTCTTTAGCACATAATTCATTCGATTGATTTTAAAATTTAGGGCAATAATTTATCGTCCCGATACTGAGCAATCAGTTTGTAAATAGCCTTTTGCTGCTTGAGCTCTGGCATCAACTCATACAAAACTGTATGCCTATCGAAATCCAAAGTTAAAGCATTTTCCAAATAAGAAAACGCTTCTTTGTATTTGCCCAGCTTGATCTGGTAAACAACCATGCGATAATAGAGCTCTGCCTCCTCTGGAAGCTCCTCAATTCCTTCACCTATTACATCCACGGCCTCCTCAAATCTGTTCTGATCAAAATAAATCACAGATAGATTCACATAGGTCTCCATGATGCCCGGTTCTAAGTTGATGGCCTCTTCATAGGCTTCAGAACTAGACTGCAGATTTCCCAGATTAAATTCAGCATCTGCCAATCCAACCCAATAATTTGGATTTTCTTTGCTCAGATTGATAGCTTTTTTGAAATAATGGATCGCCTCAAAATATTTTTCCTTTTTGAGCATGCACATACCCAGACCGAACCAGGCATCGTCATACTCTTCGTCTAACTTTGCAGACTTTTTGAAATATTTAAAAGCATCATCGATTTTGCCCAATTTTTCATAGGCCGCACCCATATAGCAGCAGTTCTCTGCGTTGGCACCTTCACAATTGATCGTATTTTGATAGGCTTCCAAAGCCAAATCATATTGCTTGGTATTCATCAGGGCATTGCCCAAATTGAAATAAGCCGAAGCAAATGAATCATCTATGATGATCGCATAATCATAGGCTTTGATTGCTTCCTCGAATCTGCCGAGGCGATTGTAGACAACTCCCAAATTATACCAAGCCCCAGCGCTGTAAGGATCCTGGTCAATAAATTCCTGATAGAAATGGAGGATTTCATCAAAAGAGCCTTCTTCTTCAGTGATCATCGCCAACTGAAAAAGGGCATCTTCGTGATTTATTCTGATTTTCACCGCCTCTTTGAAATAGTGACTGGCTTTATCATTGTCTCCTTTGGCTCTGAAAAGATTTCCCAAAGAATAATAAACCTCAGCCTGATCTTCGGCTAGTGGAAGAAATCTCTCTAGCAACTCAATCCCTTCCTGAGGACTTCCAGCAAGGATATATGCATTGGCCAAAGCCAGAATAATCTCCTCATTGTTTGGAGAAATATTATTCAGGTTTTCAAGGATAGTCAAACCTTCCTCCAACTCATCATTGAAAATAAGGCACTGAGCCATCAGCAACTTAATCTCCACAGAAAAAGGGAATTTTTCCAGGGCAAATTCAGATGCTCTTAAAGCTTTCAGAAACTTTTGCTGATCAAAGTAGAATCGGATGATGTCTTCCAGTTCCTCTTCATCGAAGAATAAATCCAGATTGGATTTTAGGGAATTTTCAAAACGCTCAACGAGCTTTTTGTCTTCTTCCCAGTCGTGATCGTGATCTCCGGTCATTCGAATAGGTTAAGGTTTACTTAAGATACCAAATATTATGGTCTCTCAAAACGCTGATTTGTTAATTTTTTCAATAAATAATCAACGGGTAATTCCAGCGAAAATGGATAACGATTTCGGTTTAAAATAAGTTTACTTCGCCCAAAGAAAGGTTTCTTTTAGAGGACGATATTCAAAATTCAAAAGTCCAGTCACTTTGGAATTATCGTAGGAGATCTTTTGAGAAGAAATTAAAGCCGTTTTTTTATTCAATGGATTTTTGCTCAAACCCAAAAATCGACTAAATCCTGCAAACCAAACTGCCAAATTCAGAAGAAAGCCGGTTGCTTTTTTTGCAGGTGCCTTTTTCCCAAAAACCTGTGCCATTTGCTGAAAAAAGTCAAAATAAGGAATGCTCCCAGCATTGAGAATGAAGCGATCTCCCCAAACACCCTTTTCATAAAGTCGTCTGGTCATTTCTACTGCATCTCTGACATCCAAAAAATTTACATTTCCAACGGGAAAATATTTATGCTCCTCAAGCACATAATCATAAATCGTAGTGCTGCTTCTCTCATCTTCAATTTTTCCCAAGAGAATAGATGGATTGACAACGATCAATTCAATTCCTTCTTGCTCACCTCTCCAAGCTTCCAGCTCTCCACAATATTTCGAAACCGCATATTCAGTGTTGAGTGAGGATTCTACCCACTTGAATTTTTCATCAATGGTATTTGTCTCGGAACTTCTGCCGATAGCAGCTACGGAAGAGATATGGATTAGCTTTTTGATACCAGCAGCTAGCATTGCATCAATCAGGTTTGCAGTCCCTTTGACATTCACTTGATACAATTCATTGGAATCACTGGGAGAAAAAGAAACCATTCCAGCAGCATGGATCACCAAATCCATTCCTTGTAAGGCAGTTTCTAAGGAATCAAAATCATTCAAATCTCCTTCGTGCCATTGAATCGGAAAATCAGCTTGATCTAAAAGCCGAGTTGATGAACCCTCTCTTTTCAGCCCATGGATTTCTCCCAAAGAAGAAAACTCTTTTGCCAAATAACTGCCAAATAAGCCAGTGATGCCGGTTATCAAGATTTTCATAGATCCTTAGAGGGAAGAATTTTTCCAGATTTTTTCTCTAATACGATTGTAGTTTCTGGACTTTGGCAAAGTTTCCAACATATCCAGATAGCGAGGATTATGGCAATCCGTTCCAAAGAACTGCACATTTCCTTTTTCTAGCAGAACCTCAGCAAAATCCTTCACTTGTTTGGAATAAAACCCAGTCAATGATAGAAGGTTTATCTGTAAAATGGTATTTCTCTCGATTAGGTCTTCCTGCAATTTTTTATCTGCCAATAGATATTGATATCGCTCGGGATGTGCAAATACTGGTTTAAAACCTGCCATTTCCAATTGGAAGAAGGTTTCCAATAGCATCTGAGGACGGTTGATAAAGCCTGTCTCAACCAAAATATGATTATCTCCAAAAGTCAGAAGTTCTCCTCCATTTTTGACTTTGTCTAGGAATATCTCATCCATATAGTATTCTGCAGCAGCATCAATTTCTATAGATATCCCTTCTTTTTTGACAGCCTTTCTCAAATCTTCCAAGCCCATTCGGATGATCTCCGGAGTATTTCGATAATACTCAGACATGATGTGTGGAGTGGTGATGATTTTCTTTAGACCATAGGAACTTAACCTTTGAATCAATTCCAAAGATTCTTCCATTGATTTGGAACCATCGTCAATTCCTGGAATCAAGTGGGAATGCATATCGATCTCCAGCCAACTGAGATCCAAGTCTTCAATTACCTCGGGTTTTCTTTTAAACAGATCAAATAATCCCATTTACAATCCTCCTCCACTTTGAGTTTTAAATTCCTCCAGAGTTGGCCATAGCTGGTCTTTCTCAGAAAGAATGGGATTTTCTACTTCCCAGTCAATATTTAATACCGGATCATTCCAGAGTATTCCTCCTTCACTTTCTCGGTTGTAAAAATTCGAACATTTATAGGCAAATATAGCATCCTCCAAAACTGAAAATCCATGAGCAAATCCACCTGGAACATACAGTAAATTATGTTTTTTGCAATCCAGAATCACTGAATATGATTTTCCAAAAGTGGAAGAGTCTTTCCTTAAATCTACCACCACATCTTTCACAACTCCCTGAATCACTCGGACTAATTTTGCCTGAGCAAATGGTTCTCTTTGAAAATGTAGTCCTCTCACAGTCCCTTTTTGGGAGAATGATTGATTGTCTTGGATCCATCCATGAGTGATCCCATTGGAGGTAAACCAATCTTCCCTATAAGATTCAAAGAAATAGCCTCTGGAATCATCAAAGACTTTTGGGTGAATTTCTAATACGCCGGAAATAACTGATTCCGAAATCAGGGCCATACGAGCTAAAATTTGTCAATCCGACAAAATAACTACTAGCCCAAAGACAATCCTAATCTAATTTGAGGAAATATGTCGAACTTTGTCCTTTCAAGCCTCAATTTTATTAGGAAAGCCCTTAAAAGGAAACTATTTAACTGAGAGAAGGCTTAAAATTCTGAAAGGACGTAGCAATGGGTAAATTTTCAAGAAAACTTCAAAAATTATACGATACAGCACCTGTACAAGAAACCGCAGTTTTAGTTTCGGTAATTCGCCAAACTGACACCGATATTGTTGTAGAGGAGCATTTGGATGAATTGGCTTTTTTGACAGAAACACTAGGTGTCAAAGCAGTCTACCGATTCACCCAGAAAATGGAGAAGCCTGATATCAGGACTTTTGTTGGGAAAGGGAAGCTAGAGGAAATCCAGTCTTATATTGAGCACTTTGGAGTGGACATGGTCATTTTTGATGATGATTTGTCTCCATCCCAAATGAAAAATTTGGAGAACGAGCTGAAGGTCAAAGTCTATGACCGTTCTCTGCTTATTTTGGATATTTTCCTCAATAGAGCACAAACAGCTCAAGCCAAAACTCAGGTTGAATTGGCTCGCTTCCAATATTTATTGCCTCGATTGACTAGAATGTGGACTCACTTAGAAAGACAGCGAGGGGGAACTTCCACACGGGGTGGTGCCGGTGAAAAGGAAATCGAAACGGATAAGCGAGACATCCGAAATAAAATCACTCTCCTCAAACAAAAGCTGAGAGAAATCGAAAAACAGGGTGAAACCCAGCGGAAGGGCAGAAAGGGAATTGTCAGAGTCGCATTAGTTGGATATACCAACGTAGGCAAAAGTACTTTGATGAACTTGATCACCAAAACAGATATTCTGGCGGAGAATAAACTTTTTGCGACTGTAGATTCGACAGTTCGCAAAGTAGTTTTGGAAAACATTCCTTTCCTTCTTTCAGACACCGTTGGATTTATTAGAAAGCTACCAACTCACTTGATTGAATCTTTCAAATCCACTTTGGATGAGATTCGTGAAGCCGATTTGTTGGTTCATGTGGTAGATATCTTTCATCCAAGTTTTGAGGATCATTTTGCAGTAGTGGACCAAACACTTAGAGAAATCAAAGCTGGAGACAAGCCGATGCTATTGGTTTTCAACAAGATTGACTTGGTGGAAACCATGCCTTCTGAGGAGAAAATCATGG
Source organism: Algoriphagus zhangzhouensis (assembly GCF_900148515.1). Classification (GTDB taxonomy): domain Bacteria; phylum Bacteroidota; class Bacteroidia; order Cytophagales; family Cyclobacteriaceae; genus Algoriphagus; species Algoriphagus zhangzhouensis. Next base: position 865,939 of record NZ_FRXN01000002.1, on the reverse strand, counting down.
AAATGACTGAGATGGAATTGGAAGAGGCTGACTTCAAAGATTTTGATGCGCTATCAGAAGCCTATGAAAAGAAAACCGGAATCAAGCCTGTATTCATGGCTGCGGGATCAGGAGTCAATGTAGAGGAGTTTAGAGAAAGGCTAGTTCAGGAGGTTAAAAAGCAACACTTGAAGATCTATCCACATTATCTGCAGGATGAAACCTTTATTTTCGAAGAGAAAGAGGAAAAATAAATTTGAAACAATTTAGTTTTATACTATACGAAAAAGCCCTGAAAATTTAAATTCAGGGCTTTTTTATGTTTAGATATTCCACTTCTAGGAGTTTTATTTATTTTCAGTCCAAAATTCATTTTCAAATAAAATCTAAATGGAAAAACTCCTTAAGGCACCTACAGCGGCTATTTTCATCTACCTTTTTTCATCATTTATCCTTTATACTTTTAATCTTACCGACGATATTTTTATCAACTCCTTATTAAAGGTCTTAGGAATAGTGATGTACGGGGTCTATCCTCTAAGTATTGGATATGTTTTAACGGACTATCTTCCAAAAAAATTAGAAATCAAAACTGGCTTCTTTGTATTCAATTGGTTTTATTGGATCGCCATGATGTCAATGGTTATGATCCTATTTGATGGAAAAGAAGTTACATTCAATGGACTCCTGGCCATCCCGGTATTCTATTTATTTTTTGCAGCTGTTTATGTATTCCTCTTTGCAATGAGGGTTTTAAAAACTGTTCAATCCAGAAGAAAGGTCACTTTCGGGGAAAGCATTGGAATGGCGGGATTAATTTTTATTTGGCCTATTGGACTTTGGATGGTTCATCCTGATGTCAAGAGAATCATGGACACTCAAGTTTCAAATTCTGACTTGGCAAATGTTTCTGAATAAGATGTCTCATATTCGTTTAACACAAAAAAAGCCCTGAAAATAATTCAGGGCTTTTGGCTTTATCAGAGTCTATAGTTTTAAAATCTCATACTCAAACCCAGCAAGAAATTGGTTCCTGCCTGTGGATAATAATAGTTTTCGGTAATCAAGTCTTTGTCCACATTTCCAGGAACATAATAGCTGAATGTGTACCCATTAGGCTCGTACATTTCATTGAATATATTATTGATCAAGAAATTGATCTCTAGGTTTTTGAAATATCTCGGTTGAGCAGTATAGCTGATTCGAAGATCATTGGTGAAAAAAGCATCCAGCGCTCTTCCATCATTGGAAGTATTGTCCAAAAACTGCTGTCCGACATACTTACTCATCCAGTTGACGGAAAGACTTTTAACTGGCTTAAACTCAATCATGGCAGATCCCACCACATTTGGTGAAAAAGCTATATCCGAGTCTTTATAAGTAATCGCCTCTTGCTGAAATTCATCAGTGCTGTAATCATCGATATACTCTGTAAACTCAGCAATTTTATTCTGGCTGAAGGCAATATTTCCACCGAAAGTCCAAGAAGGAGATAGTTGATATGCACCATCCAATTCTATTCCAGCTCGATAGGAAGAAGTGACATTTTCTCGAATGTAGGCTCCCACATCATTGATTTGACCTGTTAGGATCAACTGATCCTTGTAATCCATGTAATAGAAATTGGCATTGTAGCTAAAATTCCCGGATCTCGCTCGTACACCAGCTTCAATATTATTCAACCTTTCTGGTCTCGGCACTTCAGTAATCGGATTATCCGTGAAGTCTGATCTGGTTGGTTCCCGATTGGCTACCGCATAACTCGCATAATAGGTTCGGCTTCCTTTTTCATAAGACACTCCAAACTTGGGATTGAAAAAGGTATAATTTTCCTGACCATCTACTACTCTCTGATCATCATTTACACCATAGAAACTGTAATCAATCCCTCTTACCTGCAAATCGCCAAAAAGATTCAACCCCTCTTTTAATTCATAAGTTACTTTTGCATAGATATTTCTATCATCTTTTACGGCATTGTTGTCGTAATAGCGATCACGGATTTGCGTACCTCCAGCGATTCTTGCCCAAATGATTTCTCCAAAGTGGTCGCCATCATAGCGATTTGCTCCTCCACCTAAGACTACATCCCAAGCTCCATTGTCAGAGACATAATTGACAGACCCAACGAAACCATAAAAATCATTATCCAACCACCTTCTACGTATGATGTCTGTGCTTTCAATCGTCTCTCCATTGATAGTCACAGGAGGTAATCCATAACTGGCGAAATCATCATCTTCACGATATTGCTCATAGTAGCCACGGCCATAAGTATAATGCAGTGCCAAATTAGTTTTCCAATTGGAACCGATTTTCCCTGTATAAATCATCTGATAATGATCCTGTTGGTAATTATCGGTTTCATTATCATAGGTGTAATAGTTCCAGGTTCGATCATCTTCCAGTTTGGATTCCGGCAGGCCCCACCAAGACTGATATGTTTGCTCTTTCCCAGAGAAAACATTCACTTTGATCACATGATTTTTACCAAAATAACCTCCGGAAAGAAAATAAGATTTCAAGTCAGAATAGGCTCTATCCACATAGCCATCTGAATTGATTTTGGACAATCTTGCATCAAAAGCAAAGCGATTGTTCAATAGCCCTGTCCCTGCTTTTACGGTATGTTTCCAAGTATTGAATGATCCAAAACTATTATCTACCTGTGCATAAGCCTCTTCCTTGTGGGTATCTGTCTGGAAATTCAAACTAGCTCCAAAAGTAGCCGCACCATTTGTGGAAGTTCCAACGCCTCTTTGAATTTGAACGTTATCCACAGAGCTGGCAAAATCTGGCATATTCACGAAGAAAATTCCATGAGATTCCGCATCATTTAATGGAATACCATTGACAGTAGCATTGATACGAGTTTGATCCGTACCTCGGATTCTCATGCCAGTATAACCCACACCAGCACCTGCGTCAGAGTGGGTTACCACGGAAGGTGTGAAGTTCAATAAAATCGGAATATCCTGACCTAAATTCCGCTGTGCAATATCCTCTTTCCCAATGGTTTTAAAGGTAGTTGGAGTACTTTCAGAGGCTCTGGTGGCAGAAACGATAAATTCTTCACTTAGGAAATCCTTACTGTTCAATTTGATTTCCAAAGAACCTGAAAAAGGAATGGAAAAAGTTTGTCTATGGGTTTCAAATCCAAGAAATGAAATTCTTAAATCGACGGATCCATCAGGCAATTTGCTCAAAGTAAAATCTCCATTTCGATCCGAAATTGTCCCTCTTCCGACTTTTTCAGCCCAAATAGATGCTCCTTCCAATGGTTCACCAGTCTGGGAATCAATTACTTTTCCGCTAAGACTGGATTGAGCCCAAGCAGACAGGCTTAGCAACAATGCAGCTAAAGCCAATACAAAATTTTTCATGTGTAAAATCCCTTTCGGGTTTTGAGTTAAACATGGGAAAACTTAGGGGAAGTCTTCCGTGATTGTTTACCCGGTTCCAAAGCAAAAAACATAGTGGCACTACGGTACCAAAAGCTTCACTATCTATTTTACTCTGTTTGTTCATCTCCCTTCGCCGGCACTACCCGGATCAGGTAATATGGGTATGATCTCAGCCCGTGATTTTAGGGCACCCCTTATGATCTAATGACAAAGGTAGGAGTGAAAAGTTTGATTGCAAGCCATCAAGTGGGATTTTATCTATTACAAAAATTTCATCAGAAAAAACAAAGGACAATCCTTATGGAATGGCCTTTTAATCAAATACTACTAACGATTTTAATAATCATCATCATCAAACTCTTCATCATCTCCCGACCCCATATCAAACATGGAGCTGAATAGGTCTTTGAACTGCAATCCAGTATCCAGCATTCTTTTACTCAATTGAGAATATTCGGCTAATCCATGAAGCGCAAACTCCATAAAGAATTCCTTTTCATTCTCAGGGATCATACCTACAAGCTGAGTTACTACTTCTTCCAACCCTGGCACGGAATGTAAAAGAGTCTTGTATTCTTTATCAGAAAGAGAAGCTACCAGATCTAAAACATTTCCCTCTCCAAACCAAGCCAAAGGAATTACATAGGGATTTCCTTCCTTGGCTTTTTTCTTCTCTTCAGGTGAAGGAAAGTAATTCACAAATTGAGATCGAATTGCTTTTCCAATTAAATTGTATGCAACTAGACCTGCGCCTTCTTGCTCTCCTTCATAAACCAGTTCTACTTTCCCTGTGATGGCTGGAATCACACCAATCAGATCGGAAATTCTTACAACAGTATTTTCTTCTCCATTTAGATAAAGTCTCCTTTCAGCAGCTGAAACTAAATTTTCAAATGCTGAAATCGTCAATCTTGCAGAAACCCCACTTTTTTCATCCACGTATTCAGAGTGCCTTGCTTCGATTGCAATTTGCTCGATCAAATCTTTCATCAAATCGGGGATAAAAATCTTATCCACAGGTTTTCCTTCCAAATTGGCTTCCTGAGCTGTGATCCTTTTACCTATCTCAATAGACTTTGGATAATGGGTGATGATTTGACTTTCAATTCGGTCTTTCAGGGGAGTTACGATACTTCCACGGTTTGTATAATCTTCAGGATTGGCAGTAAATACAAACTGGATATCTAGAGGAAGTCTCAATTTGAAACCACGAATCTGAATATCTCCTTCCTGTAAAATATTGAAAAGAGCAACTTGAATTCTTGCCTGTAAATCCGGCAATTCATTGATCACAAAAATGGAACGATTGGATCGCGGAACGAGTCCATAATGAATCACTCGCTCATCATTGTAACTCAATTTCAAAGTTGCCGCCTTTATCGGGTCCACATCTCCAATCAAATCAGCCACCGACACATCAGGAGTAGCCAACTTTTCAGTATATCGATCTTCGCGATGCCACCAAATAATCGGTGTATCATCTCCGCGCTCATCGATCAGACTTTTCGCAAAAGAGGATAAAGGTGCAAGTGGGTCATCGTTTAATTCCGATCCATAAACCACGGGTACATACTCATCCAAAAGTTGAGTCATCATTCGAGCAATCCTGGTTTTAGCCTGACCACGAAGTCCCAGTAAATTGATATTATGGCGCGATAAAATGGCTCTCTCGATATCCGGGATTACGGTGTCCTCATAGCCCCAAATTCCTTCAAAGACATTTTCTTTTCGCTTGATCTTTAGGATCAAATTGTCTCGAAGTTCTTCTTTGATAGATTTAGGCTGATATCCAGAAGCCTTTAATTGGCCAAGTGTTTTGATTTGGGTGAGTTCTTTTCCAGTTAGTTTTTGGTAGTCCATGCTGATTAAAAGCGTTTGGTTCTGTTTCTTCTAAAATCTTCAAAAATGAGGTCGCCTAATCCTTTTAGGCTACTGTAATAGGCGTTTCCGTTATTTACTTTGGTAAATTCCTTCACAAACTCCTTCAAATAAGGATCGGAAGCAATCATAAAGGTGGTAACCGGAATCTTCAACTTTCGGCACTGGGCGGCAAGTTTTAATGTCCGATTTAAGATCTTGCTATCTATCCCAAAAGCGTTCTTATAGTATTTGATTCCTATTTTGAGGCAAGTAGGCTTGCCATCTGTAATCATAAATATCTGCTTATTGGGATTTTTTCTTCTTCTCAAAAGATCCATCGCCAACTCCAATCCTGCAACCGTATTGGTATGATAAGGACCGACCTGCAAGTAGGGCAAGTCTTTGATCTCTATCTGCCAGGCATCATTTCCAAAAACAATGATATCCAAGGTGTCTTTCGGATAACGAGTCTTTATGAGTTCAGCCAAAGCCATCGCGACTTTCTTTGCAGGAGTGATTCTGTCTTCTCCATACAATATCATGGAATGGGAAATATCGATCATTAAAACAGTGGAAGTCTGGGATTTATATTCATTTTCCACGATCTCCAAATCATCCTCTGTCAGTAAGTAATCTCCTCCAAAACCATGGTTTACCTGGGCATTCCTCAATGAATCCGTTAATGCAATCTGATCCAAATTGTCACCAAACTGATATGACCTTCGGTCTGAGCCACGCTCTTCTCCCTGGCCAGAATGAGTAGTCTTGTGTTGACCTGATTTCCCCCGCTTCAATTTCCCAAAAATCTCCTCTAATGCTGACTTTCGAATGGATTGCTCGGCTTTTCCAGTGATCTTAAATTCTCCTTTTTGATTCTCCTCAGTGAGATACCCCTTTGATTTGAGCTCTTCTATGAAATCGCCGATCCCATAGTTGGGATTGGTCAAATTATAGCGCTTGTCCAGATTACTCAACCAACTCAAAGCCTCCGCAGCATCTCCACCGGTCATGGTGACCAGTTGAAGAAAAATATTGAGAAGGTTCTCAAAGGTATTTTTCTCAGGATCTTGAGGTGGAACAAATTGAGTAAAGCGGAAACCCTTCATTTTTTTAGATTTTAGATAATAGAATCAAGACCTATGGTTCTGGGCTTAATATTTTAAGATAAAAGGTAAATGACTAAGAATCAATAATCAATTTCTTGTTAATATTCTCAGCCAAGGAGGTAACAAATAGGAAGGTCAGGTAGTTTAACTAAGTAGAGAAAATCTCAAAAAAGATGAGAAATTATCTTCAAGTCGTGGGAATAGTGACAGGAGTATTGATAGTTTTTGTCACTTTAATCCAGTTCGAGGTAGCAAAGCCATTGATCTGGTTGATTTTTATATTCTCCCCAATATTGATGATTTGGATGACAGTTTCTATTCTTTTGGCTCCAATAGAAATTAAGGAAACCTTTGAGGAACAGTGGTATCAGGATAGGCCGGATTTATTAAAATAAAAAAAGAGAGAATTTTCACTCTCTCTTTGTTTAGCGAATTAGTAAAAGTACTCAATCGAAACATGTTTTAAATCTAATTCACAGGATTATCTATTCCGATCACGTTCATTTATCGCAATAGCCATGTGAGTTCTAACAAACTTTCCTTCTTCAATTTTGCAGTCTGAATTCTCTATTTGAAATTCCGATTTATAGTGTTTCTCCACTTTGGCTATCAAAGGCAAGATCTGTGTAGGGTCTTTTGAGGTCCAAAATTCCATTTGTCCAATTTTCCCATGGTCATCAAGATAAAAAATCCCGACTAATCCGAACTCCCTGAACTGCTTCTTTTCCTCTTCAGGTAAGTCCTCAGACCTTTTTTTGACTAGCATCAGTTCCTTACCAGCTCCATTAAAACAACTTTCAGATATGTTGATCATTTTATCCGAAAGGTCTTTATTGGATTTCTGTTTGATTCTGAAATACTTCGGGTTGGACTTTTCAATTGTTATAATGTATTTAGGTTTACCCGGAAAGGGCATTACCCAAGCATAAAAAAGAAGGTAAATAATAGCCGAAAATTGAATCATAATACGATCTCTTGAACCTCTATTTGAGTCAGACACAGATCAAACTCATTTTAATTTAAACTACAAAAAGCGTTCATAAGAATAATTTGAGCATTTTTAAATTCTTTTAAGAAAAAGAAGCATCCTATCTTTACTCCATGCTTTCCCCAGAAAAAAATGCCCAAATTCTAAAATCCATCGCTCAGCGACTGGGATTTGAGGCTTGTGGGATAGCAAAAGCTGGTTTTTTGGAAGAGGAAGCACCACGCTTGGAAAACTGGTTGAACCAGAACTATCAGGGGGAAATGGGATATTTAGCCAATCATTTTGACAAGCGACTCGACCCTACCAAACTCGTTCCCGGCGCGAAAACAGTAGTTTCTCTGATTTATAACTATTACCCTGAAAATAAACTTCCTGAAGACACTGATTCCATCAAATTGGCCAAATATGCCTACGGGGAGGATTATCATTTTGTTATCAAAGACAAGCTCAAAACCTTTATAGAACTCATCCGAGAAGAAATCGGTGAGGTAGAAGGACGGGCTTTTGTAGATTCGGCTCCAGTCATGGAGCGGCAATGGGCACAAAAATCCGGATTAGGATGGCTAGGGAAAAACAGTCTTTTGCTCAATCGAAAGATGGGTAGTTTTTTCTTTTTGGCGGAGCTGATTATTGACCTTGAAGCTCAACCTGATACTCCACTTTCCAAAGACTATTGCGGTACTTGCACAGCCTGTGTAGATGCTTGCCCGACTGATGCAATAGCAAAAGCAGGAGTAGTGGACGGCTCCCGCTGCATTTCTTACCTAACCATTGAGTTGAAAGATGCCATTCCCAGTGAATTTCAAGGAAAAATGGAGAATTGGGTTTTTGGCTGTGATATTTGTCAGGATGTCTGTCCTTGGAATCGCTTTTCCAAACCTCATTCCGAACCCAAATTTATTCCTGATCCAGAATTAAGAGATTTTTCAAATCAAGATTGGATTGAAATGACTGAAGATACCTTTAGAAAGGTTTTCAAAAAATCACCTCTAAAACGCACCAAATTTGCTGGATTGAGTAGAAATATCGAATTTCTTATTTCAAACGATTAAATTCTCGTATGTGCGCAAAGAAAAACTCTAGTATCAAGCAATTCCAAAAACTTTTAGGAATCAAGAAAAAAAAGAAACCCGCACATAAAATCGGCCTTCCTCCTGGCTCATTAATCTATACAGGAGACAAAAAACAGGAGATAGTAACCATCACTTTGATCTCCTATGATAACCAAAGCCTTCACGAAGAAAAGGTTGCTTTTGAGCAGCTGGAGCAACATCCCATGCTTCTAAGAAATGTGGTTTGGGTAGACATTGTAGGTTTGCACGATGTGAAAATTCTGGAAAATGTGGGTAAGTTTTTCGGTATCCACAAATTGACATTAGAAGACATAGTCAGTACAGATCAAAGACCAAAATTGGAGGTTTTTGAGGACTACTTGTTTGCCACTTTGAAGATGATCCAATGTCCTAGTCCAGAATCTCCAATCGACGAAGAGCAAGTCAGTTTTATTTTGAAAAAGAACATCCTTTTTACCTTCCAGGAAAAGAAAGGTGATGTGTTTCAGTTTGTCAGAGAAAGGCTAGCAGATCCAAAAAGACCAATTCGACAAAGAGGAGCTGACTACCTTCTTTATGCCTTATTGGATGCGGTAATAGACAACTACTTCATAGTCCTGGAAAATGTCGGAGAGCGGATTGAAGACCTGGAATCTCAAGCTATGATTAATCCAGGAAATGAAGTATTGAACTCATTATATGCTCAAAGAAGAGAAATAATGGACTTAAGAAGGTCAATTTATCCACTTCGTGAGGTAGTCGGTTCTTTTACTAAATATGCCGAACACCAAATCTCTGATGAAGTGAAGCCCTTTATTCGTGATTTATATGAAAATACCATCCAGGTTGTGGAAACAATGGAAATTTTCAGAGATATGGCCTCAGGAGTTTTGGACCTTTATATGAATATCATTTCCAATAGAATGAACAATGTAATGAAGGTCCTTACCATCATCTCGACCATCTTTATTCCATTGAGCTTTGTGGCTGGAGTTTATGGTATGAATTTCGACAACATGCCCGAGCTCCACTTGAAATACGGCTATTTCTATGTCTTGGGAGGAATGGGAATTTCAGTAGTGGGGATGTTGATTTTCTTCAGGTTTAAGAAGTGGCTTTAATTGGAAATTTGAGAAGTTTAAAAAATTTTATCAGGCTGAGCTGAGTCAAAGCCTTTTCAGAAATATTACATTTCGATCCCGTACATCTGTCGGGACGCACAATGAGACAACCTCTTTAATATGATTTACTGAAACTTGAGAATTACTTTTTTATCTCCATTTTTCAACAAAAGCTCTCCTTCAGAATATTCATAATATCGAACTGACTTCAAGGTTTCCAAAAATTTATTTTCAAAAGGAGAATCTTGACAAGCCATTCTGGTAGCACCCATCTCACCGAATCGAAGGACATTCTTTTTGTCGATTTCGTATGGCCCAAAAATTTGATTGCATCCTCCACTTCCTGTTACTTCTTTGTCTCTGGAGTCAAATACTAAATGAGCATCTTTTTCCGAACCTGAAGTTTGAACTGGAATACCTGAAATTTCTACTAAAGTCCAATGCTTTCCTTCCCATTTGGCATCTGGGAAAGATTTGGAGCTACAGGAAAATATAAAAAGAAGGGCTGATAGATAAAGTAAATTTTTCATGTTTGGTTTAGTTTCTTTGTCTCTTTTAGACAGAAATCAAGCCAAAAGTCACAACAATAACCTCAATAAACTCTTTTTAAAAGGCTTTCAGGCTGATATCCATGCTATTAACAGAATGGGTCAACGCTCCCATGGAAATAAAATCCACACCACATTCAGCTACATCAGCCAAAGTTTCCTCGGTGATTCCGCCTGAGGCTTCAGTCTGGATTCTTCCATCAATCAAAGCAACAGCTTCTCTCATGGTTTCGTAATCCATGTTATCCAACATGATATAATCCACACCACCAGTTTCCAACACCTCTTTCACTTCCTGAAGGTTTCGAGTTTCTACTTCGATTTTCAAATCAAGATGATGGGATTTTAGATATTCATGCGTCCTCTCAATCGCCTGTCGAATACCTCCTGCAAAATCCACATGGTTGTCTTTGAGCATCACCATGTCATACAAAGCAAAGCGGTGATTTACACCTCCACCGATATGTACAGCCCATTTTTCCATAATTCGGAAATTTGGAGTTGTCTTACGGGTATCCATCAATCTGGCTTTGGTATGGACGATTTTTTGGGTCAATCGATGAGTCAAAGTAGCGATCCCACTCATTCGCTGCATGCAATTGAGTACCAATCTTTCTGCCGAAAGTATAGATGCGGAAGGTCCTGAAACTATTATTCCGATGTCTCCAAATTTCACTTCGTCACCATCTTTCTTCAAGAGCTCCACATCCAATCTTGGATCATAGGCTTTGAATATTTTTTCGGCCATCTCCACACCAGCCAAAATACCATCTCCCTTGATCAAAAGTCTCGCTTTTCCAGTCTTATCTTCTGGAATCGCAGCTAAGGAAGAATAGTCTCCAGGACCAATATCTTCAGCAAATGCTGACTGAATAAAATCCTGAATGGCTTGATCTGTTAAATAGGAGGGCTTCATGCCGCAAAAATAGGCATATTGACTTGGATGGGTGGCCTTTTTCTAAAAATTGATCAGGCTTTTACAAACTCCAAGCTATAAACTTTCATATCGGAGCCATTTTGATTGGCTTTGATAAAGACTTTGAAATTTCCCCGTCCACTAGAATATTCTCCGATATAAGAGCTGGTACTTGGGTTATTTTCGCTTTTGAAAACCAAGGAAAAACTCATCGGAGGATTCTTTTTGAAAAAATCTTTCACAACTAATTCAGCTTGACTTTTAGAATAATCCCCTTGTTGACCGTTGATATTCAGAGATATGCTGGAATCAAAGTATCTTGCCAACTCAGAGCTTGAGCCACTGTCAATTGCTATCACTACTGGATCGATGGACTTTTCCATTTCTGGACTTTCCAAGGGTACTGCAATCCAAAGTAAAAAGGATAATATGAGTTGGTTTAGAAACATTAACCCTCATTTGGCAAATACTAAGCCAAAATCAATGATCGAAAATTCATTTTTAGGAATTATTCTTGCTAAGTCAAATGAACTACCCGCATCAAGAATCGGGTTAGAATGGATAGAAAAATAATATATTTGCCACATGGAAAAGAAAGTACTTTTAATGATTCTCGATGGTTGGGGTATCGCAACCAACCCTGCAGTTTCTGCCATCGACAAAGCCAAGACTCCATTTGTAGATAGCCTATATACAAAGTACCCTCATGCAAAACTGGAAGCTTCTGGTTTAGCAGTAGGTCTACCGGCTGGTCAAATGGGAAATTCTGAAGTGGGGCATATGAATATCGGTGCCGGACGAATTGTTTATCAGGATTTAGTGAAAATCAACCAGGCAGTAGCCAATGGAGAATTGAATGAGCATCCGGTATTGAAAGAAGCCTTTGCAAAGGTGAAAGCTAGCGGAAAGAAAGCCCATTTCATCGGATTGGTTTCTGATGGAGGAGTTCATGCTCATATTAATCATTTGAAAGGTCTTTGTGATGCAGCCAAATTCAATGGCTTGGATCAAGCCTATATTCATGCATTTACAGATGGTCGTGATACCGATCCAAAAGGTGGTATCAAGTATTTGGAAGACTTGCAGCAATATCTTGAAAACTCCACTGGCCAAATCGCTACCGTAGTTGGTAGATATTATGCCATGGATCGTGATAATAGATGGGAAAGGGTGAAGTTGGCTTATGATGCAATGGTCAAAGGAGAAGGAGAAAAGTCAAAGGACATTCTAGCTTCCATCAAAAAATCTTACGACAACAATGTTACTGACGAATTTATCCGCCCAATCATCCATGTGGGCGCGGATAATCAGCCTTTGGCTAAAATCGAAGAAGGTGACTTGGTAATCTGTTTCAACTTTAGAACGGACCGTGGTAGAGAAATCACTCAAGTTTTGACTCAGCGTGATTTTGAAGATTATCACATGAAGAAACTGGATTTGGACTACATCACTTTCACTAACTATGATGAGACTTTCCAGAATGTCAAAGTGCTTTTTGAAAAAGACAACTTGAACAACACCCTTGGTCAGGTCTTGGAAAGTGCAGGCAAAAAGCAAATCAGAATCGCTGAAACTGAGAAGTATCCTCACGTTACTTTCTTCTTCTCCGGTGGTCGAGAGAAAGAATTCGAAGGGGAAAGCAGAATCTTGTGCCCTTCTCCAAAAGTGGCAACTTATGATCTGAAGCCAGAGATGAGTGCTTATGAAATCGCTTCTAAAATCAATACAGAATTGAAGAAGAAAAGTGCTGATTTCATTTGTCTAAACTTTGCAAATGCCGACATGGTGGGTCATACGGGAGATTTTGATGCTGCTGTAAAAGCTTGTGAAGCAGTGGACGAATGTGCCAACAACGTAATCACTTCTGCTTTGGATAACGAGTATACCATCATTGTAATAGCTGATCACGGAAACAGTGACATGATGATCAATGAAGATGGTACTCCAAACACAGCCCATACAACGAATTTGGTCCCATTCATAATGGTCGATAATAAAGATCAGATTCAAGTAAACGATGGCAAGTTAGGTGATTTGGCACCGACTATTTTGAAACTAATGGGAATTGAAAAGCCTGCTGAAATGACAGGTGATATCTTGATCAAAGAATGAGGATAAAATTAGTAGCAGTTTTATTTCTTCTCATTGGAGTCCTAAGTTCCTGTACGAACATTTCTGGAGAATCATCTGGAGAAATGGATGTCCTACCTTACTATGACCTGAAAGGTCTTGTAGAGCAAGAGATACCAAAGCTAGACGGTAAAACAGTTACTTTAACCTCGAGAGTCAACGGGGTTCAAGAAATCTCTGAGAAAACATTCACATCTGATCAATGGAAGGATGAATTGGGAGCTTTCTTTGAAGCAGACATCAACAAACCTTCTTTGATTGATTCATACACTACTGAACTGCAAAAAGATATGTTGATTCATAGGGCTAAGCCGGGAGCGAAGACTACAATCAAAGAAATCATAGTGAGAATAGTGGATGATAGACCAATATGGGTCACCTTCAAAGGCTCCAGTGAAAGTATGTTTTATACTTCATTTATAAATGGAGGAATCTACATGAACAACAGAGAAGATAGAATTGATCACTTCGAAATAGAAAGCACGCAGAAGATTTGGTTTCTCAAACCAAACAACATGAAAATCCAGGGTGCTGTAAAATAAAAAAAGGCCTCAGATTAATTTCTGAGGCCTTTTTTTATTCCAATTTATCGATTGAAAAGAGGAGGTCTTTTTGCCTGCCAATCGGTATTCTTCTGAAGATAATTTCCTAGCAAAACCAACTTATCCTCTTCGAAAAGATTACCCAAAAGGGTAATTGAGGTAGGGCTTCCATTGTCATTAAATCCATTAGGAATACACAAAGCTGGGTGTCCAGTCAAATTGGTTATTTGAAGCTGGGGCCCACCAAATGAAGGAGTCACCACGACATCATAATCTTTCATCAATTCATGCATTTCCTGTATCAAAAGAGTTCTCTGACGGCTTAAATTCACATATTCTACAGCAGGAATAAATCGAGCTGCTCTAAACAAATTTGGCCAGGCATTTTTATGCTGAGCTACCAATTGATCATCCCAACCCAATCGAGTCAAATTGTCAAAAGCAGCAGCTCCTTCCACCATCAGCATCATCACAATTGGACCAGCCTGAACGGATGTCTTCAGCTCCAAAGGATGCAATTCAATCCCTAGGCCTATTAATTCTTCCAAAACCTTTTTATCATTTTCAGAAGTTCGTTCAGTCTCAAAAAATGGTTTGAAATAACCTACTTTTAGCTTTTTGGGATCCTGGTTCGCGTCATAATTAAATGCCGCTGCAATGGAACTTGCATCTTTTTCATCTTTTCCATTGATCACAGATAGGATGATTCCATTATCCAAGGCAGATCTGGAAATTGGACCAATTTTATCCATGGACCAGCTCAAAGCCATGGCCCCATGCTTACTCACTCGACCGTATGTAGGCCTCAGACCCGTTACTCCATTCCGAGTTGAAGGTGAGACAATGGACCCCAAAGTCTCTGTTCCGATAGCAAAAGGCACCAATCCGGCGCTCACCGCAGAAGCGGATCCTGCAGAAGACCCACTAGAACCTTGTTTTAGATTCCAAGGATTCTTGGTCACTCCACCATACCACACATCTCCCATAGCCAAAGCTCCTAAAGTGAATTTTCCAACCAAAACAGCACCGGCATCATTCAATTTGGTAACTATCTCAGCGGTTTCTTCAATTTTTTGATCCTTGTATGGCATTGCTCCCCAGGTGGTTTTTGTCCCTTTTACAGCCAACAAATCTTTAATACCATAAGGAATTCCATGCAAAGGACCTCGATATTTTCCAGCAGCTAACTCTGCATCCATTTCACGAGCCTTTTCCAAGGCAGAATCCTCCATTAAAGTAATCAGGCACTGAAGCGTATCAGAGTGAGCTTTGATCCGGTCCAAATAGATCTTTGTCAATCGCTCACTACTAAGCTTTTTACTTTTGATCAAAACAGCTAATTGATGGACAGGTGAATAAGCAATGTCCACATCGCTGGCAGGTAGTTCAATAGCTTTTTCCAATCCCCAATTCAATGGCATTTGCTCTGTAGAAGGGTGAAAGCCTTGTGGCAAAGGATTAAAAACTAAAGAAGGCGCTATCGAATTATCCAATTCAACCTTTCTGGAACTCTCAATATTATTGAGTTGGTTTTTGAGGGTATTGATCATGCTGTCCTTTTCCGCAGGGGAAAAAGTCAAACCAATCAAATCTGAGGCTCCATCTATTGACTGAGGAGTAATTTCTCCAGCTATTTTTCCAAATGTGAATCCCAAAGCCAAACAAGAAGCAGCTCCAAGGGCGATAAAGGAGGCGGAACGTAGGCGGTTTTTTCTTTCCATATCTTAGATTTGTATTAGGCATTAACAAACACCAGCCTAAGGTGTTTATTTAGCAGTTCAAAATCAAACCACCCATGGATCAAAAACCAGCCTTTCCTATTTTTCCAATGCATTTTAGAGGCATGCTTCTGCTTGCAGGCATGTATACCGTTGCTTGGTCGGCTTTTTTCAAATGGTTTGGTCCAGCTTTGATGAGTTGGTTTGCTATGGACTCAGGAGTGATTGAAGGACTTCCAACCAATTGGTATGGGTCCATTGGGTTGATTTTCGGCTTTATTATTTTCATTTCAGCATTTTACCCTGTGACTTGGGTTTATCTAATAATCGCTGGAATCACGGGAAAAATAATCCTCGCATGTTGGTTTGCTTTAGGCTTTTTACCAGACTTGACTTGGAACAAAAGGACTGCCTTCCATTTGTTTTTCAATGAAATTTTCTGGTTGATCCCTTTGACTATTGTTTTCCTTAGAGCTCTTCAGGTAAAATCCTATTTGGAGGAAAATGAAATAGAGTAAATGAATTTTCATTTGAGATTCCTACCTAATTAATTAAGAAATAAGGTTTTTATTGTATCTTAAAGAAACAATAAACCCTTATGAATAGACGATCATTTTTGGAGAAATCCTCCATGGCAATGGCTGGTGGACTCTTAGCACCAAACCTTTCTCTTGCCTCCCAACCGAAAAAGGCTATTCAAAACGTTGGACTAGGATTATTCACTCTACCACAAACCCTAGGTGAAGACTTTCTTGGAACATTAAAGCTCATCGCCGAAGTTGGATACAAAGAATTAGAGTTTTTTGGTCCATTTGATTTCAGTACTGATTCTGCCAAAACGAGCTTTAATCAAATGGCAGGCTCCCTAGGCATAAAAGGAAGTGGTTTTTTTGGAAGAAGTGACCATGAAATTAAAACCATCATGGATGATCTAGGTCTCCAAGCAACTTCCATGCATTTAGACTGGGAAACATTGACCAAAAGAATGGATCAAATAGCGGAATCAGCGCATATTACAGGAGCCAAAGAAATCGGAATTGCAATGATTCCCCAAGAATTGAGACCCAACTTGGATGGATATAAAAAGATGGCTGAGGAATTCAACAAAGTTGGGGAGGCGGCAAAAAAAAGAGGACTCACATTCCACTATCATAATCATGGATATGGCCATCGAGAGCTAGAAGGAAAAATCCCATTTCAATTGATGCTGGATGAAACAGACCCTGACTTGGTGAAAATGGAAATGGATATTTTTTGGTTTACAGCTGCAGGAGCGGATATTCTCGGATATCTGAAAAATAATCCAGGTAGGTTTGAATTATTTCATATCAAGGACATGACTGAAATCAAAACCTTTGCAAATGGTGGGGAGGATATGTCTGAGAT
The DNA here is from genome assembly GCF_900148515.1 of Algoriphagus zhangzhouensis. Lineage (GTDB taxonomy): Bacteria > Bacteroidota > Bacteroidia > Cytophagales > Cyclobacteriaceae > Algoriphagus > Algoriphagus zhangzhouensis. The sequence goes on along the minus strand of NZ_FRXN01000002.1, from coordinate 849,189 downwards.
TTTTGGCATGTTTTCTTATCTAGCTGATGCCGGAGACGGAGTTTTGGATATTTGTGCGATAGTGGATCAAGCTCAAAAGTCAGGAGCCAAGCATTTCTTTGTTGAAAAAGACATGACCACTACCCCAAAAGAGACCCTAGTGAAAAGCTATAACTTCCTGACAGGCTTGCCGGAGAAATGCTTGTAAAAAACTAGAAAAAAAATAAAGGGGCGAAAGCCCCTTTTGTTTTATTAAAGGATCAAAATCAAAAGCAAAATGATGATAATAATTGCCCCAACAGAAAGGTAAATTCCTTTTCCGCCTTCTCTAGCAACTGCTTTCATTTCTTTCAACTCTTCACGAATTTCTTTCTTTTCTTCACGAGACATATTGGCGAAATCCATGGCTTTGATCTCATCCAATCTCGCTTTCATCTCATCTACCTGGGCTTGTTCCTCCTCAGTTAGCTTAACCTCTTTCTTATCATTGTTCTTCGAATCTTTATTCAAAGGCTCAGCCTGCAACATCTGTACAGACATCATCAGGGCGAAAATCATTAAAAGTTTTTTCATATAGATTAATGGTTATGTGAATGTTCCTTTAAAATGCTCAACTTTTTCCTTATGATCAATAAAATTCTATAAAAATTTAGTTTTCAGTTATTTATTAGATCTATTATAACTACTGGCCTTAATTTTTCAGAATCAAAATGTCAATATTAATCATTCTGAATCCCAACATTCAAGCTAAGCTATATCCTCAATCCGAGGGTATTTTTGTACCTTGGAAGGCTAAATAATTGGCCTTTTTTCATCCGAAAAAAAAGAACATGTCTCAAAGTCAACCTCATAAATTATTCCTTTTAGATGCCATGGCCCTGATTTATAGGGCTCATTTTGCATTTAGTAAAAATCCCAGAATCAACTCAAAAGGGCTCAATACCGGTGTCATGCTCGGTTTTACCAATACTCTTCTGGAAGTTTTGACAAAGGAAAAGCCCAGTCATATTGCTGTAGCTTTTGATTTACCTGGGCCTACTTTTAGACATGAGCAGTTTGAGGCCTACAAAGCCAATCGACAAGAGCAACCGGAGGATATTACTGTTTCCATTCCTTGGGTAAAAGAAATTGTCAAAGCATTCAATATTCCTCTTTTAGAAATGAAAGGGTTTGAGGCAGACGATATCATCGGTACGATTGCCAAAAAAGCCGAAAAAGAATCCTATACCGTCTACATGATGACTCCGGACAAAGATTATGGTCAGATTGTAGATGATCATATATTCCTATATAAGCCTGCCTTTATGGGAAATGGAGTGGATGTCATGGGACCCAAAGAAGTTTGTGCCAAATGGGATATTGAGCATGTGGATCAGGTTCGTGATATTTTAGGCCTAATGGGAGATGCAGTGGACAATATCCCGGGAATCCCTGGAATCGGTGCCAAAACAGCTACCAAATTGTTGAAACAGTTCGGAACGATTGAAGAATTGGTCAAAAACACGGATCAACTCAAGGGAAAGCAGAAGGAAAATGTGGAGAACTTTGCCAAACAAGGATTGCTTTCAAAAGAATTGGCCACAATCAAAATTGATGTCCCGGTTGATTTTGTAGAAGAAGATCTTAGATATGATGGATTTGATGAAGAAAAGCTCAAAGCAATATTTACAGAGCTAGAATTCAGGACTCTTTCCAACAGGATTTTTAAAACAGAAGGCAAAAAAGCAGTCATCCAGAAAAATGAGCAATTAGGTCTATTTGGAGAAGCCACAGCAACTACTACTTCAGCTCCGGAAATTGAATTTGAGGAAGAAACCGTCAATACTTCTGCTCCGATAGTTCCTCAAACAATTGATTCCAATCGTCATAATTACCATAAAGTAAAAGGTCCGGATGCCATCAAAGAATTGATGGAATATCTGATGATCCAGAAGGCAGTTTGTTTTGATACCGAAACAACTTCTGTCAATGCAATGGAGGCTGAATTGGTGGGGTTGTCTTTTGCCTATTTGACTGGAGAAGCCTATTACATTCCATGTCCATCCGATGCTCATGAAACACAAGAAATCTTGGAATTATTGAGACCATTTTTCGAAGATGAAAACATCTTGAAAATTGGCCAAAATATCAAATACGATCTTTTGGTACTCAAAAATTATCAGATTAATGTCAAAGGAGCTCTCTACGATACGATGCTGGCTCACTACCTCATCGAGCCTGAAGGAAAGCATGGTATGGACTGGTTGGCAGAACATTACTTGAATTACAAGCCTGTTTCCATCACAGAATTGATAGGAAAGAAAGGCAAAAATCAGGGCAATATGCGTGATGTCGATGAGGATGAAGTAACAGCCTATGCCTCTGAAGATGCTGATATCACTTTACAACTGAAGGAGAAATTTGATCCAATTCTGAAGGAAAACGAACTGGAGAAACTCTTCAATGAAGTGGAAAACCCTTTGATCCCTGTCTTGACTAACATGGAGTTTGAAGGAGTGAAAATCGATACGGCAAGCTTGGCAGAGCTTTCCAAAGCTTTGGAAACTGAAAGTCAAGAAATTGAAAAACGCGTTTACGAAATCGCCGGAGTTCATTTTAATTTGGCATCCCCAAAACAATTGGGAGATGTATTGTTTGAAAAACTAAAGTTGGATCCCAAAGCTAAAAAGACCAAAACCGGTCAATATGCCACGGGAGAAGAGATTTTGAGCAAATTGGCCAATGAGCATGAGATTGCTCGAGCGATTTTGGATTATAGACAAATGGTCAAGTTGAAATCTACCTATGTAGATGCTTTGCCTACCATGATCAATTCCAAAACAGGAAGAATCCACACTACCTATAACCAATTCGTAGCAGCCACTGGACGACTTTCTTCTATCAATCCGAATCTTCAAAATATTCCGATCAGAACAGAAAGGGGGCGTGAAATTAGAAAAGCTTTTGTCCCAAGGGATGAAAATCACGTGCTTTTGGCAGCGGATTATTCCCAGATTGAACTCCGAATCATGGCAGCATTCTCTGGTGATGAATCCATGATCGAAGCTTTCAAAAATGGACGTGATATTCACGCGACTACTGCTGCAAAGATTTTCCAGGTGCCTTTGGATGAAGTTACTTCAGATATGAGAAGAAAGGCCAAAACAGCCAATTTTGGGATTATATATGGGATTTCTGCTTTTGGGCTTTCCCAGAGACTTTCTATCTCCAGAACTGAAGCCAAGGAAATCATCGACGCATATTTCAAAGAATTCCCTGCCGTGAAAGAGTACATGGATGGAGCAATTGAAAAGGCTCGTAAAGACGAATACGTGGAGACTATTTTAGGCAGAAGAAGATACTTGAGAGATATCAACAGCCGAAATATGACCATGCGTGGTTTTGCTGAGCGAAATGCCATCAATGCCCCAATTCAGGGATCTGCTGCAGACTTGATCAAAGTTGCCATGATCCACGTGCATGACTGGATGAAAAAGGAAAATCTCAAATCCAAAATGATCCTTCAGGTACACGATGAATTGGTTTTTGATGCACATAAAGACGAAGTCGATATTCTCAAGAAAAATGTTCCCGGATTAATGTCCAACGCTATCAAAATGGCTGTGCCAGTGGAAGTGGAAGTTGGAATCGGAAATGATTGGTTGGAAGCACATTAGGATTTTAAAATTGAAAATTAAGCCAATTCGTATTACGCACCTCTCACCTTGTATTTCTTTATGGCTAAAGTAAAAACCTCCTTTTTCTGTCAAAACTGTGGTGCTCAAAGTCCCAAATGGCTGGGTAAATGTCCCGCTTGTGGAGAATGGAATACCTATGTAGAAGAAGTAATCCAAAAGGAGGAAAGTGGAAAAGGAAGCTGGAAGCCAGCGGGAAATACTACAAAGAAGGCTAGTAAACCTCAAAAAATAGGAGAGGTCAAGTACGAAGAACAAGCTCGATGGATCACCGGAGATCCAGAATTGGATCGAGTCTTGGGAGGAGGAATTGTACCGGGCTCATTGGTACTGATCGGAGGAGAGCCTGGAATCGGAAAATCCACCTTGATGCTTCAAATAGCCTTGACTTTAAAGGAAAAGACAATTCTTTACGTTTCTGGTGAGGAAAGTGAAGGCCAGATCAAAATGAGAGCAGACCGCATGGAAGCCAAAAATCCGGGCTGCTACGTGCTTTCTGAGACCAATACTCAACAAATCTTTCAGCAAGTCGATGTACTGAAACCTGATTTTCTAATCATTGACTCTATTCAAACATTGAATAGTCAGTACGTGGAATCAGCTGCAGGATCTGTTTCACAGGTCCGAGAGTGTACCGCAGAACTGATGAAATTTGCCAAAGAAACGGGAACTCCAGTTTTTTTGATTGGCCACATCACCAAAGACGGTTCCATTGCAGGACCAAAAGTTTTGGAGCACATGGTGGATACTGTTTTGCAGTTTGAGGGAGATCGACATATGACTTACAGAATCCTCCGTACTTCCAAAAACCGATTTGGCTCTACCCATGAATTGGGAATCTATGAAATGCGCGCTGAAGGACTCCGAACTGTTGCGAATCCTTCAGAGATTTTGCTAACCCAAAGGGAAGAAGTTCTAAATGGAGTAGCCATAGGAGCCATGATGGAGGGAAATCGACCTCTATTAATAGAAATCCAGTCTTTGGTCAGCCCTGCTACCTATGGAACTCCACAGCGTAGTAGCACCGGACACGATGCCAAGAGATTGAACATGCTATTGGCTGTTTTGGAAAAGCGGGGAGGAATGAGAGTAGGAAATCAGGATGTATTTTTGAATGTAGCAGGCGGGCTTAGAGTAGATGACCCCGCTTTGGATTTGGCGGTTTGCGCCAGCTTGATTTCCAGCTATGAAGACAGTCCAGTATCAGAGCAAATTTGCTTTGCTGGTGAAGTAGGATTGGGAGGCGAAATCCGGGCTGTTTCACGAATAGAAAACCGAATTGCAGAAGCTGAAAAGCTAGGCTTTCAAAAAATCATTGTATCCAAATATGCTGTAAAAGGTCTGGATTTAAAGAAGTTTAAAATCCAGGTTCTTCAAGTCAGCAAACTAGAAGAAATGTATTCATTGATTTTTTAGGGAATACCATCCCAAACCTGAAGCCCATAAACTATTTAATTTTCAATAAAATTGACTAAAAAAGAAAAACGAATTGCCATCATAGGAGCTGGTGGATTAGGGGTTTGCACAGCCCTTGAACTTTCCAAAAGAGGATATAAAGTTGAGATTTTTGAAGAACACCATACCCCGATTCAGAAAGCTAGCTATGCCAACGAAGGAAAAATCCACGTGGGGTTCATTTTTGCAATGGATAGAAGCTTCCAAACAGCAAAAAAAATGCTGGATGGAGCGATCCACTTCATGGATTACATCCAAAGATGGGCTGATATAGATCCAGAAGAATGTATTTCTACTCCATTTTATTATTTGGTCCACAAAGAATCTCTACTCAATGCGGAGCAATTGAACCAGCACTACCAAAAATGTGCGGATTATTTTGCAGAGCTTCATTCTAAAACCCAGAAAAAATATCTGGGAATTTTTGATGATTTGGAGGCAAGTCTTCTTCCCAGAAATCAAATGGAAGGCATAGGAAATCCAGAATTCATTGATGATGTTTTCAAAACCAGTGAGTATTCATTAGAACCAAGATATGTAGCCCAAAAGCTGACTGAAGCTTTGATGGATGACCCTAACTTGACCGTTCATCTATCTACCAAAGTTCTTGGAGTTTCAGAGAAAGAAAATGGCTTCAAAATCAAATTTGAACAAGAAGGAGAAATCTATTCGGAGACATTCGATGAAGTGGTCAACACGGCCTGGAATGGCTTACTTGAAATAGATCGAACGATGGGAATCGAACCTATTGGAGAATGGTCTCATCGCTATAAGTTTGGAAATAAAATCCTGATTCCATTAGAGGATTCAGACCTCCCATCAGCCACCATGGTTCTTGGACCGTTTGGGGATACAGTCAATTTCCGAGACAAAGGTGCGTTTTGTTCCTGGTATCCAATAGGACGAACAGGCTGGTCTACAGACTACAGGGCTCCAGAGTGGGATTCCATGTACTCTGAACAACAAAGAATGAAGGTATTCAAAGACAGTTTTGAAGAACTTAAAAGAAGGATTCCAAGCCTGGAAAGATTAAATTTCCCAATTGAAACTGTTGATCCAGTCGGAGGGGTTATCCTAGCTCTGGGAAATTCCGATGTGGATGTTGAAAAAAGTAGATTACATGATCGTTTTGAAATTGGTCTGAGATCATTTGGGAAATATCATACAATAGACACTGGAAAATACACCCTCATTCCTTTTCTAGCGATGGAAGTGGCAGATAGAGTTGCTGGTAAAAAAGAAGCTTATGCACTCTCCTAAAATATCTATCGTCATTGCAACCTACAACAGCAGTCATCTTCTTAGTTATGCCATCCAATCCATTATCAACTCCAGTTTTCATGACTGGGAGTTGATAGTGGTAGGAGATTGTTGCACAGATGATACTGGTGCAGTTGTCAAGGGCTTTAATGATGATCGAATTTCTTTTTTTAATCTAGAAAAAAATAGTGGTCAGCAAGCCAAACCTAACAATATTGGTATTTCAAAAGCCAAAGGTGAATACCTCGCATTCTTAAACCAAGATGATTTATTTTTTCCTGATCATTTAGAAAAATGCATCTATGAAATGAAAGAATCCAAAGCTGATTTTTTAATTATTCCAGGCATCAAAATTCTCCCTCCAGGGCCAAATGGCTTTGATCCCAATCAAATAAAAACAGATATCAGCAGCGTCCACCCAGATGGAAAATTTTCAACCAATGTCTTCAGTGTTGCCTCAACCTGGTTTCTAAAACGAAGTGTAACCGAGAAAATAGGGCAATGGGAAATGGAAAAGGACTTGTATTATACTCCTTCACAGGAGTGGATTTTTAGGGCTTTTCAAAAAGGAATCAAATTTAATTTTCCATCTAGAGTTGGGGTAATGATCATATTGAGTGGGGAGCGAAAGAATTCCTATAAAAAGAAGTTTAGTCCAGAACATGAGTATTTTTCTCCTAGACTGAACGATCCCGAGTTAAAAGCCCAAATGTTGGAACAGGCAGCAATATTTGGTTACAAAAAATTTCAGGAACACCTTTTTTTCCAGCCAAAAGTCCTTGTAAAAAGAGTGATGGGATTACCTCTCGATTTCATCCTTAAAAAATTGAACATCCATCCATCCTCTTACCGGTTTAAAAAAAGGTGGAAGAAAAAGGGGAAACTGATTGAAAAAGTCAGGAAAGACACGGGCTTATCATCCACTTGATGGGGTTGAATTTCAGAGATTTAAACTGATGATAAAAACTAATCACTTTTGCTTTTCCAGAACCATCTGTCAAAATTTTATTTGAACTCAAACAAAGTCTCAATAATATTGTGTCAACTTAATTTCAATACTCCGATTTAATTTAGTGAGTTAATTGAATTCCAAAACCCGCAATTTTTCTTGAATTAATTTTTAACCATTGGATCAGTGTGTCCAAAAAAAATTGCGAAAAATGGATAGAAAAAAATTTATCAAAAAAAGCATTGCGGGTCTGGGAAGTATCATTGCTCTCCCCTCATTCTACGCATGTAAATCAAATCAACCACAAGGTTTTGGTCCGGGTATGCCTCCACTTCCTCCTGGTGGAATGCCTCCACCAATGATGGATTCTGAGCCCTGGGATGGAAGTGGAACTTGCCCTACCTCTCCCCAAGAAACTGCTGGGCCTTTTCCAATCAAAACACCAGCCCAGCTTGTTAGGGAAAACATTGTTGTGGATAGAAAAGGCATACCCTTATTGATCAATTTAAGTATCAAAAACAAAAGTGACAATTGTAATCCGCTAGCAGATGTTTTTGTAGACATTTGGCATTGCGATGCCGATGGAAATTACTCGGAGTACGGGGATATTCCCATGCAAAAAAAGGATTACACAAAGAAGCATTTCTTAAGAGGGCGTCAAACTACCGACTCTAATGGTCAAGTATCTTTTATCAGTATTTTCCCGGGTTGGTACCAAGGGAGAGCGCCTCATATTCACGTGGAAGTATTAGATAAAAACGAAAAATCTTTATTGGTCTCTCAGATAGCTTTTGAAGAAAACCAAGTCAACGTAATCTATTCAACAAAACACTATAGAGGACCTGCCGACCAAAAAAATGAAACAGACATGGTCTTTTCTAATAGTCTTGCAGGGAACATGGCCGATTCCTTAACAGGAAATAATACAGATGGGTATGTTTTAGGAAAAACTTTCATAACCTGATTTTCAAACATTTACTAAAATATTTCTAATCAGATTTTAAATAAATTTCTTAATTTAATAGTAGACTTATTCTCTTAAAAAATAGAGCTTATTTCCTATTGTGACCAAATAGAAAGAACATTGTTTATGGCTGATTTTTAGCCATTTAATATTTTTTCTTTTTATATCACTGGCGCCATTTCTACCGTTAAACACCTTATCAAATGTAAATTCGGAAATTTGGTTTCATAGACTTTATAAAATAAAAAGATGGGGCATCCTAAACACTAAAAAACATGAACCCAGAACATTTAAAATTTGGACTTCTTATACTCCTTCTAGGTGTATTTTCTTTGACTTCCTGTAATAATGATGATAGTCCAAATGATACGACTAAGGATGAAATCATTTCTAACGCATCAAATGGAACTTGGAGAATTACCAAATTCATTGATTCTGATGAGGATGAAACGAATCATTTTACCGGATACAATTTTACCTTCAATAGTTCTGGTGTTTTGAGTGCCTCAAATGGTACAAATTCTTACGAAGGAACTTGGAGTATTACGGATAGTAATAGTGATGATGACAGTTTAGACGATCTTGATTTCAATATCAATTTCAGTCTTACTAATGATTTTGAAGATCTGAATGATGATTGGGATATTTTGACTCAAACTTCTTCTAAAATTGAGCTAATAGATATCAGTGGTGGAAACGGTGTCACTGACTATTTAACTTTTGAGAAAAATTAATTCTAAAATCCTCCTTATCAATTATTTGACTATTTTCTTAGATTTATAGTAGGTCTATTCTTTTAAAAATTAAACTTTTAACTTAATCAAGAATGCTATGAAAAAAGGAAATCCAGTCGTTTGGTTTGAGATTTATGTCGATGATCTAGAAAGAGCCAAAAAATTTTATGAGAAGGTTTTTGATCTAGATTTGGTTGAAATGCCCATGCCTGAAGCAATAGACGATGATATGAAGATGTTGTTTTTTCCAAGTGATATGGAATCAAAAAATACTGCCTCTGGGGCCCTAGTGCAAATGGAAGGTTTCAAAGCTGGAGGTAGCAGCACTATTGTATATTTCATGAGTGAAGATTGTGGTATTGAAGCTTCCAGAGTCAAAGAGGCTGGAGGAGAGGTTTTTCAACCTAAAACTGCCATAGGCGAGTTTGGATTTATGGTTTTGGCGACCGACACAGAGGGAAATATGATCGGGATCCACTCGATGAGCTAAAAGGAATTTCATTTACCTTAGATCGTTTTATCTTTCATTTTATGAAGAATATCCAAGCCCTATTGATCATTGATATGCAAAAGGGTTCATTTACTTCAGAAACTCCCAGATTTGATGCTGAGGGAGTAATTGATCGAATCAATCAACTAACAAGGATTTTCAGATCAAAAAATCTTCCGGTAATCTTTATCCAGCATCAAGGAATTGGGGAATTTGAAAAGGATTCTTGGGAATGGGAGCTTTTAGATGAATTAGAGGTAAAAACTTCAGATTTGATAGTTTCCAAGACGGCCAATGATGCATTTTACAAAACTGAATTGGTTGAAAAATTGTCTGAATTAGGGATATCTGAACTGTATATCACTGGATGCGCCACTGATTTTTGTGTAGAGTCTACCATCCAATCCGCCTTAGTCAAAGATTTTAATATAACCGTGATTGAAGATGGGCACACAACCGGTGAATGGCCATTTATGGACTCCAAATCTGTAATTCAGCACTACAATTGGGTCTGGAGTAATCTTACACCAACCAACGGAAACATCCAGGTGAAACCCCTTCATGAAATTTCAATTCCATAAAAAATAAAAGTCCGCTATCTCTAGCGGACTTTTCTATTCAAATCATTCTTTGATCATAATATTGATCAACTCGTCTTTCATTTCTTTAAGAATCTCTGGTTTGGATTCTGCCAAATCAACTTTTTCAGTAGGATCAGAATTTAAATCAAACAATTGATCTTGTGCATCAAAACCAGTTTCAATTTGAGGGCCCCACGGAACCATTTTAGGTCCTTCATTTCCTGGAATAAGCTTATATCCATCATTTCTTACATATGCCAAATTGGTATATAAAGCTTCTTGAACCAAGGCATATCGTCCTTTGGAATCTGCTCCAATCAAAGCAGGCCAGTGGTTCTCAGTATCAACCGCTTGGGCTGAATCAAATGAAACTTGATTAACTGAAGCAAAAGATGCCAATAGGTCCACTTGGCTGAACAAGGCATTAGATTCTTTTCCTCCCTGAATTGATTTCGGCCATTTGACGATAAATGGAACTCTTGTTCCTGCTTCCAATGCACTGTATTTACCACCGCTTAATCCTCCACCTACTTCCTCATATTCAAAAAACTCTCTCGCTTGATCTACATATCCATCATCCAAAACAGGTCCATTGTCACTGGTGAATATCACGATCGTATTTTCTTCCAAGCCTTTCTCTTGAAGAAGCTTCATGATTTCCCCAACAGTCCAATCCAGTTGCAAGATTACATCCCCACGAGGCCCTAATTCTGAAGCTCCTTGAAATCTTTCATGGGCAATTCTAGGAACATGAATATCATGAGTAGAAAAATACATGAAAAACGGTTTTTCCGATTCTTCTACCACAAAATCTGTGGCTTTATCCACAAAAGTTTGAGCAAAATCCTCATCTCTCCAAAGTGCAGCTTCCCCACCAGCCATAAAGCCAATTCTACTCACTCCATTGACGATGGTATGATTATGTCCATGAGACCACATCATTTTCAATAGCTCAGGGTTATCTTTTCCCGTTGGTCTATCTCCTACCTTTTCTCTATAATTCACCTCGATTGGATCATTAGGATCAAGCCCCACCACATGATGATCTTCCACAAAAACTGTAGGGACTCTGTCCCCTGTAGCAGGGATTATAAAAGAATAATCAAAGCCTATCTCCAATGGTCCAGGATTGATCTCTCCATTCCAATCTGGCCCTTCATCACCTCCTAAACCGAGATGCCACTTTCCAATAGCGGCTGTTCTATAACCGGCCCTTTGCATTACAGAAGGCAAAGTTTCCACCCCTGGTCGAATCAAAGCCGAAGCATCACCCGGAGCAACCCCCCGACCTTTTGCTCTCCAGGCATATTCCCCAGTCAACATTGCATATCTCGATGGAGTACAGGTCGCTGCTGTTGCATAGGCATTGGTGAATTTCAATCCTCCTTCTACCAGTTTGTCAATATTTGGAGTAGGGACTTTTCCGCCATAAGCAGAAATATCTCCATAACCTACGTCATCTGTATAAATCAGGACTACATTGGGTTTTTGAACTTCCTCCTCTACCTGAGCAGCAGGCTTAGTGCAAGAAAACAAAGCTCCAAGCCCAAATAGAATTAAAAAAGCGTTTCTTTTTTTCATTGAGTAAAATAAGTGTAGAATAAAACTTGAGGCCATTTATTATTGGCCTCAAGTAAAATTATAAGAAATGAGATTAATAACCCGGGTTTGATTAAAGTTGAGCAAACTAAATGGTCCTAGACTAAAAATATTTTGCTTCCAAAATTCTCGTGAGTGCTATCCAATTATTTTCATTTTGTTACTCTAAAACATAAGAATGAATCAAATATTTTTATAAATACTTTTTGCATGGCTCTAATTTCTCTCGATATATAAAACATGACTGAAATATGGAATTGAAGAAAACCTAGCCAAAAAGCAGCCAGTTTAGTAGGATTTTTATTAGTACATTTAAAAAGCAGGTAGTTTGGATAATTTCTTGAAAACCAACGCCTCATTCCATTTTTATTGCTAGCTATTTCATGAATATTCATTTTCTAAAAAGTTATCCTTTCCAAGCTAAACTATTGATTATCCCGCTTCTTGTAATGGCTTTACAATCTTGCCAGAAGCAGCCAGACGTCAGCCAAAAACCCAATATTCTTTTAATAGTAGCGGATGATCAAGGATGGGGAGATTTAGGAATTCATGGAAATAATCAATTGAATACCCCTAGAATTGATAGTCTTGGTAAAGCTGGTGCAATTTTTACAAGATTCTATGTGAGCCCTGTTTGTTCTCCTACTCGGGCAGAAATATTGACGGGTAGATATCACCCAAGAGGGGGCGTATATGATACATCAAGTGGAGGAGAAAGACTGGATTTGGACGAAGAGACAATCGGAGAATTTTTTCTAGCCAATGGCTACAGAACTGGAATTTTTGGAAAGTGGCATAATGGAACTCAATCTCCCTATCATCCCAATAACCGAGGTTTTGAGGAATTTTATGGGTTTGCATCAGGTCATTGGGGAAATTATTTCAGTCCCATGCTGGATAAAAATGGCCAAATCGTCAAAGGAGAAGGTTTTATAATAGATGATTTTACCAATCACGCCATAGATTTTATGGCTGAAGATGATCAACCCTTTTTCGTCTTTTTAGCTTACAATACACCCCATGGCCCTTTGCAGGTTCCAGATGAATGGTGGGATAAATATAAAAATGCCACTATTCCTGCTCATAGGTTTCAGGAAAAAGAAAATCCAGATGAAACCCGTGCTGCTTGGGCTTTATGCGAAAATATTGATTGGAATGTAGGTCGGATGATCGATGACTTAGCCAATCAAGGTAAGCTCGAAAATACTATTGTCATCTACATGTCAGACAATGGCCCTAACGGCTGGAGATATAATGGTGGAATGAAAGGAATCAAAGGTCATACTGATGAAGGAGGTGTAAGATCTCCCTTTATTATCTTTTGGAAAAAGCATATTCAGCCTTCAATCATCCAAAATATTGCCGCTACCATTGATATCTTACCAACTTTGGCCGATCTAACTGGGATCTCCATCACGCCCAATAATCCATTAGACGGAGTCAGTCTCCAACCGCTTTTGACTGGCAAACAGGAAACCCTCCCAGATCGCTTTATTTTTTCCCATTGGAATGGAGCTGTGAGTCTCAGAAATCAACAATATATCCTTGACAAAGACGATCAACTTTTTGATTTAACCCAAGATCCAGGGCAATACTCACCAATTTTAGATCCTTCAGATTCCTTGATGACAGCATTTGTTGAGGCCAAGGAAAGTTGGAAGAAAAACGTTTTAAGTGAACTTGACCGTCAAAAGGAGGAGATTTTTCCAGTGGGTTTTCCAGGAAGTAAGTTTACCCAACTTCCAGCGAGAGATGGAGTAGCTCATGGAAATATCAAGCGATCCAACCAATTCCCAAATTCGTCCTACTTTACCAACTGGACTTCAGAGTCTGACAGCATTACTTTCGATACTGAGATCCTGACAACGGGTAAATACAAAGCCTCTGTCTATTATAGTTGCAAAGAGGCAGCTATTGGATCCATTCTTCAACTCATGGAAGGAAAAAATCAAGTTGAAGCAGAAATAACAGAAGCATATGATTCCGGTCCTATTTCAGTGGAATTTGATCGATACCCACGGAAAAATTCATACGAAAAAGAGTACATTATTTTGGAAATGGGAGAAATCCATCTAGAAAAAGGGCATCATCCTTTGACCTTGAAAGCCAAAGAGATAAATAATCAGGATTTTATTGATTTTAGATTATTGGTTTTAGAAAAAGTGGATTGATGAAATTATCCTTGAACTAATTGTGGATTTATGAATGAATTACCAATTTCTTATTTGAAAGTTTTAGCCGAACAAATCGGCTTTATCAGTGTCTTTTTAGGAGGAATTTCAGCCACTATTTTGGGTACTTTGATCGTCTTAAAAAAGGACAGTAAAATATTCAACTGGATGATAATTTTACTTTCATTGGCTGCAGTTTCATTCATAGTTGCAGTATTTGGGATGAACAAGATCCAGATGGTTTTAACACCAGATTATCCAAATCCAGACCATTCTATTTTCTATGCAAGGATAGTAGGTTCAATTACTTTCCTCTTGGGAATCTATTCACTAATCACTGTGATAAGTCTTTCGGGATGGCTTCAATCCAAAAAAATTGGGATTTTGACAACCAGTATTGGATTGATTGCCGCGTTCTTGATCTTTACACTGATTTAAATGCCTAACCTACCCGCTTCAAATGAAAATCGGATTAGCTCAAATCAAACCCTTCAAAGGAGATATCCAACAAAACATTCTGCTGCACCTAGAATGGATTGAAAAAGCAGTAAAGGAGGATGTTGATTTGATTGTATTCCCTGAACTTTCCCTGACAGGGTATGAGCCTGAATTTGCCAAGGAACTGGCCTTGGATGCCGATGATCTTAGGCTAAATGTTTTTCAAAATTTCAGTGATCAAAATGAAATCAGCATCGCTTTGGGTGCTCCGACTCAAGCTGAAAATGGAATTTTGATCAGCATGTTGATTTTCCAACCCAAAAAAACGAGAAAGATTTACTCCAAACAAATGCTTCATTCGGATGAATTACCATTTTTCATTGAAGGGACTGAACAGATTATTATAAATCAAAACGATATTCAAATAGCTCCAGCAATCTGCTACGAATCGCTTCAAACAAATCATGCATCTGCAGCAAAAGAATTAGAAGCAAATTTATATTTAGCTTCCGTTGCCAAGTCTCAAAAAGGAGTAGACAAAGCCTTCATTCATTTTCCAAAAATTGCTCAGGAGTTTGAAATACCTGTTTTGATGGTGAATACTGTAGGATTCTGTGACAACTTCATGAGTGCAGGTCAAAGTGCCGTTTGGAGCTCAAAAGGGGAGCTTTTATCAAACTTAGATTCAAAAGCTCAAGGGCTTTTAATCTACAACTTCGAAACAAAAAATACTACTACCATTCAATAAAAGAAGGCTTTATCTATTTTGGATCAAATGCAAAATAGATCTTGAATCAATTCTGACTAACTGATTATTTTACCTATCTTTTCAATTCATCTAATTTTTTCTTTACTTTAAAAAGTAAGCCCTGTTTTCTTAGAAATTTTTAGCAAATATTAAGTACTTAGTAATGTTTCAATGGCTTTTTAAAAAAACCATTTCAAAAACATCCTCAGAAATATTATATGAAGACCTTTTCAGCAAGCTAAGGCAAATCGAGTATAATAGGTTGGATGATCAAGGACATGTTTATCTGGACTATACGGGAGGCGGGCTATATTCTCAATCTCAGTTGGATAAGCATTTTAAGGCCTTGAGTAAAAATATTTTTGGAAATCCACATTCTACCAACCCCACATCTACTTATTCCACGATACTTGTCCAGGAGGCTAGAAATAAAGTTCTTGAATTTTTCAGGGCAAAAAATTATTACTGCATTTTCACCCAAAATGCCTCAATGGCTCTCAAAATCGTAGGGGAATGTTATCCATTCGAAGAAAAGGGGAAATTTCTTCTATTGGCAGACAATCACAATTCGGTCAATGGAATCCGAGAGTATTGCAACTCAAAGGGAGGAGTTACCAGTTACATTCCCATCAATATTGAGGATCTGAGAATCCCTGAGAAAAAACTTCAAGAAGAACTCGAAAAATCCGATGCGAAAAACAAACTGTTTGCTTACCCGGCTCAATCCAATGTTTCAGGTGTAAAGCATAGCTTGGATTGGATCGATAAAGCTCAACAACACGGATGGGACGTATTATTGGACGCTGCAGCTTTTGTACCTACCAACCCATTGGATTTGTCCATTTTCCAACCTGAATTTGTATCTATCTCTTTTTATAAAATATTTGGGTTTCCAACAGGGATTGGATGCCTTTTGGTAAAAAAATCAGCCTTTGAGAAGCTTCATAAAAAGTGGTTTGCAGGAGGGACAGTAAGCTTGGCCTCAGCCAATGCACCATACCATTTTTTGGCTGAAAATCATGAAAGATACGAAAACGGTACACTCAATTATTTAGATATCCCGGCAATCAACCTGGGCCTAAGGCATATGGAATCCATTGGAATGGATCGATTAAAAAACAGGATAGAGTCACTTTCATGCTACCTTTTCGATCGTCTAGAGTCATTAAAACATAGCAATGGAGTTAAACAAGTTGAAATATTTGGTCCTAAATCCAGAGAAAATTGTGGTGGAAATATGATTATCTCCTTTAGAAATCCTGACCAAAGCAAAATCGGGTTTGAGAAAATAGAAAAAATGGCAAACTCCAAAAAGATTTCTATTCGGTCAGGATGCTTTTGCAATCCGGGATTAGATGAAACCAATAATTGCATCACTTCTGAAGAATTGGTGAACTACTTTACAAGCAGAAAATCTGGTGACTATTGGGATATGATCGATTCTTTGAAAAAAATGAGAGGAGCTACTCGAGTCTCTGTAGGAATAGCCACTATCCAAAAAGATTTAGACTCCTTTATTTCATTTGTGGAGGAAATGAAAGACCAAAATATTAAACAGTAAAAAGCAAATCTCGAAACTAGCATTAAACCCTCATTGCCAATATACTACGCCAAAATTCTAATTTTTTGAAATTAAATTTTTAAATTATTTAGATTTTTAATTAATGTTTCGAAAATGAAAAAACTACTAGCAGAATTTATTGGCACTCTCTGGCTTGTTCTAGGGGGTTGTGGTAGTGCTGTTTTGGCAGCAGGTTTTCCAGAACTGGGAATTGGTTTCGTAGGTGTTGCATTTGCTTTTGGATTGACAGTTTTGACTATGGCTTATGCAATTGGGCATATTTCCGGATGCCACCTCAACCCTGCAGTGACTATGGGAATGTGGGTTGGTGGTAGAATCGATAGTAAGGTGGTTCCTGGCTATATAGTTTCTCAAGTCTTGGGAGGACTTGTCGGTGCTGGAATTCTTTACATGATTGCTTCTGGAAAACCAGGGTTCGAACTTGGAAGTTTTGCAGCCAATGGTTTTGGCGAAGCCTCTCCGGGAGGATATTCGATGATGGCAGCATTGATATGTGAAATTGTCATGACATTCTTTTTCCTATTTGTAATCCTTGGCACAACTCACAAAAACGCTCCAGCTGGTTTTGCAGGATTGGCAATTGGATTGGCATTGACACTTATACATTTAATTAGTATTCCAGTGACCAATACTTCAGTAAACCCAGCAAGAAGCACATCACAAGCAATTTTTGCTGGAGGAATACATTTAGAACAGCTTTGGCTTTTTTGGATTGCTCCGATAATTGGCGCAATTTTGGCTGGAATTGTTTACAAGTTTTTAGCTCCTGACAAGGACTAATTTTCCACTTAATTAATTATCACATGAAGTTTTTAAAAATTTTCTCAATCGTTTTCTTCTTAGGTCTTGTTGCAAGCATAAATGCCAATGCACAGGAAGTAGGTCTAAGGTTTGGAAATGACCTAGGTAACAACGTAGCCATTGATGGTATCTTTGCTCTAGGTGAATTCAGCAGGGTACACGCTGACGTAAGTTTTGGAGGAGGCGGTGTTGGTATTGCAGCACTTTGGAATCCAATTTTCCGACCAGTAGGTAGTTCTGACTTCAACTGGTATGCTGGTTTTGGTCCTTCCCTATTTTTAGGAGACCCATTTCAACTTGGAGTAGCAGGCGAAATCGGTATAGAATACGCCTTTGCTGACGTTCCGATCACAATTGGTGCTGACTACAGGCCGACTGTGGTAATTCTCGAGAATACCAGATTTAACGGTGACGGATTTGGTTTGAATATCCGTTGGCGATTTAACTAAATATCAAAATTGAAGCAGGGACTTATATCCCTGCTTTTTTTATGGAAGTAATTTTCGAAGGCGAAATATATCTGGAAAGGTTCCAAGGAAAAGTAGGATGGACCTTTGCCCGAATTCCCAAGGAGTACACACCTACGGGAAAATACTTCGGCATGTCTCAAGTATCAGGCAGAATTGACGACTTTAATTTTGACAAAAAACACCTCATGCCAACCGGAGATGGAACCGTTTTTATCCCTATCTCTAAGGAAATCAGAAACCTGATCAAAAAAGAAGCTGGGGAAAAAGTTTACCTACGTGTGGAAAAAAAGCCCCTTCCCCAGGATACACCTCATGAATTATTGGACTGTCTTCGCGATGATCCTGGGAAATTACAACTTTTTGATGCCTTGGATATTGAGGACAAGAAGAAGTGGATAGCATATATCTACCAATCCAAAGATGACGAAGTCAAAGCTGACCGAATCATCCAACTCCTCAACAAGCTTAATTAGAATTCTACGATGATCCCAACAGATGGGAGCAAACTCCCAGCAGTGTTTTCTATCAATTTTAATTGATACCTAGACGGATCATTTGGATTCACCAAAATAGATCCTGCATCATCTCGGACAGGTATCAAAATTGGCGCTTGCTGAGCCTCAAAATTGTATGCGTTTTGGATATCAACATACCAATTGAGGTTCCAGTTTTTGAAGTAATACTTCTTATCCAATCTCAAGTCCAGTTGATGGAAAGCGGGCAACCTTACGGCATTAATCTGATCATAATCTAGGATTCCTGTATTTCTTAAATCCCAATTGGAAATCAAGGCTGATTCCTCCAAATCATATGGCGTGTATGGCGTACCTCCCAAGAATCTCCATCGAGCTCCCAACTCCCAGTTTTTCCCAAATCTCTTTCCTGCTGTCAAACTGATGATGAATCTGTTATCCCAAGAGGAAGGTGCGTAACCATCCGTATTTGGGTTGGTAAATTCACTTCTCACCAAAGTCACAGCTGCTATTCCATAAAAATCATTGAACAGTCTCTGCTGAGCCAACAACTCCAAACCATAAGCCCGCCCTTTGGCATTGGACTCAACTGGTTCGTTTCCGATCACCCCAAAATCAGCTCCCAAATTAGCCAAGGCAATCCCGTTTCTTACCGATGATGGGTAGTTGCTGTAGTGTTTGTAAAAAGCCTCTGCGGTAAACCTTCTGTTCTTTTCTGGTTTCAGCAATTCAATCCCACCGATCAACTGCGAACTTCTAATAAAGCGAACATCATTTTCCTGATTGACCAAGTCCCCTTCATTATTTTTATATCCCAGGACTGTGTAAGGAGGCTTTTGATAATAAATCCCGGCATTGGCAGTGGCATAAAGATTCGACCCTAATTGATAGGAAAGTGAAAGTCTTGGAGCGATCTGGTTCAGAGGGTTTTGGGCAGTTTTTCCAAAATCAGAACCATCCATTCGAATTCCCCCAGTCAACAACAATCTTTCTCCATCAAAATATTTGCTCCCGGAGACAAAAGCTCCATAGGAATTGAAGTGAGAAGTAGAATTCACATCGATAGTCTGTCCGGTAGATGCCAAAGAGGATCTATCAAAATTGTCAATGAAATAGCGGGCGTATTCATAATTCACACCATACTTCAAGGTATATCCAGATCCGAAAATTGAGTTTTCAGCTCTGAATTTATTCTCCGATTCTTGAGATAAATAATCAAAAAGCAAGTTCTCAGAAGAGCTTTCATCATTGTTGGCAAATTTGTAAGAACGGTTATTCAGCATATTTCGACTCAAGACAAAAGTCCAATAGCCATTTTCCCGAAAACGCTTCAATTTAAACCCTGTGGCATAATTCCATTGCTCCTGTACTGGTAACACTCCTAAGAGATATTGCCTGTTTTCACGCTCCTCCTGACTTTCACCATCCGGCAATTCTTCATTCAAAACAAACTTATCCACAGCACCAATTCCCAAAAATGTCAACTCAGTCTTATCATTCAGCTTAGTGGTCGTCTTCAGCTGAAAATCATTGAATGTTGGCAAGAAAGGAAGCTGAAGTAATTTGAATAATCCTTGCAAATAGGATCTTCTTGCAGAAAGCAAATACGTGGTTTTGTCCCCAATTGGCCCTTCGTTGGAAAGCGTCAGTTCAGATGCTCCCAAAGTCAATTGTGTAAACATTTGATCTCTTCTTCCTTCTTTAAGTGATACTTCAAAAAAGGAGGAAAGTGCATTCATTCGATTTGCAGGAAAACCTCCGGCAATCAAATCCACATTTTTAATCAAATTCACATTCAATATACCAACTGGACCACCAGAGGATCCCTGTGTGGAAAAGTGGTTGATTACAGGAACTTCAATTTCGTCCACAAAGAACTTGTTCTCATTAGGAGCTCCTCCACGAATCAAAATATCATTTCTAAAACTCGGTGTACTCGCCACACCAGGCAAGGCCTGAATCACTCTTGAAATATCACGGTTACCGCCAGGATAACGTTCGATTTCATTCGAATTCAGCTTTCTTACAGATAATGGAGTCTCTTCAGAACGTGAAAACTCAGAGCTTACCACTACTTCATTTAGTTCTGCGGCATCTTCCACCAACTCAAAATCTAGCTGAACAGCTTTTGCCAAGGTGACTCGAACCTCATATTTGGTTACAGGTTTGAAACCTACAAAACTGGCCCGGACATTATACAATCCAGCCGGGACATTGGAGATTTCATAATTTCCATCCTCATCGGTAATTGCTCCCAAATCCGTTTCGAGAATCAAAACATTGGCAAAGGAAACCGGCTCATTATTAACTGGGTTGGTGATTTTACCTTTCAAAACACCTTGAGCAAAGACAGAAATACTGCCTAAAAATAGAATGAATACGAGTAGACTTTTCTTCATTTTTAATGGGATGATTTCTTTCAAAATCAATTTTGGAGAAAAAGGTTTATAAATGAACTAATTTTTGATTTTGATCAAGAGACTTGATTTTTCTTGACCTTCCAAAGCCTCCACCAAGGGGTCCCAGGAGAATCATGATGCTCGTAGTGATATCCAAAAAAATAACAACTCAAAAATGCCCATAAATGGTTTTTAGATTGGGTAGAAGAGTGATGTTTATTTGGGTTTTCACCTCGATGTGGCAAAAATGTGCCGAAATAAAACAATTGAAATGTGGATAAAACCGCCGGAAGCATCCAGAAAAGAATCAAATTCTCTGTACTTATCCACAATTTCAAGATATTGAAAGTAATGGCCATCAATATGATTTGCCAGATCGTCACATACTGGCGGATAAAGGAAAAATACCAAATCCAGAAATTCCCGGAAGGATGATAATCTGGATCCTCATCAGTTGCCACATGTCTGTGGTGCTCATGATGCTTGGGAAAAAGCTTCCCATAATTGTTAAATGAAAACAAGGTAGCAGCAACCCAACCAGTCAACTTATTCAAAGTCTTATTGGACGAAACAACTCCATGCATGGCATCATGAGCTGTGATAAAAAGTCCAGTATATAGATGCATTTGAACCAGTACAGCCAAATAAGTCAAAGGGCTTGTCCAATTGATTTGAAGCTGTAAAAGAAAAACAAGTGAAATGAACCAAATACCGATAATTCCCCAACCTATCAAAAGGCCTTTTGGATCGACATTTCTCGATATTTGATAAGATTTAGATGACATAAAATGGGTCGAAATCTTAAAAGGTAAGAATTCTTTCTTTGACCTGCTCCATCAACCACATTGGAGTAGAAGTCGCTCCGCAAATTCCTATTCGATCACCAAAATTAAACCATCCCTCTTCCAATTCATTGGGATTGGAAACAAAATAGGTATGGGCATTCCTTTCTTTGCAAACATTGAAAAGGACTTTTCCATTGGAAGATTTGGTTCCACTTACAAAAATCACTTTATCAAACCTACTCACAAACTCCCTTAACTCTTTATCCCGATTCGACACCTGACGGCAAATGGTATCATTCGTATTGACAGATATTCCATTATCCCGAAGGGTTTGGTTGATTTCATAGAATTTATCAGTCGATTTGGTCGTCTGACTGTATAAAGTCAAATTCTTGGGAAGACTTGGCAAATCCAACTCATTGATATCCTGAAAAACAACCGCCTGATTGTTGGTTTGGCCAAGCAAACCAATCACCTCAGCATGTCCGTGTTTTCCATAAATATAGATTGGCTCATCCTTGTCAAATGAATTCTTTATTCTGTTTTGAAGCTTCAACACCACAGGACAAGAAGCATCTATCAAGGTCAGATTGTTTTGGATTGCAAGCTGATAAGTAGAGGGAGGCTCACCGTGAGCTCTGATCAAGACTTTTTCATCTCTCAAGCCATAAAGATCTCCATGATCGATGATTTTCAGACCTTTTTGAGTCAGTCTTTTGACTTCCTCATCATTATGAACGATATCCCCCAGGCAATACAAATATCCCTCCTGATCCAGGATTTCTTCAGCCATTTCGATGGCATAGACTACCCCGAAGCAAAAACCGGAATGCTGATCTATATCTACCTGTAAGTTCTTCATTTCGATCTAATAACTTATGAAAGTGATAATTGTTTACGGGAACGAAGGCTTTCGAAAATGCTGACATTCATGAGTAACAATGTCATGCAGTATATGGTATCTTCAATAGGTATAGTCCATATTCTAATCCCCAAATTTTCGGCATTGTTATAGATCACCACAGGCTCTTCTGTGATTCCTCCGGTCAGTATTCCATTGCAAAGCATGAAAGGAATCAAAGTGACTAGATAGGCAAAGATGAATCGACCCAAAAACCGATCATTGAAAATCAGAAAGTGAATTACCAACACTAATGCGCCAACAATGAAGTTTACCGAAGTGTACCATTTGTCCAAATGAAGTAGTGCCAATCCAAGCAGGAAAGGGACCATCACGTAGACAAAGGGTTTTGCTAAAGGCAAGAAGTAATCCTTCGGAAAGAAATAAATCAAAACCTCGTAAATGAATACACAGGCAAAAGGTACCGTGAGGAAAAAAAGCCACTCCTCTATTGGCAATTGGAAAAGATAAATCCCCACAAGGTATCTGGGATTAAATTCCCAAACTCCCATCACCGTAAACCAATGGTCCCAAACCAAAAAAAACGCTCCTGTGAAAAAAATGGCAGGAAATAGGAATGACCATTTGGAGGAATAGTTGATTTTGGGTTCAAAAGACCTGATTAATGGAAAGGAAATAGTCAGGATATTCAATATCAAATAGAGATATTTTTCCATTAACTGATTCCCAGTTTTGTTTCGAAAAAGGTTCCTACCAAAAGAGAAAGCTTCTGAGAATTTGGAATGCGGATTCTTTGTTTGGTGATCACATCCGCAGAAAGAGACTTGATCTTATCAAAGAGCTTTTGGTAATACAAGTAAGCCACACGCACACCCAATTTGGCACCTTCGGGCAATTGCTCGATTCCAATCTGCGCATCATCAAAGTCTCTTTGGATATCTTCCTCGATTTGCTTTTTGATCGTCAGATCAAACAATCGATAATCAACTCCCGGAAAGTAAACGCGTCCTCGCTCCTCATAATCACTTTTGATATCTCTCAAGAAATTGACTTTTTGGAAGGCTGCCCCCAACTTTCTAGCTGGTTCTTTGAGCTTATTATACATTCCTGAATCGCCTTTGCAAAAGACTTTCAGACACATCAAACCAACTACTTCAGCAGAGCCATAAATGTACTCGTTGTATCGACTGTCATTGTATTTTTTGAAATCCAGATCCATCTCCATGCTATGGAGAAATGCCTTGATCAATTCAAAATCAATGTCATATTCATTGACGATCATCTGGAAAGCCTGCAATACAGGATTGTATGAAAATCCCTTTTCAATAGCCTCGAATGTATCAGCTGTGAATTTTTCTAGAAGTCCCTCTTTATCCTGATCGTGAAAAGTGTCAACGATCTCATCTGCAAATCGGACAAATCCATATATCGCATAGATAGGCATGTGATATTTTTTGTCCAATGTTTTGATCCCCAGCGTAAAACTCGTGCTATACCGCTGAGTAATCAGTCTACTACATTCCAAACTCGTTTGGTTGTATAAGGCCTTAGCATCCATAGTTTAAATTACATTTTTTGTGACAAATCGTGATCTTTAATCACCTCTTTTGCAACCACATACCCTGAAATCAAAGAGGGGGGAACTCCAGGGCCCGGAACAGTCAGCTGTCCAGTGTAATACAAATTATTCACCTTTTTGTTTTTCAAAGAGGGCTTTAAAATGGCCGTTTGAGTCAAAGTATTCGCCAAACCATAGGCATTTCCTTTGTAGGCATGGTAATCTTTTTTGAAGTCAGCATGCGCATAAGACCTCTTGAAAACTATATGAGATCGGATCTCCTGACCCGTAATTTTCTCCAATCTATCCATGATAATATGGAAGTACTTTTCCCGCATTTCTTCCGAATCTTCTAAATCCGGAGCTAAAGGAATCAGCAAAAACATATTTTCCATTCCTTCGGGAGCAACTGTTGGGTCCGTCTGGGAAGGAACCGAAGCATAGAAAAGCGGTTTCTCTGGCCATTTCGGATTCCTATAAATTGCATCAGCATGCGGCCCCAAATCTTCATCAAAGAACAAATTATGATGACGAAGATTCTGAAGCCTTTTATCGATCCCCAGATAAAAGAGTAAACTAGACGGAGCCAGGACTCTCTTATCCCAATATTCTTCCGAATAGTTACTGTACTTGGGATTGACGAGATGCTTATCCACATGGTGATAATCAGCTCCTGCAACCACCACATCAGCTTCAATCTTTTCACCGGAAATCAATCTGATCTTTTTCGCAACACCATTTTCGATTTCAATCTCCTCCACTTCTGCACCGTACCGGATAGAAACTCCTTTCTCCACAGCCAATTCCACCATTCCACGAATGATTTCATGCATTCCTTTTTTGGGATACCAAGTTCCCAAGGCGATATCTGCATAGTTCATCAAAGAATATAGGGCTGGAATATTCTCAGCTGTTTCACCGAGAAATAAAACCGGAAACTCCATCAATCGGATAATTTTCTCTGATTTGAAAAACTTCCTTACATGCTTTGACATGGATTGAAACACATCCATTTTGATCACATCCAACAAAAGACCAGGAGATGCAAATTCCGTCAGTGAGCGACTTGGTTTTTTGACCAAATCATGAATCCCAACCTGGTATTTGTATTTGGCTTGCTCGAGAAATTTATCCAATTGAACTCCAGCTCCCGGCTCAATTTCCTCCAACATCTTTTTGAATTCCTCCAAATCAGCGGGGATATCCAGTTGGTCATTTTCGCCATAAATCACCGCATAGGATGGATCAAGTCTGATCAGATCGTAATAATCCGAGACTTTTTTTCCAAAATGAGCGAAGTAGTCCACAAAGACATCTGGCATCCAATACCAGCTTGGTCCCATATCAAAAACAAACCCCTGATGCTCAAACTTCCTCGCTCGACCACCTGGGGTTTCGTTCTTCTCCAGTAAGGTGACTTTACAACTTTGCTCTGCTAAATGGGTGGCTGCGGAAAGTCCGGCGAATCCGGATCCGATTACCACCACATGTTTTTGATCCATTTTCTTAATTCAAGTTTCTATACACCAGTAAGTTCTCCTTCAGGAGCTTTCTAGCAATATGAATTCTATTCTTTACAGTTCCAATCGGAATTTGAAGGTCCTCGGCGATTTCATGATACTTGAAACCACGGAAATGCATCATAAACGGAACTTTATATACTTCCTCCAATCCATCGATTGCAGCAGTGATGTCATCCATGGCAAAACTGCCATAGGCACCATTTTCGATTTTCGAATCAGTGGAGTTGATGAAATGAAGATTGTCAGTCGTATCTACGAAAGTCGCCCGTCTCACCATTCTTTGATAATTGGTGATAAAGGTGTTTTTCATAATCGTGTACAACCAGGCTTTCAGATTGGTCCCATCGGTGAACTTGTCACGGTTGGTAAAAGCTTTGACCATCGTATCCTGCAACAAATCATTTGCATCATCTCGATCTCGAGTCAGCTTCAGAGCGAATGGCTTCAATGAAGAGCTCAACTTGTTTAAAGAGTAACTGAATTCTAAAGTAGTCATGGTGTCTGAATTCTTTGTTTAACCAAATCTAGATTTAATTAAACAAAAAACAAAGAAAATGTTTAAAGAATTTTCAAAATAGTTAAACATTTAAGATATGACCATTAGACCATTAGCATAAAAAATGCCCTAAAAAGCCAATTAGGCACAAAAAAAGGCATTCTTTAAAGAACACCTTTTGTTTAATATTTTTTACTTATTGTTAAACCTTTATTCAAACAAACTCATTCATTTGTTCCAAAACTTGCTTGATCTCACCCAAATAATTCAATTGCTGAACATTCGCAGGCAGCTCGATATCCTGACCGATAATCTGAAAACCAGAGACAAGGACTTGCGCCTCTTTGAAATTGTTCCCCAAATCCCGAACATAGGTTTCCACGCATTCCATTCCAGGAGTAGTAGTGAAAACAGTCAATAAATAATCAGGCTTGACAATGCTATAGACCGAAATCAAATCCTCCATTGGAGTGCTTTGACCTAAGTAGATGACCTTATGGCCTTTACTCTTGATCACATAGGTGGCAAAAAGCAATGAAATCTCGTGCAATTCTCCTTCTGGCAAAAACAGCATGAATTTTTTCCCCTCTCCATCTACTACTTGTCCATCAATTGCCACGATCAATTTCTGTCGGATCAAATTGGAAATAAAATGCTCTTGGGCCGGATTGATGGCAGCAGTTTGCCAAAGCACACCGATTTTGTTGAGAAAAGGATAGATAACATGAAGCATTGTCTGCTCAAATCCAATTTTGAGAATATTTGATGTCAGGATTTTGTCAAATCTGTCCTCATTCATCTCCACCATTGAGATGGTCAAGGCATGAATCTGATCATCATGTGTGAGGGACCTATCAGTCAGCTTGATGACTTCAGCTCTGATCTCTTCCAGTGACATTTTGGCAATCTTACTGATTTTCAGACCACTGTCATTGAGTAAAGCTACATTCAGAATCAATTTCAGATCCGAATCATCATAATAGCGAATATTTGTCTCCGTCCTTTTGGGGTTCAAAAGGCTATATCTCTGTTCCCATATCCGTAAAGTATGCGCCTTGATACCAGACAACAATTCTAGGTCTTTTATTGAATACGTGCTCACTTTTCCTCCTTTTTAAAATATTCCTTGGGTACCAAAAACAACCCGAATGATACAGCTCCTTCTTTTTTATTGGTTTTATGGTGTGCTTGATGAGCTTTAAATATTCCCATCAGCCAAGAGTTTTTTGGTCTATCAAACCACTTCAATCTTCGGTGAACCAAGACATCGTGGAGAAAGAAATACAGCATTCCATAAAGGCTGATCCCTATCCCTATCCAAAATCTATAATCCAAAGATTCAACTCCTAAAAAAATCAATACTACCGCGACACTTCCAAAAAACAACGAAAACAAATCATTGAGCTCGAAGAATGATTTCGAAGGCTGGTGATGTGTCTTGTGAATCATCCAAAGTGGTCCATGCATAATGTATTTGTGAATAAACCATCCAGACAATTCCATAACTCCAAATCCTATAAGAATAAATCCAATTGCTTTAAACATCTATGAACAAGCTATTTATTTCCTTTTCAGTAAAAGCCAAAAGGAGGCAAATTGTTTTCAAACTAATCAATTTTTTTAAGAGGATTTTAAATTCATCCTTATAAAACCGTGAAATTCAGGATGGCAAAGAAGAAAATCATGCATAAAAGCATGATGAGTGATAGTGGATTGTATTTTTCAAAATTGGCTTTTCTAAATATCAAATGAATCAGAAATGCCACTCCAAACCACCCAATGTAGTTTCCAACGGGAATCACATCAAATTTCCAATACCAAAAGTCCAAGGCCACAGCCACTGGCTCCATGATATAATCCAGGCAGGTCATTGCGACAGCTCCCAACAAGGCTGCGTAATAATCATTTTCAACATTTCTGAAGACCGAACCTGTCAGGTAAGCCAGAATAAACCAATTCACACCTATAATAATTGGAACCTCCCAGAGCATCGGGCCCAATGTCGGTCCATATACATAATCTCCAAAAAGGTAGCCGGTGTGGATTCCAATCAGTTCGGCTACGAAGCCTATCCAAAAAGCAGCTGCAGCAAAAATCGGAAAGGCATCTGTCCATCCTCTGTGGAATAAAAGAATGAGCACCAAGCTAACTAATAGCTGAACTGGAGTGAGACTCAAAAACCAATCTTGGTATTCGGGAATACTTAGCCCCACCAAGCCCACAGCGTACAAGACGACAATGATCACTTTGGCAATAATGATTTTCAGACTGTAATTAGCAGCTCTTTCGGGTACTACTTTGTGCATGGGCTGTTGCTAAAATGAATGGGATTGAGTTTTTCGGCTTGGGATTCCTAACTTTGCAACTCAGAATTTGTTAACAAAAAAAGAAAATAATCCCTTACCAAGCTATGATTCTCTACAACATCACCTTTAGCGTAGCAAATGAAATAGACGAAGACTTCGTTGCATGGATGAAAGAAACCCATATTCCTGAGATTTTTGCTACAGGTTTATTTGTGGAGCATAAGTTCTTCAGACTGCTCAATAGCCCAGACGATAGCAGCACCAATTATAGTGTTCAGTTCTTTGCAGAAAGCACCAATAAGCTAATTGAATACGAAAATAGATTTGCCAATGCACTTAGAAATCAGACTCTTCAGCGTTATGGAGAAAAAGCTTTGGCATTTAGAACGCTTCTAGAGGCTATTTAAGTTTTCAGCCCAATCAAGCTGATCAATACTTAAGCACAAGCCTTTCGGTTGTGCTTTTTTTATATTAGAAATTCTCCATTAAACAAAGTAGGGCATCCTTGGTTTAAAAGAATGATCGTTTAAATGTTTTCAACATGCCCAACTGGCTCAAACTCGTCATCAGTCTAATCCTTCCT
Organism: Algoriphagus zhangzhouensis; assembly: GCF_900148515.1. Lineage (GTDB taxonomy): Bacteria > Bacteroidota > Bacteroidia > Cytophagales > Cyclobacteriaceae > Algoriphagus > Algoriphagus zhangzhouensis. Next base: position 820,309 of record NZ_FRXN01000002.1, on the reverse strand, counting down.
CAGATCGCCGGAGGTTTGGGAGCATTCTTTACTATTCCTGCAGTCCAAGGCTGGTACACCACTTTGAATAAACCGAGTTTCAATCCTCCCAATTGGATTTTTGGACCAATGTGGACCTTCTTGTATGTCCTGATGGGAATAGCCAGCTATCTGATTTGGAAAAGCGATCATCCTAAGAAAAAGAAATTACTCAACCTCTACTTTTTCCAATTGGCGTTGAATGCTATTTGGTCGCCTGCCTTCTTTGGAGCAGAGTCCCCATTGTTGGGTTTGTTTATTATTCTTCCACTTTGGCTATTGATCCTGATCTGTGTGATTCAGTTTAAAAAAGTATCAAAAATTGCCTCTGGATTAATGGTTCCTTATCTGGCTTGGGTCACATTTGCATCCCTTTTGAATTTTTCCATTTGGTGGCTCAACTAGGTTTGAGTCTTTTTCCAGAGCTGAAATTCAAGCTATTATCACCATACGACAGTACGATTTTAACATAGTTTCACTAGGTTTTTAGCCTCAAGATTTTAGCTTTATAGTTTAAAATCTTTTGTATGAGAAACTACTTTTTCCTCTTGAGTTGGGTTGCTTTTTTTTCCTGCTCAAATCCCCCTGAGGAACAAATCCAGGCCAATGTTTTGGAAAATTTAAAGGTCACAGTTGATAGCCTAGTTATTGATTCTGGAGAAGAAATCTTTGTTCCAAATGGTCTATTCCAACAATCCATAGCCCCTGATGGAAATAGATTATTTGCCTTTTATGAGAATGATTTCGAGTTTTTTGAATTTTCGATCGAAGATCTCAAGCTTATCAAACGACATCCTTTCCAGATGGAAGGGCCTGATGGAATCGATGGTTGGGTAATGTATATGCAAGTAATGGGACCTGATAAGATCATGATTTTGGATCAAAAAGGACCCAATCTTTTTAATATCGAGGGTAAGAAAATAAAGCAATATGATCTAGATATGGAAAAAGCCATTGGTTTTAAAACTGAAGGTCCTTTTTCTATCCCCAATGGATTTCATATGAGTCCGGATAAATCAAAGTTCCTTTCTCTTCCTATGAATTTTGGAAAACCAGTGGAAGGGCTTGCGGTCATTGAAATCGAATCAGAAACTGGTAAAATCTTAAAATTACCAGCCTTGGATATGACTTATGATTATCAAGTAATCTGGCAAAGAGAAAATTCTGCTTCATTTTTTGGGGATGCCGTTAGTCTTCAACTAGTCAATGACCAATTTATCGCTTTCACAGGATCCACAGCAGACATATACACTTACGACTACCATACAGATAGTCTAAAGCTGGTGTCGTTCTCCCACAGTTTGGTGGAGAACCGAAAAGAAGGTGAATTCCCTCACGAAGTAGATTCCCGCGAACGACAAATGGAGGTAGTGAACCAAATCAGAAAACAGGTCACCTTCTATAAATTTTACTGGGATCCTACCAGGAAAATGTATTTCCGATTTGCTACTAAAAACACGGTCATGCCCGTTCCTCAAGAGGGAATTAAAAGAAGTGCTGACGCATACATTTTTGCATATGACGAGGACTTCAATCTGATAGGAGAATCTTATTTGGATAATCTCGAAAACATTCCATACCAAGGCTATTTCCAACAAGGTGACTTTTACTCCTATAGCCCAATGGGAGATGAGGCAGGATTTATTCGCTATTCATTTGATTTTTAACGCTTTATTATGAAAAATCTATCAGTTCTATTTTTGATTGCTTTACTTTTCTCCTGTTCTAGAAATGAAGAAAATAAAGACTCCTCATCTTCCAATATCCTTGAAGATCTGACATTTACTGTAGATACACTGGTAATGGATCCGGGGGAAGATATCTTCAATTTGGGAATGGGAATTCGATCCCTGGACCTTTCTCAAGACAAAAAATTCCTGTACTATTTTGAAAATATGCCTCCTAAACTCCTGAAGGTTGATTTGGAGAAAGAAATCCTAATCAGCAAAACGGATTTTGAACCCGAAGGCCCAAATGGAATTGGTGTTTTTGTAGGGACAATCCAAGTGGGACCAGATGGAAAACTAGCCTTGCTAGGAAATAATGGAGTTTATGGGGTTTTTGATCAAAACGGAACAAAAATCGAAAACCTGAATAACAAACCAGAGGGGATTGATCCAAATTTGGCTGAGAACAATTTCAGTCTTTACGGAAATAGCATTTATGATTGGGAAAATGAAAAAATCTATTCCTGGCCTGTTGATACAGAATTCAAATCTTCAAGCCAGAAACCGGGATTAATAACAATAGATCTAGCATCCAATTCAGCCAAAATCATTGAAGCTCCTGAAATGGATATCGTTGACCAATACAGCATTGTCTTTGAGCAAAATGGATCTTTCCGTGTATCTCCTCAGGAAGTTCAACTGTCCGAACACGATAGTAAAATCCTGATTTCTTGCTCTGCAATGGGTGATTTTTATGAGTTTGACCCAGCAACTGAAGAAATAAAATTTATTCAAATCGATCATCATCTGGTACCTAATAAGCTGACGGGGGAAATCAATAATCGGCCTGAATCAGAGGAAGGTTTTATGGATGAAATGGCTAAAGTGAATGCTCAGATTTATTATCAAAAGCTTCATTGGGACCCAAAGAGACAGATTTTTCTAAGACTTGCGCAAAAGGTTTTTATGCCCAAAACCCCCGATGAGGAATATAAATTTGAATATTTCCTGTTGGCTTATGATAAAGAATTCAATTTACTGGGTGAGACAAAGCTGGATCAAAAGGAAAGAATCGACTACAATGTTTTCTTCAAAGACGGCAAACTCTGGTCCTATGTCAATGTGGAGGATGAGTTGGGCTTTGCCGTATTCACTTTTGATTTCTGATTATGAAAAAATTATTCGCCCTTTCATTACTTACTGTATTGTATTCTTGCTCAGAAAAAGAATCATCTGAGGGGACAAAAAAAAGTATTATTCTGGAGAACGTATCCTATTCCGTAGATACTGTAGTCATGGACTCAGGCGAGGAGGTATTGGCAATTTCCAATGATTATAAATTGAGAAACTCCTCCAGTCTTTCCGAAAACCATCAGTTTCTTTATTTTTTGAATAATGATGATAATTCCATCTCAAAAATAGATTTAAATCAATCAAGATTACTAGATGTTTTCCATTTTGAAAAGGAAGGTCCTAATGGAACTGGGGCCTACGTCCAAAGACAACAAGTATTACCTGAAGAGCAGTTTTTGATCACAGATTATCAATCTTCCGGGATTTTTAACAAAGAAGGTTCCAAGCTTCAAGAGTTTAAATTGAACACCAAAGAATTCAGCGGATTGGATCCAGACACTCAATTTTCAAATCAACTTCTCCTTTCCTCCGACTCCAAATGGCTTTTTTCATTAACTGGCTTATATAATCAAGGAGCAAAGGACTTGGTCAAACTCAATCCAAATACCAAATCAGGGGAATTAATAGACTTGCCCGCATTAGAAATAGCGAATGATTTTTCAGTCTCTTTACAAAGTGATCAGGGTAGCATGTTTTTCGTTCCCCAATCTATTCTTCAAGAAATCAATGGGGCACTTTTTATTTCCAATGAAGTTACTTCCTCCATTTACAAATACGACTACCAAACCGACTCTCTTCAACTATTTACCTATAGCCATCAGTTGGTACCAAGCATTAAAACAGGAAAATTGAAAGGAGAGGTCTCAAGCCAAGAAGAATTTTATGCAGAAATGCAGGAATCTTCCACCCAAGTTGGCTTTGAAAAATTGCTTTGGGATGAAAAATCCAATCGCTTTTTCAGATTTGGAAAGAAAATTCTTCCTAAGGAAGGGGACGATCCCAATGCATATACTGCTGAAGTCTATTTGTTTATTTATGACAAAGATTTAAATCTTTTAGGGGAGACTTTTCTCGAAGACCTTGATCAACAACCAGTCTTCTATTTCTTCAAAGACGGCAAGCTCTGGTCCTATGTCAATGTAGAGGATGAGTTGGGCTTCGCAGTATTCACTTTTGATTTTTAAATCTATGAGAAATCTATACACCTATTTTCTTCTCCTAATTCTTTTATCCTGCGCCAAAAAAGAGGAAGTCAAAATAGATGTACCTAAGAAAAATATAACCCCAACTGAATCTGAGGACCTCAATCCGAGAACTGAATTAGATTCTACTCCACTCCAAGAAAAAGAAAGCCATCAAAAACCAGAAATAATTGAAAGAAAGAAACTTATAGACTCTAATTTTTTAGAGAATTTCTCTTTCCAAATTGATACAGTCTTAATCGATTCAAAAGGAACTTTAATTTACCTGCCTTTTGGAATACTCAATTCTGATCTGTCTGAAAGTAAAACTGATTTATATGCCCTTAACAGCAAAACCAACACCCTCTACCAATTTGACTTAGATAAACTTGAATTTGCCAACTCCTTTAAATTCGAAAAAGAGGGTCCTAATGGTGTTCCTGCACCAATCTGGAAATTTCAACTATTGGGAAACAACAATATTTTCTTTGCGAACTATAGACATTTCGGAACCTATAATTTTCAAGGTCAAAAGCTTAACAACAATCAAATAAATGAGGATAAATTCCCATCACTAGTTCAATTTGGTTCATTTCCAATTTATGAATCTCTTTCAAGCAGTTTTGACGGAAATCACATTTACTTTTTGAACCAAAACCTTGAAAATGAAAAGATTAATTTGGGAATTTATGATATTGAAAGGGACCAAAGTGAACTGATAGAATTACCCAAATTCGATTTTCTAACCAATTTAGTATTCATCTATTCTGAAGGGATATCACATCACGTCTCCAACACCTCTGACTTGGGAATCAAAATGGAAAAATCGAGAGCGATTATCTATTCCAAAGGAACTAGCAAAATCTATCTCTATGATCTTTTGAATGGCTCTTTGGACTATAAGGAACCAAAGCATCAACTCGTGGCAAATGATCAAATCCCTCCATTTTCCAATGATATTTCTTCAATTCAAGAAATAATTGATGCCAATGAATCAACACGCTTCCAGATTGCATATCAAGCTCCACTATATGACGATCAGAGGGAAATCTATTTTCGTTTTGGTTCAATCCTTGAAAAAACTGAAAACCTAAATCCAAAATCCAAAAGCGAAGTATTCCTTTTTGCTTACGATAAAAATTTCAACCTATTAAGTGAGACTAAAATTGATGATTTATCTAAGTCTCCTACTCAAGCATTCTTCAAAGACGGCAAGCTCTGGTCCTATGTCAATGTCGAGGATGAATTGGGCTTTGCAGTATTCACTTTTGATTTTTAATAATTATGAAAAAACTCCTTTTACTTTCTTCATTGGCCATTCTAGCTGCTTGTAGCGGCAAAGAATCTGAAAACCGGGAATCAAAAAATGTTCTGGAAAACTTTTCATTTTCAGTAGACACAGTTGTAGTAGATCCCGGTGAGGAGATTATCAATCTGGCTTATGGTGCCAGATTGGCCTCCACCGATGAGAGCAAGACCTTTTATTATTTATTGGATGGAAATGCAGGAATAGTCAACAAGGTCAATTTGGATGAATTAAAGCTGGTAGAAATGATTCCTTTCGAAAAAGAAGGCCCAAATGGAATCGGAACCAGTTTTCATTCCAGCGCCATCGTTCTTCCAGGTGAGGAGTTTTTATTCACAAGTTTTAGAAATTCGGGAATTTTTTCCAAGGATGGAGAAAAACTTAAGGACCTAGGGCTCAAACCTGATGAAATTGAAATAGAAGGGTTGGACGATAACCAAAAAATGAACTTGAACAACCAGCTTACCTTAACAAAAAACCAAATTACCGCTTTTTCCCTTCCAAGTAATTTTATGCAGGGAACTCGAAAATTGGTCAAAATTGATCTGAAAGAATCCACTGGAGAAGTCCTCTCAATCCCAGCATTAGATATCATTGGAAAATACAATATAATTCTTCAATCCGAGGAGGCAGTTTCTGTTTATGCTGAATCAATTAACATCCAGGAGATAGGTGACGCATTGTATATTTCTGGACAGACAACCAATAAGATTTACAAATTCAACTTTTCCACTGATTCTCTTTCACTATTGGAATTTGATTTTTCAATTGTTCCAAATGAAAAAGAAATTCCGATTCAAAATACTGTCTCATCTCAAGAAGAATTTGATGCTCAAATGGATAAAGCCTTAACCCAAATATCCTTTGAGAAACTAATATTTGATGTGTCAACTAATCGATTTTATCGCTTTGGGAGAATCTATGAGCCAAAAAAGGAAGGAGAAGAGCGATATACAAAATCCAAAATTTTTCTATTCGCTTTCGATGATCAGCTGAACCTAATTGGGGAAACCGAAATCCCAGAATTGGACCAAGTTCCGACTTTTCCATTTTTCAAAGATGGCAAGCTCTGGTCCTATGTCAATGTCGAGGATGAATTGGGTTTCGCTGTATTTACATTTAATTTCTAAGCCAATGAAAAACCTTATCTCCCTTTCTCTAATTATTCTCTTGTTTTCATGTTCTGGCAAAGAAGAAAATGAAAGTTCACCTAGTAATAATATCCTTGAAGATCTGACTTTCTCAGTCGACACAGTGGTGGTTGATCCGGGAGAAGAAATCATAGACTTGTCCAATCATTTGCGACTTGCTGACCTCAGTTCCGATCATAAAAAGCTGTATTTATTTGTAGAGGGAGAAAACAAGCTTTCAGTCATAGACCTTGATAAGCTAACTCTGGAGCGAAAGATTCCTTACGAAAAAGAGGGCCCCAACGGAGTGGGCAGTTTCCTTTGGAGTCTGGACCTTGTTTCGAATGACCAATTCTTCCTCAAGACATTTAACACCGCAGGAATATTTGATTTTCAGGGTATCAAGCATGAATCCGTCAATTTGGATGAAGAAGAAATCATAGGAATCAAAGGAAAGACCCTTCAAAACAACCGCTTGAAATTAAGCGAAGATCTAAAATGGTACTATACAGTACCTGGTTCAGATTTCAATGATGGAGAGCCATCGGTAGAACTGGCCTTAATCAATAGTGAAACTAAAGAGGGGAAAATTCTTCCGATTCCTGCAATGGACAAAACAGGGCTTTACAAAATCGCCTTCAAGGAAGGAACTATGATGCAAATCTATGCGGAAGACTACTTTCTCTCCGAACATAGTGGGAACTTCTATATCACCTCTTCAGTCACAAGTGACATTTATACCATCGATCCAGAAACTGACTCATTGACACTTTATAGTTATGATTTAAAATATGCTCCCAAATACAAATCAGATCCCCCTTCTCACTCAGAATTTACCGATAGAGAGGCATGGAGAAGTGAGGTAGAGAAAATGAGATCTCAAATCACGTATGGAGATTTGATCTGGGATGATAGCAAAGATTACTTTTTTAGAATCGGCAGTATTCTGGTACCGAGCCTAGTGGAAGATGCCCCTTCCAAAAGTAAAATCTTTCTCTTAGCCTTTGATAAAGAGCTAAATCTAATCGGAGAAACGGAGATCGAAGAAATGGATTCAGCTCCTGAGTTCCCATTCTTCAAAGACGGAAAGCTTTGGTCCTTCGTTAATGTTGAAGACGAACTTGGCTTCGCGATTTTTGACTTCAACTTTTAAAAATGAAAAAACTAACACCACTATTTTCACTTCTTGTCTTTTTCGCATGTGGAGAAAAAGATGAAAACAGTTCCGGAAAATCAGACTTTAACTTTTCCTATTCTATAGACACCGTTCAAGTCGATCCGGGAGATCATTTGGTCTATATCACCGGCTATATGACTACAGCAACTCCCTCTCTGGACAAAAAGGTTCTGTACAACCTGAATCCAAAGTCGCCAGAACTGGAAATCATCGACTTGGACGCCTTGTCCTTTCAAGAATCCATTCCTTTGGAAAAAGAAGGTCCAGAGGGAATCGGAAATTATGTTTCAGATTTAGTTGTCACTGATCAAGGTGACTTTTTCTTTATCGGATATGAATCCTTAGTCAAGTCAAATCCAGAATTAGATCAGTATAAAAGATTTAGTTTTCAGGCTGATAAATTATCTGGAGACAAGTTGGAGGAGAACGAAGGGATAGATTTTGGGGCCATTCCTTCCAAAGATGGCAATTACTTTTTCGGAACATATTCAGTTCAGATGTTTCAAGGAAAAATTGGCGGATTGGCCGTCGTTGACTTGAATGAGATGTCTTTGAAAAAAATCCCAATTCCAGAACTCGAAAACCTGGTTGACTTCAATATCAACCAGTATCAAGACGGGAGACCCATGATGAGTACCATTGAAAGAATATGGCTCAATGAGGTGGATGGTAAACTCTATCTGACAAACTCCACCCGAAATGAGGCATTTATCTATGACCCGAAATTGGATTCCTTATTTAAAAAAGAGTTTCAATCATCAATAACAGATAATGCCAAAAAGGGCCTATATACCAAGGAGACGAATAGTGATGAGGAAATGAGCAAGGCGATGAAAGAGAAAAATAAAGAAGTCAATTTCAACGAGTTAATATATGACGATACGAATGAAAAGTTTTGGAGAGTCAGTTCAGATATGGACAGAATGATCGCTGACTCTGTAGTAACCAAAAACATATTGACCATTTTTGATAAAGACCTCAATCAAATACATGAGGAGAAAATAGACTTTAATATCACTTCAATGCTTTCTTTTTTCAAGGAAGGAACCCTATACAGCTACATTAATCTGGAAGATGAAATGGGCTTTACTTTAATCAAACCAAGCTATGAATAGAACTCACTTTTTACTTTCAATTTCTGCACTGGCTGTATTTGGATGTGGAAGTAATGATTCCGAACAAAAGAATAATAGCTCCATAGAAATCAGCTACAAACTAGACACTGTTATGGTGGATGCCGGGGATGAGTTTATCCATGTGCAGTGGAGCCTAACTACTTCGGATCTTTCACAGGATGGCAGGTACTTTTACAATTTCAAAACAGGTTCACAAGAACCCGGGTTAGAAATCCTGGATTTGGATCAATTGAAATTGAATCAAACTATTCCGATGACTTTGGAAGGTCCCAACAGCATTCGATCTCCCTATATTTCAAAGGTCTATACATTGGAAGATGGCACTTTTTACATTTCCGATAATTACGTAGTTTCTCATTTTGATTTGGAGGGAAAGAAGCTATCCAACTTTGTATATGCTGATGAGGAGTTTGAAGGTGAAAAACTGCCTAAGGACAAAAGAATCATGCTTAATGAAACTTTATCAGATGATAGTAAAACGCTCATAGCTCTTTATGGAGGTCAAAAGTTGGATGACTTTTATGAGGGTTTTGCAAAGTTTGATTTAGAAAAGAAAACTGTTAGATATTATCCGATGCCCATATTTCAGGAATGGGAAAAATATCAAACCAACCTTTATTTCAATGATCAGCCAGTTTCGGCATCCTTTTCACAAACCAATATTGCCTTCCAAAATGACTCTTTGATATTCAACATCGGAGCTAAAAACAAGCTGTATTTCTATGACCTAGAAACAGACTCTTTAAGCTCAAAAAGTTATAGCAGCCAGTTCACGAGTCCAGAAATAACCTCTCCATTTATGAAGCGAGTCGATACGGAGGAAGAATTTCGAAAGGAGATGAAAGAAATTCAAAAAAAGGTCAGTTATGGTGATATGAAATTTGACCCTCAAAATGATGTCTATTGGAGGTTGACCAAAGAAATGGATCATATGAATGGGGATACGATCCTTTATAAAACTGTCTTGACGGCATTTGATCGCCAATTCGACCAAATGGGAGAAGCCTTGTTACCAAAGGATTTTGAACTTCCGTATAAGCAATTTGTCAAAGACGGGATGATTTGGATGTTTTTGAACATCGATGATGAAGTGGCATTTGTCAGGTTGAAACCAACCATTTCTTATGAATAAAATCTATTTTCTTTTTCTCCATCTTAAATTTTTCATGCTCTTAAGATGTAAAAAGTACAAATAGCTCCTCCAACCAAATCCACAATTAGAAATTAGATTTCAATGGTAACCTAAACGATATATCAAATTCATAAAAGACTGATTGCTTTATACCTATATCAATTTGGAAGACAAATTGGCATTCATTAGATTAAAACCAACTTTAAAAAAATGAAGCGGTTTCTCCTTTTTCTTTTCTGGGTAGTAATTTTTTCTTGTTCACCCAAAAAGGAAAAGCCCCAAGAAATTCCCAAAGCATTTGACAACCATACTTTTGAGTACACGCTGGACACGGTATTTATTGATTCGGGTGACTCCCTTCCTTATCTCGATATGGATTTGGTTTCTTCGGATTACGTACCCTCCGAAGGTCTCCTTTATAATTTAAATCCCGGAACTGGCCGTGTGGATGTATATGATATTGAAGCCCAAAAGCTAAAAAAACACATTCAGTTTGAAGTGACAGGCCCAAATGGAATCAAGAAGTATTTCCCAACTGGAATCAAGAAAACCAAAAGTGGAGATCTGATCATCAGAGACTACTTTGAAATACTCAGAATGGGATCTGACACCAAATTGTTAGATTCATATAGCCTTCAAAACCACAAACTTTTAGGGGATGATCTGGGCGAAAGCCAAGAAATAAGTGGCATGGGCGAAATCTCAGAAGACGGCTCTTTTTTCGCTAGTTACTACGGCTATTTTCCTTCAAATGGACGCATCCTCGGTTTAGCAACAGTAGATTTAGTTTCCAAATCTCTGAAATTAATTCCTGTGAATTTCAAAGATCAATCCGAGAAGTATTTAATCCGATGGGAATATCGGGAAGGCAAAAACATGTTAGTCCCGGAATACAAATTCTTGACATTGGATGGCCCCAACATAATTGCAACCAACTCCTACAAAAATGAATTGTGGTACTATGATGCGAAGAAAGATTCTTTGTTCTACCGAGCTTACAAAAGCAATTTGATCTCCAACGTCAAGCGAGGAAATTTTCGGAAAAAGGTCGGCTCTATGCAAGACTTGAATTCCGCCAAAAAAAGGAAATTTCAGGAAGTAGTCTTTGGACCGATCATCAAGGATCCAACAAAGCGGCTCTTCTATCGCTATAGCAGGGAGGTGCAGCAGGAACCAGAGAAAGAGAAGAGGTATTTTAGGTTTGTCTTGTCTGTTTTTGATGCAGATCTAGATGTGATACATGAAGAAAAGCTGGATTTATCGGTTTTTATACCAGGTGAATACTTTGCAAATAAGACCTTTGTGCACAAAGGTATGTTGTATACATTTTTGAATGTTAGAGATCAAATTGCCTTTGTCAGGCTAAAACCGAGCATCTCTTATGAATAAGATTTTGACTTCTTGGAATTTAAAATTCCGAAGTACCTATCTAGGACTTTTAATCCTTCTGTTTGCATGTAATAATTCTAAACCAGCAGATAAGCCTTTTCAAAAATTCACCTATTCAATAGACACACTAACTATAGATAGTAAAGAGCATTTGCTATTTGTTGGCTATGGGATACCAATGGTCAAACTATCTGAAAAAGAGAGATTTCTACATTTTTATGATCCTTTAAATCATGCAATAGAAAAAATCGATTTAGAAAATAAAGAAGGGGTAAATACTTTATACCTTGATAAAGAAGGGCCAAATGGTGTCTTAGATCACAATCGATTCGATTACATTCCGATTTCTGACAGTTCTTACAGATTTTTTACAAAGAAAAATTTTAAAGATTTAAGTCTATCAAACAACCTGATTAAAACTAGTAAACCAATAGACAGCTTGGTTAAGATTTCAGAGGAAAATGAGACACAGTTCTCAAGTTTAATTTCATCAAATCTTCAATATTTATATGGATTGACTTCAGACTTCAATCAAGAACAAAAATTGGTTTGGATTGATCTTGGGGATTATACCTTGAAAGAAAGCGATCTGGATAGTATGAAGTATAGAGAAAATTATAAAATATCCCTAGATGGAATGATTGTTTCAGGAATGATTGGCAGCACATTCCTGAATGAAAAACTCCTTGTCTATCACAGTGATGGAATAGACCTGTATGAAATAGATCCAAAATCTGGAAATAAACGATTCATAAACAATAGGCCCGAAATAACTCCCCAAAGGAAGGCCGGAAATTTTCCTAGAAATGTCGAGAAATCAGAAGCAGTTAAGGCACTGGAATTAGAGTCTTTAGAAATTGATTATAAGGAGATTGTATTTGATGAAGAAAATCAACGTTTTTACCGGATCGCATCCCAGCAAACAGAAAATAAAGGAAGAACAAAAGTCTACCTTCTGATTTTCGATCATGAGCTTAATCTGATTTCTGAATTGGATTTATCAAGTCTAGATATGAAGAATTCAGCTAATTACTTTACAAGAAAAGGAAAACTCTATTTCCTCAATAAAGAAACTGAAGATTTGGAGTTCTTCGTTTTTGATTTGAAATCGACCATTTCAAATGAATAGAATCTTAGCTTTTCGAAATTTGAAAATTCAGATTTCAGAATTCAATTTTCATCCTTCTCAATCCAATCTCGGCAAGCTCAATTTATATTTCATCGCAACTAATCGAATAGCAATAATAGCTGCTACAGAAATCAAAAGATTCCAATCTCTTTCCAGGCCAAAATAATTTAGAATCAAATACAAAATGGCTCCTGCCAAACATGCAGAGGCATAAATCTCTTTTCTGAATAAAATCGGGATTTCATTCGTCAGGGTATCTCGGATCACGCCTCCCATCACAGCTGAAAACATTCCCATAATCGCGGCAATTTCAGGCCTTACTCCAAGGCTTAATGCTTTTTCCACACCCAAAACCGTAAAAAAGGCAATTCCCAAAGTATCAAATAAAAACAGAGTCTTTCTAAGCTTGCTTAGGAAATTGGGAAAAATAAAAGCAGCTAAGATCCCAACCAAAATGGCATAAAGAACATTGATATCGGCTATCCACACCAAAGGATAGGCATCTAACAATATGTCTCTCAAGGTTCCTCCACCGATCGCTGTAATAAAGCCCGTAAATCCAGCACCAAATATATCATGCTCGCGCTCCCTCACTGCCAAGGCTCCCGATATGGCAAAAACGAACGTACCGATTAACTCGAGAGCATATTGAAGTGTCATTTTTTGTATTGTTTACAATTAAATATTATCCAGTATAAAAATTTGAATTTGATCCCTTTGGATTTAGAAAATATACAATCCAGTTCACAATTCTTTTCAGAGCCAAAATTACTATAAAATTGATCCTTTTGAGACTTTTTCAATATTCAATTCAGGATCTCGAAACTCCAATCAGGACAAACAATCGGACTGTTATTGGAGTTTTAATTTTTCTATTAGAACAAGAATTACAATTAAAAAAGGAATCAAATCCACATCAGAAGACTCAAATTTCTCCTAAAAATATCTTAGATGAATTTCATTTAATCATTAGATGCTTTACCTTGAAGGAACAGGTTTAGCTTGACTTCTCTATAGAAGTTGGAAAATAAATAGCCAATGACCCGTTATAGTTTCTACTTACTTTTTAACCTTATCCTCGTTTCTACTTCCATTTTAGCGAGAGATATTCCTGAGGACTCTGTCAAAAGAGGAGTAACCTTACAGACTATTTTTGAAAAGGATTATGGACACTCAAAGGCAAGTTTGGAATATGTCAACTTTGCTGCTCTAGAAACAAAAAAAGACACCTCTTGGCTAAAAATCGGAGGAGCTCTCCGACTGAATACCATTTACGCCAAGTATGAGGGTAAAACTTTCCCACTAGGAACTGAAGGTCGCAATGACTGGACTTGGGATACCTGGAGAATCAATGTGGATTCCTATAGCGACGGACTTCAATTTTCTTTCGAATACCGTTTTTACCCCACTTTTAATACTCATTTTATCAAATACGGCTGGATTGGCTATCGATTCAATACTAGTACAAATCTCCAATTTGGCATTACCCAAGTTCCTTTCGGGCTTTTGACATATGCCTCCCATAGTTGGTGGTTTATGACTCCCTATTATGTTGGCTTGGAAGATGATCATCAGATTGGATTCAATTTCACCAAGGATTTCAAACACTGGAAATTCAATGTTGCTTATTTCTTGCTTTCAGAACCTCGTGGCACCAATGAATTGAGTTATGGAGTAGCCAGCTCGGCACGTTACTCTTACGATGTGGTTCCAATTCCCGGAAACAGCAATATTGAAAGGCGGCAAATAAATTTAAGAGCGGCCAGAAAACTCGAATCTGGAGAAATCGGACTTTCTCTTCAAACTCATGAGGTTTACAATCAACAAACGACTCATACCGGAAGGCAATTTGCCACTGCCATTCACTTTGAAAACAATTGGGGACGATGGAACCTGAAAACCCAGGCCCTTTACTACAATTTCAAAAATGTCTGGGACGACAATAACAATGAATTGGACGTGGTCCAAATGGGTGCCTATGGCTTTGGGACCTATGATGTAGCTGCTGAAGCTGCGATGTACACCATCGGAATTGCCTATGATATTCCTGTCCAATGGGGCCCTATTCGAAATATTCAGCTTTATAACGACTATACCTACATGCAAAAAATGGGGAAAGTCGAAGTCAATGGTCAATCTCAAAAGTTTGCCCCAACTCACATGCACGTCCCGGGAGCCTTAATCAGTGCCGGCAAGATCTATTGCTATTTCGACATTGCCAGAGGAATCAATCAGCCGTGGCTCACCGATTCTTTTGGTGGAAATTCGATCGGGTCAGGCAGAGGAATCAATTATTTGGAGCCCATTAGTGCCACTAATCCGATCGATCAAAACCCCAATTGGAACACCCGCTTAAATATTAACCTCGGTTATTACTTCTAATACATAAGATTATGAAAAATAAATACCTAGATATTCATCCTCCTGTTTTTTGGCCAGCGACAATTTTGATTGTCGTCTTTATCACCATCACCCTTTTGGTGGGTGAACCGATGGAGCAGGTCTTTGTTAGCATGAAGGATTTCATCACTGACCAGACCGGATGGCTATTCATTTTGGTTGTCAATTTGTTTATTTTATTCTGCATCTATGTTGGTTTTAGTAAGTACGGCTCGATCAGATTGGGAGGAAAAGATGCCAAACCAGAGTTTTCAACTTCTGCCTGGTTTGCCATGCTTTTTAGCGCCGGGATGGGAATCGGTTTGCTATTTTGGGGTGTAGCCGAACCTGTCAATCACTACGCAAATTCACCTAATCATGAAAACTTCAGTCCCGAAGCAGCACAAGGTGCTATGAATTTGGTTTTTCTTCATTGGGGACTACATGCCTGGGGGATTTATGCCGTGGTTGCACTCGCTCTCGCCTTTTTTGCCTACAATAAAAAAATGCCTCTGACTATTCGCTCGGTATTCTACCCCATTTTGGGAGACAGAATCAAGGGATGGATTGGGGATGTCATAGATGTTTTTGCTGTACTGGCGACCTTATTTGGATTAGCCACCTCTTTAGGACTTGGGGTCCAGCAGCTCAGCGGTGGTTTATCATTCCTTTTTGATATTCCAAATACGCCCACCACCCAAGTGATTCTCATTGCATCTATTACAGCAATTGCGACTATTTCAGTAGTCTCTGGGATTGATAAAGGGGTAAAGTTTCTCAGTGAATGGAATATTCGAATTGCAGCAATATTTCTGATTTTCATCCTAATCGTCGGTCCTACATTGTATATCATGCGTGGTTTCATCCAAAATGTAGGAACATACATGGGAGACTTCATTCAGGTATCAACATGGACAGAAGCATTCCGAGATGCAGGTTGGCAAGGCGATTGGACTGTATTCTATTGGGCCTGGTGGATTTCATGGTCCCCATTTGTTGGGATGTTTATCGCACGGGTATCCAAAGGAAGAACAATTCGAGAATTTGTCTTTGGCGTTCTTTTAATTCCGGCATTATTGACTTTTCTGTGGATGACAGCAATGGGAGGATCAGCTATCTATTTGGATTTACAATCAGGAACCCACGAACTAGCCAATGAAATCGTATCGGATTCTACCACAGCATTATTCGTTTTTATCCAGCAATTCCCATTTAGTATAGTTGGTTCGATTATCAGTTTGTTCCTAGTAACATCATTCTTTGTTACTTCATCGGACTCTGGATCTTTAGTGATTGACAATATTACCTCTGGAGGAAAATTAGATTCTCCAGTCCCTCAACGGATATTTTGGGCCTCTGCCGAAGGTGCAGTTGCAGCAGTTTTATTAGTAGGAGGTGGTTTGGGTGCCTTACAAACTGCAGCCATAACCACAGGACTTCCGTTTCTTTTTATTTTGATATTTATGGTTTATTCCTTGTACAAAGGTCTCCGATCAGAATATCTCCAAATGAAAGAATTGGAACAAGTTTCGGATAAAAAACGATATGAGAAAAAGCTGGAGAAATCCTTGATCAAACGGGAGGAAAAATCCAAAAAGTCCAACGATCAATAACCTTTAGAAAAGCAACGAGATGAAAAACTTGAAAAAAATAGCCCTCGCAGCGGATTTGACAGAAATGGATGAAAAACTACTTCATTTCATCAAAGGATATGATTCATTGTTTGATTTTGAAGAACTCCACATCATACATCAAATAGAAATAGAGGATCTTTCAGAAGACTTGGAAAACTTACTCAAGAAAAAGAGCAAAACGCTAGAAGAGTTAATCAGAGATGAAATCGAGTCAACAGTTATAGAGGTTTTCGGATCACTGAAACCTTCTATTCATATCTATATTCAACCTAAGCCGGATTTCAGTGAGTTGGTCAATTGGATCAACAACAGCCAATTTGACTTATTTTTCTTAGGTAAAAAGAAAAGCCTGGATGGTACCGGCATATTTAGTAGCAAAATGGTGAGATTGCTTTCTTGTAATTTGATCTTGGTTCCGGAAACCGCAAAACCTGTTATCAGTAAAATTTTAACTCCGATTGATTTTTCCTCCTACACTCAGCGAGTGCTTGAGGTATCAGAGTTGATAGCCAAAAACACCAAATCAGAATTTATTCCTCTTCACGTCCTGAAAATTGGGATTCACTATTTTCCATTCTTTGGCAATGAAAAGAAAATACAAAAAAGCCTTCAAAAAGAAGCTGATTCCAAATTTGAAAAGCTCAAAAAGAAACTCAATATCGATGGAAATTTGCTTAGCATCATAGCAGAAGACGATCCCATTGGGGTCGCTATTTTCAAGAAAGCAAAAGAGCTAAAAGTTGACTTAATAATCATCTCCAAAAAAGGAAAATCTGATGATTCAGACCTGTTGATTGGAAGTGTTGCAGAAAATTTAATCGCCAACGATAAAAACATATCTGTCGCGATAATTAAATAAGCTCAAATCTTCTCCAAAACAAAAACTCCCATCTCCCTTTGGCCTAAAACCAATACAGATTTGGGGTTTTCTATATATTTAAAACCTTTCGAAAGTAATTTATCCACATACTCTGCCGTAAAGACAAATCGTTCCGAATTATCTGGCAAATGATACCTTCCTTGGCCAATAGGCTCAGATTTGGATAAAATATCTCCAAATCCAGTACACATCCGGAACCAAAAAATTCCTCCCGGTTTTAAGATTCTTTGGATTTCATCGATCATTTCCCAAAAGTTATCCACACTCTGAGCAAAGTGCAAAACAGCTGAACAGATCACCGCATCAAAAGAATCTTTGTGAAAGGGAACATCCTCCAATTTACCCTCTTGAAACCTGTGGATATCATAAGTTGGATCCAGACTTTTTGCCTGATATCGGCAATACTGAATTGCTGTCTCATTGGGATCAATTCCAAAAATCTGATAGCCCTCTCGAATGAAATAAACAGTATTTCTTCCTTCCCCGCAACCGGCATCCAGGATCTTCATTTCCTTGGTAAACCTACCCTTCAGAATCTGATCCAATAGATAGATATCAATGTTGCCTAATAGACGATTTAGTTCAGCTATTTCCATTTTCCCAATTGTCCAATGCTTGCTTTGCTTTGAGTCTACCGATTTCTATCAATTCACCAGACCTGTGAAACTCCAAGGTGCCAGCTTGCTTTCTGGAAATCTTAATCTGAATATCTACCGGATATTGCTGTAACAGCAATTCGCAGAACCTATCCTGTAATAAATCGAAAGATCGCTTCACCAAATTCAAAGAGGAATAGGAGATTTCCTTTTCAGCTTCTTTTTCATCTGGAAAAAATTGCCCCATTTTATTTCGGTATTCTTTCAACCAATTCGGAATAGATATGAAACCATTTCCTTCCTCATCTCTTTTGGGTGGATTTATATAATCTTGATCCAAACCATTCACATCCACCACCAGGATCAAGTTCTCTTCAGAAAGATTTTGCAATAAAGAAATCGGGACAGGATTTAATACACCCCCATCAATCAAAGAAGATTTAGAATGAGTCGCTGGAATAAAAACCGAAGGGATACTCCCAGAAGCTCGAATCGCTTTAAACAAGCTCCCTTTTCTAAAAATTACTTCTTCTCCAGTGATGACATTGACTGCATTGCAGGAAAATGGAATCGAAAATTCCTCAATCTGACAATCTGCCACTACTTTTTTCAATTCTCCATAAACCTTTTCACCCTTAATGAACCCACGACTGGAGAAAGTAAAATCCATCAAAGAAAAAACGTCGATCCTATCCAGATTGCAGATCCAATTTTTGAACTCATTCATTTTACCGCAGGCATACATGCCTCCCACCAAGGCTCCTGCAGAACAACCCGCAATTTCGGATATTTCATATCCCCGCTTTTCCAACTCTTCAATCACCCCAACATGTGCCAATCCTCTCGCTCCACCGCTGCTCAAAACCAATGAGACTTTTTTCTTTTTTGACATATCTTTAAGGAATAAAAATCACTTAACGAAAGTACACATTATGGGCCAATTTAAACCCTTTCACCTAGCTTTCCCGATTCGGGATATTGAGGAAACCAGAGCCTTTTATGGAGATCTTCTGGGATGCGATATCGGAAGAAGTACTGACAAATGGATCGATTTCAACTTCTTCGGCCATCAACTTTCCGCGCACATCAAACCTGAGGAGCTTGCCAATGCCAAAACCAATGAAGTAGACGGGAAAAACGTCCCTGTACGTCATTTTGGAGCAATTCTCCCTTGGGAGGAATGGCATGAACTCGCGGATAAATTGAAAAATCATGGAATTGAGTTTGTCATCGAACCATATATCCGATTCAAAGGTGAAGTAGGAGAGCAAGCAACCATGTTTTTCTTGGATCCTTGTGGAAACGCACTAGAGTTCAAATCATTTCAGGACGAAAGTCAAATCTTTGCCAAATAATCTATGGCCGGAAAAATCCATTTTTTAGAAGAAGGAATCAGTAGGATTATCCAGCTGGATGGGAAGGAATTTCTCTATTTCAGTGGTACCTCTTACTTGGGAATGACCCAAAATTCCGAGTTTTTGAACAGTATTTCTCAAAATCTTCAAAAATGGGGCTCTAACCATGGACAAAGTAGACTTAATAACATTCGAATTCCGATTTTTGATGAATTCGAAACTTATTTCTCTATCAATTCTGAGGCAGAGGATGCGGCTGCTTTAAGTTCTGGTTTTATAGCTGGAATCGCCTCAACCCAACTTTTGGCAAAAGAGGCTGATCAAATTTGGATTGCCCCAGATGCTCATCCAGCAATTCTGCCAGAAGGTCTTTTCCCAAATACTCAATTAAATTTTACACAATGGAAAAATGAGTGTTTAGAGACTTCAAAAGGCCTAAAATCACATAGAATTTTGATCCTTGGGAATGCTGTGGATGCCTTTACAGCCCAAATCCATGATTACTCTTGGGTAAAGGAAATTGCGAACGATCATGAAGTAACCTTATTGGTCGATGATAGCCATGCCTTTGGGGTTTTAGGAAAAGGAATCTTCGGCACCTACAGTCAATGGGATGCCCCCACCTACAATTTAGTAGTATGTGGTTCGCTGGGAAAAGGGCTGGCAATCCCAGCCGGAATAGTCTTGGGAGATCGGGAAACAATTCAAAAATTAAGAGGAACTGCTCTCTATGGAGGGGCTTCTCCTGGTTCTCCTTCTCATTTGGCAGCGTTTTTAGAATGCCAGAGTGAATTTGAGTCCCAGCAAAATCAACTTTTTAATAATTGTAAGGAGTTTCACTCGGCCATTTCGGACTCTCCAGAAATCGAAGGTTCTGAAAACTATCCGGTTTTTAAATTTACTAAGGATACATGGGTGCAGAAATTGGAGGAGAAGGGAATTATCATTTCCTCATTTAGATATCCAAAGCCAGATAGCCCATTGATCAATCGAATTATAATTTCGGCATTCCATCGACCTGAGGACATTTCCTATCTTGTTCAAACTCTCAAAGAATTGAAATCAAATGAAGCATAATCTTCTATTTATCCTTTTAGTGGCATGTTCATTTCTTTTCTCCTGTAGTCAAAAAGAGGAGATTCCATTTGTAGATGGATTGGAAGACTATCCCACGCTTCAAAAAGTACTTTCTGAAAAGGATAAATACGAAGTGCAGATTCTATTTTCTAGTATAGATCGAAACGAACATGGTCTACCGCTTTATGAAGATTACACTTTCAATCTAGATGATCAAAAGTACTTTTATCCAGCTTCTACAGTAAAACTTCCAGTGGCATTACTCGCTTTGGAATGGCTCAATGAACAGGGGATCGATAATTTGGACAGGAATACCACACTTCTGATTGATTCAGTTCGCCCATCTCAGATTCCTGCTTATGTGGACTTTTCGTCAGAAGACTCACTTCCTAGCATCGGACACTACATCAAAAAGATCTTGATCGTTTCAGATAACGACGCCTATAATAGGTTGTATGAAGTTCTTGGCTTAGATTATATCAATCAAAAACTTAAGGAGAAAGGACTGACAAACACCGTTATCAGTCAGCGGTTAAGTTTTCCAATTAGCCCTGAAGAGAACCGGTATTTCAATCCGGTGAAATTTGTGGACAGCACAGGTTCTGTTATACTAGAATTACCTGAAAGACATACTGAAACAGATTATTTCGTACCCAGCAAGCCACAGATTGGAAAAGCTCATTACAAAAATGACTCACTGATTCAGGATCCCATGGATTTTACTTACAAGAATAAATTTCCCATAACGGATTTGCATGGAGTAGTGCAAAGAATCATTTATCCGATGGCATTTCCGGAGGCAGAGCGATTCAATATTACCGAAGAGCAGCGGGGATTTGTGATGAAATATATGAGCACACTTCCTAGAGAAAGTGACTTTCCAAAATATGAGCTTCCCGAATTCTACGACTCCTATTCCAAGTTCTTCAAGTTTGGAAGCTCTAAGGATTCAATCCCGGACCAATTCAGAATTTTCAACAAAACAGGTTGGTCTTATGGCTATCTGATCGATGGAACTTACTTCGTAGATTTTGAAAATGACGTTGAGTTTTTCGTTTCTGCAGTTGTCTACTCCAATGAGGACGAGATCCTGAATGATGACAATTATGAATACGAGGAAATTGGACTTCCTTTTTTCACAGAATTGGGAGAATATCTTTATCAGATGGAATTAAAAAGGAAAAAGGTAATCAAGCCTGATTTTGAAAACTTAAAAAATCTCCGCTAATTGACCTAAAGTTATCTTTTTAAACATCATGAAAATGACATTCTGGCAAAATCTCAAGGAATTTTACAGCTATAAAATCTTTTCTTTATTTATCCCATTAAGCTGTATAGCCCAAGTTTTTGTTACCAAAATATTTGTTAGACTTGGTGTAGATCTTAATTGGAATGCTCTAATAGAACCAGAAACATACTTTTACTTGATTTTCAACCTCATTACTTGGTCACTCTTATCTTATTTCCTCTTTTGGAATCCTAATTGTGAGAAATTGAAAGAAAAAAGGAAACAAATGGAAAAAAGCCCTGACTAAAGGGCTTTTACAATTAGAGATTTAACCAATAATTCAGCTTGAATACCAAGGAGCGTTGCTTCGGTGAGAAGTCACTAGGAAAATAATTATCAGTATAAACCAGGAAGAAATCTGAAACCGGAGCAAATCTCCATTGCAGCCTTGTATTGATATTCAGGTTGTCGATCTGATTATTGTATTGAATAAATGTAGTCCAAAATAGCTTTTTGGTAAAAGTTAGATCGATTCTAGGACCGACAAGAATCAAGTCTGCATCACTTTGAGGAGCTGGAAGTCGAATACGGGCATAATTGAAGTTCATGGAAATATTTGCCATATATCCCATCCTCAATCCAAGCTCACTTACCAAACTGAAATAATTACCTGTATAATATTCTCCACCGTCTGCTGTCATTTTCACATTGAATACATTCCTTGGATTACTTCGGAATTCAAATCCAAGAGTCTTTGTATTGTAGTCTGTTCCCGCAGGTAATTTTTCACCACCTGTTCGAGTTGGATCAAAATCTTGAAACAAATACAGATATCTATTCTTTTGAGTTACTGTCAATTCCGCAAAAGAATTAAATCGGACGGTATAGCTGATATTATAATCCCTATCGGTCGTGCCTATTGTTTCATTCCAATATCCTTCAAACTCCAGTTTGGGCCCATGTCTATTGATCAGACTTGAATTGGGATAAAACATGTATGAGATGTCCGGATTCAATCTCTTGAAATCAGACCTTGGTAAAAAGCCAACTTCGGGATTGAAGTCCTTTCCGATATCCTGGATACTCACACTTCCTCCCCAGTGAATATCACTGAAAAGCATGTAGGCATTGAAGGAATAAGGCTTTACTGTTTCTCGGGATTCGAAAGTTCTATGATAAAATGCCTTCCCAGTCCATTTCCCATTAGCTGAATTGAGATTAAAATCCATCCCAATGAGACGGTTATATTCTTCAGGGTGAAATAATGATTTGTATTCATCCAAACCCAAAGATTCTTTATCCACATAGATCAATCCGATATTAGAGCGTTCAAAAACCTTCTTTTGAATAGCCAGGACAGAGAAATTCTTACCGGCAATTCCTGCTTCAGAATCTGTAGCAGTCTGCATATTCATAGCTCCAATTCTCCAATCTTCACTGATTTTGCCACTCAACCTAGCTCCATATATAATCTTACTTTGGACGTTTTGACCAGTAGCTGAGTCAATATCAACACCGATTCTCCTAGAGAAAAAAGCTTTGGATCTGGGCTGACCAAAACTGTCAAAGAGATCTCCATTTTCAAGAAAGAATTGTCTACGCTCCGGAAAGAATATCTCAAAGCGGTCCAAATTGGTCACCTGCTGATCAACTTCCACTTGAGAAAAGTCTGGGTTGAAAGTCAAATCTAAATTCATAGCAGGACCAATTCCCACTTTCGCATCTCCACCTACTGCTGGCTTGAAGGGTTCACTGGTATTTTCCAGAAAATTCTTAGAGGTTTTACCAGCGACATAAGGAATCAAGGAAATATTAGCGGAGTTTTTTCTCAAAGGCTCTTCAAAAATCAACTTCCTATTAAAAGCGATGGAAGACATGTTGAAATTCCTTGGGAGAGGAGACCATGAACTTCTCTCTCCAGCATCACTGTCTATTCTATAAAAATTGATGTTCCAGTTTTGAGCCCCATCCTTAAATCGAACTGTGGAAAGAGGAATTATAGCCTCTACCTGCCAATGATTTTCGAAAATTTTAGCTTCAGCATACCATTTATTATCCCAAGCTAAGCTCAAATCTTCTGATCTATTTCCACCATTTGAAATCAAACCTTCCCTTTGAACTCCATAAGGATTTACACCAAACTGAAAAGCATTGGTTTTATCATTGAATGTATCGAAAACAAAAGTGATCCCGTCATTTTGAGCACCACGATAATCTCTACGCAAAGAAGTAGACACATATTCTCTAGGTCCCAAATTTTCCATCACTGCAGCGATGTACAAATTGTTGTCGTCAAAGGCGATCTTGATCCGAGATTGAGCTATCGCTAATGAAGTGTCAGATGGAAAATATTGCATAAAGTCCCCATTCCAACCTTCTGGCCCCCAGATTTCTTCATCCAAATTTCCATCCAAAACAATGGGTTCATTTACTTTAAAGGCAAAAGCATTCGAAGTATGCTCTTGTCCAAAAGCAGATCCACTAATCAGTAGAACCGCCAAAAGACAGGTGGGTAATAAAATTCTCATAGTATAGCTGATTCCACAAAAATAAAATTGTTTCTAGGCCAGCAGAACAAAATTTTATAAGTGGTGGGAATGGATTTTAGCTAAGGTTTAAGAACTACCATAGGCGGTTAACAAAAGCCTTCTTCCTGAGGCAAATTTCCTGAATTCGCAGAGATAAACTCCTTGCCAAATTCCAAGAGCGAGTTTTCCACCAGAAATGGGGATTTGAAGCGAAGAATCAAAAAAACTGGCTTTAATGTGCGCAGGCATATCATCTGGACCTTCATAAGTGTGGATAAAGCGTGGATAAGTTTCAGGAATCAACTCATTTACAAAGGTTTGGAAGTCTTTTCTAACTGTAGGATCAGCATTTTCATTGATCGTCAAAGCAGCCGAAGTATGCTGAATAAATACCTGCAAAAATCCCACTTTAATTTGACGAATTTCAGGAATGGCATCCTCGATCATATCTGTGATCAAATGGTATCCCTGAGAATAGCGAGGAAGCTGCAGTGGTTTTTGAAAGAATTGACTCATTCCACAAAATAAAGAAAGGCTGCCTCATTTCAGAAAACAGCCTTCAAATTTCAATTAGATTTTTCTTAAGAAGTCTATTGTAGTTCGAAATACAAGTTTGGTCCATCACATGCTCCCCAAGAACCTCTGATCGTATTGGAATCAACATAATAAAAAGGTTCAAAATCCTGACCACAATAATGAATCAAACCAAAACCATCTCGTTCTCTATCTTCTAAATAAGTTTCTTGATCGTATTTGAAGATTAGGTATTCAGCTTCATTACTTAGATCGCCTTCCTTTTCAAAGGTGCCATTTAACTCGAACTCTCCGATGAACTTGGTAAAAGTCCCATCCTCTCTCAATTCATAATAATATAGTGAATCCACTACAGGGGTGATTTCAGGATTAGCCACCCACGAAGAAGAAATTCCTGAAAAAACCCACTTCTGGGGAAATTCAGCTTGCAAGGGAAGTTCATCATCCAAGCAGGAGAAAGAGGAAGTAATTAACAATGAAAGCAGTAAAAAACGTCTCATTTTCGAAAATTTAGGATTCATTTATCCACACGCATTAAATCTTCCATTCGCTACAAGAATACTCAAATCAAACCTACCGTATTTTCTAGTGTTCCAATACCTTCAATTGAGATTTTAATCTCATCACCCTTTGCCAAAGTGAAATCATCCGGAACAATCCCTGTTCCTGTCATTAAAAAACAACCTACTGGAAATGTGTTTCCTCTGAACAACCAACCGGCTAATTCCTGTGGCTTCCTTTTTAATTGTGTCAAATTGGTTTTTCCAGAAGCGGCCAACTCTCCGTTTCTATAGATTTCTAAGGATATTTCAGTGCTTTCAGAGATAGAATCCTGAATCAGGATACATGGTCCGATAGATGCACAGCCTTGATATACTTTAGCTTGCGGTAGATATAATGGATTTTCTCCCTCAATACTTCGGCTACTCATATCGTTACCAACGGTAAATCCCTGAACTTTTCCCGAAGGAGATATCAACATAGTCAACTCCGGTTCGGGCACATCCCAAGTAGAGTCTTTCCTGATATTTACTTTTCCACCTGGTGATGAAACTCGAGAAGGAGTAGCTTTGAAAAATAATTCCGGTCGATCTGCCGCATAGACTTTGTCATAAAAATCTGCTCCGCCAGCATCTTGAGATTCTTCCATTCGAGCAGTTCGGCTTCTATAATAAGTAACACCTGCAGCCCAAATTTCTTGCGTGCCCATGGGAGCCAATAATTCTTCTTTGATTAGGGATTCAGCATCAGCGCTAGATAGTTTATCCCAAGTCTGACTTTCTTTGGTGAGGAGAGACTTCAGATTTTCTCGTCCCAATAAGTCATCCCAATCCAATTCGGGTCCGAGTAGAAATTCGGACTCAATTTCTAAAAGTGTTTGGCTGGGCAGTTTATACAATTTCATAAATAATAAGTTTATGGATTTATAGATTAGAAATTACGATCAAGAGAACTCCGATCAGCGCTGGAATGCCCTGAACGATGAATATTTTTTTACTGACTGAATAGGCTCCAAAAATTCCAGCAATCAAAACACAGGAAAGGAAGAACAATGCTACTTGCTGAGAAAAATAAGGGTCTGCATGTAGAAGAGACCAGATCAAACCCGCCGCAAGAAATCCATTATACAAACCTTGGTTGGCGGCCATACTTTTGGTTTTGGAGTAATACTCCTTTGAGTTTCCCTTGAAAAGCTTTGCTCCAAATGTCTCCCAAGCAAACATTTCAAACCAAAGAAAAAACAAATGCTGGATGGCAACCAGCAGAACAATAGCCTTCAGAACATATTCCATAGAATTGATTTTTTCTGAATTTAAAGATTATTAGCTACTTATCTTACCCTTCATTCCTAGATAAAGACTGCTATGGATCAATTTTTTATCTTTGGCAAAAATTCAATCTCATGTCCATTTCTCTTCCTTCAGATTTTCAAAGCAGAATGAAAACCCAATTGGGAGAAACGGAATATGAACTCTTTGAAAAAGCCATCAATCAGGACTCCAAAACATCCATTCGGACCAATCCTGATAAATCAAGCCAGGCTCCAGAGGATTCTGAACAGATTCCTTGGGCTCAGAATGGCTACTTTTTGAATGAAAGGCCTTCTTTTACGCTAGATCCTAGTTTTCATGCTGGAGCTTATTATGTACAAGAGGCATCTTCTATGTTTATTGATCACATTCTGCGATCCCTTCAGGTTCCCAAAGAATTGTTTCTGGATCTTTCAGCAGCACCGGGTGGAAAGTCTACGCTTTTGAGCAGCTATTTGGGAAAAGATGGATTTCTAGTGGCCAATGAAGTGATCCAATCCAGAGCGCAGATACTTAAAGAGAATATCATCAAATGGGGGCTGGGAAATACGCTCGTCAGTAATAATGATCCGGAGCATTTCGAACCTTTGGAGGGATTTTTTGATCTGGTTTTAGTCGATGCGCCATGTTCTGGTGAGGGGATGTTTCGCAAAGACCCTCAGGCAAGAAATGAATGGTCTCCAGATCATGTGACACTTTGTGCTTCCAGACAGAAAAGGATTATGGATCGTGCGGGAAGCTTGGTAGCTGCCAGTGGATATCTAATCTATAGCACTTGCACTTTCAATGAGCAGGAAAATGAAGAAATGATCGAATTTCTGACTTCAGAGTTTTCCTATAAACCTGTAAGAATACCATTGGATCCCAATTGGAATATCAGGGAAACCCAGGTAGAAACTGAGGACGGTACATTCTATGGATATCGCTTTTATCCGCATTTGGTGGATGGGGAAGGCTTTTTTGTGACAGTCATGCAGCGACCAGATGATGCATATATTTTGCCTCCGGGAAAAATCAAAGATTACAAACACCCCTTTTTGAAAGAAGTAAGTCCGAAAGATTCCAATTCAATTGATGAGGAATTGGGATTCCCGCTTTCCGGACAATATTACCAATTGAATGATTCTTATTTCCGAATTGAATCCGAATGGAAAGCCTATTTTGAAAAGCTTACTCAGCACTTGAGCATTCGATATTTTGGAGTTGAAATTGGGAAAAAACAGAAAAATGACTGGATTCCTTCCCATGAATGGGCTCTTTCTACACTTCCAAAAAATGGATTTCAGGTAGTAAATCTCGAAAAAGATCAAGCATTGGAATTCCTGCGAAAAAATGATCCTGTAATTGAAAATATGCCCACGGGATGGATCATGGTAACCTATAACTCACTTCCCTTGGGTTGGATCAAAAATCTTGGGAATCGAATAAATAACTACTATCCCAAAGAGTGGAGAATTCGGATTCAGGATTGATCATCCTTCAATAATCCGATTTTTAACTGCCTTCTGCACAGCCTCCAATTTGCTATGAACTTGGAGTTTTTGGTAGATATTTTCGATATGCTTCCGAACAGTTTTAGGTGAAATAAATAGATTTTCCCCGATCTGATTGTAGTTGAGACCTTTTGCTATTTGTTCCAAAATTTCAATCTCTCTTTTGGTCAAAGAAATTTCTTCTTTGGGCTCATCAAAAGACGGCGGGTTTCTCAATAATTTGAGAGTTTTCAAAGCAATGGAAGGAGTCATCGCAGCTCCACCATCCAAAGTATCCAGAATTCCCTGGTACAAAGTTGGCGGGTCTACTTCCTTCAAAAAATAGCCATTTGCTCCAGCTTGAATCGATCTGAAAATATTCTCATCATCATCAAAGACTGTCAACATGATCGTTTTTATCTGAGGATAAAGCTGAGAAATTTTAGAAACAGCCTCAATCCCTGTCATTTTAGGCATTTCGATATCCATCAAAACGACTTGAACATTGGGGTCTTTTTCAAGCTTTTCAAGAAATTCCTGCCCGTTCGAACCAGAAAACTTCACTTCCACGTCTGGATAAAATGACAGCTTTTCCAAAACTGCTTTTAATAAAAAAGAATTGTCCTCTGCGATAGCAACTTTTATGGACATAAAAAGAATAATTAGCTCACCAATATTTCAGTGCCCTGGCCTTCAGAGCTCTTAATCTCAAATTCTTTCCCGATCCTTTGAGCACGAGTTTTCATCGTATTCATCCCATTTCCAAACGGGTTTTCTCCAGATATACCCACGCCATCATCGGTAACTTTTAATTTGATATTTTCATCCTCCAAAAACAAATCAACCTGAATTTTTGAAGCATTGGCATATTTGATAGAATTATTGACAGCCTCTTGGACTATTCTATAAAAGTTAACGCCCTCGATGGAATTCAATTTCAAATCTGTATCGATATGGGGATCCAAATTGAATTCAAACTGAATAGTTGGACAAGATTGACGAGCTTTTGCAAACAAATTTTGAATTCGGGAATGCAATTCTTCAATAGAAATGCTTTCCTTATTCATAGCCCAAATGGTATCTCGAAGCTCATTCACGGTTTCAACAGTAAATCCTGAAATCTGATCGATTTTAGTAGATAAAGCTTCCTTACTCAGGTTCCCAAACTTGAGATTTCCCAATGAAGAAACGATAAAGGTCAGTTGGGAGCCGATATTATCATGAAGATCCGAAGCGATGGAATCCCGCTGATCCTGAAGACGCTTTTGTGTTTGCTGTTCCGCATAAATGGCCTGAAGTTTTGCTTCTTGCTGCAAGTGGCGGGTTTTGTTTTTCTGCCTGTAGTAAATAAAAAATCCCAGACCCAATGAAACCAAAAGAAATATGAGAAGTAATAGCAGTAAATTATTTCTGCTTTTTACTGTCAGTTCATGTTCAGCAACTTCAGCTCTGGATTCCGCCAGCTCACGTTCTTTTTGCTCCACATCATACAAAGCTTCCATTTCGCTCATAGTACGAAGTCTTTCTTCCTGGAAAATAGTATCCTTTAAGGCCGAATACTTTTCCAAAAAGTCCATGGCGCTGGTCAATTCACCTTTCTTTTTATGAAAGCGATACTCTTCGTATAAATAGTCTCTTTTCTTCTCTGTTGAACCACTTTCCTGAACATAATAGGCCGCACTATCCATCATTTGCCGGGCTTTGGCGAATTCTCCCAAATTGAAAGCAATGTTGGCGAGGTTCGTGAAATTAGTAGCTAATCCATAGGCAGGATATCCATCTTTCCGATTGAGACCCAAAGCAATTTCCACCCACTTTCTGGCCTCCTCATATTTTTCTTGCTTCAAAAGTGTATTCCCGATATTGTTGAAGGTAAAAATCACTCTCATACTATCCAGATTTTCTATATCATCCAGGACTTTGTAGTGATAAAAAAGTGCACTATCTGGCTTATTCCAATCGTCAAAATTGATAGCAATACTATTTAAGGCAAAAGCTCTGTAGGCAGGAATAGCTTTTGAATAGGATTCCAAAACTTTCAATGCTCTTTTCCCATAATCAACCCCTTGCTCATAGCTTTCCATATCATGGTAAATCACAGCGATATCCAGCAAATGATAGCCCATGAAATTAGAGTCCAAAGAACTTTCCGTATGCTTAAGCCCATCTTGGGAAAATTCGAGTGCTTTTTCAAATTGCCCTGAAGCTTTATCAAGTCTGGTCAACCTTATATAAGCTAGAGAAACTAATTCAGGATTTAGCTTTGGGTCGATGTAATCAAGACTATAAATAAAGGCATCTTTGGCAGCTTGATTTTCCAATTTCAGATTGTAAGATTCAGCTTTGAAATAATAATACAATCCTGAATCTGATCTTGACTGGAGTCTAGTTTCAGCTTCCTTCAGATAAAATTCTGCAGAATCAGGATTGGAATAGATACGACCTAGCTCTTTCTTCAGCTCCGCATTTTGAGCAAAAGAAGTCCCAACAATAAAAAAGAATAGGGTTGAAAAAAAATATTTCATGAGCCGGCAAAACCAATTTTAAAAATAAAAAAACAGCCTTTAGAAAAAAATCTGAAAGGCTGTTAATCAATGGATTTAATACGGACTATCCGTAAATCTCTTCTAGTATCTGAGCAAG
The DNA here is from genome assembly GCF_900148515.1 of Algoriphagus zhangzhouensis. Classification (GTDB taxonomy): domain Bacteria; phylum Bacteroidota; class Bacteroidia; order Cytophagales; family Cyclobacteriaceae; genus Algoriphagus; species Algoriphagus zhangzhouensis. The sequence goes on along the minus strand of NZ_FRXN01000002.1, from coordinate 789,773 downwards.
TCTTACACTGGCCGCAACCATTCTTTCCTCAGCAATCGGATACTTGAAATACATGTATTGATAGGAAATTCTCTTGTTTTCTGGTAGGTCATACACTCGGTCTCTCACACTGACAGCTTCAGCGAGCCAATCCTGCATGGATTTCGAACGATAGTTCTTTTGCATCTCTGGAGTGATTCTCCTGTAAAGCTCATTGGCAATCTCAGTATAGCTCATTCCCTGTCGATCAATCATGCCACTGTCCCATAATGCATGAAGATTGGTTGGATTTCCGAAAAACTCCAATCTTACGTCGTTTCCACCTCTATCTTCACCAGTCCCTACATGTAAAGGTTGATGGATATCCTCCACTATATGGATAAGCATTTTCAACTTTTCAGCCTCAACTTCAGGACTCAAACCACCCGCCATCAATTCTTTCTTGATTCGCTGAATAGCTTCATAAGCATCTCCTGTCTTTTCTTGGTGTGCTGGATCATATTCTCCATGCTTGGAAGTCAAGTAATGCCAAGAGTATGCATAATTATAAGTGCTATCGGATTTGATTTCATCCATCCAAGTGCCACTTCTTCCAATGGACATAGGATAAATGACCTTGTCCACCTTGCGAATAGTGGATTTTTTCATTTGCATCTCAGCCATCAAGCCAATGAGATAATGACCCAATTGTCCCCAAGCGAAAGTCTGGCTATGGACAAATAGCAAAAGGATAAATATCCCGGCAGTTTTTAACTTCTTCATAAATGGAAAATTCTACCCAAATGTAAGTCAGAGAAATTATCTGAAAATGAATTGATCGTAAATTCTTATGAAATGAAAATAGGAGCTCCTATTGGCTATTTTCTAACTCAGCTACTGCCAACCAAGCCATCAAACCAGCTCCAATTTCAAGGGCATCTTCTTCGATATCGAAAGTAGGTGTGTGAACTCCTGAAATGATTCCTTTGGCTTCATTTCTAGTTCCTAATCGATAGAAACAACCGTCGATTTCTTGAGAATAGTAAGCGAAATCCTCCGCTGCCATCCAGATATCAAGATCTACAACATTTTCTTCACCCAAATAAGCTTTTGCGGCATCTGTGGCTCGAGCAGTCAATTCCGGATCATTTTTCAAAAATGGATATCCTTTTCTGATCTCAAAGTCAACTTCTCCTCCCATACCTTCGACCAAACCTTTGGCAATAGAAAGCATTTTTTCATGAGCTTTGGCTCTCCAATCCTCATTGAGTGTTCTAAAAGTCCCCTGAATCTTAACTTCGTTTGGAATTACATTGGTTGCTCCCAAAGCCTCCACCTTTCCAAAAGAAAGAACCGAAGGAATTTTTGGACTTGCTGCACGGCTTACTACCTGCTGCAAAGCAACAATCATATGAGAAGCAATCAATACAGGATCAATCAAGGTTTCAGGCATAGCGCCATGTCCTCCTTTTCCCTTGACTGTGATATAGATTTCATCTGCGGAAGCCATGTAAATCCCTTGTCTGAAACCTACTTTTCCGGCAGGAATGAAAGGCATTACGTGTTGTCCGATGATACCAGCGGGTCTTGGATTTTCCAATGCACCATCCTTAATCATGTAGGAAGCACCTCCCGGAGCAACTTCCTCCCCAGGTTGGAAAATCAATTTGATCGTTCCTTCAAACTGATCTTTCACTTCATTAAGAATCTTGGCAGCTCCCAAAAGGGAAGCGGTATGCGCATCATGTCCGCAGGCATGCATCACACCGGGGTTTTGGGATTTATAGGAAACATCATTTGCCTCGATGATCGGCAATGCATCCATATCGGCTCTTAAAGCAACTACTTTCTTTTCAGGGTTTTTCCCTTTGATTAAAGCAGTCCATCCGGTATTTGCTTTTTTCTCCAAATTAGAAATCCCGATTTCCTCCAGCTTTGAAGCCACATATTTGGCTGTTTCAAATTCCTGGTAAGAAAGTTCGGGATGGGAGTGAAGATGTCTTCTGTTGGCTATGACTTCTTCTTTATAGGCTTTCGCCAAAGATTTAATTTTGTCTTTCAGCATCACTGGTTTGAGATGGCACGGAGAATTCTTGTCTTTGAATTCTGTCCGGGATAATCCGTGCTGATGGGAATTCTGTTTTTACTAGGTTAAAGCTTTTCAGCGCCTCCACCTTATAGGCAAATCGACCAACTTTCACCAAATATCTCGGTTGCTGGTATTGCAAATCCGCCTTTAATTCAGGATAAAGCTCATTGATCTTTTCCTGAGTTTCAAAAGCCTCTTCTCGGTTCAAGCCAGAATAAACCAAAACTTTATACCCATTGAAATAGGGCTCTGATTTATTCTTGTCGTATTGAGATTGGGCCAAATTATTCAATCTAGCATCCATCGCTTGGGGAGAGGTAGTCGGCTCAGCTGGTTGCTGAGCCTTTATTTTCTCCTCAAAACTTGGATAGGTGGGCAAAGACCCACTGAGATCTTCGGAATATGAATCGTATGTGGAAGAACTTTTCACGGAAGAGCTGCTCGTCTTACAAGCAGTCATCAATCCCATAGCAACCAATATCCAAAGACCCTTTTTCATACTATTAATTTTCAATGATTACACACTTTCCGTCCTGAACGTCTTGCTCAACACTCTTGTACTTAACGTCCGTTTTGGTAGTTCCATTGGTGTATTGAACAGAAACTTTATCGTTTCTGCCGTAGGACTTGTCTGACTTACGGGGAGCAACCACTTGTGGCGCTGGTCTTCCTGCACTTGCAGCTGCTGCTGCCGCACGATTTGCTCCTGGGTTCAACGTACTTCCAGCTTCTTCTTTAGAAGCCTGAACTTTTGGCTCCGGAGCTCTTTGAGGTTGAGCCTGCTGAACTTGAGTAGGATCCTGCTTAGGCAAATCAGCTCTAGTCAAGAAGGAAACCATATCCTCATTCAACTTGCCGATGAATCTCTTGAACATCTCAAATGCTTCAAACTTATAGATCAACAATGGATCTTTTTGTTCGTAAACCGCATTCTGTACAGACTGCTTCAAATCATCCATATCTCTCAAATGCTCTTTCCAGTTTTGATCGATGATGGCAAGGGTAACATTTTTCTCCAAAGATCTGATCAATTCCTGACCTTCAGATTCCAACATTTTTTCCAAATTCACCACAACACCCATTTGCTTGATTCCATCAGAAATAGGCACCATGATATCTTTCACAGTAGCACCTCTTTCTTCCTGAACTCTTCTCAAGATCGGAAGGGCAGTAGTAGTAATCTGATTATTTTTCTTCTGGTAATTTTCAAAAGCAGCAGCATATAGCTCTTCAGTCAATGCCTGAGCTGATTTAGTTTTCAGATCATTTTCTGAAATCTGATAATCCAATCCCAAAGAAGTGAAAATGTTCATTCGAAGATTTTCGAAATCCTCAGTGGATTTACCCATCTCGACTAAGCTTTCGCAGACATCATACATCACATTCAAGATGTCTAGCTCCAAGCGCTCACCTTTCAAGGCATTTTTACGACGCTTGTAAACTACCTCACGTTGAGAGTTCATTACATCATCGTATTCCAACAATCTCTTACGAGTACCGAAGTTGTTTTCCTCTACTTTACGTTGAGCACGTTCGATGGATTTGGTAATCATGGAATGCTGGATCACTTCTCCTTCTTCCAAGCCCATTCTATCCATCAACTTGGCAATACGATCTGATCCGAACAAACGCATCAAAGAATCTTCCAGGGAAACAAAGAACTGGGAAGAACCTACATCCCCTTGACGACCGGCACGACCTCTCAACTGTCTATCTACACGACGAGATTCATGTCTTTCTGTACCAATGATCGCCAAACCACCTGCTTTTCTTGATTCAGCAGACAATTTGATATCCGTACCACGACCCGCCATGTTGGTTGCGATGGTTACAGTTCCAGCCTTACCTGCTTCAGCTACTACATCCGCTTCACGAGCGTGTTGTTTCGCATTCAATACTTGGTGAGGGATCTTTTTCAAAGTGAGCATTCTACTCAATACCTCAGAAATCTCTACTGAAGTAGTACCCACCAATACTGGTCTGCCTTGGGCAACCAATTCATTGATTTCGTCAACTACTGCATTGAATTTCTCACGGACAGTTTTGTAAACTTTGTCCTCTCTATCGTCACGCTGGATTGGTTTATTGGTAGGGATTACCACCACATCCAACTTATAGATTTCCCAGAATTCGCCAGCTTCAGTTTCTGCAGTACCTGTCATACCCGACAGTTTGTGGTACATTCTGAAGTAGTTCTGCAAAGTGATCGTCGCATAAGTCTGAGTAGCGTCTTCCACTTTTACATTTTCTTTGGCTTCGATCGCTTGGTGCAAACCGTCAGAATAACGACGACCTTCCATCACACGACCAGTTTGCTCATCTACGATTTTCACTTTTCCATCCACGATGATGTACTCTGTATCACGCTCAAACATACAGTAAGCCTTCAAAAGCTGATTTACAGTATGTATACGCTGAGCTTTTACGCCATAATCTTTGATGACTTCCTCTTTCTTGATCAATTTTTCTTTATCGTCAAGAGATTCGTCTTTTTCCAATTCGGCAATCACAACACCGATGTCTGGCATAATGAAGAAAGAAGGGTCTTCATTTTTGGTAGTCATGGTCTCGATACCTCTATCGGTCAAGTCAACTACATTGCTTTTCTCATCGATGGTAAACAAAAGCGGTTCATCCGCCTCTGGCATATTTCTCTTATTATCCTGGAGATAGTAGTTCTCAGTTTTTTGCAAAACCACTCGGATACCCGGTTCGGAAAGGTACTTGATCAATGGCTTATACTTCGGCATCCCTCTGTATGCTCTGAAAAGTGCCAAACCACCTTCTTTTTCATTTCCGTCAGCAATCAGCTTTTTCGCTGATGCCAAATATCCTTGAATCAATTTACGCTGCTCTTCCACCAAAGTAGAAACACGAGGCTTCATCTGATCAAACTCATGAACATCCCCACGAGGAACAGGTCCTGAAATAATCAATGGCGTTCTTGCATCATCAATCAATACGGAGTCAACCTCATCAATCATTGCAAAGTGATGCTTTCCTTGCACCAAATCACCCTGATCTCGAGCCATGTTGTCTCTTAGATAATCGAAACCAAACTCATTGTTGGTACCATAAACGATATCGCAGTTGTATGCTTTTCTACGTCCTGGTGAGTTTGGCTGATATTTATCAATACAGTCTACAGATAGACCGTGGAATTCAAACAATGGGGCATTCCATTCGGAGTCACGCTTTGCCAAGTAGTCGTTTACAGTTACTACATGAACACCTCTACCTGCCAATGCATTCAGATAAGATGGGAGGGTGGAAACCAACGTTTTACCTTCACCTGTGGCCATTTCGGCGATTTTACCTTTGTGCAAAACCATACCACCGATCAACTGAACATCGTAGTGGACCATATCCCAGACCACTTCGTTTCCAGCAGCTAGCCACTTGTTGTGCCAGATAGCTTTGTCTCCATCGATCTCGACATTCTGCTTCACAGCTGCCAATTCCTGATCGCGAATAGTAGCGGTTACTACCAACTTTCCATTTTCCTTAAATCGGCGAGCAGTTTCTTTGACTACAGCAAAAGCTGTAGGCATAACTCTTTCCAAAACCTCTTCCAAGGAAGTATCTCTATCCTTCTCGATTTGCTCGATTTGGGTGAAAAGCTGATCTTTTTGGTGGATTGCTTCCGCTGGCAAGCCTTCGATTTCTGTTCTCAAACTAGCGATTTGATCATCCAATGATTTCAGATGCTCATTGATTTCAGATTTGATCTCAATGGTTTTTGCTCTCAACTCATCATCTGACAAGCTTTTGAATCCAGCAAAAATCTGGTTGATCTCCTGAACTTTGGGAAGTAATTCTTTGATATCTCTGTCGGATTTGGTTCCAAAAACTTTGGCTAATCCTTTTGCTATAAAATCTAACATGTCTGCTCTATGTGATTCTAAAATCGGGCTCTAAAATTAAACCCTTTTTATTACAATTGATAATTCGCCAGCCGATCTCTCAGTTGACTATTTGGATGATTAAATTTCTATTTCTCCTTTGAAAACCTGAGTAGCCGGCCCGATTAGCCAGACATTGTCCATACTTCCGTCTTCATTTTTATGAAAACGAACAGAAAGGTTTCCTCCTAAAGTCTTGATTTTCACTTCTGCATCAGTCTTATCCTGAGCAAAAACAATGGCTGCAGCCGTAACACCCGTACCACATGAAAGAGTCTCATCTTCGACGCCTCTTTCATAGGTTCTTACGAAAATTTCATCCTCCGAGATTGGCTCCATAAAATTAACATTGGTGCCACCTGGAGCATACATTTCATGGTATCTCATTTTTTTACCTTCGGAAAATACCGGGTAATTCTGGATATCCTCGACCAATCGAACATGGTGCTGAGTTCCTGTATTGACAAAACAATCGTCACCCTTGGCTTCGATTCCAGGGACATTGATCATCAAAAGCTCGACGATCCCATCCTTCAATATCGCCTCATGGGGTCCGTCAACAGCCAAAAAGCTGGTTTTGACCTGGATGATTCCCAAAAATCCTGAAAATGCAACGGCACATCTTGCACCATTTCCACACATACTCTGGGATCCGTCGGCATTGAAATAAATCATTTCAAAGTCAAAATCAGGATGATTTCTAATTAAAATCAAGCCATCGGCACCCACACCAAACTTTCGGTCACAAAGTTTTGTTACCAAAGCCAAGTCTTGAACATCAAAACTCTCACTTCGGTCATCAATCATGACAAAGTCATTTCCAGTACCTTGATATTTATAGAAGGTTGTCTGCATAATTCGATAAAATGCTTGGTCAAAAACCCAACCAAGCCCTAGTTCGGATGCAAACATAACCAACTTGTCACAAAATCGGACTTAATGTCTGATAACCAATTTCAATTCTACCCGATATTGGTTAGCTTCATACTTTATTTTAATCAAAAATTTTAGCCAACGAAACCAGTTTAACTAATTATGAATCCATTAGATCACGCAATATCCAGAAGAAAATTTCTTTCAAATAGCTCTAAAGCCGGTTTGGCAGTAGGATTAGTAGGTTCGGGAATTTTGACCGCTTGCAGCAATTCTGCCTCAGGAGCAGACAAGGCCATTTTGGCAACTTCTTTCACCCAAACTCCATTAGCTTACGATTATTCTGCTTTGGCACCGAATATTGACGCGATGACAATGGAGATCCACTACACCAAGCATGCGGCAGGCTATGCCAAAAATCTTGGTGCTGCGATCGAAGAAGAAAGTGTGGATACGAATAAGCCATTGGAAGATGTATTGGCAAATATTTCCAAGTATTCCACCAAAATGAGAAATAACGGAGGTGGTCATTATAATCACGAATTGTTCTGGAAAATCATGTCTCCAGAAGGAGGCGGAATGCCACAAGGTGATCTTGCAGAAGCGATCAACTCTTCATTTGGAAGCTTTGATGCCTTCTCTGAAGAATTCAACAATGCCGCAAAAACCAGATTTGGTTCAGGATGGGCCTGGTTAGTAGTCGGTGCAGATAAAAAACTAGCCGTAGGATCCACAGCAAATCAGGACAATCCATTGATGGATATTTCTGAATTCAAAGGAACACCACTTTTGGGATTGGATGTGTGGGAGCATGCCTACTATTTGAATTATCAAAACAGAAGACCAGATTACGTTTCAGCTTTCTGGGATATCATCGATTGGAATATGGTATCAGATAGATTTGCTGCAGCATCTATGTAATATAGAATTGAATCAAAAAAAGGCCGGAAATTCCGGCCTTTTTCATTTATTTCGAGCAATAATTTAAAACATCATGCAAGATCCCAAGTCACTTACTTCCGTCGCTTTATTTCACGAAACTTTCAAACACCCTGTATTGCCGGAGCCAACCATTCCATCTGAAACCAGATGCAACCTGAGAGTTTCATTGCTTTCCGAGGAATTGAAAGAATTAGAAGAAGCGATTGAAAACAAAGATTTGGTAGAGATCGCCGATGCTCTTTGCGATTTGCAATACGTACTTTCCGGAGCCATTTTGGAATTTGGGCTAGGAGAGAAGTTCAAGACTCTTTTTGATGAAGTGCAGAGATCCAATATGAGCAAAGCTTGTAAAACTGAAGAGGAAGCAAAAGCTACAGTTGCTCATTATGAAGCAAAAGGAACCCCTAGTTTTTATGAAAAAGAAGGAGACTTATTCCTTGTTTTCAGAGAAGGAGATCACAAGACATTGAAGTCCGTGAATTATTCTCCAGCGGATTTGAAAGGAATATTGGAAAAATAAGAATTAGGCTTCTTTAAAGCCTTGATCTCTATAATTCTTGATTTCAAGTACACGGGCAGGTAAATTATAACCTGCCTTTTCTAATTCCTCCAAGACCTGGACAATCGCATTTGTTTTTACCTCCATGTCGCCAATTTCCCGATCGAAGGTATCCACCCAAAAAGTTACCTGAAGGTTGAGGGTACTTTCCGCCAGGTCTGAAATCCAGACGTTCGGCTTTTTCTGATTGTTCAAAACACCTTTTACATCGCTAATTGCCTCCAGAATTACTTTCATGGCTCCTTTGTAATCAGAACCATAGTCCAAACCGATGATAAAATCATAGCGGAGGAAGCCATCAATTGTAAAATTGATTAATGGATTTTTGATGATTTGAGCATTGGGAATAAAGACATCTTTTCCATCCCCAGTTTTGATTTGAGTATCTCTTAGGTTCAAGGTCAAAACAGTTCCACTCATACCATTGATATTCACCACATCTCCAATTCGAAAAGGTCTTTTGAAAGCCAAAAGAATTCCAGCGAGGAAATTCTCACCAATATCTTTTAGAGCAAACCCTATGACAAATGCGGAAATCCCAGCACCTGCAAGCAATCCTGAAACTACTCCCGACAAGCCGACAAATTTGAAGACCACCATAAACCCAGCAAGAATGATAACCAGCCGGAATATCACAGATAGGAAATTAGCCAAAAGAGGATCATCCATTTTGTTAACTAGCCACCTTTTGAGGGTTTTTTGGAGATAATTAGCCAGAAAATAAAATAGTATCAGAATCCCCAAAGAGATCCCTAGAATCTTGAGAGTACCATAAGTCTCATCCCAATTGATGTCGAAAAATTCCATAAAGAAATGTAACTAAAAGCATTGGAGAGGACAAGGTAGAAATTAAAAAGCCTCACTTTTTTATGAGGCTTTCAGAATTTTCAAGGATTAAGAAAAGGGATCTCCCAAATCGTTCATGGCAACATAAACCGTTTTGAGTTGAGAATAATGCTCAATTGCTGCCAAACCATTTTCTCTACCAATTCCTGATTGTTTGTATCCTCCGAAAGGTATTTCTACCGGGTTGATATTGTAAGTATTGATCCAACACATTCCCGCTTGTAAGTTTCCAACCACTCGATGCGCTTTGCGGATATTTTGAGTGTAAACACCTGCTGCTAGTCCAAATGGAGTATCATTGGCTCTATCGACTACTTCTTCTTCTGATTGGAAAGTCAAAACAGACATCACCGGGCCAAATATTTCCTCCTTCACGATCTTTAAATCATCTGAATCACAAAGGAAAATTGTAGGCTCCACAAAAAATCCTCCTTCGCAACCCGCTACCTCTTTCTGATTTCCTCCCAAAATCAATTCTGCTTCTTTCTTTCCCTCAGAGATATAGTGCATCACTTTATCAAAATGATTCTCATTAATCAAAGCGCCTAATTGAGTTTTAGGATCTGTAGGGTCTCCAACTTTTAACTCTTTGGTGCGTGCTACTAATTTTTCCAAGAATTCCTCACGTATATTTTCATGGACAAAAACTCTGGTTCCATTGCTACAGATTTCTCCTTGGGTATAAAAATTTCCAAGTAATGCTCCATTTACAGCTTCATCCAAATCCGCATCTTCAAAAATGACAATTGGAGATTTACCTCCCAGTTCTAAAGTAACATGCTTCAATGTATTGGAAGATGCAGCCATCACTTTTTTGCCAGTTCCAACCTCTCCTGTTATAGAGACTTTGGCTATCGCTGGATGAGCCGTCATCATTTTACCTACTTCGGCATCCCCTTGAATGACGTTGAAAACGCCATCAGGCATTCCCGCTTCTTTGAAAACCTCTGCTAATTTGTATGCCGTCAAAGGTGTCAATTCTGCCGGTTTGAAAATCATGACATTTCCACAAGCCAATGCCGGCGCAGCTTTCCAACAGGCTATTTGAATCGGGTAATTCCAAGCTCCAATTCCTGCGCAGATGCCTAAAGGCTCCCTTTTGGTATAAGCAAAGTCTCCTCCCAGATTGACATGCTCTCCATGAAGAGCGGGGGCAAGGCCAGCATAATATTCTAGACAGTCCGCGCCTGAGATCACATCCACTGCAATGGCCTCGCGGATTGGTTTACCGGTATCTTGACATTCCAGGCTTGCAAGTTCTTCATTCTTTTCTCTCAAAAGCATAGAAGTTCGATGCAAAATCCTTCCTCTCTCAGTCGGAGACATGGATGACCAAACTTTAAAGCCTTTCTTAGCTGACTCTATGGCTTTTTCAAAATCCTCCTGCGAAGCACTGGTCACTCGATGTGTCTTTTCACCAGTTGCAGGATTGAAGTTATCAAAGGATTTACCTATTCCTTCAACAGGTTTGTTATCGATAAATAAAGGGATGGTCTGCATTTCTTGGGATTTTTTTAAGCCTTTTGGAATTTGAATAAAATAGAAAAAAGGCAAAAGTTGAATGGTCATTCAAATTTATAAGTCTTAATAACCAGACCCAAGGAACATGGGATTGTTTTTGAAAAAATTTGAAATCAGCAAGGCTTATAAATACAAAAAGCCCCACCCACGATAATTATCGGGGCGAGGCTTAAAGTACCAGGAGCGGGAATCGAACCCGCACGGCCTAAAGGCCACAAGATTTTAAGTCTTGCGTGTCTACCTATTCCACCATCCCGGCTTCATCTAGGGTTCGGAAACCATAGATTTGAATTCTTGGTGTTACCTCCCCGATAGCTATCGAGGGCCACCATCCCGGCTTGCTCTATTCGAAAATAGAGAGGCTTTATTATTGTCCTAAAACAACAAAGCCCTTGAATCAAGGGCTGTTTGAGCGAGAGACGAGATTCGAACTCGCGACCCCGACCTTGGCAAGGTCGTGCTCTACCAACTGAGCTACTCTCGCTTATTTGGACTAACTCGGAACGTGATCCGAGCGAATTGTGGATGCAAAGGTAAGACCCAGATTGGTTTTTACAATAGTTGGGAAGAGAAATTTTTTAAAGATTTTTTCCAAAAAGTCCATTCTGACTGATTATCAGCCATTTTTCAAAAATCATAAGAGGCTAAAATATTTGCAACCTCCCCAATATTTCTGGCACCAAGCTTCCGAAGTATATTTTTCCGATGTGTCCCAACGGTGTTTACTGAAATATTCAATTGCTGGCTGATCTCTTTGGATACAGCTCCACTTAGCATCAAATCAACAATCACTTTCTCCTTTTTGGTAAGCTTGACCTCTCTTTTGCTCGGTGAAGTTTTAGAAACGATGACTCGATTTCCTTCATCACTCGTAAAAGAGTAATTCCAATCATATTCTTTGATTTTGGGAGTATTCATCAATGGTAATATGATGTGTAAATCCATCACAAAATTCCCATCACCATCAATCAAATAAGGTCTCACTTTTCCGACAATCCAAGTTTCCTTCTTCGTTTTCCGGTGAACAATTCTTGTAGTATAAGAATACTCGAATGAATGACGCTCTTTGATACTTATCTGTTGAAATGACTCCAAGACGAGGGTCCAGAATTTCAACATTTCCATTCTATCCTCCGGATGAAAGATAAACATGGTCGCCTCAAAACCCATCTTCTCAAAAACCGAAGGGTGAACTCCAGTATACTTTTCAATTCTTCCCGCAAAAAAGGCCAGGTCCAAATTTCTATAGTCAAAACTACAAAGCATTAAACCATCCCTCATCCCAAGATTTTCACTCAGGGTTTTGAGGTTTTTGATTAACTCTTCTTCATTCGGATGGCTCTTGAATTCCTGATCCGACCACTTTTTAAAATACTTTAAATACTTTTCCTGCCTTTTAAGGTCCTCTAAAAATACCTTATCCATACAGCCACTATTAACTAATTACTAGGCATAAGATACTAAAAATTCAATCCTAGTCTAATTTTTTCTTTATCTCATGCAATTTTAACAAAGCTTCTATTGGAGAGATAGAATTTATATCAATTTGGTCCAATAACTCCTTCGCATCCTTGAATTTTGGATCGATTTCAAAGAGACTCATTTGATAATTATTCTTAGGAACAGACTTTAAATTTTCGCGATCCTGGGCCACTGCTTTGTCTTTTTCCAAATGCCCCATGATCTCTGCAGCTCTTAGTACGACTGGGTTTGGCATCCCAGCCATTTGAGCCACATGGATTCCAAAACTATGCTCACTTCCGCCTTCCTTAAGCTTTCGCATAAAAATGACTTTGTTTCCCACTTCCTTCACAGAAACATTGAAGTTCTTGATTCTAGGAAAATCTTCAGTCAATTGATTCAATTCATGGTAATGGGTGGCAAAAAGGGTCTTTGCCTTGAAATTTTCATGATTATGTAGGTATTCTACGATAGACCAAGCAATAGAGATCCCATCATAGGTAGAAGTACCACGACCTATCTCATCCATCAAGACCAAGCTTCGATCAGAGAGATTATTCAAAATGCTGGCAGTCTCTGTCATTTCCACCATAAAAGTGGATTCTCCACGAGACAAATTATCCGAAGCTCCCACACGAGTAAATACTTTATCAATGATTCCCACTCTTGCAAAAGAAGCAGGGACAAAAGATCCCATTTGAGCCATCAATACGATTAGGGCAGTCTGTCTCAAAAGAGCGGACTTACCGGCCATGTTTGGACCCGTGATGATGATGATCTGCTGACTATCATGATCCAAGTAAATATCATTCGGAATATAATCTTCACCTGGAGGAAGTTGCTTTTCAATTACTGGGTGACGTCCGTCCTTGATTTCCAGAGTTTCTGTATCAGATACTTTCGGCCTGCAATAATTATTTGTCAAGGCTACTTTTGCAAATGACAGCAATGCATCCAAAGTCCCAATAACTCGGGCATTTTGCTGGATTTGAGTAACGAACTGAGCAGTTTCAGTTACCAATTCCAAAAAATACTTTTGCTCCAAAGCGATCATTCGCTCTTCAGCATTCAAAATCTTCTCTTCGTATTCTTTCAGTTCTTGGGTAATATACCGTTCAGCATTCACCAAAGTTTGTTTACGAATCCACTCTTCGGGCACCTTATCTTTGTGAGCATGAGTCACTTCCAGATAATACCCGAAAACCTTATTGTAAGCGATCTTCAAAGAAGTAATTCCAGTATTCTGGATCTCACGCTGCTGGATTTGTACCAAATAGTCCTTGCCCTTATTGGCCAAGTTGCGATACTCATCCAAATCCGCATCAACTCCATCCTTGATCACTCCCCCTTGATGAACTAGCATCGGAGCATCTTCCTGCAATTCCCTTTCGATCTTTTCAAGAATGAATTCACAAGGATGAATCTGGTCAGAAAGTCTTTTTAGTGTAGGATTTTCCTGATTTTTCAATAGATCCTTGATCGGCAAGATTGCTTTCAGGGCTCTTTTGATTTGATTCATTTCCCGAGGATTGGCACGACCAACCACCACTTTGGAAATCAATCGCTCCAAATCACCGATATGCTTTAATTGATCTACAATCTCATCAATTGTTCCAGGGTTTTGATAGAAGAAATCAACTACATTCAATCGCTCTTCAATAGGGGCTTTCTCCTTAAGCGGCAAAACCATCCACTTTTTCATCATTCGCGAACCCATAGGAGTCACCGTCTGATCCAAAATCTGAATCAAAGGAACCCCTCCTTCATGCTGAGGGAAAACCAATTCAAGGTTTCGGATGGTGAATTTGTCCAACCACACGTATTTCTCCTCTGCAATTCGAGAAATAGCTGAAATATGTTGAATCTCCTTATGCTCGGTTTCTTCCAGATAATAAAGAATAGCACCAGCAGCCACGATTCCCAATTCCAAATCCTCGATCCCAAAGCCTTTCAAATTGGAAGTGCCGAAATGTGTTTTTAGTCGCTCGTAGGTATAATCGTATTGGAAAACCCAATCCTCACAATGGAAAGTGATATAATCCGTCTTGAATAAATCAGCTGCTACTTTTTTGGAAGCTTTTGAAAAAATAATTTCCGAAGGAGAAAAGCTCTGAAGCAATTTTTCCAAATAGGATGAATTACCTTCTGCACACATGAATTCGCCTGTGGAAACATCCAAAAATGAGATTCCATGCTTCTCTTTTCCAAAATGGATAGATGCCAGGTAATTATTTTTTCGAGTATCCAATACCTGATCATTGTAAGAAAGTCCCGGAGTCACCAATTCTGTGACACCGCGCTTTACAATCCCTTTGACAGATTTTGGATCCTCCAATTGATCACAAATCGCAACTCGATTACCAGCACGAACAAGCTTTGGCAAGTAATTATCCAAGGAGTGATGTGGAAAACCTGCCAATTCGATATGGGAAGCAGATCCATTGGCTCTTTTTGTCAATACGATATCCAACACCTTGCTTGCTTTGACAGCGTCCTCTCCAAATGTCTCATAAAAGTCACCCACCCGAAATAGCAATAATGCTCCTGGATGTTTTGCTTTGATGGCATTGTATTGCTTCATCAAGGGAGTTTCTTTTCCGTCTTTGGCTTTACTCATGAGTACAGTTTAATTCTCTTAAATTTGGGGGAACGAATAAAGTTTGAAAATAGAGTATAAGCAAGGCAGATCAAAAAAGATGAAGAAATTAAGTATGGAAGAGCTCGAAAGACTCTCCGTTGAAGAATTTAAAGAGACAGAAAAATCGCCTATCGTTATCGTTTTGGATAATGTGAGAAGTTTGAACAATGTGGGTTCTGCTTTCCGAACTGGTGATGCTTTTCGTGTAGAGAAAATCTATCTCTGCGGAATCACTGGTACTCCCCCTCATCGAGATATTCAAAAAACTGCTTTGGGTGCAACCGAATCCGTCGAGTGGGAATATTGCTTGAATACCGGAATTGCTGTCGATAAATTGAAAGCCGATGGATATCAACTTTGTGCTTTGGAGCAAGTAGATCAATCTGTGATGCTCAATGAATTCAAACCTGAAAAGGATAAAAAATATGCTTTAATCTTCGGAAATGAAGTTTTTGGTGTAGAAGAGAGCGTTTTGAAAGCTTGCGATCAAGTGTTGGAAATCCCACAATTGGGGACCAAACACTCTTTGAATATTTCTGTTTCCCTGGGGATTGCCGTTTGGGATTTGATGGTGAAGTTGGAGCAGTTTTAAAGAATTTATCTTTTCCGATTGTCACACCTATAACCTTCAAATTCTTTAAACATCCTAAAAAGGAAAAAATGGAGTCTTTAAATTGAGTCCAGAAATTCAACTTTTGGAAGGACCCGCCTTCCAGTTTTGGGTGTTAAGAAATCAATTGTGAGGGTTGAAATTAGGAGGCTTGTTTGACGAAAATTTTGCTTCCTCAAACTTCAGGGTTAGACAAGAATCCATGCAAAATTGAGGAGTTTGCCGACGTGTGGGCAGGAAATTGATTTTAACCCAAAAATGGACAGCGGTGGGTTTTTTGGTCCTTTTTCACCTACAAGAAAAAGGATGGAAAAAAGAATAAAATTCTCAAAAGGGAGAATATTAAACTCTCCCTTTCCTCTTTATAGGTTCTATTCCTTTAAGAATCGATATCGAATCCCAAATGATCCTCGGAAAATCAATCCGCTTTCTACATTGATCAAAGGTGCTGCTTCCATATGAAAGCCAAAATCTTTTTTATTGAATGGATAATAATTAATCCCTGATGTAATTACAGCTCCTCCAAATATGTTAGCCCTTGCGCCAGCACCAACATAAATCTGAGTACTTTCCTCTGACTTGATCAAATAATTGGCTACGAGCTCAAAACCTAAGTTTTCCACATAATTATCTGTTCCTATTCGGAATTCAGGAAGCCATTTTTCTCCCAATTGAGTATTTATACCAATAAAAGGAAGATTACTCTGATGGTAGGAAACACCCCATTGTGCAAAGGACAGAGTGGAAATAGTACAAAAAGCAAATAAAAATAGGACTTTTTTCATTGTGTAAAATTAAATTGTGGTTTAACTAAACACAATGATAAAACTAAAACCCTAGATCCGAAATTTTAACCCGAGTTTTAATCATATTGGAGCTGGCCTTGGCAACGATTTTACCCGACTCTTTTTTAATTACAACATCCCAATGATTCAGGTTGGAACCGCTTCTTACCAACTTGGCAGTCACTTCTAAAGTCTCCCCAATTTGTGCGGAGGAAAGGAAGTCTACGTGCAGATTGACAGTGGTCATCAGGAATTCAGATTCGGCAACGTAATTAGCCATTCCGATCACGTCATCCATCATCAGAGAAGCGACTCCCCCATGAAGGATTTTGGCGGGATTGCACATGTAAGGTTGAACAGTATAGGAGACTTTAATTTTACCCACCTCTATTTCCAAAAGTGTCCCGGCTAACCAATTGCCAGCGGGAGAAGGAGTTTTGTCTAAAGTTTTTCCGATTTGGGATTTAAAGAGATCGAGAGCTGTCATTTCTTATTTTTAGGATTCAAGAATCCTAAAATAATCTTCCAAAATCCGTTTCAGCCCTTCTTTTTCCACTTCTTTCTCCCAAAGAGGTATTTTTTGTCCTTGATCAAAAATGAAGAATTGAGAATCTGACTCGATATAGGGGATAAGCTTTTGAATATTTTCAAAATGCTGAAATTTGTTTCCATCATCCAATATGAATGTCTCAGTCCCAGAGTCATTTTGAAGTTCAATTTCTATGGGCCATTCCAGGTTTACAGGTTCTAAATATAAATAGGATTCATCCTGAACAGGATTAAGTATTAAAATCAAATTGACGAAGGGGGAATTATCAAATGCATTGATATCCTGATGTCTAAACAGAGTCATTCCTGCATCTAATCGAACTTCCCGATTATATTCTATGGCTTTCAAATTCAAAAAATACAATCTGGCCGAATCGCTCATCCGAAAAGTATGATCCTCTCCAGTATTATTGGCTCGTTTGGTATTGAAAAAAGAAAGAGCCAAAACCATCAAAATCGAGGCTAGACCAAATATTTTGATGATTTTGACTAATTCAGGAGTGAAAATTGGGTCATTTGAAGCCATGAATTGAAATTCAGGTCTGGTTAGATGCTTTCAATTCAATAAACTCTTCAAAGCTCTTGAGGTTTTATCGAACGTAGGAGCCCGCATTAATATCGATGGATGTGCCGGTCGCATGATCTGCCAAACCTGAGCAAAGCAATGTGACCATAGGTGCGATATCCTCCGGGCGGGTCAATTCATTAAGCGCAATATCATTCAAGGCAAACTCTTCTCCGTATTCAGAAAGAATTTCTTCAGCCATATCCGTTCTAGTAAAGCCTGGGGCTATCAAAAAGGCTTTAATTCCTTGTTTTCCATAATGCCTTGCTATGGATCTGGTCAAACTTACCAAAGCACCTTTGGAGGCTCCATAAGCCAAATAATCTGTTGTATCACCTCTAAATGCTGCTCTAGAAGAGATATTGACTATTCTTCCTTCTTTTTGCGGCTTTGCCTGGTCTACAAATTCTTTGCACAAAATCCCAACGGCTGTCGAATTCACAGCCATTGTCTTTTCCCAAATAGCCAACCAATCATCAGTTGCCAAAGTATCAGGAGCCGATATAGCAATCCCCGCATTATTTACTAATCCAGATAAATGGCCATATTTTTCAACCAAAAAAGGAATAAATCCTGAAACCTGAGCTGAATCGGACAGATCACATTTTTCTATAAAAGCTGGATTTTTCAGCTCTTGAAGCAGTTTTTCAGCTTCTTTTTGATTGGAATTGAAATGAATGATCACTTCAGCTCCTGAATCAGATAATTGTTTGGCAATAGCTCTCCCAATTCCTCGAGATGCACCAGTTACCAGAATTCGTTGATTTTTTAAAGAAATATTCATGGCGTCGGAGTCGTCCAATTTTCACGAATCATCAATTGCTGAATATGGGAAAGATGATGCTGAGAATGCCAAGCATACATGTGTGCTACTTCAAGCAAGGTCTGTGCTTTTTGGCTTTCGGGATGAAAGTATGTTCTCTGAAAATCTGCTTCAGTCATATGTTCCAGGATTGCCACCCACTTTGCATGTATCAATCGGATCAAAGCGAGAGATAATTCAATTTCGAATGAATAATCTGAAAGTTTGGCCCAAGCTGCCTCATCATAAGGCTTGATTGTCGGATTATCCTCTGTCAAAGCCAATTTGAAACGAATCAGAGCATTCATATGACTATCACCAACATGATGAATCACTTGTCTTACAGTCCATCCTCCGGGTCTATAGGGAGTATCCAATTGCGGTTCAGACAAGTACTTGACTGTTTCCATCAAGTGTTCAGGCAATGATTTTATGGTCTCTATTGCCTTTTGAAGGCTATGTTCATCAGAATTTGGATCAAATTGGAATTTTCCAATGGGATATTTTAGGAATTCAATGTCAGTCATTTTTCTTAGATTTTTCCGCCTGCAGCGATACATGCTAAATCTACATTTTTTGCATGACTAGCCAAAAGCACATTGGCACAAGAACTTAAGGTTGCTCCGGTAGTCATCACATCATCCACGAGCAAAATATTCTTTCCTTTAATACTTTCAGGATTCTCGACAACAAAAACATTCTCTACATTTTCCAATCGTTGCAATCTGGATTTCTTGGTTTGTGTTTCTGTAGAAACTACCCTTTTTAAAGATTGTACAACTGGAATATTTAAAACCTCACTTAGGCCTCTTGCAAATTCATCACTTTGATTATAGCCTCTTCTTACCCGTTTCATTTCGTGAAGTGGAACAGCCACAATTACATTCCAATTGAAGAAGAAATCACTATTTATCAATAATTTACCATACAAATTACCCAAATACCTTCCGATTTCTGGCTTGTTTCTATACTTCAGCTTGTGCAGTATTTCTTGACTTTTACCTGATTTAGAAAAGTTTAAAAAAGCCATTACCTGACCAACCTTTGTCAAACCTTCAATTTTGGACTTTAAATCATTGTCCCAGGATCTCAAATGATAATTAGTAATGGGTAATTTTCCCTGACAAAGAGTGCAAAGACAGGTTTCTGCATCGATCAAATTACGACCGCAAAGCTCACAGTTCCGTGGAAAAATGAGATCTAAAAAATCTTTGACAAAAAGTAAACGCATAGACGCTTTGCTCTGTTATTCAAACTGCTGACTTATATGCTGTATATTTGCAGTTAATTCATCCTTAACTATTAATTTAATGAATTTGATAGAGGAATTCAATGATTACAGAGCCCGCATGAATGATAAAATCATGGCGGAGGATAATAAGGTAATCAAGAGGTTTTTCAATTTGGACACCAATGCCTATGCTGAAGGTGCTTTGGATATTAAATCCAAAGAAATGATTGGGCTTTCATGCTCCATGGTATTGAGATGTGATGATTGTATCAAATACCATTTGGGCAAATGCTATGAGGTTGGCCTCACCAAAAAAGAAATATTCGAAGTATTTTCCATTGCAACTCTTATTGGAGGATCCATTGTGATTCCACATCTTAGAAGAGCTGTAGAATATTGGGAAGAACTTGAAAACCAATAATATAAAGTGTTTAAAAGAGATCTTGATTTAGAAAAAAAGTGGTCCAAATTATTAACTGGACTGGAAGAAAGCATTGGGAAAAAACCCAAAGACTTAAATGGCGTACTCTTTCTTATCGGAGTACAAGAGTTGGGTCAGGGAACCAAGGTTTTTTCAAAAGAACAGAAGCAAGATCTGATGCATATTGCAGTCTGCAAAGTATTGAGTTATGCAGGCTACTATGAATTGGATTTTGTGGATCAGGAAGGATGGCCACATTGGAAACTAATGAAAGAATTACCCCATTTTGATCTTTTAGATCAGGAAAAGCTCCTAAAGATTCAAATTCTTGAATATTTTGAGAAGGAATACCAAATAGAGATTAAATAAAGCATGAAGATTATATCTTATAATGTCAATGGAATCAGGGCAGCCATGAAAAAAGGTTTTGTAGAATGGCTAAAGCAAGAAAACCCATATATCATTGGTATTCAGGAACTTAAAGCAGATATTTCCCAAATAGACCCCAGTGTTTTTACAGACTTGGGCTATGAATTATATTGGTTTTCAGCTGTCAAAAAAGGGTATTCTGGAGTTGCTATTTTCACCAAAATCAAACCTAAATCTGTCAAAATAGGAATGGATTTAGGGAAGTACGATGATGAGGGGAGATTGATCCAGGCCGAGTTTGATAACTTCTCATTCCTATCAGCCTATTTCCCTTCTGGAACCACAGGAGATATCAGACAGGATTTCAAATATGAATTCCTAGATGATATTTATGGTTACATGCAAGACTTAAGAAAGGATCATCCCAATTTGATCTTGAGTGGTGATTATAATATCTGTCACAAAGCCATAGATATTCATAATCCAGTTTCAAATAAGAATTCATCTGGTTTCTTACCTGATGAGAGAGCTTGGATGGACAAGTTCACCGAATCAGGTTTTATAGACACTTTCAGACATTTCAATAAAGAGCCTCACAATTATTCCTGGTGGAGTTATAGAGCTGGAGCGAGAGCAAAGAATTTGGGTTGGCGAATTGATTACCATATGGCAACAGAACCTTTGCAAAACAAATTAAAAAGTGCCGTAATTTTGCCAAACGTAGTCCATTCGGATCATTGTCCAATTGTATTGGAAATTGAAGATTAAATACAAAAAAATATTACCCATAGCATATAAAAAGAATGAATTCAATAAAAATTTCAATACCATCTCTAATTGAGAACATAAAAATCATAGAGAGTTTTATTGATAATGCCCGAGAAAAATTCGAGATCAATGACGATATCTATGGGAATATTATGATTTCTGTGACCGAATGTATCAGCAATGCTATCATTCATGGCAATCAAAGCAACAAGCAGAAATTGGTTCATTTGGAATTGAAAGCTGAAGAGGATCAACTTCAATTTATCATAGAAGATGAAGGAGAAGGTTTTGAAATAGAATCTTTACCTGACCCCACAGCTCCTGAAAACATTGAAAAACCAGGTGGAAGAGGAATCTATTTGATCAAAAACCTTACAGACGAAGTCAAATTCGAAGAAGGTGGAAAAAGAACAGTTTTATCCTTTTACATGGATTAAGATGGCAATTCACTTCTTTACCGAAGAAACACCCTTTCAACTAAAGCAAAAACTCAATCGCAAAAAGTGGTTGAAGGAAATAGCAAAAGGAGAAAACTATTCAATCAACGATTTGAATTACATTTTCTGCACTGATGAATATCTCTATCAAATCAATGTAGAATATTTAAATCACGATACCTATACTGATATTATCACCTTTGACAATTCTGAAATAGAAAACGAAATAGAAGCTGATATTTTCATTAGTGTAGACAGAGTAAAAGAAAATGCTTCCAAATTGAATGTACCTATAGAAGATGAATTAAGCCGAGTAATTAGTCATGGCCTCTTTCATTTAATGGGATACAAAGACAAGAAAAAAGCTGAAGCAGAATTAATGAGAAGCAAAGAGGAATTTGCTATCAACTTATATAAGAAATATTAAACGTTTCACGTGGAACACCTAACAATCACAATTTCGTGAAAAGAGAGATGTTTCACGTGGAACAGTAAAACATAAGATCATGTTTCCAAAATATGATGTCATAGTTGTAGGTGCAGGACATGCAGGCTGTGAAGCTGCCCATGCCGCAGCAAAGATGGGTTCAAGTGTATTATTATGTACAATGAACATGAATACTATCGCCCAAATGTCATGTAATCCAGCAATGGGTGGTGTGGCAAAAGGTCAGATAGTAAGAGAAATTGATGCGCTAGGAGGAATGTCTGGAATAATCTCTGATAAATCCATGATACAATTCCGTATGCTCAATCGATCAAAAGGACCTGCAATGTGGTCTCCAAGATCTCAGAATGATAGAATGAGATTCGCTGAAGAATGGAGATTGGCACTTGAAGCGACACCAAATGTAGATTTCTGGCAAGAAATGGTCACCGGAATCACTGTAAAGGATAGTAGAGTTACTGGAGTTAGAACCGGAATAGGTATTGAAATAGAAGCAAATTCTGTTGTCCTTACCAATGGAACATTCCTAAACGGTATCATCCACATAGGCGAGAAACAGTTTGGAGGAGGAAGAACAGGAGAGTCAGCCGCTAAAGGAATTACTGAACAATTGGTATCCCTAGGCTTTGAATCAGGCAGAATGAAAACTGGAACACCACCAAGAGTAGACGGAAGAAGTTTGGACTATTCCAAAATGGAAATCCAATATGGTGATGAAAATCCGGAAAAATTCAGCTATTCTGACTCAACAGCACCTCTGAAAGAGCAAAGAAGCTGCTGGATTACTTATACCAATAAAGAAGTTCATGAAACGCTGGAAACTGGTTTTGATAGATCTCCAATGTTTAATGGCAGAATTCAAGGTCTAGGACCAAGATATTGTCCATCAATTGAAGATAAAATCAATCGCTTTGCTGAACGAGAAAGACATCAAATCTTTGTAGAACCGGAAGGTTGGGATACAGTGGAGATCTATGTAAATGGATTTTCAACTTCCCTTCCAGAAGATGTTCAATTCAAAGCTATGCGAAAAATAGCAGGTTTTGAGAATGCAAAGATGTTCAGGCCTGGATATGCTATTGAGTATGATTTCTTCCCACCAACACAGTTGAAATTGACATTAGAAACTCAATTAGTAGAGAATCTATATTTCGCCGGACAGATCAATGGTACAACAGGATATGAGGAAGCAGCTTCTCAAGGATTGGTAGCAGGTATCAATGCATCTTTAAAAACCCAAGAAAAAGATCCTTTGATCCTAAAAAGATCTGATGCCTATATTGGAGTATTGATTGATGATTTGATCAACAAAGGTACAGAAGAACCCTATCGAATGTTTACCTCAAGAGCTGAGTTTAGATTGCTCTTAAGACAGGATAATGCTGATTTGAGATTGACTGATATTGGTTATCAAATTGGATTGGCAAGTGAGGAGAGATTGGAAAAAATGCATTCCAAAAGGGATGAAACAGCCAAATTGATCAATGATTTGAAACAAAAGAAGGTTGTTCCAGACGAAGTAAATGAAGCTTTGAATGCAATCAATACTGCAGAAATTAAAGAAAAAATAAGTGTTGAAAAATTATTGAAAAGACCTCAAGTAGGAATTAATGATTTGAAAACTTTGGATAAGGATTTAGAAATTTATCTCAATAAGTATTCAAAAGAAATAATGGAGCAAGCTGAGATCCAAATCAAATACGATAGCTACATAGAGAAAGAACAACAAATGGTTGAAAAGCTTTCAAACATGGAAAACTATCGAATTCCAATCAAATTTGATTATCTAGCTATACCAGCACTATCCGCAGAAGGAAAGCAGAAACTGAATAAAATTAGACCCGAAACACTAGGTCAAGCATCAAGAATAAGCGGTGTATCACCAGCTGACCTATCTATACTTACAGTATACCTTGGAAAATAAAAAGATAGAAAGACTTACTAAATGCCCACTTTGCAAGAGTGGGCTTTTTCTTAATCATACGGAGATAACAGATTTTGCCGTAAGTAAGGAATCATTTATTCTATGTAAGTGTACCAAGTGCCAATTGGTATTTACCAATCCACGTCCAACAGAAACCGCCATCCAACCTTATTACGATTTTCCAGAATACTACTCTCATAATAATGAAGGGAAATCATTGACATCTGTAATCTATGGACAGGTTAGGAATCTTGCCATTAGTAAGAAATACAAACTGGTAGAATCTCTAAATACTGAGAAATCAATTTTGGATATTGGATGCGGAACGGGAGATTTCCTGAAATATGTCCAAGACAAAGGTTGGACTGTAAAAGGCCTAGAACCTAACAAGAAAGCAAGAACTCAAGCTTCAGAAAAACTAGGTGTAAAAGTCCTTAAAAGCCTGGAGAAATTAGATGAAAAGCAGAAATTTGGAGTTATTACTCTTTTCCATGTATTAGAACATATACATGAGCTTAAAAAAGGTCTAAAATCAATTATAACATCTTTATTATCAAATGGTTATATCATAATAGCCGTACCAAATCATGAGAGTAAGGATGCAGAAAAGTATGGCAAATATTGGGCTGGTTGGGATGTTCCAAGACACCTCTACCATTTCAATGATTCTTCTATAGAGTACCTAGCTGAAAAGTATGATCTAGAGATAATTGATAAGAAACCGATGGTCTTCGACAGTTATTATGTTTCACTACTTTCAGAAAAGTATCAAAATCCAGAAGCATCCGTTATTTCTAATTATTCGAAATCCGTGATAGCGGGATTCAAGTCAAACAGAGCCGCATCTAAAAGTGGCAATTATTCAAGTAACCTTTACATCTTAAGAAAGAAGTGAAATCTTTTCAGTCCATATTCTTCCTATCTCTTCTATTAAGCCTAACAAATTGTGCAAAGCAAAGTGCTCCACAAGGAGGTCCAAGGGATGAAGATCCACCTCAACTTTTGGAAGCTGATCCAGTAGATCAAAGTCTCAATACGAAACCTGAAGAGATCAATCTGATTTTTGATGAATATATAAAACTGGACAATCCTAGCAAGAATATCATCATCACACCTAGATTGAATAAAGATGAGATTGTTACAACTGCTTTAAAGAATACACTCAACATTAAATTGAATCAGGATCTTGAAGAAAACACAACCTATGTTTTCAACTTCCAGAAATCTGTTCAAGATTTTTCCGAGGGAAATCCAGCAGAAAATCTAAAGCTGGTTTTCTCAACAGGTCCAACCATAGATAGTTTGGAAGTAACTGGTTCTATCAATTATTACTTTCCAGAAAGAAGAACTGAATATAAAAATGTAATCGTTGGTCTCTATCCAGAAAATGACACTACAGACTTATTTACTGCTTCGCCTTATTACATATCACAAGTAGATACTGCAGGAAATTATAAGATCACAAACATCAAAAATGGGAGATATAGAGCTTACGCTTGGAATGATGAAAACAACAGTTTAAAAGCTGAATACAAATCAGAACAGAATGATTTCATCTTAGATACATTAGATATCAATGAAAACATTGCTGGCTTAAATTTCAATTTATCATTATCTGATTTAACTCCTTTAAGGCTATTAAGATCATCCTATTCAAATGGAAGCTATGATTTCATACTCAATAAAAATCCAATTGAAATCAGCCTGGAGAATGAAGAATTGGGTCAATCTATCTTCTATACCAAAGAAGATAAACGAATCAAATTATTCTCAGATAAAGTAAGAGAGGACAGTCTTTCCTACCAAATCAATTTAATAGATTCTGTTGGTAACAAAGTAGACACGCTTATATGGGCAAAATTTCCAGAGAACAACAGAAAACCAGATGAGCTAACTACATCAACCAATGCTGGAAAGAATTTCATAGACACTCTCAGAGCCACATTTACTTTTAGCAGACCCATTGTAGAGATCAATACGGATTCATTATTCATTCCAATTGATTCTACTACAAGAATCGCTATTAAAGAGGAAATGTTCTATTTCAAGGATTCTTTAATGAGGAATATTCTTGAATTTAAAATTCCTTTAACAGACAGCACCAAAATAGAATCATTTGTCATTACAGCTGCAGATTCGACTTTTAAGGATATCCAAGGTCAATACAACGAAAAAGCGATCACGGCCAATTATAAAAAGATACGACCTGAAACCTTAGCGGATTTAATCCAGGGAACAATAATAGATGCTTCTGGACCATTTATAGTACAGCTTTTAGATTCCAAAGGAAACCTTTATAGAGAGCTATTCATAGATGAAGGAAATACCTACCAATTTGATAAAGTAGAAGCTGGATCCTATCAAATAAGGGTTATAGAAGATAAAAATGGGAACCACCGATGGGACCCTAGCAATTTCTTTGAAAACAGACAAGCTGAGAAAGTCTACTATTACCAAGATACAGAAACCAAAAGTAAAAGCATTGTAATAAGAGGGGGATGGACTAATGAAGGCATAGATATTTACCCATCAAAATCGACCGGAGTAGAGGTTAAAAAACCTGTGGAAAACCCTCAATAAACCTGTTGATAAAGCAACGGAAACTAGTGGCTAATTCACATTTATACACAGAAGGTATCAAAATCAAAACAAAGGACTTTCACTTCGGGGATAAACCATCAATTTTCAACAATCCAAAATCAAGATTTCCACAGGAGATTTAACCACGAAGGATAAAAGCTCTATAATCCACAAAAAAGTATCAAATTACATAAGTAATTATTATTCAAATTCATACAAGTGGATAAGCTGGGGATAAGTAGTAGATAAGGCATGTATAAACAAAAGATCTACGTTGAGAAAAATAAAAATCCTACTTACCCACATTTCCACAGCCTTAATAACCTTAATAAGAAACTTTTTAAAAATTAATCTAATAGGGTTATATGCGAGTGGATACTGTGGATAAGACTGTTTAGGCAAGAAGATTTTGGTTATATTAGATGGAAGCCCACCGAAACCCAAAATGAACTTAACACGACTCTTTGATTTGATTCCTTATCAAATCGCCACTTTCGATAAAGAAATTTCGCTCGCAAAAAAAGAAAATGGAGAATGGATTACTTATTCATCTAAAAAGGTCAAAGAGATTGTAGACAATTTGAGTTTGGGTCTGATCTCTTTAGGAATTTCTCCTGGAAAGAAAGTTGCGATAATTTCTGAAAATAGACCAGAATGGAATTTTGTTGATTTAGCAGTTCAACAGATTGGAGCTATATCAGTTCCGATGTACCCAACGATTTCAAGCGATGATTATGCCTATATTTTTGATCATGCTGAGGTTGAGATGATTTTTGTAGGAGATCAAACGATCTACGAAAAAGCTGTCGAGGTAGTTGGCGAAAGGAAAATATATTCCTTTAATGAACTTAATGATCTTGAGCATTGGACTTCAGTAAGTACTCTAGGAGAATCAGGAGATATTTCGGTTTTGGAATCTTTAAAGGATAATGTCAAAGAAGAGGATCTTTTTACAATCATTTACACATCTGGAACAACAGGGAGACCTAAGGGCGTCATGCTTTCGCATAGAAATGTTCTTTCCAATGTAAAGGCTGTATCCAAGTATTTTGTTCCAGAAGAAGGAGTTTCAAAAGCATTGAGTTTTCTTCCCCTTTGTCATATTTATGAAAGGACCGGAGCATTTTGTTTCATGCAAAAAGGCTTTTCGATCTATTATGCTGAAAGTCTAGAAAAGATTGGAGATAATATCCGCGAAGTTCAACCTCAAATGTTCAATTGCGTACCGCGTCTTCTTGAAAAGATATATGATAAGATAGTGGCTAAAGGATATGAGCTAAAAGGTATTAAAAAACAGCTCTTCTTTTGGGCTTTGAATCTTGGGATGAAATACGAACCAAATCAAGAAATGGGTGCTTGGTATGATTTTCAGCTTAAACTTGCCAACAAGTTGATTTTTTCAAAATGGAGAGAAGCTTTGGGTGGAAATATCGAGCAGATTACTTCTGGAGCTTCTGCTCTTCAACCTAGATTGGCTAGAATATTTTGGGCAGCACAGATTAAGATCTGCGAAGGTTATGGACTTACAGAAACATCACCAGTGATCACAGCTTCAGTTCCTACACATAAAGAAATAAGAATTGGATGGGTAGGAAGATTGATGGATGATGTAATTGTTAAAATCGCTGAGGATGGAGAAATCTTGGTAAAAGGTCCCAATGTAATGATGGGCTATTATAAACAGCCTGAACTTACTGCAGAGGTGTTACAGGATGGTTGGTTTCACACTGGCGACATAGGTGAGCTTGACGGAGATTACCTAAGAATTACTGATCGAAAAAAAGAAATGTTCAAGACATCTGGGGGAAAATACATTGCTCCTCAAGTCATGGAGAATAAATTTAAAGAATTTGTCCTGATTGAACAGATCATGGTAATTGGTGAAGGTAAAAATTATCCTTCAGCACTGATTGTTCCAAATTTTGAAGCTCTCCGGGAATATTGCGTACGAAAGGGAATCCCTTATACTACCGATGAGGAAATGATTCTAAGGGATGATATAATTGAGAAATTCCAATCAGAAATCGATCAACTGAATAAATACTTTGGAAAGTGGGAGCAAATCAAGCGATTTAAACTTTTATCAAGCGCCTGGGGAATTGATACTGGTGAATTGACTCCAACCATGAAATTAAAAAGGAAGATAATCCATCAAAAATATGCTCAAGAAATTGAGGGTATTTATGAGAACTAAGACTAGTTTGATTCATATCAAAAAGTAATCATTTCTTCATATTCCAATTATTCAGAATTAAATTCCGAAAAATGGCACTTATTTAAATAAAATTTTACTTAGGTTCCTGATTGTAATATTTTTTGGAAGTTAATTTCATATTCTTCGTTTTTTCCAAGGAAAATTTGTGATGCATGCATCACTTTTAACTTTAATTAGTATGCATGCATACATAATTTTTTTAAATTAGGTGAGCTCAATTGAAGGGTTTACCTATGAAGAGAGAAGAAACTGTCGATTACCATATTAAAAGTGCCTGGCATGCCATATCTAGGATGTACAATCAGCAAGCAGCTGAAGAGGGTTTTACCACAGCCATCGGATTTGTATTGATCAACATCAACTCCAAGGAAGGAACGCCAGCCACGAAAATTGCCCCCATGATTGGTTTGGAGACTCGTAGCTTGACTCGAATGCTCAAAACCATGGAGGAAAAGGGACTTATTTACAAAAAGCCAGATCTGGTGGACAAGAGATCCGTTAGGATATTCTTAACCGATGAAGGAAAAAAGAAAAAAGAAATCTCCGTAAGAACGATCATGGATTTCAATGAGCAAGTCAGAGAGGTAATTCCTGCATCTGATTTGGAAACATTTTTCTCAGTATTTGAAAAATTGCAAATGGTCATTGACCAGGTTAGTGGCAATGATGTGAATAAACCCATTTATGAACTTTAAACCTGATTGAATAAATCAGAGACTACCAAAAACCCAAAAAAATGAACAAAACCATTAAAAAAGTAGCCGTCCTAGGCTCAGGAGTAATGGGATCCAGAATTGCCTGCCATTTTGCCAATATTGGTGTGCAGGTGCTTTTACTGGACATTGTGCCTTTTGAACTTTCTGAGGATGAACAGAAAAAAGGGCTGACGAAAGAAAGTCCTCTTGTGAGAAATAGAATTGTAAATAGTTCTCTTCAAAGTACATTAAAATCTAAGCCTTCTCCCATCTATGAGATCGGATTGGCTTCCAGAATAACTACCGGAAACTTTGACGATGATCTACCTAAAATCAAAGATTATGATTGGATCATTGAGGTAGTCGTAGAGAGACTGGACATCAAGCAGCAACTGTATGAAAAGGTTGAAAAGTATAGAAAACGGGGTACCCTAATCACATCCAATACTTCTGGGATTCCGATGCACATGATGTGTGAAGGAAGAAGCGAAGATTTTCAGGAAAACTTTGCCGGAACCCACTTTTTCAATCCACCGAGATATTTGAGACTCTTGGAAATTATCCCCGGACCAAAAACAAAACCTGAAATCATCGATTTCTTGATGAAATATGGGGATCTGTATTTAGGTAAAGAAACGGTTCTCTGTAAAGATACACCTGCATTCATTGCCAATAGAATTGGGGTTTATGCTATTATTTCAGCGATGCATACCATTGAAAAAATGGGAATGGGCGTTTCTGAAGTGGATAAACTGACAGGAACTGTGATTGGTCGTGCGAAGTCAGCGACTTTCCGAACCATGGATGTGGTTGGATTGGATACTACGGTAAACGTGGCAAACAACCTTTACAAAGCTCTACCACATGATGAATCCAGAGATGTTTTCAAGCTTCCAAAAATTGTAGAGGTACTTTACAACAATAAATGGTTTGGAGATAAAACTGGACAGGGTTATTTCAAAATGATCCGTCATAAAGATGGGAGAAAAGAACTGAAAGAGATTGACTTTGAAACATTCGAATATAAGAATGTAGAAAAGCCAAAATTTAAAGCCTTAGAGGCTTCTAAAGAGATTGAGGATTTGAAGAAAAGAATCAAGTTCCTGGTCAATTTTGACGATAAGGCAGGTGAGTTTTACAAGACCACTTTTTATGATCTCTTCAGATACTGCTCATTCAGAATTCCTGAAATTTCAGATGAATTATACAGAATCGATCAAGCTGTGTGTGCTGGCTTTGGATGGGAATATGGTCCATTCGAAAATTGGGACATTTTGGGCTTGAGAGAAACAATCATGGAAATGAATTCCATGGGAATGAAGCCAGCTGATTGGGTTCAGGAAATGCTCGACAATGGAAATGATACTTTCTATAAAGTAGAGGGAGGAAAAAGGCTTTACTATGATATCCCTTCCAAATCCTACAAAGAAATTCCGGGAATCGAAGAATTTATCATTCTGGATACCCTAAACGCTGCTGGCAAGAAAATTTGGGGAAATCCTGGAGCCTCAGTTTATGATTTAGGAGATGATGTGATCGGATTGGAATTCCATTCCAAAATGAACACGATGGGTCAGGAAGTTGTCGAAGGAATCAATACAGCCATTACGATGGCGGAGAAATCCTACAAAGGATTGGTCATTGGAAACGAAGGAGGAAACTTCTCAGCAGGTGCCAATTTGGCCATGCTCTTTATGTTTGCCGGAGATCAGGATTTTGATGAAATCAATCTAATGATTGCTCAATTCCAAAATACCATGATGAGAGCAAGGTATTCTTCCATCCCGGTAGTCGTTGCACCGCACAATATGGCATTGGGAGGTGGTTGTGAGCTTTCCCTTCATGCCGATCATATTCAAGCACATGCTGAACTTTATATGGGTTTGGTGGAAGTTGGAGTTGGCTTGATTCCGGCCGGTGGCGGTACCAAAGAAATGACCAGAAGATTTGCCAATTCTGTTGTTTCCGGTGATGTGGAGTTAAATCGACTTCAGGAGTCATTCCTAAACATAGCAATGGCGAAGGTTTCGACATCTGCTATGGAGGCCAAAGGATTGGGCTATCTCCAAGCAAAGGATGGAATCACAATGAACAAAAAGCGACAGATTTCCGAAGCAAAAGAGAAAGTCCTAGAATTGGCGAATGAAGGCTATACTCAACCGATTCAGCAAACCAATATTCAGGTTTTAGGTAAGCAGTCTTTGGCATTGTTTGATGCGGGAATTACAGGAATGAGTTATGGTGCATATATCTCTGAGCATGATGCAAAAATTGCCAGAAAATTGGCTTGGGTGATGTCTGGTGGTGACCTGTCCTCACCGACAATGGTTTCAGAACAGTACTTATTGGACTTGGAAAGAGAAGCTTTCTTGAGCCTTACCGGTGAAAAGAAAACTTTGGAACGAATTCACAGCATTTTGTTCAAAGGAAAACCACTTAGAAACTAGCATCAAGAACCAAGAAGCTAGAGTCAAGAAATTAGAACCAAGACTAATCCTAAAATTAAGAGTTATGCATAATTTCAAAAATTTAAAGGTTTGGCAAAAGTCAGTAGACCTAGCCGTAAAAATTTATCAGGCAACTACTGAATTTCCATCTTCTGAAAAGTTTGGTATCACTTCTCAGATGAGAAGGGCTGGAGTTTCAATTCTATTGCTGAGGGTACAGCAAAATCTTCATCCAAATCCTTTTCAAATTCTCTTGAGATTAGTCTAGGAGAAAGTTTTGAATTGGAAACTCAATTGATAATTGCTGAAAGAGTAAATCTAATTTCTACTGAAAAGGCAAATTTGATTGAGTCTGATATCGCTGAGATTCAAAAGATGATAATAGGTCTGAAATCTACCTTGAATGTCTAAAATCTTGACTCTTGGTTCTCGATTCTTATAAACATATTCCCAAATAACGAATAACTAACATAACATGGACGCATATATAATAAATGGATATAGATCGGCTGTAGGAAAAGCCAAAAAAGGAGGGTTTCGATTTTATCGACCTGATGATTTGGCAACTGATGTGATTACACACCTGATTGCAAATACGCCTGGTTTGGAAGCAAGTATGGTGGACGATTTGATCGTTGGAAATGCCGTACCAGAAGCAGAACAGGGTATGCAGATGGGTAGAATGATTTCCCTCATGGCTTTAGGAATAGATAATCCAGGTTTCATTATCAACCGGTATTGCGGATCTGGCTTGGAAGCTATCGCTTTGGCAGTAGGAAAAATCAAAGCTGGAATGGCTGATTGTATTATTGCCGGAGGTACCGAATCTATGTCTTTGGTTCCGATGATGGGATACAAGACCGTGCTTAACTACAAAATTGCAACGGAACATCCTTCCTATTATCTAAGTATGGGATTGACTGCAGAGGAGCTTGCCAAAGATTATGATATCACTAGAGAGCAATCCGATGCATTTTCTGTAAGGTCTCACGAAAGGGCTTTGGCTGCGATTGCCGAGGGGAAATTCAAAGATGAAATAGTCCCTGTAGAAGTTGAAGAAACCTATGTAGATGAAAAGGGAAAAAAGAAGACCCGAAAATTTTTGGTTGATACAGATGAAGGACCTCGAGCAGGCACATCGATGGAAGTGTTGGCAGGATTGAGACCGGCATTTAAAAATGGAGGTCAGGTTACTGCTGGAAATTCTTCCCAAACTTCAGATGGAGCTTCTTTCGTGGTGGTGATGTCTGAGCGATTGATGAAGTCACTCAATTTGGACCCAGTTGCTCGCATGATGGCTTATTCAGTAGCTGGTGTAGACCCTCGAATCATGGGTATTGGACCAAAAGAAGCAGTTCCAAAAGCATTGAAACAAGCAGGGCTTAATCTAAGTGATATCGGTCTGATCGAATTGAATGAAGCATTTGCAGCACAGGCTTTGGCAGTCATCAAGTCTTTGGACATGGATGAGGAAATCGTCAATGTCAATGGTGGAGCAGTAGCATTGGGTCACCCGCTTGGTTGTACGGGAGCCAAGCTTTCTGTTCAGCTTTTCAATGAAATGAGAAGAAGAAATGAAAAGTATGGAATGGTAACCGCCTGTGTAGGAGGTGGTCAGGGAGTAGCTGGAGTTTTCGAATTATTGAAATAATTATTCAGAATTCAGAATTCATCATTCGAAATTCAATATTGAATTGAAACCTAAAAGTCTATTGTCTATAATCTAAAGTCTTTTAAAACCATGTCAACAATAACATCCAAAACTATAAAAGGAGGAGAATTCCTTATCAGGGAAACAGATGCTCAAGAGATCTTTATTCCTGAACAATTTACCGAAGAACAGAAAATGATGGCTCAGGCCTGTCAGGATTTTATCGATACAGAGATCACTCCCAATATCGAAGAAATCGACAGCATGAAAAATCCTGATTTGGTCCCTTCCATTTTCAAAAAAGCTGGAGAATTAGGTCTTTTGGGGATTTCCGTTCCTGAAGAATACGGAGGAATGGGAATGAGCTTTAACACTTCCATGTTGATTGCCGATATTATTGGTGCTGCAGGCTCTTTCTCGACCACTTATGGTGCACATACTGGAATCGGAACCTTGCCAATTCTTTATTACGGTACTGAAGATCAAAAGCAAAAATATCTTCCAAAATTAGCCACTGGAGAATGGGCAGCTTGCTATTGCCTGACTGAACCAGATGCGGGATCGGATGCCAATAGTGGCAAAACCAAAGCGACTTTGACTGAAGATGGGAAGCACTATCTGATCAATGGACAGAAGATGTGGATTTCCAACGCAGGCTTTGCAGATCTGTTTATTGTCTTCGCAAAAATTGAAGATGATAAGAACCTGACAGCTTTTATTGTTGAAAAGACCTTTGGTGGGATCACTATGAATGAAGAAGAAAAGAAGATGGGGATCAAAGGATCTTCAACTCGTCAAGTCTTCTTCAATGATTGTAAAGTGCCAGTTGAAAATATGCTTTCTGAACGCGGCAACGGATTCAAAATCGCGGTTAACATCTTAAATATTGGCCGTGTAAAACTAGGAGCTGGAGTTTTGGGAGGAGTAAGAACAGTAACATCTCACGCGATTAAATATTCTTCTGAGCGAAAGCAATTTGGAGTTGCCATTAATACTTTTGGAGCTATCAAGCATAAACTGGCGGAAATGGCAATCCAATCTTATGTGGCTGAATCTCTATGCTATCGAGCTGGTCAGGATATTGAAGATAAAATGAACAGTCTAGCTGCAGAGGGTATGTCTGATGCAGAAGCAAAATTGAAGGCCTTGGAGCAATTTGCCATTGAGGCAGCCCTGGCAAAAGTTCATTGCTCAGAAGTTTTGGATTATGTGGTAGATGAAGGGGTTCAAGTCTATGGAGGTATGGGCTATTCTGCTGAAGCTCCAATGGAGAGAGCTTATCGGGATGCCAGAATTTCCAGAATTTATGAAGGTACCAATGAAATCAACCGCATGCTGATGGTTGGAATGGTTTTGAAAAGAGCTATGAAAGGGGAGATCAATCTTTTCGAACCAGCTATGGCAGTATCCAATGAATTGACAGCTGTTCCTTCTTTTGAGACGATCGATACTTCAGAGCTTTTTGCAGCTGAGAAGGAAGTATTGAAAAAAGTGAAAAAAGTATTCTTGATGGTGGGTGGTAAAGCTGCCATGGCTCTACAGGATAGAATCGAAGACGAGCAAGAAATCATGATGAATTTGGCTGATATCATGATCGAGATTTATGCGGCCGAATCCGCGATTTTGAGATCTGAAAAACTGGTTAGTTTGAAAGGTGAGGAGGCGACCAAGCATCAGATTTCTATGGCACAGGTTTATTTGTTTGAAGCAGTTGAAAAAATCAACTCTGCAGCCAAAGAGGCTATTGCGTCCTTTACCAAAGGGGATGAACAAAAGGTGATGCTGATGGGATTGAAGAGATTTACCAAAATGGATCTGATCAATACCAAAGCACTAAGAAGAGAGATCGCTGATTATATGATAGCTCAAGGCAAGTATCCGTTCTAATTTAAGAGTAAACCAAATAAATAGATAGAGTTAAAACCCCCAGGATTCGTTTCCTGAGGGTTTTTTTGATTTCCCACTTTGACAATTGGACCATTTTCTGAATTTTCTGTTCTATCCCAAAATTTCGGTAGATTAGAGAACCTGTTAATTTTTAGATATTTATCATCAACCTACTGAAAATGATCAAGAAGAAATTCAAACAAGCTTGGGCTTGGGTTCAAGCTAAATTGAAATTAATTACACCCGGACAGACAGCCATCAAAGGAGCAGGTGTAGGGTTATTGATCGGAAGTATTGGTTTGATGCTGATTTATGCTCTTTTGTCAGCTTTCAATATTCGAGATCCTTGGATATTCGTTTTAGGCCTTTTGATGATTGCGGCTGCCACGCTTTTGGCATTCATTAATTCATGGTTGATCAAAAAACTAAATCAAATTCCTAAATGGTATAGAATAGCGTTGTTGATGGCATTTCCCCTTTTCCTGATCAACTACTTTGGGAATATCAAATTGATCGGGTGGAGCATTTTGCTTTGTTCTTTTTTGGGAGCCACTTGGTTCACTTTTTCGAAAACAGGTTTCAGGCCATTGACCACACCCAAAAAAGTGGTTTTCATCCTAGGTGCAATTTTGGGAATTGCAGGATTGGGCTTGAGTATTTATTACTATTCTTTGAAAGGAATAGAAATGGAAAAAATCGAAAATGCTGCACTCTATTCCAATGTCGAGATTCCTCAAATTCCTGGTGATTCACCTGCCAAAGAAGGAACTTATGAAGTCTTAACAATGACTTATGGTAGTGGAAAGGATAAGCATAGACCGGAATTTGGAGAAGATGTAACCTTCAAAACGGATTCAGTAAATGGGGTAGCCTTTTTGGATAATTGGGATGGCATAGGTGGTTGGTGGAGAGAAAAATATTGGGGCTTTGATTCCAAATCTCTTCCGATCAATGGCAGAGTTTGGTTTCCGGAAGGAGATGGCCCTTTTCCTTTAGTCTTGGTAGTTCATGGAAATCACTCCATGCAAGATTTTTCGGATCCAGGCTATGATTATTTAGGAGAATTGTTGGCTTCTCGGGGAATGATTTTGGTGTCTGTGGATGAAAATTTCATCAATGGATCTTGGTCTGACTTATTTGGAGGCTTGGAAAAAGAAAATGACGCTCGTGGCTGGTTGTTATTGGAGCATCTGAAGGTTTGGGAGAAGTGGAATGGAGCGGATGAACATCTTTTTGCTGGGAAAGTTGATATGAATCGTATTTCCTTGATGGGACACTCCCGAGGTGGTGAAGCAGTCGCTCATGCAGCCATGCTCAATGAATTGGATTATTATCCTGATGATGCTTCTATTCCTTTGGGTTATCATTTCAACATTCGATCCATCGTATCCATCGCACCGGTGGATGGTCAGTATCAACCCGGGAATACCCGTACAAAATTGAAGGATATCGATTACTTCGTTTTTCATGGATCTCAGGATGCAGATGTGACTTCTTTTATGGGATCAATGCAATTTGAGCGGGTGACATTTGAGGACAGTGCCTATCATTTCAAAACCGGCCTGTATATCCAAGGAGCCAATCATGGTCAATTCAATACTTCTTGGGGAGATAATGATACTGGAAATCCATTGAAGGGTTTACTCAATTTGGAGCAGCAAATGGATGCCGAAAGCCAGCAGGAAATAGCCAAAGTCTATATTTCTGCTTTTCTGGATATTACGCTGAATGACAAAAAGGAGTATTTGCCACTATTTTTGGATGCAAGAGCTGGGAAGCAATGGTTGCCGGAGACGATTTATCTGAACCAATTTGAAGATTCTAATACTAGATATATAACAGATTTCAATGGAGATTTTGATGTAACCACTACCGGTTTTGGTGGGAAAATTTCTGGAGAAAATCTAAAAGTTTGGAGAGAGGGTGAAATCGATCTCAAGCATAATAAAAAAGGGACTCGTGCAGTTTTCTTGGGCTGGAATTACGAAATCGCTGATTCTTTGAAAGAAGAAAAAGTGAATGAAGCAGTAGCTGATTCTTTGATCGCTTCCTATTCCATTTTTCCGAATTTGGAAAAGTTTCAATTGGATTCTACCTCTGTTTTTGTCTTTGAAATGGCAGAATCCAAAGAAAGCTCCAATCCTAAAACTGGTGGAAAGTGGATTTCCAACAATAATGAAAATGAGAATGAGTCCGAAGACGATGAAGAGCTTGAGGTTTCGGAAAAATCCAATGAAAATGATGAGGAAGTAGAGGAAGAAATGGAGGAAGAGGAGAATGATAAAAAAGAGCCTGAAAAACCTTTGGATCTAAGGATTCAAATGATTGATTCTGCAGGAAATCAGGTTTCTTTTTTATTGAGTGAGTTTTCAGCTTTGCAGCGTCAAATTGTTACCAATACCATGAAAATGGACTTTTTGGATGGAGATGGAAGTTCAGAAATCGTTTTTCAAAAGTACGTTTTCGAGCTGGATAAGATGAAATCCAAAAACCCGGAATTTAACCCTTACCATATCTCAGAAATAATGTATGTTTTTGACCAGATTGATAAAGGAGTGATTGTTTTGGATAAAGTGGGCTTTAGCAAAAAGATAGAGTTGGTGAAAATGGAATAAGATTCGATGTACGAAATACGAAAAGAGAACGCCAGGCAGGAATTAAGGTCTATTGTTTTAATTTAATTTCGGAGGCCGAATGATGAATAGGAATGGTGCTTTAGCCCATTCCAAAATTATTTCCTCTTCCGATTTAAATACTCTGCCCTATCCTTTTCATAGGATTCTACCAAATCCTGATCATAGCGATCTTCAAAATCCTGTGTTGGTTCCAATGATTCTTCAGGAAGATTTTTGCCTTCTATAAATGTCAATTTTCCTGCTCCATCTTTGACAATCTTGAACTCATCATAAATATCTCCTAGGACAGTTTTGCTGTAATAATGAAGGGTATCTGGACTTACTTCTATTTCTTGGAAGAGCTGCATATTGGTTCCTGCTCTCTCTATCCAATCTGCAAATCGGATTGCATTTTGGTAGGGACCTGCCACTGAAACTACATAAACTGGAAATGGAGCATCCATTCTTCCTCTAGCATATAAATGTTCGTGTCCAGTCAAAATCAAGGGAACATTGTATTGCTCAAAAAGGGCTTTGAACTCCGGAAAGCGAATACCGGCATCGCGATTTCTAGCCAAGGCATCCATGGCATAATGGAAGGTGATAAATACCCAATCTCCCTCAAATTCCTCAAGACTTTCCTTGGTCCAATCGTAGATTTCTTTGCGATCATCCTCATACCGATAGCGGCACATGTTGAGTGATATGACCCGGATATTGTTGTAATCAACAAAGTAGGTTTCTTCCTCATGACCTTCAGGGCTATTTTTGGGAAAATTGAAATTTTGGAACCAGAGATCAGACAAATCTATTCCTGATTTAGCATTATCATGCTCATGATTTCCGGGAGTAGCGATGGTTGGAATATTTTGAAAAATCCAGCCTCCCCCAGGAAAAAACTCACCGTAATTTTCAATGTTTTGAGCACCTCGATGAACCAGATCTCCACCAAAAACCATGAATTTAGCATCTGGAACATTTAGAATTGCTTGGCGGAGAATCCTACTTCCTTTGGAATAGATAAATCGCTGCACATCGCCGAAATAGATAAACTTAAAAGGCTCATCAGTTCCGATGGCGGTGGTGAATTCCGACCATTCAGACCAAAAATCTCCACTTCCCACTCGATAAGAATAAGTAGTTCCAGGTTCTAATCCAGTGATATTTGCCTGGTGATATGCCCAGGTTCGGTCATCTGAAGTTAAGGTGTCTGTTTCTGCTGAGATTTGGCGGACATCTACTTCAAAAAATGGAGAAGCCGTTGCTTTTACATATTCTACGGTTCCAGATTTGATTTCATCAGAAGTTCTCCAAGAAACTGCCTGACTTGTGCTTGGGGAAGTTTCCCAGGTCAATTTGACGTGATGCGGGGATTGAGGAAGCTCGTTTGATACGGTTTGTTGTTCAGAAACACTTGATTGCTTTTCAGTATGGGTGCATCCTGCGATAAGGATCAATAAAAAAATGGGGGCAAAGTTTTTCATGGTTATTTGGCTTCAGCATGTTCTCTTTTAAAATACCTTGAAAGAATGAGATAGGACCAAGGATGTAGGAATGAAAGCCTAATTCTTAACAAAAAGGTCATTTCGAAAAATGCCTAGGAATGGAATCAGTCTGAAATTCATCAATCCCAACTTTAAAAACCTTAAATTCAGTACAATACTTTTTTATTATGGATTTACAAAGTTCAAGTTTTATTCATTCAGCTATTGAAATAGTATTGTCCAATTTGGATGATAGCGATTTTAATGGAAATGAATTGGCCTCAGCTTTATCCCTAAGTAGAGAACAAACTCATCGGAAACTAAAAAAATCCACTTCATTATCTACGGGTAGATTTATCAGATATATAAGACTACTCAAAGCCTATGAATTTCTGCTAAAAACTGATTATACCGGATCAGAGATTAGTTATAAAGTAGGTTTTGAAAACCCCTCATACTTTAATAAGTGTTTCAAAGATGATATTGGAATTAGTCCAGGTGAGATCAAAAAAATGGAAGATAACTTTAGCCCTAAAGGGAAAGATATCTACGAATTTTATTTGCATCCGGAAATTCATGAACTACTAAAAAAAGCCATCCCATTGCCTTGGGATAGCGATTCAAGTCCTAAAAAAAACTATCAAAGTTTGATTTGGATAACACTCTTGATCATAGTTCCATTCGGAATTTATTTTTTTCAAAAAGAAGACTCATCAAAATTCCATTTACCTCAGAATTCCAGGATTGCAGTAATTCCTTTCAAAAACGAAACAGGAAATCCTCAGCTGAATTCCATAGGTGAAATTGCCAGTAGTTGGATTGCCACGCAGCTGGATAATGTGGAAGGTGTCAAAACTGTTCCTGCTTTTACAGTGGATGAATATCTTTCAAGCTTGGGTGTATTTCGCAATGATCAGGACAATCGACCTACATTCTCAGAATTGGTTGATGCGCGAAATTTACTCACTGGGAATTATTACCTATCCAACAATGAAATCTATTTTGATGTGAATTTGATTGATGGAATTACGTTGGAATCAATCTATCATTTTCCAATCAATAAAGGACATAGGGATAGCGTAATGTCCATAATTGAAGAAATAAGACTGGATGTCTTGGGACTCCTTGTCAATTTGGAAGATGTAAAAATCGGGAAATTGAAACCTCCGAGCTATGATGCCTACAGTGCATATTTAAAAGGACTTGCTGAAATGAAAGATGGTTTATATCCATCTAAGGCCCATAATTATTTCAGAGAAGCTACCACTCTGGAACCCAATTTTGTCATGGCCCAGATTTTTATGTCCTGGTTTGTCGATTATTCAAAGGTTGACTCAATCATGGAAAAGGTTGAAAAAATTCCCACCATGACCCAGTATGAAAAGGCCTTATACCTAGAGCAATCAAATATGTTTCAAAGACGGTATAAGGAAGCTTTACAAGTTTGCTTGGATGTATTGGATGATTATCAGCAGGATTATTATTTCAATATTATGGCAGGACATAAATACAAGTCCCTTTTTATGCCCGAAAAAGCCTTGGAAGTATTAGCCCAAGTTCAGGATCCCAATGTCAATGAAATGGGTTTGATTTGGCATTATTTCAAAACTAGGAATAAAGCAGAATCTCTCCTGATGCTCCACAGGTTTGATGAATGTGTGGAATATTTAAAGTCGATTCCGGAAGATCTACAAAATTCGGCTATTCCCGAATTATGGATTAGTACCTATGTAGCAATGGGGAAAGGAAGGGACTCGGTGGATAGTTTGCTATATACCTATCGTGATCAATCATTTTATCCAGCATATTTGGTTCATGCAGCATTGGAATATCAATTAAAATCTAATGATTCTTCATCGAAGTATTTTGCGAATAAAGCGATTGAATTCCTAAAAGAAATTCCAAATGAAGGAGTTGGAGATTATGACTTGATCGACGCTTACTTTTTAACTGGAGATCTGGAAAGTGCTGAGAGTTTGATAAATGATAGGCTAAAACTTCAGCCACAATTGAAGCTAGAATTGGAGATCTATTTGACTTATGTGAGAGCCAAAAGAGGTTCGTTTGATCAAATTGAAAATCTTCTAGATCAGTTTGAAGATAAGTCAGAATTAAAATGGAGACGGCACGAATATCCCTACCACATTGCCTATCATAAAGCCAGAATTTTAGCTTTGGCAGGATTTAAAAAAGAAGCGATTTCACAATTGGCAATAGCCAAGGAAGAAGGACAATTAAGGCATTATTGGGATTATGAAAGAGATATATTTTTAGTCTCGCTTTTTGATGACCCTGATTTTCTAAAACTTGTTCAAGTGGAAAGCTGATTTTGCAACTATTTTATAAGGATATGCAACAGATTTGATATGTATGCCACAAGATTCATGGCGAATTTCCATAGCAAATTAAACATTAGAGCTATGAAAAATTACTTTATCATGTCGGCAGTTTTCCTTCTGGGATTTTTGGCTGCAATGGGCTTTAAAGAAAAAGCCAATTCTGAAAAACATATTGCGATCTCTGATTTTCCTAAGAATATGGTCATCAATCACTTGGATGATTGGGGAGGAATGTCTGTAGCAGTAAACGAAATGCCTGCTGGTACAGACTTGGGGCCTTTGTTGGAAGGCCTGAAAAATAATTCTTGTCAAGTTCCTCATTGGGGATACATCATAAAAGGGTCTTTGAAAATGATTTATGATGAGGAAGGAGAAGTAATCTTAAATGAAGGAGATTTGTTTTATATGCCTCCTGGACATTCAGGTGTAGTTTTGGACGACTTGAAATTGTTAGATTTCAGTCCGGAAAAAGGAATGAAACAGGTGGTTGAACATATTGAGAAAAAAGTGGCAGAAATGAGTAATAACTAAATATTGCTACTGATTATTCCTCATAAAAAAGAATAGCCCATGGTTTCAACCGTGGGCTATTTCATTCTATTGTCTATCGACTATTATCTATGGACTACTTAATTATCCTTCTTCACAGTCGTATCCTTCTTGGTTTGGGTGTTGCTTTTTAGGAATCCTTTCAATAGATTTTTGGCTTCCTCAACGACCTTTTCGCCACTTTCCCCGGATTTCTTAGCCAATTCAGCTTTTACGCTATCCTGAAAAGCTTGGGCTTTCAGTTTCATTTCCTGCTTGATACTATCTTGGCTAGCTTGGAATTGTTCCTTGGCTTCAGCCTGTAAATTTTGCTTTTCACTATCAAATCTAGACTTCAGTGCATTTGTCAAAAGAGTCTCCATGCTATTTCCACCAGCCAAGCTCACCTGTGGAGATTTGTAGGTTCCAGATAAATTAATGGCTACAGGAATGATTGTGGATTCATTGGCTTCTGTTCCAGAGATGCTCGCCAAAAGTGAATTGGCTTGGGCTCCAAATTTCCCTGCCGGAACCTGCATATTGAGCAAATAATTAATAGATCCGTCAAAGCCAGCGCTTCCTTGAACAGTCGTTTGATAATCCCAAAGCTTGACATTAAATGGTTTGACATCCATCATCCCATTTTCGATTGTTACCGGGATTTTGAGATCTTTGAATTGAAGTGAGTTGGCAGCGGGCAATTTGGTTAAGCTCGTCAAGCCTTGAAGTATTTTATTTTCTTTCAATGCTGCATCCAGTACTGCCAAAATTCCATTCACATCGATCGAAGAAAGTACCGGCATCATATCCGAACCCAGCAGACCGGAGAATTCCAATTGGGAATTGAATCTACCTGTAATATCCTGGGCGATCGGAGCAAATGCTTTTACGGTCGTCAATGATTGGAATGCCTTGGCGATGCTAAGTTCAGTGATGTCCAGTTTCATTGCGAATTTTGGATTGGCCAAATCACGAGGATCGTAGTTTCCATTGACTGTGATTCTTCCATCCAAAGTTTTCATTCCGGCATCTGAAAAAGTCAAAACCCCATCCCTAAGAATCATTTTTCCTCGAACTTCCTTCAGATCCAAGTTGTCATATAATACTTCATCAGCAGCTACAGCCATAGTGAAATCTATATTTTCTGGCAATGGAAGTACTTCCAAACTTGCAGTATCTGCCGAAGTACTACTTTCAGTCATCCATTCATTGACATCAAAATGACTGGAATTGAGATTGAGCTGACCTTTGAGTACTCCAGAGTCTGACAGCAAATAATCCATGTAATTGCTCAAAGTACCTGTAGCTTTCAATGGGCTTTTTCCCAATTGGGCATCAAATTCCTTCAAATCTGCCTGAGCGGGACTGAAAGATGCATCTGCTTTCTTGATACTGACTCCTTGAGGGTAGTCCAGAGATTTGTAGAAAAAGTCCTGAACCTGCATATCACCAGAGGTGTTGAGTTTGGCGTATTGATTCTTTTCGACCGCCTCATATGAACCCGAGGTTTTGATATCCGCATTGATTTTTCCTTTGAGCTCAGTGTCTTCGATTGGGAAAATGGCCATGATTTTTTCTAAATCCACGGCTCCTACAACTTCCCCGTTCCAGTTTAATGCTTCAAAATCCTGAATCTTCAAATTTCCGGCAATTCTTTCTCCTTCCAGATCAAAACCAAAATCAGGAAAATCAGCAACAAAATCCTTCATCTGTCCCGTATTGCTAGTGATTTTTGCTTTGGCTCGGATGTTTTCCAATGCTGATGGATAATCCTGATTTTTAGCATAGCCATTGGCCAAATTGATATCGGCTGTGATTGCAGGCAATACATGGTTGATGGAATCGTATTTTCCTTTTGCCTTTGCATCGATATCCAAAATCCCAGCAAGTTGGGTTCCTTCGATTGGGAAAATGGACGTCAATTCTTTTAAATCCAACTTTCCGATTAACTGACCTTCCATAAAGTAG
This sequence comes from Algoriphagus zhangzhouensis, assembly GCF_900148515.1. Classification (GTDB taxonomy): domain Bacteria; phylum Bacteroidota; class Bacteroidia; order Cytophagales; family Cyclobacteriaceae; genus Algoriphagus; species Algoriphagus zhangzhouensis. The sequence continues at coordinate 745,666 of NZ_FRXN01000002.1, read as the reverse complement.
TCCTTCAAATTGGCCAAGTGGAAGTTTCCTGAAATCGGATTGCTTCCAAATCTCATGGAGAATGTCGGGATGTCCAAACTGGTATTTTCCAGAATGCTGGTTTCATTTTTTGCCTGAAGCTTCACGTTAATGGCATCGACAGGCTTTGGAAGATCAGGATATTGAAACATTCCATCTTTTACTTCCAAATTGATATCAAAAGTTGGTAGTTCAGTTTCGCTATAAAGTCCTTTCACAAATCCATTGAAAGCCATGGTTCCAGAAGATTTGACACTGGAAAATGACTCAGTATAGATTCCAGGAACCAAAGAAAGAATGCTTTTGAAATCAGAATCCATCGCTCCGAATTGAAGATCCAAATCGATTCCGTCCTCCGGCAAGGCTACAAATCCATCTAGATTGAAGTAAAAATCATTTAAGCCAAATGTGCCTTCAGCAAAACTGAATTTCATTTGGTTCATATCCACTTGAAGTGTTGTCTCTCCTTCGAATTTCTTATTGGTCAAATAATGTACTCCTTCATATGCCATATCCGCGATTGTGGCTTCTACCTGCAGCGGTAAATCATAGACATCCAAGGTAAAATCACCAGAACCTTTCGCAGAGATTTCAGCAAGGGCCATTGCAAATTGCATTTGGCGATCATCGTAAATCACATTGACCTGATCGAGCTCAATGGATTCTATTCCCAGTTTAAAAGTTGATTCAGATTCCTCTTCAGGAGCGGAACCATCATCCTTTACGATATCATAATTGGCTTTTCCATCCTCCAAAACCTTGATATACATATCTCCTCCTATCAAGCTCAAGGCAGATAAAGATGGGTTTTCATCAAAAATGATGGATTTAAGGTTAAAGGCTAAATCCAACTCATCCACTTGAATCAGGGTGTCGGCAGCGAATTCTTCTTTTCCCACAATTCCAAAATCTCCAATGGTTGCACTCACATTTGGAAAATGCCTTAAAAGGCTCAAGGAAATTTTTTCTGGATCATAGTACACTTGTGCATTGAGAGAATTATCCAACTCACGATTGATGCGCTCTATGATTTTATCCTTAAATAAAAAGGGGATTGCGACTGCAGAGACCAATAGGAAAAAGAAAACTCCAAGAAATATGTAAAGGGCTTTTTTCATTGTCTAATTCTTTAGGCAACTAAATACGGAAACTGTATCTAATTGATTCACTTACAGGAGGTATTTGTTCAATAATTTTTCCAAAAAAAAGGAAGCTAATTTAGCTTCCTGGAAATGAGATACCTTTGACTCTCCGATATAGGTTCAATGCGTATTTATCAGTCATTCCTGAGATATAGTCCACTAAGATTCGAATTAAAGGATAGGGATTGACTTCCTCTCCCCAACCTTTCAAAGGAAAATCCTCCGGCAAGAGCCTCAAAATGCTTTTATCCTGCCCTGAGAAGCGATCTGGAGCATAAAACTGATGGTACAAGGCTTTTGAGAAAACAGAAAGAAGTCCTTCCAATACCTGGAATCCTGCTGCTTCTTTTTCCAAAACCACTTTGGATCGATAGATTTTGAAGACGGATACTTCGGTGATTTTCTGAAGGTATTTGGCAGAAGGGATGATGTCTGTCAGGGCTTTATCAAAGTTTCCCTTGCACATGCTTTCCTCATACTGTGAAAAAGCTTCTACAGTTTCCTGGATTAGCTCGCCAATAGCCAAAGCGCGCAATGCACCCAAGTTTTGGGCATTGGTTCGATTTTTTAATTTTTCCGGATCAAATTTATCCTTTAAGATCGGAGCTAAAAGGGAGACTGTCTCTTCAAAACTTACGAGCCCCATCGTGCATCCATCTTCCAAATCAATGATGCTATAGCAGATATCATCTGCAGCTTCCACCAAAAAAGCCAATGGGTGCCGCATCCAACATTCTTCACTGGATTTCCCGATTCCAAGAAAGGCTGCCATCTGCTCAAAATCCGCTAGCTGATTGATGAAAAATCCGAATTTCTTCTGGCTTCTTCTTGCCACATCTCGATGGGAAATCAAACTTGGTCTTGGGTACTTTGTAAATGCAGCCAAAGTCGCATAAGTCAATTTCAACCCAAACTGTTTTGAAACAAGCATTCTAAAGCCTTGCGCATTTCCTTCGAAATTGCATAAATCCGCCCATTGCTCTGATCTTACATGATTTTTCCAAACTTGTCCCAAAGGATGAAATTTGAAAAAGTCGGAAATGGCTTCCTCTCCCGCATGTCCAAATGGCGGATTTCCGATATCATGTGTCAAGGCAGCTGCGGCGACGATTCCACCGATTTCTGAAGAAGTGATTCCTGTTTTTTCTAGGTTCGGATATTTACTCAAAAGGTATTCTCCGGCTGATTTTCCTAAAGATCTTCCGACGGAGGAAACTTCCAAGCTATGAGTCAATCGGGTATGGACAAAAGCCTGATCGGGTAGAGGGAAGACCTGAGTTTTATCCTGAAGGTTTCTAAAAGGGGATGAAAAAATGATTCGATCATAATCGACTTCAAATTCACTTCTAGTTGCTTGTGTGGGGATAAACCCCGGTTTGTCTCCAAATCTACCACGTGTAAGGAGTCGTTCCCATTTCATCATCCTCAAAAATAAGAATGCCTGCAGAGAAAACCCTCAAAAAAGAAGTAAATTAGAGTCTGGCATAAAGCTTGAAAATGAATTGGTGAACATAAACCAAATATTTATGAAAAAGTACATTTCATATTTTCTAACTGCCCTAACTGTCATATTTGCTGCTTCATGTACCTCGGATGATTCTCCGGGAAATTTGGATGGGAAAGCAAGAGTTAATTTTTACCTAGTGGATGCACCGGGAGATTTTGATGAAGTATGGGTGGAAGTACTTGCTGTACGTGTGAAAATGGATGACAACTCCATGGATGATGACAATTCTCAAGGAGACGATGATGACAATTATGACTCTTGGCAAGAGATTTCCTATGAAGGAGAGAGCCAAATGGTCAACCTTTTAGATTTAACAGGAGCTAATTCTTTGCTTTTGGGTACTGAAGATTTTGAAGAGGGTGAAATCGATCAAATCAGATTGATTTTAGGTACCAACAATTATGTGGTAAAAGATGGAGTAGAGTCCGATTTGAAAACTCCAAGTGCTCAACAGAGTGGATTGAAAATCAAAATCGATCAAGAACTAGAAGCTGGTCAGACCTATGATTTGATCATTGACTTCGATGTTGCTAAATCAATTGTAGTTGCTGGAAATTCAGGAAATATCAATTTGAAGCCTGTTTTGAGAGCCTATCTACAAGAAGCTGCAGGAATCTCTGGACAGATTTTACCAATTGAAGCACAAATGATCGAAGTGACTGCGGTAGATGGAGATGACAACTATACTACCTACGTTGATGAAAACGGAAACTTCAAAATTCAAGGTTTGGATTCAGGAACCTACTCTTTGGTAATTACTCCAAATGAATTGTATGCTCCAGTTCAAATTGATGGAATCTTAGTAGTAGATGGAGAAATGACTGTAGTAGATCCTATCATCTTGGATCTCTTATAATTGAAATATTCTCAGTAAGATGTTAAAAGCCGGCTAAGCCGGCTTTTTTGCTTTCAAACAATTCTACCTAAACCAAGATTTGGTCTAAATTTGTAATGTGAGAATAAGAAACCTTTTCCCAGCAGTTTTATTGTTTTTGGGCTTCCTTGGAGCCTGTTCCAGTGCTGACGACAAGCCGGAAGCTTTGCTCAATGTTGTTCTAATCGACGCTCCGCCTCTATACGATTCTGTTTTTGTGGAAATCTTTGGAGTGAATGTCACCATGAATGTGCAGGGAAGAGAGACCGAAGAGCAGACATTTTTTATCGAATATGAACTGGGAGATAAGCAAGTTAAGGTCTCAGATTATGTGGGAGGAGAAGTATTACTATTGGGTAGAGAGCCTTTACCTCCAGGGCAGATTATCGGGATGGAACTCGAAATCGGTACCAGCAATTACCTCTGGGAAAGTGAAGACAGATATAATCTACCTTTGGTGGAGACTGCTACTACTCTTATTCCCATTGATATTGAAATGTTTCTGGAATCAGGTCTCTCTTATGATGTTGTTTTGGATTTTGATTTGGAAAAATCCATTCAGACTGTCAATCCAGATCCGCTGACCTTGTCTTTCGATCCCTATTTGCATGTGCTATTGCCAGGAGACTTGGGGGAAATCTATGGGACTATTTCGCAAGATCAGTTAAGACCCGCAATATTTGCTATCCAGGATGGTGATTCTACTAGTACTCATGTCAATGAAGATATGGGCTATTATTTCAGATTACCTGAAGGCACCTATGACCTTTATTTTGATCCAAAAAATGATGGATTTTTAGCTGATACACTTCTTGGATTGGAGGTGGTAGCTGGAGAAAGTCAAACCTTGGATTTATTAACCTTTAGAATCAAACCTTGATGGAAATGCACGCTCAATACATGCGAAGAGCTTTAGAGCTAGCAGAGTGGGGTCGTGGAAATGTCAGCCCTAATCCTATGGTGGGCTGTGTCATTGTTCATGACGGGGTGATTATCGGAGAGGGATTTCATAAAGTATATGGGGGTCCCCATGCGGAAGTCAATGCGGTAAATTCGGTGAAAAACCCTGAATTGCTTCCAGAATCTACGGTTTATGTGACTTTGGAGCCTTGTGCTCATTTTGGTAAAACTCCTCCTTGTGCCAATCTTTTGGTGGAAAAGAGTGTTAAAAAAGTCGTAATCGCGGCTTTTGATTCCAATCCATTGGTTGGAGGAAAAGGAATCCAAATTCTAAAAGATGCTGGAATTGAAGTCGAGACAGGGATTTTGGAACAAGAAGCCCGATCGCAAAACCGACGGTTTTTTACCCAAATCGAAAAGAAAAGACCTTATGTAATCCTGAAATGGGCACAGACCTTAGATGGTTTTGTGGCTCGAAAAGATTACTCCTCCAAATGGATTTCCAATTCCCTAAGCCGTCAGCAGGTTCATAAGTGGAGAGCTGAGGAAGATGCCATTTTGGTGGGAAGGAATACTGCTCAGTACGATGATCCTTCTTTAAATGTGCGTGATTGGGTTGGAAAAAATCCTCTTCGCTTGGTCATAGATAGACAATTGCAGCTTTCACATGAGTTGAAATTATTCGATCATGGAATTCCGACGATTTGCTACAACCTGAAAAAGTCAGAAACCAATGGGAATCTGGAGTGGAAAAAGCTTTCTCCAAAGTTTGAAATCCAGGAGATTTTGGATGATCTGCAGGAGCGGAAAATCCAGAGTTTGATAGTAGAAGGAGGTTCCTTCCTTTTAAATAAATTCATCGAATCTGAACTTTGGGATGAAGCAAGGGTGTTTACCAGCCAGGTGAAATTTTTGGAAGGAATCAATGCCCCTCAAATTTCTCATCCCTCAAGTGAAAGAGTTTATTTCCTAGAAGACGAATTAGCCATTTATTACCATGTCTGAAAATCTATACGTTCCTGAATCTGCTACGAAAGCAGAGCAATACGAAGCAGTTCTTCCGCAAATCGAAGCCTTGATTTCTGGAGAACCAGATATGTATGCCAACCTCTCCAACATCGCAGCGGCATTGAAGCAGGCCTTTGATTTTTTCTGGGTTGGATTCTACGTGGTTAAAGGTGAGCAACTAGTTCTCGGACCTTTTCAGGGACCTATTGCCTGTACCCGAATTAATTTAGGGAAGGGTGTCTGTGGTACGGCTTGGAAAGATGCCAAAACTCAATTGGTGCCGGATGTGGATGCATTTCCTGGACATATTGCCTGTAGTTCAGCTTCCAGATCTGAAATTGTAGTTCCGGTATTCAAAGGTTCTGAAGTTGCCATGGTCTTGGATGTGGACAGCGATCAATTGAATGATTTCGACGAAACTGATCAGCTCTATTTGGAAAAGTTGATGGCTGTTTTGTCGGGAACGCTTTAAGTAGTTCTCTCTCCAATCCAAAAAACTCCCGGAGCCTGTATTTCAGTAAAGCCTTCCGGAACTTCCAATATCGTCACATAAGTGAGGGGTAAAATGAGTTTTCCGTTCTCATTTTCCAATTCTACGGGTAAGCCTTCCTGTCCAAAAATCTCAATTTCACTGGATCGGAACCACTTCTTGAATTTTCCGCCTTTCACGGGATAAAACTTCCATTCGGCTTCTTGAATCGTAAGATCCATTTCCTCCAAAAACAATCCGAGCTCCAATGCCTTCTCATGTGGAAACCCTACCAGATGAGCTGCTTGATGATTGGATGCCATTAGATAGTGGAGTCCGTCTCCCAAAAAATTATCAGTGGAGGAAGTGTAAAATCTCAATGGATATTGCTCTTCCAAAAGATTCAGATTTGCCTTTTGAAAGTCTTCACTCGCTAAAACCACATCGATTTTGATTCCCCAAGAGAGAACTTGATCTACACAATTTTCGGCAACTAGCACTGTTGGAACCCATTCCAACAAAGGACTGATGGAATCGAAGGAAATTCCCTGGGTATCCAAAATCAGAACTGCCGGTTCCTGTTGCTCTTTGACAAAATGATGGGAAGACATCAGCTGTGAAGGTTTTGGTAGAAAGTTAAGACGTTTTTGTAAGCTAGGTTTTCTAGAGATTCAGAATCCAATTTGCTGCTCAAGCTTTCCAACAAACTTGGGTATTTGCTGGCATCATCTGCCAAAGGGAAATAGAATGGAAAGCGGTTAGGATCACCAAAATCCTTGGTATAAAAGTAATCGGCCCCAAATCCTTGTGCCTCTTTTCCACCAATTTCAAATCCATGAAGGATATGTTCAAACAACCTTTCAGGAACATCAGTATCTAAAAATGCACGAAGGAAGTTCACTCCGATAATTCCTTTTCTACGGATGATTTCTTGAGCAAACTCATCAGGTAAGTTTCTTTTATGATCCCAAATAGCTCGATAATTCGAGTGACTCGCAATGATTGGAATATCCAAGTTTGCTTGCGCAATATGATTTAAGATCCCTTCTGCTAGCAAATCAGATGTATGGCTGAAGTCTACTGGGATTTTCTTTCCACTCATGTAATCGAGTAGTTTTTTGCCATCGTCTTTCAGGCCGATTCCTTCGGTATAATTTCCCCCTCCGAAACGGTTTTCAGTATGGTGGGTCAATCCGATATAGGCAAGCTTTTCTGTTTTCTCGAGTATCCTGTCAAACTGAGCATAAATTTCATCCCAAGTGGCATCTTCATTTCCCAATCCAGCAGCATTTTCAATGGATGCGAAAAGCGAAACAGTCTCATCTGAAGGAAGAATTTTGCAATCAAAGGCCGAAAAGGACTCCTTTTCTTGACTAACAAGTTCATTAAATTTCTCTGCCTGCTTCCAAGCCAAATCCATGGAAATAGGTCTGACATCTGTGTAAATCGCACAAACCTGGACTTTGACATTTCCTGATTTAAGATGTGGAAATGCACAAGCAATCTCATCTCCTGCAAATGGACTTGCATCGGGGATTCGAGCTAGGTAAGAAAGTAAATCGCAGTGTAGATCAATAATTGGTAATGACATGAATTCGGCCTTTTGAACAAAGTAAGGGAAAAAAACGCGTGTTTTTTAATACTTTTAGTACCTAATTCAATTGGGCGAAAATCCTGTTGAGAATGCCCTTTTCCACTAAAAAAATCAAATTATGGCCTTGTCCCAACCTTTCAATTTCAAAAAATGGATTGATGATAATAGACATCTATTAAAACCACCTGTTGGCAATCAGCAAGTTTACAAAGGGAATGATGATTTCATTATCATGGTTGTCGGTGGGCCTAATTCTCGAAAGGACTATCACTACGATGAAGGGGAAGAATTCTTTTATCAATTGGAAGGAGATATCGTGCTCAAGGTTATTGAGGATGGCAAGCCAAAGGATATTCATATCAAAGAGGGAGAAATTTTCCTTTTGCCCCCAAAAGTTCCTCATTCTCCTAGAAGACCAGCCAATACAGTGGGTCTAGTGGTAGAAAGATACAGAAGACCAGGAGAGAAAGATGGCTTTATCTGGCATTGTGAAAACTGTGGAAATTTGCTTTACGAAGAGTATGTTGAGCTGACTGATATCGTCAATCAATTGCCTCCGATTATGGATAGATTTTGGAACAATCCTGAAAACTGTACCTGCAAAAACTGTGGTACGGTGATGACAAAATAGACCAAATGAGTTGAAAGGTTGGAAGGTTAAAAAGTGGTAAAGATGACCCACACTTTTTGGGCGGTCTTAAAACTTTGAACCTTTGAACCTTCCGACTTTAAAACTTGTAACCTATTACATGAACTACCAATATTCAGAATCCTTTGCCCTAGAAATGGATCAAAAAGATCCTTTGGCAAAGTTTAGAGATCAATTCATTTTCCCTCAGGTGAATGGGGAGGAAGCTATTTATTTCTGTGGAAATTCCTTAGGACTTCAGCCTAAAACCGTTCGAAATGGATTGGACCGAGAGCTTCAAAACTGGGCTAAGATGGCTGTAGATGGGCATTTTCATGGGGAAGATGCTTGGTTTTATGCAAAGAATAAATCCAAGCCTGCTTTAGCTGAAATCATGGGGGCTCATGAGCATGAAGTGGTAGCAATGAACAACCTCAGTGTGAATTTGCACCTGTTGATGGTTTCTTTTTATCGACCTACGTCAGAGAAATACAAGATCATCGTGGAGGCAGGAGCTTTTCCATCTGATCAATATATGTTAGAGACTCAGGTGAAGTTCCACGGCCTGAATCCTGAGGAAGTCATCGTGGAATTGAAGCCGAGAGCTGGTGAACATACCTTGAGAACGGAAGATATTGTTGCTGAAATCAAAAAGCAGGGTGATGCTTTGGCTTTGGTCAATATGGCCGGTATCCAATATTATTCAGGACAGCTATTTGATTTGGAGGCAATCACCAAGGCCGCTCATGAAGTGGGAGCTTATGCTGGATTTGATTTGGCGCATGCTGCAGGTAATGCTCTATTGAAATTACATGATTGGGATGTAGATTTTGCGACCTGGTGTAGCTATAAGTATATGAATTCCGGTCCAGGAAATATTTCCGGAATTTATGTTCATGAGCGATTTGCCGAAAGGCCGGATATACCTCGCTTTGCCGGTTGGTGGGGTCACGATGAAGGCCAGCGCTTTAAAATGGAAAAAGGATTTCTTCCCATGTTTGGAGCGGATGGATGGCAGTTAGCTAATACCAATATCTTGGCTTTGGCAGCTCATCAGGCTTCATTGGATATTTTTATGGAAGCTGGAATCGAAAATTTGAGGAATAAAAGTGTTTCTCTTACTGGCTATTTGGAGTATTTGATCCGTGAAATCAGCGGAGAATCAGGCATTTTGGAAATTATTACCCCAGAAAACCCCTCGGAAAGAGGTTGTCAATTATCTTTGCTGATTCATCGTGGCGGTAAGGCCGTCTTCGATGAGTGGTATCAACATGGAGTAGTGGGTGACTGGAGAAACCCAAATGTGATAAGATTGGCCCCTACCCCTCTTTATAATAGCTATATGGATGTTTTCAGATTTGCGAAGATTTTGGAACAATCCATCAAAAAATTCGCTTAAAAGAGCGAGGAGAATAAATTCCACATGAAACAGAATGAAATAACTGTCTTAGGAGCTGGTTTGATTGGCTCTTTGATGGCAATATATCTCAAGCGTCAAGGTTTGGATGTCACGATTTATGACAAAAGACCGGACAAACGCAAAACTCCCTATTACGAAGGTGGCCGTTCCATCAACATGGCTTTGAGCCATAGAGGTTGGAAAAGTTTAGAGCAAGTTGGATTGAAAGATCAGGTTTTGCCTTTGGCGATTCCTATGTATGGTCGTAAAATCCACGACGAGCACGGTGGTACTTCTTTCATTCCTTATGGAAAAGATAAGCAAGCCATTTATTCCATTTCAAGGGGAAAATTCAACCAATTGTTAGCTGAAGAAGCAGAAAGATTGGGTGCTCATTTAGAATTTGAGCACAAATGCCTAGAAGTAGATTTCCAAAGTCAGGAGATCACTTTTGAAACCAAGGACGGGATCAAAAAGAAACATGCACCGGTGATCGTTGGAGCAGATGGGGCCTATTCTGCGCTTCGTCTTTCCATGCAAAAGCAAATCCGTTTTAATTACAAGCAAGAATATTTAAGCCATGGCTATAAAGAATTGACGATCCCAGCTACTGCTGATGGAGAGTTTGCCATGGACCCGAATGCACTTCACATCTGGCCTAGAGGAAAGTTCATGTTGATCGCTCTTCCGAATCCGGATAAGTCTTTCACTTGTACACTTTTCCTTCCTTTCCAAGGAACCAAAGTGTGTTTTGATAAAATCAATGATGAAAAGGATTTGGAGTCAGTTTTCAGACATTATTTTGATGATGCCTACCAATTGATGCCAGATTTGAAGACTGAATTCTTCAAAAATCCTACAGCGGCTTTAATCAATGTAGAATGCTTCCCTTGGGTTCAGGGGCATAGCATCTTGTTGGGCGATGCTTCTCATGCGATGGTTCCTTTCTACGGACAAGGGATGAATTGTGGTTTTGAGGACTGCTTCATTTTGAATGGCTTGTTGGAAAAGTATGGCTTGAATTCTTGGGATTTGGTTTTCGAAAAATTTCAAAAGAACAGAAAACTGGATACAGATGCGATTTGCCAATTGGCAATGGAGAATTTCATCGAAATGAGAGATTCTGTGGCTGATCCAAAGTTTGTTCTTCGTAAGAAAATTGAAGCTAAGCTCAATGACCTCTATCCCAATGACTGGATTCCATTGTATTCTATGGTGACTTTCTCTGACATGGGCTATGCGGAGGCTTATGCACAAGGGAAGCTGCAGGAAGAAATCATGGACAGAGTGATGGAAGACCCTTTGATCACCGAAAACTGGGACAAGCTGGATTACGAGGAAATCATCAATAAAATGGAAACTGCGAAGGCGGTTTAAGACTATACTTTACTTTATGCAAAGACCTGACTTTAACACAGAAGAGGTAACCAAAATTATCAGAGGGAGACGTTCCCTTTTTGTATCCCAATTCAAAGAAAACGATCCTGTTGATGATGCTATCATCGAGGAAATGTTGGAAAATGCCAATTGGGCCCCAACTCATAAATTGACCCAACCTTGGAGATTTATTGTTTACAAAGGTGAAGGGTTGAAGAAGTTTGCTGACTATCAGGCAAACCTTTACAAAATGAGAGCTGAGAAAAATGGAACACCATTTATCGAAGCTACTTTCAATAAGTTCAAGGAGAATCCATTGAAAGCATCTCACGTGATTGCCATTTTGATGAAAAGAACTGAAGGTTCTGGCATCCCGGTTATGGAAGAGATCGCAGCGGTTTCTATGGCGGTTCAAAATATGTATTTGACAGCATCCGCACATGGACTGGCAGCATACTGGGGAACAGGCGGACCTACTTTCTGGCCGGAAGCTCGTGAAGACTTCGGTTTGGAAGGGGAAGATATGTTGATGGGCTTTTTTTATGTGGCAAAACCAGGAATTGAAAATTGGCCAGAAGGCAAAAGAGATTCAATTGCTGAGAAAGTAGCATGGATCACAGAATAAAAGATGTCCCGGCCTGATGGTCGGGATTTTTTTGTGAAAAATTTTTCCCAAGCTGAGGAATAAAATTGGGGAGAATTCCTGTTCTATAGATATTAATTTTTTGAAAAATAGGCCCTTATTGTTCAGAAACGCAGTTTTTGACTATTTTTTAGGAATAGGCACCTTGATTGAAATAAGTAAAGTGTTCAACCAAAAAACAAGAAAATGAATTCTTTACTTTATTTAATCGCAGTGATTTTGATTATTGGATGGATCTTTGGATTCTTTGTGTACAGCGTTGGAGGATTGATCCACATCCTATTGGTATTAGCAGTAGTTGCTATTTTATTGAGATTGATCTCAGGCCGAACAGTCTGATGAAAGAGAATAAAAATAAAAGGCCTGACATCTATTAAATGTCAGGCCTTTTTCATTTTGATTTTTTTGTTTTAGAATCCTACGAATGCAGGCGGTTCTACCCCGTTTGCTCTCAAGTAAGCAATTGCGGATCCTCTATGATGAGTACTATGGTCCATCAATAAAGCCATTACTTGTCTTTTGGATACGTTATTACCAAATACTTCCATCAATTCACCAGCTTGCTCAGGAGTCAGAGATTTCATGACCATTGCTCCATAATCATAGGCTTTTGCTACATAATCAGCCAATTCAGCTTTGCTTGCTGTTTCTACGTCGATAGTAAATCCTGGATCTGGTCCTCCTAAGAATCCCTGAGAAATACCAACAATTGCATTTCCGATATGGTGGATTTGCTCTTTGAAACTCATTGCTCCCGGATCCGTTTTGTAATTCATACCTGAATCAGGCATTTTGTTCAAAACGTCAATTGTGAATTGTTTGCTATTATTCCATTTTCCTAAAAACTCATCCATGGTGGTTTGAGCGTTGGAAAATCCAGCAAGGCAGACAAATAGGAATGTTGCCAAACTAAAAACTAGTGTTGTAAATGTCTTTTTCATGTTAAAAGAGGTCTTGGTTATTTTCATAAATTTCAACTTTTCCCCAATCAATTCAAATCCAAAGTCTAATTTTAGGTCATGAGAAAATTAATCTTGTTCGGTTTAGCAGTTGGTATTTTGAGTTCCTGTGAAGAAACCTATCTTCCCAAACCTCCTGGTTATAATCGAATAGATTTACCTTCACATACTTTTTCGTCACTGCAGGGGGATTATCCTTACAATTTTGAATACTCGGTTCATAGCTTGGTGGAGCCAGATTCATTTAATCTTAAAGAAAAATATTGGATCAATCTGGATTACCAGGGTTTTGAGGCAAAAGTACATTTGACGTATAAACCCATCAATGAGCAATACGACTTTAGAACCTTGAGCAATGATGCTTTCAATTTGACAGCAAAGCATCAGAAAATGGCCTATGGGATCTCAGAAAATGTGTTGGTGACGCCGAACGGCTATACTGGAGTAGTTGCGGAATTGACTGGAGAGGTGCCTACCCAGTTTCAATTCTTTGTGACTGATTCAACAGATCACTTTTTGCGTGGAGCCCTGTATTTTAATACCGCAATGAAAAATGATTCTTTGGCTCCGGTGATAGAATACATCAAGGTGGACATGGCCCACCTGATGAATTCCGTCAAATTTTTTGATTAATGTAGGGTTTTCCAAGCTCGGATAATTACAATGCTACAAGCGATTGAAATTACAGCTCCGATAATTCCTCCAAGAGTATTTCCATAGATAAAGAAACCTGTGGAGAATAGTGCAGAATAAACCATCACGGTACCTGCTAGCATCAAACCAATTTCTTTTGGCAATTGACCTTGCTCTTGCTTTTCAGCAGGGAATCTATCCAAGACTTTTTTCCAACCGTAAGCAGCAGGTCTCACTTTTCTGTAGAAACTTAACAAAACCTCGTCTTTCTCTGGAGCAGTTAAGAATGTCACCAACATCCATCCGATTGTTGTGATAGAAACCGAATAGATCAATTTCAAATATGCCTGCTCAGCAGGGATGTGGATCAAGTTGATATTTGGATTGATCACCTCGAAGAAGATTGCAACCACGAAAGAAATCGCCATTGCTGAGATTTCTGTGAATGCGTTGATTCTCCACCAGAACCATCTTAGGATAAAGATCAAACCAGTACCAGCACCGATTTGCAATAAGATATTAAATGCATCTAAAGCAGAAGAAAGCGCCAAAGCAAGGATTGCAGATAGGACCATCAATACCACAGTAGAAATTCTACCAACGGCTACCAATTGCTTGTCAGAAGCATCAGGCTTGATAAATCTTAGGTAGAAATCATTTACAACATAAGAAGATCCCCAGTTCAAATGAGTAGAAAGCGTAGACATAACCGCAGCAATCAAAGATGCCAACACGATACCAATCAAACCTGTTGGAAGGAAAGTCAACATGGCAGAATAAGCCAAGTCATCACCTAATTTATCAGCAGGGATATTCGGGAATGCTGCTTGAAGGTCACTGATATTTGGGAAAAGCACCAATGAGGAAAGTGCAATCAAAATCCAAGGCCAAGGTCTCATGGCATAATGAGCTACGTTGTAGAAAAGTGTAGCACCCATTGCATTCTTTTCATCTTTTGCAGAAAGCATTCTTTGAGCGATGTAACCACCACCACCTGGCTCAGATCCTGGGTACCATGTCGCCCACCATTGGATTGCAATTGGTAGAATGAACAAAGGAATGTAAACATTAGGATCCGTGAAATCTGGAAGGAAATTTAATTTGTCTGCAACATTCTCATGAGTCAAAAGATTATTCAAGCTTCCGATTTCTGGTAAATCCAAAATGAAATAAGCCGCTCCGAATGATCCAATCATTGCAATGAAGAATTGGAAGAAGTCAGTCAAAAGAACCCCTTTCAATCCACCTAGAGAGCTATATACCACTGTTACGATGGAGGCAATCAATAGCGTCTGAACCGGACTCAAGCCCAACATTACCCCACCGATTTTGATTGCGGCAAGGGAAACAGTAGCCATAATGACCACATTGAAGAATACTCCCAAATAAATCGCTCTAAATGCTCTTAAGAATGCCGCTCCTTTTCCAGAATAGCGCAATTCATAAAATTCCAAATCGGTAGTTACTTCAGATCTTCTCCAAAGTTTTGCATAAACAAACACTGTAAGCATCCCAGTAAGCAAGAATGCCCACCAAGCCCAGTTACCAGCAACGCCGTTTTTACGGACAATGTCTGTTACCAAGTTGGGAGTATCAGCTGAAAAGGTGGTTGCCACCATGGAAACACCCAATAGCCACCATGGCATATTTCTTCCTGATAGGAAAAATTCTTTGGCTGAGGTACCGGCTTTTTTCGAAGTAAAAAGTCCAATGAGTAATGAGACTACAAAGAAGGCTCCGATAATGGCCCAGTCAATCGTACTTACATTCATAAGGGGAAGCGTTTATTTAATGCAGACAAATAACAAAAAATTTATCTAAATGCCTTTCAACTTTTTTAATAAATTTTATAAACAGGCCAATTTTAAGTGTGATTTGCTATTTATTTTGATAAGGTAAGTTGGCCTAATTTCTTGATACATTAAGTATATGTTACATCTTTTTAGCTAAGAAGTGAATTTTTAATAGGTTGGTAATTTTTTAATAATCTAAAAATCAACCTCTTAGTATCCGTTTCAGGTAATTTCAATTCTTTATACATCCACCATAACCTTATAATTAAATGAAAAGAATTGGGATTGTTGTTTTAATGGCCGGAGTGCTTTTTTCCTGCCAAGAGCGTATCGGGAAAGGGGTTCCCGTTTTTACAAATTTTTCTGAAGTGTCAGATATAGACATAAGTCAAGGAGGTGAAGGAGCTGCAGAGATTTCTGCTTATGATCCAATGACTCAAAGACTTTTTGTAGTAAATAATGAACTCGACTCCAAAGTGAATGTCATTGATTTTTCCGATATCAAAAATTTGATGGATTTGCCAGGAGAAAGTATTGATGTAACTCCTTATGGAGGGGGTGTTAATTCCGTAGCAGTGAAAAACGGTTTGCTAGCTATGGCGGTAGAGGCAAATACCAAAACAGATAATGGTTCCATTGTAATTTTTGAAACCACAAATCTTATTACCCCAATCCAAGTAATTCCTGTCGGCGCTTTGCCAGATATGGTGACTTTCAGTCCAAATGGTCAATTCATAGTTTCTGCAAATGAAGGAGAGCCAAATGATGATTATTCTGTCGACCCAGAAGGTAGTATTTCTATTATTGATGTAACTGATGGGTTTTCTTACCAAACTTTGGGTTTTGGAGCATTTGAAAGTCAAAAGGAAGCATTGATGGATCAAGGCTATAGAGTTTTTGGTCCAGAAGCTACTCTGGCAATGGATACAGAGCCGGAATATGTAGCCATCAGTGCTAACTCAACCACTGCTTGGGTTACACTTCAAGAAAACAATGGAATAGCCAAAGTTGATTTGTTAGGAAAGCAGATCACAGAAATTCTTCCTTTGGGAATGAAGGATTATTCTAAGAAAGCCAATGTCTTAGATCCTAGTGATAAAGATGATGCCATAGAATTAGGGAACTGGCCATTGAAGACTTATTTCATGCCCGACGCGATTGTAGCTTATTCTGTGGGTAATACTGACTTTTTAATTACTGCAAATGAAGGTGATGCTAGAGAATATGATGGTTTTGAAGAGGAGTCTAGAGTGGAAGATTTGATGTTGGATGAAACGGCATTTCCAAATTGGGAGGAGCTTCAAAAGAAAGGAAATTTAGGTAGATATACTGCCACCACGATATCAGGTGATCTAGATGGCGATGGAGATTTTGATGAGATTCATGGTTTTGGAGGTAGATCTTTTACCATTTGGAATGCCAATGGTGCAATGGTCAATGATTACAAGACTTTGGAAATGGATTTGATCAATACCAATTCGTCCCTTTATGACGATGGAAGAAGTGATAACAAAGGAGTGGAGCCAGAGGCTGTAGAAATCGGAACAAGTGGAGGAAGAACCTATCTGTTTGTAGGAATGGAAAGAGCAGATGCTGTTGGTGTATATGAATTAAGAGGTGTTGGTTCTATTGAGTTTATACAATTACTGAAAGTGGGAGACGCTCCTGAGGGAGTCTTGTTTATTCCTGAAGAAGAAAGTCCAAATGGTCGAGCTACTTTGGTTGTAAGCTCCGAAGATGATGGGGTGATAAAAGTTTTCCAAAACTAATGCCCTGAAATTGTGATTGATAAAGCTGTCTTCTGTAAAGGAGGCAGCTTTTTTTAGACCCAATCAAATTTCTGAATAATTTTGGGGATGGATCTTCAGAAAATTCACCAAATACTATCCCTATACCCTAGCCTTCCTTTTCAGGAATTGTCCAGTATCAATGCACTTGGTAATGGGCTGATTCATGATACCTACAGGATTACAACCGCAGATGGTGCTTACGTTTTGCAAGCCTACAATCAGTCGGTATTCCCATTTCCTGAGCGCATTGCCAATAATTTGGGGATTTTGATCCGTGAAAAAGTGAATGATCAATTGCCTTACTTTCTTCCTTTGCCATTACTCAATTTGGAAGGAAAGCAATTGACCGAGGTAGATGGAAAGTCTTGGAGGATTTTTGAATTTGTAGAGGGAAATACCCTGGAGCAAATCACAGCTTTGGATCAAGCAAAAAATGCAGCATTCGCTTTTGCAAAATTTTCATTAGCTGGAGCTCAATTGGATATGGGAGCATTTCAGGAAACCATTCCTGATTTTCATAGATTGGATCTTCGCTATGAAAAGTTCCTTCAAGAGGCAGGAAAAGCCCAAAATTTGGATGAAGAAGAACAATCTATTCTACTGTTTTACGTCAATCAAAAGCCTTTGATAGAGGCATACAAAGAATTTGCTCAAAAGCTTCCGGTTCGATTGACGCATAGCGACACCAAAATCAATAACCTGATTTTTTCCAAAGATTTGAGCAAGGTGGAGGCTTTGATTGATTTGGATACAGTGATGCCGGGCTTTTTGATGTATGACTTCGGGGATATGGTAAGGACAGTTGCCTGTTCCATTCCTGAAACAGATACCCAATGGGAGAAGTTATGTCTAGAAGAAAAGGTATTTGAGCAATTGCTGGAAGGTTATTGGTCAGGTCTAAAGTCCATTGCCACTCCTGAGGAGAAAGAATCCTTGCTTTTGGCTGGTGAAGTGATGACTTGCATGATGGGATTGCGATTTTTTACTGATCACTTGATGGGAAACGTTTACTATCGAGTTCAATACCCTGAGCAGAATTTACACCGAGCCAAAAATCAAATGATTTACCTGAGAGATCTTCAGCAAAAAAGAGGAACTCTAAAGGCATTGATCGACCAAATTTGATTTTCATTCTTTCCAATTGACAATTCCAGTCAATTCCTTGGCAATTGATTTTAGCAAGATTAATTTGTCGCAAACAAGATTAAGCTTTGTCCGGATTTTTCGACACCAAAATTGAATTTCTCAAGGGAGTAGGGCCTCAAAAGGCAGAGCTACTGAACAAAGAGCTTTCAATTTTCACTTATGGAGATTTACTGCAACACTATCCTTTCAGATACGAGGATAGAAGTAAATTTTATAAAATCCGTGAGCTCCAGCCGGATTTGGAAAATGTTCAGGTCATCGCCAGAATCCGAAAAATTGAATTGGTCGGAGTGGGAGGAAAGAGGCGTTTGGTAGCTTATGTGGCCGATGAAACTGGGGAAATGGAAATGACCTGGTTCAAAGGAATTCAATGGGTGCAGAAAAAATTGCCCGTTGGCGCGGTTTATATATTTTTTGGAAAACCAGCCCAATTTGGCAGAAAATGGAGCATTGCCCATCCAGAAATGGAGCCACTTTCACAAGCCACGGAAAAGCGAAATACCTTCCAACCAGTTTATTCCTCTACGGATAAACTCCGAGCTAGATTTCTGGATAGCAGGGGAATTTCCAAGATTTTGGAGGGACTCATTCAAGTTTGCTATCCACATATTTCTGAAACTTTGTCTCAAGAAGTTTTGGATCAATACCAATTGATCGGGAAAAGAGAAGCGGTAAAGGAGATCCATTTTCCTTCTGAACCGGGTCTACTTCAAAGAGCTAGGAAACGGTTGAAATTTGAGGAGTTCTTCTTCTTGCAACTGCGTCTTTTGATGATGAAGGTAAGCAGGACTGAAAAGTTCCGGGGGCAGATTTTAGACAATACCGAATTGCTTACTGATTTCTACCAGAATCATATTCCATTTGAGCTGACAGGAGCACAGAAAAGGGTGATTAGAGAAGCCTATCATGACCTGAAATCTGGTAAGCAGATGAACCGGCTAGTACAAGGGGATGTAGGAAGTGGAAAAACCATGGTTGCCTTCATTTGTATGTTGATAGCGATTAGTTCCGGTACACAGGCCTGTTTGATGGCCCCAACGGAGATTCTGGCAAATCAGCATTATGAGGGCTTGAAGGAATTTGCCGATATGATGGGGTTGAAGATTTCCATTTTGACAGGGTCAGTAAAGAAATCTGCTCGTAAAATCATCCATGAGGAGCTTTTGAATGGAGAGCTCAAAATTTTGATAGGAACACACGCGCTTTTAGAAGATGTGGTCCAATTTAAAAACCTAGGATTGGCAATTGTAGATGAGCAGCATCGATTTGGGGTTGCTCAAAGAGCTAAACTTTGGGCGAAAAATGAAGAGTTTATCCCTCATGTTTTGGTGATGACAGCAACCCCAATTCCCAGAACATTAGCAATGACACTCTATGGTGATTTGGATGTGTCAGTCATTGATGAATTGCCGGCAGGAAGAAAACCAATTCAAACGGTTCACCGCTATGAAAAGGATAGGCTGAAGGTTTTTGGCTTTATCAATGAAGAAGTCAAAAAAGGGAGGCAAGTCTATATCGTATATCCATTAATTGAGGATTCAGAAAAACTGGATCTCAAATCACTGATGGATGGCTATGAAAGTATAGCCAGAGCCTTTCCACAATATCCTTTGAGCATTGTGCATGGAGCGATGAAGTCGGAGGACAAGGATTATGAAATGCAGCGTTTCGTAAAAGGAGAAACCAAAATCATGGTTGCCACTACCGTGATAGAAGTGGGTGTGAATGTGCCAAATGCTTCAGTGATGATCATAGAAAACGCTGAGAGATTTGGGCTTTCACAGCTTCATCAGTTGAGAGGAAGAGTAGGTAGAGGAGCCGAGCAAAGCTACTGCGTATTGATGAGCAAATACGAACTCTCTAAAGATTCCAGAATCCGATTAGAAACGATGGTACGAACCAATGATGGGTTTGAAATCGCAGATGTGGATTTGAGATTGAGAGGCCCTGGAGATTTGATGGGTACTCAGCAGAGTGGGATTACTGATTTGTTGATTGCTGATTTGAGCAAGGATGCTCCGATTCTTACGTTGGCTAGAGATGCAGCACAGCAGATTTTAGCGAATGATCCACACTTGACGCAGCCTGTCAATGCTCCAATCCTTCGTCAGGTCAAGCAGCAAAAGAAAACGGCTGTAAATTGGAGTCGGATTTCATAGTCCATTGTTGATAGTCCATAGACCATGGTTTTCCTAAACTTCATTATTTGACATTGAACATTCGATGTTCATTATTCGAGATTGAGAGAATGCGAGAATAGAGACTGGAGATTCAATTGCCACCCGCTTTAGCTGGTGGATATAAATTGAAAAAAATCGGCGTGGCTTTAGCCCAAATCTTATTGAAAAATTGGGCTAAAGCCCAGATGTGGAATAATTGATCATGATTGAATGGGCTAAAGCTCCATTCCTATTCAAAAACTGGATTCTAACGTTCCTTTTCCCATCTTCATTATTAGAGATTGAGAAAAGAGAGAATAGTGATTGACGATAGACCATAGTAGATAGAAGAGACTATCTTTCCTTCATTATTCGCTATTCATCATTCGATGTTCGATCTTTCAGAGATTGGATGGTTGAAAGTTTGAAATTGGCAAGGGTGGAAAGTTTTTCTCCAATTTTGATTCAGAGTTAGCGTTTGATATTGTATTAAAACAATTACCCTTAATTCCTATCCGTGTTTCTCTTTTCGTATTTTCTAAATCGAATCTTATTTCCCTGCCAATTCCTCAAACACTTCCAGATACTGTTCAGTCACATAATCCCAATTATAGCGTTGGGTTAATCCTGAACGGGCTGAATTTCGGAAGCTATCCATGGATTCAGGTTCAGCCTCAGCCTTTTCTACGATTTCTTTAACTGATTGCGGTTCTTTTTGGAAATACCAACCATGCTTTCCATTCTGAAGCATTTCCTGATTGAAAGGAGTATCCAAAGCCAAAATTGAGCACCCATAGCCTAGGGCTTTCAGCATTGCCGGATTGGTTCCACCAAACTCGTGACCATGGAAATAGGCATAACAATGCGAATAAAGAGCAGCTAATTCATTTGGATCAGTCACATAGCCGATAAAAAATAATCGAGGATCCTGAACCTGTTTTAATCGATTGGACCATTCATCTTCAAAAGGTACATCTCCAACAATAACCAGCTTTCGTTTGGAATCTGATTTTAGAAATCCGTTAACGATCAGTTCGGCGTTATTGTCCGGAACCAATCTTCCTACAATCAAGAAATAGTCTCTACTTTCCAAATCCCATTTTTTGATCGGAGCAGCATCAACACTTTCTCTTGGATTGGCACCGTATGCGATTACTCTTGAATCTTTATTGAAAAGCTCTAGGTACACTCTTCGCATTTCATCTGAATCATTGATGATTTGATCGTAGTGTTTGGTGGCCATTCTGGATGCCCATTTGAAATATTTGGCGCCAAAGCCTTTCCACTTTGGCCTCAACCACTCCAAACCATCAACATTGATGGCTGTAGGTTTTCTGAAAATTCTAGCAATGATTCCAAATGGTCCATTTCCAGAATTCACCACAAAAATCACGTCCACATCTGAGAAACAGGCATGAACCATAGAAAAGAATGTATGGGATAATTGAGTTAGCTTTTTGGTTTCGATTGCTGGAGTATAAATGCATTCGATTCCATTGACAAAGCGAGGTTTTTTAGGAAATAAAGAACGGTGATTATAGACTCTGACGTGAACGCCTTTCGCCACCAATCTTTCACCCAGCTCACGAATCATCGTATCATAGCCACCATAGACATAGGGGTAACCTTTGGCACCCATGATCGCTACTTTTAATTTTTTTCCAGATGCTCCCATAGGTGTTTTTTAATTCTCTCCTCGAAAGCTTCCAGGCTAAATTCTGAAAGAACTCTATTTCTTCCTGCTTCTCCCAATTGGTTTCTAAGATCTTTTTGTTCTATTAATTTACTGAGCTGAGAAACTCCTGTTTCCAGATCTTCCGGCTCAATAATAAATCCAGTTTTGCCCTCTGCTACCATTTCCACAGCACCTCCAGTTCGAGTCGCAAGGATTGGTTTCGCAGCGGCCATAGCCTCCAAAATTACTGTAGGAAATGAATCTGGCAAAATAGAGGGCAAAACAAAAATATCTAGGCCAGCCAAAACTTTTGGAATATCCTCTCGAAAACCCAAATAGCTAACTTTCCCTTCAAAATCTTCATGTTGGATTTTTTCAATTATTTCATCTAGGATTGGTTCATATCCCGGAAAAGGATCCCCTACCAAAACAAAATGAGTTTCAGGATATTTCAAGCTGAGTTGTCTAGCCATTTCCAAAAAGAAAAGTTGGCCTTTTCCCGGATTGATTCTTCCAATCATTCCTATGACAATTGAGCTTTCAGGAATCCCCAGTTCTTTTTTTGCATTTGGAAAATTATCCAAAAATTCCCCATAAGGTATCCCGTTGTGGATGACTTCTATCTGGGCTTTTTTCAGAAAACCTTGCCAATGGTCAGCTACAGCTTGTGAAACAGCAATGGGTTTTGCGGTGCTTTTGTCCAGTATTTTGCTCAAAAGCTTCACTAGAGGTGCTGGTCCCGGAAGAATCTCATGAATATGCCAAATATGGGGAAGCTGATTTTTTTGAGCCCAATAAGCCCCCACGATTACTGCCAAAGTATTGGAATACACCAATTCGAATTGATACTTTTCATGCAATTCGCTAAGGAACCTGTAGGCTTTTAGATTCTTGTTGAATCGATTAATCAGACCTTGTGGATTGACGTATTTTCTTCTCAGAATGCCCAAATTCTGAATATAGACCGGAATATTTTCCTTCTCTAAATACCCTTGAATCGCTCCTGGTCCGGTAAGGACGACTATTGGATTAAAGCCTTCCTTTTGATAAACTCGAAGGACCTGCAAAATGATTTTGCCGGATCCATAAAGCTCAGAGGAGCTCTGGAGAAAAAGGACATTTCGGGTTTTAGGCATTCTTTTGAAAATAAATCCCTAGAATTCCTGACTTTCCAAAAAAGGTGGAAATAATCTCTAGAATCCAGGCAAATGGGAGAACCATAGCTATAGCTAAAAGTAAGCCAATGGTCTTTTTCCGTTTCAGCCGCAAAATAAGATTTTCTTTGAAACCAAGTTTAAATAACATCGCCTGGAGCATTCCTAAAACTCCCAAATGGAAAGAGTAAGAACGAGAGCCAACCTTTTTAAAGCCTAATTTCCCAATTTCATTTCCCAAAGTTTCTTCGTTCCAATGACTCAAATGCTTCGGGATATCCCAATGCATCCAATTGTTTCCTGCAATTTTGGCCTGCCAAGAATTCTCTCTCGGAACTTCGATATATAGAAGACCTTTGGCATTTTCTTTTAAAAGCTCTTCAAGTAAAACAATGGGTTCTGGAAGGTGCTCCAACACATGATTGAGAGTAATCAAATCAAAATTTCCACCTTCAATTTTCCCATGAGAATAATATTCAGAAAGGACTTTGACATCATACTTTTCGATGGCAAAGTTGGCTCTATCCTGAGAAGTTTCTATGCCGAATCCATCCCAGCCCATTGATTTGGCTACATATAGGAAAAGGCCTTTTCCAGACCCAAAGTCCAATAATCGTTTTACCTTAGGGTTAAGTCTTTTGGCTTTTTTGAGAACCTTTTTGGCTTCAGAAAAAATGATTCTTTCGAAAATTGATTTTCGATTGTCCACTACTGCATATACCTCGTCCGAATACAGTGCTTCTGCATCAAATTCCTCAGGCAAATAAGTCCACTTTACCCTACATGAAGGACAGGAAACGAGGGAATTTGCTGTTGGGTAATTATCAGTCGGCGTTTGGCAGACAGGACATTGGGTTTGCCGCATGGCTTACAATCCGGGTTTCAGAATGATCTGATGAAAAGCTTCTACAAATTTTTGAGCTGAAAAGTCTCCGGAACGGATTTTTCCTTTTTCACTCAGACTCTGGCAAAGCTCAGAATCGCGGTCCAAAAGTACCATTTTTTCCAATAAATCTTCCTGATTTCCGGTTTGGAAAGGGAGCCCTGCTCCGTCAGCAACCTCCAATAGCGCTTCTTGATCTGAGTGAATCACAGGCAATCCAAAGCCCATGGCTTCTGGAATGGGGATTCCAAAACCTTCATTTTCGGATGGGAATAAATAGGCAAAAGCATGCTCGTAAAGTGCCTTGATTTCCCCATCTGAAAGGAATCCGGGCAATATTACATGCTTTTCCAAACCAAGCTCTTTTACCAGTTTTTCGACTTTAGGGAAGTCATTCATTTGGGCGCTTTGACCCGGCCCACCTACCAGCAGGAGTTTTTTGGAAGATTTGGTTTGCTTCAAAAATTCCGCAAATGTCTTTGTCAGAAGTGGCAGCTGTTTTCTTTTATCAAAGGTGCCGATGTGTAGAAAGTAAGACTGGTTTACCAATCCTAACTTTTTCAAAATCTGAGGATCAGAAGCTGCTTTGAGGCTTTTTGGACACTGGTAGATGACAGAGATCGGCCAGTTTTTTCCCAAATGTTTCTCCAATGATCTCTTGGAATAATCTGTTGTCGTAATGATTTCCGTTTTTTCCTTTAGCCCCTTTTTGATCAGGTTGAGAAAGTAAGTTCTCCACCATTTCGGATAGTTCTGTGGCATTTGCCAAAAAAATGCATCATGTACCACAGTCAATCTTCGGCAAGGAAGTGATGCTGCAGGAGAAACAAAATCAGGACAAATTAAGACATCCGGCTGATGCTTTTTGACCAAATCTGGAAGCTGAAATTCCTTCCAGCGAAAATAATCCAAGTGATAGTTGAGTCGCTGGATTTTAGATTGAGTGCCTTTAAATGAATTGTCTTTTGACTGTTTATCCGGTTCATGGGTAAAAATGAATTCTACTTCGGGATGGGGATATTTCCGAATGGCTTTGGCCAATTCCACCATGTAGGTTTTGATGCCTGTGGTAGCCACATTCAAATATTGCAGGTCTAAAAGGACTTTCAAACTAAAGGGATTTTCTCAAAGATAATTGGATTCTGCTATACTCGTGCACACTGTAGCCGATCATCCACCATGTCAGCCAAGCTACGTAGGTGTACATTTCAGCATTGGCGGTGAACAAGGGCAAAAGCAAACCTACTTTTACAACTGCTCCTACAAAGGCAATTCTTGCGACTTGAGTATTCTCTGTTTGGTAAAAGACTCTCAAGCTCAAAATGACTCCAGTGGCTAAGGTGAGTATGTATAAAATCATACCAAGCCAACCGAGCTGTACCCCATAAATCAAAAATTGATTCTCTCCACCAACTCTCAATTCGTCGGTCACACTACCTGCGTTTCCACTCATTGCCAGTCCGATTCCGAATGGATTTCCTACCATGGAATCAAGTGCCAGAACCCATTCGACTACGTGGCCGATACTGGAAGTATTTTCAAATGTAAGCGTATCTAGAACAAAGAAATAGAAGTCTTCTGAGGCAAAAAAGAGGACATAAATTCCAAAAGCTACCAAAACAAAAAAACCCGCTGCTATGAGTTTGTAAAGTCGGAAAACCAGGGCAATAAAAAAGATCATGACGAAAAAAGCCCCAAAAGCCGCTCTGGAAGCAGAAAAGACCAGGCTTCCCAAAGAACAAGCCATGACCAAAATGTAAAACCAGTTGTATTCTTTTTTACTAGTCAAAAACCAAATCAGGCCTGCGGCAAAACCCATCAAAACCGAACTAGCCATCTCTAAAGGATCCGAGAAAAAGCTCGCCAATCGTTTGGTTACAGCTTGGGTTTCGAAGGTCCAAGTAAGGCCAAAATTTCCGGTTGGTTCAATATCATTGATTGCCAAATTGTATAAGGCATAGCCAGAGAATTGCTGCAAATGTGCTTGTAGAATAAAGTTTTCAATCAAGTTGACTACAAATGCACCAATCGCTACGATAAAGATGATTTTGAAGATTCTATTGATTTCCCAATCCTCAAAATGTGTATTTCTTCCCAAGAAATAGACAAATCCTGGGATCAGCATACTTTTGAAATAAAGGGCTTTGTTGAGAAAGGAAGCCTGACCCAAAGGCAAAATCAAATAGGTAAAAGCCAATCCTAAAAAAGAGATCATCATCCAATCTGTGGACATCATGCGGAATGGGTAATCGGCTATTTTCCTTTGGTAGAGAATGAAAACCAAAAGCGCGATCAAAACGACCAATTCCTTGAGAATTTGGAACAAGCTTACTAATTCAGGAGAACGAGTTGCCAAATACACCACGCTTAAGCTGGTGATATAGAAGGGTAAGAATGCAGCTAAAAAGAAAATGAAATGAGACCATTTTCCCTTGAAAATCATTTCTTGGACTGTCCAAACAAAACCAGCTCCAACAGCGATCGCTATGATGAGGAAAAATATCAGGGCCATGTCGATATCGCTTGAAGTTTATTGGATAGCCCATCTTTTATTCCTTTAGCCACGGCCTTAAATTTTTGGAATCGACCTCTTAGCAAGAAGTAAAGCATCCATAGGAAAAATCTCCCTAGATGGTAGGGATAGGCGATTATGTTTGTTGGTGAACTCTCCAAGGGTTTCGAACCCTTGGAGAGTTTTTTTAAACCTCTGAGTAAATAGAACTGGTTTCTGACATTCCAATAAAAAACATTGGCGCTCAGAGTTCCTTCCGGCCCTTTCTTTTTGGAAGAGGCTCCAGCCTCATGGTATATTTTTGCTTCTGTAGAAAGGTGAATCGAAAAACCCTGATTTCGGATTCTCAAGGACCACTCCACATCTTCGAAATAGGCGAAATACTGGTCATTCAATAAACCAGATTGGATGATGGCTTCTCTGGAAACCAGCATCGCACAACCAGTGGCCCAGTCGAGATTTTCTTGGAATTGAAATCCTTGAATAGGTTTTCTATCTCCAATTGTAATTGCACTACCCAAAGAATTGACCCATTTTCCGCCGGCACTCCAGATTTTTTGCTTTTCTTCCAAAAAACAAATGACAGGCTGAATCACACCTGCTTTCGGATGTTGCTGAAAAGTGGAAACCATTTTACCCAGGAAATCGGGCTCTACTTCAGTATCATTATTCAATAAAAGAATATGTGAGAAACCCATTTCAAGGGCCTTTTTTATCCCGACATTATTTCCTCCAGTAAAACCTAAATTTTGGGAGTTTTCTATCAAAATGATTTCTGGAAATTCCTTGGACAGCCATTGACCTTCCGGCTTGTGGGAATCATTGTCAACCACAATTATCTTATGGTTAGGAAAATCGATTGCTTTTAAAGACTCCAGACAGGCTTTTGTGAATGTAAACCCGTTCCAATTGACTAATATGATGGCGACAGAAATATCAGGTGTAGAAGCCATGGACCAATTCTTTTTTATGTTGGTATAGCAGCACAAGACAAATCAAAAAGACTACGATTTCTGTAGAAATGATACCATAACTCAGGCCAACTCCTCCAAAGAAATAGGTAAGAATGGAAGAAGCGATAATCATATATACGCACATCATCCAGCTCGCTTTGAAAAGAAGTTCTTTCAGATCTGCTACGAGCAAAAGAACTACATTTCCCACATTCAGGCAGGCCATAAAAGGAACAATTGCAAGAGTTTTCAGATAAAGAACCGATTCATCCAATTCTGATCGAGAAAGAACTTTGATAATCCATGGAGCAGTCAAGTAGGCACCCAACGAGATCAATGCTCCAAAGAATAAGACTCTCAGATAAACGTTCTTCATGAACTTATAAAATCGCTCAGTATCCGATTTATACAGCTTGGATGCGTTCGGGAAAATTGCTTGGATGATAAGTGCCGGAAATAATCTCAAAACCATCACCACTCGCTCTGCCAATGAATACATTCCTAAGGTTTCTGCTACCGAGAAAAAGCTCAAAATGATCAATCCTCCATTGATCGAAATATGGCTGGCAAGATTGGAAAAGAACAGCAAAACATTCTCTTTGAGGCTTTTCCAAATGGCTGAAAACTCGGGTCTATAAAACTTGACACCCATGAAAAAATGGATGTAGGCAAGAAGGGAAAGGTTAATCGCGAGCCCAAAGAATCCCATCATAAAATTTACCCATTTGCTTTGAGCAGGACTGTGGATAAACAACACTATACCCATCAGAAATAGGAGTTTGGAGAAAATATTGGCGATGGAAACGAGTTTCATTTTTTCCATCCCCTGGAAAAACCACAAAGGAAGCGTGGCTTCTGAAAACAAAAGCAGAGATGAGAAAACCAAAATCATTTGGTATTCCTGAAACAAGTTAAAGCCAAATACTCCCAGAAAAATCACAAAAGTTGCCATACTGGCAAGGATGATTTTGCTGGAAAATACATTAGAAACTAGGTGTGAAAGGGCGTCCTTGTCCTGTTGATTGACCGCTACTTCTCTGGGAGCACTCAAGTTATATCCAAATCCCACCAGGATATTCAGCAAAATAATGACGGATAGGGCAAGATTGACCAAGCCAAACTGATCCACTCCAATACCTTGGATCAACAAAGGCATTGAAATGATAGAAATCAGGACATTGGAAGATTGAATAACTGCCAGAAATAAGAAGTTTTGAATAGACTTATTCCGGATGAAATTGCTTAAAGAAATGAGGGATAATTTTTCGAACATGGCAGCTTAATGGGTTAGCTTTCCTGCACATGTTTTTGGTACAGTCGATGGAAATACAATCCAAAAAGTACCAATAGCCCTGTGATGATGGCTCCTAAAACAATTCCTTTTACCAATCTGATTTCACTTCTTTTCAAAGGAAATCTTGGTGAATCAATGATCTGGATCAAGGGCGAATTATTGCGATGATTGACCTTGGCTATTTCCAGATTCTTGACGATTTCTTGATAAACAGCACCAGTTGCCTGCACGTCAATTTGCCTTTTTCGGCTTTCCACTTGAGCGGAACTCAATAGTGGGTTGGCATTTGGAACTCGATCTGTGGCAGTTGCAAATTCAGCCAAACTTTCATCCAAAATAGCTCTTACAGAATCTGCCTGAGATTGGAGAATCTGAAGATTTTCACCCGTTTTCTTCGTTTTGGTCTGAAAGTAGAATGTATTCACATTGTCGACCAAAGTTTCATTGAAGGCTTTCGCAAAATCCTCATCCTTGGAAGAAATGCTTACCTGAATGATGCTCAACTTACGATCCGGTTTGGCTACGCTGAGTTGATTTTCTCTGATGAGTTTAGAGACTTCCTTTACCACAGAATCTTGGGATACTGAATATTGATCTCTTGGAATGGAAAAGTCCATTGAAGGTATATCAACTTTAGAAGCCCACTTCTTATCTAGCTCTTCGAACTCCACAAAGCGATCAATCAAAAGCTGATTCTCGCTAAAAGGTCTTAAAAGCGTTTCTCCAAGCATCCGATCAGATCGATAAAGCTCCATGATATTGTCTCCTTGAAACAGTCCGGATGTTCCGCCTAGTGAACCTAAGTTCACTCCTACTAGAGATGCCAATCCTGACATTTGCCCGATCCCTCCAGCGTCACCTTCTTCTAATACAAAGGAGGTTTCCGCATGAAAAACTGGTTTTTTGAACATGGAAACCAAGGCTCCCAAAACCATTCCCAAGATTCCGGCTGCAATTAAAATTTTCCATTTGGAAAGGAAATAGGCAAACCATTCACCCAGATTTTGGATGACTTCTTTGAGTGTAAATTGATTGTCTGAAAAGTGTTTCGAAGCCATTACCAGTTGATTTGTGAAACTACCAATGCGAGTGTTGCCAATCCGGTAGTGATACCCACTACATCGCCCAGTCTAAGGGGAACTTTTGGTCCTTTGGTTGGAACAATTACTTCAGCTCCTGGTTCTACCGGAGGATAATTTCTAATACCCAAAAAGCCCTTGGTTCGCTTTACAGCCCCATTGGCATAGACTACATAAGTTTGCTTTCTATTGGCTCTTCTTTCGAAACCTCCAGCCCCATTGATATAGTGTTTCAAGCTTCTACCACTTTCGTGACGCATGGTAGTCGGATATACGACATCTCCTCGCATGCGGACTGTCTGCAATAACTTAGGTACCGAAAGGATATCTCCTTCTACAAGTAAAAGGTCATTTTCAGACCCCGGATTTTTAAGGATTGCTTCCAAATCGATGGCTACTGCTTCGGTATCCTTAATCTTTACTGCAAAACCAGGTGTTTCTGAAGCGATTTGATCCAAAGACTCTTTTTTAGTCTGAGCCAATTGATTGTCTACAGGGTTTTCCGCCTTTGGCAGATTGGTAAATAATCGTTGAATCAATTCTTCCTGAGCCTCTGAATTGTTTGGATCTTCCATCAATTTGAGGCGAAGAGCTTCTAGATTTCTTTGTCTTCTGATTTCCTCAGATTCGGTATTGAAAAACTCCGTTCTGCGGATCAAAGTTGCTCCTTTCGCATAGGCGAATTGGTTGATACCTCCAGCTCGATTAATCAAATCCGAGATTCTTTCATCTGAACTTTGAATCGCAAACATCCCCGGCGAATTCACCTGGCCTTCTACTGCCACCAGTTTCTGCATGGTAAAGCTTGCCTTCTTTCTTACGATCACTTGATCATATGGAAGCAATGTTTTGGAATCGGATCGATAAGATAAGTTTGGATTGACTTGAACAGGGATTATGTCTGAAAGAGTGCCCAAATCAGCATCTTCCAATCTTCTTGCAATTTCAATGTCATTTGGATTGGCAGATTCTTGGAAACCTCCTGCCGAAATCACCAGTTCTTCCACGGTCATGGATTCTGAGAAAGGATAAACCCCTGGCTTTTTCACTTCCCCTAGAATCTGAACATATTGTTCGTTTCTGATATCGTAAATGCTGGAAATACGAACAACATCCTCTCTCTGAAGGGTAATATCTGGGGCAGTTCCATCCAGAACAGCCTTCAAATTCACCTCAATCATTTCAGTGCTTAGATCCTTTTTGGTCCGAAGGATGCTAGCCTGATCCGTATATGCATCACCACGAAGACCATCGGCATTTTGGATGAGTTTTTTCAAAGTCAAATCATCTTCCAAAGCAAAAGTGCCTTCTCGGTAAACGGCTCCTTTGATCTGAACTCTATTGCTATATCGATCCAAGATTTTTCCAACCGTGATTTCATCTCCACCTTTTAGGATAAACATCCCAAATTGATTTTGATAGACATCAGAAACGGACCTTTGATTGTCTGTAATTCTCGAGATTGCTACGCGGTCTTTGAAGGCCAAATCCGTGAAGCCGCCTGAATATTCAACCAAGTCTTTGAATGTGTCACCTTCTTTGACCTCATACTTCATAGGTCTTTTCACCTCACCTTTAATCTGAACTCTGGAGATAAAAGGAGTTACCAAAATCACATCTTGATCTTGAAGCTGAATATCCAAATTGGCAGTTCCATTGATCAAAAGGTCATAGACATCAACCGATGCAAGTGATTTGTTATTTCTGACCACTTTGATTTCACGCATGGTTCCGTTTTCATTGGGACCACCAGCAGCGTAAAGGGCATTGAAAACAGTGGAAAAAGCACTCAATGTGAAAGTTCCCGGTAATCTAACTTCCCCTAAAATGTGAACTTTAATGGTTCTGACATTCCCCAAAGTTACTTGAATGAAAGTATTTGGATTTGCTCCATTCAAACCAGTGTAAAATCTACTCACTCGGTTTTTGATGATTCCAGTAGCCTCTTCAATTGTTTTTCCAGAAACTGAAACCGGACCAATATTATCCAACAAAACGAAGCCGTCAGGGTTGACAGTCGCTTCATAATACTGTTCAGATTGCCCATAAATGTCCACATAGACCACATCACCTGGTCCCAAAACGTAGCTTTTTGGTGTAGCTTGATTCAAGCTTGGTTCAAAGCTTAATCGTCTATTATTCTGGTAAAAAAGTGAGTTTCCAAAAATCTGATTGGATTGATCTACATCCACCAATTCAGTTTGAGGATTATAAATTCCTTGGGTGATATTGTTGATATCTACTTGCTGGCGAGGATCTCTTTTGGAAGCATTTGTACTTCTGCTAGCGGCACCACTTGGGTCCAAAGCCTCAATTCTGTTACGGAGCTTTGCTACTTCAGAAGAGGGCATGCCCCTTAATTGGGCCATTTGAAGGAATTCTTCGGCACTCAGTCCTGCTTCACTTGCCCTGTTAAGTAGCTCTTCTACTTGCTCATCGCTGAGTTCGTCTACCTTAATAGTAGAAATGTCTGTGGTCTGTTGAGCTTGAATAGGCTCAGGAGAAGCGAGTAGGATAAATCCTAAAAGGCCTAAAAAGTACCAGAATCGTTTTTTTAAAATCATGCGAAAATGCTGTCCCGGGTGAATTTCAAACAAATATGCACCCTAAAAATCCGTGAATTTCTCTTCCAAACCAAAAATAGTTCCAAAAAGGATTGTTTTGCGAGCTGCAGCGGCGGCTATTCGGTACAGTTTTTACAAATATCGATTTGATCTCGGCCTTTAAGCAATTGACTTCGGAACTGTTGATATTTATTGGATTTCCAGATGGAATCAAGACTTTCCTTTTCAAAACTTCCCATGACATGTTTGGCATCTTTGTCAAAGCAACATGGAACGACTTTTCCATCCCAAGTTACGACGGCTCCTTGCCACATTCTCCAGCACTTATTTTCGATTTCCTTTTTCAGCTTCCATTTTCCATTACCATCTGGGATATATCGGGCGTACTTCAAATCTGATGGGATCAATTCAGATCCATTTTCAAAGCCATAAATTTGGGTGGTCTTGAGTTGCAATTCGTCCACTCCAATCTCATCCGCCCAAGATTTGAGAGAAGGAATTTGATGTTCATTTTGTCCTGTGACTAAGAATTGAAGGACGATTCGTGGATATGATTTCTTGGCCTCTTTTCGTTTTCTAACCAATAGAGAAATCCCTTCCTGCACTTTTTTCAGGTTTCCCCCAATTCGATATTTCTCATAGACATCTTGAGAAATTCCATCCATCGAGATAATCAATTGCTTCAATCTGCTCTCGAGAATTTCTTCCACTCGGTTTTCTGTTAAATAATGTGCATTGGTAGAGGTGGAGGTGAAAATCCCATTTTTGGAAGCCAGAGACACTAGTTTTGAAAAATTGGGATGTAAAAATGGTTCTCCCTGAAAATATAAATGCAACCAGGTCAGATGCTTTTTGGATTGCTGGATCACCTTTTCAAAAAGTACTTCATCCAGCATGCCAGTAGGTCGGGAAAAGGCTCTCAAGCCTGAGGGACATTCTGGACATCGAAGATTGCAGGAAGTAGTTGGTTCGATGCTTAAAGTGGTAGGCTTTCCCCAAAGAATCGGTTTGTTGACAACTCTGCTCAATTGAAAAGAAAGGCCCAGTAAAGCCAAATTGGTCAACTTTTGAATGTTGAGATGTTGGATATAGGAGATGGCCGTTTGAAAAGAGTTGTTCACATCAGAAAGTTAAGGCAAACTTGCTAGAATACTCAAATGATGAGTTTTGCGTTTTCTAAGATTCACATTGAAATCATTACTTTTGAACAAAATAATCACCTATGAAGTATTCAAATCTTTTTTGGATTGCCGGCATTTGTCTTCTGATTTTCTCCTGCGGAAAAAAGGAGGAGGAGAATTGTGAGTTGGATTCGGAGATCCTAAATCAGGAATTGGATTTGGAAATTGTCCGATTGGAAAGGGAATTTTTTGATGCCAAAAGCCAAGAGGATTTTTCATTTTTGATTGAAAAGTACCCAGAGTTTACGGAGACATATTTACGACCAGATTTATACCCTTCATTGGATACATTGACGGCTGAATTGTTGATGATCCATCAGGATTCTTCGATGAGAACCTTAAATGACTCGGTACAATTAGTGTTCAATGATTTCTCTGATATTGAAAAAGAGCTTGAAACTGCTTTCAAAGCCATCAAATATTACTTTCCAGAATTTCAGGTTCCGAAAGTCTACACATTTGTTTCTGGTTTCAATACAGACTTGGTAGTCACGGAAGAAGTGATCGTGATAGGTTTGGATTATTTTCTACCTCCTACACATGAGTTTCAGCCCGAGCTAGCCAGGTACATGGCTGAGAGATATGACAGACCTTATATCGTTCCGATGATTGTGACTGCGATCTCCTCACAATTCAACAATACCAACCCTCAGGATAATACGCTCTTGGCGGAGATGATCTATTATGGCAAAGCATATCATTTCACAAAGGCAATTATTCCTTGCACTTCAGATCAATTTATCATTGGTTATACTCCTGACGAGATTTCTGAGTGCTATGCAAATGAGGAATTTATCTGGTCACATTTTGTCCAGAATGAACTGCTTTATGAGACTAATCCATTTGAGATCAGAAAATACATGGGAGAGGCTCCATTTACTGACGCCATTAGCACCAAGGCTCCTGGAAGACTCGGTAGATGGTTAGGGTGGAATATTGTCGATGATTATGTAATGAATCAGGATGTCACCTTGCAGATGCTGATGATGAATCCGGATGCAGAGTTGATTTTCAGGCAGTCAGGATATAGACCTCGTCCCCCTGCGTAGGAGGAGTCTTACTCGGGTCAATGATTGATGCGAGCTTCTCAACAGCAATTTCTTTGGTGAAATATCGCTCTGCCAATTGTCTGGAGTTTTGCTGAAATCGAGCCAGTTTTTCAGGATTTGATTCCAATTTCTCAAGCTTACTGAAGCAGTTTCCCATTTTGCCAGGAAGGCAAGAAATGCCCAAATCATTTTTCTTCACCAGCTGATGTACCCAGCCTTTGTGGTTAACGATAATGGCTTTACCAGCTGCCAAAGCATCAAAGAACTTATTGGGACTATTAGTTTTCAGTACTGGCAGGTGAGCAAATGAAATCCAGGCAAAATCTGCCAAACCTAAAATTTGATTGACTTCCTCTTTTGGGCCAAAAGGCACAAAAACCAGATTTTTTAAGCCCAGACGATTGCTTTTTTCCTCTAAGAGTCCCTTTTTACTCCCTTCGCCCATAATGAGAAACTGCCAGTTTTTCTTTTGTTGCTGGGCCATATTTGCCAGATCAATCAATTCATCCACGGCATTTACTTTTCCCAAAGCTCCGGCATAGGCAATGGTCAAACCCTTTTTTAAACTCAGTTCTTCTCGGAGCTTTTCATTTTTGTTTTGTGGATAAAATTGCTCCAAATCTGAAAAGTTGGGGATGATGGAAATTTTCAGGTTTGAAACTTTGGTTCGGATGTAAGAAGCAATTCCCGGAGAAAGAGCCACTATACTCAAAGCCTGTTGATAAATCCTTTTTTCTAATCCGTATAGGTAAGTTTTCAGGAATTTCTGACGAATCGCTCCCACCTGAATAGGCGCTTCCGGCCAAAGATCTCGTACTTCAAAAATATAAGGAAGAGCGAATTTCTTTTTTGCCCAAAGCCCAATCCAACCTGTGGTCAAAGGCGTGGAGCTGATATACAATAAATCCGGTCGCGGGAGCTTTTGAATCAGTTTTTTTGCTTGCTTGACAAAGGAATAAAAGGCCTGAATTCTTTTCAAGAAACCAAATTCCTGCTGATAGGAAACAGGTAAATAGTGGACTTTAAAACCCTCAATCCATTTTTGATCATAACCTTGCTGGTTGCCGGCAGTGATGATTTCCACCTTGATTCCATTTTTCACTAAGCCTTTGGCAAGATGAAAAGACCTTACGGCTCCTCCTTCCTCAGGTGTTTTGAAATATTGATGGATGTAATAGACTTTCATAGCTTGTTCAACTTGAGCCATTCTGCCAGTAAAAACAGATTGTATAAAGTTAAGAAATGCGTTTTGACATGCTTTCGAGGATTCTCCAAAAGTTGTAGGGCTGGTTTTGGAAGGCTGGATTTGTATTTATTTTTAAAGGATTCCAGAGAGGCGTAAACTCGTGAAGCAAATTCGCCTTCCTCTGAAAACCATTCTAAAAGAGGTAGGCCAAATCCCAATTTTTTGCGCTGACTAACCCATTCTAAGTCTAGATCTGTGAGGATTTCCCTGATCCATTTTTTGCCTTTGAGGACTTCTTCATCCTTGATTTGATGCCAAAAATTCAAAAGATCCTCATCCAAATAAGGAGACCTTCCTTCCAAGCCATGAGCCATTAAGGCATTGTCCTGAATCTTTAATATATCCTGAACCAAAAAGACCCTTCTGTCAAAATCCAGAATCTGTTTATAAGGACTTAATTTTTGATCAAAAATCCGTTCGTAATCAGAGAAAATATCATGATCTATACGCTCCAATGCAGTAAAGTTCAGAAATGTCTTTTTGGAATCCGGTTCTATTCCTTCCAGAAATTTTTTCCAGTTTCTTCCCAAAGGAAGCATACCCAAAAAGGACTTTAATGGTAGAAATAAGCCTTTATTTTCCTGATATTTCAGGAAAGCCTGATGACGATTGTATCCACCCCACAATTCATCAGCTCCTGCCCCTGAGATCAAAACCTTCACTGATTTCTTGGCTTCTTTCCCAATCAGCCAAGTCAAAAAACTGGCGGAATCCCCGACTGGTAGATCAAGTTGTAAAAGGTACTCACCCCAGTTTTCCCAAAAGATTTTTTGACTGACCTGAATAGGGTTTTTTTCCAAAGGGATGCTATTTTCAAGCTTTGATACAGCTTGCGCATCATCGTACTTTTTGGAATATTTTGCCTCGTGTTCGATAGTAAAAGTCGGAAGGGAAATCCCTGTTTCTTTGTACCAAAGCGAATACAGTAAAGAGCTATCAGCACCACCACTCAAAAGCATTCCAACTGGCATATCAGCATGAAATTGTCTCTGAATTGATTGCAGTAAAAGCTCTTTGAAACGTTCCTTGTTAAATAAAGACTCCTCTTTCTTGATTTCTGGAATATTATCCCATCGGAATGCAGAATGCTGGCGAATCAATGAAAACCGTGCTGCTTTCCATTCTTTGACCCCTTTGTAGAATGTCTTGCCAGGAAGAGCGGTACGCATGAAGTAATAATTGTCCAATTGGCCCTCATCCAGTTTGGAACCCAATAATTTCCCCAAACCTTTGGACTCAGAGGAGATCATTAAGGTAGTTGGATCTTGATGGTAATAGAGGGGTTTTTCTCCATTTTTATCTCTGGCAACCAAGACATTTTGAGATGCCAAATCAACAAAAATCAATGAGAACATTCCTTTGACACTTTCAAGACCTTTGGCCCCAAAAATCTTGAGCCAATGTAAAAGAACTTCTGTGTCAGACTGGGTGATAAATTCAATACCCATCTTTTCAAGGATGTTTCTCAGGTTTTTGTAATTGTAGACCTCTCCATTCCAAATGAGAAAACTGTTTCCGTCTGGAGCAAAAAATGGCTGGTCTGCATCTGGACCAGGGTGAAGGATTTTTAGTCGGTTGACACCGATCCACAAGCTAGGCCAAGGGCTGAAAAAAGCCTTTTGATCAGGTCCTCGATGAGTAGAATGATTAACCAGAAACTCAATTGATTCCTGGTTAGCTCCTTTTCCCCAAATCAAATGGATTCCACACATTACTTTTCTTCTCGGGTTACTTTGCCAAAGTTCTTTTCAAAATACTTACAGAAATGGGTGATTCCACATTCCTCGCATTTGGGTTTTCTTGCTAGGCAAGTATACCGACCATGAAGAATCAACCAATGATGAGCTTTGTGGATGTATTCTTTGGGAATATGTTTGATCAATTGCTTTTCTACTTCCAAAGGAGTTTTGGCAGTTTGGGGGACTAGACCTAGCCTTTTTGAAACTCGAAAGACGTGGGTATCAACAGCCATATTTGGTTGTTGCCAAACCACAGAGGTGATCACATTGGCGGTTTTTCTACCTACACCTGGGAGTTTCACCAATTCAGCAACTGTCTCTGGAATTTCACTATTGAAGTCTTCTACCAACATTTTTCCCAAACCGATCAAATGTTTGGTTTTATTATTTGGGTAAGAAACGGTTTTGATATATGGAAACAACTCATCAAAATGAGTTGCTGCCAAATGGGCCGGAGTTGGAAAATCCTTAAAAAGAGCCGGTGTTACTAGATTGATCCTTTTGTCTGTGCATTGAGCTGAGAGCACTACCGCCACCAAAAGCTGAAATGGGGTTTCGTAGTCGAGCTCTGTTTCTGCCACAGGCATATTCTCAGAAAAGTATTGGATGAAAGCTTCGTATCGCTCTTTTTTAAGCATGAAATGAAATTCTTGGATGGAGGGGTTAAGATAGGTAATATTGGAAGATTGGAAAATTGAAAAATTTAAAAAATTGGCTTCCCATTCCCCAAAGCATGAAAAAATTGAACCGCTCTTTATTGATATTTCTATCCCTTTTTCTGATGAATTCTAACTCTTTTGCTCAAAATAGACCCCGAGAACTGGGGATTCCTTTTGGAATATTGCCTACAGGATCTTGGAATGCCATCACGGATGTGCCGGGTGTCAAAGTTGGGCATTTTACAAAGATTGAAGGGGAATCCATCCGAACCGGAGTGACCGCAATTTTACCTCATGGTGGAAATCTTTTTCAGGAAAAAGTCCCAGCCGCCATATTTGTTGGGAATGGCTTCGGAAAATTGGCTGGTGTGACGCAGGTTCAGGAGTTGGGAAATATCGAGAGCCCGATCATATTAACCAATACTCTTTCGGTAGCTGCTGGAATAGAAGGAGCTGTGAGGTATTCTCTAGAGCGTCCTGGAAATGAAAATGTCGGTTCTGTCAATGCAGTTGTTGGAGAAACTAATGATGGGTTTCTCAATGACATTCGAGGAATGCACATCAGTCCTGAAGAAGTAATTCAAACCATCAAATCCGCTAAATCAGCTTCCGTGGAAGAAGGAAATGTAGGTGCTGGTACGGGTACGATATGCTTTGGTTGGAAAGGAGGAATTGGAAGTTCGTCTCGAAAACTTCCAGAAAGCTTGGGAGGATATACTGTTGGTGTTTTGGTACAGACCAATTTTGGAGGGAACCTTCAAATTGCTGGGGTACCAGTTGGTGAAAAATTGGGAAAATATCCTTTCAAAGATGCCTTGGAAAAAGCAGACGGTAGTTGCATGATTGTAATTGCTACAGATGCACCAGTTTTGGAAAGAAATTTGGAAAGAATGGCCCAAAGAGCCATGATGGGCTTAGGCAAAACTGGAGGTATAGCTTCCAATGGTTCGGGGGATTATGTAATTGCCTTTTCAACTGCTGAGGGTTTGCGAATTCCCTACTCTGCCAAATTCGGTACAAAAGAAGAAGCCAGCTTTCTCAGAAATGATGATATGAGTTCATTGTTTCTAGCAGTGATCGAAGCAACGGAAGAGGCAGTAATTAACTCTCTTTTTGCTGCCGAAACCATGACAGGAAAAGAGGGAAGAGTGATCGAGGCTTTGCCGAAAGAACAGGTTTTGGAATGGATAAAGAGCAACAATCCCTAAGATTTTATTTTCCATTGAGAATATCGAAGCCCTTTGAGGGCTTTTTTTCGTTATAGTTTGAAAATCAGCAATTTTTCGCCAGATTGTGAGAAAACTTTAGTAGCTGTACAAAATTAATACTGAAGGGAGAGTCGGATCTTTTTCAAAACCCCAAATCTGATTTTCTTCTTTCGAAAATTTCAAATAGACCCAAATAGACCCCGAGTTTATGCAGGATGTTAATGCACATTACCATCGCCTTTTCCACAAACTTTTTGGAGGCATGGACGATCAATTATTGGATCAGATTTTAAAAATTGGTACCAAAAAAGAAATCAATACAGGAGAATACCTTTTCCATCAAGGGGAATCCGAGAATGTTCTTTATCTGGTTTTATCAGGTAGGCTTCGTGCCATCAAAGAGGATAAAAATGGAACCAGAATCCTGGGTGATATTGGAGAAGGCGAGCCAGTTGGAGAATTTGCCCTTTTTACTGGAGAGCCCAGAATGGCTTCAGTTTTGGCAATTCGGAAATCTGTTGTGTTGGAGTTTGATCAAGAAGAGTATCTTTCTCTTGTTGCCAAATATCCAAGGTTTGCTAGTTCCTTGACTGGTTTTGTGATCAACAGATTGAGGAGAAATACCTTCCAACAGAATAAATCCACTCCCCCTAAAAATATTGCCTTGGTGAATCTGAAGGCAGATTTTGACCTGACTCCTTGGACAGTGGATATGGAAAATTACTTTCAAGATAACCGCGTTCCTGTCCAAGTTTATGATTACGAATCCCAATTGGAGCATGCGGATCAGGCATTTTTTGATTCTTTGGAGCAGCACGAAGGGATCAATATTTTGGTCTGTAGTGAAGCGGAACCAGAATGGTCTCACCAATGCATGGTTTATGCTGATTTGGTCATTTTGGCTGTTGGATTCGATCAGGATCCTGGATTGTATTCGATAGAAAAGGAATTGGATCTTTATTCCCAGAGTATCCTCAATAAGAAAATTTACCTTCTACTTCTTCATGAGGAGAATGCCTCAACCCCAAAAAATACCAGTCAGTGGTTAGAAGACCGACAGGTCAATCTTCATCTTCATGTGAGGAAAAAGAACATGAGAGACATCCGTCGTTTTTGTAGGATCATTACTAATAATGCCACCGGATTGGTTTTGGGAGGTGGAGGAGCCAAAGGCTATGCCCATCTCGGTGTGGTGAAAGCACTTGAGGAAAGAGGGATTGAGATTGATTTCTTAGGCGGAACCAGTGCCGGAGCGATTTATGGGATTTCGATGAGTTTTGCGGATTTTGATCCTAAAAGGATTGTGGAGGCGACCGAAATCGCAGTAAAATCAAAGCTTACCTCCAATGATATGA
Organism: Algoriphagus zhangzhouensis; assembly: GCF_900148515.1. Lineage (GTDB taxonomy): Bacteria > Bacteroidota > Bacteroidia > Cytophagales > Cyclobacteriaceae > Algoriphagus > Algoriphagus zhangzhouensis. The sequence continues at coordinate 705,076 of NZ_FRXN01000002.1, read as the reverse complement.
CCTTTCCAATGGTCTCGATTCTTTCAGGTAAAAAGATCAAGAAGTTTGCAAAAGACATGTACTCAGATCATCATTTGGAGGACATCTGGGTTAATTCCTATTGCGTTTCAACCAATTTCTCTCGAGCATCCGCCAAAATCCATGAGAGCGGTTTGATCTGGAAACAAGTGATGGCAAGTATTGCGATCCCGGGTGTATTTCCTCCAGTGGTGATCGAAAACTATTTGCATGTCGATGGCTCAGTAATGGATAATCTACCAATCGAACCTATGTATCGGTTTCCGGTTGCCAGGATATTCGCAGTTTCTCTAGGAGGCTTGCCAGATCGCCAAGTCAATTATGAGGAAACACCGACAGGCTGGTCCCTTTTCTGGGATAAAATGCTGAAGAAAAGAAGGTTTAAGATTCCAAGCTTAGGATCGATCATTATTAATTCTTTGACGCTCAATAGCCTTCAAAAGGAAGAAGTCACCAAGTCCAAAGTTTCACATTATTTTGAGCTGAATCTAAAAGGAATCGGTTTTATGGATGATAAGAGGTGGAAGGAAATCTTGGATAAAGGCTATGAACAGACGAATCTTTACCTGGATAGCCTACCACCTGAAGAGCATTTTTGGAAGCAAAATACCAACGAAGAATTGGTCTGATTCAATCTTTTCCCAAGTCCACAAAATATAATTTCTTGAATACGAGGAAACTTGCTAATTTCCTTCATGAAGTTCTATGCCTATTTTGCCTTACTTATTTTTCTTTTCGTCTCATGTGAAAAGAAAAAGGATCCCATCGTTCTCGAAGAGTTAACGATTGAGTCTATTCACCAAGCCTATCAATCCGGAAAATTTACTGCCGAGGATTTGGTTCAGGCATATTTGGATCGGATTGCTTTGGAAGATTCTGCAATCAATGCAATTTCTGAGACCAACCCCAAAGCACTTGAGGATGCAAAAGCTTTAGACTTGGAATTTAAAGAAACAGGGAAGTTAAGACCACTTCACGGAATACCTGTTATCGTGAAGGACAATATCAATACGATTGGAATGCCTACGACAGCTGGTTCTTTGGCATTGGCAGATTTCTATCCAGAATCGGATGCTTTTATAATCCAAAAACTGAAAGAAGCCGGTGCAATTGTGATAGCTAAATCCAATATGGCAGAATGGGCTTTTAGCCCGATGCACTCCGAAAGCTCAACCAAAGGAACAACTCATAATCCCTATAATCTCGATCATGTGCCCGCTGGATCCAGTGGTGGAACAGGTGCGGCAGTGGCGGATAATTTTGGAACTGTTGGTTTGGGGACAGATACAGGAAACTCTATTCGAGGTCCTTCTTCACACAATTCTCTGGTTGGTTTCAGGACGACTTTGGGCTTGATTAGTAGAGAAGGTATTGTGCCTTTGTACTTGAGAAATGATGTCGTTGGGCCGATGTGTAGAACTGTGGAGGATGCAACCCGGATGCTTGATGCGATAGCTGGCTATGATACCAAAGATCCGATTACTCAACATTCGGAAGGCAAAATCCCTGAAACATATACCAGCTTTTTAAAGGAAAATGGACTTGAAAATGCCAGAATCGGTGTTTTTAGAACTTTGAGTGAAAACGATCCAAACCCTGAAGTTACAGCTTTATTCAATCAAGCTTTGGTGGATATGGCAACTCTTGGAGCTGAAATAGTGGATTATGTGGAGGTCCCAGGATTCCAAGAATTGAGACAAAATCAGTGGTGTCCGGAGTTCAAAAATGATTTGGAGGACTTCCTTCAAACTTACGTCAAGCGAGATACCGTCTCAACTTTGGAAGATGTGATCCGGATAGGTACTCATTCGAAATTTGCCCAAGCTAGATTGGAATATGCTGCTGAAGTGACTAATCCAGAAGATAGACCATGTGGGGATCCTTTTACAGATCTGCATCGAATTGCTTTCAGAGAAGCGATTGAAAATGTCATGGATTCACTGAATTTGGATGCTTTGGTCTATCCGAGTTGGAATCATCCTGCAGCTAGAATCGATCATTTCCAGGAAGAATATAAGGGAGATAATTCCCAAGTAATCGCTCCTCATACCGGCCAGCCAGCTTTCACAGTTCCAATGGGTTTTGTGAGCGGGAATCTACCTGCTGGTTTGCAATTTTTGGGAAGAATGTTTGATGAAGGAAAGTTGATTGAGTTGACTTATGCCTATGAGCAGGGAACCCATCATAGAAAAACTCCGAATTAACATTTCATCCCCTATCTTTGGGCCATGTTAAAGGAAATTTCCGTTTTGATCCGAAAAGAAATCACTTTAGAGTGGAGGCAAAAGTATGCCCTCAATGGGATTTTGCTTTATGTGGTTTCGGCGGTTTTCATCACTTATTTGAGTGTTGGGGCCAAAATGGGGAATCTTTCTGGCCCAACTTGGAATGCACTGTACTGGATCATTATCCTGTTTTCGGCAGTGAATGCTGTGGCGAAAAGCTTTGTGCAAGAACATCAGGGAAGACAACTGTATTACTATATGATTGCTTCTCCTGAGGCGATTATTCTTTCAAAAATCATCTACAACACGGGTTTGACATTGATTTTGGCCTTGTTGGGTTATGGGGTTTTTTCGGTGATTTTGGGAAATCCTATTCAGGATCAAGGCTTATTTTTATTGAACCTGATCTTGGGAGCAATGGGATTTTCAGCAAGTTTGACCATGGTTTCTGGGATTGCTTCCAAAGCAGGAAATAATGCCACTTTGATGGCTATTTTAAGTTTTCCTGTAATCATCCCGATTTTGTTGATGGCTATCCGAATTTCTAAAAATGCCATGGACGGACTGGATTGGTCGGTCAGTGCTGATAAGGTTCTGAGCCTTTTGGCCATCAATGCCATCGTAGCGGCAGCCGGATATATTTTGTTTCCTTATTTGTGGAAAAGCTAATCAACAAGGCTGAACTCTCAGTTTGAATTAAAATCCTCCTCCAAAATCGCAAAGGAGAAGTTGTCTGTCCAGCCGTATTTTAGAGGTAAAACTTTCCTTTTTCTCCCTTCTCGAGTCATTCCGACTTTTTCCAGAACGCGGATACTTCCAATATTTTCCACAGCACATCCTGCTTCAATTCGATGAAGTCCCAAGGATTTGAATCCGAATTCAAGAACTCTATTTAATGCCTCGGTCGCATATCCATTTTTCCAAAAATTGGGTAGAAGCTTATACCAGACCTCGGCAATTTTGTATTTCTCGCTACCCAAATTGATGGCGATCAATCCAATAAAATCCTTGGTCTCTTTTGATTCGATTTTGAATACAAAGTTCCGGTAGAGGCCATTGGAATTTTTATCTACCCAATCCTGAATAATCGTTTGGGTTTCTTCTAGACTTTCAGGTATTCCCAGCGTATTGTATTGATCAGTTTCAGGAAGGGAATGAAGTGCATGGATTTTTTCCAAATCCAAAATCGTAATTGGAATTAAAACCAATCTGTCACTTTCTAATTCAGTAATCATATTCCTTCCTAAACCTTTCTACATTTATTCCCAATCCAGGTATTTCCTCCAATTATGTTGCTCTTTAAAGCCCAAAACTTCCCTGATTTTTCTATTGGAAAATAAAGCTTCATGTTCTTCCAATTCACGAGTGATTGGTACACCTGGGAAAAACCTTTCAGCCAATTCTTTACTTGGAATCACAGCTCCATTATGATCATTTCCGGCATTGAAAACCTGGAAACCTAAGCCGTCATTTTGAATACATAGATCAACGATCTGTCCCAAATCTCTCGCATCGATATAGCAAAAAGCATTTCTACGGCGCACCTCAGGATGTTTGAAATAGTGCGGGAAAAGCTCCTTGTACTCATGTGGTTCAATCACATTTCCAATACGTAGGGCATAGATATCATATCCGGATCTCCTTTGAAATGTCCGGGCTGTTTTTTCATTGACAACTTTGGAAAGACCATAGCTATCCATTGGGTCCACATCATAATCCTCCTCCAGAGGAAGGGAATGGGGATCAGTCTCTCCATCCGAAAAACAAACTCCATAAGTTGTTTCCGAGGATGCAATGATGATTTTTTTGATCCCTAACTTCACTGCTGCCTCAATCACATTGTAGGTGCCGATTGCATTGACTCTGAAGGTTTCATTGTCAGGATTGATCAGGATACGTGGTACTGCTGCAAAATGTACAACCGCATCAAATTTTGGAACTCCATTTCCAGGTTCGAGTTCGCCTAAATTGGTGTAAGAACTCATCGCATTGAACATCTGACCAGAATCTGTAATGTCAGCAATGAGATTATCCACTCCCGGATGATCAAGTGGTTTCAGGTCCACATTCATGACCTGATGTCCTTGTTCTAAAAGGTAAGGAATCACATGCTTGCCAGCTTTTCCTGAACCTCCTGTAAAGAATATTCGCATTTTGGATTTATGTTTATAGGCTTACCCAGAAATGTATTTTGTCACATTGAGCGAAGTCGAAATGTAGCTTTTGCACATAAAATGGCCTTCGACTCCGCTCAGCCTGACAAGAAATAATTTTTTGAAACAGCCTCAAGTTTTTACTTTGCTATCAGCAACCAATTTTCCTTTTTCAAGCCTTTGTTGATTTTAGGCAAAGTGCTTTTGATTACTTGGTCTTTTTCAGCTTTCAATTTGTCTTTCATGGAAAGATAATAAGCGTATTGCTCTTTTTGATCAGTAGTCCAAGGGCCAATATAATTTCCTATTTCAGAATATAGACCTCTAACTCGACTGCTTAACTCTCCATATTTTTTCATGAAATCAAGTAATGGAGCGGCTGTACTCTTATCGATCGTGATTTCCTTTTCTTTCAATTTTTCGATTTGCTCTTCTAGCTTGACTAGATCAGCTCGATCCGCTTCGATTTCTTTAGATAGTGCCAAAACCTGCATTTGAGATTCAGTCCATTCTTTTCTCACATCTATGGAAATATCCAATCTAGGATCATCACTTACTCTGAATTTTTGCTCAAATTCTTCTCCATTCACAGTTAATTTGGCTGTATAAAGTCCCGGATTGACATAAGGACCACTCATTCTTGATCTTCCGCTTCCAGCTTGATCATTCTGATATCGCAGGTCCCACATGATTCGATGAAGCCCAGGTTTATTCTTGGCTTTTGCTTCAGAAACAAAGTTTCCTTGGCTGTCATAAATTTTCAAACTAATAGCATCTGCAGACACAGAATCTTTCAAATAATAATCTAGAGCAGCTCCGAAATCTGGGTTTTCACCCCGATAGTACATATCTCCAGTATGAGCACCGTCATTGGTATAGTTTATGATTTCAGCTTCAGAAATTGAAAATAAAGCTGCTGGACTTTTAAGAACTTCTGGAGTCAATTCTTGAAGTGCATTTACATGATCCAGAATCCATACCCCTCTGCCGTGCGAACCCAGAACCAAATCATTATCTCTTGGATGTATCACCAAATCATTGAAAGGAAGTGTCGGCATATTGCTTTTTAGCTCTGCCCAATGATTTCCTCCATCATTGCTGATGAAAAGCCCAAATTCAGTACCCAAATAAAGAAGATCTGGATTTTTTGGATCTTCTCTAAGTGTTCTTGCTACCCGATTTGCAGGCAGGTCTCCTTCTACAGATTTCCATGTTTTTCCAAAATCCGTGGTCTTGTAGATGTAATTTTTGAAATCATCATTTCTATAATTATTGATAGCGACATAGGCTGTTCCTGCTGTATGTTTGGATGGCTCAAATGTATTGATCCAGGTTTCTTTTGGCAGGCCGCTCAAAGCACTGGTCATATCATTCCAAGTTTTGCCATCATCCCAAGAAACTTGCAATAATCCATCATCGGTTCCGACATAGAGCATTCCCGGAGTAAATAAGTCCTCAGCGATGGCAGTCAAAGTAGGATAGTAAGGAATTCCATCATCCAAAGAGGCAGTGTTTTCATCCGGTCTTTGGCCCATGATCAGCAACTCTCTTCGATTCACTTTGGTAGTAAGATCTCCCAAAGAAAGCCATGTGGATCCATTGTCCGTACTTTTCCAAAGGACATTGGTACCTGCATAAATAGTATTGGGATCATGCTTTGACAAAAAGAAAGGACCGTCCCAGTTACCCGGTGCCATGGCATTGCCCAATTCAGGTTCTGGAAGTCCTGGGCCCCAAGCATCCCAGTTTCTTCTGGCACCGATTTTTCCTTTTGGATCGCCCGGACGAATGGACTGTCTCTGTCCATTTTTCATATTCAATCTAGAAAGTCCCAGATATTGGGATTCGGTGTAGACGACGTCTGGATCATTTTGATCAACCTGATTGAGGAAGCCATCTCCTCCACCCAGTCGTTTCCAGTCCTCATTCAAAATCCCATCTCTACGGTAAGTTTCACTCGGTCCAACCCAGCTTCCATTGTCTTGCAATCCACCATAAACATTATATGGTTTGGCATCATCCACTGTAACCCGATAATACTGACTGACCGGAAGATTATTGATGAAAAGCCATTGGATGCCTCGGTCATAGGAAATCCCTATTCCTCCATCATCACCTTTAATTACATGCCGAGAGTCTTTCGGATTGACCCAAAGGATTCGATCATCTCCATGTAGGGACTGGCGGGGAGCTGTAAATGTTCTACCGCTATCACTAGAATAGCTGTATTGGTTCATCATGTAGATTCTGGATTCATCACTTGGGTCAACCAATGGCTGAGAAGCATACATGGGTCTTGGATTCCAGTCACTCATCAATTCCCAGCTTTCCCCTTTGTCTTTACTTCGATATAATCCGGCTCTTCTTTCATTGTAAGCAGTGGAGGCATTGTATTGAAAGCCCTGCTCCAAAGAAATGAATACTACATCGGGGTTATTTCTAAATATGGAAATTCCGATTCTCCCGTAATCTCCTTCAGGAAGGCCATTTGTTAATTCCTTCCAGGTTTTTCCTCCATCCGTGGATTTATGAAGGCCAGAACCCGGTCCTCCTCCATGGAATCCATAAGGTTTCCTTCTTCTTTGATAGGTTGCAGCATATAAAATATTAGGATCGGAAGGATCCATGGCCACATCGACTACTCCGGTATTTTCATCGACATAGATCAATTGCTCCCAGGACTTTCCTCCATCTGAAGTTTTGTATAGACCCCTTTCCTCATTCGGGCCCCAAAGATGTCCCATGGCAGCAACGTAAGCGACTGCGGTGTCAGTCGGATGCAGGGCAATTCGACCAATATGATGGGAGTCTTTTAAACCTATATTTTTCCAGGTCTTGCCTTCGTCGTGAGAAACGTAAACGCCGTCTCCCCAAGAGTTACTTTGTCTATTAGCTCTTTCACCGGTTCCTACCCAAATAATATTGGGGTGCTCTTGGTTTAAGGCAATCGCGCCGATGGAATGCGTATTTTCATTTTCAAAAACAGGCTCAAAAGAAACCCCGTTATTGGTGGTTTTCCAGATCCCGCCAGTGGCGGTAGCTGCATAAAAAGTAAATGGGTCTGACTCATTGACTGCAAGGTCTACAATTCGCCCACTCATCGTGGCCGGTCCGATATTTCGTAGGGGTAATCCGTCTAAAAGCTCCGAGGACAATTCCTGAGCTTGCGCATGGACGCACAGTCCTAGTCCAAGAAGGAGTAAGGTTGATTTGAATTTCATAAAGGTGGTTTTCTGAATGAATTGGAATATAACCCTTTGACTCGATGCTTCAAGTCAATTTTTTAGGAATGGGTCTGATCAAGTGGGTTTATTTTTTCACTACGATTTCACTTTCTTCTGTTCCTGCATAAAAAACTACGATTTCTGCAGGGATCTCTCCTTCATTTTTTCCAAAGTGAACCTGGTTGACTAGCTCAACTATTGGGTCTCCGGCTTTCATATGAAGCGTATCACCTTTTGTGTCGATTACAGTCAATTCCCCTGTCAAAAGCACACCAGCATTGATTACAGGATGATAGTGTTTAGGTAATTCGGAATGCGGAGGAATGGTCACTTTGACGATGGAAATTTTGGGTTTTCCATCAGGATAATCAGGAAGAGAATCTCCATTCCAGGATAAGAATGACTCGATCAGTAGTTCGGAGCTTGGGGCTTCAGAACTGGCTTTTTCACAGCTAAAAAATGAAAAAGTGGCAGCAATGGCTAAGAGAAAAAGTCTTTTCATGGATAAAAGATAAATAAGATTCAAGGTTTGATCAAAATGGCTATTGGATGATTACGCTCTTTGCATTTGTTGATCAATGGAGATTATCATGAATTCCGCAGGACGTAGAATAGCTACTTTGACTACCACTTTCATTAATCCTTCCAAAATATCTTGGGCCGTCATCGTTTCTCCAAGTCCAACAGATACTTGAAAAGCATCATTCGGACTAGGCCCCGCCAATCCGCCGCTTTTCCAAAAATTGGTCAGGAAATTAGAAATCATGCTTTTGACAGATGTCCAGGTTTGGGTATCATTAGAAGCAAAAACATAGGCTCTGCAAGCTAACTTTATTGATTGTTCAAGCACGATGATTGTTCTTCGAACATTGATATACCTCCAATCTTGGGAGTTTGAATCCAATGTTCTGGCTCCCCAGACCAAAACTCCTTGTCCAATAAAAGATCGGATAGCATTGATTGCTTTTCCATCCAAAGGACTATTCAAATCACCTTGTTCTTCATCTCTGATAGCAACCGGTAAGGAAATAACAGATGCTAAACTCATATTGGCAGGGGCTTTCCAGACTCCCTCAAAATTATCTGCAAGAGTATAAATTCCAGCTAAAGCAGGGGATGGAGGAAGAAGATTTAATTGTTGCTGAATGGATTGGATAATGGATCGAAAGGCCTGACCGATTTGGAAGAAAGTCTGATTCAGTCTAGTCTGATCGCTATCGGATAAGTTACTTTCGGTGATTTTGTCGATATCATCATAGACTAACTTGTACTTGGGATCGTCGTCTTTAATTCCCTTTTGGATAAGCTCATTTTTTAGGATTTCTTGAAGTGTTTCCGCACTGCTAATATTTGCTATTCCCAAATCAGATTTCTCGACTATACTTGTATTGAGCCAAGGGTAATATGCTGCCCCATAGCTAAGATTATCGGTTCCGATATTTTTCCGAAAACTCTCTACTGGATTTCCTATTAAGTCATTTTGAGATTTATAGCCATCAAACAGATCCAGAATTGCAACTCTGTTTTTCATTACTTCACCGCAATGTCTGAGCATTTCCTTTTGGACTGTTGCACAAGTATCTGAATCAGGAAGAAGGATGGCCTCTGGAATAAGCAAAAGGGTTGGTTCCTGCTCATTTTCCAGAGTCTTTATACCTGAAAAAAATGAATTTGCACCAATAGGACTTTTGTAATCGCCAACCGATACTATATAGCAGCTGCCTCCGCCATTTTGAAAGAAAAGTAAAATACTGGAATAGAGGAGATATCTATTATCCGATTGTTTGATCTGATAGAACTGACCATGGGAAACCAAATCTGACGAACTCTGAACAGCAACTTTCTCGATAGAAAATTGAGGAAGAGGCGGACCACCAAAACAAGCTTGAAAATCATTCAATGAACTGATTTTAATAGGTTTGTTGATTAATGATTTCTCCTCGTAAGAAGCTTTTTCAGTATATCCCACAAAGGCGGGAATGGCCGAAGCTACTTCAATTACTGAATTTGGAAAGGTATTTTGTTCTTCAATATAAACACCTGGCTTTTTGATTTCTGACATAAAAATTGAGGTTTAAAAAGATAAAATTTTCAAAAATTAGATTTCAAATTCTAATTCAAAAGCTTCATTAATTCGATCATGTAATAAATCAATTAGCTCATCATCCATATACTCATAATCGTCTGGAATGTGGAGGACCTTGATAATAGGTAAGTCTAAGTTTCTATACAATTTCACGATTTTTTGGCGATGATCTGTTTCCATCACCAATACTAAATCAGACCAGTTTAGGTCATTTTCTGAGATTTTTCTTTCGCTTTTTGGGCTTAATCCGACCGATCTAATGGCAAATCGTGGGTCGTTTTTAAAAATGGATTCTGCTGTTCTACTTCTCTTTTTATTTTTTCCACAGACTACGAGCAGATTGGGTCTTTCTATCATTCAATTTTGTTTAAAGCCTAAAAATAAGACTTACTCATAAAGCCTCAATCTATTCCTCAAAGTAGTCAGCTCCTTTTGTAGCTCTCTTTGTTTTGCCAGCAAATTGAAAACCACATCAATTCCTTCCAGATTCAGATCCAATTCATCATGCAGACGAATCATCTTTTCCAGATCTGCAATTTGATCATGGTGGATGTATTGTTCTTGCTCTATAATTTCGATTTGTATCAAACCGATATTGCTTAAATCCATCAAAAAGGAGGATTCAATATGGTAATTGACACAAATGGTACTGATCGATATAAACTGCGTTTCCATTATCCTTCTTTAATTTTTTGTAATTCTTTAAACAGCTCGATTTCTTTTTCGGATAGATTTTCCGGAATCTGGATTTGATAGGTCAAAATCAAATCTCCGAATTCTCCATCTTTTTTATAAACCGGAAAGCCTTTGCCTTTCAACTTGACTTTGGTTCCGTTTCCTGTTCCAGCTTTCACTTTCAGTTTGACTTTGCCGTCAAAGGTGTCTACATGAATATCTCCCCCCAAAATCGCGGTATATAGATCGACTGGCTGGTCCTTATAGAGATTATTTCCCTCTCGCTTGAATTCTGTGTGGTTGTTGATGATAAACTTGATGTACAAATCACCATTGGGACCACCATTCATTCCAGGGCCGCCATTGCCTTTGATTTTGATCAGCTGTCCATTTTCTACCCCAGCAGGGATTGTGATCCGGATCTTCTTGTCATTGACAGTGAGCACTTGCTTTTGGGTGGTGTAGACATCTTTGAGTTCCAGATGCAGTTCGGCATTGTAATCTTGGCCTTTGAATTTGGGTCTATGGCTCTGTCGGGAATGTCCACTGGCCCCTCCAAACATGGATTCAAAGAAATCAGAATAATCCTGCCCTCCGAAGCCTTCAGCACCTGAACCGTGTTGAGAATATTGGGATTGCTGCTGGCGACGCTGTTGTTGGGCCTTTTCAAACTCCTCTCCATGCTTCCAGTCTTTGCCATACTTATCGTATTTCTTGCGATTTTCAGGATTGCTGAGGACCTCGTTGGCCTCGTTGACTTCCTTGAATTTCTTTTCAGCCTCCTTGTTGTCAGGATTGAGATCGGGATGGTACTTCCGGGCCATTTTTCGATAGGCCACTTTGATCTCCTTTTCATCGGCAGTTTTGGGGATACCCAATACTTCGTAATAATCTATGAATGCCATAAATGGATCTGATTCTTTGGGTTTTAAATCGGTAAAAACTCCTCTTTAATCTCGTGATTTTGATTGGCTTGTAACAGAATTTTTGTGATTTAATTTTCTGCTTTTTGTCATTCAATCTTCACTTTTGGCTGATCGCTTAGATATCCCAATGACTGTAAAAACTCATCAGCAGCCAGCAAAGTCTTCTCGTAAAACTCAAAATTCCGATAGTTGAAAAAGCCATGAGGCTGATCCTGGTACAAATGTAAATCGCATCGACTGCCTACTTTTTCCATGACGGTTTTGTAGTATTCTGCAGTTGCCACAGGAACCAAATTGTCCTTCGTGCCTAATAGAAATAAAGTGGGTGGAGCTCCTTTTCGAATCAGGTGAAGCGGAGAAAATTCCTTGAAAGCCTCTCCAACTCGCTCAAATCCATATCCTCCGGGACCATTGTCGATCACTGGATTGAAAAGTAGCAATGCGTTGGGAATGGGGCTGATCGCTAAATCGTCTTTTTCATCATTGAATCCGGAAACCAAAGCGGTGGCAGCGGCTAAATGACCACCGGCTGATCCACCACCAGCGATGATTTGATCTGGATCTATATGAAATTGATCTGCATGGGAACGAACAAAGCGAATAGCTGATTTGGCATCTTTCAGAGACTCAAAAGGAGGAGTCTGATGGACACTTCTGGTGCGATAATCTACCAGAAAACAAACCAAGCCTCTTTTGGCAAAGTAGGTTGCCTGTGGGCGAAAATGCTCTCTGGATCCGCCAACCCATCCTCCTCCAAAGAAAAAAACCACTGCTGGATACTCCTGTCCCTCTTCCATTTCCTCAGGATAAAGTACTTCCACAAAAAGCTTTGTGGTATCGAGTTCCTTGTAGAGAAAGAGTTCTTGAGCATGGGTTGAAAGAATAATTAAAAAAAGGAAAGAAGCAGAAAAGAAAAGTCTGATTTTCATGGCTTTTGGGTTGAGGTTCAGGCTTTAAATTAATCTTTTTCTTTGGTTTTACTTTCTTGTTTTCTGCGTTTCAAGTCTCTCGACTTGAATCTAAAAATATTGCAGTCTTAGACTTCAATGTTAAAAGCACGAGTCAAGAGAATTGCGCTACCTGCGCAACAATATTTTCGTGGCAGAGGAGAAAACGGAATCATCCTTTTTTTAATCATCTGATTGTTGAGTTGCAAACTCAATGGATTAGGGTTCGAGATTGCAAATCTCGAACAGCGGGTTAATAGGCTATCTTTAAAGAGTATCAAAAGCATTCTTTTTAGACTTTGACAACATCTTTGAACTAAACAATTTCCCAAACCTTTCTCCACAGGATACATTTTTCAATTTATTTTCTCATTTTGGAACAATAGAGTGGCCCTGCTCTAATTATCTGATTAACAAGAACCCAATTCCAAATGAGAAACTTGACTGCTTCTTTTTTCCTGCTGTTCCTAATAGCTTTTGCTTCTGAAAGTCCTGCTCAGACTGATTTTCAAATTACCAATCTCAAAACCGAATATGCTGCCAAACCAATGGGTATCGAGAGTACAAATCCCAGGTTCTCTTGGCAAATGGATGCTATTGGTACAAAAAGAGGTCTTTCTCAGGAAGCTTGGCAGATTGTAGTAAAAGATGAAAATGATGCTGAAGTCTGGAACTCTGGAAAAGTAGACGGAAGTGAATCTTTGGGAATCAAATATGCTGGAAAACCACTTCAGCCTACGACTCGATATTACTGGAATCTGACCGTTTGGGATCAGGATAGCGCATCAAGCACTACTGAATCTTGGTTTGAAACGGGGCTGATGAATCCGGGCATTGAAGCTTGGTCTGGGGCCAAATGGATAGGTGGAGGAGACGAGGATTTGAACTTTTACTCCCATTATTTATCGGTTTTCAAGATTCTGTATTCCCTTCAATTGGATCAGGCAAGTGAGAGTAAAAAAGCGTCTTTCGTATTCGGTGCCAATGACAGCAGATTGATGGATCGCAATAAAAATATCATGGGTGTTCAGGTTGGAAAAGATGAGAGTTATATCCGTTTCGAACTCGATATTTCAGGTATAAATGGCTCAGCGGAAGGTTTGGCACAACTTCATATTTTCCGCGTTGGATATGATAAAAAGGACAGTAATGAAACTCCACTTAAGTCTCTGGCCATCCCTTCGGAAGTCCTCAATCAGGCAAATCAATACAGCAAAAAGGATTTTCGTATCGAAACCATTTTTGGGATCACCAATATATTTTTGGGAGATTATAATTTGACACAGGAAGAAAAGATCGGCCAAGGTCCTTTTGCCAGTTCAGGAGTGAATTTGAATCCAATTGGAGTAGGGAATGATTATATCTCTTTCCCGATGGTTGGCGATATTGGATTTTATGTGGGTGTGGGCGAAAAGGCCATTTTTTCTAAGGTAGAAGTCCGCAATCATCGCTTTCCTTCCAATGCCCTTTATCAGGAAAATTTCAATCAGAATTATCAGGGAATCTTTAGCCCATCGGTTTCCAAGTCAGACTTAACTTCCAATGGTTTGATGGTTTCTGGGGATGGGAAAGCCAGCTTGATTTTGGCAGATCCAAGTAAAAATGCCTCTCCAATGCTGAGGACGGTTTTTACTGCGGAGAATAAAAAAATCGAAAAAGCTCGCCTTTATTTAACAGCGAGGGGGATTTATGAAATGTTTCTCAATGGCGAGCGAGTAGGTGATGATTATTTTGATCCAGGCTTGACCCAATACAACAAAACCCACATGTACCAGACTTTTGATGTCACGGATATGATTCAGTCCGGGAAGCCCAATGCCATGGGAGCATGGTTGAGTGAAGGCTGGTGGAGTGGAAATATTACTTTCTCCGGAGACCACTGGAATTTCTTTGGGGATCGACAGTCCCTACTCTCCAAATTGGTAGTGACATATTCTGATGGAAGTACTCAGGAAATCATTTCTGATCCAGAATCCTGGAAATTGTTTTTGGATGGGCCGATTCGGTATGGAAGCTTTTTCCAAGGGGAAGTTTATGATGGCTCCAAAGAAAGCGCGATTACAGGTTGGACGAAGGCAGACTATGATGACCAAAAGTGGAAATCAGCTGTCGAAGTTCCGCTAGAAGGAACTGCCTATGTAGGAACTTTTCAGGGAAGGTTTGGTCCTGAATCGGTGAGTTATGACGACTTGCAAATCATAGCCCAGTTGGGAAATAGTCCCAAAGTTGTCAAGGTGATGAAGCCTCAATCAGTGGAGGAAGTCAGGCCGGGTGTCTTTGTCTATGACATGGGACAAAACATGGTTGGTGTACCGAAAATACAGATGAAAAATGGCAAAGCAGGACAAGAAGTCGTCTTGAGATATGCCGAAGTGCGATATCCAGATCTTCAGGAGCATGGTGAAGAAGTTGGGATGATCATGTTGGAAAATATCCGTGCAGCACTGGCTCAGGATGTTTGGAAGCTAAAAGGAGGAGATGAAACCATCCAGCCTAAATTTACATTTCATGGATTTCGATTTCTTGAAATTACAGGAATTGATGAGGCGATACCTATGGATGATATCGAAGGCTTGGTGATCAGTTCCATTGAGGAAATCAATTCTTCTTATGTTACCTCCAATCCTTTGGTCAATCGCTTTTGGGAAAATATCACCTGGTCTTTGAGAGGCAATTTCCTTTCTATCCCAACGGATACTCCTGCTCGAAATGAACGCATGGGATGGAGTGGCGATATCAATGTTTTTGCGAAAGCATCCACCTATCTCGCTGATGCGGATCTTTTCTTAAGAAGGCATATGATGGCAATGCGTGATATGCAAGGAGAGAATGGACGATTTACTGATGTGGCTCCGGTGGGTGGTGGTTTTGGAGGTACGCTTTGGGGGAGCGCTGGCATCATCATTCCCTGGGAAGTGTATCGCCAATACGGGGATTTGAAGATTTTGGAGGAAAACTATCCAGCCATGAAGCGCTATGTGGACTTTTTGGCAAGCAAAATAGACCCTGAAAATGGAATCTTAAATGAAGGTCCATTGGGAGATTGGCTGAGTCCAGAAAATGGCAAAAATGACAACACGCTCTTTTGGACTTCCTACCAAATTTATGATTTGGAGATTTTGGCTAAAACAGCTGAGCTCTTGGGGAAAACTGCTGATGCCGCTGATTTCTGGAAAGAAAGGGAAGCTCGAATCGAGTTCTTGAATCAAAAGTATCTGGATAAGAATAGGAAAACTGTCAAATCCGAATTGGTCAGTGCGGGATTTGGGGCGCCTGCGCCAAGCAATGAATCCCCAGAGGGCAAGCCTATGGATACTCAGGCATCTTATGCTATTCCATTGAATATGCAGGCCATTTCAGAAGAAAACCGACCAAAAGTGGAGGAAAATTTCTTCGCTACGATTGAGAGGGAAAATATCGATGATTCTGGTGTGACCAGACCGAAGTATTCTTTGATGACTGGATTTATCGGTACGGCCTCCATCAATGAGGCTCTTTCTACCGCTGGAAGGCATGATTTAGCTTACAACCTTTTACAACAAACAAACTATCCGGGTTGGCTCTATCCTGTGATCAATGGGGCCACGACTATCTGGGAAAGGCTCAATTCCTATACCGTTGACAATGGTTTTGGAGGAAATAACAGCATGAATTCATTCAATCATTATTCCTTTGGAGCAGTTGGGGCCTGGATGTATAATTATTCCCTGGGGATTCAGCGAGATCCTGTGATTCCAGGATTCAAGCATTTTATTCTTCAGCCTACTCCAGATCCTACAGGTCAAATGACTTTTGCTTCTGGCTATATTGATACTGTTTATGGCAAAATCGAAAGCGATTGGAAAGTGGAGGGAGATCAGTTGATGTACAAAGCGACTGTCCCAGCCAATACCTCGGCAACGCTTTATCTTCCTTCTACTTCGGTTTCAGATATTTCTGAAAGCGGAAAGCCAGTTGATCAAGCCAAAGGCCTAAAATTCATCAAGTATGAAGATGGAAAGGCAGTTTTTGAAGTCGTTTCGGGGACTTATGAGTTTGGGAGTAAATTAAAATAATCTGAATATGTGCGAATGCTCCATTATCCAAATTCTCTTTGTTTATCAGGGACGGAAGACCGATGTCCGATGACCGAAGTTTGCTGGAATTGAACCATCATCCTAATTCTATGTCATTTTCCAGATTGTGAGAATGTCCTACGGGTTCAATTCTCCTGACTTGTGATTCTAATAATGCAGTCTTAGACTGCAATATTTTTATGTCCAAGTCGGGAGACTTGCTCTATTACAAATGGGCTCTTTCAGAATGAATGATATTCATATTTACGTTTCTAGCCCTGGAGGGGCTGAAGATGAATAGCCCTGGGCTTTAGCCCGGGGTTGAGAATGTTTCCTACGTCTCACCTCGGCCACGATATATTGTTAATAGTTACCATCTTATTGCCGAGGAGGTGCCGAAAGAATCAATAAAACAGACTATTTATCGGTATAAGTCACCCGACTTGGTATTCAACTCTATTTTTAAGTCTAAAAATCATTTTGAAAAAATAATCAGAGTTATGATTTATGGACGTAACTACTTGATTATTAGTTAATTTATTCTACGGATAATTCTGTATTTTGAGATATTATGCCAAATAAATTGACTCTAGCTGATTTTAAGAATGCCCATATATGGCTGATTATTCCATTGGTGGTTGCCCTGATGGGTTTTTCAAGAGGTTATTTATTCAGGTTGCCAGAGGCCACCTGGCATCACCATATGCATGGCATTTCCTCTATACTTTGGTATGTCCTGATCATTATTCAGCCTTATTTGATTACCCGGGGTAAGGTCAAACAACATAAGTTTTTTGGAACCATGGCCTTGTTTTTAGCTGGTGGAGTGACATTTTCAGCTCTGACGATTATTCCCAATAACTTAAGGGCACTTGAAACATTGGAGACCAACCCGATAATTTCAGCTGACTTCCTTTATGGGGTTTCTTTTACAGACCTAATTACGATCATAGGCTTTGCAGCCAGTGTTTTGATAGGAATTTTCAAGGTGAAAAATTTAGAAGATCATGCCATGTGGATGATATCTACTGTGTTTTGGGCATTTATGCCGGCCTTATCTAGGTTAGCGATTATTCCATTTATGATATTTTTCGGGACTGAGCGGTATGACTTTATCGATGTGATTTTCTTTTCCACCATTTTTTGCATTCTGCCCATTATCATTATTTGTTGGAGGCTGAAGAGATGGCATCCGGCATTATTGCTCGTGGCCGCAGCTAATCTTTTATATTTCTTTGTTCGCCCGATTGGAAACAGTGAAGTGTGGCGAGCTATCGCTGATGAAGTTTTTAAGTTTTCATAAAGGATAATTTCAATATTTATTAAAGTCCTAATAAGCCATTAATGATCATTTCATTTTTATTTAATTATGTTCTTTTGTCTTGACACAAAAGAACCAAAATCCCGATTGCTATCGAGGACAAGATCTGGTCCCGATAGCTGCGGGACTTCCACCCACAATCCAACCGCACACCCCGCTGCCAGCTCTTCCCACCGCGCCACTAGAGTTGAGCTAAGAACAAAATTTATAAATAGATGGCAATTGAGAGATTTCGAAATTTGCTTTGAAGTGGCTGGTGATGGATTGGCATTAATAAATCTGGTGAGAATTGCTTCCCTGCGTTCGCAATGACAGAAAGAAATACTCAGTGAAACCTCTGCGTTCTCTGCGTCTCTGTGGTAAGAATGAAGAAATAAGACCTTCTCATTTCTGGTAAGTCAAGGTAAAAAACATCCCCCTTGCCCCCTTGAAAAGGGGGAATTGTTTGCGTTTTCGATTTTGGATTTGTGAAAACCTGTAACTTTTTCTGTGTTGATCTGTGTGAAAAATGAGATTGCCACTCCGCTGAGACTGATAGCAATGACGAAAAGAAATTCTCAGTGAAATCTCTGCGTTCTCCGAGACTCTGTGGTGAAAATGAAAAAATAAAACCTTCGAGGTTTTCAAACCTCAAAGGTTCAAAAAAAGGTGCAAATAAAGCTGCACCTTTAGAATTTCTTTAAACTTTGTTCTACAAACTAACCTCTCCATTCGCGACTTGGCTAGCCAAGATCAGAGCATTGTAGAGATTGGCGATTTTGCCTGACTTGGAGATTTCTGAAAATGGCTTCTCCTCTCCATCAGCTCCACCCACCAACACTTCCATATCCAATGGAATTCCAGATTCCATAATCACCTTCTTCACCTGCGGTGCAGTCAATGTCGGATAGTAAGAACGAATCATCGCAGCCACACCCGTAACTGCCGGAGCAGCCATGGAGGTTCCACCCTCAAACTTGTACCCATCATCAGGAATTGTGGAATAAATCTCATCACCAGGAGCAAAAATGTCCACATTCTCTTTACCATAATTCGAAAATATAGCCACTAGATCAGTTCCTAAATAAGGTGACAAAGCACCTACGGTTAGATAATTATTGATAAACTCTTTAGACTCACTTTCAGGATGATCATTTGGGAAAGCTGTGTTCTTCGGATTGTCTAAGTCCAATGCATCATTTCCTGCTGCCTGCACAAAGAGCACATCTTTGGAAGCTGCATATTCCAAAGCCTCATAGACCCATTCCGAATTTGGAGAAAAGGGCTTTCCAAAGCTTGCATTAATGACTTTGGCGCCATTGTCTGCGGCATAGCGGATCGCCAAAGCGATATCCTTGTCATATTCGTCTCCATTGGGAACGGCTCGAACAGACATGATCTGAACATTCTGAGCCACACCATCCATTCCCTTTTTATTGTTTCGGGCAGCAGCGATGATCCCGGCCACATGGGAACCGTGACTTTCATCGGAAACGCGGATATTCGGATCTCCATTTCCATAGTCCTGATCGGAGAAATCATAAGGATCGTCTCCAACAGGCTCTCTGCCATTGAAAGTCTCATTGAGATTGTATTTCAGCTGCTCATTGTAATATTTGGCTCCTTCTTCCAAGTCTTGAAGAGCCTCAGGAACGGTCTGTCCCATTTCATAAACTTGAGAAAGCATAGCCACGATCTGCTGTTGCTGGCCATTTTGTGGTTCGAAGTTCTGCAAATCCTCCAAGGTATAGGTCTTCTTTCCCAAAGCTTCCTGCATCATGCCATCAGCCATGGTGATCACCTGTCTGATTTGTCTGATCTGAGGCAAAGTAGACTTGGCTTCAGCGACTTTCTCATCCAGCTTTTCGCGAGCCGCTTGCTGATAGGCTTCGTCTCCGAGTTTCAAGCGAAGGATTCGAGCCATTTCCATTTGCTCATTGTAGGATTCGCCTAGGAAATTATAGCCGTGGATATCATCGATGTAGCCATTTCCATCATTGTCAATGCCATCACCCGGTTTCTCGCCCGGATTGGTCCAAAGAACCTCCTGAATATCCTCATGATCCAGATCAATTCCCGAATCAATCACCGCTACGATAACCGGTTCGCCTTTTTTCT
Organism: Algoriphagus zhangzhouensis; assembly: GCF_900148515.1. Lineage (GTDB taxonomy): Bacteria > Bacteroidota > Bacteroidia > Cytophagales > Cyclobacteriaceae > Algoriphagus > Algoriphagus zhangzhouensis. The sequence continues at coordinate 685,349 of NZ_FRXN01000002.1, read as the reverse complement.
TTTTCAAAAGCTCCGCATAAGCACGATCCACACTCATTCCTGGGATGGTATCCTTTTGAAGATCCAGATGTCCCCAATGGCGACTTTGCTGATCGGTGAGTTCAGCTTGCTTGGGGGAAAGAGAAGAATAAGTAATCGGAGGGGCAGTAATCAGGGAAGAAGTGGTACAAGAAGTAGCCAGGGTAAGGGTGATCAATCCCATTCCTGCCAGATTTTTCAAATTGGATTTAATCATAGTTGAATGTAACGCCTGTAATCGAAAAAGAGACTGGATCGGCACGTTAAAAATGGTGAAAGGGGCTTTTTGAGTGGGTAGTGGTTTGGGATCAGTGGTCAGTTGAGTAATTGGTGTTTGAATTGCCAATCCCTAGAAATATAAAAGCGTAGATGCAATCTACGCTTAGTGGGGGAAATTCTAATTCATTTTGGAAAAATTTATTAGACCACTGTCTTTGCCTCTCCACCTTCTTCCATTAACAAGTTCTTCAAAGTCTCCATTTTTCAAATGAAGATTGTCTGCGTGGTCAGTAATAATTATTTGAGGTTTAAAGCCTGATTCTTCTTGAATTGAATTACACAAATCAACTAATTGATCAAAAAGATTTGTTACAGCTTTCAAATCTTCATCTATCATTTCGGTTTTATTTTCCAATTTTTTGAGAATTTCAGGATTAAATTCTGTGGTACTTGTATCCAAGATTGTTGGAAAGTATACTTGGCTAGGTTGATCTAGGAATAGTATCGAGGGAATTTTGCATTTGTTTTGTAAAGAACAAAAATATCTAAGTAGACTAGTAAATAAACATATATGAGAATAAAGCCAATTTGCACCACTTCCCATTGATCTTAAATAAACTTTCTTTTTATCTTTTCTTTGGTGATAAAGTTCAAAAGTTTCAATATTGAAATTTAAATTTATTGGTTTATATGTTTTCTCAAAATCCAGGTTAGACCCTAGCCTGTTCATATGTTTATTAATATATTTCTGTGCCTTTTCCAATTTCTGTTTAAAATTGTATTTTGACTTCAACTCCAGTTCTAGGGAATTAATTTTGAACTCTAAATTGTTTACTTTTTGATCTAAGAACTTATTATTTATTTGAATTACTTCCTCAAGAATATTTTCTATTTGTAGTATTATCTTTAAGCCCTGTTCTTCCAAAGATTTATTTCTTTTAAGCTCTTCATTTATTTTATGAATTTCCTTTATTTGCCTATTCAAAAAAGAAATTTCACTATCAATAAATTCTATTTCTTTTGTAATGTTTCGTTTTTCAGGCTTTAAAGAGTCAATAAGAAGTGGTGTCTTTAAAAGTTCAGTATTTAACCAATTTATTGCCTCGGAAAGTTTGTTTGATTCATTTTTTAAATCACCATTTTTGTGGTGACAAAATGGACATTCAGAATTTGTCATTCGAACATCCTCAAGAGGTTTTATATTGTCAATGGTGTTCTCATATTTTCTTGCGTATTCTATTGTGGAATTTATTTGGTTAAGGCGAAAAATTTTTTCCCTTCGATTTGCTAATTCTTCGTTCTTTTTAAAATTTAATTGATTTAACCTTTTAATAAATTCATTTGATTCATAATCTGCTTCAATTTCATAGTTTTCAATAATATCAAGGTATTCCTTTGGATTTGAAATTATTTGTAGATCAAAAGTATTAAACAGTGGTTTTCCAACTATTATTTTATATTCCTCCAAATATTCTTGAAGTTTTTCTGAAAGATGAGATTTACTTTCATCTAAGATATTGTTCTGTTTTTTAATCTTTTCTAATTCTATAAATAATTCGTTAAGCTGTTGTTTTTTTATATAATATTCCTGATCAACAAATCCACAGAATATTTTGAATTGATCAATAGTTTGTTCTCTTTTTTCTTTTTCATCAAAACGATAAAATAATGAATGTTTGTTTGCTATTAAATTCTGATGTTGTAAGAAATATGATGTCATATTTCTTATTGAAGGTCGTCCTTTACTTTTGTTTCTTTGTTTTTTTAATTCTAAATCTTCATCTGTATCGACAATGTCTATTCCCAAAAAATTTCCGAGGATTGATTTAAAGTCTCCTAATCTCAAAAAATAATCATCCTCAAAGTAAGAAATATTTATCTCTAAATTTGAACTAAATTTTAAATCATATCTAAAAAAAGCTCTTGTATGTCTTTCGGGATCTCTTGCTAAAACCAAAAATGCATCTTTTATTGATATTATTGTGAAGTAGATACTTGCATTTTCTGTTATAACACCATCGGGAATAGTGTATTCGGAACTAGCAAAGCAATAATCAAATATTTCTATTAATGAGCTTTTTCCTGTTGAAGAACGGCCTGTTATTATATTTACCCCTTCTTCTAACCTAATTGAATGCTCTCTTCCGTTCTTATCGAATAGACCTAATTTTGCTATATGACTTTTCATAATTTCTTTATCCCAAATGCTTGATATATATTTACAATATTTATTTTTTTAAATACTTTGTGTAAATTATTTGAAATTTCTAAAGATTTTTTTAATGATGGGTCTGTATATAATATTTCATCAGTTATTACAGTCACTTTTAAGTTTTGATTAATTTTTATGTAATCACATTCTAGAGCATATTTTAGGCAAAGGTTTGTAATATGTTGATAATGTTCAAATCGATCATAAAAACCTGCCATGAATTCTTTGTTTTTGGTAAACCTACTTAATGGGGTTTTAACATTTATCATTTTGATCTCTGAAAGATGATCTATTTCTAGTACAATAGGAAGTATTAAATAAGAGAGTAAAATGTCTTTCTCATTCCCATAATAATTTTTATAAAAAGAAATTATTATGGGAGTTAAAATAAATGGATTATTGTATATTTTATATATGCTTTCACCAAAATCATTCATCGTCTAGATTCCATTTTATATTAAATGTTTTGTCAGAATTTGCCATATTATGAATTAACCCTCTTCGGAAATATGATGGAACAGTGTTATATGTTGAGAATGATGGTGGATTTTCTGATAAAAAGTTGTCATAAAAATCTTTAGCACTATTATTTGTATTTATTTGGCTTGCATTTCTTTTTGCAAATCTATATTTGATTTTATAATTCTCATGAATATCATTTTTATAATCTTGTAATTGTTTAAACTTACTTCCAATTTTAAAATCTTCGATTGCAATGCTATTTGTATGAATATAATCGGATATTGCTTCTATTATTACTTCATGATAATCTATTTTCTTTATTTTTTTCACAAATAATGAATCCATATATTCACTATTCTTTATTTCCTTTATTTTAATTTTTTCTGGGAAAATTACGGATTCATCTTTTAGTCTTTTAGTTAACTCTTGAACTTCCGAAATAAATAAATTATAAGTTATCTCCCATTTGTTCTCATTTGAAATTTTTGGTGAAATTATAAAGCCAATTAGTGAATTAATAAATTTTTCTTGACTAGATTTTGGAATTGGCTTTGAATATATTTCTTTTATTTTTTTATATTTATCCTGATAGTTGTAATGAGAACTTTGAATTGTAAATCTATCTAAAATAAAATTTAGATTTTCTCTTCTATTTTGACTCATCACATAATTAAGATATTCTACAGTATTTTTATCTTTTCTTTTTTTTAATTGATATTCTTCAAATATTTTTTTTAGAATTTCAAGTTTTTCTTTTCTGCTTATTTCGTTCCATGTCAAAAATTCAGATTTAAGGCTTATTTGTTGTGTTGTACACAAAATAAAACTTTGAAAATTTTCTCTTGGAAATTCATCCTCCATCCAATTCTTTAATGTTTTCCAAAAATTTTGGTCAAGATTTGAAAGTGATCTTTTGTAGTTTTTTACTTCTATTTGAGTTTTTCCAGAAATTGAAACGTCTCCATAATATTCTATTATTACAGATTGTCCTTCGTTTAATTCAAAACATTTTTCTAATGCAATGCAGAATTGATAAGCAATTGCTTTAGTTGAATCTGTTGCGTTTTGTTTTGAACCTCTGTTCATTTTATTTCCAAATTGGACTAAAAATCTAATTTATATTGAATGTATTTGATTGTTTTCGTTATTTAATAATACAATGTTTTTTTCTTTTCCTCGATTTCTGGTTATTAAAAACGAAAAATCATCTCAGTTTCGCAATACCCTGTACTGGGTATTTTTGGTGTTTTGAGTAAGTAATTTTGTGGTTTGGAGATAGTTTTTTGGAAGAAGGGGATTGAATTATCCAATTAGAGCATCCCCCTAGCCCCCTTGATAAGGGGGAATTGGATGCGCGTAGATTTAAAACCTGTGCTTATCTGTTGGAGGAAGAGATTGCCACTTTGCCGAGGCGGATCGCAATGACGGAAAGAAATTCTCATTGAAAGCTCCGCGTTCTCTGTGTCTCTGTGGTGAAAATCGAAAAATAAAAAAGCCTTCCCATTGCTGGAAAGGCTTTGTATTGAACATCCCCCTTGCCCCCTTGATAAGGGGGAATTGGTCACGTTTCAGCTTTCTTATTTCAAACTTCCGATCATATCTTCAGGCTTCACCCATTCATCGAATTGCTCTGAGGTAAGAAGACCCAAGGCGATAGCAGCTTCACGAAGGCTGGTACCTTCTTTATGTGCTTTCTTGGCGATTGCAGCAGCATTTTCATAGCCGATATGGGTATTCAAAGCTGTTACCAGCATCAAGGAGTTTTCCAAGTGACGTTGGATCATCGGCGTATTTGGCTCAATACCTACAGCACAGTTGTCATTGAAAGATACGCAAGCATCTCCGATCAATCTTGCAGATTGTAGGAAGTTGGCCGCAATCATTGGCTTAAATACATTCAGCTCGAAATGACCATTGGATCCACCGATGGAAACAGCCACATCATTTCCCATCACTTGGGCAGCGACCATCGTCATAGCCTCTACCTGAGTTGGGTTTACCTTTCCTGGCATAATGGATGATCCTGGTTCATTTTCAGGAATCAAGATCTCTCCGATACCGGATCTTGGACCAGAAGAAAGCATACGGATGTCATTGGCGATTTTCATCAAGGAAACAGCCAATTGCTTCAAGGCGCCATGTGCTTCTACCATGCCATCATGTGCTGCCAAAGCTTCGAATTTATTAGGGGCAGTCACGAAAGGCTGTCCGGAGAATTCTGCGATTTTCTTCGCTACCAATTCAGAATATCCTTGTGGCGTGTTTAGTCCGGTTCCTACGGCTGTTCCACCCAAAGCCAATTCAGAAAGGTGAGCCAAGGTATTCTTCAATGCTCTCAATCCATGATCCAACTGAGCTACATATCCACTAAATTCCTGTCCCAAAGTCAGTGGAGTCGCATCCATAAAGTGGGTACGGCCGATTTTCACCACATCTTTGAAAGCTTTGGATTTGGCATCCAAGGTATCTCTCAATTTCTGAACGCCCGGGATGGTCGTTTCTACCACCATTTTGTATGCAGCGATGTGCATAGCCGTTGGGTAGGTGTCATTGGAAGACTGAGACTTGTTCACATCGTCATTTGGGTGGATGGATTTTTTGGCATCTTCCAAAGATCCTCCCTGCAATACGTGCGCTCTGTAGGCGATCACCTCGTTGGAGTTCATATTGGATTGGGTACCAGAACCGGTCTGCCAAACCACCAAAGGGAACTGATCGTCCAGTTTTCCTGCCAAAATCTCATCACAAACCGTAGAGATGATATCTGCTTTTTCCTGAGCCAAAACGCCCAATTCAGCATTGGTTTGCGCAGCAGCTTTTTTCAAAATGGCAAAAGCGCGGATGATTTCGATCGGCATGCGGTTCTTTTCGCCACCGATTTTGAAGTTGTTGATAGAACGCTGAGTTTGCGCTCCCCAATATTTGTCTGCAGGCACCTCAACAGGCCCCATCGTGTCTTTTTCTATGCGTATGCTCATGACAGTGGATTTATTGAATTCAGATTTCCGGCCGCTAAAATAAGGGCAAAAGGCTTTTTTCCCTAGTTGCGAGCGCTTTAATCCTTCATTTGTAGGTTAATCAGTTGGTGAAATTCCTCCCTGGAGGATTTGACTTGTCTGTGAAAAAAGAAAATGGCCAGGGAATAGTTCAAAATAGCCAAAGCCAGACAGATAAATCCATTGAGATAATTATCTGCTAAGCCCAGAAAAAATCCAGCAAAAGCCAATAGGATGATGCTCCAGAAAACCACAAAAAAGAGGGCTCCCGGAAATAGTTTGTATTGGAGAAAAAGGATAGAACCCCGAGCAGTTTCCTCGACTTCTCCCAAGATCAAAGGAAGAAAGGTATTGCTTCGATTGATGACTTTGGAAATGCGAAAACTGTTTTTGCCGACGATCCCATTGAAGGAAGCCTTGCGGGAAAGCTCGGTTCGTTTGTCGAGAAAATTGACCTCCAGTGTTTTTTTGGAAATATGCTCCATGACCTCCTCTTTGGAAAGAGCGCTGACAAGCGTTTCGCTATGGAAAGGAATCAGTGTCATGGGGTTAACATCTTTTTGAAGGTAATTTAGAAATACGAAACTAGAATTACGAAATACGAAAGTAGAAATACGGGCAGCAGAGAAGATTTTGGCGAATCTCGAGTCTCTTGATCTTTATTCTCTAAATCTCCAATCTCTGAAATATTGAACACCGAATGATGAATGTTGAATAATGAAGATTGGAAATCCCGCTTCTATCGTCTATGGACCATGGACTATTGACAATCTCCAATCTCAATTCTCTCAATCTCGAATAATGAAATTATACTTTAGTCCGTCAGTTTACCCTTCGACTCCGCTCAGGGTGACCGGCATTAATTTTCCAATTTTTCAATTAAAAAAGAACCTTCCAACCTTGCCACTTTCCAACCTTTCAACTACTCAATCTCTAAATCTCCAATCTCTGAAATATTGAACACCGAATGATGAATAGCGAATAATGAAGTTTTGGAATCCTCTATCGTCTATGGACCATGGACAATCTCTTAATCTCAATTCTCTCAATCTCGAATAAAGAAGTAAAGCCAGCGATTTCGTGTTTAGATAAACTTCCTACATCCTACCTCCAACTTCCCAACTTTTATCACTTCACAGCAATACAAGAAATCTCCACATTCACATTCTTTGGAAGCTTGGAAACTTCTACCGTTTCACGTGCAGGAGGATTGCTTTTGAAATATTGTCCATAGGCTTCGTTGATTGTGGCAAACTCATCCATGGATTTGATAAAAATGGTACACTTCACCACATCGCCAAAGCCAAAGTCAGCAGCACGAAGAACAGCCTCCAGGTTTTTCATCACCGCGTGAGTTTCTTCCGTGATATTTTCATTGATTAGTTCGCCGGTATCAGCATCCAAAGGAATCTGACCGGATACATACAAAGTATTTCCTGCCAAAACTGCCTGAGAATAAGGTCCAATTGGAGCCGGAGCTTCTGGGGTAAAGATGATTTGGTTTGCCATATTATTTTAAAGTAACTAGATTTTTGTACCAAGTAAAAAGTACAAGGTACAAAGTAGGTTCAAAAATAAGGAGAATTGGAAGAGATTGGCAATGACGGCGAGTTAATCGTCACTGCGAGTGGAGCTTGCGGAACGTGGCAGTCTAAATTTGAAATACGCTTCGCGAAATATGGTGGAAATAGGCCTTCGGCGAAATAGAATAGAAATAGAGCTTTACTGAAAAAATAAATAAGGAATCAATTAGGAGAATGAAGCAATTCCCCCTTTGCAAGGGGGGAAGGGGGATTAATTCTATCAGATACGCTTCGCGAGATATTGTCGCTTCGCTCCTGAGATAAGCCTTCGGCGAGATAATTTTCTATCTGCGCAGCTATCTTTAATTATCTGCCCGAAGGGCTATCTTTTTGATTTAAGATGCAGCTTTGTCGAGTTAGATAGCTTCGTCCTTCCTTCCAGTCTGCTGAAAGGCAGGCTCGCAATGACGTACCACTTACCACTCACCACTTATAAAACCTCACTTTACTAACTGTAGACTGACCTCTGCCAACTGCTCACCGACCCCTGCCCACTGAATCACTGCTTCTTCGCTTCTTCCCAAAAGACATCCATTTCTGCCAATGTCATGTCAGAAAGGTTCTTTCCGGCATTTTTGGCTGCATTTTCTAGGTACTGGAATCGTTTGATGAATTTTTTGTTGGTTCGTTCCAAAGCCTCTTCGGGATTGATATCAATAAATCGCGCATAATTGATCAGAGAAAAAAGTAAGTCTCCGAACTCTCCGCTGGCTTTTTCTTGGTCTATTTCTTTATCATCGGCTGCATTGAATTCAGCCTTGAACTCCTGCATTTCCTCTTCCACTTTTTCCCAAACCTGATGCTTTTCCTCCCAGTCAAAACCTACACCTCTGGCTTTTTCCTGGATTCTCATCGCTTTGATCAAGGCTGGAAGAGAACGAGGCACTCCTCCAAGAACGGATTTATTCCCTTTTTCCTTCAGCTTGATCTTTTCCCAGTTCTGGCTAACAGTCTCCGCATCATTGGCCTCAGTATCACCATAGATATGGGGATGACGGCGAATTAGCTTTTCGCAAAGTGCATCGATGAGGGTAGTTACGTCAAAATTGCCCTCTTCGGAACCAATTTTGGCATAAAAGACTATATGAAGTAGGATGTCCCCGAGTTCCTTTTTGATTTCTTCGGGATCGCCATCCAAGATTGCGTCGGACAATTCAAAAGTCTCCTCAATCGTCAGATGTCTCAGGCTTTCAGTGGTTTGCTTCATGTCCCAAGGGCATTGGGCTCGAAGCTCATCCATGATCGTTAATAGTCTGTCAAAGGCTGCTAATTGTTCAGCCCGAGTACTCAAATTTGACATTGCGTGGGAAACTAAGTTTGATTTGTGGTCGTTTTCGAAGTAAAGCTTTAAATTTGCGCAAATTTATCCGTTATGACAACAGTATTAATAACCCTGGGCTTTGTGGCATTATTCTTCGTTTTGATGTCTGTTAGGCTCTTATTCCTTAAAAACGGAGAATTCAAAGGCACCTGTGCCTCCCAAAATCCCTATCTAAATAAAGATGGCGGAACTTGCAGCTATTGCGGAAAAACTGTGGATGCCAACAGCAGCTGCGGAAATCCTGACAATGAAGTCGACAAGGTCCTAGCCAAATTCAAGTAATTTTCAATCCCGCTTGGGCGGGATTTTTTAATAAGTTGTACTTAATTCACTTCTGTACGTGTCGTTAATCAAATCTATCTCTGGTATCAGAGGTACTATTGGAGGAAAAGCTGGAGAGGGTCTCACTCCCATTGATGTAGTCAAATTTGCATCTGCTTATGGTGCATGGGTTTTGGAAAAAACCGGAAATGCGAAAGTTGTTATCGGTCGGGATGCCCGATTGTCTGGTGACATGGTTTCGCGTTTGGTTTCTGCCACCCTACAGGGAATGGGAATCCACGTGATTGATTTAGGTCTGAGCACCACCCCTACAGTTGAATTTGCGGTTCCTTTGGAAAAAGCCGGTGGAGGGATTATCCTTACTGCCAGCCATAATCCTATTCAATGGAATGCTCTGAAATTGTTGAACTCCAAAGGAGAGTTTATTTCAGATGCTGAAGGCAAAGACATTCTTCAAAAAGCTGAAAATGATGATTTCACTTTTGCTGAGGTGAAAAAATTGGGGGCTTACACTTTTGTTGATGACTATATCGATCGTCATATCCAGCATGTATTGGATTTGGAATTGGTAGATGTGGAAGCCATCAAAGCCCGTAATTTCAAAATTGTCGTGGACGCAGTCAATTCCACCGGAGGCATTGCTGTTCCTAAATTGCTTCGTGCTTTGGGAGTAGAAGTAATTGAAGAAATGTTCTGTACTCCTGATGGTCATTTCCCTCACAATCCTGAGCCACTCCCTGAAAACTTGAGAGATATTTCTCAAAAGTTGGAAAAAGGAAGCTTTGACCTTGGTATCGTTGTGGATCCAGATGTAGACCGTTTGGCATTTATCACCGAAGATGGTTCTCCATTTGGTGAAGAATATACCTTGGTGGCTGTTGCAGATTATGTGCTTTCACAAACACCAGGAAATACCGTTTCCAACCTTTCTTCAACCAGAGCATTGAGAGATGTGACTGAAAAAAGAGGTGGAGCTTACACAGCAGCCGCAGTGGGTGAAGTGAACGTGGTTAACCAAATGAAAGCCGTAGATGCGGTGATCGGTGGTGAAGGAAACGGTGGAATCATTTACCCAACCTCCCACTATGGAAGAGATGCCTTGGTAGGAATCGGTTTATTCTTGACTCATTTGGCTAAATTTGGAAAGACAATCTCCAGATTAAGAGCTTCTTACCCGAATTATTATATTTCTAAAAATAAAATTGAATTGACTCCAGAGATCAATGTGGATCGTATTCTGGAGGCAATCAAAACCAAATACCAAAAGCATCCTATCAATGACATCGATGGTGTAAAAATCGAGTTTGAAAAGGAGTGGGTGCATTTGAGAAAATCCAATACTGAGCCGATTATCAGAATCTACTCTGAGTCTGATTCTGAAGCAACCGCTGAACATTTGGCTAAGAAAATCATGCAGGATATCAAAGAGGTGGTTTCAGCTTCTTTGCTTTGAAAATAGAATACAAACCCAATTTATAGAGAGATGAAAGTCTATTTTGATAATGCCGCAACAACAGCAATGGACGATCGAGTGATCGAAGCCATGCTGCCGTTTATGAGGGACCATTATGGAAACCCTTCTTCTGTGCACAGTCATGGACGTGAGGTACGAACTGCTATCGAAAGATCAAGAAAGAAAGTTGCTGAGTTGCTGAATGCCACTCCAGCTGAGATTTTCTTTACATCAGGCGGAACTGAGGCGGATAATACGGCTTTGGTTTGCGGCATCGAAACTCATGGCATTACCCATGCCATCACCTCTCCTTTGGAGCATCATGCTGTATTGCACACCTTGGAAGTTTGTGAGCAAAAAGGCAAAATCAAATTGACCAAATTGGATGTCAATGAGCAGGGTGTAATCGACATGGATCAGCTGGAAGCAAGCCTGAAAGCGAATCCTAATTCATTGGTTTCTTTGATGCATGCCAACAATGAAATTGGTAATATCAATGACCTGAATAAAATCGGATCCTTGGCAAAGGAATATGGAGCATTCTTCCATTCTGATACTGTTCAGACCATGGGACATTATGTTCATGATCTGAAATCTTTGCCTATCGATTCTATTGTCGCTGGTGGACATAAATTCCACGGACCTAAGGGATCTGGTTTCTTGTATGTGAGAAAAGACAAGAAGATCCATCCTTTCATTCACGGTGGAGCTCAGGAAAGAAACATGAGAGGTGGAACGGAAAACGTGATTGGTATCATTGGTATCGCGAAAGCATTGGAATTGGCTTATGAAGATATGGCTGGTCATGAAACTCACGTGAAAGCGTTGAAGAAGCATTTCATCGAAAGTCTGAAAGCTGGTATTCCAGATGTGGAATTCAATGGATTGTCTGCTGACTTGGAAAAGTCCTTATATACGGTTTTGAATGTGAGCTTGCCACCATCTGAAGCAAATGCTGGGATGTTGTTGTTTAACTTGGATTTGGCAGGAATTTCTGCTTCTGGTGGATCTGCCTGCAGTTCTGGGGCAACAGTGGGATCTCATGTCTTGAGAGCATTGAATCATAGTCCAGAAAGAGATTCAGTTCGATTCTCCTTCAGCCGATTCAACACCATCGAAGATGTAGACTACGCAGTTGAAAAATTAAAAGAGCTCTACGCAGTAGAGGCATAAAAATCAAGGGAGCTGAAAGGATTTACTCCCCCAGATTAGCGCGGATTTGCTTTGCAGATTCGCGCTATTTTTTTGTTCCCACGGATTGGCACAGAAAAAGTCACAGATTTCTATCTCGCCGAAGGCATATTTCAGGAGCGAAGCGACATTATCTCGCGAAGCATATTTCAATTATTTTAATTCCCCGGATTATACCCAATCGCATAAGGAGTCCAGATTTCGTATATAGGATTTCCTGTTGAGCTTAAACCGCTGTGATGCCATTCTCCATCGATGACTTCATAATCAAAACTCAAACTTGCTCCCACTCTAGAATCGTCTCGAGAAAAGAAGGTGATGTTTTCAGTATACTTTCCGTCTTTGGCAGTGTAGGTGCCGCCACCTGATCCGGAAAATTCTTTAGTCTCGGAATTAAATGCTACCCACTGGAATCTACCCCCAGAAAGTATTTTGATGGTTCTTCTGGCGCCTGGCGTACTTCTGGAAATTTCTCCATCCCTTTTTCTTCCCGTGATTACCCAGTTTCCTGTCAAATCATCTTGCTCCGCAGGAATTCTTTCCCAGATTTCCACCAACATATTCCCTTTGATCTCTGAGGAAATCACAATTTTTCCATCGACATAATCCAATTTGTACTTATTGACAGTTCCTACTTGAAATGGGTCCAAGGTGAAAAAATCCAAAGTCTCGGTATAGTTCTTTCCATCCCAGGTGAAAGGACCTCCCCCAGCTCCTATGAAATGATTGTCTTCTACTTTTTTGGCTCCAAAAGCGAAGTAATCATCCTGATAAATTTTGATGTACTCAACCTCAGTAATGGGCTGTCCATTTTGGTGAGTCATTTTCCAGGCTCCATCCAGAGTCTGTGCATTTACCAAACCAATCACAAAAAGCAGGGGGATTAACAGAAAATTTTTCATGGGCTTATTTTAATTTGTGGCCCCAAACAATGAAAAATCCTCTGAAGCCTAGATTGAGTTTTGATTGATGTCTTTCCAGTAAATTCCAAAACAAATACCGAAAAACCAACACTTTATGTGTCGATGGTGGCTTTTCTTAGGTAAAATAGCGCAATGAAAAATTTTATTCTTCCTTTTCCCCAAACCAAGCTTCATGAGATGTTTCCTGAAAAGGAAATCAGACAGGTTGATCTGGATGGTTTGAAAGTAGGAATAACCCGAATTGGGGATGAGTTTTTTGCTTTTGAAAGTACCTGTCCTCACCGAATGACTTCTTTGATTCCTGGAGATATTTCAGAGGAAAAGGAAGTCATTTGTCCACTTCATTCTTACCGATTTGATTTGAAAACCGGAGCCGTAAAAGCAGGGATGTGTAGAGAATTGGAAATTTATCCAGTCGAAATCGTGGAAGAGGGATTGAAAATCTCAATCCCTAAGGTTAGTAATTAAAGGCGACCTTAATTCCTCCATAATAATTTCTAGCTGGAGCTGGTTGATAATACCTTCCCCCGAATGGATTCAGGTCATTGCCCAAAGAATACAATTCATCCAAGAGATTGTCCACACCGCCGAAGATTTCAAAATCCCAGTTTTGGAAAGTGCGGATATATCCCAATCGTGCATTGATCAAATTGAAAGGATCTGAATAAACGGTGTTGGCATCGTTGAGTGGGATTTCTCCAGTGTATTGATGAGTCAGATTCAGATAGATTCCCGGCTGTGTTCTCAGATCTAACCTTGTTACTAAATTGGTTTTTGGCACTCCTGTCAGTTCATTTCCAGAGAAGTCATTGTCTCCCTTTTGATAGTTTTTAAACTCGAAAAACTGCCCAGTAAAGGCTGTTCCCACCAAGAAATCTTTCAAAAATCCATCTCCATTTCTCAAGATTGCATAATCCAGAGAAGCTTCGATTCCCTTTTGATCCGTTGCTCCGGCATTCCGGAATAGCACCACTCCATTTTCATTGGTATAGGTAGTAATCGTCTCCTTCAGTTTTAGATAATAGGCGATCAATTCCACATTGAATTTCTCTTTCCCCATTCTATAACCCACTTCGAAGTTGGTTCCTTTTTCAGCTTCCAAATCCAGATTGACACTTCCTTCATTGGTTCTTACCTCGTCGATTGTTGGTGGGGAAAATCCGCCGCTAACAGATCCATAGACTGAGCTGAAAGTAGAAATGCCATAGTTTAGGGCAAGTCTTGGAACGACAACTGGATCAAATGTGCGGCTGTTTACTCCTGTCGGACCTCCAGAGGCATCGATTTGACGGTCGATTTCATATCCGGAGAAGTTTTCACTCAATCCGACTGTGAATAAGATTTTCTCTGTGAAATTCAACTCTGCCTGTTGGAAAAGAAAACCTTGATAGGCGCGTAGTTTATCAGCAAATCGAACTGTATCAGCGACTCCCGATCTGTTTCCAAAATTCTGGGCATCCGTCCAGCTGTTTTGGTATTCTGCTCCAAAAATCATGCGTAGGGCTTTCCCTCCTAATTGACTTTCATGGGTGAACTTGGTTCTTGCCCCATAGCCAAACCCAAGCTCCTTTTTATAATCCAAAATGAATGGATTTTTGAAATCATTGGTGTTTAGATAGAGAGTCGTGCTATTATGGGTTTTTTCAGAAAAGCGATAAACATGACCCATGGAAAGTAGTAATGCTTTTTGAGCGACAGAACTGTTTTGATCTACTGACCCGGGACGAGCTTGAGTTGGATCTTCAGCCAATTGATCGGCATTGAGACCTCCCGGAATCTGGTAGTTCAAATCCGAAATAAGCATCTGCGTTCGGATTTCCTGCTTTTCTGAAATTGGGAAATAGCCGCCCAATTGGAAGACTTTTCTATCCACAGCAGACTGTTCTCGATAGCCATCTGACTTTTGGCTGACGAAAGAAGCCTCGATTCCTCCATTTCCGATAGCCTGAGTCAATCCGAGTCTATATTTCATCAGTCCATAGCTTCCAGTCAAAAGATCTGTTGAAATCCTATTTGAATTCAAATTAGGCTGACTGAAAAGGGATATTGCTCCGCCATTTCCTGCTCCATAAATACTTCCGGATGGGCCTTTCACGACTTCCGAACTTTTGATGTTGGAAAGATCCAAGAGATTTAAAGCTGTGGTTCCATCAGGAGCGGTGAAGGGAACATCGTTCCAATATACCTTCACATTTCTCACCCCAAATGGGGCTCTCAAGGAACTTCCACGGATAGAAATTCTATAGCTGGCAGGAGCTCTTTCTTCAATTCTTACACCGGCCTTCTGATTGAATGCATTGACCGGAGAAATCTCATTGTATCTGGCGAAATCACGTTCGTTTACTTTGATAATAGCAGCTGATTGCTCCAAAAGTGGTCTTTCTGACTCAAAAGCTGAAACTGTAACCGCGGATAGATTCATGACTTCAGGAATCAATTCTACTTGGTATTCCCCCGCTTCAAACCATTTTTCCAAGTATTCATATCCTTCTTTGGCAAAAGAAATGCGGATTCCATCTCCCGGAATGGCGATTATTCCGCTGGCATTAGTGGTCAGGAATTTTTGATTTTCTGGCCGAACTCTGACATTTTCCAAGGCTTGTCCAGTCACCTGATCTGTGATGTTTAATTGGATTTGGGCTTGGGTCGCTATTGTTATTAAAAAGAATAAAAGGGTCAGGGTGTTTTTCATTCTGGAAAAATACTAGGATTGATGGAGAGTAGGGAGGAAAAGTTGGAGAAAGGTGAGTTTTGAGTTTGATCTTAGGGATTTTGGTTTTTTGATCTAATTAATTCTACCCTTGGACAGGAAGGTCTTGGATTTCAGCATTTAAAGGAATAATTTCTAAGGAATTTGGTTTGAAAAAGCCAGAATTACCAACCCAACCTAACCCATCAATCTATGAAAAATGGCTTGCCATTATTACTGATGCTTTTTTTGATTTTTTCCTGTCAGGCACCTCAGCGAAGTGAGGAAGAGTATGATCCAGATTCTTTTGTGGATCCAGAGCTTTTTAAAGATCATATCAGAGTGACAGATTATCAGACGCCCGAAGAAGAGATGGCTGGTTTTCATTTGCCCCCGGGATTTGAAATCAATCTGTATGCTTCTGAGCCGGATATTACCAAGCCTATCAATATGGAATTTGATGATAAAGGCAGGCTTTGGGTGACCCATTCGATCGAATATCCCTATGAAGCCTCAACTGGCTCAGGAACCGACAAAATCACGATTTTGGAGGATACCAATGGAGATGGCAAAGCGGATAAGTTTATAGATTTTGCCAGTGATCTGAATATTCCAATCGGGATCATGCCTGTCAAAGGAGGTGCAATCGCCTACAGTATTCCCAATATTTATTTTTTTGAAGATCAGGATGGAGATGATCGATATGATGAAAAAAAGGTCTTGTTGGGGCCATTTGGACATGAGGATACCCATGGCATGATCAATAATTTCATGCGCGGTCTGGATGGCTGGATTCATGCATCTCATGGCTTTCGCAATACTTCGCATATCGCCGGAGCAGATGGAGATAGCATTCACATGACTTCCGGCAATACATTCCGATTCAAAATTGATGGAAGCCGAGTGGAGCAGACGACTTATGGAAGAGTGAATCCCTTTGGGTACGCGGTGGATGATTTGGGCTATATCTATTCGGCGGATTGCCACTCTATGCCGATTTATCAGATCATCAACCAAGGGGATTATCCCCACTTCGGAAAGAAGGCCCCAGGATTGGGCTTTGGACCTCAGATGATGGATTATCAGATTGGTTCGACGGCACTCTCTGGACTGGAATATTACAATGGACTGGATTTTCCGGAAGAGTATCGAAATAGCTTTTACTCCGGAGATGTGGTAGCTTGCCGTGTAAGTAGAAATTCCGTGGATTATGTGGGTTCTACCCCACAGGCGATTCGTGAAAAGGACTTTTTGGTCAGTGAAGATCCTTGGTTTAGGCCAGTTGATATCAAAATCGGTCCGGATGGAGCTTTGTATATCGCTGATTTTTACAACCGGATTATCGGCCATTATGAAGTGCCTTTGGATCATCCAGGAAGGGATCGAAAAAGCGGGAGAATTTGGAGGATTACTTACCAAGGGGATGCTGGTGAAAAAGTGGATTGGTCTCAGGCAACAATCGATCAATTGATAGAAGGATTGGGAAGTGAAATTTTTCATCATCGGATGTTGGCCACTGATCGTTTGGTGGATTTTGAAGGAGAAAAGGCCATTGCTCCAATGAAGGCGATTCTGGCTGATCCAAATGCAAAACCTAAGCAAAAAGTACATGCTCTTTGGGCTTTGAAAAGGTTGGATGCCTTGACATTTCCAGAACTACGACATGCCGCTGAAAGCGAAAGTCAGGAAGTCAGAGTTCATACCTATCGAGTGTTGGCAGAGTATCCTGAATTGGATCCGGAAAAAGAAAACTTAGCATTAAATGGACTCCAATATCCAGACCCGCATACTCAAAGAGCTGCTGCGGATGTGCTGGTAAAGCACCCAAGTAAGTTGAATATTCAATTTTTGGTTGCGACAATTTTGAAAACGCCTGAGGCAGACAGCCATTTGAAATATACTTTGCTGATTGGCTTGAGAGATCATCTGAAAAATCCAGAGATTCTTCAAAGCGCAATTGGAAGAGATTGGCAAGATTCAGAAAAGTTGGTACTGATGGATGCAATGACGGATGTACCATCTCGGGTAGCTTCAGAATTTATCTTTTCCAACCTCAAGGAGCTAGAAGTCTCTCATGATCGCATGTTGGGGTATATGGGTCACGTGGGAAGATTTGTGCCAGAAAGCCAATTGGGTCAAGTGATCTCTTTTATTCAGGAAAAATTTGATGGGGATCCAGCCGGTCAATATGCGCTGTATCAAACCATCCAAACTGGAATTGGCCAACGTGGAGGAAATCCTAATTCTCCAGCCATGAAAAAATGGGCTTTGAGCTTTGCGGGAGGTTTCTTGGAAAACCTGGATCAAAAACCAACTCCTGTTGCAGATAAACCTTCGGCCCATGCGGACGAGGAATATGAGTACTTCGAAGAAGTCGCCAGACAGCAGATTTTCGCAGCTCAGTTGGCAAGTGAAAATAAACTGAGTTCCTATGAATCAGGATTGAGAGATCTTTTGGCTGCAGATTGGGCCAAAAATCGTCCTCGTGCCATGGGGGCAAAGGCATTATTGGATATCAATCCCAATGGAAACAAAGAGCAGGTTGAGTCAATTTTGTTGGACTCAGATTCAAACTTGGGTTTAAGGCAAGAAATTGCGAGGAATATTGGAAACTCTAGCTATTCCGGAACTCAGGAAATGCTTTTTGAGGCCTTGCCAACCGCACCTTCTAGCCTTCAGGTTGCCATCGCATCTGTTTTGGTGAATTCCAATCAAGGACGAAATCAATTATTGAAACTGGCTAAGGATGGCGATATCTCTCCGAGAATTCTTTTGGATCGAGGAGTCAATGAGCAATTGTTAGCGAATATGAGTCCGGCACAAACCCGAGACTATGTGGCTTTAACTTCCGGAATGGAGTCGGTTTTAGAAGAAAGGCAACAATTGATTGATGCCCGACTGGCAAGATTTGTTCCCAAACCAGATCTGGAAAACGGAAAAGCTATGTTTATCAATACCTGTACGATTTGCCATCAGATCGAAGGAGATGGAGGGATCATCGGCCCTCAACTGGATGGAATTGGCAACTGGGGAAGAAGAGCTTTGACTGAGAAGATTTTGGACCCCAATCGGAATATTTCCCAGGCTTTTAAAACTTATACGGTCACTCTGAAAGATGGAAAAGTCCAAAGTGGATTATTCCGAAGAGATGAAGGTGAGTTGGAGGTTTATGCAGATGCCAGTGGACAGGAATTCACGGTCTCAAAGGATCTGATTCAGGAAAAGAAAGTGTCCCAATACACGCTGATGCCGGACAGTTTTGGGGAGAGTATTTCCGAAGAAGATTTCGATGATTTAATCGCTTATTTATTAACCCAGAAATAATCTCAGGCCCCCTTGCTTGGTACTTTGTACCTGGGACCTTGTACATTTTCAAACTCAATCAAATGAAGATTCAACGATATATTTTTCTTTTCTCAATAGCCTTGGTCACATCTGTTGTCTGTGAAGCTCAATTGATGGCAGATCGAGATCAAAGTGCGGATATTCCCTTCAAGAAGACAGTGCTTTTTTCAGATTTTGTGTCCGAGGGAGTAGCTATTGGGGATGTGAACCGGGATGGGAAAATTGATGTAATGGCTGGCCCTTATTGGTTTGAGGCACCCAATTGGGAGAGGCATGAAATCTACGAGCCCAAACTTTATGTACCAGAAAAGGAATGGAGTAATTCCATGCTCAACTTTGACCTGGATGTCAATCAAGACGGTTGGGTTGACTTGATTCGGGTGGACTTTCCAGGAAAGGCTGTTTACTGGCATGAGAATCCCCAAGGGAAAGAAGGACATTGGAAAGTTCATATGATCCATGAAACGGTCGGAAATGAGTCTCCCAATTTTGTGGATATAGATGGAGATGGTCGCAAGGATATCTTATGCGGAGATGTAGCCAATAAGCAAATGATCTGGCTCAAAGCGCCGACTTTTCCCGGAGATGAATCTTGGAAAAAATATACCATCAGCCTGCCCGGCACACCTGGTTCTGAGAATTTTTCCCATGGATTGGGCTACTCCGATATGAATGGTGATGAAAACCCAGACGTGATCATCCGTGAAGGTTGGTGGGAAAACCCAGGCAATCCGACTCAGCCTGATTGGACTTGGCACCCTTCAAATTTGGGTGAGCCGCAATCTCATTTGAATGCTTTTGATTTTAATCAGGATGGAGCGACGGATGTGTTTGGAGCTTCAGCTCATGAACGAGGAATTTGGTGGTATGAAAACAAGGGTAATGGATCCAATCAGGAGTTCATTCCCCATTTGCTGACTGAAGAAATGTCGGAAACTCATGCGGTGGCTTTTGAGGATATGAATGGAGATGGGCAAAAGGATTTTGTTACCGGGAAGCGCTTTTACGCTCATATGAGAGAAGGAACCGGTGCTTTGGAACCTTCCTATTTGTATTGGTTTGAATTCGTTCCTGGTGAAAACCCCATTTGGAAAGCTCACCAAATTGATGATGATTCTGGAGTAGGTTTGAATGTGGTGGCTGAAGACATCAATGGAGATGGATTGCGGGATGTAGTGATTGCCAACAAAAAAGGGGTTTTTGTTTTCGAGCAACGGAAAAAATAAATATCGACCAGCTTGAAATTAATTTCATAATTGGGGATCTGGATATTTTTTTATTCCCTGAATGGTGGGGGACTTTTTTCCATTTTTAAATAATTTTAAAAATCTATCCATCACTTGCTTTAAATTTTACTTTAATTTAGGTAAAATGCCCTAAAATTTGGAATACATGAAAAGATATGCTTGGCCTCTATTGGCTTTAGGATTAAGTTATTGCCAGGAAAAGGCTCCTGCACCAGAACCCATTTTACCTGTTCCACATGAGCGCCAGGTTGCTTGGCAGGAATTGGAATTTTATGGTTTCGTTCACTTCAATATGAATACCTTCTCTGATCGGGAATGGGGATTTGGAGATGAAAAACCAGAGCAATTTAATCCTACGGAATTGGATGCAAGACAGTGGGCAAGAATTGCAAAGGAGGCAGGAATGAAGCAACTGATCATTACAGCCAAGCACCATGATGGATTTGTACTTTGGCCTTCTGAATACACAGAGCATTCAGTGAAAAATAGCCCTTGGAGAGATGGAAAGGGTGATTTGGTAAAAGAATTTGTAGATGCCTGTAGAGAATACGGTTTGAAAGTCGGTATTTATTATTCCCCTTGGGACAGAAATCATCCGGACTATGGAAAGCCTGAGTACAGGACCTATATGAAAAATCAGCTAACTGAACTTTTGACCAACTATGGTGAAATCAGTGAAGTTTGGTTTGATGGAGCCAATGGTGGTGACGGTTGGTATGGTGGTGCCAATGAAAGTAGAAAGGTTGATAAGAAATCATACTATCAATGGCCATCTGTCATCGAGTTAGTGAGAGAGCTTCAACCAACCGCCATGATTTTTGGAGATGGCGGTCCAGATGTGAGGTGGATCGGAAATGAGCATGGCTTCGCCTATGAGACTACTTGGTCCAATTTGGAAAGAGATTCTATTTATGCAGGAATGCCTGAATATTCTCAAAAGTGGGCGCCAGGTCAGGAGAATGGAAATTATTGGGTTCCAGGTGAAGCGGACGTAAGTATCCGCCCGGGATGGTATTATCATAAATACGAAGACCATATGGTCAAATCTCTGCCAGACTTGATGGAGATTTTTTATAAAAGTATTGGACAAAACTCTTCCTTGTTGATCAACTTCCCAGTAGATACGAGAGGTTTGATTCATGAAAATGATGAAGCAGCAATCTTGAAAATGGCTGCCAAGGTCAAAGAAGACTTTGCGAATAATTTAGCTCCTCAGGCCTCTATTTCTGCAAGTGCTGACCGTGGCTATGGCTATGAGGCAGAATTGACTACGGATGGCGACTATGAAACCTATTGGACCTTGGAAGATGGAGCTGGTGCAAAAGCTAGTTTGGAATTGGATTTTGGAAAAGAGACCTCTTTCAACCGTCTTCTTTTGCAAGAATATACCACATTGGGTCAGCGAGTGAAAGCTTTTTCATTGGAAAAAGAAGTCAATGGTGCTTGGGAGAAAATCGCAGAAGGAACTACGGTAGGTTACAAGAGAATTTTGAGATTCCCTGATGTGACTGCAGAGAAAATCCGAATCAATTTCGAAGATGGAAAAGGTATTCCGGTGATTTCCGAACTTGGAGTTTACTATGCTCCAAAATTGCTTTTGGCTCCGGATGTGAAAAGAGACAAATCAGGTCTCTTGACTTTGGTATCTCCTGACGAAGGATTGGATATTTATTATACCACGGATGGATCAGCGCCAAGTAATTCTTCTCAGAAATTTTCTGCGCCAATTCAAGTTGATGAAGCCATTACATTACAAACCATCACTTATGATCCTGTTTCAGGAAAAGCTAGTGATCCGAAGCGAGTGGACTTGGATTACCCTAAAGCAAAATGGGAAACTAATGCTGAAAACGGCGAGAAAGCATTGGATGAAAATATCCATTCCTATGTGACTACAAAAAACAATGAGCTGATCGTTGATTTGGGCGAGACATTGGAAATTCAAGGATTTAGCTATTTCCCAATGCAGGCTAGATATCCAAGCGGGCACATTACGAATTATGCATTTGCAGTGAGTCAGGATGGAAAATCGTGGAAAGAAGTAGCAAGCGGTGAGTTTTCAAATGTGGTCAATAGCCCGATTGAGCAGAAAGTCCGTTTTGATAGTACCCCAGCCAAATGGATCAAAATCAAAGCTGTTAAAACGGCAGATGGAAATCCGGCAACCTTGGCAGAATTGGGAGTTTTAACCAAATAAAATACTGTTAGATTGAATTGATCGAGGAAAATGGGTTTTTGAGGAAAAATATCCCTACTTTCTCGGTCAATTTGCTAATAAACCCCCACCAATTACCTATGAACAGACGTCATGCCTTGCGGCATATCGCTTTAATCTCAGGAGGACTTGCCCTGATTCCTTCCTGTGATTTCAGTAGCGATGATATTCTTGCCGCTTATGAGAAATTAAAAGTTACTGCTTCCCAAAAAGAACTCTTGGGAGTAGTTTCCAATACAATAATTCCTTCTGGAGAAATCAAAGGAGCTTTAGATATAGCCGTGCCCGATTTTATTTTGGTGATGGTCAATGATTGCTACACCGAAGAAGCCCAAGGGAAATTTGTTAATGGACTAAAAGCATTCCCTGAATTTGCAGGATCTGGTTTTGCTGGACTTTCTGTGAAAGAAAGAGAGGCTAAAATTCAGGAAGGACTTTCCTTGGAAGGAGATGATTCAGAAGCCGGACAAAAGCAAAAGGATATCGCATTTTTCCTAAACAATACGAAGAGATTGACTATTCAAGGCTATATGGCTTCCGAGTATATCCAAACAGAAGTTATCCCTTATTCTTTAATTCCTGGTCCTTACAATGGGGCTGTATTGATCTCCGACATCCAAAAACCTCGCATCAATGGCTAACCTGAACATTCGCAACAAACAAGAAAGAACCTATGAAGCCATAGTAATCGGCTCCGGAATCAGTGGAGGATGGGCAGCGAAAGAACTTTGTGACTTAGGTGTCAAAACTTTGATGTTGGAGCGAGGCCGAAATGTAGAGCATGTCAAAGATTATCCGACTACGAATATGCTTCCATATGAGTTTGAGCATCGAGGTCAGATTCCTGAGGATATCAAAAAGGACAATCCAGTAGTCAGTCGCTGCTATGCGTTCCGGGAAGATGCTATGCATTTTTTCGTGAAAGATCAGGAGCATCCTTACGTTCAGGAGAAACCATTTGACTGGATTCGTGGCTATCAGGTAGGAGGAAAATCCCTGCTTTGGGCTCGTCAGGTACAAAGATGGTCTGATTTGGATTTTGAAGGACCTGCACGAGATGGCTTTGCTGTCGATTGGCCAATTAGATACAAGGATCTGGAAAAGTGGTACAGCCACGTGGAGAAGTTTGCCGGAGTTTCCGGTTTCAAAGATGGAATCGATGTGCTTCCTGATGGTGAGTTTTTGCCTGGTTATGATCTGAATATCGTTGAAAAGCACTTTGCGGATCAATTGAAGAAGCATTATGGAGGAGACAGACATTTGATTTCTGCCAGATGCGCGCACATCCATGGCAATGTGGATTTCTATGCGCAGCAAGGCCGAACCATGTGCCAAAACAGAAACCTTTGCCAAAGAGGTTGTCCTTTTGGTGGCTATTTTAGCTCCAATTCATCGACCATTCCTTGGGCTTTGAAAACGGGGAACTTGACCCTCAGACCGGATGCAGTGGTCGAGTCCATCATCTATGATGATGAAAAAGGAAAGGCTACGGGTGTCAGAGTCATCGATAGACTGACCAAAGAAGTGGAGGAATTCTATGCAGATGTTATTTTCTTAAATGCAGCGGCTCTAAACTCCAACTTGGTCTTGATGAACTCCACTTCCAACCGATTCCCGAATGGCCTGGGCAATGACAGTGGTCTTTTGGGTAAGTATGTTGCTTTCCATAACTACAGAGCGCAGGTTTCAGGAATTCATGAAGGACATTCAGAATACACCACATCTGGAGGAAGACCGACTAGCGGCTATTTCCCAAGATTTAGAAATGTCCACAAGCAAGAAACAGACTTCTTGAGAGGATATGCAGCAGGATTTTCTGCAAGCCGCGGCGTCAGGCCAAATACCGAAGGGTTGGGAATGGACCTGAAAAACAATTTGCTGAATCCGGATCAGGATGGACCTTGGTATGTGGGATCACATATGATGGGTGAGACCATTCCAAAGGAGAGCAACTATGTGAAGCTGGATCCAACTCAAAAAGATGAGTGGGGAATGCCATTATTGAGCATCAATATCGATTATGATGACAATGATGAGAAAATGATCAAGGACTATCAGGAGCAAATGTCTGATATGTTTGAGAAGGCAGGATTTACCAACATCCGAGTGAATGACGATCATCGACGTCCGGGATTGGATATCCATGAAATGGGAGGAGTAAGAATGGGGAAAGATCCGAAAACCTCTTTGTTGAATGCCAATCATCAATTGCATGCAGTACCTAATGTCTATGTGACAGATGGAGCATCCATGACTTCAACTTCAACTCAAAATCCTTCTTTGACATATATGGCTTTTGCTGCTAGAGCTGCCCATCACGCGGTAGCGGAAAGCAAAAAATAAATCAGAAATATTAAGTCTGAAATCTAAAAATCCCGCTTCGAGAGAGGTGGGATTTTTTTATGATTATTGGTTAAGGTTCTGTAATGCAGGGGATTAAAAAATGTTTTAAAGCACAATAATTTTCTCAATATATAATTAAATCGATTATTTTTTGGATTTTGTTGCTTATGTATAGATAAGAACATAGTTTTGCGAAAAAATTAATAATAAACCCAAAATTTTATGAGAATTAAGAGTACCCCCCCCCCCCACTATGTAGCCTTTAGGAGGTTTAAAAAACATTCGTTTTTAGGAAGCTTTCTATTTTTGATGATTAACGAGAAAACTAATAACAGCTATGCTAAAGGGTTGGATTGTAACTAATTTGATTATTTTTTTCGTGGGGAATTGTTTTGAATACGACCTGCTTAATCAAATGCTTGATGGACTGAAAAGCAAGACTGTTTCTACTACAGCTCTTAGTTTTAAAGAAGAAGGATTTACGAATTTTAATGAATTTTCAATGGCATTTGAATCAGATTTTCTATTTGGAAACGAGAAATTTAATCTGGATAGTTTATTTGATGAACATCAAAAATTGAATTTTGAAAAGAAACTTAAAGAGCAAGGTCCATTATCATTTGAAACAAAGAAAGTTGTTAATAAACAAGCATTGATTAGTCCTGGTGAAGATCATAATATTTTGTATCAATTTTCCTACCCCTTAATTCAAAGAGGGAAAAAAGATATTCTATATGGATTTGTTTTGGTAAGGACTATAGGCCCTTTCGGAGAAAGTGGAGATGAAACTTTAAAACTATTTAGACTATTTGAAGGAAAATGGGTTGAAATTCATAAAGCTACAGTTAGTATTATTTAGAGACATGTAGGTTCCTTTTATAGCTCTTTGAATTATTCAAAGAGCTATTTTTAGATACTGAACGAATCGGTATTAAAGTTAAATTTTACCGATTCGGAGATGGAACTATACAAATAAGCACTGGACTATGTTGTCCTAAGTTTGATTCAATTAAGTTGGTCGATTCGATAATCCATATATATATATAATAACCTATTAATCGGAGTGGTATGATTGAAATTATGTTTTCGAAGAGAGAGTTAGCTCTCAATCCGAAAGACTTAGAATTCAAAATATAATAAATAAGGAAACTTTCAATACTTATGCTAAAGGTAAACCTCATATTCAGATCAATTATTCTTTTTGCCTTAATTATTTCTTCTAAAAGTGTCTTTGCTCAAGATTTAGAGTATTCATTGATAGATCAATTGCTTAAAGAAAGAAATACTTGTGAGGTAAATAGAAAATTTCTGTCCTGGAGCTCTCAGGGCTTTGAAAGTTATAAGGATTTAGACCCTAAGCAAGTTGAATATTCGGATCTATTCGCCCTAAATAGAAATCTAGATTTGGATAGTTTATTAGGGGAGGATAATGCGAAATCAAAAATTGAGCTTGAACTAAAGGATGATAAGGCTTCAAAAATCATAAAAAGTAAGATTAGTTCGCAAATTAAGAAAGGAAAAGGCAAGTCTACTATCCTGTATTTTACAAAGCCAATTGTAATTTCTAATGAAGAGAATGACAAGTTTGCTTTAATAGTGGAGTCTTTTGGAGGCGAAACAAATTACTTGATTTATTCACTCGACGATACAGGGCAATGGAAAAAAATCCATAAGACTATGATTTCGATCGAATAGACTGAAATAAAAATAGATAAGTAAAATCCCACTTCTAAGGAGGTGGGATTTTTTATTAAGAACCTGTGAAAATCAGTGTGTTTTTCTATTTAGATATGTGGGAAAATATTGAATCTATTCACTTCAAACTGAATACTTAATCCATTTACTACCTGATTTTGCTTTTCAAAGGCTTGATTTTCCATTTCTCTTCCTGCAAATCAATTTGTTTCTTTATTTTTGCGCCCTATGGCAAAGACAGCGAACCAGGCGGAAAACGCCCAATTGAAAGATATTATTTCCCATGCCAAAGAGTATGGTTTTGTATACCCAAGTTCTGAAATCTATGATGGCCTGCAGGCAGTCTATGATTATGGTGCTTATGGGGTTGAGTTGAAAAACAACCTGAAGCGTCTATGGTGGGAAACCATGACTCGTCTTCATGGCAATATCGTGGGGATTGATGCAGCGATTTTTATGCATCCGACTACTTGGAAAGCTTCCGGACACGTGGATTCTTTCAATGATCCTATGATTGACAACAAAGACAGCAAAAAGCGTTATCGCGCTGATGTGTTAGTTGAGGAGCATGCTGCCAAATTGGAAAATGAAGGAAAAGAAGACGAGGCAAAGGCATTGACTGCGGCTTTGGCAAGATTGCTGGAAGCGGAAGACTTGGCAGGGGTTCGTGATTTGATCGTGAATACCGGTATCGCTTGTCCGATCAGTGGTACTACCAATTGGACGGATGTTCGTCAGTTCAATTTGATGTTCTCTACTCAAGTGGGTTCGGTGGCAGAGGATGCTTCCACTATCTATTTGCGTCCAGAGACAGCTCAGGGGATTTTCGTCAACTTCCTGAATGTTCAGAAAACTGCCAGAATGAAAGTTCCTTTTGGGATTGCCCAGATTGGTAAAGCTTTCAGAAACGAGATCGTTGCCCGTCAGTTTATCTTCCGTATGCGTGAATTTGAGCAGATGGAAATGCAATTCTTTGTACGTCCTGGTTCCGAATTGGAATGGTACAAGCAATGGGCTGAAACCCGTATGAACTGGCATTTGGCTTTGGGTACGCCGGCTGAAAAATTGAGAAAGCATGACCATGAGAAGCTGGCTCACTATGCCAATGCTGCCATGGATATCGAATATGAATTCCCTTTCGGTTTCAAAGAAGTGGAAGGGATTCACTCTAGAACTGATTTCGATTTGAAATCCCACCAGGAATTCTCCAAGAAGAAGCAACAATACTTCGATCCGGAAATCAACAAGAACTATATTCCTTATGTGATTGAGACTTCAATTGGTGCAGATCGTTTGTTCCTGTTGACCCTTTGTAATGCCTTCACTGAAGAAAAAACTGAAGAGAAGAGCAGAACCTATTTGAAATTCCATCCGGCTATTGCTCCAGTGAAAGCTGCTATCCTTCCTATTACCAAGAAAGATGGCCTGCCAGAGAAAGCTCAGGAAATCGTGGAAATGTTGAAGTATGATTTCAACATCATCTATGAAGATGCTGCTTCAATTGGGAAGAGATATACCCGTCAGGATTTGATCGGAACACCTTTCTGTATTGCAGTGGATCATCAGACTTTGGAGGACAATACTGTTACTATCCGACATAGAGATACCACCGAGCAAGAAAGAGTTTCCATCTCTGAATTGCATGGCAAAATCGCTGAGGCAACCAGCTTCAGAAGAATTTTCGAAAAGATATAATCTCGGAAATTGAATGTCCGAATCCTAAAAAAGCCTTGAGAAATTAATTCTCAAGGCTTTTTTGATTTATTTCGCCCAGTTCTATGCCGCCCGGCTTCGTGTCCTCACGAAGCCTTTTATATATCCTTTGTTATTCGGAATTCCGAAGCTTGATTGTAGGATTAATAATCCTATATACCTAAATTATTAAGTGGTATTTGCGTATCAAATTAAAGACCAAGGTGCGGTTCATTTTGTGACGTTTACGGTACATCAATGGGTCGATGTTTTTACCAGAGATTTGTATAGAGAAAAGCTTATAGAAAGTCTCAAGTATTGCCAAAACCATAAAGGTTTGGAGATCTATTGTTGGGTTTTAATGACTAACCATTGTCATTTAATTCTACGGGCTAGGGATGAAAATCTGAGTGATATAATCCGAGACTTTAAAAAATTCACCTCAAAAAATATTTTTCAATCTATTGAAAGTAACTTGAAGGAAAGCCGAAAAGATTGGATTTGTAGCATGTTAAGCTACGATGATAGAATTTGGTTTTGGGAAGAAGGATATTATGGGCAAGAGGTGTATAGTTTGGAGTTTTTTAATCAAAAATCTAATTACATTCACCTTAATCCTGTGAGAGGTGGGCTTGTTGAAAAGGAAGAGGAATACTTATGGAGCAGTGCTTGTGATTTTCATGGCGTTAGAAAAGGGAAGTTGGAACTCGTTCCATTTTGAATATTTAGTTGCGGATTTTAAATCCTATGGTATAACCTCGGAATTGCAAATTCCGAGGAACTCAAGAAATTTCAGTTTTGATACGTATTTGGTGTATATTTACATCAAACGAAATTGCTATGACTAGACAAAGTATCACTTTGACAAAGCCAAATGATGAATGGCTAAAATCCCAAGTGGATAAAGAGGAGTATTCCAGCAAAAGTGAATTGGTCAATGATTTGATTCGCCAGGCCAGGAAGCAGCAGGTAGAAATTGATTGGATCCGAGAAAAGTTAGAAAAAGCCGAATCAAGTGGGTTTACAGCTGAGAGTAAAGAAGAGATTTTGGCTCAATCAAAGGCAATGCTAAATGGCTGAATATCGCTTAAGCAATGCTGCCAAGGCTGACTTGATTCGTATTCATCATTATGGTGTCCAGCGATTTGGAATGGCTCAGGCTGACAAATATTTCAATTCATTTTTTCAATATTTCGACATTATTGCCCAAAGGCCTTATTCCTTCGAGTCTGTCGATTTTGTAAAAGAAGGATATAGGCGATGCGTTTGTGGATCAGACAGTATCTACTTTAGAATTGAAAATGGGATTGTCGAAATCATGGCCATTATTGGAAGGCAAGATTTGAATTCCATTTGATAGATTTTCAAATCCGTCTGGTTTCGTGTCCTCACGAAAGCTCCTATTATACGTACTTTTCAGCTTTCAAGCTTTATCCTTCTGAATATCAATCAATTGGATTCGCTGCCACTCCTTCAAAGGTCATTACAATAGGCTTGATGGTTCCATCTTCATTGAATTCTATCACATCGATACAAGTCACTCGATGATCTCTGTCCTCGTTTGGAATCGGTCTTCTATGGTAGATCATATACCACTCGTCTGAATTAGGTTTTTGGATCACTGAATTGTGTCCTGCTCCGGTTGCGATGCTATCTCTTTCTAGGATTGTTCCCACTCTTTCAAATGGTCCTGTTGGAGAATCAGACATGGCATAAGCCACTTTGTAGCTTTCATTCGTCCAGCCACCTTCAGACCACATTAGATAGTAAGTTCCATTTCTCAAAAACATAAAAGGACCTTCTACATAGCCTTCTGGAGTGATTTCATGAAAAAGCTCACCATCTTCCCAAGGTTCGAATCCGGTGAAGTCTGCATTCAATTTTCCAAGATTACAGTGTCCCCAACCTCCGTAAAAGAAGTAATGGGTTCCATCCACATCTTTGAATACAAACTGGTCGATCGGTTGGGCGCCATTGTAAAATTCAGAAAGTAAAGGCTCTCCTAAATAGTCCTTGAATGGTCCTCCTGGATTGTCCGCAACAGCGATACCTATTCCTCCAAAGTGGTTGATGTCGTTATTCGGATCGTAGCCCGGACGCTGCGGAGTTTGGATATCATTGGCAGAAAAGAAGAGGAAGTATTTTCCGTCCTTTTCAATTGCCGCCGGAGCCCACATGGCTTGTCTGGCCCATTTGATGGCTGCGGTATCTAGGATATTTGCATGCTTCTCCCAGGTCACTAAGTCTTTGGAAGAAAATGCATCGAAGTGTAATTGTTCCTTGTATTTCGCTGAAAAAGTCGGGTAAACCCAATATTCATCACCGAAGACGATCCCTTCCGGGTCAGCATACCAACCTTCGAAAATTGGATTGCCGGAAAGCTGAGGTGCTTCTTCTTTCGTTTCAGTTTTAGTGGAGCAAGCGAGAGCTAAAAGTGAAAGCCCCCATAGAAAATGCTTTTTCATCAAATAGAGAATTGGTTTGAATCTTTAAAAATATAAAAACCAACCTGCTAGAAATAAAGCTTTTTCTGGACGGAAAAAATTCGGTGTGGGTAGAAAAAGAAACCACCCCTGAATTTGGGTTCAGGGGTGGTTGAATATTTTAATCTTTAATTATTCAGGGCAGTCAATAGAAATAGGACCGCCAAGCCTATTTCCTTTCGATTTTACATTAAAAGTGGATACAATAATTGCCTTCTTAACTTTTTTACCATCTTCATCATTGAGTGAACAATTTGGTAAAAATCCTAATTTGAAAGTATAAGGAACGCAGGCATCAATTTGACCATCCCATCTTAAAACATTTTCATCATCTTCACCTTCACCTTTATAAGTTCTTCCATCTAATGCCTTAAATCCAGAAATCTGTGGAACTGTAAGTTGAACTTCCCATGAATTCTCATCATCTAAAATTTCTGTGTCGCTTGTAAAATGAAACTCATATATATAATATCCATCTTCATCAATCTCGATGAACTTTTTATCGAATGATAGGGTGCATTCTTCCTCTGGAACTTCACAAACTGGAAGAAGGTCATAAGATGTATTAAATAATAGATACTGACCATCACCAATCCCAGAACTATTTACCCGTTTTACTTCAATTTTGTCAGTAACCTCATCGCAAGCGAACCAATCCACATTATATTCGCCTAATGGAACAGAATGAATTAATGGCTCAGCAGAAGGCTGATTACTTGCATAAATATCCACATCATTGATTGTTACTTTTTTTATTTTGTCTCCTGTAGAACTAGTAAAAGAATAATTCAAATGTGTTGGAGTGTTAAAGATCTCTACAGTAATATCTCCTTGGTTAGAGGTGAAAGAGCTAGTAGTTGATTGAACATACCATGTGATAGGATCATCGGTAATACAGTCATCTACTGTTCTATCCTCACATTCAATATATTCTTTTAAATTAAGTCCTATTACAGAACCAAAAGGACTCAAAGTGAATCCCTCCTTGTCTGCTCTGGCTTGTTCCAAAGCAAGATCTTCATTTTCATAGCTAGCCATCTGGCTACAAGAAGCTAAAAGCAAGCCTGAGATTGCCAATCCCAAAAAGCTTGAAGTAAAAGTTTTTTTCATAGTGTCGGATTTTATTAATCAATATTAAATGTTTTTCAAATACAAAAAAATGGTTTTGAAATAATAATTTCTAAAAATGTTACAAGTGGATATTTTATTAGTTAAAACTGTATTCCTTTAATTTATAGAGACATTGGAATATTTATCTGAACAATAGGCTCGGGTTTATTGTCTAATTCTTTCACCTTACTTTAGCTTATCTTTTTTTAGAAAAATGGGAAAAACTGCATTGATCATCGGTTCAGGAATTGCAGGAATAGCTGCCTCTATTCGCCTTGCCGTGAAGGGCTATCAAGTTGAAGTTTTTGAAGCCAATTCCTTTCCTGGAGGGAAACTGTCTGAAATCCGAAAAGGAAAATATCGATACGATGCAGGACCATCACTTTTTACTTTGCCCGAGCAAGTGGAGGAATTATTTCATTTGGCAGGAAAGAAAGCAAAGGACCATTTTGACTACCAAAAGCTGGATGTGACTTGTCATTATTTTTGGGAGGATGGAAAAAGAATTCAGGCTTGGGCTGATATCAATCGTTTCGCAGAGGAGGTGGAGACTAAATTGGGAGAACCGGCTGGAAATATTCGAAAGGCTCTAAAAGATTCCTCTTTTATCTATAAGCACTTGGCTCCACTTTTTATGCATAAATCTCTCCATCAGCTGAGTACCTGGACCGGAACAGATGCATTGAAATCCTATGGAAAAATGGGAAAGCTTGGCATTTTTTCCACCATGAACCAAGCCAATGAAAAGCTATTTGAAAATCCAAAATTGGTTCAGCTTTTCAATCGCTATGCGACATATAATGGTTCTGATCCCTATCAGACTCCTGCTACATTGAATATCATTCCTCATTTGGAGTTCAATATTGGCGCTTATTTTCCAAAGAAAGGAATGCATGATATTACGCTTAGCCTCTTTCAACTCAGCAAAGATTTAGGAGTAGCCTATCATTTCAATTCAAAGGTCGAGGAGGTAATCGTTGAGAATGGAAAAGCCGTTGGAGTTATGGTTAGTGGGAAAAAGTATCAGGCTGATCTAGTCGTGAATAATATGGATATGGTCAATGCCTATAAGACCATTTTGAAGAAACAAAAGCAACCCAAACTTCTCCTCAATCAACCCAAGTCCAGCTCTGCCTTGATTTTTTACTGGGGAATCAAGAAAGAGTTTAAAGAGTTAGGCCTTCACAATATTCTGTTTTCAGAAGATTATAAGGCAGAGTTTGAGTACATTTTTCAGAAAGGCTCAATATATCATGATCCCACTGTCTATATCAATATCACTTCTGTTTGTAAGCCGGATGATGCTCCAGAAGGATGCATGAATTGGTTTACCATGATCAATGTTCCCAATAATCAGGGACAGGAATGGGACAAGTTGATTGCAGAAGCGAGGGAAAATATGATTGCCAAAATCAATCGAGTTCTAAAGACCAACTTAGAATCCTTAATTGAAGTCGAGGAGATTTTGGATCCTAGATTGATTGAAATCAAGACTTCCAGTGCTCAGGGGGCCTTGTATGGCAATAGCTCTAATAATAAGTTCGCTGCATTTTTGAGACATGCGAATTATTCTTCCTCGATCAAAAACCTGTATTTCTGTGGAGGCTCTGTTCACCCTGGCGGAGGTATTCCCCTTTCTTTGCTTTCTGCGAAGATTATGAGTGATTTTATTCCAAAATTGGAAGATTAGGCCCTGAGTCTAATTCTTGCCCTTCTTCATTATTCAAAATTCATCATTCGGCGTTCGATATTTCTGAGATAAGAGATTTAGAGAATAGAGATTGGAGATTGTCCATGGTCGATAGAAGCTGGTTTCCCTTTATTCATTATTCGAAATTCATCATTCGATGTTCGAGATTAGGAGATTGAGAGAACAGAGATTTTGAGATATAGGACTAAAAATCCACTCTGCTGCTCGTTCCCGATAATTATCGGGATCGTATTTCTCATTTAGTGAACTATGAATACTGATCACTGAGACTGAATA
This sequence comes from Algoriphagus zhangzhouensis, assembly GCF_900148515.1. GTDB lineage: Bacteria > Bacteroidota > Bacteroidia > Cytophagales > Cyclobacteriaceae > Algoriphagus > Algoriphagus zhangzhouensis. Next base: position 651,883 of record NZ_FRXN01000002.1, on the reverse strand, counting down.
CTATCTATCGCTTCCTGTATCAAATCCTGCTCAAATCCCTTTTGCATCAAATAGCCAACTACTTTAAATCGCTTTTTGTACAGATCTGAGTCATGGGTTTTTTCCCATTTTTTCTCTGTTTCAGAAAGTAGTGTGTCATAATATTCTTCAGGGTCAATTTCTGATAATCCTTTTCGGATCAAATTTTCAGGAATCTGGCGCATTTTCAGCTCCATTTTGATGCGATTTCTGCCCCATTTTTTCAGTCGAAATTTTCCCCTTGCAAAAGATCTTGCATAGCGCTCTTCATCAAGAAATTTTTCATCCACAAGAAAGTCAATGAGTTCCTCCACAATGTCACCTGAAATACCCTTTTCAAAAAGCTTTCTCCTCACTTCCCAAGAGCATCTTTCTTGATAGGCACAATAGGTAGATAGCTTCTCTTTGGCCTCTTCATGGGACCAAGACTTTTTTATGGACGGTGAGGGGTTATTTTTTCGCCAACCGGACATTTTCCTTACTTTTATTCGATTTTACCTATTTGATAGACTCAAACCTAATAAATTTTACTACCACTATGCGAAAGAAGATCATTGCCGGAAACTGGAAAATGAACTTGACCCTAGATGAGGGACAAAAATTGACATCAGAAATCGTCAACATGTACAAGGATGAGAAGATCTCCGATGTTGTTGTTGTTTTGAATCCTCCATTTCCACATATTTTTCCTGTTAAAAAACTAATCGGTGATACTCCAGGTATTTCTGTTGGAGCACAAAATTGCTCTGATAAAGATTCAGGAGCTTATACTGGTGAGGTATCAGCTAAAATCATTGCTTCATTTGAAGCGGAATATGTAATCATTGGTCACTCTGAGAGAAGAGAATATTTCAAGGAAGACAATGAGCTTTTGAGTGTAAAAGTGAAAAAAGCTTTAGAAAGTGGATTGACTCCAATTTTCTGCTGCGGTGAGTCTTTGGAGATCAGAGAAGCTGGAACTCATGAGCCGAATGTGAAATTCCAATTGACTGACTCTCTATTTGATTTGAGTGCAGAAGATATCCAAAAAGTTGTGATTGCTTACGAACCAATCTGGGCTATCGGAACTGGTAAAACTGCTACTGCTGATCAAGCTCAAGAAATGCATTTTGCTTTGAGAAGACATTTGGGTGCAAAATATGGTAAAGATGTGGCTGCTGAAATTTCTATCCTTTATGGAGGAAGCATGAAGCCTGACAATGCTGTTGAATTGCTGTCCAAACCAGATGTTGACGGAGGTTTGATCGGAGGAGCTTCTTTGAAATCAAGAGACTTTATCGATATCGTTAAATCATACTAATAACATGGATTACCTGGAGTTTAAAATCAAGTGCCTGGAGGAATTCCGGGAAATCCTGATTGCTGAACTTTCTGAAATTGGCTTTGATTCCTTCCTCGAGACTGAGGAGGGAATTGAAGTTTATGCCCCTTCTGATTCTTTTGAAAGAGCGGTATTTGAGGAAGTCATCAATACCTATAAAGCACCTGCTCAAATCACCATCACTGAGGGCCAAGTTGCCAAAGTAAATTGGAATGAAGAGTGGGAAAAAAATTACGACCCAATTGCTGTAGATGACCTAGTCTACGTGAGAGCATCTTTTCACCCAGCTCAAGAGGGTTTCAAGCATGAAATTGTCATTAATCCCAAAATGTCATTTGGGACAGGGCATCATGCTACTACCTTTCAGATGCTTCGACTGCAAGGGGAAATCGATCATCAAGGAAAAAGAGTATTGGATGTAGGTTCCGGCACTGGAATCTTGGCCATTATGGCTCATTTGCTGGGAGCAAACAAGGTAGAGGCTTTCGACATTGATGATTGGTGTGTGGAGAATGGAAATGAAAACTTTGCACTTAATAATCTTTCCATTCAAATGGGCTTGGGAACCATTCGGGAGGTGAAGCCCGAAGGAACATATGACATTGTTTTGGCTAATATCAATAAGAATGTTCTCCTAGACGAGCTGGAAGTGTATGCTTCTCTGGTCAAGTCAGGAGGAAATTTACTTTTGAGCGGATTTTACACAGGAGATATCGCTGATCTTATGGAAGTGGCAGAACCATTGGGTTTTGAGCTTGTAAAAACCTCCGAAAAGAACCAATGGGCAGCTTTAGTTCTTAAAAAAGCTTAAGATGCAGGAGTTGGTTATTTATGCAATTGTCTTTGCCCTTTTGATTGGGCATTGCCTCTTGGCGGGCAAAATGTATCGAGTTGTTCATGAAGATAATTCGCTGAGCATCAAGGAGAAAAATGACTGGAAGCTCAAGGCCTTGATTTTTCCCGGCTATTTCTGGTTTCAGTATCGGAAAACAAAGAGCTAGAATCTCTGAAACTTTTTCCCGGATTCTAAGCTTGATTCTCTATTGCCCTCTGATTTTGGGCGGAATCTATCCCAAATACTTTCGTAATTTAGCCAAATGGAGTACGTCTGGAAGCAAAAACCCAAAGCCTCACAATCTGCTGTTGAAAAACTTGGCAAAGAGATCAATGTGAATCCGACTTTGGCGAATATGTTGATCAATAGAGGAGTGGAGAGTTTTGACCAGGCAAAGGACTATTTCCGTCCTAATCTAAGCCAGTTGCATGACCCATTTCTGATGCAGGATATGCAAGCCGCGGTGGAACGAATTGAATTGGCGATCGACCGAGAGGAAAAAATTCTGGTTTATGGGGATTATGATGTGGATGGGACCACGGCGGTAGCTTTGGTTTATAGTTTTTTAAAAGGCATTTATCCCAAAGTTGATTTTTATATCCCAGATCGATACAAAGAGGGCTATGGTATTTCCGAACGAGGTGTAAGACATGCTGCCGAAAATGATTTTGGCTTAGTCATCGCCTTGGACTGCGGAATAAAAGCAATTGATAAGGTCAATTTAGCGAAGGAGCTGGGTGTCGATTTTATCATTTGCGATCACCATACTCCAGGAGATGAACTGCCTCAAGCGATTGCAGTTTTGGATGCCAAAAGACAAGATTGCGTCTATCCCTATAAAGAACTGAGCGGTTGTGGTGTTGGATTTAAGCTGATTCAGGCTTTCGCCAAAAAGAAAGGGATGGAAGAATCCGGGCTTTATGCTTATCTGGACCTTTTGGTGGTAAGTATTGCAGCGGATATCGTTCCAATTACCGGTGAAAACAGAATTTTGGCATTTTATGGCCTAGACCGGATTAATAATACGCCAAGGGCTGGTTTGAAAGCATTGATTTTGAGAAGTAAAATCGAGAAAGAAATTGGAATCTCAGATATCGTTTTCAAGATCGGGCCTAGAATCAATGCCTCTGGAAGATTGGAGCATGCAAAAGCATCTGTAGAATTGTTGATTTCTACCGATTTGGAAGAAGCCATTGAGCGAGCGAAGTTGGTGGATGAGGTGAATGCCACCCGTAGAAACTTTGATGAGAATATCACCAAGGAAGCTTTTGAGATGATAGCTGCCCGTGAAGAGGATGCTGAATGGAATTCCACTGTACTTTTCAAAGAGGATTGGCATAAAGGCGTGATCGGAATAGTTGCGAGTCGATGCATCGAAAAATACTATCGTCCAACTATCATTTTGACGGAATCCAATGCCAAAGCTACGGGAAGTGCCCGTTCGGTTGTGGATTTTGATATTTACGAAGCGATAGCTGAATGCTCAGAATTGCTGGATCAATTTGGAGGGCATAAATATGCCGCAGGCTTGACTTTGTCTGTGGATAAAGTGCCAGCTTTTCAGGAAAAGTTTGAGCAGGTTGTCAAAAGAAGAATCGAGGAGATCCATCGCAAGCCAGTCATTGAGGTAGATGATGAATTGCTTTTGGATCAGATCAATTATAAATTCCATAACATTCTCCGTCAGATGGCTCCATTTGGACCAGGAAATCCAGAGCCAATTTTCCGCATTTCCAATGTATACGCTGAGGATGTGGTGGTGCTGAAAGACAAACATCTTCGTTTCAAGATCGTGCAAGACGGTCAAGTGACGACTCCGGTTTGTTTGGGTTTTGGTATGGCAGATAGAGCCAAAGATCCTGATTTGACCACAGTCGATATGCTTCGCAGCAGAATGCGATTTGACATTGTGGGAGAAATGAGAGAGAATTTTTTCAGAGATAAGAGTAGCTTGCAACTCTATGTGAAAGACATCAAATTTGATTAAAGATGAAACTTCGGGCAGAACATTTGGTCAAAATCTACAAAGGAAGACGTGTCGTCAATGACATTTCCGTGGAAGTCGAGCAAGGTGAAATTGTTGGACTTTTGGGTCCCAATGGAGCTGGAAAGACTACTTCCTTTTATATGATTGTAGGATTGATCCAGCCCAATGAAGGGAACATATTTTTGGAAAATGAAAATATCACCAGCCTTCCTATGTACAAGCGTGCCCAGGAAGGGATTGGTTATTTGGCTCAAGAGGCTTCTGTTTTTAGAAAATTGACCGTTGAGGAGAATATCATGGCAGTATTGGAAATGACCAAAATGCCAAAGCAACAACAGAAGGAAAAAGTTGAAAGCCTTTTGGAAGAGTTTAGCTTGACCCACGTTCGCAAAAACTTGGGAATGGTGCTTTCAGGAGGTGAAAGAAGAAGAACAGAGATTGCCCGAGCCTTAGCGGTAGACCCAAAATTTGTATTGTTGGATGAACCTTTTGCGGGAGTAGACCCTATTGCCGTAGAGGAGATTCAAACAATCGTAGCCAAACTGAAAACCAAGAACATCGGAATCCTGATTACAGATCACAATGTGAATGAAACATTGTCGATCACTGATCGTGCCTATTTGATGTTTGAAGGAAAGCTTCTGAAAGCAGGAACTGCAGAAGAGTTAGCGGCAGATGAACAAGTGAGAAAGGTTTACTTGGGAAGTCAGTTTGAGCTAAAACGTAAAATTTTTAATTAGAAATGGAAGTGCTTAACAGCTTCATGACCTGGATTTTTAAAAACAGGCTAGGTCAGATAGATAATTTTAAAAGGAACCCAGTTCAGGTTCAAGAAGAGATTTTTTGGGAATTGATAGAGGCTGGAAGAAAGACTGCTTTTGGAAAAGAGTTTGGTTTTTCATTTATCAAAAGCTATCAGGATTTTGCTCGTCAAGTGCCCATTTTGGATTATGATGGGATCAAGCCCTACATAGACCGGGTAATGAAAGGTGAGCAGTTTGTCCTTTGGAACACGGAGATAGAATGGTTTTCTAAGTCCTCTGGAACAACTTCTAGCAGGAGTAAATACATCCCAGTATCTGAGGAAAGCCTTGAAGAGTGTCATTACAAAGGAGGGAAAGATATGGTGTCTATCTACGTCAATAATTTCCCTGATTCCAGACTCTTTGCCGGTAAGAATCTTACCATTGGTGGGACGCTTGAAAAGAATCCGTTAAATCCAGAAGGAACGGCCAAGGCTGGAGATATTTCTGCAGTGATCATGCAGAACTTGCCGATCTGGGCGCAGATAGTAAGGACTCCGTCCCTAGAGACCGCTTTGATGAGCGAATGGGAGGCCAAAATAGAAAAAATGGCTCGGGAGACCATGGATGAAAATGTGGTCAGTATTGCGGGTGTGCCTACTTGGACAGTGGTCTTGATGAAGAGAATTCTTGAGATCAAAGGGGCCAACAATATCCTCGAGGTTTGGCCAAATTTAGAGGTCTTTTTTCATGGGGCTGTTGCCTTTGGTCCTTATAGATCCTTATTTAAAGAACTGATTCCTTCCGACAAGATGAGGTATATGGAGACCTACAATGCCTCTGAAGGATTCTTTGGAATTCAAGATCGTCCAGAATCTGACGAGTTGCTTTTACTTTTGGATTACGGAATTTTCTATGAATTCATTCCAATGGAAGAATGGGAGAAAGAGAACCCGACTGTGGTACCATTACAAGATGTAGAAGTTGGGAAAAACTATGCGATCTTGATTTCAACCAATGGAGGATTGTGGAGGTATAAAATCGGGGATACGATCAAATTCACATCTACATATCCTTATCGTTTCAGAATTTCTGGTAGAACCAAGCATTTCATCAATGCTTTTGGAGAGGAAGTTATTGTAGAAAATGCCGAGAAGGCCATTGAATATGCCGCTGATTGTACGGACGCAACGATTGTAAATTTCACAGCTGCGCCAGTTTACTTTGATCAAAGTGGTGCCAAAGGAGCTCATGAGTGGATTGTGGAGTTCAAAACCCATCCAAATGATGAAGAAAAGTTTAAAGAGCTTTTGGACAGCCAATTGAGATCAATCAATTCCGATTATGATGCAAAAAGACATAAGGGGCTAGCTTTGACCGAGCCGATAATCCACATTGCTCAGGCAGGACTTTTTGAAAGTTGGCTTAGGAAAAAAGGAAAACTAGGCGGACAGAATAAAGTGCCACGCCTAGCCAATAATCGTGAGTATTTGGATGAACTTTTACCTTTGTTAAAAGAGCAGGAGGTTTAATCCTTTTTCAATACATCTTCTAAAAACGATCTGATGTCTTGGGATAGAGCATCAAAATCTTCTTGGCGGTTGTACATCATGTGGCCTGCTTCGTAATACTTCATTTCTATTCTTTCCTGAGGGAAATCATGTCTTGCAAAGGTGTATTCTGCGTCAAAAAATGGTGTGATCAAATCATAGTAGCCATTTGCAACCATAACCTTCAAAGATGTATTTCTGTGCATCACTTCGCTGAGAGATCTGGCTGTGCTGACGTAGGTGGGTTCCCAATAGCGGCCATCTGGTACAGGTCTCCATCTCCAGGCACTTCCAATTTGTCCATTGGAAGAAAGGTAGGGGTCTTCCAAATCCACTGACAAATCATCCAATAAATATTGATTGAATGACGCGGTATAGGCTCCCTCGGTCATATAATCGCTCGGATCACCCAATACTGGACCTTCCGCCACTTGATCGGTCTCAACAGCCGCAAATCTTCCGTCTAGGGTTCCAATAGCCTTACCTTCATCTTTTAATAACTCTTTTTTGAATCGATGCATCAAAATGGAATTATCTGATTGGAGAATGTAGGTTTTATCCAATCCAGTGAAATAGGCTAATTTCTCAGCAATTGCATCTTTTTCTGATTCTGTTTGTAGTTCTCCTTTGAAGATGGAGGGTAAATACTCGTTATAGGCAAAATCTCTAGCTTCCTGAGCAAAGTCTTCAATGCTTTTTCCTTCTCCTGCTTTGCCATGATATCGAGCGGTCACCGCCATCGATGGTAGATAGGTGAAATTTGAAATCAAATTATCTTGCCAAGAGGAAGAACCCTGATAATCCAAGGCCTGAGAAATCAATATTATTCCATTCAGGGAAACACTTTGCCCGTCACCTTCCAAGACTTCCGCTAGTTTGGCTGCTCGAGTGGTTCCAAAGCTTTCGCCAGCTAGGAATTTTGGAGATTGCCATCTTTTGTTTTCTCTCAACCAGATTCGGATAAACTGGGCAATGGATTCTGCATCTTCATTCAAGCCCCAATAGTCTTCATTTTTTCCATTGCCAATAACTTTGCTAAAACCGGTTCCAATAGGATCGATGAAAACCAAATCTGAGATATCAAGTAAAGCCTCCGTATTATCCACCAATTGGTAAGGTGCGGCTCCATCGTCAGATTCTGCTTTAGAGTCCACTTTGACCACTTTGGGGCCAAAAAAGCCCATATGAAGCCAAATGGAAGCTGAACCTGGGCCTCCATTAAAAATAAAGGTGACAGGACGGTATTTAGGATCAACTCCATCTCTCAAATAAGAAGTGCTCCACATGGAAGCTGATTTTTCTCCTTTTGAGTTTTTGAGAAAAGTTTCTTTTACAATCGCTTTGTAATTGACTTTTTGTCCATGAAATGTTCCAGAATGTTGGGTCACAAAAGTTCTGGGGGAATCTGGAATTTCAACTGTATCCTGAGCTTGGGATTGGTAGATTATTCCAATCAGGCAAAAGAGGAAAATGAATTTTGATTTCATGTTTTGCATTTGGTTCTTAGTGAAGTTTTGCTCCATTTGGTACAGGTCTTTCCGAGCTTGTTAAGATAATAGCTCCATCCTCATCAGAAAATCCTGTTATCAAGATTTCAGACATAAAGTCAGCTATTTGTCTAGGCTTAAAATTAACCACACATACTACCTGACGGCCTATAAGTGTCTCAGGCGAATAGTGTACAGTAATTTGGGCGGAAGATTTCTTGATGCCTAATTCTGGGCCGAGGTCTACCCAAATTTTATAGGCGGGTTTTCTGGCTTTCTCAAAATTTTCTGCTCGTATTATCGTTCCAATTCGGATATCAATTTTGATGAAATCTTCGATACCAATCGTTTGCATAGAAGAAAAATTTGTTATTTTTAGAAACTGATTGCAAACCTAAAGCTTAATTGTTGCTAATCCTATTCTGAAAATGTTCAAATATTCATCATTTCCTTTTAAAAAAGCTGGCTTTCTATGTGGAGCTGTTCTGGGAATGTGCCTTTTTGCAGAAGATTCTTTTGCTCAAAATGAGCAAGAAAAAGCTGAGTCTGAAGCGAACAGAACCGTTGATAGACCTTTAGTTGAAGACCAACATGGTTTGGAACTAGTTATTCCTAAGGTAATTGCACCTTCAAATAAGTCCACTTCAAATCCATTGCCTATTCCTTCTACTCCAATTAGAAGAGAAGTGGTTTTGAATCCTGAGGGAAAAAAGGTTGAGCCTGTACCATCAACTTTATCTTTCAATATTTTCCTCTATGTCGTGGATAAACTCAAAGCAGACTAAACACTAATTAGCATAAAAATAAAAAGAGGCTTCAAGCCTCTTTTTTTATTGTTCTTTATTAAATGCCTCTAAGTCTTCGAGGCTTATTTTTCCTTCATAAAATGCCCTTCCAAAGACAGCTGCTTTGATACCCATATCTCGCATTTGCTTAAAATCATCAATCCCTCTTACTCCACCACTTGCAGCTAAATGGATTTCAGGAAATTTCTCAATGATCTTTTGAAATAACTCATAGTTTGGTCCTTCCATCACTCCGTCTCTGGTGACATCTGAGCATTTCAAATATTTGAGTCCTCTATCGTAGAAAAAGCCTATATGGTCAAATAGGTCAATTGAGGTTTTTTTTAACCATCCTCTGATTTTTATTTTGTAATCAACAGGATTGGTGTCGGCAGCAAGGTTTATTTTTTCTCTCCCGTAGGAAAGAATAAACTGGGTAAATCTCTCCGGATAGTTGGCAGCTGCAGAAGATATGGTGACAGTTTTTGCACCAAATTCAAAGCTTTTGATGACATCTCCATCAGTTGAAATTCCTCCTGTAAAGTCAATCTTCAGATCTGTATAACCAGCAATGGTTTCAAGAATATGATAGTTTTTGGGCTCTCCTCTTCTCGCTCCATCTAAGTCTACCAAGTGTAACCTTTTGATCCCAACGGATTCAAATTGCTGAGCTATTTCCAGTGGATTATTGGAAATCACCTCCTCTGTGGCAAAATCTCCTCGTTCTAAACGAACACATTTTCCGTTGATAAGCCAAATAGAAGGGATGATTTCAAACATTAGTATAGGTTTTTGGGATGAATAGGTTAAATTTTACCCTAAGATAATAGACAAGGGGTGGATCCTATGCTATCCAAATTCAATTCTTCACAATTTTTTAAACTAGTCGGACAAATAATCTCAGGAAAAGATCACTTTTTCGCTTGACTTTAGAAAGTCAATTTTGCGACTTTTCCTTTTCCACCAGATGCCCAAATTGTTCCTTCCGTCAAGCTAAGTTTAACCGCATGGAAATCTTCCTGAGAAAAGGAGCTCCAGGTCAAACCATAGTCATTTGAATAGTCAGAGCCGTTGGTGCCAACTGTAATTACCCAATTGAATCTTGGGAAATATTGTACTCCAGATCTATATCCCAATGGACCTGATTGATATTCTATCCATTGGTTGTCTGTAGTTCGAAAGATTCCGGCATTTTTTTGAGTTTCTTCAGGTGCCACATAATCTCCACCTACCAAGATTAATTCTCCATTTCTGGTGGATGTCAAAGCAAAAATTCCTTGGGAAGCTTTTCCTTGAATTAATGGGCTAGGATTTCTTGACCAGGTTTTCCCCTGATCTGTGGAAATGTGAAGTGAAGCTTCAGTTCCTCCGCTTCCTAGGTAAAGGTTTTCACCTTCGGCTAATAATGAAGAGGCACTAGCGGCAAACCCCGCTTCACCATTTGCTGCCTGTGGTAAAGAGTCAATAGGAGTCCATGACTCCCCTTGATCTAAGGTTTGAAGAATCATCCATTTTCCTTCAACTGGATCTCCGAAAACATAACCTCTATTTTCATCAGAAAAGGTAATTCCATCCAAAAAGGCTTCTTCCACTTCCTGATGTTTCAATTCCCAAGTTTCACCTCCATTTGTTGTTTTGTAGATGACAGCAGGTTGTCCAGCTGAAACGGCAACTGCGGTTTCAGCATCAAAGCCTTGAATGGATCGAAAATCAACAGAGTCTAAGCCACCAATAACTCCATGGCTCCAAGTGGCTCCACCATCAAGAGTTTTCATCCAGGTGCCTTCGCTGCCACTGACCCAAGCAATATCACCTGTGACAGGTGAGAGTCCACGGAATGAAGCTTCAGTTGGTGTTTCAAAAATCTGCCATCCAGTAGGAGCTTCTGGTTCTTGATTCTTTTTTTGACAGGAAAAAAGCGCTAACCCAAGGGAAAGCGCCATAATACTTCTTTTGATCATATTTCTAAATTAAGGAACGTCCACATCTCTGTAGGCTTGGATCAGGGCAAGTTCACCCTCTGTACCTGGATGGGCATTTCCATGCTCCATACCACAGATACCATCAAAGCCTTTGTCATGAATATACTTAAAGACATTAGCATAATTGATTTCTCCTGTTCCTGGTTCCTTTCTACCTGGATTATCTCCTATTTGAATGTAGGCTATCTCATCCCAGGTCTTTTCCATGGTGGCGATTAGGTTACCTTCATTTCGCTGCATATGATAGATATCGTACAAGATTTTGCATGCAGGGCTATCAACAGCCTTACAAATCATGAAAGACTGATCAGCGTGTCTCAAGAATAGGTCAGGATTGTCGCTCAATGGCTCCATCACCATCACCAAACCGTGTGGTTCAAAAATCTCAGATGCTCTTTTATAAGCTTCAATGATATTGGCTGTCTGCACTCCCATTGGAAGATTTCTTTCGAAATATCCAGGTACCACAGTCATCCACTTTGCATTGACACGCTTGGCAACTTCCACGGATTTTCTACATGTATCCAAGAAAGTGTCCATGAACTCTTTTTTGCCACTGGTTAAAGAAACTTTCCAGTTGTCTCCGCCATCGATTACGAAAACACCCATTCTCATTCCGAGTTCTTCCATGGTTTTTGCAATCAGAGTTTGCTCTTCCACAGATCTTCCCAACATACCATTGTCTTCCAAAGAACGGAAGCCTTGATCTGCCATGAATTTCAATTGGTCCACAACTCCACCAGGAGCGGAGTTTCTGAACATTCCAAAGTGTGGAGCAAAGTCCATTTTGAAAGGAGCTGCTTTTTTCTCCTCAGCAAATGCAGGGATAGACATGGCACCAGTTACACCCATGATTGTGCTTCCTAGGCCTACTTTTTTGATAAATCCTCTTCTTTCCATGGCTTAGATTACTTTAGTTTTTCCAGGAACAGCATGTGGATAATAACCGTCTTCACCAGGCAATACTTTAGGCATAGCATCCCAAGCCAAAGTTTCTGGCATCAAATCCACTGTTCCGTTTAATGCTTCATCCCAAGTTAATGGCTTACCAGAATATGTCGCATATCTTCCCATGATAGCAGTCATTGTACTTTTTGCAGCGTTTTCAGCATCGGCATATTTGTAATCACCATTGAAAAGAGCTTCCCAAAGCAAATCGTGCTCTACCTGATAAGGGTTTGGCTGATTTTTTCTATCGTGATCGTAAAGGACATTTCCTTTCCAGTCTTTCAAAGTCCCGTAGTTTCCTGCACTTAGGTAAGCAGTTCCTTTGGTTCCTTGGAAGCTTTCATCTACTCTATTTTGAGCACCTGGGAAGTGTCTACACTCAGAGTGAATCACAGAGCCATCTGCATAAGTGTAAGTCAAAACATGGTGGTCAAAGATTTCACCGTTCTCTTTGCCAGTTCTTACCAATCTACCACCAGTACCTTCTGCTTTTACCGGATAGCCTTTTTTCACCCAGTTGGCGATATCGATGTTGTGGACGTGCTGCTCATTGATATGGTCCCCACATAGCCAGTTGAAGTAATACCAGTTTCTCATTTGGTATTCCATTTCAGTTTGGCCAGGCTGTCTTTCTCTTACCCAAACACCACCGTCATTCCAATACACTTGACCATTGATGATGTCTCCGATTTCACCATCGTGAATTCTCTTGATGGTTTCGACGTAATTTGCTTGATAATGTCTCTGAAGACCTACCACTACGTTTAATTTTTTAGCTTTTGCTTCTTCAGCAGCTTTCAAGACCTTACGGATACCAGCGGCATCAACCGCAACCGGCTTTTCCATGAAAACTTGCTTTCCTTGCTTGACAGCTTCCTCAAAATGCATTGGACGGAAGCCTGGAGGTGTTGCCAAGATTACAACATCAGCTTCAGCGATTGCATGCTTGTAAGCGTCAAATCCTACAAATTTTTTGTCTTCAGAGACAGTGATGACATCTTTGCCATACTTTTCGATCAATGGCTTGTAGGCGCCATCCAAGCGATCTCTAAAGGCATCAGCCATAGCTACCAATTTGATGTTGTGGCCAGTATTTAGAGCTTGAAATGCAGCTCCGGTTCCACGACCACCACACCCGATCAAAGCAAGTTTAAGCTCAGTAACAGGTGCTGCATATGCACCAGGAAGAACAAACGAGGAGGCAAGCAAACCGCCTGTTGCCAGGGCGGAAGTCTTGATAAAATCTCTTCTTGAGTTTTCTAATTTCATAATATGGTTGTTTTTAGGTTTAATAATCAGTGATAGGGGCAGCAGTATAATAAGCTTTGATTTCTTCCTCACTTGGAGGATTCAAAGGTCTTACTAGTCGCATGCCTAAAAATGGCGCTTCAGGGAACCACCATTGACTTTTTGGAATCTGCGGATCGATTCGCTTCCAATCTGAGCTGGAAACATATCGTTTCGAAGAAGTAATTTCTGCAGCTGGAGTATCATAGCTTCCACCTCTTACCACTCTCGGATACAATTCACTGGATGGATTCAATGGATTTTCTTCTGGTGAACTCGCATAAAACTCAGGATCATATTGATCTGCTGTCCATTCAAGTACATTTCCATAAATGTCATATAATCCCCAAGGGTTTGGCTTTTTGGTGCCTACGGTATGGGTTAATTCTTCTGAGTTTTCTTTGGTCCAGGCATATTCTCCCATTTGAGAAGAATCAGTTCCGAAGAAATAGGGAGTGTCAGTTCCGGCTTTCGCAGCATATTCCCACTCAGCTTCTGTCGGAAGTCTATAGAAGATGCCAGTTTTCAAATAAAGCCAGTGGCAATATTGGACGGCTCCGTATTGAGTCATTCCGATGGCAGGTTTGCCTTCTTTGCCCATTCCAAAAGTCATATCCAAATAAGGAATACTAGGTCTGGTCAAACCATCAACAATGTCTCCGATTGGCCCTTCTGAAATAGCTAGTTCGTAGTTTTTATCCAAAAACATTTCAAATGCATCCCAGGTCACTTCGTGGGTTCCCATCCAAAAAGGATCAATTTTGACCGAATGGCTTGGCTTTTCATCTGAATCACCGTTTTCTGACCCCATTGTAAATGTACCTCCAGGAATCGGAGTCATATCAAAAGTGACTTGAGATCCTGGGATTTTCTGTGAATAAGGCTCAAAAACTCCCTCCCCTTGGGTTGGCCCAAATAGCCAAAGGGAACAAATAAGGGTAAACTTTTTAATCATTGGATTATACTGAAAATTGATTATTGATAGATGTAGACTCCTTTTCCTTTCACAAGGAATAAGAGTTGTTCATTGAGTTTTAAGGTTTGTCTAATATCACCGCTGATTAGAATTCCAGATTCTTGATAGGAAAGGTCTATAAAATCTCCTTTTCCATTACCTAAAAGTACCAGGCCTTTTCCAGCATCATACTTACCAAGACTGAGCTTTCCAAAACCTAAGTTTCCTCCCAAAATCATATCAAGATTTCCATCCTTATTGATGTCTACAGCCAATGAACTATATACTGGAAAAAACTGGGCTTGCATAGGAAGATTTTTTTTGCGGTAAATACCTGATGCGTCCTGCGCTAAATAAACAGTTTCCAGCTCATTAATCTGAATGGTGGTTGCTCCTGCTCTTTCTTCTGGTGTAAAAAGTTTATCAAAAGGAGTCTGTGAATAGATTTTAAAATCCAGATATTTTTTCTTTTGAATCGGGATTTGGGCAATTAATTCGTTTCGGCTGGCGAGGGGATATTTTTGCTCTCCAATGTAATAGCCAAAGATTGGATCGATTGTTCCATTATTGTCAATGTCCTTGTAAAGCAACTCCATTGGTCGCTCAAAGCTAGCTTTCAATTGGGTGTTCAATCCCAAGTTGCCTACCAAAAGCTCCATTTTACCGTCGCCGTCCCAATCGCTGGCTTCTACTTGATTCCAGAGCCCTACCATGGGTCTTTCGAAATAAGTTGAGGAAACGTTTTTCCAAGATCTAGACTCAAATGAAAGGACGGTGATTGGGGTGCTTTCCCCGACTACAACAACTTCAGATTTTTCACTTCCAGATAGATCAGCAGAAATGATATCTGTGATCATTCCCAGATCTTCCATCCAAGACTGATTTGTAGAACTTATGGAGAAGTTTCCGTCTCCATCATTCTCCCAAACTTGAATTCCTTTTGAGCTAGGGTATTGGTCAGGAACTTGTCTAAAACCGATGATGATATCCTGATCACCGTCTTGGTCAAAATCCAAATTAATGACTGAGGAAGCCGGTTGGCTAAAGCTTGGGAATGCATTTGACTTCTCTTGAAGATTGCCTGAGCCATTATTCAGATATAAGTGTGCAGTCCAAGCCTTTGAGTCAGCATAAAAATCATACAAGCCTCCTGTCACAACAAGCAAATCAGAATTGCCATCGCCATTTGCGTCAAAACTTATTGCATCTGTGTCTGCTTGATTGGCAAAGGATGTAAATGCAGATGATTTTCCACCTGAAAAGCTTCCATTACCTGATTGGAGATAAACAGATCCTGATGCTCCTGCCTCACCTCCAACAAACAAGTCCATTTTTCCATCTTGATTGAAATCAGCCGAAACCATCGCTTTTCCTTGGTTTGAAACAGGGTGAAGCATTAAAGGTTGACGTTTGTAGTCGTTGCTAGCTTTTGCTTGTGGTAAATTGATGATTGTTTTTTGAGAAAGAAGGGATTTGATAGAATTAGCCTTTGGATTCAAATTCTCACCTGTTTCAGGGCTAATTTCCAATGTTTGATTTATAGATATATCCCTGATTACTTTTTTAGGACCTCCTGGCCAAGAAACCTCAATTGAGTCCACTTTTTGAATGCTTCCAAGTCCGATCAAAAGTGTTGGGCTGACTGAGGATTGATATCCTCTAAAAGGGTTTTGCTCTAAATACTGGACAGTTCCATTAGCAAAAACCTTGATTTGCGTTCCGATAGCAAATAGATTTTTCTTTTCGCCTTTAAGCTTCAGCTTAAGAAAATTTGCTTCTGATTTTTCATTGCTTTTATTCTCGTATA
The DNA here is from genome assembly GCF_900148515.1 of Algoriphagus zhangzhouensis. Taxonomy (GTDB): domain Bacteria; phylum Bacteroidota; class Bacteroidia; order Cytophagales; family Cyclobacteriaceae; genus Algoriphagus; species Algoriphagus zhangzhouensis. The sequence continues at coordinate 636,178 of NZ_FRXN01000002.1, read as the reverse complement.
CTCCTGCTGGTGCATTTACATTGTTGATGACTAAATCTAAATCGCCATCTAAATCCAAATCAGCATAGGCAGCTCCATGGCTATTGGATGCCTGATCAAATCCCCAGTTTTTCACTTCATTTTCAAACTGAAGATTGCCTAGGTTTTTGTAGACATAATTATTCAATTCTGTAGACGGCATGGACTTCACCAAATTCAAAAGATCTTCTCTTTTGAGTTTTCCACCAGAAGTTCTCACATAGTTATCCATGTAATTGAGGAAATCCTGATTGTTGTAATCTCTCATGTATCCATTGGTAATGAAAAGGTCCTTTAGCCCATCATTGTCTAGATCTGCAAAAAGCGCTGACCAGCTCCAATCTGTATTCGAAATGCCTGAGAACTGGCCGACTTCTGAAAAGGTGCCCGTTCCGTCGTTGACATGCAGCATATTTCTCATGTATTGATGATGCCATCCTCTATCTACATTGAGTTGGAACATTTCAAAATTGTCGGGAGCAAGCAAAAGCTTTTGTCTTTCATTGTCCTCTGGAAGCATGTCCAAGGTGAAAATATCCACCAAGCCGTCATTGTTTACATCGACCAGATCATTTCCCATTGAGAAATTGGAAATGTGTCCCAGCCTTTCGGAAAGTTCATCTTTGAAGGTCCCGTTTTTCTGATTGATGTAAAGGAAATCAGGGATAGAGTAATCATTTCCAATGTAAATGTCTGGCCATCCATCCTGATTGATATCTGCAGTAGAAATTCCTAAGCCATAAGAAAACATGGAACTTGAAATGCCGGCTTTGTCAGTGACTTCTACGAATTTTCCATTTCGATTTTCGAAAAGCTGAGATCCTGCTTCATGTCTCTCAGTCATCAGTTTTTGCGTTACTGAGACATTTTGATTTTGGATGGACTTGGTATTGTGATTGAGTAAAAACAGATCCAAATCCCCATCAAGATCATAGTCAAAAAAACTTGCTGAGGTACTAGGAGCATTTGAATCCAATCCGAATTCAGCTCCTTTTTCCTCAAAAGTTGGGAAGCCTTGTTCGTTGTTTCCCTTATTGATGAATAGTAGGTTGTTTCTTTTTTCTGGAGGTAAAGCGCCAGATCTACAAAGGTAGATGTCTAGTAATCCATCGCCATTGACATCGGCCATAACGGTTCCGGTATTCCAGGGACCAGGGATTCCAGCTACCTGAGCTTGATCGGTAATATCTTTGAATTTAAGATTCCCTTCGTTGAGATATAATTTGTTTCCGCTGACGTTTGCAGAGAAATAAATATCCTCTAAACCATCATTGTTGACATCTCCGATAGCGACACCGCCACCATTATAGAGATATTCATACATCAGTACATTGAGGTTAAGGGATTCTTGAAGTTTATTTTGAAAAGTAATTCCAGAAACTTGAGGATCAATCTTAAGAAATAAGAGGTCATTGACTTCCTGCTTTATTTCTTCTGGTTCCTGTGTGGGACTACAGGAAAAAAAAAATGATAGGGTTATTGGGGTAATTAGTGTTAATATTCTTCTCATGGCAATATTAAAATCCAGGCTGCCCAATTTGGACAGCCTGGAAATTTAAGAAACTTAATCGAATCCAGGGTTCTGGATCAAGTTTGAGTTTCGGTTTATCTCATCTCTGTGAATCGGAATGAAATACATTTTATCCAACCAAGTACGGTTTTCTTTTCCTGGGTCAATAGGGAAAACAGAATAATCGTAATCGTAAACCTCAGGATCGTGTCTGTAGATAGAAACGCTTGCACCAGGTTTCAAGGTACCGGTGATGCTGATGATGTTAGCTTTTCTGCCTAAAGTTTCGGCAGCAATCATCCAACGTCTTGCATCATGGTATCTTTGCTCTTCGTAAGCCATTTCCACACGTCTTTCATTTCGATAGGCCTCAACTAAATCTTCACCTGTTGCAGTGATCGCCGGAAGCGCTACACGGTATCTGATTTGGTTCAACCAGTTTCTAGCTTCATCTTCTTGTCCTAATTCGATTGAAGCTTCCACATAGTTCAATACAGCCTCTGTATATCTCAATACTGGCCAAGGAACTTCCTGCCAAGTATTTTGATCAACAATAGCTGGATCTGGATCGATGAATTTTCTCATGTAGTAGCCAGTGTAGCTACCATTCCAGTCCTCAATTGAAGAGTTTCTGGTATCCAATCCAAAGTGAGTTTGAACTGTTCCTCCAGGGTTGACTTCATAAGTACCAGTTTGGATTTGACCAAGTGGATCTTTTGCTTGGTTAGCAGTAGATCTTGGCTTCCATTGAGCACCTTCGTACAAGAAAGAAGCATAGAATCTAGCCTCTCTGTTTTCGTAAGGAGCTGCAGCATGCTCAGGATTGTCCCAATCGAAATCAGAACCATCCATCATTTGATAGTCATCAACAAGCAATTGAACCGGAGTATTACCTGCCCAGTTGTTGTATCCGTTTGGACCATTGAACAAGCCTTGACGTCCACCATTTTCTCTTTTTGCACTGATGAAGTATCTACCTAAGATCAAATCAGCTTCACCACCATTTCTGGATAGGGAAGTGTTGATATAGTTTTGGATACCTTCTTCTTGAGAAACTGGAGCAGAAAGTCCGTAATTAGCACCAGATGCTTTGTCCAAAACTGCTTTGGCAGCAGCTTGAGCTTTTTGCCATCTTTCAGTTTGACTTCCGCTTGTGTATGCTACTAACTCAATGTTTGAAAATCCTGCCAAAACAGAAGAGTTACCTTGAGCGGTAGGAGCATCATGAAGATCACTCGCTGCATACAAAAGAACTCTTGATTTCAAGGCTAAAGCAGCTAATTCTGTTGCTCTACCTGAAGCCATGGATTTGCCAGCCAAAAGGCTTGCTGCATCATCCAAATCTGCTACGATGAAATCAATTGTTTCTTCCCAGGTATTACGAGGAGCTTCATAAGTTTCTTCACCCAAATCATATGGTCTGTCTACCAAAGGCACACCACCATAATATCTAGCTAATTGCTGATAGTAATATGCTCTCATAAACTTAGCCTCACCCAACAATCTATCAACAGTTGCCTGATCATCGATTTCGGTTTCGCTTAAGTTTGAAATAGCAATATTGGCTCTACGGATGTAGGAATACATATTACCCCAAGAAATTGTGTTGTTTACCCATCCGATATCAGCTGGATTAGATCTAGCTTCAGTGATCGTAGTAATACCTCTGCCTGGGTGAGTGAAAATTGATTCATCAGTCAATGAAGCAAGCATTTGCTCATCAAATCCACCGTTACCAAATCCTTGATAAATACCTGTAACAAATGCCTCAGCCAATGCAGGATCGGTCCATACAGCAGATTCAGATATTTCACCCAAAGGATCAACGTTCAAGAAATCGTTATTACAGCTTGCCATAACTAATCCAATGGACAATGCTGCAACTATATTTTTTAGGTTATTTTTCATGTTATCAATTATTAGAATGAAACAGAAAGACCAGTGTTGATTACTCTCGCTTGAGGGTAGTACTGTCCAGTAGAGCTACTTCCTTCTGGATCATATACCTTCAACTTGTCAAAAGTGATCAGGTTCAATCCATTTACATAGAATCTAGCATTCTGGATTCCTACCTTCTGAGTCAAATGTGCTGGAAGATTGTATCCAATTTCCAAGTTTTTCAATCTCAAGTAATCAGTTTTTCTAAACCAATAGGTGTTGCCTCCAGAGTACCATTGATCAGATCTGTTTGCAATTCTAGGATCAGTAGAACTTGGATTGTCGATAGTCCATCTGTTTTCATAGAAATCCAACAAATAGTTACCGATGTTTCCAGATTCGCCAGCACTTACATATTGTCTAGCACCCAAAGCTCCTTGTAACAAGAGAGAGAAATCAAAACCTTTCCAATTTGCATTGAAGTTAAGACCTCCTTGGAATGTTGGAATATTGTTTTGATCCATTCTTACTCGGTCATCAGGAGTAATTTTACCATCTCCATCATAATCCTTGTATCTCATGTCACCTGGTCTTAGGTTACCAGTTACAGCAGAATAATCTAAAGTTTCAGCATCAATTTCCTGCTGATCTCTAAATACACCATCATATTGATATACCAAGAAGGTATTCATTGGAGAACCAGTTGATTGTTGCCATTCTGGAGCACCTGGAGACTCATCCCAGAATAGAATTTGGTTTTTGGCATAGCCACCATTCACACTAACTGAATACTGGAATTCGCCTTTGCCACCACGGTAGCCCAAGTTTAAATCGAATCCTTTGTTTTCCACTTCACCGATGTTTTCGGCAGGTAGTGAAAGTCCTGTACTTTGAGGAATTGAGGCATTTCTTTGCCACAAGATATTTGTTCTCTTATTGTAGAATAGGTCAAACTCGAAGAAGATTTTTCCTTGTAGGAATTGTCCTTCGAAACCTAGGTTGGAGTTGTTTGCAACTTCCCAAGTAATAGCTCTGTTAGGGATTCTCGTTTCGTATAGGGTTTTGGTCTCAGCGCCTCCGACAATATAGGAGCTGAATCCATAGGTAGACAAATACTGGAATTCACCGATTTGATCATTACCCAACTGACCCCACGAACCTCTTACTTTGAAGAAGTCGAAAGTTTGTCCGATACCAGAGTTTTTCCAGAATCCTTCTTCGGAAGCAACCCAACCTAGCATTACGCCTGGGAAGAAACCGAATCTGGTATCTTCAGGGAAGATGTAAGAACCGTCATATCTCCAAAGGAATTCTGCCAGATATTTCTCTTTGTAGTTATAGGCAACTCTACCGAAGTAGTTCAAACGAGCTCTGTTGAATGCTCCACCACCATTGTCTTTCTGCAAATCACCACCAGCAAACATTTGGTCAATCGCTGTGGAAATAAAGAACCTTCTGTAAGCATTGAAATCATTTCCTTCAATAGTCTCACGGTTAACTCCTGCTACTACATTGATGGTATGGTCTTCATTGATTTTTTTGTCATAGTTGAATACACCTCCCAAAAGGATATTCAATTGTTGACTTGTGTATTCACTCAAATTAGGTTCTGCAGGACCTCTTTGGTTTCCTACCAAAACTGGAGTGACACCGTCTGCTTCATAGCCATTACCTAGCTCATAAAGAGTCCACGGAATTTGCCAGTTTTTAGTATATCTAATGTATTTATCAATGGCAGCAGTACCAGTGAATTTAAGGCCTTCTACGCCAGGAATCTTGATCTCGAGGTTACCAGTTGTTTGAATATAATCTCTTTTATCACGATTATATCCTGTGGCATTGGTAGTAATTACCACTGGGTTTTCACCATTCTCGATATCTGGTCCTGGAAGACCATTTGGCCAGTATGCAGGCTGATTTGGCTTACCTCTCATCTGCATACGGAAAATTGCTCCGGCACCTCTAGTAGGGAAGAATCTAAATTCTTCTCTTGCTAGAATTCCCAAACCAACTTTTACATATTCATTGATGTTAGCATCCAAGTTGATTCTAAAATCATACTGCTTATAACCAGTTGCAGCATTCTTATAGTATGCATCTTGATTTTGGTAACCCAAAGAAGTCAAGTACTTCACATTTTCGCTACCACCTACCAATTGAAGGTTGTATCTGCTTTGTGGAGACCATGTTTTCAAAGTTTCACCATACCAATCGGTATTTGGATAGAACCAAGGATCAGACCCATTTTTATAAAGCTCCAATTCATCAGGAGTATAAGGTGCGTTTCTAACTTGCCCATCAGGTCTGGTGTAAACTCCAGATTGTTTGTAAGCATCATTAGCTGCACCCCACTCATCTACTGGAAGAGCATAGATATCCAAATCGTTCAGCATCTCTGCATATTGAGCAGCATCAGCCAACTTAGGGATTACTGTAGGCTGAGCCCAGCCTTGGTTCATTTGGAACGTTAGCTCAGGCTTACCAGTGGTACCTCTTTTAGTGGTTACCAAGATTACACCATTCGCTGCACGAGATCCATAAATCGCCGCGGAAGCATCCTTCAATACGGAAATACTTTCGATGTCATTTGGATTCAATCGAGAAAGACCACCTGCTCTAGCAGGGATTCCATCGATTACCACCAATGCATCGTTGTTTCCAAGGGTATTGCTACCACGAATACGGATTCCAGAATCATCATATCCTGGTTCACCGCTACGGTTTACAGCAACAACCCCAGCCATACGACCTGCGATTGAGTTGGAAAGGTTCAAAGCTGGAGATTTTGTCAGCTCTTTACCTTTAACTGTGGCTACTGATCCAGTAATAGTTTCCTTTTTCTGTTCACCGTAACCTACCACGACTACTTCTTCCAAAGATTTGGTGTCAGGAGCCAAGGTGATGTCCAAAGTGGTTCTGGCGCCCACTTCGACCTCTTGAGTCATAAATCCGATAAAAGAAAAGACTAAAACTGGATTGTCTGAATTGACAGTAATATTGAAATTACCATCAACATCCGTTACAGTACCTGTAGTGGTACCTTTGACCAGGATTGAAACTCCTGGAAGTGGGAAATTATCTTCCCCTGAAATAACTACTCCAGACACCTCCCGGGTCTGGGCCATAGTCGAGGCCGTAATGCCAAGACATAGCAAAAATGTTAAGCCAAACAGCTTAAGTTTGTCGAGATTCCTCATAGACAGGCTTTTGGGTTAGTAATTGATTTATTTAACCCCTAAACGTCTATTTTTTTGACTTAAAAGTCTTGCTGAATCTTAACAGAAGCTGACTGTATTTTGTCATTTTTTGCAAAAATTTGGAAAAAAATAGCCAAATTTTGATCAAATGCATTTTTGGTAGGATAAGATGTCTCGGGTCTAGTGTAAAAGCCCTAATAGCCCTTTCATTATTTGGAAATGCAGTTTTTTAGCAGGACTTTGTATCGAAAGCGGACAAAAAATCACAATTTTTTAACGATTTCACTCTTCGGGATGTAAATAGCCCACATTCCCCTCAAATCTCCGACTTTATGATTCCGCGCCAGATCTTCGGGATAGATTGAATCTATTTTGGAAAGTGTTTCGGAATTGATTTCTTTTTGAGGCTCCCCATGGCAGTTTAAACATAGACCGCTGGGAATTACGATGGCCTTACTATATAAAAATACCTCGCCTCCATCTACAGCTTGAATATTTGGAGTTGGTTTGATCTGATTTTCTACGTCGTATTCATAAGTCTCCAAAATTCTCCCTTCCATCTCGTCAGGTTTGTCATTTGGATTTCGAAATGCATTAGAGACTCGTTTGATAGTAACTCCATACTCAGATCCTATGGTTTCTTTAATTGACATTGCTTCAGTGCTACAAAATTCTACGGCACCTGGTATACCCTTTTCACTTATTGCTTTTTGGAGGTTGGAAATTAGCTCAGCTTGAGCCTTTGCGCTTATACTGTCTCCCCATTCCAATGCTGATGCCAGGATTTCGGCATCACTAAGTTTCTTTACCTCCATCGAGTTATTTACTTCTTCAAAAACTTCCTTGGAAACCCTTTCTCCAGATCCGCAAGAAAATAAAATAGGTAGAAGAGCAAGAATTGTAAACCGTTTCATAGGAGGGATTGGTTGATTAGGATAAAATTACCCAATTTTTCAAGAAGGAAGAATTGTATGCTTTTAGATTTTCCATGGGAGCTTCTTTAATTCTTTGAGAAGAAGGGAAATGACTTATTTTTGTTTATCTACAAAATATCCCATGCGAAAGCTTTCGATTCTTTTTAGCCTTTTCTTTTTGATCTCCTTAGGAACATTTGGACAAACTTGGACGCGTCTTCAAAGCTGGGGCTTGGATTTAGAAGCTATAGTTTGGGTCAATGACAGTGTTGCTTTTGCTGGTGGAGAAAACCTACTCATTAAAACAACGGACTTTGGGCAAAGCTGGCAAGAGTTACCAATTGAATTTGAAGGAAGGATTCAGGGACTACAATTTGAAGATGCCGATTCAGGAATTGCAGTTGGAGAGAATTCTTTAATTCTGAAAACTCAGGATGGAGGGGCTTCTTGGAATTCTATTTCTCTTAGCGGTGATTTTAATTGGAAGGATATCGCTTATAACGGAAATGACAATTGGCTAATAGTAGGTGAAAGTGGTGATATCTATCAATCGATAGATGATGGGAGTTCTTGGCAAAAACTTGAAAGTGGTGTAAGTGAGGGCTTAAATTCAATTAATTTCCTCAATCAAGACACGGTCTATTCTTCTGGAGAAAAAGGAATTATTCTGAGAAGTTATAATGGAGGAGATTCCTGGGATAAGCTGAATTCAGGAATTAGTACAAGCTTAAATGATATCCAATTTTCATCCGATTTTATTGGTTACGCAGTAGGTGAAGGAGGTATTGCAATTAAGACAATAGATGGAGGTGAGACTTGGCAAAGTTTGGTAACAGGGGTTGTTAGTGATCTCAATTCACTTTCTATTTCGAAATTGAACTCCTCAATCCTAGTGGCAGCTGGAGAAACAGCAACAATAATAAGGTCAGGAAATGCTGGGGTAAGTTTTTCGAAAATAAATCTTGGTGCTACAAACTCTCGAGGCTTAAGAGAAATAAGTTTTGTTGGCCAAACAAATCAAGTTTTCGGGGTTGGAGTTGATGGTTATGGTATTTCTTCGTCAAACGCCGGCTCTACTTTTACGCAAAAGCTGGCTGGATATAGAAATAATTTTTCATCTGTAGACTTCAAAAGTGACAGAATTGGATTTGTTGCTGGGCAAAAGGGGCAGTTCCTCATCTCTACAAACTATGGACAGTCTTTTGTAAGTAGGCCAATTCCTGAAGAAATTGATATATCTACTATTGATTTTTGGAATACCAGCTTTGGTTATGTTTCCGGACCTGCTGGAAAAATCTATAGAACCAGTAATTCTGGAGTGAATTGGGGTGATTTTAGTATTAATACCAATGAAAGGGTGGATGGTTTTTATCTTTTTGCTCCTTCTGTTCTTTATTTGGCTGGAACAGGAGGTTTTATCACTAGATCCTCAGATTCAGGTGTTACATGGGATTTGAACATAGATAGTGGTACTCCAAATGATCTGAAGGATCTAATGTTTTTTGATTTTATTGAAGGAATTGCAATTGGTTCGAATGGTGAGATATTATACTCATATGGAGGAACTAATTGGGAAAAAGTTGAAAGCTTAACAAACGAAAATTTCAATGGTTTAGCAAAAGTTAGCGGGTTAAGTGCTGTAATGGTTGGAGACAATGGACTTATTGTAAAAACAGACGACATGGCTAAGTCATTTAAAATTATTGATTCAGGGACTGACCAAGATTTATTATCAGTTGATTTTTTTGATGAGAATTATGGATTTGTGTCTGGGAAAGAAGGGTTTACTTTAGTCACGAAAGATGGGGGCAATTCTTGGACTCAAATTGAAAGTGGAACTAGCCGGGATCTGGTTTCTGTAAGTGCAACTTCTCCCACAATGGCATATGCCGTAGGGGAAGATGGAAGTATTCTTGTTTACAATTGTATGCCAGCTGAAGGGGCTTTGAGTGAAATAAGTGGCTTAACTCAATCCTGTCTTGAGATTCAAAAATATAGCATAACAGATGGCATCATTCCAGGTACACAATTGAATTGGAGAGTGGATGGTGGAGATATTATTTCTGGTCAGGGGACGAATACCATTGAGGTAAACTGGAAGGATGTAGGTCGAAGGGGAGTTTTTGTAGATAGAAGAAATTTTTGTGGAGCAGGAGAGACCTCTTATATAGAAGTGATTGTTTCTGATTTGCCTGCTCCAGAAGAAGTAATTGCTGGGAATGGGATTGTTTGTCAAGGAAATGAGGAAACTTATACTATGCCTGAACTGGAAGGGATAAGCTATTCTTGGACAATAGATGGAGGGGAAATAATAGATGGTCAAGGCACAGCGAGTTTGACAGTCAAATGGAATACTTCTGGTGCAGGTATTATTACTGTAACTCCCGAAAATTCTTGCGGTAAAGCTGAGACTATTTCTTTACCAATTACCATTAATCCGCTTCCTGTGCAACCAAGTGAAATTACAGGTGAGTCCTTGGTCGCTTTTGGAGAACAGATTTACTCGGTTGTTGCTGAAGAAGGGATCAGCTATCAATGGGATTTGAATGGTGGCGGAACCATTATTTCTGGTCAAGGTACTGCTTCCATTCAAGTTGTTTGGGAAGAAGAAGGGGATTATGTACTTCAGGTAAAAGGTCAGAATTCTTGTGATGATAGCCCGGAAAGAGATTTAGCTGTCAAAGTAAGCTTGATCACGGGTTTAGAGCCTGGCCCAGATCTGGAAGGATTAAAAGTCTATCCAAACCCTTCTCATGGACGATTTATAGTGGAAGCTGAATTTTTAGATCAATGGAATGATGCAGTTTTGATCACCAGTTTTGGACAGATTCTAAGCCAAACCTCGATACATTCCGGTCAGAGGAAATTGGAGTTTTATGATTTAAAACCAGGTGTGTACTATTTGAGATTGGATGGGCACAGTGGAAGTGTGGTAAGAAAGCTTTTAGTTCAATAATTTTTAATAAAATTTTCCACAGCATAGTATATTTTCGAGTACCCAATAAATCGATGGAAACAAAATTTTATTTGGCAAATATAAAATCATATACTTTTTATTTCAAATATTCAAAATATGTTCCTGATTATAATATTCATTCAGAATATTGTTTCGAAATGTGATTTGAAAATTTGATAAAATATTCCATCATTTGGGGGAATTAAACCCAAATATTATGATGAGATCTTTCGCCCCAGAAAGCCTGATGATGTCTCATGGCTATAAGCCTGAATTATCAGAAGGTGCAGTCAAATGCCCCATATTTCAAACCTCTACTTTTGTCTTCAAATCAGCTCAAGAAGGAAAGGACTTTTTTGAATTAGCCTATGGAAAACGAGAAAAGAATCCAGGCGAGCAACCGGGATTGATCTATTCTCGGTTGAACAATCCTGATCTTCAAATCTTGGAGGAGCGACTTGCCCTTTGGGATAAAGCCGATGAATGCGCTGTCTTTGAAAGTGGCATGTCTGCGATTTCCACAGTTCTACTCGAGTTTTTAAGGCCAGGAGATGGAATGCTATATAGCAAACCGGTTTATGGAGGTACCGATCATTTTATAAATAAGCTTATGCCGCAATATCAGATTAAGGGATTGGGCTTTACCAATTCTATGAATGAGGAAGAAATGCTGGCTTTGGCAAAAGGGAAAAATATCAAGCTGATCTACGTCGAAACACCTGCAAATCCTACCAATGCACTTTTTGATTTAAAGTTGTGCCGAAAAGTAGCAGATCAATTGAGCACTTCAGAAAGCCCAGTTTATGTTGTTGTTGATAATACTTATATGGGGCCTCTTTGGCAGCATCCCTTGGAGTTAGGAGCAGATTTAGTTGTTTATTCTGCTACCAAATACATTGGGGGACATTCCGATTTGATTGCTGGAGCAGTATTGGGTAGGAGTGAATTGATGAGCCGAGTTAGAAGACTTCGAACTTTCTTGGGAAATATGGCTGGTCCGTGGACAGGTTGGTTGTTGATGAGAAGTTTGGAAACTCTAAAAGTCAGAATGAGCCAACAGGCATTGAATGCCGAAAAAGTAGCTGATTTTTTGAGAGACCACCCAAAAGTTTCCAAAGTATATTATTTGGGGCATTTGACAGAAAGCGATCCTCAATATCAGATTTTCAAAAGCCATTTAACATGTGCTGGAGCGATGGTTTCATTTGATGTAAAAGGGGGAGAAAAGGAGGCATTCCGATTCCTAGATAGTCTCAAGTTATTCAAATTGGCAGTTTCCTTGGGAAGTACCGAGTCATTGGCCGAACATCCAGCAACTATGACTCATAGCGATGTGGATGAAAAAGATAGAATAGAAATCGGTATTTCAGAAAATCTGGTTCGCCTGTCAATTGGGGTTGAACATTTTGAAGACCTGATTTGGGATATTTCTCAGGCCTTGGATCAAATTGATAGATAAGTATTGAAATAGTACTACAAAAGAAAAGGTGAGCTTTTAAGCTCACCTTTTTATTAAGATTCTCCTCTGATTTTGACGTATTGGAATATATCTCCGACGACGCCTCTTTTTATAAAGGCTTTTTTCAAAATAGCCTCTGGGATGTAGCCAGCTTTTTCAAGCACATTCATGGATTCGACATTGAAATCATACACTTGAGCATAAATTCTTTGAATATCAAACCGATCTAAAAGATGCTGAGTAAATAGTTTCACGGCCTCTGTTGCTATACCTTTTCCCCAGAATTGTTCTCCAACCCAAAATCCGAGTTCCATGTTAGTTCTTAGTTCATCTTTGCCTCGATCACATCCAATGGAGCCAGCTAATTTGCCTTCAAACTCAATTGCGAAATTGTGTGGAGGATTAAATTTCTGATTATGCTCTATCCAGTGACGGGCATCATGAATAGTATATGGCTGCGGAAAACTGTCCCGCAGATTCATTGCGATTTTTGGGTTATTAGCCAGAGGATAAAGCTGATGAAAGTGAGCCTCATTCCAAGTGACCAGGTTAATATCTCTTTCTCCGGAGATGATCATAAAAACTTAACGGTTAATTACTCAAGATAATAGGCAAAATGCACATTCTGCAAAAAACCCGAAACAATTATGCAAAAGGTGATCCTAATCCTCCAATCCTGAGCTTTGCATCTTTTCCAAGTTCTCGGCTAGTCTCAATGCGGAGATAAACTCCTCAATGTGTCCATCCATTACCTCTGGAAGATTGTAGACGGTTTTGTTGATACGATGATCCGTTACCCTTGATTGGGGATAATTGTATGTTCTGATTTTATCAGATCTATCACCGCTGCCCACCATTGATTTTCTTTGAGCTCCTACAGATTCGTTGTGTTTGGCTAGCTCAATTTCATATAATCTAGATCGAAGAACTTTTAGAGCCTTCTCAAAGTTTTTGATTTGAGACTTTTCATCCTGACATGTCACCACCAATCCTGTTGGATTGTGGGTCAAACGAACTGCTGAATAGGTAGTGTTGACGGACTGTCCACCCGGTCCAGAAGAACAATAGGTGTCCTTACGGATGTCATTCATGTCCAAATGAACTTCTACCTCATCCATTTCCGGAAGTACAGCAACCGATGCTGCGGAAGTATGAACTCTCCCTTGAGATTCTGTAGCGGGAACCCTTTGAACTCGATGTACACCGGATTCATATTTCAGCATTCCATAGACGTCTGCTCCGGAAACAGTAGCGATGATTTCTTTGTAGCCACCAGCAGATCCAAAGGTCAAATCCAAAACAGTCAGCTTCCACCCTTGCATTTCGCAGAAGCGCTCATACATCCTGAATAAATCTCCTGCAAAAATCGCGGCTTCGTCTCCTCCGGTTCCTCCTCTGATTTCAAGAATACAGTCTTTGGAATCATTTGGATCCTTAGGAATAAGTAATTGCTTTAATTCTTCCTCCAAAGTTACTTTCCTGCCTCTTAGTTCATCCAGCTCCATTTTTGCCATTTCGCGGAAATCTGGGTCTTTTTCATTTTCCAAGATCTCCTTAGAGCTATCTATGTTTTGAAGAACTAAAAGGTATTCGTCATAGGCCTGAACGACCTTTTCCAAATCCTTGTATTCTTTGGTAAGCTTGGCATATTTGCTCATGTCTGCCATGGAATCAGGCAAAATGATCAATTGTCCTACTTCTTCAAATCTATCTTTGAGGGTTTGTAATTTATCCAGCATAGTTTTATTCGCTGTCGCAAAAGTAGGGAAATTTCTCCATCAGAAAGGAAAGGTAGTTTCCAATCCGCTGCATTAATCAGAATAATCGCTCGAAGATTACCTTTCAAGCCAGCCTTTGAATAAGGGGGACAAGCCCTCAAAAATCAGTTGATACCCTTTGTCTGAAGGATGAAGCCCATCAAAGGTAATATTAATGCTTTCTTCTGGATATGGGTATTGATCATTTTCTGGGTCAAAAGGAATGTCGATGAATTCGGGAAAAGGATAATTCTGGTAGTTTCCAGTTTCTGGGTTTTTCAATCTTTTGAAATTGATCAAATCTGGAAAATCCATTTGCTTATGGTGGTAAAGGTCTATGACTGGTATTCCTTCTTTCTTGCCAATTTTTTTAATTGCTTTTGCAAAATCTTCTAAATCTTGATCATTTTTAGTTTTGTAAGAGCCAAAAGCATTGTTTTTATAATTATTGATATAAACAAAATCAACACGCTTCATGGGTGTGATCAAGATTATTTTTGCATCCGGATTTAGTGATTTTATATTGTCCAGAATAGTTCTAAAAGCTCCATTAACTGTAGAGTTTCCAGTAGCATTTTGAAAATCTTTGAAGGTGCCAAGTGGCTTACTCCCCCACCAATCATTTGTCCCCAAGAAAATCGAATAAAAATCAGCTTTTGGAATTTCTAGATCTTTAAATTTTTCTGCAATAGCCACGGCAGTCCATCCATTATAACCTTTATTGACTATGTCCAATTCTGGAAACTCCTCTCCAATTAGGGTCAAATAACCCTTTGTAACCCGATTTCCAGTTTCATCTTGGTGATCATTGAGGTAAGTAATAGAGTCACCGATTGCTACCCATTTAGGGTTTTCTTCATGAAAATTACTGATTAAAAAAAAGCTAAGAAGGAGCGAAAGAAAGACTTTCATGGATTTTTTGGGTTTTGATTTTTCGAAAAGAACAATTTAAAAATAAAATTGTGTCCTGTTCCTGAAGGGTTGAGTAGCAATCTACCTTTTATTGTCGTTCTTCAATTATGAAATTCTTGAAATTCACCGGCCTTTCACTTTTGGTCTTCATTGCTTTTAGCTGTAATGATGAAGATTCAAGGAAGAATGATTGTTTTGACCCCGATAAAGTTTCAGATGATGGATGTATTGAAATTTATCAGCCTGTTTGTGGATGTGACGGGAAGACTTACAGTAATTCGTGCCATGCTAAAAATTCGGGTCTACTTTCTTGGACCGAGGGCGAATGTGAATAAAAAAAGGCTGCCATTTCTGACAGCCTGATCTAGGTTTATTCCACAGTTACTGATTTGGCCAAATTCCTTGGCTGGTCGACGTTGCAACCTCTCATCACTGCGATATGGTAAGAGAGTAATTGTAAAGGAATAACAGCTACCAAAGGAGCAAATGCCTCATGAGTTTCTGGGATTTCAATGACATGGTCTGCCATCTCCTTGACCTGAGTATCTCCCTCTGTCACTACAGCTATTACTTTTCCTTTTCGTGCTTTTACTTCCTGAATATTGGAAACAACTTTTTCATAAGAACTGTCTTGGGTAGCAATGAATATCACTGGCATTTCTTCATCAATTAAAGCGATTGGTCCATGTTTCATTTCCGCTGCTGGATAGCCTTCAGCATGGATATATGATATTTCTTTTAGCTTCAAAGCGCCTTCCAAAGCTACAGGAAAGTTGTAACCCCTGCCTAGGTAAAGTGCATTTCTTACGTCTTTGTATTCAGAAGCGATATATTCGATTTGTTCATTGGACTTTAGAGCAGTTTCAACTTTAGTTGGAATGGCTGCTAGTTCATGCAAGAGCTGAATGTATTTGCTTTCAGGGAGTGTTCCTCTTTGATAGCCTAATTTTAAGGCCATCATTGCTAAAACAGATATTTGGGCTGTAAAGGCTTTTGTAGAAGCTACTCCGATCTCAGGGCCAGCATGGGTGTATGAACCAGCATGCGTTGCTCTTGGAATGGAAGAGCCTACTACATTACAAACCCCGAAGATTGTTGCTCCTTTAGATTTTGCCAGCTCTATGGCAGCCAATGTATCGGCAGTTTCTCCTGATTGAGATATAGCAATGACAAAGTCACGTTCGTTGATAACAGGGTTTCTATATCTGAATTCAGAGGCGTATTCTACTTCAACAGGTACCCTCGCAAATTCTTCAAAGAGATATTCTGCAACTAATCCTGCATGCCATGATGTTCCGCATGCTGTGATGATGATGCGTTCTGCATTTTGGAATTTGTTCATGTAATCCCTTAAGCCTCCTAAGACTAATCTTCCTGATTTTGCGTCCAATCTTCCTCTAAGACAATCAGCGATGGATTTGGGCTGCTCGTAGATTTCCTTGAGCATAAAGTGCTCATAACCTCCTTTTTCAATAGCCTCCAGTTCCATTTCCAATTGATTGATATATGGATTGGTTTCTACATTTTCTATCGTTTTGACTTGAAGTCTGTTGTTTCGAATGACTGCTATTTCATAGTCATCCAAATAGACCACTTTATTGGTGTATTCGATAATTGGGGTAGCATCCGAGGCCAAGAAATATTCTTCATCTCCTACTCCAATAACCAGAGGGGAGCCTTTTCTTGCCGCAATTAATGTGTTTGGTTCTTCTTTGTTGATTAGAACGATAGCATATGCTCCAACAACTTTATGAAGTGCTAATCTCAGAGCTTCTTCTAATGAACATTGATTATTAAGCTGAATGTCTTCAATAAACTTGATGAAGACTTCTGTATCCGTTTCTGATTGGAAAGTATATCCTTTATGTATGAGATCTTTTTTGAGTACCTCATAGTTTTCAATGATTCCATTGTGGATCATTGCTATTTTTTCAGAAGATGAATAATGGGGATGGGCATTGACATCATTGGGTTCGCCGTGTGTGGCCCATCTGGTATGTCCGATTCCAATTGTTGAAAAGACATCTCCTTGAGAAGAAAGATGCTTCTCAAGTTCGGTGACTTTACCTTTCTTTTTGTAAATGCTAAGGCCTTTTTGATCCAATAATGCTACTCCAGCACTATCATATCCCCGATATTCTAATCTTTTAAGACCTTTGATAATAATTGGTAGAGCTTCTTGCTGTCCAACATAGGCTACGATTCCGCACATATTGAAAAATTCTTATGGTGAAATTGAACTTCCACAAAGAAACACCTTTCGTGCCAAAAAAAAGAATCCACTTTCTTAAAATTTGAAAGTGGATTCGGTATTCTTTTTTAAAATCTAATTATTGAATCTTAGAATAGATTGCCTGAACTTTTATTTTATTGGTCCCAACCTTAAACTGTCGAAGAGATCTTTTGAATTCATCTGCAGATACAGTAGAAACATAACCTCCATACAACATCCAGTCTTTCCTCGTCAGTTCATTTCTAAACAAAGCATTTACATGGGAGGTAATTCCCATGGTATAGATATTCGTGTCAGTATTGATGGTTCCCGTAGCGTACGCACTATAGGTAGGTTCTTCAACATCTTCATCCACCAATTCTGTTTGAGGTTGGCCATCTCTTTGGACAGTTAGCCTAGCGCCGTCACTGGATCTTCTTATGATCTTATTATTTGCATCAACAAAATATGCGACAAAGGCAGCTGTTGGATTTTGACCTTCCGGTACATCCTCTATTTCTCCAATCAAAAGATTGGCCTGCTTGAATACTACACCTGAAAGAGTATCTAAGAAAACATCTAAGGGAGATGTATCTAATCTAATTGCCAATCCAAGCCCTGCTTTCATTCCTACTAGGCTTCCTGTTTCGTAGGATGTATTAAGATCTTGTATTGCTTCAGTTGCTGTTCCGGATCGATCACTTTCTATTCCATTGAAATTTCTGGAAGAAGAGGTAGTGATTGCAAAGGATGTAGAAACTGTATCTCCTACATAATGATAATAGAATGAAAGCTTGGTGTCAGCTCCTGTTTCAATTCCTGCAGTGGTATTGTCACCTTCTTTAGCTTGAACAGCGATCCCAGGGAAATATTCTCTAAAGGTGAAAATATTATCAAAAACACTGCTTCTTTTCAACTTGTCAAACAAATCTAAGCCAAACTCCTCTTCAACATGGAAGGTATTGACAGTGTCCTTCACTTCACCAAAAGTAATTTCAGTTGAAGCAAAAGGGGTTTCCTCGAAAGGGATTTTGTCAAAGTTGTAATAGACTGTATCCTGAATTTGCTCAGAAAGTTGGTGGATTGTATAAGTCTTTGCTTCATCCAAATTTTGCCCATTGACGCTGACAAAACTTAAATCAAACATGACAGAATCAAGGATAGCATCGCTTTCCGGCTTAGTGGCCGTGGAGCTAAAATGCATTCTTGAATATCCAGTGCTAATTGTCTTTCCAAAATAGGAATCCTCTTCGTTTCCAACTACCAAAATATCTTGATTGGTAGTGTTGAAAGAGTCCAATAAAACAACTTCCGCAGGAAGTTCGAAATCGACAAAGAAAACACCTACTTGGTTGTTTCCTGGGTCTAATTCGAGACCTACGGAAGATGGATCTGAACAGGAACTGTTTACAATGATGGACAAGAGGGCCAAGCTGGCTAGCTTAGCCTGCGAGGTTTGTATAAATGCCGTAAAGCTCTTCGTGAGCTTGTTCTTCTTCTTCAATACTGATTTCAAACTTCTTGTCTTTTGAGAAATCTTCAATTAATTTGCTTAATTCATCTGAAACTTCTCCGCCTTTTACAATCAAATCGGCATATTCCATGCCCATACGGATAAAGCCTTCGAAGTCTTTGCTTTCCAAAGGTGCTAAAATAGTGTCATCTATGTCCACCATCTTAACCTTGTTTAACAAATCGTCGCCAAAGGTATGAGAAAATCCGTTGTTGTAGATAGCAAATACTGATTTTGTATCCTTGAATAGCGGCTCATTCTTATAAGTCGTCTTTAGATACATTGGAATCAAGGAAGTCATCCAATCGTTGCAATGAACGATATCTGGAGCCCAGCCAAGTTTTTTTACGGTTTCAATGACTCCTTTGCAGAAGAAGATGGCTCTTTCGTCATTGTCTTCGTAGAATTTTTGCTGCTTATCGTGGAAAACACTCTTTCTCTGGAAGTAATCCTCGTTGTCAATGAAGTATACTTGAAGCTTTGCATTTGGAATAGAAGCAACTTTGATCACCAACGGCTTTTCTTCTTCGCCGACGGCAATGTTGATTCCTGAAAGTCTCACTACTTCATGAAGACGGTTTTTGCGCTCGTTGATGAGCCCAAACCGAGGTACCAAAATACGGATTTCCATACCGCGCTCTTGCATGGCTTGAGGAAGGGTTCGTAAGAAATTGGCTACTTCTGAAGTTTGGAGAAAAGGGTTGATTTCACTGGCAACGTAGAGGATACGTAATTTAGACATACTATAGTTTTTTAATGTAAAGTGATAAACAACGACGCAAAGATAATAAAAAAAGGCCGGAAAGCATTGTTTTTCTGAATATTAATCTACTTTTGCGGCAATTTCCCCTAAGTATTGCCCTAGCCAGTGAAGGTATTCCACACAGGAGCTGAATGGAAAGAAATCAGGCTCCAATTACTTCAAGCCCCGAAAACCATCGGATTAGTCCCTACTATGGGGGCCCTACATCAAGGACATCTTGACTTGGTGGATCAATGCATCAAAAATGCAGATGTTGCTGTAGTTTCTATCTTCGTAAATCCCACTCAATTCAACAATAAAGAGGATTTTGATAAGTATCCCAATACGCTGGATGCGGATCTCGAATTATTGGAAAAGGCAGGTGTCGACTACGTTTTTGTACCATCAGTGGAGACGATGTATCCTACACCTACAAAACTCCAATTTGATTTCGGTGATTTGGAGAGAATTCTGGAAGGAGCTTTCAGACCTGGACATTTTAATGGAGTTGGAGTCATTGTTTCAAAACTATTTCATTCAATTAGTCCAGATATTGCATTTTTTGGTCAAAAGGATCTTCAGCAGGTAGCAATTATTAGAAAGTTGGTAAATGATCTGTCCTTTCCTTTGGAGCTAAGACTGGTACCAACTAGGCGCGAGGAAGATGGACTAGCAATGTCTTCCAGAAATAGAAGACTAAATCCAGAACAGAGGAAAAAGGCCCTTATTCTCCATGATTCGCTGGTTTTTGCAAAGAAGGAACTTGAAAAGGGTCAAAACTGGTTAGATGTCCAGCAAATAATTACCCGAAATTTTGAAGAGTTGGAAGGTGCTGAATTGGAATACTTTGAATTGGTTGAAACTGATAAGTTTGAGGTATTCAAAGAGTTTGATCTCACAAAGAAATCTTCTATTTGTGTTGCAGCGTATATAGGAGACGTGAGATTAATAGATAACCTTACAATAAATTCTTAATTTCGCGGCCGGAAAAACTAAGCCAATGCATATTCAAATCATGAAGTCCAAAATCCACCGGGTGAAAATTACCCAGGCGGAATTGCACTATGTAGGATCCATTACCATCGATGAAGATTTGATGGATGCTGCTAATCTGATAGAAAACGAAAAGGTCCAAATCGTCAATGTGAACAACGGAGAGCGCTTGGAGACCTATGTAATCAAAGGAGAAAGAGGAAGTGGACAGATTTGCTTAAATGGTCCTGCCGCTAGAAAAGCTTCCGTTGGAGACATTGTAATTATCATTTCTTATGCAGGAATGGAATTCGAAGAAGCAAAAAAATTCAAACCTGTTGTCATTTTTCCAGATGATCACAATAAATTGATTTGATGATCAATCCTCGAATCAAACAAGCTATCCAGATATCGATCTCATTAGTGATCGCTGTCTGGATTTTTTGGTTTTTATACAAAGACATAGAATTTGAAAGCCTGGTTAACCAAGTTCTTTCCAGTAATTGGGCTTGGATTGGTTTGTCCATGTTGATCGCATTAGGAGGCTATTGGTTGCGTGGATGGAGATGGACTTTATTGATCACCGAATCAGAGGGTAGGAAAGTGACTACCTCTGATGCTTACCATGCTGTGATGGTAGGTTATTTGGCAAATTTGTTAGTGCCAAGAGCTGGAGAAGTTGCTCGATGTGGCATACTAAATCGTACCAATGGACAATCTGTTGGCCATTTGTTGGGAACAGTCATCATAGAAAGGACAATAGATCTAGTCTTTATGATGGCTACGATTTTTTTGGCATTTGTGGTGGAAAACCAACTGTTTGTAAGTCTGGCTAATCAATTGGTAAATCTGGAAAGCCTAGGCGAATTGGCGCTTCGAAATCTTCCAATTTTAATTGGCGGAGGGTTGATTTTTGTTTTAGTGATTTATTTCCTTCTTCAACGATTTAGAGATCATGGTTTCATTCAAAAAATCCAACATTTCTTAAGAGAAATGTACAGCGGAATCAAAGGCATCTCAAAGTTGAAAAATCCTGCCGGGTTTTGGATTAGCTCTATTGTGATTTGGGTGATTTACTTTTTGACCATGTATACTGTTTCCTTGGGATTTCAGAGTACTGCCAATTTGTCTCCTGGAGAGGTCCTTTTGGTGATGGTAATGGGAAGTATTGGCATGATTGCACCTGTTCAAGGCGGAATAGGTACCTTTCATGCACTGGTGGCCTTTATTTTGATACAATTAGGGATATCAGAACAAGACGGGAAAATCTTTGCCGCTATCATTCATGGGACGCAGGTGATTTTGGTGCTAGCAGGAGGTTTTGTGAGCTGGCTTGTTATGATGCAAAAGCAGGTTGGGAATAAACCTAACAAAGCCTAACTTCGTATTTATCCCTGCAAACTTTATAATTATGCTATTAATACTTATCGTAGTCGTATTTGCTATCGCTGGCATGGTAGTCAGCAGCAAACTGAAGAGTAAATTCCGCAAATACTCTCAGACGGCCTTGGAAGCAAATCTTTCGGGTGCCGAAATCGCCAAATTGATGTTGGCTGACAATAATATCCATGATGTTCAGGTAGTATCTGTAGAAGGTCAATTGACAGACCACTACAATCCAGCCAATAAAACGGTCAATTTGAGTCCAGACGTATATTATGGAAGGAATGCCGCAGCCGCTGCTGTTGCTTCACACGAATGTGGTCACGCAGTTCAACATGCTACACAATATGCTTGGTTGAATCTGAGATCTAAACTTGTTCCACTTCAGAATGTTTCTGGAAAAATATTGAACATCGTCTTAATCGCCTCCTTATTTGGTGGTTTTGCTTTAGGCTTACCTTATGAATTCATCGGGTACATAGTAGTAGGAGCATATGGAATTATGACCTTGTTTACTTTGGTGACCTTACCTGTAGAATTTGATGCTTCTAATAGGGCATTGGCTTGGGTGAAAAATAGAAACATCGTTACTTCCTCTGAATATGCAATGTCAAAAGACGCTCTTACTTGGGCAGCAATGACCTATGTAGTTGCTGCCCTTGCATCATTAGCTACTTTGGCTTACTACATTTTTGTTTTCTTTGGAAATCGAGATTGATTCAAATCAAAATAAAATTCGGAAAGGGGCAAGTTTTTGCCCCTTTTTTATTTTTAGCCTAAATTCCCAAAAAGTAATAAACCCATTTATTTCCAATGAATTTTCAATTGACAGAAGAACATCTGGCTGTACAAGAAGCAGCTAGAGAATTTGCTAAAACGGAGCTTTTACCAGGAGTAATAGAAAGAGATTCTGAAGCCAAATTTCCAAAAGAACAGGTCCAAAAAATGGGAGAGCTGGGATTTATGGGAATGATGGTAGATCCAGCCTACAATGGTGGAGGAATGGATACTATTTCCTATGTGTTGGCGATGGAAGAATTATCCAAAATTGATGCCTCAGCATCAGTTTCTATGTCTGTCAATAATTCACTGGTTTGTTGGGGGCTTGAAAAATATGGGACAGAAGCTCAAAAAGAGAAGTACCTTAAAAGACTAGCAAGCGGTGAGGTGATTGGAGCTTTTTGTCTTTCAGAACCAGAAGCTGGGTCTGATGCAACTTCTCAGCGTACAGAAGCAAAAAGAGATGGAGAGTTTTACATCTTAAATGGAACCAAAAACTGGATTACAAATGGATCCACTGCTTCGGTTTATTTGGTTATTGCTCAAACTGATGCAAGCAAAGGTCATAAAGGAATCTCATGCTTTATTGTAGAAAAAGGCTGGGAAGGTTTTGTGATCGGTAAAAAAGAAGACAAGCTAGGTATACGAGGAAGCGATACTCATTCGTTGATGTTTACTGATGTCAAAGTTCCAGCTGAAAATAGGATTGGAGATGAAGGTTTCGGTTTCACCTATGCCATGGAGACTTTGAATGGAGGTAGGATTGGAATTGCTGCTCAGGCTTTGGGAATAGCTGCCGGTGCTTATGAATTGGCTTTGGCATATTCGAAAGAAAGAAAGGCTTTTGGAAAACCTATCAGTCAGCATCAAGCTATTCAATTCAAATTGGCAGACATGGCGACCCAAATTGAGGCAGCTAGAATGCTGGTTTATAAGGCAGCTTGGCTAAAGGATCAAGGACAGGATTATGCCCATGCTTCTGCCATGGCTAAGCTTTATGCATCTGAAGTTGCTATGAATGTGACAGTTGAAGCAGTTCAGGTTCATGGAGGCTATGGATACGTGAAAGAATACCATGTGGAGCGACTTATGAGAGACGCTAAGATTACCCAGATCTATGAGGGAACATCAGAAATTCAAAGAATAGTTATATCTAGAGGGGTCCTTAAATAAGAATTAGTTAGTTTATTTTAGTCTAATTGCACAAAATATTACCTTTTTTAATGGAAATTAACTGATCCTGTAATTAAATACTGGTTTATAATAGGAAAAATTATATTTTTGTTAAACAATTTTTCTTCAAAAAATTCATGGAATATTACAACAAGGTCATAGAATCGGTAAATGTTAGATTTCTTAGAGGGAATAATTTCCTGGTTGAAAAGCCAGTGACTATTTCCGATCATAAGGAATTTGACAATATGTTGATTCTACTTCATCATGGAAGCCTGAAGTTTGGAGAGGATCAAGAGCTTCTAAATGAAGGAGAAGTACTTTTCTTACCTGGTGAGAAAAAGACATCTTTGACTTTTGGAGGTGGATCCAAAAAGGCTGAGATCTCCATGGATAATTATCAGGAGAACAAGAAGAAGTATCTGCAAAGTGTCAGTATAAAGGATATTAGAAATGCACAAGAAGATTGCGTTTCTGTAGTCAGCTTTGAGTCTAAGGTTTTCGATGTAGTTAATTTCTTCAACTCATTGGATATTCCTGCTTTTGTCATCCGATTCAATGATCGAATTGGGATGTTGATAGAGGATATCATGAAAGAGCTGGAGCAGAGTAGCGTGGGTAAAGAAAGGGTTTTACGATCCCTGACAGAGGTTTTGGTGATCGAATTACTAAGACATATCCTTAAAAATAGATTGTTCCTAGAGGAGCTATCTACCAATGTGACATATTTCAAGGATCCTCGATTGATCGAATTATTCAAATTTATCAAGACAAATTTGGGTGGCGATCTTTCCAATAAAGTTCTTGCGAAGGTTGCAAACGTTTCCGAAGACTATGTGGGTCAATATTTCAAAATGTTGACAGGTATCAACCCTCAGGATTATATTGAATATCAGAGAATGGAGGCAGCTGTAGATCTATTGAGGACTACTAAAAAATCTATTCGAGACATTGGAAAAGAGGTAGGATATAAAGACACTGCCTATTTCTGCCGTAGATTCAAAATGATGTACGGAGTACCAGCAGGTAAAATGAGAAGGAGAGAAAGTCTAATTAACGTGTAGACTCTGATTATACCAATCTTTAAATGAAAGGACCTCTGATAGAAAATCGGGGTCCTTTTCAATTTGATTTCCGATGACCACCAGATCAGCTCCAGACTCAAAGGCCTGATTGATTTTTTGGAGAGAATCTATTCCACCTCCAATAATCAGTGGGGAATTGAGGTGTTTCTTAACAGAGGAAATTACGCTTGGTGATACAGTGTTTTTTGCTCCACTTCCTGCATCCAAAAAGCAATAGTCCATACCTAATAATTTTCCTGCCAAAGCCGTGCTGATAATCAGCTCTTCATTGGAATTAGGGATAGGTAGGGTATTGGATTCTCTGTGAACGCTTTTGATTTCACCATCATTGACTAGCAAATAGGCGGTAGGAAGCACTTCCAAATTAGAGGAATGTACCTTTTTTGCCGCTTTTACTTGTTGAGAGATCAAATAATCGGGATTTCTTCCCGAAATCAAACTAAGAAACAAAATACCATCAGCTATGGAAGAGACTTGTAGCTTTGATCCAGGAAAAAGTACTACAGGAATGTCTTTGGCTAATTTTTTCACTTGAGAAATTATCTCCTCAAAATTGTCTTGGTCAAAGTGGCTTCCGCCAACAAAAATAAAATCCAGGCTAGAGTTTTGAATTCTGTCCCAATTAAGTCCACCAGCTAGAGAAAACTTGTCAGGGTCAATCAACCATGCAATACCCTTTTTATTTTGTTTTGAAAGAGCTTTTAATGTTTTAGCGATGACTTTCTTTTTGCTCTTCATCAGATTCAGGGCTGGTGAATAAGTCTTTGAAGTATTTTTCCTTTGCCAAGGCAAGTCCCAAAATCAAAAGACGCTGACTCAAACTTGGCCAAAAAGTAGATTTTTTGGGTTGAGTAATCTTCTTTTCAAGCTCCTCTGTAAGGAGACCTTCTCTTTCAAGTACCTCAAGAGCTTTCAGGTTCTTTTTGGTTTTTTTCCCTTTTGCCAACTTGACAATTGCATAAGCCAAAAGTCCACCGGCTACTACTGCACCTCCGACTTTTACCCAATCTTCAGAATCTTTCTTCAGGAGATCCAATTGTTTTTGAAGGGTTTGCTCTAACTCTTCTGCCTGATTTTCCAATTCCTTACTCATCTTCTTTTTCTTCTCTTTTTTTGATCTTGCTAAAAATAAAATCCTTGAGCCCTCCTTGAACCTTTTCCTGAATTCCAATGGAATATCTTCCCATATAAAGAGCTAATAATAGTACCAAATACAATAGCCCAACGATTAGGAAGCCCAAGAAAGGAGATTCAAAATGGGTGCTGAGATAGAAAGCCAATGAAAGACTGAAAAATAACAATACAAGTAATGTCAATCCGCCAATCACTATCAATAGGATGGTGCGAGAGACGATTCCTAAGAATTCATCTTGAACCTCCTGTTTGACAATGTTGATTCGGGTTTCTACCAGACTTTTTACAGTCTGCACTATTTCAGTAACCTTTAGCATACTATAGAATAAAAATGAAGCATTCTTTTGACAACTCTAATATAATTTAATTGCTATGAGCAAAAAAATTAGAATTCAGTTGCCTTTTCTTCTTCCTCATAATACTTAAAACGCAAAACTAGTTCAATAGAACGGCGGATGGCTTCATTGATGGGGAATTCTTCGGCAAGATTTTCATCGATATCTCGAAGCTGAGTGTAATATGCCATGGCCATCGGAACCTCTAGGTCTTGATTGATTTTTTGAGTTGTTTCTAGAAACTCCTCAGGCTTTCCTTCTTTGAGCTTTTTACAAATGATCAACTCCTTTTGGCCAACTTTGTTTCGTCTTGCTGCTGACCCGAATAGTCTACAGATTAATCCTCGATTTTTATAATTGCTGCAAAAACCCTGGTTTCCCTGTGGGTCTTGGGCTCTGAAAAGCACACAATTTGCTGATGGATTTTCCTCTATAATCCTTAAAGTTGCATCTGCTGCCCCTTTTTCATAGAGCTCAAATGCCAATGGTAAAAATTCTAGTGGAGACGCGGGGATTTTTGGATTGGCGCAACATAGCCCGCATCCAGAATAACAGCCTAATTTGCCCTCAGAAGCAAATGATTTTGCCTCCGCCCCAAGCTCCTGATACAAGGCCAAGACTGCTTGAGATTTATCTTTTAGATTCAAATATTTTTTAAAAGCGCAACAAAATTAGCGAGGGAAAGACCAATTTGATTCTTTCTCGTCAAGATTTTTTTAACTTGATTTTCAAGTGATTAAAAATTGAATAATTCAATAGTTTTTAAATAAGTCGACGATTCTCTATGAAGATCGTTTTCTTTAAGTAAAAGTAAATAAACCATGAGTAACCTAGAATCAAAAGAACAAGAGGATCGAATTAGGAGGGCCTTTAAAGAGAAAGATTGGAGTGAAATAAAAAGTGCTGATTCTTGGGCGATTTTTAAAGTAATGGCCGAGTTTGTAGATGGCTTTGAAAAGTTGGCCAAAATTGGACCATGTGTATCCATTTTTGGATCTGCTAGAACACCAAGGGATCACAACCATTACAAAATGGCAGAAGAAATCGCTGCTAAATTAGTCCGACATGGATATGGAGTGATTACCGGAGGTGGTCCTGGTATAATGGAAGCTGGAAACAAAGGAGCACACTCAGAAGGTGGTAAATCTGTGGGGTTGAATATAGAATTGCCATTTGAGCAGTTTAATAACATCTATATCGATAGAGATAAGCTGATAACCTTCGATTATTTCTTTGTGAGGAAAGTAATGTTTATCCGCTATTCTCAAGGATTTGTTGTCCTTCCAGGTGGTTTTGGCACGATGGATGAGTTTTTTGAGGCGCTTACTTTGATCCAAACCAACAAAATCGGAAGATTCCCAATCGTGCTTGTTGGTAAGAGCTATTGGGAAGGTCTGGTGGATTGGATTAAGAAAACCCTTTTGGAACATAAATACATTAATGAAGAAGATCTTGATCTTTTCTCTGTCGTCGAAGATGCGACTGAGGCAGTTCAGGTGATTGACGATTTCTATAGCAAGTACTTGCTTAGCCCTAATTTCTAATGCAAAAAAATCACGCGTACATTTTATATGGCTTAGTATTAATCTGTCTAGTTTTAGTCGGAGTAATGTGGCAAAAAACTACTCCCAAAGAACCTGAAGTTGAGCCTCCTGTATTGGGAGCGATGGGACTTCCGACTCTTCCTCCAGATTCTGTGAGGATTTTTGAAATTCCTTCCTCTTTGGAATTTGCGGGTGAAAAGGTCCCACTGGAAATCCAGGATGTATATGAAAGACTAGAGCGAGAGATCTATGTGAATGCCTATTGGCAATCCAATATGGTTTTACTGATGAAGCGCTCTGGAAAATATTTGGAAGAAATCAGTGAGATATTGAAAGCCAATGGTGTTCCAGATGATTTCAAATATCTGGCGATTGCGGAATCAGCATTGATGAATGTTTCATCTCCAGCTGGAGCGAAAGGATTCTGGCAGTTTATGGCACCTACCGCGAAGGAATTTGGTTTGGAGGTTTCTAAAGATGTGGATGAAAGATATAATTGGCAAAAATCCACAGTGGCCGCTACCAAATACCTGAATCAGTCCCATCAAAAGTTCGGAAGCTGGACTGCGGTTGCTGCTAGCTATAATATGGGTCAGACAGGATTCAACAGAAGACAAAATGAGCAATTACAAGAAAACTATTATGACCTTCTACTCAATGATGAGACGAGTCGTTATATGTTTCGCATCTTAGCGTTTAAAGTTATTTTCGAAAACCCGAAAAAATATGGATTTGGACTTAGACCTGAGGATTATTACAAAGAACCAGCGTTGAAAGAGGTCACTGTAGATCAGGATATCAAAAGCTTGGCTCAGTGGGCAAAAGATCAGGGTTCATCTTACAAGGAACTGAAAATTTATAATCCTTGGCTCAGAGATAAGAATCTGAATGTCAGAAGAGGGAAGACTTATTCGATTCAGCTTCCTGAATAATTTTAAAGAATTTAATTCATTCTTGGACTTTCAGTCGGAATGAGAGAGCATTAGAAAATGCTTGTTAAAAGAAGGAAATTCTAAAATTGATGAAAAAATCTTCTGATACGGAAGATTTTTTCTTTTGGCTTAGCATCACATTGATAATTGTTTGTATCTTTGACGGGCAAATAGGGTTACCTACAACCGATATTTGCTATGAATCGAAACTCCGATAAATTCCTCTACGAAGCACTTACCTACGACGACGTGCTTCTTGTTCCTGGGTATTCTGAAGTTCTTCCACGCGAGACAAACACTTCCACCCAGCTTACCAAAAAAATCAGATTGAACATTCCTCTTGTTTCCGCTGCCATGGATACGGTGACTGAGGCTGAACTTGCTATTGCTATTGCATTAGAAGGTGGTTTGGGCTTCATCCACAAAAACATGTCAATTGAGAAGCAAGCTGCTCAAGTGAGAAAAGTAAAGCGTTCTCAGGCTGGGATGATCTTGGACCCGATTACCTTGGATATCAATGCCAAAGTAAGAGATGCGGAAAGCATCATGAAGGAGTACCACATTGGAGGTATTCCAGTAGTGGATGAAAACCGTGTTTTGAAAGGAATCATCACAAACCGTGATCTTCGTTTTATCAAAGACGCTAATCGTCCTATCAAGGAGATTATGACTATCGACAACTTGGTGACTGCTAAGGCTGGAGTATCATTGGAAGAAGCTGAAGAAATCCTTCAAGAATACAAAATCGAAAAGCTTCCAATCGTCGACGAGGAGAATAAACTAACAGGTTTGATCACTTACAAGGATATCCTAAAGAGAAAGGATAAGCCAAATGCATGTAAGGACGAATACGGAAGATTGAGAGTAGGAGCTGCAGTGGGTGTGACCGCAGATATCGTAGAACGTGTGGAAGCATTGAAAAATGCAGGTGTTGACGTTGTTTCCATCGATACGGCACACGGACACTCTAAAGGTGTAATCGATACTTGTAGAAAAATCAAAGATGCTTTCCCTGATCTGGAAGTCATTGTTGGAAATATTGCAACTCCAGAGGCAGCTATCGCTTTGGCAGATGCAGGTGCGGATGCTGTGAAAGTGGGTGTTGGACCAGGTTCTATCTGTACTACAAGAATTATCGCAGGTGTTGGGGTTCCTCAGCTTTCTGCTGTATTTGAATGTGCCGAGGCATTGAAAGATAGAGGCGTTCCTGTGATCGCTGACGGCGGTATCCGATATTCAGGTGATTTGGTAAAAGCCATTGCAGCTGGTGGTAGCTCAATCATGATTGGTTCTCTTTTGGGAGGAACTGAAGAAGCTCCTGGAGAAATGATCATTTTCGAAGGAAGAAAATTCAAGACTTATAGAGGTATGGGTTCATTGGAAGCCATGGAATCAGGCTCAAAAGACAGATACTTCCAAGATGCTGAGGATAATATCAAAAAATTGGTTCCTGAAGGAATCGTTGGTAGAGTTCCTTACAAAGGCCAAGTTGCTGAAGTATTGTACCAATTGGTTGGGGGGCTTCAAGCAGGTATGGGCTATTGTGGTACCAAAACTATTGAAGATCTTCAGAGGAATGGAAAATTTGTAAAAATCACTGCTGCTGGAGTGAAAGAATCTCACCCTCACGATGTGAGTGTTACTAGAGAAGCTCCTAACTATAGTGTGAAGTCATAATAAGTAAGCCCGGCCAAATGGTCGGGCTTCTTTTTTTAATCAAAATATTGCTTGATCTCAAAGTCTTGTAAGTGGGCATTTAGCCAACCTGCTTCAAGGTAAGCTCCGTATTTTTTGTAAAAGTTGATTGCGGGTTCATTCCAATCCAAAACCTGCCACATCATGCCGGTACACCCTTCTTCCAGAGATTTGGTCATCACTCTGTCAAACAACAATTTTCCTGCACCATTTCCTCTTTCCGATTCTGTCACGACAATATCCTCCA
Source organism: Algoriphagus zhangzhouensis (assembly GCF_900148515.1). Classification (GTDB taxonomy): domain Bacteria; phylum Bacteroidota; class Bacteroidia; order Cytophagales; family Cyclobacteriaceae; genus Algoriphagus; species Algoriphagus zhangzhouensis. The sequence continues at coordinate 605,830 of NZ_FRXN01000002.1, read as the reverse complement.
GATACATTCTTCTTCCTTTCCAGGTACTGTATCTGTAGTAATAGATGGCGATTCCAATGATCTCATTTGTTTCCTCCTTTTCACATACAAAAAGTCCATAAACCGGATTGGGACCAAAGCCGTCCTTTTCCATCATTTCTATGGTATTGGTGACTTGTTCAGGAGCTTTTTCGTAAAGTGCCAGCTCCTTAACTAATTCTAATACGCGAGGCAAATCCTCGATTTTTCCTTCTCTAAGTGAATACATATTTGATTCGTGTTTTTGGATTTTCCTTTCTTGAAATCCTAAATTAGTCAAAAATGAAAAAAGAATGTTTTTAGCGATAGATGCCGGTAACTCCAATGTAGTTTTTGCCTTGTACAATCAAGAATCCCAGACTTGGACCAACCAATTTAGATTAGAGACTAAGACTCCCAAATTGATTTCTCAATTGGCAAAAAAGGTCCCTGTATACTTTTTGGAGCATGGTTTGAGCGCTGCCGATATACGCGAAATTGGATTTAGCTCGGTAGTTCCTGAAGTCAATGGGCTGATCGTAGATTTCTGTAAAAACTATTTTGGAATTGAGCCTTTCCTCATTTCTCCAACAGCATATAATGCTTTGGAAGTGAAAACTCAAAGGCCACAAGAAATGGGAACAGATCTCATGTGCAATGTTGTGGCTGCGTGGGATAAATTTAAACAAGCAGCGATCGTTGTGGATTTTGGAACAGCTTTGACATTTACCGTAGTCAATGACCAAGGAGAGGTTCAAGGTGTTTCTATTGTTCCGGGCTTAAGAACGGCCATCAAATCCTTATTTACCAATACTTCTAAATTGCCAGAAGTGGAATTAAAACTTCCAGAATCTGCGATTGGGAAGGATACCATTCATGCGATCCAAGCAGGGATTCTGTATGGATATACAGGTTTGGTCCAAGGAATGGTCAAGCGAATCAAAGAAGAAACAAAGCAGGAATACAAGGTAATCGCCACTGGAGGGTTGTCTGAAATTTTGACTCCTTTGGAGAAGGAATTCGATCTGATTGATCGGAACCTAACATTGAATGGCTTAAGATTGATTACTCAGGCAAATCAAAGCCTATGATCCAATTGGGATCCGGACAGATTTCAGAGAATTTATTCAAATCCTTTCTGGAAGCTACTCCAGGAAAATCACCAGAATTCCCAAGCATGTCCCACATCAATTGATAATGAAGATGGGGAGGCCAATCTCCATTTTCAGGAAAAGGGCCTACATGGCAGAATTTCTCTCCTTTTTCCAGTTTTTGACCTACTTGGATTGAGTCAAGATCTGTTCTAGTTAAATGACCATAGAGAGAGTAAAGTTTTTTTCCATCCAGATCATGCTCCAGGATGATGGTGGGGCCATAGTTTCCAAAACTGGCATTATCCTGAAAACTGTGAATCACCGCATCAAAGGGAGAGTAAATAGGACTTCCGGCTTCACACCAAATGTCAATTCCCAAATGAATATCTCTAAAATCGGATTCTGCTGTCGCAAAGACTTGGGACCTTCTGTAAATCGCTCGATGCTCCAAATATCCACCTATTCCATACTTTTTCTCGCTTGTTTTCAGCTGATCAAATACAAACAGGTTGAAAGTGGAAGTATCAGTAATTTCCACTTCATCCAAGGAGGTGTTGGAGGGTGAAAAATCAAGAGACATCGTATTTTGAGAGTTTAGCTTTTCTCCCATGAGAGGGAAGAAATCAAAGGAATTCCAATTCATATCCGAAGAAAGAAGAATTTATCGGCTTCAAAAAATTGAATGGGAAGAAATCAAAATCTATCCTTTAATTTGAGTCCTAGTCACAAATCAATCCCATGGAATCGACTCAATTTCCAAGTCTAGAGGCTATCAAGTCAGCTGCAGAAAGAATCAAGCCTTTTGTTCATCACACCCCAATATTGTCATCTTCGGCCATCAATGAAATTGCCGGTTGTGAGATTTTCTTTAAATGCGAAAATTTCCAAAAGGTAGGTGCATTTAAGGCAAGAGGTGCGGCAAATGCTGTTTTGAAACTTTCTGAAGAGGAACGAAGTCTTGGAGTAGCAACTCATAGCAGTGGAAATCACGCCGCTGCTTTGGCAAGAGCAGCAAAAGTTGCTGGAATTCCAGCCTATATCGTGATGCCTTCCAATGCCCCAGAGATCAAGAAAAAAGCTGTAAAAGGGTATGGTGGGATCATCATCGAATGCGAACCCAACCTTCAAGCAAGAGAAACGACTTTGGAAAAAGTGGTGGAGGAGACAGGTGCCACTTTTATACCTCCCTATGATTTCATGGATGTGATTGAAGGACAGGCAACATGTGCATTGGAAATTTTGGAAGAAAAACCAGATTTGGATATCCTGATGGCACCAGTTGGTGGTGGAGGTTTATTGGGAGGTACGGCTTTGCTGGTTCATTTGATGAAGCCTGAGATTAAAGTGATCGCAGGAGAGCCCGAGGGTGCTGATGATGCCTTTCAATCTTTCCAAGCTGGTAAATTAATCCCTCAGACAGGCCCAAAAACCATTGCTGATGGGCTTTTGACTTCCTTGGGCAAATTGAATTTTGAATTGATTTCCGATTTAGTGGAGGAGATCCTTTTAGCTAGCGAATCAGAAATTATAGAAGCCATGAGGTTGGTGTATGAAAGAATGAAAATCGTGATTGAACCCTCCTCTGCGGTCCCTCTGGCGGCTTTGTTGGCCAATAAAGAAAAATTTGCCGGAAAGAAAGTAGCAATCATTCTCTCCGGCGGTAATGTCGATTTAGGGAAATTACCCTTCTGAATTACTTACCTGAAAGTATACTTGAAACCAAATCCGGCTCTAAAATAGGAGTCAGTTTCATCTGGAATGATCGGAGCAGCTTCTAACACAAGTCCAAGGTTTGGTGCACCTCCAAAGGGTTTTACCAAAAGCCCAAATGGTACCCCGATGTAGAAGTCATTTCCTCTTCTATCATCGTTGACTCCCAAGCCAAGACCTAGGTAAAAGTTTACATCTTGCTTTTTGATCAGGTTGTATCCCCCCATCAACTCAATACCGATATCACCTCCAGTACTGATTCTACCTTCACCAAAAAGGTCATTGTCAGGATTGGTTCCGATTGTCACAAAGGTATCTGAGGAGAAAATATCAACCCCAGCACTTACCTGAGCTTTTGCGGTTGCGATTAGACCGAATAAAAAGAAGAAAATGGTTAATGTCTTTTTCATAAGAATTGAATTTGAATTGCCCTCTTAATTCAAATTCAATTCCGATTACCAATTTCCTTGGGTCCTTGAGATTCTATTTCCTGTTTTAGAACTGTGGAATGATGCCTCAATCAGCCTCAAAACGCTGATAGCCTGCGATAATTCCACTTTTAGAGATTTTTGCTTTAGCAGAGCGTCAGCTACGTTTTGATAAAAAATCCGATAATCTCCGGGGACGGTGTGCAGAGATTTTTCCTCATTCTCCAAGTACAGTTTGCCCCACTTTTCCTCAGATTCATGGCCCCATTCTGCTCCTTCCGGTCTCTGACCGGATTTTAATGCGGCTTCTTGGACGTCCAAACCATACTTGAGATAAGAACCTTTTTCACCTAATAGCAAAAACTTTGGCGTGGGTGCAGCGACTAATACTCCAGCGGTAACCCTAACTTTTTTATCTGAGTAAAATAAGGTGATGTCAAAATGATCGTCAGCAATAGCATGTTCCCGCTCTTTTCGAATATCAGCTTGCAAGCTTTCCGGTAAACCAAAAGCAACAATAGCTTGATCTATTAAGTGAGTGCCTAGATCATAAGTAATCCCATTTCCGGGAACTTCTTTTTCTCTCCAGTTATCTGAGACTTCAGGCCTGAATCTATCAAAATGAGATTCCAGATAGACGACTCTTCCTAAAGTTTCACTTTTGATTAATTCCTGAATAGTCAGGAAGTCTCCATCAAATCTTCGATTTTGGAAGACAGTAATGATTTTTCCCTTCTCCTCGGCAAGGGTTTTTAATTCCTCAGCTTCATGAGAAAAAATCGTCACTGGTTTGTCCACGACTACATGCTTTCCAGCTTCCAAAGCAAGTTTGGCATAAGGAAAATGATATTCATTAGGCGTTGTGATGACAATCAAATCTGCTCCATCTTGTTCCAAAAGCTCTTCCAAACTTCTATAGGTGGTCACATCTGGATAGATTTGCTCGCATTTGTTGCTTTTTCTTTCAACTACTGCCGAAAGAACCAAGTCTGGACAAACATCAATTAATGGAGCATGGACTTTTTCGGCAACTGTACCAAATCCTACAATACCAGTTCTGATGGGAGAAAATAGGCTCATTACAAATTCATTTCGTAGGCTTTTTTCACTAATTCAATTCGAGAATTTACACCTAGTTTTTGATGGATATTTTTTCTGTGTGTTTCAATCGTGCTAGGGCTTAGACCTAATTGACCTGCGATTTCTTTATTTGTATGGCCCTCTTTTACCAAGGAAACAATTTGCACTTCCCTGCGAGAAAGACGGTATTTGTCTCTAAAGGAATCAAAGAATGCATTGGGTCTGGCCTGCTCTATAACTCGGTCAAAATTGAGAACGTGACGTCCTTCGTGCACTTCTCGGATGGTGAAAACCAATTCATCGGGATCTGCATCTTTGAGGATAAATCCGTCGGCACCTTTATCTAGGCATTCTTTGTAGATTTTTTCCTCGTCATACATAGAAAGCACCACTATTTTGGGGCAAACTTCTTGTTGTTTCAAAGTAGAAAGCACTCCGAAACCATCTAAAATAGGCATATTGAGATCTGTCAACACCACATCTGCAGTATTGGACTCTAAAAATTCAACCAATTCCTGACCATTTGGAAAAAGCCCCATGACCAAAAGGTCCTCATGTTCTTCCAATAATCCCTCAATGCCTTTGGCAAATAAAGTATGGTCATCGGCTATAGCTATCCGAATCATAATAAATAAGGGTGAAACCTAAATTAGGTTTATAATATCAATTTGGCAAAAGTAGTTTGATCTCTGTGCCATTTCCGAGTGAAGAATGGATTAAAAATTCTCCACCAATGGTTTCCATCCGTTTCTTGAGGTTTGTCATACCGCTACCCTTGGAAGGAATGGTGGTGTCGAATCCCTTTCCATCATCTTTGATGATAATCTTTCTTCCCGATTCATTTTTGATGATTTGGATTGAAACATGATTGGGAGAGGCATGCTTGATGGCATTGTTCAGACACTCTTGAATCACTCTGATAAAAACCAGTTTTTGATTTTTCTCTAATTCCCAAGGATCTCCTTCTTGATCAAGTTCAGTTTGGCAAAAACCAGTGGCTTGAATTCTATCTAATTGCTGTTTTGCAAATTCGCGGATAGAAATGCTTTCCACCCAATCTAGATTTAAGGTTTTGGAAAGCCCCCTTACTTCAGAAATTACTTTGGTAATGAGTTCCCGACCCTCTGCCTGTTTTTCAGGTTTGGAGGAACCCAGATACAGTTTGGATAATGAAAGGAGCTGACCGATGTTATCATGCAATTCACGCCCGATATGACTCATGGTTTCCTGCTGGATTTCATTTTCTATATTCAGCAAAGTCCGCTCATGTTCTAGCTGGAGTTGTTCCATTTTTTGCTTGTTCTGCACCTGTCTTTGCCTATGCAAAATCACCATGGCGACAACAAAAGTTGCCATTAAGGCGGCCAAGAAGGCTCCGGCAAATAAGATAAAAACAATCTGACTTTCTTCTTCCATTAGGCTGTTTTTGCTTTCTTTTCAATAAATAAACCTTGATTAATAATCAGCACAACAATAGCAGTCAACATTAGTACATAGAGCGTCATAGAGATATAATTGAAAAAGTAGTATAAAGTGATTTCGTTAAAGGCCAAGTAATCATTGGACATTTCGGCTAGGAATACAATGACTTGCTGGAATAAAGTTAGGGTTATGAACCAAAATGGAATAAATCTTAGGGGGTGAATTTCTAGGGACTTTTCAGAACTAATTAAGTCTACGAAAAAAAGTCCACATGCAACAATTCCAAGGATATAACTCATTAAATAATTCAGGGGTTGAAATCCTGAGATTTCTTGAATTTTGGTTAGGGTTAAAACTTGTGCTGCGAAAATAAAAATTCCTAAAAGAGAAAGATTGATCTTTCGATAATTAACATTATTAATGAACCGATTGATCCATAGGATCAAAGGAATTTTCGACAATTGGTAATTGAAAATATTAAAGACCCAAATATTATATCCCATAAAGTCTGAATCCGAAATCAGTTCGTGGATTTTTTTGTTTAATTCTTGACTTTCAACTAAATAGATCGCCATCAATTCATAAAATGAAACAATCAAAAGGAAAAGGAAGGCCAAATAAAATTCTGGTTGTTTTTTCTTTTGTACAGGTAAAAAAAAAACGCAATGATTCCTATAAGGGCAAGAGAAAAAATCCCAAATAAATAGGGGTGAGATAGAATCCTGTCCAATACTTTATTTAGCATTTTACTCTAGGCTGTTTTCACTTTTTTTTCAATAAATAGACCCTTATTAATAAATATTACAACAATTGAAATTAGCATTAGAATGTATAGGAATTGCGAAATGTAATTAAAGAAATAATACAATTGGAGATTGTTAAACGCTAGGTAATCTAAGGCAATATCTGCCAATATTGATAAAACATTTTGGAATAAGTTAAAAGTGATAAACCAAAAGGGGATAAATCTAAGTGGATTGATGTCAATGTTTTTATCAGAGCTGATCAAATCCATGAAGAAAAGTCCACTGGCTATAATGCTAAGAACATATCCCATAAAGTAAATGACTGGTTGGAACTCAGTTATTTCTTGGATTTTGGTTAATTCCAATAGTAATGCAGCGCCGATGTAAGCCAGAGTGAGATAGATATTAATTCGAATGAGTTTTTTGTTTACTATGAAAAAATTAATCCAGAGGATTAAAAGAACCATTGATACCTGATAATATAAAATATTATAGACCCAAATATTATAACCTTTATAAGGTGTGTCTGAAATAAAAGTATGGATTGATTCATTTAAATCTCTATTAACCAAGGAAATTGACGATATCAATTCATATACTGAAGAAATCAAAAGAATAATAAAAGCCCAATAATACTCGGGCTCTTTTTTCTTTTCTTTTGATAAAAACAAGAAAGCAATTGTACCAGTTATTGCTAGGATATGGACTCCAATAAAATATGGATTTTCAGAAATTAGATCTAAAACTTCCTTTAACATTTTTTAGGGTGTAGGGCAACTTGGGGGACACATTTGGCCCTTGTTATAATATTCCTCTTCCTCTGGATCACCTAAACCTGCACTAGCCTCCAATGTTGTCGGGGAAAGAACCAAAGTTAGTCTACCTACATATTCATCAGTATCTACTACTGGAGCTGTGTCTTCCGTATATTCGGTCATGTAGAATTTGATGCCGCCTTTCACATCATCTGCTTTATCCAAAATATCCTGTAAAGTCTTTTTGTCAAAAAACACCCAATTGGTTTGATTGTCTATGTCTTTGTTTTTCTTGTCTTTGGCTGGCTTGCCCTTTTTGACTTCTTTATCGTACTTCTCCTGCATTTTCAAAAAGTCATCCTTACTGATCTTCATAATTCGTAATGGGTTTAGGTGTAGTGTTTAATATTCAAAATATACTAGTTTCTTCTCAGTTGGATAGATAAAATTCTTTGAAAAGTCCATTTTAAATGAAAAAAGGAAGGTGATTCACCTTCCTTTCCAAAATTATGTAGGATAATTCTTATTCCAATCCTTTATCTCTCATTTTTTTGAATTCATCAAATCGACGGTAAATCGCTACCGTAAACCCGATCAACATGATCAGAGAACCGATCCAAAGGACATTGATATATGGCTTCACAATTGCCTTCATCACCACATAGTCCTTTTGATATTGATTGACTTTGAAGACGAATTTGTTTTGCTCAGGTAAGATATTGTCTAGGGTCACTTTGATACCTAATTCATTATCCACCACATGGAGTTTCCCAACTTGGTTGTTTCTGATGATGAAAGTCGGCTCAATCTTTTTCTCCACATCATAATCTAAGATTCTAAGCTTTGCCTTTACTGCTACATCACCTTCTTGGAGTACATAATCATCGATTTCTCTTAAAACTTCTGCTCCGTCAAAATAGGTAACATAGTCAGCAATGTGGAACTGCTCGCCTGGAGAGACTTCATAAAATTGATCTTCCTTCCATTCTGGATCTTCGTAGTCATTCATCGCGGCTACGTAGGTATATAGATCCTTATCGATGAAAATCTTGGAATCTGGAGAAGAAATCAATCCGCCCATTCCAGCATTGAACTGGGACATTGGGCTCAGAGAGAACTTCATCACTTCATTTTGGTAATAATCGATTTTGAAATAGTCATTCTCTTCCAAAACGATATCGACCTTATCTCCTTTTTTGAAATAATCTTTGTAGTCCTCCAATGCAATGGCCTCATTCACTTGATCAGTAGATTCAAGGATTTTGGCTGGTACAAATTCAGGAATACCCACCACTTTCTTTTGTCTTCCTCTGTAGATGACGGTGTAATCTTTCATCTGCAAAGGCTTATTGATCCAAAGAAGAACGTGCTCTTTATTCAATTCATCCTCCCAGCTATTGCTGTAAGTCAGACCTGACATATTGATAGAAATAGTCTCAGAATAACCAGAGCTAAACATGATCCCCACCAGCATCATTCCCAATCCGATATGTGCCAAAGATCCACCTGCCAATTTGAAGGTAGATTTCTTCATCAGTCTGGAAAGGATTACGGCATTGGCTACGATGGTAAAAGTCCCTGCCACTACCAAAATCATGTATTTCCAATCATAGACCTTGGCCAAGACAATAATCAAGGCTGAAATCACTACGGAAATAATATATGGAGTCAACAAAGCATCTTTCAATGCCTTTTTGTCCATTTTTTGCCACCAGAAGAACTGGCCAACAGCTGTCAAAAGTGCCAAAGCAATTCCGAACCAAAGCTGGAATTTGGTGTAAAACTCAACCTGATCAGCTGGTGGAGCCATATTGGAGATTCCTCCAAAGCTTTCTACCATTGCATTCCAAGCCGGAATTGAGGTTGGCAAAATCACTTGGAATCCCATCAAACCCAATGTAGTCGCTCCGATGAAAATCCAGAATTCTCTAGAGTAAACTGAAGCCTCTTTTTCAGAGCTAGGAATATGTTTCCAAGCGCGGGCTGAAAGGAAGATTGCCACAAGGGTGAAGAAAATCAAATAAATAAATAACTGTCCTGACAATCCCAAATCTGTGAATGAGTGGACAGATGCATCTCCCAAAATTCCTGATCTAGTCAAGAAAGTGGCATAGAGAACCAAGATGAAAGAAAGGATTACAAGGACAATTGAAGTTTTCAGAGCAGTAGCACTTTTCTTGAAAGTGATCATGGTGTGAATCGCTGCTACCATAATCAGCCAAGGAACGTATACTGCGTTTTCCACCGGATCCCAGTTCCAATACCCTCCAAAGTTCAATGTTACATAGGCCCAATAAGCACCCATCAAGATGCCCATTCCCAAAATCATAGCGGAGAAAATCGCCCAAGGAAGTGCCGGTCTAATCCATTCTGAATATTTTTTGGTGACTAATCCTCCGATCAGATAAGCAAAAGGGATCAAAGTAGAAGCATATCCCAAAAATAATGTTGGTGGGTGAATCACCATCCAGATATTCTGCAATAATGGGTTCAGTCCAGTTCCATCTTCAGGAATGAAGTCTGGGTTCATCTGGAAAATCGGTGCCTGGGTGGCATCCCTTAAAAGGATAAATGGAGAGCTACCGATTTTGAAGTCCACAATGACTACACCTAAGATCATGGAGACCAAGAACGCCTGTACCAAGGCGAAAACAATCATCACTGGTGCTTCCCAAACTTTGTTGGTATGAATCAGGAAGAACCCGAGAATTACATTCCAGAAGATCCAGAGGATAAAAGCACCTTCTTGACCTTCCCAGAAGCTGGAAATCATGTAATGGACAGGCAAGGCCATACTCGAGTGTGAGTAGGCATAGAAGTATTCAAATCGATGATTGTAGATGATCTCAAAAAGAGAAAATGCAATCATGATACTGGATACCGCATGAATGTAGAATGAAACTCTACTGAAGCGTTTCCAGCTAGCTTTTTCTAATTCATTCGCCTTGAAATACTGGAAGTATGCAAAGGCTGTCACCAATGCACTCACAAAGGCCACGATGGTCATCATGTGGCCGAGATTACCGATAAAGGTGTTGATCATGAATTCTTAAGTCTTGCTGCTACCTCACATGCCTGCCGCCTGCACTTCTGTTTCCTGGTACTTGGATGGACATTTCATCAAGATTTTGTCTGCGATGAAAATGTCTTTGTTTTTATAGGAGCCGATTACTACTACAGATTCAGATCTGGTAAAATCAGCTGGTACTGGTTCGTTATAGAATACTTCCTGCTCTGTGCCGTCATTGTCAACCAAGACGAAAGTGAAAGAAGTTTTGTCTTCACGTACATTGAGTCCAGTTACTTCACCAGCAGTATCTTTTTTCAATTGACCTACTACGTGAATGGCTTTATCCAGGCCATCTTCTTTCATTTCCCAAGCAGTATCAAATGTCTCGTAGCTACTTGCATCCCCAATGGAAGTCATAATGATCACAATGGCGATGGCAATGATACCGATTCCGATGATGTGTCCTTTTTTCATGGTCTTGTTATTTTGGGGAAATAGTTTTTTCTAGTTTGGAGATTTTCCTGTCTGTGCCGATCAAATAGACCGTGATGCCAACAAAGATGATAGCGATCACACCTACTAGTACGTAGATTTTGCCATCTTCTCTCATTTTATCAGCCATTTCCACAGAATTGTTGCTATAGTCTGATTCTGTCACCGGAATTTTTTCCTGGGCCAATGCAGAAAGGCTGAAAGCTAGCATCAATACGGTTAGTAATTTTTTCATTTATCAGGAATTAATCAATTTATCTTCTAAAACCCTTTCAACCCTACGCATTCTAACTCTTACGGTTGCTATCCAACCTCCCAAAAGTGTCCATCCTATGATAGCCGGATAAAAAACCATTCGAAGTTTGGAATCCAAGTCGTAAGCATTGAATCCAGGGTTGCCTCCATTGCCTGGGTGCAGGCTGTCAGTCAATCTTGGTAGGACAAATATCAGAGGGATAAAGGCTGCGAAAGCAAAGATATTGTAGATCGCGCCAATTCTTGCTCTTTGCTGCAAATCGGTCAGCGAATTTCTAAGAATCAAGTAAGCGAAATACATCAAGATTCCAATTGCAGCAGCGTTTTGCTTAGGATCTCCACTCCAGTAATCTCCCCAAGTGAATTTGGCCCAAAGCATCCCGGTGGCAATTCCCAAAACTCCGAATAGGATGGCGGAATTTGTGAATTCTATAGCCATGTCATCATCTTTCAGATTATTTGTTCTCAAATAGCGGATGCTATAATAAACCGAAATGATGAGTAAGAAGATCATTCCAAACCACATGGTCACATGAAAGTGTAAGGCACGGATCGTCTCATTTAAGATGGCTAGTCGAGGGACATCCATTAGAAGACCTGCAATGATCGTGTACAGCAGCAGGCCAATGGCTAGAATTTTCCACCAGGATTGGCGCATAGGGTATTTTTTGCTTTTTCAAGCGCAAAAATAAGGCATAAGTTCCTGAAAACGTCGGTTTTTCTCAGAAAAGACAAAAGGTCAGAGCCCTGAGACCCTGACCTTTTTGATTGAAATTTTCTGTGATTTACTCGTTTGGAGTGAGCGGGTTGCTTTTTCTGATCAATCCATCTGGTAATTCTCCTTCTGTACTGGCCACGATCGTACAAACTGTGGCATCTCCAGTTACATTCACGACTGTTCTAAACATGTCCAATATTCTATCAGGAGCAATGATCAATGCAATTCCTGCAGCAGGAACACCAATAGATTCCAATACGATAATCAACATGATCAATCCAGCACCCGGAACGCCTGCGGAACCGATGGAAGCCAAAGTTGCCGTCAATACAATCATCAACTGTTGGGTCAAAGACAACTCCATTCCCAAAGCCTGAGCGATAAATACAGCTGCTACACCTTGGTAAAGGCTTGTTCCGTCCATGTTCACAGTTGCTCCCAATGGAAGAACGAAGCTGGAAACTTCTTCCGATACTCCCAATTCCTCTTCCACTTGTTTCATAGTAACAGGAAGAGTCGCAGAACTGGAACTGGTAGAAAATGCCAAAAGCTGAGCAGGTCTGATTGCTTTGAAGAAGTCTTTGTATTTCACTTTGGTAAATCCCATCAAAATCAATGGATAAACCAATAAAATCATAGTGAAAAGGCCTCCCAAAACTACTAGGCTATATTTCAATAGAGCAAGTAACAATTCTATGGCTGAATCAGGATTGTCCCCTGCGATTTCCACAATCAGGGAAGCCATTAAGGCGAATACTCCATAAGGAGCGATCATCATGATGTAATTCACAATTCGGATGATTACTTCATTCATTCCATCAAAAAAGGCTATCACAGGATCTCCTTTTTCTTTTGGGATTTGAAGTAAGGCGATACCAACCAAAATGGCGAAGAATACTACTTGAAGCATTGCCCCATTATTGGATGCTGCATCGAAAATATTTTGAGGAACGATGTCCACCAGTGGTTGAAGAGGGCTTTGCTTCTGGAGTTCAGCGGCTGTACTTACTCTAGAGCCTGCATCTCCTTCATACAATTTCATCAGGTTCTCTCTAGTGTCCACAGGAAGACTTTTTCCCGGTTGGAAAATATTAACCAAAACCAATCCAATGGTAATTGCTAAAACAGTGGTAAATAGATAGGTGCCAATTGTCTTTCCTCCGATTCGGCTAAGTTTGGAGATATCTCCCAAATTAGACACCCCTACTATCAAAGAAGCGAATACCAAGGGAACGGCAATCATCTTCAAAGAATTGATGAAAATGGTACCAATTGGTTTGATGAAATCAATTGTGAATGAGTTGGGGATACTGGTTTTGATAACCACCAATCCAAAGACTAATCCTAAAACCAGTCCAATAATAATCTGAGTATGTAAAGGTATCTTTTTTAGCATGTAGCTTGATTTATAAGTCGACTAGTTTATTGCTTTTAGCCAATAATAAATAATCGGCTATGACCAATGCGGCCATTGCTTCCACGATTGGTACAGCTCTAGGAACTACACAAGGGTCATGGCGACCTTTTCCGGATACAGTTACAACATCACCTGCCTCATTCACAGACTCTTGGTCTTGCATGATAGTGGCAACAGGCTTGAATGCAACACGGAAATATATGTCCTCACCATTGGAAATTCCCCCTTGAATTCCGCCGGAGTAATTGGTCGTTGTTTTGATTTGATCACCTTCTTTTACGAAAGGATCATTGTGCTGGCTGCCTCTCATTTTTACCCCTTCAAAGCCAGATCCGTACTCAAAGCCTTTGACAGCATTGATTCCTAACATAGCTTTTCCTAGTTCGGCATGAAGTCGATCGAAAACTGGTTCCCCCAATCCAGCAGGAGTGTTTTTGATTACACAGGAAACGACCCCGCCGATGGTGTCACGATCTTTTCTTACTGAATCAATTAATTCAATCATTTCCTCAGCCACCACAGGATCCGGGCATCTGACAATATTGTCTTCCGTTTTGGAAAGGTCCAGCTCTTGATAAGATTTTTCCAAAGCCAATCCACCTACTTGAGAGACATAAGCTTGGATTTCAATTCCTTTATGTGCCAAAAGCATTTTTGCGACTGCTCCAGCAGCTACTCTGGCAGCAGTTTCTCTTGCTGAGCTTCTTCCGCCACCCCGATAATCACGAATTCCGTATTTTTCGAAGTAGGTATAATCTGCATGGGAAGGACGGAATTTGTCTGCGATATGCGAGTAATCCTTACTCTTCTGATCTGCGTTTCTGATGACAATTCCGATAGGTGTTCCAGTGGATTTTCCTTCAAAAACTCCTGAAAGAATTTCTATTTCATCTTCCTCTTTTCTTTGCGTAGTGATCTTGGATTGCCCAGGTTTCCTACGTTGCATCTCAGTCCTGATGAAGTTTTCATCTATTTCCAGACCCGCTGGACAACCTTCAATTGTGACACCTAAAGCTACCCCGTGTGATTCACCAAACGTGGTGATTTTGAATAGCTTTCCGAATGAATTACCCATTATTTTTTTCGAATGATTACAACCGCCAAAAAGACCACTGAGGCCAATAGAAGCAGGTTAATTGCGGTCGTAAAATAGTATTTATATTCCTCGTTTAAAAATTGGTTGTCCTCACTATTGATCCTGTCATAGATTCCTCCGAGCCTTTGACTAGAGATCGCCTGATTGACTTTACTTTCTCCGACAACCCTCACTTTTGCTTGAGGTTTCAATGTATCATAAACAGCTCTTGCTGGATCAAAATAGATCCATTCGAAGTATTTGTCTAGAGATACATCTGCTGCCTCATTGATGGTGATATAATAATTAAACTCTTTGATTCCAGATACTCTTCCATACCCACGATTGATTTGCTGACGCACATTTGGATCATAGGTGTTGAAGTTTTGGGAAGAAATCAGCTTCGGTGCATTGATCGCATTGATATTTCCTACACCAGTAATTCCAAAACTGTAATCGAAACCTTGGCCGGTTTCTACTTCGATATCCTTGAAATTCTCGCGTAGCTGGAACTGACCAACTGCGACTTCATTTTTTAGAGGATGTGGAGGAAGAGGCTTTACCGTGATGGTCTTTGGAGCAGAATAGAAGGTTTTAAAATCTTCTTGGCGATTGGCTCCGAAGAAAGTCGGATTCTTTGCTACCCTATATTTAATCATTTCCCAAGGAATGGTTGGGATCTCAATCTTTCCGTCCGAGAATGGGAAGAATGTCGCTTCGTATACTTTATATCTAACCCATCTTTTTCCATTGATGGTAACCTGCTCCGGCTCGATATTGGAAATATTGTAGTTCTCTTCCCAAGCGTTGGTCGGTTTGATTTTTTTCAAAACCTCATCGAGTTGATCACCTGGCTTATAGAAATTGAAAGGTGCCTGATTGTTTTCAGACATGTAAAATGCCAAAGTGATGTTGAATCCTTCTCCGGCATAGATTTCTTCCTTGTCTACAGTCACTGAGAAAAAGGCCTCATCATCCAATTCTATATACTCTGGTTCTTCAGTATTTCTATTGAAAAAGTCCTGAAAAGGATCTCCTCCTCCCAGTCCTTGGGAGCTGACTGCATCACCTACCGTGATGGTTTTTCCTTGAAAATCAAATGAATTGCCATTGATAGTTATGGAAAAAGCTGGAAGTGTAAATGTTCCTTTTTTGGATGGTTTGTAGTATTGAATGATACTGTTGGAGCTCGTCACTTGACCATTGATGACATTCATGGAAGAGGATTGGGAAATCCCCTGCTTTTGGAAAGAAGGAATATCGGGGAATTGGTCGTAAGATTTGATTTTCTCGTTGGCTACACTTATTTTGATGGTGAAGGTTTCGTTTAGTCCGATTTGATCCGGACCCAATTCCACTTCTACCTCCTGCGCATGCAGAATTCCTGTAAAAAAGGTGCAAAGCAATACCAAACAAGAAGTGATAAGCGTTTTAGACATAGTTGCGAAATTAAGGATATTTAAATATCTCTTGACTCAATTTTACGTAACAATGGAGGAAATGCCTTCGTATTGAAACTTAAAATCAGTTAATAAACCAAAACTCTTTAAACTATGATAGAATATGTGAAGACCATTTTGCAGAAAGTCAGCTTTTCTACCTATTTATTTGAGAGAGAGCTGAGAAAAGGCCTGAGACTTATTTTACCGGATGAAGTTGATGAATTTAAAGACTGGTGTTATCAAATGTTTGGGAAGGTCCATAAGACAATTCTCAACCGTTATTTTCAGCCCGCAATCTAAAATTTGAACCCTGCCAAAAGCAGGGTTTTTTGATATATGGCAAATTTTTAAACTGATTTCAGATTTATTTATTGAGAAAGTAAAAAACCCCAATCCTTTCGGACCGGGGCTCTTCGGTTGGTGGTTTGGTTAATGTAATCTGGTTAATCTTTAGAAGCGAAATCAGGATAGGCTCTCATACCATGTTCGTTGATATCCAATCCTTCGATCTCTTCTCTTTCGTCGACCTTGATGCCGACAGTTTTCTTCAATGTATAGAATATTACTCCTGCGAATAGAACGCAGAATACTCCTACAGCTGCAATCCCGATCAATTGGGAAATTACTTGGCCCATACCTGCAAGATCTCCAAAAAGACCTACTGCAAGGGTTCCCCAGATTCCACCTACAAGGTGAACAGAGATAGCACCCACTGGATCATCTACTTTTATTTTGTCGAAGAATACAACTGCAAATACGATCAATCCTCCTCCGATGAATCCGATGATTACTGAGTCCATAAGACCCATCACATCAGCACCAGCGGTGATACCTACAAGACCAGCCAAGATTCCGTTGAGAACCATAGTGATATCATAGTTTTTGAATTTGATGTAGGAAACTATCAAAGCTCCAAATGCTCCGGCAGCGGCTGCTAGAGAGGTGGTAACAAATACTTTGGAAACTAATCCTGGGTCAGCGCTCAATACAGATCCACCGTTGAATCCGAACCATCCGAACCACAATAGGAATACCCCCAAAGTAGCCAATGGCAAGTTGTGACCAGGAATCGCATTCATTCCTTTCTCAGTATACTTTCCAAATCTTGGGCCTAAAAGGTAGGCGCCAACTAAGGCTCCCCATCCACCTACAGAGTGAACAATGGTAGATCCTGCGAAATCATAGAAAGGAATATCTAGGGTATTAAGGAATCCTCCTCCCCATTTCCACATACCTACAATAGGATAACAGATGGCTACATAGAGAATGGAGAAAAAGATAAATGGTCCCAATTTGATTCTTTCAGCTACAGCTCCGGATACGATTGTCGCTGCAGTTGCCGCAAACATCGCTTGGAAAATGAAATCTGTGAAGAATGTATATCCCTCGTTGTAGTTGGAAGTGTCCCAGCCTTCTGGAAGGCTTAAGCCAAATCCTGCAAATCCGAAGAATGATCCTTCGAAAGCTGCTCCTGGATACATCAAGTTGAATCCTACAAAAGCATAAGTCAAAAGACCGATTGCAGGGATAATGGTGTTCTTAAATAGGATGTTTACTGTGTTTTTTGCTCTGGTTAGTCCTGCTTCAAGACTGGCAAATCCTAGGTGCATGATGAATACCAAAATGGTAGCCACCATCATCCATAGGTTGTTGACGGTAAATAATTCTTGCATAGGTTTAAATAGGTTCGATTGGTGATTAAAGAGCGTTTTCTCCTGTGTCGTTGTTTCTGATTCTGTAAGCATCCAAGACATCAAAAACAAAGATTTTACCGTCTCCGATTTCTCCAGTTTTACCTTCTTTCAAGATGCATTGGATCACAGGCTCTACTAGGTCATCAGTGGTTACGATTTCTAATTTGGTTCTAGGGATGTATGCCGGTTCGTAAGCAACACCACGATATTTTTCTTGACGTGCGTGCTCAAAGCCCATCCCTTTGATTTCATAGAAGGAAAGAAATTTTACTCCAAGACCAGAAATACAAGTATGTATTTGCTCAAAGCGCGAGGTCCTGATGATCGCTTCTATTTTTTTCATTTTTTCAATGGGTTTAATGGTTTGTTGAGAATTCGGCATGAAAGTAATTCAAAAATTGTATCAAAATCAAAATAAGGGTAAAAAAATATCCTGACTATAGAAAAAACATGTATAAAAGTTTGTTTACAGTGTTTTTTGAATCCATTTCTCTGAAAAATAATTTTCTTATTTCTTGAAGTAGGGTGTAAAATGAACCTCCCATTTTGAATGAAGGATGGAATTATCCTTGCGCCGCACAGCAATTCAATTAATTTTGCCCACGCTTTTAACAGAAACACAGAGCAATGACTCAAAAACCAACATTACTAGTTTTAGCTGCCGGAATGGGGAGCAGATATGGAGGAGACAAACAAATTGATGGTTTCGGACCAAATGGGGAGACCATTTTGGAATATTCCATATATGACGCCATCAAGGCTGGGTTTGGGAAAGTAGTTTTTATTGTACGTCAGGAGATTCTAGAAGAGGCTAAAGAAATATTCTTGCCTAAGCTAGAGGGAAAAATTGAAGTGGATTGGGTTGTTCAAACCTTGAATAGCTTCGTTCCTGAGGAATTGAAACAGAAAGACAGAAAGAAACCTTTTGGTACTGCACATGCTGTTTTGTGTGCAAAAGATGCCATCAATGAGCCTTTCGCTGTGATCAATGCAGATGATTTTTATGGAAAAGAGGCATTTGATGTATTAGGTAAGTTCCTTGCAACAGATGTGAAGCCTGATCTTCATGCGATGGTAGGATATGCAGTGCAAAATGTCCTATCTGATAATGGAACAGTAAGTAGAGGTGTCTGCGAAACCAACGAAAAAGGTCAATTAATAGGAATGGTAGAAAGAACCTCAATCGCAAGAGAAGGTGATAAAATCATCAGCCGTGGTGAAGGAGAAGTATTTGAGATTCCTGAAGATACTCCTGTAAGTATGAACTTCTGGGGCTTTCACCAATGTGTATTTGGTGAGATCGAAAGAATGTGGGCAGAATTTCTTCCAGCCAATTTGGACAACCTTAAATCGGAGTTCTATATCCCGACCGTCGCGAATAACTTGATTAAAGAAGGAAAAGCAGCCTATGAGATTTTGCCGGGAGGAAAAACTTGGTTTGGAGTAACTTACTCAGATGATAAACCAATCGTGATTGCTGCTTTGCAGAAATTGCATGATGAAGGGGAGTATCCAGCTCAACTTTGGTAATAAATTGAAAGAGGCTTCGGCCTCTTTTTTATTTTTAGACCATTGATTTTTAAATAGATCTTGACTTCAAATTTTTTAAACTGAAAAATTAGGAGTAGCTTAATGGCCTTAGCAATTGGTTTTTATACCGATCAATAAATTTTTAAAACAATCAAAAGTTCAAAATGGGAAAGTATGATTTGGTCTCTCCCTCCTGGGGCTTAATTATTTGGCAAATTTTTGGAGTAGCGGTACTCATATACTTCGCTTATTTGATCATTAGATTCTTGAGAGTAAAAATTAAGTAATGGAGTATATAAAGACATTACTATATCTGGCTGTAATATTTTTGATAGCCTTATTTTTAATCTCAATTGTGGTGATTGTGATAAAGAAAGCTTGGGGAATTCTAAAGGAAATTCAAAGAAATAAGGTAAACGCAAAAGCTGATAAAAATTGAGGGATTTATTGCTCCGCTTTTACTTTCCCGTTTTCCACTCCAAAAAAGTAAACCTCAGAATCCAGCTCGGTTAAAATAGAATGTGATCTTTCTGGTCGGGCATCCGTCAAAAAGATCTGTCCAAATGTATGCTTTGAGATCAACTGCATCATCTGAGCAATTCTTGTATCATCCAGCTTGTCAAAAATATCATCTAATAGCAAAAGAGGTTTTTCTCCTTTCTCTTTTTCAAAAACTTGGAATTGAGCCAATTTCAAGGCAATGATGAAAGATTTTTGTTGACCTTGACTTCCAATCTTTCGGATCGGATGTTCTCCAATTTGAAAATTGTAATCATCCTTATGAATCCCGGCATTGGAGTTTTTGGTGATGAAATCTTTCTTTCGAAGGGAGTTGAAATAAGCTGGAAAGTTTTCATCCAAGGCTTTTGAATCATAAACGATTGTTACTTTTTCCTGGCCCTGAGAAATTTCTTCATAGTGTGCCTGAAGCATCGGAGCTACTTCCAGCATTAGTTCCGACCTTCTTTTTGCCAAAGTTTGGCTTAAGGCAATCATTTGCTCGTCATAGCCTCCTAGCAAGGTCAAGTCTCTTCTTCCTGTTTCTGCAAATTGTTTGAGGAGGGCATTTCTTTGCTTTAAGAAGTGATGATAGCGAATCAGTTGATTTAGATAATTTCTATCCAATTGGGACAGAAGACCATCGAAGAATTTTCTTCTCCCATCGCTTCCTCCTTTGATGAGTTCTGTATCATCCGGTGCAATGAGTACCAAAGGGATCAAGCCGACGTGTTCTGCGGTCTTGTCCAGGGCTTTTGCGTTTTGCCAGATTATTTTCTTTTTCCCCAATTCAAAAGTGCATCGTACTTCCAAAGGCTTATGATCTAACTCAAATTGACCTTTGATTGCAAAAAAATCATGCTCATGGAGTACGTTCAAGGTGTCGCTAGATTGGATGGCGCTTTTGGTCAATGACAAATAATGAATCCCATCCAGAATGTTGGTTTTTCCGCTTCCATTGAGGCCAGTAAAGCAATTAATCTGGGGGCTAAAGTCCAGTCGGGTTTTCTGATGATTTTTAAATTGTAAGAGTTCCAGAGACTTTAGATACATCCGTTTGGGTAATTATTTTAGCGGCAGCCTTATTTTTAGGAGAGGTTGGTTATATTTGGGGCCTAAAATAGCATATTTTGATCATTACGATATGGCAAAGAAAACTGTAGCGACTAAGTCTAAGGTGAAATATTCGAAAGAAACTTATGCATTCTGGTATGAAAGCATGCTCTTAATGAGACGTTTCGAAGAAAAAGCCGGACAACTTTATGGTCAGCAAAAAATCAGAGGTTTCTGTCACCTTTATATTGGCCAGGAAGCTTGTGCTTCTGGTTCTATCTCTGCATTGGAAGAAGGTGATAAGTGGATCACCGCTTATAGATGTCATGCTCATCCACTAGGATTGGGTACAGATCCAGGAGCAGTGATGGCAGAGCTCTTCGGTAAAGCAACTGGAACTACCAAAGGGAAAGGTGGTTCTATGCACATATTTGACAAGGAGAAAAACTTTGTAGGTGGACACGGTATCGTGGGTGCTCAGGTTCCTATGGGCTTGGGTCTAGGCTTCGCCGAAAAATACAAAGGCACCAAAAACCTAGCAATTTGCTACATGGGTGATGGAGCCGTTCGTCAGGGAGCTGTTCACGAAGCTTTCAACTTGGCGATGCTTTACAAAACTCCAGTGATTTTTGTAATCGAAAACAATGGATACGCGATGGGTACTTCTGTGGCCCGTACTTCCAATGTGACCGAACTCTATCAAATCGGAGAATCTTATGACATGCCTTCTTTCCCAGTTGACGGGATGAATGTTGAAGCTGTTCATGAGGCAGTTTCTGAAGCAGCTGAGAGAGCGAGAAAAGGAGATGGTCCAACTTTGTTGGAATTCAGAACTTACAGATACAAAGGTCACTCTATGTCCGATCCTCAGAAATACAGAACCAAAGAGGAAGTAGAAGAATACAAGCAAAAAGATCCAGTTGAGCAGGTATTGAAAACCATTCAGGACAATAATATTTTGACTGAAGAAGAAATCAACGACATCATCGCCAAAGTGAAGAAAAAAGTGGCTGACGCAGTGAAATTTGCTGAAGAGTCACCATGGCCTGATGGACAAGATGCATTCAAAGATGTATATGTTCAGGAGGACTATCCTTTTGTAATGGAATAAACCTAATAACGAAGTTCAAAAGCCGTGATTCTCATTTGGTTTCATGGCTTTTTTATTGGGCTTTGTGAAAATCATAAAAAGCGTATATTTGCGACTCGAAAATTGAGTAACATGGCAACGAAACAATCTAAAAAAGTACACCCAGACCATCATAATGACCTTTTGGAGGATCCAGCAGCACTTGCGGAGTCTATTGGTCGTGGTGAAGCTTTTTTGAAAAAGAATAGCAAAGTATTAGGAGGAGTATTGATTGCAGCGATCATTTTGATCGGAGGGATCTTATTTTTCCAAATCAGCAATGCTAATAAAAATGAAGAAGCTCAGGAAGAAATGTTCCAGGCAGTTTACTTCTACGAGCAGGATAGTTTAGATTTTGCCTTGAATGGTGACGGTATCAATGCAGGTTTACTTCAGATCGTGGATGAGTATCCAAGAACTGAAGCTGCAAACCTTGCAAACTTCTACATTGGCTCTATCTACCTTTCTGAGAAAAACTTCACAGATGCGATCACTTATTTGGAGCAGTTCTCTGCTGATGACTATTTGATCCAAGGACAAGCGGATGCTTTGTTGGGAGATGCTTACTTGGAGACTGGTAATGTAGACAAGGCTATCTCTAACTATGAGAAAGCTACTAGCTATGAGCCAAACAAATATTTCACTCCTAAGTATCTTTACAAATTAGCTGTAGCATATGAAACAGCTGGTAAAACTCAGGACGCTATCGATGCTTACGCAGAGATCGAAGAGAAATACTTCGAGTCTTATGAGTTTGCTGGAGCACGAAAACAAAAAGCTCGCTTGGAAGGCCTTGCCGCTAAGTAATGCTTATTTATACGCAGAAATTAGAGGAGTAAGGCCCAAAAGGTCTTACTCTTTTTTTGTTATAGTCAATATCTATCAAAAACATCATACCTATGGCTACATCTCTTAAAAGCCTAAGTGAGCATAGCTCAAAAAACATCTTGGATATCAGCAATAAGAAATTTGCAATTGTAGTATCTGAGTGGAATGAAGACGTGACAGAAGCTTTGTACTCTGGAGCTTACCAAACTTTGGTTCAGTACGGTGCTGCTAAAGAAAATATCATAAGAAAGAATGTCCCTGGTTCATTTGAGCTTTCATTGGGAGGTCAATGGATGGCTCAGCAAGAGGAAATCGATGCTGTGATCTGCTTGGGTTGTGTGATCCAAGGAGAAACCAAGCACTTTGATTTTATCTGTGATGCAGTAGCTCAGGGAATTACCAATGTAAGCTTGAAATACAATAAGCCAGTAATCTTTGGTGTTTTGACTCCTAATACGCAGCAACAAGCACTTGACAGAGCTGGAGGAAAGCATGGAAACAAAGGTGACGAAGCTGCAATTACCGCTATCAAAATGCTCGGATTTTAAGAGACCTGCTCTCAAGCTATACCTATTACAAATACCTGTTTATTTATGAAAATAATGAAATTCGGAGGGACCTCAGTAGGGAAGCCCGAACGTATGCACCAGGTAAAAGACCTGGTAACCCGCGGAGATGAGCCGACTATTGTGGTTCTTTCTGCACTTTCTGGTACTACCAATGCTTTGGTAGGAATCGGAGATGCTTTGGCAAGCGCTGATCGAGTTTTGGCTAAAGAAAGAATCGATGAGCTTCATGCCCATTACTTGGATTTTTATCCAAAGCTTTTGAAAACTGATGAAGCTAGACAAATCGCTGAATCCATTATTAAGGAGCACTTTGAGTTCTTGAATATCATCTTGAAGATTTCTTTCAATGAAGCTATCAATCGTGATATTTTGGCTCAAGGAGAATTGTTGTCGACGAAGCTTTTCTATACGCTTTTGGGCGAACTAGAAATTCCAGCTGTATTCTTGAGTGCTTTGGATTTCATGAGCATAGATGAAAATTCTGAGCCTGAACTGAATAAAATTTCTGAGAAGCTGAAAGCTATTTTGGCTCAGCATCCTGGCCAAAAATTATTCGTGACTCAAGGTTATATCTGTAAAAACCACAGAAACGAAGTTGATAACTTGAAGCGTGGAGGTTCTGATTACACAGCTTCTTTGGTAGCAGCTGCCATCAATGCATCCGTATGTGAAATCTGGACTGATATCGATGGGATGCATAATAATGATCCTCGAATTGTAGACAGGACTCGTCCTATTGCGGAGCTTTCATTTGATGAGGCAGCAGAGTTGGCATATTTTGGAGCGAAAATCCTCCACCCAGCGTCTATTTGGCCGGCACAGCAATACAATGTTCCCGTAAGATTATTGAATACCATGGATCCAGAGGCTCATGGTACTTTGATCAAGGAAAATGTAGAAACTACTGGAGTAAAAGCGATTGCTGCAAAGGATGGGATCACTGCCATCAAGATTAAGTCTAGCCGTATGCTTTTGGCTTATGGTTTCTTGAGAAGGGTTTTTGAGATTTTCGAAAAATACAAGACACCAATCGACATGATTACCACTTCTGAGGTAGCTGTGTCTGTGACGATTGATGATTTATCCCATTTGAGCCAAATCTTGGAAGAATTGGAAGTTTTGGGATCAGTGGAAGTAGATCAAAACCAAACCATCGTTTGTATTGTAGGTAATTTGGTTTCCGAAACTCAAGGAGTTGTTAGATCTGTGCTGGATAGCGTGGATAATTTCCCGATTCGAATGGTTTCCTATGGAGGAAGTAGACACAATGTATCCTTATTGATAGATTCCAAATTCAAAAAAGACGCTCTTCAGCAATTGAATGAAGGGGTTTTTGTTTGGGATTAAAGATTAGATTCGTCATTGCGACCGAAGAGAAGCAATCTATTCTGGTTTATTTAAATAGACTTTGGGATCGCTTCGCTTCACTCGCGATGACGTTTTTTGCTTTAGAAAGGAACCACTTTTATTTAGACCATTTCCTATTATTTTTGTTTTATGTCCAAATCACCAAAAAAGGAACCATTTCTAAAACGGCTTCAAAGCAAATGGAAGCTTGACAGTGTCTTTCAGGTGATCATGGTTTTGGTTGTTTTTGCCTGTACAGGTTTTACAATCTTATTTATCAAAAGTCCGATTTTGGAATTTTTTGAAGTGGAAAAAGGGGGCTTTGTAAATACCATGTTGTATTTATTGCTCGTTCTTCCTCTATACCAGATTTTCTTGTTGATTTATGGCTTTATCTTCGGTCAGTTTCATTTTTTCTGGGAAAAAGAAAAACAGATTTTCCGGAGGATAAAAGGCTTATTTGTCAAGAAATGAGAAATGATTCAAACTATTTTCGGATCGAATCTCTTATACTAGTGAAGTAAATTTTTAACCCTAAATACTTTAACCATGATTAGAAAAGCAACTGCCGTATGGAAAGGCAGCGGAAAAGATGGCAAAGGCCATGTGAGTACACCAAGTACTGTTTTGGACAAGACCCAATATTCTTATTTATCCAGATTTGAAGATGGAGTTGGTACTAATCCAGAAGAGCTGATTGCTGCGGCACACTCAGGATGTTTTGCCATGAAATTGAGCTTCAATTTGAGCGGAATAGGCTTTGTTCCTGATGAATTGGATGTGACATGCAACATCACTTTTGAAGAAGGCGTTTTGAAAAAATCCCATTTGGTATTGAAAGCTACAGTGCCTGGAATCAGCGAAGAGCAATTTGCTGAGCAGGTAAAAGATGCCGAGGAAAATTGCCCGATTTCAAAAGTTTTGAATACCGAAATTTCAGTTGAGTACACACTCAATTGATTTTTGATAAAATATTGAAAAAAAATTCAGGTTCTTCGGAACCTGTTTTTGTTTTATTCGGTATAGGTATTGGACTTTATACAAAAGTCATTGAATACTAAACCACTATACTATGGAAGCTACCACACATCCATTCAAGAACTCTGGTTCTAATAGGATTACTTTTTTCATCCATGCGGCCATTACACTTGTGATTCTGTTGATTGCAGGATTCTTCCAAGGCTTTGGATTTGAAGGGGTTTTATTGCCTTTGATTCTAACTCCGATTGCTGCAGGTGTCAGTGGAATTATCTTTAAAAACACGGAGGAGTTGAGGTATTCTTCTGGTTTGAAAATGGGATTCGGATGGGCAATCGGATTTGCAGGTTATTTGGTTTTGATTCCGATGGCCTTGGCCCTTTAAATTAAGCCCATCGAAATTTTCTCCAATTTTCCTGCTGTTTTGGGGAAAGGTACGTCCAGGCCAAAAGTCTGGATTTTTTATTTCCCTGAGACATGGAGATTACTTTGCTTTCTACAATTCCTGCTTTATTCAATAGTGATTTTAATGGTTTGAGATTAGATTCTTTTGATAACAAGGATGTGAACCAAAAGACTTGATG
This sequence comes from Algoriphagus zhangzhouensis, assembly GCF_900148515.1. Lineage (GTDB taxonomy): Bacteria > Bacteroidota > Bacteroidia > Cytophagales > Cyclobacteriaceae > Algoriphagus > Algoriphagus zhangzhouensis. Next base: position 579,979 of record NZ_FRXN01000002.1, on the reverse strand, counting down.
ATTAAATTTTTGGCTTTCTTGAATCATATTGCTGAGAAACTGTCTTTCACCTCCCTCACACCATAATTCCCCAGACTGGCCTCCAAAGTTCAGTTCAGATTTCTTCAGATTTAGATTTTTCAGTTTTCGCTGCGTTCCTTTTTGGGCTTCAGCTTCTGATTCATGGAAAGGAGGGTTACAGACCGTTAAATCGAAAAAGTCGTCGCTCTGGATGATTCCTTCAAAAATATGATTGGGGTTGGACTGCTTTCGAAGCTCGAGATTTTGGCTCAATCTCGAGTTTTTTGAAAGAATATTTTGAGCATTTTGGATGGAAACTAAATCCATTTCAGCCCCAGTGAAATTCCATTTGTAAATCGAACTACCCAAAATCGGATAAATCAAATTGGCTCCCGTACCGATATCCAAAATTTCAACCTTATTCCCTGTTGGGACTTTCCCTTTATTTTTCTCAGCTAATAAATCGGCTGAATAATGAATGTAATCGGCTCTTCCGGGGACAGGAGGACAAAGAAATCCATCAGGAATTTCCCAAAATTCGATTTGGTAAAAAGCTAAGAGTAAGGCTTTGTTGAGACTGATTACGGCTTTTGGATTTGAGAAATCCAAGGTTTCATTGCCGTATTCATTGGTAAAAACAAAATCAGAAAGCTCAGGAAATGCTTCACTGAGCTTTTTGAGATCGTATCTTTCTTGATGGAGATTTCTAGGATGAAGTCCGGATTTTTCGGCCATAGACAAAGGTAAGCCCTAGATTTTAATCTACCTCAAAAACCAGTTTCATGGTGATGGATGCGGTTTTGTTTTTGGAATTCGTATTGAAAGCGCCTCCCCAAGAATAATCCTCCCCTGAGTTTTGGCCTGTGATCTGGAATACTCCCATATTGGCAGAAATCAAATCATCCAGTTCGGACCCTGAATTTTCAGCAATTTTTTCGGCGCGAATTCTGGCATCTTCGGTGGCCTTTGCAATCATTTCCAGTTTCAAAGATTCCAATTCAGTATAGTAATACCGAGGTTGCTGTGAATAGAATGCAATTCCCTGATTGAGTAGTTCTGTGATTTCGCGGCTGATTTTTTCTACTTTTTCTACCTCTTTGGATTCGATTTGTAAGGATTGGTTGAGCTGATATCCAGTAAATGTCTGTCCCAAATACCTACCGTCATCCGAGTAGTTTTGTCGGTATTGAGGGTTTGTTGTGACTGCATTGAAAACCAATTGAGAGGCAGGAATCCCTTTGCTGACCAGATATTCTGTCACGGCTTTTCTATCTTTTTCCAGATTGGCATAGGCAGATTGAATGTCCGAACTATTTCTGCTGAAATTTCCCTCCCAGACAATCAGGTCCGATGTAAAATTACTTTCTCCCAGTCCGGTCACATTGATAGTGCCTTGATGTTTGTTCCTATTGATTACTGCATTGCCAAGGACGATGGCGGCCAAGACGATAGCAACAGAAAAAATGATTGCGGTAATTGATTTCATAACTGGTTGATTTAAAGGTAAAAACTAATTAAAAAGTAGAAAACAAAAAACCCGCCATTGAGACGGGTTTTTGGATTAATAAGAAATTTTAACCTTAATAGATCACCTGCTTGAACAATTGATCTTTAGGATTTGCCAAGTCAATCCAGTAACCATTGACTATTGCGAATTTTAAGTTTGTTCCATCTGAAAGGTAAAAATTCGGTTTAGATCCTGTTTTCCATCCAGCCGGGAAAGTGTTGGTGCTTTTCAAAACTAAGATTGGCAAGTTGTGGAGGTCTCCCGCTTCTCCGTTTTTAACCTTGACTGCCAAAAAGCCTTGATTTAGTAGCTCATAGGCTTTTTCGGAACTGATGTCTGAGATGTCATCAAAAGTAGTTTCATAAACTTTCCCTTCTTGATAATTCAAGCCGGTTGCATCCTTTTCTTCGAAGCCAAAGTAAACCTGCATATCTCCTAAATCAACGACGGATCCAGTCACATAATAGCTGTCACCTGCATTAGTTTCGTTTCTTCGGATTGACAAATCTACTGGGAAAGTCTTTCCTTCCACTTCTACATTCATCTCTTCGATTTTCAAATCCACCATTTGTAGATCGTTGTCTGGGATTGCAAAGTATTGCTCTGTGGTAAATTGCTCATAGCCTTTGGTAGCAATTTGCTCCAATGCATTCAAAATGATCATGAAATTGAGTTTCCGGATGTATTGTTTCTCCGGGTCACCCACATAGCCTCCAGACTCGATCAAGATGGTGCTTGTTCCCCATTTTTGGATGTTGTCTCCAAATGCTCTTGGCTCAAAGGAATCGTCATATTTCCCGACTCCGTTAGGAATTACGTGCTGAAGAACTTTGTCCATACCAACGATGATTTGCATTGCTTTGGCTCTTACATCATTGACATCCCTTTCATAATTGTATCCTGGAGCCAAAACAGAGATCGTTACCTGCTGAGGTGTGTTGACTACATTGTAATAAATCTGCTGATCGTGAAGGTTGAATCCGAATTCCGGTTCAAATGAATCTCTGGCACCTTTTAAGATGATTGCTTCTGGAGAAATCTGAGAAATGGCATCCCGATTTAAGTCAATGTCCAATGCATTTCTTCGCTGAAATTTATCTGACCCATCAGGATTTATCATTGGGATAAACTTGATGTGTAAGTTTTCATTCAGAGTGGTTCTTAATTCGTCGAATCCATCTCCAGAGGCTTCCAAAAAGTTGAATAAATCAAATAAGGCCATGGTGGCTGTACTTTCATTTCCATGCATTTGAGACCAAAGCATGACCTTGGTTGGGCCATTTCCCCAATCCAATGAAGAAATACTTTTTCCTTCCACAGACTTGCCCAATTCTTCTACTTTGAATGAATTGGCGTGCTTTTCAATCAGGGGCTGAAGGTCGGCATGCTTGAATCGGCGATGTGTAATAGCCGCTTCCTTGTTCTCCTCATAGGCTTGCTCGAGTTGCGAAACTTCCAAATGAGGTAATTCATTATCTGTTGCTGTTTTGCATCCACTTATAAAAACTAAAAACAGCAAAAACAGGCTAAATTGATTTCTGTTGATTAATTTCATGTCTTCAAATGATAGGGAATTAAAACTAGGTAAATCTGTTCAATTTCTCCTGATTCTGAATAAAAAAGCTAAAATTCAAACTATGAAACTCTCATATCAAGTTTATGACCTGCCCTTGAGGCATACATTTACCATAGCTCATCAAAGTCGTGATATTCAGGATACTTTGATTGTAAAGTTGGAAGATGCAGGTTTTTACGGTTTGGGAGAATCCACTACCAATCCATTTTATGGGATTACTATTCCCAATATGATGTTGGTTTTGGAGGAGTTTCGTCCAATTGTCGAAGGAGGAAACTGGGAAAGTCCAGAAGAATTATGGGCATTGGGAAAAGAGATTTTCAAGAATAACCCTTTTGCACAATGTGCATTGGATATGGCCGCTTGGGATTTGTTCACCAAGAAAAAAGGATTGAAGCTTTATGAATATTTGAAGTTGGATCCATCTGCAATCCCGACAACCAATTTCACTGTCGGCATAGATACTATCGAAAAGATGGTTCAGAAGATGAAAGAAGTGGATTGGCCTATTTATAAAATTAAACTAGGTACCCATGAGGACTTGGCAATCGTCAAAGAATTGAGAAAACATACCGATGCTGTTTTCAGAATTGACGCCAATTGCGCTTGGTCAGCTGAGGAAGCGATCCGTAATTCTGAAGAACTGGCAAAATTGGGAGTAGAGTTTATGGAGCAGCCTTTGGGAAAGGATGATTTGGAAGGAATGAAAGAAGTTTTCAAATATTCTAAACTTCCAGTAATGGCTGACGAAAGCTGCATCGTAGAATCAGACGTAAAGAAATGCCATGGTTTATTTCATGCAATCAATGTAAAGTTGGTAAAGGCTGGTGGAATTACTCCGGGATTGAGAATGATCTATGAGGCAAAAAAATTGGGAATGAAAACGATGGTGGGCTGTATGACAGAATCTTCAGTTGGTATTTCAGCCATTGCTCATATTGCACCACTCTTGGATTATGTGGATATGGATGGAGCGATGCTTTTATCACAAGATCCTGCAAGAGGTGTTGAAATTACTCCTGAAAAAGTCACTTTCCCAGATCGACCTGGGATTGGAGCTGAATTGGTAGATTGATAATGCTCTAGACTCTTCAAGGGTTTCAAACTCTTGAAGTTTGTTTTTTAAAAACACAAAACCCGAAGATCATCACCTTCGGGTTTTTTAGAATTTATTGTTGTAGAGTTGGTATTATGCGTCGCCTACGATCAGTTTGAATCCTTCACCATGTACAGTGATGATCTGGACTTTTGGATCGTCTTTTAATATTTTTCGGATTTTACTCAAGTAAACGTCCATGCTTCTCGCATTGAAATAACTGTCGTCTCCCCAGATTTGCTTCAATGCATGGCTTCTGTTTACCAGCTTATTCATTTCAGCAGCTAAGATTCTTAGGAGCTCGTTTTCCTTGGAAGTGAGTTTGTGTTTTCCTTTTGGTCCATCTAAAATCTGCTCATCATAGTGTAGCTCGAAATCTCCAAATTTGTAAACCTTCAATTGTGTTACCTCCTGAGATTTCTGAGTTCTTCTCAAAATAGCTGTTACTCTTAGAAGGAGTTCTTCCATGCTAAAAGGCTTGGTGATGTAGTCATCCGCACCGATCCTTAGACCTTCAATGATATCGTCTTTTTGATTTTTGGCTGTCAAAAATAAGATTGGAAGATCATCTTGAACCTTTTTGATTTCTTTGGCAAGCGTAAAACCATCCTTTTTGGGCATCATGATATCCATCAGACAGAGATCATATTTGTCCTTCTTGAATTTGTTCCAGCCTTCTTCTCCATCTCTGCAAAGAGTTGGCTCATAGCCTTTCATTTCCAAATATTCCTTGAGGATATCACCCAAATTTGGGTCATCTTCCACTACCAATAGTTTCGCTTTGCTCATTGTTTTTTGGGTAGATTTATGGTAAAAGTACTTCCTTTTCCGAGCTCACTTTGGACAGAAATACCTCCTTTATGTGCTTCCAGCATGGTTTTCACATAAGAAAGTCCCAATCCAAAACCTTTGACATCATGGATGTTTCCGGTAGGAACTCTATAAAATTTATCAAATATTTTTCGTTGAGCATCTTTGCTCATTCCTATTCCTTGATCTGAAATATTCACATATACTTGGTCGGAATCCTCCCAAGCCCGAATTTTTATCTCAGGGCTTTCAGGTGAATATTTATTTGCATTGTCCAATAGATTGTTGAAAATATGAGTCAAATGGAACAAATCTCCTTGCACTTTTCCAGATGTCAATTCATTTTCAAATTCAATGGACCCTTCTCTCTTTTCTACTTGAAGAGAAATATGATCCACTGTTTCTACAAGTAGGTCAGACAAATTAACTTCTTCGATTTTTAGTTTGAAATCCTTTTTATCCAACGCAGCAGCCTGAAGAACGTTTTCTACTTGAGCAACTAGACGTTTGTTTTCGTCTTTTATGATTCCCAAATATCTTGCCCGAAATTTATCTTGAGAGGAGAGTTCCGGGTCTTGAAGGGCCTCAACAGCCAAACTCACAGTTGCCAATGGAGTTTTGAACTCGTGAGTCATATTGTTGATAAAATCGTTTTTGGTTTCGGAAAGAGCCTTCTGTTTGAAAATGACTCTAATTGCATAAATGAAACACCAGATGATTATTCCGATGAAAAGGATAGAGGAAGAAACAGGAAGCCAAACCTGACGAATTACATGTTGGCTTTTATCGGGAAAGTAGATGAAAAGGTAGTTTTCTTTATTTCCGAAAATGTCATTTGGAAAGAGTTTGGCCTGGACCCCATACTGTACCAATCGGAACGGTTCTTTTACTGTCCCAATAGGCATCAGAAGCTTATCATCTTTCAGAAGTCCCAGCTCAAAGTCTTCATAAATACCACGTTCTAGGAGGTGGTTTTTTACCAATTTTCGAACTTGAGAAGTGTCTAGTCTGTCTAGAATGGCTTGATTACCAGCTGATAATTCTTCCCAAGCCTGATTGATCATATCGATCTTAAGGTTTGTTTTTTGGATCTTTTGAAGCTCTTCCTCTGAGATATTTATTTGCTGGTCAAGTCTTTGGTCTAAAGAAGGTGGAGCTTGTGTGAGGCTATAGACTTCCATTTTACTGATATACTGAAGTTGCCTTTCCTTTTCTTCTAAAAGGACTGCCATCTCATCAGGAGTGAAGATTTTGGAGGCTACTTCAGGAGTCATGCGAGTAAAAAATGTCTCCAATTCATTCATTTCTGAAATATTGATCCCTCTAGATTCCAGCATCCTTTTGAAAGTTGCGCTTACTTGAGGGACTGGCTCTATATTCAAAGTGTCGACAATAGAGGGGCCTCTTCGAAAACGTTGCCGAGGCTTGATTTCGAAATTGATAGGTTCAATTTTCTCAAATAATGTTTCTTGTAAAGCAGGATCATTGATTAATTGTCCCAAAAATATGTCAGTGGCCTCACTTTTCTCCAATTGATCTACCGTACCAGTCAAGGCTTGGTAGACATCTTGGTCGAAGCGATCCTGATAAATACGAATGGCATTATTCACCCAGTAATACTGAAAAGCCACCAAGCCAAGGCTGGCAACAGACATCAGAACGATAATAAAGGTGATTTTACTCTTGGACATGCTACAAATTTAAAGGCTTTGTGAGGCCATATATTAGGGTTAACAATATTTAACGGGCTGAGCTAAAGGTGTTTTCTGTTCTTTTCGCCTCATCAATAGTGTATTTGTGAACATATTTAGTGCTTGAAAAGATCCCATATCTTTCTTCATTCCGGGCCTATTTTTCTATCTTTGAACGCAAATTTCAAACCATGTCAAGCGTTCAAAAACCTACTCAGATTCAAGGTATTCCTTTTGCTTCAATAGCGGAGGAGTTTGGTACTCCAGTTTATGTTTATGATGGAGAGAAGATTACCAGTCAAGTGAAAGCAATCCAAAATGCATTCTCTTCTATTCCTCTCAAAATCAAATATGCAACAAAAGCTCTATCCAATATCAATATCTTAAAATTGATTAAAAAAGCAGGTGCCGGGATCGATGCAGTGTCAGTGGAAGAGGTACGCTTGGGTATGATGGCGGGATTCAAAGCCGAAGAAATCATGTATACTCCTAGTGGTGTTGGGTTTGAGGAGATTGAGGAAGCAGTTGCTTTGGGTGTCATGATCAACTTGGACAGTATTCCTTTGATGCGTCAGTTTGGAGATAAGTATGGAGATAGTGTTCCAGCTTGTATTCGAATCAATCCACACATTATGGCTGGAGGCAATTTGAAAATTTCTACTGGACATAAAGCCAGCAAGTTTGGGATATCAGTAGATATGCTTCCTGAGATTTTGGAAGTGGTGAAGGAAAAACAATTGAAAATTGTTGGACTTCATATTCACACCGGATCTGATATTCTGGATGCTGAGATCTTCTTAAGAGGAGCAAATGTCCTTTTTGATGCAGCAAAACAATTTCCAGATTTGAGATTTATTGATTGTGGAGGTGGTTTTAAAGTAGCATATAAGGCTGGAGATCCGTACACTGATATTGATGAGGTTGGAGAAAAAGTAAGTAAAGCTTTTAGAGATTTCTGTGATCGATATGGGAAAGAACTGGAGCTTTGGTTGGAGCCAGGTAAGTTTTTGGTAAGCGAAAGCGGTTATTTCTTGGTTAAAGCTAATGTGGTTAAAAAATCTCCTTCAATCACATTTGTCGGGGTAGATTCAGGTTTGAATCATTTGATCCGACCTATGATGTATGATGCATATCATGATGTATATGCATTGAATAATCCAGAAGGAAATGAGGCCACATACAATGTGGTAGGATATATCTGTGAAACCGATACCATTGCTGCAGAAAGGCAAATGGGAGAAGTCAAAGCAGGTGATATTTTGGTAATTAAAAATGCGGGGGCCTACGGATATAGTATGGCTTCTAATTATAATTCAAGGTTAAGGCCTGCAGAGGTTTTGGTTTGGGAAGGAAGAGCACAATTGATTAGGAAGCGAGAAACCTTTGAGGATATAACTCATAATCAGGTGATTCTGAATTTATAGAAAATCATTCATTGAATTGTAGCGGGCTTTGGTATAGTTATTGAGTATGGAGTGGGAGTTTTTGTGGGGATTCACAAAAAATTATATCAAGGTCTGAAACAATATGATTGATCGCCCCAATCGTGAGCCCTAGTAGTTTCACAACCTTTAAGAATCTAGATTTCTGCAGGAGAGTTTTGAAGCTTTCCTTTGTTTGAAATTGGGGGATCGGTATGAAGAAAAGGATATTATTTGGGATGCTTTTTTTGATAGGGCTTAGTTTGACTACTAGAGCCCAGGATGTACAGTATTCTCAATTTTATGCTGCCCCTCTTTATCTGAACCCTGCCTTGACCGGAGCCTCTGAATTAACCAGAATTGGGGTCAACTACCGAAACCAATGGCCGGGTCTAGATCAAAATTTTAACTCCTATTCCTTTTATATCGATCATTACATCTTTGACTACAATAGTGGGATTGGACTGATCTTTAATGGGAATCGTGAAAGCATGGCAAATTTGGCAACCAATGAAATCGGTCTTTCCTATGCATACAAGCTTCAATTGGGGGAGGATACCTATTTCAGATTGGGGGGTCAGGCAAGTTACATGCAGCGAGATGCTTTCTTCTCTGATCTCGTTTTCGGTACCCAGATTGATATCATCAATGGATCAATTGGAGGAATTACCGATGAATTAGATGGTATACCTATCGATAGCAGATACAATTTTTTTGATTTTGCTTTTGGTGGGATGTTCTATACAAATAATATTTGGCTAGGTGCTTCTGCCCATCACCTAAGTGAGCCCAATGTCTCTTTCGTTGAAGGGAATATCTCCAAACTTCCGATGAAGCTTTCAGCTCAGGGCGGGATCAAATTTGATTTGACTGGAGGAAGAAGGGATTATTTCACGCATGAATACCAAGAGCGAGCTATTTCATTCGCCTTTAATTACAAGCAACAAGACCCGTTTAATCAGCTGGATATCGGAACTCAATTGTATTTGGATCCCTTGGTGCTCGGATTATGGTATCGAGGTCTTCCAACTAAAAACTCACTCCCAAATAATGAAGCGGTTATCGGCTTGGTAGGAGTTTCCTTACCAACTGGATTAGATATTGGTTATTCATATGACGTAACCATCTCAAAATTAGGGCTGAAAAACTCTGGTGGAGCCCATGAAATCTCCATTACATATCGGTTTTTGTGGGGAGATCCTAAAAGAAGAAACCAAAGAGCAAGGACAATCCCATGCTTTAGATACTGATTTTTGCCATTTCTTCTGCAATCGAAGAAAAAATTTCAAAAAAAATTCAAAATTTTTTTAAGGCCTGATTTTCAGGCCTTTTTTCATTTCATATCCTAAAAAAAGCTTCCTATTCTGAGTTTTTTGAAAATGGTAGAATTTGAAGAAAAATAATACTTTTTAAAGCTGCATTTCATTTCCGGGACTGCTTGCGAAACGTTTGCATAAAAGAATTATTATATCCTTATTTCATGAAATTAGTAAAAATAAAGAATATCATTTTGCTGTATTTAACTTACAAAAAATAATATTCTAAAAAATGAAATACACAAAAGGCAATTTATAAGGCAAATTTTACCCGTTAAAAGCACTCTTGAGAGATTAAAATGAAAAAAAGGCTTATGTCATATGGAAGGATTACAACAATGCTCTTATTGGGCATTGGTTTGATTATCCCTGCCTATGCCCAATTTTCTTTTGAAATCCCCAAAGAGTCCAATGCTCGAATTTTATCCTATGATGGAATCCAAGTAGAGGTGTCCGGTAAATTGGCGCTTTGTTCTCATCAGGAAAGAGGGCATATCATATTGGACGTCAAAGGTGGAACTGCTCCTTATACTTTCCTTTGGAATACCAATGAGACTTCTCAAAACAGAAATAATCTTTACGCGGGCACTTATACGGTTGAAATTACTGATGCCAAAGGCCTGAAATATGTAGAGCGTATCGTGGTGCAACCTCCATTTCCACTCATTTTAGAAGAAATTGAAACGAAAGATGCCACTTGTGGAACTGGTAATGATGGCTATGCAAAAATTGCCGTGAAGCTCGGAAGGAATGAATATGAGGATGACAATGTCCCATATAAAATTTATTGGAGCAATGGTCTTGAGGATGTCTGGGAAGCTGATAACCTAAGCCCAGGAACCTATACAGTTCGGGTGGCTGATAAATATAACTGTGACATCACAGTAAGTTTTGATATTAAGGCCGCAGCTGAAGGAATTTCAGTTAGCGAAAATATATTCGATGCTTCATGTGGGGGAAATTCCGATGGGAATATCTCCCTTTCTGTTTCTGGTGGAGTAGCACCTTATACCTATTCTTGGAGCAACGGATCGACAAGCAAGGATCTTTTGGATGTGAAAGCTGGAATCTATGATGTTTTGATTCAAGATAGCAAAGGCTGTACTTTCCAAGGCTCCTATAGAGTAAAGCAACCAGATGGATTCACCATTCAAGAGACCGTTTCTGTTCCGACCTGTGAAGGATCTGAAAATGGTAAAATCGAACTTCAGGTAAGTGGAGGCACCGCGCCTTTTTCATATACATGGAGCAATGGTGCAAACACAAAATCGATTGAAAATTTAGGTGCTGGAATATATTCAGTTTCGATTTCTGACGCATCTGGCTGTAGCTTCCAAAAAACATTCTCGATTCAAGCAGACGCTCCATTAGAACTGGAGTTAGTTCAATCCAAAGGAATCAGCTGCTCAGGAGAAAATGATGGTGAAATTGAAATTGCTGTCAGTGGTACTAAAGGAGAAGCGAAAATCCTTTGGTCTGATGGAGTAGAGGGAGAAACACATCGACAAGGTTTAGCTGCTGGAGAATATGAAGTTCAAGTTTCAGATGCTAGTGGTTGTACTATTTCTCAAGTTATTCAACTTACACAAAGCGCTGCAATTCAAGCTAGAATCGAAAGTGTGCTAGATGTCAATTGTGAAGTTGGTTCAGTGATGGGAAATGCTTGGGTGTCTATTCAAGGAGGAATGGAACCTTATCAAATCACTTGGAGCACAGGTGAAGAAAACATGCGTGAAATCACCTTTAATAAAACCAGCACATTAATAGTAACAGTAGAAGATGCCTTGGGCTGTAAGGTTCAAGCAGAAGCTAAAGTGGACTTCCCTTCCAATGCAGTTTCCCAAAATGGAAGGTTGCAATTCAACTACCGGAAGCTTGAGATCAACTCAGAGCCTGAGGTATTGACCGATGAAGAAATTCTTTTTGAAAGTGTTATCGATCCAGAGTTCATTGCTTGGCAATGGGAATTTGGTGATGGAAATACTTCAAATGATAAAGACCCCATTCACGTATTTGAATCCCCTGGAACCTACGAGGTAAAACTTACAGGTTTCGATATATATGGTTGTTCTTCTTTTGAGACCAATGCAATTGAAGTAACCTCGATTACCCCACAAGTGGTCATTCCAAATGCCTTCACCCCCAATGGAGATGGTTTGAATGACTCATTTATCCCAAAAATGAAAGGCATCAATTCATTTTCCATGGATGTCTTCAACACTTGGGGAGAAAAATTATACACAACAACAGGGCTTGAATCCAAAGGCTGGGACGGTACCTACAAGGCACAATCCCTTTCTGCTGGAAACTACCTGTACAAAATCACCTATACCGACCGGGAAGGAACCCAAACAGTCCGAACCGGCGGTATCACCCTAATAAGATAGATAATGAGAAAAATCTACATGTTTATCATCCTCAGTATTGCCAGCCTGAGCCTCAAGGCTCAGGATGTGCAATATTCTCAATTCTATGCAAATCCCCTATACCTAAACCCCGCCATGGCTGGAGCTTCGGAGATGACAAGAATTGGTGTAAGCTACAGAAATCAGTGGCCAGGATTGGATCAGTCTTTTACTTCATATTCAGCATATATAGATCATTATATATTCAGTGCGAATAGTGGGGTAGGTTTGATTTTCAATCAGTCACAACAAAGCATGGCTAATCTTCAGGTATCTGAAATTGGTGCTAATTATTCTTACCGAGCTCGATTGGGCTTCCGTTCTTTCCTAAGAATAGGTGGACAAGTTTCTTATATGGATAGAGATGCCTATTTCGGAGATTTGGTCTTTGGAAGTCAAATCGATGATCAAACAGGATCAATCGGAGATTATTCAGGTGAAAATTTAGGAGCCGATAGCCGTCATCAGTTTGTAGACTATAGCTTTGGTGCTTTGTTTCACAATGAAAACTTCTGGTTGGGGGTTTCAGCTCATCATGTTACCCAGCCAAATATCTCTTTCCTAGATGATCAAATCAGTGAATTGCCCCTTAAGATGTCAGCTCATGGAGGTGTAAAATTGGATCTTTCTGGAGGGTCTTCTACTGAGTTTTTCACCCAAAGAACAGGCACCAAAGAATTAACTTTTGCATTCAATTATAAAAACCAAGGTCCTTTTACCCAATTGGATTTAGGAACTCAAGTCAATATCCAACCCCTTGTTTTGGGAGTTTGGTACCGAGGAATTCCAGTTTCAGACAACTCACAACCAAATCATGAGTCAGTCATAGCCCTAGTAGGAATTTCATTGGGTGGGGGATTAGATGTTGGCTATAGCCATGATTTCACACTTTCTTCCCTTGGCAACGCGAATACAGGTGGTGCAAATGAGATTTCATTGCGCTACAGTTTCTTGGCTGGTTCCGCGAAAGGAAGGGGAAGAAAGTCCTCCATGCCATGTTTTAAGTATTGATTTAAACCCGGATTATGCAATAGGTTTCGTCATGAAGCAATTAATGGATGAAATAGAATTACTAATGCATATTTCGGGTTAAACATTGGATCAAGAAAAAGGCTTTATACTTAAAGCCTTTTTTTATGCCCAAAACTCTCAGATTAATCTTAGGTGATCAGCTGAATTCAACTCACTCTTGGTTTGAGTCTCCCAATGAAAATGTCATTTATTTGATGGCAGAAATGAGACAAGAAACTGACTATGTCAAGCATCATATTCAAAAAGTGATGGCATTTTTTACTGCTATGAGATGCTTTGCTGATCATCTAAAAAATGAGGGTAGGCATGTCAGATATTTCAAATTGGATGATCCAGAAAATCCCCAGAAACTAGATCAAATTATTACTAATCTTATCCAAAAGGAAGGTATTGAGAAGTTTGAATATCAGCTTCCTGATGAATATAGGCTTGACCAACAGCTTAAAGATATTTGTAAGTTGATTTCCATAGATAGTGAGCCTTTTGACACAGAGCATTTCCTTACTGAACGCTCCTTTTTAGCTCAATATTTTGAAGGGAAAAAGACTTACCTGATGGAGTCTTTTTATCGTGATATCAGAAAGAAATTTGAAATCTTAATGGATGGGAAAGAGCCGGAGGGAGGAAAATGGAACTATGATCACGATAACCGATCTGCTCTGACAGATAAGAGATTGCTTCGAAAGCATCTTGAATTCAAACATGATTTGAGTAATATCTATCAAATGATTCAGGATCAGAAAATCGAGACCTTTGGCAATGTAGATCCAAAAAATTTCCCTTGGCCCATTTCCAGAACTGAATCATTGGACTTATTGGATCATTTTTGCGAAAATCTCCTGATTCATTTTGGAGATTATCAGGATGCTTTGACTACCTGGGATCCCTTTTTATTCCATTCCAGGCTGAGTTTCGCTCTCAATACAAAAATGATTTCTCCTATGGAAGTGGTGAGAAAAGTGCAATCTCATTGGCATGAAATGAGAGATGAAATTTCTATTTCTCAGGTAGAAGGATTTATCCGACAGATTATTGGCTGGAGGGAATATATGCGGGGAATTTATTGGGCAAAAATGCCAGAATTTTCGAAGATGAATTTCTTTGGCCATGACAGGAAATTACCTTCATGGTTTTGGACAGGAAAGACCAAAATGAAATGTATTTCGCAGTCCATTAATCAAAGTTTGGACTTGGCCTACGCTCACCATATTCAAAGGTTAATGGTAATCGGAAACTTTGCTTTATTGGCGGGAATCGATCCTGACGAGGTTGATGCTTGGTATTTGGGGATTTATATTGATGCGATAGAATGGGTAGAAATTACCAATACCCGAGGGATGAGCCAATTTGCTGATGGGGGAATTGTGGGAACCAAACCCTATGTGTCGTCCGCCAATTATATCAAAAAGCAGGGCAATTATTGTACACACTGTGCCTATAGCTCCAATCAAAAAACTGGAGATAAGGCATGCCCTTTCAATAGTTTGTATTGGCATTTCTATGATAGAAATCGAGAGTTTTTGGAGAAAAATCCACGTATTGGAATGGCTTATAAAACTCTGGATCGAATGAAAAATAAAGCCCAGATTTTGAAACAGGCAGATGAATATCTAGAACGGATCGAGGAGCTTTAATCAAAGTTGAAAGCCAAGGAAGTCAGAACAAAAAACATATTTGAATTGGCTAGATCATCTTGAAATCCCAAATAAGCTCTTCCCGGGGCCTCCAAATATCTTCCTTCTACTCTCAGGGTCGCAAAATTTTCAAAAATGTAATCCACGTTCAGAGATAATCCACTGGCTTTTATACCCAAATTCGAATAGCTGGTTGCAATTGCTTGAAATTCATCATCGTAATGCTCGACTCGAAATGCAGAGGCAAAATTCTCAGTAAATTGATATTGAGTGATCAATGCAAATCCCCACCAATTGGGATTAAATCCATCGGGTAAGGTCCTTTTTCCAGCGTCCAAAGCAGCTTTTACTTTCCATTTTTCTCCTAAATCAAATTCACCATAGAGATTGCTGAAATAAAGCATGGTTCCAGCTTCATTACTCTGATCAGTTCCCAAAAAAGTAGACCAATTGAAAGTGGTTTTTACCGAAGGCGTAAATTTAGCTTGTGTCCCAAAAGAGGGCTTGTTTTTTCCTTTGATAAACTGAACTCGTTGCCAGCCATTCAGAACCAAAAATGCAAAGTACCATTCTGGACTCTTTTGCCAACTTAATTGTGCTCCTGTTTCGAAATAAGGACTGTTTTCAGCAATAATAGATCTTGAAAGTGTCAAGTTGTCCGTAGAAACTGCACTTTCAAATCCAATATGTGAAGGCAAAACGCCCGCATCAATCCAGATGGTTTTTTCAGGGTTGAGAGCATAGCCAACATTTGCTTGATTGATCCAGCGAAGAGCTTTGGGCTCAGAAGCATAATTATCCTGTGCATAGGTTCCCTGCTGCAACCCCAAGTTTGCGCGAACCCGATCTGCTTCCAATTGGAAAGTAATTAAGGCAAGATTGACTGCAAAGCGATTAGGCCGCGCATGATTATACAGAAAGGGCAATCGCTTTGGATCTCCTGCCTGCTCATTATTATCAGAGCCATAGTAGAGATCCAAAAAGCCCCTCAATTCAATAGTCGCTTTCTGTTCATTTTCCTGCGAAAAAGCGGGAATACAAATCAATGCTAAAAAACAGAAAGCTAGTTTTTTCATTTTTCTATGGCTTCTTGATCCAAAGCAATTCTAGTTCTTGGGAGAGATTCTGGAAAATTCTTTTGAATGTATTCTATCATTTTTTCTCTCACATGCACTCTCAAATCCCATGCAGTTGGAGAGTTTTTGGCAGAAACCAAGATTCGGCTTTCCACGGTCCTTTCCTTTGCTTCGGTAACCTGCAAAACCTTCACTTTCTTATCCCAAAGAGGAGTATTTTCCAATATTCTATCCAATTCTTCTCTGAGTGCATCAAAGGAAACTCTATAATCAGTATATAAAAATACTGATCCGATGATATCAGCAGAGGTTCTTGTCCAGTTTTGAAATGGTTTTTCCAAAAAATAAGTAGTTGGCAAGACGAGTCTTCTTTGATCCCAAATTCTTACTACGACATAAGTCAGGTTGATTTCTTCGATCCATCCCCATTCATTTTCTACTACTACGGCATCGTCTAATCGAAAAGGCTGTGCAAAGGCTATCTGAATCCCAGCTACCAATGTTCCGATTGCTTTTTGTGCGCTGAAACCGATGATGATACCCGCCAAGCCAGCAGAGGCAAAAACGCCCACTCCAATTTTCCTTATCTCCTCAAAGGAAATTAGAATCAAGCCAATACCAAGTACGATGATGACGAAATTGACTATTTTTTGAAGAATGTTTAGCTGGGTATAGACTTTCCTAGCCCTCAGGTTGTCTTCTTTTCCAATGTCAAATTGCTTCAAAAAACCTCTTTTAAGAATCCCTGTCAATACCAAAAGGCACCAGGTGAATCCAGTAATGATTAGCACTGTATTGATATGTGGAAGCCAACCAAGGATCCCTTCCCAATTTTGTGATTCCCCTCGAAAATATAGTTTGGCAGCCACCAATAGGGTAGTTACCAGAAGAGGAAAAATTAATCTTCTGTAGATTTTCATAAGAATAGTAGGTTTGAGTTAGGGGAGAAGTTAAACAAGGATTGAATGGATACAAAAAAAACCGCCAAAAAGCGGTTTTAATTCAAAGAGTTGATTTTCAATTAATCTCCGATCCATTCGGCGACAAATAGATTGGTGTCTCGGGTTCCACCATTGTTTCGGTTGGAGGAGAAAACCAAATATTTACCATTATTGGAGAAAACTGGGAAGGCATCGAAAGTGTCGTTTTCTGTGATTCTAACCAAACCCGTTCCATCCAAATTGATCATATATAGGTTGAAAGGAAAGCCTCTTTCAGTATGGTGGTTGGAAGCGAAAATGATTTTATCTCCTGATGGATGGAAGAATGGAGCCCAGTTTGCCTGACCCAAATCAGTGATTTTTTGGATATCAGATCCATCTGCATTGGCAACGTAAAGCTCCATTTCTGTTGGTTTTACCAATCCTTCGGCAAGCAACTCTTTGTATTCGGCAATCTCCTCTTCGGTTTGAGGTCTAGATGCTCTCCAGATTAGTTTGTTTCCATCAGGGGAGAAAAATGCACCACCGTCATAACCCAAATCTGAAGTGATTTGCTTGATGTCTGAGCCATCAATATTCATCGTGTAAAGTTCCAAATCCCCCGTTCTCATAGAAGTGAAGACAATTTTGTCACCTTTTGGAGAAACAGTCGCTTCTCCGTCATAACCCGGATCGTCAGTCAGCTGGCTGATGATATTTCCATCCAAGTCTGCTGTGAATATGTCATAGCTATCATAAATCGGCCAAACGTATTTTCCATCGGTTCGCCTTTCTGGTACAGGTGGGCAAGCATCTCCTCCCAAATGGGTAGAAGCATAGACAATGGTTTCATTACCTGGTAGGAAATAAGAACAGGTCGTTCTTCCTAAGCCAGTTGAAAGTCTTTGAGGTGCGTTGTTTTTCAGGTCGTCAGTTTGCCAATTGGTATAAAAAATTTGATCGCACTCATTTCCCCACTCGGCATAATCGGATTGGAATACCAATTTACTATCATCAAATGACCAATAGGCCTCGGCATTATTTCCTCCAAAAGTCAATTGCTTGACGTTTTTCAGAAATTTCATCTCGTTTTCTGAAAGAAGTAGAGAATCTAAAGCTGTGTGGGTGGAAGTGGTGATTTCTTCAGTAGTTTCTACTGCTTTTGGTCCACAGGCAAATGCCAATGCTACCAAGGCCAGTAATTTTATTCTCATGAGTAATTCGAGTTTAAATTATTGCAGGCCGAAGATACCAATTATTATCTTTGGTCTAAACCAAAGAAAGATATGAAAATCCACCACCTCTATTTTTCTGCCATTCTGTTATTGGCAGCAGTTTCATGTAATAAAGCTCCTTCTGACACGAGTCTTTTAGCCGACCTCAAAACGGATGTGTATTTCCTAGCCTCCGATAATTTGGAAGGAAGATCTATAGGAACAGATGGTGAGGAAAAAGCAGCTAAATATTTGGCAGAAAGATTTCAAAAAATCGGTTTGACTCCGAAAGGCACAGATGGTTTTTTCCAGGAATTTACTGTTTCCAAACCGACCAATCCACATGAGGAAGCGGTGATCGGAACAGATGGTGAAGGAGTAACTGGTAGAAATGTGGTCGGTTATATTGATAATGTCTCCGATGAAATCATTGTGATTGGAGCTCATTTTGATCACTTGGGCATGGGAGGTTCCGGCTCTTTGCATAGAGGAGATTCTGCAATTCATAATGGTGCGGATGACAATGCTTCTGGAACTGCAGCTTTGGTTGCTTTGGCAGAGATTCTGAATTCTGAAGAGCATCCTTATGACTTTCTTTTCATTGCTTTCTCTGGTGAGGAAAATGGACTTTGGGGCTCTAATTACTTCGTAAAAAATCCGACCATCGACCTTGAGAAGGTGGATTATATGATCAATATGGACATGGTAGGTCGATTGAATGAGGAAAATACCTTGGCGATCAATGGCGTAGGAACTAGTCCAAGTTTTGTTCCCGCATTGGATTTGGTCAATTCTGACAGTTTGAAATTGGTGACTTCTGAATCTGGAGTTGGGCCTTCCGACCATACTTCTTTTTATCTACAGGATTTACCTGTACTTCATTTCTTCACCGGTCAGCATGAGGATTATCACAAGCCAAGTGATGATGCCTTTAAAATCAATTATGAAGGTCTTTTGAAGGTGGTTCGATACATCGATCGATTGGTGGATCAATTGGATTCTGAGTCAAAATTGGCCTTTACTAAAACCAAAGACGATTCAGGGGATTCTCCTCGTTTCACAGTTTCTCTTGGGGTAGTTCCAGATTATCTTTTTGATGGTAAAGGGATGAGAATCGATGGTGTTTCCGAAGATAAGCCCGCAAAATTGGCCGGCTTGGAAAAAGGAGATGTAGTGGTTCAACTGGGGGATTCAACCATCTATGATATGATGAGCTATATGAGAGCATTGAGCGCCTTCCAAAAAGGTGATGAAGCGCAGGTTGCCTATGAGCGTGATGGGAAGCTCATAGAAACGAAAATCAAATTTTAAATACGAAAAAGGTCTTTAGTCTAAACTGAAGACCTTTTTTTATCTTACTAGTTTCAATTTTTAGAAAGAAATATGATAGGACCAGACCCGAACAAGAAATTTCCTCTCGAGCATTACGATCGGCTTTGCTTTTTGAAAAACATCATCACCAATCCAAATATTATTGTCGGGGATTTCACCTACTATGATGATTTTGAAAATGTAGAAAACTTCGAAAAGAACGTCAAGTATCATTTTGACTTCATTGGAGACAAACTCATCATCGGAAAGTTTTGCATGATTGCTTCTGATGTCAAATTTATCATGAATGGAGCTAATCATTTAACTCAGGCTGTGTCTACCTACCCCTTTGCGATTTTTGGAAATGGTTGGGAAAAAGCTATGGAAGGAAAGACCTATCCACAAAAAGGAGACTTGGAAATTGGGAATGATGTCTGGATAGGATTCAATGCTACAATCATGGGTGGAGTGAAGATTGGCGACGGATCAATTATCGCCTCAAATTCCACTGTTGTCAAAGATGTCGCTCCCTATTCTATAGTAGGTGGGAATCCTGCACAGGAGATCAAAAAGCGATTTTCTGATGATAAAATCAAAAAGCTTTTGGATTTGAGATGGTGGGATTGGGATATCGAAAAAATCACTCGGAATGTCCAAAATCTTACAGATTCAGATTTTGACAAAATGGAACTTTAATTATTCAAATTCTGAAAGTTTTTCTAATACTTCCTTTTTAAAGGATCTACTGATCGTCAAGGCTTTTCCTCCGATTTCCAAGTATTCGTTGGTGTAGGAATCAATTTTTGAAATATTTCCAATATAGGATCGGTGAAAGCGGATAAACTGTTTTTCTGGGAGCTTCTTTTCAAAATTACTGATACTTTCTCTTACAATTGAGACCCTGTCTGGAAGATGAATTTTTATATAATCAGCATAACTTTCAACGAATAGGATTTCTTGAATCCCGATTTTCTCCATTTTCCTATCCTGACGAACGAAAATAAAGTCTGGCCTTTCGGCAATTGGATTTGAAATGCTTTTTGATTCTCGGAATTTGTTCACTGCCTTTAGAAAGCGCTCGAAAGGTATCGGTTTCAACAAGTAATCAGTTGCTTCCAGATTGAAGCCTTCTACAGCGAATTCTCGATATGCTGTCGTAAAAATGACCTGAACATCTTTGGGCAGGATCTTGGCCAAGGCTATCCCATCAATCCCCGGCATATTGATATCTAAAAAGACTAAATCAATTTGATTTTTTTGAACCTCACTGAAAGCATCATGGGCATTACTGCAAACTCCAGTGAGATTAAGGAAATCCACTTTGGATACAAATTCCTTTAAAATATCCTGAGCGATGGGTTCGTCATCTACGATTAGGCAATTCATACAGAAACAGGATTTGGAGTAAAGGATTCAAGTTTGAGAATGACCTCAAAGAAATCAGCGGATTTATTGATGATGAACTGATGCTTTTTTGGGTAAAGGAGTTTAAGTCTTTTGGCGATATTTTGAAGACCTATTCCAGATGATTCCAAGTTGACTTTTGCCTGGGATTCATCCATTTTATTTTTGGAGCGGAACTCAATTTGATCGTTTTGTACTTCTATTTTTAATACCAGAAATGGGTCTTTTTCGTCGAATTTCCCGTGTTTGAAACAATTTTCGACCAATGGGAGGAAGAGCATCGGAGCGATCATCAAATGATCCGTTTTCTCAGGGAAATCGGTTTTTACCTTAATTCTGGATCCATGTCTCATCTTTTCCAAAGCCAAATAATCTTCCAAATGCGCTATTTCTTCGGCCAATGGAACCATGCTTTTTTTGGTTTGGTATAGGATGTAATCCAGCAGGTTAGATAGCTTCAAAATCAGTTCTGGGGTCTGACTACTTTTTGCAATGGCAGATCCATAAATCGTATTCAGAGTATTGAAAAGAAAGTGCGGATGGATCTGCATCTTCAGATAGGAAAGTTCCTCCTGCTTCAATTGCAGTTGCCCATTGATTAAAGTGTATTGAAGTTCCTGATTTCGAATTTGGGTTTTGATATTTTCCTGATAGGCAGCAAATACGGAGGTCATTAAGACCACGATGTAGACCGCGATAATGATCAAATATAGGTTTTTGGTCAATAGGAATTCTCCTCCCAAAAGATCCAGCGTATTGATAAAAAGCACCCCATAAAAGGAAGAAAGTCCGATGAGAAATATGGAGATTACCAGAGAATAAATGGTGTAAAGTGCGAAAAGTCCGTACCTCTGTTTAAATAAGTACTCTGGGATCAGATGAAAGCTAAAGACATTGACCATTCCCATAGTGACTGGTAGCAAAAAGAATCCAAACGTAAAGGCGGGGCCCAAATTGGAGAGGGTGATACCGAAGTAAAAAGCAAAAAACAAAAGAGAACCAGCAGCAATACCAATTTGCTTTCCTAGTTCTTTGCCCACTTGTTTAAATACGAACTTTCGATTCTTCATTGAATGGGACAAGGTCTTTGAAAAATTCCTTTTTCCAAAAAAATTGCGATAGATGACTGTTTTAGCAGGACTGATTGCATTCAGAAGGCTCTCTTTCCCAATTTTCGGATAAATTTGGTAGAAACTAATCCCACAAAGGTCATTGGTCGCATTAATTAATATGGGCTTTTGGATATGGGTACTATTGTCCCATCAACAAAACAACAAATCAAATGAACGTACTTTCTATTAGCTGGAGCTTGGTTTTGGGATTTAATATAATCGACCGATTCCAAGATGGAGGCACACTCGGAATGACCTTAGTCCTACTGTGTCTATTAGTTGCAATTTTTTTTTCATTCAAAGCATTTACTGGCTTAGCAGGGCCTGAGGCAGAATTTTCGAAGAACAAAAAGTTGATTCAACATGCGGCTTTACTTGGATTGGTGATCTCCTTTATGAATTCGCTTTTGGCATTGATAGGAGCATTTGATGCGATAGAAGCAGCTGGAGATATTGCTCCGGATGTCTTGGCGGGAGGTTTAAAAATCACTTTACTATCTCCCTTATTTGGTCTTCTAGTTTTTGTTATAGGACATATCTCCAGTTTTGTGTTGACCTGGATGAGAAAGGCCGAACTAGAGACTGATCAATAAATACTTATGGTCTAAACCAACTAAATGCCTTCTGCGCTTGCAGAGGGCTTTTTTTGTTATAAAGTCAAAAGAATAAGAAGCTTCCATTTATTGAAGAATTGAATAAAATATTGGGTTTCACAGTTTAAATGAAAAAAATAACTGAAGCATTCGTAACTTCATCGAAAATATATACCAAGTTTAAACCAACCTACCTGTGAACTTAACCAAAATTAATTGCTCCATATTGGCATTGGCTATGCTGGTTTTGGGCTGTTCTCCTCAGGCAACAGAGGAAACAAAAGAAACACCTTCAAGTGAAGTGAAAAACCCTAATCCCGTGATCATGGCCTATTACGTGCCCGAGCGAGATTATAAACCTGAATCTATCCCTGTAGAGGAATTGACCCATATTATTTTTTCTTTCACTAATGTGATCGATGGGGAAATGAAATTCAGAAATCCAGAAGCTGCCGGCCCTAAATTGGAAGCTTTGGTGAAGCAAAAAGAACGGAATCCTGAATTGAAAGTGATGATTGCTTGTGGAGGCTGGGGAGCAGATGGCTTTTCTGATATGGCTTTGACAGAGGAAAGTAGAGCCAAATTCATTCAAAGTGCGCATGATTTCATCCAGAAATATCAGCTAGATGGCATGGACATGGATTGGGAATATCCAGGAATCTCCGGTGCTGGAACTATGGCTCGCGAAGAAGATACCCAGAATTTCACCGCATTGATGAAAGGTTTGAGAGAGATGCTGGACACCTTTGATTCGCCAAAAGTCTTGACTTTTGCATCGGCAGGTTGGAAAAAATATTACGATCATATTGAGACTTTGGAGGTAATGAAATATGCGGATTACACCAATGTAATGACCTATGATCAGGTTTCCGGGGTATCAATTTATACAGGTCATCATACTCCGTTGGGAGACATGAAAAGTTCAGATGTGGAAGGCACTCCATTCGGTGCTCATATGGATAGCTTGTATCAAAGTGGTGAGAACTTAGATGCAGATCCTCGTTCCGCTCAGAAAATCGTGGACTTTTTGATTGCAGAAGGTGTGGATCCAATGCAGATAGTGATCGGTGGCGCATTTTATGGTAGAGTATGGAAAGGTGTTCCTCCTACCAACAATGGTTTGTACCAGCTAAGTAGTGGTTTGCATATTGGTTGGATGGCTTACCACAGCATCCGTGATCAATATGAGCCAGATTCTAAATTCAAAAGATATTGGGATGACAAAGCGCAAGCTCCTTACATGTACAATGCTCAGGATAGTCTATTGGTTTCTTATGATGACACCGTTTCGGTGGCTTTGAAAACCAAGTATGCCATGGAAAAAGGCATCGGAGGGATCATGTTCTGGGAATTGGGCAATGACACCAAGGAAGAAGGCTCTTTGTTAGATGCGATTTACAAAGCAGCCCACGAATAATATTAGACAGACCTTTGAGGTTTTAAAACCTCGAAGGTCTTTTCTTTTTTTTAGGGTAAGGATTTTAAAATACCCGTTCTCCAACTTTTTTACTGTGGGGGCGTACTTGAAAAAGATAAAAACTTGATGCTCAATTTTTTTCTCTTTTAATGAAAAACAAAAAACGGATTTTCCAGATCATTTTACTGACAAGTACAGCGATTTCCTTGTTCTATGTCCCGTGGTCTATTGTTTGGGCTTGGCTTCCTCCTGTTCCAAATACGATTGAGGAGCAATTGGAAGATGGATTAGGTTATGGCTTTGAAGGAATTATTGTTTACGTCGATCAGAAAGGCAAAGAACCCCAGTATTATGCCGCTGGATGGCATGATCGGGATAAAAAGATTCCTGCTGATCCAAAGGCTTATTTCAAAATCGCCAGTGTAGGAAAGCTGTATCATGCAGTGGCTATTTCGAAGCTGGTTTCTGAGAACAAGCTTTCTTTGGATGGGACATTGGCTGAATATTTTCCAGAACTGAAGGATAGAATCGAATATGCCGATCAAATCACACTTCGAATGATGGTTCAGCATAGAAGTGGGATCCCCAATTATACCAATTACCCTAACTATTGGGCGAATCCACCTCAATCAGTTGAAGCTATCTTGGATTTGGTTTTGGACGAGCCTGCTTCATTCGCGCCAGATCAAGGCTATGAGTATTCCAATACCAACTATTTGCTGATTTCCGAATTGATTGAAAAGGTTAGCGGAAATAAGGTTGAGTATTTCAAAACCAGAATTTTTGAGCCTTTAGGGCTTAAAAATACTTACCTATCGATGGACGAGATCGATATGGATAGGCTGATGAGTGGTTATTATGTGGGAGTTGATCGAGACTTGAAAACAGATAATGTTGGGGGAATCATTGCTACAGCGGAGGATGTGGGGATATTCCTGAGAGCATTGAATGACGGGTCATTATTTGAAAATGGCGAGCAAGAAATTTATTCTTCCATCTATGTTTTCAATCATACAGGGTTGATTCCTGGCTATCAAACCATCGCCGAATACCATCCAGAACTGGATGCAGTAGTTATCCAGTTTACGAATACCGTGAATTTTGATGGATACAACTGGAATCTTTCTGAGGTTCTTTACAATCGTGTGGTGAAGATATTGGGGAGAGGGTAATGTTTGGGAAGATATAATCACTTCCTTATTCCTTTTGATAAAAGTCAATAAAGTGTAATGTGTTAAAGTTTTCAATTTTTGAATTATCTGATAAAAGAAATATTAAAATCTTAATTATTAGTTCTAAATATTTGATATTTAGTCATTTCTGTAATGGATGATATTTTATGATTAAATAAATGGTTAAAAGCGCAATTTCTTTTGCCTCAAAACAATCAAAATAGTGAATGCTTTGAGTCAAATTATTCCTTTTATTAGCGCTCCCTTTTCTTCAGAAGATGAAGGGAAGAATAATTCTAGATTCACGCTTTTTCACTATGAAAGAAACCATTTCCTTTAGAAAAATTGGATTACTTGTTTTATCACTTTTAATTTTTCAGAGTTCATTTTCTCAAGAAAATTATCTTCCAGGTTATGTTATAAAAACCGATGCCGATACACTATCAGGGTTTATAGATTATCGGAATTGGGAGAAAAATCCAGATAAAATAAACTTTGTTACTCAATTGGGAGAAAACCCAAGTGTTTTCACCTTCCATGACATTTCGGAGTTTAAAGTAGGAGGTGAAATTTATGTGAGTGGAATCGTTGATATCGAAGTTTCTCCAATTCAAATAGAACACCTTTCAGAATCTGCACAAATTCAATTGGGTAGGGACACGACTTTTTTACAAACATTGGTGAAAGGTCCCAAAAGCCTATACTATTATAGACACCCCCTTGGAAGAGATTACTTTTATATTGATGGCGAATCTGGCTATGAACTATTGCTATACAAGAAGTATGAAAAAAAAAATGATGGCAATCCTAAAATCATAGAGAGTAAAAAGTATGCAGGTCAATTGACGCTTTATTTAAATGATTGTGAATCTATTCGGGATAGGTTGACGAGGGTGTCATATAAAAAGAAATCTCTTTCCGATCTTTTTCAGGCTTATTATAAGTGCACCGGATCGGAACTGACTTTTGAAAAAGAGATTGAAAAGGGACATACTGAATGGGGAATTTTTACTGGCGTAGACTACACTTCAGTGGACTTCCAAGGCAATGGATTTCTTTATTTGACTCAAGGTAATTTTAATACTTCAATCTATCCAACAGCAGGATTGTTTTTGAATTTTGTGCTACCAAGAAATCAAGGAAAGCTATCTGTTCAAAGTGAACTTCAATTCTCTTCCTATAGTGTTGAGGGGACTTATGATGAATATATTAGCGAAAACCAATATTCTTCATTTGAGTCAAAAATTTCTAATTCCTACCTTAAATTAAATATCCTTTTAAAATATAAATTCCCTGTAGGCTCTAGCTTTTTATTTGTAAATGGAGGTGCTTCAAATGGGTTTGTTGTTTCTCAAACAAACCTCAGAAGAGAAGATAAAACTTTTTACCAGGACCATAAAATCAATGAAGGTCCAGCAATAGAAGATCCTAGAAAATACGAACAGAGTTTTATTCTTGGTGCAGGAGTTATGAAAAATAGATTTTCTTTCGAAGGTCGATTCGAAAGAGGAAATGGAATGTCCAAATGGGTTTCTCTCGGACATTTAGCCAATAGATACTATTTCTTAATTGGATATAGACTGTAATTAAAAATCTACTTCCTCTTTCCAAACTCACCCTTCGCCCCATCCAAAAAGTCGATAAAAGCTTGGATATCGGTGTCGTAAGCTCGCGGTGAAGCCAATAATTCACCATTGTGATCTAAGATCACATAATAAGGCTGGGCATTGTTTTCAAACTCGGTGATCTGGAAATCTGCATTTTGCTTACCTAAGGTCTTTTTGACTTTTCCGTCATAGTCGGAAGTGAACCATTCGCTTTCTGGAAGCTCTGTTCTTTCGTCAATGTATAGGGCAACCATCACGAAGTCTTCTTTCAGTCTTTTCAGTACCTCAGGGTCCACCCAGACATTTTCCTCCATCTTACGACAGTTGACACAGCCGTGTCCAGTAAAGTCAATCAAAAGTGGCTTATTAGCTTTTTTGGCGGCACGCATCGCCTGATCATAATCGAAGTATCCTTTGATCCCGTGAGGAATCTCCAAGATGTCCCCATACTTCACAGGTTCATCCAGAATATAGGCCCCATCCACCTCAGAACTACTTTCACCCAATTTGAAATTCTGGGTAGTCAATGGGGGCAGGTAGCCACTTAGATACTTTAATGGAGCTCCCCAAAGGCCTGGAATCATATAGACCACAAACATAAAAGTGATCAGTGCTAAAAGAAGTCTTGGTACACCAATGCTTTCCATTTTGGAATCATGAGGGAGTCGGATTTTTCCAAGGAGATAAAGTCCCAAGGCTGAGAAAATCACAATCCAAATAACAAGGAAGATATCCCTATCCAAAATGCCCCAATGATAGACTAAGTCTGCGATAGATAAGAATTTGAAAGCTAAAGCCAACTCCAGGAATCCTAAAACCACCTTAACTGAGTTCAACCATCCTCCAGATTTTGGAAGTCTATTCATCCACTCAGGGAAGATGGCAAATAGGGTAAACGGAATCGCAAAGGCTAAAGAGAAAGAGAACATCCCTAAAATAGGCTTGAGAAGTTCACCTCCTGCAGAGGAAATCAAAATGGAACCTACAATCGGTCCGGTACAAGAAAAGGATACCAAAACCAGTGTGAAAGCCATAAAGAAGATCCCCATCAAGCCGCCTTTTTCTGCTTTTGCATCCACTTTGTTTACAAAAGAGGAAGGCAAATTGATCTCGAATAAGCCTAAGAATGCAAGGGCAAAGAAGATAAAGATCCCAAAGAAGAACAGATTTGGAACCCAGTGTGTGGCCAGCCAGTTGGCGAATTCAGGTCCTTGGATTGCCGCCACAGCAGTGCCTGCAACAGTATATATTGCAATGATTGAGAATCCATAGATAAATGCATTTCTGATACCGCTTGCTTTCGATGAAGCCCTTCCGGTGAAAAAGCTCACGGTCATCGGAATCATAGGAAATACGCATGGAGTCAATAGTGCGGCCAATCCTGCCAAAAATGCCAAAACCATAAATCCCAATAAGCTTGACTCTTCTGGACTGGTCAGTTCAAATTTGGTAGGTTCCGAAGAGGCTCCGGCAGCGTTATTTTCTGAAACCTGAGAAGTAGAATCAATTTCAGTTGTTTCCTCTGTGTCAACACTTGTAAAAGGACTTTCTTGATCGTCCTCCTGAATTGATGCCTCTGGCTCTTGACTTTCAATTTTTGGAGATTCTACAACTTTTTCAGCTGGAGCAGATACATTTGGCTGAGCTTTAAAATCCACCAAAATATCCTCTTCGTAATTGATGCATTGTCCCGTCAGGTCAGTACACATTTGGTACTCCAAAGTTCCTTTGAGTTGTCCAGAAGTAGATTTGAGAATTAGCTTTTGTTGGAAAACGCCCTTTTTCATGAAATAAGTGATGTCACCTTCCCAGGTATCATCATATTTCGTTTTAGCGCCAACTTCATTGAGTCTTCCCTCGATTTGATACTGATCAGAGAGATCCAGTTTCAACTCAGTCAATAAAGGCCCCAAATCTGGATCAAAGCTTGTTCCATACACATACCAGCCGGCAGGGATGTCCGCTTCAAAAATCAAAATCACTTCCTCGCCCACGGTTGGATTTGCAGGTTCTATTCTGCTGGTCCAAACTGGAGGTTTAATGATTTGGGAAAAAGCGGAAAAGCTCACCAGTAGCAAAAGCATACTGAAAAAGCCGAATTTTTGAATGGATTTGAAGCTCATAAACTCATAGGGAATTAAATCACAACGGATTTAACTGGACGAATGGTTCTGTATTATTGGTCACTTAAGGCTTTGAAATGACGGAAGAAGGCTGCAATGGTTTCGATACCCATGAAGTAATTTTGAACGCCATAATGCTCATTTGGTGAGTGTAGTGCATCTGTATCCAATCCAAATCCATACAAAATAGGATCTGAGCCTAATTCTTTTTGGAACAAAGCAACAATAGGAATTGATCCACCTTCACGAGTAGGGATTGGCTTTTTGCCGAAAGTTTCTTCCATTGCCGCTTCAGCTGCTTTGTATCCAACTGACGTGTCGGAAACTACCGCAGGAGAACCACCATGATGGCTTTTCACTTTCACTTTTACACCCGCAGGAGCGATAGATTTGAAATGATCTTCAAACAATTGTGCGATTTCATGCCAATCCTGATCAGGAACCAATCTCATGGAGATTTTTGCATAAGCTTTGGAAGGAAGTACAGTTTTGGCACCTTCTCCGATGTATCCACCCCAAATTCCGTTGACATCCAAAGTTGGACGGATTCCAACACGCTCGATGGTGGTATATCCTTTTTCACCGAAAACAGTGTCTACATCTAGTTTCTCCTCATATTCCTTCAAGTCAAATGGAGCTTCATTCAATCGACCTCTTTGCTCAGCTGTCAATTCCTGAACTTTGTCGTAGAAACCAGGGATCGTGATATGTTCATTCTCATCTTTAAGAGAGGCAATCATCTTGCAAAGGATATTGATCGGATTGGCAACAGCGCCCCCGTAAGTTCCTGAGTGGAGGTCACGATTTGGTCCTGTTACTTCGACTTCCATATAGGCCATGCCTCTTAAACCAACTGTGATAGATGGATCTTTCATTGAAATCATATGCGTATCTGAAATCAAAATCACATCCGATTTCAGCTTCTCTTTATTCTTGATGACAAATTTGTCCAAGTTGTCAGAACCTACTTCCTCTTCCCCTTCGATCATGAACTTCACATTGCAAGGAAGTTCGCCAGATGCCATCATCGCTTCAAATGCCTTCACATGCATGTAAAATTGCCCCTTATCATCGGCAGATCCACGAGCGAAAATTGCTCCTTCAGGGTGGATTTTGGTTTTCTTGATGACAGGTTCAAAAGGAGGAGAATCCCATAATTCGTAAGGATCTGCTGGCTGCACATCATAGTGCCCATAGACCAAAACTGTAGGAAGACTTGGGTCTACGATTTTTTCTCCATAAACAATCGGATAGCCTGCCGTTTGGCAGATTTCTGCAACATCAGCTCCTGCTTTGATCAAGCTTTCTTTGACAAAATCTGCAGCTTTGAACACATCATCTTTGAATTTTGGATCTGCACTGACAGAAGGGATTTTCAAAAGATCGATCAGTTCGTTTAGGAATCTATCTTTGTTGGATTGGATAAAATCGTTTACAGCCATGGGTTTGTATTCTATTTGTTTAAAGGCCTCAAAATTATCGCTTTCGATAGGAAATGCCTACTTTCAAGCCACTTTTCTCCGACTCAAATAAAATCTCTATGAAAGCCCTGATTTGTGAAAAATTCGGAATGCCAGAAACTCTCCAAGTTGGGGAAATACCTGATCCAATTCCGGGCCCTAATCAAGTTCTAGTTCAAGTAGAGGCTTGTGGTGTCAATTTTCCAGATACGTTGATCATCCAAAACAAATATCAGTTCAAACCAGAATTGCCTTTTTCTCCAGGAGGGGAATTGGTTGGGAAAGTAATCGAATGTGGAAAAGATGTCTCCAGCTTTCAGGTTGGCGATTATGTTTTGGGACTAAGCGGATGGGGAGGAATGGCCGAAAAGGCCTTAGTGGATGAAGACCGAATTTTTGCTTTGCCTAAAGGAATTCCGGCAGAGGTAGCAGCATCCACTTTGTATACTTATGCGACTTCATTTTATGCTTTGAAGGATAGAGGAAGACTGGAAAAGGAAGAAATTTTATTGGTTTTGGGAGCTGGTGGAGGGATTGGCTTGGCCGCAGTGGAGTTGGCGAAACTGATGGGAGCCAAAGTCATAGCAGCGGCTTCTTCTGTGGATAAGTTGGAAGCCGCAAAGGCTAAGGGTGCTGATTTGACAATAAATTATTCCGAGGAGGATCTGAAAGCCCGTGTCAAAGAATTAACAGGTGGAAAAGGTGTGGATATGGTTTTAGACCCAGTTGGAGGTTTTTACACTGAACTGGCTTTGAGAGGAATGGCTTGGGGAGGAAGGTATTTGATTGTTGGTTTTACTCAAGGAGAAATCCCAAAGATTCCTATGAATTTACCTTTGCTGAAAGGTTGTTCCATCTTGGGTGTTTTTTGGGGTGATTTTTCCAGAAAGGAAGCAGATAAAAACCGTGAGAATTTAAATCAATTAATGAATTGGATTTCCGAAGGGAAAATTCAAAAACCAATAGTTTCGAAGTATTCCTTGGAAGATGCTCCTAAAGCAATACGTGCCATGATGGATAGGAAGTTAGTAGGGAAAGTGGTTGTGGTGATTTGATTCCCTTTATTTTTCTTCTTCCTGGAAGTTTTTGATTTTTCCCTGGAGCAATTCCATCGCTGTGATAAAGGTGCCCACTTCAATATTGTCTTCGCCTCCAAAATCAATTTCTAGGCGATGTAAGGCAGCGTTGATTTTGGATTGAAGGGTTTTTCCAGGATAGGTAAGTTCCACTTTCACTTTGCGCTCATCCTCTTCGCTTCGGATTCTTTTCACATAGTTATGAGCCTCTAGTTTTTTGATTAAAGGAGTCAAAGTACCTGAGTCCAAGGCTAATTTTTGTCCGATTTGGTTGACGTATTGCCCGTCTTCCTCCCAAAGAACTGCCAAGGTAAGGTACTGTGGATAAGTGATTTCAAATTCATTCAGCCGAGACTGAATAGCCTGAATTAAAAGCCTTGAATTGGTATAAAGTAAAAGGGAGAGTTCTCTAAGGTTTGCCATGGAATCTAAATTTGACTCAATTTAATTTGAATCCATGGAAATAGAAAACTCTCCCCGATTAATCTCTCTTTATAAAATCAGCTATTACTGACTAAGTGAGCGATATTCCGTGTTGATAAACGTAATGCAATTTGGTATTTGCCTCATAATCGTCACCAAAGTTTTGTGCGATAGGATTCCATTTTAGAGGTCTTCCCAATTGATGGGCGATATTACCTAAGGTACAAGTGGAACAGGAGCTATGCCCGATTTCTACTGGGACCATCGGGTCTTTTCTTCGGTTGATAGATTCTACAAAATCTATGTAGTGCTGATCATAATTGAAGTTCTCTGGCTTGTCTTCCAATGCAAGTTCTGGGATTGAAGTGTCATAATTGCCTCTAGAAACCTTAATCCATCCTTTTTCACCAATAAACTTCACTCCCTGTCTACCTTCATCAAATGGAGTAATCCAAAGCTCAAGTCCATTAGCATATTTATAAATCAAGGGCTTGTCTCCAGCTGGCGGTAGGATTTCAACAGGTCCATTTCTATCCATTCCCATCCCCCATTGGGCTACATCAATCATATGAGCTCCCCAATCGGTCATCAGTCCGCCACCGGTTTCTTCATACCATCTCCAAGCACCCCAATACTTTTCGTTTTCCTCAGGATTTAGAGAAATCGGCGGATCCAATTCAGGATTGTATGAAATATTTGGAAGAGGCCCAGTCCACATTTCCCAATTCAATCCAGCAGGGACCGTTTCTTTAGGAAGATCGTATGGTTTTGGAAATGGGTTTTCTCCAACATGAGCTAAAACCTGCTTCAACTTACCCAGTTTCCCTTTTTGTACATGTGCCACAGCAGTTTGAAAATTGACAGCAGATCTTTGCATGCTTCCCACAGCCAAGACAATCGAATTCTCCCGCACTGCTTTTACCAATTCTTGTCCTTCAACAATGGTAAAAGTCAATGGTTTTTCAAGATAAATATCCTTCTTGGCCTTGCAGGCATCTATGGCGATTTTGGCATGCCAATGATCTGGAGTTGCAATCACTACCGCATCTATATTTGGATTGGCCAATAGGTCTTGATAATCCTCATAAACTTTGATTTCTGGAGCTGCAGTCCCTCGATCAGCGTAATTCTTTTTTACTCTTTGGATGAATCTTTCTCGCTTCACTTCATAGACATCGGCAGCTGCCAGAACTTCAATTTCCGGTAATGC
Source organism: Algoriphagus zhangzhouensis (assembly GCF_900148515.1). Classification (GTDB taxonomy): domain Bacteria; phylum Bacteroidota; class Bacteroidia; order Cytophagales; family Cyclobacteriaceae; genus Algoriphagus; species Algoriphagus zhangzhouensis. The sequence goes on along the minus strand of NZ_FRXN01000002.1, from coordinate 547,373 downwards.
CATAAAGCGATTAAGTAGGCCCATTGCTTGTCTGCCGACTCCGATAAACCCTAGGTTGATACTGGAGTCTGATGCTTTTTTGGCTGAAGAAGCAAATGAAAACTGAGGAGTTAATCCTAAACCGGCTCCAGTAAGCAGGCTGGTACCGATAAATTTTCTCCTTGAAAAATTAGATTTTGACATGTTTGATAGGGTTTTGGGTTTGATTGTTTTTGGTCTATCCAAAAACATAAAATACTGGAAATCTTTAGGAAAGCGAAGCTGAAAGGGATGATGAACCGAAAAAAATGGATGAATTGACCAAAAGCAAAAAGAATTTGGCTGTTGAACCTATTCAGCTTTTTCTAAATTAGCATCGAAACCCCTTAGAAATGACAATCCAGCAACTTGAATATCTAATAGCAGTAGATAAGTACCGACATTTTGGACAGGCAGCAGAATCATGCTTTGTAACCCAGCCAACCTTAAGTGCTCAATTGAGCAAATTGGAGCGTGAGTTGGGTGTGATCTTGTTTGATCGGAGTAAAATGCCTGTGATTCCTACTGAGATTGGAGTTCAGATCATTGCTCAGGCCAAAAAGGTTGTCTCTGAAAGCAAGGGGATTTTGGAATTGGTCGCCCAACTAAAAGGAGATATCTCCGGAACCATCAAATTGGGAATCATTCCGACGCTCGCTCCTTACTTATTGCATAGGTTTGTTAGGAGATTTTTGGAAAAGTATCCAAATGTCAAATTGGAAGTTCAGGAAATGGTCACCGAAGAAGTGGTGAGAAGACTTAAAAATGATGAGTTGGACTTGGGGATAATAGTTACCCCTGTGGCTGAGCCAGGGATTGTGGAAAAGCCGATGTTTTACGAAAAGTTTTACGTTTACCTTTCCAAAAATCATCCTCTTTTGGCTCAAAAGGAAGTCCGTGTTGAACAAATCAAATCAGATGAATTGTGGATCATGCAGCAGGGACATTGTTTTCGGGATCAAGTGATCAACTTCTGTGACCAAACCAATAGTGGCCATCAAAACTTCCACTACGAAAGCGGCTCCTTGGAAGGCTTGAAAAATATGGTAAATCGATATCAGGGTTTGACATTGCTACCTGAGCTTGCTACTGATGAGCTTTCTGATGAGGAGAAAACAAGACTGAGACCTTTCGAAGGGGAATCCCCGACAAGAGAGGTGAGTATTATTTTGAATCGCAGCTATTTAAAGCAAAAACTGGTAGAGTTGCTTTTCAATGAAATCACCGAATCTATTCCTCAAGAGATGACTTCAAAAGCTCACGGAAAAATCGTTCGATTTAAATAATCAGAACTGTTTCTTCAAAATATAGCGGTCAGCCAAATCTCCTGTGATTCGGTTGCCGTCCATATCCAGATGCCATAATTGGTTCTCTCCTACTTTGTATTTACCGGGGATCCCATTGACTCCTTGAAGTGTAATAATGGAGCCGGTCTCATCCCAAGTGAATTTGCCTAAAAACTCATGCTCAAGGGCATCATTTAGCCCAAAGTAATGGGTGGTATAATGATATGTTCCGTCTGTGTTGAGGGTGATTTTTGTCTCGATTCCTTCGCAGCTGGCACAAGGAAGGTTTCCCAAATAAGTACCGTTCCAATCCAAAGATGTTCTGGAATTGTCTCCCATGGACATGGGGATTTCAATCGTTTCAGGGAATTCATCCAAGGTTTCCTCCACTGGCTCTTGAATGACTTCAATAGCCTCTTCCTCATTTAATTCTGTTTTCTTTTCGGCACAAGAAAATGCAAATAAGGAAATAAGAAAAAGTAGGGACAGGTACTGCTTCATGATAGCTTTTATTCTGAGGAATAAACTTATGAAACCTTTGAACAAAGGAAAAATAGAGTCCAATAAAAAAGCACCCCAATGGAAATAGGGGTGCAAGTCCTTGAATGTGAGGGTAACTATTCGCTTTTCAACTTTCTTTGGATATCGTTAGATATATAACCAACAACAACTATTGTTGATATATTTTTTTCCTTCAATAACTCCGCATATTCTGTATCCAATTGAGCTTGAACTTTCTTGCCCATGTGCTCATAAAATTCTGCTCTTTTAATGTAGTTGGGAGCGAAATATGGATTCTCGTCAATTGCTATATTTAGCTTTTCTAATTCCTTGTTTTCATTTTCGGGTGTGTTTGGGACATAAAATCCCGTTCTATTAGATTCAGAAAGTTTAAACTCAACACTTACCAATACCTCTTTGCCGAAAAATTCAGGTTCGATAAATTTAGAAATCCCTTCTGCCTCCATTTTTTCAATTGAAAGATAAACTTCTTGAGCAAGGTCTTCATTTCCTCCTACCAGCTCGGGCTGATTTTTCAATTCTCCTTTTTCATTGATGTTCAATGAAACAGTCACCGGCCCTTGGATTCTTTCATGCCTTAATTCACTGCCATACTTCAAGTTTTTAGCTAAGAATTGGTTGAATTCTCTCATCGGACTTGATTCCTGTGCGAACGTGGAAAAGGCCATAGAAAAAGTAAAAAGTGTAATTGCAAGTAGTTTTTTCATGGTTATGGAGTTTAGTGTCTTAAAAATTAGGCATTTAATATCATAAATCCTGAGGTTTTAGGAAATATAACTAAACCAATTGGTTTTGTATATAACTGAAAATTAAGGTGTAAACTGGCCAATATGCCAAAGAACACCAGCAGGATCATGGATGAAAAACTCATTACCCCAGGTATCTTTTCTAATAGGGGAAACCTTTACTCCGGGGAATTTTTCAGGTAAGTCCAAGCTTATGATTTTCTCTAGATAAGCTTCCAAATCCTCTACTTCCAAGAAAACCATGCTGTTTTCGCACCATGATTTTACGTAGTAATCCTGAAGATAAAAACCAATTTCAGGGCTTATAGAGACATAGGCAAAGCCTTTTCCATGATGATTGAGTTGGAATTCCAAAGTCTCATAAAACCTGCAACTTTCCTCAAAGTTTTTGGCTCCAATAAATGTCCGTATGGATTTTCCAGGTTGGATCATACTCCAAACTGGGTCAGATGATGATCGAGGTGTTTATAAAAGAGATTGTTCCACTCCAATGCCGTCATAGGACCAAAGGAAAGGGATTCTTTTCCTTCAAAATGATCATAGCCTAAGTGCTGTGTATGATTGAGATAAGAGATCAACTGATCTTTTTCTTTTTCAAAATCTCTATGATCTGAAATGATAAAAGCGGGTGCCGTTCTGGAATTTTTAGGATATGGTTTTTCATTCACTACTCCATTTTTGACAAAGGCTTTTAGCATGAATCGCATGAAACCATTTGGCTTGGGGTGTTTATTTGTGAATGCCATCTCATAAGCTACAGAACAATGAGCCAACATTTGATCCACGCTCATTTTACCCCATTGAGGTTGGGTTTCAGGTGTAAGAGCATTAATTCTGGTGATTAGCTCTTTTGTTACTTCAGGTTCAAAAATGTTTTTCATTTCGTTTGTACTGGGTTTGATGGACTTATCGGAAAAGTTTCTCAAAAGATAGGGCTTCAGAGAAGAAAAATCTGATGCCTCAAAGTACAAAAAATTAACTAGATGATTGGTAGACGGGATGCTAAGGTTGAAGAAGTTGGTAAACCTGATTTTTAAAAATTATGACCTTTGCTTCATACTCTTCCTGATCTTCAACCATAGAAAGGTAATAATAAGCTCCCTCCACGATTACGAAAATCTGCTCTGACAACAGAGCGGTATTTTTTTCTTTTAAATTTTCATCTTGATCTAAGATTTCCTTCAGGTCCTCTCTAAGCTTGACGTGAAGATTTCGGAATTCTCTCTTGATGGTTTCATTTCTAAAAATCAAACTGAAACAGCTATAAAATACGCCATCATCAATCAGCAAATTCCAGTCTCTAGAAAACAAACGATTCACGAAAGTTTCGGGGTCGGTATAGTTCTGAGTTCTTAACTCCTTGATGATAGGAGTGTATATTTTTAGAATCCTCTTGAGAATGAAAGAAATTAAATTGGATATCAGAATGTTTCGGGTCGGGAAATAATGCATGATCAAGCTTGGTGGCATCCCTAAGTGTTTCCCGATTTTGGCTATCGAGGTGTTTTCGATCCCATTGATTTTTGCTAGCTCATAAAAGCCCTCAATTATTTCTCTTTTCCTATCAGTGGAAACTTTGCTGCTCATGTTAAATATATAATAAAACTAAGTTAATCAACTTTCTATTTAATCTATGTTCTTTTGTTTAAAAAAATACAATACATAATATTGAATGGTCATTCAACAAAAATGTTTCAGTTTTTGTTGTTTTCCTGCACTAAAATATTGAAAACCAGAATCTAGAATCGAAAATATCCAGAATGAAGAGAAGAAGTTTCTTAACTAAATCGGCCTTGCTTTCTGCAGGAGTTGCAGTATCAAATAGTATTCCCGCAGAGGCTGAAGAGAAGGCCAAGAAATCATATTTGACAGTGGCGCATATTACCGACGTGCATATTAGGCCGGAAGACGATATTCCAAATAGAGCTTTGGCTTGGCTCAAATTAGTGAAAAAACATAAGCCGGATTTTTACCTAAATGGTGGAGATAGTATTCATGATGCGTCATATGATGGAGTCACGAAAGAAAGAATGCTAGAGCAATGGAAAGCTTGGGATTTGTTTCGTGAAGAAATAAAGGAAGATGATGTTTACAGCTGTATTGGAAATCATGATCCTTGGTGGGATGTACCAAACAAAGATGAGGAGCCTATGTATGGAAAGCCTTATGTGGTAGAAAGGTTAGGGATACCTTCTGAATATTACAGTTTTGACAAGGGGAATTGGCACTTTATCATTTTGGATGGGAATCATGAAGGGATAAGCTTGGGAGATGAGCAAATGGCATGGCTGGAAAAGGATTTGGAAAGTATTCCAGCAGGAACTCCAACTTTGATCATGTCTCATTTTCCAATTACTTCAATTACCAACGCTTTGGTTGGAGGACAACATAAGGATCACAAGGAATTGAAGAAATTATTCTACAAGCATAAAGACAAAGTCAGAGTTTGTCTAAGTGGTCATCAGCATCTATTGGATAGAACTTGGTACAATGATGTTCATTACTTCTGTAACGGTTCTCTAAGTGGATTTTGGTGGGGTGAAGGTGATGGGGAGTCTGCAGGTAAGCAATATTACCTAGAAACACCTCCAGGTTATGCGATCCTCAAACTTCATGAAGATGGGAAAGTGGAAAATGACTATTTCCCATTAATGTAAAAGCGATTTTTTTGAGAATCATGGAAAGCAGCCAGATAGGCTGCTTTTTTCTTTTTGGCTACAAATTCAATGTTAAGTCATCTTCCAAATTTCCTTCTATAGATAGGTGGTAAGGCATTTTTTAATGGGGATAACTCCTAATTCAGGCAAGTTATTATCGAGCTTTTTCTTCTGTGTAAAATTTCCTTTATCAGTATTAATTATTCGTTAAGATATTAAGAAATGAAATTAAATTCCTTTGATAAGTAATTTACAATATTTAATATTGAATGAATATTCAATAAACTCAATTCTTAAAATGGTGTAAACTGTTTGGTTTTGGAATAAAAAATTGGACAAGGAATCAAATCAATAGAATAATTTATGAAACACGTTTTACGAAGAATCTCTGTCCGGCACACCTTCATAAGAGGGATGGGGCTATGGGCTTTGGTCATGCTGGCGGTGGTATTTCAATCACTTGCTCAGACTCAAGTGAAAGGAAATGTTACTGACAATTCGGGGCTTGGGATGCCAGGAGTTTCTGTATTGGAAAAAGGAACTCAAAACGGTACCATTACAGGTTTGGATGGAGAGTTCTCCATTTCAACCAGTTCAGAAAACTCCGTGTTGATTTTTTCTTTTATCGGCTATCAAACGATTGAGATGCCTGTCGATGGTCAGTCGACTATCAATATCACCCTTAAGGAAGAAGATACTCTTCTAGATCAAGTGGTGGTGGTTGGTTACGGCACTCAAAGAAAAGTCAATGTAACCGGTGCAGTTGATCAAGTAAGTGGTGAAGATATTATCGATAGACCGATTGCAAACTTGGTTCAAGGTCTTCAGGGAATGAGCCCTGGACTGAACATCACCTATCAAGGAGGTCGTCCAGGATCTGTTCCAAACATTAATATTCGTGGATTTACTTCCATTAATGGGGGTGGTCCACTTATCGTGATTGATGGTGTAGCAGGAAACAACAGTGACTTGCTACGTTTGAATCCATCAGATATTGAGTCTTACTCAGTATTAAGAGATGCCGCCTCAGCTGCTATTTATGGAGCAAGAGCTGCTTTCGGGGTGATTTTGATCACTACCAAAAAAGGCCAAGAAGGAAGACAAAAGATCAGTTATAATAATTATTTCTCTTGGGGTAGACCAACAGTTTTGGTTGAGCCAGTGACAGATCCATATATCTACTCCAGAGTATTGGAGACTTCTACTAATAATACTCCTTGGGATTATGTAAACTATTCTGATCAGCATTATCAGTGGGCAAAGGAAAGATCTGAAGATCCTTCTGTGGAAGATACCCGATTGGATCCTAACAACCCAAATCTTTGGGCATATATGGGGAACAACAACTGGTATGATTACTTCTTCAGTCCATCCTCTTTCTCTCAAAACCATAGCCTTTCCATCAGTGGAAGCAGTGGTGGAAAAGTTCCAGTTTCTTATTACGTATCTGGTGACTATACCAATGAGAATGGTTTGAACAAACTAGCGGATGATTATTGGGATAGATACTCCTTGAGATCAAGAGTGACGGCTAATCCATTGCCTTGGTTGAATGTGGATAACAACCTAAATATCTATCAAACCAAGCGAGCAGATCCAACCAATAGCATCACAGATATCTACTATCTACAGCCAACTGATGTCGCTGTGAACCCTGATGGTACTTGGGCAAACACTAGCGCTGGTAGACTTGCTGGTAGGTTGACCGATGGAGGTAAAAACGAAGAGAATATGTTTGGTTTCCACAATATTCTCAGAACGACTGGTACATTCTTGAATGGTGACCTGACAGTGAATGCCAATGCTAGTTTCAAAAGAGAGCAATGGAAATATCACAGAGACCAAAGAAGATACAATATCGGATACGGTCCTGGTGATGTAAGAGCTGCAGGAGGTGATGGGTCCGTGATCGAAAGAAATGGAGACTTGTCAGATATCATTCTAGACCTATACGGTCGCTACGAAAAAACATTGGGAGACCATACTTTCGGAATTCTAGCTGGATATAACCAGCAGAGCTATACCTACAGCACTATTCAGGCTGAAAAGAGAATTTTGATTTCCTCTTCTCTCCCTTATATCGGATTGACAACTGGTGATGCCTTTATCACTCCTACTTACAGCACTTACGGTACGCGAAGTGTCTTCGGAAGAGCAAATTATTCTTTCAAAAACAAGTACATACTTGAATTGAATGGGAGATATGATGGTTCATCTAGGTTCCCTTCTTCCAATAGATGGGGCTTCTTCCCTTCTGTTTCAGGTTCTTGGTTGATGATGGATGAAGATTTCTTTTCCGGTTTGACTAATACGGTTTCTACCTTTAAGCTTAGAGCATCATACGGTGGATTGGGTAACCAAAATGTAAGTGACTTCGGATATATTCAGGCTTTGCCTACTGGCCTATCTAGTTACTTGATCAATGGTGATAGACAAACTATAATCACTTCATCTCCTTCCTTGGCTGTTGATCCCAACTTCTACACTTGGGAGCAGGTGGTAACATCCAACTTCGGTTTGGACTTCGGAATGCTGGCTGATCGAATCACTGGATCATTTGATTACTTTGTGAGGGATACCAAAGGAATGTTGACGGATCCTGTTGAGCTGCCAGGTGTATTGGGAACAAGTCCTCCAAAGCAAAATGCAGCTGATTTAAGAACCAAAGGATTTGAATTGACTTTGGGCTATAGAGATACTTATGGAAGTACAGCCAACCCTGTCAATTTCGGAATGAGGTTGGTTCTTTCAGACTCTAGATCTGAGATTACCAAATTCCAAAATGAGCAGAATTTGTTCTCCAACTATCGAGTAGGACAGCAAATCGGTGAGCTATGGGGATTGGTAAATGACGGGATGTTCCAATCCGAAGATGAGATCGAGCAGTTGGATCAATCTGCTATTGTCCCTTGGGGAGCATTGGACATCGTACCTGGCTGGCCAAAATATGTGGACTTGGATGGTGATGGCAAAATCGAAAGAGGTCAGACCACCGATGACCCAAAAGATCTTCAAGTGATTGGAAATACTTCTGCCAGATATAGATATGGAGCAAATGTAGATGTTGCTTGGAGTGGATTTGACTTGTCAGTTTTTGTTCAAGGTGTTGGAAAAAGAGATTACTATCCTCATCACTACTTGTTCTGGGGGCCATATCAGCAGCCCTATGCGAATGTTTATCCATGGAATCTAGACTTCTACAGAGGTCAGGCCGATAGCGAAGCCTTAATGGCTCAACATTCTCAATCCTATATCGATGCTGGATTAGCAGAGGCTAATTTGGATTCAGAATATCCAATTCTTCAGTCTTGGTTGGCAGATAACAATTATGGTTCTGGTCTGGATATTCCTCAGACAAAATACTTGTTAAGCGCAGCTTATTTGAGAATCAAAAATGTGACTCTTGGCTATACTTTCCCTGAAGTAATTACCGATAAAATCAAAGTAGATAGAGTAAGAGTGTTTGTATCCGGTGAAAACCTATTTGAGTTTTCTTCCATCAAGAAATTTATAGATCCTGAAGCAATCAATGATGGCTATGGATGGGCTTATCCATTCCAGCGCAAATTATCATTTGGGGTTAATATCGATTTATAATTAAGAAGGATAAAATCATGAAAAAATATATAGTAATAATCGGGGCGATGTTTGCCTTATCATCTTGCCAAGAAGATTTCTTGGACAGATATCCTCAAACATCTGTAGCTCCTGAAGAGTTTTTCAAAACAGAGCAAGATCTTGAGCTTTATGTCAATGGTTTGTTATCCATGCCTGGTAGAGGCAGCTTTTTGGATGACCAAAGCAGCGACAATATGGCTACCACAGCAGCTGTGGAAATCAAAAATATCATGACAGGTACTCCATCTTCCCAAACTGTGACCAGTGGTTGGAATTGGGGCCGATTAAGAAATATCAATTACTTTCTGGACAATTATGGAAAAGCAGAAACTTCAACTTCTGATGAGGTAGTTTCTCACTATGTTGGTTTGGCGAGGTATTACAGAGCTTATTTCTATTTTGACATGGTCCAGCGTTATTCTGATGTGCCATGGTATGACAAGACGTTGAATCCGGGTGATGAAGATCTTTACAAAGCTCGTGATCCAAGAGATGTCGTGATGGCAAATGTGATTGAAGATCTAGAATTTGCAGTAGCAAATGTAAGAGAGTCAGTTCCTCAAGGAACTCCAGATTTATATGCTGTGAAAGCGTTCTTTGCAAGAGTTGCTTTGTATGAAGGAACGTATAGAAAATACCATTCTGAGTTAGGATTGGAGGCATCTGCAGATTCTTTCTTGCAGATGGCTGTGGATCAGGCGACAGAAATCATGGAGTCTGGAATGTTTTCTATTTACATGACAGGAAATCCTCAAAGTGACTACGGAACTTTGTTTACCAGTACAAATTTGACCGGAAATCCTGAAGTGATTCTGAATAATGCTTACGATGTCAACAAAGACAGAAGCAGTGATAATAATCGAGGAATTTTTGGGGATTATGAGCAGTCTCCTTCCCGTGATTTAGTCATGACTTACTTGATGGCAGACGGGACTCCTTATACTGATATTGATGGATATAAAGAGATGACTTTTGTAGAGGAGTTCCAAAATAGAGATCCTAGACTAGCACAGACTGTCGCATATCCAGGATGGATTTTGGCTCCAAATTCGACGCCATACATTCAAACTTTGAACAAAAACTTCACGGGTTATCATCAAATCAAAGGCTATAAAAACACGGTGGATAACATTGATGTTGCGAGTGTTGACTTTGCAGTTTACAGATATGCAGAAGTATTGTTGACTTTGGCAGAAGCAAAAGCTGAATTGAATACGCTAAGTCAATCGGATCTTGATGCGACAATCAATGTGCTAAGAACTAGAGCTGGAATGCCAGCTTTGACTATGGCAGAAGCCAATGCTAATCCTGATCAATTCCTTGTTGATAAATATTCTCAAGTTTCTGGTTCCAATCAAGGTGTTTTGTTGGAAATCAGAAGAGAAAGAAGAATTGAAATGGCCATGGAAGGCTATCGTTATGATGACTTGATGAGATGGAATGCTGGTCAGCTTCTAGCTGAAATTCCTCAAGGAATGTATTTCCCTGGTCTTGGAAAATATGACATGACTGGAGACGGTATTGAAGACATCATTTTGATCAATAAAGATGCAGATATTCCTGTAGGAGATGAAAAAGAGCAAAATAGCCTGGGTGTTGATTTGATCTATTACAAAGCAGGAACTATCGATGAAAATGTTGGAGTATTCTTAGAGAATGGGGAAAACGGAGGAAATATGGTTACCGAAACAAAAACCAGAACCTTTGAAGAGCCGAAGTATTATTACAGACCGGTTCCTATCCAGCAAGTGACACTTAACCCGAATCTTACTCAGATTTTTGGGTGGGATTAATTTAAATTAGAAACCAATATGAGCCCGGGGAGTACCTCCGGGCTTTCTAAAGTTCTACACACAACGAAATGAAGAAATTTATTTGGGCAATTTGCTCCGGCATATTGCTATTTCAGGGTTGCTCTACTCCAGAAAAAAAGGAAGAGTCAGTTGAAAAAAAAGTACTCTTTGTAATTGTTGATGGGATCCCTGATGATGTCATAGATTCTGTTGCAACTCCAAATTTGGATAAAATCATTGCAGAAGGTGGGTTCATGCGAGCTACCATGGGAGGTGAAAAAGATGGCTATAGCCAAACGCCTACGATTTCTGCAGTTGGATACAATTCAGTATTGACAGGGGTTTGGACAAACAAGCACAACGTTTGGGGAAATAGTATCAAAGACCCAAACTATCATTATCCGACAATATTTAGGTTGTTCAAGGACCAGCATCCAGATAAATCTATTGGGATTTTCTCCACTTGGTTGGATAATAGAACCAAATTGGCTGGGGCAGAACTTCCTCAAACGGGTGGATTGACTTTCGATTACCATTTCGATGGTTTGGAATTGGATACTGTCAAATATCCACATGATGATGAAAGAATTTTCATCCATAATATTGACGAGGAAGTTTCCAAAGCTGCCGCTAAAGCAATTAGTGAAAACGCCCCGGATCTTTCTTGGATGTATCTAGAGTTTACAGATGATATGTCTCATATGTTTGGAAATAGCCCACAATTCGTCGATGCAGTAGAAAAAGCTGATGTCCAAATTGGAAGAGTCTGGGATGCAATCATGGAAAGAGAAGCAAACTTCAATGAGGACTGGTTGATCGTGATCACCACGGATCATGGAAGAGGGGATGATGGCTATGGACATGGAGGTCAGAGTGATAGAGAGAGAAGTATTTGGATCGCTACGAATGCGGAAGATTTGAATGCTCACTTTGCAGAGAGAGGACAAACAGTAGATATTTTGCCTTCCATCGCTAATTTCCTAAACCTTGAAATCCCTAAAGAAGAGGCAATGGAACTAGATGGAGTTCCTTTCATTGGGGAGGTAGATGCTAGCCAATTGAAGGCTGTTAAAGCTGGAGATTCCATCGATTTGACATGGCATTCGCTTTCTCAAGCAGAAAAAGGTCAGGTTTGGGTGAGCACAACAAACGAATTCAAAACTGGAGGTAAAGACACATATAAATCAATGGGGGAAGCAAATCTAAAAGATGGTAAATTCTCCTTTTCAACCGAAGGTTTGGATTCTGATTTCTACAAAATTGTGTTGGAAACACCTTCTGGTTATTTGAATTATTGGATTATTGAAGAGACAAATTAAGATTAGATTCAAGCTCAAGCAAGGAGACCTTGTCTATCTTATTCATGGAAATAAATACGATTGATGACGTACGATTATATCATTGTTGGTGGAGGCTCTGCTGGTGCCGTTCTCACCAATCGACTTAGTGAAAATTCAGCAAATCAAGTCCTAGTCTTAGAAGCTGGTCGACCGGATTATAAATGGGATTTTAGAATCCACATGCCGGCAGCATTGACTTACCTTTTGACAGGTACCAACTACAATTGGGGGTATTCTTCTGATCCAGAGCCCCACATGAACAATCGAAGAATTGCTCAGCCGAGAGGAAAAGTTTTGGGTGGCTCTTCCTGTATCAATGGTATGATTTGGATTCGTGGAAATGCCATGGATTTCGAAAAGTGGTCCAAAGATGAAGGATTGGAGGATTGGGATTATGCACATTGTCTTCCTTATTTCAAAAGAGTAGAAGAGAGATTGATTGGAGGAGATGATTATAGAGGTAACGAAGGGAATCTGAAATTGACGACTCCTGAATGTGATAATCCTCTTTTTGATGCCTTTTTTGAATCAGTTCAAGAAGCTGGCTATCCTTTGACCGATGACGTGAATGGGTATCAGCAAGAAGGCTTCGGCAAGTTTGACCAGACGATCTACAATTCTAGAAGGCTCAATGCAGCTCGAGCATATATTCATCCTATCAAGGATCAGCGCAAAAACCTACATGTAGAAACTCAAGCGACTGTTTTGAGGATTTTGTTTGAAGGAAAGAAGGCAGTTGGAGTTGAATACAAGCAGGGAGGAAAAATCAAGCAAGTCTACGGGAAAGAGATCATCTCCTGTGGAGGGGCTATCAATTCTCCTCAGCTTTTGCAAGTTTCTGGAGTAGGAAATGCTGAGCATTTGAAAAGTTTGGGGATTCCTGTAGTCCATGATTTGCCTGGCGTAGGAGAAGATCTTCAAGATCACTTGGAAGTATATGTTCAGTGGGCTTGCAAAAAACCGGTGAGTATGTATCCTTCACTGAGCCCTTGGAGAGCACCAAAAATTGGTTTCGACTGGTTGTTTAGAAAGAAAGGTGTCGGTGCTTCTAATCATTTTGAGGCAGGTGGTTTTATTAGAGGGAATGATGAAGTAGAATATCCAAACCTACAGTTTCACTTCTTGCCAATTGCAATCAGATATGATGGATCCGCTCCTAAAGAAGGACATGGCTTCCAACTTCATGTCGGACCTATGAATACTGACGTGAGAGGTCGGGTGAAAATCAAATCAGCTGACCCTACAGAATATCCAAGTATCCTTTTCAATTACCTCTCTACCGAGAAAGAAAAGAAAGAATGGATAGAAGCGATTCGGCTTTCCAGAAAAATCATTGAAACCCAGGCAATGGGAGAATTGAGAGGAGAAGAATTGTCTCCTGGAAAGGACGTTCAGACTGATGAAGAGATCCTAGATTTTGTAGCCAAAGAAGGAGAAAGCGCATATCATCCTTGTGCTACCTGTAGAATGGGTGTCGGACCAATGGATGTGACTGACCCGAAAACCTTGAAAGTTCATGGGGTGGAAAATCTACGAGTAGTGGATGCTTCTGTTTTTCCTTACGTGACGAATGGGAATATTTATTCACCAGTCATGATGGTTGCTGAGAAAGCTGCTGATATCATTTTGGGAAATAAGCCGCTCGAGCCTGAGCACGTTCCTTTTTACAAAAAGCAAGATTAATCAAGCGTGAAAAAAGCTCTTCAAATTCAATTTTGAAGAGCTTTGAGTAGCAATTAAAGGCCAGGGATTTCTTATTCCTGGCTTTCTTTTTTCTCTTCCATATATTTTTTCAAGGCTTTGTTTACTGAGTAGCAAACTAGGAGCATTAGGACACAAACTGGTAAGCCCGTGACCAAAGATCCTGTTTGCAAGGCGATTAATCCACCACCTAAAACAAGAACCGAAGCAACTGCTCCTTCGGTCAATGCCCAGAAAATTCTCAGTTTCACCGGAGTGTCATCTTTTCCACCGCTCGTGATAAAATCAATGACTAAGGATCCGCTATCTGAGGACGTGACAAAGAAAATTACTCCTGCCATTACCACAAATAGGATACTGACATAGGGAAGCGGGAACATTTGAAGGAGAGTATATAAACCAGTGTTGATATTTTCTTGAACTGCTTCACTGATTCCGCCTGCTCCGAATAGTTCGACATGAAATGCAGTGCTTCCAAAAATGGAAATCCAAACAATACTAGCTGCTGTTGGACCAAGTAATACACCCAGAATAAATTCTCTGATTGTTCTTCCTTTGGAAATTCTTGCAATAAATAGTCCTACAAAAGGCGCCCAGGCAAACCACCAAGCCCAATAAAAGAAGGTCCACCCATCCATCCAATGGGTGCCTTGGAAGATTTCCATCCATGTTGCTGTACCTATCAAGCTTTGGATATAGAATCCTGTACTTTGGACTGTAGACCCAATAATAAACAAGGTTGGTCCAACAATAAGCATAAATGCCATCAGGATAATCGCCATAAATGAAGCGATTTTACTGAGAAGCTGGATCCCATTATGAAGACCAGAAACTACTGAGATAGTGGCACAAATAGTGATGATTCCAATAAGGATTACTTGAACTTCCGGGCTTTCTTTGACCCCAAAGAGGTAATTCATTCCGGAATTGATATGCTGAATCCCCAATCCCAAGGTAGTAGCTAGTCCAAACATGGTGGCTACTACTGCCATAGTGTCGATAAAATGGCCGATTGGACCTTTCAGTTTGTCGCCCAAAATGGGATAAAGGATCCATCTTACTCCCAAAGGAAGACCTCGATTGTAAGTAAAAAATGCAATGGCCAATCCCATTAATGCATAGACTCCCCAGCCATGAAGACCCCAGTGCAAATAGGAAAGATTTAATGCATTTTTGGCGGCGGTCAAAGTTCCAGCTTCGCCTATCGGAGGATTGGTAAAATGACTGATGGGTTCTGCTACTGCGTAGAACATCAATACCAATCCGATCCCTGCATTAAAGAGCATGCTGAGCCAAGCAAAAGTGCTGAATTCTGGTTTGGCTTTAGGGCCTCCGAGACGGATAGTTTTGAACTTGCCAAATCCCAGGAAAATACAGAAAACAAGGACCACATTGACGGCAATTACATAGAGCCAGCCAAAGTCCTGTGAGATCAGTGCCTGCAATGATTCAAACAAGGATCCGACGGATTCTTGAAAGATCAAAGTAAGGGTGACAAAGATGAGAATTAAAGCAGCTGAAGGGAAGAAAACCCAAGGTTGAATGCTTTTGAAAAAGGAAGGTTGGGCGCTTTTTGAACTTTCGATAATAATGTCGGTTTATTGGCTAATTTAAGGCTTTTTTGGCCCTTAAGAAAGGAAAACCCGGCATTAAAAATTGCTTTTTACAGGATAAAATGTTTCTGTTTTTATGATCATTGTATAATGAAAAAATATAGTCTAAAAATACTGTTTAATTTTCTCTAAAAAGAGGTGAATTAGGATTGATTTTGGTCACTCAATACCTTCTTAAAACTACCTTACTGCTTGAATAATTACTGTACTAAGCATCTCTTTTTTTAGGTACCGAGTCTTCATAAAATCCTCTTGAAATTTCGTAGTCTCTCCAGTATTATTATAGACTTGAGATCTTAAAAAATAGAGTTCTGGGTCATAAGGATTTTCTGCTATCAAACGCTCTATTTCTTCCATTGCTTCTTGGTATTTTTCCTTTTCAATTAATTTTGAAACTGCAGTTTTATAGCTAATTGGCCTTCCTCTAGCCAACTCAGATTTGAAGTTAAAATTCAACAAATATTTAGTATCAAATTCACGTCCTTCTAGGTATTCGGGCTCCCAGTTTTCTTTTAAAATTGCAACAGATTTCATCACTTCATTCATCAATGGTGCATGACTTTCTTCCAAAACAAAGACGCTATCCAGCATCCCTTTTGAATCTATTTTTATCGAAAGAAGTATGTTCCCGCCTTCTCTTTTTTGACGAGATTCGGCGGGAAATTTTAAACTTTTTGCGAGAATTTCATTGACTTTTTGAGGGTAATCAGCCTTAAATTCAGCTTGTGAAAGTGCAATAGAAATGCTTGAAAATAAGATGAATAGTGTTGAAAAAAGCGGTTTTGCCATGTTTAAAAGTTTGAATTATAAATTTAAGTATAGAGAAAATTGATTAATTCTCGAATATTTTCATAAATAAAATAGTTTATAAAATAAACCTATTTATATTTAACCCGTTATGTCTTTAGAAACGGAACAATATGGAAAAATCATTAACCAGTGAAGAGTCGCTGAGTATCATCACAGAGATGATAAGTAAGGCGAAAAAAGATACTGCCGGAGACGGTGGTTTTCAGTTGCTCCTTTGGGGCTGGGTAATTGCGATTTGCAATTTGGGACATTATGCTTTAGGGATCCTAGGATATGAAAAACCTTACATGATTTGGTGGCTGGTAGTGCCGGCAGTTTTTGTAAGCTTTTGGCATGGATTCAAAAATTCTAAAAAGGAAAGGATCAAGTCCCACATTAGCCAGGTAGTCAATCAATTGTGGATGGTGGTATTTGCCGGAATCATGATCACTTTGGCTTTTATGCCAGTATTGGGGTTTAATCAAAACCCTGTTATTCTGATTATTACGGGTATTGGGATGTTTGTTACAGGAGCTTTGATTCAAGTTTCAATAGTCAGAAATGGAGGGGTTTTATTGCTGGTAGCAGCAGTGATAGCTTTTCTATTACCGGTTTCTCAACAGTTTTTGCTGTCCGGAATTGCTGTCATTTTGGGTTATCTTGTGCCCGGCTATTACATGAAAAAGAAGTATCGTGAGCGAGTTTAAACCATTAGATCCTCTTTTGCATTCTCAGTTGCGGTTGGCCGTGATGTCATTGCTCCTGAGTGTGGATGAGGCGGAATTTACCTTTATTAAAGAGAAAACAGAATCAACTGCAGGGAACCTTTCTGTCCAATTGGATAAGTTGGAAAAAGCAGGGTATGTCCAAATCGAAAAGTCTTTTCGTGGTAAAAGACCTTTGACTACCTGTAAAATCACCCAAGTAGGTGTGAAAGCCTTCGAATCCTATGTAGAAAACCTCAAAAAATACATCACATAAAAAAATTTTCTAAAAAAAGTTTATAATATAAACCAATTTATATCATGAAAACAGTATTCAAAATTTATCTGTTTGCAGCCTGTATGATGGGGTTTTTAAATCTGGCCCATGGACAGAGTTATGACTTGAGTCCTGTGGCTCAGGAAAAAATGGAAGCTTTAGCTTTTCTGGTTGGAGACTGGAAAGGAAGCGGGTGGATGATCACTCCGGATCAACAACGTCACACTTTTGAACAGATTGAAAAGGTGGAAATGCAACTGAGCGGGACCCATTTGATGATAGAAGGAAAGGGGATTTCGAATGGAAAAGTTATACACAATGCTTTGGCAGTTATTTCTCCTAAAGAAGAAAGTGGCCAGTTTGCTTTTAACTCATTCCTCCAAAGTGGCACTAGCGGAAGTTTCAAAGCTGAATTGAAAGGAGAAGTTTTGTATTGGTATCCCACAGAGCAAGTTCGCTATGTGATCCAGATCAATGAATCCGGTCAGTGGCACGAAATCGGTGAATATAATATGGGGACCGAATGGTTTCAGTTTTTCGAAATGACGCTTGATAAGGTAGATTAATCAATAGCCCCCGGTTTAAACCGGGGGCTATTATTTTCTTTTCCTAATCCAAAACCACCTTTTCATTTTTAGGATATTTCACTTCATATTGAAAAGTCAATTTTTCCTGAGATCCTGGTGGAATGGTGATATTCCAAGTGATGATCCCAGTTTCTTCATTCAGTATTCCACCAGAAATATTTCCCACTTCAACAGTGATATTTGAATTCACAGAGACAGGAATCTGATCAATAATCTGAAGATTGACAGCTTGGGATTTATTGTTTCTTACAGTGATCTCATAGCCTCGGCTTTCGGTGATATTGGAGCCAATCGTTCGCTTTTTGGCAAATTCATCCACTTTTTCTCTCTGGATCACTATGCTTCGATCCCGTCCCATGGAGACTGAAAGTGTATCTTCCAGAGAGGCTGCATTCAAGATTGATCTCCCCACAAAACCATCTTCGAAATACAAATTGCTTTCTCCCTCGAGTAAAGAATATTGATTCCAATCACTGATTTGGGCGATTAGGAAGGCATCATTGTCGATTTTTGGAATGGCTTTATATTGGTAATTGGCCGGGATATCGTAGGCTTTCAAGTCAACCAAAGTCCGTTCACCATTCGTTTTGATGGAGTAGGGTTCAGTGACTTCAATTTCTACCGTTGTCTGGTTTTCTTGGAAGGTGGTTTCTAGAATTGGAGCCGATGGGGGAGGAAATACGGATTCTTCATCAGCTACCTCCACTATAGAACCAGTTAATGCTCTTTTATTTCTATTTCCATACCCTGTTGTCACCACTTCATTCAATGCTTGCATATCTTCCCGTAAAGAAATATTGATGGAGGATCTACTTCGGATTGGTGTTTCTTGAACTTGGTATCCAATAAAAGAATAGTTTAAGGTATTCCCATTGGATGGAATCGTAATGCTATATCTTCCATCAAAATCCGTAACAGTCCCTATGGATGTTCCCTTGACCAAAACTGAAACACCTGGCAATGGTTCTCCATCTGTTGCACTTACCACCACACCGCTGACAGTGCCATTGAAAGGCTGTGTATTTCGAGGTTCGAAAACCGTCAATCTGGCATAATTCAGATTCCATTTATCCAGATTGGGAGCTACTCCACTTTGATTGGGATTTCCGTTGGAAAAACGAAGTTTGACATCCTTCCAGTCCACTCCAGTATTCTGATAAACTTCCGCTTTGTAGTTGATAGTTAGTGGGCTAGTTACATTTTTTACTCGAACATCATATTTTGGAAACCAACCTGCATTCGCTACTAAATAATTGAATTCAAACTGGGCTTTTCCAGCCGATGGAGCTTTGATTCTGATCCGGATTTCAGCTTTGGAATCTCTATTGCTTTCTCGGATGGCATTAATTTGATTTTCAAGTTTTCTGATTTCCTTGGAGCTTTCTGATATTCTATCATGGATAGTCAATTGCTCAGTTTTGATCTTCATCAGCTCCGTATCATAGAGTTCCAATGTCTGTCTAAATTCAGCTGATGTTAGACTCTGATTTCCACCTAGTTTTTTGTTAACATCCAATAGACTGACTTTTTCAGCCAAAACAGATAATCTCAATTCCTCTTTTTGGATATCCTTTTCTAAAGTTTTAATCTGGTTTTCAATCTTTTGAGTTGATTCACTCATCGCATCTTCAGTGAGATAATCCATCCGCTTGTTCACTGCCTGAATTGTAAAGTTCCCCAAGGCTTTGACTTGGATACTTTTTTCTTCGAGGTATGGAGATAGTCCTTTGATCACCACAGTAGACTCCCCTGAAGGGATGTTGGTTTCAGCTTTTTCAAAAACCTGTGCTCCATTTAAAAAGAGGGTGATTTCCTGAATTTTGGATTGGGTTTTTTCCTCTGGTAGATCTTGCGAAAAACTAGAAAAGCTTACTAAAAGACAGACTAAACCAAAAATGTAATTTTTCATAATGATGACGTTAGTTAATGGTAAGAAATGAAAATTCCTCAGATCTTGAAAGACCTTTATAAAAATTAACTAGTCATAGAAACTGGGTTTCTTATTTTTGCACAAATTCTAATCACCAAGCATGACTTTATTTCAATCAATTATCATAGCCATCGTAGAGGGGCTAACCGAATTTTTACCAGTTTCTTCCACAGGACATATGATTTTGGCTTCAGCAGCCATGGGAATTCACGATGATGAATTCGTGAAAACTTTCGAAGTTTTTATTCAGTTGGGAGCGATTTTGGCGATTGCGCTGATGTACATCAAGCGTTTT
The DNA here is from genome assembly GCF_900148515.1 of Algoriphagus zhangzhouensis. Taxonomy (GTDB): domain Bacteria; phylum Bacteroidota; class Bacteroidia; order Cytophagales; family Cyclobacteriaceae; genus Algoriphagus; species Algoriphagus zhangzhouensis. The sequence continues at coordinate 527,497 of NZ_FRXN01000002.1, read as the reverse complement.
TTCAGAGGGCTACAAATTTATTACAAACTATTTGCAGCATTTGTCCCGACAGCGATTGTTGGGCTTTTGGCATATGACATCATCAAAGGATACCTATTCAATCCAGTTGTGGTTTCTATTTCCCTAATTATCGGTGGGGTTATCTTGATTTTGATCGATAAAAAAGTGGTCAGCAAAGAATCTGAATTGGCTGAAGTAGAGGATATTTCTTACAAGAATGCCTTTTTCATCGGATTGTTCCAGTGTCTATCCATGGTTCCAGGTACTTCCAGAGCAGCTGCTACCATCATCGGCGGGGTATTCAATGGCTTGGACAAAAAACAAGCGACTGAGTTTTCCTTCTTGTTGGCCGTCCCAACCATGATAGCTGCAGGGGGATATGACTTAATTAAATCCGAATTGGTTTTTACTCAAGCTCAAATCATGATGCTGGCTGTCGGGTCTTTGGTAGCTTTTATTTCCGCTTGGATTGCGGTGAAATTGTTCTTGAAATATGTTTCAAAAAATGGTTTTACAGCCTTTGGCTGGTACCGAATAGTCATCGGAATTTTGTTCTTGATCCTTATGTGGGGAACAGATTTAGGATAATTATTCTTAGGTAAATTATTAAAAGAGCCCTTCAAACATCTGTTGGAAGGGCTCTTTTATGTAAATTAAATTTTACAAAAAAGCGCTAGAAATGTTAGTTTTGTTTAACACAATTGGTAACTTTATGTAAAATTGATTTTACAATATGGAATCATTATTACTTCGCTCTCAAAATAAGGTGCGTTTGGTGTCACTTGATTTTCAGCGATTTTTGATCGATCAAATTCGCTGGGAAGAAAGAATGATTGGGATCTTGGGTGCAAGAGGGGCAGGAAAAACTACTTTGCTACTTCAGCATTTGAAAAAGGACTTGCCAATGGATGGGACTGCCATGTACGCAAGTTTGGACGACTTTTATTTTTCGGATCACCGCTTATTTGATTTTGCGGAAGAATTCAATCTGAAAGGCGGACGCTATCTCCTATTAGATGAAATCCATAAGTATCCTTCTTGGTCCCGGGAATTGAAGTTAATCTATGATAATTTACCAGAGTTGAAGATAGTGTTTACGTCATCTTCTATTTTGGAGATCTACAAAGGCGAATCTGACTTAAGTAGAAGATTAGTCACATATTTGTTGCCTGAATTATCCTTTCGGGAATTTATTCAATTAGAATCTGGCCAAGTTTTTCAATCTGTAAAACTTCAAGATTTACTAAAAAGCCATGTCGAATTTACCTCAGACATTTTATCAGAGTTAAAACCAATTCCACTTTTTCAAAACTATCTCCACTATGGTGCCTATCCTTATTTTAAAGAAGGAGTTGAATCTTTTCCTGAAAAGTTTCAAAAGACGCTTCAGTTGACTTTGGAGGTAGATATCAATGCAGTTGAAAACATGGATTTTGAAATGATTTTTAAGTTGAAAAAATTGATCAATTTGATCAGCACCTCGGTACCTTTCACTCCCAATGTTTCTGAGTTGGCAAGAAAATCAGGGATTTCCCGACCTAGCCTATTGAGAGCTTTGGATTTACTGGATAGAGCCAGAATCATCCAAAATCTCCATAAAGTAAATTCTGGAATCGGAGCTTTAACCAAGCCTGAAAAAATTTATTTGAATAACCCATCTCTATTTTATGCTTTAGCAGGAAGCAGTGCTCAGATAGGAACAATTCGTGAGACATTTTTCGCTAATCAATCAGCTGTAGTAAGCAAAGTAAATTTGGCAGAAAAGGGAGATTTCATCTTAGATGAAAAATGGGTTTTTGAAGTTGGAGGAAGGAATAAAAATCAATCTCAAATTCAAGGAATTCCAGATTCGTATCTGGTAAAAAATGATATTGAAATAGGAGTAGGGAATATTATTCCCCTTTGGTTGTTCGGATTCTTGTATTAAAAAAAGCCCTTCCAAATTACTGGAAGGGCTTTTTTTGCTTAATTCTACTTACTTAGAAGTGTCGATTTTATTCTTGTTTTTCACATATTTATCCAACCAGCTGTCCATTTCATACAAGGTGTGCAAAATGGATTCTTTCGCTGCATAGCCATGACTTTCATTTGGTAGAAATACCAATCTAGCAGTTGCTCCATGACCTTTCAAAGCATTGTAATAACGCTCAGACTGGATTGGGAATGTACCAGAATTGTTGTCAGCTTGCCCATGGATCAAAAGGATTGGAGTTTTCACTTTGTGAGCAAAAGAGAAAGGAGACATATTGAAATACACCTCTGGAGCTTCCCAATATGTTCTCTGCTCGTATTGGAATCCAAAAGGAGTCAATGTACGGTTGTAAGCACCACTTCTTGCGATACCTGCAGCAAACAAATCCGTGTGAGAAAGCAAGTTTGCTGTCATAAATGCACCGTAAGAGTGTCCGCCTACAGCAATTCTATTTCTATCACCGATTCCTAGTTCGACAATATGGTCGATTGCAGCTTCAGCATTGGCAACCAATTGTTCGATGAAATAATCATTTGGCTCTTTATCGCCTTCACCTACGATTGGCATCTCTGTTTGGTCCATGATCGCGTATCCTTGAGTCACCCAATAGATTGGAGAACCCCAGCTCAATCTTGTGAATCTGTATTTCGACCCTCTTACTTGAGCAGCGATTTCAGCGGATTTGTATTCTCTAGGATAAGCCCACATCAAAACTGGAAGAGGACCATCTGATTTAGGGTCATAACCTTCTGGTGTATAGATCACCGCAGAAAGATCCAATCCATCATTTCTCTTGTATTTCACCAATTGCTTGTTGATATTTTTGATAGACTCAAAAGGGTGAGCGAAGTTGGTGATTTGTTGCGGAGCAATTCTTTTTTTCGTGTTAACCAACCAGTAATTTGGCTGAATATCAGTACTTTCTTTGATAGTGATAAACTCACTCCCATCATCACTCAACAATTTGACAGCTCTTTCATAATACGGAGCTTGAGATCTCCATAGGATTTCCTGCTCTTTTGTTTTCGTGTCAAATGTGGATAGGAAGGGCATGCTGCCTTCTGGGCTTCCGCCTTCAGAAGTCATAAACAGAACATTACCTTTTCTGATCAATACATTTCTGCCATACTCATTTTCGGTAAACATTGGATCTCCCGGATCATTGTAAATATCGTCGTAAGAACGATCGATGATTACTTTTTTACCGGCACCAGGATTAGATGGATCGATTACAGAACGGATTTCTCTTCTAGCACCAAACCATCTTTCATTCAAAACGGCAAAATCATCTGTGGACCATGCGATACCACCGAATCTAAGTGAAGTTGTAGCCAATTTTTGTTTTTGACCAGAGAATGGAGCAGCAAGCGTGTAGACAATTTCTCTTTCCTCCATTTCTACTTTGCCATCACCTCCATCTTGAGCTTCAGCCCAATACAATACAGCTGGTTTATCTGCTCTCCAGTTGATGTTTCTAGGACCAGTTACGGTAGCATCAAAACCTGTTGGCCTTACTTCATCCAAAGGAATTTGAGCCAATGTTTTTACTTTTTGACCTGTTTTAGACCAAATTTCTACATCATAAGGGAATCTAGAAGCTGGTACCAAATAGGAAAAAGGTCTTTTGATGATATCCACCAAGATATAGGATCCATCAGGAGACAAGTCAAAAGACTTAATCATCGCTTTAGGACCAACAGTTTTGCTAGTGCCATCCAAGGAGATCAACTGAAGCTGAGAATCCATGAAATAGGCAAACAAAGTCTCATCATATGGATTGCTCAAAAGATCTTGGTAGGTACGAGATGGAGCTGCATTTCCTGAAGTCTCTTGAACAACCGGCCCTGCAGGAGCGGATGGAGCTTGTGGCATTGCTCCTCTTGCTGGGTTTACAGCTTTCACTAAAAGCTGATTTTCTGGAGTCCAAATCAAGACATTTCCCATGACATCATTTAAGATTCCATCAGTCAATTTCTTTGCTGCGAAAGTAGACAAATCTACCACCCAAAGGCTGATTCCATTCGATTCAGTATTGATGAAGGCTAGGTATTTTTCATCTTTGGAAAGAGAAAAACTACCCATGGAAGCCTTAGATGGAAGTCCTGTGATTTGGATTTCCTCACCGCTTTTTGTTTTTCTGATTTTGATGTTTTCCACTCCTCTTGATCTACTTGGACCAGAAGTAGCAGGGTTGATTCGTAGACCAGCAATTCTCAATTCTGGTTGAGAAAGTTCTTCAATAGAAGGATTGTCTGCTCTTTCCAAAAGCATCATCCATTCACCGTCCTTTGAGAAAGAAACAGATGGAGTACTCGGTGCATTGACCAAGTCTGCAATGGCTTTGGGAGGCGCCTGATAGGTGACCTGAGAGAAGGCTGGAAATGCCATTCCCACCAGTGCCGCACAGACTAGTTGGCGTAGTTTAATATTTAGGTTCATTTTCAAATGTTTGATTTAGGATCAAGTTAGATAATGGTAAAGGTTATTGGTAAAAAAAATAAACAAGAGGTAAAATGGTGGCTTTAGTAGGTATTAAGAGAGTATGTGCTAATATTTAGTTTTTAAAATAATGTAATTCAAAACACTATCTAAACAATAAAAATACTCTGAAGTAAATAGTTGATAAGTTTATTCTATTGGGGGATAACAATTTGTTTTTCAAAATGTTAAATTCATAAATAATTTTATTCAACTATTAATTAAAGAGCTATGAAAAGGTTTTTGATTACTTGTTGCTTCATCTTTTTTGTCGGTTCAAGCCTTATGGCACAGACAACTATTAAGCCTGGAGCAGGATTAAATTTCACAAATGTGACTGGAGATGGGGCGGATGCCACAGGTCAGACTGGTTGGCAAGTTGGAGCAAGTTTTGCTTTCGGAAACAAGTTTTACACTGAACCTGGGATTTTCTATCAAAACTCATCGTTTGAGTATACGACGGTAGATTCTGGACCAGTGACAGATGCTTCCTATCATGGTATTAGAATTCCATTGGCTTTGGGGTTCAATATTTTGGGAAATTCTGAGTCTTCATTTGGTCTAAGAGCATTTGGTGGAGCTTCCAGTTTTATCGTGACAGGGACCAGCAGTGACTTTTTGGACAAAGACGAAATTTCGTCTCCTCAATGGGGAGTGTTTGCAGGAGCAGGGGTAGATATTTCTATTATTTATATAGACGCATCTTATCAATGGTCGGCGACCAATTTGCAAACGGATGTTACGAATATTGACTTGGGAAATTCGAGAGGGTTTTTCTTAACTGCTGGCTTAAGATTTTAAGATTATCTAATCATGTCTAAATAATGTAGGAGGATTTACTCCTACATTATTTAATAAATTCAATTGGTGTTTTATGAGACTACCATTAGCGAGTATCCTACTTGTTATCTTGATTTCATCCTGTAGGGAGACCAAATCATTTGAAGATTTGACAGTGGTAACTGAGATTTTGGAAGAGGAAGATACACTTACTGAGGCTCCAGAACAGTTTACACAAGAAGATCAGGAAAACATCCAGAGGCTAATAGGACTAACTCTGACGGATCAATTCAAAGAGGACATAGACCTTGGAATTGTAGATTCCTTAAGTAGAAAATATAAGTATGTTCAAGTAGACTTAAATGACGATTCAAATAAGGAAATATTGGTAGGATTGACCGGACCCTATTTCTGTGGATCTGGTGGATGTACTTTTCTTCTTTTAAGTCATCATGGAGATATCATCACTCAATTTTCAGTCACGAGAATGCCAGTTTATTTGGACACTGAAAAGTCAAATGGCTGGAATAATTTAATAGTATATAGCGGTGGAGATAATAGACTTGTAAAATTTGACGGGAACTCTTACCCATCAAATCCTTCTACATTAGATGCTTATTCTGGAGATCTTGATTTGTTGAAGAAATTAATGGATTGGGACTCCTTAGAAACATTCAGCTACTAACGAAAAAAGCCCCGATAATTCGGGGCTTTTTCATGTAATATGTTCTTTAAGATTATTTACCAGGCTCTCCGATGGAGATCATAGCACATCTAAATCCAATGTCATTGGTAGCAGAATCTTGATGCATAAATCTTCTGGTACCAGGAGCTAGCCAGTAAGTAACATCTCTCCAGCTTCCTCCTTTATAGACTCTCATTTCGTCAGTGATTACAGAAACTTCATAGTTTTCCATTTCATCCCCGTAACCATCTTTTCTCAATGGGTTCAAGTCATCAGCATCTTGATAAGTCAATGGTCTGTATACGTCATAAACCCACTCATTCATGTTTCCTGCCATGTGATACAAGCCGAAATCATTTGGAGCCATATCATAAACGTTGGTAGGAAGGATTTCACCGTCATTTCTTTGGTTACCGGAAATACCTCCGTAGTCACCACGACCTCTTTTGAAGTTAGCTAGGAAATCACCTTGCTTACCTTTACGCTTCACATTGTATGGGTTTCTAACACCACGACCATCCCAAGGATAGATACGTCCGTATTCTTGATTTTCATCCAAATATTGCGTTCCGATCATTGCTTTAGCAGCATACTCCCATTCTGCTTCACTTGGCAATCTATAATCAGCCATCGCAACACCTCTTTCGATCAATTGAGGCTTTGTAAAAGAAGAATCAATTCCTCTTTCTTCTCTAATTAGATTCTCAACATATTCGGTTCTCCATTTTGCATAGACATTTGCTTGTTTCCAAGAAACACCAGCAACAGGGTAGAAGTTAAAACCAGGGAATCTGAAGTAATAAGACTGGTACATGTCATTGAATGACAAAGCTCCACCCCAGACATCTTCAGAAGGCTCCAATTTTAAAAGTGAATCAGCACTTACATGCTTTTTCATGTCGAAGAGGAATTCACGAAAATCATTGTTCGTGATTTCAGTTTCATCCATGTAGAAGTTTGCAACTGTGACAGTTCTTTCCAAGTTATCGCGAAGCGCCATCACATCCTCTTCTTGAGAACCCAATACAGCTCGACCACCTTGGATAAACTTCAAATTTGGACCAGGAATCTGCTCGGCATTTTTAGCTACGAAAAATTGAGTGGTGTCTTGTTCGTCAAAAGAGAACTCAGCTCCAGTTGTAGCACTTTTTTTACCTGGCTTATTGGCTGTTCTTCGGCCATAACCTGGGGTTTTGTTACAGGAGGAAAGTACGGAGCCGCCGACGATCATCAACGCTGCTGCCCACATTCCCCAAGATTTGTCACTGAAACGCATATATTCTAGGAGTTTAGATCAAGTTTTAAGGTGCTAATATAAAGTCAATCATAGGCACTTCCAATGATTATTAACTTTGATATTTTCTCGAAAAAGCCAAAAATGGCCCAAATCGGGAGAATCCTGCAAAATTTTTGTGCAAAACTGCAATATTTATGCCAGTTAAATTTTTTAAAAATTAGCTTTCAAGCATCTCTTTCAGCCAATTTTGAGCCTTCGAAATCCCGGAAACTTCGCTGACCGTAAGAATCAAACGATTCTTGTGTTCTTTTATTTTAAAGTATTTGGAATTCAATTGTGCAAATAGCATGATTTTCTGGAAGATAGGAGATGAATAGAAGTCATCTCTTGAAGCAGGTAGCATGTAGCATTTCATCTGACCGCTTTTTAGAACCAATTTCTCGATTCCCAATTTCTCCGCCTTCCATCTTAGCCTAACGGTTTCCATTAGATCTACAACTGCTTCTGGAATCGGTCCAAATCTATCATCTAGCATAGATCCAAACTTTTCTAATTCCTCTTCATTTTTGATGGAATCAAGTTTCGAGTACAATCCTAAACGCTCAGAAATATTGCTGACATAATTCTCTGGTATCAGTAATTCCAAATCGGTTTCGATGGTACAATCTTGAACCAATACTTTGACTTTTTCTTTCAGGTCCACTTCGAACAAAGCAGCAAATTCATTTTCTTTCAATTCTTGAACAGCCTCGTCCAGGATTTTATGGTACATCTCAAAGCCCAGATCTGTGATAAATCCACTTTGCTCTGCTCCTAGAAGATTTCCAGCACCTCGAATATCCAAGTCTTTCATTGCTACCTTGAATCCATCTCCTAAATCAGAAAACTCTTCTAATGTTTGAAGTCGTTTCCTGGACTCTGGAGTCAATCCAGACATTGGAGGTGTCAATAGATAACAGAATGCCTTTTTATTGCTTCGACCAACCCGGCCTCTCATTTGATGAAGGTCACTCATTCCGAACATATGTGCTCGGTTGATCATAATGGTATTGGCATTTGGAATGTCCAATCCTGATTCTATGATGTTGGTTGAGACAAGGACATCATATTCATGATTGATAAAATCTACCATGATTTGTTCCAGCTTTTTGCCATCCATTTGTCCATGGGCCCCGATCACTCTCGCATCTGGCACCAGTTTCATAATCAAGTTGGCGATACTGTCAATTTCTCCCACACGATTGTGAACGAAGAAGGCCTGACCTCCTCTTCTTAGCTCATATGCTACTGCATCACGGATCACTTCTTCCTCGAAAGTCTGAACTTCAGTAGTAACGGGTTGCCTGTTTGGTGGTGGAGTGGCAATGACGGAAAGATCTCTTGCTCCCATCAGAGAGAAATGAAGAGTTCTAGGAATTGGAGTTGCTGTCAGAGTCAATACATCCACATTCACCCGAAGATTTTTCAATTGATCTTTGACTTTTACGCCAAATTTTTGCTCTTCATCGATGATCAAAAGCCCTAAATCTTTGAATTGGACGTCTTTGTTGACAATTCTATGAGTACCTACCAGAATATCGATTTCCCCAGTTTTTACTTGTTCAACGATCTCCCGAACCTGCTTCGCAGTCCTAAATCGATTGATATAATCTACCTTAACAGGGAAAGCAGACAAACGTTCTTTGATCGTTTGATAATGCTGCATCGCCAAAATGGTAGTAGGTACCAGGATGGCAACTTGTTTCCTGTCATTGACAGCTTTAAAGGCAGCTCGAATCGCAACCTCGGTTTTTCCAAAGCCCACATCTCCGCAAACCAATCGATCCATCGGGTAGGATTTTTCCATATCTGATTTCACATCAGAAGTGGCCAAAGCTTGATCTGGTGTGTCCTCATAAATAAAGGAGCTTTCTAATTCAACCTGCAAAACTGAATCCCTGGCAAAAGCAAATCCCGGAGCACCTCTTCTTTTTGCATAGAGCGCAATCAGATCTTTGGCGATGTCTTTTACCTGCTTCTTGGCTTTTCTCTTTTTGTTTTCCCAATCAGGAGAACCCAGCTTGGACATGGATGGAGCTTGTCCTTCCTGTCCGGAATATTTCGAGATTTTGTGAAGGGAATGGATGTTCACATACAACAAATCATCATCTCTGAAGACCAATCTGACAGCTTCCTGCATCTTTCCTCCAACCTCGACTTTTTCTAGTCCAGCAAATCTCCCGACACCATAATCCACATGGACAATGTAATCACCCGGATGTAGGGCCTTCAACTCTTTAATAGTGAGAGCCTTTGATTTACTTGCTTTTTTCCGGGTTTTATAGCGGTGAAACCTTTCAAAAAGTTGATGATCCGTATAGCAAACTAGCTTAGTTTTTCTGTCTTCAAATCCTTCCCGAAGGCCCAATCTCATGGTCTGCACCAGAAGAGTAGGATCTAACTCCGTGAAAATCCCCAGCAATCGATCTAATTGCTTTTCATTTTCAGCTGTGATGATATTAGTAAAGCCTTTCTTTTCATTTTCTGAAAGACTGGAGACTAGTAAATCAAAATTCTTATTGAAAGAAGGTTGGGGTTGAGAATCCCAAACAAGAGCTTCGGCATTTTTGAGGTAGAATTGTTTCCCAAATTCGATCAGGCTAAAGTTTTTGGCTTGATCAGCGAAGTCCTTACCGGTTTCAAAAAGATCCTTTGGATGAAGGACTGTTTTCGTCTTATTGGTTTTGGATAAAATCTGATCAAATTCCTGCTCTGCTTTGTGAAAACACTCAGTCATCACATCAGCCGTAAGCTGGTAGTCCTTGATCCAAAGTTTAGTAGACTCTGGAAGGAAGCCCAAAAATGACTGCCTAACCTCTTGTAAGAGTTTAGTCTGCGTATTTGGAATCAAAGAAATATGAGGCACCTCTGCTATCGAAAGTTGGGATTCAGGATCAAATGTTCTGATACTTTCTATTTCTTGGCCAAAAAGTTCGATTCGGTAAGGGTTTTCATTCGAAAAAGAGAAAACATCCAAGATTCCTCCTCTGATAGCAAATTGGCCCGGTTCGTAAACAAAATCTGTTCTCTCGAAATCGTAGCTGACCAAAAGCTCAGAAACGAATTCCATATCTACCTTTTCACCGACTTTGGCAATGAATGTGTTTTCCTGAAGAGATCGTTTGTTGATTACTTTTTCATACAAAGCCTCTGGATAGGTGATGATGATTTTGTCTTCTCCTTTGGATTCCAAAACCTGATTGAGAACCTCAGACCTTAAGAGGACATTGGCGTTGTCAACTTCCTCATAGTGGTAGGCTTTTTTGAAACTTGAAGGGAAAATCAAGTAATCCTCAACAGAAAGTAGGTTCTGAATATCAGAATTGAGATAGGCAGCTTCCTCTTTGTCTTGAGCAATGATCAAATGTACTCCTCCATATTTTTGAAAATACGTGCAAAAAAGGACCATGTCCAAACTTCCAGAAACTCCCTTCAATTGAAATTGACTCTGAGTTTTTTTGTGAATGGAATCAGAAAATGTCTGAAAAAAAGGATCCGATTTGTAGATCGTAAGAAATGCCTGACTGTCCAAAATGGAGGTTGGTTTAGGTTTGAGGGTGCAATTTAGAGCTTTTCGATTTTTTTTAGCTGTTCCAAAAGGAATCCATCAAATTGTGAACCTTCGGGTTATGAATTTGTTTTGCACCTAATGGGAGATACCAAAAATACCAAGAATTGGTTCCAAAAGCTGGAAAGCCTTCACCCCTATGAGACTTTATTGTATCTAGGGATGATAGGAAGCGGCTTAATCTTCCTATTTCTCACTGTTGCATTTCTATTTTCCGGAGTCGATCAGTTAAGTGGAATGAATCAAAAAATCCCGCTTTCATTCTTGGTCTCTACGTTTTTGCTGGTCCTAAGTGGCTATTCTGCCTCTAGGATGCGAGTCTATTATCAAGAAGAAAGGACCAATCGAGTGGTCTCTTCTTTAAGAAACACCATGGTCTTAGGGTTTATATTCACCATTCTGCAAATTTCTGGCTGGATGGAGCTTCAGCAAATGGGAATTGATTTTAAAGGTATCCCGAGTGGTAGTTTTCTCTATGTCCTTTCGGGAATTCATATCTTCCATTTGCTAGGAGCTATCATTTTTGCGGTCATTCTTTGGGTCCAATTAAAAAGAGTCCAAGAAGATGAAGTTGGCCAATTGATCTTGGTGACTAATCCTTTTGAAAAAATGAGAATTCGACTCTTTACGATTTATTGGCAGTTTATGGATGCAGTTTGGTTGATTCTCTTTCTCCTTTTTGTCCTAAGTTTCTAGGCATGAAATTAATTGTAGAGACAGAAGTAGAGCAGGATTATATGAATGTAAAAGAAGGCTTTACAGAATCATTGTTCTTAAAGCTAAACCCTCCTTTTCCACCTGTGAAATTGATCAGGTTTGATGGTTCTGAGACTGGGGATTTGGTTTCTTTGGAACTGAATTTTTTACTTTTTAAGCAAAAGTGGACAAGTAAAATCACAGATCACCAACTCAACGAAATTGAGTTTTTCTTTGTGGATGAAGGAATTGAACTGCCCTTTTTCCTGAAATATTGGAAGCATAAACACCGCCTGATCAAAAGTGGGAATCATTGTCTCATCCGTGATGAGATTGATTTTAAGGGTCCCAATTCTGCCATCACCAATTTGCTCTACCCGGTATTGAAAGGGCAGTTTTTATACCGGAAACCGATTTATAAGAAGGTGTTTGGATCTGTTAAATCTGGTTGAGATTTTCGCAATTTTCAATTTTGCAATCTCCATATAGAACCAAGGAGTGCGAGGTAATTGAGGAGCTGAATTCTTTTCCAATCAAATCTTTGATTTCGTTGATTTTTGGATCAGAAAACTCTCTGATTTTTCTACATTGATTGCATACATGGTGATCATGATGCTTGTAAGTCAAAGCTTGTTCGTATAGCGCTACTTTATCTTTGAATTGGTGTTTCACAGCTAATCCGCTTTCTACCAAAAGATCTAAGGTGTTGTAAATGGTAGCTCGGCTTATCGTGTAGCCTTTATTTCTCATGCTTAGAAAAAGCCCTTCCACATCCATATGCTCATCTTCTGGAAGAGAGTATAATTCATCAATTACAGAAAATCGTTCAGGAGTCTTTCTGCTTCCTTGTTTAGACAGAAAGTTTTCAAAGATTTTTTTCGCTTTTTCAATCAGTGCTTTGTCGGCCATTTCCTCAAATGTTCAAGAAATAAAGATGCTGGATTCCTCATTTTTTGACAAACTAGAGGCCCTTCAGACAGCTAATTTGATTTCAGTCTAATTAAGCATTGAGATGAAAGTCAAAACATTTTGGTGGGTTGGTTCCGTTAATGATAAAGAATGATGTAACGTAAAAATTACGTACATTAATAGACGATCACCCGACCTAACCTTGAAATGCTAAGAAGGCAATATTTGTGTTTCTTGATTTTCATTTTATTCAGCACCTTTTCCAATGGGCAAGTGCCTGGGTTTTTTATGAAGGAAGATGTGAGGAGGACGATTATTCCATTTTTTGCATCCAATAGCTTAATCATAGTTCCCGTATCAGTCAACGGATCATACCCAGTGAATTTCCTGTTGGATACAGGAGTAAGGTCTAATATTCTTTTTAGTAAAGATTTAGGAGATGCGATGGGATTGGAGTATACGAGAAGGTTGAATTTGATGGGAGCGGATGGAAGCGAGGAAATCATGGCATCTGTTTCTCCAGTAAATCACCTGGATCTTGGACCAGTAGAAGGGATTGCTCAAGCACTTTTGGTTTTGGAAGAAGATTTTTTGGAATTGGAAGCAGTTGTTGGGGTTCCGATTTATGGTATTATAGGTCATGAATTTTTCAAATTCAATCCAATCAAAATCAATTATGATGATGAGAGAATAGAGTTTTTTAGAACTGATGCATTAAAGTGGAGACCTCCATTTTTTAAGAAATTGGATCTTTCTGTGGAAGAAAATAAGCCTTATATCAATGCTAAAATCAAGCAAAAAGACGGGCCTATTTTGGATTCCAAACTTCTAATCGATACAGGTGCAAATCACGGACTTTTACTCAATAGAGAAACCAGTGAACAAATCGAAATGCCACCTTTATTCATTGAAGCGGAGTTAGGGCAAAGTTTGGGAGGTGTTTTGAGAGGCTACATTGGAAGAGTCGATTGGTTGAAATTAGGACCTTTAAAGCAGCAGGAAGTTTTGACCTCTTACCCAGAGGAGACAGCCTTTAGTTACATTTTGAAAGAAACAGGCCGAATGGGAAGCTTGGGGTCTGAAGTATTGGGAAGGACTCGCTTGATTTTGGACTATCCTCGGAAAAGAGTCATGATCCGTAAAGGAGATAATTTTTATAACCCTTATGAATATGACATGAGTGGTTTGAATATTCGTAAAATCCCGACTGATGAAAAACGGTTCTATGTGGCTGGAGTACGTGATGATTCACCTGCTCAATTTGTAGGCATTCAGCCAAATGATGAAGTCTTGAGTATCAATAAAATACCTGTGATAATCTGGGAGTTGTCAGATATTGCCAAGCTTTTTAGATCCGAGGAAGGGAAAGTGATTGAGTTGGAGGTGAGAAGGTATTTTGACAATGATATCAGTAAATACGAGGATTTCAGATATCGTCTCTTACTTGAAAAGCAAATTTAAATCAGGAAGACCCTTCCTTAAAAAATCCCTATTTTTGATTTTCGTGAAATGAAAACCTATTGGAGCTTATTTCCGTGAATAATTCCGTTTGAAAACCAATTTTAAAAAATGAAGAAACTACTTATCCCAATTTTAATTTTAGGAGTACTTGGCATTTTCGTGTATACCAAAGCCGTAGGAACCTATAACACGTTCGTACAATCCGAGGAGCAGGTGAATGGCCAATGGGCAGAAGTGGAGACTCAGTACCAAAGAAGAGCAGATTTGATCCCGAACTTGGTCAATACAGTTAAAGGATATGCTGATTTTGAGCAGGAGACATTGACTGGGGTAATTGATGCAAGGTCAAAAGCAACAGGGATTACATTAGATCCTACTAATTTGACTCCTGAAAATATTCAACAATTCCAGCAAGCTCAAGATCAACTTTCCGGAGCATTGAGCAGGCTATTGGTTACTGTTGAGAGATATCCTGACTTGAAAGCCAATCAAAACTTCCTCGAACTTCAAGCTCAATTGGAAGGTACTGAAAACAGAATAGCAGTAGCGAGGAGAAACTTCAACCAAGAGGTTGTGGCCTACAATACCCAGCTGAGAACATTCCCAAACAACTTGTTTGCTGGCTGGTATGGATTTGAGACGAAAGGAACTTTCCAAGCTTCTGAAGGGGCTGAGAATGCACCTTCGGTTCAATTCTAAGAGCTATGGCTGAGAAATTATTCACTTCGGCAGAGAAAGATCAAATCGTCAATGCGATCAAATCTGCCGAAGTCACTACTTCTGGGGAAATTCAGGTTCATATCGAAAACCAATGCAAAATCGACGTTTTAGATCGTGCTGCGGAGGTTTTTGAAACCCTGAAAATGTACCAAACCAAAGACCGAAATGGGGTTTTATTTTACCTCGCCGTCGGAGACAAGAAATTTGCCATTTTGGGAGATGCTGGAATCAATCAGGTTGTACCTGATGATTTCTGGGAAAATATCAAAAACCACATGGCTTCCCTTTTCAGAGAAGGGAAATTCACCCAAGGTCTGATTGATGGGATTCACCAAGCAGGTGAAGCACTATCAACACACTTCCCTTATCAGGGAGAAGCAGACGAAAATGAACTACCAGATGAAATTTCATTCGGGTCCTAAGACCCTATCCATATTTCTATTCTTTTTCTTTTTAGGAACAAGCCTGTTTGCTCAGGACTTTCCACCCCCTCCCAATCCTCCCAAATTGGTCAATGACTTCACACAAACTCTAAGTGCGAATGAATTGGCAAGATTGGAGCAAAAGTTGGTGGCCTATAATGACAGCACTTCCACGCAGATCGCCGTGGTGATGATCAGGTCTGTTGGTCAATATGATATTTCTGATTATGCCTTTCAACTAGGAGATCAATGGGGCATCGGTGGTGGAGAAAATGATAACGGGATTTTGATCCTGGCTGCCATGAACGATCGAAAAGTCTTCATCGCAACAGGATATGGAATGGAAGGAGTGGTTCCTGATGCTTTGGCAAATAGGATTGTAAATAGCATCATCGTTCCCAATTTCAAGATGGAGGCCTATTATCAGGGCTTGGATCAGGCTACTGATATGATTATCAAATTGGCTTCTGGTGAATACAAAGCCGAGGATATTGAATCTGATGGAAATGGCGGAGGAGCGATCTTTATCTTCCTGCTCTTCATCTTCATTTTTGTGATCTTGCCATTGTTGAAAAACAGAAATGACAATGATAATCATATGGGAGGCCGTGGTGGCGGTGTCGATTTATGGACTACCATTATGCTCGCCAATATGCTGAAAGGTGGAGGTAGAGGCAAATATGGAGACTTCTCCGGTGGGGGAGGTTTTGGCGGCTTTGGTGGCGGCGGCGGAGGTGGTTTCGGCGGCTTTGGAGGCGGAAGCTTCGGAGGCGGTGGAGCCGGAGGAAGTTGGTAAAATTTAAAGTCAGAAAGCTTAATCAAAAACGCTGAAATAGTGAAAGCCTGAATTCCGTAAGATTTCAGGCTTTTTTATGCTTAACTTTTGAGTCGGACCTTATATGCTCCTTTCAAAGTCAATCCGAAACAATAAATAAATACTTACTTTTCTAAGTAATTATACTTAATTTTATCTAAATTAGAATTTCAATATTATTGATATGATCTCCGTTTTTGAAGCCCTTACCATCATTGATCAAAACACCTCACAGTTAGATGCTGTGATAGTGCCTTTGATGCAGAGTGTTGGAATGGCAATAGCCGAAGATATTGTAGCTCCTATTTCTTTACCTCCTTTTCGTCAGTCTGCCATGGATGGCTATGCCTTTCGTCACGGATTTGGAGAGGAGTTTCAGGTTGTTGGAGAAAGCAAAGCGGGGGATAATGTGGAGTTTTCTTTGAAAGAGAATGAGGTTATTCGAATTTTTACAGGTTCCCGAGTTCCAAATGCTGCCGATACTGTGATCATGCAAGAGCATGTAGAGCGGAGCGGAGATCAGGTTAAAATATTGAAAATGCCTAAGATTGGGACCAATGTGAGACCAGTCGGTGAACAAATCCAGCAGGGAGATGTGGTTCTGAGGAAAGGAACTATAATCAATGCAGCAGTTATTGGATTTTTAGCTGGATTAGGCATAGCTGACGTTTTAGTCATTCGTAAACCCAAGATTTCTATCCTTGTCACAGGTAATGAACTTCAGGAGCCAGGAACGCTCCTGGAGCCTGGGGCAGTTTATGAAAGCAATCGTAGCATGCTAAAGGCTGCGCTACTAGCGGAAAATGTGGATTTGGTCTTTGACTCCCATGTTAAAGATGACAGGGAATCAACCTTTGAAGTGATTCGAGAGGGTCTTCAGGCTGACGTTTTGTTGATTTCTGGAGGGATTTCAGTTGGAGATTATGACTTTGTCAAAGAGGCTTTAGAAAAAAATGAAGTCGAAGAGAAATTCTATAAAGTCAATCAAAAACCCGGAAAACCACTTTGGTTTGGGAAAAAAGAGGAAACACTCGTTTTCGCCTTACCCGGCAATCCAGCCTCTTCTTTAACATGCTTTCTGATCTATGCTTTGGCTGCGATTCGGAAAATGAATGG
Organism: Algoriphagus zhangzhouensis; assembly: GCF_900148515.1. Taxonomy (GTDB): domain Bacteria; phylum Bacteroidota; class Bacteroidia; order Cytophagales; family Cyclobacteriaceae; genus Algoriphagus; species Algoriphagus zhangzhouensis. The sequence continues at coordinate 510,600 of NZ_FRXN01000002.1, read as the reverse complement.
CTCTTCTAAGATCGAGATCAATCTCAAAAAGGGAAAGCTCAAGGGGGAATACACCAATGTCTTCGAAAAGTCTCTCTTCCTCCAATGCAGAGAGTCTGGAGGTGTTTTGGAAATCTATCCCAAGCAGGCATCTAGCATGTTGGTTTCCTTTACAATGAGCAATGCATTCCTTTTTGTGCCCAATGATGTGAAAGACATTCATGATGGAGATGAGGTGATGTATATCCCTTTCAACTTATAGAAAAATGAAAAGCAATCCTGAAATAGCTGCATACATCCTTTGTGGAGGTAAAAGCTCCAGAATGGGGCAGGAAAAAGGATTGGTTGTTTGGAAAGGGAAAAGCTTTATGACTTGGATTTTGGAGGCAGTAATCCCGATCACTGATAAAATTTGTTTGGTGACAAATTGCGATGACTATCAACAATTCAATCTTCCACTGATTCCAGATTTGGTTGAAGATAAAGGGCCTGTCGGAGGAATTTATTCTGCATTGCACCATTCGAAAAGTGAATGGAACCTGATATTGAGCTGTGATATTCCAATGATAAAAAGTGAATTGTTGCTGGAATTGATCGAGCACATAAAATCAGATGAGAATCTTGTGGTAATTGCCTCAGATGGGATTTATGATTTTCCATTAATAGGAATTTACCACCAAAGCCTGGAGAATGAATTCCAGCTAGCGATTCAGGAAAACAAGTTGAAATTGCGTGATTTGGTAGATTCTTTAAGCCCAAAGAAACTGCTGATCAATCCAGAAAATCAAAAATTTCTCGCCAATGTCAATTCTTTAAAAGAATTGGAAAGACTGACCTAACAAACCTATTTGCCATGAAATCATTTGAAAACAAAAGCCCCAAAGTGACTTTGGTGGGTGCCGGTCCGGGAGATCCGGAATTGTTGACTCTCAAAGCTGTCAAAGCTCTCCAAAGTGCTGATGTAGTTTTATATGATGCCCTTTCCAATGAGGAGATTTTAGATTATGCGCCTCTTGCCGAGAAAATATTTGTGGGTAAAAGAAAAGGCTCACATTATTTGTCTCAGGATCAAATTAATGAACTGATTGTAGCCAAAGCTTTTGAAGCTGGTCATGTGGTGCGGTTAAAAGGGGGAGATCCTTTTGTATTTGGTAGAGGAAAAGAAGAGCAGGAGTATGCTGAAAACTTCGGAATCGAAACAGAAATAATTCCTGGAATATCTTCCAGTATTGCTGTTCCAGCTTCTATTGGTGTTCCGGTAACTTCCCGAGGAGTTTCTGAGAGTTTTTGGGTGATAACTGGGACTACTTACTCTGGAAAGATTTCCAAAGACATCGCTTTGGCTGCTCAATCCACTGCGACTGTTGTAATCTTGATGGGATTGGGTAAAATCCATGAAATCACGAAAATCTATCAAAATTTGGAAAAAGGCGAGTGGCCGATTGCCATCATCCAGAATGGAACTTTGGAAACCCAAAAGGAAGTGGTGGGAACTATAAATAATATCCAGGAATTGATAGTAAAGAATGGAATCGCAGCTCCGGCAATTATTGTGATTGGAGATGTGGTCCATCTCGCTTCTAAGAAAATCAAGGAGGAAATGGACTTTAATTTAGAGGATGAATTTATTTTTCAGAATCTCAATACCATTCCTTTCGTAAATTGAGTGAAAATCAGAAATCATGATTCAAGTCAAATATTTTGGAATGATTGCCGAAGCTACCTCCAAAGAGGGAGAGGAAGTTTCTGTGAGCGGAAAGCCCTTTTCTGAAGTTTTGAGCGAAATTTCATCCAAATACAATCTTGGAGATCTTTCTTATCAAGTTGCTGTGAATAAAAAATTGGTTAGCAATCCTGCTGATCTCCAATTGAATGAGGGTGATGAAATTGCCTTTTTGCCACCTTTTTCCGGAGGATAAATGGATCGATACCTACGACAAATCACCCTTCCCCAAGTTGGAAATGCAGGTCAGGAAAAACTCCTGAAAAGCAAGGTGCTTGTCATCGGTGCTGGTGGTTTGGGCTGTGCAGTTTTGCCTTATTTGGTGGCTGCGGGAATCGGTGAAGTTGGAATTGTGGATGGCGACCGGATTGAGGAAAGTAACCTGCATAGACAGGTTTTGTATGCTTCTGACAAGGTTGGAAATAGCAAAGCCAAAGAGTCGGCTGCAATCCTACAACAAAACAATCCCACCATCAAAATCCAGGTTTTTGAAGAGTATTTGACTCAGAAAAATGTAGCTGAAATCATTTCAGGCTATGATTTAATCATCGACGCCACGGACAATTTCTTTGTGCGTTATACCATCAATGATACCTGTGTTGCCCTGGATAAACCATTTATCTATGGTTCGATTTACCAGTTCCAAGGACAGGTTTCTGTTTTCAATTATAAAGGAGGCCCGACCTATCGGGATATTTTCCCTGAAAAAGATCAAAAAGTACCCAATTGCGAGGAAGCCGGTGTGATGGGGACTACTGTGGGTTTGATTGGGATGATTCAAGCCAATGAGGCCATTAAGATTTTGTTAGAAATAGGAGAGGTACTTTCTGGCAAATTGCTTTTATATGATTTGCTTCGAAATGAGCAGCAAGTATTTGAATTTAGTAAGGTGGCAGCTCCCAAAAAGCCTGAAATTGAACCTGATTTTGAATTGCTATCTGCTGAGGAAGTCCTTCAAAGTCAGAAAGTACTATTGGATGTGAGAGAATTTGGTGAGGAGCCAGAAATCAAACATGGAAAACATGTTCAGATTCCTCTTTCGAAACTGGATCAAGATTGGGAGAGCTTAAAATCTGAACAATCCATCTTGGTTTTTTGTCAATCAGGGATTAGAGCCAGAAGAGCAGCAAAATTGCTTTTCGAAAAAGGTTTTCAGAACTTAAGCCTGATGACTGGAGGTGCCAAGGATTTAGAATATTTACAAAACCATGAAGAAAATCTTTCTTGAAGGAGCGATTCCTTCTGAATTTATAGCTGATTCGATTGCCAAACATCAATCCAAGCATAGCATTGGTGCCCATAATATTTTCTTGGGTCAGGTACGAGCGGATGAAGTGGATGGAAAAAAAGTCAGTGCCATAGAATTCACAGCTTATGAGGAAATGGCGCTTGAAAAAGCTCATGAAATCCGAGAAGCTGCTTTCGAAAAGTTTGATTTGACCTGTCTGCATATTTACCACAGCTTGGGAAATGTAGCTGTTGGCGGTGTTTGCATTTTTGTCTTCGTATCTGCTCCTAGAAGGAAGCAAGTCTATGAGGCAACAGAATGGCTTGTGAATCAGGTGAAAACTGAAGTTCCCATTTTTGGAAAGGAGATTTTCGAAAATGAGGAAAGTCAGTGGAAGGTTAATAGTTAGGGAGTGATCAGTAATCAGTTGGCAGTCGCAGTGGACAGTGAAGAAAGTCTGAAGGATTAAGTGAGAAAGCAGAAAGAGGAGAGATTGAAGAAAAAAGATTTCAGATTGGAGACGGAAGACAGGAGACGGAAGACGGGGGGAAGAGGAGGATGGAGGAAAAGTTTTAAGAATTTGAAATGGTAGATATTACGCATAAAATAACGACTCTTCGGGTTGCAAAGGCAAAGGCAATTGTTCAGGTCAGCAAGCCTGAAACCATCACTGCTGTCGTCGAAAATCAGGTTCCAAAAGGAAATGTCTTCGAAATGGCGAAAGTGGCGGGGCTTTTTGCGGTGAAAAACACACATATCACCATTCCGGATTGCCATCCGCTTCCCATAGAATACACCGCCGTCGAATATGAAATCCAAGGTTTGGAGATCCATATTTTTATTACGGTCAAGACTGTTTACAAAACGGGAGTAGAGGTAGAAGCGATGCATGGAGCCTCTGTGATTGCTTTGACCATGTATGATATGCTCAAGCCGATCGATAAGGGAATTGTCATCCGTGAAGTGGGTTTGGTGGAGAAAAAGGGAGGAAAAAGCAGTTTCAAAAATCAAAATCCAAAAAGCATTCAGGCAGCCGTGGTGGTTTGCTCGGATTCTGTTTCTAAAGGAATCAAAGAAGATGCAGCAGGGAAGACGATTGTTGACAAGTTGAAATCAATGGATGTGGAGGTATCTTCCTATGAGATTATCCCTGATGAACTGGATCTGATTCGCCAAAAAGCCTTGGGTCTGATCGATTCCAATCAGCTGGTGATTTTCACCGGAGGAACAGGCTTATCCATGCGGGATGTAACTCCGGAGGCTTTGGAGCCTTTGTTGGAAAGAAGAATTCCAGGAATCGAGGAAGCCATCCGAAGCTATGGACAAAAAATCATGCCTTATGCCATGCTTTCCAGATCTGTCGCAGGCACAATCGGAGATAGTTTGATTTTGGCATTGCCAGGATCAACCAATGGAGCCAAAGAATCCATGAATGCGGTATTCCCGCATTTGCTACATGTATTTAGAATCTTAAAAGGAGCCCAGCATGAAGCAACAGACTGAAAATCTTCAGGTGCTCAAAGATCAATTTGGGAGGAAACACGACTATCTCCGGATATCTCTGATTGAGAAATGCAATCTGCGTTGCCAGTATTGCATGCCGGAAGAGGGGATTCCATTGACTCCTTCCAAGTTTCTGATGAGTGCGAATGAGATTGGAAGTTTGGCTCAGACCTTCGTGGATATGGGGGTAAAGAAAATCCGATTGACGGGAGGAGAACCACTCTTGAGAAAGGATTTTGAGGATATTTTGGCAAATCTTTCCAGTTTAGGGGTGGATTTGTCTATCACTACGAATGGAATATTGGCAGATCGATTCCTTCCGATTTTTCAGAAATACGGTCTGAAGAAAGTCAATTTCAGTCTGGATACTTTGAAAGAAGAGCGATTTAAGGAAATCACCAGAAGATCAGGTTATCAGAAAACCATGGATAATCTGGACCTTTTTATCAAGGCTGGATTTGATGTAAAATTGAATATCGTCCTGATGAAAGATTTGAATGAGGATGAGGTGGTGGATTTTGTGGACTTCACGAAGGATCTTCCTATTTCAGCTCGCTTTATTGAATTTATGCCATTTGATGGGAACAAATGGGATCGATCCAAGCTGGTTTCTGAGAAAGAGATCTTGGGAGCTGTGGGTTCAGAGTATGGTTCTGAGAACCTACTTTCCCTTCCTGATGAGGATAATATGACTGCCCGTAAATTTAAGATCAAAGGCTTTCAGGGAGACTTTGGGATTATTTCTTCTGTGACCAATCCATTCTGTGGAACCTGCAATAGAATCCGCTTGACTGCTAATGGTCGAATCAAAAACTGTCTATTCTCCAATCAGGAAACCGATTTGTTAACAGCATTGAGAGCGGGAGAAGATGTAGAAAAATTGATTCTGGAATCTATTTTTAAGAAAAAGGCCGTTCGTGCCGGTATGGACAACTTGGAAAAACTTTCCGACCCAAATCTTCATTCCGATAATCGCAGTATGATCGCGATTGGGGGGTGAGGGAGTAACGGATTTTGGCTTGGCTTTCGGAAGAATTTCGGAGCGCAAAGTTTCAAAGAAGCAAAAAACTGCAGTTTATAGCACAACCCGCCTGAGGCCAAACCTGTGTTAGCGAGCGTTTCTTAAATCCCCAACTCTCTTTTCTTCTTCTTTATTAGATCACCCATATCACTTAGGTCCTTCATAAAACCGTTGGCACTTATAAAATTCGGTTCGGTATTAAACCAAATTGTGTTCTCACTGTCTTTTGTTTTAAGTTTATATAACGGTGGGTATACAAATTGAATAAGTTTTACCTGCTCTACTTCCAGCCACGAAACTGCTCTTTCTTGTCCTTTATATTTAATGTTTATTGTTTGGTTGCCCAACTTTACAATTACGAACTTGTCGCGGATTATCAGAAATACTATTAGAGAAAAAATAGCAAACAGTCCAAGAATTAAAGTTGTTGAGACCTCTCGAATTGCTGGTTTCCCGTTTAAAATCATTGATGCTGGAGCGACCCAAGAAACAATAGATAAAATTATTAGTAAGATTGAAATTCCTAAAAAGCCATATTTTAGGATATAGTGATATGTTTTGTTGCTTTCCATTGTTTTATTTCAATATGCTCGCTAACACCCGTGTTTACCTCAGTCTCATTAGACAGTTGCGTCTTTATTCGCATATTCCACAGGAGTGAGGGGTATTGTTGAATCCAATTTAAGATTTTCGGTTTGAGATCTTATTCAATAAACCCTACCCTTAAAATTAAAATGATTGACATAATCATCATGATCAAGAAGGTAAAAGTCCAAAATTTAAATACGATAGCGTTCCAAAAGTAAGTTAAGATATCATCCTTTGGATTTTTTCGAAATTCCTCTCGAAGATTAACTGTTTTGAAGAAATAGAATGTCCCTAAAAAACTAGAAAGAGACCCTAGAATAATAAAAATCTGGAAGTATTTGGAAACGGAGAGGCCTAGAATAATGCCCGCCATAAATGTCAAAATTCCATAGCCAATCAGTCTATTGATAGTTTTTCTGGTCATTTAAGAAATGATTTGGTTTAGAGCACTTGTTATCCTGTTTAAGGGGTGTAAGTTTTAAAAAGTTAAGCTTATTTAATTATTCAACTGGACTGATTTGAATTTGGCCTCCGATTGCTTTTAGTACTTTCATAATAGTTGCAAACTGCGGTTTGGCGCCTTCAGATAGAGCTTTGTAAAGGCTTGGCCTGCTCATTCCTGTCTCATTTGCAATTTTTGTCATTCCTATGGCTTTGGCTACATGACCTATTGCATAGATGATATCATCATTGTCTCCTTCCTCCAATACCGTATTGAGGTATTCTGCAATCATCTCCTTACTGTCTAGATAATCAGCGATTTCAAATTTTGAGGTGTTCATGATGCGTTTAGTTTTTTCCAGATGTCCTTTGCCTTCTTGATATCATTTTGTTGAGAAGATTTATCCCCACCTATCAGCAGGATAATTACTTTTCCTTCCTTCTCTTTGAAATAGACTCTGTAGCCTTTTGCATAGTGTATTCGCAATTCACTTATACCATCTCCTACAGACTTACAATCCCCAAAATGACCTTGATGCTCTATTTTTTGAATTCGAAATAGAATTTTTGCTTTCCCCCTTATGTCTTTAAGCTTCCTTAGCCACTTGTCAAATTCAGTTGTTTTCTCAATAAAATACATACGAAGTGTATCTATTTGGAGACAAAAATAAGCATTCTTTTATTATGAATCTCCAAAAGTTTAACCAATGAAACATTGAAAATAAAAAATTAGTTGAATTTTTATCTGAAAGATTGGAATAGATTTAAAAAATCTAAAATCAGCTTCATTCAGAAAAGGAATTTTATTTTGAATTCAAATCAGTTGGTCCTCACCAAAAAGTCTAAAGCTCCTCATAAGCAGCCTTAAACTCATTGAACATCGAGCTTACAATTTGTTTTGGGTCGCCATCGCTTAGGCTTTCAAAGGAAATGTATCCGGTATAATTGTTTTCTTTTAAAATGGCAGCAATCTTTTTCATGTTCACAGGTTCAGCAACTCCATCGACATAGATCAGCTCCTTGATAAACCAGTAGTTTGCGTAGGGAGCCAATTTTGCAATTTCTTGATAGGGATCACACCTCCTCAAGCTTCCAATATCCAGAATTAACCCAAACCATTCCGAGTCCACTTTTTTCAAAATATCAATCACCTCATCTGCTTCATAAAGAAAGTCATTATGATGCTGCATAGCCGCAATCACACCGATTTCCTCAGCATATTTGGCGCACTCCTGAAAATCTTCCACGATCCATTTCTTTACTTCCTCTCTGGAATACCCTTCATGTTCTCCCCTTCCTGGGTAAATGCGCATAATAGATGCCCCCAATTTGGATGATACCTGCAGCCAATTTCTGATCATCTCAATATCCGCTTTTCTTGAGACTTTATCCGGAGATACAAAGTTGTTCCTAACCCCTGTCCATGGGATATTTAAGCCCAATTCCAATGCTTTCTTCTTTAACTGAAAAAGCGTTTGATCATCAGGCATATTTGGGTAATCAGAAAAGTAATAACCCGTTAAATCAACCGCATTGAGGCCTAATTCGGCCGCAAACTCCATCATGTTAAAAAATGTCATTTCACCACTGCTCAGCAATGAATTGAAAGAATATGCATTGACACTAAACTGGAGTCGGGAGGTGGTAAATGGTTTTTCAGAAGAGCCAGCGATAAGATTGCCAGAATCTAGAAAAATGGGAGCCAGGCTAAGACCCCGTAATAAATCCCTTCTTTTCTTATCCATGTTTCCTTTAATTAATGACTGTAGTATAGACCCTTTAGCTTAGGTAAAATACTAAATCCATTTTATCAATGTATTGGGAATAGGTAAAATAGATTTTTGAACTGAGGTCTATCTTTATCATTAATTGCTGAGATTTTTATTTCTTCAAATAGGCCTTGGCAATAGCCATTTCAGGTCTTTCCGAATCATTTCCCAATTCGATAAGCTGCTTAAAATAAGAATTCGCAAGTTCTTTTTGCCCAGAATTTCTTGCTGCAGTTGCAGCCCCAAAAATCCCATTGAACCGATTCGGGTGTTGTTTCAAATCATATTCATAAGCCACTAAAGCTTCTTCGGGTTGATCTACCACTAAAAGCATATCGCCCAATACTTCCCCTGCAGGTAGAACTTCCCCTGGAGTAACGGGATGCTTATTGGTATTGTATTCCATTTCAGCGGCCTTTCTCATTTCTTCGATTGCCTCGGGTACCTGGTTTTCTGCGAGCGCTATCCAGGCTTCGATGGTCTTAATTTGGATATTGACCTGATTGGCTTTGTATGCATCCTCTTCCTTTAAAAGTTTCTGACGATTAGCAATCAATTTTTCCAGTTCAACCTTGGAGTCCTTGATATTTCCCATCCGAATGGAGCCCATCGCACGGGCATAGATTAGGATTGACTCTTGCCAAGGCATCAGATTCCAGTCCAGTACCATACCCGGCTTTTGTAGAACAGCGGCTTCCTTCCAATTTCTGCTTTCCAATGCGATTCGTGCTGGAATAGCGGCGGCGGTATAGGCCACTTTGAAATTTACAGGGAACACTTTTTTGAAGCTTTTGAGGTATTCAAATTCATCATAGGCTTTTTGCATATCACCTTTTTGAAGGTAGGCATAAACCAGATAGTCCATGCCATGGAGTTCTTCATCCCAATGGGCTTGTGGATCTATACTTTGCGAATAGCATAAAGCCGATTCTGTTGAATTGATATTGGAGTTAATGGATTCATCCCAAAGTCCGAGTCTAGTAAATATATGGGAAGGCATATGCTGGGCATGGGCAGAAGCCGGAGCGATTTGGGCATACATTCTGGCTGTAGGCAATGCCAACTCAGCTAGTTCGGGATAGTCATAGTTGTGTATCAGGTAATGGGCGATACCGGGATGATTCGGTTGATTTGGGTAGATAGACTCAAGTATTTTTCCTGATTTTCGTTGGACAGCATAGGTCTTGTCCGTGGGATCGGCTGTCGCGCGAAGTGCCAGAGCATAAAATATTGCAGCCTCTTTGTCATCTCCATAGGTTTGATAAACCTTTTGCATCTCCTCTTCAAATAGACGTACTCTGACTTGATGGTTTTTATTTTCCCAATCATCATAGAAAGTTGCCAAAGCGTGTATATAGGCAGTTTCTCTTTTATCTGTCGAGATCGAATTGGCGATTTTTAGTGCTTTTTCCCCTTTTATCAGGTAATCTGTGCCGGATTGTAGCCAAAGAGAATGAAAATTACTCATCGCCACTCCCCAATAAGCCATGGCACATTTTGGGTCGATTTCAAGAACTTTTGCAAATGCTTTTTCCGCTTCGGTATATTCAAAAGAATGGAGGAGGGAAATCGCTAAATCAAAGGTAGATCTGGCGTCGAGTTTACAAGATTGTGCAAAACTGACCTCTCCGAAATCACCATTCCCACATAGGGTGATTTCACCTGTTAAGAGATCGATATTGGAAATGGAGGAAATTTTATCAGTTTTTTTGCCTTGGCAACTAATTAAAAAAGATAGTATTAAAATGGTCAAAAGTCTTTCTGCGTTTTTCATAATGCAATCATTTATTCTTTTAACCTGTGTGATTGTAGGTTCCTTCTGAACCAGCCAGATAGCTCCAGCTTTCGAGTGCTTATTCTCCTTTTATTAATATAGCAAAACTTAGCGTAAATTGTACTATTCAAAGTGGAATAGCTGAATTCGGAGTTAGGGACCTTTACCTGATCCACTCACTTTTATTTCTTATTGAAGATTGTTAGGACTTTATTAAATAGCCGGATGAACATGGCTAAATCTTTCTTCACCGAAGCTTTTTCAAATTCGCTTACATTTCCTTTAATACTCTTCCAGCTTACTTTTAAAGTGTCTAAATCGTTTTTGATAGAATCCTTTTCAAATTGACTCGATTTGGATTTTATATCTTGAAATAAATCTGACATTTGAATATGGATATTTTTGGTTTTGGGTGAATTGGTCCAAATAACCTTCAGTTCATTCCATTCAATTTTGAGGTCTTTATTTTTCATTTTATCCTAATTTTTGGTTGATACAGTTTAGAAGAGTTTTTTTTAGCCTCTTTATTTTTACGGCAATGTGATTTTCGGAAAGGCCAGTTATTAGGGCTATTTCTTTGTATTTAAATTCATCTAAGATTAAAATCACTATGGATTTATCGATTTCATTTAGGGAGCGAATGCAATCTTGAAGGGCATAGTATTTTTCTTGCAAAGTTGGATCAGGACTTGTTGCGGGAATTTGGTATTTGATCGAATCAAAGCGGATGTGATTTGATTTTTCTAATTTGCTTTTATACCGCATGCACACATTTAATGCTATCCGATAAATCCAAGAACTGATATTGGCCTTCTGTTCGAATGAGGGAAAGGCCTTCCAGATATGGAGAATTACCTCCTGAAAAAGGTCTTCTGGCTCAATAGGTGAACTTGAATAGATTTCACAGATCCTGTAAATACTGTTTTTGTTTTGCTCAATTACCTCTTTAAATTCTGGATTGGCTAAATTGTTCATCTATTGTTATTTCGCTTCTACCAGGTTAGTTACATCTCTAGAAGGAATATGACAGAAAGCTTCAATTATTTTTAGATAAAAATTCCAAGTCAGTTAGATTCCCTCAGGACTATATCTGAATGAAAAGTTAATTGTGATTTTTGAAGTATTATTTCTTGCTAAGGAAAGGTTTATTTCAAGGTATTCAAAAATGCCTCAATTGGTGGCAAAAGTCCCATTATAAAATCATCTGACTCGAAATTCAAATCGAGGTCTTGTTCATGTATTGTGACGAGATAATCTCCAAATGCGCGCTCCATGCCTATATCGATTGGAATAGATGGGTCACATTCTTCCAGATGTTTTTTTAGACTTGAGTAGCGCAGGCTATCTTCCACCAATTCTTTTAGAATCCTTGTCTCTTTCTCATAGCCCGGACGGTTACTTTTTGCCAACCTTTCTATCCTTCCGGTCTCTACATTTCGCCGCATCATACTTGTCAGGTCATATTCCTCGTTGATGATTCTCAATGTTGGGATATTAATTTTTGAGGTAGAATTCTGTAAAAAATCCGGCCGCCAAAATGCCCGAGACATCACTACTCTTTTTTCTTTCTCTTTTTCAAAATCAGGTGCGGTTGCGGCCCAATTTTCAAACAGAATACTTTCATCAGGGTCTGAGCAACCTACCAGGAGTACTGGATTTCCCCAATAAATCAATCCAGCTAATCGCTCAGGATGATGCTCTGCGATATAGGTCATTTCCTGATTGGCAGGCATGCGTCCAAAAAGCACAGCTTTTTTGATTCCAAGAGCATCCATAAATCCGATGAGGTCTTCAGCTAATGTCGCTACATCATAGCCCCATTTAGTGTCGGTGCTTTTCCCAAATCCTCTTTTCAAGGGAGCTAAAACTCTAGCTTTTTGAGCAATGGCCTCGAAAAATGGAAAATAGGTCGAATCGAAATATTTTCCCTCGAAATAATTATGTGAATCCTGAACCCAAATAAAAGGAATTCCCTCTCCACCAAAGTCCATATATTCCAGTTGTAGATCTCCCAAATCTGCAATTTTGGATTCGAAAGGAAGCTTTGTTTTTTGTCCGAAGGAATTAAAATAGGCTTGGCATACTAATGCAAGAATTAATAAACATCGAATTATCTTATACATAAAAAATAGAATTAAAAATAAGGCTGATGTCTTAATATACAATAAAAAGCTATAAATCAGATTATTATAAATTTGTTATGCCTAAAGAAAGTTTTTTAAAGTAATTAAATAATAGATTTTTATTAACTGGTTTTATAATAAAAATCCCAATCTATCTCTGTTCATTTAGAGTAGATTGGGATTCGAAATGTAGTTTTCAGAGTGTTACTCCTCCTTTGTAAACTTCAACAGGTTCGGGTTGACTACCAGCATCACCCAGCCCCAATTGTTGGTGTTCTTTGGGTTCGTTCCTCCTTTTAGTATTCCCATTCCATCAGAAGCAAACATTTGAGAATATCCCATATTCATTTTGATGTTTTTACTGATTGTTTTGCTTAAGACTAAGTCCAGCTCCGTTCCCAGATAGCTTTCGATTCCATCTGCCAAAGTGGCTTGAGATGAAAAATAATGAAGGTTGGCTCCCAAACTGGATTGTTTCCCCAAAGGAGTCTGGGCTTTAAAATAGAGATCATTTAATCCTACGGAATTGGCATGATTTCCCACATAAAAGTAGTCCATCAAGCCATTGAATTTATGATTGGTGCCATAGAGTGGAAAGAATGAATTGTTTTTCTCTCCTGCTGTGGCATCGGTTCCGCTCAGGGACTCAAATCCCAATATGAGAGCTGTTTTTCCCAATTTGTATTTCGCTTCCAACATCAGTTGGTAAGCTGACAAATCCGTAGTAGCGTTGGCCTTTCCAGTTTGTAAATAGGCTGATCCGGTAAGTTGAATCGCACTTAAAGGGAAAGTGAAATAGGTGCCAGTTGTCTGCCTATAATAAAGTCCATCAGGCTGAAGATTTGCATCATCAGCATATTTTTGAAAACCATTATTCATAAAGAGAAAACTGATGGATCCTTTTTCCCATACTTTCTTAAAATGTGCCAATTGCATGACTTTGTAAGAGAAAAAGCCATTGATGGTATAGTCCGAACCGATGTTTTTTTGATTTTCTTGGTTGAAAGCAAATGTAAGGTCCAAGTTCACCTTGTCTTTGGAAAATTTAAGCATTGCAGCATCGTGAAATCTTCCTTGCATGGTCCAGTCCACTTCACCTAATATTCTTTGATCATCATAGGAAATCGCCTGCCTCCCAACTTTCAGAGCCCAGGACTGGTTGAAAGAATAATTGATCCAGGCCTGAAACAATGAGAAAGATTGGTTTCCGTCATTGATTGCCAATTGACGAGTATCACCCCAAGTACTGACATCTTGGATACTCATGTAGATTTTCAGTTTAGGATCACCGTAGGAAATGTTGAGACGAGATCTTTGCGTAACAAAAGCTGCCGCTTTTCCTTCATCTGGGAAAAGATTCCCAAATCCATGTCGATATTCAAACCTTGGACGGATATCCGCATCCAAAGATAGTGTTTGAGCTTTGCCGAGATGCAATAGGCTGAAAGCCAATAGCAATGTGAGTAGGATAGATTTCATAGGCTTAGATTATTTACGTATAAAAATAAGTAATAATACTTAATTAAGTACGTAAATATCTAAGTATTTTTTTTCAAAAATTTTCTTGATTTATTAATCGACAATCTTTGTGAATTCTTTCACTTCGAAATGACTCTTTGGAGACTCGCAAAGTGAGCAGTGATAGTCGTTTGTAAGCTCCTCAAAGCTGGTTTCAGCCGAAATTCCTTGACTTTGATCGCCTATGCTTGGGTCATAAATTGTTAGACAATCTTGACATTGATAAACTTTGATAGTCACAGACTCTTTGACTGGAAGAGATTTTTCAGATTTGTTTGACTCTTTTCCAAGCTGATCAAAATACATTTTACTTAGTTCTATAAGTAGTTCAGGCAATTCTGCTTGGTCTACCTCTTGAACATGGACAATATATTCTTGATTATTGGGATCAAAATCTTTTGCATAAAGCAAATTATAAGTACTTCTGAATTCAACATCTTCGAAGAAGGCAGGCGCTTGATTTTTCTCTATTACGATAGAAGTAAAGTAATATGCCTTCTTGGTATAATCTGTAATGCTAAAAGTAAGTCCATAGGTGCTGATGTCATTTTTATCAAAGTTGGAAACTAAATATTGCTTGAGCTCCAATGCTGATTTATTGTTGACGGGCAGATGCCAATTGAGTTCAAGCATGGAATGGCGAACATTGATACCGTGCCTGCCCAATAATTTTTCCCATTCCAATTTGTATTTGCCTTGTATCCCTTTGATAATGATCGATTTCCAAGGTGTGATGGAAATTTTACCGATTCTGCAATCCGCACATAGATCGCATAGGAACTTTAGGAATTCGATGTAATACTTGTTATTTCTCCAATAGAGCCCCAGCCAATAGGTGTCTTCTCCGACTCGGTTGATTCCTTCATAATAGGGGAATGGGTAAAAGGGAATCTCTAATTCTTTATCTACGGTTCGGTTATTGGTGATGACTAAATCGTTTACCAACTCGAATAGCATCTCGGTAGTTTCCGGCTCTTCTTTCAACAATTTTTCAATAGCACTACTTACTTTTTCCAGATCCCAGCTGTAAATCATGGCTGGATAAAGCTCTGTTTTTTCCCATTCTGGTAGTCGAACATAGAGGTACCAATAGTCCTCGTGCTCCGAAGCTATGAAATTAAGGTGACCGGTATAAAGTGGAACCAATCTTTGCCGGGGATCGGTGATATTGATCTTGAGGGAAGATTGACTTCGGAATTGCTCTAAAATATAGAGATAACGATCACCTGTGAGCCAGGGAGTATTAGGTAAAATGTCCGCCGAAACATAAGAGGAAACGATGTTTTCATAACCCAGAACACCCGGGGGTACAATTTGGAATTTATCCTGTGGCTCAAAATGAAAATTTTGATCCTCATTGATGAAAAGGATGTCTTGTCTTGAGCCCAAGGAAATGGTGGTCAAACCGGCATTTTCTGCCAGAATGAGAATCTGCTTCAGTTCAGCAGGGGATAGAACTCCTCCTTTGACGGTGACTCTTGAAAATGATTGTTTCATGCGAGTACTTTTGAATTGTTTAGAAGTTCTCGTACTTCTGTTTTGCAGCTACCACATCCCAAACCTGCGCCTGTCTGAGTACAGAGTTCGGAGAAATCAGTGCATCCACCTGCAATAGCTTCTTGAATGTTGCCTTCTCCAACTCTACTGCAACTACAAACTAGTTTGCCTTTTACGGGCCGAGTTTCTGAAGACCCCATCAGGAGCGATTTTCTTTTCTCCGAAAGTTCGATTTTGTTTTCTATCAGGGATTTGAATTCAGCAAATTCGTTTTTATCTCCCATCAAAATTGCTCCAACCAGGAGATCATCTTTGACAATGCATTTTTTGTAATAGCGTCGACTAATGTCTGTAAATACAATCTCTTCATATGAATCATCATTTTCAGGAATTGAGATGTCTCCGATGCTACAAAGTTCCAAGTCTTTGAATTTCAGAATATTCATCAACACGGATCCATGGTAGGAGCTACTTACATCACCTGCTATAAAATTGGCAAGAATGGTGGCTTGCTCCTCTGCAGCTGAAGTGATTCCGTAAAGGTTATTCTGAAATTCCGCAATCTCCCCTATGGCAAATATTTCCGGAAAATTGGACTGTAAATGTTGGTTCACCTTTATTCCTCTGCCACAAAGGATTCCATTGTCCCGGGCGATTTTTATGTTGGGTTGCGTGCCTATCGCATAGACAATCGCATTTGCCTGGATGGTTCTTCCACTTTTCAGGGTAATGTTTAAGGTTTTGGATGCCTCGTCATCGAATACTGTGCTTACCTCATTGTCGAAATAGATATGGATCCCTCGCTCTTGAACATCCAAGGAAAGCAAATTGCTGGAAGTGCTGTCCAGTTGTCTTTCCATCAGTTTAGAGCCCCTTTGAACAATGGTTGTTTTCACCTGAGTGTGCTGTAAAGCTGCAGCAAGTTCAAGTCCCAGCAATCCTCCTCCCACGATGACTACGTGTTGGTTGGTGGGTGGCAATCCTGTAGAATCCAAGTATTCTTTGAATCGATCCGCATCGCTTTTGTTTCGCATGGTAAATCTACCTGGAAGGTCGAGTTGAGCATCTTTCGGTACAAAAGCTCTACTTCCTGTGGCAAGAATCAATCTGTCATAACTGTGTTCTGTTCCATTGGAATCGACCACAGTTTTATTTTGCGGATTGATTTTTTCAATAGAAAGCCCGGTATGGAGGTTGATCTTGAGCTTACTCAATTCCTTTTCCTTGATTTTTTGAAGTTGCTCCCAGGTCAATTCCTCAGTCACATACTCTGGCAAAAGTACTCTGTTATAAAATGGATGTTGCTCTTGGGAGAATACATGGAGCGAATCTTGATCATTATGATCTCTATAGTTTTGGATAAATCTAAAAGCCGCTGCTCCTGCTCCTACAACAATGATCTTCTCCGTCGGCTTTTTGTACTTTTTTACAGATACTGTGGTGTACTTAAAGTCAGGCTCTTTGGATTGGGGATCAACTCTGGTAAAAGTCAGATTATTCGCTCTATTGAGATCATTTTGAAGCTGTTTTCCCCAGTGCATAGGAAGAAAGACCACTCCTTCTCGGACATTTTTGGTGATTTTAACACGAACTCTGACTGTCCCGTTTTTGCTTTTAATTTCTACAACATCCCCTTCTTTGATTTTTTCCACATAGGCATCGACTAGGTGCATCTCCAAAACAGGGTGGGAGTAGTGGGTGCGCAGTCTGGATACTTTTCCGGTTTTGGTCATGGTATGCCATTGATCCCGAATCCTACCTGTGGTCAGAATCATTGGATATTCGGAATTTGGCTTTTCTGAGCTATTGATGACCTGAGTAGGGATATTGAAAATAGCTTTTCCGCTTGGAGTCAAGAATTTGTGGTCGGAAAACAGTCGCGGAGTTCCTGTATGTCTATACTCAGGAACCGGCCATTGGAAGGTTCCCTCTGATTTGAGTCGGTCATAATTGAGAAAAGAAATGTCTATGGAGGTCCCCCGGGTCATGGAGACATATTCCTCATAAATTTCTTCTGCATTTGAAAAATTAAAGCCTCGGAATCCCATTCTTCTTGCAAATTCACATAGAATTTCCACATCAGGTTTGGCCTCTCCGGGTGAGTCAATTCCTTTTTCCAAATAAGAAATTCTTCTTTCCGAATTGGTCATTGTGCCCTCTTTCTCCAGCCAGCCAGCAGCAGGAAGAACCAGGTCGGCATATTCTACAGTGTCTGATCTGTGGGAAATGTCCTGTACGACCACAAATTTTGCATTGGCAAGAGCCTTTTCAACCTTTTTAAGATTGGGTAGACTCACGAGGGGATTGGTGCAGATAATCCAAACCGCCTTCAATTTTCCAGACTCCAAAGCATCAAACATTTCAGTGGCGGAAAGTCCAGGGTTAGGGGAGATTTGATCCACTCCCCAAAAATTCGCTACTTCTTGTCTGTGAATAGGGTTGGATAGTTCCTTGTGAACTGCCAAAAGACTGGCCATACCTCCGACTTCTCTTCCTCCCATGGCATTGGGTTGGCCTGTGAGCGAAAAAGGTCCATTACCGGGTTTTCCTATTCTTCCCGTAATCAAGGAAAGATTCAAAAGCGAGTAGTTTTTATCTGTTCCAATTGCGCTTTGATTCAATCCCATCGCCCACATACTGATAAAACCATTGGAAGTTCCTATCAAATCTGCAGTCGTTTTGATGTCTTCTACCGAAACCCCGCATAGCTTAGAAGCTTCCCGAAGGCTCATGGACATGACTTGTTGTCTGTATTTTAGGAATCCCTCTGTATTCTTTTCAATAAAGGATTTATCAATAAATCCTGTCTCAATTAGTCTTCTTCCAATTGCATTGTAAAGGATGATGTCTGTCCCGGGAATCAATTGAAGATGAATATCTCCAAAATTGGCGGAATCGGTTTTCCTTGGATCCGCCACTATAATCTTGACATTGGGATTTTTCTCCTTGTGTTTTTCTAATCTTCTGAAAAGGATAGGATGGCACCATGCAGGATTTGCTCCTGCAATCAAAAAGACATCGGCTTGCTCAATGTCATCATAGGAAATAGGGACGGAATCTTCTCCAAAGGTCTTTTTGTAAGCTACCACAGCGGAGCTCATGCAAAGCCTGGAATTGGTATCGATGTTATTGGTTCCCAAAAAACCCTTCACCAGCTTATTGGCGATATAATATTCCTCTGTCAGACATTGACCAGAAACATAGAATCCTACGCTATCTGGTCCATGTTTTTGAATTAAAGTTTTGAATACCCCTGCTGCGCGGTCCAATGCATCATCCCAAGACACCCTTTCTCGAGGATGAGATCGACTCCATCTCATTTCAGGGTAAAGAATCCTGTCAGAAGTGTCATTGACCACATAATGGAGGTTCATCCCTTTGCTACAGAGCATCCCCTTATTCACGGGATGATCAGGATCACCTTGCACAGTAACCTTATTCTTGGAATCTACAGAAGCAATAATGCCGCATCCGACCCCACAATAAGAACAGGTGGTTTTGATTTTTGGATGATTAATCACGTGGTATAGGTTTGGTTGTAGCAGGTAATTCAATTAAAAATAGCTCCAAGAAGGCTAGAATACCAGTTATCAAGGAGCTATTTTGAATTTGTTGATGCTAGTTTTTGATCGGAACCAATTCTGGTTGCAGGTTTTTGATTTCTGTCATCGCTTCTTTTTCATCCTCCAAACTGAACCTGATCAAAAGTGTAATTCCACCTACAATGACGATGATTAGCCCAATTGTTAAAAATCCACTTGCAACTGCTGAGGAAGCTGCTGCAGATTGGGCTGCGGCGATCGCGTCAGCACCCAAAGATTCTGTTGCTATAATGGCTGCCTTCTCTGCTACTGCAGATTTTGAAGAAAGGAAAAGTGCCGCGATAAATGCTCCAAAATTCCCTCCAGCACCGACGATGCCTGAGATTGAACCGATGGCTTTTCTATTGATAAAAGGGACCACCGAAAAAGTAGCTCCTTCAGCCATTTGAACAGTCAAACTAAAGGCAACCAAAAGAACTATTCCTAAAACCAAACTGGTGGCTAAAGAGAATACACTTAGCATGATTCCTTCAGCGACTAAGATGACGGCTAGAAACCAAACTCTGCCTTTCAATCCATTGAGCTTACCAAATTTATCTCCAAAATAGCCGCCGAGCGTTCTGGCAAAAATGTTCATCAAAGCAAAGGATAGGACGATATTGCCTGCAGTAAGCCTTTCAAGCTGAAATGTATTTTGAAGGTAATCATCCATGGTTCCATAGACAGTCAATTCAATACCGAAACATGCTGCATAGACGATAAACAAAACCCATACACGATAATCTTTGATCGAGTCCATGAAGCCAACTGTATCTCTTTTTCTTTTGGAGACTTTGACTCCTTTTTCTTCTAAGTCCTTGAAATTCCCCTCTGGAGTATCTTGTGTGAAAAAGTAATAAACCAAGCCAGTCAAGAAACAAACGATACCTGCAATCACCATTGCATATCTCCAAGCTTCTCCTTCAGCAACTCCAAATGCGATAACTGCAGCTGCAATGATAGGCATGCCTAGTCTATTGGCTCCACCTCCAAGGTTACCCCATCCTGCGGAAGTTGCATTGGCTGTACCAACTACATTGGAAGCAAACATAAGGGAGGTATGGACCTGTGTAATAACAAATGAAGCCCCAATAAATCCAGTAAGTAGTCTACTTATATAGAATTGGAATGGAGTCTGGGCGAGCCCACTGAAAATAACCGGGATGGATCCCAATATAAGTAGCCAAGTGTAGCAAAGCCTTGGTCCATACTTATCGCATAGTTTTCCAATCAATAATCTCGCAAATACGGTCCCAGCAACAGCCAAAACTGTAGCATTCCATTTTTGGGCTGGTGTCAAACCTAGATCTCTTACTACATCTGGCATAAAGGGGACAATCCCAAACCAGGCGAAGAAGCATATAAAAAACGCAAAGGAGGTAATCCAAAATGTCCTGATAGGTACACTTGTGATATCTCTAAGATTCAGGCTAGTTGCCTTGGAGTTAGTGTGATTTTTCATAGTACTTACATTTATTTAAAATAAAAGTAAGTAAAAATACTTATATACGTAGATATATACGTAATATTTTTTTAGTAAAATCATAAAAAAGCCCCAAATGGTATTTTTGGGGCTTCTAAGTACTTATTTAATACTTATATTAATTGTAAGTCTTTGGCCTTATTGGTGAGCTCAGTGAGGTTTTTGACATTTAATTTTTTCATCAGATTGAATCTATGAACCTCGGCAGTTCTCCTACTGATTTCCAATGCATCAGCTATTTCATTGTTTCCATGTCCCTGAAGGATCAAGTCTAGAATCTGCTTTTCTCTATTGGTAAGGTTGGAAATTTCTGGTGCAGATGGAGTAGTTTGGGTTCGAGGCTTTGGCTGACCGCCTACAAAATTGTTGATTATATATGCTGAAACTTCTCCAGTAAAATACTTACCTCCTTCGGCAATGGTTCTCAAAGCCTTCAGAAATTCAGCTTTTGAAGAGCCTTTGAGCAAATAACCATCCGCTCCCGCTTCTATGGACTGGACTACGTATTCTTCAGAATCATGCATGGAAAGTACCAATTTTCTTACCTCAGGATATTTGGAAGTAAGGGTTTTTACTACTTCGATTCCATTCATTTTTGGCATTCTGATGTCTACTATCAGCAAATCAGGCTTGTTTTTGGCAATGACTTCAAGCGCCTCTTCTCCATCTGAAGCTTCATCGATGACTTTGAAGTCAGTTTCATTTTCCAATAAGGATTTGATGCCATCTCTTACCAATTCGTGGTCGTCGGCAAGAACAAGTCTAGTTGGGTTCATTTCTACTAAGGTTAATTACGTAGTAAAATAAAGAAATTTACGTAAAAAAGACTAGTGAATTAGGCAATTGGAACATTTAAAGTTACCCTTGTTCCTTGGTTTGGTGCGGAATTGATAAAGAGTCTTCCGTTGATATAGTTGATTCTCTCCTGCATAAATGTCAGTCCCATCCCTCCATCTTTATCAGGTTTTGGTTTGAGAGTTTTTTTATCGAATCCTTTTCCATTATCATCCACGATAATGCTCAATATGCTTTCGCTATGAGAAATTGTTACTATGATGTGGCTGGATTCAGCGTACTTGATAGCATTGTTGATGGCTTCCTGGGTAATTCGATACAAATTGATTTCTGTAAGATTGTCCAGTCTTTGGTTAAAATCTGTTTTGTTGAAAAGGACAATATTTTTGTCCGTCAACTTGGACAGTTCCTGGGTAAGTTCCGTCAGGGCGGGCACCAATCCATAATCTGTGAGCTCAGGAGGTGTAAGATTAAAAGTTGCTGTTCTGACTCCTTTGATGATATTGGAAGTAAATAATTTGAGTTTCTCGATTTTTTCCTGAGCCTTTTCAATATCACTTAAATCAACGCTTTCCAACAAATATTTCAAGCCTGTAAGCATTTGGCCAATTCCATCGTGGATATCTTTG
This sequence comes from Algoriphagus zhangzhouensis, assembly GCF_900148515.1. GTDB lineage: Bacteria > Bacteroidota > Bacteroidia > Cytophagales > Cyclobacteriaceae > Algoriphagus > Algoriphagus zhangzhouensis. The sequence continues at coordinate 488,948 of NZ_FRXN01000002.1, read as the reverse complement.
GCAATTCTGTTTTGCTCATTTTCCTGGTTTTCAATGATTTTTCTGCTGATGATCTTCTGCTGGTGGATTCTTTCTTCATAGCTTTCCTTGGTTAGGCGCTCTACCTCATGAAGGATTTCCTTTCGCTTGGTAATATCAAGGCATACGATGATCAATTCAGATTTATCTTCACCAGAATGAAAAGGGAGCATGGTGAAATCCAACCAGATTTCCTTTCCATTTTGATTGGATGCCTTGACCTCGCCCTGCCATCCAGATTTTTTGTTTTCAGAAATGATCTGATCCATTGTGAGTCTTTCATTCTCATTGATTGAAATGATCTCTGAAAACTTTGCGTTCAGATTGAATTTTTTGACTTTGAGAAGCTTGGAAAATTGATCTCCTAAATGACTCACGTAACCATCTGGAGTGATTCTGGCAAACAATAGAATCTGGTCCATTGCCTGACTCAATGCGCGTAATTCCCTAACCGACTTCTCCTTAGACTGTGAAAGGGCATCCGCATCTTTTGCCATTTTCACGGCCTTTTTTTCAGCTTCCATCAGCTCCTTGATGCTACCTTTGATAGCTTTGGCTGAAGGCCAAAATATGACCAAAAACTCTCCAAGAAGAATGAGAATGGTGATCATGGTAATGGTGATCTCAAGTTTTTTTAACTGTGAGACTTTCTCTTTTGCTTCTTGGTCATATTGATTTACTATCCTTTCCATCTGAGGTAGAAAATCTGAAGTCCCGGTTAAAAGGTTTTTAATTTCAGCCTTGAAATTGCTGCTGTCTGAAGTAGGAGATTCAGCCAAACGTTTAATCGAATCAATAGATCCATTGACCTGGTCAAAGGAAGTTTGGATCGAATCGAACATCGAATTCAATTCTTCACTTTTTTCAGCTTCAATCCCTGTGTTTTCATCACCAAACTTGAGGATTTGGTGTGCTTCATTCCATTCTTTTTGCGTGATTTGAATGCTATCAAGAATGGCGTTTCTTTCAGAGGGTATTTCGGTATAGGCTAAAAGAATGGCTTCTTTGGAGAGTTTTTGACTGAGCATTCTTTGCCTTCCGGCCATATTGATTAGCCTACTGTCGTTCTCCTGATTGCTCAAGTAGCTTCGAATAAAAAGCTGACTGGCCAAAACTGAGAGAGCAATTGCTCCTAAGGCAATCAAGTAAAGGCGCCGGAGCCTATTGAAGGTGTCTTGATCGAAAGATTTGCTTTTTTGGGACATTTCAATTGGATAATGCCTCTTGGATGAGTTGGGTGCTTTGAGGACTTAATTTTAGATTCAGAGCTGCATCTTTGCCCTTTTCGGACATTTTTGCCCAAGTTTTCTGAAGGATATCGATGATTTTATCTTTCTCATGTTTGCTGGCAAAATCATCAAAATAGTATTCCAAAAATACGAGGCAGATGACATCTTCCAAGGCTTGGGTTTCTTCGTCTGTTTTGAGTTGTCTTTTCCTGATCAGGTGACTTACTTTTCCAATGAAATCATCTTGATATCCCACATCTTTTAGAATATCCGAAGTAAGAGTTGCATGCATTTTCTTGAGTTCCTCTCTCCATTTCAAATATCCCACACGATCCATTGGATAATCGGATCTTGGAATCCTCCACCTTCCAATATGCTGAGCTCTTGCTGCAATTTTTAGGTGGTCAGGAGCTTCTGGGCTAAAGGAGTCCAGTTTTTCACTCATTCTCAGAGAGTAAAGCAATTCCTTTGGAAAGCTTTTTTCATCTGCAAATTCCTGATTGGGATCTTCTGCATTGATCTGGTCGATTTTAGAAATTGCTTCTTCGAATAAATTCATTGGATTTAGGCTTAGTCGGCAAATCCAATATATACATTTCCGTTGTCTATTTTGACTGGATAAGTCGCTATGCGGTATTCCTCGCCATTTAAATTGGTCCCATCTTCTAGAGAAAATGATTTTTTGTGAAGAGGGCAAGAGACTTTTGGAATTCCTGCTGCATCTCCAGTCATACCTCTTGACAAAACCATTTCAAGTTTGTGGGGGCAAAGATTTTGACAAGCATACCAGGTATTGGTTCTTTCAAAATGAAATACGGCAACTTGCTTGGACTTATACTTGATACATCCGCCGGCATTTTCTGGGAAATCACTGACTTCTCCTACTCTTACCCAGTGAAGCACATTTTGAGGATCTACGGATTGATAGGTGTTGAAATACTCTTCCATTGTTACCATGGTTTAGGCATTTTTTGTTCTCTCATTGGTACAAAGACAAGCTCTTCATTGGAGTCATCTGTATTGATAAAATGCTTGAAGCGTTTCATCATTTCAGGGCTTTCGATAGCTTCTTTCCACTCACAGGTAAATTTGTTTACCAGTTCTTCCATCTCATTTTCTAACTCTTCTGCTATTCCCAAGCTGTCCTCTACTACTACTTTTTTCAAATAGTCCAGTCCTCCGTCCAATTTGTCCAACCAAGGAGCTGTTCTCATCAATGGTGCTGCAGTTCTGATGTAAAACATCAAGAATCTATCAAGGTATTTGATGCAGGTTTCATCATCCAATTGGGAGGCAAGCAGAACAGCATGCTTCGGATTGGCGCCGCCATTTCCACAGACATAGAGATTCCAACCCCCTTCGACAGCGATAATCCCGAAATCTTTTCCTCTGGCTTCTGCGCATTCACGGATACAACCAGAGACTCCACCTTTTAATTTATGTGGGGAGCGAAGGCCTTTGTAGCGCTCCTCGATTTGAATTGCAAAGCTGACGCTGTCATGCATGCCGTATCTGCACCATGTAGATCCTACACAACTTTTGACAGTCCGAAGGGATTTGCCATAGGCATGACCACTTTCGAATCCGGCTTCGATTAATTCTTTCCAAATCAGAGGAAGTTCGTGAAGTTGAGCTCCAAATAGGTCAATTCTTTGACCTCCCGTGATTTTGGTATACAAATCGTATTTTTTAGCTACCTGTCCAAGGACTACCAATTTCTCTGGAGTGATTTCTCCCCCTGGTACTCTAGGTACTACTGAATAGGTGCCATTTCTTTGAATATTTGCTAAAAAGCGGTCGTTTGAGTCTTGAATTCCCACCTGACGGTTGGCTGTTTCCATAAATATGCTGGCGAAAATAGATGCCATCACTGGTTTACAGATTTCACAACCGTGTCCTTTTCCCAATTGATCCAAAGCATCATTGTAAGTTGGGATACGGTGGATTTTGACCAAGTCGTAGAGTTCCTGTCTGCTGTATTCGAAGTGCTCACAAATTGTCTCCTTGACCTCTTGCCCCATGGATTTCAGGGTCTCATTGACCAATTCTGTCACCATAGGTTTGCATCCTCCGCAACAGCTGGATGCTTTGGTAAGACCAATCACATCTTTCAAAGAAGAGCAAGTTCCTGAAGTAAGGCTGCCGCAGATATCCCCTTTGGAAACTGACTCACAGGAGCAGATCTGAGCGGAATCTGGGAGATCCAAAGCAGAACCAAAAGAACTTTTCCCATCTCCTCCTCTTGCTCCAAGAATCAGATCCTCTGCATCTTCGGGAAGTTTGATTTCGTTGATGTAGAGTTGGAAAAGGTTATTGTAATCTGAAGCGTCGCCAACTAGAATTCCTCCAAGCAATTTGCTACCATCAGGGGAGATATTAATTCTTTTATAAATTCCTTTTTGTTTGTTTTCATAGCGAATGGCAATTGCATTTTCATTTTCCAAAAATGGATCTCCAAAAGATGCTACTTCTGTGCCCACCAACTTTAATTTGGTAGACATATCGATAGTAGGGCTCATCAATTTCTCCCCACCGGTAATTTGATCTACTGCAACTCCTGCCATTTCATAACCTGGAGCGACAAGTCCGTAGATGCCATTATTATATAAGGCCACTTCTCCAATCGCGAAAATGGAAGGATCGGATGTTTCCATTTTTCTATTTACCTCAATACCTCCTCGGGTTCCTGTAAGTAAGCCCGCTTTGATAGCCAATTCATCTCTTGGTCTGATACCTGCAGAAATAACCAGCATGTCCACATCCAGAGAGCTTCCATCATGGAAATCAATTCCAGTGATTTCTGGGCTACCGATTATCTCTTTTGAATTTTTACCCAAATAGACATGGATTCCCAAGCTTTCGATCTTTTTAATCAAAAGGTCACTAGCCTGCTGATCCAATTGCCTCGGCATCAATCTAGGTGCAAATTCTATGACACTGGTCTCCATTCCCAATTCTTTGGTAGCATTTGCAGCTTCCAATCCCAAAAGACCTCCGCCTAAGATTGCTGCTTTATATTTCCCCTGAGATTGAAGTTTTTTCGCATATTCTTCAATTGCCTCTAAGTCTTCTATCGTTCTATAGATGAATACCCCAGTTTTGGAGACACCTTCTAAAGGAGGTACAAAGGGAGATGACCCGGTTGCGAGAATCAAATAATCGTATTGGAAGGAATTGTTTTTATGAGTCACAATTCTTTTGATAGAAGTGTCTATTTCTGAGACCAGTTCGGAGGTCCGAAGTTCGATTCGGTTCTCTTCATACCAGGCCCTAGGCGCCAATAAAAGTGGATCAGAGGACTTTAAAGAAAAATATTCGCTCAGATGAACTCGGTCATATGCCGGTCTGGGCTCTTCACCAAAAACAGTGATTTCAAATTGATCTCTTTGAGGGTGGGCAGCAAGTTTTTCACAAAACTTATAGCCTACCATTCCATTTCCGACTACGATTACCTTTTTCATATCTAAGTAATTTTGAATCAAAAATATAAGTAAAAATACTTAATTCAAAATATTATCTAGATATTTTTAACTACTGATATTTATTAGATATATTGACTTTTATGGCCTTTTGTCCTGTTTTGGATAGTTTGAGGAATTACGTAGAAAAATAAATACGTAGAAAAATTAGATTGGAAACAAAAAAAGCACCTCAATCGAGGTGCTTTCTTATTATCTATTTGAGGGGGATTATCTTACTCTCTCAGCTTGAGAGAAGTAGAAGTTACCTTCGATAGCTGCGTTTTCGTCAGAATCAGATCCGTGAACAGCATTTGCTTCGATAGACTTAGCGAAGATTTTACGGATAGTACCTTCAGCTGCATTTTCAGGGTTGGTAGCACCGATCAAAGTTCTGAAATCTTCAACTGCATTGTCTTTCTCTAGGATAGCAGCGATGATAGGTCCAGAAGACATGTATGCGCAAAGATCTTTGTAGAAAGGTCTCTCTTTGTGTACTTCGTAGAATTTTCCTGCCAATTCAGGAGTCAATTGAGTAGCTTTCATCGCTACGATTTTGAAGCCTGCTTCTTCGATCATTTTTAGGATTGCTCCAGAGTTGCCCGCTTCAAAAGCATCAGGCTTGATCATGGTGAATGTTCTTTTTCCTGCCATGTTAATTGAGTTTACACTGATTTAAATTCGGGCGCAAAAATAGAGGAAAGCCTGCTCTATTCCGAGAAATTATCGAGAATTAACCAGTATTTCATTCATTTTCAGTTTGATATTTAAGATTTTAAGGACTCTTTCTTCTAATTTGATGAATTCAAATACAAAGCTAAAATGATCTCAAAGGCCACATTTTTTCAAATGGCACTTTCTTTTCCAGGTGCGGACCAAAAGCCTCATTTTGATAGAACTGGCTTCAAAGTCACTGGAAAAAGAATGTTTGCTACCTATCTGGAGAAAGATCATACCTGCAATATTTTTCTCAGTCCAGAAGAGCAAAAGGAGTTCTGTTCCCTGGATTCAGATCATATTTATCCTGTACCCAATAAATGGGGTGAGAGAGGAGCGACTACTTTTGAGTTAAGTTTTCTAGAAAAAGAAATTCTTCAGGAGGCTTTGCTTTCAGCTTATGAAGCAGTGGTTGGAAAGAACTGAATTCGTCACGAGCCTCCCTGTGAACTCAAATTGATTTAATAATTTTTGACAAAGGTAAATCAGATATTAAGCAGCGTTTGTCAAAATAGAATCCATAGCAAAGCTTAGGTTTTTCTTAGCTTTCTTCAGGGTTAATACAGGGTTTATCTATGGTAAATTCAGAAAAATTCTGAATAATACTTGGAAAAAAGCTAGATAGGGGTTGTAATAGCTATGGAGGAAGGTGACTATTTATTTTCTTTTAGTATTGAGGAAATGTATGATTGACCAGAATTGAATATTAGGATCATTGATTATATTCAGCTTGTTCCCAAATCAGAGTATTATGAGTCTGCAAAAAATTAAAGTTGGGGTTGTTCAGGCTACCCCAGCCCTTTTCGATATTGAAAAAACAGTGGAGACCATTATCTCTTGGATAGAAAAAGGGGCAAGAGAAGGCTGCGAGTTGCTTCTTTTTCCAGAGTCATTTATTCCTTGCTATCCAAGAGGGATTGATTTTGATGCGGTGGTAGGGAAAAGATCCGATAAAAGCCGCGAGCAATGGTTGGACTATTGGGAAAACAGTATTGAGACTTCTTCTCCTTTTATTGAGAAAATCGGAGATGCTATTCGCAAAGCCAGTCTAATGGTTGCTTTGGGTGTGACAGAGAAGGAGTCGATTGGAGGGTCCTTGTATTGCACATTACTTTATTTCGATGAAAATGGCGAATTGATTGGAAAGCATCGCAAGTTGAAGCCAACTGGCTTGGAGAGATATATCTGGGCAGAAAGTGATGGAAGTACATTAGTTAGCTTTGATACTAAAATAGGAAAGATTGGAGGCCTGATTTGCTGGGAGAATTACATGCCGCTTGCTAGAATGGCCATGTATCAAAAAGGAGTGGAAATCTATTTGGCTCCAACAGCTGATTCAAGAGAATCCTGGCAAAGCACTATGCAGCACATAGCTTTGGAAGGAAGGTGCTTCGTATTGGCTTGCAATCAATTTGTGAGAAAGTCCGATTATCCTGAAAAGTATCAAGCTGATTTGGAAGCTGAACCAGAAATCATGTGTGCCGGAGGAAGTGTGATTATTTCACCTTTGGGAGAAGTTTTGGCAGGACCACTTTGGAATGAAGAAGGGCTTTTGGTGGCGGATCTGGATTTTTCTGATTTGGCAAAAAGTAAATTGGACTTTGATGTGGTAGGTCATTACGCCAGAAAGGATGTGTTCCAACTGGAAGTCATTGGCCAACCATCTACTATAAAGCTTTGAGAAAAGTCAAAATCATTCATTCTTTTTTAAATAATTGAGGCAAGGAAACTAGGATGGGATTGAGATACACGATCACTTTTTTGATTGGCTTGGGAATTCTTTTTTCATGTCAATCTTCCAAAAAGGAGGCAGATGGACTGGAAGAAGTAAAGGCGTCCAAAGATGAATTTTTCATTGTGCCCGGTGAAGATGAGCTCTTAGATTCTTTGAGAGTCAAATCAGGGAAGGTTTTGATCTCTTATTCAGATTGCTTCGAATGCCATAAACTGGATCAGGATGCTACTGGGCCCTCATTTTCAGATATCGCACGAAGGTATCCATCGAATCAAACCTATGTAGAATTTTTAGCCAGAAAGGTGATCAGTGGAGGATCGGGTACCTGGGGTACACCAGTGATGAGAGCACATCCTAGCTTGAGCCAAAATGATGCTGAGAAAATGGTTACTTACATCCTATCACTGGACTTTTAACAGGTCCCATTTATAAACCGCTAATGGATTTCTTTGGGACTTATCAACTAAGTTTCTTGGATAAATAAGCTATTTCATTCATTTTCAAGGAAATGCACAAGTTGGGAATTGTAAAAAAAATCCTGACCTTTGCGGACTACTAGAGCCATTGAGCCGTTGAAAATTAAGAATGGAAGCAATAGCCACATTTAAAAAAGAACTCTCTTCACCCAAAAAAATATTTATCACTACCCATGTAAAGCCTGATGCAGATGCTTTGGGGTCCTCACTTGGACTTGCAAATTATCTGATCAAAAAAGGCCATGAGGTGACAGTGGTAACTCCTACCGATTATCCTTCATTCTTGAACTGGATGGAAGGAAATGATTCTGTATTAGACTTTAGCAGAGAAGATCAACAGAAAAAAGCAACCGCTGCATTGAATGAGGCAGATGTGATTTTCTGTTTGGACTTTTCCGGTCTGAGCAGGGTCAATGAATTGGGTGAAATGATCCGCAAGTCGGATGCCTATATCGTTAATATTGATCACCACCAAGATCCAGAGGATTTTGCTGACTTCCGCTATTGGAGTACTGAAGCCGCTGCTACCTGTGAGTTGATCTATGAATTGATCGTCAAGCTAGGCGACAAGGATTTGATCGACAAGGATATTGCAGAGTGCCTTTATGCTGGTATCATGACCGATACCGGAGGATTCAGACATCCTAATACTACTAAAAATGTACACTTGGTAGTCGCTGAACTGATCGAACTAGGAGCTAACCCTTCACAGATCGCCAACTGGATTTATGATTCTAATTCGGTAAACAGATTGAAGTTTATCGGCTTTGCAATCAGCCGTAGATTGGTAGTCTTGGAAGACCTGCACACCGCCTATTTTGCGATCAGCAAAAAAGATCTTAAAAAATATCAAAGCCGCACAGGAGATACCGAAGGATTGGTCAATTATGCACTATCTTTGGACGGAATCAAACTGGCTGCACTCTTCTCTGAGCGTGAAGATGGAATAAAAATTTCATTTAGATCCTCAAGCGAAGTAGCGGTTAATAAATTCGCTGCGTCCTACTTCAACGGAGGTGGACACAAGAATGCCGCTGGCGGTAAATCCGAGCAAACTTTGAAAGATACGATCGAACGATTTGAGTCGTTGGTAGAGGAGCATCAAGACGAATTGTTTGTGGGAGAAGCAGTTTCTGCAGATTGATTTCAAGCATTCACATAAGAAGTAAAACCACCTAACCTTTATGAAAAATAAAAAAAGCCTTTTGGCAGCCCTTGTATTGCTCTCTGGAGCAAGTGTCATGTCTTCCTGTAACAAGACCAAAGTCACTGAAAAGGACGGTATCGAGTACACATATATCAAAGAGGGTTCTCAGAAGCCTGCCAATGGAGAGTTTTTGCTATACCATTTGGATATCGTCAATGCTGACGACTCTGTGATTTATACTACTTCTACTCAGCCGGTGCCAGGGTATGTTATGGCAAATGATTCTATTCCTGTTAACAATGGAATGGATGAAATCTTCTTGGGATTGAGAAAAGGTGACTCTATCAATTTCGAGTCTACTGCTCAAGTGATTTTCGGACCAAACTTCCCTCCTTTCTTGAATGCTGAGGATCAATTGAAAATCAGAATCGGAGCAATCGATATCATGACTCAAGAGGCCTTGATGGATTATTTCTCCAAAGCGGAAGAGGCTGAGAATGCTAAAAGAGCCGAAAGAGCTAAAACTTTGCTTGTAGAGGACGGAAAGAAAATTGAAGAGTATGCTTCCGCTAATGGATTGGATGTTCAGAAGACTGAAAATGGTCTTTACTATGTAATCGAAACTCCAGGTTCAGGTGATGAGGTAACTCCAGGTACTACCATGTATGTAAACTATGCTGGTTACTTGATCGATGGAACTCTTTTCGATACTTCCTATGAGCAGATTGCCAAAGACAATGACAGATTTAATCCTCAAAGAGATTACGAACCACTTCCAGTAAATGTAGGAATGGGACAAGTAATCCCTGGATGGGATGAAGGCCTATTGCTTTTGAAAAAAGGATCTAAAGCTAAATTCTTGATTCCTTCTCCGCTAGGTTATGGTGAGAATGGAGCTGGAGGATTGATCGGTCCTAATTCTATCTTGGTCTTTGATGTGGAAGTCACAGACGTTCAGAAATAAAACTTAAATACTAAACCAACATGAAATCCAGATTATCATCTTTATTCTTAGTCCTATTTGCATCTGTATCGCTATTTGCGTGTATCGATGAGGACTCTACTTATCAATCCATCTTGCTTCGAGATATAGAAGCGATTGATGCATACTTAGCAGAAAATCCAATTGATGGGGTTAAAGAATATACAGATGAAAACGTAGGCTTTCATGTGATATGGCAAGAAGTTTCCGGTTCTGGAATTACTGCAGCAGTAGGTGATACAGTTAGCACAAACTACATTGGAAAATTCTTGACTGATAAGGTCTTTGATACTTCTTATGAGGATGTCGCCAAAGAAAATGACATCTACAGTGAAAGTAGAGCTTATGGTCCTATCAAATTTCTCCAAGGGTATGGCTCTTTGATTCCTGGATTTGAATTGGGAGTTTCTTTGATGGAAGTAGGAGACAAGGCGACTATAATAATGCCTTCTGCATATGCATATGGTACTGCTGGAAATCCAAGTGGAGGAATTCCCTCAAATACTCCAGTAATCTTTGAAATTGAATTTGTAGACCGGAAAGAAGGAAACCAATAATGATTAATACCGCTAAATACCTCTTTTTCTTTTTTGTAGCTGCAGTATTATTTGCTGCATGTGAACCAAACAATCCTTACAATGTTGGGCCAACCTATGATATTGCTGGAAATTTGGAAAAGGACAGCGTGAAAATTGCCGATTATTTGGCAGTGGCTGAAATCGATTCTTTGTATAGAATTCATGATCCTAGTGGGATTGTGGTGATTGTACAGGAGGAAGGAGAAGGTACTAGGCCAACTTACGGCACGGTAGTTTATACTGATTACACTGGCTCTTTGATCTCTGATGGATCTGTATTTGATACATCCTATGAGAGCGTTGCCATAGAAAATGATATCTATGTGGAGGGAAGGAATTATACAGTATTCCAATTTACCCTAGATGTCAGTTCTGTGATTCAGGGCTGGAATATTGGCTTCAGAAGGTTGAGACCAGGAGCCAAAGCTGTATTGATTATTCCATCTCCGTATGCGTATAGAGATCAGGAAAGCAATGAGAAAATCCCAGCCAATTCGGTTCTCCGATTTGATGTGGAATTCAGAGGAATAGATTAAAAGAAAGGGCTTCGGCCCTTTTTTTATTTTTTAAGTTTTGGAAAAAATGCAGGAACTTCCTTCTTGTACTCTATGTACTCCTGACCAAACTGATCTACTAGGTTCTGCTCTTCGAAATAGATCCCAATAGGTAGATAAAGTGCCAAACAAACAAAATGGGTCAATGCTGCACCGGTGCCAGCTACAAGGAAATACCCTAAGAATATCATTGCCAATCCCAAGTATAGAGGATGCCTTACTCTGGCATACCATCCAGACTGAAAGAGTTCCTCATTTTGATCTACAGGTTTGAATCCCAAAAAGCTTTTCAAAGACCAACCTTTGGAACTTTTTACCATAATTATGGTCCCAAAAGTGGCAAATAAGTAGCCGAAATAAAGAAGAAATTGACTTTCTGAAAGAATTTTTTGAGTTGGGATTTTTATAGAAACTAGCCCTATTCCCATTAAAAGCAGAATTGATAGCAAACTGTAAAAAAGCCTATACCATTTCATGTGTTGACCTAATTTCTCCTTCAAAATTCTTTTTAACTTGGAGGCAGCCATCAAGCTATGAACTGCGTAAAATAATGACCAGCATAGTGCTAGAATGATGTAATCGTTCATGTTTTGAAACCCTGAAGCGAGGAATTTTTATGAAAATCGGAATTATCCGCGAAGGAAAAAATCCACCTGACAAAAGAAGCCCATTTACACCTGATCAATTGCAGTCTTTGAATCAAAAGTTTGAAGGCCAACTTAAGTTTTATGTAGAATCTAGTCCTATCCGCTGTTTCAGCGATGAAGAGTACGAATCCAAAGGAGTTGAGGTGATTTCTGATATTTCTGGTTGTGATGTACTTTTTGGAGTAAAAGAAGTTCCAATTGCCAACTTGATATCTGATAAAACCTATTTTTTCTTTTCCCATACCATCAAAAGACAAGCGTATAACCGGGGACTTCTTCAAGCAGTTCTTGAAAAGAACATTCGCATGATTGATTATGAGGTTTTGAAAAATGAATCTGGCTCACGTGTTGTAGCATTTGGCCGATGGGCTGGAGTAGTGGGGGCATATAATGCGATGTGGACTTATGGTCAAAAAACTGGCCTTTTTGAAATTAAACGTGCTCATGAGTGCTTTGACCTAGCCGAAATGAAGCAAGAGCTTCAAAAGATTCAGCTTCCTCCAATCAAAATCATATTGAATGGATCTGGTAGAGTAGGGAATGGAGCCAAAGAAATCTTGGAAGCTATGGAAATTAAGGAGGTAGGAACAGAAGATTTCCTTCATCAGTATTTTGATGAGCCGGTATTCGTTCAGCTCAAGTCTGAGGATTTCAATAGAAGGAAAACCGACGGAGGCTTTGATAAAAATGAGTTTTATACAAGTCCTGAAAAATACGAAAGTCATTTTCTCAAATTTGCTGAAGAAGGTGAGATGTTGATCGCAGCAGCCTATTGGGATCCCAAAGCTCCCCGACTTTTTGAGTTGAAAGACATTCAGTCAGACGATTTTGGGATTTCGGTAATCGCAGATGTGACTTGTGATATCAATGGCTCTGTGCCGACTACTTCTAAAGCATCTACGATTTTATCACCGGTATATGATGTAGATCGTCAGACAATGACAGAAATCGAAGCTTTTGGTAAGCAAAATAGCATCTCGGTGATGGCTATTGATAATTTGCCATGTGAGCTGCCTCGTGAGGCCAGCAGGGACTTTGGAAACCAATTGATACAATGGGTGATTCCAGCGCTTTTGGATGAACCTGCTCCAATTTTGGAAAAGGCTACCATAGCAAGAGATGGCGATTTAACTTTGGAGTTTATGCATTTGACAGACTACGTTTATCCGGATGAAAAATTTCAATAGATTTCTCGAATCGACTGTTTTGAAGCCTACCATGACTGGAGAGGATGTCGATCAACTTGTAAAAGATGCGATCAATGAGCAGTTCATTGGAGTATGTGTTCCTTCTTTCTGGGTCAAAAAAGTGGCTAGAGAGCTTAAAGATGAGGATATCCAGACAGTGACTGTTGTCGGTTTTCCTTTAGGCTTCGAGGATACTGCCAGCAAAGTAGCGGAGACGAAAGAGGCGATCAAAAACGGAGCTGATGAGCTGGATTTGGTTTGGTCACAGACTGCCTACCATTCAGGTATGAATTGGCCCAAGATTGAAATTGCACAAATCGCCAAAATATGCCACGAAGAGGAAAGAATTCTGAAAGTAATCATCGAAACAGCCTATTTGAATCCTGAGCAAATCCAGGAAGCTTGCTCAATCTGTCAGGATGCTGGAGCTGATTTTGTAAAAACATCAACTGGTTATGCACCTAGCGGAGCGAAAGTCGAGGATATTCATCTAATGAGAAAAACGCTAAGTTCTCAGACTGGAATCAAAGCTAGTGGAGGAATCAAGACTTTGGATTTTGCCTTGGAATTGATTCGTGCAGGCGCAGATAGAATTGGTACCAGTTCTGCCAAGGCTTTGATGGATGCTTGGAGAGAAAGCCAAAAGACCTAAAATAGGTAGCTGATAAGAATATGTAGTCTCGATTCAATGCCAGTTTTTGGATTTTATATCAACTTAATTTTACCAATTCATAGCTGGTACTTCTACCACCACCTGCTTGTTTTACAAGGACACCTTGATCTTCCAAATTTTGTATATCTCTAAGTGCTGTATCAGTTGAAACTTTGGTGATCTTTGCCCATTTAGAGGTATTGAGTTTACCATCAAAACCGTCCAAAAGCTTATTCATCATCTGTTTCTGACGGTCATTAAGTGATTTTGTATTCAAAAAATTCCAATAATTTGCCTTATTTAGAACCGAGTTTAAAGATTCTTCAGCATGGATAAGTGCTCGCTCCAGACAAGATAGAAACCAATGTAGCCATTTGGTGATTTCAAGGTCTCCTTTTTGAGTATTTTCTAAAATTTCGTAATACTTCTTTCTCTCATTTTGGATTTGAGCAGACATACTATAAAAACGCTGTTTACTTTCATCGGATCGCGCCAATTGTAAGTCGGTAATTGCACGTGCAATACGTCCATTTCCATCATCGAAAGGGTGTATAGTAACAAACCACAAATGAGCGATTGCAGCTTTTAAGACAGGGTCTAATTGAACTTTGGAGTTAAACCAATCAAAAAACACATCCATCTCTTTAGGTACATTCTCTGAGAGTGGAGCCTCAAAATGTTTTAGCTCTTTTCCCATTGCTCCAGAAACGACCTGCATTGCTCCTGTTTCAGGTGTTCTCCAAGATCCTACAGTGATTTTATTTATACCGCTTCTCCCTGTTGGAAACATTGCTGCATGCCAACCAAATAAGCGTTCGTCATCAAGATGTCTCTCATAATGCTGCGTTGCATCTAGCAGCATATCAACAACTCCTTCGACATGACGGTCTGCTGGAATTGAACCTCCTATATCCATCCCCAATTTTTGGGCAACAGAAGAGCGAACCTGATCTGTATTGAAATGCTCACCCTCAATTTCACTTGTCTTGAGTACATCTTGCGTGATAGTTTGAAGCATTGCCTCGTTTTGCAGATCGAAGCCCAGACTCATCATTCGTCCTGTTAATTTTCCTTGCTTGTGGCGCACCGAAGTCAATAGGAATGCAATCTGATTTATATCCCAAGAAAAGTTCGGCCAATTTTTTTGTTGGTAGATATACATTATTTACCGCATTATTTACGGTAAATATAAAGTGTATTCACCGCATAATCAATATAAATCCTGCAATTAATGCGGTGAATAGAGGCGTTATTTACTGCATTACGCATGTTTCTACTGCCAAATAATTAATCAAACTCAAAAATTTCCGATTTATGGCTTCTTTAATGGTTCTCCTATTTTAGCTTGTCAAAAGGGATTGATTAAAAGCTGAAGGGAAACTTTTTAAAAGAGTAAAGGAAGGTTTTGTACTTGTTCCAATTACAACTGAGGGAACATTAATCCTGAGTGAAATAGATCAACAAGAAAGGAATAATGAAGAAGGTCAAGAGGATATAGGCAAATCCCAAAAATCTAGACTTGACGGATTTTTTACCCATATAGATTGCAAGTCTTACAGGCAAATTTCTCAACTGAGGGAATGAAAGTATAATAATCGCTCCGATCGTATTGAAAAGGAAATGGGCAATAGCCAAAGCAATGGCAGCCTCACTTTTGTAAATAGCTGCCAAAGCAGCTGTAATGGTAGTACCTATATTCGCTCCGACAATAAAAGGGAAGGCCTTTTTTAGGGTTACTTTTTTTGTAGCAACCAAAGGAACTACCAACGATGTGGTCACTGTACTTGATTGTACTGCCGCGGTAAAGAAGACCCCATAAATAAAAGAAAGCCAGGTTTTCTTAAAGATCATATTGCTGATCTCTTTGAAACTATCAGATACAAAAGCTTTGTAAACCGAAGTTGCAAGAATCTTGATGGCGGCAAAAACAATGAATACAGCGAGGATAGTGGTGACAAATGGAATATTGATGGTGTCACTAATCCACTCTGTGACAGGCCTTGTAAATACTTTATTGTATACAACTGGTCCTGTAAAGTTATCGTCTGGGGCAAAGAAGTGTGCCAATTTGATCGCTGATCCCGACAAAAGTCGGAAGTTCAATTCCAGTGGCAATAAGATCAATACAGTCATAATATTGAAAATATCATGAACTACACCAGCTGAAAGGGCACGTTTAAATTCCTTTTTCTTCATGATGTAGGAAAAAGAAACCAAGGTACTGGTAAGTGTTGTACCGATGTTTGCACCCATGACCATAGGTACAGCCTGATCCAAACTCATGTTTCCAGCTGCGACTACAGCTACCACACTTGCAGTCACGGTGGAGCTACTTTGGATAAGAGCCGTCATCAGCAATCCGATGAACAAACTGATAAATGGATTTCTGGTAGCTTGGAAAAGATCTTGCGCCACACTGTTATTCATATGGCTCAATGAGACGGTCAAAAGGTCAATGGAAAAAATAAACAGGAACAGGGCCAAAAGCATCAAAAGGTAGCTTTTGGTCTTATTCGGATGTTTAGATTCTTGTACCAGACTCTCCATAAATGAATAAACGTATCGGATTTGGATTATTGAAGGCCATTATTTGGCTCTTTTGATGATTTATTTTTTCAGAGAATCCAAATTTTAATGCAATAATTGGGCAAAATTTGAAATTTTTTTACGAAATACAAGGGAGGATTATACCGAAAAAGAATCTTTTGTATTGAGTTAACAATTTCTTAACATAGAAGGCCGAATAACTTATTTAATTTTGTCGCGTTGCCCATAAGTCTTAATTCATGGCTAAGAAAAATATTGACCAAAATATCAACCAGGAAAAGCTTTCAAAAACGGCCTATTCCCTGTTTGACTTCACCAAAAAAGAGAAATCTTTTCTCATTATTATCTGCGTCCTAATTTCCGTTGCCGCAATCATTACTCCTTATACTTATGCCGCGATGTGGTTTGGGTTTGCTTTGGCGGCCTATTCTGCAATTGCCAATGACAGTATTCAGACAATCGGTACTTTCATTGCTTCCAATCAAAACCGGAAGTGGTATTGGTTGTGGTTATTCATGGGGTTGATTTTTGTCGGTACAGTTACTTATAGCTGGATGACTTTGGATGGAGATGTGAGTTATCAAAGATTGACAACAAAAGGACTTGAAAAAGCTCCAGAAAGTTTTGTTTTCCTACAGTTGGCTGCTCCGATCGTATTGTTGATCATGACCAGGCTGAGAATGCCTGTTTCTACGACTTTCCTTTTGCTTAACGTATTCACCTACAAAGCAGGAACTATTGTAGATGTGATGTTCAAAAGTTTTGTAGGTTATCTACTTGCTTTCGGGATTGCAATGGTTGTTTGGTTTGTATTGGAGCGATTTGTCCAAAATTATCTGAAAGGAAAAGCCAAGCCCTATTGGATCATTTTACAGTGGATTACTTCAGGTACTCTTTGGTCTGTTTGGATCATGCAGGATGCCGCAAACATTGCCGTTTTCCTTCCGCGCCAATTAGATCTTGTTGAGTTCATCGTTTACGCAGGATTTGTATTTATTGGTCTTGGATTCCTATTCTACCTGAAAGGAGATCGTATTCAAGGTATTGTCAATGAAAAGTCCAATGTAACAGACGTGAGAGCTGCTACTATTGTAGATTTTGTATATGCAATCATCCTATTCTACTTCAAGCTATATAGCCACGTGCCAATGAGTACTACTTGGGTATTTATCGGTTTGCTAGGAGGTAGAGAATTGGCAATTGCTATTGGTAAGCATGGAAAAGCCAAGAAGAAAGATGCTTGGAGATACAGAGCATTTGTTTTGGCGAGAAATGATGTCTTCAAAGCAACCATTGGTTTGGTCGTTTCTTTGGTTTTGGCAGTCATTATCAACGAAGGTGTCAGAAACGAGATTTTGGATTACTTCAGGTAAATCCAGAATATTTAATAAAAATGAAAAAGGCTTGAAAACACAATTTCAAGCCTTTTTACAAATACGATTGAATGGAGCTTTTCTCTGATGAATATTTTATGAACGAAGCCCTCAAGCAGGCTAGAATTGCTTTTGAAGAGGGTGAAATTCCTGTTGGGGCCGTGATTGTTTCCAAAAATAGAATCATCGCAAGAGCTTATAATCAAACAGAGAAACTCAATGATGTAACAGCGCATGCAGAAATGATCGCGATCACTGCTGCGGCTAATTACATGGGAGCCAAATATCTCCCAGATTGTAAATTATATGTGACATTGGAGCCCTGTACCATGTGTGGTGGGGCTCTTTTTTGGTCTCAAATTGGAACTGTCATTTTTGGAGCTTCCGACCCAAAACGTGGGTTTAGACAACTCGACTCTTCTATTCTTCATCCAAAGACTCAGCTTCAAACTGGGGTTTTGGCTCAACAATCCGAAGAGCTTTTGAATGAGTTTTTTAAAAAATTAAGAAAATAATAGGAAATTGGGTTTTAAAGAACCTTTTCAATCTTCCTATGGTTTTGATGACAGATTGAGTAAGAATTTTAATTCAATGTTTAACCTATAAATTTTATAAACGATGGCTTTTGAACTCCCATCCTTACCTTATGCTTTTGATGCATTAGAGCCTAACTTTGATGCTCGTACAATGGAAATCCACTATACTAAGCACCATCAAGGGTATGTAAATAACCTAAACAAGGCTATTGAAGGAACTGACCTAGCTGGCAAATCTCTTACAGAGCTTTTGCAGGTAGCTGGTAAAAATGTAGCTGTTAGAAACAACGGTGGTGGACATTATAACCACAGCTTGTTCTGGACAATTTTGTCTCCAAATGGTGGCGGAGCTCCTGTAGGAGATATCGCTGGTGCTATTGATAATAAATTTGGAAACTTTGATTCTTTCAAAGATGTATTCAACCAATCTGCAGCAACTAGATTTGGCTCTGGATGGGCTTGGTTGTTGGTAACTGCAGCTGGTACTTTGGAAGTTGTTTCTTCTGCAAACCAAGACAATCCTATGATGGATGTTTCTGAAATCAAAGGTATTCCTGTTCTTGGATTGGACGTATGGGAGCATGCTTACTACCTGAATTACCAAAACAGAAGACCTGATTATATCTCTGCTTTCTGGAATGTTGTTAACTGGACAGAAGTAGAAAGAAGATACCAAGAGGCTATCAAGCATTTCGATCTAGAGGTTTAAGAAATCTTTTCTAAATGGACCCGGGCAATTGTCCGGGTTTTTTTATGTCTAATAAAAAATGGGATAGGACATCCCACATTTTTAACCGAAAAATAAACAAACTTGATGTCCGCTCCTAGGTCAAAAAGTGTTCACTGTTGGACACTCATTTTTTTGAAAGTATTCAAAAATGCCCTTTTTAAGCTTTTTTAACCCCTTTTCGATTCATGGCATCTCATTTTCTTTAGGTGGCACAGATAAACACGCAATTAAGAAATGAAAACTGCCAACTATTTATTTTTAACCCTATTCATTTATATGTTGGGGCTAAGCAACCTAGCGATAGGTGCTCCCAAGGAAGTGAGCCGAATATCCGGGAAAGTAGTGGACCAATCTGGTACACCCGTTCCTTTTGCCAATGTGGCTTTGATCGCTGTTGAAGGAAGCGGTCTGGTTGATGGAGCTGTATCCGATGAGGATGGAGCATTTGTGATCGAGTCCGTGAAAACTGCCAAAGTCCAATTGGTTGTTTCCTCTATTGGTTTCTCCACTTTCACATCTGACTCATTTGAATTGACCCCTGGGACTATCAAAGACATGGGGTCTGTTCAGGTAGAAGATGAAATGACCGGCTTGGATGAAGTTACTGTCAAATCAACCCGTCCTGAGATCATCATCGAACCTGATAAGACTGTGGTCAATGTGGAAGGAACTGTGATGGCTGAAGGATCCAATGCATTGGATGTGATCGGTAGATCTCCGGGAATCTATGTAGACCAAGACGGAATCATCAACTTGAATGGGAGATCCGGTGTGGTTGTGATGATCAATGATCGTCAGACCTACATGTCTGCAAATGATTTGGCGAATTTCCTACGTGCCATGCCTGCAGAAAACATCAAAAGCATCGAGGTAATTAACAACCCATCTGCAAGATTTGATGCGGAAGGTTCAGCAGGTGTGATCAATATTAGATTGAAGAAAAATACGGTTGATGGGATGTTTGGCAACGTTCAAGCAGGTGGCCAGTACAATGGTTTTTGGGCTCCTATTGCAGGTGTTTCTTTGAATGTGAAAAAAGGGAAATGGTCCAGCAATGCTGATTTGAACTATAATCACTATGCCAATTTGAATGAATTGGACATCCAAAGAAATTTCGATGTGGAAGAAGGAGTTTCAAATTTCATGCAGGAATCAAACATCAGACAACGTAATAAAAACTTGTTCTTCAATGGTGCGACCAACTATGAGATCAATGAGAATCATAATGTTGGTTTGAACGTTCAGGCTTCTGATTTTGACAATACCACCACAAATCCAGCATTGACTGCAATCAATACTCCTGGTGTTTCTGAAGTGACATATTTGGATTCTTACAATGACTCCAAAGGCGGAGGAAATAGGTTCTTTGCAAACCTTCACTATGGAGGTAATTTGGATACTTTGGGTACCAAATTGACTTCAGATTTTGACTTTACCAGAATGAATTCCGACAGTGAGTCTCTTCTGTCAACTAGCACTTGGACTGGAGAATCTCAAACGAATGCTGAGAGCGGAAGATTGAAGACTTTGAATGATATGTATTACAATATCTTCACTGCTAAGGTGGATTTGGTGAAACCTTTGGGAAAAGGAACTTTGGAAACAGGTGTCAAAGGTTCTTGGGTAAAATCAGACAATAATTTGGATCTGACTTTGGCTATTGAAGATGGTCCTTTCGAGCCTTCTCCAAATAGCAATCACTTTATCTATCATGAAAATGTATTGGCGGGATATGTTTCTTACAAAGGAAAGATTTCTGACAAGTTGAGCTATCAGGCAGGTTTGAGAGGTGAGCATTCCAATATCGAAGGAAACTCAGTGACTTTGGATCAGATCAATACCCAAAAGTATTTCAACCTTTTCCCAAGTGCATTCATTCAGCAAAAAGTAAGCGACAATTACCAAATCATTTACAATGCCAACAGAAGGATTACTCGTCCAAATTATAGATTGTTGAATCCATTTGTATACTACATCGATCCATTGACTTCAGAGAAAGGAAATCCAAACTTGACTCCACAATATTCCAATAATTTCGAAATGAATCATGTGGTGAAAGGAATGTATCAATTCACTTTGGGTTATAGTGAGACCACAGATGCATTTATGCAGGTATTTATCCAAAATGATGAGGAAAGAACAACCACTACCTACACTGATAATTTCGACAAAACCAGAAATGCCAATTTCAGAGCGATCGTTCCTGTTCAATTGAGAGAGTGGTGGGGAACAACCAACATGCTTCAAGTGAATTATAACAGATACAAGTCTCAGATTGGTGATGATTATCTAGACAATGCTCAGACTTCTTTTATGGTCAGAACTCAGCATAACATTAACCTTCCAAAAGGCTTCAAATTAGAATTGATCGGTATGTACTTGGGACCTCAAATTTGGGGTCAGGGAGAAATCGAAGGCTTTGGATGGGTAGATGCAGGTGTTACCAAGTCTATCATGAAGGATAAATTGACTATCGCAGTCAATGGAACAGACCTTTTCAGAACTCAGGTGATTCGTGCAAAAGTTGATTTCGCAGATATTGATACCTCCTTTAGACAATATAGAAGTAATCAAGGAGTTCGATTCACCCTTCGATACAGATTCTCCAAAGGAGAAAGCTTCCGAGTTAGTAAGAATACCGGTAGTACCGAAGAGAGAGATAGATTGAATTAAAAAAGAAAATCGCCCCGAATTCCGGGGCGATTTTTAGTTTATGTGAATATCCGCAATCGTCTAAAAAGAAGCTTTGAAGTATCGGTCTAGCGAACAACGGTCATCGGTCATCCGGCACTTATAAACATTGGGAATTAGGATTGTGGTGCAAAAGCTGGTATAAATTAATCAACATCCACTTTATAGATTTTAACAAAGTCCTCCTCGACATCAGGATTTGGTTTGGAAATAAACCATAAACTTCCCTCTCTACTTACAAATACCTTATTCAATTGATCAGGAGATTCGAAATCTGCCAGTTTGTTGCCTTCCAGATCTAGAACGAGATAGTGGGTTTTATATTTTTTGCCAATTCGTTCATTGTATTCTCCCCACTCTTCTTGGGATTTGATTTCTTGGTAAGCTAAAGCATCCAAGTCGTCATAGCCATTTTCATATGATATGAAAAGCATGTTGTCCAGCTTTGCCATTTTATTGATAATTCCAAAACTTGGATCAAAGGAGATAGCCTGTGGATCAGCCTTTTTCGGGTCCTCTCCTTTATTGAGTTTGTAATTTGGAAGGTCAAGAGCAATTCTTGTTTGCTTTTGGTATGGAGGATTGATATTAAGGATGTTTAAAAAAGGATCCGATCCTGTAATGACAAAAAGTTGATTTCCATTGACAGCAAAATTTGCAGAAAGAGTTCCAGGTTCATGTGACATGTTGTTTTGGAAAATACTCGCAGAATCCAAATGCAAAAACTGCTCAAACTTCCCAGTTTCAGGATCTGCCCAAACCAACTGGAGAAAATTATCATAAAACTCAGGCTTCGTTTTGTTGAAATCTCCTCGTGCGATCAATCCGGAAAGAAGGATTTTATTCTCAACAAATTGAATTTCTTTTAAAGCGTCAAATCTTCCGCTAAAAGGAAGTTGTTCATCTCTTGGGACTCTTTTGCTTTCTTGTAGATTTCCTTCAATATCATATTCAAAAATCCCTTGAGGTGATACAATGATTATATTTCCTTGATCATTGAATTTGCCAGCAGCCATTGGATAAAAGCCAAAGCCATCCGGTGCATCTCTTTCTTTTTTGAATTCAGAGATGATTTTTCCTTCAAAATCTGAAATCACAAACTGCATCTTTTGTGGATCAAAAAGAAGTATGGATTTACGCTGAGGGTTAACATCCATCAGATTGAGAAGGCCAATGTAATCTACCTGAATTGAGTCTTGAATATCTAATTCCAGATCAGGGAGGACATTTTCTTCATTTGTCTCGGGAGAAGAGCAGGCAGCAGCAATAAGTAATGATAACAGGAAGAAGATTCTTGATTTCATGTTCGTTGGTTTAGGAATAAAAAAGAAATTCAAAAATTAATTAAAGCTCTATTTGTTAGTCGTAAGAATTGAAAAATATAGGACGTCCTAAAAGAGCTTTGACTAAAGTAAATTCATTAGATTTCTGAATATAGGGAATTCATTTTTTACATATTTGCACATGACATTTTTCGATTTTCATACCCATCATAGCCTACTTAAAAAATCCATTTACAATCTTGCTGAACAGGAAGATCCAAAATCCGATTCTTATTTTTCAGTAGGGATTCACCCTTGGAACTTGAATGAGGAATGGGAGAAAGAATTTGTTCGGGTTAAGAATTTTTCTTCACTTTCAAACTGCCTTGCTATCGGCGAATCGGGATTTGATAGGCTTTGGGGACCAGATTTAGCTCTTCAAAGGAAAGTTTTCTACGAACATGCAAAATTGGCATACGAGCTCCAGATTCCACTGATTCTTCATCTGGTAAAAGGTCACGATCTCCTTTTGGAATATTTAAAATCAGAAGTAAGAGTGCCTCAAATCATTTGGCATGGATTCAATTTGAAATCTCACATGGCTGAGCAGGTTTTAGATTTTCCGATTAGTTTTTCATTTGGTAAAGCCATTTTAAAATCAGATTCCAATGCCTCTCATTGGCTAAAAAAATGTCCTTTGGATCGAGTTTTTTTTGAAACTGATGATTCACAGCTATCTATTGATTCCATTTATAAATCTGCTTCCGTAATTTTGCAGCTTTCTGAGGAGGAATTGACTCAGCAGGTTAGAAATAATTGGAACAAAATATCAAGTAGAAAAATAGAATGAGTGAATTTGCTTGGCTAAGTCGGACTGAATTGATTACTGGAAGGGAAGGATTGGAAAAACTTTCCAAAAAGCATGTATTGGTAGTTGGATTAGGGGGAGTAGGATCCTTTGCAGCAGAATTTATCTGTAGGTCTGGAGTGGGTGAAATGACTATCATCGATGGAGATATTGTGGATGTGACCAATTGCAATAGGCAGCTTCCTGCAACCCAGAAAAATGTCGGTCAGTCGAAAGCAGAATGGATGGAAGAAAGATTGCTATCCATCAATCCGAATCTGAAAGTCCATACGATTAAGCAATTTTTGGATCCCGGTGCCATGACTGAATTATTAGAAGGCAACGAGTTTGATTATGTCGTGGATTGCATTGATAGCTTTTCACCAAAGCTACATTTGATAGAGGGGGCCTTTAAAAGAAATTTCCCATTGGTGAGTTCGATGGGTGCGGGTGGAAAAGTCGATCCTACCCAAATAAAAGTGGTAGATATCTCGGAAACCTATGAATGTAAGTTAGCTAGATTGATAAGAAAAAGGCTTCGAAACCGAAAAATCTATTCCGGATTCAAAGCCGTATTTTCTTCAGAGAGAATCATCAAAGAAAGCTTGATGATGACTGATGGGTCAAATTTTAAGAAGTCAGCCTACGGGACGATGTCCTTTTTGCCGGCAGCATTTGGATGCTCTTGTGCTGCGACTGTGGTCAATGACTTGCTGGCTTCTAATTAATTGAAGTGATATAAGAATACCAGAACGCCGGTGAAAGCCGGTTTCCTTTGGTCTTTGATTTCAAGTTTTACCTCAACTTCAGCTTTGACGGTCCCTCTTAAGTTTGCAATGTTTTTAAGTTTTGCATGCAGACGAACCTCACTGTCTACTGTGACCGCTTGTGCAAAGCGTAAGGATTCGATACCATAATTGATCATCATTTTTAGATTTTCAACCTTGACGATTTGCTCCCAAAGAAATGGAACAATACTCAAAGTCAAATAGCCATGTGCGATGGTGTTTCCGAATGCACCTTCGGATTTTGCACGCTCGGGATCAGTATGGATCCATTGGTGATCATTGGTCGCATCACCAAAAAGATTGATTCTATCTTGGGATATTTTAAAATAATCGGAAGTACCTATTTCCTTTCCATTGTATTTTTCGAATTCCTCGAAACTTCTAATGATTACGGGGTTCATTTGAATTGGTGTTTTTTTAAAGATTCAAATAGGGAAGTTTATTTCGGATATCCAAGTCTAAAAACAGGGAAGGAAATACATCTTTTTGGATGCGAAATTGACAAAAATTAAATAAGTAAAAATCTTTTAAGAGAAGGTTAGTTTCCATACCTATTTTTTCTATTTTTCGAGCAAATTTTGTCAATCATCCATGTTATATTCTTTGTTTTCACTGTTGCTTTTTGTTGGACTTTTTGATTTTCAGGACAAAGCAGATACACCACAGTTCATTCCCAATCATTCTATTCTAAAAGAAAAACAAACCATTACTGTTGGCGATGGATTTGATTATACTATTAGAAAAGAAATCACCTTAAAAGTGGTAGATCGGGATGGCTTAGATCATGCATTTACCTCCTTATTTTATGATAAGCTAGTAGAGGTGAAAGATTTTCAGCTGGAAGCAACTGATCTTTCGACTGGAAAAGTCATAGAAAAAGCAAAGTTGAAAGACATGAAAGATGCAGCTATTTATTCCACATCTTCTGTTTTTGATGATAATAGGCACAAATACTATGAGCTAGAGACCGTGAGATTTCCCTTGGAAGTGAAAATCCAAACAGAGTCTTATCACAGCACAAATTTTTATTTCCCGACCTGGATTCCGGTTCATCATACTTTTCAGAAAGTTGATGAGTCCATTTTGGAGGTGATATATCCAGAATCAGTAGGTATTCGCTTCAAGGAACTGAATCTTCTGGGCACTCAAACGGAAGAAAAATTGCCGGATGGACGGGTAAAATTGACTTGGATTGAAAAGGATTTGCCTATTCAGGGAGTTGACTTTGAAACTGATGATGACCATAAAGTTTTGCTTGCTCCTCAAAAATTTGCAGTAGATGGCGTGGCTGGAACTATGAATGATTGGGAGGGACTTGCCGCTTGGCAATTTGAATTGAATAAAGGCCGAGGAGAGTTACCAGAGGAGTTTAAATCCAAGATTTTGGCATTGGTTGAGGGCGTAGATGATATTTACGAAAGGGTATCCATACTTTACGATTTTTTACAACAGAATTATCGATACGTGAGTATTCAGCTGGGAGTAGGTGGCTGGCAAACCATGAAAGCAGAAGATGTGGTGAAGTATTCCTATGGAGACTGTAAAGGCCTCACCAATTTGATGAAGAGTATGCTTGAGGTAGCAGGTATTCCGGCAAACTATACTTTGGTTTTGGCAGGCGCAAATAAAGATGATATCGAGGTGGACTTGCCTTCTAATCAGTTTAATCATGTCATTCTTCAAGTTCCCACAGACAATAATCCGATTTGGCTTGAATGTACTTCCAATTTATTGCCAGCAGGCTTCTTGGGGGATTTCACCAAAAATCGACATGTATTGGTTACCCAAGAAGGTGGAGGTTATTTGACCAAAACCCCTTCTTACAATTCTGATTTTTGGAACAAAATCAGTGGAACCAGTACTCTTGAAATAGATGCTCAAGGGAATGCAAATATCTTTTCAAGTCGTCAATTGGAAGGAAATTTTGCAGAGGAAATGATGATGCTAAAACATTATCTGGATGAAAGGGAGCAGCGGGATTACTTCAATAAAAACTCGCCTGTGTCAGGTTTGATTATCCGGGATTACTTACTTGATGTAAAAAAACAAGACTCCATTCCGACAGCCAAATTGGAATTTGAAGGCCATGTGGCTCGATTTGCCCAGGCTACTGCAAAGAGATTGATTCTGAAGCCCTTTCTCGGGAAAATCACAGAGGATATGTTGAGCAATTCTTCCTTGAATCTGGAGGAATCTTATGAGATCAAATTGCCTGAAGGCTTGGAGACGGAATCAGTATTAGAAGACACTAAAATTGATGAAGATGGTCTTCAGGTTTCATTAACTAATCAAGTCGAAAATGGCAAACTTTTAGTCCGCCGAACAATCAATTTGAATATCCCAGAAGAAATGGAAGAGGAGTCTAAGGAAGAGCTTCTCAAAAGGCTCAATCAGCTGGGACAACGTAGCTATTATTTTACAAAATCATCACCAAATACAAACTAAGCCCATGAAAAAATCAATTTTTGTTTTATCTCTATTTTTTATTGTAGGGTCAGTTTTTTCCCAAAAAGTAAAAATGGGGGAATTTACGGATCAGGACATTGAATTGACCGAAGTAAGCTTTGAAAAAGATGCTGATGCTGTCGTCCTTTGGGAGCAAGGCCAATCTAAATTTTACAGTGGACTTCTAGAGACTTCCTATTTTTTCAGAGTTAAAATTTTGAAGGAATCAGGAAAAGATAGAGGAGATGTTAGAATTTCCTACTATGTCGGAGACGATCGTATTGAAGATATCAATGGTATTAAAGCTACCGTGACGAATTTCGTTAATGGAAAGCCTGAGGAAGAGAAGGTCGGTAAGGAGAATATTTTTGATGTAGAGATAGGGGATGGTTGGAGAGAAGCAAGAATCACATTTCCTAATGTTCAGGTTGGTTCCATTTTAGAATACAGCTATAAAAAGTCTGATAAAAATATCACCTTACTGGATGGTTGGACATTCCAAAATGATATCCCAACACTTGCCAGTACCTATGAAATCACCATCATCCCTCAGTTGGATTACCGTATGATCGGTCAGGGTGAAAAGTATTTTACAACAACTGAAAAAGAAGCAAGCAATGGGCTTTATCGTTGGACTTTAAGGGATCTTCATTCATTGAAGGAAGAACCTTATATGAAAAACTACAATGATTATAAGGAACGTGTGGAATTCCAATTGGCGGCTTACCAAGCAGGTTCCTCAGGTGGCTATACTAGCGGGCCTGAATGGAAAGATGTTTTGAGTAACTGGGTTGAGTTGGGGAATGAAGTGCTTTCAGACTATAAGGAGAAGGGGTATTTCCGATCCAACCCTATTGAGAAAGAGTTCCTAAGTGTTGACTTTTCGGGAGAGACGGAGAAGGAAAAGGCTCAAAAAGCTTATTATTTTTTCCAAGATAATTTTATTCTCAAAGATGATGGAGGATTTTGGCCAGAGCAGTGGATCAATCCATTGCTAAAATCAAAATCGGGAACACCGGAGGAACTTAATCTTGCTTTGATGGGAGTACTGAAATCTATGGGGATTGAATGTGCTCCTGTTCTGATCGGTTCCAAAGGAAATGGAAGAAGTAATTTGGTGCCATTTCCTTTCTTGAAGCAGTTCAATGAAATCATTTTAATAGCGACTTTGGATGGAGAAAACTATTATCTAGACCTCAGCGATCCAATTGCTCCTTTTGGTTATGTTGGGCTAAATAAACACGTGAAAGCTGGCTTATTGCTTGTGAAGGACCAAAGTGCTCTTATTCCCATTGACATCAAACATTCCTCGAATACCATCATGATGACTGATGTAACTATTTCCGAGGAAAATGTGATTGAAATGAATAATACTTTAAGAACCTACTACTATGAAGGTTTGAAGGTGGCAAGAGTAGCTAAAAGACTGAAGGATGACAATGAGCCTATTGAAAAATTGTTCAAAGAGCAGGATGGAATTACTTTTTCTGAAATAGATTTAGCAGATGATCTACAGGAGAAAAATTACATCTCTACCAAGTTTAAAATGACTAAGGAAATTGGAGATGGCGAAACGCTCATTGCCATTAATCCTTTGACATTTACCTCTTATTCTAAAAATCCATTTACTCAGGAATATCGAGTGTTTCCTGTCGACTTTGGTTTCGCATTCGCAGAAACATACAATGCGAAAATCCATATTCCTGAAGGTTATGAGCTGGATGATTATCCATTGACAGAAAGAATTACGATCCCAGGCAATGCGATAGCATTTTCATACAGTTCTACAGCCATGGATGGAGTAGTGAATATTGTAGCAAAATTTGAAGTTAAGAATCCTATGATCGAACCTGTTTTGTATCCAGATTTGAAGTTCTTTATGGAAACTGTAGCTTCCAAATTGAGTGCGCCAGTGATATTGAAGAAAATTACTAAGCCATAAAACTTTTACAAAAGAAAAGAAGGGGGCTTATTAGTCCCCTTTTTTTGTGATAATTTAGAAACAAAAAAGATGGCAAAGTACATCCACGGATATATCCCCGAAGAACAAGAAAGACTCTTGGACCAAGCTGGAGTTTTGGCACCTTTGATTTATCCCTGGATTGATTTCTCTGATTGCAAACATGTATTGGAAATAGGCTCAGGTGTAGGGGCTCAAAGTCATATTCTACTTTCTCTATACCCCGAGATTGAACTCTCTTGTGTAGAAATAGAAAAGAAACAGGTCAAAAAAGCCCGAGAGAATCTAAGACAATTTATCGATCGAAAAATCCATTTTTTGAATCAGGATGCCTCAAAGCTTGAATTGAAAAAAGAGGTGGATGGAGTATTTATTTGTTGGGTTTTGGAGCATTTGGATGATCCTGCATCTGTCCTTACCAAAGCATTTGAAAATATGTCTATTGACGGGACGGTTTTCGTAACCGAAGTATTTAACTCCAGTTTTCAGTTCTATCCAAAATTGCCAAGTCTTCAGAAATATTATCAGGTTTATAATCAGTTTCAGCGTGATTTAGGAGGTGATCCTGACGTTGGTTTGCGATTGGGTAATCTGCTAAAAGAAGCTGGCTTTTTAGATATTGAGCTACAAGGAGGTGGATTTCACCTGGATCAAACGCAGCCTGAAGAGCTTAGGAAAATTGCGACGTATTGGAAGGGCTTGATGAAAAGTGGATCCGAGGCAATTATTGAAGCGGGATTAATTTCAAGGGGAGAGGTTTTACAAATGGAACAAGATTTGGATCAAATTGCATCTCACCCTGAGGGCGTGTTGTATTATCAGTTTATTCAAGCAAAAGCTAAAAAGCAATGATGAAATTCGTCAGACGGATTTTCAGATTTTTTCTGAAAGTATTCCTTTGGTTTTTTGCTATTTCTATCGGTTTGGTAATCCTTTATCGCTTTGTCCCAGTGCCTATTACTCCATTGATGGTCATAAGACTTTTTGAGCAAGCTGCAGATGAGGATCGGAAGATGAAATTGAAGAAGGATTGGGTGCCTATGGAGGAGATTTCCAAAAATGCTCCTCAGGCCGTCTATGCTTCAGAAGACCAGAAATTTCTTGAGCATAGTGGTTTTGATTTTGAGGCCATGAAAAAGGCGTGGGAAGGTAACCAGCAGGGAAAAAATATAAAGGGGGCTAGTACAATTACTCAGCAAACTGTGAAAAATGTCTTCCTATGGCATGGGAGAAATTATTTAAGAAAAGGTCTGGAAGCCTATTTTACTGTTCTAGTCGAGCTCATTTGGTCGAAGGAAAGGATTATGGAAGTTTATCTCAATGTCATTGAGATGGGAGATGGGATTTATGGGATTGAAGCCGCTTCCCAGGAGTTTTATAAAAAGCCAGCTGCAAATCTTTCACGAGCAGAGGCTGCCATGATTGCTGCCGTTCTCCCAAATCCAATTCGATGGTCGCCAACTCGACCTACAAACTATAATAGACAGAGACAAGCTTGGATTATGAAGCAGATGAATAATCTCAATCCTTTGGGATGGGGTAATTAGGATGTGATTTTTTAATGTGAAATAGGATTATTTTCAATTTTAGGGCATAATCCTAAGTTTTCTCCTTTTCTATTTTGTAAAAATCCTGTAAAAATCCTTGTGTCCAAATAATATTTGTTTTCGGTTGAGAAAACCCATTTAG
This sequence comes from Algoriphagus zhangzhouensis, assembly GCF_900148515.1. Taxonomy (GTDB): domain Bacteria; phylum Bacteroidota; class Bacteroidia; order Cytophagales; family Cyclobacteriaceae; genus Algoriphagus; species Algoriphagus zhangzhouensis. Next base: position 458,700 of record NZ_FRXN01000002.1, on the reverse strand, counting down.
ATTTGATGTTATCAAATCTTTATCGAAGATTACCTAAAAGTTAAAAATCGCTGTTTTTTGGCTCTAAATGAGGATTAAAAAATGCAAGATTTTTTTATCCACAAATTCAATTATTTATCCACATTAATTTTTTTACACTATTTAAAGCTCTATAAATCAAATATTTAGAATAAATATTTAAAGTGTAGATTTGTGGATAATTGTGGCTAAGTTGAATTTTTCTTCAAAAAATAAGTGGAAAAAAGTGGATAAATCCGAATTCCAAATTTTCTTTTAAAATCAACTAATCCTGCTTTTGTCGGATCAATCTTTTGCGGTAGGAATTGAAGATCCGAGACTTAGATACGAAGCCTAAATAGTGTCCATCTTCCACAACTGGGAGATTCCATGCTCCAGATTTTTCAAACTTATCCATAGCCTTTTGCATATTTTCATTAGCAAATAGGATTTCTGGTGGGCTGTGCATTAGGCTTCTGATCGATACCGTATCCTGTTTTTCAGAGTCGAACATGATGTCTCGAATGTCATCTAGGGTAATGATTCCTCGAAGAGCCTTATTCTCGTCCACGACCGGAAAAATATTTCTCTTGGATATTTTGACAAGCTTGATCAAGTCTTTCAGTTTCGAATCTGGATGAATTGGAAGGAGATCTCTTTCAATCACGTGGGAAATGCTGATTAGATCTAACAGCTCCTGATCTTTTGTTTCTGGCAACTGTCTCCCTTTTTCTTTCAGCTGCATCATATACAAGCTGTCTTTTTGATAATAGGATTTGGTAGTAAATGAAATGGCAGAAACAAACATCAAAGGCACAAAGAGCTCGTATCCACCAGTGATTTCAGCAATCAAGAATATCGCAGATAGAGGTGAATGCTGGACGCCAGACATGACTCCACACATAGCTACCAAAGTAAAGTGGGCCAAAGGAAGAGGGATGTGAAAACCAAACATGTTTTTTGCATAGGCGAACAAAAAGCCTACAATTCCTCCTACATATAAGGAAGGTGCAAAAATACCACCCGAACCTCCAGCACTTAATGTCAATGCTGAAGCAACTGGCTTAAAAAGGATTATTAGGCCAAGGAATATAAGAATCAGGTATGGATTTTCAATTGCAGAAAAGAATGGACTTTTATCCAACAATTGACTGGAATTTCCTTCAATCAATAAATTAAGAGTGTCATAACCCTCGCCATAGATTGGTGGGAAAAAAAACAGCATAAATCCGAGTAGAGCACCTCCATATAGAATCCGGATAGTTTGGCTCTCCAGTCCTTCCATGATTTTTTCAGTAAACATCACAGCTTTACTGAAATAGAGAGAAACTATACCGCAAAATATGCCCAATATCAAATAATAGGGCATGTGGGCAGCTCTAAAACTATCGACTAATTCGAAATTGAAAACTGAATCATTTCCAATCAAAATCATGGAAGTCATAGAGCCTGTGACAGATGCCATCAGCAAAGGGATAAAGCTTGCGGTACTGACCTCCATCAATATAACTTCCACAGCAAATATCACTGCTCCTATAGGAGCCCCGAATATCGCAGAAATAGCGCCGGCTGCTCCACATCCAATCAGTAAAGTTCTTTTTTTGGAATTGAGATGGACCAAAAGACCCATGTTAGAGCCAATCGCTGATCCTGTAACCAACATCGGTGCTTCCAAACCTACTGAGCCACCAAATCCAACTGTCAGAGCCGAAGTAAATACTCTGCTATAGGTCTTTACCCTTGGAATGATGCTTTGCTTTTTGGAGATAGTAAATAGAATATCGGGAATCCCATGCCCCCCGATGTCTTTGAAAACGAATTTGCCAATGAGATAAGCAGCGGCAATCCCAATAATGGGATAAATGATGTACATGAAGTTAGCATACTCCACATAAAAGCCCTCCGTGAGGAATTTTTGTATGGCATGAACCCCTTGCTTGAGAATTACGGCTGCTAGGCCTGAAAGAACTCCTATTATCCCACTGAGAATCAAAATAAAAGCTTGATTGCTCATGTGTCTCAATCTCCAGATGAGGATTCGTGTTATGAAGTCGTTTTTTGCCAAGGCTTGTGTTTTCTCAATTATTTACAAAGTAAATAAGCTCTCACTCAAAGGAAAAAGAATATCCTATTCTTTTAGAAGAACTTCGTCGAATCTTAGGACACAGGAAAGAATTAAGTTAGTTGCGTCAATGAAAAATTGAGGATCAATATTTTTGAACTCGTCGGATTGTTTATGATAATCTTCATGATCCTCTACTCCAAAGTAAATGTGAGGGATTCCTTTTTCAAAAAACGCCCCATGGTCGGAGGACTTTGTCCAGTCATCGCTTCCTGTGCCTGGTAAATCATGTCCGAATTTCAATTGTGGCTTTTTTCCTGCTGAAGCTTCTTCTAGAATTGATTTCAACTCAGGATTATGATAGGTTCCTGAAGCGTAAAGCTCCCCTTTTTCATTTCTGGATATCATGTCCATATTGATATTTAAGGCAATTTGGTCCAAGTCAAAAGGGAAATCAGCTACTAGGGCTCTGGCACCTTGAAGGCCCATCTCTTCTCCATCCAATGCAGCAAAAAGCATACTGTGCTTTGGAGGATTCTCTACAAAGTATTTTGCTAACTCAAGTAAAGCAGCTGTTCCTGAAGCATTGTCGTCGGCACCATTGAAAATCGAATCACCTTCAGCAGTTGCTTTGCCTATTCCCACGTGGTCAAAATGGGCAGTAATCACAATAATTTTTTTTGACACTGTTCCAGGGACAAAACCAATTACGTTCTTTCCAACCAAAGTTTTGCCTTCGCGCCGGCTTTGAAATCTGAATTCTTCAGTGAAATCGGCATAAAGAGTATTAATTCCAGAAGTTCTAAGTTCATCTATGATATACTCTCTCGCCATATCGTTTTCTACTGTTCCTGTTTTTCTACCCTTTAAATCATCAGCAGAAAGATATGCTATGTGTCTGATTAGTTTTTTGTCATCAACAGACTGTGAAAATGCCTGAAAAGTGGAGATGCTGAAAAGGAATGCTGCCAGAAGTTTTATTCTTAGATGCATGAGCTGATGAAAATTTCGTTATTTAAAGTCTGAATTTACTAAGTAAGCTTCTTTCCTACATTTCATCTATGAAATATTTCTTTTTAATAGTCATTCTATTGGTTCCGGTTTTCGGGTTTTCTCAAGGAGGCCTTCCTGAGAGCTTTTTCAATGGAAAGTCAATAGTGCTTGTTTCGGCGGATCCTGGGGCTAGACCTGTGATGGATTGGAAAGCGGTCGCTGATTCAGTTCATATGGCCTTGGTTGATGCTGGAGCAGATCCCGTGGCATACTATGAGCTAGAACAAGTTGCTTTATCTGAAGAAGTTCAGGCAAGCTATGCGAGAGCTTTCTCGCAAAGGTTGATCAAGAATATCATTTTTGTTACAAGACAAAGAAATGGTGGAAGTATTCATGTAGGGGAGTTTTCTGGAGATGGGAAATTGATTAATTCTACTTCGCTTTATGGTATTCAGGGAACCACCATTGAAGATGCTGCTGATCAATTTGCCACTATTGGAGAGGGAAGAGCATCTCAAAACCTATTGGTTATCGATGTTGCGGAGTTCCCCGGAAACGTAGTCAATGAAGCTGCGCAGGAAGCATCTGCAAATCGATTCTTGCCAAGAAACCCATTGAATTTGGAGATGTTCAAGCTTGGAGTTCCAATAGAAGGCTCAAGTGCACAAACTGGGATGATCAGTTATTTCAGATACGATTTGTATGGGAAATCAGCAGAAGCAATCATAGCTGAGCAACAGGCTCAAAAAAGTCAAATTGAAAATATCTTAAATGGAAACTATCCCAATGAAGTAGCTTGGTTGACTGAAGCTAGGTCGGATGAGGAGTTGATTAAGGACAAAGTTCAATTTCTACTAGTCAAAGTCGAAGGAAGAGAAGCTGATTTGAAAAGAAGTATGGGAGTGGAGTCTGATCCATCTGAAAATCAGACTGTTGTTAAATACTATATTCGACTGATTGTGAGGGATGAATTATACATTGGTCCTGAGTGGGATGCAGACCCGGATTGGAGAATTTCATTGAGAAATTTCATTACAAATTTAAAAAAGTAAACCTCCCTTTTGGGGAGGTTTAGTCACTATTTAAAATTAGGGGTGATTATAGCAACTTTTACTTTTTTCTTTTATGATCTACAGTTTTTTGTCTGTGAAATAAATCTTTCGTAAAAAGTCGACTTTTTTTGAATTATCCAATACTTTCAAAAATTTTTTCAAATAAAATGCGATTAGTTAAAAAAAATATCAAAATAATCTCATTTAATAATGCTTTTTGTTCAAGAATGGGATCAAAGCCAGCAAAACTGCTTGTGAATAATAATCTCTTCGGTCAAGCTTGCCTCCAGTGAGAATTCCCACGGAACCACCTTGTTGTTTGGAGTTTGCTTGAGAATAGAAATGATCATCAGCATGTCCTAGCTCCATTCCAGATTTAACCAATTCTGCAATAGGTTTAGGAATATAAAATGATCCTGTTTTTGCCTGTCCGAAAAAATCATTTTCATCCAGGATATAAATCCAGGCAAAAGCAGTCATCCCATTGGAATCTTCTTCCAGTCCTCCTTCAATTCCTACCCAATAATTAGCCTCAGGAAATGTCTTTTTTGCATTAATAGCTCTATTTTTGGCACCTTCAAGCGTTTCCGCATCTCCCATAGGTTGATCTGGGACACCTGAGGCTGCAGATACACCATTGATATGAAAACCTTTAGTGAATGCTAAAGTAAATGCATCTTCTGTACTATTTATTTTAACAGGATTTTTGCTACCTACGATAATCAACTCCTTTTCAGAGTCAGTAAAATTTTGTCGTCTTCTAAAATTCATGAAAAAAAGAGCCTAAGCTAAAGCTTAGGCCATGTTGGTATATACGTTGTTTACATCATCATCCTCTTCCATCTTCTCTACCATCTTGTTGATGACTTCTTCTTGCTCTTCAGTAAGCTCTGTAAGTGTGGTTGGGAATCTTTGGAAGTCGGCAGAGATCACTTCAATGCCCTTTTCTTCCAATGCTTTTTGCATAGTTCCGAAATCTTCAAATTCCGTGTAAACGAAAATTTCACCTTCGTTTTCATCGATATCTGTCAATCCAAAATCAATCAATTCAAGCTCTAATTCTTCCAAATCATGCTCTTCGCCTTTGGTAAATCTAAATACGGCCTTGTGATCAAACATGAAGCTTACGGAGCCGGAAGTACCCAATGATCCTCCTGCTTTGGTAAAATAAGATCTTACGTTGGCTACTGTTCTATTGATATTATCTGTGGAAGTTTCTACAATTACAGCAATTCCATTCGGGCCATATCCTTCATACACGATCTCTTCGTAGTCCTTCTCATCTTTATTTGATGCCCTTTTGATAGCCGCTTCAATACGATCTTTCGGCATTTGGGCACCCTTCGCATTTTGGATGATGGTTCTCAGTTTGGCATTTGAAGTAGGATCCGGTCCTCCTGCTTTCACTGCCATTACGATTTCCTTACCTAGTTTGGTAAAGACCTTGGACATCTTGTCCCATCTTTTGAATTTTCGCTCTTTTCTGAATTCAAATGCTCTTCCCATGGATCTACTCTATTTAAGGGTGTAAAAATAAGAAATCTTTTGGTTTTAGATAGGGGTCAATTATTTGAGTTGCAGGCGGAGTTTTATGAAAGTTTTATGGACCTTTTGAGAAGGAATACGTGTTGTAATAAAAAACTTTTCAACTATGTACCAGTCCCTCTCATCAATACCAAATATTCCAGAATCCAATCTTCCAAGAGTTGTAATAATTGGAGGAGGTTTTGGAGGATTAAAACTTGCCAGAGATCTCAATAAGAAGCCTTTTCAGGTTATCCTCTTGGACAAAAACAACTATCATCAGTTTCAGCCTCTATTCTATCAAGTAGCAACAGCTGGTTTGGAACCAAGCGCTATCAGTTTTCCGCTTAGGAAAATTTTCCATAATTCGAAAAATGTCATTTTTAGGATGACTGAAGTACAATCAGTGGATACGGATAGAAAGAAGATTTTTACTGAGGCGGGTTATTTGGACTATGACTACCTGGTTTTAGCCATGGGAGCTGACACTAATTATTTTGGGGCTAAAAACATTGAATATTTCGCCTCTCCGATGAAGACTGTTTCTGAGGCTTTATATATCAGAAATAAGATTATCCATAATTATGAAAAGGCAATCAACATTGAAAAGCCAGAGAATAGAAGAGCATTGATGAATGTGGTGATCGTCGGTGGAGGTCCAACAGGTGTAGAATTGGCAGGTGCAATGGCTGATTTGAGAAATACGGTCCTTCCGAAGGATTATCCAGAGCTAAGTTTCAAAAACATGAAAATAGTCCTAATAGAAGCAGGGCCAGCTGTTTTAGCTCCTATGTCGGATGAGGCACGATCTCATTCTTTGAAATATTTGGAGGATTTAGGAGTAGAAGTGATGCTGAATACCAAAGTGAGTGATTACGATGGGAAGCAGGTTTTTTTGGAAGGAAAAGAACCGATTGAAACGGAGACATTACTTTGGGCTGCTGGAATCAAACCCAATCGCATTGATGGCCTCAGTGAAGATCTTTATGCGCGGAACGGACGAATTTATGTAGATGAATATTCTGAAATCCGTGGGTTAAAACATGTTTATGCACTGGGGGATATTAGTCTTATTGAGGATGAAGAACATCCAAGAGGACATCCTCAGGTTGCGCAAGTGGCACTTCAGCAAGCAAAAAATCTAGGAAAAAACCTTGTTGAAATTCATAATGGACGAGCTCCAAACCCATTTAAATACAAAGATTTAGGTTCAATGGCTACAATCGGAAGGAAATTGGCTGTAGTGGATCTTCCGTTTTTCAAGTTCCAAGGATTCTTCGCTTGGTTGACTTGGTTGTTTGTTCACTTGATGGCGATTTTGGGAGTGAAAAACAAGGTCTTCATTTTTATGGATTGGTCTTGGAACTACCTAAGTTTTGATCCAAGCTTGAGATTGCTAATCAAACCAAAATATGTCAGGGAGTCGGAAAGGAAGGAGCTCATTGAAGAAAAATAAAAATTAAGCTTTGTTAACAAGTTCGTTTTAAACTCTCATAGTCGTTCTAGGTCTAAGAACTGTAAACTAAAACAAAATGACTATGAAAAAATGGATGGTAACTGCCGCTTTATTGGTGTTTGTGGGTATGGGTGCATTTGCACAGGATATGAAAACCAAAGAAAGACCTGATCCAGAAGCAAGAGCCAAAATGATGACTGATAGGATGGCTGAGAAGCTTGAATTGAATGAAGAGCAAAAAGCAAAAATCCTAGCAATCAATTTGGAATATGCCAAAAAAAGAGAAGCGGAAATGGAAGCTAAAAAAGCCGAGATGGAAGCAAGAAAAGCAGAGATGGATGCTCGTAGAGCTGAAATGAAAGAACAAGATTCAAAAATTGCAGAAGTTTTGACCCCCGAGCAAAAAGAAAAATGGGTGGAATTGAAGGATCAAGGAAGATCTAGAAGAGGCCCAAGAGGAGAAGTGCACAGCAGAGAAGATTTCCGTAAGAGAAGAGGAGGAAACTAAACCACTATAAATGAGAAAACCATCCCCCGAGAGGGATGGCTTTCCGTTTATCGCAGGCTTTTCAACTAAACAGGGATACTATTGGATTTTGTTGAGCAATAGCTCACTCAATACCCGCGATATGCTCCTCCACATGATAGAAGGACTCATCTTTTTGAGGTAAAGTAGAGGATCCCATCAGGAATTCATCCACCTTAACTGCAGCCTCACGGCCTTCAGATATTGCCCATACTACCAGCGATTGTCCTCTCCGCATATCTCCTGCTAGAAATACCTTGGAATTTGTGCTTTGGTAATTTTTTGACTTTGGAAGAGAGTTTTCCATAGTTTCTGCACCAAATGCTTCCAGTAATCCATTTTGTGCTGGCCCTAGATACCCAATTGCTAAGAAAGCTAAATCACAAGGAACAACTCTTTCTGTTCCCGCAACTTCTTCGAAGGTCATTCGACCCTCATTTGCTTTCCACTCGATATCGACCAACTTCAAACCGGTTACTTCTCCGGCTTCATTTCCAATAAATTCTTTTGTTAAAATTGAGAACATTCTTTCTGCTCCTTCTTCATGAGAGCTGGATGTCTTCAATGTCATTGGCCATTCAGGCCAAGGGTTTAGAGTAGTTCTTTGTTTTGGAGGTTTTGGCAACAACTCCAATTGAGTAATTGAACTTGCACCATGACGGTTAGAAGTTCCAATACAGTCACTTCCTGTATCACCACCACCAATTACAATTACATGCTTTCCTTTCGCTGAAATCGGGTTTTCTTCGATTTCACCACTTACTACTTGGTTCTGCTTTCCTAGGAATTCCATCGCAAAATGAACCCCTTTAAGGTTAGCTCCTTTGATATTCAAGCCTCTCGGCTGCTGGGCTCCTGTAGAAAGGACAATCGCATCGAAATTCTTTAGAATATTCTCGGCTTTGATATTGAAACCAATTTCAGTTCCACAAGAGAAGATGACACCTTCTTGTTTCATCAATTCCAATCTTCTATCAATTACCCATTTTTCCAATTTGAAATCTGGAATACCATAACGAAGAAGACCTCCTGGTTTAGCATCCTTTTCAAAAACAGTCACCTCATGTCCTGCTTGGTTCAATTGGTCAGCTGCAGCTAATCCTGCAGGACCAGCGCCAATCACAGCCACAGATTTATTGGTTCTTGTTTTTGGAGGATTTGGAGCTATCAAACCTAATTCATAGGCTTTCTCTACAATGTTTTTCTCGATCAACTCGATCGCAACTGGATCTTTGTTGATTCCCAAAACACAGCTAGCCTCACAAGGAGCTGGACAAATTCTACCTGTAAACTCAGGGAAATTGTTTGTGCTCCTTAAATTCTGAATTGCCTGAATCCAGTCTTTTTGATAGACAGCATCATTGAATTCCGGGATCACATTACCCAATGGACAGCCATTGTGGCAAAATGGAATACCGCAATCCATACATCTAGCCGCCTGATTGTTTAATTTATCGTCTCCAAACGGCTCATATATCTCCTGGTAATCTCCAATTCTTTGTTTTGGATCTCGACTTACCGGAGTTTCTCTTTTAAATTGAATAAATCCTTCTTTCGCTCCCATCTTACACCAATGATTTAGATTGTTCTAACGCTCTTTTCTTCAAAACTGCTTTGTAATCTCTAGGGATTACCTTGATGAATTTGAGTTTTGCTTTTTCCCAGTCACTCAAATATTCCTGACCTAGAGTACTTTCAGTGAGCTTCACGTGACGCTTAATGAAAGATTTGATGGTGGAGTAATCTTCCTCTGTCAATGGATCTACATCCACTAGTTCAGGGTTGATTTCAGTGATATAGTCATTCAAAATGTAAGCGATTCCACCACTCATTCCTGCCGCGAAGTTTCTTCCGATCTCTCCTAGGTTCACTACCATACCTCCGGTCATGTACTCACAACCATGGTCTCCGATACCTTCGACTACAGTTTGTACACCTGAGTTTCTCACGCAGAATCTTTCACCACCTTTACCATTGATATAAGCTTCTCCGGAGGTTGCTCCATAGAATGCTACGTTACCGATGATGATGTTTTCTTCTGGCTTAAACTTGGCATTTCTACTAGGATAAACGGAAAGTCTACCACCAGAAAGGCCTTTTCCGAAGTAGTCATTTGCCTCACCTTCCAATTCGAAGCTCACACCTTTGGTCAAGAAACCACCAAATGTCTGACCTGCGGATCCGTTGAATTTGAATTTCACTGTATCATCAGGAAGACCTACACTTCCATAAATCTTGGAGATTTCATTGGAAAGCATAGCGCCTACTGAGCGGTCTGTATTTTTGATTTGGAAATTTCCAGAAACAGAAATTGCTTGCTCCAGTGCTGGCATTGCAGCTTTGATCAATTTTCTATCTAGGACATTTTTCAAATCCCAATCTTGATCGATTTGCTTGTGGATACCCACGTGATCAGGAACTTCTACTCTGTGGAATACAGGAGAAAGATCGACTTTATCCCACTTCCAGTGATTCAAGTGGCTTGTAGATTGAAGTACATGGCTTTGGCCAACCATCTCGTCGATAGTTTTGAATCCAAGGGATGCCATGATTTCACGAAGATCTTGAACCAAGAAGTTGAAATAGTTAACCACATGATCAGGATCACCTGTGAATAGCTTTCTCAAATCAGGGTTTTGCGTTGCAATTCCAACTGGGCAGGTATTCAAGTGACACTTACGCATCATGATACATCCTTCTACTACCAAAGCAGCAGTGGAAATACCCCATTCTTCAGCGCCTAGCAAAGTAGCTATAGCTAAATCACGACCTGTTCTCAACTGTCCATCTGTTTGAAGGACAACTCTACTTCTCAAGTTGTTTTTAACCAACGTTTGATGAGCTTCAGACAAGCCAAGCTCCCAAGGAAGACCAGCATGCCTAATAGATGATAGTGGAGATGCTCCCGTTCCGCCGTCAGCTCCTGAAATCAAGATTACATCAGCCATTGCTTTTGCAACCCCGGCAGCTACAGTCCCGACACCAGCTTGAGAAACCAATTTTACGTTGATTCTAGCCTTTCTATTGGCATTTTTCAAATCGTAAATCAACTGAGCCAAATCCTCAATGGAATAAATATCGTGGTGTGGAGGTGGAGAAATCAAACCTACTCCTGGAGTAGAGTGCCTTACTCGACCGATCCAGTCATCTACTTTATGTCCTGGAAGCTGACCACCTTCTCCTGGTTTTGCACCTTGAGCCATCTTGATCTGAAGCTCTTCGGCATTGGTGAGATAATTACTTGTTACTCCAAATCGACCGGATGCTACCTGCTTGATAGCAGACCTTTCCCAATCTCCATTTTCTTTCTTCTGGAATCTAATTTCATCTTCACCACCTTCACCGGAGTTGCTTTTTGCTCCGATTCGGTTCATGGCGATTGCTAGAGTCGTATGTGCCTCAAAAGAGATCGAGCCAAATGACATGGCGCCAGTTGCAAATCGTCTAATGATAGCCTCAGCTGGCTCAACTTCTTCGATTGGAACAGAAATTCTTTTCTTGAATTCGAAAAGTCCTCTCAATGTCAATGCATCCTTAGTTTGCTCATTGATTTTATTGGCAAACTTCTTATACAATCCATAGTCGTTAAGACTCGTAGATTTCTGCAAAAGGTGAATAGTCTCTGGGTTGAAAAGGTGTTTTTCACCTCTTCTCTTCCATTGGTACACACCACCTGTTTCAAGAACTGGGCTGTTGGTATTGTATGCCGCTCTATGACGGATCAAAACTTCCTCAGCTAATTCATCGAAGGAAACTCCGGAAATTCTTGAAATTGTGCCTTTGAAACATCTATCAATTACTTCAGGACCCAAACCAATTGCTTCGAAAATCTGAGCACTTTGGTAAGACTGAAGGGTTGAGATTCCCATTTTGGAAAGAACCTTCAATAAACCTTTTCCAATTGCCTTTTGGTAATTGTAGAAAAGAGTTTTTTGATCTGGTACGTCTGGGAAGTCACCTTTTTGCCATAGATCCAATAGGGATTCCAATGCCATGTAAGGGTTGATTGCAGAAGCACCATAACCAATTGCTGTTGCGAAATGGTGAGTTTCTCTGATATCACCACTCTCAAGTACTAGTCCAGCTTTAGTACGGATTTTCTTTTTCACCAAGTGGTGGTGAACAGCCCCAATTGCCAATAAGGATGGGATTGGCGCCAATTCTTCATTGCTGTTTCTATCTGAAATGATCAGAATATTTTTCTTTTCAGCAATTGCATCTTCTGCCTCTTGGCAAAGTCGATCTAATGCTTCAAGAAGTCGACCTGGTTTATGATCAGCTACAAAATGTGAAGAAAGTTTCTTGCTTCTATAGCCCTGACCTTCCATATTTTGGATTTTCTCCAAAGACTCGTTCAAAAGAACAGGCTGGGAAATATGGATTTGTCTAGTGTGCTGTGGACTTTCCTCCAAGATGTTGTGCCCTTCACCAATTCTGGTAAATAGGGACATCACCATTCTCTCACGAATAGGATCGATAGGAGGGTTACTTACCTGTGCAAATAGCTGTTTGAAGTAATTCGAAATATGCTGACTTTGCTTGGAAAGTACTGCAAGAGGCGTATCAGCTCCCATGGAACCGATAGCTTCCGCTCCATTGCCCCCCATTGGTGCGAGCACCACTTTTATTTCTTCAGAAGTATAGCCAAATACTGTTTGGCACTTCTTGATATTCTCTGTGGAATACGGGTGAGTTAAAGTCTCAGGATTTGGCTCCAATCGAAGCTTGATACGCTGATCATTTACCCACTGCTCGTAAGGTTGCTTTTTACAAATCTCACCTTTTACTTCCTCATCAAAGAGTACTCTTCCTTTTTCAAGGTCTGCCCAAAGCATTCTTCCAGGGCTGATTCTACCTTTTTCTACAATCGTAGCTTCTCTGATTGGAAGTGCTCCAGCTTCGGAAGAAAGGATCAGTCTCTGATCTTTAGTGATGAAATATCGTAGAGGTCTCAGACCGTTTCTATCCAAAGTAGCACCCACTGACTTTCCATCTGTGAAAAGAAGTGCTGCTGGTCCATCCCATGGCTCAACTAGTGAAGCGTGGAATTTGTAGAATGCTTTTCTATCACGATCCATGACTTCATTATCCTGCCAGGCTTCTGGCACAAGCATCATCATGGCATGTGGAAGCGAACGTCCACTCAATGATAATAGCTCAACCATCGCATCCAAGTTGGCGGAGTCAGAGTTAAGTTTATCTGTGATAGGCATCAGCATCTCCAATTCTGCATCTGTGAAATACTTGGATTTCATCAGCGTTTCCTTGGACTTCATTTTATTCAAGTTTCCTTTGATGGTGTTGATTTCACCATTGTGAGAAAGGAAACGGAATGGCTGGGCCAATCTCCAGTTAGGGAAAGTATTGGTAGAGAATCTGGAGTGCACGATGGCAAAAGCAGATTCGATATTACTATTCTGAAGATCCTTATAAAAAGGTAAAACTTGATCTGTACGAAGCTGTCCTTTATATATAAGTGTCTGGCTACTGAAAGAAGCAAAATAGAAAGAGTGGTTTACTCCAGGTATTTTGGTATTGATCTCAGAGGTAGCAAAATTCCTCAAGACATATAGCTTTCTCTCAAGTTCGATTCCAGTCAGTCCTTTTTTATGCTTCACAAACAACTGTTCGATATTTGGCATTACTTCCAAAGCACTGGATCCAGGGACAGTCTCGTCTACAGGCACTGGCCTATAACCGATCAACTCGAAATCTAAGTCTTCTATTATCTGATTTAAAAGTTCTTTAGATTTTCTGAAAAGCTGTTTATTTCTAGGGAAAAAGGTCATACCTACCCCATAATATCCTTTCTCTGGAAGAGAGATCTCTGTCCTTGCAGTAATGGCTTTCAAAAATTCATGTGGAACCTGAATCAATACACCTGCGCCATCTCCTGATTTAGGATCTGACCCACGTCCCCCTCTGTGCTCCATATTGCTCAGCATATATAAGGCGTCACTGATGGTCTCATGAGAGGGTGAAGCTGTCAAGTCCACCACCGCGCCTATGCCACAGGAGTCATGCTCAAACTCCGAGCGGTACAACCCTTCTTGCATAAATTTAAATGATTTAAATAGGTTCAAAATTTCCAAAAATTACGCAAAAAATTCCTTTCATTAAAATAAAGGCAATAAACGCTATGATTTGGTGATTAATTTTTGGTGAAAAAGCATATTTTTAACTATTTATTAAAATAATTCTGGTTTAGAAAAATGCCTTATATGGACTATATAGTTAATGTATTGGCAATACTAGGTTTGATTTTAGGGCAATTTTGTAAAAAATGATGTGATTTTTTCAAAAAGAGGTTTCAAGAAAAAAAATTAAAAAAATATTCAAATTTTTTCGACTAAATTTTCCTCTTGACGGCTTTGAAAAACTCAATCGATTGCGAAGACAGAATTAAATTCTGAAAAAAGTGATTTACGCCAAATTAGTCTGTAAACAACTGAGAGTCATCCTTTTGCCCTGAATGAATATGGACCTTCACTTTTTTGATTTTTCTGGCATCCACAGCAAGTATTGTAAACTCAAATTCATCAAATTGAATTTTAGTCCCGTTTTTAGGGAGTTTACTATTGATTTCTAGAAGTAGGCCACCTAAAGATTCGCTTTCTCCTTTGACATCATCAAAAACCTGAGAATCAAGTTCCAATTTCTTGCAGAAATCATTTAAGGATACTTTTCCTTCAAAAATAAAAGTGTTCGAGTCGATCTCCTGGAAGAAAATATCATCTGTATCATCAAATTCATCATTGATCTCTCCGATAATTTCCTCAATTAAATCTTCCAAAGTCACCAAGCCCGAAGTCCCTCCATATTCATCAACGACGATGGCCATGTGAACACGCTTTTGCTGGAAGTCTTTTAATAAGGTGTCCACTTTTTTGTTTTCAGGTACGAAAAAGCTCTTTCGGATCAATTCCTTCCAATTAAAATTCTCGTCTCTGTCAATGAATGGGAGTAAGTCTTTAATGTAAAGTACACCTTCAATATTGTCTATCGTTTCCTCAAAAACTGGAATCCTAGAATAACCACTCTTATTGATTTTATCCATCAATTCATGGAAGTCCATCTCAGTATCAATGGCAGTGATCTCCATCCGGCTTTTCATCACCTGTTTTACCGTAAGGGTTCCAAAGTTTACAATTCCTTTTAGAATGTCCTTTTCCTCATCCGCTGCGTCCTCGGTAGTCAATTCCAAAGCTTGATTGAGCTCGTCTACAGAAAGTGAAACTCCTTTTTTCTCAATCCTTCTTTCAATAAGATTGCTGGTAAACATCAAAAGAAGTGAAATGGGCTTCAGAATAGTGGAGAAAAAGTTGATGGTAGGAGCCATGATCAGGCTAAATCCCACCTTAGCTTTATTTGCATAGACTTTTGGTACGATTTCACCCAAAAAGACGATGGCAAAGGTGACCCCTATTGTTTGAACCAGAATAACCACGATTCCGGTAGCATTCATCCCGAAAATACTCCAAGAAACAAAGGTGGTCAATGTTACAATCGCAATATTGATCAGGTTGTTTAGGATTAAGATGGTGCTGAGAAGTTGTTTTGGGCTGTGCAGAAGTTTGATGACCAAGCTTCCGCTTTGAGTTTCTCCTTCAGCTATTTCATCCAAATCTTCATTGGACAAGGAGAAAAAGGCTACTTCTGATCCAGATACTAAGGCAGAGCTTAGTAGTAATAGTAGAAAAAATAGACCGTTAATAATCAGGTAGCCTATGGAGGGCTGAGTAATTTGAGCAAGTAAAGACCAACTCGGGTAAGGGTCGTCCATGTACTAAACGAGATGTTTGATGCAAAAATAAACAAATCCCCTGAAAATCAACTTCAGGGGAATCAAATCAGAACGGTAAATCATCATCATCTGCACTGCTTGGGCTCAAATCAGGAGCCGGTGCATTGCTTACTGCCGTTGGAGCACTTGCTTGACGAGGTTGTTGGTAGGAATTTCCTCCTTCTTGTCCTCCATTGTCTTGTCTACTTCCTAGCATTGAAAAGCTCAAAACACGGATTTTTGTCCTTTTTCTGTTTTGACCTTGGTCATCCTGCCATGTATCAGATTTGATTTTACCTTCTACATAGATTTGCATTCCTTTTTTCAGGTATTGCTCAGCGATTTTTGCCTGACCTCCCCAAAGTTCCAAATCATGCCATTCGGTCTGATCAACTCGATTGCCATTTCTGTCTTTGTAGGACTCGGTAGTAGCCAGTCGAAGGTTTGCCACTACATTATCTCCTTCCAAATACTTCACTTCTGGGTCTGCTCCCAGATTTCCTAATAGGATTACCTTATTTACTCCTGCCATTTATTCGTTGATTTTATATTCTAGCTTGGATTGATGAAGTTAGTCAAAAGCCCTGATCGTTCAAAAAATTTACGATCAACTTTGGCTTGGCCAGATATTCGATCTTTTCCTCCTCTACCAAAAGATAGCCTCGATTTTCCGCCCATTTCTGAAGGTTTTCCATGTTTTCTTCGGCTATTTCGATTTCTGAGAAAATTGCATTCAATTTTTGATGTGACAGAATGTGTCGATAATTTTTTGGGAACTGTGTCTTTTTCTCGCTTTCGAATGGAATTTCCAGTGTTTGATCGGATTCCTTTTGGGTGTTTTCTACTTGGGGAAAATCAAACAAGCCTTCCCAAATGTCCCCCGAGGTTCTTTTTTTCCAGACCCATTTTTCTCCACACCTTATTATAAAGTAATGTAGATGTCTTTCTTTAATCTTTATTTTATTGATTTTCACAGGCAGAGCCTTCACTAAATCATTGTTGAAAGCAAAGCAATTTGAATTTAAAGGGCATTCTTCACAATTCGGGTTTATTGGAACGCATAGGCGAGATCCAAAATCCATGATAGCTTGATTGTAATCGCCTGGATTATCGTGAGGGATTAACTGATCAGCCAAAGCTTCAAACTCCTTTTTACCTTTTCCACTGGCAATGTCTGTCTCGATTCCAAAATATCTGGCGAGGATACGGAATACATTTCCATCTACCACTGCTTTTGGGATTCCGAATGCAAAACTTCCAATAGCCGCGGCGGTATAGCTGCCAACTCCTTTTAAAGAAAGGAGGTCTTTATAGGTGTTTGGGAACTCTCCTCCCCTTTCAAACCAGATGTGCTTAGCGCAAGCGTGAAGGTTACGTGCCCTGGAATAATAGCCCAATCCTTGCCAAAGTCTGAGTACCTCATCTTCGGGAGCAATTGCCAAGTCCTTAACAGTGGGATAAGCCTTCACAAATTTTTCATAATAAGGTAATCCCTGAGCAATTCTGGTCTGCTGAAGAATGATTTCTGAGAGCCAAATTTTGTATGGATTTGTGGTTCCTCTCCAAGGAAGTTCACGAGGATTTTGCTCGTACCATTGCAGGATTTTGAAGGAAAAGAATTGATAATCAGATGGTTTGTGTGGCATTGGGTAATAAAATCTTTCGTGTAAATCTGGTGAATTTTTCTGTATTTGTTTTTTAATTGCGTTGCTTCTCGTACATTTGCAGTCCCAAAAACACTTGGTTAATAGGTTGTTAAGCTTATTTCATAATTTCTAAATTAAAATCACAGTGACAAAAGCAGAAGTAATCACCAAGATTTCGGACAAGACCGGAATCCAGAAGGATGATGTGACACAGACAATTGAGGCTTTCTTCAAAGTAGTAAAAGACTCTATGTCTGAAGGAGAAAACATTTACGTGAGAGGTTTTGGTAGCTTCATCAACAAGAAGAGAGCGAAGAAGATTGCACGTAACATTTCAAAAAACACCGCTATCGTAATCGATGAGCACTACATCCCGGCTTTCAAGCCTTCTAAAGTGTTTGTTGAGAAAATCAAAAACAGCAAAAAAATCAAAGAACTAGCTCCTCAGGACTAATCCATAGGGGTTATTTGATATGAAAAAATCACAGCTCTTTCTCATCATTATTGGAGTTTTGGCAGTCGCAGGTTTGTACGCCTTGCCAAAAGTAGTGGTAGACAATGAAGCTCAGAACGCAGTTTCTGAAACGACTTCTGAATCTTCAAGTGCCTCCGGTTCCGAAGCTGCAGCAATGCATGAGACAGAGCTAAGTCCTGAAAAAGAAGCTGCTCTGGCCGATTTGAAATCAAAATCTAATTCTGATTCCGAATCTTACTCAGAGAGCATGCAACAGTTGGCTGAGCTGTATCAGGAAAAGGGTAAATACGATAGTGCGGCTTATTATTTAAGTCTAGCGGCAGATAAAACTGGTGATTTGGCCTTGGCTGAAGATACAGGAAATGCTTTTTATGAGGCATTTACATTTGCTTTAGACCAAGAAAAAGTAAATTACACTGCGGAAAAAACCCGTGATTATCTAAACATGGTGCTGGATAACGATCCCACCAGAACGGATTTGAAATCTAAAATTGCCATGACCTATGTGTCTTCTTCCAACCCAATGCAGGGGATTACCATGCTGAGGGAGATTTTGGAAGCAGATCCTCAAAATGAAGATGCACTCTTCAACATGGGAATCTTGTCCATGCAATCCGGTCAGTACAAAAGAGCTACTGAACGATTTGAAGAATTGGTTCGTTATCACCCGGACAACCTTCAGGGACAATTTTACTTGGCGGTTAGTTATTTCGAAGCCGATCAAAAGAATAAAGCGAAAGCTCAGTTTGAGAAAGTGAAGGAGATCACTCAGGATCCTATGATCTTGGAAAGTATCCAGACCTATCTTGACAGGCTATAAATATTTGTAACACTTTAAATAATAAGACTATGCCTTGCGGTAAGAAAAGAAAAAGACATAAGATCTCTACGCACAAGCGTAAGAAAAGACTTAGAAAAAACAGACATAAGAAGAAGTAATATACTTCTTCTTATACCCGTTTTTAACAAAACAACACGTTCATTTACATAGTATAAGACGAGATTTTGAGTACGGAATTGTTAATAGATTCTGCTCAAAACGGGAGTCGTATAGCCCTACTTCAAGATAAAAGCTTGATTGAGTTGCATTCCGAAGGGATGGACAATCAATTCAAAGTTGGGGATATTTACCTAGGTACAGTGCGGAAAATCGTCAATGGGCTGAATGCAGCCTTCATTGACGTGGGCTACGAAAAGGACGCCTTTCTGCACTACCAGGACCTGGGTCCAAATTTCAACAGCTTGATGAAGTTCACCAAAATGGTGCGCAACAACAATTATGGCAACTATAACCTGAAAGGCTTCCAGAACGAACCTGAAATAGACAAGATCGGAAAGATATCCAATATTCTCTCGAAGAATAATCAAATCTTGGTTCAGGTAGTGAAGGAGCCAATTTCAACCAAAGGGCCCCGATTATCCTGTGAGCTCTCTCTTCCTGGTCGGTACTTGGTACTGGTGCCTTTTTCGGATTCGGTCAACGTTTCCAAAAAAATCCGCAGCAGTGACGAGCGCAAGAGACTATTGAGACTCATCAATTCTATCAAGCCAGCCAATTTTGGTGTGATCATACGCACCGTGGCCGAAGGTCAGTCAGTCACAGAACTCGACAAAGACCTGAGAAATCTTCTCACTAATTGGGAAGAAGGCATGAAGAAATTGCTGAAAGCCAAAAGTCGCGATAAGGTAATAGGAGAGATGAGTATGGCCTCCTCACTAGTGAGAGACCTTCTCAATGAATCCTTCGATGCAATCACCGTAGAAGAAGAATCAACCTACGATCAGATCAGATCCTACATCAGGTCAATAGCCCCTGAAAAAGAAAAAATTGTCAAGCTTTACAATGGAAAAGCCAAGCTCTTCGAGAGTTTTGGAATTGAAAAGCAGATCAAAAGCCTGTTCGGACAGACGGTCAGCCTTCCCCAGGGAGGATATGTGATCATCGAGCATACAGAAGCCCTACACGTCATAGATGTGAATAGTGGCAACAAGTCCAATCAGGAAAGCGACCAGGAATCAACAGCATTAAAAACAAACCTGGTGGCTGCCAAAGAAATAGCCAGACAGCTTCGCCTCCGAGACATGGGAGGAATCATCGTAGTCGATTTTATCGACATGAAAAGAGCCGAAAACAAAAAGGCGATTTATGAAGCGATGAAAGACGAACTGAAATCTGACAGATCGAAACACACTGTTTTGCCTCTGAGTAAATTTGGTCTCATGCAAATCACCAGACAAAGAGTCCGGCCGGAGGTCAATATCGTGACGAAGGAAACCTGCCCGGCATGTAACGGAACCGGCAAAATCCAGGCATCGATCCTGGTAGCCGACAAACTGGAAAAAGATCTGGAACATATTGCCACCATTCAGAATGTGGACAATATCCAGATCGGGCTGCATCCCTACCTGCACGCATATTTCACTACAGGCATTATGAGCCGACGTGTGAAATGGTTTTTCAAATATTACAAGTGGATAAAACTGATCAAAGATTCTTCCCTACCGGTGACGGAATACAGATTCCTAGACGAATCTGGTGAGGAAATAGAACTACAAATAAAAAGCGAGACTGAGTAAGTCTCGCTTTTTTTGTTTCTAGACGGTTTGGGCCTATTATTTCTTTATAAACTCAAAATTCGCCCAGTTCTTTAAAAGTTTAACTTCGGGTTCACCAGTAAAAGGATGATATCGTAAGAATAGTTTTTCTACCCGGAGTTTATGTCTTCCCGGCTTCAAGCCTTCGAGATTAATGATCGATTGGTAAACTTTCTGACCAGAGGGCGATAACCTGTATTTCCCCCAATCATTTACCTGAATCAATGAGTCATTGACATAAATGCGATGTAGATCCGCTGTTTCATTCAACTCGATCCAATTCAAGGTATCAGTAGTGGTTGAGAATTCAGACTGAAAAGCTTCCAATACTTTTCTATCGCCTTCATATCTCGCCAAGCCAATCCGTATGTAATTTTCGCTGATTTCTTCCTGTGGAAGGAATGCTCTCGAAAAGCGAGTTGCTGGATCATGATTGTCTTCAAAATAGAGGTGCTTGGCTGGCCATTCCAATTCTTTAGGGAGGACGTTGTATTCATTTCTGAACATAAAAAAATCTTTGGTATCCGAAGCGATTATCGGAATGGCCAAGGCCATGATAAAAATTGTATAAGCCATTGAAAACCATTTTCCAGTATTACTCTGGTAGATCGCATTAATGGAACTCACCATTGTTTGGCTATACCAGATTTTGAATTTGGTTTTTCTTTTACTCATCATCAATAGAGAAAAGATCAATAGGCTAAACATCATAAATGCGTATACCTGGATGAAATCAAGATTTAGCCAAACGTATAGGGAAAAAAGTACTCCTAAATAAATGGTTAATGCTAGAAATATGATGACCATTGAAACTGGGTAGGCAAAAGTGCTGGAGCAAATCTTTTCGAGCTTAAGGACCATTTCATCAGGTTTTTGGTAATTATATCCTTGACCCACTTTGAATAATTTTTCCTGAATGACCCCTTTAGGATACGCATAGCTTAAACCTAAAAGGCCAGCCCATAGGAAGCGCAAAGCCAAATGAACCACAAAGAAAATCTTGAAAATACTTATAATTCCAGTCAGATAAATCAGGATTAGTGAGCTGAAAAGATAGTCTAATCCTAAATCTTGAGTTAGATAAGCACAGAATTCATAGATTTTGGTTGGGAATATGAACAAAAATGCCAGAATAATACCTGAAATGATGACCTCAGGTTCCCAGCTGTTTCTTTGTAAATTCTCCAGCCAGCTCAGCTCTTCTGATTTTCTATGAGTATCCTGATTCTCGTTCATTCCAAAAAATAGTCAGAATCAATTAAAAAATTAGAATTATTGATCCAACCAGGATTTAAATTCCTGAACTTTTTCACGGCTGATTAGGATGTCTTTGTCCTCACAATGATTCAGGGTAATCTTCAATCGGCTGTTTGAATAGGTGAAAATCTCATCGACTGAAGCCAGACTACAGAGATATTTGCGGTTGATTCTAAAGAATTCTTTTGGATCCAGTTGCTGTTCTGTTTGTTCCAAAGTCTGGTCAATGACATACTTTTTCCCTTCATGAGTTTGAAGGAAAGTGATTCTTTCTTCGCTATAGAAAAAGGAGATTTGGTCAACCGGAATACTTTGAATTTTCTCTCCATATTTTACTAAAAACCGAGACTTGAAAGTTTGCGCTTTTGGCTCAAGTAACTCTTTGATCATCCCTAAATCGATTCCAGATTTGAGTTGCTGGGATTTAAATTTCGCTACAGCCCTTTCTAAATCTTTTGGATCAATTGGCTTTAAAAGATAATCCACCGCATTCACCTGGAAAGCTTGAATAGCATATTGGTCATAGGCTGTTGTGAAGATGACCGGTGTGGATAACTTTACTTTTTTGAATATTTCAAAACTGTTTCCATCAGCCAATTGGATGTCACAAAACAGCAAATCAGGGTGTGGATAAGTCTCCAGCCAATCTACCGTTGAGGTGATCGTATCTAGGTTTCCGATAATCTCTGCGTCCGGAAAATATGGCTTTAAAAGCTTGATAAGCCTATTAGCAGCTGGATTTTCATCCTCTATGATCAAGATTCTCATGCTTCGATTTTCAAAAGTGGAAGGATTACCAAAAACTCTTTTTCACTAGTAATCACTTGTGGTTTTTTGTTACTCAAAACTTGATACCGCTGTTCAATATTTTTCAATCCAATTCCTGTTGATGGTTCATCAGTGGCGTTTTTAGGTTGAAAATTATTACTTATCCACATCTCATTTCCTTTTTGAATAATGTGGATAACTAGCGGATTTGCTTTGCTGGCCACATTGTGTTTGATCGCATTTTCTAATAATAGTTGAAGTGAAAGGGGTGGTATCCAGTTGTTTTCATCCTGAGTTTCTATTGAGAATTGAAGACTATCCTCAAATCGGATTTTCTGCAAATCAAGATAATTTCTAGCAAACTCGACTTCGCTATTTAGGGTGACCAATTCCTCGTTTTGTACCTCCAAAACGTACCGATAAATCCTTGAAAGTTTCTGAATGAATGCTGCAGAACGATCCGCATCTTCATAGACTAAATTGGAAAGTGCATTCAGAGAGTTGAATAAAAAATGAGGGTTCAATTGGTTTTTCAATCCTTGATATTGAGCCGCTAGTTTTTCTGATTTTAGTTTTTCAGCTTCTAAGGCAGATTTTCTCCATTCCTTTAGCCATGACCAAGTGGTAAATAGGCCCATGAAAATAAGAGCTGCCCACATAGGCATTTTTGTATAAGGGAGTAGCTCTATCCATGGAATATTGTCGGATGGCACTTGACCATCTAAAGTCGCATAAATAACAATAATGATATAGGAGCTTACAAATGCATAAGACATATAAAAGACAACCGTTAAAACTATTCGTTTGACGGGGTGATCTATCCAAGAAATTCGTTCATCGAGATAGGAAACTACCAGATTACCACCAAAACTTAGGACGGATGAGAAAATGAAGGAAACAAAAAAATCGGGAATCAGATTTTTGAGCCCATCCCAAGTCAACCAGCAAGTCGGGCAAGCAAACAATAGGATGGTAGTGGCAATGCCTGCTTGAACAGCAATAAACCTCAGAATGTTTGTATAACTCCAAGTTCTATTGGATTTGAATGACAGGCCAGCTTTTAAAATATTCTGCATGGATTTGAATATAGGAAAAATGGCAGAATCGATTCGGGTTTCGATTCTGCCAATTTGAAATGGGTTTTAGTTTTGTTGGCAGACTTTTTCAAATTGTGAGGCCATTCTTTGTCCCCAAGTGGGTAAAATGTAAGACTCAGTGATTTTTTCTTTTTCCTTTCGTAGCAAATCACTTCCCATTCTTGCCATTCCACAAGCTTTTTCGGGTCCAGATCCAAAGAATTGAGCCATTCCCAATTCCATTTGGGCCATTAAGAGAACTGCTCTAGGGTTTTCTTTGTCCAAAGCAATGGCTTTACCAAATAACTGCATCGCTTCAGGAGTCATACTTTGTCCACGGTTGGCAGGATCCACACTGATTTTTCCCATCACAGCATATCCTTCCAAGGCAGTCAATTCTGAGTTTCCAGGAGCAATATTCTTTGCCTTCTCGATGTATTCTAAGGCTTGTTCAAGTGCTTGGTCTTGATTGACATCAAATCTAAAAGCTGATTCAATCTGTAATAATCCTGCATAATAAAGCGGAAGCCATTCTTCTGGCTGGGCTTCGGAAATCCTTAAGAAAGAATTGGAAACTTTTTGTGATTCTTCCAGAGTCTGTATGGTTTCCATTGCTTGGATTTGCTTTGTCATTGCTTTTTCAAAAGCAGGGTCTGAGGCCTTTACAAGATTGATCCAACAAAAGGATAGAGCGAAAATTAGAAAGTACTTTTTCATGATAGCGTTGATTATAAGTTGTTTAGATTATTTGCTGTTTTGTCTTTGGAAAGGGTTAGGAAGACTCCCAAAAGCAGGAATCTAGGTGCTGCTTGGCCCGAAGGAAGGGATTCATAAACACCGGATGCATTGGGCGTTTGAGCATACTGATAGCCAAATACATTCTCTCTTCCCAAGACATTGCTGACTGCAAAGTGAATGATCAGATTAGGCTTCGGTAAGTAGCTCCAGCTTAAGCTTAGGCTCTGAAAAGAGCGAGTCTTTGCATTCATTTCCCCATCTTGATTAGGGTCGGTATAGGCATAGCCATCGTTCATCGAGAAGCTCATTCCTAATTGAGATTGCAGCGTTTCGAAACCGTGTTTCGCCACTATGGAGAAGTTATGCTTGGGAGCAAAAGCGGGCTGAACCTTGGTGCTGTATTGATCAAATTGCCTTTTACTATCCACAAAGCTGTAGGTAACCCAGAAGTCAGTGTTTTTAATTAATCTACTTTCTCTGTAGAAAAGATCGATTCCTTTTGCGAATCCTATTCCTTCATTGATTGGATTTTCGGGAGCCATTGGCGAGCCATCAAATGTCACCAAGTTGTCATAGGATTTGTAGAAGGCTTCAGCTCGAAGAGTTCTACCCTTTGCACCGTAGAGATAGTTTAGAATCAGGTGCTTGGATTGCACATTTTTCAATTCAGGATTCAATACTCTGAAGTTTTCTGCGGCTACTTGAGAAAAAGTCCCACCTGCCAAGGAAACCTGTGCATTTTCAGAAACTTGGTAAGCGAATGAAGCGCGCGGATCCAGCCAGGTTTCCTGATTCAAAGAGCTATTTCCACCTCTTAAACCAGTTCTGAACACCAGTTTTTTGCTGAGATAAAAATCCCATTCGGTAAATCCATAGAACTGATGGTCGGTATAGTCTCTCTCCAAATTTGCCTCAACAATTCCTTCGCTGTAATCGCTTTGGAAATATTCGATTCCAGAGTTTGCTGAGATTCGGTCAGAAAAATCCTTGATTCCAGTGAATTTTGCATGGATAAGTTTGCTGTTTTTCTGAAGATTGACAGAATCATAAAAAATATCATCTTTGTTATCAGAGTAAGCGATTCCGGTGAAAAGTGTCCAGCCATTTTCATAAGCTTTCTTCCAATTGGTTTGGGCAAATGTGTAGCGGTTGTTTAAGTCAATATATACACCTCTTCCTTCCTGGCCAGGCTGTTTTTGCCAAAGTTTCATTCCGGCAGATTCGGTTCTTGCCATTACTTTGAGCAAGCTTCCATCGGCCATTTTTTTCTGAGAAGCCATTTCTAGATCCCAGCTGTGAGGACCTCTTTCCCAGTCGATGTTTTGCTTGATCAAGTTCTGATAAGGACCCAAGTCAAAAATGTTTCCTGTTACTGTAATACTTTGCTTGTCTGAAGAAAGTGTATGGGAATATCCTCCTCCAAGCGACAAAAGACTCAAATCGCCCTGACTTCTTGGAGAAATATCTTTGGAGTTCAATGCCAAAGCAGAAGACAAAGCTTGTCCATATTCTGCTGAATAACCTCCTGTAGAAAAGAAAGTGCCTTTGAAAAGATTGGGGTTGAATCGGGTACGAGTCGGGAAATTTCCGGCAGTGGAACCGTATGCATTTCCCACTCTCAATCCATCGATGTAGATCCCCACTTCACTTGCATCTCCACCTCTCACGAACAATCTTCCGTCATTTCCTACTGTACTTGTTCCTGGTAGAGTCTGAAACGCGCCGATGATATCACCCATTGCACTTGGAGTGGTCACGATATCCAATGGTTTCAAAACTACCGCTTTGGAGGCATCCGAGGCCTGCATTGCTCCTGCTGAAATCGTCACCGCGTTCATTTCAGTGATCATTTCTCGCAAGGATACATCCTTGAAAGCGATCGGGTTGGAATCACAGGTAATTGTGAATTCTTGGGACTTAAATCCCATCAATTGATAGATGAGTGTATGTGAACCTTCCTCTTCGGTTTCAAATTCAAACGATCCATCGGCATCTGAGGTAGCCCCATCATAGCTTCCTTTGATGTAGATGTTTACACCAGGAAGAGGTAGGTTTTTCTCATCAAGGACTTTTCCTGAAATAATGGTTTGCGAAAAAGCTCCCAAATGAATCAAGAAAAATAGGGCAGTTAAATAAAGTTGGCTTTTCATATCGTCTCAATGTTTGATTCGAATATGTAGCCTTCATTTTGCTCTATAAATTAAAGCTGACTGAAGTGTAGAGATTGGTGACTGAACTGTAAAAAGGGGTGGATGGAGGAAAATGGGGATTTTAAAAAATATGTGAATAATAGGTCAATCCGAGCGGAGTCGAGGATCCTTCGACTCCGCTCGGATTGACAAATTTTGAATTAGCTTTATAAGGCTTTGAAACTACTCCGGAAATATCGAAGCATCCATCTTAGGTACGATTCGAAGTGCATTTTTGTAATAGACCTTTTTAAGTACCTCATCAGGTAGTCCTAATCCATACATTCTCCAGAAGGCGTGGTATTTTTTGTAATAAGGAAAATATTCATCCTCTGTTTCTAACACCCGGAAATAGGTGTGGAATTCTTCGGGATTGTAAGCGTCTTTTCCAAAAAGTAGTCTATCCTGATATTTGATGAAAAATTCCTTTGCTCGGCGAGGCTGTCTTCCAAACTCAGCGATGACTGCTCCGATTCCAAAGTTTACATTCGGGTATTTTTCCAAATGTGCTCCAGCGGCATCCAAATCATTTGCCATCCAGCCCATGTGGGCATTGATGAAAGTAGTCTCTGGATGCTTTTCAAATACATGATGCTGTTCTTCTATGATTTGTTCAAATGGCGCAGGATCTGAAGCTGACCTTTGACGATTTGGATGAGTTTTGAGCTCCAACCATCTTTCATTCAAAGAATCCATAGGTTGCCAAAACTGAGCAGGGTCGGCGGAGTGAATGATTACAGGGATTCCCAATTCACCGGCTTTTGCCCAAACCGGATCCAAATCTGGATGGTCGACGGGTACTCTATTTCCATTGACGTCTTTGACATTGAGGCCAAGGCTTTTGTAGATTTTCAAGCCCACAGCTCCAGCAGTCACATCTTCTTCTAATTCTTTGACTGCGATTCTGCTCCAGTTTTCATCTCCGATTCCTGCAAAATTGATGTTGGTAAAGACCAAAAACCGGCCCGGTGCATGCGTGTCAAACTCATTGATCATGGATTTGATGTATTCCTGTTGGGAATTGCTGTCTCCGCGTCCAAAGCCACGACCGCTAAGATTGACCAAGACTCCCATATTCAGTTCGTCCATTTCGGAAACGAGCTTTTCGATTTTTGCCTGATCTATTCCTCCCTGATGGCTATGAATATCCACGAAAGGAAATTTGGATTTTGAAACCGGATGTTCCGGGACTTTGAGAGTGGATGGTGGGTTGTATTCCTCAAATCCCATTTCTTGGGCCTGCGTTCCAAAAATGATCAATGAGAAAAATAGGCTGAGTGATAAGTGTAAAGGTTTTTTCATAATTCTTTAAACTGGGTTTTAAGTGCTTGGGATTCACCGTTTAAATAAAAAATCCCGAGGCATAACCCCGGGATTCAAAACTTATCGAGCAGTACCTCCTGAGATGACCTGCCCAAAGAATATTGCATTCATGTAGAGTTTGTTGGTTCCGAACCAGAATGCTCTGAAGTTCATATTATCGGCAAAAGCGACAATTTTTCCTCTGCCAATCCCTCTGACCTGAATGACTGATCCATTTTTCAAACCTGGAAGATTGCTTGGATGAAGATATCCTGATGCCAATGGGTTTTCTGTATAAACCAATGGGTTAGCATAAGGATTCTCTGACGGTTCCAAAAACATATTGTCATTTCTAAATGTATGGATGTCTGGAGAGGAATAGCCATAGCCGATTGGGTGAGTAATATCCAGTTTTGCATTGAAGATTGCTCCACCGGTTACTTTTGCGCCTGTTGCATTGTCATAATCTGCATAGGATTTCTGTAAACCAGTTTCAGCATTTTCCACAGTTCTGAATTTGAAATCTTCGATTTCTGATTGAGCTAACCACCTGATGGCTCCACCTTTTGCCAAAAGTGTATTTCCTCTGCTAACCCAAGATCTAATGGTAGAAGCTTCGGTTTTACCCAAGCTACTATAGAAACCGTCAGGCATTAAAATCACATTGTATCTATCGATCACAGAGCTGCTGACACGATCCAAAGGAAGTAAAGTCACTGGAATCTCATATCTCTGATCTAGCAAATGCCAGATTTCTCCAGCCTCATAGCTATCCACGCCATTGTCCACCAAAAGTGCGATTTTCGGAGTTTCCAAAGGAGACATGAAGGTTGATCCTAGATTTGCTCCACCTGTATAACCTGTGGACAAGGCAAAAATATCAACAGTGGAAGCTGACGCGATTTCCTGTAGTTTTTGGAAAAACTCCTGATCGTTCATTCCAGATTCACCTTTGTCAATCAAAAGGGTGCCACGACCGAAAGTTTTTCCTTCAGGAGTAGTGAATTCAGCATTCGCAACACGTACCAAGAAATCCTCTTTCATCAATTTATACGCAGCTTTTGGAGCATAATAATCGGTCCACTCCATGGCATATTGGTAAGCTCCGGCATTTCCAAATACTTGTCCAGGCTTCAAGGAAAACTGTGATTTGTCTATCTCTTTCACACTCGCCAAGTTCAAAATTCGGCTATTCAATGCCATGTAATCCAAGTTGAAGGCCATCGGGTAGGTCCAGGCGGAGATGTCATAGAATAGAGAATCTGCAAAGCTGGTTCTTGTTTCAAACATCGCTTTGATCAATCTGTATTGAGGTTGATCAGCTGGTACGATATAGGAATTCTCCTTTTTGAAGTCCTGACCATTGATGGTAATGTCTTCATTCAAGCTAAATACCTTAATGTCATGCTGGAGAATCAAATCAGCCAAGTGATAGCTTTTGGCATCATCTTCCTTGTTCCCGAAAATGTATGCCTTGTTAACATCAGCATCAGTTTCAGTTTTGATGTCTTTGTAAAAATCTTTCATCCACTGATTCAATTCCTGACGCATTTCTTTTGCTGCCTGATAGGAAGAAAGATTTGCAGTGAATTGATTTCTTATGGTGAAAGGGAAGCTTAACATGCCATTTGCAGATTCTTGCAAGTGACCTCTAGAACTTGCTTGTTCAAATAAGATCCCAATAGAACCCTGAACGTCCGGATAGGTAGAACCTTTTCCATAATAAAAGTCGTCGTAGTTCTCTTGATTATAATAAAGTGAGCCGATTTTGTCTAAAGCCTTTGCATGATAGGTTCCGATTTTCTTCGTTAACTCAAAGTTCTTTTCCGGAGTCAAAGGGTGCATTCTAGAAGGTACCCCAGGCTGGAAAAAGAAAGTACTGTTGGTTCCCATTTCATGGAAATCCAAATGGATGTTAGGTAGCCAAGATTGGAAGACTCTAACTCTATTTCTTGATTCTGGATGCTGTACCGGAAGCCAGTCTCTATTCAAATCAAACCAATAATGATTAGTTCTTCCTCGTGGCCAAGCTTCATTGTACTCACGGCCATTTGGGTCTCCGTTTAGGTTATAAGCTTTGAATGAGTTTACCCAAGATGCGAACCGGTTCAAGCCATCCGGGTTAATTGCAGGATCCAAAAGAAGAACAATATTATCCAGCTCAGCTTGTATTTCATTTGCGGCAGCAAAATGATAAGCCGCCAAAAGTGATGCATTTGCGCCACTTGGTTCATTTCCGTGAACTGAATAGCCCATAAACATCACAACTGGCATAGAAGCTATGTCCACAGATGCATTTGGGTCTCTAAGTTTTTCTCGATCAGCTTTGATTTGATCCAGCTTGGCAAGATTCGAAGGAGAAGAAATGGTCAAAAGAGTCTGTGGTCTTT
This sequence comes from Algoriphagus zhangzhouensis, assembly GCF_900148515.1. GTDB lineage: Bacteria > Bacteroidota > Bacteroidia > Cytophagales > Cyclobacteriaceae > Algoriphagus > Algoriphagus zhangzhouensis. Next base: position 428,871 of record NZ_FRXN01000002.1, on the reverse strand, counting down.
TCTCATAGGTTCTTCCGGTTTCTTCAAAAACAACTCGGTCAGAAGCTTCCGCCACGGCCTTCATATACATGACCAATTGATCATGGGTTACGTGCCATTCACCTACCTCATATCCTAAGACTTCCTTGGGTGTCGGAATGTCAGGATTGTAGGTATAGCCCTCGGGAAGGTAATATTTTAGATCTACCTGAGCATAGCCAAGGCTAGCTATCATCAAAAGTAGCATCAAAAGCGCACCTTTTCTCATATCAAAGTTTTAGTTAAATTTTAGCTAAATTCTTACTTATTTATCTCTTAAAAAGCTATTTTGGGAGCAGTGGTAAATATAATATAAGAAGCTTATGGATTTTTTTGTACAAGAAACTAATCTCTGGATTTGGCAGGGTATGTCAATGATGCTTGGTTTTTCTCTTTTTGCCTTTTGGGTTTATGCTTTGGTGGACGTCTTACAGAGTGAGTTTAGGTTTCCGCATGAAAAGTTGATTTGGGTTTTAATAATTCTAGTACTTCCTCCAATTGGGACTTTTCTATATTTGACCAATAGCAGAACAAGCAAGAAAAGGAGAAAATTTGAACCTGATTTTCTTTCTAATCGAATTTAATTCATGAGCCAACTTACATTTATTCAGAACATGGGAGGCGGATCAATACTATTATTTGGATTACTTTATTTGATCTTCTGGGTGTATTGTCTGGTAGACATTTTGAGATCTAATTTTAAGGATCCGAATATGAAATTGATTTGGATCTTAATTATTTTATTTGCTCAATTGATAGGACCGATCATTTATTTGGTCATTGGAAAAAATCATAAATCAGATACCTTTTAGATATGTCTTTTCTCGGATTAATTGGGCTAGCAATATATGCCTACACGATTTACGATGTGGTGATTAGCAATTTTGCAAATGATTCAGATAAGATCATTTGGATCCTGATAGTCATCTTGGTGCCATTCCTAGGCACGATTTTATGGTTTGTGGTTGGAAGAGGGAAAAGGCTTTAATTATCTATTAAAAAGGTCCTTCAAAGCAGATGACAGTTCAAAAAACTCAAAATGAAATCCTGCTTTTTGGATTTTTTGACAAGAAACCCGATTGCCTCCCAGAACCATTCCCGCCATTTCGCCTAAGACTATTTTTAGAATAAATCCCGGAACACCAATTCCTAAATACCTTTTCCCTTTGGCATAAGCAGCCTCCTTGGTTAGTTGTTGATTGGTAGCAGGATTTGGCCCAACGGCATTGTAGATTCCCTGAAGTGTTGTTTTTTCCAAAGCAAAGACAAACATCCGAGCCAGATCATCGATGTGAATCCAACTCATCCACTGATCCCCTGATCCAAGCGGAGCAGCTACTGGAGGTTTCAACATTTCCTCTAGAGCCCCACCATTACTAGATAAGACAATTCCAATCCTCAGCATCACTGTTCGGATATGCAATGCTTCGATTTGCTTGACTTCGTTTTCCCAAGCGACGACCACTTGGGATAAAAAATCCTTCCCAGCTGGGGAGCTTTCGTCGATTAGTTTGGTTTGGGTATCCATCCCATAATAACCCACAGCCGACGCAGAGATGAAAGTTGAGGGTTTATTAGCAGCTTTCTCAATTCCTCTTAGGAGTAATGCTGTGCTTTGAGTTCTAGATTGTAGGATAGTTTGTTTTCGCTCTGGGGTCCATTTCTTTTCAGCAACACCGGCTCCAGCCAAATGAATGATGGCATCTGCCCATTCGATTGCCTCAGGATCGATCTCTTGCTTTTCGATGTCCCAGATAAATGATTTTTGATCTTGGGAAGACCTACTGAGCCAAGCCACTTCATAGCCTTTATGCTCCAGTAAGCTGGTGATTTTTTGGCCGATTAGGCCAGAGCCTCCTGTGATCAGAATATTTTTCATGATGGTGTGTTGATACCTCCAAAGACCAATAAAAGCCCGGACTTTGGATTTTCCTATTTTAACTAGAACTTAAAATCCAATTTCTATTCCTAATTTGGCATTCTTCATTTAAAAGGTAGTTTTGGATTTTATCAAAGGGACTAAATACATTGGATTGTGGCTTTTGCTGGGCTTGCTTGTAGGCCTTTTGTCTGGCTCCGCATCAGCAGTTTTTTTAATAGCTCTAGACTGGGCTACTGATTTTCGAGAATCCCATCTTTGGATCATCGCTTTTCTTCCTTTGGGAGGATTTATAATCGGCTGGACATATGATAAAGTGGGGCAAAATTCCATCAGGGGAAATAACCTTCTTTTGGACGAATTGTATGAAGAAAAACAGCCTATACCACTCAGAATGACGCCTTTGGTCCTTTTTGGGACTATTTTTACTCATTTTTTCGGAGGATCAGCTGGACGAGAAGGAACTGCAGTGCAAATGGGTGGTTCTTTGGCAGATCAGGTGAATAAATGGATTCCCATTTCCTCTGAAAACAGGAGGATTTTGTTGATTTCTGGCGTTTCTGGAGGTTTTGCATCTGTTTTTGGCACACCGCTAGCAGGGGCAATTTTTGCATTGGAATGGATGCATACCGGAAAATTGAGATGGAAATCTATTTTTCCTGCGTTTTGGGCTGCATGGGTTGCAGATTGGATTTGTGAATTGGGGTGGGGCGTAGGACACACTGCGTATGAAATTCCCCAAGTGGCACCTCATACTTTTGTAAATTTACTTTGGATTATTCCAGCAGGAATCATCTTCGGATTAGCAGGTAAGTTGTTTGCTGAGAGCTCTCATTTCTTTTCCAAAACTTTTAAAGAGAGGATTTCTTACCCACCTTTCAGACCGCTCATAGGCGGACTCTTAATTGCACTTTTTGTATGGATTTCGGACAGTACGGTTTATTTGGGATTAGGAGTTCCTAGGATCGTAGAAGCCTTCCAGACTCCTTTGCCTTGGTATGATTGGATTGCAAAAACTGGATTGACTACATTCACCTTAGGTGCTGGATTCAAAGGAGGCGAAGTCACACCTTTATTTTTTACGGGGGCTACTTTGGGCAATTCACTCGCAACTTGGATTCCTCTTCCTCTGGCTTTGCTTGCGGGAATGGGCTTTGTCGGAGTTTTTTCTGGAGCTACCAATACACCGATGGCCTGTACTATTATGGGAATGGAATTGTTTGGCTATGAATCAGGGGTGTATTTGGCAATTGCCTGCCTGATTGCTTATGTGTTTAGCGGTAGATCAAGTATCTATTCCTCACAAAATCTCGATAAGAAGGTGAAAATATTCCCCAAAAAAGAGTGACTTTTTGTTGAATCGTTGGTTTAAAAATTGAACCTTTCGGTAGTTATTACCTTTAGTAGGAAGTATTTCTTGCATGAAACTGAATCTCAAATTTTTTTCCAATCCAGATAAGAATCTGTATTTCTTGCGAAAGCTTAAGTCTATCGTAGAGGGAGTGGTTCGATACAGTAGTTTTATTGCATTTGGTTTGTTGTTGTTTCACCTTGGGTACGATCCTGATCCTTTGGTTTATGCGATATCTTCCTTTGTATTTACCTTCTGCCTGATCCTAATAGGTTTAGGCTATATTTTCAAAATTCTTCTCAATGAACCCTCAATCCTGGTTGGAAGAGTTTTGTTGGAAATATTGCTCTCATTATTCCTAATAGGCTTTTCCTTCTTGAGGTGGGATATTTTCGGAATGGAGTTTTCGGAGGGGATTCTGAGCTATTCCCAGCAATTTTTTCTGGTAAATATCTTAGTAGTAGTTCTCTTCTTTATTGAGGTCAGCAAGTTTAGCTTGACCATCAATAAACTAAAAGCGAGCCCTACACTCGTTTTTATTATGAGCTTTTTGATCTTGATTTTGATTGGAGCCATATTGCTAAGTCTTCCACATGCTACTACTAAAGGAATTACTTTTATTGATGCACTTTTCACATCGACATCTGCTGTTTGTGTTACAGGTTTGATTGTATTGGATACCGCAAAAGATTTTACCTTTTTCGGTCAAGTGACTATCATGCTTCTTTTCCAGATCGGTGGATTGGGAATGATGACTTTTACTTCTTTCTTTGGATTCTTTTTCAAAGGGAGTTTTTCATTGGAAAGTCAGCTTTTGATTAGGGATTACATCAATGAAAATAATGTCAGTGAGGTTTATTCGACCTTGTTAAAGATTGTATTCTTTACAATCCTGACAGAGGTTATAGCCGCATTTTTAATTTATCATTTCACGGATGATTCTTTGTTTGCGACAAAAGGTGATCATTTGTTTTTCTCTGCCTTTCATGCGATTTCCGCCTTTTGTAATGCGGGGTTTTCAACTTTAAGCAATGGCTTGTATGAGTCAGGATTCAGAGAAGCATACAATATGCATTTGGTACTGGCATTGGCTATTATTTTTGGTGGAATAGGCTTTCCTGTTGTGATTAATTACTATGATTATTTCAAGCATGTCATAGTGGGAGGAGTAAAAAGTATGTTGGGAATTGAGGCTTATCGCCATGTTCCTCGGGTTACCAATATCAGTACTAGGCTTTCATTGTATACCACATTCATTTTGTTGATTGTGGGCTTTATTACTTTTGCTTTATTTGAAAGGAACAGTACTCTGGAAGGCTTGAGTGGTTATGGGAAATTTGTAACCTCTTTCTTCGGGTCAGTAACACCAAGAACTGCCGGGTTCAATACAGTTGATATGAGTGCTCTGACAGTACCCACGATATTGATTTATCTGATTTTGATGTGGATTGGAGCTTCTCCCGGATCTACCGGTGGCGGTTTGAAGACCAGCACATTTGCAGTCGCAATTTTAAATACATTCAGTATTGCCTCGGGCAAAAAGCGTGTAGAAGTATTCCATAGACAGATTTCAAATGAGACATTAAGAAAAGCATTTGCTGTGATCTCCCTTTCTTTTTTAGTCATTGGCACAGGAATATTTATGGTCATGCTTTTCAATCCTGAATTGCATCTAATCGATGTTTCTTTTGAAATTTTCAGTGCTTTTTCTACTGTGGGACTCAGTGTAGGAATTACATCTCAATTAGCAACTGGAAGCAAAATAGTAGTAATGATCTGTATGTTTATGGGCAGGGTAGGTACCCTTACCTTGTTGATAGCTTTGGTTAGAAAAGTTGGGGAGCAGCGCTATAAATATCCGGATGAAAATGTCTTTATCACCTAAAATGAATTTGATATGAAATACATCATCATAGGAATGGGGAATTTTGGAGCCTATTTGGCGATGAGGTTGACCGAAATGGGGCACGAGGTGATCGGCGTGGACAACAATGAAAACAGGACTGAATTAATAAAGGATAAAGTCACCCATGTCGTGACGCTGAATGCCACTGACCCACAAGCCGTGAAAAACCTTCCAGCTCGTGATACGGATGTGGTGATCATCGCCATTGGTGAAGATGTAGGGGCTTCAATACTTTCTACGGCAATTTTCAAGCAGCTCCAAGCAAAAAGAATCATAGCAAGAGCCATCAACTCACTTCATGAAACTGTGATTCGAAGTATTGGGGTAGATGAGATTATTCATCCGGAAGAAGAGACTGCTGATAGGCTTTCGAAAAGGCTCCAAATGAAAGGGGTTTTGGATTCCTTGCAGATTTCTGATGAATACAATATTGTGGAGGTAAAACTTCCCAAAAGATATGTCGGAATGAAGGTGTCAGAAGCTGATATCCGAAAGGAATTTTATCTGAATATTCTGACGGTGATCAAAATGGAGGATAAAACCAATCTACTAGGGATTAAGACCAAAGAAAAGAGAGTGATTGGCGTGATTACACCTGAATATACACTTGAAGAGGGTGATCTTTTATTGCTATTCGGTAAGATCAAAAACATTCAGGAGTTCCTGAATCTAGATGAATAGTAGACTAGTCTAGAGGGTAACCGCAATTTTTGCAAAAGTGGTCATCTCGGTCCAATCCGTCTTTTCCACAATGTGTACAGGTTCTGGTGGAAGCATGATGTTCAGGATTTTTTTGTTTGGCCATTTCTGCGCTGACGATTCCCGTAGGAACAGCTATGATGGCGTAGCCTAAAAGCATGATCAATGAGGCTACAAATTGGCCCAATGGAGTCTCTGGAGTAATATCTCCAAAACCAACAGTGGTCAATGTCACAATCGCCCAGTACATAGATCGTGGAATACTGGTAAATCCTGTTTCAGGCCCCTCTATGATGTACATGAGTGTTCCCATGATCAATACAATAGTGATCACAGCGAAGAGGAAGATTTGAATTTTCGCTAGGCTGGCTTTTAAAGATTTTTGGATAAAATCAGCCTCAGCCAGATACCTTCCCAATTTGAGAATCCTAACTACCCGGAGAAGTCTTAAGGCTCTTACGACAGTCAAAAGTTGAACATTGGCGATGAAAAAACTCAAGTAAACTGGAAGAATAGCCAAAAGATCGACGATCCCATAAAAGCTGAAAACATACTTCATGGTTTTGGAAGTCAACCAAACCCTCAGGATATATTCAATTGTAAAAAGAAAGGTAAATACCAGCTCAAGGACGAAGAAAATTCTTCCGTATTCAGCTCTTAAATCTGCAACAGAATCCAATATTGCTACGATAACTGATCCGAAAATCAGGATCAGCAGGATCACATCAAACATTTTAGAAGCCCGGTCATTGGACTCAAAAACAATATGGGCCAGTCTTCTTTTGGTCAAACTCATTCCTGAATTTAGAAAAAAATGGGATTTGAAAATGGATTGATTAGTCCAAGTAGTAAACTCTCTTCACCCGGGTGCTGATATTGGTTAGGAGTTCATAGGGGATAGTACCGATTTGATCAGCTAATTCTTTGAGAGAAATCTCAGGACCATAGATGATTGCCTCATCTCCTGGCTTGGCATCGATATCACTGATGTCAACCATCACCATATCCATGCAAACATTCCCGATTACCGGGGCTTTTTGCCCATGGATCAGCACAAAACCTTTACCATTGCTAAACCTTCGGTCGTAGCCATCTGCATAGCCAATTGCCAAGGTTCCTATTTTTCCAGGTTTGGCCATTACTCCTTTTCTGGAATATCCGACTGTTTCCCCTTCTTCCAAAGACTTAATTTGCGAGATTGTTGTTTTTAAGGTGCTGATGGATTGTAATTCTGAAGTATACTTCCCAGTTACTTCTACTCCATACAAGCCAATACCTAACCGGACCATGTCTAGTTGATGCTCCGGGAAAGCTACAATTCCAGCGGAATTCAAGGCATGTAGGATTGGCTTATAAGACAGATTTTGCAAAATGGCTTGAGACATTTCTGAAAAGAGAGCCAATTGCTGTATGGAAAATGAAGAATGGATTTCTTCGTCAGCTCCAACCAAATGAGTGTAGATGGAAGCGATTTCAAGCTGAGGATTTCTTTTGATTAGTGGAATAAGATCCAAGAGATGGACTTTTTCAAAACCTAATCGATGCATTCCTGTATCCAAATCCAAATGGATTTTCATACTGTGACTTTCTGAGGAAGTCCACTGAGCCAATTGCTCGAAAAACTCCAGACTAAAAACGACAGGCTCCAGATCGAATGTTTTGCATAGCTGAAATGACTCTGCCATTGGATTCAAAACCATAATTGGAAGTCGAATTCCTTGCTTTCTAAGCGCAACTCCTTCATCTGTATATGCAACTGCCAGGTAATCTGCCCCCATCTGCTGGATGTGGTTCGCGATCTCAGTTGCTCCGCCTCCGTAAGCAAAAGCCTTCACCATCACCATCACTTTTGTATCTGTTTTCAATTTCCTCTTATAAAAATTGAAATTATGGGTCAAAGCATTCAGGTTGATTTCAAGAGTAGTTCCATGAATTCGTTGCTGAAGATGGTTGACGACTTTCTCAAATCCATATTCCCTTGCACCAGTAATCAAGATCAGATCACTAGCGAAATCTTCAGCTTTTAGGCTTTGATTCAGTTCGGATGTCGATTTAAAGGTGCTGAAATCTGCATCTATTATTTCTTCGATCGCTTGAATCTCTTCCCCTACTGCTATCACCAAATCGATTTCATGTGAATTAATCAATCGGGAAACTTCAGGGTAAATTTTCTTAGGTTGTCCTTGCTGTTTGAAATCAGAAAGAATGAGGATTTTTCTGTTTTTGGGCCTTTGCTGTCGCATAAAGTCCAATGCCACTCGTAGCCCAGCCAAATCATTGTTATAGGTATCATCGATCAATAAAGACTCATTGATCCCGGGCTTCAAAGTCAAGCGCATATCCACCTGTCGAAGATTGGAAATCCCTTCCTGAATTTTATGAGCATCCACACCTAGGGTAAGACTGGCAATGATAGTATTGGTCAGGTTTTCTAGTGATGCATTGTCAGAAAGTCCCGTTTGGAAAGTATAGGTGCTCAAATCTGATTTCATCAAAAAGATCTTCGAAACTCCATTTTGTGTTTTGATAGATCTGGTGAAATCTGCCCCGGCTTGATCTGACCAAGAGATGAGTTTCTCATCTGGGAATTGTCTTTCCAAAACCTGAGCAACTTCTTTCAGATCTTTGCAATAGATAATCAGATCCGAATTCCTAAAAAGTTGAGCTTTCTCCTCAATCTTTTCCAATGTGCTTGAAAACCCCGAGTCATGGGCTGATCCGATATTGGTAAAGATCCCAAGGTTTGGCTTCGCAATAGTCTCCAATGCGGCCATTTCTCCTTTTTTGGATACTCCGACTTCCAAAATCGCCACCTGATGATAGGATTGGATTTCGAAAACTGAAAGTGGGACGCCCACTTGGGAATTATAGCTTTTAGGGCTTTTTGCAACAGAATATTGTTGACTTAGAAGCTGTCCAAGCCATTCTTTGACAATTGTTTTACCATTGGATCCAGTGATGCCAATGACAGGTTTTTCAAATTGTTTACGTTGAAAAGCAGCTAGTTTTTGCAGCGCAATCTTTGTGTCAGGAACTTTGATAAAAGCAGCTCCATCTACAATTGGTTGGTCTTCATGTATCAAAAAGCAAGCAATTCCTTCTTTCAAAAGCTGTGGGATAAAGGTAGCTCCATCCGCTTTTGCTCCTCGTAAAGCGACAAAAATGGTTGCTTCAGGCTGAAGGATTTGTCTTGAATCTATACTAACACGAGAAATTAATCCGGGATGATCTCCCTGCAATTTTCCCTCAACAATATGGGCAATTTGCAAGGCTGTGAGAGCTTGAACCATGATTAGTCCTTTTTAGCTTTTTTCTTTTTGAAAAACACCTGGCGAATCCATCTTGGAAGGAAAATAGCTCCCAAAATCAAGTACGGATAGTAAGAGAATAACCTCCAAAGTATGCTCGTCACAAAGGTGTAATTACCCAAAAACTCGGTGAAGAATTGACCAAAGAAAAACTCGGCTGTACCAGAACTACCGGGAGTTGGGGAAATCATCATGACAATCCACATGATAACTTGACGTGCAAAAACAATCACATTTTCATTCAAGTCGAGAGGTACAAATGCTGAGATTAAGGCATTCAACATTAAGTATCTTGAACTCCAAATGAAGATGGTCGCAAAAATGATAGGTACCCAATATTTCCAGTTTTTACCAGAAAGCTCTTTGGATGCATCAATGATTTGGTTGCCATATTCCACAGCATCGTGCTTCCATTTTCTTAACCATTTGATGGAGAATAACTTGATCAGAACCCATTTGAAAACTCGAGGGCGATAGAATAAAGCTGCAGCCATCACCACGCTATAGACGGCATAAAGAGTATAACTAAGCCAGAAAATCGCTTCCATGCTGTCCTGTAGCTGTGTTTCCAGGACTTTGCTGCTTGGGAAAATATGACCTTTTGCAAAAAAGAGAATAATTGGAGCCCCTATTACAAAGAATAAGTTGTCCAAAATGGCTGTCACCATCACGTATGCAATGGCCTTCCCGAGTTTGATTCCTTCTTTATTGAGGATAAAAATGGCTACGGCAGTTCCTCCGACTACAGAAGGAGTCACCGCTGAGGCGAATTCCCAAAGGATGATCACGTAAATCGCCCTGACCCAAGTCAGATGATGCTGGGTGATCTCTCTTATTCGATAGACATATCCCAAGTCTCGGAATAAAATAACCACTATAGCTAAAATTAGCCAGGGTATGGATGCATCAAAGACTCCTTTCAGAGATTCCTCAGTAACCGATGGATCGAAATAAAACATCGCAAATACGATCCCTAATCCAATCAGAATCGGTACCCAAACCTTGTTAGGGTTTAAGGTTTCGAAGATTTTTTTGTTGTCTATCTTCATGCTTAGGCTGTAGCGAGCGGCTCAGTCTTTTCTACCCAAAAATTATTGAATCCTTCTCCGATTACGATGGTCACTCGGGAAAGTTGTAGCAATTCAAGAATTGCCAAAAAAGTATAGATTACAAATATTTTATCGGGTTTGTAGGTGATAAACTCTGAGAATGGTACTTGTTTTTTGAAACTAATTTTCTCCAACACAAAATCTTTTTGTTGTTCGATAGTATACGGGTATTGAATCACCGTATGCTTGGTCTCTTCGATTCTTGAGGCCATTTTGGCCATGATTTTTTGAAAGACTTTCAGAAGCTTATAAAGATCTAGATCCTGCATTTCTGCATCTACATCATCCACTTTTCTTAAAGCCTTCAATTCTGCGGCTATATTCCCTCTTTTTTCTTTGGAAAGGCGATCAGATTCCAAAGATGCGAGGTCCTCTACGACAGATTTGTACTTTTTATACTCCAATAAATTTCGAATCAATTCTTCCCTAGGGTCAATTTCCTCACCAGCTTCATTGAATTCAGGTCGGGGAAGGAGCATTTTGGATTTGATCTTCATCAGAGTGGCGGCGAAGAGAATAAATTCACTTGCAACCTCAATTTCCATTTTCTCCAAATGATGGATATAATCCAGAAAGTCATTGGTAATCTTGGAGATAGGAATGTCGTAAATATCCAGTTCATCCCGCTCTATGAAAAAGAGCATCAGATCGAATGGTCCTTCGAAGAGCGGTAATTTGATTTCGAAACTCAAGGGATATTTAAATTAATGGGTTAATTTTGCCACCTTGTAGCCAAAGATATTCAATTAACGTAAATTAATTGGATTTCTGGTCAGAGAATGAAGGAGTGTGGATTAGTTGTTGTACTAAATAAAAAACATTCCAACTCAATTAAAGTTTATCATTCCAGACCATAAAACGCTTTGAATAAATGCTGATTAAACCGGGAGAATTACTAGCTCAAATAGATAGTCCGGCGGATTTGAAAAAAATCCCAAAGGAAAAGCTTGTTCAGATTTGTGATGAGTTGAGAAACTTCATTGTGGACAATGTTTCTGTCTATGGAGGACATTTTGGTGCAAGTTTGGGAGTGGTGGAGTTGACTGTGGCTTTGCACTATGTCTTAAATACTCCTGAGGACCAATTGGTTTGGGACGTAGGTCACCAAGCTTATGGTCATAAAATACTGACAGGAAGAAGAGATCAGTTTCATACCAACCGTTTTTTCGGTGGTATTTCCGGTTTTCCAAAGAGAAAAGAAAGCGAATATGATGCATTCGGAGTTGGTCACTCCAGTACCTCGATTTCTGCAGCATTGGGAATGGCGGTTGCATCCAAATACAAAGGTTCTGGAATCCAAAATGTAGCTGTAATTGGAGATGGTTCCATGACCGGTGGGATGGCTTTCGAAGCGATGAACCATGCCGGAGTCTCTGATTCCAATATCCTGATAATTCTTAATGATAACTGCATGGCTATCGATCCTAATGTCGGTGCCCTGAAAGATTATCTAACTGATATCACTACTTCCCATACTTATAATAAGGTAAAAGATGAGGTTTGGAAGTTGCTAGGTAAATTCAGCAAGTTTGGTAGCTCAGCACAGGAAGTTATTTCCAAAGTGGAAGGAGCCATCAAATCTGCGGTTTTACACCAAAGCAATTTATTTGAGTCTTTGAATCTTAGATATTTTGGCCCTGTTGATGGACACGATGTTCATCACTTGGTTGAGGTACTCAATGATCTAAAAGATATTCCTGGTCCAAAAATCCTTCATTGTGTTACGGTGAAAGGAAAAGGATACGAACCAGCTGAAAAAGGAAATCAAACAACTTGGCATGCTCCAGGTACATTTGATAAGGTTTCCGGAGAAATATTCAAAAAGACTCCTTCTAAGCCTCAAGCTCCAAAATACCAGGATGTTTTCGGACATACTTTGGTGGAATTAGCGGAACAGGATGAAAGAATCATGGGGATTACCCCTGCGATGCCGTCTGGCTCTTCTTTGAATATCATGATGGAGGCTATGCCTGACCGAGCTTTTGATGTGGGTATTGCTGAGCAGCATGCAGTGACGTTTTCCGCAGGTCTTGCCACTCAAGGTTTAAAGCCATTCTGTAATATTTATTCCACATTCATGCAGCGAGCTTATGATCAGGTCGTACATGACGTGTGTTTACAAAATCTCCCCGTAGTTCTTTGCTTGGATAGAGCTGGATTTGCAGGAGCAGATGGTCCTACGCACCATGGAGCCTACGATATCGCATATTTCAGATGCGTTCCAAATTTGGTAGTTGCAGCTCCAATGAATGAGCAAGAATTGAGAAATATGATGTATTCTTCTCTTTCTCATGAAGGTCCATATTCTATAAGATACCCAAGAGGGAAAGGCGTGATGCCTGAGTGGAGAACTCCATTTGAAAATATTCCATTAGGTCAAGGTAGGATCGTCAAAGAAGGCGAAGAAGTAGCCATTTTGACTATTGGACATATCGGAAACTATGCTGTTGAGGCTTGCGAAAAGCTTGGCGGAGAGGGATTAAACCCTGCTCATTATGACATGAGATTTGTGAAGCCATTGGATGAAGATTTGCTTCATGAGGTTTTCGGCAAATTCAAAAAAGTCATTACCGTAGAGGATGGTTGCCTAATGGGTGGCTTTGGTTCTGCTGTTTTGGAATGGATGATGGATCATGGATATCAGGCTCAAGTGAAGCGTTTGGGTATTCCTGACGAAATCATTGAGCATGGAGAGCAAATCGAATTGCAAAGGGTTTGCGGTTTTGATCCTGAAGGAATTGCCAATGCCGTTAGAAGCCTCTCTGAGGTTGAGAAAGTGAGCTAAAATATGTCTTCCATTAATTTTTTTGAAAAAGGCGAAGGGCAGCCTATTGTTTTGATTCATGGCTTCTGTGAAATCGGAGCTATGTGGAGTGACTTTGTGGATGAGCTATCATTAGATTTTCGTGTTATCTGTCCAGATCTTCCCGGGTTTGGGGGAAGTCCTGTTTTCCAAAATCATTTTTCCATGGAGGATATAGCCGTGCTACTGGAAGAGTGGATGGAGAAGAATGACATCGTCAATCCGATTGTAATAGGCCATTCTTTAGGTGGATATGTGACTTTGGCACTTTTAGAGTTGATGCAAAGTAATTTGAAAGCCGTTGGATTGTTTCATAGTACAGCATTTGCAGATGATGTCGAAAAAAAGCAAATGAGAAACAGGGCTATTTCATTTTTGAAAAAGAATGGATCTGAAAAATTCGCCACTGCTTTCGTTCCCCAACTTTTTCCAGAAAATAGAAGAAAGGAATTAGCAACTGCTATCGAAACCGCAGTGGAACAAGCCAAAGAAGCTACTTTGGAAGGACTGATTGCTTTTACAGAAGCTATGAGAGACCGAAAGGATCGATTGGAGGTCTTAGAAGCTTTTTCAGGTCCAAGATTGATGATTGCTGGGACCAAAGACAGTTCTGTAAAAATCGAAGCCAGCCGTGCTCAAAAGCATGCATTTACCGATTACTTTGAACTTGGAGATACTGGCCACATGGGAATGTTTGAGCGAAAAGCTGAAACCATCTGGATGGTTCGTGATTTCTGCTTGAAATATTCTTGAGATTAAACTCTCAGTTCAGATTCCCTTTCACAATTCGATCCTTTCCATTCAGATCTTGGAGGCATTGCACTTGAGAATATCCCAGACTTTCTAGTAACTCTACGACTCTTTTTCCATATTCCTCGTGGATTTCAAAATAGATTTTGCCTCCCTTTTTCAGAGCAACAAGTCCCTTTTGAGCAATTTCTCTATAAAATAAAAGTGGATCTGAGTCAGGAACAAAAAGAGCAAGTCCAGGCTCAAAGTCCAATACGTTATTGTGCATCAGTGCTTTTCCCTGTTCTGGAATATACGGTGGATTACTGACCAAAATATCCAATTCATTCTCGGGAATCGGTTTTTGTAAGATGTCACACAGAATCCAATTCACTTGAGCATTTTGAGTCCCACCGTTCTTTTTGGCCACTTCCAAAGCCTTTTCAGAAACATCAATTCCAAAGACTTTGGCCTGATTCATTTCAAGAAAAAGTGAAATAGGAATACATCCAGTCCCGGTTCCTATATCGAGGATTTTCAGATTCGGCTGAGGATTTTCTTTAATGATCAGGTGGACCAATTCTTCAGTCTCATTTCTTGGAATCAATGTATCCTGGGTGACAAAAAATTCCCTTCCATAGAAAGGCCCTTTCCCCAGAACATACTGGATAGGTTCTCCGGTTTTCAGCTTTTCAAAATCAGCAAACAATTGCTTTGGTAGATCCTGCTCGTCAATCAGGTTAATTCTTTCCATTGGTTTTAGTCCCAAATGGTGTTCAAATAGCCAAGAGACCAAGTTTTGGGCTTCTTGAAAATTATAGATTTCCAGCTCTGAAGCCCAGTTTATTACCAGGGAATTGTAATTGATCATTTGTAGCGAATAGCTGAATTGGATCGTAAAAGTAAAACCAAAGAAACCACTATGAAAAAAACACTTATACTTTTATTCTTTTTGACTCTCCCAGTTCTGGTTTTTTCGCAAGAAAAGGGAAAGGTTTTCCTTGAGTTGGATGGCGTTTATTGGGAAAAATCCCTAGATAACACAGGGAATCTAACTGCACAGAAAAATCGATTTGGGAGTCTTAGACCTTACTTAGGAATTGGTTTTGGAAAAGGCTGGAGCTTAGGTCTAATGGGTAATTATCAATCCTATGATCTGCAACAAGATGAATTGGTCGGGCTAAGAGCCATTTATTCCAATACACCAGATGAGACAGGTAACTATCCCATCATTGACTACACTCAATTTCAATCTCCTTTGGGAATGACCAATGAGTTTTTTGGTTTTGGGGCATTTATCAGGAAAAGGGTGGAATTAGGAAAGCGAACTTCCCTAAACTTCAATTTTTATGGAATGCGTGAAAAATCAGAAAATGGAAATTTCGAAGGTTATCCAAATTATTCAAGTTGGGATTATTATCCCTGTCCGAATTGCCTGTCATATATTCCATACCCTAATAGGTATAGTTTCGAGGAAAGTAATTGGCGTTTTGGATTGGATGTTGGCTTTGCATACGAGTTGAAACCTTGGCTTGATTTGGGAGTAAGGGCCAATTTTCTTGAATTCAAGAAGCAAAGCATTCTATATAATGAGGTGGCTTATATTTCCTACGATTATTTACCTTATCCCAATTACCAATCTGTAGGAATTGGGAATTATTATGGAGACCGATACTACTTTGGCTCTGCTGTAGCTCGCGAGGGGATCAGAATTTCTTTGCTATTTCAACCCTTTTAGCCTTCGAAATCAAAAGACTCAGAAAGAAAAACTACCTTTGTGCAGAATTTCTTTCTGATGAAGCTACATAACAATACAATTCGAGGAGTCCATTCCGCTTTGGAAGCAATTTTCAAAGAAGGACAATATGCTGACAAAGTGATCGAACGTACCCTAAAGTCCAACCCAAAGTGGGGGGCTAGGGACCGATCTTTTATCGCTGAAACCACCTATGAAATGGTTCGTTGGTGGAGATTGATCAATTATTTGAGTCCTTCGGAAAGCTATTGGGATTTGTTTGGAACCTACTGGTTAATGCAAGGACATTCCTTGCCTCCTTGGGAGGAATTTTCCGGGATCAATCCAGATAGAATCAAGTCCAAATACGAAAAATTGGAAGACCCTTCCTTGTTGGAATCAATTCCAACTTGGCTTCATGAGATGGGTAAAAATGAGCTTGGAGACAAGTGGGAGCAAGAAATCCATAGCTTAAATGAGGAAGCTGAGGTAGTTCTTCGAGTGAACACTTTGAAAACTACTCGTGAAAGGTTGAAGAATCAGTTGGCTGAAGATGGGATCAAAACCTACATCGTCAAAGGTTATCCTGATGCTTTGATCTTGGAAGAAAGACAAAACGTTTTCAGAAACCCTGCTTTCAAAGAAGGACTTTTTGAGGTTCAGGATGCATCTTCTCAGTTGGTAGCAGCAGCTTTGGCAGTTGAGCCAGGAATGAGAGTGATCGATGCATGTGCTGGTGCAGGAGGTAAATCCCTTCATTTGGCAGCATTGATGGACAATAAAGGAAAGATTCTGTCCATGGATGTGGAGGAGTGGAAGCTTCAGCAAACCAAATTGAGAGCTCGAAGAGATGGTGTTTCTATCATTGAAAGGAAAGTCATCGAAGGGTCCAAGACGATCAAAAGATTGAAAGAATCTGCGGATAGATTGCTTCTGGATGTTCCATGTTCTGGTTTGGGAGTTTTGAGAAGAAATCCGGACACCAAATGGAAATTGAGTCCAGAATCTATCGCTGACGTGCAAAAGACGCAGCAAGAGATTATTCAATCTTACTCTTCAATGGTGAAAAAAGGAGGTCAGATGGTTTATGCCACTTGCAGTATTCTTCCTTCCGAAAATCAAAATCAAGTTGAGAAATTCCTGGCCTCAGAAGCTGGCCAAGATTTCGAGTTGATAGAAGATCAAAAAGTATTGGCCCAAGAGAGTGGGTTTGACGGATTTTACATCGCGAGGCTCCAAAGAAAGCCTTGATTTAAAGATAAGTACGAAGCCGGAGAGTAAACTCCGGCTTTATTTTTTTAAGTGAATAGAGCCGATTGACCTAGGATCAAAATACGACAAATGCCTCATTTTTTAGGAATGGTATTCCTCTCAATTTTGGGAACCTAACCATTCAAAAATTATGAAAAGTCTATTATTTATTTTCCTGTTCTTATTCATGGAAATCATGCCGGGAACGGTCCTCACCGAAAAAGATATTAAAGTCACCAGTTACAATAAGAAAAATCAAGGGTCCAAAGCTCCAAAAAAAGTATTTATTAAAAGCTTCAAGGCACTGTTTGAGGTATATGAAGAGGCCTCTGCTTCTACTTCAGGCTCCAAGAAAGAAAGAGCTGATAGAACAACTTTCACATCAGGCACTTCTACCAGCCTAGGTGTCCAGATCTCAGGGGTAGATGTGGATGATTTCCAAAAAATGATCAATGTTGCTTATGCGGACTTTGTTAGTCAATTGACTAGTCAGGGCTTTGAAATCATCACTGCGGATGACGTGGCTAAGTTTGAGTATTTCTCTGATTGGACTTTGGTTCAAGGAGGAGCCTCTTCCGATGCACAGGCACAGGGATTTGTAATGGTCACTCCTGAAGGTTTTGATTATTTGGTGAAAAAGGTCTCCAATAGTGGGAAAGAAAAATTCGGATTTAACCTGACAGACCCAACTCCTAAGATGTCCAAGGCATTGGAAAATGTCTATGTGGCTGATGTCAACTTTGTATTTCCATTTGTCAATTTGGACGCTGATGCTTCTGTATGGACTAATACCAGTTCAGTGAAGGCCAAGATCGATTACAGAATAGATCCAATCGTTGATCCAAGTGAAAACAATCGTTCCATTGGTGGAGGTGGACCTAATTTGCTATCTCAAGTAAGGTTCGTTTCTGGGCTTGACATCGGAAGCAACCCATTATTCCATGCGAAAGTAGAACCTAAAAAAGCGGTGTCTTTCGAAGGTGTTTTTGCAGACAAAAAAATCAAAGAAGTGACTCAGGCTCAATCTGAAATGTTTTCTAAAACAGGATACAGCCAATTGGTTATGACTTCAGGAGATCAGAAAAAAGTTGCCTCTCACTTTGCAGAATGCGATCATGATGCCTATGTAAGTGCTGCTTCAGGTTCCATGAAGGACTTGATCGATGCTGGCGTGGCCAACTTGGCAGAGATGACAAAGTAAGGAAAGGCTATTAGTAATTGCCCGAATAGGCTATCCAAGTCATTGGATGGCCTATTTTTTTGCTTGAAAATCAAGGTTCTTAACCTTTATGACTATATGGTAATTAGATAAGTCAGAAGGGATTTGTTTTTTCTTTCCCCCAAAGCGCATTTCTTCTATCTTTGTGGCTTGTTTTGAGCGGGATGGCATTTTTGCTGCCTGCATTCTTCGCCTAATCTCCACAAGAAAGGAAATAGTGAAAACGTATCAGGAATTTAAACAGGTGGATTATCCTCATATAGGAGAATCTATCCTTCAATATTGGAAAGAAAATCAGATTTTCGAAAAGTCAATTGCAAACCGCGATGGTGCAGAGACCTTTACCTTTTTCGAAGGCCCTCCTTCGGCAAATGGTACTCCGGGTATTCACCACGTAATGGCTCGTACTCTGAAGGATATTTTCTGCCGTTATAAAACCCTCAAAGGTTTCCAAGTGAAGCGAAAAGGAGGTTGGGATACCCATGGTCTTCCTGTCGAGCTTCAGGTTGAAAAAGAACTGGGTATCACTAAAGAGGATATCGGTACCAAAATCACTGTCGAAGAATACAACAAGAAGTGTCGTGAGACTGTCATGCGCTTCAAAAACGAATGGGATGACCTGACTGAAAAAATCGGTTACTGGGTGGATTTGGATGATCCTTACATCACTTTTGATAGCAAGTACATTGAGACTTTGTGGAATTTGCTTCAGAAGCTTTATAAAAAGGATCTTCTTTACAAAGGCTACACTATTCAACCGTATTCTCCTGCTGCAGGTACTGGTTTGTCTTCTCACGAATTAAATCAACCGGGTACTTACAAGGATGTGAAAGATACTTCCATCACAGCTCAATTCAAGTTGAAAGGGGAGGAAAATACCTATATCCTAGCTTGGACAACAACTCCTTGGACTTTGCCTTCCAACTCCGCATTGGCAATAGGTGAAAACTTGGATTATGTGAAAGTGAAAACTTTCAACCCCTATACCTTCGAGCCTGAATTTGTGATTTTGGCGAAGGCCAGAATGGCGGCTTATCTGAATCCGAAGGCGAAAGATCTAAAAGTGGAAGATTACAAGGCGGGGGATAAGTTGATCCCTTACGAGGTAGTTTCCGAATTCAAAGGGAAGGAAATGCTAGGTTGGGAATACGAGCAATTGTTCCCGATTGATGCTTTAGCGCTTCCTAATCCTGCTTTTACTGTTGTTTCAGGAGATTATGTGACTACTGAAGACGGTACTGGAATCGTTCACTTGGCGAAGGCTTTTGGTGCGGATGACTTTAGAACTTTGGTTCAAAACAATGTGCCTGGCGTATTTGTCAAAGATGATTTGGGAAATGACATCCCTGTTGTAGATAAGCAAGGAAGATTCTTGCCTGTAGTTGGCGAATATTTAGCTGCAAAAATGAAAGAACATGGAATCACAGCTCATAAAGAATATGGTGCTTCTGATTTCTATGTGAAAAATTATACTGAGGATGATGAGAATGCTCCGGATTACAAAAACACGGATGTAATCATTTCCATCATCTTGAAAAATGAAAATAAAGCCTTCAAAGTAGAGAAATATGAACACAGTTATCCGCACTGCTGGAGAACTGATAAGCCTGTTCTTTATTATCCTTTGGAAAGCTGGTTTATCAAAACCACCGCTTACAAAGATAGATTGGTGGAATTGAACAAAACCATCAACTGGAAGCCTGAGGCAACCGGTACAGGTCGTTTCGGGAACTGGTTGGAAAACTTGGTGGACTGGAACCTGAGCCGTTCAAGATTCTGGGGTACGCCACTTCCTATATGGAGAACAAGTGATGGAACTGAGGAGAAATGTATCGGTTCGATAGCTGAATTGAATGCTGAAATCGAAAAATCCATCGCAGCTGGATTTATGGAAAAATCTCCATACGAAGGCAAAGAGTTGGATTTGCATAGACCTTATGTGGATGACGTGGTATTGATCTCCGACAAAGGAGAAAAAATGTTCCGTGAGCCAGATTTAATTGATGTTTGGTTCGATTCAGGTGCCATGCCTTATGCACAATGGCATTATCCATTCGAGAACGAAGATGTATTTAAGGCAAATTATCCAGCTGATTACATTGCTGAAGGTGTGGATCAGACTCGTGGATGGTTCTTTACCCTTCATGCCATCGCAGGTATGCTATTTGATAGTGTTGCTTTCAAAAACGTGATCGCCAATGGCCTTGTTTTGGACAAGAACGGCAACAAAATGTCCAAGCGATTGGGCAATGCCGTGGATCCTTTCAAGACTTTGAAAGAATATGGTCCTGATGCTTTGAGATGGTATATGCTTAGCAATGCCAACCCATGGGATAACTTGAAATTCAACCTGGATGGCGTGACAGAGGTGCAGAGACGCTTCTTCGGTACCCTTCAGAATACTTATAACTTCTTTGCGCTTTATGCAAATCTGGATGCTTTCGTTTACGACAAAACCAAAGCTGTACCGGTGGCACAAAGAGCAGAATTGGACCAGTGGATCATCTCCAAACTTCAGTCGTTGATCGCTGAGGTAGAAGAGGCGATGGATAATTATGATGCTACAAGAGCAACTCGTGCCATCATGAACTTTACTGTTGATCAATTGTCCAATTGGTATGTGAGATTGGCCAGAAAGAGATTCTGGAGAGGAGATATGAATGCGGACAAGCAGGCGGCATACGAAACTTTATATGAGTGCTTGTTGACGCTAACTCAATTGATGTCATCATTTGCTCCATTCTATTCAGATTGGTTGTATAAAAACTTGACTGAAACAGGTGCTGGAGGTCAAGAATCTGTTCACTTGACGGATTGGGTTGCTGCTGATCAAGCATTGATCAATAGCGATCTGGAAGCAAGTATGGATTTGGCACAAACCATTTCTTCCTTGGTTCACTCCTTGAGAAAGAAAGAAAAGTTGAAAGTTCGTCAACCGCTTCAAAGAATCCTGATTCCTGTGTTGAGCAAGAAGGTTCAGGCTCAGATTGAGCATGTTGAGGACTTGATCAAGACTGAAGTGAATATCAAAGCCATCGAATATATAGATGATGCATCTGGCATTTTGGTGAAAGATGTAAAACCTAATCTGCCTATTTTGGGTAAAAAACTAGGGCCTAAGATGAGATTTGTCGTAGCTGCTATCAAATCTTGGGGTCAGGATGAAATCGCACAAATCGAAAGAGAAGGAAAATATCCAGTAGATGTGGAGGGAGAGACAATCGAAATCCTATTGGACGAAGTTTTGATTTCTTCTCAGGATATTCCGGGCTGGTCAGTTGCTTCTGATGCTGGGGTTACTGTAGCATTGGATGTGACTTTGACAGATGAGTTGAAGCAAGAAGGTGTGGCTCGTGATTTGGTTAACAGAATCCAAAACCTTAGAAAAGATATGGGGCTGGAGGTTCAGGATAAAATCAACATCCAAGTGGCAGAAGGAAATGAATTGGTGACGAATGCCGTTCAGTCTTTCGGAGAATATATTCAGTCCGAAACTCAAGCCTTGAGCTTGAAGCTTTCAGGAGAGGCTGAAAAAGGAACAGTCTTGGATATGGATGATTTTGAGATTGCAGTTTTGGTTGAAAAGGCCTGATTGCTGAAAATATAGAAATGAATAGATACTTAAAATATTTCGGGATTGCGCTTTTGGTGATTGCCATAGACCAAGCAGTTAAAATGTTGGTACACTTCCAGATGGATTTTGGAACACCTGGACAGATTAAGATTTTTGGCGACTGGTTCAAGCTTCATTATACCACTAATCCTGGGATGGCTTTCGGAATGGAATTGGGGACAGAATATGGGAAAATGATTCTGACAACCTTCCGTTTAGTTGCCATGGTAGGTATCGGTTATTATTTATATTATATAATTCAAAAGAAAAATCATCCTATTTATATAGTATGTATAGCGATGATATTAGGAGGAGCTATTGGTAACCTTATAGATTCTATATTTTATGGAGTTTGGTTAAACAATGCACCATATGATGCATCGACTCCATGGTTCCACGGTCAGGTGGTTGATATGTTCTATTTCGACATCTGGGAAGGTTATTTGCCTGAATGGATGCCTTTGTGGGGTGGACAATACACCGCCTTATGGCCTATCTTTAATGTGGCTGATGCTGCCATTTTTATTGGTGTCGCTATCATATTGATATTTCAAGGGCGTTTTTTCCCAGATAAGGAGCCGGAACCCAAGCAGGAAGAGCCTGTGGAATTGGAGAAATAATATTTAACCCTGCAATAATTCAACATTGCAGGGTTTTTTGCTGCATTCTCCCAAAAAACAAAGAGAAACTCGTCTTTAGGTTACTATTTTTCTTAATTTACGGGCTATATACCTGAAAAAACCGCAATTTCTTTGTCTTGTTATTATTTCTGATGCAAGGAAGTAATAATAAGTTGAGCCTTAATATTTATGATAGTAGACGCTGACAAGCCCTTTCAGATTGTTTATTCTATTTTTGATCACGAGTATCTGGGATTACTATTTGAGTCCTTTGTGGTTCAAATAGATGAAAGAGGAAGGCTCTCTTATGCATTCCAAAATATATCTTTTGCAAACGCTCAAGAGTTTGATGAGGGGCTGGATGAAAGAGATTATAAGTTGATCAAACTCATGGATGCTATGCAACCTGAGGAAGTGATCAAGTCTTTCATTCCTAAGAAAAAGAATATAAGGCCAAAGGACTTCTTACAAAAGATATTTGATCCTAAGACTGAAGATAAAACTACCCAAACTCTTCTTGAGGCTAGATTAGAAATTCAGCGGTCTAAAATCCTTCCTTTATTGGTAGGAAAGAGATTATTTGAAATGGGGAGTGATGGTAATCCTACCTGGAAAGAAATTGCGGTAAATGCTGAAAAAGCCACCGTTCTTTTCCATTTCCACAAAAATCCAGAGAACACCCATTATTGGCCAACCATCAAGTTCAAAGGTGAAAAGCTTGAATGGCAATACAAAGGCGGTTATTTGATTTGTAAGGAACCGGCTTGGTTGATCGTAAATGATCAGCTTTACCAGTTTGAAGGAGATTTGGATGGGAAAAAATTGCAGCCTTTTCTTCATAAGAAATTTATTGTAATCGAGAAGCGTCACGAGCCGACTTACTTCAGAAAATTCATGGCTCCATTGCTCACTCAATATGATGTGGATGCAAGAGGATTTGAGATTACCGTGGATAGAGGAAAACCGGAAGTTTTACTCAAAATTCAAGAGCTGCCAGGAAATCAAGGTAATGATCTTTTTGGAAAAGAAGGAGAGCAGTTGGAGGAAGACAAGATGGTCTTCGAACTTCGATTTAAATACGGAGATGCGGATTTTCCTGTGGAAAAAGGAAATGATAATTCCGCAGGAAATTCTGTTGCCTTAGTTGAAAAAGGAGGAGAGTTCGTATTTAAGAAGACAATCCGCAGTCTCCAAAAGGAAAAAGCTTTTGGGAAATTGCTTCATGATTTAGGCCTGGAAGTTCGAGAAGGAAAAGTAGCTATGCCTAAAACCCAAGCATTCGAATGGATAGGGGAAAATGAAGAAACCTTGGAAGAAAAGGGCATCAAGATTATTCAAAGTAAAAATGCTTCAGGTAAGACCTATCACATTGGGAGAGCCAATATTGATATTGAAGTCAATGAAAATATTGACTGGTTTGATGTAAAAGCTCAAATCAAGTTCGGAATCTATTTAGTTCCTTTCGCAAAGATCAGAAGAATGATCATGAAGGGAAAGACGGAATTCGAATTGCCAAATGGAGAGATCGCTGTTATTCCAGCGTCTTGGTTTGTTAATTATTCTGAGCTTTTCTCTTTTATGGAAGAAGGAGAAGCTCAGGATTCCATCATTATGCGAAAGCATCACTTGGCATTGGCCAAGCAATTGGAAGAGGGTAACTTGGTACAGTTGACATTGAGTAGAAAGCTCGAGAAACTTCGTGATTTCGAGTCTATCGATGATTATGATTTGCCTTGCTACTTTGATGGGACTTTGAGACCATATCAAAAGGCTGGCTATAATTGGCTTCGATTCCTTAATGAATTCCGCTTTGGAGGTTGTTTGGCAGATGATATGGGTTTGGGTAAAACTGTTCAGACCTTAGCCTTATTGGCTCATGAAAAGCAGGAAAACCCAGGATTTTGCTCTTTGCTGATCATGCCGACCTCTTTGATCTACAACTGGGAATTGGAAGCTAGAAAATTTACTCCTGAGCTGAAAATCTTGGTTTATACAGGCACGCAACGAATCAAAGATCCTTTCAAGTTTAGAGATTATGATTTGGTATTGACTTCCTACGGGATCACTCGATTGGATGTGAATATCATGAAGGATTTCTATTTCAATTACATCATTTTGGATGAGTCCCAGGCCATCAAAAACCCAGGATCGAATATTGCGAATGCTGTCAATAAATTAAAGAGTAAGCAAAAGCTGATTTTGACTGGTACGCCAGTTGAAAATGGAACAATGGATCTTTGGTCTCAAATGAATTTTGTGAACCCAGGCCTTTTGGGTAATCAGAATTCTTTTAAGAATCAGTTTTTACAGCCGATAGAGAAGCAAAATGATAAGGATAAAGCTGCAAAGCTTCATTCTTTGATCAAGCCTTTCATCTTGCGCCGATTGAAATCTCAGGTAGCTACAGATCTTCCTGAGAAAATCACCAATGTTAAATACTCTGCGATGACAGCGGAGCAGGAGAAAGTCTACGAAGAAGTAAAAAGCTATTATAGAGAGAAAATCATCGGAGAAAATCCTTTTGCTGGTCGAAGTTCTCAGCAATTTACTTTGCTTCGTGGCTTGACGCAGTTGAGACAGATAGCCAATCACCCGAAATTGGTTCGAGAGGACTATCAGGGAGAGTCTGGAAAGTTGGAGGATATCACATATATGCTTCAGTCAACAATTTCTGAGGGGCACAAGGTTTTGGTGTTTAGCCAGTTTGTGAGGCATTTGGCAATAGTGAAAGAATACTTGGATGGGCAGGATATTCCATACGCTTATTTGGATGGTGCTACCAAGGATAGGCAAGGTCAAGTGGAGAAATTCCAAGAGCAAGAGGATGTCAAGGTGTTCTTAATTTCCTTGAAAGCCGGTGGTGTAGGATTGAATTTGACCAAAGCTGAATATGTATTCTTGCTTGACCCTTGGTGGAACCCAGCTGTCGAAGCACAAGCAATTGATAGAGCTCATCGAATTGGACAGGAGAATAAGGTTATTATCTATAAATTCATCAGTAGAGGCTCTGTGGAGGAGAAAATCATGGCCTTGCAAGATAGAAAGCTTGCACTTGCAGGTGAGTTGATTTCTACTGAAGAAAGCTTCATGAAGAGCTTGGATCAAGAGGATATTCGAGCCTTGCTTGATTAGGGTAATTGATTATCAAAAGATTGAAAGATTGGGTAAAACACTATTCCCAATTTTTCAATTTTGATATTTTTCAATTTTGAAATTTAAAAAATTGAAAGTCAGGATGATAGGTTTGTCTTTGCGTTTCTTAACCATAATTTTTTATGCTTAAGTGATTTTCTAGGATATAATTTTTTAACTTATATCATACCTATTACCACTAATACCTATCCTGCACATGCCTAGAGCGAAAGCCGATAAAGATCGGAAAATCTTTGTGCTAGACACATCCGTGATCCTTTACGCACACAACTCCATTATGAATTTTGCCGAACACGATGTAGTCATTCCAATCACAGTTTTGGAAGAGCTGGATCAGTTTAAAAAAGGCAATGACACCAAGAATTTTGAGGCCCGGGAGTTTATCCGTTTGCTAGACAAGCTTTCCAAGGACAACATGATTCATGAATGGACTCCCCTGAATGGGAAGACCAAGGGGAATTTTCGAGTCTTAATGAACCCTGAGAATAAATTGAATGCAAATGAGATTTTTGGGGAGGAGAAAAACGACCACAAAATCCTAAATGCGGCACTTTATCTCAAGGAAAACGAAAAGAACCGCAAGGTGATTTTGGTATCCAAGGATATCAATCTTCGATTGAAAGCGAAATCTTTGGAAATCCTGGCTGAGGATTATGAAACAGGGAAAATCAAAAACATCAATGAACTTGAAAATACAGGAAAGTATTTCATGGATGATGTAGACCCCGAAACGATCAACAAGTTGTATGAGCAGGGATATGTCGAGGCAAAAGCCGTTCTCGGTACACGAAAGCGTAAAGCCAATGCCTACTATATCCTAAAAAGTGACAAGAACTCTGTTTTGACTTTTTACAATCCAGAGGACAATGTTTTGGAAAGGG
The DNA here is from genome assembly GCF_900148515.1 of Algoriphagus zhangzhouensis. Lineage (GTDB taxonomy): Bacteria > Bacteroidota > Bacteroidia > Cytophagales > Cyclobacteriaceae > Algoriphagus > Algoriphagus zhangzhouensis. The sequence goes on along the minus strand of NZ_FRXN01000002.1, from coordinate 402,597 downwards.
TGGATAAAAAGTTGGCCTATAATATAAAGCCCAAGAATGCTGAGCAAACCTTTGCACTTCATGCTATCACCAATCCCAATATCCGTTTGGTCTCAATTCAAGGGGTTGCAGGTACCGGTAAGACTCTTTTGGCTTTGGCGGGTGCTTTGGAGCAAAGAAGAGATTATAAGCAGATTTTCTTAGCACGGCCGATTGTTCCGCTTTCCAATAAGGACATTGGTTACCTTCCTGGGGATATCAAGTCCAAATTGAATCCTTACATGGAGCCACTTTGGGACAACTTGAAATTCATCCAAAATCAGTACAAAGAGACCGATAAGGAATACCAAAAGATTACAGAGTTGGTAAATCAAGAAAAGCTGGTGATCCAGCCTTTGGCTTATATCAGGGGACGTTCTCTTTCCAATATTTTCTTTATTGTGGATGAGGCTCAAAACCTGACTCCTCATGAGATCAAGACGATAATCTCAAGGGCGGGAGAAAACACCAAGATTGTATTCACTGGTGATGTGCATCAGATTGATACTCCTTATTTGGATTCTCAGTCCAATGGCTTGTCTTATTTAATTGATCGGGTAAAAGATCATCCGCTTTATGCACATATCAAATTAGAAAAAGGAGAACGATCTGAATTGGCCAATTTGGCGAATGAGCTTTTATAGAAATTAGAATAAAAAACATTTAACTGAGAGGGACGGAAAGTCCCTCTTTTTTTGTTCCTCAGTGTAATGGCGAGGGAGGTTATGAGATCTTTCATTTTTTGAAAGGCTATTAAAAAAGTTGATTTCCACCGGAATGAAATTTTTTCAGCCTTTCTGTAACCTTCCCATAACCAAATATTGTTCGGTTTTTTGTCCGCGGCTGGCAAATTGGTGTACGGGACCGTACACCCTTCAAATGTTAAAATGCTGAATAGAGCTATTTTAGGCCCTTTTTTCATTTTGGGACAGTTTTGGCAATAGTGGTATCATACGAAATTAAACCAACTTATAATTGCCATGATTACTTCAATCTTCACACAAAAAAACATCTGTGCTGCACTCGGATTGGCAATGGCGATGACCATCGTTATCAAAGCAAAATCAGAGAGCCATTCGGCACAGCATACTGCCCGATTTGAAATTACTAAACCAACTCCACAAGTCGGAAATGAAAAAGCAACAAGTCCTGAAACTGTTCAGGTAGACATTTACAAAATTGAGGAGTCCCGGACTTCGGGGACTTCCTAAAGAGAACTCGTAAGGGTTAATTTGGTTGATTGTTTGGTTAATAAAAAAGGTGGGTCTTACCCACCTTTTTTTTGTGCTAAAAAGAAAGGCTGTCTTATTTCTAAAACAGCCTTCAATCCGGTTTAAGTGGTTTTTAACTTTCTGTAATTGTATTCAATTTCGCCAAAAAGCTATTGTAATATTGTCTTCCTACCTGGACTACCGATCCTTGCTTCAAGGTGATTTCTTTGGTATTGAAGCTTTCGATTTGACCTAGGGAAAGGATATATGACTTTTGAACCCGAAGGAATAAATGAGAAGGGAGAATCTCCTCGATCTCTTTCATAGACTTTCGGATATTGTAATCTCTGTTTTTGGTGAAAATCGTCACCATATTACCATTGGCCTCTACATAGTAGATTTCGTCGTATGGAACCTTTTCAAATGCATTGTCAGCTTTGATAAAGACTGCATCAGTTACCAAAAATGGGCTCTCGGTAGATGTTTTTACTGCAGCGGTCTCTGTGGTAGGCTTTGTTCTCTTATTGTAAAGAACAATCTCTACAATCGCATGAATATCATTCGTGTTGAATGGCTTTACAATAAAGCCTGCCGGAGCTATTCTTTTTGCTCTTTCAATGATCGTAGGATCAGAGTAAGAAGTCACAAACACCAAAGGAGCATCTACCATCTGCTTGACAATCTCGCCCAACTCAATACCATCCTTGTCGCCCTTGAGCTTGATATCCATGAATATCAAATCTGGACGGTACTTTTTGATGACTTTGATACACTGATTGGCAGAGTTTGCAATATCAATGTTGACGTAACCAAGGAGCTCTAAAATCTCCTGAATATTTTCCGCAATGCTGGGATCGTCTTCGACAATTAGAATCCGCTCTTCTTTCATGAGTTTTGCAGATAATGCTTTTTAGTGGATATAATAGGATTAAAAACTAATACTAAAACTAGCTTCCACTAATTACAGAATTTTATTCGGGAAATCAAATGCTTTTTTTTGTCTATGAAAGTTATAGACTCATCATTTCCTTGAATCTCGCTGCTTGTCTGCGGCTTACCTCAATTCTGTCTCCTCCTCTTAAGGTAACTACAAGACCTCCGTTGAACCAAGGCTCGATCGCTTCGACCCACCCTAAGTTGATGATATGCTTTCTGCTAGCACGGAAAAAGGACTTTTCATCCAGTCTTTCATCCAAAGCATTCAAGGATTTATGAATCATTGGCTTGAAATTATCGAAATAAACCTTGATGTAGTTTCCGTCAGATTCGAAGAGTCTTACGTTGGAAAGTCGCACAAACCAGCATCTGTCTCCGTCCTTCACAAAAACCTGATCGTCTAGCGTCAATTTTTTATTGCTTGAAGAGGTAGGTTCATCTTCGCGCTTGCTTTGGGAATCAAATTTTCCAGAAAGCTTCTGAATTGCTTCTTCCAATCTTTTTGGTTCAATTGGTTTCAAGAGGTAATCCAGAGCATTTACTTGGAAAGCTTTCAAGGCATACTCGTCATAAGCTGTTGTGAAGATCACGTGAGGAACGTTGTCTAGTTCTTCCAATAGATCGAAACCAGTCTTTTCTGGCATTTGAATATCCAAGAAAATCACATCTGGACTCAATTGATCTATTTTTTCTTTTGCATCTTCTACATTGACTGCTTCTCCGACTACTTCGACGGTTTCCAGCTGATTAAGAAGGGTGATCAGCTCCTTTCTGGCCAATCTTTCGTCGTCAATTACTATGGCTCGCATTATATATTCGTTTTATGATTCGAATGTAACTCTTTGTTTCGGGATTTTGATTTCTGTGATAACGTATTGATTGCCAGAGTTGAAAATGCGAAAGCTCGCCTTTTCTCCATAAATCAAACGTAATCGCTGTACAGTGTTGCTGAGACCATGCCCTCCGTCGGCTTTCGCCTTCAAACTAGGGGGTGTGGCAAGGTGACCGCTATTTTTCACCTGAATATACAAATCATCCTCGAGACCTTCTCTGCATTTGATCTCAATCAAACCTCCTTTGACCAAATTTGATATTCCATGCTTAATTGCATTTTCAACAATGGTCTGAAGCATCATTGGAGGTATTTTGTAATTAAATGCCTCATCTTCAACATTGTACTCGACCTGAAGCCGCTCTTCGAAACGGATAGACTCCAAAGTCAGATAATCCTTGACGGTATTTAACTCGTCTTCAAATTCGATGGTTTGTTTTTTATCCATCATCAAGGAAAAGCGAAGTATGTTGGAGATTCGGGTGATTGCTCCTTTAGCTTTGTCAGGATCCTCGTCAACAAGTGCTCTTACTGAGTTCAAAGCGTTAAAGATGAAATGAGGATTAAGTTGACTTTTCAGGTGATTTAGTCGGATTTGGTTGATTTTGGCTTCATATCTCAGCGTGGTATTGTAGTTATCCAGAAAGTGGAACAAGAAGTACAACAAAAACCACATCGCATAAAAAAGGAAGGCAAGAAATAGATTGGCTAGGATAAGTAGCACATCGAAATCTTCATTGGGATCTAGAATACCAAAGGATCCGTTGATCAAAAACTGAACGACAATATTGACAAAACTTAAAGCCAACATTGCCAGCACAGATTGAAAAAGTAGCTGAGAGATACTCAACTTAAACCAATCGTACTTTTTTACAATAAATCGAAGGAAATGGGTGGACAGAAGGTAGAAGACAGATATTGCTATAAATGCCCATGTTTGCACCGAAGTAATACCTCTGTCAGATAGGGATACAAAGAAAATTTGCACAAAGGCGATACCTCCCCAACCCAGGATTTGTAAAAGCCAATATAAGCTGATGCGATTCATAGAACCTCAAAGATACTGAAGCTTGAGAAAGGAAAATTTGGATTGTGATAAAAGGAGTATAGCGCTGATTTGCCCCTAAATCAGCTATTTAATTCTATTTTCAGGAATTTTCCAGTGTAACTTTTTGGATGATTTGCAACATCTTCAGGTGTTCCGCTGACTAGTATATTCCCTCCTTTGTTTCCTCCTTCTGGACCTAAATCTACCACGTAATCTGCGACCTTAATCACGTCCAGATTGTGCTCAATAATCAATACTGTATTGCCTTTGTCTACCAACTTCTGGAGGACTGTCATCAACATGGCGATATCCTGAAAATGAAGTCCTGTCGTCGGTTCATCTAAGATATAGAAAGTCTTTCCGGTATCTTTTTTGGAAAGTTCTGTTGCCAACTTCACACGCTGAGCCTCACCTCCTGAAAGAGTGGTGGCATGTTGTCCCAAAGTGATATAACCTAAACCTACATCGTTCAACGTTTTGATCTTACGAAGAATCTTTGGCTGGTTATGGAAAAAATCGACTGCTTGCTCCACTGTCATATCCAGTACATCGGAGATGGATTTTCCTTTAAACCTTACTTCCAGTGTTTCTCTGTTATAGCGCTTGCCTTTACAGGTTTCGCAAGGAATGTGAACATCCGGTAGGAAGTCCATTTCGATCAACTTCATTCCTGCTCCTTCGCAATCCTCACATCTTCCTCCTTTCACGTTGAAAGAGAATCTGCCCGGTTTATAGCCACGGATTTTTGCCTCAGGTAATTCAGTAAATAGCGTTCGGATATCAGAGAATACACCTGTGTAAGTTGCTGGATTAGATCTTGGAGTTCTGCCGATAGGAGATTGGTCTACTTCGATTACTTTATCCAAATGCTCTAAGCCAGAGAAACTCTCATATGGCATAGGGTCTTTCTTCGAATTGTAGAAATGCTGGCGAAGAATAGGATATAAGGTTTCGTGGATCAAGGTACTCTTTCCACTTCCAGATACTCCTGTGATCAAAGTCAAAGTCCCGAGAGGGATTTCCAAGTCTACATTTTTGAGGTTATTGCCTGAGGCCCCCTTTAGCATCAAGCTTTCTCCTTTTCCTTTTTTGCGTTCATCAGGAATTGGAAGTCCAGTTTTACCTTTGAGATAATTGGCAGTTACCCCGCCTTGTTTGAGGATTTCCTTAGGAGTTCCTGAAGCAACTACATGTCCGCCATGTCTACCAGCGCCTGGCCCCATATCTAGGATATAGTCCGATTCCAGCATCATGTCTTTGTCATGCTCGACAACCAATACAGAGTTGCCTAAGTCGCGAAGGCTTTGAAGTGCCTGGATCAATTTGACATTGTCTCTTTGATGCAAACCAATGCTTGGCTCATCCAAAATGTAAAGTACCCCTACCAATTGGGTACCGATTTGTGTAGCCAATCTGATACGTTGTGCTTCACCACCAGAAAGAGTTCGGATAGGTCTGTTTAGAGTCAAATAATCCAATCCGATATCCAACAAGAAACCGATTCGCTTTCTGATTTCTTTCAAAACTTCCTGAGCGATGATTTGCTGCTTTTCAGTCAATCTATCTTCTATGCCTTCAAACCAGTTTCCTAAGGTTTGAATATCCATCATCGCCAATTCACCAATGTGTTTTTCGGCGATTTTGAAGTGAAGGGCTTCTTTTTTTAATCTATAGCCATGACAATCAGGACAGGTTTGAGTTACGGTAAATTCCGATACCCAATCCTGAATTTTTTCAGAGCTTCCCTCCTGATATTTCTGAAGGAAATTCACAATCCCCTCGAAAGTGGTATGCCATTTTGTTCCCGGATATTTAACCGAGTCTACAGCCACTTCAACTTTGTCTCCATAGAGAAGGACGTCGACCACATTCTCTGGAAGCTTTTCGATAGGCGTACTCATGCTGCATTTGTAATGCTTGAGTATGGCTTCGATTTTCTTGAAAATCCAGATGTCTCTATATTCTCCTAGAGGTGCAATTCCACCCCTTGTAATGCTCAATTTTGGATCTGGAATGATACTTTCCTTGGTAACTTCTTCTGTAATCCCCAATCCATTACAAGTTGGGCAAGCACCATATGGGCTGTTGAATGAGAAGGTATTGGGAGCTGGTTCATCATAGGATAGACCTGTTTCAGGGTCCATCAGATATTTGGAGAAATGATGGATTTCACCGGACTCTTCACGGATCATCATCACCCCTTTTCCATGCTGCAAAGCTGATTTGAGGGATTGAGTGATCCGGAATCGATCAGCTTCATCAGCGACGATTCTATCAATAACAATCTCAATATCGTGGATTTTGTATCTGTCGACCTGCATCTTTGGCACCATCTCCATCACGACACCATCCACTCGAACTTTCGAGAATCCCATTTTTCGGATTTGCTCAAAAAGCTCCCGATAATGCCCTTTTCTTCCTTTGACGACAGGGGCAAGGATGTATAATTTCTTTCCTGAAAATTTTGAGAAAAGCTGTTCAATAATCTGATCCTCGGTTTGGCGGATCATTTTTTTGCCCGTTTCGTAGGAATATGCTTCTCCTGCTCTGGCATAAAGCAATCGCATGAAATCGTAAATTTCTGTGACTGTGCCGACAGTGGATCTCGGATTTTTTGAGGTGGTCTTTTGCTCAATAGCAATTACAGGAGAAAGGCCATTGATTTTATCTACATCGGGTCTCTCCATCCCGCCCAAAAATGAACGGGCATAGGCAGAAAAACTCTCCAGATATCGTCTTTGCCCCTCAGAATAGATGGTGTCAAAAGCCAAAGAGCTTTTACCACTGCCACTGAGACCTGTGACTACCACCAGTTGATTCCTTGGAATCTTGATGTCCAGGTTTTTCAAATTGTGCTCACGGGCACCAAAAATCTCAATAAATTCTTCCTGTGTAGCAGGGGCTTGACTCATAATTTATGGGAAAGATTTAAACGGCGAAGGTACTGATTTATCGCTTGATCTGCCAGATTTATTCTAATAACCCAAAGTAGGTCTCAGTGGTTTCTAAAATGTTAAATAGTTAACTCAATCAAGTTTCCTTCTGGGTCTTGAATGACGGATTCATAATATCCGTCTCCTGTAGTTCTCGGTCCATCCAATACAGGAATTCCTTTCTGCTTGAATTCGGCAGTTTTTTCATCTACTTCAACTTTGGATCCCAAGGATAAAGCAATGTGCGCATAGCCAATTTGAGGGCTATTCCCTCTTGGGTTTACATCGCTCCTATGCATCAGCTCAATTCTGGCTCCTGATTCAAATGAAAGAAAATAAGAGCTAAAGCCTTTTTTGGGATTATGATATCGTTCTCCAGCCTTCATGCCCAGAATTTCACAATACCATGTTTTCATGGCTTCCAGATCTCCAACCCAAATCGCTAAATGCTCTATTTTCATATCAAAAACTTACCATTCCCTACCCACCGGAATAACTTTCCAGTTTTGATCAATGTATGGGGTTTGTTCATAAAACCAGCTGTAAATTCTTCTTGGATTTTTAGCCAGTTCAAGATCAGCGGTTTTGGCTTCTTCCAGTTTTTGCTTGAGTTCTGTATTTTTCTCCATCATCTGCTTCATCATAGGTTCCATGATGTAGGTTTCCATGTATTCTGTTCTGGAGAATATCGTATTGAAAAAGCCCCATTGGAAAAAACTGTCAACAGATTCCTCTTCCATCAAGACAACCAACAATTCTTTTAAATCCTGATCAGTCGGGATTCGAACTGAGCCTGGAAGGTAAGTTTGTGATCTTGAGATCTTCTCAGTTTCAAAACTTTGGACTCGCATCATTCCCTCATAAGGCTGATTGCCCATTTTGTATTCGCTCACTTTGGAAAACTCCAGTTCTTTTTCTTGTAGAGTAGAAAGGATCTCCATCTCGATCCCATGTTTCTGGAGTTTTTCGATCAATTCACTCCATTCAGAGGAGACCCAATAAGCTTTTGGAATTTCAACAGACTGAACTGGGACATCCATCAACAGACTCGGGACTTTCTGAGAAATAGCCTTGGCATCCCATACCACATATTCCGCTCCTGTGATCTGAGATTTTTCCTTGTGGGAAGCAATGGCTTTGAAGTCCATGGTGTCAGCAGGTGTCTCTCGGAAAGCAAACTTGACAGGCAAACTCTTTTCCTGTTGGTTTTGATCATCAGCAACTGCCTTTTGGATTGTCTGATAATGTTTGGAAATACTTTTGATAGCTTGCTCCAAAAAGACATAGGTTCCCAAAACCCGCTGACGGAATGGTTTCAATGAATGGTTTTCTATCAAAATGGAAGGCATGTGTCGAACATCTCCATAGGTATGGGAAAAGCGTGGGCTAAATGAAAAAGCGACATTCCCTTCAGTAAAATCATCTCCATTTGCTGCAAACAATAAAGGTCCGGGAATGTGCCCCGCTTTGCTCAAGGCCTGATCTACTTCTGGTTGGAAATTCTCAAAAAGGAATTTGCTGATTGCTGGGGAATAGCCGCCCGTTTTGACATAGCCATAGGTGACATCATATTGATAATCGGCCCCATCGGTCACATGGACATCGACGTATAAATCCGGATCATAGGCATTTATGACATCAATAACAGCATCGATTCCATCGGTTTCGATTTTTGTATAATCCCTGTTGAGGTTCAGGTTTCGTGCATTCGTTCTCCAGCCCATTTCCAAAGGGCCTCTTTGATTGACCCGCCCATATGCACTTCTTCTCTCATGGCCATCCACATTTAGGATAGGGATAAAAAGGATATTTGCTTCGTCCAATAATTCGCTTTTGTTTCCATGTGTGATATCTCTAAAAAGCATCATTCCCGCATCTTTTCCATCAATTTCCCCGGCATGAATTCCCCCGTGAAAGAAAAGGAGGGCTTTGTCTTCATTTGCTAAAAATTCTGAATCGAAATTTTGGCTTTTGGAGGCAATCAACATCCAGATGTTCCTACCTTGCTCACTTTTCCCAATGGATTTCAAAGTCAAAAAGGGACTGGAATCTGCCAATTTTTTCACCCATTCAGTAGTTACATCATAGGTTGGAGATTCTGTCAAACCACTTAATTCTCCTGGAGTTACCCAAGGATTGTCTGACCCGACAATTAGTTTTTCGGAGGATCCAGACCAAGGTAAAAGTGGAGGCATCACTTCTTGAGCCATTGTGGAAAAGCCAGTGAAAAGAAATGCCAGTAGTAAAGATTTTTTCATTCGAATTCAGATTTGTGCATGAATGTAAAAGCTCAATCCGGAATATCCGAGTTGAGCTTTTGTAATTGACTTTAATTGTCTAGGAACGGTTTATCCCTTATACATCAATTCATAATATTCCTTGGCCATCCGGTTACTTTCAAAGTATCCGACCACATCGGTCATCCCTTTTTGGACGATTTTCCTCCATTTGTCTTTGTCTTCATAGTAGGTTGGCAGAATCTCTTTTTCCAAGATTTCATAAAGCTTATTCAAATCGTATTCATCCTGCTCTTGGATATTCATGGAGGCATAATTAGGAGAAGGGACGATAAAGCAGTTTTTGCCATGATCTGCAAATTCACAAATCCATCCATCGTAGGTGGAGAAATTGACACTTCCGTTCATAGAGGCCGTCATACCAGAAGTCCCGGAGGCTTCCCGTGGTACTCGAGGATTGTTTAGCCAAATATCAGAAGCCTGCTTGAGACGTTTGCTTAAGGTCAATTCATACCCAACACAAACGGCCATATTCGGATAGTTTTTACTCAAATGTACCAGTTGGTTGAAAACCGAAACCGCCCCATAATCCAGAGGATATGGTTTTCCGGCCCAAATGATTTGGATAGGGTATTTGGTTTTTTTCATCAAAGCATCAAATCTTCTCAAATCCCGTGTGATCAACTCAGCTCTTTTGTAGCTGGCAAAGCGTCTGGCCCAAACAATAGTCAACACATCAGGATCCAATAATTGTCCCGTTTGATCTGCTACGATTTCAAAGGCTCTTTTTTTGAGATAGCGTTTTCGATCATCAAAGGCAGCTTGATCTCCAGTTTTCTCAAAGTTATAAAGCTGCTTGTCGGCCCAGTATTTATAGTTCTGGGAGTTGGTGATATGTGTGATTTCAGGGATATCAGGATAATCTTTCCACATTTCCCGACTGACTTGACCATGAAGTCTGGATACACCATTAGCTTTTCTGGCAAATCGCAAAGCAGCCAAACTGTGGTTGAAAATATCTCCCTTCATGCCCGTTAATTCTTTCACCTGATCGACTGTGAAGCCATTGAAAAAGCTCATTTTGTTAAGCAAATAGTAGTCATGCTTCTCATTTCCAGCTTCCTCAGGTGTGTGAGTGGTAAATACCAAGCGCTTCTTCACTTCCTCTTTGGAACCGAATTTTTGCATCAAATGAAAAACTGAACTCACTCCGTGCGCTTCATTGAGGTGGTAGACATCCGGATTGAAATTCAACTCATCCAACAATCTTGCGCCACCAATTCCCAAAATCATGCATTGGGCGATTTTGGCGGCGGTATCTGAATCGTATAGTTTATGCGTAATAGTTTGACTCAGGTAGTCATTTTCAGGTGTATCCGTGCTGAGCAGAAAAAGAGGAGCTGCATTGAAAATCGTAGGAGCCAGGTAATATGCCTTTATCCAAACGGGGACATCATGAACAGTAATCTGATACTTGATGCCGGTATCTTCTAGAAAACTATAGAGTTTCTCATACCATTCCGGTTTCAGCGTTTGATCTTGATTTCGGCTCTGGTCGTAATAGCCATATTTCCACAAAATCCCGATCCCAATCAGGTTTTGCTTCAATTCGTATGCACTTCGAAGGTGAGATCCTGAAAGGAAACCCAAGCCTCCAGAATAGATTTTTAGCGGTTGATGGATGGCGAATTCCATAGAGAAATAAGCCGTTTTGGTAGAGTATTCAGGGGCTACAGGGTAGGGGACCTGAAAGTTTTTGAAATCTGTCATGGCTTTCTGGTTGAAAGTAAATTAAGGAATGTTGAATCCAGGATTAGGAAGGGTTTATTGTTAAAAAGCGGATGAAAAGCTTCTGGATTCCTGTGCTATATCTTCTAAAAATAGAAAAAAACAGGTCCAATAGAAATACTGGACCTGTTATTAAATTGATAAAATTTTAAGAGGCTAAAGCTTTTAGTCCATTTCCGTCTGGTTTGTTTTTGAGTTCGCAAGAATCGTTCAAAATCATGGTTTCCATATTTTCGGAAGTATAGCTTGGCCAAGAAGGTAGTTTGTTTGTATTTGGGTCGCCAGTTTTCATAAATGCCAGCAGTGAGCTTGACATTTTTTCTGATAAAGCTCGCGGCCTGGCTCCACCTCCGGTATGGGTATACATGCGATCTGTGTTGTCAAACCAAAAGCAAATATCTATACAGTGAAAAGCCTTCATTCTCCCATCATACAAATTCGGTTCCCAGCCAAACCAAGCCAAGTGGACAGGAGCATTTTGTTTGGATTTTGCATTGGCGGTATTGATAGCTGATTGACGATTGGAAAGGATCATAGCCCATAGATCGGCAGGAGAGGCTTCTGGGAAATCCTGACGGTATGCGGCCAAAATAGTCTCCGATTTATCACCAAACCGGGCTTTTAATTGTTCCAATACCCCAGAGAAATCAATCTTTTCCAGATCGGCATTTGTTCTGGTAGGATTCCATTCATGGAAGGTGGTACAGACCATCAGAGGCATGTCATTCGCATGTGCTGAAGTTTCGGAGAAAAACTCTCCAACAGGAATATGAATTCCATCTGCTACCGGACCAAATCCGCCTCTAAATCCAGGAGAGGGAAATTCTTTTCTCATTCTTTCTTGGGCTATATAAGCAGTGTCCAAATATTCTCGCCAACTTAAATCCTGTAGTTTGTCAAGGGTAGCAGGTGTCAAACCAGCTGCTTCCATGACATATTTACCCAAGGTTTGTGCGTATTCCTTATCATTTGCTGAAAGCATACTTCCACTCAAAGCAACTCCTTTATGAACCAAGTCCTTTGATGCTGGCATCGCCATGGTGCCGGTGACTTTGGCTCCGCCTCCCGACTGACCCATGATCGTAACATTATTGGGATCTCCGCCAAAATTGGCAATGTTGTCTCTCACCCAATGTAGTGATGCGATGATATCCAGCATGCCTACATTTCCTGAATCTTTGTATTTGTCACCACCAACTCCAGAAAGATCTGTAAAGCCGATTGGTCCGAGTCGATGATTTATAGAGACAAATACGATATCTCCTTTTTTAGCCAGATTTTCTCCATGATACCCGTCTTGCTCGATTGCATTTCCATTGGTAAAACCACCTCCGTGAAGCCACACTAAAACTGGACGTTTTTTGCCGTCTGCAATTCCATTTGTCCAGACATTGAGTTTTAAACAATCCTCACTTACATCATCATAATTCCAGTGATCAGCAAAGGAATAGTCAGGACTTGCATAGCGGTTATCCATGATTTGGGGAGCTGTATTTCCCCACCAAATCGTGGGCTTTATATCAGTCCATGTCTCTGGCTTTTTTGGTGCCATAAATCTGTTTTTGCCAGTGGTATTTGCTCCATAGGGAATGCCTAAATAGGTGTAAACGCCATTGAGGATATAGCCTCTAACTTTTCCGAAACTGGTTTCCGCTATCGCGATTTCATCCCCGATTTGAAGAAATTGATCATCTGATGGTTTTGGATTTGATGAGGATAAAGACTTGGCAGAGGATGCAAAAGGTACTGCAGCCACCAAAGTTCCAGCGCCTACTTTTTTGAAAAAATCTCGTCTGTTGGTTTTCATGAATGGTTTGATTTTAGGGTTATTGTTTCAATTAGAAAAAATAGAAAAAGAAATTGATAATCAACAGGGTAAAATGATTTTTGGTAAGTTTTGAAATAAAAAAGCCGATCACATTACTGCAATCGGCTTCCTGTTGAGTTTTTTGATTTCTTTACTGACCAACCATAAATATGGCATTGCTCAGAACCAATTTCCCAGATTCCCAGAATCCTCTGAAAATTGGATTGTCCACAAAGTAAATGATATTTCCTCTGCCCTGTCTTTCAGATCCGATAGCCAAAGTTCCTCCCATTTTTGACTTGATTTTGTAACCGATATAGCCAGTTCGATAAGAGTCATTGGAAAGGATTTTACCTGCATTACCACCATTATCCATATAAGCATAATGACTGGAGCTGTTTTTCAAGGTGTAGTATTTTCCTCCGGTTCCGTATCCCAATGGATGAGTCACATCCATATCTACCTGATAAATGGATCCTTCTGTACCGCCTGAGATAGCCAATCTTTCACCTTCTTGATAAGGTTCTAATCTTTCAGCTTTTGCGATTTCTTCAGATTCTTTCTCAGCTGCTTTTTTCTCCTCATCAGAATCGAAAGTCTTCAAAGCAAAGCCTTCTTTGTTAGCAAACAGATTCAAAGCGCCATCTATGGCAATCAAATTCCCACCAGCTTTTACCCAATCCATCACTTTGTCCATCGCAGGTTTGCTCAATCCGCCTCCCCATGTGGCTGGTAGAATGATGACGTCGTATTTGCTCAAGTCGTAACGACCCATATTATTCATTTCCAAATTGGAAAGAGGGTAATTCAATTCTTGCTCGAAGAAATGCCATACTTCACCAAAGCCTAGAGAAGAAGTCCCCTGTCCACCGATGAGAGCCACTTTTGGAGCTTTGATCTCACGGATGTTTGGAGAACCAAAGTCTTTGCCTTCCTCCATGTATCCAGTCATGGTGGTAGCCAATTCGATTCCGAATTTGTTGGCAGCATCAGTGACTTTTTTATCAAAATCAGCCACATATTTATTGTCTCCTTTGGTGATTAAAAGCGTTCCTGCTGGAAAGCTTTTCCCTTCTGTTTTGAATGGGAACTCAGGATATTTCACTCTGATTCCTTCGTTGAATAGGCTGGTTAAGAATGCTGCTGCTCTGGTTCCTTGCCAATTAGCGATGTAAGCAACCGGAGTTTTCCCAATAGAATTTGGAGTGAATTCAGGGCTTTCGTAGGCTCCTGCAGGATCTAGTCTGCTTTCCAAGGCATAAGCTTCTACGCCATAGGCATATGGAAGTGACCAGCTGGTAATATCGTAAGTGATACTGTCATTCAATTGAGGATTTGGCTCGAAGAAAACTTGTGCCAAAACAGATTTTGGCTGATAAGCTGAAACCACCACGTCTTCATCAGAAGTAGAGAATGAACCAGATTTTCCTGTTTGGTAAGCGAATCCTTTCAAGCCGGATTTGCTTCCTGCTTTTCCATATCGGATTCCATTTTTATCCAAAAGCTCCAACAATTTGGCTACCTGAGCCGGATTGCTTTCTCCTTTGATGACAAAGCTCTTGTATTGTCCTTTCGGATTGGAGGAGTTTTCATCATAGTATTTGGCAAACTCTGCCAATAATTTATCCGCATGGGCGCTGGTCATTTCAGTTGCTGACATCGCAGCGGTATAATGACCTTCGATTCTATAGCTCAAAGTGACTGTGTCTCCAACAGCATTGAATCCACCGATTCCGGCTTGTCCGCCACCACCTTGCTCGATAGTCATACCGATTGCACCATTGTACATTGGGTAAGTGTCACCATAAGAAGGATAAAGCAAGTCAAATCGCTCTTTGGTGAAATAGAAACGGCCCATTTCATCAAAGTATTTCGCAGTGTTTTTCCCGAAAATATCCTGGAACTCATGTTGCCAAGCAGTCAATTGCTCATGCAAAGGTTCAGCCGCCGGCGCCATGTAGAATGGATTGTTGATGCCCTGCTCGTGGAAATCCAAGTGAAGCTGAGGCATCCACTGCTGGTACATTTTCAATCTCGCCTGAGATTCCACCTGTACCTGCCAAGCCCAGTCTCTGTTCAAATCAAAAAGGTAGTGGTTTGCTCTTCCTCCTGGCCAAGGTTCGCTATGCTCCATAGACTGAAGGTCCGGCTGAAGCGTAGTATTCATTTTTTGGTTGTACCACATCGCATATCGATCTCTGCCATCAGGGTTGATAGCTGGATCAATGATCACTACTTGATTTTTCAACCATTCCTGAGAAGTTGAATTAGTCGGATCCGCAAGGGTGTGGAATGAAGAAATGGCAGCTTCCATACCCACAGATTCGTTTCCATGCACATTGAAAGACATCCAGTTGATTGGAATGGATGTGCTAGGAGTTCCATCCATCAAGCCTGCTCTTTTCAAGTTGTCAGTACGGATTTGCTCCAGATTTGCCATGTTTTCGGCACTGGAGAGTATCGCAATTATCAGAGGACGCTTTTCATTGGTTTCTCCGTATTGGATCAACTTTACATTTGGGTTGTTGGCGGCTACATGCTCAAAGTAGTCAACCATTCGGTGATGCGGGGTGAATCGATCACCGGGTTTGTATCCTAGAAACTGCTCAGGGGTCTGGATTTGCGCTTGCGCAAAGCTGATTCCCAAACAGAGTAAAAGGGAAAGGAGTAAGGTTTTTTTCATAGCTGTTGATTCGTTCGATGCCGAATTTAACTGGAAAAAGGAAAGTGAGAAAACCGAAGGTGGAAAAGGACCAATTGCTCGATAGAAAAATGACTTTAAACAAAAATACCATGAAAATCGAAGCTAAGATTTTCGATTTTCATGGTAAATGAAGAGAATAGCCCTTTGATTTTATTAAAAACTCTCCCTCAAATATATTCCTGTAAAGTTATTTTCCTCTTTTGCCAAATCCTCTGGAGTCCCGGCAAAAGTCAAATGACCTCCTTTATTTCCACCTTCCGGTCCCAAATCAATCACCCAGTCTGCGGACTTGATCACTTCGGTATTGTGCTCGATGATGATTACAGAGTGTCCTTGATCGATCAAAGCATTGATACTGTGTAGGAGCTTGCTGATATCATGGAAGTGAAGTCCAGTGGTCGGTTCGTCGAAAATAAAGAGAACATGATCGGTGGATTTGGTTCCACCTTTTCCTAAGAAGGAAGCTAGTTTTACTCGCTGAGCTTCTCCACCAGAAAGAGTGTTGGAGCTTTGACCCATGCCGATATATCCCAAACCAACTTCTTGGAGCGGAGCCAGACGATTGATGATCTGATTTTTCCCTTGGAAAAACTCCATCGCCTCATCAATGCTCATAGCCAAGACATCTGAAATGTCCTTGTCCTTGTATTTGACATCCAAGATTTCATTTTTGAATCGCTTTCCTTTGCAAGATTCGCAGGTCAGGTGGATATCCGCCATAAACTGCATTTCAACAGTCGTCGTTCCTTCTCCTGCACAGGCTTCGCATCTTCCTCCGTCTACGTTGAAAGAGAAAAATGCCGGTTTGTATCCTCTCTGCTTAGAAAGAGGTTGCTCAGAAAATAAGGTTCGGATGGCATCATAAGCCTTCACATAAGTCACCGGATTCGAGCGAGAAGACTTCCCGATGGGGTTTTGATCCACAAACTCCACTTGCGTGATCTGCTTGTAATCGCCTTCGATTTTGTCATATTTCCCGCTTTCGTCGATGACGGTTCCCAGCATTTTACCCAATGCAGGATAAAGGATTTTCTTGATCAAAGTAGATTTTCCTGAGCCAGAAACCCCTGTGACTACAGTCAAAGTATTTAAAGGAAATCGGACAGTCAGGTTTTTCAGATTGTTTTCTTTGGCACCTTTGACAGTGATGCTATCCTTCCACTTTCTATTTCCATTTTTTTGGAAAATATGCTCTTCCCCTCTCAGGTATTTTGCTGTATGAGTTTGTCCTGAAGAAATCAAGTCTTCTATGCTTCCTTGGAAAAGCAATTCCCCGCCATGAACTCCTGCATCTGGACCGATGTCGATAATCTGATCCGCAGAACGCATGACTTTTTCTTCATGCTCCACTACGATTACGGTATTTCCGAGTTCTTTCAGGGTTTTCAAAACACCGACCAATCGATCGGTATCTCTAGGATGCAAACCGATACTTGGCTCATCCAGAATATACATGGAACCAACCAGAGCAGAACCTAAGTTTGTTGCCAATTTGATTCGCTGATATTCTCCACCGGAAAGGGTTGAAGTCAATCGATTTAAGGTCAAATAGCCCAAACCAACCTGATCCATGAATTCCAATCGGCTGGTAATTTCTTTCAAAAGTCTGTTGGCTACTTTGGCCTCATGCTCCTCCAAATTGAGATTGGAGAAAAATACCAGAGCCTCATCAATTGGCATCAACACCAAATCCGTGATGGATTTTTCATTGATTTTGACATAGGAAGCATCTTTTCTCAATCGGGTACCACGGCATTCTGGACAGGTGGTTCTTCCTCTAAAGCGAGAAAGCATCACTCGGTATTGGATCTTATGGGTTTTGGTTTCCAGGTCTTTGAAAAAGGCATTCAAGCCTTTGAAATATTTGTTTCCGGTCCAAAGAAGCTCTTGCTCTTTTTCTGTCAGGTCTTCGTAAGCTCTGTGGATTGGAAAGTCGAATTCAATTCCCTTTTTCAATAAAGGTTCCAACCAAGATTTGGAAGATTCACCTCTCCAAGGAGCAATTGCTCCTTCGTAAACCGAAAGCTCTTTATTTGGAATGACCAAGTCAGGATCGATTCCTAAGACATTCCCGAAACCTTCACATCTTTTACAGGCGCCATAAGGGTTGTTGAAAGAGAAAAAGTTAACAGAAGGAAGCTCGAAAGTCATTCCATCCAATTCGAATCGGTCTGAAAAACTCTTAGTCTCCTGGCCTGGGATGGTGATTTTACAATCGCCATGGCCTTCGAAAAGTGCTGTTTGTACCGAGTCTGCAATTCGGAATTGATTGTCTTCATCGTCTTTTCTGACAGAAGCACGGTCAATGAGAACCTCGTATTTTCCTTTAGGAATTTTCTTTTCTTCCAAAAGTTCCTCCACAAAATAGGCCTCCCCATCAATCAATATTCGGGTATAGCCTTTTTGTAAAAGCAACTCTAATTCCTGATTGATTTTTCTCCCTCTTTCTACTTGCAAAGGGCATGAAATCATGACTTTGGAGCCCTCTTCGAAAGAAAGAATAAAATCTACAATATCTGAAACTGTATGATGCTTTACTTCTTTGCCTGAAACTGGAGAAATGGTTTTTCCAACACGAGCAAAAAGTAATTTCAAATAATCATAGATCTCAGTAGTCGTACCCACGGTAGATCTTGGATTTTTGGTATTGACTTGTTGCTGAATCGCAATGGCAGGAGCCACGCCTTTGATGTATTCGACCTCAGGTTTTTCCATTCTGCCCAAAAACTGGCGGGCATAGGAACTCAGGCTTTCCACATACATTCTTTGGCCTTCGGCAAAAAGCGTATCAAAAGCCAATGAGGATTTACCTGAGCCCGAAAGTCCAGTCACTACCACAAAATGATTTCTCGGGATGGCAACGCTGAGATTTTTCAGGTTGTTGACCCGTGCATTTTTGATAATGATAAAATTCTTGGGATCGAGAGAGTCGAGGTCTGTTTTTGCAGATAAAGTGCTCAAAGTCATAGCTGGCAAAGTTAAGAATCTAACCCTAGAAGTCCTCGGAAAGTTTGCGACTTGTCGTGAATTGTCGTTTTGGTGGACAAAGTACAATGTACCAAGTACAAAGTCCAACATCCTAAGTCAAAAGGCAGGGTGTAAAAGTCCAGTAGCACCTTGGGAGAGAAACAGAATTCATGAGTTGTGTTCAAGGATCTAAAAGTGAAATCCACTTATGTAACCTTCCAACTTTAAACTTTCGAACTTTCCAACATTTATCCCTTTCTTCGCAACATGGATATAAACTTCCTTTTGGATGGAATCAGAGAAGGAATTGCCGCCATGACTTGGTTGGAGGCAGTCGCAGCCTTTTTGGGGATTGCTTCTGTGTTTTATTCCATGAAAGAGCACATTTGGGTTTATCCGACTGGGATAGTTTCGACTTTGATTTATGTTTGGATTTGCTTCCAATTCAAGTTGTACGCAGATATGGGCATCAATGCATATTACTTTAGCATGTCTATTTACGGTTGGTATGCCTGGACCCATCCCAAAGAAAATGAATCGATCTTGCCAACCACCTGGCTGAGTTCGAAAGGTTGGATTACCTCAGTTTTGTTGTTCGCTGGCTCTTATGCCATATTATCGACTGTCCTTTCCAATTTTACTGATTCTGATGTTCCCTATTGGGATTCTTTAACGACTTCTTCGGCATTTGTCGGCATGTGGCTGATGGCCAAAAAGAAAGTAGAAAACTGGTATTTCTGGTTGCTCACCGACTTTGTGTCCATTCCACTTTACTTTTACAAAGGATTGATGCTGACATCTTTCCAATATTTAGTATTTACTGTTTTGGCAATTCTTGGATTGCTAGCTTGGATCAAATCCGCCAAAGCCCATGAAGCCCATCTCTAAAATCCTTATTCTCGGACCAGAATCCACAGGGAAAAGTACGCTTGCACAGGATTTGAGTGTGCATTTCAATGAACCATGGGTACAGGAATACGCAAGAGAATATTTGGAGGAGATAGCTCGCCCTTATGTGTTTGAGGACTTAGTAGAAATGGGAAAAGGGCAAATGGCTTTGGAAGATCAGCAGGCAAAAGAAGCTGAAAGGCTGCTTTTTTGTGATACCGATCTTCGTGTGATTCAAGTTTGGTCCCAATATCGGTTTGAAAAAGTAGATCCTTGGATCCTTGAAGAAATCCAAAAAAGAACATATGATTTGATCTTACTGACCGATGTGGATTTGCCATGGGCGCCTGATCCTCAGCGGGAATACCCTGAGCTGGAAATGCGTCAATTCTTTTTGGATTGGTATGAAAGACTGGCAATCGAGAGTGGTTTCCCTTGGTTTAAAATATCAGGGTCGAGGGAAAAAAGATTGAAAGATTCTGTCAATCACATTCAAAAGATTATTTTTGGTCAAAAGACCTAAACATGAAGAAACTCCTTTATCTATCCCTAGTAGCACTCTATTTTTCCTGTTCACCCGCGGAAAAAGAACCCCAAAAACCAAATATTGTATTAATTCTAGCCGATGATTTGGGCTATGGAGAAGTAGGTTTTAATGGTCAAAAGATCATTGAAACTCCTGCAATGGATGCTTTGGCTGCTTCTGGGAAGGTATTTACCAATCACTATTCTGCAGCTCCGGTTTGTGCTCCGGCCAGATGCATGTTGCTAACGGGACTTCATTCTGGACATGCCTATGTGAGAGGAAATGATGAGTGGAGAGAAAGGGGAGAAGTTTGGGATTATGCCAAAGCTGCTGCAGATCCGAATTTAGAGGGGCAAAGACCATTGCCATCAGATACTGAGACTTTGGCCAAAATCCTTCAGAGAAATGGTTACAAAACAGGGATCGTAGGAAAGTGGGGCTTGGGTGCTCCTTTGACTGAGAGTATTCCTACTAAAATGGGCTTTGACTATTTCTACGGCTACAATTGCCAGCGTCAGGCTCATAATCTTTATCCCCCTCACATGTGGGAAAATGAGACCAAAATTCCTTTGGATAACGAGTTAATTGTACCTGGAACCAAAATCGATTCTTTAGCTGATCCAAATGACCCGACTTCCTATGCAAAATATGAGCAGAAGGATTATGCTCCGGCCCTGATGCAGGAAAAAGCTTTGGCATTTATCGAGGAAAATAAAGATGAGCCATTCTTCTTGTATTATGCCTCTCCATTACCACATTTACCGCTGCAGGTTCCTTCAGAGTATATTGAGAAATACCGAAAAAAAATAGGTGAGGAGGAATATTACGATGGTAAAAGAGGATATTTCCCAACCCGATACCCAAAAGCTACCTATGCGGCAATGATTGATTTGTTGGATCAGCAAATTGGAGAAGTTCGTGCAAAACTGGAAGAATTGGGGCTTTCTGAAAACACACTAATCATTGTGACCAGTGATAACGGCCCTACCTATACTGGCGGTGTTGATTTTGATTATTTCAACAGCTCGCAGCCTTTTACAAATGGCTATGGGCATACCAAAGGCTTTGTTTACGAAGGAGGAATCCGTGTTCCAATGTTGGTCAACTGGCCAGGTAAAATCGAGGCTGGAACCAGTTCGGATCACATTTCAGCTTTTTACGATATTCTTCCTACGATCTGCGAATTGATTGGGGTGGAGCCGCCAAAAACAGATGGGAAAAGCTTCCTTTCAGCCATTATGGGTAAAGAGCAGGAAGAGCATGATTTCTTGTATTGGGAATTTCCAGAATACGATGGTCAGCAAGCTGTAAGAATGGGCAAATGGAAAGCTGTTCGCCAGCATCTAAACAAAGGCGAAATCAAAACCGAACTTTACGATCTTTCAGTTGATCCTCAAGAGCAAAATGATGTTGCAGAAGCCAATCCTGAGATTGTCTCCCAAATTGAAGAAATCATGAAAAGGGAACATACAAAATCAGAAATTGAGCGTTGGCAAATTGGTGCTTTGGGAGACTGATTACCATTTTCCCACAGCCAAAGTTGCTGCTTCAACCAATCGCATCATATCCGGATGATAATTGTTGTTTAGGATGATGATGGTTTTGTTTTCTTCTATAAAACGAATAATGATGGTCTTGTACCCGGGGTTGTCTCCGGTGTGCATGACCATTTTTCCATAAGGACTATTTGGATCTAGGTCCCAGCCAAATCCATAGGTACTTCTTGCACCATTATTTAATTTGAAAGGAGAAAATGCTTCCTCCAAAGTTTTCTGAGATACTAATTTGTCAGTGTACAAAGCTTGGTCCCAGATCAATAGATCCTGGGCATTGGAGCTTACTCTTCCTGGGCCTTTTCTTTTTCCCAACCAAAGGGTGTAATCAGAGGATCTGAATTTATTGGCATTGACATAATTCCCCTTTTCATCTTTGAGGTGTCCTGCTGCGAAATTTGGGACTTTGGCCTTTTCTTCTAAGGTGCGAATCGCTGTATTTTTCATTCCCAAAGGATCAAAAATCCATTCTTTGGAAAGCTCCACAAAATCTCTTCCGGTTGCCTTTTCTACAATACTTGCCAACAAGACATAACCCGTATTGCTGTATTCATAATCATCTCCAGGTTCGAAATTCTTGGGAGGAGCATATTTATTGAGATATTCCAAAATGTCGGAATTTCCAGCTGCCTTTGTTTTATCCCAATGCTCGTCCATAATTGCTTGATAATCCGGGACCCCAGAAGTGTGCGTCAACAGGTTTCGGATGGTAATTCCCTTGTAAGGAATATCCAAATATTGAGAAACCGAGTCGTCAAAATTCAAAAATCCTTTTTCTTTACAGATCATGATCATCATGGCCGTAAACTGCTTGGAAACAGATGCCATTTCAAAAATATCATCCACTTCCAATGGAATATTGTCTTCAAAGCTTCGCTTTCCAATGGCTTCTTCAAAAAGAATTTCTCCCTTGTCAGCCACCAAAACGATTCCCGAAAAACCTTCCTGCTCAGCTCTTTCAAAGGCCTCTTTCAGGACTTTTTCCTGTCCAAAAACAAAAAGTGGAAGAAAAGTGAAAGCGAATACTAATTGACTCAATTTTTTCATTGCTTTTGAATTTGTCTTTGGATGAAATCAATAGCCGCTTCATATGCCGCTACCCAATTTTTATGAAGGATAAAAGAATGTACCTCGTCTGGAAACACCAATTGCTCGACCTCCACTCCCTGCTTTCTCAAAACTTCAGCCAATTCTACGGATTCAGAGAAAAGGACGTTTCGATCATCATCCCCATGAATTAATAGAACTGGATCTTTCCAGTTTTCAACATAGGCCATCGGAGAAGATTTGAAAGCCAATTCAGCCATTTCAGGGAATTTTTCCGGTGCATACCAAGAGGCAAATACAGGAATGTCATTGTTCCAATTATGTACTCCATGGATATCGACCCCTGCTAAGAATTTCTCTGGCGCTTGAGCCAATCCATGGGCAGTCATAAATCCACCATAACTTCCACCCCAAGGGATAATTAGAGAGCTTTCCACATCAGGTCTTCCAGCCAAATAATCAGCCGCTGCCATCAAATCCTGAACTTCACTCGCTCCCCCAGCTCCATAATTGTCTTCCTCACGAAAATCCAATCCATAACCAATCCCGCTTCGATAGTTCAAAGTCAAAGCTATAAATCCATTGGCTGCAAAGTATTGCTGAAGCGCATAGGCATTGCTGTAGTATTGAGAATAATTGAAGCCCAAAAGCATCTGTCTCCGGCTTCCTCCATGGATAAAAATGACCGCAGGATATTTTTTGGATGCGTCATGATTGGGAGGTAAAAAAAGCTGTGCCCGTGTTTTAAATCCATCTTCAGCAATCAGATCAATGCCTAAAGGAGTAACCAGATTTTTTGGAAAATCACTAGGGAAAAGTTCTTCTGCCAAAGCTTTTTGACCTCCGTATTGACGGATCATTGGCCAGGCAGGAGTGATGGCTGAAGCAGAAAGATAAGCTAGACCATTTTCTATTCGAACGGGCGTCCAGTTGATTTTTCCTGGGTCAGTGAGGTCTTCCAAATTGTAGCTTGTCAAGTCCAAACTGATAATTTTCCTTCGTTCGATGTCTCCGATATTGGTTGTGAGAAGGAGCTCATTTTTCGTAAAAGACGTGTTTACCTTTTCTACGATTCCAAAGCCTCGAGTCAGGTGTTTTGTCTCCCCATTTTTTGGATTTACAGCATAGAGTTGAACCCAGCCATTTCCTTCCCACGGGAATACCAAATCGCCTTTTGGCGTCCACCACAGCCTTTCATTTTCGGCCGGTAAATCTCTTACCAAAACTGACCCTTTTCCTGCTGGAGCTTTCCATACCTCTTTTGCTTTTAAAGTCGCCAGATCCAAAACCCGAATGCTCCAAGGGTTAGCTTCTTTATGCGATGTAAAAGGAAGTTTATTCAAAACATTCGGAACTCTCACATAGGCCAATTTGCTTCCATCTGGGCTCCAAGCTGGATAGCTGTCATGATCCAAGCTAGTTTCTGGATAGCTGAGCGTTTTGTTTTCAAGATCCCAAAGTCCGATATAGGAATGGTCTCTACGGTTGGAAACGAAGGATATCAATTTCCCATTGGGAGAAAAACTGTATTGTTGGATATTTCCTCGTGCTGTAAATATTGTTTTTGGGCTTTCTTGTAAGTTTTCCAGGGAAATGGATTTTAGGTCTTTTCCAGCTTTGAAAATGAGCGTTTTCCCATCAGGCGAAAAGACAGGCCCGCTTCCAGGTCCAAGCAATTGGTCTTTTCCAGATTCAAGATCGATTAGGTGAATTTGAAATTCGGTGCTGACTTGCAATTGGGCAGGATTTGCTGCTTCTCCTGCAGGATTTTTGGAATTTCCACTTACATAGGCCAGGGTTTTTCCGTTAGGAGAAAAGACCAATGAGCCCACATCTATCCCAACATCACCTTTGTAATCAGTGATTTTCTGAGTTTGATATTCTGGTGCTTTTGCAAAGAAAATATTTCTTTCACCTTCGGAATTGAAGACCCAAGCGATGGATTTTCCCTGTGGATCGGCAGTGAGATTTGTTGGGAATGGTGCAGAGAGATAAGTCGAAATTTCTTGGCTAAAGCCTGAGACAAGGATGAATAAAAATAGGGTGCTGAGGAGTAAGTGTTTTTTCATACAGAATTAAGCTTGAAGACAATTTAGTCATCCCCAAACCTCATTCAAAGCCAAAAACTCAATCATCCCATGTAATTGTAGTTAATTTGATCAAAAAAAGACCCTGAAGATTTCTTCAGGGTCTTTTTATAGAATTTTTTGATATGAAATTAATCCATTCCACCTTTTCTAGTTGGAGATCTCATTGCAGGCCAAGATGTAGGCTTACCATCTCTTCCAATTGGAATTCTTCTTTCTCTTGAAACCATGTCTGGTTCTTCGCAAGCCATATAAACCATGATTGCAGCCATGATTACATTGTTTTGAACATCATCAAAAACAATTTTGTCATAAGTATCCAGGTTGGTATGCCAAGTATAGTTGAAGTAAGACCAGCTCAAAGAACTTAAAGAGAATGCAGGAACTCCAGCAGCAACAAACGAAGCGTAGTCAGATCCGCCCCCGCCTGGGTTGCCAGGGAAGGAAGTGTTGATGTCTCTGGTGATATCTCTTGGTACTTCAGACATCCATCTGCCTAGGTACTCATAACTATCTACGAAACCTTGACCGGATACATTGGCAACTCTACCAGTTCCATTATCCTGATTGAATAGCGCCTGGATTTTTTCAACGATTTCTGGATGATCTTCTACGAAAGCTCTTGAGCCATTCAATCCTTGCTCCTCAGAACCCCAATGTCCCACCAAAATGGTTCTTTTTGGATTCGGATAAACTTTCTTCAAAACTCTCATCACTTCCATCATCATGATGGTACCGGTTCCGTTGTCTGTTGCACCAGTTCCGCCATCCCAAGAATCAAAGTGAGCAGAAAGCATTACATATTCGTCTGGCTTTTCTGTTCCTTTGATTTCAGCAATAGTGTTGAAAGTTGGCTGAACACCAGTTTCCTTGGATTGTGCATTCAAGTTGATCACTGGCTTTTTACCGCTCTCAGCTAATCTGTAAAGCATTCCGTAATCTTCAAGGGAAAGGTCTACAGTTGGAACGGACTTAGTGTATGCAGAGAAGATTTTGTTTGCTCCAAAGCCTCTAGACCAATAGCTGGTGATGATACCCAAAGCTCCTGCGTCTTCCAAAGCTTGAGGAAGTTCTCTTCTACCCAAACCAGTAATTTCGATTCTCTTATTCCAAGCTTGTTCAAAAGCAGCTCTGTCTTCTTTCATTTTCTCGAAAGACTCATCAGTGGCCCACTCTTCCCAGTTGTAGTCAGGACGACCGGTAAACTGAGGAACGGAAATCATTACATATTTTCCTTTGACACTTGGAAGCCAAGCTTTGAAAGCAGCTTCATCGGCTACTTCCGGTAGAGTTACAACTTCGCCAGTTGCTCCACCTTTTGGAGAAGCAGGAGACCAAGCCAGCTGCATACCAGATAGGGATCTTACCCAAGGTTCCATCATATCGATGTGGGTAATTCCACGATCCCAGCCTCTCCATTCACCCCATTGTTGATTTTCTGCTGGGATACCCCATGTAGCATATTTTTCTACTGCCCAGTCATGTGCTTCTTGCATTTGAGGAGTTCCGACCAATCGAGGCCCGATACCATCCAAAAGCTCATGAGCTAGTTCTTTCAACTGAGAATTTTCAGTTTCCTCAGCAATAATTTTTTCAATCACTTGGTCCTGAGCTTGGGCTTTCATGCCAAAAAGCAATAAAAGGCTCATTCCAAAAAGGTAGCGTTTCTTCATAGTTTTTTATTTAGATAATAAAATTAGTCTAATGAGAAAGAATAATGAGAACCGCTGGTGGAAAGGAAAACATCATGTTAATAGAGTTCAAATAAAAACGGTTTCTCGATTGGAGCCTTTCATACAAATTGATTTAATTAAGTTCCGAATTTTCACTAGTCTTAATCAAACGAATCCAAATAACATGAAGAATTTAAAATTGATAGGCTTTTTCAGCTTGATAGCGATCTCAGGATGGCTATCAGCTTGTGGAAATAAAGCTTCCGAAAGTACTGAGCAAGAGGAGGCTGTAGTCAAAGAACAATCGTTTGGAAATACATTTAAAGGAAAAGAAGTGCAACTATTTGAAATCAAAAATGCCAAAGGTCTCAAAATGAAAGTGACCAATTTTGGAGCAAGAGTTACTGAACTTTGGGTTCCGGATAAAAATGGGAACCCTGTGGATATCGTATTGGGATTTAATACTCTGGATGAATACCTAAATAGCAGTGAAAAATATATCGGAGCTTCCATCGGAAGGTATGGAAACCGAATTGCAAATGGTGAATTTACCTTGAATGATGTGGTTTATAAATTACCAATAAACAACAATGGCCAAACCCTTCATGGTGGCCCTGGAGGATTTGATTGGGTCGTTTGGGATGCTCAAAAAGTTGCAGACAATAGCATTGAGTTTAGCTATAAGTCCCCAGATGGTGAGGAAGGATTTCCAGGCGAGTTGTTGGTGAAAATGGTCTATACCTTGACGGATGAAAATGAATTTAAGGTTACCTATGAGGCAGAAACGGACCAAGCTACTCCTGTTAATTTGACTCATCATTCCTTCTTCAACCTGAACGGAGCAGGTGAGGGAACCATCTTAAATCATGAATTGCAGCTGAATGCCTCCAAGTATACTCCTGTGAATGGAGTTTTGATCCCAACTGGTGAAATCCTGGAGGTTGCAGGTACTCCTTTTGACTTTACTTCTTCTACTGAAATCGGAGCAAGAATCGAAAATGAAAATGAGCAATTGGGCTTCGGTGGAGGATATGATCACAACTGGGTGTTGGATAAAAGTTCAAACGATCTTACTCAAGCAGCGGTAGTTTCTTCTCCTCAAACGGGGATTAAAATGGAGGTTTGGACCACTGAGCCAGCAATCCAGTTTTACAGCGGAAACTTCCTAGACGGAACCATTCACGGAAAAGAAGGCAAATCTTATGATTTTAGAGGTGCGTTCTGTTTAGAAACCCAACACTATCCTGATTCACCAAATCAGCCAAATTTTCCTTCAACGATTCTAAATCCAGGGGAAAAATATGAACAAACCTGTATTTACAAATTTGATGTAGAATAGTCCCGCAAAGGATTGAAATTCTGTGAGAGGCCGCACCAAATCCAGTAAGAGGGAAATGGAGCGGTCTTTTTTTTGACCTGATTGTTTTCAAAGTTTCAGCTAGTTCAGCATTAATGTCAAAGTTTTAAATTATTAGGTTTTCATTTGAATGCTGTTTTTGTGACACGGATAGGTATTTGATTATGATTTTTCTCATAAAGCGCCTATTTCAAGGCTCCATTCCTCCAAAACAAGATGCATTTTGTTGAAGGATTGAGTTTATTTGAAAATCGAAGAAATAGTACAAAAATTAGATGGCTTCCACCCAAGATATACTCGAGTTCCTTTCTGGAATTTTATCAAAAAATGCTGAAGAAAAGTCTTTGAATTGGCTTTCTCAAAAAACAGAAAAAATTCAATCTTCAGGTTCACCAACTGCTTTCTTTCTTGCTTTTAGTCAGGCATCTCGCTTTTTCTCTAAGGAGAAATTGCAGCTAGACGAAGCGGATAAAAATAAGGCAGATGAACTAGTTTCTGGCTATGAGCCTGAATTTTGGAATGTGCTTCAAACTGCAAGAACCTATTTGCTTTTGTCTTATCCTCAGGAAAAAGAAACTTGGTTTTCAGCGGTCAATCAGTTGTTTGAAACTGCCGATATGCACGAGCATCAGGCTCTTTTCGCAGCTTTGCCTTTGATGCCTTTTCAGGAAGATTTGGTAGATCGGGCGATTGATGGATGTAGAACTAATGTTGCACTGATATTCGATGCAATCGCATTGAACAATCCTTATCCTGCTAAGTATTTTCCTGAAGCAAACTGGAATCAAATGGTTCTAAAAGCTGTTTTCATGCAGCGCCCTCTCTATAGAATACAAAGTCAGGATTCGAGAAGTAATCCAGCTTTAGCGGAAATCGCCAGAGATTTTGCTCATGAAAGATGGGCAGCAGGTAGAAATGTAATGCCAGAATTATGGCGTTTAGTTTCACCTTTCTTGAACGAAAAATACTTGGAAGACCTTCAAAAAGTAATGAGTTCCAAAGATGATTTGGAATTGGCTGGTGGAGCTTTGGCTTTATTCAATGGTTCATCAGGCACTGGAAAGACACTTTTGAGCGAATTTCCTACATTAGCATCCCAAATCGAATCTGGAGAGATCACTTGGGAGAAGGTAGGCAAGGAATATCAGGACACCCGAGTTTAAGAGATTAACAATTACTCCAAATAAATCATAGAAATCATGTCAATGTACATTGATCCACATATTCACCTTGTGTCCCGTACGACGGATGATTACGAGGCAATGCAAAAAGCAGGAATAGTAGCGACCATTGAGCCAGCATTCTGGCTGGGTCAGCCGCGAACAGAGGTTGGTAGCTTTAAGGACTATTTCAGTACTCTTGTTGGTTGGGAAAGATTCAGAGCAAGTCAGTTTGGTATCGTGCATTATTGCACCATGGGCTTGAACTCCAAAGAGGCAAATAATATTGCCTTGGCTGAGCAAGTGATGGAATTGCTTCCGCTTTATGTCGGGAAAGAAGGTGTGGTAGCCATCGGTGAGATCGGTTATGATGATCAAACTGAGGCTGAAGATAGGTTCTATAGAGAACAGCTTGAATTGGCGAAAGAAGTTGATCTTCCGGTTTTGATTCATACACCTCATAGAGATAAGAAAAAAGGAACCTATAGATCCATGGATGTGGCTGAAGAGCATGGAATGAATCCGGGATGGATCATCGTGGATCATAACAATGAAGAAACTGTAAAAGAGGTTTTGGATCGTGGATATTGGGCAGGATTTACCATTTATCCACATACTAAAATGGGTTCTGAGCGAATGGTAGAAATCGTGAAGCAATACGGTCCTGAGAGAATTATTGTCAATTCTGCAGCGGATTGGGGGATTTCTGATCCTTTGGCAGTGCCAAAAACAGCTGACTTGATGAGAAAAATGGGCATTCCTGAGGAACATGTTCAGATGGTGACCTACAGAAATGCACTTACAGCATTCTCCCTCTCCGGTCAAATGGATGAAAATGATTGGCTTCAGGCTCCACCAATTGATCAAACCAAAAAAATGAGTGGAAATTCAGTACTTCGTGGAGGTCAGGTGCCAAGAGTAGAGGGTCCTGCCGACAGAGTAGAAAATTAATACATGGCAAAAGGAGGAGTTTTTCCATACCTACAGCTAACCCGCCCAGCTAATGTCGTCACCGCGATTGCAGACATCTGGGCGGGTTTTGCTATTGCTGGAGGATGGAGTTATATGATTTCCAATTGGGAAAAAGGAAGTGCTGATTTCTGGCAGAATCTGCTTTGGCTTTCTTTGAGTACGATTGGCTTATACGCTGGAGGCGTGGCTTTCAATGATATAGCAGATGCTGAATTGGACGCTGTAGAGCGACCAGAGAGACCGATCCCTAGTGGAAGAGCAAGCAAAAGTACGGCGATCATTTTCGCTACTTCATTGTTGGTATTTGGAGTGGCGATGGCTTTCCTAGTTAATTGGATTGCTGGAGTTTTGGCAATAGCAGTTTCTCTTTGTGCATTGCTTTATGATTACTGGGGAAAGCATCAGTCCATCCTAGGTCCGATCAATATGGGACTTTGTCGAACTGGAAATTTGCTTTTGGGTGTAGCCGTCGCTCCAGAAGTCTTGGAAAAGCTCTGGCCGATTGGCGTTTTACCTTTGATCTATGTGGCGGCCATTACGATGGTCAGCCGAGGAGAAGTACATGGGAAAAACAAAAAAGCACTTTATGGAGGCTTCTTCATGTACATCTTTGTGGTTTTGGCGATCTATGGATTGGCTAAATTCCAAGGCCCTGATTACAAAGAAGTTTTTCCATTTCTAGTCCTATTGAGTTACATGATTTTCCCTCCATTGGGAAAAGCCATCAAAACTCAAGACCCAAAAATGATCGGAAAGTCAGTGAAAGCTGCTGTTATTTCCTTGATTATTGTCAATTCTTCGCTAACAGCCGCCTTTGCAGGATGGGAAATCGGCGCAATTGTTTTATTGTTGCTTCCTATTTCTTTATGGCTGGCTAAGAAGTTTGCCGTGACTTGATTTAATTTGGGATTGGTTTTCACCCCTTTTGAGAACTTTCTTACCCTATTATTCCTTATCAATTGCATGAATACCATTATTAAGCAGCGATTTTCGGTACCATTTGAGTATCCGGTTTGTTTCTCAGAAAATATCTTCGATCCAGAAAATCGGAGTTTTGCTGCAATTTTGGAGCAAGGAAAACAAGTAAAGACGTTCTTTGTTATCGACAGTGGAGTGGCGGAATCGCATCCTGATTTGATCCAAAATATCCAGGAATATGCCAAGGCTTACGAGTCTATTTTTTATTTATGTGCTGAGCCTGTTATTGTTCCCGGTGGAGAGACTTGTAAAAACGATCCTTCAGTTTATGAAAAGATCGTGGAGGCAACTCACATCCATGGGATAGACCGACATTCATATATCGTGGCGATTGGCGGAGGAGCTGTATTGGATATGGCAGGCTTTGCTGCGGCTATCTCTCACAGAGGTATTCGTTTGGTCAGAGTTCCTACCACTGTGCTTTCTCAGAATGATTCGGGAGTTGGAGTAAAAACTTCAGTCAATTCTTTCGGAAAGAAAAACTA
The DNA here is from genome assembly GCF_900148515.1 of Algoriphagus zhangzhouensis. GTDB lineage: Bacteria > Bacteroidota > Bacteroidia > Cytophagales > Cyclobacteriaceae > Algoriphagus > Algoriphagus zhangzhouensis. The sequence continues at coordinate 371,390 of NZ_FRXN01000002.1, read as the reverse complement.
CCTAGGGACTTTTACGCCTCCAGTGGCTGTAATCAATGATTTTGAGTTTTTGAAGACCTTGGATGATAGAGACTGGAGAAGTGGAATTTCCGAAGCTATCAAAGTGGCCTTGATCAAGGATTTGTCTTTTTTCGAATGGCTCGAAGAAAATGCTATAGCAATGGCAGATCGTCAGATGGAGCCAATGCAAAAGCAAATTATCCGTTCTGCACAGATGCATTTAGACCACATTGCTGGTAAAGATCCTTTTGAATTTGGTTCTTCCAGACCATTGGATTTTGGTCATTGGGCAGCGCACAAATTGGAGCATTTGAGTAACTACCGTGTTCGTCATGGAGAAGCTGTGGCTTTGGGGATTGCTTTGGATTCTACTTATTCCTACTTGAAAGGAATGATCACCAAAGGAGAATTGGATAGAATTATCACCCTGATTCAAAATCTTGGTTTTGAACTATATCAACCAGAATTGTCTGGTGAAAACCTACTAAAAGGGCTTAAGGAATTTCAGGAACATCTTGGTGGTCAATTGACCATCATGCTTTTGGAAAAACTGGGTAAAGGAGTAGAAGTACATGAAATGGATCATGATCTGATTCTTCAAGCCATTGGCATGCTCCAGGAATGGAATGCTTTGGCTCCTACAAAACACTAATTCATGAAGTTTTCAAACTTTCATTTAAGCTATTGTAGCAATATCCATCCTGGTGAAAGCTGGGAGGCTACTTTTGAAAATTTAAAACACTATATCCCGGAGGTTCGAAAAAACCTGGATTTCGAAGGACCATTTGGAATCGGTTTAAGACTTTCTCATGAGGCGAGTTTGATTTTGGAAATGCCAGAAGAATTGGCTCGTTTTCAAACTTGGCTTCAAGAGGAAAACGCCTATGTTTTTACTCTGAATGGGTTTCCTTATGGGGACTTTCACAGAACGGTAGTCAAAGACCAAGTTCATTTTCCGGATTGGACCACTCCTGAGCGTAAAGATTATACCATACGATCTTTCAAGATTTTAGCTCAATTACTTCCAGAAGGTCAGGATGGAGGAATTTCTACTTCCCCGGTTTCCTATAGACATTGGTTCAAGACTCAAGAAGCTTTTGATCAAGGCATGGAAGTCGCGACTTCACATTTGATGGAAGTGGTGACTGAGCTGTCAAAGATTGAAGCTGAAACCGGTAAGTTATTGCATTTAGATATTGAGCCAGAACCGGATGGGATTTTGGAAAATTCCGATGAAATGGTCTGGTTGTTCACTGATTGGCTTTTGCCAAAAGGAGCTCCTGAGCTGGCAAAAACATTGGGAATTAGCCCTAAAGAATCTGAAGCTTTGATCAAGCGCCATATTCAAGTTTGCTATGATGTGTGTCATTTCGCTATCGTCTATGAAAAGCCTGAGGAGACATTTGAAAAGTTTGCGAAAGCCGGATTAAAAATCGGAAAGGTTCAGATCTCTGCAGCCTTGAAATTGATGTTGGATCAAGATAGAGGTATTCTTAAGGATCAACTGTCTGAATTTGCTGAGTCTACCTACCTCCATCAAGTAGTGGGTAGAAATACGGATGGAAGCTTGATTTCGTATCCAGACCTTTTGCCAGCTTTGGAAAAATTGGAGGATGCGAAAGAAGAAGAGTGGAGAATTCATTTCCATGTTCCTGTTTTCATGAAAAAATATGGAGAGTTTGAATCTACAAACTTCCTGATTGAAGAAGTCTTGAAAGTGCTTCAATCGAAACCCGAATTAAGTAATCACTTGGAGGTAGAAACCTACACTTGGGAAGTATTGCCTCCTGAATCCCGACTTCCTTTGGCTGAATCGATCAGCAGAGAATTGGCTTGGGTGATTTCACAATTGAATTAAGATGCAAAAGACTGTCGTAATTGATATCGTAGCTTTGTCCTCCAGAGTAATCGGAGAGCATACGCCATTTTTAAAATCTTGGATGGATAAGCAGAAAAAGGCTGTAGTTGAGCCTGTGCTTCCTGCTGTTACCTGTAGTGCCCAATCCGCTTATTTGACAGGAGAAATGCCTTCCAAAAATGGAATCGTTGGAAATGGATGGTACTTCCAAGATGAATGCGAAATCAAATTCTGGCGTCAGTCAAACCGTCTGGTTCAGTCTCCAAAAATCTGGGACAAACTCAAGGCTGAAAATCCTGAGTTTACCTGTGCCAATATGTTCTGGTGGTACAATATGTATTCTTCTGTGGATTATGCTGTGACGCCACGGCCATTGTATCCTTCAGATGGGCGAAAGCTTCCAGATTGTCATAGCCAACCGATGGAGCTTCGGGACAGACTTCAAAAAGAATTGGGTCAGTTTCCCTTATTCTCTTTTTGGGGACCCAATACCAATACCAGCTCGACCAAATGGATTGCAGATGCGGCAAAAAAAGTCGACGAATGGTATAATCCAACCTTGAACCTGATCTATCTCCCCCATTTGGATTATGGGCTTCAGAAGTATGGGATAGATTTCGAGAAAATTGGTAAAGATTTGAATGAGATCGATGATATCGTCAAAGATTTGATTACCTACTTTGAAAACTCTGGTGCTCAGGTATTAGTCCTTTCAGAATACGGAATCACATCAGTTTCTAAACCAATCCATATCAATAGAATCTTAAGGTCTGCAGGATGGATTGAGGTGAAAAATGAATTGGGGCTAGAGACTTTAGATGCTGGAACATCCAAAGCATTTGCTGTTTCGGATCATCAGGTAGCACACGTTCATATTCAAGATCCTTCCATCTTTGATCAGGTAAAAAGCCTGTTGGAGAATACTCCAGGGATTGAGATGGTCCTAGATGAAAAAGGGAAGAAGAAATATGGATTGGATCACGAGAGATCCGGTGATTTGGTGGTGGTTGCTGATAAAGACTCCTGGTTTACTTATTATTTCTGGCTAGATGATGCCAAAGCCCCAGATTATGCCAGGTGCGTGGATATTCATAAAAAGCCCGGATATGATCCAGTAGAGTTGTTTTTGGATCCAAAGATCAAAGTTCCAATTCTAAAAGTTGGGTCGAAAGTATTGAAGAAAAAACTAGGCTTTAGGTATTTGATGGATGTGATTCCTTTGGAAGCTAGCTTGGTAAAAGGAGCTCATGGAAGGATTCCTGAAGATGATTTGGATAAGCCGGTATTGATCGGAAGTGAAAAATTGGTCAAAGAAGGAAAAATCCAGCCTACGGATGTTTTTGAGGTGATTTATAAAGCTGTTAAAGGTTAAACCAGATTTAGCTTTTCTTTCACAGAATCAATGTTTGCCTGTTTTTTGGGTTCTCTGTTTTTCTTGCAATAGTCTGTATGGTATTGATGCTTTTCTAAAAAAGTAAGCTGCAGTTCATTCCATGCTTGTTCTGAGAAACTAGGATTGAAGTGCTTTAATTCTTCAAAAAGTGCTCCTCCTTGTCTTTCAAAATCCTCTGTGCCTAAATATTCCAAATCGGCATCAGCGATGATTCGTTCAAGTTTATTGGTAGGACTTTGAGGAATCTTGGTGGCCATGATCATTCCACAGACTTTGTCCATTTCTTCAGAGCTAAGGTCTTTACCCAAATACTCTTTGGCGATACCACAACCGATTTCTTCGTGATTTTTCGGATTTTCAATAAAACCGGTATCGTGAAATAAAGAAGCCAATCTTAATAGTTCACGGTCTTTCTCCGAAACATCTTCAATTCTGGCTAGAAATTGAGCTTTTTGCATCACATACTCAGTGTGAGCAAGATTATGATAGGTCAAATAGGAGGGTAATTTCTCCAAGATGTTCCTATACACCTTATTTTTTACTTGTTCAAAATCCATCATACATGCTTCTTTCCTACTTGTTTTACTACACCTCCTTTGACTTCCTTAATCGTCTGTACATAGAAGAATGCCTTGGGATCAATTTCTTGAATGGCAAGCTTGATTCTATGTACTTCCAAACGAGTAACTACGGTCATGATGATATCGCAAGGATGTTTAATATGAAATGTATCTGGTAGATAGCCTCGTTCTCCTTTATAGACTGAAATTGCCTTTCCGAAATCTTTGACTATCAATTCTTTTACTAATTCATGTTCTTTAGAAATAATTGTAAGAGCAGTATATTCTTCAAAACCCTCGACAATGTAATCGGTTGTTTTGATTGCGGTAAAATAGGTCAATATAGAATACATTGCAGGTTCTATGCCAAAAACATAGGCTGCAGAAAGCATAATCAATGAATTCAGGAAAACAGTTATCTCACTTGCTGTAAGTGCAGAGTTTTTGTGAAAATATTCTGTAATTACCTCAAAACCATCGATTAAACCTCCTCCTCTGATGATCAATCCTATCCCGGATCCCATCAGAAAGCCCCCAAATACCGCAATTAGTACTTTGTCTTCAGTCACAGTTGGTACTTCCAAGAAATGGAGGGCAATGACTAAAAGCGAAATACTGATTCCAGATTGGACAGCGAATGTTTTACCAATCATTCTCCAAGCCATAAACAAAAAAGGAAGATTGATCGCAATCAATAAAATGTTGATATCGATCCCGAAACCCAAATTCACCAAAATAGCAATGCCAGTCACACCTCCATCCAAGAATTTATTTGGTAGCATAAATGCCTTTAAGGCAATTGCCGACAAAGAAATACCACATATTGTATAAACAAGTGAATGTGGCGAGAATATGGATTTCCAATCAACAGATTGTACCGAGTTGTCTTTCATTAATTTTTACTGTAGTAAAAAATGAATTCTGCTATTTAGGGGTTGAGCTTTTTTCATCTAAAGGCTTGAATTCTAGAATAAGAAAATAAATAATTAGTAGTCTGCCAAGAACTAACTGTATTTATTTGCTATGGCACTGATAAAAGATGAATTTTTCATGTAAAAAAGAAACAGCCGGATGTATAACCGGCTGTTTATTAGAGTTTAATGCCTTTTTTATTTAAGACTGGTAGTTACTTCTGGAGCAGGTTTTGTCCAAGAACTTATATCCAATTTTTTAGGATTAGGATAGATCTCATCCAATGTGTTGCCATCATAGATTCTACCATTTTTGACAACTTTATTTACAGTATTTGTATTTCGGATATTATCCAATGGATTGGAGTCCATAATTACCAAATCTGCGAGTTTACCAGCTTCAATACTTCCAAGCTCTTTATCCAAACCTAATGCTTCAGCTCCTAGGATGGTGGCTGTACGAAGGGCGTCCATTGTGCTCATTCCTCCACTGGCCACAGACCAAAGCTCCCAATGGTATCCTAGACCTTGTAATTGACCATGAGAACCTACTCCTGCAAGTCCTCCCTCTTTGACTAATGCATTGATTCCTTCGGCATGCTTAGGGAAAACATGATCCTCTGGTGCAAACCAGCCTCCTAGTCCACCAGCTCGTCTTCTTGCTTTTGCATTCAATTCATCATAAGGTGTGAATCGGTTCAATTTTGGATCGTGAAGAGGACTTTCAGTGGTATAGTAAAAGTTTTCTGCCCAAGGGCCACCATATGACACAAGTAGGGTAGGAGTGACAGCCATTTTACTTTCTGCAATTGTTTTGATCACGTCAGAGTAAAGAGGATGAATCGGAATAGCATGCTCATGACCAGGATAGCCATCAAACAATTGGGTCATATTGAGTTTGTAGTCCAAGCCACCTTCAGTTGTAGGCATCAATTCCTGATCTTTGGCAGCCATGATTACCCACTGTCTGTGCTGACGGTTTCCTACTAGATACATTTTAATGTACTGGGTATTGTAATACTTACTGTATTGTTTCAAAACATTTTTGGTATGATCCAAAGACTTCAGATTGTACATCCAGTATCCAACACCTGGGCCTGTAGAGTAAACGCGTGGGCCAGGAACCATTCCAGCTTCAACCATATCTGCGTATGTCAGAACATCAGTAGTCGCTGTTTGTGGGTCACGAGTTGTAGTAACACCATAGGCTAAGTTTGCAGCATAAATCCAAACTGTGTTTTTGTGAAGACCCCAAGTCGGCCACATGTGCGCATGCGTATCAACAAATCCTGGTGTAATCGTCTTGCCGCTCACGTCTATTACTTCGGCATTTCCAGCATTGAGTGTTCCTGTTTTTCCAACAGCCTTGATTCGGTTGTTTTCTATCAAAACGTCTCCGTTTTCAATAACCTCTGAACCATTCATCGTGATGATTCTGGCATTTTTCAAGAGAACAGTACTCTGAGGAATATCCTTTGCAAAGTAAACTTTCACCTGATGCTCAAATGGCTTGTATGTTTCTTGCTCTTTCTTCTTTGCTTTTCCGATGCTGTCAGCTTTCGCCAATTCTTTATCCGCTTTGAATAGAGAATCGATTCTTTTCTTTTCAGCTTTTGCCAAAGAGTCGGCAAGTTTGACCGCATCTTCACCCTGTGCTTTTAGCGTGGCTACGCTATCCGCATCAGCAAGCATTTTTGCCTTTTTAGCAGCTTTTACAGAGTCTTCAACAAAAACTGCTCGGTCTACATCATACACCCAATGTCCGTTTCCAAGAGACCAATGGACTTTTTTGCCATCAGCTTCCCAGGCAGGCCATTCTCCACCGATCTCTGTCAATTGACGAGAAGGGAAATTTGAAGCATCAGGGTTGCCTACATTGATGCTAGGAGTTTTTCCGGCAGTAGGGATAGTGACTACATAGATGTTGTTATTCACTTGAGCCAAGGCTAAGTTTCCTTCAGGAGCCATTAAAATGGTACTTGCACTGGAAGGTCTCATTTGAGGTTCTCTTGCAGATGTGCCTTCTGGAAGCATACAATAATTCACCGCATCTGCAGTAGATCTTGGAAGTCCCATCACATATTCTACACTGCTAAATTCCTCATTGTGCTCATGATCATCATGCGGATCAGCAGCCGTTCCAAATGGAGTAATTCCAGAAATTTTGGCATATTCTTTTTTATCAGTCCCATCCCACTTGACACTTAGAAGTGTTCCTCCTGATCCATTCAGGTAGATTCTGGAAGTATCTTTCGTAAAGTGAGCATTTCCGACTCCCCTGGCATCCATGATTTTTCTGAATTCGCCACCAGAAGCCGGCATCCAAGCAAGAATCGCTTCAGCTCCTGAAAAACCAGGGCCTTCTGATTCCATCATTAATCTTCTATCTCCTTTAAAGACTACGATTTTATTATTCGGCCCCCAAACTGGTCCCATGTATAAAGCATTTTCTGTAGTGAGCTTCGTCACATCCCCGTTTCTTCCAAAGCTAGCTTTGTAAAGACTACCTCCATCAGCTTCATCCCAAGTAGTAAATACCAATTGAGAACCATCGGGAGACCAAGAAGGCATTGCCTCAGTAATTTCAAAATTGGTGACTCTTTTTGGCTCTCCATCAGGGAAATCCATCACATAGAGTCTGTTCAAAGCAGTAAATGCTAGTTTCTTTCCATCTGGTGATGGAACTCCATCTCTGATTTGAGTTGCTAACTTAGCCGTAGTGTCTTTGATCGCATAGTTGAAATACAATCTCGGTCCCATAGCCAGTTTTACATCTGCCTCAAATGGAATTTCTAAAGCATCAGAACCATCAACTGGAAGCTTCCAGATTTTTCCTCCATAAGAAGCAATTACAAATTTGCTATCAGGAGTGAATGACATTGCTGGAAGGACACCTTGAGGAGCGATGGATTCTTGCTCATCTCTTTGTACTGGGTAGGCCAACCAGTTTTCATCTCCGGTTTCTAGGTTTCGAAGGACCAAACCGGTTTTTTCATGCCATCTAGAACCATAAACTAGCCATTTTCCATCATTGGAAAGTGTTGGTGTAAATGCAGATCCATACCTGCTGGTAATACTGGTAATATTTCCTTCTTCAATGTCATAAGTCCCAACCTGATATTGAGGAAGCAAGGCATTGTAATTCCATGCTCCGGTTCGATAGGAGAAGTAAATCTTTTTACCATCAGGGCTTATTACAGGATCAATAGTTTTCATTGAGGAAGGGGACTCATTTAGTTGGATTCCGCCTCCTCCATCTTTATGATACATGAAAAGTTTGTGGATTCTTCTTCCTTTACTGGCAATTATGTAGTCACCATCCGGGGTCCAATCAGCTCCAGGAACATCACCGTTTTTATCTTTGGTAACTTGAACTGTATCCTTTTTGACCATGTCAATGTACCACAGGTTGTCACTTCCCGCTCTATCAGATGTGAAAAGGATCTTTTCTCCATCTGGAGAAAATCTAGGGTGAGTTTCATAAGCCATGCCAGTGGTAATAGGAGTAGCTTTTCCTCCTTCGATAGGCATGGTATAAATGTCTCCCATCAAGTCAAATGCAATGGTTTTCCCGTCAGGACTAACATCCACACTCATCCAAGTTCCTTCTTCCGTGGTGAATTTTACTTCACGTTCAGGCTTTAGGGGTAGATCTTTGAATTTTGGATAGTCAAGAGAGTCTTTTTTGGTACTATCTGAGACTACCATTTTCCGATTCATTGGAGTCGGATTTTGATTCGCTTTTGGAATGATGGCAGCCACAGAAAGTGTGGTTCCCAAAGCAACCAAAAGAGCAGGTTGGGTAATTTTTCTCATATGATTTGGGTTTTTCCGGAATGAATCTATTTCATTTTTCCCAAATGGGAAAGCAATTGGAAATCAGTAATGTAAATAGTTCGCAATCGAACGAATTCAAAATTGTCCGAAATTGAAATTCATTTTTAATCTAATCAGGAAATAGCTTTGACTACTTCAAAAACTTTAGCCGGTAAGGCTTTATTCTTCAATTTGATTTCGCCCATATTTTGAAACTCAAAAAGATCCTTCACTTCTTGGGCGCAGCTTTCAAGGACTAATATTTGGGCTGGCTTTGCAGCGGATTGTAATCTTGCAGAAACGTTGACTGTGTCTCCAATAACAGTGTAATCCAGTCTTTTTAGAGACCGGGAACCGATATTCCCAGAAACCATTTCCCCTGCATTTATTCCTATGGAGACTTCAGGTCTAAAATTAGTTTCAGCAGAAAAGACAGGGATTTCCTCCATTTTGTCCCGAATGGAAAGGGCTGTTCTGATAGCTCTTTCAAAGTGATTGTCACCTTGGAAAACCGCCATGACAGCATCTCCGATAAATTTGTCAACGCTGCCTTTTTGCTCGATAATTTCCTTGACCATCAAGTCAAAATATTCATTGAGAAGGCCTACCACCACATTAGGTTCTTCATTTTCAGAGATTTTGGTGAATGCCACCAAATCAATAAAAGCAACTGAAGCGACGATGGTCTCATTTTCCATCAGACTGGACTCCAACTCCTTATTTCCCATGAAATTGAGCACCGTTTCGTCCACATACATTTTTAGGATATTATTTTCCCGAAGAGCCTTGAGTGTGGATTTGATCTGGTTTCTGTATTGGATAGTCTTATCTAGAGTGATCTCTAAATCCCTGAAGTCAACTGGCTTGGTAATGAAGTCAAAGGCCCCTAGATTCATGGCTGTTCGGATATTTTCCATGTCTCCATAGGCAGAAATGATGACAGTTTTAAGAAGAGAATTCTTCTCTTTGACTTTAGAAAGGAGTGTCAAACCATCCATTTCTGGCATATTGATATCACTCAAGATCAAATCTAGGTCTGAGTGATCTTCCAATACTTCCAATGCTTGTCTTCCGTTTAGGGCAAAATAAAATTCAAACTCACCCTCGCGGATTCGCTTTCGGAATTTCTGTTTGATCAGAATTTCCAAATCTGCTTCATCATCTACAACCAGTATTTTGACCATTCTATTTATTATTTAATTTTCCTTGATCATCCCACCGATTTCTTTCTTTAAGGATTCAAAATCTATGGGTTTGGTAAAAAATTCTTTGGCACCTGAATTCATTGCCTTTTCATAATTCTGACTATCTCCATAGGCCGAAATCATGCTGACATTAATCTGTGGGAAGCGTTCCTTTACTTTTGCCAATAGTTCGAGTCCACTCATGCCTGGCATGTTGATATCAGAAAATACATATACTACCTGAGGTGGATTTTCACTATCCAAAATGCCTAATGCCTCGTCTCCAGAGAAAGCAAAACAAAGCTCAAGAGTTCCTGATTTAATCTCCTTTCTGAATTTTTGACGAAAAAGTAATTCCACATCTTTCTCGTCATCCACTATTAATATTTTGCTTTTCATTGATTTGGAATTTTAATTTCAAACTCTGTAAACTCTTCAGGCTCACTGATGACATTTATTTCACCATTATGACCTTTTGTTACAATGTCGTAACTCATTGAAAGCCCCAGTCCGGTACCTTTTCCTGTTGGCTTTGTTGTGAAAAATGGCTGGAATATTTTGGCTTTGATGTCCTCTGGTATTCCTTTTCCATTGTCCCTTACTCGGATTTCTACACCCGAATCCACTTTTTTAATAGATACCGTTACTTTTGGAAGAAACTCTGTATTACCCTTTTCTGCCAGTTCTTTTTTCTTCTCTCCAGCAGCGTAAAATCCATTATTGATCAAATTCAAAAGAACTCTTCCCAAATCGCCGGGCACAACGTTCATTTTTTCCAAGCTCGGATCTTCCTCTAATTTGAAATCTGCTGTAAAACTTTTGTCCTTGGCTCTTAGCCCATGGTAAGAAAGTCGAAGATATTCGTCTGCTAATGCATTGATGTCTGTCAGTTCTTTTTGCCCAGTACTGCTTCTTGAATGAAGGAGCATCCCTTTTACAATGGAATCGGCACGTTTTCCATGGTGGTGAATTTTGCCAAGGTTTTGAATTACATCCTCCAAAATCTCCATGGCATCCTCCTTGTTTCCTGCTTCAAGTTCTTCTTTCAACTCAGTTAGAAGTTCAGTACTTACATCAGAAAAGTTGTTTACAAAATTGAGAGGGTTTTGAATTTCGTGTGCGATCCCTGCTGTTAACTCACCCAAAGATGCCATTTTCTCAGCGTGAATTAATTGATTTTGTGCAGCTTGAAGATCTTTCAAGGCATGCTGTAATTCATTCTTTTGATTGGTAAGTTCTTTGGTTCTTTGAGCAACCTGTCTTTCCAATTGGGTTTTGAGAGATTCAGTGATTTGAAACTCTTTTTCACGTTGCATTGCCTTCAGTTTCTCCAACTCCAAAGCCTTTCTTTGCTTCGAATTATTAACCCACATGGCTATGGCCCAAATAAAGGCGAATACACCTGCCGCCTCAAAATAAGTCTCATACCTTTTGTAAAAGCTCTCACTGATGATTTCTACTAACGCTTGAATAATCTCCACTCCGATAATTGGTAACCAAGCGTAAACCATTCCTTTCCTATGCTGAAGATCTTCTGTTTTGAGAGTTACATAGACGATCAGGCCTATTAGAATAAAAGAAAGAATACGCGCTAAATCACTGATTATTGGTATGTTGAAGCCAATGACAATCCATAATACACCGGCTGCTATCATTCCTCCATTGAATATTCTTACCCATTCAGGAGAAACCTTGATCAGGCCCATTGGACGTTTCAGATAGTGAAGTAGTATTAAAGAAATTATAGCTATTATCATATTACCCGCTTGTGGTTATTGCAATCTTAAAAATTAAGAACTTGAGTTTATCGGTAAAAAGATAGTGAAAATTGTCCCAGGATTTTCCTCGGTTGAGCTTTTCACCCGAATATCTCCCGAATAGGACTTGATGATATCATAACTCAAAGATAGTCCCAATCCAGTTCCCTGACCAGTAGGCTTGGTTGTAAAGAATGGTTGGAAAATCTTTTCAATAACATCTTTCTTTATCCCAACTCCATTGTCTGCTAATTCAATTTCAATTCCCCCAAGAGTCTTCTTCGTAGAAATGGATACTACAGGTTTGAAATCCGTATTTCCTAATTGGTGAACCCGCTCGTTGACAGCAAAAAACGCATTGTTGCACATATTGATCAAGGCCCTTACCAATTCTTGTCTGATCACTTCCACTTGAGGTAGATTAGGCTCTAGGTCGGTTTTATATTCTACGCTAAAGTCTTTTTCTTTCGCTCTCACTCCATGATAACTCAATCGGATGGATTCATCACAAATGGCATTAATGTCTACCAGTTCTTTGGTTCCAACAGTCGCTTTGCTATGCTGAAGCATTGCTTTCACAATAGCATCAGCCCTCATACTATGAGTGCTAATTCTATCCAAGTTATCTTGGATGTCCTTGGCGAGTAATTTAGCTTCTTCAAAATCTCCAGCCTGAATCTCCTCGTTCATTTCATCTACCAATTCATGGCTAACTTCTGAGAAGTTTTTGACAAAATTCAATGGGTTTTGAATCTCATGAGCAATACCTGCAGTCAACTCACCCAAAGAGGCCATTTTCTCAGCTTGAATCAGTTGAGATTGAGTTGATTTGAGGTTTTCATGTGCTGATTCCAAATCGGTGTATGCCTTTTCGATCTGCTTGGCATGCTCTAGTTCTCTTTCTTTAGCTTTCTCCCTTTCCGCCTTTAATAGACGGTTTTTCAAATAAAGATTAATGGGATAAAGGAGCCATAAAATTAGAACTCCGTAAACCAAATATGCCCACCAGCTTCTATACCAAGGTGGCAATACGGTAAAGGAAAACTCAATCGGTTCGGTCCATTCTGAGGCTTCCTCTGTGGAGGTTCCGGTATACCGCGCACGTATTTTAAAAGTGTAATCACCTTCATGAATGTTGCCAAATGTGGCAGAGGTCCTTTTTAACACGGGACTCCAATCAGTGTCATATCCTTCTAATATATATTGGTATTCAATTAGGAAAGGCCGAGCTAGTTCATTTGTGCCATATTCAATGTTGAGGTGATTGTGCTGATAGGGTAAAGTCAATCCTAAAGGGATTGGGAAAAATGGTTGAATATTGTCAAAAGAAATTCCTTTAAACTTTTCTTTCAGTTCCAGCTCTTCGTTTTCATCCAACCTTCTTTCTAGCGTAATCAATTGATCGGTTACTTTTTCAAATGCATCTTCACTAGATTCAGGGGCTAGTGTATACCATGGAATTATCTCTTCATTGATTCTTACTTGCTTAATTAGTGGTGTTGGTTTTGAAGTGTTTTTTGAGACCTTAGAAAGGTCTAACCTTGCTAGTCCTGTTTTGACACTACCAGTTCCTGCCCACAAAATTCCTTTTGAATCTAAAAACATTCCGTCTTGACCATCAGTAAGATCTTTAACAGGGTATCCTGTATCAGAATGGTAGGTCTCTAACTCCTGAATATTTTTGGATGAATCTTGATAGAAATAAAATGTTGAAATTCCCTCATTTGTACCAATAGCCATTTGACCATTTCCCAGTTCAACAATTTGTAAAATAGTGTCGTCGGGCAATCCGTCTTGACTATTAAATGTCTGGAATAGTGGGGTTTCTCCATTGTATTTCCAAGAGATTATATTTTTTCGGTTTTCTTCAGTTAAAAAACTAATGCCATTGGCAGTGCCAACCCAAAGATTCCCATTTGAATCTTCCTTAATCCTCAAAACGGAGCTATCGGCTAATCCTTGGTCAATTGTAAAATGAAGGAAAGTTTTACCGTCAAATCTGGTCAATCCTCCCCCCAAGCTTCCAATCCAAATAATACCATCACTATCTTCTGTAATAGAAACAATATTATTTGAGCTTAATCCATTTTCTTCAGAATAATAGGTGTAAACTCCATTGTCATTTATTAATATTCCTGCATCAGTTCCTATCCAGATCTTCCCGTCCCGACTTTCAACAAGAGAATAAATTTCGTTGGTTGGGAGACCTTGATCGGAGGAGTAATTAGTGAAAGTATTGGAGTCAAAAATACTTATTCCATCTCCGGCTGCACCAATCCATATTTTGCCTGAGGAGTCTTCTAAAATACAGTAGGCAATTTCACCTGCTAATCCTTGAGATTGAGTATAAGAAACAAATGATTTCCCATCGAATTTGCTAAGTCCGCCATCTACAGTTCCAAACCATAAGTCGCCAGTACTATCTTCCATAATACTTAGCACTATGTTTCCCGAAAGACCTTGTTGAGCGGTAAAGTTTGTAAAACTCATCCCATCCAGTCTACTTACTCCGCTGCCATCAGTGCTAAACCAGATTTTTCCAAAATCATCAATAGTTAAATCATAAACATTATTGCCAACTAAGCCTTGTTCAGTAGTATATGATATAAAGTCTTTTCCTGTCCATTTGGTCACGCCATACTCTGTCGCAAACCACACATTATTTTCATGATCCTCATTGATTGATCTGACTACCATTCCTGCTAGTCCATCGTCTATCCCAATGGTTTGGAAATTTTGACCGTCATATTTGCTAACCCCAGTTCCCAGGGTTCCAAACCAGATGATCCCTTTACTATCTTGAAAAATTGACCTTACGCGATTCCCTGCTAGACCATTTGAGGTATCAAAATTTTCAAACGATTCTCCATTATACTTTGAAACTCCTCCGCCACTTGTCCCAACCCACAAGTAACCATCCTTATCCTCAAAAATACTTATTACTGAATTATGGGCTAAACCATCTTCAGTAGTGATTTTTTCAAATTCATTTCCATCATATTTGACTAAGCCCTCTCCATCTGTACCAAACCAAAGAATTCCTTTAGAGTCCTCATAAATACTGTAGACAACTTCATTTGAAATCTGGTCGCCATAGAAATTTTTAAATGTTCTCCCATCAAATTTAGAAACGACTTTATCTGCTGTGCCAATCCAAATATTACCCTTTGAATCTTCATTTATACTTCTAATTGACGGACTACCTAATCCTTGATTGCCCGTGTAGTTTGTGAAGTCTACTCCATCATATCTACTTAACCCTCCTCCATTGGTTCCAAACCAAATATGTCCTCTGCTATCTACCATGGCGCAATAAATCCCATCCATGGGAAGTCCTTCGTCAGACGTGATTTTTTTGAATTGTGCAATGCCGCCATCACCTAGCAAATAAGGTTGTCCTAAGGCGTTAAGAGCCATGCTCCCATCATATTCTTGTAGGGTTAGTAGATCTTTTTTGATTGGAGGTAAAATATTTCCACCTCTATTTCCTCCCACACGTTTGACTTCGGGAGCTCCCATTTGAATTATTTGTGGCTGTTTTTCTGCAGGAAGTTCGGAAACCACAATTTTCTCAGGAGGAGACCAATTCCCGATTGGATTTTGGTTAGAGGTTTTCTCTTCCTGATTACAAGCAACCAGTCCAAAAAGGAATACAAATGAAAAAGTTATAAGTGATCTCATTTGAAATCAATTGTAAATTCAGGTTTATATGGTGAAATGCCTTTACTCAGAAATTTAACTCCAATGAGTATTATTCTTTCCCAAACTATTTGGGATCGTGAAATAATTTGATTTTGATGGCTTTTAATCATTTGAAAAGCCACTTTGAAAACAATCAACTCGGACATAAAACTCAAATGGGTAATAAAAATCTGGAAATGATGCATCATTCTAGTGACGAATGACATTTCTCATATTGGAAAAATACAAAAACTATTTAGAATTCAAGATTATAGGGATAAATATGTTCAGGTATTTTAGATTGGAAAATATCTGAAATTCAGCTCATTTGGACTATTTGATAGGAGGTTGGAAACTGGGGATTGCCTAAATAGACAAGCCTTTCCAGTAATCAGTCTAATTACATTGCTTGGGATTCAATAGGATTAATCAAAAGATGTTTTTAAGGTCTCTAGCTGATTTGACTTCTCCATAGATAATGATAAACTATATTTAGTATCTGAATTCATAATAAAACCCAAAGTTGAACCTTCTATCTATCTAAATTGAAAAGCTTACTTTTTCCTTTTTTAGTTCTTGTCATTGTTTCCATTGCTTTTATTTATCCTGAGATTCTTATGAATTGGGGAGGGATAAGTACTTCCAAATTCATTGTCCCACTATTACAGGTTATCATGTTTGGAGTAGGGACAGAAATGAGTCTCAAGGATTTCAAAGGAGTGATCCAAATGCCGAAAGGTGTTTTGATAGGAATACTCTGTCAATTTACAATTATGCCATTTTTAGGATTTGCTTTGGCAAAAAGCTTCAATTTCCCTCCAGAAATTGCTGCTGGTTTTATTTTGGTTGGAAGTTCTCCCAGTGGCCTAGCTTCCAATGTTATGTCCTATTTAGCAAAGGCAAACCTGGCACTTTCTGTTACTATGACAGCTGTAGCCACTGCAATTGCACCTGTGATCACTCCGCTACTGATGAGCTGGCTTGGAGGGGATTATGTGCCTGTTAATTTTCTGGAGATGATGTGGAGTATCATTCAGATTGTGATTATCCCCATTGCGCTTGGTCTAATATTTAACAGGTTTTTGAAGGGAAGTATTCAATGGTTAGATCGAATAATGCCTTTGATATCGATGGGAGGTATTATTCTTATCGTAGGAGTGATTACCGCAAATGGGAGGGAGAGCCTTCTGGATATTGGATTGCTGCTGATTTTAGCATGTATTTTACATAATGGACTTGGTTACCTTTTGGGATTTTTTACTGCCAAAGTATCTGGATTGGATTCCAAATCATGCAAGACGATCGCCTTGGAAGTAGGCATGCAAAATTCAGGATTGGCATCAGGCATAGCTGTTCAAATGGGCAAAATCTCTACCGTAGGATTAGCTCCGGCAGTTTTTGGGCCTTTGATGAATGTTTCAGGTTCCCTTTTAGCTTCTTTCTGGCGGAAAAGAGCTTGAGCTATTACAAATGCTTAGTGGAAGAAATAAATGACGAATTCAGTGCCTTGATTGGGGTCAGACTTTATCTCAATTTTACCTCCATGCGCTTTGATGATGTCATAGCTTAAACTCAAGCCCAACCCAGTGCCTTGACCAGTAGGTTTGGTGGTGAAAAATGGTTGGAAAATTTTATCCTTGATATGTTCTGGAATCCCAACACCATTGTCATGGACTGAAATCATTATTCCATTTGAAGTGGACTTGGTAGCTACCTTTACATGGGGGCGAAATAGATCTTCGGTAGTCTTCGATCTGTCATGTACTGCGTAAAATGCATTATTGAATACATTGATCAATACTCTATTGATATCCTGAGGGATAACCTCGATATGAGGTAAGCCTTTTTCAAAATCTATTGTGTATTCGACCTTGCTGTATTTTTCTTTGGCCTTGAACCCATGGAAGCTCAACCTGATACATTCCTCAGCTAATTCATTGATGTTGATCGGTTCTCTTATTCCATCACTTTTTCTACTGTGCTCCAGCATTCCTTTGACGATTGCTCCAGCTCTTTTACCGTGATGATTAATTTTTGAAAGGTTCTGCTTTAAATCATCGGTGATAGCCTTTACCTCTTCAAAATTCCCTTTGCTGATTTCTTCTTGAATTTCCTCTAAAAGTTCTTCGCTTACTTCAGAAAAGTTGTTGACAAAATTGAGCGGATTTTGGATTTCATGAGCGATTCCCGCTGTCAATTCACCTAAAGAAGCCATTTTTTCTGCCTGGATAAGTTGCTCTTGAGTATTGATTAATGCTACGTTTTTCTCCTGGATATTTTTGAGAGCTTTTGACTTGCCCAATTCGTAAACCAATAGGATCAAGAATATGGTAATATTGGTTCCCAAAATGGATGAGAAGAAGAAGACCTGTTCCTTTTCGGTATTGTATTGGGGTTCTGGTACACCGATCGTATTCTCAAGTATCAATATCCCCAACATGAGAAAGGCAGAGACAATTACCCAAAAGATTGATGCTCTTTTTCCTTGGATCAACATGGCCACTGATGGCAATAAGAAAAATGCAGCCGTGGCAGGAGAAGAAAGTCCTCCCTGTAGCCAAGCTTGGAGCGGGAAACTTATTGCAAATTGAGTCAAGAAAAGTCCCGCCGCTATATTTTTGGCTAAACCTTGCCGATAGGCAAAAAGAATAATAAGATTAATAATTCCATTGACGAAAAGAAGCTGCCCGTTGAGTTTTGCGTCAATTTCAACTGCCAGATTTATCCCAAGAAAATTGGAAATGGATGAAATTAAAAGCACTGCAATGAAGATGCGTTCAGATCTTAATTCATCACCAGACTCTTTCTTTTTCGCTGGAATAAAATATTCTGTAATCTTTCTAAGCATTATGAAACTGTACTAAGAGAACCAAATAGTTTTCCATGCCTTTTCCAAAGGACATAGATGAAGGTACTGTCCAGAAGGAAACAAGAAATTCCCAAGAACTGTACAAAATGATTCTCTGGGTAAAAGAAAAACATGGAGACTGAGATCAGTCCTGTTCCGAGCATTCTAGCCCATGCTAATACCATGGAAAATTCTCCGGTATCTTTGGTTTGCATCAGAAGGAAAACGCATTGAACGGAAAGGATGACATTGATGATATAGCCCGAGTTTGCACCAATTAAGGTGTCAAATCCTTCATTTCTATAGAAGTAGCTGAATAGAATCCAAAAGATGAAATTGATAATGCAGAAGAGTGCAAAATGCTTTTTGGTGTTCTCATTCATGGGTTGTTTGGTTCCATATCGGAGAACAGAATAAAAAATAAAGCAATCTAAAAGAAAGGCTGCTTGATAGCTCAAAGCATATAAAAGCCCCGTGTTAGGGTGATAGATCCAACTCCATACAAATTCCCAACCGATATTGGCACCAGCTACATAGGCAGGCATTTCTACGAATTTTTTCTTTCTGATTTCCCAAACTAAAACAACGTAGGCCACCACCCAAAATAGGCAACCGACCCCATTGAATATTAGTCCAATAAGGGAATAATCGTCAAAATTAATTAATGGCTGATCCATAGGGTCTGAGGTTTATCTTCGTTGGTGGGAATTCCAATCTCTTGTCAAAGAAGTAGGAAGGTAGAAGTTGATAATGTCGGCACTAGTCATTCTTCTCAGCATCATGGTTAGCCCCAATTTGGTTAAGAATTGAAGGACCATGGAGAAAATCAAACTCTTGTCTAAAATTTCGCCTACCCAAGTGATTCTTTTGATTTTTCGCTGCATGGAATCGATTTTATCCTGAGAAATAGGCTCTACTCCCAATAGGTCGGATACTTCATTTCCCATCATCAATCTCATCAGGGCAATGTTGGAGTTTTTACCTAAAATTGGTTTCGACTTCATGTCCTGAAAATCGCGAAGGGCCCGAACCAATTCTTTTGCATGATCGCTTGGTGCCATTTCTCGATCCAAAATACTGTGGCCCAGTTTCAGGGCATCCGCAGAATTTTTTGGAATCATATCATCATCCAAGCCGACAATATGCCCCACGACTCTCCAGCAGTGGATATATGCCTCCAATTCTACAGGTTCAAATTCGATCCCGATGATTTCAAGCCCTTCTATGATCAAAGCTGAAAAAGACATCAGTGTACCTGCAAGATCCTCTTGGTTTATCGGCTCGCTATATTTTTCAGTGTCGAAGTGATGCTTTTTAAGGAAAAAGCGGATTACAGCATGAATCAATCGGACTTTTTGGGTGGAGTGGAGTCCTTTTCCTCTTACTCCCAGGCCTCCTGGAGACATTGCGAAAACCACAAACTGGGCAGTTTCTGCAATTCGTCTTGAGTAAGTCTCCAAAGAGCCATTTTCCTCGTTGAGGCGAGCCGTTTGATGAAGAACCTCAGCGCCTCTAGCACAGGCATAGCATTCTGGGAGAGATTTGTAGCAAAGTAAAAGGCCTATCCATATTCCGTGTCTCAAATAAATTTGCTGGCCCAAGGCGATTAGATCTGGATCTGCCCATTCAGGGAGTATGGCTGATTTATCGAAATAATCAATTAATTCTTGAGGAGTATCTGGAGGAAGTTGATCACGATCTTTTACAATCGACTCGAAAAGATGATTGATTTTAAACTCTTCCCTTTTGGACATAATTGTTTGAACAGTCTCATCCGCCAAAGGATCCATTTGGCTTCTTTTGGATTCCAGTTTATCACCATTCCAATCCGAAATTTCATGAGTATTGATCGTTTTTAGTTTCTCTAGTGCTCTTTTTTTGATGGTTACATTTTTGATGATAAAGGCAATAGAAAATCCGACAAAAGCGATAAGCAACAGCCATAAAATTGTTGAAACCATAGGAGCTATTTGATAAAAAGGTGGGACAGATACAAAGAATGCATGCTAATCAAAAGGTACTGTTTAATGGGTGAACAATAACTAGTTAACGCGTTTGAAAATTCACAAGGGTAATGGAGTGATAATGCTGTGAATTCCCTACAAAATACAAAAAGGACTATGTAAAAGCATGAAAACATGCTCTTTTTTCATAGTCAAAAAGTAAGTTGGATTCTTGAAAAATTTAAAGGAAAAGCTGCCTGATTTGAAATATCCAGCAGCTTTATGTAATCCTAGATTCTAAAAGTGTATAGAAAGATTTCTTCTTTATTTTTTCTTAATAATATCAACACAATCCTCTCCTTCCCATATTCTGCCGTCCAAGGTTTCAAAGGTTAAGGTAAATTCCACACTTTCACCATCACTTACCTCTCCAAGAGATTCTACCAAAGCCTGTGTGTCAAATTTTAGATTCAAATCCATAATTTCGTCTTTACCTATTATACTACAATCACAGGCATCTTGCTTTTCAAAGTGTCCTGCTAAATCAGCCATGGAGGAAGTTGATGGGGAAACGCCATTAAGAAAAACGGTTGATAGGTCGATGTTATTCACATCAAGGTCCATAGAGCCCAAAATCGCAAGAGGAATTACCCCTTTGGAATTTACATTTAGAGTATTGTTACAATTACCGGGCTTGAAATCAATCGTAATCGGAGATATTTCTTTTAGTATATAGCGAAATTGCGCAACTGCGAAACCATAAGGATCTCCAGAAACTGATCTTATGATAACATAGTCAAACTTTTCTTCGGTCTCAGCAGCAAATAATTTCGCTCCGCCCCATCCAGCATTAATTTCCCTTTTGATGCTTCCTGTTTTTCTATTCGAATTGTAAAATTCTACCTCAAATTCAAATACTTGATGATTCAAATTAGGTTGAATTTCAAATCCCAAGGTAGTTACTGGTTTAGAGATAGAAATTCCAACAATATTTTGGAATGGGGAGTATAAAACGTAGGGATCAGGACCTTCTACATCAGGATAAAACCCAAAGGTGCCAGTCCAAGTACAATATCTGGTAGTTTGGGCCTTTCTTCTGATCAAAGGTTTATCAAAAATTAAGGTTAAATCGCCATCGCTAATACTGGTCAATTCAGTGTCACAAGGGATATTTGAAATATCTATTAATTGGGTTTCTAATAAGTAATTTCCTGAGACATCGTTAATCGGCGTAAAGTTGTAGGTATTTAATCGATATGGTTCTAATTCCGAATGAGGTATTATTGAGGGGATTTGAGTAATATTCTTAGGAATTTGATCATTTGAATTCAGAATTAATTCTTTGGAGTTTGTTATTGGTTTTTCAATAAATTCATTTTCATTACAAGAAAATAAAAGCACTCCAAATATCAGGATTAAGATTTTTTTCATTTTAATAATGTGTTCTTCAAAAAAGGTTGGTTATTGAAAATAAAGGTATCCTAAAATACTATCGATTAACTAAATAATTAAAAAAATACTTTTATTTTGGAAAAAAGATATTAAAACTCGTCCCTTTTCCTTCTTCCGATTCTACAGAAAGATTGCCTCCATTGGCTTGAACTATATCATAGGAAAGGCTCAATCCCAGGCCTGTTCCCGAACCTGTTGGCTTGGTGGTGAAGAATGGCAGGAAGATTTTCTTTTTAATGGAATCAGGTATTCCAGTTCCGTTATCGTGGACTGAGACCTGAATTCCATTCTCAGTTTTTTTCGTGGAAACTATTACCTCGGGTTTAAAGTCCTCACCAGCATTTTTTGCTTTTTCGCTGACCGCATAAAATGCATTATTGACCAGATTCAAGATTACCCTTCCTATGTCTTGGGGATTCACCTTTATCTTTGGAAGATCAGTGTCTAACTCTAGTTTGTAGTCAGAATTAAAGCTTTTATCCTTGGCTCGTAATCCATGATAGGAAAGCCTCAGATATTCATCTGCCAATAAATTGATATTTGTTTCGACTTTTTCTCCTGAATTCGAGCGGCTGTGTTGGAGCATTCCTTTCACAATGGAATCGGCCCTTTTGCCATGATGATTGATTTTGGAAAGGTTCTCTTTCAGGTCAGTGGCGATGGCTTTTACTTCTTCCAGGTCTCCTTTTTCGAGTTCTTCATTCATTTCATCGATCAGCTCATTGCTGACTTCGGAGAAATTATTGACAAAATTGAGAGGGTTTTGGATCTCATGGGCAATTCCTGCTGTCAGCTCACCCAAAGAAGCCATTTTTTCAGATTGAATAAGTTGGAGTTGCGTTTCTTTGAGATTGTTTAAAGACTCCCGGAGTTCATTTGTCCGGATTTTTACTTTTTCCTCCAATATCAAATTTTGACGAATCAGTGCTTGTGAACGAAGTCTCGTATAGCCTAAAATAGCCCCCACAAATGCAATGAAATATAGAGCGTACATCCACCAAGTTTTCCACCAAGGAGGTGTGATGACAAAACTTATTGCTGCTGGTTCACTCCAGATCCCATTGATTCCTCTGCTGGCAACTTTGAAAGTATAGTCTCCAGCAGGAAGGTCTCGATAGTTTTCGCTTATGGTTTTATTAGTAATTGGACTCCATTGCTTATCTATTCCTTCGAGAATGTATCTGTATCGCACTTTATCAGGATTGCTCAATTGCATTCCCGAATAGTTGAAGCTTAAGTAATTCTGATCATATGGAAGCTCTAGATTGATGGGGATGTAATAGGTGGTTTCTAGGCTGTCCCAGGTGATTTCATTTTGGATCAAATAATTGTCCTCAGTGAGGGTAGATCTCTCTCTGAAATAGAGAGGCTTGTCGAATAGATTGATTCCTGCAATCAATGGCGAGGAAGATTCTTCACTCATTTGAAGGGAATCGAAAACCAAAAGCATGGTTCCTTCGACTCCCACCCAAAACTTTCCATCTTTCGTGAATAGGCCGCTGTTTTCTGCAAAGTCGATTGCTCCCAAGCCTTGTTCTTTCCCGAGGGTAATTGCATTAAAAGCCTCGTTATTTTTTGAAGGAGTTAATATGGTAAGTCCACTGGTGGTGCCTACAAACATTTTACCCTTGTTCTCATTCAGTGTGAAAGAGCCATTGTCGCCCAGTCCTTCATTGATAGTCAAGCTGGACATAGAATCTTGGGAGGAATTGAGGATATTAATGCCTCCACCGGTTGCAATCCACATGTTTTGATTGGAGTCCTCAAGCAATGCTGTGGCATAGTTGTCAATTAGACCTTGATCTGAATTCAGGAATTTCATGGATTTGCGGTCTTTGCTGATTATTATGGCTCCTGCAGAGCTGGTTATCCAAAGTTGCCCTTGATGATCGCTTTGCATGGAATTGATATAGGTCTTATCCCAAGAGGCAGGGACATTCAGGATTTTTTTAATTGTTTTTTTCTCGAGGCTGATTACTAATAATTCTCCATCACTAGTTCCTGCCCACATGGATCCATCAGGATCCTCGTAGCTTATGGTTAGTCCGATTTGCTGATTTTCCTTCTCTTTTTTTAATACAAGAATCCTGTTGTTTTTTACATCGAGAACCTCCAACATACGCCCATTACTACCTATCCAAATCAATCCATTTTGGTCTTCTAGTAGATAGGAAGCGCTATTTGTCTGTAATCCATTTTGCCTGGAAACATATTGAACCGTTCCTGTTTCGGGATCATAGATATTGAGGCCATTAGTAGAACCTGCCCAGATCTTTCCATCATGAGTTTGAATGTTTGACCAGACTCCTCCATCACCTAAGCCATTCGCATCGGTATAGCTCCCTACTTTGCCTGTTTTTTTGTTGATGACAGGAGTGCCTCCAATATCCCCACCAACCCATATTTGGCCTTCTTTATCCTCATGAAAGTCAAATATTATTGTACTGGGGTCTTGGTTTGTAAAAAATCTCTCAACCTGGTTCATTTGAGGGTCCAGGGCAAAAACCAAATTGGAATTGGTAGCTATCCAGATTTTTCCTTCTGAATCTTCATACATCCCAGAAAGATCTCTTCCTGATTGGTTGGGATATGGGAATTTTTCTGCATCCAAAAACCTGATGGTATTCTTTTCTTGGTTAAGAACAGAGATTCCCCCTCTTTGAGCTAGCCAAATTTCGCCAGATTTGGATTGCAAATACCCTGGCGAAAAGTTGGAAAATAGCCCTTGTTCCTCTCTAAGAGTCTTGATTTTGTTTTTTTGGAGGTTCAGGATGTTGATTCCATTTATGGTTGTAATCCAATGGTTTCCTTCTTGATCTTGACGGATCATCACCGTGCGATCATTCACTAATCCTTGGTCTGTTTTGAGTTGCTTGGCGATGTGGTTTTCAGGATTGTAGATATATACTCCCTGCCCTAATTCAGTAAACCAAATTAGACCTTGATCATCTTGGTAAATACTAAAGGTCTGACCACCAAAGCCGGGGTTGAGTTTCTCTAATAATTCAATGGATTCTTTTTTCTCATCCAGAATGTAGGTGATGCCAGTTTTGGTGCCTATCCAGATTCTATTTTGATTATCTCGGAAAAGAGTCAGGATGTCAATATTGGGCAGGCCTTGTTCCAAACCAAAGATTTCAAGATATGCTCCGTCATAGCGACAAAGGCCTCTTGTAGTGCCGATCCAAAGGGCACCCGAAGGGTCTTGCAAGTAGGCCCTTGCCGGGCCAGGTAAGCCGATTGGATCGGCGTCTAAAACACCTCTCGAACCAAGTGGGGTATAGGTAGGCCAGCCTGCATTGATCACTTTGGGAGGTAGAAGTTTGATGATTTTGTTTTCCAAAGTATCAGTGGGAAGGTTTTCCAGATTGAAATCAGTTTCCGGCAATCCATTCCAGTCAAAAGGACTCTCCTCAAATGCATTTTGCAATTTTATAGGCTCTCCCAAATCAAAAGGGGTGGATGGGATGTCATCCAAAGATAATCTGTGAGTTTCGATTGCAAGAGAACTTGGTTCCGGGTCCCATTGGATTGGGATAGACTCGGTAAATTGAAAAGCTTTGGTGACAGGCTTGGGGTATTCCGTTTCTTCTTTGGGAAAAGGGACTTTTCTGTCAAATGAATTGCAGCTGAAAAAAATCCAGATAAATAGAACTCCGAGAAGAATGGAAGAAAAGGAAAAAAGTTTACTTCCTTTACCTGACGAGGTTGTTCTTTTAGTAAGAAAAATTATGCTTGATCTTTTCATAAATTATCTAATTCAGTGGTAATTGGATGATGAAAGTAGTCCCTTTGCCTTCCTCAGAATCTATTTTGATCTCTCC
This sequence comes from Algoriphagus zhangzhouensis, assembly GCF_900148515.1. Classification (GTDB taxonomy): domain Bacteria; phylum Bacteroidota; class Bacteroidia; order Cytophagales; family Cyclobacteriaceae; genus Algoriphagus; species Algoriphagus zhangzhouensis. The sequence continues at coordinate 346,163 of NZ_FRXN01000002.1, read as the reverse complement.
ACCATGTGCTTTCACAATGTCATAGCTCAAGCTTAATCCCAATCCTGTTCCAGAACCAGTGGGCTTGGTGGTGAAGAAGGGTTGAAAGATTTTTTCTTTGATGGAATCAGGTATACCTGAGCCATTGTCTGCTACAGAAATTTCTATTCCTGATTCTGTCTTTTTGGTAGATACAATTACTTCAGGTTGGTAATCTTCTCCTGCCGTTTTGGTTTTCTCATTGACTGCATAAAAGGCATTGTTGACTAAATTCAAAATTACCCTTCCGATGTCCTGAGCAGCCACCTGAACTTTTGGAATAGTGGAGTCTTGGTCTATGGTGAATTTGGAGTTGAAAGATTTGTCTTTGGCTCGCAGACCATGGTAGGAAAGACGCAAAAACTCATCTACTAAAGCATTGAGATTGGTAAGTTTTTTTTCTCCGGTGCTGGAGCGGCTATGCTCCAACATTCCCCTGACTATCAAGCCTGCTCTCCGACCGTGATGATTGATCTTGAGCAAGTTTTGTTTCAGATCTTCAGAGATAGATTTCACTTCGGACAAATCGCCTTTTTCTACTTCTTCATTTAATTCATCCAGTAACTCAGTACTGAGCTCAGAAAAATTATTAACAAAATTCAGTGGATTCTGGATCTCATGAGCAATACCAGCAGTCAGCTCACCCAGGGAGGCCATTTTTTCAGATTGAATAAGTTGGGCTTGGGTAGCCTTGAGATCAGCGTAAGCTTTTTCTATTTCTTTTGCATGAGCGAGTTCTTTTAACCTGTTTTTCTCTTGCTCCCTCAGCTGGATTCTCCTTCGGAAAATTGCAAAAACGGCTAAAATAATTCCGATTACGAGGGCTAGATAAATCAAATATGCCCACCAGGTTTTCCACCAAGGAGGCAGGATGGTGATTTGCAGTCTTTTCCCTTCTTCATTCCATATGCCATAGGCATTAGAAGCGATGGCTTTGAAGGTGTACGTTCCGGGTTCCAGATTGGTGTATGCGGCAAAGTTTCGATTGTCATAAATCCAGCCTTGGTCCAAGCCTTCAAGCATGTGAGCATATTGATTTTTGCTGGGATTGGCATAGTGTAGAGCCGCAAACTCAAAGCTCAAATCATTCTGGTCAAATTTCAGTTCTATTGCATCTGTAGAGAGTAGATCTACCTCCAAAGGTGAATTTTCTCCCATATCGTAAACTGAAAGATTGGAAAGCAATAAGTTGGAAATAATCACAGATGGGGGAGTCTTGTTGGTGGCAACCATGGAAAAAGTCGTGATCCCGTGATCTCCTCCGAAATAAAAATTCCCATCGGGGGTTTTAGCTGCGCCTAAGGAAATAAAGGATTCACCTCCGATTCCATCATCCTCATTGTAATTGATGAAAGTTACTTTATCCAAGACTTCACTACGAATCATTTGGATGAGCCCATTTTGGGTTGAGAACCACATTTCCCCATTTTCACCTGGCAAAACTGTTTCAATAAAATTGGAAGGTAGTCCGTCTTGTTCAGTATAATAATTGATTTCGTCTGAGTCTATATCCAAAATATTTATGCCTCCATAGGTAGCCATCCAAAGTTGTCCATTGAATTCCAGTACATCGTATACCTGTATATTGCTCAAAGTAGTTGGGTCCAAGGGGTCACTTTCATAATATTTCACAGCGTTGGTTTCTGGGTCAATTCGAGTCACGCCTGCATTGGAGCTGGCTACCCAGATATACTTTTCACCGATTTCTATATCAGTGATATTAGCATCCTGAATAATGATTTCGGAATTTTGCTCATTGACATTTACGATGGTAGATTGGCTTTCTATTTCCTCGTCTTGCTTAAATATGGCTATTCCGTATAAAGATGAAAATGTGGGCTCTGGAGAATTCCAACTATCGAAGTGATGACTATCATCGGAAGTGTACCGCAAAGAATAAGACCCGGGATTCAATTCCATGGGTGCGATCAACATTCTGTTTTTAACAGCCCCTCCTGCCCATAAAGAGTTGTCCATGGTCTCCATCCCGATGATAGTTTCTCCAGAGGAATTTTCCAGCCAGCCAAAATCTGCCATGCTGGCTGCATCTCCTTCACCTACAGTAACCAAATAATAGGAGCCTTTTTCAGTAATTTCAAATCCTTGGGTGAGTTCCTCGCTTTGACTCACTTGTTTGATACTGGCTATTTCCTGTCCATTTTCCAACCAGGTTTTTATTTGTTTCAGGATTTCATCAGAGTAGGTTTGATTGTGTTGACTGATGATCTGGGTAAAACTTTCAGTATTGGGGTTAAGTACGGTTAGTCCTCCATTGGTTCCAATCCATATGTTTCCTTGTTTATCCTCCCGAATGACCCTGACTTGGTCATTGGGTAAACCTTGATTTAATCCATCGGGGTTTCGCTTGTACCGGTTGAGTACTTGGTAGCTTGAGTCCATCTTGATCAATCCATCACCCCAGGTGCCTACCCAAAGTGTACCGTCGGCTTGTTCATATATGGATCTTGCCGAACCGCCAAACATGTCATTGGAGCTGGAGAAATTTACTTTTTCGACACTTTCATCAGATTCATTAAAAATATTCAACCCATTTCCTCGCGTTCCAATAAAGACTTTCCCCGGATTGATTTGGGATGCAAATATTCCGAAAGTACCTCCTGAGCTCAATGATTTTGGGTTTTTCGGGTCATGTCCATAGTATTTAAAGGGTTGATTGACTGGGTCATATTTGAAAAGTCCATTGGAATAAGAACCAAACCAAAAAATCCCACTACGATCGATTATCATTTCGGTGAATCTATGGGTCCAATTTCCTGAATTCATCTTTCGGTTACCTGGAATCAACACTTCGGTGTATTGATCACTATTGCCTTCGAATTTGAGTACGCCTCGAAAATTGTTGAGGATCCAAATATTGCCATCGGGGTCCTCCAGAATAGAGTTTAAATAGGTGGCAATGTCTTCATGGCCCACTTCATAGGATATGATTTCTCGAAGAGAATTTTTTAATACATCATATTTGTATACACCTTGCAGGCTAGTGATCCAGAATATGCCATCTTTATCCTCATAAATCTCGGAAATGCTATTTTCGCCGCTGTTAAAGGTGTTTTCACTATCGAATTTGACCACGCTGAATTCAGAAGCTCCCTTCGGTAGATGCATCAATCCATACACAGTAGAGCCTCCCCATATTCCGCCTTTTTTGTCCTCATAAACAAACACAGAAAGAGAGGAGTGTATTGCCGGTTTTCCATTGATATTGGCATAGGCGGCTGTCTCCCAAACATCAGTTTCTGGGTTAAATTGTAGGATTCCCATTCCCAAATTGGCAGCCCATACTCGTCCTTGAGAATCTTGAAGTACCTGTATGGTTCGCCCAATTCCGACGGCTTGAAAAGTATAGTCAAGATTATAATTCTTAAATGTGTTTTTTGCTCGATCGAAATAGGTAATTCCTAGGTGATTACCAAGCCATAAGTTTTGCAAGGAATCTTCCTCAATATCATAGATAATGTTGTTTTGGATGCTGTTCGGGTTGCCTATGATATTTCTATAGGTCTTCCAATTGTAGCCATCAAAGCGCTGAAGCCCATTTGAAGTGCCAAACCAAAGTAGTCCAAAACGATCCTGTTTGATAGCCATCACTTGTTGGGATGCAAGCCCGTTGGAAATCGAAATGGTCTCCAGTTGGATCTCTTGGGAAAAAGCCTTCGAGGCTTTTGCAAATACAAATCCCAAACAAATAATAGTTAGAAGGTATTTTTTCATGGTTGATTATGTTTTGGGAAACAATAAGTGAAAAGTAGTGCCCTTGCCTTCCTCTGATGATTTAATTTTGATCTCTCCACCATGGGCTTTGATGATGTCGTGTGAAATGGAAAGCCCCAATCCTGTTCCTTCCGTTCCTTTTTTGGTGGTGAAAAATGGCTGTAAAACCTTGTCTCGAATCTCTTTGGGGATACCGGGGCCATTGTCTTGAATGTCAATTTGAATGGCATTTTTTGAAGCCTTGGTGATCACTCTAAGCTTTGCCTCATAATTGCTTGCTCCTACCGAATTCAGCTTGTCTCGCATCGCGTCAAAGGCGTTGTTGCAGAGGTTTAAAATCACTCTTGAAAAATCTTCGGAGATAATTTGAAGCTCTCCCACATGCTCATCCAACTGCAAATCAATCGTAACATTTATTGGGTTTTTTCCCGCTCTCATGCCGTGAAAAGCCAGGTTTACAAATTCCTTGATAATTGGATTGATCTCTTTGGATTCCAACTTGGTGCCAGAGGATCGACTATGTTGAAGCATGGATTTGACGATGCTATCTGCTCGGGATCCATGCTCATGAACTTTCACCAAATTGCTTTTGACATCTTCCAAAATTGCTATGATTTCCTCTTTGGTGTCTGAGGATTCTAGGTTTCCCAACTCATCAAAAACTTCATCAATTAGCTCTGTGCTGAGCTCCGAAAAATTGTTGACAAAGTTCAGTGGGTTTTTGATCTCGTGAGCAATTCCCGCAGTCAATTGTCCTAAGCTGGCGAGCTTTTCTTGCTGAATGAGTTGCTCCTGAGCTGCCTTGAGTTCTATTAAAGCCTTTTCTGCTTTTTTCTTGGCTTCTTTGATTACAATTAAGTCTTTCGCTGCTTTCTGTGCATTTGCTTCTGCTTTTTTTAAATCCTCAAAACGTTTGTAGGCCAGATCAAATACCCCGGCAAATCGAACTAAAGTGTCGATAGATTCTTGAGGTGGATTTGGTATCTCACCAGCCAAACTAAATCCAATCTCACCATGACTGGTTCGGGCAAGTATAAATGTGAGTCCCCCAATTTGAAGAATTTCATCTTTGGTAGGTGCGTTGGGGTCTGCTTGCTCATAGTGACCGTGGGTATTCATATTTTCAAGGTACCTCCAAGCTTCCTCGCCATTGAGCGCCATCACATAGCTTGGTTTATTTCCGGTTTCCCAATTAGCTAATTCAGGATAACTTTCATGAACTTGTTTTGGTAAGGAAATGACCATCCCGATACGATTCCCATCTTCTGAAGTCATAGACATTTCATAGGACTTCTCTAGCCATCTCATATGCCAGAAATAATCCGCTTCATGACCTAGTGAGACAAACTCCTTTCTCATGTTTACTACTATATCAAACAAGTCTGTAGATTCTCTCATGGCAGTGACTTGGGCTCTGATGCGTTCGAGAGACAACTCTATTTGGGCTTCTTCTGCTTGCGCTTCAGCCTTTTGTAAGTCTAGGAAGCGGGTATAGGTTTGATCAAAGACTTTTGCGAAGCGAATAAAAATATCATGAGCATCAGGAACGGGCTCATAAGTAATGAACAATAAATGCCCATGTTTAAAGTAGGCAACATGATCATATTGTCTTGGAGGAAGAGGGACTCCATTTGCTGACAGCTCTTTTAAAGCCTCTCCTAATACAGGTAAAGATTTGAGATAATCGTAATGGCTTTCTATTACATCAGGGCCGAATTCCTCGATGTAAAGAGGCTTCCCTTTTTTACTGTATTCATAATATCGGAGAAACATATACTCTCTTGGAGTCTTATAAAATGGCAACATGCCTCCCGCAGAGGTAAACCATTCTAAATCCCAAGGGACATCGTCAGTGGATGTTTCATCATAAATGTGAAAAGCACATCCCCAAGTCTGGATTCCCAATTTTCTAACTTCTTCTTCCAATAAAACAGAGGCATCTTCCAATTCATCACTTCGATGCATAGCCATGGTGCGGCTTCGGACCCTTTCTAAAGCGGCTTCAATTTGAGATTCTCTAGCTTGCGCTTCAGCTTTTTGTAAATCGAGGAAACGGGTATAAGTGAGATCAAAAACTTCTGCGAATCGTTTTAATATCCTTTTGTCTTCAGGATTGGGTTCAACGTCAGAGAAAAAGTATAAGCCTCCAGCACTAAATGGAGAATAATGATAATACTCCCTTGATAGAGCGGAGGATTTTCTAAGAACCTCATCTGAGAGAATAAAATCACTGTGTGATACAATATCATAGTAATCCTTAAGATCTTTTCCTTCTAAAGTATAAGACAATGCCTTTTGATTTTCCCATGCTTCAAAAGTTTGAATGAGCATAGGATGGATGGTCAATGAAGTTACTCCTAGACTTAATTCCTTTTTTCCCTTCGGATTGACTACAGTAGTATAGAGCTGACAGTCTTGGTTTTCTTTGTTGAAAATGCCTATACCACTCCTCTCCATATTGAGCTCAAGTTTCTCAAGTTCATCAAAAACCACCTTGGTACAGTTTACCAAATCATCGCTATGTCTCATTGCCATAGCAGAAGTCCTCACACGCTCTAAAGCAACTTCAATTTGCCCCTCTCTTGCTTGCTCTTCAGCTTTTCTTAAGTCTTCAAACCGTTTATAGGCCAGGTCAAAAACCTTGGCAAAACGAGCCAAAGTATTCATGTCTTCTTGTGGAGGATTTGGTACCGTTCCCGGAAGACTATAGCCAATTTCACCATGGGAGGTTCGTGCCATCACAAAGGTTAGTCCTCCTATATGACGAATGTCATCCAGGGTCGGAGCCTGTGGATCAATTTTTTCGAAATCGCCCCAAGTGACCATTTTATGAACATAGTCCACTGCTGATTCTGTATCCATCGCCAACACAAAGATTGGATCGCTTCCTTTTTCCCATTCAGCAACTTCTAGTATATCGCCATGGATCTGCCTAGGTAAGGTCATTACCATTCCGATTTGACTACCATCACCAGAGGTCATCGCTTTTTCGTATCTCTCAGGCAACCATCGCATATGCCAGAAATAATGCGCTTCATGGCCCAGACCTACAAACTCACTCCTCATTATCACCATGATTTCCAAAAGGTCCTGAGACTTTTTCATAGCCGCTACTAATCCCCTTATTCGCTCTAGAGAGTTTTGAATCTCCAGTTCCCGATTTTTGGATTCAAGCTCCAGGGTTCTTCGTTTGACAGCATCTTTCAGCTCTAGGTTTTCTTTGGTGATTTTTTCAATTGCCAGTGTCTCTCCTTCATGTACCCGATAATCTGGAAAAGAGCCATGCTGCTGAGAGACTTTCCAGCCTGAGTCCGTGAGTCGCATTAGTGTAGATAAGCGGAGAGCTGAATAAAGGGACCACCCCGTTTCAGAAAAAATATAAAGGTCACAGTCTTCTAAAATGAGCACCATATTCTCAAGGTCCTTAGTGATAACCTTTCTGTTTCTCATCTCTGTTACTCCAACGATCTCATCTTTTTGAGACTTAAAAAAATCGATTCCTTCCGCCTTGTTATGACAGATTTCGCTTTCGGAAGTGCCTATCAATTCATAAGCGTCATCAATGAGCTCCGTAAACTCTTCCTGATTTCCTGTAAGATACCTTTCCCAATAACGGTAATAAATATCCAGTGCTTCTTGTACTCGTTCCCTTGGGTTTGGACTCATTCTAAAATAGATGCAGATATGATGAATTGGCTAATTCAAAAAACAGGAAAAGCCTCTTCACCAGGATCTAGTGAAAAATCAGAATAATTGAAACTCGTGGTAATCTTTGAAAAAAGTCTATCAGAACTAAGTGAAGGCTTGTTTTCGGATTTTAGTTGGTTGTAATCTGCTTGGTGAAAACAAAATACAAAATCTATTTCAACTAAGACGATTTAAATGCTTGAAAAATAACGGGATGTGGTAATTTTTTTGCAGTTTGTATTGTGTTTTATGCCTTTGAAGTGTCTGGGATCAGGATTAAAAATTCAGTCCATTGCCCTTCTTGACTTAGCACTTTTATCTCTCCTCCATGACCCTTTGTTATGATATCATAGCTTAGGCTTAATCCTAACCCAGTCCCTTCACCAGTTGGTTTGGTTGTAAAAAATGGTTGGAAGATTTTTTCTTTGATAGAGTCAGGAATCCCGCTTCCATTGTCCTTTACTGAAATTTGCACCCCCGAAGTGACCTTTTTGGTTGTAACTATTACTTCTGGTTGATAATCTCCATTCTCATTTTTCGACTTTTGAGTAGTTGCATAAAATGCATTGTTGATCAAATTGAGCAAAACCCGACTGAGATCCTGACTGATGACATTCAGTTGGGGCAAATCCGGATCTAGGTTCAATTTATAACCAGCATTGAAATCTTTATCTTTAGCACGGAGTCCATGAAAACTCAGCCTTAAGCTTTCGTCTACTAATTTATTGATGTCAGTAAGCTCTTTGTGGCCATCTGATTTGCGGCTGTGTTCCAACATCCCACGAATAATTGAACCGGCTCTTTTTCCGTGGTTATTGATTTTTTTGAGGTTTTCTTTGAGATCTTGAGAAATGGCTTTGACCTCTTCCATATCTCCACTTTCGATTTCCTCATTCATTTCATCAATCAGTTCAGAGCTGAGTTCAGAAAAGTTATTGACAAAATTGAGTGGGTTTTGAATTTCATGAGCTATCCCGGCTGTGAGTTCACCGAGGGAGGCCATCTTTTCTGATTGAATCAGCTGAGCCTGGGTTGATTTCAGTTGTTCCAATGTTGATTGGATTTCCTCTTTCTGCATGGCGAGGAGTTTATTGTCCTTGTTTTTTTGCCTGTAACTATAAATCAAGATTCCACCGAGCAACATTAAAACAGCCAAAATGGTAAGGAGGAAATTGGTGCGATATTGATTTTGTAGCTCAAGCTTCTCAGTTTCTATTGTGCTTAGTTTTTTTTCTCTTTCCAACAAAACTTCCTGAAAAGCAGCAAGATTTTTTATGTTTTGCTCTGTAAACTTCCTTTTCTCATAAAATGCCAACTCCAGGTATTTATAGGCACTGTCGGGTTGATTGAAATGTGAAAAATGTTCAAATAAATTTTCGTAGGCAGTCGAAATGTCCATTCTGAATAATTGGATCTCCCGGATTCTCCGAAGGTATCTCAGTGTCTGAAGGCCATAATAGAGACTGGAATCTTTTGCATCCAAAGCTGTATAGGCCTTGGATAGCCCAATGCTATTGGTGGTGAGCCCAACGATATAGGATTCTTTTTTTGCAACTTGAAGTCCTTTTTCAAAGGATTCCTTGGCACCTTCAGCATCCTCAGTTCGGATTTTGATCATGCCCTCAAGGAAAAGAATATCAGAAGAGTTTTTATCAGTATAGAATTCTGCTGGAATGGATGAAAACCTTTCCATCTTATTCTTGGCGGAGTCGATTTCTCCATTGGAAAGATGGATCATGGCCATTCCAGAAATAGCAAATACCATGTTTTGAAAATCTCTCTCTTTTCTTGCTATCCGAAATGCCCTTCTATATTGGATGAGTTGTTCATTGATATTGCCAGTGACACCCATCAAATGACCGTAGTTGAATATCAAAGTGGAAAGAATACTTTGATATTCTTTCTCGTCACTTTCTGAATGGCTAAAAAGGTCTTTTACTTCATCAGAACCCCAGAATTCGAATAATTGACGAAATTCAACATAGGCATTAGCATAGTCTCCAACATTTGTAGTGATGAGACTTTTTTCGATCTTCTGTTTCATCAACTCCTCAACCGTTGCCTTTTTGACAGAATCCGAACTTGCTGTTTCAAATTTATTTTGAAGAGCTTCAATTTTCCGATCAAGTTGCCCAGGCCCTTGGCCAAAAGTTGAAAATTGGATTAAAATCAAAAAGGTGAATGTCAGAAGACTTCTCATACTTATAATGGTTATTGAAGGGCTATCTCAATGGAGTTCATTCATCAGAGAATGTATCTGAATAATCTACTAATTTTTTATTCTGTTTGGGTTGTCTTAAAGCCAGAATTCAAATTTTCTTTCATTTATCCGATTTTTCCGTCCCCGTTTATATCCTTTCCGGTTTGCTCTTCAAGGATTTTCAGTATTTTTATCAAGATTTCCCTAGTCTGGTAGAGTTCTCTTTCCAGGTTTCTAACTCGGATCTCAAGAGTTTCAGCTTTTGATTTTTGATCGTGGATTTGGCTTTGTTGGATTAGATCCCAAAATATTCCCATGGTTTAAATTTTGATTTGTTTTTAAAAGTTAATTCAGACGTACTTTATGTTCGATTTCTCCATTCTTTCGATTCTCATTCCAATTATTAACCTGTAATGCAATCAAAATCCCGATGACTACCAAGATGATTTCACCGATTGCATAGGCTAGGTATTGAGTTACCCTATTCTGAGAAAGAAGTTTTTGGTGGATTTTTCGGAAGAAGGAAAGCATGGCTTAAGGGTTTAGACTTTTTTCGATTTCCTCTAGAGACTTTTCTAGCGTTTCTTCTATTGCTTGGATCCAAAGTTCTTGGGAAGTGTTTTCCATGTAAAGTTTTGTCAATACGCTGTATGTTTCAGCTGATTGGATAAAACTGGAAAATGCGGCATCGTCTAATTTGAATTCTGGATGTATTACTGCTTTTTTATCAGGGAAGTAGTCTATAAAAATTCTGTCAAAGGCTCCCATCTTTATAAAATCATGGGCAGTTTCGTTTTGTCTTAATCCATTGTTCATATCCCGGAATCCTTCTAAATAATCAAGATACATGGATAGCTGTATGGCCAGTTCGCTATCGAGCATTCCAAATTTCCCAGATGAAACGGCTTCCTCTATCGTGGATTTGGTAAGCAATGGTGTCTGTGGGAAAATCAACATGGAGGCATAATACCGTACCGAATCCATTGGTATATTGGATTGCTGACCAGCAGAAATATTGAGAACAGCTAGGCCATATTTATTTCTAAGGACCAATTCCTCTCTGTGGTTTTTAATTCTTTCAAGGTTACCTTGAAACTCCTGCATCATGGCTTTCAATAGAGTGGTTTTTTCTACTTGATTTTTTCTCGAATCATTCCAATTATTCACTTGAAGTGCTAAAAGGATACCGATCATAACTAGTAGAATTTCCCCAACAGCATAGGCAAGGTATCGGGAGACCCGATTTTGGGAGAGAAGTCTTTGTCGGATTTTTCTTAAAAAGGTCATCATATCAGAAAGGAAAAAGAATCTCGATTTTAAAGTATAAAATGGTACACGTCAAGGACTTTTTTGATTGGTTTTCAACAATAGATTAATTAAAATAGGTAAACCATTTCTATAAAAATGACTATCATTCCTAATATCCGTCAATTTTTTCTAATTGTCTTAACCTTCTCGTTTTCTATTCTTTATGGTCAACAGATTCCAAAATCTTCCTATCAGGAACTAGACTATAGAATGATAGGCCCATTTCGTGCCAGCCGAACGGTCGGTGGAGTTGGGATTCCTGATCAGCCCAATGTCTTTTTCATGGGGGTAAACAATGGCGGTGTATGGAAAACAGATGACTTTGGACGGACTTGGTTCCCGATTTTCGATGATGCACCCACAGGTTCTGTAGGGGATATTGCAGTGGCTTTGAGCAATCCAGATATCATTTATGTGGGAAGTGGTGAGGGCTTGCATAGACCTGATTTGGGAGTTGGAGATGGGATTTTTAAAAGTGTAGATGGTGGAAAAACTTGGATCCATAAAGGTCTGAGCGATATCCAACAGGTTGGTAGATTGATTGTCCATCCGAGCAATCCAGATATAGTTTTCGTAGCTGGGCTTGGTCACCCCTATGGAGCCAATGAGGAAAGAGGGGTTTTTAAAACAATCGACGGAGGAGATACTTGGGAAAAGGTTCTTTATATCAATGAAAACACAGGAGCAATTCAAGTAGAGTTTGACCCAAATAATCCAGAGATACTTTTCGCAGATATGTGGGAGCATCAGGAAGGTCCTTGGGAAAATGCGGCTTTCACAGGGCCCAATAGCGGATTATATAAAAGTACGGACGGAGGAAAGAATTGGAAAAAAATAACCAATGGACTTCCAGATGCTGCTCAAGGTTTAGGTAGAATTGGTATTGGGATATTCCAAGGTGATTCCAAAATCATGTTTGCAACTGTAGATGCACGTCAGAATGGAGGAATCTATAAAAGTACGGACGGTGGTGAAAGCTGGACATTGATACACAAAGACAGGAGACTCTGGGGTAGAGGAGGGGACTTCGCGGAGATCAAAATCCATCCAAAAAATCCAGATAGAATCTATGTGGCAAATGTGGCTTCCTATACCTCTGGAGATGGCGGCAAAACTTGGTCGTCCTTGAAAGGTGCTCCAGGTGGGGATGATTACCACCGGATTTGGATCAATCCAATCAATCCGGATATCATGCTTTTTGTAGCAGATCAGGGAGCTGTGATCACTGTAAATGCAGGTCGAACTTGGAGTTCCTGGTATAATCAGCCCACCACACAATTATACCATGTGGCAACCGACAATGCCTTCCCTTATTGGGTATATGGTGGTCAGCAAGAAAGTGGCGCTATAGGAATTGCCAGCCGCGGTGATGGAGGTCAAATCAGTTTTCGTGAATTTATGGGAGTCGGTGCTGATGAATATGCCTATGTCGCACCTGATCCCAAGGATTCAAATATCATTTATGGAGGGCGAGTGACGAGATTTGACAAGAGAACTGGACAAGCTACTAATGTGGCACCGGAAGCTCTTCGAACTGGAGATTACCGCTATGTAAGAACAATGCCTTTGCTATTTCACCCAGCAGATGAAGAAATGCTTCTTTTTGGCACCAATGTTCTTTGGAAAACCAAAAATGGGGGCCAAAATTGGGAAATCATAAGTCCTGATTTGACCTATGAACAGCCAGATTTGCCTGCTAGTATCGGTCATTATAAGACTCCAGAAATGGAAACCATGGCCAGAAGAGGGGTTATTTATTCCATAGGGCCATCTCCTTTGAATGTGGATGTGATTTGGGCTGGTACTGATGATGGTCGTGTTCATGTTACTAAAAACGGAGGGACCAATTGGGAAGAAGTAACTCCTCCAGCGATGAGTTCTTGGGATAAGGTTTCTCAAATCGATGCCAGTCATTTTGATGAGAATACAGCTTTCATAGCTATCAATGCAATTCGCAAGGACAACATGACTCCGTATATCTACCGAACACAGGATGGCGGCAAAACTTGGGATTTGATTACAAAGGGCTTGAATCCCAATGGTCCAGTGAATGTAGTTCGGGAAGATCCAAAAAAAGAAGGCTTGCTCTATGCCGGAACTGAGCGGGAAGTGTATTTTTCCATTGACAATGGAGAAAGTTGGCAATCTTTAAGAAATAACATGCCTGCCAGTTCTGTTCGTGATTTGGTAATCCATGAAAATGATTTGGTGGTAGGAACTCATGGAAGATCAGCCTGGATTTTAGATAATATTGCTCCTTTGAGGGAATTAGCCAATTCAAGTAGAGAGAAGTCATTTTTATACTCTCCTTCCAAAGCAATTCGGGTGAGAGGGAATATGTTCTCAGATACTCCTCTGCCTCCAGAGGAACCGACAGGTCAAAATCCACCTGAAGGGGCAATTTTGGATTACCATTTGGGAGAAAATGCACAAAATGTAAAGTTGGAAATTTTGGATAATCAAGGGCATGTCATTCGAACTTATTCAAGTACCGATGAGCCTCCTAAGATTGACTCCACCTCTCTTCCTCATCCGACTTATTGGATTAGACCAGATCAAAAATTGGGTCTTTCACCTGGACACCATCGCTATGTTTGGGACTTGCGTTATGAACCTCCTAAAGGTGCAAGACAGGGCTTCTCCATAGCAGCTGTTTACAAAAATACACCGAATGGTCCAGTTGGTCCATTTGTCGCCCCAGGGACATACCAAGTTCGATTAACGGTTGACGGTGATGTTTCCGAAAAACCAATTGAGATTGTCATGGACCCTCGGGTTTCCATTTCTCCACAGGCATTGAAAATGCAAACAGGCCTAAGCTTGGATTGTTATAATGGCTATTTGGAGCTTCAGGAAATTGTAGATATGATTGATGGAATACCAAGTCCTACTGCAGCACAAATGAAATTTAGAGGAAATGGAAGTGCGGGAATGCAGGACACCATGTATGGCAGCATCTATGAAATGGATGCCGATGAGGAAACATTGGTTGGCCTTCAGAATAAATTTCTATTTATGCTCACATTGATCCAATCGGCAGATGTAGAACCTACCAATCAAACAATTCAAGCAGTGGAATCCCTAGAAGAGAGCCTAGATAAAATGAAAGAGAGATGGGAAGAAATGAAAAAGTAGTTTATTCTAATTTAATGGTTTGCCAAATCCCTTTCTATCATTTCTTTTAAGTCTTTCATCTTAATGACTACTTGACTTAGATTGTTGGTTTGAACTTCTGCATCATGATATGAGAGTCCGACCATGTGAATAAAGTCTAGATCGTCAAGTATTTGGATATTACTAGGTACGGGAGGTTGATAAACGATACTTGAATCTACTATGATAAAACTTCTATTAACTTCAAAAGTTTTCCGAATCCTTTGGATTTCCCTTAGCCGGTACTCTATTCCGAGATTACAAAGTCCTTGCATCCGAGGGTGATAAAAATCAAATAGAAAGGTTATGCCTTCCCGGATACTGTCATTGGATATTTTATCTAGACCAGCACTTTTGATAGCTTCGAAAGGGCCTCTGTTATATGAGTATTGAAATGAATAAGCCAAGTTGGCAAAGTGATAGTTAATGGAGTCTAAGTCGATTTTTTCGGAGAGATAATACCGATTAAAAAAATCTGCAGCTTCGGCCTGAGTTTTTAACCGAAAGCCGATTAAATGATTTTCAAAAAAGTCTAAGTCTTGATCCAGTCCTGTTTTTGCCGCTCTAAGCATTTTCTTTTCGAAGATTCTATCCTTTCTATCCTCGTTCCAATTATTGACACTCAAGGCAATCAGGATTCCGATGACTACCAACAATATCTCTCCAAGAGCATAAGCTAAGTACCGAGTGAATCGATTTTCCTGAAGTAGGGAATGGCGGATTTTTCTAAAAAATGAGATCATCTGGAGAAAAACATTAGACTTTATGGAGTTTGAATTTTCGTCAATTGGCTAAAATATTGAGATTCATTTTTCTCTAAGATTACCCTGTAAATCTGATCATTCACTTTAGTTGGATATATGGTGCTGGAAGTTGGTTTTTGGGATTGAATCCCCCCGTAGAAAAGTCCGATGATGGTTTCTTTTTCAGTCAGTTTGCCATAATCAATAAAAAAGTCCTGACTTACCCATTTGGGATCTGGGATAAAGATGGCATTGGCTCCGAGAAAATCTGGCATTTCTGGCTCAGATGGAGGAGTCTGGATATGCTGGTACATTTTTCCTTTGGAATATATCAACTGCGTAATACTTTTTACAAATGGAATCTTTGCTCCACGATCTCCATTTTCCCAGGTGTTAGTTTCCTGGTGAAATTGATTCTGTCCAATTCCTCCCATGAGTACCGTTATGCATGTGTCGGATGCAGAGTCATAGATTGAGGCTTTTGCGCAATTGTAGTGGTTAGTTACTTGTTTCAAGTCATCCATCTGAATTGAGGGGGATTTTCCACTTGGGTCTAAATAAACTGGATGAGAATAACCATTTCCATTTTTGTCAAAAACACCTCCCAGTCCCGCAAGTATGGTCTTTTTTGCTTGGTGGATTTTTACCACATTTAAATCTCTCCTGTGAAGCTGAGAGTCTTTTATTTCTTGGACCAACTCTATTTTATTTTTTTTGATTCGAAAAGTCCTAATGGCACCAGTATACAAACCTGTTTTTCCAGGGTCATATACTCCGTCGAAACATTGTCCAAAGCTGAGATAAAAAAGATCGTCAATCTTGAGTAATTCTCCTCCGGTTACTTTTAAATGAGGGTCACAGGTATTGATCAATACAGCTTTGCTGGGATCTGAATTCTGGTCGATCGCTACAAGTAATTTATCGAGGTCAAATGCGATTAGAGAGTCAAACGTATCATCGCTTCTTTTATCTTTTGAACTTTTTGCACCATATCCTCCAACGATGTACAGTATGTTCTCATCTTGCTCAAATTGCATATTGGAGGAGAAAAGCTGCTCCCATTTTTTAGATTCTGGATCTAGTTTAAGCTCTTGGGAATCAAAAGTCTCCAGATCAACAGCCCAAATGGATTTATTGACCTTATTTTGGCCAAATACATTTTGAAGTTGATTGAGTCCATGGAAGCCTTCAATCCTTCCTCCTAGTATGATGAGTTTTTTATTCCAAATAGCCCAAGCTCCAGATTGTATCAGGGGCATTTTTTCCGGTTGACAGAAAGACTCTAGACGGATAGTGAATGAAGGAAAGTTTAAAATGTCATCAGTCATTTGAGTTGGATTTAAATTCTAAAAATTGCTCGTTTCATAATTCGAAAATCAATCAAAACGTTTAGCCCAGGCTTTGATTAACTCCCTTTGAGATCTGCCCAACTCTCTGGAGCGAGGCATATAGAGGACATCGTTCCAAAGTGATGGATCTGTCCGTTGCTTCACCAAACCAGCCATGATTCCATTATCCCAAACTTCTTTTTTGAAAGGGTGGATTTCGGCCATGATAGGATATACAACATCATAGAGTTTGAATACTTCCTCGTACATCACTTCAAAACTTGGCGGAGTGTATTCAGGGTGGTTTGGATTGATATATTTTTCAAAATCTTTGTTGGGATACACTCTCAGGCAGGCAAAACTCCCAGTATCCATGATGGTATAGTTTCCATTGGAGAAGGTAGGTATCACATCATTTGGATATTGCCCTTTGTAGACAAAATAATAGACGGCAGTATTTTTAAGTCTAATGGAATTAGTTGCTAAAGAGACAATACCCTGATCTGCTACTTTTTGAATCGTAACATTATCTGGACCATTTAAGGGATCATTTGCCGCTTCCGGTACAATGTACTCGGCTATATAAACTTCAATGGGATCCTTGACAGGTTTCCCTTTTTGAAAAATCCGAAGTCTAAATGGCTCCTTCGTGTCGTTGTAGGAAATATAGCCCTCTTCAGGATCATCTCCTTCCTGCCCATAGAGACCTTTTTCATCAGTCAATATCATGTATGTTGATTCTTTCAAAATCAATTTTTCAGAATCACCATTGATTAAATAGACATAAATGAATTCATCCTCAATTGAATCGATTTGTCCAGAATCAGTCAGGACAAAGTCAAAGACACATCCTTTTTCAAAGACTTTTTTCAATGGATTGGAGGTGGGATCTATGTCAATCGAAGCGAATTCGGTACTTGGGTCTGTTCCGGTTCTAAGGCTTATTTTACCTAAATCCAAAGTCTCAAATGTTGCATCTCCTCTTTTGGCTGGCTGAACTTTGTTGTTGATAAAACCAGGAGTCATTATTTCAGGCCAGCTATTTCCCATGTCCAAAGAGAAAACTGCCAAACCTTCTGATAACTTTTTCAGAGAAGCAATCGCAGGCGTCATCTGAATTGGAATATCATTGCCCATACCAGTATTAGTATAGATCGCGTCGCATCCCAAAGCAATTAAATTTCTTCCTGACACGATTGATTTCATGTCTTCCTCATACCAAGGAGAGAGGGTGCCAACAGTAGTCGCCTGTGCGGGATTGGTAATTAATCCATTTGGCTCATACAGTTTTGGATTGTATCTGTTTTCAAAGACCTCAAATGTTGTGAAGCTTACAAAAACTCCCTTGATAGGTCGGGGATCATCACCATTTTGAGATTTAAAGAACTGGAGGAGTTTATTTTTTTTAGCTTCGGGTATGGATTCTAAAGGAATACTTGAGCACCATCTTGCAGATCCAGCCATAGCAGGCAGCCAATTGACGACTCTCCAGCTACCATAAATCAAGGCAGAAAACCGAAATGGTTTTCCTTGAAAATGAATTTGATCTGTATCGTTTTTATTGAATAGATTGACTGAGGAGCAGAATATATTGGCATAAATGCTTTGGCTAGAAATAGTCTCAGCGATGACTGCGGTGCTTATACCGCTTGTTGGGTGCGTATCCAAATTGAAGGCGCAATCCAAGAGATCAGTTATTTCTTGAGTTTGGGATGGATTGTCCTCGGTCCAAGTACTCACATTGCCACCTTGGAAAGTTTGGACTCCCACTACCGAGGTTTCGTACATTTTGACACTCATATCTCCATACATGTTCCAATATCCAGGAGGATTTCCAATTAACACAGCGCCTTCTAAATTTCCCAAATCATTATCTGCAGCCACGTAATAAGGAACATACTCTGCATCAGGTGCTTTTTTGTCTTTTCCCAATGGAGTCCTACACCATTTCCGGAGAACAGGAATAGTATCGATAGGTTTGATTTCGATGTACCAATAGCCATTATCTTCATCATGGATGATTTCAGGCTTCGGGTCTAATTTTGATTTTACATTTTGAGGGATGGAAGGCTTAGAAAAGTAAAGTCGAGGGGGTAGAAATGGAACAGACTTTTTTTGGTCATAAATCGTCAATGGGAAGTAATAGGAATTATTGATCGTAGGTACATTGATGTCAATTTTTCCGCTAAAATGAATTCTTGGAAAGTCAAAAAGTCCCATAAGTATGTCGTTTTAATTTTGTCTGGTTTTACTTTTTCTCTACAAAATACATGTCTATATCGCCTTTATTTTTTGCTTCTATTTTTCCACGGTAAATGCAATTGAAATCATCTTTTACATGGTTGTAGGTGGCTTCGGAGATATTTACTTTTCCGATTTCCCCTGAGCTTTCCATCCTACTTGCGAGGTTTACAGTGTCGCCCCAGATATCATATGCGAATTTTTTGATACCCACGATTCCTGCTACTACAGGACCTGTGTGGATCCCTATTCTCATTTCAAAAGGATTTTCTCCTTTCAGAAGCTTTTTCTTTTTGTATTCGAGGAGATATTCCTGAATTTCTAAGGCAGCATTGATCACGTCTTTTGCGTGCGTTTTATTCGGTTTTGGAAGCCCTCCTGCCGCCATGTAAGAATCGCCGATGGTCTTGATCTTTTCGACATTGTATTTCTCCATGATTTTGTCAAAAACAGAGAAACATTCATTGATTTCTTTGACTAGGTCGGATGGCGAGAGATTCTCAGAAAGTTTAGTGAAATCTTGAATGTCAGCAAAGATGACGGTGACTTCAGAAATGTGTTTCGCTTTGGCTTTCCCTGTATTTTTCAGTTCTTCAGCTGTTTCCGCAGGAAGGATGTTCAATAAAAGTTCGTCACTTCTTTTTCTTTGGTATTCGGCTTCATTTTTCTCACGTACCACTTCGGCAGTGCGCTGGATGACTTTCTCTTCTAATTCTTGGGTTACTTTTAGCTGAAGTTTTTCATTTTCTTCCAGCTGGAGAATGATCCTTTTTTGATTGGTCTCATTTTCCTTTTTCAGGATGTTGATTTGATCAGCCAAGGCAAATGACAAAAGCAAAACCTCCGACATGTGGCCTATGAAAATAGAGTGAGTTGTAAAGAAGTTGCCGGTGATAACTCCATTAATGGTCAGAATATAAACTGAAACAAGGACCAAGAAAATAGTCCAGCCGATCAGATAGTATTTTGCACTTTGAATCCCTCTGAAAAAACTAATGACTGCAACTGTGATGAAGTAAATACAAGTGATCAAGCTCAGCAGTTGAGCTAGCCCTAAGCCTAAAGAATAAGCCGGTGTGAAATTGATGATTCCTATGAGAGTATATGCTACGATAGTTCCCACTCCAAAATAATACATGACCTTACTCTTTTTGGTAATTCTGAGGAAGCTCATGGAGAATATGGTGATGATGATATTGGTCAGGGATATTAAAAAACCCAGTCGAATGTTCAGTATGGGATGGTTTGGCCAGAGATATTGAAATGAATATCCTTGGAGTCCCATATAGAAAATCACAGAGCCAAGGATATATAAAATGTAGTATAAGTAGCGCTTTTCTCGGACAGAAAAGAAAACAAAAAGGTTGTATAGAAAAGCAAACAATAGGGTCCCGGCATATAGGCCCCAGAAGAGATTGTGTTCTTGATAGTTCTTGGACAAAGCTGGAGGTGTTGCTATATCCATGGGCAAAAGCAATGGGAATTTGCTGTTTACCTTCAAGTAGATTGAGCTGGTCATTCCTTCAGTGATGGGCAGTTTCATCAAGAAGTTTTCTGACTGAATGCTTCTTTCGTGAAAAGGTCTCAGAGCTCCTCCTTCGAAGGTTTTGTCGATTTCTCCATCTGTAATAGAGTAGACTTCTATCTCCTCCAGAAGAGCGTTGTCTACAGTCAAATAGATTTCATCTTTTGTCTGACTTTGGAGGTCAAATCTGATCCAGACGTTAAATGGGAGATTTGCCAGATTCAGTATTTTGGCATTCGAAGTTTCATAGGTTTGGCCTGTTGCTTCCTCTACTTTAAGCGAATTGGACTCGTCTATGAAGTATTCTAAATAAAGACCTAAATCAATCCCTTCTCCATCTTTGATTTGGACAAGCTGTTGTGCAGTCAGTCTGGGTGATATGCCAATCAGGAAGATTAGGAAAAAGGACAGTCTAATAATTCTCATACTCAATGGGTGAGGGGGTGAATAAGGTTTTTTGACAGGAATCATCTATTAAATCCGGCCCAATGGACTGCTGGTACCGAAAGAAGTTGTCAGGATCATACTTTTGCTTGATCAATACCAATTGGTTGTAGTAATCTCCCCAATAGGCAGTTCGGAAATCCTCTTGACCACGATAAGGGTAATTTTGATAAGATCTGCTGTTGCTCAATGGTTTCATAAATTCGAATAGGTCATTTACCCATTTTTCGCTGGCTTTTCTATCGTGAGTTTCTTTGTTGAAAAAGGCTTCTGTAAAGAAGTCCATTGTCACATTTCTATGGATGAAAGCACAGGAATCTTCAGGAATTAGACTGACATTTCCACCATAAGCTTCCATATCAATCATAGTGTATTGATTGGGGGCGTTTTTGTAGAAAAACTTAAGTATATCATACCAATTCTGATAGCTTAAGGGCTTTTCTATATAGGTGCTTCGGCTAAATGCTTTGACATCTTCTGGGATATCTGGTGTGCCTTCCAGTACCCAATTGTTGACCTTTGAATATTTTCCATGATAAGAATCCATGGAAAAGCCGGGTATATCCAGAAGTGGTTTCAAGGCATCCATGAATTCACTTTCAGAGCCGATCCAAGTTGCACAGAAGAAAACCGTTTTTTTCTTGTCATCATTACTGGAAATGATCGTCTCGATTCCTAACTGAGGAAGTTTTCCAGCTTGTAAATATTCGTTTTGGATGGTCTCAAGTACCTTGGCTGCGGTCTCAGGATTTTTTTTGATCGGCCATCTCATCTGGACTCCATAGATATCTTTGAGGGGATGAAGTTTTAGTTTGATGTCTAACAGAACTCCAAAATTACCTCCCGTGCCTCCTCTTATCGCCCAAAAAAGGTCCTTGTTTTTATCTTGGTTTGCTTTGACGATCTTGCCATCAGCAAGCATCACAGTAACTTCTTCTACATTGTCACAGCCCATGCCGTACATTCGCGAGGTAATGCTGTATCCTCCTCCCATCATGAATCCAGCAGGACAAACAGTCGGGCAATCACCCGTGGGTGTGTGAAGGTGATATTGCTCCATTTTCGGGTAGAGATCACCGAAATTTGCTCCCGATTCGATTATTGCAAAAAGGGCTTCAGGATTTACATGGATCGAATTCATCTTGCTGATATCAATCACCATTCCTTCACATACTGAAAAACAAGCCAAGCTATGTCCACTTGATCTGATAGCCACTTGAATTTTTAGATCATTTGCAAACTGAAGGCAATCTCGGATATCCTGAAAAGAAAGTACATAGACAATCAACAAGGGGTAAGTAGGATAGAGATCATCGAATTCTTGGCGAGCTGTATTGTAGCCTTTTGACCATGGATAAAGGACCTGACCATGGATTTTTTCCTCCAGTGATGCTACGTGATCCAGTCCCAAGCTATAATTTTTGGGGACTTTTGACTTTGAAGATTTTCTTTTTAAAAACTTCAAAGACTTCATTTTTTCAATCTCTAAAAGTGTATATCTATGGCTCATCAAGAAAATAGGTTAAGGCTAAAAAAACGTGTATTCTTAAATGTAAGAATTTAGATGAATTTTTATCATTAAATCTTCTTGAATATGTCCTATTTTCAATTTATAAAAACATAGATATAAGTAGAGTAATTTTTAGTTTATGTGCTTTAAGAGTATTGATTTGTTATATTTTAGAGCTAAAATTGGATCAGTATTTAAAAAATTGCTCTAATATGAATAAAGTGTAACTAATTTAATATTATACTGGATAATATCTATTATAGGGTCCTCCTTTTCTTTTTTAATTGTGAGTTCCTTTAAGTTTATACTTCCAAATGTTATTTGGAGCCCCTCTCTCTAGGTGGTATGGTGACAAATAGCTGAGACTGAATCAGCCAAGTTCCAGATTTTTTGGTCCATTGCGCCGCATAATTTCCTCCTACCACAGCCTCCTCGGAGCCTTCAATAAATCCTCTCCAAGTCCCTTTTTCCCAAGCTAGTTTCGTTTCGGGATTCACGATGATTTCGTCAGGAGTCCTGACCCAATACATTCTAGGTCCGGTAGCATTTTGGATATAAGATTTCAAGTTTTCTTTACCTGAAATCAAAGTCCCGGCCCCAGTACTTATCAAAATATCATCGGTGAGAAAAGTGCTATTAAGGTCCTCATCAAAATTCCTTAGAGCTTGATTAGAAGCCTCTCTTTGATTTTTAATCAAGAGAATGTCGGATTCCTGAGCATTTGAAGAACTGACTTCAAAGGCCATGAAAAGAAGCAATGCCAAGGATAATTTCAGTAGTTTCATTTTATAGGACGAAAAGTTGATAGCCCTTTTTCATCAAGTCACTAGTGGCGGTAAATCTTGAAACTGCCATTTCTACTCCTGGGAAAATCATGTCTGGCACTAGTCCTTGCTTCATCATGGATTGTCCGCAGACAATAAGCCTTATCCCATTCCTTTTCATTTCTTCCAAAACTTCAGCGTTTGGGTTCGTTACCTCAAATCGTTTTTGGTATTCCTCATTAGAAAGAGAAATTGGTGTAGCTCCAGAAAAAATTACGATGGCTAAATCTATGTTTTCCTTGGGTACACCGGCATAGATGTGGAGGTTGTACATTCTGGAAGCGTAATCCAGAATACCTGCGATCTCTTTTTTGTCGTCGATTCGGTTACTGATTTCAATCACAAATTTGTAGCTCTCGTTAGGGTCCGGTTTGATGGCTTCAAATGGAACCTCGATTACTCCTCCATAACCTTGGATAGCGGGATAAATAATGTTTTGTGCTTGCATACCGCCGATTATCAGGCAGCTTAATGATAAAGTAATCAAGAGCTTTTTCATGTTTTTTGTGATTTAAGGTGAACTCATTTACTTAATCTTTTCCGTTGTATTGTTTTGATAATGAAGTATATAGTGGTCAGTGTTACGAAAAATATGGCAATTCCAGATTTTTCATAGACTGTCAAATTCGATAGGAAAAACAGGATGATTCCTGCAGAAAGAATAGGTACAGTATATCCAAATGGGATTTTGAAATTTCCAGGTTCTGAATTTCCTTTTTGGCGAAGTTTGATCACGGATAGCGCTACTCCAAAGTATACCAAAAGCATACTCGCGGAGGCGATTACTGCCAATTGGCGAAATCCTCCCAAAGCTGCTAGTGTAAAACCTATGCCAGCATAAAGTAAAATAGCTAGGTAAGGAGTTTTGAACTTCTTATGAACCGAAGCCAAAATGTCAATTGGAATAACCCTGTCACTTGCCAATCCGAAAAGGACTCGAGGTAGATTGAGGATTTCTCCGCTGAGCATTCCAAACATGGAAATACCTGCTCCAATCAATAAAACCGTATATCCGACCGGACCGAAGACAATGTTTGCAACAGCTGCTAGAGGAGCCTCTTTGTTTTCAGGTAATTGATCTCCCAAAACTCCCTGTGCGGCAGTTTGGATCATGACATAAAGTAAAAGCACAAACAAGATTCCTGTGAAAATCGCTTTGGGAACTGTCTTTTGAGGATTTTTTATTTCCGCACCCACTGTCAATCCTGCATCACCACCTTGGAAGGCAAAAAACAAGATCAAACAAGCTTGACCGAATTGTGAAAAGGAGGGCATCTCTTTCCAGAATAGATTTGAGAATGTGACATCCTTCCAGCTGAAAATGATCAAAAATACAAGAGGTGTGAGTTTAGCAACCGTATTCACTTTGACCAATCCGATTCCTTGCTTAACTCCGATCACATTGAGGAAAGCCAGGCCGCCGAAAATCAAAAACAACAAGAACAAACGGGTGGCAGGAGAGTAAAATTCAGGAAAGGCAATACCAATTAATTCAACTAGTGCATTGGAGACTGCAGCATCCGAAAATGCGCTTCCGGTGATCATAAAAACTGCTGCCAAAAATCCGGGAAAAGGCCCAAAAGCAGTCTCTACATAAGCGTAACCGCCACCTGATTTAGAAATTTGACTACCTGCCTCGGCAAAACAAAGCATGACCAAAGCGATCAAAAAGCCGCAGAAAAGGTAAACCAGAATGGAGGATGCACCCATGATTTCGGCAACGATCGCTGGGAGTACAAATATCCCCGCTCCAACAATGATGTTGACGATATTGGCGGAAAGGCCCCATACGCCGATTTCCCTTTTTAATTGACTGTCATTTCCCACGGATGCGTATTTTATATTTTTTGATGAATTATCTGATTTACCAATCCCTGCATCATGATTTTGCCTCTTCAAAATTTAAATCTAAAAACTGATTACTGAGACTGAATACTCGCAACTGACTCAATATCCCTTGGCTGCCCCGTCCTCACTAGAAGAGTCCGAAGCCCCAACCCAAGTTCCCAGTTCAGGGTCAAAGGTGATTCCCATCAACACTCCCAGGTTTGTGGTTGGTCTTAGTTTATGTCCCATTTTTTCCAGAGCAGCTTTTGTGTCTGGGGAAAGTAGGTTTTGTTCATAAACAATCTGATTTGGAAGCCACTGATGATGGATTTTCATCGCTTCAATTGCTCTGTCTATTCGCATATCATAAACCAAAACATTGAGAACTGTCTGGAAAACAGTATTGATGATCGTTCTCCCTCCTGGGCTTCCAATCACCAAATAAGGCTTTCCATCTTTTGCTACAATAGTTGGAGTCATGCTGGAAAGCATTCTCTTTTCAGGAGCGACCAAATTCGGGTCAGAGCCGATTTGACCGGTTTCCGTAGTGACTCCTGGAACTGGGTTGAAATCTCCCATTTCATTGTTGAAAATGAATCCAAGCTTGCTAGAACCCATTTTTACACCGTATGAATTCTCCAAAGTATAAGTCAATGAAACAGCATTTCCGTCTTTGTCAGTGACAGAAAAATGAGTGGTATGATCTCCACCGTAAAGCTGTCCGTATTTAGAAGGATCACTTGGAGAAGCATGGTTCATATCCAGATTTTGGAATCTTGCTTTCGCAAAATCTTTTGAAATCAGCTTGTTAACAGGCATCTCAGGATTAAAATCCGGATCTCCCAAAAACTCCGCGCGATCAGCAAATGCTCTTCTCATTGCTTCAGCAACTATGTGGACATAGGGAGTAGAATTAAATTCTATGGATGAAATATCTGCCGCTTCTAAAAGATTCATCATTTCGATCAGCGCCACTCCGCCAGAACTAGGAGGAGGCATGGAGAAAATCTCAAAGTCTTTGAATTTGGTAGAAACCGGCTTTCTCTCTACCGCCTCATATTTTGCCAAATCCTCTTGAGTGATGATTCCTCCGTTGGATTTCATGTAGGCTTCAATCTCTTCAGCAACTTTCCCTTTGTAAAAGCCGTCTCTGCCATGCTTTTTGATTTCTTCCAATGTCTTAGCTAGAGCCGGTTGTTTCCAGAGTTCTCCAGGTGTGACAATTTCTCCATCTGCACCACGGAAATAGTTTTTCATGATGTCCCAAGAGTCATCCCTGTCGGACATCCTCAAAGCCACTCGGTATAGCCCCCAAGACATTGGGAAGCCTTTCTTTGCCAGTTTCACTGCTGGATCTACCACCTCTTTCCAAGAAAGTTTGCCGTATTTTTGATGTGCTTGATAGAGCCCAGCGACGGTGCCTGGTACTCCGACTGAAAGTAGGCCTCGATGGTTGGAGTTGTCTTTGATATTTCCGTTTTCATCCAAAAACATGGTTGGACTTGCTGCCAAAGGCGCTTTTTCCCGAAAATCAAATGTGGTCACATCTCCATCGGATTTCATGAAAACAATAAATCCTCCGCCTCCGATGTTTCCTGCTTCCGGATGAGTGACAGCCAAAGCAAAGGCAGTTGCTACAGCGGCGTCAATCGCATTACCGCCTTTTTTTAGGATTTCAATACCTGCTTCTGAAGCCAAATAATGATCCGAAACGACCATCCCATTTTTGCCATAGGTTTGGGAAAATGTTTGAGAAAAAGGATAAAGTAAGCCCGCTGCTCCCAGGAATAGACTTACTAAAAATTGCTTTTTGAAAATCATAATAGGTTGAAATTCTTAGTGGTTTGATGGTTGAGGGGTTGGAATGACTACACCGACTTTTTCTGAAAATCGATCCCATTCCCGGATCATTTCTTGGAATTTAATAGGTAAAGAGTCTTTTAAGTCTTCCTGCTCTCCTAAATCATTTAAAATATTGAATAACTGGAAGTTTTCATTTTTAAAAGGCTTTTCAAGATTGACGATTTTCCAATTTCCTTTTCGGAGCATGGCCCTTTCCCGATGTTCCAGTCCAAAAACATAAGTCGAATCATGGATTTGAACTTCATTTCCTGAAAGAATTGGATTCAAAGAGCTTCCAGCCAATGGGGTAATATTATTTCCTTTCCAAGTTTTTGGATAATCGACTTTGGCGTCTTGATAAAAGGTAGGAGCCAAATCCATGATTGTTACAAAAGAATCCGAAATAGTTCCTATATTTTTGACTCCTGGTCCAGCGATTATCAATGGAGTATTCATCCCGCCTTCTGTAGTATAGGATTTGAAGTATCGAAAAGGAGCTGAACCGGCTTCAGCCCATTGAGGGCCATAAGAAATGAAGCTTTTTTTGGTTCCCATATCCTCATAGTCATCTGAGTAATACTTTTGGATATAGGGACCAAATACTTCATGATAATAAAAGTCTTCAGCTGCAGCTCCGTTATCAGCTAGGAAAACGATAAGGGTATTTTCATAAATGCCTTTGTTTTTCAGATGAGAAATCAGTCTACCGATATTTTCGTCCAGATTATCCACCATGCCGGCATAGATTTCCATTTTTCGGGCCTCTTTTGCTTTTTCTTCTGCGGATAGACTTTCCCAAGCTTTGATGGAAGGATGAAGCTCAGGTAATTGTGCATTTGGAGAAACCATTCCAGCTTTTTTCAAGCTTTCGAGACGTCTTTCTCTAAGTTTTTCATAGCCTTCATCATATCGGCCTTCGTACTTTTTCCAATATTTTTCAGGCACTTGAAGAGGCCAATGGGGTGAGGTGTATGCTGCAAAAGCAAAAAATGGCTTTTCATCTTCCAGATTGGAATCGATGTAAGAAATCAATTTGTCTGTGTAGAAGTCCGTGGAGTATTCGCCTTCTGGCCAGACTGCTTTTTCCCCGTTTTCGGTGTAAAGTGATTGATGTCCATAAGTCAATTCTGGGCTATCTGGAAATAAAAGCCAATTGCTAAAATGATTGGCACCTCCTTCTAAAGTGATGAAGGACTTCTCAAATCCTTTTTGAGCTGGATTGGCTTCAGGAGTTAGTCCTAAGTGCCATTTTCCAGTGATATAGGTATGATAGCCTGCGCTTTGTAGCAGCTGAGGAACAGGGACAATTCTTTCACTCAGCATGCCTTCATAACCCACTACATCAGTAACCAAATCTTGAGAACCCATCCCGGCCACATGGTTGAAATTGCCGGAAAGCATCATGGCTCGACTGACAGCACAATAAGGAGCGGTATGAAATCGGCTGAATCGAATCCCTTCTTTTGCTAATTGATCAAGATTGGGAGTGTCAATATCGCCTCCATAGCTTCCCAAATCTGCATAGCCTAAATCATCAGCGACTATTAAAAGAATATTTGGGCGAAGTCTGGCTTCTGTCTGTTTCGAATTCTCTTGACAGGAAAAAAGGCTCGAGATAAGCATCAAGAAGTTGAAAAATTTAAAAAAGCCAGTTCTATTCAATGATACTTTGTTGAGGATGAATGAAAATGATTTCAAAAACTACTTGCCGATTTCAAAAGCCCCAGCTGAAGTGATTTCCATGAAAAGATAAGAAATTAGGATGTCTTTGAACGCATAATAAACCACATCTTCATCAATCCTTTTCCTTTGACTTCAATTTCTCCCCGGTATTCAAATTCAAATCTGGGGTCATTTTTTACGAGTTCGTATGTGTTCTCAGATATATTGATTCGATTGAGCTCGCAATTCGACTCCATTCTTTGAGCTGTATTGACTGTGTCTCCCCAGATATCATATTGGAATTTCTTGATGCCTACAATCCCAGCTACTACCGAACCTGAATTGATACCTACTCGCATATCAAATTTTGCCTTGGTAGGGATGGAAGGGTTTTGGTTTCTTTCTAGGATGAATTCCTTCATTTCAAGGGCGGCTTCAATAGCAGAAAGTGCATCTGACTTGGAATCAAGCCCCGCTGCGACCAAGTAAGCATCTCCAATGGTTTTGATTTTCTCCAGACCTTTGGATTCAACGATTTTATCAAATTCCTTGAAGCAAGTATTTAATTCATTCACTAGTTCTTTGGCTGAAAGGTGCTGGGCCTTTTTGGTGAAGTCGGCAAAATCCGTGAAGATGACTGTGACTTTTTCAAAATCTCTGGCATCAGAATATCCCTTCTCCTTTAATTCCTGAGCAACATTTTCAGGTAAAATATTCAGTAATAAATCATCTGAGCGTTCTTTTTCAGCAGCTATCGCAAAGTTGGATTTTCTGATAAAAATGTATCTACGCCACCAACTGACCGCAAGAACTAGCAGAAGAATACCAGAAATGAGGAAAATGATTTGACGATTGCGTTCCACTTTTAGTCTTTCCTCATAGAGAAGACTTTGCTCCCGCATAACTTGAGCGTTTTGGATGCTATCCAGCATTTGCCTTTTCTCAAAATCATAATTGGCCATCATTTGCGTGATTTCCTTGGTGTTGGAATCATTGAGCAAACTGTCCTTCAGTTCTGTCGCTAGTTTAAGATATTTTAGTTCTTGTGCGGTATTTCCTGTTTTTTCGGCAAGCTCCATCATCCTCTCGTAGGCCATCCGAATGACTTTCAACTCGGATGCTAGCTCAGCATTTTCGAGTGACTTTTGAGCGTGAAATTGAGATTTCTGATATTCGTTTTTCTCTAAATATAGATTAGCAAGTCGGTTGTGGGTGTAAGCTAAGCCACGAGAATAGCCCAAGGAGTCCCTTATTCTCAAGGCTTCTAAAAGCGTGCTTTCTGCCAAATCCAATTGCCCATCGTTGGCATAATTGTTTCCAAGATTACTCAGTGAAAGTCCAATAGTATAAGGGCTTTTGGTTTGGTAAGCGATGTCTAATGCTTGCTTATGATAAAAAATAGCAGAGTCAATTGGTCCGGTATATTCAAATATGATAGCGAGATTATTCAAGGAGGTATGCACTCTTTTGAGATCCCCAACGCCTTCCTCCATGGCTAAAGATTTCCTGATGTAAAAAAATGCCTCATCAAAATCATGCTGATCATAATAGATGAGTCCCAATGAATTATAGACACTGGCCATACCGGTGATCAGCTCATGTTCCTCATAAATCGTAAGTGCCTTTAAATGATTTTGAATTGACTTTTCTACATCCCCAAAAAAAGCATAGGTATTTGCAAGAAATGAAAGAGCTCGAGCTTGCTCTAGCCAAAGACCTTTTTCTTCCAATTCAGGAATGAGAATTTCTACAGCCTTGGGGTCATAGGTCTCTTTGCCAGATTCTTGACTAGCCATCAAAAGGTAAAGCTGAGACCTCAAAATTCCCTCTTTATAATCTTCAGATTGGCTTAAAGAAAGCGCCTCTTGAGCAAGGCGGATGGCT
Organism: Algoriphagus zhangzhouensis; assembly: GCF_900148515.1. GTDB lineage: Bacteria > Bacteroidota > Bacteroidia > Cytophagales > Cyclobacteriaceae > Algoriphagus > Algoriphagus zhangzhouensis. Next base: position 316,235 of record NZ_FRXN01000002.1, on the reverse strand, counting down.
TCCGGATAATCGTAATCAGAGTATTTGAAATGAGCTTGATCTGAAATACTGTCAATAAAAACTTTGTCTTGGCCTTGAGCTTGGAATACAAAAAGCTGAAATAAAAGAAAGGCAAAAAATCCACATGCTCCCTTTTTGAAAGGAACAGAGGAAAGGTAAAAAAAGATAGCAAATGCTTTCATAAAAGTTATGGTATAGGTGTATGCACAATTCTCATTTTTAAAATAATCACATCAGTCTCAGGTCTATCCTTTTCATTGGTTTCTACAGCCGCTATGGCATCGACAACTTCCAGACCTGAAATCACCTGGCCGAAAACAGTATAACTTTGATCCAAATGGGGAGTTCCGCCAATGTTTTCATAGACTTCTTTATGAGCGGCTGGGATCTCGTATTTCTGAAAATTCTCAAAGGACTTTACCTGGCTTTCCAACTTATCAGAAAGAGTTTTGACCAATACACTGTCTTTGGCTTCTCTCGCATTTTCTAGAGAGTCATAAAGTGGTTTGATCGTAGTATCATTGATGGCAAAATGCCTTTGCAAATAGGTATTGATCCTGTTTTGGTTGTGCGTCAATAAACTGTCATTTTGGATCTTTCCCTGAACAATATAAAACTGTGTACTACTAGAAGCCCTTTCGGGATTATTAGTCCTTGCGGCTCCCAAGGACCCTTTTTTATGGAAAATATTGGGACGGATTTCTGCGGGAACCTGATAAGGTAAATCATGCTCACCCACTGATTCTCCCGGTTTAGCATTCTTGCTTTCAGTATCTCCGGCCTGAATCATAAAGTCCTCTATCACCCTGTGGAAAATCAAACTGTCATAAACCTTGTCTTCTATCAATTTCAGGAAATTGTCTCTATGGAGAGGAGTCTCATTGTAGAGTTCCAGTACCATCGTTCCATAGTTGGTTTGGATTTCGATTTGAGGTCTTTCTTGAGCTATTCCTTGAATAGAAAAAATGGTGAAAAATAGGAAGGCAGTAAGCTGTTTCATCGGTCTTTTTTTCGATACATAAATTTCAATCCGCTCCAATCCTCATCGATTGCTGCAACTTTGACATCCACCAGACCTTGATCCAGGCCATAATGCATGATGTCGTATTTGCCAACATCTGTAGAGATAGAGGAGCTTTGCTTAGGCCAACTTACCCAAAGAATTCCATCTTTTTTTAAGAATTTGACAGCTTTGCTCCAGCCCTCATTAAGTTCTTTTTGGCTTTTGACAAAAAGATGAATAAAATCTAACTCTTCAATTAAATGATCTTCTGAAATAATCTCCAAATTATCAGGAAGATACTCGAAAAAGGCCCCGTAGTCTTTTGGGGAAAACAAACAGAGAATTTTATCCCCTGATTTGATTCCCAATTTCTTGAAAAGTGGCGTTTTGGAATATCCTGATTCTGGCATTTTTCATTTAATGATGGTGAGCCATCCTATGGTTTTTCAACACATCCTCTCCAAAGTCATTTCCTTTTTCCCTGAAGATAGAATGAATGTGATTTGCATTATCCAAGAAACCGACATTGTCATATTCAATTAAGAAATCTGGACTGTGAATAATGTAGTAATGGGCTTTCATGGGTTCATAGCTGCCGATCCATGCAAAATAGACCTCATCCATTCCGGTAGCGTGGAGTTTTGCCAAGTACTCCTCAGCTTTTTTATGATCCAGATTTGCTACATATTCTTCAATCAAATAATGAAGGATTTGTCTTTGAGTTTCTGAAAGTTCAGAGCCTTTGATTCCCTGGAAAGTCTCTAGCCATTGAGGTCGATCTGGACTGGTGATGATATCTCCGGGCACTTTTTCATCCAAAGTGGCCTTTGCTTTTTGAGCATCATCTAGAGAATTGACAAACCAAAACCCATAATCCTCCTCTTTGCTCAAAGGTCTCAATCCTGCATATTGAGTTTCTTCAACTACCGCTGGATCTGAGCCCAAAAAAAGTGGAGTCATTGAGAATTCTTGCCCCGATACTGTCAAATTGAGTGATAGATGATGCCCCTCGAATTTGAGACCCCATTGGTCGTCAGTCTTTGGGTTGCCTGCAATGGCAAGGAAGTAATTTCCATAATCCCAGTTAAGCCCACGGATCATTTTGATGGTGTTTTCATCCATTTCTCCACGATTATATTTGATTTCAAATAGCTCATGAAGAATATCGTCCACCTGCATGATAGCAAAGGTCTTGAGGTAGCCTTGAGAACTTAAAAGTTCACTTAATATTTTATGAAAAGCGATTTTGCTTTTATCGGAAAAGTCAGCGTATTGAAGTCCAGAGCGTGGAGCCAATCCAATAGGAAGGTTGGTCCATTTTGTTCTGGCACTGTCATTTAAAGCGATTAAAACCTGATTTGTCTGATTTTGATCTAAAGTCTCTAAAAATGTGACAGTTCTTTTTTGAATTTCTGGCACTTCTTGGGCTTTCAATAATCCAAAATTTAAGATGCAAAGAATCAGGATAAGGTGCTTTTTCATATATCGAAATTGGGTCTAGTGTAAAAGGAGATAAACGAAATTTCCCCAGGCTTCATTTTTAGTAAAATAGATGTGAAAAACTTGAAGAAAGAAGTAAATGGCAAGTGATACTCCAAATGGTATCGCTGATTTGTTATTTCTGATGTCTTTGATCATCAAGGTCAATAGGAGAATGTCGATAAATAGAAATCCTACCACCTCAACTGGCAAATCAGCTATCACTGTTGAGATTCCAAAAAGAAAAAAAAGAATGCGATCTACAGTAGGACCTATCAAGGTCAAGGATGCGGCGATCATGAATCGTGCATGAAAAGACTTGTTTTTTCGATAGATAACAGCCAAAGAGTAAAAGATAATCAGCCAAATTAGGTATACGAAAGCAATGGAAATAAATACGGCTATTTGTGTTTTTCCCTGTTCTAGAGTCAATTCAGTTAGGCTAGCTTCAATATCTCCAAGAAGTGAAGCAAGCTGATTTCCATAGGTATATCTCATCATCATCCATGTAGTCAAAATGACAAGTGGGACTACTAGGTAGCTGGCCTTTCCGATAGATTTATGTAAGGAGAGCTTTCGATAACGAATCAATAGTGGCTGTACAATCAGCATTAATACCCAACAGCTCATCAATGCAAAATGAATATGCATGATGCGGGGAAGTGATAGTGACAATTGACTAAAATAGGTCACATAGAAGCCTGCAAAGATCAGGGGAATGAAAATCATGAGCCAATAGCCCATGTTTGGGAATAGCTTGAATACGTTTTCTTTTTGATTCATTTTCAGAAAAAGATGATCTAAAAAATGCAATCCCTCATAATCTCAATCTGTTTGGATATCGAGATAAAGTGATTGAAAGCGAGTTGCTTATGCTGAATAATTTAGCTGAAAAATTCAACGATTCTAAATAAAATGCAAAATATTATAAATAGTTCCGTCCTGACTTTGAAAGGCTGATCATCTAAGTGGTCTGCCAACTTGTCATTTTTTTCGGTTTGGAACAGGCATTGATAAATCCACTTTGTCAATTATTGTATTAACTAAACTGATTTATACCCATGCAGGAAAAAGGTACCATCTCGATCCATACCGAGAACATTTTCCCGATCATTAAAAAATTCTTGTACTCTGACCATGAGATTTTTCTTCGTGAGCTAGTATCCAATGCAGTGGATGCTACGCAGAAAATCAAAAGACTCGCGACGCTTGGTCAGTACAAAGGGGAGCTAGGAGACATCACTGTTGAGGTTGCCTTCGATGAGAAAAAGAAGACCATCACCATTTCTGATAAAGGTTTGGGGATGACGGCTGAGGAGATCAAAAAGTATATCAATCAGATTGCTTTCTCCGGTGCAACTGAATTTGTTGAGAAATTCAAAGATGCCAAAGATGCCAATGAGATCATCGGTAAATTTGGTTTGGGTTTCTATTCCGCATTTATGGTTGCCAAAACCGTGGAAATTCACACACTTTCTTACCAGGAAGGTGCTGAGCCGGCGATTTGGACTTGCGACGGAAGTACTGAGTTTGAGATCAAAAAAGGCAAAAGAAAAGAAAGAGGAACTGATATCATTTTGCATGTCAATGAGGATTCTGAGGAATTCTTGGACAAGTGGAAGCTTCAGGGAATCTTGGACAAATACTGCAAGTTCTTGCCTGTTCCGATCAAGTTTGGAACCAAAACCGAATCCGTAGAGGATGGAGTAGATGACAAAGGTGAGAAGAAATACAAGTCTGTAGAAGTTGATAATATTATCAATACTACTTCTCCTATCTGGACCAAGTCACCAAGTGATTTGAAGGATGAGGATTACTTGGCATTCTACAAGGAGCTCTATCCGATGTCTGAGGATCCGCTTTTCTGGATTCATTTGAATGTGGATTATCCATTCAATTTGACAGGAGTATTGTACTTCCCGAAAGTCAAAAATGACTTCGAGTTGCAACGCAATAAAATCAAACTATTCAGCCGTCAGGTATTCATCACGGATGAGGTGAAGGATATCGTTCCTGAATTTTTGATGTTACTACACGGGGTGATTGACTCTCCGGATATTCCTTTGAACGTGTCCCGAAGCTTCTTGCAAGCTGATGGAAATGTGAAAAAGATCAATAACTACATCACCAAGAAAGTTGCTGATAAGTTGGCTGAATTGTTCAAAAAGGACAGAAAAGCTTACGAAGAGAAGTGGAGTGATATCGGTTTGTTCGTGAAATACGGAATGATCTCCGAGGATAAATTCTACGAAAAAGGGAAAGACTTTACGCTTTTGGAAAACACTAAAGGTGAATTCTTCACCATGGATGAGTACAAGGAGAAAGTAAAAGCCATTCAGACGGATAAGAATGACACGACCATTTTCTTGTATGCAACAGATGTAGAAAAGCAGGATAGCTTCATCGCCTCTGCTAATAAAAAGGATTATGATGTGTTGGTGATGGATTCTCCGATTGATAGTCACTTTATCCAGAATGTGGAGACGAAGATGGAGAAAGTCCAGATGAAGCGTGTAGATGCGGATGTGGTTGAGAAATTGATCCAGAAGGAAGATTCCTATGCAAACTTGCTGACTGAAGATCAAAGTAAGCAAGTGAAGGAATTATTCGATAAGGCAATTGGAAGTCAAACCTACACTGTTGAAGTGGAAGGTTTAAGTCCGGAAGAACTTCCAGTAACCATCACGATGGAAGAGTGGATGCGCAGAATGAAAGACATGGCACAGACTGGTGGAGGCCCGATGAGTTTCTACGGACAGATGCCTGACAACTACAAAGTAGCTATCAACGGTAACCACCCAGTTGTCGATAAGATTTTGAAAGCAGACGGAGAAGAAGCTCAGATCCAATTGGCGAAGCAAGCCTTTGATTTGGCGAAACTTTCTCAAGGCCTTTTGACAGGCAAAGATCTTACTGCATTTGTAAAGAGAAGCGTTGAGATGCTTTAAGTAACATTATCCTTTGAGATTTTTAGAACCTCGAAGGTTTTAATTCTACCAAACCTCCGGTTCCATTTAGGGATCGGAGGTTTTTTTGCTGTAGCTTTAAGTCATTGATATAGAACTAAGTAAAATCAGTAATTTATAAATTAAATAAATAATTAGCCCTGATAACCAGATGGTTAATAGTTCAAGCTGAATAATATTTAGTTTAAACTTGAATTTTAGGAATGAAAAACTAAACTTAGTCTAAGTTTTTAGCGCTTAAGACTTTTTTGTTTCACAATTTAAATTTTATCATTATGAAAAAGTCAATTATTTTATTTGCTTTTCTTTCAATTTTATTTCTTCAATCTGCACCTTTAGTGAAAGCAGATCCTGGGATTACTTGCTGTATGCGTAGTTCATTAAATAAGGTTTGCCATTGGATAATTTATGTAGGACCCAATGGAAATGAAATGATTCCAGTTCCAGGTGTCGAAGTTCGTTGTCCTGAAATGTAATGAGTAAACGCAGATTGAGGTTTAAAGTAATTTATATCCTGCTATACCTTATCGGTGGATTCCTACTATGGAGTTGTTCTGATGCACTCATTGTCGAAAACCCCCTCATAGAATTTCAGGTTAAAAATCGTCTAAATTCAATTAGGCTTCACTCGTCTGATTCTCTATTTCGGGCTGGCGAAATATTATTATTCGATAAATTTTTATTCGTAAAAGATGAAGAGTTGGAATACTTGTTCAAAATTATCGATGTAGATCAAGACCGGTTTCTAAAGAGATTTGGAAAGATCGGTCAAGGACCTTGTGAAATGAATCCCTTTCTTTCGATTTTCAAATCGGGAAAAAATGGAGATATGCTCGGAGTTTATGAAATGGAAATGAGAGAATTCCAAGAATATCCAATCGGTCAAATTTTGGAATCTAAAGATGATCCAGATTGTATTCCATTTCAAGGAAAGTTCGATGGTTTTATTCGCACAGCAATAAAATTGGAGGGGGATTATTTTTTGGGAGCCGGGATGATCGAAAAACCATTCATGCTTATTTCTAAGGGGAAAGAGATACAATCTGTAGGTACATTCCCATTTCAGGAAAAATTTGAAGGTATAGCACCTAGCACTTTAGATATGGCCTATCAAAGTAATTTTTATAAGCATCCCTCTAAGTCGCTTGTACTTGCATCATCCACATTTTCATTTAATATGGACTTTTTGGAATTGAATGAAGAGGGGCAATTAATCATAAATAAATCGCTTCATTATTGGCCGACCGAGTTTGAAGATTCCTCTGGTCCAAATATGATAAGTGCGACAATTAAGAAGGAAAATAGGTTTGGGAATGTTTTTACAACTGTTTCTGAGGATTATATCTATGTCTTGTATTCGGATGAACCGTGGGAATATCATTACCCTTTAAAAAGTAAAAGGGTATTAGTTTATGACTGGGGGGGGAATCCTGTGAAAATTTTGGAATTGGATCGGGAGGTAAGCATCATAGCAGTAAACGAGAAAGATCGAGATTTGATTGGCTATGTCGATGATGGGAAAGCGAACCTTTATAGATTTGAATTGGATTGACTCAAAGCCTCCGGTTCTATTTTGGGATAGTAGGATTTTTGACTTTAATTAGATTTATTCTAATTCCCCACTACCGTACTAGGGTATATGCCAAAAAAGATTATTTTTGGTAATGCTTTCCAAAAAGACCAAATATGCCCTACATGCCCTGACATACCTGGGCAAGCACCGTGAAGAAAAGACCGTATTGATCCAGGATATCGCCGAAGAGCATGGGATTTCCCATAAGTTTTTAGAAAATATCCTGCTTGAACTAAAAAAAGCGGGAATCTTGGGGAGTAAAAAAGGAAAAGGTGGAGGTTACTACCTAATAAAAGATCCCAAAGATATTCCTCTTTCAAAAGTCATTCGTCTATTAGATGGACCTATTGCACTTCTTCCATGTGTGAGTTTAAACTACTACGAACCTTGTGATGAGTGTAAGGACGAGGTGACTTGTGGGATAAATAAGGTGATGATTCAGGTAAGAGATGAAACACTTAAAATACTGGAAAACAAGACGTTAGAAGATATTTTGAAAACTTAACAAAATTTTTTTCCAATAAACCCTATAAAATAAATAGGGTTTATATACTTTTGTGCTTTACTCTCGTTGAAACCTGTATGATTTTAGACCAGCCACTTAAGAAACTCTTTGCTAGCAAGTCTGGAAAAGACAGCAATGCCAAAAGCCTCCTCAAATCAATTTCTTGGAGAATTGTGGGGACCATTGATACCATTATCATTTCCTATTTCGTAACAGGAGAATTTGTGATGGCCTTATCAATCGGTTCTGTAGAGGTGTTCTCTAAAATTATTTTGTATTACCTACACGAGAGAGTTTGGGAAATTTCTCCAAAAGCAGAAGCAAATGAAACAGAAGAAAAATATGCTTGAGCTAGAATCACAATTAGACCAGTTGAGTGCTCAAGAAGGGTTAGCTTTGATTGCTGATTTGTTTCCAGGGAAAGTTGTCTTTTCAACTTCTTTGGGACAGGAAGATCAAGTGATTACCCAATTGATCGCCCAAAATCAAATACCAGTTAAAATATTCTCTTTGGACACAGGGAGATTATTTCCTGAGACTTTAGAGCTTTTGGCACGTACCGAAAGCAAGTATAATACCCGAATTCAAGTTTATTATCCAGAGAGAGAATCTGTTGAAAACCTGGTTGCTGAACAGGGGATCAATGGATTTTACAATTCTGTTGAAAATAGAAAATCCTGCTGCTACGTCAGAAAAGTGGAGCCTTTGAAGCGTGCTTTGGCTGGCAATGAGGTTTGGGTAACAGGCCTGAGAGCTGAGCAAAGTGCCAATAGAAGTGGCATGAAGAGAATCGAGTGGGATGACGGCAATCAGATCTTCAAGTATAATCCCCTTTTGGATTGGAGCTACGATCAAATGATCGCCTACATCGAGGAAAAGGGAATTCCTTATAACCCGCTTCATGACAAAGGCTTTATCAGTATCGGTTGTGCTCCTTGTACGAGAGCGATTCTTCCAGGAGAAGATGCAAGAGCCGGAAGATGGTGGTGGGAAGATTCCAAAAAAGAATGCGGCTTGCACGCGAAGTAAGATCCGATTGTTGTCAGGATCAGTGAGTAGTAAACAGTAAACGGTTTACAGCCATCAAAAAATATTAGAAGTCAAAAATCAGAAAATTAGTTTTCGAAGCTGTAAAAGTTTAACCATTTAGGTCAGTTCGTATTTCAAATTTTCGTAATTCGTATTTCCTATGTCAAACCTATTTATACCAAACCCCAAAGAAGCAGAATCCATCCACATCCTTCGCGAAGTGGCTGCGCAGTTTGAGCGTCCTGTTTTGCTTTTTTCAGGTGGAAAAGACTCCATTACTTTGGTGAGATTGGCTCAAAAGGCCTTTTTTCCTGCAAAAATCCCATTTCCATTATTGCATGTGGATACCGGACACAATTTCCCTGAGACCATTGAATTCAGAGATAAATTGGTGGAAGAGTTGGGATTGGAATTGATCGTTAGAAACGTTCAGGATGCAATCGATCAGGGGAAAGTTCGGGAAGAAAGAGGTCGCTATGCAAGCAGAAACTCTCTCCAGACCACCACACTTCTAGATGCGATAGAGGAGTTCAAATTTGACGCATGTATTGGCGGTGCTAGAAGAGATGAAGAGAAGGCTAGAGCGAAAGAGCGTGTTTTTTCTGTAAGAGATGATTTTGGACAATGGGATGAGAAAAACCAGAGACCTGAGCTTTTTGATATGCTAAACGGGAAGATCCATTTGGGTCAAAATGTACGTGTTTTCCCTATTTCCAACTGGACTGAACTGGATGTGTGGGAGTATATCAGAACTGAAAATATTGAGATACCAAGTATCTATTTCGCACATAAAAGAGATGTCTTTTTCAGAGATGGATTGATTTGGACAGCCAATGAGCACGTCTATCGCGAGGAGCATGAAGAGGTGGTTGAGAAGTGGGTTCGTTTCCGAACTGTTGGAGATATGACCTGTACGGCGGCTGTATTATCAGAGGCTGTTTCTTTGGATGATGTGGTTGCTGAAATCAGAGAGTCTACCATATCTGAGCGTGGAGCCAGAATCGATGATAAGCGATCGGAAGCAGCGATGGAGACGAGAAAGAAGGTTGGATATTTTTAAAAAAAGGTAAGTGATATTCAAGAATTGAAATTTCTTGAATATTAAAGATAGCTACGCAGATAGGTAAAGATATTCCGCATTAGCGGAAAGATACTATTCAAAAATATATCGTGACCGAAGGGAACTTGTCTCTACATATCTCGCGAAGCATTTCTTTCGAATTACTGAAATGCTAAAAGATAATTAAGAAAACAATGGATATACAAGGAAGAAAACTCATCAAAATCGCTACTGCTGGATCAGTGGATGATGGAAAAAGCACGCTGATCGGGCGATTGCTTTATGATACCCATTCTTTGACAACAGATAAAATTGAAGCTATCGAGAAAAACTCGAAGCAAAGAGGTTATGATTACCTAGATTTCTCTTTAGCTACCGATGGATTGGTTGCAGAGAGAGAGCAAGGGATCACGATTGACGTGGCTCATATCTACTTCAATACCTCCAAAACCAATTTCATTGTGGCTGACACTCCGGGTCATGTCGAGTATACTCGAAACATGGTGACAGGAGCTTCCACTTCTCAGGTGGCCATTATTTTGATTGACGCTAGAAAAGGAGTGATTGAGCAGACTTACCGTCACTTTTTTATTTCCAATCTACTTCGCATGAGTCATGTGGTTGTAGCGGTGAACAAAATGGACTTGGTGGATTATTCCGAAGAAGTATTCCAGAAAATCAAGTCTGATTTTGATGAATTGGTAGCAAAGAGTGACTTCACCGAAGATCAGATCACCTTTATTCCTGTTTCTGCTTTGAAAGGCGAAAACGTAACCTGTGAATCAGTACAGATGCCTTGGTATGTTGGAAATACCTTGTTGGATCATTTGGAAGTTTTAGAACCAAATGACTTGCAGGAAAGCACTGTTGCCAGATTCCCTGTTCAATATGTTGTTCGTCCAAAGACCGAAGCTTATCATGACTTTAGAGGCTTTTCAGGAAAGCTTTATGGCAATTCCCTGAAAGTCGGAGATAAGGTTGCCTTGCTTCCCTCTGGAAATGAATCAACGATCAAGGGCATCCATTTCTTTGACCAAGAGCTAAAAGAGGCAGCACCTGGTGCTTCTATTACCATCACATTGGAAGATGAAGTTGATTGTAGCCGAGGCGATATGATTGTCAAAGTCGGAGAAGAGCCAATTAGTGAGAAATCGCTGACTGCAACTCTTTGCCAAGTGAATTCCAAAGCTCTAAAAGTAGGTCAGAAGTATATCCTGCAACATGGTGTGAACCGGGTTTTGGCAAAAGTTGACCGAATTGAAGAGAAAATACATGCGGACTTCTCTGGAAAAGAGGAGGCAGAACAATTGAAGCTAAATGACATTGGTCGAGTTCAATTCCGATTGAGCAAACCAATCCATGTGGATTCTTATAAGAGCAATAAATCTAATGGTTCCTTTATTCTGATCGATGAAGGAAGCTTTGATACCATTAGTGTCGGCTTTATTGATTAACGAATCTTTCTAAGGAAGGACAAACCCAAAGTGCCTATTTAACCCTAACAACCTGTCCCGCTTTTGCGGGACTTTTCTAACAACCTAAAACCTATTTTCCCCATAGGGAAATCAAACTATTACGCCATGCAAAGCTTTCGAACAGAAATAGAAAACCCGATTGTAGAAAGGGATATTCTCGAATTGGAGCGTAAAATCGCCCTTTTCAAGGAGGGAAAAATCGATGAGGAAAAATTCAGAAGTCTTAGACTAGCTCGTGGAGTATATGGACAAAGGCAGCCTGGAGTTCAGATGATCCGAATCAAACTGCCTTATGGCCGAGTGACTGGAGATCAATTGAGAAGGATCTGTAAGGTTTCAGAAGAATATTCTACTGGTAGACTTCATATCACGACAAGACAGGATATCCAGATTCACTATGTGAGCTTGGATAGAACTCCTGAGCTTTGGGCTGAATTGGAAAAAGATGATGTTACCCTTCGTGAAGCTTGCGGTAACACGGTTAGAAATGTGACTGCCTCTGAAACTGCTGGCATTGATCCAAATGAGCCTTTTGATGTGACTCCTTACGCGGATGCTACTTTCAAATACTTTTTAAGAAACCCGATCTGTCAAGAAATGGGTAGAAAGTTCAAGATGTCATTCTCTTCATCTGATGAAGATACCGGACTCGCTTACATGCATGATTTGGGTTTTATTCCGAAAGTGAAAACGATTGATGGTAAAGAAGTTCGTGGTTTCAAAGTGTTGTTGGGCGGAGGTTTAGGTTCTCAGCCGAGACATGGAGATGTAATCGCTGAATTCTTAGAAACTGACCAGTTGATCCCATTGATTGAGGTGGTTTTGAGAATCTTTGATCGCCATGGCGAGAGAGCCAGAAGAAATAAAGCCAGAATGAAATTCTTGGTCAAAGATTTGGGACTTGAGGCCTTTTTGGAATTGGTTGAGCAAGAAAGAAAAGCACTTCCTTTCCATTCTTATCCATTGGATTTTGAAAACTCTGAAGCTGGACAAAAGCTTCCAAATCCAGAGAAACCTGAATTGGGTGCTGAGCTGGGATTGGATTTTGAGCTTTGGAAGCAGACAAATGTACTGCCTCAAAAGCAGGCAGGATATGTAGCTGTAGGAGTTCGCGTTCCTTTGGGAGATTTCTATATTTCTCAGGCGAGAGCATTGGCAGATTTAGTACAGAAATATGCCAATGATGAAGTGAGATTCACTTTGAGACAGAATTTCTTAATTCGCGATGTTAGAGAGGATTTGGTTCCTTATTTCTATCAGGAATTGAAGAAAATCGGATTGGCTGAAAGAGGATATAATTCCCTAGGAGATATCACGGCTTGTCCCGGAACAGATACCTGTAATCTGGGTATTGCCAGTTCCACGGGTATTGCTGTGGAATTAGAAAAGGTAATTCTTGATGAATACCCTCAATATTTGAAAAACAAAGATTTGGTCATCAAAATCTCTGGCTGTATGAATGCATGTGGGCAACACAATATGGCCCATATCGGATTCCAGGGAATGTCCATGAGAGTTGGTAAAACCGTGATCCCAGCACTTCAAGTGCTTTTGGGTGGTGGAAATCTAGGCGATGGCAATGGAAGATTTGCAGATAAAGTCACAAAGATTCCAAGTAGAAGAGGTCCTGAGGCTTTACGTATTCTTTTGAATGACTTTGAAGCTAATTCTGGTGATTTGGACTTCTTGAGCTATTACGATGAAAAAGGTCAAATTTATTTCTATGAATTGATCAAAGAATTGGCAGATTCTTCAAAAGTAACTGAGGCTGATAGAATCGATTGGGGTAGAGAAGAGAATTATGAGGTAGCAGTAGGTGTTGGAGAATGTGCTGGTGTAGTGATCGATTTGGTGGCTACTTTGCTTTTGGAAGCCAAAGAAAAATTGGATTTAGGCCAGGAATCTTTAGAAAATGGACGCTGGTCTGATAGTATCTATCATCACTATGCTGGTTTGATCAATGCTGCCAAAGCATTGCTTTTGGGTGAAGATGTTAGCACCAATAGCTATGCAAATATCATTTCCCTCTTTGATGAGAAGTTTGTGGAAACTGGGAAAGTGAATTTGGGTAGATCTTTCGCTGATAAAGTTTATGAAATCAAAAATCATGAACCTTCAGAAGAATTTGCTAAAGCTTATGCTGCTCAGGCATTGGAGATTTATCAGGTTCTGAAAAATTATAGAGAAGAGGAGGTTGAGGCATGAGAGAGATAATTTATCCGAAGGTGACATTGGTTGGTGCAGGACCTGGAGATCCCGAATTGATTACACTGAAAGCTATTTTGGCATTGAATACAGCAGATGTTGTATTGTATGATGCCTTAATTGATCCGGTTTTATTAAAACATGCTCCGGAAACAGCATTGAAAGTATTTGTAGGTAAAAGAGTAGGAAAACATTCTTTGCCTCAAGAGGACACCAATCAACTTTGCGTAAGCATGGCCAAAAAACATGGACATGTTGTGCGACTAAAAGGTGGTGATCCATTTGTGTTTGGAAGAGGTTCCGAGGAAATCGACTATATCGAAAGCTTCGGAGTTTCTACCTATGTAGTGCCGGGAATTACTTCCTCTATTGCTGTTCCGGCTATGGCGGGGATTCCTGTTACCAAAAGAGGTGTTTCGGAAAGCTTCTGGGTGATCACGGGAACTACATCCGCTCGAAAATTGTCAAATGACGTTCGTTTGGCAGCTCAGTCTTCAGCAACTGTCGTGATTTTGATGGGGACTCAAAAGCTTCCTGAAATTGTTGCGGTCTACAAAAACTCAGGTAAAGACAATTTGCCAATCGCAATTATCCAAAACGGGACGACCAGAGATGAAAAGATCACTGCGGGTGTGATTGGCGATATTTTGCCAAAAGCTCAGGGAAATCAAGTTCAGTCTCCTGCCATCATCATTGTAGGTGAGGTGGTGAGAGAAAGCTTGAAACTGGCAGAGGTATACCGTGAGGCAATTTTGGTTGATACTCAAGCTAACAGGCCGTAAACAAAAGAATTGAATTAGAAAGCTGAAAACCTGGATGATAGATTCAGGTTTTTTTGATAGTTTGGATTTAATCTCTTCGCAATTATCCTATGAATCATTTATATCCAATTTTCTTAAAAGTTCATGAGCTCAATGTGCTGCTAATAGGTGGTGGCAATGTTGGGACAGAGAAATTGAGCTTTTTACTCAAATCAAGCCCCGAGGCTCAAGTGACAGTTGTTGCCAAAGAGTTTAATGCTGATTTTATGGAGTTGGCAACGGGGAAAGATTCTGTGACTTTGATCGAGGATGCATACCACGAAAAGTACCTGGGTGGAAAGCATATTGTCATAGCAGCCACCGATGATAAGAAAGTGAATCTGCAAATTCGAAATGAAGCTAAGGAGAGGTTTATTTTAGTCAATGTGGCGGATACACCAGAGCTCTGTGATTTCTATTTAGGAGGAATTGTGACGAAGGGAAACCTGAAAATTGCCATTTCAACCAATGGAAAATCACCTACAACTGCAAAAAGATTAAGACAACTTTTAGAAGAGGTTTTGCCAGAGGAGATTGATGATTTGCTGGAAAACCTCCATTCTTACCGAGAAACTTTAAAGGGTGATTTCGAATATAAAGTCAAAGCAATGAATGAGTTGACTGAAGGGCTGGTCGGGAAAAAATAATTTTATTTTTCGCCTATTTGTTCTTCTTCATTGTCAGGTTCTGACTTCAGCGTCTTCTTACTTGTAAAGGTTCCTAAAAGGAATATTGAAAATATTGTAATTGGAATTAATAACCCAAATCTAATATAATTAAATACATATAGATATGGGATTAGAGAAATTAGAGTTATGAATAATGAATCTTTGATTTCTGATTTATGTTTCTCGGTTTTGTAATTTTTGAAATCTAATATTTGAGAAATTAATATGATGGTGAAAATTGCAACAAAAGGTGTGATAATAGAAAATCCTATACGTCTGTAAATGCTTGCAAATGGGTATAAATGTAAATCCCAAATTCCATTAATTATACATAATATCGTAATAGTTAAAAGGATAAGTGAAATAGAAATATTAATGAATTTTTGGTAAATATCCTTAATGTCGGAAACTTTTATATATGTTATTGAAATATTTTCTATTTCGGGATTTAACACGGTGAATATGTTTCCTTTTATTCTTTTTCTGTATGTAAGGGTATTGTTTTGTTCCGAATGAAGTATAAGGTTAGGGTCATTATTATCTTCAGTTAGTTGATTTTTTATTAATTCATAATTTGGAGAGTCCGACTTAATCCGGTAAAATTTATAACAATTTTGTATTGCAATAGCTTCTGTTTTTCCTTCTTCATCATAAATTATTTGATGAAGTTTTCCTGTAAATAATTCTTCAGACTTTGTTTTAATATCTACTTTGGTATAGTAAAAGTCTCCAATACTGTGAGTTGAATTATTTTTTTTATTAGAAGCTAAAAGATAATCCCATGGATTTTGAAACTTCAGTATCGAGAAACGTTTTTCTAAACTTAAGATGAAGATTATTTTGTGAATTACGTAACCTGAAATCCCAGAAAATATATAAAGAGAAAATAGAGTTTGTAAAATAGAAAATAAGGCTGTTTCACTTTTGAATATTTCAGGATATTTATTTTCATATAAACTTGTAAAAATATCAATATAAGTTTTAGAAGAGAGTGAGTGAATATTGTAAATAGGTTTGAATTGAATTTTTATTAGCAAATATACAAATATACAATATGCGAGAATGGAGAATAAACTAAATAGAATATTCCATAATACTCGTTCTAACGTATTTCCTGATTCAAATCGTCTATTTAATTTTCCAGTAAAAAAAGATCGTCTAAATAGAAATCCTGGAAACAAAAACACCATTATGTATATAATGGTGTTTAATGCAATATTAAGATTCATTTAACTTCTTAAATTGAGATTGTCACTTCTTTGTTATTAAGAATAATTTTTTTCGATTTAGATTTTTCTTTCATTAAATCTTCAATGGCTTCTTCAAAGGCTAATTTGTCTTTTGGTTTTTTTAGAAGGTCATCAATATTTTCTTCATCGCTCTTTACAATTAGCTCATTAATGTTTTTATAATGGCCAATAATCGTTCTAATTGCACTAGAAAGTGTGTTAAATATGTTTTTACCCATCTTTTGTAAAATTTAAACTTCCTTACTATAAAATTAAAAACGTTAGTGGTATTGATTTGTTGATTTTTAACAATTTTTAACATTGAAAAAAACCAATTAAATCTTAAAAAAATTTAATTCTTGATGTTTTTGTATGTGTTGCTTGTATGGCGTAAATATGAATATTTTTTTTAAATCTACAATAATTCTTGTTTTAGTTTCCTCTTAATTTTAAAGATTTGCTTTGTGGTATCATTTTTTATTTCAAAATCGAGCGTTTTTAAAGACTATAAGGTTTTTGGACCTTCATTTAAATTCTTTTTAAAATGTGGCTAGATTCAGATGGTTAGTTTAATTTTTTAATGCTGATCAATCCCTGTCATTTCCCAATGGCTCAAAGAGATAGGAATACTTCCTATGCTATTCAATTGATCAAAAAAGTCCTTTAGGTTAAATTCCTCTCCATTTTCTTCTTTCATTTTGACAAAATCCGCCATGGCAGCTTCCAGCAAGTACTTTCCTGTGATGTAGCTACTTCCATACCCGGGCTGTCTCATGTATAGATGCTGTTCAAAAAGTAGTAGTTCTTTTTCCGTTTTCATCCAGCCTCGTGGGGTATAATCTGAATGAATTCCTCCTGCTTCAACCATCGTCATTTCATTCGCCTGAGCATAAAGTGAACCTAAACCTCTGGCAGCCCTTTGGGCGATCATGATGTACACAATTTCTCTTGCGCGTGGACTGTCCTTATAAAGTCCCGCATTCATAAATATTTCCTCAACTGCTGTAGCGGTTCCCTCATTTCTCGAATCCCAAATATTATAAAGCAAAGGCTCTCTTCTGATTTCACTTTTGTTAGGTTCTAGGTCCATTCTTGCCAACTCAAACCAATGGTAGAAATGAGAATACAAAGGACGTGGATCATAGTGCATGCCGATTGAAAAGAAGTTTCTCTTGTCTTTTGGAATGAAAGAACCCATATGTTCCCGAATCGCTGGTTCGAAATAATTCTTGACAGTTACAATTTGCTTTTGATCCAAGAAATCCAAAAGACTCCGAATTGATTCCTCTGCCATCAGATCAAATTCTTCCGGAGAGCTAGCGTCTTTCAACTCAGGTAAGCCTTGATTTTTATGCTCCTCCAATTTGAGAGAAGACCAAGCTCGAGCTAATTCCCTTTTCAAAATCATCACTTCATCTTCCCAAGTCAAAGGAACCAAATGAACATTCTGAAGATACCAGGTATAGTTTTCTTTGCCGATTCCGGATGGGCCAGTTTTAGTTGGCGCTTTTTCATTGAGCCACTCAACCAATTCATCTGTGGAGGTGCTAGCCTCTTTAATAGCTAAAACTAATTCCGAATCATTGGAGACACCTGGGAATTCAAGGATTTTCAGCAATTCTTCTGCTTGAACTTGAATGCTGGGAATTCCAGCAGCCCAGAGCTCTTTGGCATTTCCAGTGAGGTTGATTTTTGCTTGATCATAAAAAGCAGTTATTGATTTTAATCCTTCAAGAAGCTTTTCCCTATTTGTTTTATCTAGAGGGAATTCATATTTCCACAAGTCAATCACGCCATGATTTGTCGGTCCTTCATGCGCTGGTACATCGCTCCTTTCTGTCCAAAGAGTTTTATAAAAAGCCGGATCTCTTTCCCACGGTTTCAGAATTCGATAATTGAAATCATAACCATTCATTTCTGCCCAAACCAAACGCCAATCTACTTGTTGACTGATTGACCAGCCAGAGGTATCGATCGCTATAAGCTGAGCCTGAAGTTGCTTGAATTTAGGCTGCCGCATTTCAAAGGTTTCTTTTCTATAATCAGGAGCTCCATCCAAAAGCGGCGGATTTTCGAAAGCTCTCCATTCATTAAAAAGTTTCACCAAATCAGCATAATCATTTTTTTCAACTATAGCCTGTGATGGGAAAATAAATGAGGAAAGGATGATCAGAGTAAGGAGAATTCTTGATTTCATTGGTTGGGATTTGAGAATACTAAATCTTTGGTTTTTGTATAAATCTCTAGGAAGAAATTTCACAGGAAAGCCGTTCTTCCGAAAATAACAATTGTGTGCCAGTATCGTTACTAGTTAAGTTTTTTATTTGAACCTTAAGCGCTATTTTTGGGCTTTCTTAGAGAATCGTATTAGAACGTAAGTTTATGGCATATCTATTTACCTCAGAGTCAGTTTCTGAGGGTCATCCAGACAAAATTGCTGACCAAATTTCAGATGCATTGATTGATAACTTTTTGGCATTTGATCCCAATTCTAAAGTAGCCTGTGAAACATTGGTAACCACTGGACAAGTAGTATTGGCGGGTGAAGTGAAATCAGAGATTTATTTGGACGTACAAAAAATCGCTCGTGATGTGATCAATAGAATTGGTTATACCAAGTCTGATTACATGTTCGAAGGACATTCTTGTGGTGTTTTGTCGGCTATTCATGAGCAGTCTGCTGATATCAATCAAGGTGTAGATAGAACTACTCCCGAGGAGCAAGGTGCTGGTGATCAGGGAATGATGTTTGGTTACGCGACCAACGAGACTGAAAACTACATGCCTCTGGCTTTGGATCTATCTCACATGCTATTGAAAGAGCTTGCTGAGTTGAGAAGAGAAAGCAAAGACATCACTTACCTTCGTCCTGATTCCAAGGCTCAGGTTACTATCGAATATTCTGATGACAATGTCCCTCAGAGGATTGAAGCAATTGTAGTTTCTACTCAGCATGATGATTTCGATGAGGAGGAAGCAATGCTTGCCAAAATCAAATCTGATATTATTTCGATTTTGATTCCAAGAGTTAAGGCGAAATTGAAGCCTGAATTGCAGAAGCTTTTCACTTCAGACATCAAATATCATATCAACCCTACCGGGAAATTCGTGATCGGTGGTCCTCACGGAGACACTGGTTTGACTGGTAGAAAAATCATCGTTGATACCTACGGAGGAAAAGGAGCTCACGGTGGTGGAGCATTTTCTGGTAAAGATCCATCCAAAGTAGATAGATCTGCAGCATATGCAACTCGTCACATCGCCAAAAACTTGGTAGCTGCTGGAGTAGCTGATGAGGTTTTGGTTCAGGTGTCTTATGCAATTGGTGTTGCTGCTCCAATGGGAATCTATGTAAATACCTATGGTACTTCTAAGGTTGGAATGACCGATGGGGAAATCGCGAAGAAAATCGAAGAGCTTTTCGATATGAGACCTTATGCGATTGAGCAAAGATTGAAGCTAAGAAATCCAATCTATGAAGAGGCAGCAGCTTATGGTCATATGGGTAGAACAAATGAGGTGGTTACCAAAACTTTTGTGTCTCCGTATAGAGATGAGATAACCCTTGAGGTTGAATTGTTTACGTGGGAAAAATTAGACTATGTTGATAAAATCAAAGCAGCTTTCGGACTGTAATTTGATTTAGTATAAATGACAGAAAAGCCTCGGTGAAAACCGGGGCTTTTTGCGTTAAGGAACTGTGATCAATTAATTATTTAAGGCTTTTTTCCTCCCGATTCCCCCTAGTTTTGCCTATATTTAAGCTTATCGCCTTTTTGAGGGAATCAGTCCCTAATTACCTTTTTATATCATAACCACCATGGCAAAAACCATTATCGTATCCAACCGACTACCTATTTCTTTGCGTCATCGAAACGGTCGTTTCGAATTCAAGCCTTCTGCTGGAGGCTTAGCAACAGGCTTAGGGTCTATTTATAAAACAGGAGAAAATATTTGGATTGGATGGCCAGGAAATACAGTTGATGATCCTGAGCAAAGAGCAGAAATTATTTTAGAGCTTCATGAATTAAAAATGGCTCCTGTTTTCTTGTCCAAAGAAGATGTAGAGCAATTTTATGAGGGCTTTAGTAATGAATGTCTATGGCCGGCATTTCATTACTTTACTCAATACATGATTTATAATCCAGAGCATTGGGAAGCCTATGTTCGGGTTAATCAAAAGTTTTGCGAAGCAATACTAAAACGAGCTGATCCTGATGATACCATTTGGGTCCATGATTACCAATTGCTTTTGCTTCCTCAGATGTTGAGAGAAGTGCTGCCTAATGCAACGATTGCCTTTTTTCAACATATTCCTTTTCCTTCTTATGAGATCTTGCGAATGATCCCATGGAGAAAGCAATTGCTAGAAGGAGTTTGTGGTGCAGATCTGATAGGGTTTCATACCTATGATGATATGAGGCACTTTTTGAGTGCTGTGAACCGAATTACTGGACTTTCTAATGAAAGTGGATACTTGCAAGCTGAAAATAGAATCATCAATGTTGATTCTTTCCCGATGGGGATCGATTACGACAAATTTGCCAAACAGGCCAAAAGCAGAAAGACTCAAAATATAGTCAAAGAATTCAAGGGGCAGATGATAGATCAGAAGTTGATCATCACGATAGATCGTCTGGACTATTCGAAAGGAATCCCTCAGAGGCTCCAGGCCTTTAATCAACTTCTAAAGGACCATAAAGAGCTTCATGGTAAAGTATCCATGATCATGATTGTGGTGCCGAGTCGGGATAAAGTTCAATCCTATAAAGAGCTCAAAGAGGAAATTGATTTACTCGTAGGTAGAATGAATTCCGACTATTCTACTCTAAACTGGGTGCCTGTTCATTATTTCTATAGAAGCTTTCCTTTCGAGGAGTTGAGCGCATTTTATAGCATGTCTGATATTGCTTTAGTTACGCCCCTTCGTGACGGAATGAATTTGGTATGTAAGGAATTTGTGGCAAGTAAAACTGATCAGAGTGGTGTGCTAATTCTTTCAGAAATGGCAGGAGCATCTAAGGAACTTCAGGATGCTGTATTGGTGAATCCAAATGATCAACAGGGAGTGGTTGATGCGATTTATGAGGCACTACAAATGAAGCCTGCTGAGCAAAAAGCTAGGATTTCTTCCATGCAGGAAAGCTTGAAAAAGTATGATATTTTCCAATGGGTAAAAGTTTTTATGGACCGCATCGAACATGTAAAGGAAAAGCAAGAAGAGCTCACTTCTAAAGATGTGGACACCAAAGTGATCAATGAGATCCAAAAAAGCTTTAAGGCCGCCAAACGCCCAATTCTATTCTTGGATTATGATGGGACTTTGACAGGATTCACTGCAAACCCGCAAGATGCAAAGCCAGATGCAGAGCTGAAGGCAATCGTCAAAGGACTGAGTGAAAAAGCTGAGGTAGTAATTATTTCTGGGAGAGATAAGGATACCCTCGGTACTTGGTTTAAAGGCCAAAAAATCGATATGATTGCTGAGCACGGAGTTTGGGTGAAGAAAAAGGACAATCAAGGTGATTGGGAGCTTTATGCCGAGGTGGATGACAGCTGGAAAGATGATATTCGCCAAGTGATGGAATACTATGTGCTAAGAACACCTGGAGCATTTATCGAAGAGAAACATCATTCCTTGGTTTGGCATTATAGAAAAGTGGAAAGTGGCCTCGGAGACCTTCGTATGCGTGAATTGTTTAGCCATTTGAAATATATGGCCAGAGGTCATAATCTCCAAGTTTTGGAAGGAAATATGGTCTTGGAAATCAAAAGACCTGATATCAACAAAGGACGAGCTGCTACAGCCCTCATGAAAGGAAATGAGTATGACTTTATCCTGGCAATTGGAGATGATTGGACAGATGAAGATACTTTCAAAGCAATGCCTAAAAATGCCTATTCCATTCGGGTGGGATATGCCTACACGCAAGCCAATTACAATATCAAATCCTTTAGACAGGTTAGAAATCTGCTAGGAAAGTTGATTCAGTAAGAAGGATTATATGCTACGCGAAATACAATAGAAATACGCTTTGCGAAATACCTAGAAATACAGCTTCGCTGAAATAAATGGTTTGAAAAGATAGGCCTTCTGTCAGATAGATTGAAGATATGCCTAGGGGGAGATAAGGAATATGCTCTTTGTCTCTTTGCGGGAAATAAACTACTTATCTATACTTCAGATATAAATCATACAAAATCAATTGATCCAATTCAGTCAATTCTGGTTTTTCTATATCTCTTTTTGTGAAGTGAATTTTGAAGGATTGGATAGCAGCTTTGGGGTCCGTAACATCGTATCCGATGATTCTCAAAGCATCAATAGGATTGAAATTTTCTGGCAATTTCCCTTGGTATCCTGTCTGCATTATAGCTTCATCAAACCAAAATCCGTAGCCTTCATCTGCCAATCTTTTCCAGGGGAAATAAGGACTTGGATCAACTTTTCTACCTGGTGCTAAATCCGCGTGCCCAATAAAGTTGGCCGTCGGGATATTGTACTTTCCTTTTAGGATTTTCAGGAGCTTCAGCAAGCTTTCAATTTGCATTTCGCTGAAATATTCGGAACCGTTATTATCCAACTCTATTCCAATTGACGAAGAGTTAAGGTCTGTGTCATTTCCCCATCTTCCCCTTCCTGCATGCCAAGAGCGGAGGTAATCATTCAGCATCTGAACCACCTCGCCATCACGACTGATCACATAATGAGAACTCACAGAAGTTCTTTTGACAGTAAAGGTTTTGATAGTTTGATCCAGTGACTCTTGTGCCGTATGGTGAATGACAACAAAATTGGGCTTTCTAATGCTAAAATTGCTTGTGCCAATCCATTGATCATTGATCACCAAACTGTCATTGGGGCTTTGAGTTTTGGTAGCCGGCTCTGTCAAAAATATTGCTGTAGCCTCCTCAACTTGAGCCTTATGAGCTTTATTATTTTGGAAATAGAAATCCCTTGAGCAAGACATCAAGCCAAGCAAAACAAGTGACAGGACCAATGAAGTAACTTTTGATTTTAGCATCGTTATTTTTTCTAAAAACGAATCTAAATCAATCTCATTGGACCGACTACTTGATTTATAGGAGTGGGTTGAATTAAAGGAAGCTAGGCCTGTCTAGTTTTTTGCCGATTCGGTATGCCGCATTCATCAAACCTACGTGAGAGTATGCCTGAGGGAAATTCCCCCATTGGCTACCTGTAGATTGATCCACATCTTCCGAAAACAGGTTGAGATGATTACAATACTTGGTGAGAGTTTCAAATCCTTCGATCGCTTCTTCCAATCTATTGACACAAGCAAGTGCTTCGATATACCAGAATGCGCAAATCAAGAATGTGGTTTCCGGAACCCCGAAATCATCCATGTGCTTGTATCGGTAGAATAGAAAGTCTTTTGCCAATAAGTCTTCTTCTAATGCTTTCAAATGATTGTTTGCTCGCTCCAGATCATCTCCAAAGTATCCCATGGTGATCAATTGCAAAGTGGAAGCATCCATGTGCTTGGATTCAATTGCCTGAGCATAAGCTTTTCTGTCTGGTAAATAACACTCCTCAATTTTACGGGAAGCCTCATCTCTCAAAAGAATAGCTTTTTGGTACATAGCCTCATTTTTCAGTCGAATACCAATCTTGGCAGCCGCGCATGCTCCAGCCCAATGGAAAAGGTAGGTGTAGCAATGTCTCTGGGCCAGATTTCTGAACTCCCAAAGTCCTGCATCTTTCTCATCCATGGTTGCCTCGATCTTATCCAATAAGTTCATGATCAAAGGCTCTGAGTGACTTCTTTCAGATTCTGTAAAACGCTGATCAGAATAAAGGGGTAAAAGCGAAACCAAAACCTGTCCGTACAAATCATTTTGGATGTGCGTATATGCCTGATTTCCAAATCGAACAGGTGTATTGCCTAAATAACCTGCCAGATCTGTCACTTCCTCAGTCAAAAGCCAATCTCCAGTAATCGAATACAAAGGCTGATACCTTCCTCCTGGCCCGGTCGGTAGATTTTGGATAAAGTCAAAGTACTTTTCCAGTTCTTCGAAGTGTCCCAAACTGTTGAAACAGGTCAAGGTGTAATAGGTGTCTCTTATCCAGCAATAGCGATAATCCCAGTTTCTTGTGGAACCGGGAGATTCCGGCAAAGAAGTGGTCGAGGCGGCGATAATGGCCCCGGTATCTTCAAATTGGTGGATTTTTAGAATCAATGCTGACCGCAGAACGAGTCTTTGATGAAAATTGAAAATGCTGGTCGATTTAACCCAGCCTTGCCAATAGTCGCGAGTGGATTGAAGGAAGCGTTCAGATGTGCTTTCAATCGGTGCTTCCAATGGCCTGCCATAAGTAAATACCAAATAAACTGGTCGCTGCAATGCGAAGGCCTTACAATCACAGATATAGCTCAAAGGGGCTGTGGAAGTCAGTCTTATCTCCTGATCTATTCCCATGTAGCGTATGTGATTGCTTCCCAGGCTTGGGGTCAACTGGATATTTCCCTTTTCGGTTACAGGTTGACATTCAATTTTGATTCTTGGCGATCCATGGACAGGTTCAATTTTTCTTATCAGCATCAATGGCTTGTAATACCTGTCGTAATTCTTAAATCGAGGAGCAAAATCGGTGACTTTGTAACTTGAGTCCTCTGTAGAGACAATAGTCTCCAAGATATTGGTGTTCTCCACATAAGTTTGAACAGAGGAGAATTCGCCTGATTCAGGTAAAATGGTAAACTTTCCGCCCTTCTCACGGTCAAGCATTCCTCCAAAGATGAAGTCTGAATCAAACCGTGGCATACAAAGCCATGAAATATTGGTATCTTTTTCGATATGGGCGATATAAGCACAGTTGCCAATTAGGCCAGAATCATAGGTGTGTTTACTCATTAGGGATTAAGCTAAGGTTGGAAAAATTGGTGGCTATCAGGTATGAAGCAAGAAACTAAAAAAGGGGAAAGGATGCAAAATTCCGCTACTATAAAGGCTGGCTCAATGAGTTTTAATTGTTTTTGCCTCGAAAATCTTAATCGTCATTCTTCTGATTCTCCAAGATCAGTACACTTGGAACCTCTTTGATACCTTGGATCAGGAGTTTGCTGAACTCACGGAAATTGTGATTGTAGGCTCCAAAAACGATGTCCAAATCTCCATCACTATCTAAATCTCCCAAGTCCAAAGTAAGCCATTTAGCCAAGGAAGCCTCAGGAATATATCGAGCTTGGAAAATCATATTTCCCTGATTCTCGAACAATAAAAATTGATTGTTGGGGTTTTCCAAATCATCATAAAAAGCAATGCTGACAAAATCTAAATCCCCATCTTGATCATAGTCCAAAGCCATGGCTTTTGCGGCCCCATATTGAGGATAGAACCAAGATTCTTCAAATTGCTCATTTCCTTTGTTTTCAAAAATCCGAAAGCCATGATAGGGTTTGTTGACAGCAGAATAATCCCAATTGTCTCCATTGGTATACAGGATATCCAGCAATCCATCTTGGTTGAAATCATGCATTTCAAAGTAGCTGGACCCCATTACAGGAGAAAACCTCAGCAAAATTTGTTCAGGAGAAAAATTCCCATTTCCCTGATTGTAGAAAACTGAAATCCGCTCATTTCCTTGGGCGAAAAGGGCAATGATATCCAGTTTTCCATCTTGATTCAAATCCAAAACTTCCAGTTTTCTGGCTCCAGCCCCTCCAAGAGTTAAAGGCTCGGATTGGAAATCTCCATCCTTGTAAATGGAAATATTCCCTACATGGTGCCCGTAATTACACAATAGAAAATCCGGCTTTCCATCCTTTTCCAAATCCTTCCATATCCCATAAACCGGTCTGGAAAGATTTTCCAAGATTTGGTTCCATGTCCCGGAATTTAAGTCCAATTCATACAAAGCTCCTTGAGAAAGATCACTAGGAGCGATAGAGCCAATCGTCATAAAATCAAAGACTCCGGGAGATTTTGGGATAAACTGGACTACTGGGCTTTCGATGGAAGGAAGGGTGAAAAGCTCATCCGTGATGGTCTTTGCATACAATTGTTTGGCATTGGCATCTGAAATCAACAACTCTGCCCTTGACTCATTGATCGCCACCATACTGGTCATGGGGCTTTGGATTCCTTCGATAAATAGGTTTTTAGCTTCAAAGCCTTCTAAAGGAATGGGAATGGCCTTTAGTTTCTGGGCTGCTAGAATTTCTGGAGCTTCTAGAAAGTAATAGTTCGAGATTTTTTGAAAATCATCAGCGCCAATGATTGCCTCAGCTGGATAGACGTTGAGGTTTTTCAGGATTTGTATTTCCTCAGGGCTTCGCTTTTCCCAAATAGCCAAACTATCCTGAGCTTCTTGAAAACCCATATAGGCAGCCATCTGGGGAAGGACATGGGCTTTCCAGATTTCTTTGGGTAATAGCTCCGGTGAAGGAAATGCATGACAGGCTCCGCAATAAGTTTCTGCCAGAGTTTTTCCTTGAGTCACTTCATCCTTTTGGGCAAAGGCTTTAACTGAGGCGAGAATCCCCCAGAAATAAAGTAAACAAAGAAAATAGCGGAAAGACATTTAACCTGATGAATTCAAATTTTAAAGGGCAAATGTCTTGAAAATTTGGTTTTTTTGATTGTCTCAAATTCAGATTGATTATTTTTTATGGAATTTCTTTTAAATCAAAAGAAAGTAAAATAAAGTCTTCGATACCTACTTTATCAAATTGATCAAACTGTTTCTGCAAATTCTTGTTTTTACTAAAATCCCATTCTCCTAAATCATTACTTGATAAAACTGCAATAAATTTGTCATCTTCCGAAACTCCAAGAATACCTTGGATATTTAAAACCCCGAGTTTCTCTCTAATTATTTCCTGTACGGAATATGTCGAATTACTATTTTTTGAATAGACTCTACCTTTTAATCCAGAATTATGCAGTGTAGAAAATGTTATAAAGTTTTTATTTTGGAACAAATCGATAGATCCGATCAAAATATCATTTTCCCTGAAAGTATTAATAGGGCTTGATTTCTTATTTAATTCAATAAATGAGATCTGATTTTCGAAATCAAGGATGTAAATTGGTTTAATAGTTAGATTTTTTAGATCAAAATTATATAATGTATCACGAAGTCCAATTGATAACAAATAATTGTCTCCGATTCCCTTAGAAATTACATTTCTTTGGTCTAACGGTGAATTGTCTAAGTCTGGATTATAGGGGAAGCTTGAATACTTAAGAGTATTGTTTATATTTACTATTATGTTGTCTTCTCCATTCATGGAGCTATTGTTTATAATTATTTCTCCATTTTTAATTAACTCTAAATCACTGTAGTATAGATTATTTTTATAAAATTCTTCTCTTAAATATGTTCCATTTATGCTAAAAAATATTTTCTTTTTAAAATCCATTGGTATAATTTCCAATTCGTTTGTAAAAACATTATAAAAGATGCTCTCGATGTTTTTATATTCTCCCGGCCCTTCACCTATATTGTGAATATGATTTACGTAATCTCCATTATTATTGTAAATAAAAACAGCGTTTCCAATTAATTTATCCAATATTATTAGATTATTTTTTATCGGTATTATTTTGTCAATTGTTCCTATTTGTGCATGAGGGTTTTCCTTTAGGTGAATTATATGTGGAGTAACTATTGATAAATTGTTGGGTTCGGTGGTTTTTCTTACTAATATTATATTCTCATCAACCATATTTTTTTGACAAGATCCAATAATTACACTAAAAATAATTAATAGCAATTTTTCTTTCATGAAAAACTAAATTTAGTGACCACTTCATTAATGAAGTGGTCAATTATAAATGGAATGATTTTCTCTTAAGGGTTTTTAGCGTTTGTAAAAGTACAAGCCGTTGTGGATGTTTTATTACAATCAAGTCCTGCTAAAGATCCCAAAAATGAAGTTTTTCTATTGCAAACTGTGACATAAATCAATTCGCCTTGATACCTAATGGATTCTACGCAATCCTCTCCATCGCTAGGATCACTAACGCTAGCTTTCGTTTCAAAAGAAACTCCAGTCATCATCATTGATCCCAAAAAGGTCAATCCAAACAATAATTTTTTCATAATCTTTAAAATTTAGGTTCTTTGTGCAGCCACGAAGAACAGTGTTGAATAAAAAAGTCTTTGGCCAAAAACAGCTTTCAGACGAAAGCCGTAGGTAATATTATTATTATTATTATTATCCCTCACAACTATTTAAGTAAAATATTTTAAAAAAATAGTTAATTAGGATTTTTGAGTCCTGAAAATTGTAGGATTCTGAGAAGGAAATAGAATCTTTGCTCCTTAGGCTTTGAAATTCAATGGGATAGGTTAGTCTTTCTATGGACTATTGTCTATCGTCTATGGACTAATCACAAATACAACTTCCGATCCCGGATATACTCTTCTACTTTCTCTGGAAGCAGATATTTGACAGACTGATCGTTTTGGATGGATTCCCGGATAAAAGTGGCTGAAATATCCAGCAGCGGGGCGTCTACTTCCTGAAATGCCGAATGATCAAAAGTTAATTTTTCTCCGGGTCTCGGATAGACATAGATCTGATAATGCTCCAAAATCTGTTCGTAATTCTTCCACTTTTTGAATTGATTTAGATTGTCAGAGCCTAAAAAAATGCTGAATTGATGATTAGGGTATTGCTCACTTAAATAAGTAAGGGTATCGATAGTATAGCTTGGACGTGGCATGTGGAACTCCACGTCGCTGGCACGAAAATGAAAATTGTCTCCAATCGCCAACTCGACCATTTTCAATCGGTCAAACTCATGGATCAGGGATTTTCGTTTTTTTAATGGGTTTTGAGGACTGACTACAAACCAGACTTCATCCAGTTCGGATCGATCATAGATCGTATTGGCGATGATCAAATGACCAATATGGATTGGGTTGAAGCTACCAAAAAACAGTCCGACCTTCACGGTTTTAAGAATCTAGGAATTCAGTGACTAATTTTTCTGCTTCAGCGGAGGAAACTGCAAAATCATCATTGACGATGGTCACATCAAATTGAGGCTCGAATTTCATTTCAAATTCCGCCTTAAATACTCTTCTGGATAGGGATTCCTCAGATTCTGTTCCTCGGTCGTTTAGACGTGTTTTCAGAACTTCTAGCGAAGGGACTTTTACAAAAATCGCCAAAGCCTGATTGCCAAAGTATTTTTTCAAAGCCAATCCTCCTTTGACATCGACATCAAAGATGACTGCTTTTCCAGAATCCCAGATTCGTTGAATCTCTTCTTTCAGTGTACCATAAAAATTTCCGGCATAGACTTCTTCCCATTCGATGAAGTCATCATTGTCAATATGCTTTTTGAATTGTTCTTGACTTAAAAAGTAATAGTCTTTGCCATGAACCTCATGTCTTCCTCTACGATCTCGAGTGCATGCAGAGATGGAAAAACCCAGATTGGGGACATTTTGAATCAAATGCTTGACCAATGAAGTTTTTCCTGACCCGGACGGGGCCGAAAAAATAATAGCTTTGCCTTGAGTCATGGGGATTATTTGACGTCCTGTATTTTTTCGCGAATCGTTTGAGCCAACTCTTTAGGTACTGACTGCTTGGTGCATTTGTTTTTCAATACCTCACGGATAGCTTGCTCAAGGTGAAAATGTTCAAAACAAGGCTGACATTTAGCCAGTTTTTCCTTGAGAACCTCTTTGCCAGGGTCCCCCATTTCACCATCCAGAATGCTCTCCAATAACTCAAAGCATTTACTGGTATCATCACACCGTAGTTTTCGAGAACCTGATGTTTCTTCGTTCATTTCCATGCTTTTCTTTAATTATTCCTCCTCGTCAGTGTCGTATCCCATGTGTTGGGCATACCCTTTCAATTTTTCTTTCAGCAGATTTCTCGCTCTATGGAGTCTGGATCTCACGGTCCCAATCGGGATGTCCAAAATCTTGGCCATCTCCTCATAGGTGAATCCTTCCAGGTCACAGAGGATAATCACTGTTCGGAAGTCCACTGCCAAACTATTGAGCGCGTTGGAGATCTCATCCCCCAACATATCCTTGACGGATTCTGCTCTCAAGTCTGTGGTTCCTTGAAAGTCAACATCATCTGAGTTGTAATAAGTTTCAACTTCTTGATAATCTACCTTCGCAGGCTGCTTGCTTTTCTTACGATATTCGTTAATAAAGCTGTTTTTCAGGATGCGAAACAGCCATGCTTTCGCATTGGTTCCCTGTTCAAATGAATTGATGAACCTATAAGCCTTTAGGTATGTGTCCTGTACCAAGTCTTTGGCATCGTCCTCATCAAATGTGAGTCGGTAGGCAAAGTTGTACATGGAGTCTATATGCGGCATAAACTCCCCATCAAAGATGGAGTTTTTCTCTACCTGAGAATATTTTCTGCGCTGTACTTCCGACATAAGTTTCAAAAGTAATGATCTGCTTAATTTATAACTAGGAATCGGGAACTTTTCCCTCCTTTTCCTTTATTTTGTAGCTACGAAAGGCACTGATTGCCTCAATCCCAATGATTTTCTATGTTTTTCTTTCGGTTGTTATCCAGACTTCCATTGTCGGTCTTATACCTGTTTTCTGATTTTCTCTATCTCATAGCCAGATACGTAATTCGCTATAGAAAAAAGGTCATCGACGAGAATTTATTGCATGCATTTCCGGAGCTTACTGACTCCCAGCGAAAAAAGGTCCGAAATCGCTTTTACAGGAATTTTACTGACACATTTGCCGAAACCATCAAAATGCTGACAATTTCGGAAAAGGAACTTCGTCAGAGATTTCAGGTAATCAACCAAGAATCCATAGACCAGGAGATTCATAATGGGCGAAGTGCTTTGATGATGGCTGGTCACGTTTTCAACTGGGAAATGGCCATATTGGGAGTTGCCTTGAATACAAATGTGACAGCTGAGACAGTTTATCTCAAATTGAATAATCCATTCTTTGAGAAGTTGATGTTGAATATCCGGACTCATTTTGGTGGGGTGATGACTGAGAAAAAAGAATTTCGCAGAAGCATGATCACCATGAGATCTGAGCCAAGGATTGTCCATTTAGCAGCGGATCAACGGCCTCCGAAAAAAGAAAAAAGGTACCTGAGGGAATTTATGAATAGACCTGCCTATTTCTTTGAAGGAGGTGAGTTTTTGGCGAAACGGATGGAGCTACCAGTTTTCTTTGGTTTTATGACAAAAATCAAAAGAGGACATTATCGATTTGAGTTTACCAAAATGGCAGAACCTCCTTATGACCAAGATGCACCGAACAGCATCATCGATAGGTTTTGTGAAAATCTGGAGGCAAATATCAAAGCCCAACCGGATCTATACCTTTGGAGCCACAAGCGCTGGAAGGTCTGAAGACTTTAAATCTTTCTTGAAGATTTTTCATTCCTGACAGAAAATGGCAGAAATGAATAGCTGACACTGAAAAAAATGAAAAAGTTTTGGTATTGTATCCCAGATACTTGATACCGATTCTTGATACTTTGAATAATGACATATTTAGAAGAACTCAATCCACCTCAGCGTGAGGCAGTAGAGCATACAGATGGGCCGGTGATGATTATTGCGGGTGCTGGGTCAGGAAAAACGCGTGTCTTGACCTATAGAATTGCGCACCTGATATATGCCAAAGGGGTAGATCCATTTCAGATTTTGTCACTGACTTTTACCAATAAGGCAGCAGCAGAAATGAAGCATCGTATTGAGTCTTTGGTTGGATTGGATGCTCGAAATACCTGGATGGGTACTTTTCACTCTGTTTTTGCGAAAATTCTTCGAGTGGAGTCTGAGAAAATCGGATACCCTTCTAATTTCACTATTTACGATACAGACGATTCCAAATCTTTGATCCGGACGATTGTCAAGGAAATGCATTTGGATGACAAGGTTTATAAAGCAGGAACGGTTCTTTCCCGGATTTCCGGAGCGAAAAACAGATTGATTTCTTGGCAAGCTTATTTGAATGATCCTTTTGTCAAAGCTGATGATGAAGCGGCGATGAAGCCAAAAATGGGAGAGATTTATCAGAAATACCAAGAGCGCTTATTCAAGTCAGGTGCGATGGATTTTGATGATCTACTTTTCAATACCAATGTACTGTTTAGAGATCATATTGATGTTCTCAATAAATATCAGCAGAGGTTCAAATATGTGATGGTAGATGAGTTTCAGGATACTAACCTATCCCAATATTTGATCACCAAAAAGCTGGCTGCAGTCCATCAGAATATCTGTGTGGTAGGGGATGATGCGCAGAGTATTTATGCTTTTCGAGGAGCAGATATCCAGAATATTCTCAATTTCGAGAAAGACTATCCGGATCTGATGGTGGTAAAATTGGAGCAAAACTATCGCTCTACCAAGACGATTGTAGATGCGGCCAATTCAATTATTGACAAGAACCAAGCTCAGCTGAAAAAGACGGTTTGGACTTCTAATCCAGATGGGGATTTGATTGAGTTGGTGAAAGCCACTTCAGATAATGAGGAAGGTAGGATCGTAGCCAATACGATTTTCGAAGAAAAGAACCTCAAGAAGCTTCAGAACAGTGATTTTGCCATTCTCTATCGAACCAACTCTCAGTCCAGAGCGATAGAGGAAGCCCTTCGCAAAATGAATATTACCTACAAGATTGTGGGTGGACTTTCTTTCTATCAGAGAAAGGAAATCAAGGATTTGATGGCGTATATGCGATTTACAGTAAATCCGGTGGATGAGGAAGCTTTCAAGCGAATCATCAATTATCCAAAAAGAGGGATTGGGAACACTTCAGTTGAGAAAATATTGGTGGGGGCCTATGATCATGATGTTCCATTGTGGGAGGTAGTTCAAAATGCGCATAGCTTTTTGCCGGGAAGAGCAGGAAGTTCTGTGGACGATTTTGCGACCATGATCAAAGCTTTTCAGATAGAAGTAGAGAGAAAAGATGCTTTTGAAGCAGCCAATTCGATTGCTAAGCAAAGTGGACTGCTGAGGGAGCTTTACGAAGACAAAACTATCGAAGGACTCAACCGCTATGAAAACGTCCAGGAATTGCTCAATGCAATCAAGGAATATGTGGATAATGAAGAGAATGAAGATAAAAGCTTGGGAGCTTTCCTTCAGGAGATTGCCTTGCTTACAGACAATGATAGAGATAAAGACACGACTGACTCCGTGACCTTGATGACTATCCATTCTTCTAAAGGATTGGAGTTTAATCAGGTTTTCGTTGTTGGAATGGAAGAAGACTTGTTCCCGTCACAGATGATGATGCAGAGTAGGGAAGATTTGGAAGAGGAGAGACGATTATTTTACGTAGCGACTACAAGAGCGATGGAAAAGCTATACTTAACCTATGCTTTGACTCGTTATCGATTCGGTAGATTGTTGAATTGTGAGCCGAGTCGCTTTTTAGAAGAAGTCAATCCAAATTGTATCAAAGTAAGCAAGAAGAAATCGGCAACCCGTGAAATGCCCGGAGCATTGAGAAAAGAAGGTTTGCCGGGATCATCAGGATTTATCGGAATAAAAAAGAAACCAGAGACTCGTGTGGCATCGACTTTGAAGGTGCATACTCCAAGTCCGGATTTCAAACCAAGTAATACCAATAATCTTCAAGTGGAGCAATTGGTAGAGCATCCGAAATTTGGATATGGAAAGGTGCAAAAAATTGAAGTTGAGGGGCTTAATAAAAAAGCTACGATTCAATTTGAACATTTTGGCGAGAAAACTTTATTACTTAGCTTTGCGAAGCTCAGAATTATAGACTAATCACCTGCCTCCCTGCCTTTTGGTGATTTTTTTGTTACCTTTTATCAGGCAAAAAATGGGAGGGATAATGGAGCAATTAAACAGGAAAAACACAAACATTTTGAAAGAATACGGAAAGAATATTCAAGGCCTAGTCGAATACGTCTGTGGCATTGAAGACCGTGCCAAAAGAACGGCAAGTGCCCAGACGGTCATTGATATTATCAAGCAGTTGAATCCAGCTCTTAAGCAGGAAAATGATCAGAAGCTTTGGGATGATTTGTATATCATGTCAGATTTCAAATTGGATGTGGATGGCCCTTTTCCAATGCCAGAGAAGGAATTATTGGGTAAAAAGCCACTACCTGTTGGATATCCAAGAGGCGAAGTTCGCTTCAAACATTATGGAAGAAACATCGAGAAACTGATCGAGAAAGCGATTGAAATCGAAAATGATGAAGAGCAGGAAGCTGCGATCATCTACATCGGTCAGCTGATGAGAAGTTTCCACTCCACTTGGAATCGCGACAATTTCGATGATGCGATTATCTTGGATGACATCAAAACTCTCTCAAAAGGAAAGCTTCACATCGATTTGGAAAAAGTAAAAGAAAACGGACTTTTTGAATCCAATACACGAAGAGATTTCAAAGTTCCTTCTGCGACTGAGCACTCTTCGAATGGAAGGAACAAGAGAGGAAACAATAATAATAGACGCAGAAACGGCGGACATAAAAAACGTAGAAATTAATGGCATCATTTCGAGTAAGAGGAGGAAATCAACTCAAGGGCGAAATCATTCCTCAAGGTGCAAAAAATGAAGCCCTTCAGATTCTTTGCGCAGTTTTACTTACCTCTGAAAAGGTAACAATTCATAAAATTCCTAACATCCGTGACGTCAATAAGCTTATTGAGCTTTTGGGCGATATGGGTGTCAAAGTCACCAAATTGGGTCCTGAGTCATATAGTTTTCAGGCTGATGAAGTCAATTTGGACTATTTGGAAACAGAAGACTTTTTGGTCAAGGCCTCATCATTAAGAGGGTCAGTTATGATTTTGGGACCACTTTTGGCAAGATTTGGAACGGGAAAACTTTCCAAGCCAGGTGGTGATAAAATCGGCCGTAGAAGAATGGATACCCACTTTTTCGGATTCCAGAAATTGGGTGCCAAATTCAGATATGATGCTGAAAATGAGATTTTCCATATTGATGGAAAAAATCTGAAAGGTACTTACATGCTTTTGGATGAGGCTTCTGTCACCGGTACAGCCAATATCGTGATGGCAGCTGTCATGGCAGAAGGCAAGACTACCATTTACAATGCGGCTTGCGAACCTTACCTTCAGCAGCTTTGTGATATGCTCAACCGAATGGGGGCAAAAATCACCGGAGTTGGGTCCAATTTGTTGAATATTGAAGGGGTAGATAAGTTAGGTGGAACTGAGCATAAAATGCTTCCTGATATGATCGAAATCGGATCATTTATCGGATTAGCTGCCATGACTCAGTCTGAAATCACCATCAAAGATTGTCAAATCCACCGTTTGGGAATTATTCCTGAGACATTCAAAAGAATGGGGATCCAATTGGAATTCCGTGGGGATGATATTTTCATACCTGCTCAGAAGCATTACGAAATCGAAACCTTTATCGACGGTTCAATCCTGACAGTGGCGGATCAAATTTGGCCAGGTTTTACACCAGATTTGCTTTCCATCGTATTGGTGACGGCAACACAGGCGAAGGGAACCGTTTTGGTACATCAGAAGATGTTTGAATCCAGATTGTTCTTCGTTGATAAACTGATCGATATGGGAGCACAGATTATCCTTTGCGATCCACATAGAGCTACTGTGATTGGTTTGGATAGAAAATATCCACTGAAAGGTATCAGAATGACTTCTCCTGACATTCGTGCAGGTGTGGCACTTTTGATTGCAGCTCTTTCAGCAAATGGAACTTCGATCATCGATAATATCGAGCAGATCGACAGAGGTTATCAAAATATTGATCAAAGACTAAATGCCCTTGGTGCAGATATAGAGCGTTTGTAAAAACTTATAATTTTTTAAGATGAGTCCAGAAGAATTTGTGGAAGAAGTTCGGGTAGAAAGGAAGTTCCCGGAGAATATGCCTCAGGAGGACAAAGCCCTTTTTCAAGGATCTTTAAAAGCTCAATTTACCAAGTTACCAGAATGGGTCCTGGAGGATGTTTTCATTCTTCAGGATACCGTTTTTTCTCCAAAAGAGCTTAAGTTTTTTGCTGAACACACTCATGTAAAGGGTTTGGGGGCTATGCCTTTGGGGAAAAGAATTCTGAACTGTGCAGTCAAAAAATGGAGGACAATAGACCATGGGATCTGGATCAAAGATGAATGGAGTGCCAATTACTTTCATTGGATGACCGACTGCTTGCCAAGAATCTGGACTGGCTTGGAGAAAGGCGTTTCTGATCAGGTGATTTTGCACCAGTCTTATCAGATGCTTCCATTTGTACAGCAAACTTTGAAATTGATTGGAGTCAAGCCAGTTTTCTATTCTTCAAATGAAAATCTGAGAGTCAAAAAAATGGTTTTGACCTCTCGTACTGCTGTTTTTCCACATTTTAATATTCCTTGGACTTTAAAGACTAGAGAAAAACTGGCTAAGCTAAATGGGAAAGAGCCTTCCAAAAAGGTTTATGTCAGTAGAAATCTGGCCCCAAAAAGAAAGGTTCTCAACGAATTAGAGGTAGAATTACTTTTGAGGAAAAGAGGCTTTGAAATTGTCTATGCCGAAAATCTGAGTGTCAAAAAACAGATTGAATTGATGGCTCAAACCAAATTGTTTGTCTCTCTTCATGGCGCTGCTTTAAGCAATATGCTTTTTATGCATCCAGGCCAATCAGTGGTTGAGTTTCGAAATTTTGGAGATGATAAAAACCAATGCTATTTCAATTTAGCGAATGCACTTGGACTGAAATACTATTATACTCTGAATGAGGGTACGGAGAAAAACACCATGCTGGCGGACTTTACTGTCGACTTGAAAGCCCTGGAATCGGTTTTAGATTCCATAGAAGCCAAAGACTCAGAATAAGCTGATTTTTATTTGTCTAGCGAGAGGTCGACCTTATAGAAAATAAGGTCTGATTCTGTCTATTTTTTTATATCTTCTGGAAATTTTCTCAACCAATAAACCCATGTCTAAGAAAAAACTCAGAAGTCAGGAATGGTACGGTCGTACCGGAAAAGACGGCTTTATTTATAGGTCCTGGATGAAAAATCAGGGACTTCCCCATCATCTTTTTGAAGGAGAAAAACCTGTGATTGGAATATGCAATACTTGGTCAGAATTCACTCCCTGCAATGCACATTTTAAAGAACTAGCGGAATCCTTGAAGCAAGGGATTTGGGAGGCTGGAGGATTTCCTTTAGAATTCCCGGTAATGTCCTTGGGTGAATGTTCCATCAAGCCAACGGCAATGCTTTTTAGAAATTTGGCATCCATGGATGTGGAGGAAAGTATTCGTGCGAACCCGATGGACGGAGTGGTCTTGATGTGTGGTTGTGATAAAACTACCCCTTCTTTGGTGATGGGAGCTGCCTCAGTTGATTTAC
The DNA here is from genome assembly GCF_900148515.1 of Algoriphagus zhangzhouensis. Classification (GTDB taxonomy): domain Bacteria; phylum Bacteroidota; class Bacteroidia; order Cytophagales; family Cyclobacteriaceae; genus Algoriphagus; species Algoriphagus zhangzhouensis. Next base: position 278,922 of record NZ_FRXN01000002.1, on the reverse strand, counting down.
CAACCATGGTGATTTCCGGAGGACCAATGCTTGTTGGTCGATTTAAGGGAAGAAAAATAGGGACTTCAGATATTTGGAGGCTGGCGGAGGATTTCAAAATGGGGAGGATTTCTCAGGAAGAAATGATTGAAGCGGAAGCAGCGATGTCCCGTTCGCGAGGAAGTTGTGCACCGATGGGAACTGCCTCAACGATGGCGGCCATGGTGGAATCATTGGGACTTTCATTGCCTGACAATGCAACAATCCCCGCTGCAGATTCCCGAAGAAAGGTTTTAGCCCATATGACCGGAATCCGCATTGTGGAAATGGTGAAGGAGGACATGAAGATGAGCAAAATCCTGACCCGAAAGGCTTTTGAAAATTCCATTATGGTCAATGCGGCCTTGGGTGGTTCTACCAATTTCATTTTGCATTTGACTGCGATTGCTAAAAGGATTGGTGTGGAAATAGATTTGACGGACTTTGATCATTTTTCTGCCAAAATCCCATTGATAGCGAATGTTCAGCCATCTGGAGAATATTGGGTGGAAGACTTGTTTTATGCCGGAGGACTTCCTGCAGTCATGAGAGAAATAGAATCAGCACTTCATCGGGATGAGATTACTGCCAATGGGAAGACGATTGGTGAAAATATTTCCAAAGCAGAGTGCTACGATCGGGAGTTGATCGGGACAATGGAAAAGCCGATCAAACCAGATTCTGGAATCGCAGTGTTGAAAGGGAATTTGTGTCCAAGTGGAGCTGTGATCAAACCCTCTGCGGCGACTCCGGGTCTTCTGACACATACTGGAAAAGCTGTAGTATTTGAAACTATAGATGACTTCAAGGCTAAAGTGGACGACCCGAACTTGGATGTGGATGAAAACTCGGTTTTAGTCCTCAAAAATGTAGGTCCGAAAGGCTATCCGGGAATGCCGGAAGTCGGTAATATGACTTTGCCTAAGAAGATATTGGAGAAAGGAATCAAGGATATGGTTCGTATCTCTGATGGAAGGATGAGTGGGACTGGTTTTGGAACAGTTGTCTTGCACGTTTCTCCAGAGTCTGCTATTGGAGGTCCTTTGGCTTTGGTACAGGATGGAGATATGATTGAGCTGAATGTACCGAACCGAACCTTGAACTTATTGATCTCTGACGAGGAATTTGAAAAGAGAAAAGCAGCATTCAAACCTTTGGAATTGCCTTACGACAGAGGCTATGTCAATTTATTTTTGGATCGGGTAAATCAGGCCCATGATGGGGTAGATTTTGATTTCCTTCAGGGAAGTTCTGGGTCCGAAGTGAAAAGAGATTCTCACTAAAAAAATCAGAAAATGAAAACTCCTAAAGTAGCAATTGTAACTGGTGCTGGACAGGGAATTGGGTTGGAGATAGCGAGAAAACTTCTTTCTCAGGGCTCTCATGTGATTCTGAATGATCTTGAAAAAGGCTTGACAGAAAATGCAGTAGCCAGTTTGAGTCGAGAGGGAAAAGGGAAGGTTCTGGGATATTCAGGAGATTCTGCAAGCCAGGTTGTGGTTCAGGGGATGATTGATTTAGCAACTCATGAATTTGGCACTTTGGATCAAGTGGTAGCAAATGCAGGTATTACGCTTTTTGGAAGCTTTTTGGATTACTCCGCTGAGGATTTTCAGGAAGTGATGCGAGTAAACCTTTTAGGAACATTCTTGTTGACTCAAGGAGCTGCTCGTGTGATGAAAAATCAACAGAATGGTGGAGCCATAGTCTTGACTTCTTCGGTTACAGGTCATCAGAGTCATGAAAACTTAGCCGCTTATGGAATGAGTAAGGCGGCTATAGAAATGCTTGCAAAGAATCTGGTCTTGGAATTAGGACCATTTGGTATCCGAGTCAATACAGTTGCTCCTGGAGCGACTTTGACAGAAAGAACTACTTCAGACCCTGATTATGCGCGAACTTGGTCTAATTTGACTCCTTTGGGACGTCCGGCCAGTACCGTGGATATTGCTGAAGCGGCAGCTTTTCTACTTTCTGATGTAGCTAGGCATATTACCGGTCAAACATTGATTGTAGATGGTGGCTGGACCTCGGTCAGTCCTTCTCCTTATGTCTGACTGTTTTTGATGAGGGAATTGAATCCCATAAAAACAATCACTAGATTGAATAAACTTAACAAAATCAATACTTTATGAAGAAGTTCTTTTTGATTGCCCTTCCTGTTGCGCTTCTTTTTTCCTGTGAGCAAAAGGAGACTTTACCAGATACATTTCCAATGAAAGTTGCGAAAGCATATGGGTTTGAAAATTTGGATGAAGTTAGTTCCATTTCCTACTCTTGGAATGTACAGCGAGATTCCGTGAATGTTTTCACCCGAAACTGGACCTGGAATATCAAGGAAAATACGGTGGATTATGCAGGTCAGGATACTTCCTATTCTTACAGTTTGGCAGCGGATTCACTACCGCCTGCTGACAAAGGATTTATCAATGACAAATACTGGGCAATGATGCCCTTCCAATTGGCTTGGGACACTGGCTATACATTTGAAACCACAGAGAATGTGTCTTCGCCGATTCATGGAACAAATACCACCAAACTGACGATCGTCTATGGTTCTGGAGATGGTTATACACCGGGTGATGCTTATGATTTGTATGTAGATGAAAATTACAAGTTGAGAGAGTGGGTATTCAGAAGAGGAAATGGTGCAGAGGGTAGACCGACTACTTGGGAAAATGAGCAAAAAGTAGGTCCATTGACTTTTATAACAGAGCATAGAAATGCCGAAGGGAATCGTACCCTCTGGATTTCTGATATCGAGGTAAAATAAATATCAAAAAAAAGAGTCCCGAAACTTCGGGACTCTTTTCCAATCAACTTATCAACAACTCTATCACTTGTGCAGGAGCTTTTATTCCTGCGACTTTTTCATCTTCCAGTTCTTTGCTGAGTTCATACTCCAGGTCAAAAATCAACCCGTTTACAAAGATTTTATCCATTTTGAGATCGCCTTCGAATGAGGCGAATTTTCGCTTTCCAGTAAGGTCAATTCCATATTGATGGAAGACCTTGGAGATTTTGCGGAGGTTGGAATAGTTTTTCATAAGAATATATGATTATCCTCCCGAATCTAATCGGGAGGGATTTGTTTTTAAACGTATGCCGCTGCTTCAGACTCAAATTCCTCAACTGGAGTGTCATCCAATGGGATTTCTTTTTTCTCAGACTTGCCGATTTTCGCCAAGAATCTATCGAATAAATAGTAAATCACCGGTACCACGACTAGGGTTAGGAACATAGAGGAAAGAAGTCCTCCGATAATTACCCAAGCCAAACCGTTTTTCCATTCAGCACCTGCTCCACCTGCCAAGGCAATTGGAAGCATACCGATAACCATCGCCAGGGTAGTCATCAAAATAGGTCTAAATCGGATTTTCACAGCTTTTTCAAGAGCTTGTTTTACTTCAACTCCAGCTGCCTTCAACTGGTTGGTAAAGTCGACCAATAGGATCGCATTCTTCGCTACCAATCCCATCAACATGATCAGACCCATGATGGAGAAGATACTCAAGGTACTTTTCGTCAAAGCCAAGGCAAGTAAGGATCCGATTAATGCCATTGGAAGAGAGAACATCACTACCAAAGGATAGACATAGGAGTCATATAATGCTACCATGATCAGATAGATCAAGATGATGGAAGCGATCAAAGCAATTCCCAAGCTTCCGAAACCTTCGCTCTGGTTTTTCATATCACCATCATAAGCGATCTGAACCTGTGGAGGAAGTTGCATCTGGTCTATTTGTGCTGTCAATTGAGCGCCAACTGTACCGGATGGAACACCAGCCACCTGAGAGGTGACTTTCACAGAACCTACACGGTCTCTTCTTTCCAATTTGGTTGGTCCTTCAGATTGCGTTACTTGAGCGAATTGATCCAGCTTGATCAATTGACCTTTGCTGTTCAGGAAGGTGATGTTTTGAACATCAGCGATACTTCTTCTGTCGAACTCATTCAATCTGACTTGGATGTCATACTCGTAATCGCCGTCAGTATATTTAGAATTGTCATTTCCATTGAATGCAACTTGAAGTGTACCTCCAACTTGATCCATAGAAAGTCCCAATTCATTCATTTTGTATCGATCTACTTCGACTTTGATCTCAGGGTTACCTGCTTCTAAAGAACTTTCGATTTTTCTCGTTCCTCGAATGTCGGCCAAGATTCCCATGATTTTCTCGGCAGTCACTTGTACGGAATCTCTATCCGGGCCTGATACAATTACCTGAATAGGGGCATCATTGGCAGTACCCATGATTGAGATTGGTACGGCGGTATATTCAGCGCCTGTGATATGCTCCTCAAGGTAGTTTTCTACATTTCTTGCATAGTCAGGACTGGACATGGATCTAAATTCTTTAGATACCAATTTCACGTTGATTTCAGCTGTATAAGGAGAGGATTGAGATCCTGTAAACTGTCCACTGGCAACACCTACTTTGGTAAATACCTCGGTCACTTCAGGAAGAGTTCTTAAGTAATCCTCGATCTCCTGAGTTTTATAATTGGTTTGTTCCAAAGTGGCATCCTTAGGAAGTTCCAATCTTAGGATAAACTCTCCTCTATCACCCTGAGACACGAATTCACTACCAATCCATCCACCACCAATTAAGAAGAAAGAACCGATGAAAAGGATAAATGTGATACCCATCAAGGCGATTTTGTGAGCAAAACCCCATCTCAACAAGCCAACCAACCAGTCAACGAATCCGTCAAGCATAGCCTCAAATCCATAAACAATTCTTCCGAAGAATGAGTCTTTACTCAAATGTTCCAATTTGGAGAATCTGGAAGTCAACAATGGAATCAAAGTAAATGCTACTAACAAACTGAACAGGGTAGCGACTGCAACCGTGATACTGAATTGCTTGATGATACCAGATATCAAACCTCCAGTCAATGCCAATGGCACGAATACCACAATAATTACCAAAGTAATGGAAACTACTGTTGAACCGATCTCACGGATACCATCATAGGATGCCTGTGCGATGCTTTTGCCCATTTCCAAGTGTCGGTAGATGTTTTCGATAACAACAATCGCATCATCCACTAGAATACCGACTACCAAAGAGAGAGCTAGCAAGGACATCAAGTTCAGGGTAAATCCTGCCAGAAACATTACCGTAAATGTGGCAATGATGGATGCTGGTACAGCAACCATTACAATTATCGCATTTCGGATACTATGAAGGAAAAGCAACATGATCAAAGCAACCAATACGATCGCGATTACTAAGTCTTTGATTACATCATTAGCAGCCTCCAAAGTAAACTCAGATGAGTTTTGGGAGATTTGGAAGGAAAGGCCTTCTTTGGCATAAGTTTCTTCCAAAATGTGCAATTCATGCTCAATGATTTCAGAAACTTCTACTGCATTGGCATCGGATTGCTTTTGAATAGTCAAACCAATCGCATCACTGTTATTCAATCTGGTTAGGATTTCTTCGTCTTTGAAATCATCCTGAACTTCAGCTACTTCTTTCAATTGGATTGGAGACTCATCTTGACGGTATGCGATCACCAAATTTTCCAGGTCAGAAACTGCATTGAATTTTCCTGCCAGACGGATCAAAACCTGTCCGTCGCTGTCTTTCAATCTACCTGTAGGGAAATCAAGGTTACTTGCATTGATTTTTTGGGCAACTAGGATAGGAGAGATACCATATGCCTCCAACTTATTTCTATCCAAATTCACTTTAATTTCACGCTCGGTACCTCCCAACATGTTCACTTGGGCAACTCCTCCGATTTTAGCTATAGAAGGTTGGATTTTGTTTTTTACCAAATCATAGAATCCAGCAGGATCCAAGTTGGAGTATACAGCCATCTCCATGATAGGCATGTCGTCCAAGTCAAATTTTCCCAAGCTCGGCGGATCGGCATCATCGGGCAAATCACCAAGGATAGCATTGATTTTTCTCTGTGCATCCTGCATAGAGATATCTACATCCGTTCCTGCTGCCAACTCAATGGTGATGATGGAAACACTCTCCTGAGAGATGGAATTCATGGATTTGATACCTTCCAAGGAGGCTACAGCATCCTCGATTTTCTTAGTCACAGAGGTTTCTACTTCCGAAGGAGCAGCACCTGGATATACTGTGGAGATGGTGACGATATTGGTCTCCATCTTTGGGAGCAACTCGTAAGACAATTGCGTGTAGGAAAAGATCCCAAGCAATGTCAGTACGGTGAAAAGGACGACGACCATGGTCGACCTTTGTATGGATATTTTAGTAATATTCATGCTTATTGGACCTTGACTTTAGTACCTTCTTTTACATTGATCAATCCTGAAGCGATCACTTCATCGCCAGCTTTCAATCCATCCAAAACTTCCACAGATCCGTCATCCAAAGGATTGATGGTGATAGGTCTGTATACAGCCTGGCCATTTTGGATCAAATAAACACCCGGATTTTTCAAGCTTCCAACCACAGATTTTCTGTCGATTTTCAATACTTGACCTGTTTGTGCAAATTGGAATTCGGCAGTTCCGAACATGCCCGGCTTGATTTGATCTTGGTTTTTGCTATTCATCAAAAGAATCACTTCATACTTGAAAGAGCCATCTGCTTTGTTGGATATGAAATCTACTTTTCCTGAGAATTCTTCACCACGGATCGCATTGACAGAAACTGGAATTACATCACCCACTTTCACTTTGGAGATTTCATTTTCAGTCACATTTATTGTCAATTTCAATGGGCTAGTATTGATGATGTCGGCGATTGGCATTCCCGGACTTACCAAAGTTCCCATTTCATAGTAGTCTTCATTGATGAAGCCGGAGATTGGAGCTTTAATCTGGGTATCATCCAGTCTTTTCTGCAAGGCTGAGAATTGAGCATCCGCGATTTTGAATCCGTTTTGGATTTCTTCCAATTGCTTTTTGGTAATAGCGTCAGTGCTTGCTAGGTTTTCAAATCTTTTCAAGTCTTTTTCCGCTTGATCTCTTTGAAGCTTTGCGATAGTATATTCTGATCTGATCAATCTGTCATCCACCTGCACGATTACGTCGCCTCTTTTGACATAGCTTCCTTTTTTCTTCAAGATTTTCACAATTGAACCGGAAGTCTCTGACATCAATTTCAGCTCTTGATTCGGCTCAAAAATCCCATTTGCCTCAAAGTTTCTGTTGACTGCTTTTTCAGCCACTTTTTCGGTAGTTACAGAGATATATTCACTCGTCTTCATAGCCAGATTGGCCTCTTCGTTGAGCTCTTGTTTGTTGTTATAAAGTGTAAAAGCTATGGCTCCGACACCTAAAAGCATAAATGCTGCGATAAGTAACTTTTTCATAATGGTAGGTTTAGCTTTTATAGCGTAAGGTTTTTGATTTTTCCTGATGAATTAAGAATGTCCAGCTGGGCAATTCTCACTTGAATGATTTGATTGTTGTAGTTGCTTTGGGCTTGTCTTTCAGTAGATTCTGCATCCAAAAGATCCGTCAATGGACTCAAGGCTTCTTTGTAAAGCAATTCAGTTTCTCTCAAGACATCCTTTGCTAAGGCCAAGTTTTCCTCTAAAGAATTCAAGGTGCTTAAGGAGTTGTAATACTTGTTTAGGGCACTTTGGTATTCCAAATTAGCAGCGTCTTCTGCTTGGATTCTATCCAATTGAAGCTGTTGTGCTTTGACTTTGGATTGGGCCGCTTTATTTCTTGTTTGTAGACCATCGAAAATCGGAATCTCCAATTTCAAACCGATCAGGAATCCTTGATACCAGCTTTTGTTGGTGCTTAAGAAATCAAATTGCTGGGAAAATGCATTTTTGTTGAAATCTGCGAATCCGAATAGCTGAGGCTGGTTTTCTGCTTTGATATTCTTGTATTCGTATTCATACAATTGCTCCTGAACTCCTAGGATTTGCATGTCTTTTCTGTCAGCAACATTGAATCCTGAAATCTGGAAGTTCTTCACCACAGTATTCATGTCAGCTACAGATCTGTCTAGATTGATCGGAGTATCAACTGGGATTCCCATCACCAATTTCAAATAACCTTCACGCTGATAAATACCGATGTCTAGGTTTTCCAATTCAGATCTTACCGAGGTAAGATTAACCGTTACTCGATTTAGATCTACTTTTCTGGCCAAGTCATTTTCGTATTGCGCCTTCAATATTTTCTCCAAGCCTTCCAATTGATCAATAGTAGCCAATAAGTTTTCACGCTGAAGGTGAAGCTGGATAGTTGACAGGTAGTTCATTGCGATCTCATGGATCACACTTTCCTCTGACTGTTGAGCCAAAAGTCTGTAGAATTCCTCTCCAGTTTTGGCAGCTTTCAATCCGATCAGATAGGAGTTGCTATAGATCAATTGGTTCAATTGAAAGCCTGCCTTCAAGGATTGAGGCACACCAAATGCAATTACATTGATGTCTTCAGGATCTCCACCAAAGAAACCCCCACCAGGAATTGCCTGAGGATAAACATCTATGAAATTGTTGTAGTTACCGTAGGCCGATAGTTGAGGAAGACCAGCTCCACGGATTTCGTTTCGCTGGTATTTTGCCTTGTCTTCGTCTAATAGAGCCTTTTGATAGTTTCTATTGTTTTCCAATCCTATCTGTATGCTTTCCTTGAAAGTCAATGTATCCGGAAGAGAAAAAACAGCCTCCTGAGTCTGGCCTGCCAAAAATCCCGGAAAAAGGATTGCTAGTGAGTAAATCAGATACTTTTTTAACATTGTGGTAAATGGTAGTTGATTTTGTTAAATATTGTTTGTTCTGTAATAAGAGAACTATTAGTTGAAATTTTTTTAAGAATATTTCTTTTTAAATCTTTCAAAAAGAGATGGAATCTCATGACGAAAAAACTCCAAGAAATTGGAAAAGTCCCTCATTTGGGCACAGAACTCAGAATCTTTGTCTTTTCTTTCTTCCAGTACTTCAGCAAGGAATTTTTGAATCTCTACGATGCCAACTATGTCTTTGGTGAAATTTTCTTTCCAGTCATGAATCTTTAATTTGAAATATCTTTTTCTATCTCCTGGCTTGGTCGTATAAACAACTCTTTCTTTTGCCTGAAGGAAAGTCAATGCATTACTAACAGCACTTTTGCTGACTCCAAGTAGATCCACAATTTCATCGAAAGTTACTTCGGCATTATCATGGATCAACATGAGCCCAATGATTCTTCCCACTAAAGGTTGCATTCCTTTGTGTTCATGGAAAACTCCGATTCTTTCGATTAGCTCTTTTTGTTTCTCGCTTAAGACCATGCTTGTTTTAACTTTTGCTGGTATAACGGGACAAAGATAAATAAAGTTTTGTTAGTTCTGTAAAAAGAGAACCAAAATTTATTTATTTTTTTCCTGACTCCTTTTCTGACCTCCTTTTGATTTTGATAAATTGATCAGCAAATAATTCCAATAGCCATGAATCATAAGAACAGGAGAGATTTTTTAAAAACTTCAGGATTTGCTGTTGCAGGAAGTGTTCTTTCCATTCCTTCATTAGGATCTACTTTCCTTGAAAAGAAAGATTGGACAGTTGGAGAAATCATGGACTTGTTTATTTCTCAAGTTCCGGATGCTCCTTTTCCCACTACAGTGGATACACTAAAATCGGGAAACAAGGATATTGTGGTGACGGGGATAGTAACAACCATGTTTGCCACTATCACTGTCATCAGAGAGGCAATTGCCAAACATGCCAATTTTATCATCGCTCACGAGCCTACTTTTTACAACCATTTGGATGAGACTGAGTGGTTGGAAGATGATGAAGTTTTTGAATATAAAAAGCAACTGTTGGATGAACATGGAATAGCCGTTTGGCGAAATCATGATTACGTCCATAGCCTTCAAATAGATGGGGTTCAAAAGGGAGTTGTCGAACAAATCGGATGGTCTGATTATTATAAAAATGACGCTGTTTTGAATATTCCTCAAACCAACCTTAAGGACCTTATTTCTCTTTTGAAAAAGAATTTGGATGTGCCGGCAATGAGATATGTTGGAGATTTGAACCAGTCAATTTCCAAGGTTTTGCTATATCCAGGCGCGATTGGAGGCAGGAGACAAATAGAAGGCTTGATGCTGGAAAGACCGGATGTTTTGATTGTGGGAGAGTCGCCCGAATGGGAAACTCCTGAATATGTGCGTAATGCCAATGAGAAGGGAGATCAAGTTTCTTTGGTAGTTATAGGACACTCTGCCAGTGAGGAAGGTGGTTCGGCTTTTATGGCTGATTGGGTTAAAAAATTCATCCCTGATATGCCTGTTTATCACATCCCTTCGGAAAATTCCCTGAAAATCTTTTAATTAGAATCAGGAGAAAGGCACATTTTAGACTCCTGGAATACCTATTATTTTCTTTTATGATTGTTTAAATATTAAGAACCATTGTTTGTAATCTGAACTTCCTATGATCCAGGACCTTCAATACCAGTTAAAAGAACTGGAGTCTTTGCTTCAAGGCATTTCTTGTGAAAATTATTCTAAAAAAATCACCCCTTTGGATGATGGGACAGTTGGAGCCCATGTTCGTCATGTGGTAGAATTCGTATCCTGCTTGATTAATCAATATGAACAAGGACTCATCAATTATGATTTGCGGGTTCGAGATTCAAGAATTGAAAATGAAAGAATGGTAGCGATTCTGGCAATTCAAAATTTAACTCAGCAATTGGACCGACCGGAAAAGGATTTGGAGCTGGTCTATTCAAATTTTTCGAATAAACAGCTCAGTTGCGCTTCAACCTACTCTAGGGAATTGCTTTACAATATTGAGCACTGCATCCATCATAAGGCTTTGATCAAAGTGGCTCTTCATGAGTTAGGAGAAAGATCATTGGTAAATAATTCTTTTGGGGTGGCCTCCTCAACTTTGTCATACCGCAATGAGGCATAAATGGAAAGAATTTTCCTATAAACTCTTTCACTGGGAATATTGGAGTACAAGGGCAGTTTACCTTCCTCTTTCACCATTTTGGGTTTACTATTCGATCAAGGCTCGTAGTCTTTTTTTCTTTGAAAAAACAAATCCAGCAATGCCTTTTGGGGGAATGGCCATGACTCCGAAATCGGTGATTTATGAATTGCTTCCAAATGAATACATTCCCAAAACAGCTTTGATTTTGGAGGGGGAAGATCCAATAGAGAAAGTGAAAATTCTAGGATTATCCTACCCTATAATTGCCAAGCCAAATCATGGATTGAAAGGGTTGGGAGTTCAGACTATTTCCAATGATCAGGAGCTAATTAACTATAGTAAGACGTTTAATTTACCCTATCTGATTCAGGAAAAAATTCCTCATTCGAACGAGGTAGGGATTTTTTATTGTCGTTACCCAAAAACTGATAAAGGCTTTATATCTGGGGTAGTACAAAAGAATTTTATGAAAATTCAGGGAGATGGAAATCATACTTTAGAGCAGTTGATTCGAGCTAATCCTCGTTTTAACTTTCAAATCGAAAGGTTGAGAAATCTGTGGAGGGAAAGATGGGCAGAAGTAATTCCGGAGGAAGAGGAAATCACTTTGCTGGAGGTGGGAAGTCATACCCGAGGTGCGGAGTTTATCAATATTTCTCATCTGATAGATGAAAGATTGAGTTCCAAAATTGAAGAAATAGCCAGTCGAATCCCCGGATTTTATTACGGTCGATTTGATGTGCTTTTCAGGGATTTTGAGTCTCTGAAAGATGGAGAGAATTTCAAAATCATAGAGTTAAATGGTGCTATGAGTGAGCCGACACATATGTATGATCCCTCTAATTCACTTTGGAATGCTTGGAAGGAAATTTTAAAGCATTGGAGGATAATGTCCGAGATAGCGGTTCAAAACAAGGGGGTGCCTATCCAAAAAACGCCATTTAGAAAAGGTTTGGGCCTATTTTTCGAAAATCTCAATCTTGAAAAGCAATTAAAAAAGCAGCTTTCAGATTAAAAAAAAGAAGCTAGTCAACAAGACTAGCTCTTTTCCTTTTTGTAAGCCCATTACTATTTGTCTGATTCAAATCCGGTTAGGTTTTTAAGCTCTCCCCGTCTTTGTTTTTTTGTTCTTTTGTTTCCTCCTGAGAAGAATCATTTGATGTTGATTGATTGAAATCTGAAGAGTTTTTGAGCTCTGCAAGCATTTTCTTGATTTGAGCCTTTTGCTCTTTCAATTCATCTACTTTGATTTCCAGTCTTGATTTTTCAAGTCCTTCAGCATTTTGTTTTAAATGCTCCAATCTTTCCAACTTCCTCTCAACTTCTGATTCCAGTTGGATTAATTCAGATTTTGATTTCTTCTCATTAAGCTCGGATACCTCTTTGTTTTTAATCTGTTTTTCAGAACAAGATGTCATACTTAATCCAATTGCAAGGCATCCAGCTGCTATTGCAATTATTGTTTTCATAATAGTGGTTTGTTGGTTTAGTTTCGATAAAGAAAACCGTTACAGTATCTAATAGGTCAATACCAGTGCCAAGGCCAAAAAATGAAAAGGAGGCCGATTTAACTTTTAGAAATTGGGGAATGAAGTGGCAATCTGTGGTGTAAAATCGCCGATGATCCAAAATAAAAGCCCCGTTCTTTGAGGAACAAGGCTTTCAATTTTATGAGGATTTTTGGTGTTAGTTGTCAAAATAATCGACCACGAAATAGCTTAAGGTTTTTACGCCAAGAGTAAAGCCACTTTCATCGATGAAGAAATCAGGAGTGTGATGTGAGGGTGTGGTCAATGGATCTCCTCCTTTTTTCATACCTCCTAGGAAAATAAAAAGTCCTGGGATTTCCTTTTGGAAGAAACTGAAATCTTCAGCTCCAGTTTGGGGGTCCATGATGAAGACATTTTCTTTTCCTGCAGCAGATTCCATGGAGGAAAGCATCTTGCTAGTCAATTGAGGATCATTGATGGTAGAAGGATAACCATAGGAAAGATCAATTTCTGCTTCCGCTCCGGCACTTTTGGCAATGTTTGAAATTACCTCTTTAATCCTTCTATGAACCAATTCCTGTTGCTTGACTCCAAAAGTTCGAATCGTCCCGATCATTTCTACTTTTTCGGGAATGATATTATGTCTGATACCACCGTGAATTGCTCCGATAGTCACCACAGCTGGGTTTTGCGTGATATTTACATTTCTAGACAGAATGGTCTGAAGTCCCATCACAATTTGTGAGCTCGTAACTATAGGATCCACTCCTGACCAAGGGGATGCGCCATGAGCTTGGGTTCCTTTTACAACCACATTTAAACCATCTACTGCCGCCATAAAAGGACCTGATCTATAACCGATTTTGCCAGCCTCGACTTGTGACCAGATGTGCAAACCAAAAATGGCATCTACATCGTCCAACACGCCTTCCTGGACCATTTGCTCGGCACCAAAAATCTCAGCTTCCGAAACTCCTTCTTCAGCTGGTTGGAAAATGAACTTCACCGTTCCTTCAAGATTATCTTTCATAGAAGCCAAAACCTCAGCGGCACCCATCAAAATGGCAACATGGGAGTCATGTCCACAAGCATGCATCACTCCGGTTTCTTGCCCATTGTAAGTTGCTGTGTTGATTGATTTGAAAGGAAGATCATTTCTTTCAGTTACAGGTAGCGCATCCATATCAGCTCTCAAAGCTACAGTGGGACCGGGTTTTCCTCCTTTAAGGGTTCCAATCACACCAGTCACTGCAACTCCTTCTGTTACTTCCATTCCCAAGGATCTGAGATGGTCAGCTACAATTTTGGCAGTTCTGGTTTCTTGATTTCCCAATTCAGGATGCTGGTGGAAATCCCGCCTCCAATCAATAACTTTTGCCTCAATTGAATTGGCTTTTTCATCAATTTTTGATCTCAGTTTGGTCTGAGCTTGAGCTGTTAAAGAAATAAAGACAAGTAGATAGAGGAGTTTTTTCATTGGAAAGAATAAAGGTGACAGCAGAAATAATTTAAAATGAAAAGCCCGCAATTTTTATTGCGGGCTTTAGAGAATTTGAAGGCTTTATTTTTCTTGTCCCATATAATCCACGACAAAGTAGCTCATTACTCGAACGCCTAAGGTGAAACCACCTTCATCAATGTAGAATCCGGGAGTATGATGGGAAGGAGTCTTTGTAGGATCTCCTCCTTTTTTCATTCCGCCCAAGCTTATGAATAGTCCTGGTTTTTCTCGCTGGAAAAAGCTGAAGTCCTCTGCACCAGTGACTGGAGTCATATAAATAACATTTTCTGCCCCAGCTGCAGCTGTTAAAGTAGGCTCCATTTTAGATGTTAAAGCGGGGTCATTTACTGTTGAAGGGTATAGTTTTTCAATTTTCAAATCAACTTCCGCATCAGCGCTTTCTGCAATGTTTGTAACGATCTCAGTGATTCTTTTGTGGACTAATGCTTGTTGCTCATCTCCAAAAGTTCTGATGGTACCGATCATTTCTACTTTTTCAGGAATGATATTATGGCGAATACCACCATGGATCGCTCCTACAGTAACCACTGCTGGATTTTGCGTGATATTTACGTTTCTAGACAAAATGGTCTGTAGCCCCATAATGATTTGAGAGCTGGTGACAATCGGGTCTACACCAGACCAAGGAGAAGCTCCATGGGCTTGTTTTCCTGTCAAGGTGATTTCCAAGTTATCTACAGCAGCTAAGCTTGGTCCTGAACGATACCCAATTTTACCCACTTCCATCTGTGAAGCGATATGTAAGCCAAATACAGCGTCCACATCTTCCATCACACCTTCGGCAACCATCAATTCAGCGCCAGCAATATCAGCATCGTAAACTCCTTCCTCAGCTGGTTGAAATAAAAATTTAACTGTGCCTTGAAGCTGGTCTTTCATACTAGACAGAACTTCAGCAGCTCCCATCAAAATCGCAACGTGGGTATCGTGACCGCAGGCATGCATCACTCCTGTTTCTTGACCGTTGTAAGTTGCTGTGTTGACAGACTTGAAAGGAAGGTCATTTCTCTCGGTTACTGGCAAAGCATCCATGTCTGCTCTCAATGCAACTGTTGGTCCCGGTTTTCCACCTTTCAAAATTCCTACAACACCTGTCACAGCCACTTCCTCTGTCACTTCTATTCCAAGTGATCTTAGGTGGTCAGCAATCTTTTTTGCAGTTCTAAATTCCTGATTTCCCAATTCTGGGTGCATGTGGAGGTCTCTTCTCCATTCTATAACTTTTGACTCAATTTCATTCGCTTTTTTGTCAATCGCTGGACGAAGTTTCGTCTGTCCAAAGCTTACTCCACTAATAAGAAGTAAGGGGATAATTAGTTTTTTCATTTAATAATTTGGTTGGTATTGGTTTTTACTTGAGCTGGTAAGTTAAGATAAAAACCTTTTTTTGGAGTGTCTGTAAATTAAAAATTGAGCTTTGCTCGAACCATTTTTTCTAAATGTGATTTATGAAGAGGAGTATTGAAATGAGATAAAACCAAATAAACCATGGACTTAAAAGATAAATTAGCAATCGTAACTGGTGTCAGTAAAGGGATCGGATTGGAAGTAGTCAAAATCCTATTGGATAAAGGAGTGACAGTAGCAGGCTGGGGTAGAACTCAACCAGATTTGGATAATCCTAATTTTCATTTCTTCACTTGTGATGTTGCCAAAGAAGAATCCGTTGAAAGTGCCTATCAAGACACTGTGAAAAAACTAGGTTCTGATATCCGAATTTTGGTGAATAATGCCGGATTTGGTGTAGCTGGCGAGACTGAAACTTTCTCCTCAGAAGATTGGAAAGCTATGTTTGACACCAATGTTCACGGGATATTTTACACAACTAAGCGAGTGATTTCGGCAATGAAAAAGGCTGATGAAGGGCATATTATCAATGTTGCTTCCATCGCAGGATTGAATGGAGTTAAGAATTTTGCAGGCTATGTGGGGACCAAGCATGCGGTTAGAGGCATTTCCCATTCCTTGTATATGGAATTGAGAGATTTTGGAATCAAAGTTTCCACGATCTATCCAGGCTCTGTACAGACGAATTTCTTTGATGCAATCCCGAGCATGGATGCCCACGAGCATATGATGCGTCCAATTGATGTTGCCACTACGATTGTTCAAACCTTGGAAACCCACCCTAATTACTTTGTGGCAGATGTGGAATGTAGACCTCTGAAACCAAGAGGATAATTTTGTATTGAAATAGATGAAATCTACTGTTTTGTCGTTTAGATTTTAAAAGGCAAAACTTGCGTAACGAGACTCATTCCCTATTTTTGCCTTAGACCTTTCTCAACCGGGTTTTTGCCCTTGCCATGCGGGTGAACTCCCGGTTGGTCTCTTTTGTATATTATGTCCTTAGTAGTCTCTCAGTTATGTAAAAATTACGGTTCCCAAAAGGCCCTCGATGAGGTTTCCTTTACGGCTGTTCCTGGGAGGATTTTAGGTTTTTTGGGGCCAAATGGAGCCGGAAAGTCCACCACTATGAAAATCATCACCGGATATGTTCAAGCTGATGGTGGTGCTGTTCAGGTTTTAGGGAAAGATGCATTGAGAAATCCTAAAATAGTATCTCCTTTGATCGGATACTTACCCGAGAAAAATCCATTGTATCAGGACATGTATGTCAAAGAGTTTTTGGAATTCTCTGGTGGGCTATATGGCTTGAAAGGCAAAGAATTGAATAGGAGACTGGGAGAAATGCTGGAAAAAACTGGCTTGACTCCGGAACAGCACAAGAAAATAGGACAACTTTCCAAAGGCTATCAGCAACGGGTTGGTTTGGCAAAAGCTTTGATTCATGATCCCCAAGTGGTGATTTTGGATGAACCGACCACGGGATTGGATCCGAACCAACTGGTAGAAATCCGAAAATTGATTCAAGAGGTAGCTGTAGAGAAAACGCTGATTCTTTCTACCCATATCATGCAGGAAGTGGAGGCGATTTGCAAGGATGTAGTCATTATCAATAAAGGGAAGATTAAGGCTGTTGATTCCTTGGAGAACTTCCAAAATCAAGGAAATCAAAACCAATTGAGTTTGGAAACCGAAGAAGCATTGGAGTTAGCTTGGTTTGAAAACCTAGGAAAAGTTGAATTTGGTCCCAAAGGAAATCATCAGGTTTTGATTCAAGTTGATGATCCTCAATTAGCCCGAAAAGTGGTGATGTCAGTGATAAATGAAAAAGGCTTGAATCTGATCAATCTCAATCAAAGCAAAAAGAATCTGGAAGACCTTTTTAGAGATATTACCCAATGAAAAGCCTGTTTCTAAAAGAAATAAATGCCTTTTTTGGCAATCTGCTAGGCTACCTGATTTTAGCCTTGTTTCTGGTTGCGATGGGTTTGATCGTATGGGTTTTTCCTGAAACCAGCGTTTTGGATTATGGATATGCTGATCTGGAACCCTTATTCACATACACTCCATACGTATTTACATTTTTGATCCCAGCAATATCTATGCGGGCGATAGCAGAGGAAAAAAGGAATCATACCTGGGAACTGCTTCAAACTTCGCCACTTTCCTTGCTAGAGATTATCCTTGCCAAATACTTTGCCCTTTTGGTTCTGGTATTCTTGGCTGTTTTACCCACTTTGATCTATTATTTCAGCATTCTTCAATTGGGAGATCCTGCAGGGAATTTGGATCAGGCCAGCTTTTTTGGAAGTTGGATTGGACTCTTGATGATTGGGGCGGTGTTTTCTGCAGTTGGGATTTTCTCATCTGCCTTGACTTCTCAGCAAGTTGTCGCTTTTGTATTGGGAGTCTTTATGTGCTTCGTGATATACTTCGGATTTTCTGCATTGGCGGAGCTTAATGTAGGAAATATAGCCTATTGGGTGGAAGAGTTGAGCCTGAGTTTCCATTACATGAATCTGAGTAGGGGAGTTGTGGATTCTGGCGATCTGTTCTTTATGCTGGGGATGATTTGGTTGTTTTTGGGTTTGTCAGTTTTGGTTTTGAGAAAAAAATGAAAGTGACATCCAACCATATCGCCAAATCAATCGGGATTCTTTTAGGAGGGATTTTGCTGTTTTTTCTTTTGTCGAAGCTGATTCATTTTAGAATTGATTTGACCGAAGAAAAAAGATATTCGCTGCATGCAGCCACAGAAGAAGTGCTTTCCCAATTAACCGAACCGGTGCATGTGGAAATCATGCTTGTAGGTGAGGATATGCCTGGGGGTATGCGAAGATTACAAAGATCTGTTGAGGAAACGGTTCGAACTTTCAATGCTTACAGTCCAGAGAAAATCACCTATTCCTATTTTGATCCTTTAAGCTTGCCGCCAGATGAGCAGGAAGAATTAATCCTTCAATTGGCCGATTATGGGATCAATCCGACCAACCTCTATGTAAATCAAACAGGGGGGCAGCAAACGAAACTGATTTTCCCGGGAGTTTTGGTTTATAATGAAGAATATGAAGCTGGAGCTTTGATTCTCAAAGGTGAAAAAGGCATGAGCCAAGACCAAACACTCAATCAATCCATTGAAAATTTAGAGTTTGAATTGAGTAATGCCATCAGAAAACTGAATACTCGAAATGCCGGAGCAATCGCGATGCTGATTGGGCATGATGAGATGCAGGAAGATGAAGGCTATGGAATAGTTGAGGCATTGGATGGAGATTTTGAGATTTTCAAGGTGCCTTTGGAGCAAGCTAGAACTGTGGAGGATCTAATCAATTTTGAAACGATTTTCATTCAGGGTCCTAGACAAAGCTATACCGAAAGAGATGTATTTCTCCTAGATCAATATGTGATGCATGGAGGTAATCTGATTGTCTTGAGCGACGGAGTAGCTGTGGATGTGGAGCAAGCAGGAGGTGAAGGAACTTTAGCAATGCCATATGATAATGGTTTGGAAAATCTCCTTTTCAAATATGGAGTTCGAATCAACAAAGACCTGATTCAAGATTTGAATTTTGGCTATTTCCCGGTAATGGGAGGGGATTTTGGAAATCTGGCCCAGATGATTCAACTACCTTGGCCTTTTTATATTCAAGCGAGCAGGATGGCAAGTCATCCGATCACAAAAGGCTTGGATGTAGTCTATTTCCGGTTTGCAAGTACGATGGATACTGTATTGGCGCCGGGAATCAAGAAAACTCCATTGATTTTTAGCTCGGATTATACCCGAGTGATGCAAGCGCCGGCCAGAGTTGCTTTCAGTGATATGGAGCAGGAACCAAATGTCAATTTATACAATCAGAAGAATCTGCCTTTGGTTTATCTTTTGGAAGGAGAGTTTACTTCCTTGTACAAAAACCGCTTTCTACCAGAAGGATTTTCAAAAGATGGTTTCAAAGAATCAGGATCTGGAAAAGTAGTAGTCATCAGCGATGGAGAAGTCTTTCAAAGTCAAACTGACCCACAATCAGGAGCACCTTTATCCTTGGGGGATGATCCCTTTAATCAGGTGGTTTTTGCCAATAAGTTATTCCTTCGCAATCTGGTTCAATACCTTCAAAATCCTGAGGGATTAATTGCTTCTAGAACGAGGACTTTTCAGATTAGACCTCTGGATAAGGTGAAAGTTGCTCAGCAAAAAACTTTCTGGCAAGGAGTCAATGTCTTAGTACCGGTGATTTTGTTGCTGATCTGCGGAGGCTTGATTTCTGCGAATAGAGTCCGGAAATATTCCAGAAAAAATTAATTTGAAGAAAAGGCAATAACTAAACTAATTATTTGCCTTTATTCCCGTATTGGGCCTCTCCAATTCGATTTTATTTATAAATTTATCCCCTATTCCAAAAGTAAATACAAATAAGCCCTACGATATGAAATTTATTGTTTCCTCTTCTGCTCTTTTAAAGCAGCTTTCGGCGATCAATGGTGTGGTGACTACCAACCCGGTAGTTCCAATTTTGGAGAATTTCCTTTTTGAAATTAAAGAAAGTATCCTAACCATTACCGCTTCAGATTTGCAGACTTCCATGATCACGGAAATTCATGTGGAGGCCAAAGAAGACGGAAATATTGCGGTGCCTGCTAGAATTTTGATCGAGACTTTGAAAAACCTTCCGGAGCAACCGGTGACATTCAGCATCGATCACGATACCTATGCTGTTGAGATTTCTTCAGATAATGGACGTTATCGTTTGGCAGGTGAAAATGCAACTGACTTTCCTAAGATCCCTACCGTAAGTAATGCGACTACTGTAGATATGTCTACGGAAGTTCTTGCTAGTGCTGTTTCCAATACCATCTTTGCTACTAGCTCTGATGAATTGAGACCTGCAATGACCGGGGTTTATATCAATTTGAGTGATACCAACACTACTTTCGTAGCTACTGACGGTCATAGATTGATCAGATACAGAAGAGTAGATGTTGCTTCTTCTAGCCCTGCTAGTTTGATTATCCCAAGAAAAGCTTTGAACCTGTTGAAATCCACTTTGCCATCTGAAAATGTGGCTGTAAGTGTAGAATTCAACCAATCCAATGCCTACTTCAAGTTCAATAATATCAAAATGATCTGTCGATTGATCGATGAGAGATTCCCTGATTACGAAAATGTAATCCCTGTAGAGAATCCAAACATCATGACTATTGATCGTCAGGATTTGTTGAGCTCTTTGCGTCGTATCGCGATCTATGCCAATAAGACTACGCATCAGGTGAGATTGAAATTGACTGGATCTGAGTTGATGATTTCTGCTGAAGATCTAGACTTCTCCAATGAAGCAAATGAAAGATTGTCTTGCGAGCACGATGGAGAAGATATCGAAATTGGATTCAACGCGAAGTTCTTGGTAGAAATGCTGAACAACCTTTCTTGCAAAGAAGTAAGCTTGAAATTCTCCGCTCCAAACAGAGCAGGTTTAATTTTGCCAGCTGAACAGGATGAAAACGAGGATATCTTGATGCTCGTGATGCCTGTGATGCTAAACAATTACGTATAACACACACAACCTATAAACAACCGAAGCCCAGGTCATATGATCTGGGCTTTATTTTTTTGTCCTTTGAGGTTTTGAAAACCCTCCAAGGGTTCAAAACCCTTGGAGGGTTGATTAAAAGCTATTTGCTGTCCCTTAACATCTTCAAATACAATCCTTCGACTCTTTCTCTCGCCCAAGGAGTTTTGCGGAGAAATTTCAAGCTGGATTTGATGGATGGATCATGGGTAAAGCACCTGATTGTGATCCTTTCCCCCAGTTCCTCCCAGCCGTAATGAGAAACTAATTGTTCCAAAATCGTATCCAGTCTTAATCCGTGAAGGGGGTTGTTGGGTTGATGTTCCAAAAGAATGTTGAATTGACAATTTAAAGTTAAAGATGATTGGACTAATCCAATGGCTGAATCAAGTCCCAAAGATTTCCATAAAGATCCTTAAAAACAGAG
This sequence comes from Algoriphagus zhangzhouensis, assembly GCF_900148515.1. Lineage (GTDB taxonomy): Bacteria > Bacteroidota > Bacteroidia > Cytophagales > Cyclobacteriaceae > Algoriphagus > Algoriphagus zhangzhouensis. The sequence goes on along the minus strand of NZ_FRXN01000002.1, from coordinate 257,670 downwards.
ACAATCCCATACTCTTCCCGAGCTGGTTCGCGGATAAACTCCACTCCCCTAGAAGTGTATTTTTCATAATCGCGATAGAAATCATCGGTATATAAAAACAAAAAGACTCGTCCGCCTGCCTGAAATCCGATCTGCTTTTCCTGGGTTTCATTGGCAGCTTTGGCTAGTAAAAGATGGCAAGAGGAGCCAGGAGGAGAAACTCTCACCCATCTTTTTGTTTCGCTCATTTGAGTATCTTCCAAAAGTTCAAAGTCCAATGTTTGGGTATAATAAGAAATCGCCTCATCATAATCTTTGACTAAAAGTGCAATTTGTCCAAGTTGCTGTTTCATCTTTCTGACTAAGTGTTTTTTTTCGGTTGTATTTTATAGTTTAATGAAAACTTTTCAATTCTATGTCAAAGCTATACTTTCCATTTCTTTGTTTCCTTTTTTTAGCCTGACTTTTCGGGTGTAAAACTGAAGAAAATGAGAAATCGGGCATCTTCGAATTGATAGAGTTGGTTGAAAAATAAGGGAGGGTAACCTATTCATTTATCCATTTCTCGAAATTAAAAATCTTGAGTAGCTCCAGATGGCAGTATTCGAATAATTTTTCTTAAACTGTCATGTGGAAAAATTTAAGGAAAGCATTCAGGCTACGTTTGGCACTCTTTCGGAAGGAGAGTTAGAATATCTTCGTTCTTTTTTTCATGAAGAAGACTTAGCCAATAAGGATTTTTTTGCCAAAGAAGGGAAGACTTGCAATCGTCTGAGCTTGATTAATTCAGGATTATTAAGAATCTATTCTTTAGCTGACGGCAAGGAAATTACACAGTGGATTTCTACTCCCGGTTATTTTGTCACTGAGATATCCGGTTTCTTCTTTAATCAGCCATCTAGATGGAATATCCAAGCCTTGGGAGAGGTGTCGCTGTTGACGATTGACAAGGAGAATTACATCAAATTGACAGCTGAATTTCCGAAATGGAAGGAGATTGAAAGTGGTTTTATCGCCAAGTGTTTTGCGATGCTGGAAGACCGGGTGTTCTCCCATTTGTCCTTGAGTGCGGAGGAGCGATATAAAATTTACTTTGAGCAGAATAAGGAATTGTTCAACCAAGTTCCCCTCCAGTATCTGGCTTCCCTTTTGGGAATGACTCCCGAAACCTTCAGCAGGGTAAGAAAGCGGCTTCATGAAAATGCTTGATTTTTGTCAAGAGAATTGATTTGGCGTCCGCCTACTTTTGTCTAAAACCTTATAGATCATGACAAAAGAAATCAAAACCGAAATAGAGATTCAAGCTCCAGTAAGCCAAGTTTGGAAAGTTCTCACTCAAACTCATGAATATCCGAACTGGAACTCCTTCATCAAAAAACTTGAAGGGAATTTGAAAGTTGGTGAAAATATAAGGGCTGAGATCCAACCAGTCGATTCTTCTCCAATGACTTTCAAACCCAAAGTTCTTCAATTTGAGGAAAATAAAATTCTTCAGTGGAAGGGCAAGTTTTTATTCAATGGTTTATTCGATGGCACACATACTTTTGAGTTGCTGGAGAATGAGGATGGTTCGACAACATTCAAGCAATCGGAGTTATTCCAAGGGGTTTTGGTCGGCCTCTTCAATTTGGAAAACACCATCAAAGGCTTTGAGGCCATGAATCGAGAGCTAAAAAGGAAATGTGAGGAGTAGTTAAACCTTACTCCTTTTTTCGTTCCCCCCTAAAAGTCCCATTGGGCTGGATGAAGTTTACGGCAGTGATTTCTCCATCTTTTTCTTCGAACTTGATTTTGAAACCTTCCAGGGTTTTGAAATTAAACTCGTGATTTCCCAAAGGGATTTGCTCGTATTCTGGTTGTCCGGGCACAAAAGCGTACAACTTACCATCTTTGATGTAGATCTTGACCTCCTGAACTCCCATCAAGAGATAGGCTCCTTCGTATTTTTTCAAATCATCCTCTGAAACGTCCACAGGTTTCGGGGTTCGCTTGAATTCAATCGCCTCCAAAGCCGGTTCAAAACCAGCATTTAACTGGGAAATATCTCCCGCCATGTTTGACTCAAACTGGAACTTGATCGGCATATCCTTATTGGGTTTGCCTTGGTAAATCATATAAGCATTAAACAAGTCATAATTGTCATGCTCCAAAAACGCCTGAAGGAGACCAGTTTGTACGAAAAGCGTATCGTTGATCAATTCAATTTCCATTTCACCATAGCCGGGGTTGCTATAACTCCCAGTATACTCAGCTAAAATATGAGAAGGTTTGGTGCCGGAAACTTTGGCGGAGTCTGCTGAAGCTTTGGCCTTGGCTTGAGCTTCTTTGTTTTTCTCTTTTTGCTCGATGGCTTCCTCTAGCCATTTACCGTCTTCCAATCCCAAGATTTTATCTGCGACAATATTTCGAACAAGGCCTGGAATAGAAGATCCATTTTGATTGGTCAAAACCATAATCCCAACACTGTCTGTCGGGAAAAATGATGCTGAAGCGGAGAATCCATCAATATTTCCACCGTGCTCTACGCGGTAGTGTCCTCGATAGGAGGATAGAAACCATCCGTATCCATAATTTGAAAATTGCGCGTCCGGATGTTCTTTGGATGGAATGCCAGAGGATACAACCATTTGAGAACTGATCGCTTCCTTGACATAGTCTTCTGGGATGACTTGTTCTTCTTTAAATTTTCCTCCATTGATCCAGGTGATCAGCCAATTAGACATTTCAGAAACGCTGGAATTGATAGAGCCAGCTGGACTCATCGCTGCGATGTCGTAATAGTCCATTTTGGTATTGACACCTTCTCCATCCGTCGAATACCCGAAAGAATGGTCTGCATCTTTTTCTAAATCTGGGATATTGAAATTACTTCTGGACATGCCCAGTTTATCCAAAAACATGGTTTTCACATTGTCTTCCCAGTTTTGTCCAGTCAGTCTTCTTCCGATTTCTCCCTGGAGAAAAAACATCCAATTATTGTAATACCACTTTTGTCTGAGACCTGTAAATGGCTTTTGGAACTCAATTCTTTTAATCAGTTCTTCTTTCGAATTCGTAGGAAACATAAACCAGGAAAGGTCATGTCTTGGCAAACCGGTACGATGAGACATCAAGTCCTTGACGATGATTTGCTCGTTCATCCAAGGCTCCATAAATCGGAGTTCAGGAATGTATTTTCCCGGTCTTTCGTCGAAATCAATTTTATCCTCCTCTCTCAAAACTCCCAATACTGACGAGGTGAATGATTTGGATACTGAACCAATCGCAAAAAGTGTGTTTTCCGTCACGGGAACTTCATTTTCAAGGTCTTTATAGCCAAAACCTTTTGCATAAAGAATCTGATCCTTATCGACAATTGCGATAGCAAATCCCGGAGCATTCATGGATGTCCTCACTTCTTCAAGTACGGATTCTAGTTCTTGGAATTGCTTGTTGGTGGTTTGTCCAAATGAAAAATTGGAAAGGGACATCAGGATAATCAGTTGGAGAAAAAGTCTTTTCATAAGGTTGTTTTTAAATGTCTTCGACAAAGAAAATTGCGTTGGTATTGAGGTCGTAAAGACCAAATTCGTGCGTACCCCAAGGAGTGTTCATTCGAAGCTTATCTGCTTCCATTACCCCTTTGGCAACCAAGGATTCGAAATAAGGATGAATGTTTTTTAAAAAGATTCTGACAACAGATCCTCCTAGCAAGGGATCCTCAGGAGTATCTGCATGCCACTGCAGGTGGAGTTCAATATTTTCAAGGTGGATTCCAGCGTACATATGATCGCCGAAAATCTTTTTGAAACCCAGAGTTCTCTCATACCATTCCAAATCTCTGGAAATATCCTGAGAAGGTAAGACTGGGACGGATTGAAAAAACTCTGTTTTCATAAGCTTTTATGCTTCGTTTTCCAAGGTTCTTCGGACATCATCCAAATCTCTCCGGATCTCTTCGATGCTTTCCCATTCTCTTCCTTCTTCACCATGCTCTATCCCTACATAACCGTGGTAATCATGAGCTAAAACCAATTTCATCATTCTTGTATAGTCCAATGGATGCAGGTTGCCATTGTCATCCCAAACAGTAGGTTTCAAACTTACTCCTTTAGCAAATGGCATCATTTCATCAACACCTCGATAGGAATCATAGCTCAAGATTTTATCTCCTTCGGTATGCATTCTGAAATTCCCGAAATCCGGTAAAGTTCCGGCTCTGCGATGGGCAGTTTGCTTGATCAATTCAGCTAACCATCCTCCATTGGAAGAGTATCCTCCATGATTTTCTATGATCACATTGATGTCAAAATCATCTGCAAATTCACAGATTCTTCTCAATGTGGAACTGCAAACATCGATTGCTTCTTGTTGGATTTTTGGATCTTGGCTGAAAGGTACAGCCGTGTATGCATTGACTCGAATCGAGTGACATCCCAAAAATTTTGCAGCTTCCACCCACTTCTTATGGTTTTCGACAGTTTGCTGTCTTTCTTCTGGTTTGGCAGCTCCCAGTTGACCTTCACTGTCGATCATAATCAGAACATTAGTGATTCCTTCTCCATCAGTTCGGGTTTTCATCTCTTGTAGGTAGGCTTTGTCCTGAGCCTTATCCATGAAGAACTGATTCACATATTCTACCGCGTCTATATTTCTCTTTTTTGCTTCAAGAGCAAAATCCAAATGATCTAATTTACCAGCTCTCAGTGATCGATTGAGAGACCATTCCGCTAATGAAATCTTGAAAATCGGGTCAGCTTTTCTTTCTGCAAGAGAAAGAGAGGGCAATCCCATGCCTAAGGCAGCAGAAGCCAGCCCTGCAGTTTTGATAAAAGTTCTACGGTTTGTCATATTGGTTTTTTGTTAAATATTTCACTGTAAAAAACTTGGTATTCAGTCAGCTGGTCAAATTTCCCAGCCGGATCTATATTCTCTAGTAAGATATTGATTTGCTTCCTCATCGTTCATGATTTTGATCAGGTTGGCATCAAAGTCCACTTTTTTACCTGCGCGTAATGCGATCGCCCCCAAGTTGATGGTGTCCGTGATACAGGTTGCTCTTGTAAAGCTTCCCGGTGTCTGCTTGTTTTCCAGCATGGATTCTACCCAAGAATCAGTTTTTCTTTCCACTTCCCTGGAATTGATCCTTTCTGAATCTCTGCCTGCCATCATTTTTGATTCTGGAAGTAATACGGGGTCCTCTCCACGGAATCCTCCCAAGATTTTTCCTTTCGTTCCTACTAGCATAAGACCTTCTTCAGGTGTGTCTTTTCCATCCATCTCCAATTCCTCAGGAGCGAAAGGTTTCATTCCTCCGTCATACCAGTAAAGATCGAATTCTGGCAATTTTTCTTGAGCAGGAAATTTCCATTTAATAGTGCAGCTTGCCGGGAAAGCAACATCATTTTTCACCCACTGGTAGACTTGGTCCACCTCTTCACGAGTGGTAGTTCCAAATGCTCTAGCAGAAACTGGACTTTTTGTAATTCCCAAGGTTTCGAATAATGGGAATAGGCTATAATGTCCCATATCAGCGACCGAACCACCTCCGAATTCATACCATCCTCTAAAGACATTGTGCGTGTAGTTTTTATGGTATGGCATATCAGGAACAGGCCCTAGCCAAAGATCCCAATTGAATCCCTCTGGAACCGACATAGGAGGACTTGGTCTTTTGGTCCATTGCTGCCAAACAGGTCTATAGGACCAATTGTGAATTTCTTTCAGTTCTCCAATCAGACCTGCGTCCATCCAGGCTTTGATCTGTCTATATTCCGGTCGATCCGACCACGCAAGCAAATGAGTTACAACTCCACTTGAATTTGCTTTGTCAATAACTTTCCTTCCTTCCAGAAGTCTGTTTGAGATGGGTTTGTGAGTTACCACATGCATTTTTTGATTCATCGCAGCTATTGCAATTGGTGCATGAGTATGATCTGGAGTCATGATTTTTACCGCATCAATTCCTGATTCCTGACTCAATAGCTCACGGAAATCTTCATAACTCTTACATCCCTTGTATGAGCCAGAAGGACTATTTTTCGCATAATATTTTTCTACATATTCTTGCCCCACATCTCTTCCTCCTGGGATTCCCGGTTTTCCTTCCCACCAAGTATCATCGCCTATAGTTTGACGGATTGAATTTCTAATTCCGTAAGGAGACCAATCAATATAATCGGTGGAAAATTTATTGGAATCACAAACTGCCACAACTCTGACTTTTGGGTTTTGCAAAAGACCTCCCATTTCGCGTAAACCTTGAGTGCCGCAACCAATATTTGCTACAGTCAACTGATCGGATGGAGGGATTTTGCCTAATCCAGCAATGACATTAGATGGAACGATTGTAAAGGAGGCAGCAAAAGTGGCTGCTGAGGATAAAAATGCGCGTCGGTTGAGTTTATCCGATGGGGCCATAGAATATTAAGGGTTTTGTGTAAAATTGAAGTTAAGCAGGATGGTTCAGTAAAACAATATTTGTTATTTTAATGCGGATCATTTCGTTTATTCTGAATAAGTCTGATTTTAACCCTATCTGCACTAATATGTCCCGATTTAACCTGTTGAATATTTTTTATCTTCTGTGTATCAGTTTTTTCACTTTTGCATGTCAGGAGAAGCAAGAAGAAAAGCAAGAAACTATTGTATATCCTGATCGTCCGAATATTGTTTGGATAGTTTGTGAGGATATGTCTCCAGAGCACTTGGAAACCTACGGTGGGACAGGAGGGAAGACTCCTTTTTTAAATGAATTAGCAGCGGAGTCACTTCAATATGACAATGCCTATTCTACAGCTGGTGTTTGCGCTCCAAGTAGGGCGGCTTTGATCACAGGAGCCTATCAGACTTCCATTGGAGCGATGCACATGCGCACTACAGGGATGTCTGCTGCAGCGAAAGATGTATACCCGCCTGGTTATAAGAATTATTCGATCGTTTTACCTGAGGAAATGTATCCTTACCCCATCTACCTTCGACAAGCGGGATATTATGTTTCAAATAATTCCAAAGAAGATTATCAATTCAAAACTCCTGTGATGATGTGGGATGAAAGTGGAAGAAATGCTCACTGGAGAAATAGAAAAGATCCCAATCAGCCCTTTTTCTCCATTTTCAATTTTACCATTTCTCATGAATCCCAAGTTTGGTCAAGAGAAAATGAAGAGCTGCTCGTAGATCCAAAGGATGTGACAGTTCCACCAGTTTATCCGGATGATTCTTTGACAAGAAGGACCTTGGCGAGGTTTATCACCAATGTGATGAGAATGGATATGCAGGTAGGAGAAGTGATAGCACAGCTCAAAGAAGATGGTTTGTATGATAATACCATCATTTTCTTCTATTCAGATCACGGGGATGGGATGCCTTATTACAAAAGGGAAATGTATGACAGAGGTCTAAAAGTGCCTCTTTACGTAAAAGCTCCATTTTTGGAAGCGGGAACTACTACAGATGAGCTTGTGAGCTTTGTGGATTTTGGTCCGACTTTGTTGTCTTTGGCAGGAGTTCAAATCCCTGAAACCATGCAAGGGCAAGCTTTTTTGGGAGCTCAAAAAGCTGCTCCAAGAAAATATGTTTATGGTGCTCGGGATAGAATGGATTCGGAATATGATAGAGTGAGGGCAGTTTCTGATGGAAGATTCAAGTACATCAAGAACTTTATGCCTGAAAAACCGAATTATCAAAACATCAGATATAGACTTCAGAATCCATTGATGCTTCATTTATTGGATTTGCATGAAAAAGGCCAATTGACTCCAGAACAAGACCGCTGGTTTGATGCTACAAAACCTGAGGAGGAGTTGTATGATACTCAATCTGACCCTTATGAATTTGTCAATTTGGTTGGTAATTCGGATTACCAGGATAAACTGGTGGAGATGCGTATGGCCCTTGAAGATTGGATGATCAAATATGGGGACAAGGGCGCCTTAAATGAAGTCGAAATGGTCAATGACTGGTGGGGAGGACAAGAAACAGCTCCAGCTACTGCTACACCTGAAGTAAGCTTCCAAGATGGCAAGATTAGTCTAAAATCAGCAACTCCAAGTACTCTATTTGGTTATAGAAAATCCAAAAATGACTCTTGGGAAGTCTACAGTCAGCCATTCGAATGGAATGCCGGAGACTCTCTATATGTAAATGCTCAACGAATAGGCTATGAAGCCAGCGAAATTTCTCTCATTGTTCAATAAACCAAAACTTTTATGAAAACCTTGATCGAATCAACCTTCATATTTCTGATTTTTTTGATTTCAAATCTAGCTATTGCACAGGAATCAATGCTTTGCCAAGGCGCACATTGGGAAGAGGACGAAGCAAACGCCTTTATGAAACAATGGGCAAGTGCCTGGACCACACAGGATGATTGGGAAAAAAGAGCGGATATGATTCGGGAAGGAATCATCAAAGGGATGAAGTTGGAGCAAATGCCTGAAAGGACACAAGAGTTTAATCCAATTATTCATAGTACGAGAGAAATGGATGGCTATATCGTGGAGAATATTGCCATAGAAAGCTTTCCGGGATTTTTTATCACTGGGAATATTTATAGGCCATTGAAAAAAGAACCCTTTCAGAAAAGTCCAGCAATTCTGAGTCCACATGGACATGGAGAGGACAAGCGTTTTTGGGAGGATGTCCAACATAGAGCTGCGGTTTTGGCACGAATGGGCGCAGTGGTTTTTGTCTATGATATGGTGGGGTACGCAGATTCCAAGCAAATCAATCATAAGATGCCTATCGCTTTGACCATTCAAACTTATAATTCCATTCGGGTTTTGGATTACTTGACTTCACGAGATGATGTGGATCCTACTCAAATTGGTGTAACAGGTGGTTCGGGAGGCGGAACGCAGTCTTTCTTGATCACGGCTTTGGATCCAAGAATTACCGTTTCAGTTCCTACTGTGATGGTTTCAGCTTATTTCTTTGGAGGATGTGTTTGCGAAAGCGGTATGCCTATTCATAAAAGCAACCATCACCAAACCAACAATGTGGAGATTGCAGCTTTGGCAGCTCCAAGACCGATGTTATTGATTTCTGATGGTGGAGATTGGACTAAGAATACACCTAGAATTGAGTTTCCATACATTCAGCGGGTCTATGCTACTTACGGAGCTGAAAGCAAAGCTGATAATGTGCACTTGCCAAGTGAAAGACATGATTATGGCTACAATAAGCGGACGGCGGCCTATAATTTCTTCGGCCACTATCTAGACATCAATCCGGGCAGAGTCCCTTATAAAAATGGGTATGATGAAAGTTTCGTGACTATCCTGACCGCAGATCAATTGCGAGTATTTGATGCAACCCATCCTATCCCATCGCATGCTTTACAAGGGGATGAAGCGGTGATTAATTTTTTAAAGTTGGATTGATTTAAGGCAATAGCATTTGCTCCAAATCGGTTTGGTCCCCTCGCCAGATGTTTAAATCGATCTTTTCTTTGATTCCAGCCAATTTGCCTTTTTCTGAAAACTGCCAGATCAGCCAACCGTTTGTTTGTGGTTCGCGGATCATATTGTAATTCGCAACCCAAATAGGATATCGATCAAATCCCTGATTGTGTAAAACTTCCCAGAAAAAGCGATCTCCTGTGTAAATTATTGGCTTTACTCCGTAATGTTCTTCGACGATTTTTAGCCAATTTTTCAACCCTTCTCTTAACCGGTCTTTGGATTGAATCGTACTATGCTTTTCAATATCCAATACAGGAATCAAGTCACCGGATTTGAGCTGGGTGGTTTTGATAAAGTTTTCGGCTTGTCGGGCACTGTTTTCATTCGGGCGATAGTAATGATAGGCGCCTCTTTTGACAGGAAGTTTTCCAAAGCCTTCCCAATTCTGTCTGAACTTACCATCAACACCATCATCTCCCATTGAGGCGCGAATGAAAACAAACTGGATGGGATGTTCTTCCAATTGCAATTGTAGTCCGCGGAAATTGATTTTGCCCTGATATTCTGAAACATCAATTCCTAGAATCCCTCCGGGAAAATTTCGAAATGCATGCTCAACTTTGAGTTCTTCGGTCAAGTCTGGTGCTGAAATCAAATAGGTTTCTAATCGGTATCTCAGCTCCTTGTTAAACTGTAAAACAAGGATGGCTGAACCGACAGCAACAATGAAAATCAAAAGGATGACTCCTAACCAAGAATTTGACTTTTTCTTTCGGGGCATAGATGGTTAAAATTCGAGTTCAAAATTGAGGAATTTCTTCCAACTCCTCTATTTCGAGTTTGGAAAAAGTGGTGAATTTATTTTTCTATCACAATACAAGGAATTCCTTCCCTTGTATATGGCCCGAATGGTGGGAATATTTTGTATTCGAAGATTTTCTTTTCCCAATCGATATCTTCCATTTGATAGTTTGGTGTATACCTTAATTCATCCCAATAGGTGGACCTAGGGTTTTCAAACCGAGGATCATTTGTCTCTTCCATCCATGTCAATAGCTGAGCTCGCAGTTTGTTTTTTGTTTCTGAAAAAGCAGGGTCCCCAGCCAAGTTATTGAGTTGATATGGATCTTTTTGGACATCATATAGCTCTTCCTCCGTTCTTGCTCCAAATGCTAAATCAAAATAATCAGGCTTGCCAGACTCAGCACTTTCTTCCATGGCCATTATGATAAATTTCGTGATCGAATGATCCACATCCCCATATTGACCAACGGATTGATGCACGGTAGGATTTCCTGCTGGATCTCTTTCAGGCATAGGGTTCCATATATAAAGAAATTTCTCATCCCTAACTCCGCGCATTGGGTAGCTCAAATCGCCTTTCCTGACATTTGCATGTCGTTCTCGTTCCAAGAATACTTGTTTTCGATTTTGTTTTTCCCCCGCTAAAAGTGCCCAAAGTGATTGACCACTCATATTCAATGGAGTTAGCCCTGCGGCTTCCAAGAAGCTAGGCGCGAAATCCACAAAATTGACAAAGTCTGAAACGACGGTTCCCGGATTTACTTTTTCCGGCCAGCGAATAGCCAAAGGCATTCTCGTGCCATAGTCATAAATGGTGGCTTTAGCTCTTGGGAAAGGCATTCCATTGTCACTGGTCATGACAATAATGGTATTGTCAAGCTCACCAATTTCTTCCAGTTTTTTGATCAATTGACCGGATTCTCTATCAAATCTTTCAATTTCAAAAAAGTAATCCAGAATATCATTTCTTACACATGGATTGTCCGGAAAGAATCCCGGGACAATCACATCTTCGAGTTTCATCCCTGTTTGGATTCCCGTATTTGCCACATACTCTCGATGAGGATCTGTGCTTCCAAACCAAAAAGTAAAAGGTGCGCCTTCTGGTCTTTCTTCCAAAAAAGTTTCAAAATCAGAATAGCTTTTTCCGGCAGGATTATTTTCCAAACCTGATACTTTGAAATCACCCGGCCCCCATCCTTTTCTCGTAGAACCCGTGAAATAGCCAGCTTTTTCTAATAAACTCACATAGGTCGGGTACTGAGCCGGCCACTCCGGCCAGAGATTTCCTCCGCTTTCATTTTCATGGGGATATCGACCTGTCAGTATACTTGCTCTAGAAGGTGAGCAGGATGGTGAAGCTGTAAATGCATGGATAAAAAGCGCACCTTCATCGGCTAGCCTATCAAAAGTCGGTGTACGAACAACTGGATCACCATAAATCCCAGCGTGAGGGTAAGACCAGTCATCGGCGATCAGAAACAGAATATTTGGCTGCTTGGATGGATTGGTCGGTTCTATGCCACCAATTAATAAAAATAGTAAGATCGAAAAAAGAAAATTCATAGGTCAGGGGTTTTGAAAAAGATAAGAATTTTAAGCAAAAGGACTTTCCTGCTCAATTTCAGGTGTATGATCAAGTTTCATAATAAATGGTAAACTTTCCATTTTTTGTCTTAAGCTCATCTAGTCCATCAGGTTAAGATGTAAGTATTTTAAATAGAGTGTTTTAGCAAAATGTTTTAATTGATTCAATCTATCTAAATGAATAAACTGTTCTCAATTTTCCTCTTCTTTTTTTTATTCATTTTTTCCTGTTCGAAGCCTCAAGAAATTGAAAAATCGGAGATGTATACTGTCAAAGATGAGCCTTTTATCCAAGAGACTCATGAGGCTTTTTTCATCAGTGAAGATGAAGCAGATAATGAAGTCAGAGATATCGTTGTTAGCCAAGAAGGAGATGTTTGGATAGCCACAAAGGGTGGTTTTTTCCTTAAAAAGTCGGGTTCAAAAATATGGGAACCGATAATTTCAGGTGGAAACCGAGGACCGGGATATGCGGTAGAGATTTTGGAAAGTGGAGAAGTATTACTCGGCGCTTGGGATGGACTCTATAAATATGATCATGGTGAGATTTCTAAACAGGAGGGACCTAAAGCCCCCATCTCTGTTTTGACTTCAAATGCTACCAATTCATATGTGCTAGGGCCCAATGGTGTCTGGAAAGAAGAAAATGCTGTTTGGTTAAAGGAAGGTCTAGATGTTGCCATGTCAATTCGGGATGCTATCCTTGATGAATCAGGGGATTTGTGGATCGCCACAGACGCCGGACTCTATTTTCAGGGAGCACAGGGACTTCAATTATTTCAAAGCACCGATGAATTGATTTCCAGCTATGCAAAAGGGCTTGCCATGTCTCCTGAAGGTCAAATTTGGGTAGCAGGTTTGGGAGGTGTTTCCATTCGCGAAAATCATAAACTTGTCAAGACCTTAAGTCCAAAGGAAGGGCTTTCTACCATCTATACTAATACTGTTTCCTCTTCACCAGATGGGGTCATGTGGGTTGGAACACAAGTAGGGGTTGTTCGATATTATCCAGATGGTTCACATTCTTTACTTTTCAGCCGCCGCTGGTTGACTGATGATGCGGTGAATCAAATTGCTTTTGATGCTGATGGAAATGCCTGGATAGCAACTCAGAATGGAGTCAGTAAGATTTCAAAAACCGAAATGACTTTGAAGGAAAAAGAAAGCTATTTCTACAGTGAATTGATGGATAAGCATATCCGGGATCCATGGATTTGTGGTGTTTTGAGATTGGAAGTTCCTGGGGATATTTCTACTTGGAAAAACTCAGATGATGATAATGATGGGGAATACACTGGAGGTTATTTGGTGATGGAGAGTTTTCGCTATGCAGTAACCAAAGACCCTGATGCATTAGAGAAGGCTAGAAAAGCTTTCGGCTTCTTAAGCCTTTTGTATGAGGTGACAGGAATTGATGGCGTTTTTGCCAGAACTATTGTTCCCGCTGATTGGACTGAACTTCATGATCCAAATCGAAGCTATACGGATCGTCAATTAGCGGAGTCCTTGGTCAATGATCCACGCTACAAGCCTGTGGAGGTAAGGTGGAGAAAGTCGGAAGATGGGAATTGGCTTTGGAAAGGAGATACTAGTAGTGACGAGATGGTCGGTCATTTTATGAGTTATTTCTATTTCTATGAATATGCAGCGACTGAGGAGGATAAAGTGAAGATCCGAGCTCATGTGTCGAAATTAATGGATGCCTTGATTCGAAATGATTTCAACTTTATCGATATCGATGGGACCCATACCCGTTGGGGTGTATGGTCTCCAGAGGAACTCAATAGAAACCCTGATTGGTCTTCCGAAAGGAGTTTGAATTCTTTGGAACTGTTGGCTTTTCTGAAATTCACTGGAGCTATTACCGGTGACGAAAAGTATGAAAAAGTCTATCGAAAACTGATCGATGAAGAAGGCTATTTAAAGAATTCAGCTGACCTGAATCATAAAAATCCAGCTTGGAAGATCTATTTCGACTTGACCATGGAAGGCTATATTTTTCCAATGCTGCTTAAATATGAGCAAGATTCAGAGATCAAAAAGTTCTACAGGGATCTTGCTGATGAATGGATTGAGGAGCAAAAATATGGAGAGAATCTGATCAATAATCTGGCTTACAGTCTGGCAACTGGCCAAAAAGTGAATGTCGAGCAAACAATTAGTTTTTTAAGAGAAACTCCACTGGATTTGATTGATTGGAGAATAGATCATACAGTAAGAGAAGATGTGGACTTGGTTCATGAGCCTATTTTGGAAGAGCTTCAAATCTCGGAATTGCCTCCTCCGGCAATTCGTGCAACTGTCAGATGGGATAAAAATCCATGGGCAGCCATTCAGGGGAATCCTTACCAGGTCAGAGAGCCTGTCTTTTGGCTTTGGCCTTACTGGATGGCCAGGTATTTAGAAATAATAGAAGAGTAAAATCAAGATTTGAGCTGGAGGAACTCTGAACTTATTTGACCTCAAAAACCGCAGACTCCCAAGGGCCCAATTCCAAATCAATTTCAACAAAGGATTCAAAAACACACAAGGTCGTTTTCTTTTTGCCAAACATTACCTCCGAGATTTCTCGTTCACCGATTTCCAGATTCCAAGCTTCAAACACAAAAGGCGATAATTGTAATTTGGTATTGACCCAATGATGTTCGTCAAAATTGGTTACAATTATCAGTTTTTGATTTTCACTCCATCGGGCAAAAGCATATTGTTTGCTGCCATAGGCCTGATTTTGTATTCGATTAAAAGAATGCAAATCTGCATATTCCCCAGAAAGCGCTTCATTGTCCAGCGTAAAATTCAAGATCTCAGAATAATAGTTGCGAAGCGCCTTTTCATTGTCAGTCAATTGACCACCGTCGAACTTTCCTCCATTCATCCATTTTTGATGTTGAGGAACGCCAATATAGTCAAAAATGGAAGTTCTGCTCGGATCGCCGAAACCTGCTTTTTCAGCCGCGGGTTCTCCGACTTCCTGCCCGAAATAAATCATCGTGGGAGAAGTGGAAACAGTTGCTGAAACAACCATGGCGGGTAAGGCTTTCCAGGGATTTAATGCAAATTCTGGGCTTGCAATCCGCTGCTCATCGTGATTCTCCAAGAAATGAAGCATATGATGAGCGATGTCTTTTTGTCTTTCAAAAATCAAAGGAAGATCATCGGTAGAGCCATAGCCATACATGATATGTTTCAGGGTGTCATAGAGCTCAACTTTGTCGTAGAGATAGTCCATTTTTCCTTTGAAAATGAAATCTCTGTAGAGACCAGGATTGTAAACTTCGGCTACTAAAAATGCATCTGGATTTCTGTTTTTAATATGGGAATTGAGGTAGGACCAGAATTCCACCGGGACCATTTCAGCCATATCAAATCGAAAACCATCCACCTTTTTTCCTAACCAGAACAATGCAATATCTCTATATTTCTTCCATGAATCCGGTACATCTTTGTTTTGCCAAAACTCAAAATGTCTTTTCCAATCCCAGTTTTTGGAATCTTCGGGCAATTCATCAAAATCCTTGGAACCATCTGGTCTGACTCCATAATTGATCTTGACTGTTTCATACCAATCGTCAAAATCAGGCTTAGCCAATCGCGAACCATTTCCTGTCCATTTTGCTGGGAATTCATCAAATTTCCCATCAGACAATGCGTGTTTTTCTCCTCCTAATGGTCGGTAATTGTTTCTGGGATCAGGAACCTGAAAAGCTTCTCCCGGGATATAATAAAAGTTATTGTTTCGGTCAAATTCAACAGTATTATCGTCATCCACTCCGAAATCCTCAACTCCTTCCGGATTGTTTTTCCCTACATAATGACGGGAAATATGATTCGGAACGATGTCCATGATCACCTTCATACGATGATTATGGGTTCGGGCGATCAATGCCTCATATTCCTCCATTCTTTTGGTCACATCCACTGCCAAATCAGGATTAACTTGATAATAATCCCGAACGGCATAGGGTGATCCTGCTCGCCCTTTGATAATGTCCGGATCATCGGACTCGACCCCGATTTCTGGGAAATCACCGATTATTCCATGATGCGGAACCCCAGTGTACCAAATGTGAGTTATTCCAAGTTTTTTGATTTCCTCCAAAGCTAAATCCGTGAAATCATTGAATTTACCCACTCCATTTTCCTCTTTGGTTCCCCAAGGCTTATTGGTAGTATTGGTATTCCCAAAAAGACGGGTGAATACGTGGTAGATATTCGCTTTGTTGGATTTCATGAAGCGGAATTCTTTAAAAATGAATTGATGTCCTTCGGGTCGAGCTAAGGAATCAAATTAATTTATCTGGTCAATCTGTAAAGTAGGATGGTGCTTCTTTTGATCAAATCTGGGTATTGTTTCATGTTGATAGTTTCTCCAGGCGCATGAGCTCCTGAGCCAGACGCTCCCAGTCCATCCAGGCAGTCCATAAATTCTGCTACGAATGAAATATCTCCAGCTCCTCGACTTCCGGGATCACCAGGTTTTACTTCTCCCATTCCCATATCCAAACTTACCGTATTGAGGAACTTGGCCATTTCATAGTTTCCTTCCGATGGCTTCATGGATGGAAGTCCATCTTCAAAAATGATTTCAGCATTGGTTTGATTGAGATGTCTCGCTACGATCACCTTCATTTTTTCTCTCGCTGCTTCTTTCTGTTCTTCTCCCAAAAATCTCAAATCCCCAGTTACCATCGCTTCTCGGGATACAATATTGGTTTTACCCAATGCTTCTCCTTTTCCAGAAACTGGATCGTATGAAATATCGGAGCCACCGATAAATTGCCCTGGATTGAAAGTTAAGTACTGCTCACCTGCCAATTCCTCGCGGAATTCATCCAAGATTCTAGCTGCTTCATAAATGGCCCCATAGCCTACATTTTCTCTAAAAACTCCACTTGAATGAGATTGCTTTCCAGAAGTTTTCAGAGTCCATCCACTTGATCCTCTTCTTGCAACTGTAACTGTTCCAAAGCCTTGGGCAGTTTCATACGCTAATGCTACATCGTGCTCTTTTGCCCGGTCTATAAAATCCTTTCTTGAGATCTCCTCATCACCTGAGCTTTCCTCGTCACCATTGAAATAGACGGTAATGGTTCTTTCATCCAAAAGGCCCAATTCGTCCAAAGCTTTCAAGCTTGCAAAAGCCAAAACATCGCCTCCTTTCATATCATTGGCGCCTTGACCCGTGGCCGTGGAATCATTAAGCCAAGTGAATGGAGTGAAAGGCATGTCTTTTTCAAAAACCGTGTCCAAATGGCCTATGATAAATATTTTCTTTCCCTTGCTTCCTTTTCTGGTTGCTACGAAATGACCGGCACGATTCACTTCGGCAGGTACATCCACCCATTCAGTTTCAAATCCAATCTTTTCAAATTCCCGAGCGAAAACATCACCTACAGCTCGAACCCCTTCTTTATTTAAAGAGCCTGAATTGATATTGATGACTTCTTCTAAAAGCGCTACAGTTTCTTGGTAGTTTTTATCAACAAGCTCTAGGAGCTTTTTTTCATCTTTATTTAGCTTTTGCTGGGCAAAAGTGATTGTGGAAAGTACACAAAAGGCTAGAAGGAGGGTGGTATTTTTCATGCTTGGAAAATAGACCAAAAATGAAGGGAAGGCAAGAGCTTTGAGTTTATTCGAGTTATTTTTTAAGCTGATTTTAAAAACAATGCATTTTAATCTCCGTTCTTTTCATGAGAAGAAGCAGAATTATGAAAAACCTGAATAAAATCACTTTTGGCTTTATAGCACTTTTTATGAGCATTTCTTCCCTATCCATCGCTCAAAGCGAAGACGCAATAATTGGGACTTGGCTCAATACGGAAAAAGACGGAAGAATTGAAATCTACAAATCGGGAAATGAGTTTTTTGGCAAAATAGTTTGGCTTCAAGATCCAAACGAAAACGGAAAGCCAGTTGTTGATTCCAATAATCCAGATGAGTCTTTGTCTTCTCGGCCGATTCTGGGACTTCCTTTATTGGAGGGCTTCACCTACGAAGATGGGGTTTGGGAGGATGGTACTATCTATGACCCCAAAAGTGGAAAAACTTACTCATGCGTGATGAAGCTAAAGGGTGATGATACTTTGGAAGTTCGGGGATATGTTGGTGTTTCGATGTTTGGCAGAACGGTTCTCTGGAGTCGGTATGATTGAGATAAGTAACTTCTATTTTTTCAAATCTCTGGAAGTCGCTAAAGCGATGACTCTTCCTTGATCCCCAACAGCATTGTAAAAATGATAAACTGTGCCTTCCCACTTGATTACCCAGGGTTTGTGGGCATATTGTTGGTCAAAAGGCTCTGAAGGCGCTATCAAATCGGGACCTTCCCAAACTGTCCAATTGACTAAATCATAAGAGCATGCAAACCGCTCAAATGCTCCCGGTTTCCAAAATGCTCCAAAGTAAAACATGATGTACAGATTATCGATCTTGACTATTTGAGCATCGCCGCAAATCCCTTGGTTTTTCGTAATCACTGGATTTTCTCCAAATCGTTTCCAATTTTTCAAATCATTTGAGACTGCCATGCCGATACTTTCATAATCCGCTGTATCGCCTTTTGCATTGTAATACATGACAAAGGGGTACCCCGTCAATTTTTCTTCGTCTCGAATCACATGACTCTTGTAAATGGTTTTATTTTCAAACCATCTTACATCTCGATCTTCTGGTGAAAGTAGTGGCTCATTAGAAGTGTCCCAGCTTACTAGATTTGATAAATCCGAGTTATTGGCTAATCCGATTTTCAAAGTTCCAGCTTCATATCCTGAAGAACTACCTCCCAGATAAGTCATCCAATAGCTATCATCGAATTTCTCCCAATTATAATCTCCTTCCCAAGAAGTATTGATCAAGGCTGGATATCCTGCTTTTTGGTTTTCATCCCAAGTTCCTTCTGTAAAGGGAAGAATTTTACCCAATGATTCCCAGTGAAGTAAGTCTTCACTTTCAGCCATCCAAGTTTCATAACCCTGACCGTCAAATACGATATAGGTCATGTACCATTGATTATTTTCTCTGAAAATCGTTGGGGAATCCACCATTTTGGTACTGTCTGGATGCTGAAAAACGACACCATATTTGAAGGGCGTTTTGATCTCTTTATAAATCTCCTCCATGACTGCCTTAGATACCGTTTTGCTCAATTCAGGCTTTTGAGCACAGGAAAAAGTGAGAAGCAAGAGAAATAAAAATGGTCTCATTCGTTTTTTAATTAATTAATGGCAGCATTATCATGAAGAAAACCTTTGCATCAAATAAAAGGTCTATGCGGAGGTAGTAATTTTTATAATTTTTCCCTTGAGTAAAACTCAGATTCCTAATTTTCTTCCTCGGATTTAGCTAAATATTAGTAATATTAAGACTCTAATAAACCTATTACAAATGGCCAACTTTAATATTGATGCAGATAAAGACCTCACTTATGACGCGATAGTAATCGGGTCGGGAATCAGTGGTGGTTGGGCTGCAAAAGAGCTTTGCGAAGCTGGACTCAAAACGCTTGTCCTTGAAAGAGGAAGGATCGTGGAGCATGTCGTGGACTACCCAACCATGAATTTGGATCCTTGGGATCATGAATTGCGAGGAAGCTTGACTCCAGAGCAAAGAGCAAAACACCCCCAAGGTGGTAGATCTGGCTTTATTGGTGCTTTCAATGAGCATTTTCATGCCAATGACCTTGAAAATCCATATACAGAAGTAAAACCATTTATGTGGGTTCGTGCCCATCAAATGGGAGGTCGTTCTCTATTATGGGGAAAGCAAACCTACCGTTGGTCTGACTTGGATTTTGAAGCGAATGCTAAAGACGGAAATGGAGTAGATTGGCCGATTCGATACAAGGATATTGAGCCTTGGTATAGCCATGTGGAGAAATTTGCAGGAATTAGTGGAGAAGCTTTGGGACTGCCACAATTACCAGATTCACACTTTCTACCTCCCATGGAGCTAAACTGTGTGGAGAAACAAATCAAATCCAGAATAGAAAAGGATTTCCCGGGTCGTAATATGATCATCGGTCGAGTAGCTCACTTGACTCAACCTCATAATGGCCGTGGTCAATGTCAATCCAGAAACCGTTGTGATCGCGGATGTCCTTATGGAGCTTATTTCTCCAGTAATGCTGTGACTTTGCCTGCAGCTAATGCCACAGGTAATTTGACTATCCGCCCTTATTCAATTGTTCAGTCAGTGATCTACGATGAACAAAAAGGAAAGGCCTCTGGAGTAAGAATCATTGACTCTGAGACTGGAGAGGATATTGAGTACAAAGCAAAAATCATTTTTGTGAATGCATCAACCTTGAGTACTACTCAGATTTTGATGAATTCTACTTCCAATAGATTCCCAGAAGGTCTTGGAAATGATTCCGGTGAACTAGGTCATAACCTGATGGATCATACCTATAGAATCGGAGCCATGGGAACAGTGGATGGTTTTGAAGATCAATATTACAAAGGCCGTCGTCCAAATGGAATTTACATTCCTAGATATGTGAACCTTAAAGGCGGTCCTCAAAGTGATAAGTTTGTTCGTGGTTATGGTTTCCAAGGAGGAGGCTATCGAAACGGATGGGGAGCCGGAAGCAATCAAGAATCCTTTGGAGGTGATTTCAAGGACGGATTGATGACGCCTGGATCTTGGGAATTCTTTATCACAGGATTTGCCGAATGCCTTCCAAGTCATGAAAACAAGGTATATCTCAATAAGGATGTATTGGATAAGTGGGGGCAGCCTACCTTGAGTGTAGATGCTGAGTGGGGACCAAATGAATTGGAGCTAAATAAGCAGATTCGAATTGATGCCCGAGAAATGCTGGAAAAAGCAGGATTGAAGGACATTATTGATTTCGATAACAAGCATGAAATGGGTTATGGAATCCATGAAATGGGAACGGCAAGAATGGGTAAAGACCCTAAGACGTCTGTTTTGAATGGAACCAATCAGGTTCATGGATGTGAAAATGTATTTGTAACAGATGGAGCTTGTATGACCTCATCTTCTTGTGTGAATCCGTCCTTGACCTACATGGCCTTGACAGCCAGAGCTGCAAATCATGCCGTTTCAGAACTTAAAAAACAAAATCTCTAAGCCATGAATAGAAGAGAAGCACTCAAAAAATCAGCAATGGCACTAGGTGCTGCCGCTGGTGCACCTACATTGCTCAGTATCCTTCAGTCATGTGCAAAGCAAGATAGATTGACCTGGACACCTGAGTTTTTGGATGAAGATCAGGCAAAGTTTATTTCCTCTTTCGTGGATTTTCTACTTCCGAAAACTGACACTCCGGGAGGCTTGGATGTGAAATCTGATATTTTCATCGACCGAATCTATGCTAGGACTTATGATGAGGCTGGCCAAAAGAATGTGATTGCTGAAATTGAAAAATTCAACAATGACTGTAAGTCTAAGTATGGGAAAGTCTTTGCTGAATTAAGTGCTGAAGATAAAGCCGCTTGTTTCAGAGATCATGAAGCGAATACAGCGAAATTCCCGAAAGGAGTTTGGGGATCTGCAGTTGGCCCTCAGGAGCCAGTTGGCTATTATAGAGGCTTGAAATCCTCTGTTCTTTGGTCCTATTTCAGTTCTGAAGAAATTGGGAAAAACGTTTTGAGCTATGATCCTATTCCTGGACCCTACCAAGGATGTATTCCACTTTCTGATGTAGGAAAAACTTGGAGTTTATAAAAAAAATTAATTCAATCGCTAAAATTTAGTCATTCTAAGCCTTCTGCTTTCTAGGTACAAACTCAAAAAATATCCTTCGATTTTTTGATTATGGGACTTTTGAAAGACCAAAAGTCCCCCAAAGTCTTTTGCCTGAATTGGCTTGAAAATGCCTGCGGACATTTTCTGCCAGATTGGGTCAAACGCTAAAAATCGCCGGATTTCCGAACAAGTTCGGAACTTGCCGATTTTCTTAACGCTTATTGACCTCAATCCGTCACCAGCCACTTCAAAGCAAATGATCCATTTGAAGTCACTTAAAAATTTCCGACTACTGGAAAAAAGATGACTTTAATTTGAGACAAGAATATTGAATTTAGTCTGGCCCCGCCTTCCAGTTTTGGGTGTTAAGAAATCAATTGTGAGGGTTGAAATTAGGAGGCTTGTTTGACGAAAATTTTGCTTCCTTAAATTTCAAGTTTAGTCTAGGTTTTATGCAAAATTGAGGAGTTTGCCGACGTGTGGGGAGGAAATTGATTTTAACCCAAAAATGGACAGCGGTGGGTTTTTTGGTCCTTTTTCACCTACAGGAAAAAGGACGGAGAAGTAAAATCAGATATAAGGTTTTTCAATAAATACTACATTCGACCTTACGAATCGGAGTTGAAAGGTTATTTTAAATCAATTTGCTTTAAAAGCCAGTCTCTTTCTTTTTTTTTAAGAAGATCTGGAATACCCTAGTTTATCAAGTTTTTCAATTACTTTTTTCATGACATCAGCCCCTATTTTTTGGCCAACGGTCATGCTTTCTCCCATCAGTTGGGGCGTGACTTGGATAGTTTTTTGACCGATTGGGGATTCGTAGAACTCTGTTAATTGAATGATTTCTTCTTCGGTGTAATATTTGGCGTAAATAGGAGCGAGCTGATCCATTAAGTTATGGGAATTGAACTCCTTTTTGAATTCATCCCAAACTTCCTGAGGAATGTCCATAGCCGCATAGGCCGGAGTTTTGGCTATTGCGTCTATGGTTTGTGACATGGTCTGGTCAATGTTCATAGCTTCCAAAAGCTTAATAACAGGTGCTTTTTCAATTTCCTGAGCAAATGAATAGCTCACAGTTAGAATGAAAGCTAGGCTAAAGAATAGTTTTTTCATGGTTTTAAAATTGTGATAGTAGTAGTTGTTTAATATCTAAAATAATGAATTAAAAGACTAGTTTAATTTGATGTGTGTAGAAAATTTTCTACAGTTTTTTGGGAATTTTTTTCCACATTCTTTCACAGGAAATGGCCTAACCGAGCAGGATCGATATGGCATGATATTCACACGACAGGGATGGAGATGGAGGAATTTTAAAGATGAATGCACTAATAATAGATGATGAAGTTGATTTGTGTTCCCTTCTTTCAATTCAGCTGAGATCTATGGGAGTTCCCAATGAATTTGTAAATACAATAAGGGAGGCTAAAGTGAAGTTTCGGGAAAATAACTATGAAATAATTTTCTTGGATCTAAACCTTACTGACGGAAGTGGGTTTGAAATGTTGGATTTTATCAAAGGGTATCCGAAAAACCAAAAAGTAATTGTAATCAGTGCCTATGATTCCGAAAGGAAAAAAGTAATAGAACAAGGAGCAGATTTTTTTCTACCCAAACCATTCACTAAGAAAAAAGTAGCCGAGATCCTTGACAGTATTTAAATTGAGTAATAATCCAGCGAACCTATGAGCCAGAAGATTTTAGTAATAGACGATGACCAGGACCTTTGTAAGGTTTTGTCCAATTTTTTGAAGAAATCAAATTATGAAGTTGATGTAGCATACAAAGCTGAAGATGGATTGAAACTTCTTCGCTCCAATGAGTATGATTTGATACTCTGTGATTACAGACTTCCAGATATGACTGGAGTAGATGCATTGCAAAGAATAAAGGTATTGAGCCCAAGTGCTGCCGTAATTATCATCACAGGATACAGTGATGTTCAGACAGCTGTCGAGACTTTTAGATATGGAGCAAATGATTATGTAACCAAGCCTCTTTATCCTGATGAGCTTTTAGTCACAGTAAAAGAAACCATTCAAAAGAATCAGGAAAAGAATGATATCCGAGCAGGAAAAACTCCTGTAAAATCAGAAAAGAAACAAGAAGCTCCAGCTACCTCAAAATTCATTCATGGATCGAGCAAGGCTTCATTGAAAGTGTTGGAGCATATTGATTTGATCGGTCCCACTGATATGTCTGTGTTAGTAATTGGTGAGACAGGAACCGGGAAGGAGTTTGTTTCCAATTCCATTCATCAAAAAAGTGACCGTGCCGGAAAGCCCTTTATTGCTATTGATTGTGGAGCTTTGCCTAAAGAGTTGGCAGGATCTGAATTGTTTGGGCACATGAAAGGCTCATTTACAGGGGCCATATCTGATAAGCCAGGTAGCTTTGAGTTGGCAAACGGGGGAACCATATTTCTAGATGAGATTGGGAATTTGAGCTACGAAAATCAGGTCAAACTTCTCCGAGTCATTCAGGAAAGAAAAATCAAGAGAATCGGTGGACAAAAGGATATTGATATCGATGTGAGGATTATTGCTGCAACGAATGAAAACCTAACGGAAGCAATTAAAGAAGGAGAATTTAGAGAAGATCTTTACCACAGGATCAATGAATTTAAAATCAATCTTTTGCCTCTTCGCGAACGAAAAAATGACATTATGACCTTTGCAGAACACTTCTTGAATCTTTCCAATCAATCTTTAAAAAAGAATGTTCAAACGTTTTCCGAGGAGGTTGTAAACCATTTTCTGAACTATCAATGGTACGGGAATCTCAGAGAACTCAATAATGTGGTGAAAAGGGCCGTATTGCTGACCACCGGGGATGCGGTACAGCCTAGTGCCTTGCCGGATGAAATCATCCATGCGAGCAGAACTCCTTCCCAATCTGGATCAGACGAATCCAAAGAGGAAAATCTTACACTGAAGGCGGCTTCTGAAGAGGCGGAAAAAGAGGCGATTCTAAATGCTTTGGAAGCAAGTAGATACAATAAATCGAAAGCAGCAGAATTGTTGGAAATTGACAGGAAAACTCTCTATAATAAGCTGAAGCAATACAATATTCAGGATTACTAAAAATCATTTTTTCCAGTGAATTCCTTGCACTCAACTTATGAATCTAAATAGTCTTAGAATTTTGTTTTCGGTCACAGTAGGTATCCTATTGCTTCTCTGCATATGGACCTATTGGAATCTCAGTAAGTATATTGAGACTGTTGGTAATATTCACGAAGCCAATTTTACCATTCAGACAACTACACAAGTCCTATCTTTAATCAAAGATGCTGAAACAGGACATCGAGGCTACCAATTGAGTGACAATGAGTCCTATTTAGAGCCATATTTCATTGCAAAAAGCGAAATACCCATCATGATTGATAAGTTGGATAGTGTGTCCAACTATCAGCCGGAAATTATATCAAAAGTTGATCAATTGAGGGTTTTGGTACAGAATCAAATGGAGATAATTGAAAAGATCCTCCGTGCTGCCAAAAGAGAAACTCCAAATTATCAGCCTGAGGAATTGAGGTTAATGACTGAGGGGAAACTGAACATGGATCAGATCCGCGAGGTTGCTGAAGATATTAGTAAAATCACGAGCGGTTCAACCAAAATTGAAATAGAGGAAGAAGGCGGATTTAGAAAATTAACCCCTATCAATTTTCTAGTAATCGTTTTGATTGCTTTTGGAGGTATTCTGCTTCTTTTCACTCGGGCGGTTCAATTGCTTGAAGAAAGAGATAAAAAGTCCAAATACCTCACTAAAGCCTTGGGAGAATTAGAAGAAGCAACTGAAAGAAGCAATCAGGTAAGCAGGCTCCTAAGGAATGTTTTGGACAGTTCTCGGGATGGAATTTTAGCATATGAGGCTATACGAAATAACGATGGGGAGATACGAGACTTTAAAATACTTTTGGCAAATGAGGCGGCAACTCTATTGACAAACCGGGATCAATTCAAGCTGGTTGGTCAAAATCTCCTAGAAGTGTTTCCTGGAAACAAAGGCTATTTGTTCAATGAATATTGCCGTGTTACAGAAAACGGCTGGGATTTCAAATCCGAAATCGAATATGATTTGGATGGAAAGCTAACTTGGTTCAAAGTGCTGGCGACCAAGTTTGAAGATGGATTTGTGGTGACTTTTTCTGATATCACCAAGGAAAAAGAAACAGGAATCAAACTGGCAAACTATACTCAAGAACTAAAAAGATCCAATGAGGATTTGGAACAGTTTGCTTATGTTGCTTCTCACGATTTGCAAGAGCCTTTGAGGAAGATTCGCTCATTTGGAGACCGACTTCTCATGAAGTACAAAGGAGACCTCGATGAAAATGGCCAAATCTACATTGATAGAATGCAGGCAGCAGCCAAAAGGATGCAAAATCTAATAGAGGACCTTCTCGCTTTTTCCAGAATCACTAGAAGTAGTGAATTGCCTGGGGCGGTTGATTTGAACCTTGTTTTTGAAGAGATCAAGGATGATTTAGAGGATCAAATATGTCGTAAAAATGCCCTGGTGGAGGTAGAGATGCTTCCGAAAATTTTGGGAGTAAAGAGTCAAGTACAAAGACTTTTCCAAAATCTGGTCAGTAACGGAATGAAGTTCTCTAGAGATGGGGTTGACCCTGTGGTTAAAATAACAGCAAAAAAAATTAAAGGTGAGGAATTACCTGAAAAATTCTCCATTACCCCCAAATATGATAACTATGTAGCTGTCACAGTCGAGGATAATGGAATAGGATTTAACGAAAAGTATAAGGATCAGATATTCAATGTTTTCCAGAGGCTTCATGGCAAAAATGAGTTTGAAGGAACCGGAATTGGTTTGGCTATATGTAAGAAAATTGCCACTCATCATGGAGGAGGCATAGTAGCAGAAAGTAAAGAGGGTGTAGGATCGAAATTTATAGTTATATTTCCTTCCAGTAGCTAAATCCTCTACTGGGAAAACGATGAATAAGATTAACAGTAAAATTTCACTCTTGATGGCTGATGATGATCATGATGATCAAATTCTGCTTCAGGAAGCACTTCGAGAGAATAACATTTCGAATTCGATCTGTTTCGTAGAGAATGGTGAAGAACTCTTAGAGTATCTTAATAAGACTGGGAAATTTGAGGGCAAAGACTGTTTTACTCCTGGCTTGATCCTGTTGGATCTCAATATGCCTAAAATGGATGGCCGATCCGCTTTGAAACTGATCAAAGCAGATCCAGTTTTGAAAAAGATACCCATTGTTGTATTGACAACTTCCCGTGCTGATACAGATGTTTTGGAATGCTATGATTTGGGAGTGAATTCTTTCATTTCCAAACCGGTAAACTTTCAAGATTTGGTGGAAGTGACCAAAGAAATCAGCAACTATTGGTTGGGTACAGTGTCCCTGCCAGAAAATAAAAACTAATGCCAATAAAATTTGTCAAGCTATTGCTCATTGAGGATGACGAGGATGATGCCTTTCTAATCAAAGAGTATTTGTCTGATATTGAGAATTTTAAATCGGAAATTGATTGGGTCTCTGACCCTGAAGAAGGAAAAGAAAAGATCCTCAATGGGGATTTTGATCTCTTTTTGATAGATTTTTATTTAGGAAAGGAGAATGGACTTAAATTGATGGATTTCATCAAAAAACATGAAATCCTTACTCCTTCCATTTTGCTTACAGGTAGAAATGATTCCAAAATTGATATTGATGCCAGTGTAGCGGGAGCATTTGACTACCTCGTAAAAGGAGAATTGACCCCAGATAGTCTCCAAAGGTCGATTCGATATACTATCAAGCAGGGTATCACCATCAAAGAATTGGATAAAAAGGAAAAAAGGTACCGCTCGCTTTTTGAAAGATCCTTTGATAGTATTTTTTTGGCAAATGAGAGGTTTGAAATGCTAGAACTCAATGCGGCATTTTTCGCCTTTTTCGGCTATGAAGAGAATGAATTAGACCAAATTAATCTTCAAGACATTTTTGCTGAGCAAGAAGATTATGATTTCTGTTTAGATCAGTTGGAGAAATACGAAGTTGTCAAAGACTTTGAGGTCTCAATGCTCACCAAAACAGGGGAGCTTAAAACTTGCCTTTTCAATTGCATTTTCATTCCAGATCAAGCTGATGAAAATTGTTGCTACCAAGGGATTATTCGTGATTTGACACTCTGGAAAAAGGCTGAGCTGGATATGATGGTTGCTGAAAAGCTTTCAATGACCGGCAAATTGGCAAGAACGATTGCGCATGAAATCAGAAACCCTTTGACCAATTTGAATTTGGCTCTGGATAATATCAAAGAGGAAATGGCCGATGAAAATGAATTGGTTAAAGTCTATTCGGATATTATTCAAAGAAGTTCTAATAGGATTGAAAAATTAATGGGAGACTTGCTTAGCTCTTCCAAGCCAAAGGAGCTTCAATTGGAATTATGCTCATTGGATGATATTATCGATGAGATTATAGCATTGGTAAGAGATCGGGCCAATCTAAAAGGAATCAAGCTTGAAATGGATTTGAAGGGCGATGCTCCAAGATTATTTGTTGATAGAGAAAAGCTTTCAATCGCGCTGGTGAATATTTTGATCAATGGAATCGAAGCAATAGATCATGATAAGGGTAAGTTGTCAATTTCCATGTTTCATTCCAAAAAGTCCATTTTACTAGAAATCACAGATAATGGGAAGGGGATTTGCAAAGAGGATTTAAAAAGGATTTTTGACCCATTCTATACAGATAAATCAGATGGAACAGGTCTAGGCCTAACATCTACCCTGAATATATTGTCAAGCCACAATGCCGGCATCCAAGTCCAAAGCGTTGTTGGGGGTGGTACAACCTTCGAAGTAGAATTTCCACTTCCGGAGATGTAAAAAAGGGCTGATTCTTGAAATGAACCAGCCCTTTTTTTGAGTTTGTCGCATCTATTTTCCGAGGATTTTCCCCCCGAAAATCAGAGTCAATAGAAAGAGTACGATAAAGATGAAGAAAAGAACTTTGGCTATTGATGCCGCTCCAGCAGCTAATCCGCCAAAACCAAAGATTGCAGCAACGATCGCTACAACGAAGAAAATTAAAGCCCAACGTAACATATTATAAAGGTTTTTGTGAAAATTCGTTTGGTAATCATTCTGAAAAAAAGGTGCCATCTCCGATTTTAAGCCATATGAGGCATTTTTTTATTTTTTGAACTAAAAACTGTGTAATAGCTTCCACAGTTCTGAAAAAAATTCCCCACTCTTTCCTTTCAAAACACCTGATTTCCGGCTATTTGGGCCGTTTTGGGGCTTGGCAAGGTGATTGAACTTATTGTGTCAGAGTTTAATTGAAATTTTAAATACCACAATTATGAAAACCGACACAAAAATGAAAATTGAAGGATCTTGGACTGAAATCAAAGGAAAATTGAAGCAGAAATATGCCTCATTGACCGAAGATGATTTGATGTATGAAGAAGGTCAAGAAGAAGAACTTTATGGCAGACTTCAGAGAAAATTAGGAAAGACCATCGACGATATCAAAGAGGAGATCAACGGACTGTAAAAAGTAAGAGACTATAACCAATCATTTTTAATAACCATAAAATCTAAATTACCATGAAAACGAAAATCGCACTAGCAATCGGATGTATGGCCTTTGGATTGGCAGCAACTTCTTGTTCTGAAAAAGGAAAAAGCGAAGAAAAAGAGTTGATTGAAGTCAAGGTCAATGTAGCAGAAGAAAAAGCTGAAATGAAAGCTGATCTTCGAGAACTTGAGGCTGAGATCGATATGAAAATCGCTGAGCTAGAAGCAAAAAGAGAAAAAGCTAATGCTGAGATGAAAGCCGAAATCGATAAAATGGAAGCTGACTTGAAGGATGAGAAATCTGATATCGAGAAGGTCTTGGCAGATATTGAAAACGCTTCTGAAAATACTTGGACTGATGTAAAAAACAGTGTAAACAAAACTACCAGAGATATAGAGGCAGAGTGGAAAAACTTCAAGGCTGAAGTTGATGAAACTTTTGATGGAGATGGGAAATAATTAATTCCCTTTCTCAGAGAGCGCAGGATTGGGAATACTGATTCTGCGTTTTTTTATTCCAAATAGAAAAATTATGAAAGGTGCATGGCGAATTGTTAAGGAATCATTTTCCTCCTTTATCAAGGAGGATGCTTTTACCTATTCGGCGTCTATCTCTTTTTATACGATGCTCTCTTTGCCTGCAGTACTTATCATTGTGGTCTCGATTGCAGCTGTTCTATATGAGGAAAACCGGATCCAACAAGAGTTGATTCACCAGTTTTCGGTATTGATAGGTTACAATACGTCAGACCAAATTGAATCGATTCTTTCACAAAATACCATCAATGAAGACTCCTCACTTTTGGCTAGATCAATAGGGATTGGCACTTTAATTTTCAGTTCCACCTCTGTTTTTATTTCACTTCAGTTAGCCATCAATAAAATTTGGCAAATTGAAGCAAAGCCAGAAAGGGCCTGGCTACAGTACATTATTAATCGCCTTCTTTCTTTCGCTATGGTTTTGGGAATTGGCTTTGTATTGCTGGTTTCTTTGGTCATTGAAGCATTGCTGGTACTATTCAAAAATTATCTGCAGCGGTGGAATGATCAACTTTCAGCGATCTTGCTGGAGTTTGCTTCCGAGGTGATTTCTTTTGGAATCGTCGTATTGATTTTTTCTCTAATGTTTAAGGTGCTTCCAGATGCAAAGCTTCGGTGGAGGGATGTTTGGGTTGGCGGTTTGATTACTGCAGTCCTTTTTGTGATAGGGAAATGGCTTATTGGACTGTATCTAGGAGCAAGCACTTTAACCTCACTTTATGGAGCTAGTGGATCTCTGGTTGTCCTATTAGTTTGGACTTATTACGCTTCCCTGATTTTCCTATTTGGAGCCAAAATCACCCATGTCTATACCAAACATAGAGAAAGAAAGCTAGAGACATATGAATCAGCAGTGGAGGTGCGAACAATTAAAATTGAAAAGAATACAAATTCATGAAAGCTGAAATAGAAAAACCAATAGATATAGTAATCGGGAAAATAGATGGCTGGATAGATGGCTTTATTTCTATGATTCCCAATATGATAGTGGCGGTTTTAGTCTTTATCATTTTTATGTTGTTGGCAAAATGGGGTAAGAAACTGGCTGTCAAGTTGTTCTCAAAGACATCTTCCAATACTGCCCTCAAAAACCTCTTATCGACCGTCGTTCATGGCACAATCATGGGCTTGGGACTATTTATTATCCTTGGAATTCTAGGATTGGAAAAGGCAGTTACTTCACTTTTGGCAGGTGTAGGAGTAGTTGGTTTGGCTCTTGGTTTTGCTTTTCAAGATATCGCAGCCAATTTCGTTTCTGGGGTCATATTGGCATTTCGGAAGCCTTTTAGGATTGGAGACGTGATCGAAATTAATAATGTTATGGGGAAAGTTCTCCGCACCAATTTAAGGGTCACAGTTTTGGAGACATTTCAAGGACAAGAAGTTTTTATCCCCAATAAAGAGTTGCTGCAGGAAAATATTGTCAATTACTCCTCGCGGTCTCACCGCCAAATTATTGTGGAATCAGGAGTTTCCTATGCCGAAGATTTAGAACAAGTGGAATCTGTTGTCAGAGATGCAATTGGGAAAATGGAAGGTCTGATCCGCAAAGATGAAATTGTTTTTGATTACGATGAATTTGGAGGGAGTTCAATCAATTTCAATACTCGATTTTGGATAGAATATCCTGGCGAGCCTGGTTATTTGAACATGAAGAGCAAAGCAATTAAAGCCATTAAAAAAGCATTGGATGAAAATGGAATCACAATTCCGTTTCCAATCCGAACTTTGGATTTTGGTATCAAAGGGGGAGAAAAGCTGTCCCAGATGCTTGTAAATCAAGATGAGGAGGATTGACGGAAAAGGCTTTCTGATGATTGAATCGAATGTTGTGAGGTTTCTACAGGGTGTGAAATATTTTTCACACCCTTATTTTTTTGAGGAAATGGCCCACAAATATTCTTCTAATCAATTCGGTAAGTCCTAAGATAATTTTCCAGTTTAATGAAGAAATAAAATCATGTTTTATAGCCTCTTTTTGGAAAGGAAATTGGACTAAATGTGGTAACCAAATATTATTTATTATGACAACCACAAGCATAAAAAGAGCAACACTTTCCAACCATTTGAATCTCGATGAAAGTCTAATGAAAAAACTACATGGGATGATGAACGATGTTTTATCAGATTACCATGTGTTCTATCAAAATGTTAGAGGTTTTCATTGGAACGTAAAAGGAAATGATTTCTTTACGCTCCACGAAAAATTTGAAGAGCTTTATACTCAATTGTATCAAAACATTGATGATTTAGCAGAGAGAATAATAACTATCGGATATCAACCCCTTCACTCTTATTCGGATTATCTTTCAAATAGTATTCTCAAGGAAATTACCAATGTGAGCAGTGAAGAAGAGACTGTTGATCAGGTAATAAATGGACTGGGAATGTTGATTTCATCACAGAGAAAAGCTGCAGAAATAGCCGGAGAGGCAGGCGATATCGCTACTGAAGATATGCTGACGACATTTGTGGCAGATCTCGAAAAAAGAATGTGGATGTTCACGATGTATAAAAAATAATTCCCCAATTGGGAGGAGAAAAGGCCACTTCAAAGTGGCCTTTTTTGTTTTTTAAACTCCAAGAGCTAAATACAATCCCGCTGCAATAGCAGCTCCTGCGATTGGACCTAAAACCGGAACCCAGGCATAACTCCAGTCTGAGCTTCCTTTTCCTTTGATAGGTAGAATCTGGTGAATAATTCTTGGTCCTAAATCCCTTGCAGGGTTGATGGCATATCCGGTTGTACCACCGAGACCCATACCGATCACCCAGACCAAAAAAGCAACTGGAATAGCTCCGATAGAACCTAATCCAATTGGCGTGCTGCTTTCATCCCCCATTTCAGCGCCGGTGATGTATAGGATTACAAATATCAGAACGAAAGTGCCTATCAATTCAGAAATGAAATTGTTTTTGAGATTTCTAATTGCTGGGCTCGTTGCAAAGGGAGCAGCGATTTCTCCTGGATCCTGGGTTGCTTTAAAATGATCGATATGGACCAACCAAGAAAGAAAAGCTCCAATGGCAGCGCCTACGACCTGTGCTATGATATAACCAGGTGCCATAGCCCAATCGAATTTTCCAGCTAATGCTAAACCGATTGTAACTGCGGGGTTCAGGTGGGCACCACTGTATGGGCCAGCTACTACCACTCCAACAAATACGGCCAAAGCCCAAGCTGTTGTGATTACTATCCAGCCAGAATTATTGCCCTTAGTTTTAGGTAGGACGACGTTGGCAACCACTCCTGATCCCAATAGAATCAAAAGAGCAGTACCTATTATTTCAGCAATGTATGGGTCCATGTGTCAGGTTATTTTTGAAGATTAATGGGGAAAAGGAAATCATAAAATTTATTCTACCCAGTTTTTGGATCTTTCCACAGCCTTGTCCCAAAAATGGAGGAGTTTTTCCTTTTTCTCGGATTCCATATGAGGTTTGAAGCTTTTGTCAGAACTCCATAATTCATTGATTTCCTTTTGAGTCCAGAACCCAACCGCCAATCCTGCCAAGAAAGCGGCACCAATAGCGGTAGTTTCAATGATTTGAGGCCTTTTAATTTCACAATCAAGCAAGTTTGATTGGAATTGCATCAGGAAATTGTTTGCCGTAGCTCCGCCATCCACTCTAAGTTCTTTTGTCTTTTCTCTAGCATCCTTTTCCATCGCCTTAATCACATCATGCACCTGATAGGCAATCGCTTCCAATGCAGCTCTGGTAAAATGTGCTTCAGTGGTTCCACGTGTGATGCCGAAAAATGCACCTCTAGCATTTTGGTCCCAATAGGGAGCTCCCAATCCAGCCAATGCTGGAACAAAATATACTCCTTCATTGTCAGGAATACTCATTGCTAGTTTTTCTGATTCTTTGGCATTGCCAAAAAGGTGAATTCCATCTCTCAACCATTGAATTGCTGCTCCTCCAATAAAGACGGAGCCTTCCAAGGCGTAATTGATTTCATCACCGATCTTCCATGCGACAGTCGTCAACAATTGGTTTTCGGATTTTACGGGTTCTATTCCCGTATTCATCACCAAAAAGCATCCAGTTCCGTAGGTGGTTTTGGCCATCCCTGGTTCGGTACATAATTGGCCAAAAAGGGCCGCTTGTTGATCGCCGGCAATTCCTGCAATCGGAAGTTTGTTTTTTAATACATCTCCGGCCGTTTCACAGTAAACTTCCGAGCAAGATTTAACCTCTGGAAGCATGGATTTTGGTATTTCAAAAAGCTCCAACAATTCATCATCCCAATCCTGAGTGTGAATGTTGTAAATCATTGTTCGACTGGCATTGGTGATGTCGGTGATATGATTTGTTCCTCGGGTCAATTTCCAAATCAACCAAGAATCTACTGTTCCAAATGCCAGTTCTCCGGCCTCAGCTTTTTGGCGCGCTCCTTCCACATTTTCGAGAATCCATCGGATTTTAGTAGCAGAAAAATAGGAGTCGATAATCAAACCAGTTTTGGAAGCGACCATTTCCACATGGCCTTGCTCTTTGAGTCCATTGCAATAAGAGGCAGTTCTTCGGTCTTGCCAGACAATGGCATTGTAAATCGGTTTTCCAGTAGCTCTTTCCCAAACTATTGTCGTTTCTCTTTGGTTGGTAATACCGATCGCAGAAATCTCATCAACTGGAATGTCTTTGTTTACCAACGATTCGATCATGACAGAAGATTGGGAAGTCCAGATCTCCTGAGGATCATGCTCTACCCAGCCTTGATTGGGGAAATATTGCTTGAATTCTTTTTGGGCAAGGGAAACTATCTGGCCCTTTTTATCAAAAATAATGGCTCTTGAACTGGTGGTTCCTTGGTCCAAAGCCATGATATACTTCTTATTCTGAGGCATTCGTGGGTTTATTTATTTAGAAAATAGGTAAAGGCTTGTCCTTCAATAAAAACTAGACTTTAATTAAATACTTTTCAGCCAATTTTTTAAAATCTTCTACTTCAGTGGTAATCCATTCCTGATCCTTTTTCAACTCCTTAGCCATTAATTCGGCTACTTTTTGACTTGAATCTATCGCCGCCTGAGCATCTAGGAATAAAAGTCTGATTCTTCTAGCTAAAATGTCTTCAACTCGGACAGCCATTTCATTCTGTATTGCCCAGACCACTTCTGCTAAAATATAAGGATAGTCGGTGTGGATTTTATCTGCTAATGCAGGTTGTTTTTTTGCAAGCTCTTGAATTGATTTCGCTTCGGAGCCATAGACAGACCAATGACCGGTAGGAGTTTCCAGGGTATAGCCATAGAGTTTCATGTCCAATGATTGACTTGGAGTGACCAATTCACCGCTGACTTCTGGGTAATGATCAACAGTGTCTTCCCCCATTTTTCGGAATGTTGTCCATTTACCTCCCGTCAAGGTTACCAGCTTGGAATCTGAAATGATCACTTTATGAGATCTTGAAATTTCCTTGGTTTTAGTGCCTCCTTCTTTAGGTCTTGCCAATGGCCTCAATCCTGCAAAAACGGATAATACATCTTTTCTGGACGGAGCCTCATTCATATAACTGGCTGCTGTTTCCAGAATAAAATCAATTTCCTTCTGAAGAGGAGTGGGTTCCAGTTTTGGTTTTTCTCTCAAGGTATCAGTGGTGCCGACTACCAATTTATCATGCCAAGGAACTGCAAAAAGAACTCTTCCATCCTTGGTTTTAGGGATCATCAAGGCATCATTTCCTCCCAAGAATTTTCGATCCATCACCAAATGAATTCCTTGGCTAGGCTGGATCATCTTCTCAGATCCCGGTTGATCCATTTGGAGGATTTTATCGGCAAATACTCCCGTGGCATTGACGATCATTTTTGCCCTAAGCGAATATTTTTCTCCATTTAGCTCGTCACGAACCTTCAGCCCAATTAGCTTTCCGTGCTCGTCTTTGATCAAGTCTTTTACCGATGCATAATTCAAAATGCAGGCTCCGGCATCATCAGCTGTTTTGGCAATAGCCAAAGCCAAGCGTGCATCGTCAAATTGACCATCATGGTAAACAATTCCGCCTTTGAGGCCAGATGCTTTGACTGACGGAAGTCTTTTTAATGTTTCTTCTTTATTGATGAAAGTGCTGCTGCCCAAACTTAATGAACCAGCCATCCAATCGTAAAGCTTTAATCCAGCACTGTAAGTAACTCGTTCCACCCAAGTGTAGACAGGAATGATGAAAGGCTGGTTTTCGGTCAGGTGAGGAGCATTTTTCAATAATTTTCCACGCTCTTTCAAGGCTTCGAGAACCAAACCCACATCTCCCTGCGCTAAGTATCTCACTCCACCATGTACCAATTTGGTACTTCGGCTCGAGGTTCCCTTGGCGAAATCTGCTTTTTCTAAAAGTACGACGGTTAGCCCTCTTGAAATCGCATCCAATGCAACTCCAAGTCCAGATGAGCCTCCGCCTATTACTGCAATATCCCAGATTTTAGACTGATCAGAGATTTGGTTTATGTTTTCTTCTCTATTCATTTCAAGCTAAAAGTAAAACAAAAAGGATACAAAAAGAAACTAAAAGAAAGTAAATGAAATAAAAAGTAATCATAAGTGCTTTCTTTTCTTTAATTTAGTTGAAAATAATAGCAAATGACACAGGCAGAGAGACATCGATACATTTTGGATGAATTGGGGAAGGCAGGATTTGTGACTGTTTCAGATCTTTCTAAGTCCTTGGATGTGACTATGGTGACTGTCAGAAAGGATCTGAAAATCCTTGAAGACAAAGGTTTGCTTTATCGTTCTCATGGCAGTGCAACTACCGTTTCTCCTTATGTATCTGATCGCTCAGTGCAGGTAAAGAAGCTGGAGCAGGTGGAGGAAAAAACAGCCATTGCCTCCAAAGCTTTGGAATATCTTGAAGACCAAGAAGCAATTATTATTGGTTCTGGAACAACGGTAGTAGCCTTTGCGCAAGCTATTCCCAAAAACAAACCATTGACTGTCTTGACGGCAGCGATGAATGTGTCATTGGCCTTGCTGGATTGTCAAGACGTTGAATTGGTGCAGCTAGGAGGGGTAGTGAGAAAAAGTAGTGGTTCTGCAGTAGGACATTATGCCGAGCAAATGCTTCAGAATTTTGCCTGCAATAAGCTGTTCCTAAGCGTGGATGGAATCAGTTTGGATCATGGCTTGACCACTTCCAATATGATGGAAGCTCATTTGAATGCCCAAATGATTGCCTCGGTACAAAAGACAATTGTATTGGCTGATAGTAAGAAATTCGGAAAGAAAAGCTTTGGAAAAATCGGTGAATTGGAAGATGTGGATGTGATTATCACGGATTCTGGGATTCCAGAAATTTACCAAA
Organism: Algoriphagus zhangzhouensis; assembly: GCF_900148515.1. GTDB lineage: Bacteria > Bacteroidota > Bacteroidia > Cytophagales > Cyclobacteriaceae > Algoriphagus > Algoriphagus zhangzhouensis. The sequence goes on along the minus strand of NZ_FRXN01000002.1, from coordinate 220,806 downwards.
AGAGATTGGAAGAGAGAGGGATAGAAGTAGTGATCGTTTAATAATCCTTATAAACCTTCCTTAAAACCATACTTCCTTCAGGATTTAGGTGCACCTCGTAAATGAAGTCGTATTCATTGTCCTGCAAGTCCTGAAATTTTTCACCCTCTTCGATAAACTCATTAGCCAACTGGCTTACAGTATTGCTGTGGCCAACAACCAAAACATTACCATCGAGTTCCTTCAGTTTTTTCACTAATACAGATTGATTTCGTGGGTCGTAAGACTGTATTTCCAGACCTGCTTGTTCGGCAGTGGGTTTAACTGTCAGTTGAGTTCTTTTGTAATCTGTGCTGAAAATGTGCTGAATGTCTTGATCTTGAAGAATCTGAGCCAATTTCCTTGACCTCACATATCCTACCTGAGCAAGCTCTGGGTCAGGATCCTGAACCAGCTGCTTTTCAGCATGGCGAACGATGTAGATGACTTTCGTTTTCTCCTTTTTCGAGCAGGAAATCAAAAGGAGGGAGGTGAATAAAATAAGGAATAGATTTCTCATGGTAAATCAATATAGGAATAATCCAAATTATTTACGCACAGCCATAATTATCCTGAATAGCTATTGTCCAAATGTTGGTCTTTCGCTTTCAACTCTTCGAATTCATAGAATTGCTCCCAAAATTCATTTTCCGGCAAAGCCGCTCGCAGATACAATTTTTCCTTTTTGATCGGGTGTACAAAAACCAAATTGAAAGCATGAAGGTTGATACTTGCATCTGGATTTGCTTTGGCAAAACCATATTTCAAGTCCCCCCGAATCGGGCAACCCATAGATGCCAATTGAACGCGGATCTGATGAGGGCGGCCAGAGATAGGTCTCACCTCAATCAGCCAGTGATCGTTCATTTTTCCCAGAGTCTTGTAATTCAACTCAGCTTTTTGGGAGCCTGGAACCTCTCTATCGTGTGCGGTGACTACATTTCTCTGTTCGTCTTTGGTCAGCCAATGGGTCAGTTTTCCCTGCTCTTCCCTCGGTCTTTTTTTGACGATAGCCCAATAGACCTTGTGGATGTCTCTTTTACGAAAAAGCTCCATCATACGCTCCAATCCCTTGCTAGTACGAGCAAAAGCTACCAATCCGCTGACTGGTCTATCCAATCTGTGGATCGGGTGAAGAAATACCGCTCCTGGCTTATTGTATTTGTTTGCGATGTACTCCTTACAATAATCAGTTAAGGTTTTGTCCCCGGTTTTATCTCCCTGCACCAATACTCCGGCAGCCTTATTGACGATGAGTAGGTGATTGTCCTCGTAAACGACGTTGAATGGCTTTTTTTTCATAGAATTGCAAAGGTAGCCAATAAAAATGAGTATGCTTTAAGAAAGCTTTTCTTTGATATCTCTCATAATCGAATCAGCATGAACGATGCTGTTTTCAATAAAGAATTCTCTCGTATTTAAGCCTCCGCAAACCACACCTGCCAAATAAACTCCGGGAACATTCGATTCCTGATTGGCTTGATCATAACAAGGTTGACGCTTTTCGTCCAAGCTCAGTTCTACTCCGAGTTGATCCAAAAGGGCGAAATTTGGCTTGTAGCCGGTCATTGCCAAAACCCAGTCATTTTCGATAGTCATATCCCCATCTGGAGTTGAAATGACTACTTCCTTCTCACGGATTTCTTTGATTTTTGAATTCGGGAAAGCTTGGATCGAACCTTCCTTGATTCGATTCATGATATCTGGCCTTACCCAGTATTTGACATTTTCGTCGATTTCATCACCCAGTAGCACCATACTCACTTCCGCTCCTTTTCTCCAAGTTTCCAAAGCTGCATCTACAGCAGAATTTGCTCCACCAACTACCAGTACTTTTTGAGAAATAAATGCCCATGGCTCTTTATAGTAATGCATGACCTTTGGCAATTCTTCGCCGGGTACATTCATTAAGTTTGGCAAATCATAGAAACCAGTGGCAAGGACAATTTTCTTGGTTAAATATTCACCTTTCGTGGTGATGATTTGAAAACCGTTGTCCACCTTATTTAATGTTTGGACCCCTTCATAAAGATTTACTTTCAATTTGAAGTGAAAATAAATGCGGCGGTAATACTCCAAAGCTTCTGTTCTGGTAGGTTTGTTGCCCACAGACATAAAAGGAATGTTGGCCATCTCCAGTCTATCTGAAGTAGAGAAAAAAGTCATATTTACAGGATAATTGTAAATAGAATTGGTCAGAGCTCCCTTTTCCAGAATGAGGTAATCTAAATTATTCTTTTGCGCTTCTACTCCGCAAGCCAATCCAATAGGTCCTCCTCCGATGATGATGACATCATAGATCTTATCCATAGCAATCGTATTTTCTAATAGGTTTGAAACTGAGCGTTTGTGTCTTTAAAATTAGCATAATCCCATTCAAATCGTCTTTCTTTTATGCTGAGCTCTTGATTCTTATTTAAAAGAACAGCCGTGGCCGATACCGTTCCATAATTCCCATTGGATCGAATCAATTGAGCAGAAAGTGCCTTTTCCAGTTCTTTTGGCGCTCCTGTATCAGGAAGCATTTCCAAAGGATAGGTTTGTGTGGACTTAAGGATCTGAAGCAAATCTTCCTCGAGTGGTTCTTTCTCCATTACCTGACGAATCTGACTTTTTGCAAGGTCAATTTTTGGCCACTCTGCATTGATCAAGCCATTGCTTAATCCATGGATTCCTGGTTCGATTTCTTGGATATCTCTTCCATAATTACTGTAATACCAAAGTTCTTCTCCATCCGAAACCAAAAGATTGAAACCTTCATAAAGGGATTTGTCTTTTTGGACTTCAGATAGGTATTTCTTGGGGGAAATAGTGTCTTCAAGGAAGTTTTGAACCAGCTTCCCTCTGCTGATTTGACCATTTCCAATATTTCTGAAATCTCTATAGTTCGTCAAAAGAGACCATCTTCCATTGGGATTGAAACCCATCCAGGTTCCGCCGCTTTTCAGGTCTTTTCCAGCGTAAAAACCCTCTTCCCATAAATGGAGAGCAGAAGTAGGACGATCAAAAAACTCATCCCGATTGGCTGATATGACCAAAGGAAATTGAGAGTCATGTTTCCAGGAAAATGCTACTAAACACATAAAGTGGATAAAGGTTTTAAGAAGAAAAAGGTTCAATATAAGATGGGAGAACTGAGAAATTAGAATCAAGTATCAAGAACCTAGATTTAAGAACCAAGATTAAAGAGCCAAGAGCCAAGAGAAGAGATTGAATTGCCGTCTAGCCTTTAAGCAATCGGGATAACTGTTGGGTACAATTGAAACTTTCAGCATTTGAACCTTGCAACCTTGCCACTTATAACTTTTCAACTCTCTAAAAATTTGATCGATTATATTTTTCATAAGTCTTCTATCTCATAATCTGTCATTTAACACTTTTTAATACGATTTATTTCGTAGATGTTTTGATATTACGATGGTCTTCGTATAACTTTGTACGAAAGATGTCGTATAACCAGCCATGAGCAAACCAACAGAAGCAGAATTAGAGATTTTGTCCTACCTATGGGAAATGGGTGAGGCGAGCGTTCGTCAGGTTCATGAAAAACTTTCAGAAACCAAAGAGACGGGCTATACCACCACTTTGAAAATCATGCAGATCATGTATTCGAAAGGAATGCTAACTCGAGATGAGCAAAGTCGGACTCATATCTACAGACCTGTGGCGAAGAAGAATGATACACAGAAATCTTTGATCAAAAATCTGATGGCTACCGCATTTGGAGGTTCTTCCAAATCCCTGGTGATGCAGGCCTTGGGCCAAGACAATCCATCCAAAGAAGAATTGGATGAAATCCGCGCTTTTTTAGACCAACTTGAAAATAAACAGTCATGAACCTTTTGAATGATTGGATTTCCGAAAACTTGCTTCAGGCACTAGGTTGGACCTTGGTGCATAGCATTTGGCAGCTAGTAATCATTGCTGCATTCCTTTGGCTTAGCCTAAAAATATTTTCCAAAAGGAGCCCCGATTTCAAATACAAAATCGCTTTAGGGGCTTTAGGACTTAGTTTTGTTGCAGCTTCGGCAACATTGATCTATGAGCTCTCTATTTTGCCTAGTAGCTCAGGTGCAGCTGTTGCATTTGAAAATTGGACTCAGCCATTTTTTGTAGAAGGTCCTGCAGAAAGTCAGAGTTTCGTCGAGTCCTTGATCAATTGGATAGAAATTCAGCTTCCATTATTAGTTAATTTTTGGTTTGTAGGAGCGGTTTTATTCCTGTTCCGTCTTTTCAATTCGCTTTCCGAAATCAAAGGCTTGAAAAACACGAGCACTCCTTGTGAGCAAGTTGATTTATTGAAAAAATTGGAAGAGATCAGTTCTCGTTTTGGAATTTCCAAAGCAGTCCAATTAAAGGTTACTCACCATGGACTTTCTCCTGTGACGTTTGGCTTTTTGAAACCCATTATTCTGATTCCAGCAGGTTTGATTTTCCATTTGAGTCCTGCGCAATTGGAGGCAATTATCGCCCACGAACTAGCGCATGTGAAGAGAAATGACTATTTGATCAATCTTATTCAGTCTTCTTTGGAGGTGGTTTTCTTCTACCATCCTTGCTTCTGGTGGATCAATCAGACAGTGAAAGAATTAAGAGAAAATGCAGCTGATGATTTGGCTGTTTCCACTGGAATCGCACCAAAAGTATTGGCTTATAGCTTGGCCGAAGTTCTGAATTTTGCACAGCAAAATCCACCAGAATTAGCTTTAGCAGCTGGTAAAAAGCGAAATCCGACTTTAAATCGAATTAAAAGAATCATGGGCATGCCAGCCCAGACTTATCCACAAAACCCTATTATTTCAATACCCATGCTACTAACACTCATATTCAGTGCCGGCTTGATAGCCAGTGCTCAACAAGATGCCCCAACTTTAGATGAAGCCTTTGCTTTAGATGTTACTTTGGAAAACCCTGATTTGGGTTATCTGGATCCTGTTAAAAAGAAAGCAGCAATCGTTTCTATCACCCAAACTGACACTGTAAAGAAAGAAAAAAAGGTGATTCACGTAGAAGGTGAAGAGCCTATGATCTGGTCCACAGAAGATGGAGATACCTATGTAATCAAAGGTGGAGAGAAAGGAAAGTATGAATACAGAATCAAAGGAGATACCTTGATTTCAGGGAAAGACACTGTGATTTTGAAAGGAAATTCAGCTTTCTTTTTCAAGAATGGTCCTGATTTTAATTTCAGCACCATGCCTACTCTTGAATTGGCAGAAGCGCCTGAAATGGAGTTTTTTATGGAGGCTCCAGAAATGGAGTTCGAGATGGCTCCAATGCCTGAAATGAATTTTGAAATGGCCCCAGTTCCAACTGTGGAATTTGAGATGGCTCCAATGCCTCCAATAGAATTTGAAGGAATGGATGGTTTCTGGGAGTTTGAGGATATGGACTGGAGCGAATTCCACCAAGACACTGTCGGAATGACAAAAGCTGAGAAGGAAAAGTGGAAGAAAGATATGAAGTTAAGAGCTGCTGAAATTGAGAGAAAAGCAGAGGAATGGAAAAGAAACTTTGAGCCAAAAATGAAAGAGTTTGAGGCAAAAATGAAGGCTTGGGAAAAGGAGAATGAGCCTAGAATGAAGGAATTCGAAGCCAAGATGAAAGCTTGGGAAAAAGCTAACGAGCCTAAGATGAAGGAGTTTGAGGAAAAGATGAAGGCCTGGGAGAAGGAAAATGAGCCTCGAATGAAAGAGTGGGAGGCAAAAATGAAATCTTGGCAAGAGGCTCAAGAACCTAAGATGAAGGAGTTTGAAGCTAAAATGAAAGCATGGCAAGAGTCTCAGCAGCCAAAAATCGAAGAGTTCCAGAGAAAAATGGAGGTTTGGCAAAAAGAAAATGCTGAGAAATTAGATGAGTTCAGAAAGAAAGTAGAAGCTGAATTCAAGAAAAATCAGAATGAAAATACTAACGATAATTAATTGTGTGTTGATGCCTTCAAAAAAGCTCCGGCCTGTGGTCGGAGCTTTTTTGTTGTAGAAAAATCAAATTCATAGATGTGAATGGGAAATCAATTTTGTTGATTTTGAAAAATCACGGGAAATCGCCCCACTTTTTTGGAAAAATAGAAATTGGAATTATTTGAATTTGATTTTCAATTTCTAAAATCCCTTCAAATTCGCTGAAAACGCATTTTTTGAGTAAATGAGAATACTTTTCTAACCCCCTGACTTTCAGCAAAAAAATCTTGTAAAAAATAAATCAAATATTGGCTTCGTTGATTCTTTTAGCTACTTTTAAGACAAAGTGGGAAAAAGTGGGGGAAAGTGGTAGAATGTGCAAAGCATTTTATTACTTTTGTCTTTACTAGAAACTCGTCAAAAAGCGCGTCAAGGAAATGTTCAACAGTCAGTACGAATGTAAGCTGGATCCAAAGGGTCGTCTGGTGCTGCCGTCTAAAATCAAGTCGGCGATTCCGGAGGCTAATGGCACTACGCTCATGCTCCGCATGGCCGAAGACAAATGTCTTGCGCTTTATCCAATGGTCGAGTTCAAAAAGCTGGAGAATCAGATCAAGGCTTTGTCCATCAATAATCCCGAGCAGAGAAAATTGCAGAGGGCATTTTTCATCACAAGTGTGGATGTGGAACTGGACAATTCCGGAAGACTTTTGATTCCCAAGCTTTATCAAACATATGCCGGGCTGGAAAAGGAAGTGGTAGTAGTGGGAATGGGAAGTCGAATCGAAATCTGGAATCCGGAAAATTATCTGAATAATATCATCGATCCGGCGGACATGTCCAGCCTAATGGAAAAGTATCTCTCCTAAAGCTATGACAGAGTCTGTTTACCATATCCCAGTGATGCTTGCCCAATGCACTGACGGCTTGGCTATTGACCCAAACGGTACATACGTCGATGTGACCTTTGGTGGCGGTGGCCATTCCAAAGAAATCCTGAAGCATTTGGATAAAGGCCATTTGTATGGCTTTGATCAAGATCAGGATGCTGAGGCAAATATCCCAGAGAACCCAAACTTCACTTTTGTGGCGGCGAATTTCAGGGATATCAAAAAATACCTTCGCCTATACGGGGTGAAAAAAGTAGATGGGATTCTCGCCGATTTGGGGATTTCTTCCCATCAGATTGATGAGCCGACCCGTGGTTTTTCTACCAGGTTCAGCGGAGATCTGGATATGAGGATGAATCAAACAGCTGAGATTTCGGCCAAAGAAGTGCTGAATACTTACGAGGAAGTAAAGCTTCATAAGATTTTCGGAATCTACGGAGAAGTGAAAAATGCAAAGACATTGGCTCAGGCAATTGTCTCTGAAAGATCCTCTAAGCCTTTTTCTACAACAGAAGGGTTTACGGCTTTTTTGAAAAAGTACGCTCCTCGTGGTAAGGAGTTTAAATATTTCGCTCAGGTCTTTCAGGCCTTGAGAATTGAAGTGAATGATGAAATGGCTGCGCTAGAGGAAATGCTTTTAGGCGCTGTGGAATTGTTGAAGCCTGAGGGCCGATTGGTAGTGATGAGCTATCACAGCTTGGAGGATCGCTTGGTGAAAAACCTGATCCAAAAAGGAAAATTCCAAGGGGAGTTGGAAAAGGATTTTTACGGAAATCCTATTCGTCCGTTGGAGCCGGTGAGTCGTGGTGCGATTGTGGCAGATGCAGAAGAGATCGCGGCAAACCCAAGAGCGAGAAGTGCAAAGTTGAGGGTGGCAAAGAAAGTAGGGAAATGAGTCAGAATACATTTAAGAAAAAACTGAAGTCTGGAAATAAGCCCAAAAGTACCGGGCCTAGAAAGACTATTTTTTCTTGGATAGAGGAAAAGCTCGATATCACCAAAGTATTGGGGGAAGGCGTGCCTGTGCAGCTTGTTCCGCCGGTTGGTTTTATCGTGTTACTCGCACTTATATATATATGGAGTAATCACCGGGCCGAAAATATGGTCCGGAAAATAGAAAAGGCCCAGCAGGAAGTAGAAGACCTAAGGGCAGATGTGACAACGTTGGAGGCTGAGTACATGCTTAGCTCCATGCAGTCTGAATTGGCAAAAAAAGTAGCAAATCAGGGAATCATTGAATTGAATGAGCCTCCCATCAAAATAGAAGTAGACGAGTGAATATCAAGCGTTCCATAGTGCTAAGAGTAAGGATAGTTTTTATCCTGATTGCGCTTGCGACAGCAGCGATACCGCTTCGTATTGCCAAAATCCAATTCGAAGAAGGGGATAAATGGCGCGCTAAAGCTGAAACTGTCAATTTCCAGTATCGTGAAGTTCCTGCTACGCGCGGGAATATCTATGCGGGAGATGGTAGTTTGTTGGCTACCAGCTTGCCTTTCTACCGAGTGGCGATGGACCCTATGATTGCCAAGTCCGAAAAGTATAATGCAGGGATTGATTCTTTGGCTCGTTTGCTTTCTGGCTTTTACAAAGACAAATCTGCTACTGCCTACAAAAGAATGATTACTGATGCTAGACGAGATAGCAAGCGGTATTTGGTGTTGAATAGAAAGCAGATCGGATATCAGGACATGCAACAGATGTCCAATTGGCCAATTTTCAGAGATGGCCGTTTGGGTGGAGGTGTTTTGTTTGAAAAAGTTGAAAAGCGCTATAGACCTTTCAATTCTTTGGCTAGCCGAACTGTCGGTTTTTTGAATGAAAACGAATACGGAGCTGGAATCGAGTACAGTTTCAATGAATATCTGCAAGGACAGGATGGAAAAGCTTTGTTTCAAAGATTGGCCGGGGGAAGCTGGAAACCTGTTTTTGATGCTGAGGATGTAAAGCCTGAGGATGGCTATGATGTGGTGACCACTTTGGATGTCAATATTCAGGATGTAGCTGAAACTGCTTTGCTTCATCAGTTGGAAAAGCGAGAAGCTGCATTTGGATCAGTAATCGTGATGGAAGTGAAAACTGGTGAGATTAAGGCGATTGCCAATTTGCAGAGAAATAAGAATGGTCGTGGATATGGTGAAAACTACAATTTCGCAATCGGTGACCAAGGAAATACAGAACCTGGATCTACTTTCAAATTGCTCTCCATGTTGGCGCTTTTGGAAGAGAACAAGGTCAGTTTGGAGCAAAAGGTTGAGACGGGAACTGGATCTCACAAGTTCTATGACAGAACGATGACCGATGCCAAGCGTGGTGGTTATGGAACGCTTACTGTTCGTGAGGCTTTTGAAAAATCTTCGAATGTCGCCATTTCCAAATTGGTGGATGAAAATTTTGGTTCTAGCCCTTCCAAATTCATGGCTTATGTGGAAAAAGTCGGATTGAATGAACCTCTCGGTTTCCAATTAGCAGGTGAAGGAAAGCCTTATTTCAAAAAGCCTGGAACCAAGGAGTGGTACGGTACCTCTCTTCCATGGATTTCTATTGGTTATGAAATCAAATTGAACCCACTTCATACCCTAGCGCTCTACAATGCTGTCGCAAATGATGGAGAGATGGTAAAACCATACATCGTCAAAGCGATTGTAAAAGGAAAGTCAATAGAAGAGGAATTTGATACTGAAGTTGTCAGAAAGAGAATTGCTTCCGAAAAGACCATTAAAAACCTTCAGGAATTGCTGGTTGGAGTAGTGGATAATGGGACTGCAAGAAATATTGCAGATGCTGATTACAAAATAGCAGGTAAAACCGGAACAGCTCAGAAGCTGATCGATGGTCGGTATACACAAAAGTACTACACTAGTTTTGCTGGATATTTTCCTGCGGACAGACCGAAGTATTCCATGATTGTAGTGATCGATAATCCAAATGGATATGCGGCCTATGGAGGAGATGTTTCTGCCCCAGTTTTCAAAGAAATTGCTGATCGCATCTACGCTTTGGATTTGGAATTGAATCCTACAAGTGAGGGACAGATTCTTAGAGCCGACGCTTCAAAGGAAAAAGTACCTTATGTAAAAGCTGGTAAGGCCGAAGAAATCCATCAGATTTTGGAGGAGTTGGGAGTGAAAGCAAATCCAACTCAGGCAGAAGAGTGGGTTAAAACCCTTGCCACTGAGGATAAGATTGTGTGGAAAGAAAATAACATGGATACCCCAATTGTTCCGGATGTTTCAGGTCTCCCGCTCAGGGATGCTTTGTTCATTTTGGAGAATAAAGGAATCAAAGTGAATTACCGTGGAAAGGGTTTGGTTAAGCAGCAGTCAATTAATCCTGGAACCAAGCTTTCTTCCAATACAACTACTATAAATCTCGTGCTAGGTTGATGAAAGTGCTGAAGGACATATTGTATAAAGTATCATTGGTTTCGACCTCTGGCGACATGGAAGTTGATGTGAAGAATATCGTCTTCGACAGTCGCAAAGTGGAGGAAGGTTCTGCATTTGTGGCCATTGCAGGTACGCAAGTGAACGGACATGACTACATCGATGCAGCTTTGGAAAAAGGAGCGGCTGCCATAGTCTGTGAGGATCTTCCCGAAAACTTGAAAGAAGGTATAACCTGGGTTCAGGTTGGAGATTCTGCGAAAGCATTGGGGATTATGGCTTCCAATTATTATGGAAATCCTTCTGATGAAATCCAAGTTGTAGCAATCACAGGTACCAATGGGAAGACAACGACCGCGACTCTTTTGCATCAGTTGTTCATTGCAATGGGCTATAGCACGGGCTTGCTTTCTACGGTTGAGAATAAAATCAATGAGGAAGTAATTCCTGCTACACATACCACTCCTGATGCTGTAAGTGTTCAGGCTTTGCTTCGCAAAATGGTGGATGTAGGATGTACTCATTGTTTTATGGAGGCTAGTTCTCATGCGATTGTGCAGGAAAGAATTGCTGGGTTGAAGCTTGCTGGAGCGGTTTTTACCAATATTTCCCATGATCATCTTGACTATCACAAGACTTTTGATGAATACATCAAGGCTAAGAAAAAGCTATTTGATGATCTGCCAAAAGATGCTTTTGCGCTAGTCAATTCTGATGACAAAAGAGGGATGGTGATGCTTCAAAACTGCAAAGCCAACCATCAGACATTTGCATTAAAGTCTCCGGCTGATTTCAAAGCGAAAATCATTTCCAATACGCTAGAAGGATTGGAGCTGGATATTAATGGCAAGCTGGTTTGGTTCCGATTGATCGGAGCTTTCAATGCCTACAATCTTTTGGGAGTACTGGGGACAGCGATTCTTTTGGGAGAAGATGAAGAAGAGGTGTTGACGACACTTTCTAGTATTCGAGGAGCAAAAGGAAGATTTGATAGGATTTCTATTGGTGGAATTACTGCCATCGTGGATTATGCCCATACCCCTGATGCCTTGGATAATGTTTTGAAAACGATAAACGGAGTGAGAACCGGCGGGGAGCAATTGATTACTGTTGTGGGTTGCGGCGGAAATAGAGATAAAACCAAACGTCCTATCATGGCCAAAATGGCTGTGCAGGAAAGTGATAAAGCGATTTTGACTTCTGACAATCCTCGATTTGAGGATCCGGAGGAGATTTTAAAAGATATGCAAGCCGGTGTTGGGCCGACTGAGCGAAGAAAGACTTTGACAATTGTAGATCGAAAAGAGGCTATTCGAACTGCCTGCATGCTTTCCCAGCCGGGAGATATCATTCTAGTGGCAGGAAAAGGACATGAAGATTACCAAGAAATCAAAGGAGTAAAGCATCATTTCGATGATGCTGAAGTAGTAACCGAGTTTTTAACTGAATTGAACCAAAGCTAAAATGTTGTACCCCATTTTTGACTACTTAGACGGAGTGTTGGATATCCCAGGTGCTGGGGTGTTCAGATACATTTCGTTCCGAGCTGGGATGGCTGCGGTTCTATCCTTGATCATCACCATAACTTTCGGGCACAAAATCATCGCTTGGATCAGAAACAAGCAGATTGGTGAGACAGTCCGTGATTTGGGTTTGGAGGGCCAAAGCCAAAAGAAGGGAACTCCTACCATGGGTGGATTGATGATCATAGCTGCGATTTTGATTCCTACTCTTCTTTTCGGAGATCTAGATAATATCTATATCATCCTTCTGTTGGTGTCTACAGTTTGGTTGGGCGGAATAGGATTCCTGGATGATTACATAAAGGTTTTCAAAAAGAATAAAGAAGGACTAGCTGGTCGATTTAAGATCATTGGTCAGATCGGTATCGGTGTAATCGTTGGGGCAACACTTTATTTTCATGAAGATGTGGTGATTCGTGAGTTTCAAAATCCTGTTTCTATCGAGGAAGGTGTAATTGAAACTCCTGCTTACCAAGATGTGAAAATTGCTAAGACTACCATTCCTTTTGTCAAAAATAATGAGCTGAACTATGAAACTATCCTAGGTTTTATGGGTGAAGCTATGACTCCCGTTCTATACATTTTGGTGGTGATTTTTATTATCACTGCTGTATCGAATGGTGCAAATATAACGGATGGGATAGATGGTTTGGCAGCAGGGACATCGGCTATTATAGGCTTGACAATTGCGATTTTTGCCTATTTGAGTGGTAATGCGATTTTCTCCCAATACCTCAACATCATGTACATCCCAGGTTCTGGTGAGTTGGTGATTTTTGCTGCAGCATTTATCGGAGCTTGTATCGGTTTCTTGTGGTACAATGCTTACCCAGCCCAAGTTTTCATGGGAGACACAGGGTCTTTGATGTTGGGTGGAGTGATTGCTGTATTGGCCTTGACACTCCGCAAAGAATTATTGATCCCGATCATGTGTGGGGTTTTCGTAATCGAAAATGTCAGTGTGATTCTCCAAGTCAGCTATTTCAAATACACAAAGAAAAAATATGGAGAGGGCAGACGGATTTTCCTGATGTCACCTTTACATCATCATTATCAGAAAAAGAATATCCCGGAAGCCAAAATCGTGACAAGATTTTGGATTGTGGGGATTCTATTGGCAGTCATGACCCTTGCAACCTTGAAGTTGAGATAAAATGAAGCGCGTAGCCATCATAGGAGCCGGAGAGAGTGGATTGGGAGCAGCATTGCTCGCAAAAAAGGAAGGCTATGCTGTTTTTGTAACGGATGCAGGAGTTATTTCTGAATCCAGAAAGGTGCGTTTGCAAGCTGAGGGGATAGATTTTGAGGAGGGAAAGCATACAGAAGAAAAGGTGCTTCATTCTGATTTGATTATCAAGAGCCCAGGTATTCCCGAGAAGGCTTCTTTGATACAAAAAGCAATTCAGGAAGGAATTGCTGTGATCGATGAGTTGGAATTTGCATCCAGATTCTCCAAGGGAAAAGTGATAGCGATTACCGGAACCAACGGGAAAACCACCACCACTTTGCTGACTTATCACTTGATGAAAGAAGCAGGATTGGATGTGGGTTTGGCAGGAAATGTTGGTCAAAGCTGGGCTGCACAATTAGTCGATCAAGATCATAATTGGTGGGTCTTGGAGTGTAGCAGCTTCCAGATTGATGGAATGATTTCTTTCCGACCAACCATTGGAATGCTGACCAATATTACTCCAGATCATTTGGATCGCTATGACTACCAAGTTGAAAAGTACATGCTATCCAAATTGAGCTTGTTCAAAAACCAGCTCAAGGATGATTTCGCAGTGTATTACAAGGAAGATCCTATCAGTTTGAAAGGATTCGATTCGGTCAAATTAAAAGCTCAGATGCTCCCGGTTTCCTTGGAAGGTCCATCGGAAAATGGAGCTTTTTTGGAAGGAGAAACTTTGATGGTTCAAGTGAATGGAAAGAAAGTTTCTATTCCTGAATCGGCTTTGCCTTTGAAAGGAAAGCATAATGTGCTGAATACGCTTTTCGCAAGCACCGCAGCTGTTTTGGCTGGAGTGAATGAAGGTCAGCTTTTGGAAGGGTTGAAAACTTTCAAAAATGCTCCTCATAGAATGGAACCTGTTGGCGAAATCAATGGAGTAAACTTCATCAATGACAGTAAAGGTACCAATGTAGAAGCTACTTATTATGCTTTGGGCAGTTTCCAGAATCCATTGATTTGGATCGCTGGTGGAGTAGATAAAGGAAATGATTATTCAGTGCTTTTGCCAGAGACCAATGGAAAGGTTAAGGCATTGATCTGTTTGGGAAAAGACAATGAGAAGCTGAAAAAAGCTTTCTCAGGATCTATTTCCGAAATCCGAGAAACCCAAAAGATTGCTGAGGCAGTTCGGTGGGGATTGGATATGGGAGAGGCAGGTGATACGGTTTTGTTATCGCCAGCTTGTGCAAGTTTTGACTTGTTCAAAAATTATGAGGACCGCGGAAATCAGTTTCGATCCGCAGTACAGGGATTAAAATTAGAAGTAAGCGCATGAGTCAGTTTAAAACATGGATAGATGAGCATTTCAAGGGTGACCCGATTATTTGGGGCATCGTGATCTTGCTTTCTCTTTTCAGTATCCTGGTGGTGTATTCCGCGACCGGCTCATTGGCCTATAAATATGCTGGAGGCAATACTGAATTGTATTTGTTCAGACATGCGTCTTTGGTGTTTGTATCGCTTTTCGTGATGTGGCTGGCACATAAAGTTCCGTATAAAAACTATGCGCTTTATGCTCGTTTGGCTATGTATATCAGCATGCCATTGTTGTTGGTGACCTACCTATTTGGCTCCAATATCAATGAGGCCAATCGTTGGTTGACTATTCCTGTGATCAATCAGGCATTCCAGCCTTCTGATTTGGCAAAGCTTGCATTGATCGCTGCTTTGGCAGCCATGCTTGCCAGACGCCAAAACAACATCAAGGATTTCAAAAGCACCTTCCTGCCAATCATTATCGCAATCGGGATCATCAGCTTGTTGATCGCTTTGGCGAATATGTCCACGGCAATTTTGTTGCTTTCTACCTGCTTGCTGATCATGTTCATCGGTCGAGTTCCAATGAAATATTTGGTGATCGTAGTCATGGTTGGTGTTTTGGGATTGACCTCCGCGGTATTCTTGGGACAAAGAGGTGGGACTTTCAGATCCAGAATAGAATCCTTTATGGATAAGGACGAGATCCCTTTCCAAGCCGAGCAATCTTACATCGCTATTGCAACAGGTGGTGTAACCGGAAAAGGTCCTGGAAATTCTGAACAAAGAAATTCATTGCCTCACCCATACTCAGATTTCATCTATGCGATCATCATTGAGGAATATGGAATGGTTGGAGGAGTGACAGTTCTATTTCTCTATTTGGCTTTGCTCTATCGGGGAATGAGAATCGTCGCCAATTCGAATAAAGCATTTGGAGGATTACTTTCCGCAGGGCTCAGCTTTGCTTTGGTGATCCAAGCCTTAGTCAATATGGCAGTAGCTGTAGGACTAGGTCCAATCACGGGTTTGCCTTTGCCTCTTTTGAGTATGGGAGGAACTTCCTTGGTATTCACAGGAATCTCATTGGGGATTATTCTCAGTGTGAGTAGAGGTGATCACCAGGACGAAATACAAACTGGTTCGGCCATGAACCGACCAAAACTTAAACCTGCATTATCATAGGACAGCAATCTACATATCGCATTTTGATCAGTGGTGGTGGAACCGGAGGACATATCTATCCGGCGATTGCTATTGCCAATGCCTGGAAGGAAAAACATCCTGAAAGTGAGGTGCTATTTGTGGGGGCCTTAGGCAAAATGGAAATGCAAAAAGTTCCAGAAGCTGGATACCAGATTGTGGGTTTGCCGGTAGCAGGACTTCAGCGAAAGTTGACTTTCGCCAACCTGAGTTTTCCAATTAAGCTGATGAAAAGCTTGTCTCAGGCTTCAGATATCGTCAAGGACTTCAAACCCAATGTGGTAGTTGGAGTAGGGGGCTATGCAAGTGGACCTGTGCTCTATGCAGCCCAAGGAAAGAAAATACCAACTCTCGTACAGGAACAAAATTCCTATGCGGGATTGACTAATAAAATCCTGGCTAAAAGAGCTAAGAAAATATGCGTTGCCTATCCGGATATGAATCAATTCTTCCCAGAAGAAAGAATAGCTTATACCGGAAATCCAGTAAGAAAGGACATTCTTCACCTAGATGGAAAAAGGGAGAAAGCCATTGAACATTTTGGTCTGGATCCAGAGCGCAAAACTGTTTTGGTTTTGGGTGGCTCTTTGGGAGCTAGAACCCTTAATCAAGGCATGCTGAGGGATATGAAAGAGTTTGATAGAGATGGTTATCAGGTGCTATGGCAGTCTGGAAAGTTCTACTTCAAGGACATGCTGGAAGCTACTGAGAAGGCTTCTTTGAAGCATATCCATTTGAGAGAGTTCATTAAGGAAATGGATTTGGCATATGCGGCAGCTGACATCATTATCTCCAGAGCGGGGGCTTTGTCAGTCTCGGAGCTTTCATTGGTCGGGAAGCCGGTGATTTTCATTCCATCACCAAATGTGGCCGAAGATCATCAGACTAAAAACGCCATGGCTTATGTAGTTCATGATGCTGCGGTTTTGTTGAAAGACAAAGAGGCTGTTGGGCATTTAAAAGAAAAAACAGACGAGATTCTTTCCAACCCAGAATTGATAGAAAGTCTCGGTAAGAATATTAAAAAGTTGGCAAAGCCTCTAGCGGCCGAAGCCATAGTAAATGAAATAGAGCACCTGATTGCATGAGTTTCAAAGGTAAAAATAGCGTGTATTTCCTCGGAATTGGCGGCATAGGCATGAGTGCCTTAGCCAGATGGTTCCACCATGAAGGATTTGCTGTGGCTGGATATGATAAGACTCCTTCGCCTTTGACTGATGAGCTCATCAATGAAGGAATTCAAATCAGCTTTCAGGATGATTTGGAGACGGTTCCATCCCAATACAAGGAAGAGGCTTCCAAAGTATTGATCGTATGGACACCTGCTATTCCTAAGAATTCTGTATTGCTCAACTTTTTCGAATCAAACGGATTCGAAATGAAAAAGAGATCTGAAGTATTGGGTGTCTTAACCTCTTCTCACCACAGCATTGCCGTGGCAGGAACGCATGGGAAAACGACCACTTCTTCCATGGTAGCCCATTTGTTTAAGTCGGCTGGTAAGCCAGTGACGGCCTTCTTGGGAGGGATCACTCAGAACTATCAAAGCAATTTGATTCTGAATACTCAAAAGGGCGAGCCCGTGGTAGTGGTTGAGGCAGATGAATTTGATCGCTCATTCCTAAGACTTCATCCAAATGAGGCGATTGTGACTAGTGCAGACCCTGATCATTTGGACATCTACGGAACTGAGGATTCTATTTTGGATGGGTTCAGAGAGTTCATTGCCCTTTTGGATAAAAAGGGGAAACTCTACATCCAAAGCAATGCTGCTTACCGCCTTGGAAACAAGAGTTTGCCTCTGGAGAAAACCAGATTCTATGGATTGAGATCTGATGGTATTAAAGCTGAAAATATCCAAGCAAGACCTGGATCCTTCCAATTCGACTATGTCGATGGAGACAAGGAGATCAAAGGTTTGGAATTGTTTATTCCTGGCTTCCACAATGTGGAAAATGCTTTAGCTGCTATTGCTGTTTGCTTGGATCATCAATTCACTGAAAATGAAATCCGTGAAGGAGTCAGATCCTTCAAAGGAGTGAAAAGAAGATTTGAGATCCATGTCAACGAAGGCAACTTGGTTTATATCGATGATTATGCTCATCACCCTGAAGAAATCAGGGCTTGTTTGAGCTCGGTGATAGCAATGTTCCCAGGTAAGAAATTGACGGTGGTTTTTCAGCCCCACTTGTTTACCCGAACTCGTGATTTTGCTGAAGGATTCTCGGAAAGCCTATCTCTTGCAGACGAAGTGGTGCTTTTGGATATCTATCCAGCTAGAGAGTTGCCTATCGAAGGAGTGAGCTCAGAAATTCTTTTGGGTGAAATCCAGTCAGGAAAGAAAGGTGTGGTTTCCAAGGAAAATGTCATGGTCTATCTCGAAGAAAATCAACCTGAGGTCCTGGTGACATTAGGGGCAGGAGACATTGATCGATTGGTACCTGGGATTGCAAAATGGACTCGTTCACGCTTAAACCCAACTGAGGTATGAAGAAGGCGAATCTGAAAAAGACATTGGCTTTTCTAGTCCTCTGCTTGGTGCTGGTTGGATTTATTGGTTTTGTGGAAAAGCAAAGCAATTACAAGACCTACCAGGGAACTGAGGTTTTTATTAGTGGAGTGTCTGGTTTGTACTTCGTGGAAGACAAGGAGATCAGAAAGATATTGGAAACATCTTTTCCCGATCTGAAAGCAGGATTGGTGCTGGAAGAAGTGCCCTTGAAGGAAATTGAAAATAGAATTGGAGGCCATCCATTTGTCAAGTCTGTGGAGGCGACAATTGGCCAAAAAGGAATCTTGAATTTGAGTATTTCTCAACATCAACCAATTGCCAGAATCGCTAGGCCTTTAGCTGCAGATGGATATATCACCACTGAAGGGAAAGTGATTCCAACTTCTCAATCATACACCAGTAGGGTGTTGATTTTGGAAGGAAAGCAAGCTGAAAAGCTAATGGAAAAAGGGGATGTGATGGAGGAAATGCCTGAGTTGATGGATCTGATTGAGTACATCACTGAGGATGAGTTTTGGAAAGCTCAGATTACAGAATTAGAGGTGAACTCACCCAATGATATCAGAATGTATCAGCAGGTGGGGAAACAAATAATAGAGTTTGGAAATGCGATGGACTTGGAAGACAAGTTTGATCGAATCCAGATTTTTTACAAAGAGATATTACCCCGCAAAGGATGGGATGCCTACAGTAGGGTGAGCGTGAAATTTAAGGATCAAATTGTTTGTGAATAATAGCTTGGATATGGAAAACGAAAAATTAATCGTCGGACTGGACATTGGAACCACGAAGATTTGTGCGATCGTCGGTCGCAAAAATGAATACGGAAAACTCGAAGTACTCGGGATGGGCAAAGCTGTCTCTGACGGAGTGGACCGTGGTGTGGTGACCAATATTGACAAAACTGTGCACGCTATTCAGAAAGCTGTGGATGATGCTTCTGAAATGGCGGATGTGGAAATCGGAGAGGTGATTGTCGGTATTGCTGGCCAGCATATCCAAAGCAAAATCCAAAGCGGAAGCATTATGCGTTCTCCAACTGATGATGAGATCACTGTAGAGGATGTGAGAAGACTTTCCTCAGAAATGGAAAATATTTTGGTTCCTCCGGGGAACAGAATCATTCACGTGATGCCTCAGGATTACACCGTTGATTACGAAGGTGGAATCAAAGATCCTGTTGGGATGTCAGGAACAAGACTTGAAGCGGATTTCCATATCATCACCGCACAAACTACCGCGATCAATAACATCAATAGATGTGTCAGAAGAGCAGATTTGACTTCCAAGCAGTTGATTCTGGAGCCTTTGGCAAGTTCGCTTTCAGTTTTGAGTGATGAGGAAAAAGAAGCCGGAGTTTGTCTGGTAGATATCGGGGGAGGTACCACAGATATTGCCATTTTCTATGAAAACATCATCCGTCATACTGCTGTGATTCCTTTGGGAGGAAATATCATCACCAAGGATATCAAAGAAGGATGTATGGTGATGCAAAACCAAGCTGAATTGTTGAAAACCAGATTTGGAAAAGCGATCGCTGAGGAGGCAAATCCAAATGAAATCGTGTCGATTCCTGGTTTGAGAAATAGACCACCAAAAGAAATCTCTATCAGAAATCTTGCTTCAATTATTCAAGCAAGAATGGAAGAGATCATTGAGATTGTTCAGAACGAAATCATGCAAAGCGGTCATTACAAGAAATTAGCAGGAGGTATAGTGATAACCGGTGGTGGTTCTCAGCTTCAGTTTATTTCCCAGCTTTTCGAATACATGACTGGATTGGATACTCGTATCGGATATCCCAATGAGCACTTGGGCAAGTCTGTGATCGAAGAAGTGAAAAGCCCAATGTATGCCACCTCAGTTGGGTTGGTATTGGCAGGCTTCAAAGCTTTGGACGACAGAGAGGACAATTACAATAGCCGTGTGGCAAATGCAATTCCACAGGCTAGAGCTATTAAGAAAGATTTTAACGCAAAAGATATTTTCCGAAACATCGGTGACAAGCTGAAAAGCATAATTCACGATGACATCGGAGACGACGGAAATTACTAGGGCTTATGATTGGGGGAGATATAAGATGCTGTCTTCTATTTCCCTGATTTTCCCTTTTTAACAATGAAACACAATTCACCAATTAATAAATATGTCAGATAACATGAAAGATTACAGATTCGACCTACCGAAGAATCAAAAGTCAATTATCAAGGTAATTGGCGTAGGTGGTGGCGGCTCAAATGCCGTAAACCACATGTTTAGCCAAGGAATCAAGGATGTAGAGTTCGTGGTAGTAAATACGGATGCTCAAGCCTTGAAATCCAGTCCTGTTCCTCTTCGTTTGCAATTGGGTGCCAACCTTACCGAAGGTTTGGGTGCTGGTGCAAATCCTGAGCAAGGAAAAAATGCCGCAATCGAGTCTCAAGATGAGATTCGTGAATTGTTGGCAGACAATACCAAAATGGTATTTATTACTGCTGGTATGGGTGGTGGTACCGGTACTGGTGCTGCTCCTGTCATTGCAAAAATCGCCAAGGAATTGAATATCCTTACCGTGGGTATCGTGACTGCTCCATTTATGTTTGAGGGCAGAAAGAAAATGTCAGTTGCTCAGGCAGGTATCGAGTCATTGAGAGAAAGCTGCGATACAGTGTTGGTAATTTTGAATGACAAGTTGAGAGAAATCTATGGCAACTTGGCGATTAGAACTGCTTTTGGTAAAGCTGATGATATTTTGACTACAGCAGCTAAATCTATCGCTGAGATCATCACGATCCACCAAGATGTAAACGTGGATTTTGAAGATGTGAAAACAGTCATGAAAGATGCCGGAGCTGCAGTGATGGGATCTTCTACTGAAGAAGGCGAAGGTCGTGCGATACGTGCTGCTGGCGCTGCTATTTCTTCTCCGCTTTTGAACAATGTAGATATCAAAGGAGCTCAGAAAATCCTTCTTTCCATCATGTCTGGTGAGGATGAGGAATTGTCTATGGACGAATTGAGTGAAATCACTGAGTACATCCAGGAGAAAGCTGGTGATAATGCTGAGGTCATCTTCGGTCAAGGTATTGATCAAGAATTGGGTAAAGCAATCCGCGTAACCGTAATTGCTACGGGGTTCGAGATGGATAAATTGGCTGGTTCTGCTCAGTCTGAGCAAGCAACTGCACAACCCGTTTCTGCACCCATTCCCGCTCCAGTACAAGCTGTAAAGCCTGAGCCGACTCCAGCACCAGAAGTTGAAGAAGTGAAAACAGTGATCAACTTGGATTCAGGAAAATCTGAGAAAGTAAAAGAAGAGCCGATTAGTAACGGGACAACATTCGTTTTTAATACTCCAAAAGCCCCGATTCAATCAGCTCCTTCTGCTCCAGAGCCTGTTCAAGAACCAGCTCCTGCTCCACGTGCTGAGCAGCCAAAGCAAAACTCTTTCACTTTTGATTTTGGAAAATCCGAAGAGAGAAAGCCTGAAGTGAAGCCAGTTCAGCAGGAAAAAATCGTTCATGATTTGTATGAGGAAGAGCCTGAAGAAGTAAAGATTCCAGAAGCTAAAGTTGAAGCTGAACCTGCAAAGCCGGTTTATGCCAATGATTACTACGAGCAAATGAAGCAGAAAGCAATTCAAAGAGCTCATGAGAGATTTGAAAAGCTTAAAGGAAACCGTTCGTTCAATCCGACTCCAGAAGAGTTGAAAGAAAAGATGGAAGTTCCTGCTTACTTGAGAAAAAATGTGACTTTGAATGAGCCTGAGCATAGCTCAGAAAACAACATCAGCAAGTTCAATGTCTCTGATGATAACGAGATCCTAGGTAACAATAGGTTCTTGCATGACAATGTGGACTAAGTCCTAAAAGTCAAGCAACATCTCAGCCTGGGAATGCAGAAGTTCCAAATACAACCTGTTGGTGAGCAGGTTATCTGACATATTCTGCTCTATTTTGGCCAGTTTAGGCTTTAGAGCAAGGACATGCATCCCTAGGTAATGGAATATATCGGTGAGGTGGCTCAAAGCGATGCCACCTCCGCCGATTCCAGAAGAAAGGCCGACTAATGCGGCTTTTTTGTTTTTAAAGGTGTTGGGATAATTCATCCCATCGATAAAAGTTTTCAAGATTCCGGGGAAAGAACCATTGTATTCAGGGACGATGAAAACGAACTTTTTACCTTCTTCAAGACGGTCATGAAAAGCATTGTAAGCGTCATTTTTTCCATTGTTTTCATACAAAGCTGTATCGATAAAATCAGCAGGTAAATCCTCTAATTCCAAAATTTCAGATTCTGCTCCTTTTGATTTTAAGACTTCCTGATAGAGTTCTGCAATGGTTTTGGAAACTGAATTTTTACGATTTGTACCGACTATGATCTTGATCATTTCTTTTGATTTGAAAGCTATGCTGAATTAGAGTTCTTTGAAAGGGCAATATTAATATCTTTGCTTCAAATCACTTTTCCTATGAATTATCAATCTCAAATCGCTGAAGCAGCTCAATTTCTTAAGAACCTTTATCCTGATAATCCTCAGAATTTAATAATTCTAGGTACTGGTTTGGGGAAATTAGGTGATCAGATCGATGTGGAATTGGAAGTTGATTATTCTGAAATACCCCATTTTCCTATTTCGACAGTAGAAAGCCATTCTGGTAAATTAATTTTTGGAACTCTGGCTGGGAAAAAAGTGGTAGCCATGAGAGGTAGATTTCATTACTACGAGGGCTACAGCATGAAGCAGGTAACATTTCCTGTTCGTGTGATGAAGGCATTGGGGGTGAAAAGGCTATTTGTGTCCAATGCTTCGGGTGGATTGAATCCAGCACAAGAAGTAGGAGACGTGATGATTATTGCAGATCATATTGATTTGTTTCCAGAAAATCCATTGAGAGGGCACAATCCAGAGGAGTTCGGACCAAGATTCCCAGATATGAGTGAGGCTTATTCAAAAAAACTGATAGAAAAGGCTTTAAAAATCGGAGAAAAATTGGGAGTAAAACTTCATACGGGTGTCTATGCCGGTGTGCAAGGTCCAAATTTGGAAACACCTGCTGAATACAAATATTTGAGAACAATCGGAGCTGATGCAGTGGGAATGAGTACAGTTCCTGAGGTAATCGTTGCAAATCAAACAGGCTTGGAAGTTTTTGGGATTTCTGCCATTACAGATTTGGGAGTGGAGGGAAAAATCAAAAGAATTACAATTCAGGAAGTATTGGCTGCTGCTGCTGTGGCTGAACCCATCATGGCTAATGTCATGAAAGAATTGATTGCTTCTTTGGATTAAGAAATGATCTTTTAATTCAATTTTAGAATGGTTTAGTCAATTTGATGTATTTTAAGCATCAATGAATAAACCCACTATCCTATTTTTTATTTGTTGGCTTAGCCTGGTGAATTTTTCTTTTTCCCAGGTAGATTCATTGATTTTCGAATTTGGAAAAAAGGAAGCAGTTCATCCCGAAAATTATGTTTTGACGGGGAAGGTCTTAGATGCCGAATCAAAGCAAGGAATTGAAGGTGTAGGACTCCATGTGGATGGATTTTACTCTGGAGTCAATACGGATAAGTACGGGACATACTTTATCAATATTCAGCCTGGAGTTCACAAAGTTACTTTTCGCCATTCTTCCCGAATTCCGGTTTTTACAGAAGTAATTCTATTTGATAATGGAGTCGTTGACATTAGCATGAAGGAGAAAAGTTTTGAATTGGAAGGTGTAGTAGTGATGTCTGATCAGCCAGATCGGAATGTCAGAAACCCTATCACCGGATTGACAAAACTCACAGCTCAAGAGCTTAAAGCAATTCCGGCATTTCTTGGAGAAGCCGATATTTTCAAAGGACTCCAATTGTTACCAGGTGTAAGTACAGTCGGAGAGGGAACATCCGGAATCAATGTCCGTGGTGCCAAAACAGATCAAAATCTATTGATGATGAATGAGGCAATAGTCTTGAGTTCCAACCATGCCTTGGGTTTTCTTTCTGCTTTCAATACTGATGTAACTGAGACTTTCAGTCTGTATAAAGGGAATCTTCCGGCGAACTTTGGGGGGAGAGCAGGGTCAGCCTTGAATATTTTAATGCGACCCGGAGACATGAGTGATTGGAAAGGAGCGGCTGGAGTCGGTACTTCGAATGCAAAGCTTCTTATTGAAGGGCCATTGAAAAAAGAAAAGCTCAGTTTGATTTTCGGAGGCAGAATTTCCAATACCAATTGGCTTTTGAAACAAGCTAGGGACTACGATCTTCAAAACTCTAAATTGAACTTTCATGACGCCTATTTGGGATTGAATTGGAATCTCGCTCAGGGGCATAGTCTAGAATTCAACACCTTGCTGACGGGAGATTATTTCAAATTCTCCAATGAGTTTGGCTACGATTGGTCTAATCGGGTCAGTTCTTTGAGATACAAAGGAATAATAGGAGAAAAATGGTCCGTATCTGCCTTGATAGCAGATGGAGATTTTGACAATGCCTTTTTTGATCCTGAAGGCTTGGATGCCGCAAGAGTGGACAATGGGATGAGATACCAACAGGCGAAGCTAAGTGCTACTTGGGCAAATGAAGCTGTTTCGATCACATCTGGAATGGAAATGGTGAATTATAAAGGGCAGCCGGAAATTCTCAGTCCATATAATTCGGAATCGAATATCAATTCAGAGAAAATAGAAAAGGAAAGAGGATTGGAAGCGGCTGTTTTCAGCAGTTTGGAGTTGGATATTTCTAAAAACACAGGATTAGTAGCGGGGCTGAGGTACTCTACCTACAATCATCTAGGGCCTGATACTGTATTTCAATATCAAGCTTCTGCTCCGATCTTGGAAGAAAATATCATCGGAGAAACCGTATATGAAAAGGGTTCAATCCAAGCTTATTCTGGTTTCGAACCCAGATTGGCAATTCGCCAAAATTTAACTGCAAATGCTTCTTTGAAGCTTAGCTACGCCCGACTCTATCAATATATCCAGTCGATCAGCAATACTTTTGGCCCGACTCCAATTGATCTTTGGCAATTGAGCACACCTTACATTCA
Organism: Algoriphagus zhangzhouensis; assembly: GCF_900148515.1. Classification (GTDB taxonomy): domain Bacteria; phylum Bacteroidota; class Bacteroidia; order Cytophagales; family Cyclobacteriaceae; genus Algoriphagus; species Algoriphagus zhangzhouensis. Next base: position 195,865 of record NZ_FRXN01000002.1, on the reverse strand, counting down.
GCCACAGAAATCTGATAATTTTTCAATGGGATTCTTTCGGAATTCAAAGGATAACAAATGGGAGTTCTCTATCGATGGCTTTTATCGAAAAGTGCAAAATCAGGTTGAATACAGAGATTTTGCTCAGGTTTTCTTAAACCAGCATATGGAAACGGAATTGGTTTTTGGGCAAGGAAAAACCTATGGCGCTGAGTTTTTGATCAAAAAGAATCTAGGTGTGATCACTGGCTGGTTGGCCTACACTTATTCCAGATCATTTTTCAGAAGTCTGGGAGAATATGAGGAAACTCAAATCAATCGAGGAGAATGGTACCCGAGTAATTACGATAAACCACACGAGGTGAATTTTATCCTCAGCCGAAAAATGTATCCTCGGGGATTATTCAATTTGAGTGTCAACTATTCAACAGGCCGGCCAGTCAATGCTGTCAATGCCAATTACATCATCAATGGACTGGTGATCCCAGAATATAGCGACAGAAATCAGTATCGAATCCCGGATTATTTTAGGGTGGATGTTTCCTATACGCTTGAAAAGGTCTTTTCCAAAAAGGGAGATAGTCTGAATCTCTCCATTTATAACCTTCTTGGAAAGCGAAATGCCTATTCTGTATTTTGGCAAAAGGATGGAGATACCAGTCAGTTGAGACCCTATAGACTTTCAATTTTGGGAGCCGTATTTCCTTCAATTTCATACAGTATTCAATTTGGAGGAGGTGCAGATGAATAAGTTGAAATTCCTTTTTTCACTTGTTTTGTTGCTGCTATCATTCAATTCCTGTGTGGATCAGATTACTTTTCCCCTGGATAAAGGAGTTGCCAAACTGGTAGTCTCTGGACAAATAAGCAATCTGGATGAGGATCAATATGTTTTCATTTCTGAAACTACCTCTGAGGATCGGGAGCCTCTTTACACCGGTCAATATTATGTGTTAAACGATCTACCCAGACCTGTGACTTCAGCTATGGTTTACTTGGTAAATGACCGTGAGGAGAAAGTTCTTTTGAATATGTCCGAAGACGGGAAATACACGCTGGATCGTTCTTACAAATTGGAGGATGGAGTTTATTACCATATAGAAATTCTAGTAAGTGGCAATGAATATCGAACTGATCCTCAAAAAATGCCTGACGCTGTTGGTGAAGATGAATTGACCTATGAGTTTCAAAGAGGGGAATTCAAAGGATCACCTGAAATAGCTTTTATATCAATTTATTCAGAAACTAAATTGCCTGAGACTGATGATTCCTATTACTTAAGATGGGATGTGGATGAGGCCTATTATTGGGATCTGACTTTTTTTCCTAACCCATTTAATAATCCTCCCCCAGATTGCTATGTTTTTGGATTCCCTGATCCTGAAAGAATTACTCTTTTCAACGGTGAAAATGTCGATTCTGAGCAGGAAAGCAGTGTTCAGTTGGTGGCAGAAAGAAAGGTAGATGAGTCCTTTTTGAGTAGGCATTATTTCAATGTTCGACAGGTTAGTACTTCCAAGGATTCTTATGAGTATTGGAGAAAAGTCCGTGAATTGGTGAATAATTCAGGTTCAGTATTTGACTCTCCACCAGCTCCAATCAAAGGCAATATTTACAATGCTCAATCTCCCGATGAGGTGGTTTTAGGCTATTTTGAAATTGCTAGGGTTTCCCAGAGTAGGATTTACACCGTTCCAGGTGATGTCTCTTTTGTGGTTGAGGCAGTTTGTACCTATGATCCCGCAAGGCCAATTGACGATTATCCGAAAACATGCCTCCGCTGTAGTGAATTTCCTTCGAGTACAAATAATACTCCTCATTGGTGGTTTGACCAGTAAATCCTCAAATTTTGATTTATTACTATTCCCGATACAAGTGATTTAGTATGCTTGCTGTTGACAAATGGTAGCTCCGTCACCAAAGCTTAGAAAGACCACACCTATCACTGATTGAATCCGTATCAAAGTCATGTGGATTAAAGCCAAGAACCTAACTGTTATCAGTACTTCACCACTATAAAACCAATTTAATAGTGGTTTTATAGTGGTGAAATATTGGTTTTGGATTGGTCATGCTATGGTTTTAACATGTCTACTTTAAAAATTCACTTTATTTCTGGTATAAATTATCTAAGACTTAAACGGCCATAATTGGTTTTTTGAAGGATAGCAGATGATCATAAAGCTAAATTCGCCTATTGTAAAAAAAATAGGCTTAAAGCCTGATGTTTTTGTATTTTCGAATCTTTACAAATTCAACCCAAAACCTATGAAACTGAAAATATTCCTTTCAGCCTTTGCAGTTTTTTTCTGCTTAAGCTTCGTGGCTAGTGCTCAGCAATTCCGAGCTCTTGTATTTAGTAAAACTGCAGGATTTAGACACCAATCTATTCCTGATGCAGTAGTGGCTTTGAAAAATTTGGGTAAAACCCAAGGTTTTGGAGTGTATGTGACTGAGGATGCGGGTGCTTTTACAGATGAAAATCTCGAAAAATACGATGTTGTAATCCTAGCTTCTACTACAGGAACCATCTTCAATGCAGAACAAAAAGCTGCTTTTCAAAAATTCGTGCAAAGTGGGAAAGGCGTAGTGGGTATTCACTCCGCTACAGATACAGAGTACGAATGGCCTTGGTATAATAAAATGATCGGCGCTTACTTTTTGACTCACCCGGCTCAGCAGACCTTGAGATTGGAAGTGGTAGATCAAAACCATCCAGCTACTTGGCATTTGCCTAAAAACTGGTTGTGGTATGATGAGTTGTATGAATTCAGAGAAATCAATCCTGATATCAAAGTATTGATCAAGGCTGATGAGAGCACTTACAAGCCGGCCAAAGGGAATGGTGATAATCACCCAATGGCTTGGTATCATGAATTTGATGGCGGTAGAGTTTTCTATACTGCTTTGGGCCACGTAGAATCAGCATATCAAGACGCTGACTTCCTAAAACACTTAGCTGGTGGCATCTGGTATGCAGCTACTGGGGAGCCAATGAAATAATTTCCCTCAGGAAAATTACCTTTGCAGGAACTAATCCCCCTGCAAAGGGTTTATTTCAAAAAAACACGAAAGACTTATGCTAAAAGCACAAGCTAAACCGGTTCACCTCTATATGGAGGCAAATCCGAATCCGAACTCTTTGAAATTTGTGGCCAATTTCATGCTGGTCGAAGATGGTCTTAGCTTTGACTATCCAGATGAGAAAAGCACTGAAAATAGCCCTTTGGCGAAAGAATTATTCAATTTTGCTGCTGTTCAGCGGGTATTTATAGCTTCCAACTTTGTGACCGTAACCAAGTCTGAAGATGTGGAATGGCCAGAAATTCAGCATATCATCAGAGATCATATCAAAGATTATTTAGAAGCTGGTAAAAAGCCAGTTCAGGTAGTTTTGGACAAGGATCCTCTATTTGATGAAAATGATTCTGAAGTGGTCAAGAAGATCAAAGGGATTTTGGATGAATACATCAGACCTGCTGTTGAGCAAGATGGAGGAGCAATAGTGTTCCATTCATTCAAAGACGGCGTTGTGAAGGTATTGCTTCAGGGTTCTTGTTCTGGATGTCCTTCTAGTACGATCACTTTGAAAGCCGGAATTCAAAACTTGCTAACCCGTATGCTTCCTGATGATGTGAAGGAAGTGGAAGCAGAAGGTATTTGATTGTTGATTGATGGGTAAGAGAGATTGGTCCTGGGCACTATTAGGCTTAATTGCTTTAGGTATTCGATGGATCGCTGCTCAATATCCAGAGGCAACAGATGAAATCTATTCTAGAAAATTCTTTCCGGTAATCCGGAATGTGATTGATAAAACGCTGGGGTATCTGCCATTCCCCAGCGTTTATTTGTTTATACTATCCATACTTATTCTTTTGGGAATATTTCTTAGAAGATTTCTGAAAAAAGAAGGGTGGAAGTCTAAAGCAATTTTTTCAATTAGGTCTTTGCTGAACGCTCTCGGGGCCTTAGTTTTTTTCTTTTTGGTCTTATGGGGCTTCAATTATCAGCGAACCCCGATTTTTAAGCAACTTTCTTTAACCCCGAAATCCTTGAATTTGGAACAGGTGGAGTCTGAGATAAGGATTACCCAAAGATTGGCAACTCAATCTAGATATCTATTAACTGGAGATACTTCAGCAATCGAAGGAATTATTTCTTACCCAGATTTGGAAAGGGTTGTTAGAAATAACATGGGTGAGAATCTGGATGTGTTAGGGTTGAATTTTACAGGTAAACCTAGAACTAAATTATTTCCTCCTCCGGGATTTATGAGAAAAATGGGGATTTTGGGTATCTACTTTCCTTACACAGGTGAAAGCTATATCGATCCTTCTTTGCATCCTTTGGAGCAGCCTTTTACTGTTGCTCATGAAATGGCCCACAGTTACGGAGTGACCAATGAGGGCGAGGCGAATTTTATCGCTTGGGTGATAAGTACAAACTCTCCAGATCCCCTTCTACGCTATTCTGGACATCTTCGATTGCTGATGTATCAAGTTCGGGATTATTATAAAATGGCTCCCGAAGATTATAAAGAGTGGGTCAAGACTTTGGATCAAGGAATTAAAAATGACATTCGGGCAATCCAGGCTATGAATGAAAAGTATAAGCCTATTTCCATCGAATTGAGTCAGAAGACCAATGATATTTTCCTGAAATCACAAGGTGTCAAAGCTGGGATTAACAGCTATCAGCAATTGCCAATGCTTGCTTTCGCTTGGCGTGAGAGGATGAAAGAATTTTAAGTCGATAAAAAATTTGAAATTTTATAAGATGGTTTTAGTTTTCTATCCTAAAATCATTTTCAATGAAATACTTATTTACCTTTTTAGTATTGACTTTTTCTTTCTCTGCTTATTCTCAAATCAAAGTAAAATCGGAAAGAGACGATAAAGGCATAATTACTTTAACCTATACCAATAATAGCAAAATGACCTATACGGTATTGTTAGAGTTTCCTGTTTTATTGAACCTTTCTACATCCAGTGGTCCTAGAGTTATAGCAGTAGCTTATCCTGGTAAAGGAAAACTAACTACCCTCAGACCAGTTTTATCCACAAGAAGAACTAATTATTCATATAAATACACTTATGTAAAAGGGAACATTTACGGCAAAACTAAAGGCGAGCCTATTTACTTAGTTCCAGTCAAAGAAGGAGCTATGGTTAGAGCCTCATCAATGACTCATATCGAAAACGTCCTACAGCCCAAAGAAGAAAAAGATGAGTATGCTGGTTTAGCCTTTTTATTTGATGAAGAAGTGGAAATTGTTGCTCCTAGAAAAGGAATTATTGCTGCTATGAGTATGGAAAATGAAGGCTCCTCAGAAAAACTGGATTTTAATCGATCTGAAAATTTTATTGAGATTTACCATGAAGACGGTAAGATTACCAAAATCATGGTTTTGAAATCAGGTTCCCAGAAAGTGAAATTGGGCCAGGAAGTATTCCCTGGTGATGTATTGGCTACCTCTGCAGGAGAGAATTATCAACATGGTAAGCATGTTAGAATGTTAGTCTATGTGGTGGTGAAGGACGAAGAAGGATCAATAAAAAATGAAGCAATTCCTGTAAAATTTGCTGTTGAAGGGCAGTCGTTTTTTTTGGAAAATTACGGCCCTTTTGAGGTGACTTTTCCAGAGGAAGTTATAACTCAGGAAATGACAAAGAAAGAACTCAAATCTTATAGGAAGGAATAGCTACTTCTAAGGAATAGCTACTTCTTCCGATTCCCAACCCAGACTCCAAAAATCACGGCTGCAAATCCTAAATAATGGCCCCAAAGAAGGATTTCTCCATCCCAAACGCCCCACATGATGGCTACAATTGGGATTAAATAAGTTACCGAACTGGCGAAAACAGGACTGGCTGTCTTGACCATCATATTGAAAAGGATCAGCGCCAAAGCTGTGCCCATTACTCCCAATAAAGTAACATATCCTAATGCTCTCCAAGCTCCATCCACAGTTGCTAGTTTGTAGGAAAACTGAGTCCCCATCATCAAATAGATCAATGCTACTGGTAAAACCATCAACAGGGAAATAGCTGTGATTTCTATGGGTTTTAATTCATCAAATCTGAATTTGATTAGGTTCAAATTGAATCCATAGCAAGTGCAGGCAAGGATCACAAAAAACGCATAGGCATTGATATCTGAAAATGCTCCGAATCCAGCGCCTTCTTTGGCCATGACTAAGATTGTTACCCCAATAAACGCGATCGCTAAGCCAATAAGGTTTTGTCTGGTGATCCTAGATCCAAAGAAAATCCAGCCTACTAAAACCACAAATAATGGAGTCAAAGCATTCAAAACACTTGTCAGGGAGCTCGAAAGTTGTGTTTGAGCTTTTGCAAAAAGGAATGCCGGGATAAAACTCCCGACTAAGCCAACCAAAATCAAATTTTGGATTTGGCTGGCCTTAAGATGTCTAACGCGAGGAAGTGACAAAGGAAGAAGAAAAGTCGCAGCGGCAACAACTCGATACGCTCCCAATTCACCTGGAGAGAAAACCTCTAGGCCTCTCTTGATCAAAATAAATGAGCTACCCCAAACCAAAGCTAGGATGCCTAAATAAGACCAATTTTTTAAGTTGTTTTCGGAGGTGCCTGTGGACATTCAGCTGGTGGTTGAAATCGAAAGCAAAAAAAGCAAATCCAATCTAGATTAGCATTAAAAAAAGAAGCCTTAGACAAAAAATCTAAGGCTCAATTATTTAAACGGAAAATTCGTAGTCTGCATAAACCTTGGCGACTTGATCCAAGATCGCACAAACCTCCTCATAAGTGTCTGAGGTGACCATTTCAGTTCGGTATTGTTTGAAGTTGGGCATGCCTCGAAAATAATTGGTGTAATGCCTTCTCATTTCTAATATCCCCAGTTTTTCACCTTTCCATTCTACAGAGAAGTCTAGGTGCTTTTTAGCTACTGCAATTCTTTCATCTAGGGTAGGCGCGGCAAGTTTTTCGCCAGTGGAGAGATAATGTTTGATTTCATTGAAAATCCAAGGGTAGCCGATTGATGCCCTTCCGATCATCATTCCATCCACATTGTATTTTGCTTTGTATTCAGCAGCTCTTTCTGGCGTATCAATATCTCCATTTCCAAAAACAGGGATATGAAGTCTTGGGTTGTCTTTCACCAAATTCAAATAAGACCAATCAGCTTCACCTTTATACATCTGCTTTCGGGTTCTTGCATGTATGCTGATAGCTTGGATTCCTACATCTTGGAGTCTTTCAGCAACCTCAACGATGCGAATTGTATCATTGTCCCAGCCTAAACGGGTTTTTACCGTCACTGGAATCTTTACAGCCTTGACGATCTCAGCAGTCATTGACACCATCTTATCGATGTCCAATAGAATTCCAGCGCCAGCACCTTTACAGGCTACTTTATTAACAGGACAGCCGTAGTTAATATCCAAAATATCTGGTTTGGCCTCCTCCACAATCTCCGCTGCTTCCCTCATTGATTCGATTTCATTTCCGAAAATCTGAATCCCGATTGGCTTTTCGTAGTCGAAAATATCCAGTTTTTGCACGCTTTTGGCAGCATCTCTAATGAGCCCTTCCGAACTGATAAACTCGGTGTACATTAAATCAGCTCCATTTTGTTTACATACTGCACGGAATGGTGGATCACTCACATCTTCCATGGGTGCTAGTAAAAGGGGATAATCTCCGAGTTCTAAGTTTCCTATCTTTACCACTGCTAATTATAAATTTGGCGTAAATTTACGTCCAAATATGGAGATTTACGAAACTCATTCAGAAATAGCCAAGCGGAAAAGCTGGCTCTTGGCTCTGGTAGTCATTGTTTTAGTGTCACTTGGCGTCCTTATTTTACTTCAAGGAATAGCCTTAGCTCTCGCGGTTCCCCTTTTTAATATCTCAATTGAGGAAATAATGTCCTTGATGCAAGGGGATGATACCATCCCAAATGGACGGATGGCAATGTTGTTTATACAAGGTTTAGGTTCAGGTATCGGGTTTTGGCTAACTGCTTGGATTATTATTCATTGGCTAGATAAAGCGAATTTGAAATGGGATTTGCAGCTTTCTCGGTTCAATAACAAGAAATTCTGGGTTGCACTTGGGATTACTTTTGGAGGAATGTTCTTCAATGCACTGTTGATTTACTGGAATTCTCAAATGGTACTTCCGGAATCTATGGCTTCATTGGAAGCATGGATGAGATCCATGGAGGAGCAGTTGATGGAGATGACCAAGTATTTGACAGATTTCCAGACGATCCCAGAGTTACTGGCGGGGATTTTGGTGATTGGGGTTTTGGCAGGAATCGGTGAGGAGATGTTTTTTAGAGGAGTACTCCAGCCAAAAATGCATTTATATACTGGCTCAGTGCATTGGGGAATTTGGTTGTCGGCAATTATTTTCTCTGCTATCCATGTACAGTTCTACGGCTTTTTGCCAAGAGTATTCTTAGGCGCGATGTTCGGATATATGTATGTATTCACAGGAAGTCTTGTTTATCCTATTTTAGCCCATATTATCAATAATACTTTTACTGTTTTAATGGTCTATGCTTCCAATCAAGGAATGATAGAATTTGATATTGAATCCACAGATACAGTGTCTTATCCTATGGCTTTGGTAGGATTATTAGTCCTTATTGCGGGAATCTATTACCTTCAAAAAAATAAGCCCGAACCGGATGGAGAATTGGATTAAAGTCTATGAAACTGAAGTGCCTGTAAGGGCTGAAATCGTAAAAGGGGTGCTGGAGGAGAATGAAATCCCAGCTGTTGTCTTAAATAAAAAAGAGACAGTGTATAATGTTTTTGGGATGAATGAAGTTCACGTCAGTCGCGAAAACCTCCTAAAAGCAACAAACATTATCCAGAATGAGATCTCGTTTTAATATTAATAATTACAGCAACCTGGGTCAAAGAGCAATTACCGCCGCTATAGGAGCTGTAGTGGTAATTTCTGCAATTATTTTCTCAGACTGGACTTATTTCTTGGTGTTTGCCTGCATTCTAGGCTTTGCGCAAATGGAGTTTTATAAACTTTGCGGCTTGGATGGAATGCTTCCATTAAAGAGTTTCGGGACGATTTTGGGATTGTTGACTTTTACGGTGACGTTCCTGATTGAGAAAGAGCAGTTTCCCAACGAATACCTTTTCCTGATTTTCCCAATCCTATCCTTGGTATTCTTTATCAAACTCTATAAAAAGACCGATAAAAAGCCATTTACAGGCGTAGCTTTTACCTATTTAGGAATCTTTTATGTGGCAGTTCCGTTTTCACTGCTAAACCTTGCAGTGTTTTCTGTGGACAAAGTTTATCATTACGAGATTCTATTAGGCTGCTTGCTTATTCTATGGGCAAGTGATACAGGAGCCTACTTTGCAGGAACCAAGTTTGGGAAGACCAAACTATTTGAAAGAGTATCACCTAAAAAGTCCTGGGAAGGTTTTTTGGGAGGAGCGTTTTCTGCGATTGCCGTTTCATTTTTGATAGCAAGATATTTTCATTCCATTCAGGATTGGAAGTGGTTGGTGATCGCTGGGATTATCATTATAGCAGGTACATATGGAGACCTAATTGAGTCACTTTTTAAGAGATCTATTGAAATCAAAGACTCAGGTTCGGTACTTCCAGGACATGGAGGATTTATGGACCGTTTTGACGGATTGTTATTATCGGCCCCATTTATTACCGCCTTTTTGAAAATCTTCTAATTGAAGGCGGGGGAAACTAAAAATCTATTTAATTTTGCGTCGCATTTCACTATCATAATAAAAACCCAATATGGCTTACATTGAACCGGCTCCGATTAAGGATAAAGAGAATCCACTGGAGTCAATGATGGAACGATTCAACATTGCAGCTGAGAAGCTGGGATTGTCTGATGAAGTTTACAACGTGTTGAAAAATCCGGCCCGTCAAGTGATCGTGTCACTACCTATTACCATGGACAATGGTAAGATTCAGGTGTTCGAAGGAATTCGTGTCGTACATTCTAACATTTTGGGTCCTGCTAAGGGTGGGATTCGATTTGCACCAGATGTACACATTGATGAAGTAAGAGCATTGGCAGCATGGATGACTTGGAAATGTGCGGTAGTTGACATCCCTTATGGTGGTGGAAAAGGTGGCGTACGTTGCAATCCGAGAGAGATGTCCAAAGGAGAGATCGAAAGATTGATGCGTGCTTACACGAAGGCTATGATCGATGATTTTGGTCCTGATAGAGATATTCCTGCCCCTGATATGGGTACCGGACCAAGAGAAATGGCTTGGTTGATGGATGAATACTCCAAAGCACGAGGAATGACCGTGAACTCAGTAGTGACAGGAAAACCAACCGTCTTGGGAGGTTCACTAGGAAGAACAGAAGCAACTGGTCGTGGAGTAATGGTTTCAGCACTTGCTGCGATGCAAAAGTTGAAAATCAATCCATTCCAAGCAACTTGTGCGGTTCAAGGATTCGGAAACGTAGGGTCTTGGGCAGCTAGACTTTTGGAAGAAAGAGGCTTAAAGATTGTTGCGATTTCTGATCATACCGGTGCTTTCTACAATGAAAAAGGAATTGACATTGTTAAGGCAATTGAATTCAGGGATGCTAATGGCGGTCATCTTGAAGGATTCCAAGGAGGAGACAAGATGGACAATGCAATGGATTTGTTGACTTTGGAAGTCGATGTATTGGTACCTGCCGCTGTAGAAGATGTGATCACGGCCAAGAATGTCCATGATATCAAGGCTAAATTGATCGTCGAAGGAGCGAATGGGCCAACTTCTGCTAAAGCGGATGCAATTATCAATGAAAAAGGCATCATGGCTGTACCAGATATTTTGGCAAATGCTGGAGGTGTGACAGTTTCTTATTTCGAATGGGTACAAAACCGATTGGGATATAAGTGGACTGCTGACCGTGTAAACAGAAGATCTGATAGAATCATGAAAGATGCTTTCGAGAATGTCTACCAAGCAGCTGTGAAATACGATGTGCCGATGAGGATTGCGGCTTATATCGTGGCGATTGATAAAGTAGCTCAAACATATACTTATCGAGGAGGCTTCTAAGGCCGATCTATAAATAGAATCACTTATCTTTGAGGCGTAGATTTGATCTACGCCTCTTATCATTTATACTATGACCATACATCGCGAAGGACGAGTTCTTTTATTTTGGCTCTTGATCATTTTAGTAGCAGCCAACTATGCATTGTATTACTATTTACCCGATGCCCGATTTTGGCTGAATTTCAGTCTGATTGTCAGTACAGTATTTTATTTGATCATTCTGCAGTTTTTCAGAAACCCTATCTTCCAAATTCCTAAAGATGATAGCTTGGTTTATGCGCCAGCAGACGGCAAAGTGGTAGTGATTGAAGAAGCAGTAGAGGATGAATACCTAAAGGAAAAAAGAAAGCAGGTTTCCATTTTCATGTCTCCTATCAATGTCCATGTGAATCGTTCCCCTGTAGAAGGTGAAGTGGAATTTTTTAAATATCATCCAGGTAAATACTTGGTGGCTTGGCATCCTAAGTCCAGCACAGAAAATGAACGTACATCCATGGTGCTCAAAATGAAAAATGGTACTCAAATCATGGTCAGACAGATTGCCGGAGCTTTGGCTAGAAGAATCAAATGGTATGTCAAAGAAGGAGACCAATTGGAGCAAAATGGAGAATTTGGCTTTATTAAATTCGGCTCAAGAGTAGATTTGTATTTGCCATTGGATGCTGAGATTCTAGTTTCTTTGGAGCAAGTGACCAAAGGAGGTAGGACGCCAATTGCTAGATTAAAATCCTAATCTTAAAATAGATACATTTCAATTGTATCATTTTATAAATAGATTTCGTGATAGGTGTATCAACTAAAGAGACCTATTATGAAATCTATTTTTTATTTAATGCTTTTTGCCCTATCAGTTTCACTTTTTAGCTGTCAGGATAAAGAAGAACCTTTGAGCCCCTTGATCGGGACTTGGGAGGTAAGAGATTACGTTGATTCTCTGGATTTGTGGTTTGTGGACAGTTACAAATTCAAAAATGACAGTGTTTTTGATTTGACTTCTCTAGTCAGAGAAAATGAAATTGGTTCAACTCTCGGTTATAGAATGACAACAACATCTTGGTATAATTTTGAGGAGGGGATTTTTAGATATTATTACGATGATGTTTTATTTTATTGGGGTGGTGAATCTGGTCCGCGATACACAGATGATTTGGCAAATTTGCAACCTGCAATTGTTGATTTTTTCAGGGTTCCAAAAGGTCCATTGACATTTGCTGCAGATTTTAAAAGTTTTGATTTTCAAGAAGAATGCTGGCAGACTAATGAAGGTTCGGATTGTATAGAATTTCCTGTTGTTACTTTTATAAAGGTCGATTAAGATGAAAAAGCTACTATTGATTTTAGGAGTAGTACTCCTGAGCGCTCCTTTGATGTTTTCTTGTAATTCAGATCAGGATGAAGAGCCACTAGGCCCATTGATTGGAGAGTGGGAAAACCGAGTCTATGTCGATTCTTTGGGGCTTTGGTCAGTGGAAACCTTAGATTTTTTAACAGATAGTACTTACCAGTTGCGGCAGACTTTCCGAGATTCCGAATTTGGGTCTGATTTAGGTTATAGGATTATTTATAATTTCGATTATCTCTTGGAGGGTGAAATTATCGATTACCAATTAATAGACGGGCTTGAAGTTTATATGTATCATCATCCTGATGAAGGACCACTCTACGCTCCTTTGGAAGAGCTAAGGGAATTTGAAATAGATTTTTCTTTTGGGGATGACTTTGCAGAATGGAGTTTATCGGAAAATCAGCTGGAGCTTGATTTATCATTTTCTTGTCCGTCATATAACGGTGATTGCCCTATTTTGAAAAAATACGAAAGGTCGAATTAAGCTCCTTTTTTGCCTCTGTAAATCCAATATCCCAATCCCAAAGTTGTTAGGAAAAAAATTAGGGTAGTCCATTCGAAAGTTCTACGGTTGGAGAGCATTTCTTCGATGGTTTTATCTCTTTCTCCCAAGGCTCTTTTGAGTGCCTGAACATCCTGCTCTAAGCTTAAAGTGATGGTTTTGTAATCGTCTTTTTCTTGTCCGATTACTGCGGTTTCAATCTTTCCACTCAGCTTCAGTTCTTCCACTATTTGATTGTCCTTGCTGATGATTCTTTCCAGCCAATCATTAGTTTCCTTCATGTCTTTTTTGGTGCGATTTCCAAAAATCCCGGATTTCTTGGATTCTGATGCTTGCCATTGAGCGTGAAGTGATTGTCTTTCTTCGACAAGTCGCTCAAGTTTTGCACTGGCATTTTCATCTTGAAGTGGGGAGAATAGAAGAAAAAGAAGAAGAAGCAATTTCATGTTCTAATGTGATTCAGATGGGATCAGGGAGAATATTTTACCTTTCCAATCTCTTAGATTGATTTTATCTTTTAAATAAAGGCTGCAAAAAAACAGCATTCCAAAAAAGAATATCCAAGTACCATGCCTGAATTTTCTGATTTCAAAACCAGACTGATTGTATTCTTGAGTCTTTCTTTCTAGAGCGGATTTAAGGTGCTGAATGTCTTTCTCCTGGGAGAAAGCAATGGTTTTATATTTTTCAGCATCAGTCAATTCTTCAGCATCTACAATACTCTGTTCGAGTTGGAGTTTTTGGATAATAGCATTGTCTATCTCCATAATTTTCCGCATCAAAGAAGCATCTCCATTGCTGGTGAATTGAATTCCAAAGCTTTCTGTATTGGCTTGATTTTTCAACTCGAAATAAAGCTGGCCTCTCTTTTCGAAAAGTTGATCCAAGGCAGTACTTGCATTGATAGTAAGTGGAAGAAAAAGCATCCAAAAGAATAAAGTAGATTTCATTGGTTTAGAAGTTTAAATCGTATTCACAATTTTCCAAACCTCGTTCCAACTCATCGATTTATTTCTTCCATGCCTGTGTCATCTCCTTTTTACCCGGAGGTCCAGGAGGATTGACTACTTCTAGTCCCAAAGCCTTAAGATCTCTTTTCAGTTGTCCAGATGCTGAGTAGGTCGTGAAGAGCCCTCCAGACTTCATGGATTTAGAAACCTTCTCCAATTGGCTAAATTCCCACAATTCGGGCTGTTTGCTTGGTGCAAAAGCATCAAAAAACACAACATCACTTGGGTAAAGTTGAGTGTCTTGAAGAGTAGTTTGATCCTTTTTGAAATTGAAATATTCTGAAACAGGCCCGCCTTCATTCCATGGAAATTTGTGCAATGCCTCAAAATATTTGTGATAATGCCAAATTCCATCGTTTTGGTCGATGTAGTTCAGCTGGGAATATATTTCCTCACTTAGTGGAAAGGGCTCTATGGAATGATACAGTACAGGAATCTGGTTCTGTTCCGCCCAAACCAAGGTAAGCCAAGCATTCAATCCTGTCCCAAATCCTACTTCAAAAATCCGAATGGGATATTTTTGAGGATTTTCAGCCAGCCAGGTATCCAAGCCATAAAGCATAAACACATGTAGAGATTCTCTATAAGCTCCGTGAAAGCTATGATATGTTTCCTTTAAGCCTTCATGATACAAAGAATGAGAGCCATCCTCTGTTGTGATGATTTTTACCTTTTCACTCATACCTGATAGATTAAAGCGACACAATATGCTGAAACGCCCTCTTCTCTTCCTACAAACCCTAGCCATTCAGTCGTAGTGGCTTTGATGGAAATAGATGATTCAGGGATGTTCATTACTTCTTCCAAACAGGTTTTCATGGCTGGAATATGTGGATTGACTTTAGGTTGCTGAAGGCAAATAGTCGTGTCTATATTTCCGATTTCATAGCCAGCTTCACGAATTAGTTTCATGACATCCGCAAGGAGGATTTTACTGTCTATGCCTTTGTATTTCGGATCTTTGTCAGAGAAATGAAATCCGATGTCACGCATGTTTGCGGCCCCAAGTAGAGCATCGCAAATCACATGGATCAAAACATCTGCATCAGAATGTCCAACGGCACCTTTTTCATGTTCCAATTTGATTCCGCCAAGCCAAAAATCATAACCTTCTTTGAGCTGGTGTACATCGTAGCCAAATCCTACTCGAAATGCATTCATCTTATTTGCTTTGATAATATAAAACGGAAGCTTGCTTCTCGTCTAGAAGTTTTTTGGACCAGGACATCAATTGATCCGGTCCTATTTTAGATTTCTTTTCGTATTCCTCCCAATAAAGGTCTGGATGCCCCAAATTAGCATAAAATGCCAAATTCATGACCCGATTGATGAGCTGAATAGACTCGTAAGTTTTCATCGCTCTACCTTGATTTTTGATTTTCTGGAAGTTCTCTTCTGAAACTTCCTGCTGAAGAAAATCATGGATCACTTCATCAAGTGCTTTTTCAGCTTCTTTAGCAGAAACTTCTTTTTCCATTTTTCCTGAGAAAATCAGTAATCCTGGATCAATTGAACCTAAGATATAGGCTCCGGCAGAGGCGAATAGTTTCCCGTTTTTGACCAGCCTTTGTTCCAAGATGGAAGATTTGCCAAATCCCAACAAGTCGCTAATTAAATCTGCCTCCAAAAAGCCATCTTCACCTTTTGCAGGCATTTTGAAAGCTTTGTATAGCGCGTCAGTCGGAACAGGATATTCTACCTCTTTGATTCGTTTTTTGTCTTGTTCGCTTTCATCTGGGATCAAATGGGGATTCAATTCAAAAGATGGGATTGGACCAAACCACTTTTCTGCCAGTTTTGCTACCTGATCCTTAGAGACCGCACCTCCTACTACTAAGATAGCATTGTTAGGCGCATAGTGTTTTTTGTAAAAACTCCAGACATCATCTTTGGTATATCCGACGATATCCTCTGGACTTTGCCCGATGGTTGGCCATCTGTAAGGATGGACTTCATAAGCTAATTCTCTTAAATGATGCCAGACCTCTCCATAAGGTTGGTTCAGGTATCTCTGTTTGTACTCTTCAAGAACAACCTTGCGTTGCGTCTCGATGGTTTTATCATTCAAAGATAGCTGCAGCATACGGTCTGATTCCAGCCAAAAGGCTGTTTCAAGATTAGCCGCAGGGAGATTCATATAGTAATTGGTGATATCCGGAGAAGTAAAGGCATTGCAATTTCCTCCTACTCTTTCCAGTTCTCTATCAAAAACGGGGACATTGGCAGAGCTTCCAAACATCAAATGTTCGAAAAAGTGTGCTAATCCTGTTTTACCTGGGATTTCATTTCTTGAGCCCACCTTATATAATAAGTTGAACACAGCCATTTTGCTGCTTTGGTCTTCATGGACGATTACCTCGAGTCCATTGTCAAGAAAAAAACGATTATAGGGTAGCATCATAAAGGCTGCAAAGCTAATCTTTTTTGAACAATCAGATATTTTCTAGGAAAAGCTAAATTGCCATGATTTGTTCCATTTCCATAAAATTTTCAAAGAAACTATCGCCCTTTGAAATAAGAATAGGAGATTTTAAATGAAAAAATAGAACTTTGGATAGGCTCTTCCAGTTTGCATACGAAAGAAATATTTCCATCACCCATGAAAAAACACAGTATAGATCTTAAAGATACCAATCAGTTTTCTTCATTTTTTTTAGACTATATAGATGGAAAAGCCGAATTGAGGCCTTTTTATAGGCATCTTCCTAAAATTGAAAGTTTTCAAAAAGCGATTGAAGAAAAAGGTTTCAATAATGAAAAGAGAAAAATTCTCTGTCAAAGCTTGAAAGAGCAATATCAAGGAATAGAACTTTTTGACATCGAAGCTTCACAAATCGAAACTTTAGGAGATTCTAAAACATTCACAGTTACTACTGGACATCAGCTAAATCTTTTTACCGGACCACTTTATTTCATTTACAAAATAGTATCGACTATCAGGTTGGCAGAAGAGCTAAAGGTGGCTTATCCGGATTATCACTTCGTTCCGGTCTATTGGATGGCGACCGAGGATCATGATTTTGATGAAATCAATTATTTCAAGTTGGATGGAAAGAAATACCAATGGAAATCCGAGCAAACAGGAGCTGTAGGAGACTTTGAACTAGGCAAAGATTTTAAAGAGTTTTTAAAATCGGTTCCTTTTGCTGCTGAGGTTTTCAAAAATGCCTATAGTTCAAGCACAACCCTAAAAGAAGCTGCAAGAAAGTATGTTCATGAATTGTTTGGTGAAAAGGGCTTACTGATTGTGGATGGGCATGATGCTTCATTGAAGGCCTTGTTCAAAGAAGTTATGAAGGCAGATCTTTTTGACCATACTCCTTATAAAGAAGCCATTTTGAAAACGGAGTCTTTAGAGTCTCTAGGTTATAGTGGGCAGATCTTTCCTCGTGAGATCAATTTCTTCTACTTGGATAATAGCACTAGGGAAAGAATTGAACAACACGGTGAAGAGTATGTGGTATTAAATACCAATTTGAAATTTTCAAAAGATGAACTGGAATCCTTAATTGAAGAATCACCTGAGAAATTTAGTCCGAATGTAGTTCTCCGACCTTTGTATCAGGAAATGATTCTTCCAAATCTGGCTTATCTTGGTGGTCCGGCTGAAGTTGTTTATTGGCTTCAATTGAAAGGTGTTTTTGATTTATTCGATGTTCCTTATCCAGTATTGCTTCCAAGGAACTTTGCTTTGGTCATTAATCCATTGACTAAACAAAAAATGGAACAATTGGGATGGTCCCCTAATGGTCTGTTTCAGGATTTCAATGCATGGAAAAAGGACTATGTTGCTTCTCATGCTTTGGAGGATATTGAATTGAGTGCTGAGAGAGAAGTTCTTTCTAAGCTTTTTGAAGAGAGGGGAAACTCCTCTGCAGAATTAGAAAAGAGTTTGAGTGCTTCCTTTGAGGCTGCAAAAGTCAGGTCCTTGAAGATTTTGGATCAAATGAGTAAAAAACTCAGAAAAGCTGAGGAAAGACGTCAGCATATTACTTTGGAAAGAGTGGATGCTATTGATGAAATGATCAAGCCAGGAGGAAGTCCGCAAGAGCGAGTAGTCAATATGATGCAGTTCTATCTAGAAGATCCGGAGTTTATTATGAAGCTGTATCCATTATTTGATCCATTGGATTTCAGAATGATGGTCTTGGAAGCATGAGTGGTTCCAAATCATACTGGAGAAAGCTTTACAAAGAAAAAAGGAAGGGTCTTTCAGAGGTAGAGCTTCAAAAGCTTTCAAATCAAATTTGTGAAAGGGCATTCAAATGGCTTTTAGAAAAAGGCTCTATCCAGAAAATCCATATTT
Organism: Algoriphagus zhangzhouensis; assembly: GCF_900148515.1. Taxonomy (GTDB): domain Bacteria; phylum Bacteroidota; class Bacteroidia; order Cytophagales; family Cyclobacteriaceae; genus Algoriphagus; species Algoriphagus zhangzhouensis. The sequence goes on along the minus strand of NZ_FRXN01000002.1, from coordinate 177,669 downwards.
TTTTACCGATAAAGACTCAAATGGAAGTTGATACCATTCCTTTATTAGAGTCACTTTGGGAACAGGGATTTGAGCCATATACTTCCATGGTTGATATTTCAAGTGATGATCTGTTGACTATAACTTTAGAGCCCAATTCACAATTTGTATTGGATAAATGGGGTATTCCTCTGCCAGTCGAATTTGAGGAAGTCCAACAACCTTTTTTAGATTTGATTTTTGTACCTCTCTTAGCCTATGATGAAAAAGGAATGAGATTAGGCTTTGGGCGAGGATATTATGATCGCTTTTTCGAAAGTCTGACTAATAATCCAATCAAAGTTGGTTTAAGTTTTTTTGAGCCAGAGGAAATGTTGCCTTCAGAAGAACATGATATCCCATTGGACTTTTGTATTACTCCGGCAAAAGTTCTTACATTTTAGGGTTAATCACAGAACCTATGAAAAAAATGATTTTGATGGCGCTGTTCTTTGGTGCCATATTTTTCTATAGTCAATCTAGTCAGGCTCAAATCGGAGCCTATAATACCATGGTGGGTGTCACTGGAGGCACCAATGTTGGCGGTACAGTCAAGCAATTCATTACTGATTCAGGTGCTTTGGACTTATTGGTTTATAATCGATGGAAAGGATGGGTTGGGGCATTGCTTTTCGAGCATCACTGGGATATTCGTGAATTTGATGGGCTGGAATGGTATGTTGGAGCAGGGGGGCATTATGGTATGTGGAAAAAAGGGAAGGGAATTCCACCTTGGGAATATAAAATCACCCAAGATTATAATGTCTTTGGTGTAGATGCTATTGTCGGATTGGAGTATAATATCAACCATAGCAACTTTTATATTGGAGGTTACTGGAAACCAGCATATAATTTTGCTGATTTTACAGATTTATGGGAGGATGATGCAGCCTTTACGTTAAGATATTCATTTTAAAAAAGCTGAATTCCTAAAATTTTTAACCACTTTTTGAAGATTTGGCAAAAAAATGGACTCAGGTAAATAATTTTTGACCCTACTCTTTATTTTTTTTAAAAATTTCTATGAAAAAATATTTTACATATTCTCATTTCCAAATAATCATGTTTTAATACTTGTTTCTACAGAAATAAATTTTTTAAAACTGGTATAGTTTTATTTTTTTTTCGAGAAAGGTTCAAAAGTCAAGGGAAAATTTTTTTACAAATTTGATTTATTGAAAATTGCAACAGAATAAAATTCTGAATTATCTTAAAAAAGGCTAATAAACTGTTAATTATTGTTAATGAATTAACCTGTACCAAATAATCATCGTTTTGCGCCATCCACATAAAATAATCACCGTTAATTTTCAGTAAAAGCTTCATTATGGTATTTAGCTAATATTTATAATAAAATTAATGATAATGTCTCAAAATATTGACCTTATTCGATAAATGATAGGATAATACTTATATATTTTTACTTTCATGGCCTATTTTGAAATTAGGCGGAAAGGGATTTTATTTACGAATCAACTAAACTAAATACCTTATGAGAAAAGCTTTACTCTTTGTTGTTGCGCTTTTCACCATGACCCTCAGTTATGAGGTGTCGGCGCAGCAGCGGGTAATTACCGGTACGGTAATTTCCGACGAAGATGGACTAGGCTTGCCGGGTGCAACCGTCCTCGTTAAGGGTACGACAGTGGGTACAACCACCGATTTGGATGGTAATTACTCCATTAGCGTGCCGGCGGGTTCAGATGTGCTAATTTTCTCTTTCGTAGGTCTTGAGACACACGAAGAGACTATTGGCAATCGATCCGTTATTGATGTAACCCTTACAGCTGATGCAGCTCAACTATCCGAAGTGGTAGTGACAGCGATCGGTATCGAAAGGGAAAAGAAAGCCTTGGGTTATGCCGTTACCACTGTTGGTGACGAGCAGCTTGAGAATCGCCCTGAGCAAGACGTTGCCCGCGTATTGCAAGGAAAAGTACCTGGTGTGAATATCACTTCTACCAACGGTATGTCTGGTTCTGGTACCAACATGGTAATTAGAGGTTATTCCTCTGCTACTGGTTCCAACCAGCCTTTATTCGTTGTGGATGGTGTTCCATTCAACACTAGTACCAACAACACCAATGGATTTACAACTGGTGGTGCTACTACTTCTTCTCGTTTCTTGGATATTGATCCAAATAACATCGAGAGCATGTCTGTATTGAAAGGTCTTTCTGCGACAGTTCTTTATGGTGACCAAGGTAGAAATGGTGTAATCTTGATTACTACCAAGTCTGGTGCATCTAAGAGAAAAGCTGCTGAAGTTACTGTTAATCAGTCAGTATTCTCAAATAAGGCGGCTTCTTTGCCAACTTATGGTTATGAATATGGAAATGGTTTCCAGCAATCTCCAGGTTTCTTCTTCTCTAACTTCGGACCGAGATTGGATATTGGTTTAACTGTAGCTCACCCTTATGCTACTTCATCTATTGCTTCTATTCGTGAGGCTTTCCCTCAGTTTTGGGTTGATGGTATTGTGGGTGGTACTCCAGTACAGTATGAGTACAAAGCTTACGAAGATCCTTCTACTGCTTTCTTCAGAACTGGTCTAGTTTCCAACACCTCCATTCAAATTGCAGGTGGATCTGACAGAACAAGCTTTAGTGCAAGCTTCGGGTATACTGATGACAAAGGATTTGTTCCAGGTAATGAATTGAAGAAATATAACTTCGGATTGGGTGTTAGATCTTCTATCAATGATAAGCTTTCTGTGAATTCTTCATTCACTTTTGCAATCACTGATTTGGAGTCTCCTCCAGTTAACGCTTCTTACGGTTCAGGACCATCTGGTGGTATCCCTTCCGTATTTGCTCACGTATTGTATACTCCTCGTTCTATCGATTTGGCTGGTTTGCCATTCGAGAATCCAGTGGATAATAGCTCTGTTTACTATAGAGCTGGTAACAATATTGTAAACCCTAAGTGGTTGGCGAAATATTATAAGAATACTTCTGATGTAAACCGTTTCTTTAACTCTACTTCATTGATCTATGATTTCAATGATAATTTCTCTGTGACTTATAGAATTGGTTTGGATACTTATACTGAGAAGCAAGAGAAATTGTACAACAAAGGTGCAGGTTCTGGTAGTGCAGCTATTCAGTCAGGTATGTATACCACAGCAAACATTGTAAATACAATTTGGAATCAGGATTTGATCTTCAACTGGAAGAAAGAATTCTCTGACAAATTTGGTATGAGTGCATTGTTGGGTGGTAACTCTCGTTATGATTCATTTGTAAGAGATGGTATTGAGTCTCAAGGTCAGTTGGCTTTCGGTCTATTCCGTCACTCTAACTTTACTTCAGCGTCTCACGGAGGATTGAATGTAACTTCTGAGCAAAGAAGAATGGGGGTTTATGCTAACCTAACATTAGATTACTCTAACTATTTGTACTTCACTCTTTCTGCAAGAAATGATTGGACATCTACTGTAGAAAAAGAAAACAGAAGAATCCTATATCCTGGAGCTTCAGTTTCATTCATTCCAAGTACTGCATTTGACTGGAATTCTTCTACTATCAATGACTTGAAATTGAGATTGGGTTATGGTACTTCTGCTGGTTTCCCTAGTCCATACAGTACAAGAAACACCTTGGCACAGAATGCTATTGCATTCTCAAGAGATGGTACTTTGACTCAGACTCACTCTGTATCTAATGCTTTGGGTAATCCTAACTTGAAGCCTGAATTGATCCAAGAATTGGAATTTGGTGTGGAAGCAGTAATGTTCAATAATAAATTGAGATTCGATCTTTCCATGTTTGAGAAAAACACAAATGATTTGATTACTCAATCTCCAATTGATCCAGCTACTGGTTTTACCACTACTGCTATTAACATCGGTAACATCAGAACAAGAGGTGTGGAACTTCAGGCTAATGTAACTCCGGTTTCTACTGCTTCTGGATTTACTTGGAATTCTACTGTTAACTGGAGTTTGTACAGATCAGTTACCACTGAGTTGGGTGCTGGCTTGGAAGAAATTGTAGTAGCAGGTTTCACTACTTTGGGTAACTTCGCTATTCCTGGTGAGCCATTCAATGTGATCAAAGGAACTGGTTTCCTAAGAGATGATGAAGGGAATCCAATCGTTCTTTCTGATGGTCTTTATGCTGCTGATCCAGAATTGCAAATCTTAGGTGATCCAAACCCTAGATGGACTGGTTCTTGGATTAATACTTTCTCTTGGAAAGGATTCACTTTCAACGCAATGTTGGAGTACAGACACAAAGGTGCAGTATTCTCTAATACTGTAACTGCTACATTGGCAAGGGGTGTAACAAAAGATCCAGTTGCTGATAGAGAAATGACTTTCATCATGCCTGGTGTAAGACAAGATGGAACAAATGCTGACGGTTCTCCTAATTATATCAAGAATGATATTCAGATCTCTGCTTCTGATTATTTCTTCGGAGGTTATCAAGGTAGAACTGATGCTCCTAACGTATTCGACGGATCTATGATTCGATTGAGAGAAATCTCTTTGGGTTATGAATTGCCTTCTACATTGTTGGCTAAAACTCCATTCAAGAGAGCTTCTGTTGCGTTGAGCGGAACAAACCTTTGGTTCCTTGCCTTGAACTTCCCTCCTAACATGAACTATGATGTTGATGTATTGGGTACTGGTGTAGGTAATGGATTGGGCTTTGACTTTGTAACTGGTCCTAGCTCGAAGAGATTTGGTGGAACTGTAACTCTTGCATTCTAATCCCAAAACTGAGACAATTATGAAAAAATACTTATATAGCTTGTTGTGTGCAGGTACCATGTTGTTTGCGTCGTCTTGTGATTTAGATTTACTAGACAACCCAAATGCGGTAACTGCAGAGACAGCTTCTCCGGACTTCCTGCTTAACAGGATTCAATTAGATTACAAAGATTTCTATCAAGGTATCAGTAATACTGGGATGTCCTTGACTAGAATGGTAAATCAGGGTAGTGCAAATTACGAAAGTGCCTATACTACAGCTTCGACAAATGGTTGGTGGTCTAACTCTTATGCAAATATCCTTGCAGATATCGCTTTCTTGGAGCCATTGGCTGTTGAAGGTGGCTTAGAAAGACACTTGGGTATTTCAAAGACTATCAAGGCAATGGTTTTATTCCATTTGGCGGATGTTTATGGGGATGTGCCTTACTCAGAAGCGTTGGATGCATCCAATTTCTTCCCTAAGGTAGATTCAGGTGCTTCAATCTATGATGCAGCATATGGATTGCTAGAAGAAGCTGAAGCTCATTTTACTGCAACTACTTCCTCTGGATCTCCAAATGATTATTTCTACGGAAATAATTATACGAAGTGGGTGAGATTGACTAACACCTTGAAATTGAGGTACTTCCTGAATTTGAGATTGATTGATCAATCTGGTTCTTCAGCAGGTATTTCTGCTCTAGTGGCAGAAGATAACATGTTAAAAGCAGGTGATGATTTTGTTTTCAGATTTGGCACTTCTAATGCCAACCCTGACTCAAGACATCCAAATTATTCTGGTACTTATACATCTGGTGGTGGAACGTATATGTCTACTTACTATATGTGGCATTTGACAGAAGAAAAAGGGTTTGATGATCCAAGAGCTAGATTCTATTTCTATCGTCAGGTTTTGGTAAACTCTACAAATGTTGATGAAATCGAGTGTATTGGTCAGATTGCTCCTCCTCATTATCTAGCTGGTGGATTTATCTACTGTTTACCTGGTGAAAGAGGTTATTGGGGACGTGATCATCTAGATCCAGACGGTATTCCACCAGATGGTTTGAAAAGAACTATGTGGGGTATTTACCCTGTAGCTGGTAGATTTGATGACGATTCTGCTACTCCTGTAAACAACCCTACTTTGGGTGGTCAAGGTGCTGGTATCTACCCTATAATGACTGCATCTAATGTTGACTTTATGTTAGCTGAAGCAGCTCTTGAGATTGATGGAGATGCTGCTACTGCAAAAGAATACTTGCTTTCTGGAATCCAAAAACATATGGATTATGTAACTGATTTTGCATTGTCTTCTGCAGGTTCTGGTGATGTAACTGATTACTATTCTGAATTGGGTGGAATGGATGTTTTGGATGATCAAATTGCTGATTATATCGACTACGTTTCTTCTGAGTATGATGGAGCTAGTAATAAAATGTATATCATTGGTCGTGAATACTGGATAGGCCTATTCGGTAACGGCGTTGAAGCATACAACTTGTATAGAAGAACTGGTGAGCCAGGAAATATGCAGCCTGGTTTGGAGCAAGATCCGGGTAACTTCCCTCGTTCTTTCTTGTATCCTAACACTTATATGGTAACCAATACCAATGCCGTTCAAAAGTCTGGTTTGGATGCTCAAGTTTTCTGGGATAACAATGCTGCTGGTAACTCTTTTATTTACTAAACCAAAAAAATTGAGATAATATGAAAATGTTAAAATATACCTTTGGTTTACTAGTAGGAGCGGTAGTGTTTCTTAGTTCCTGTCGTGATACTGTTGATCCAAATATCCCGTATACTGATTTCGATACAGGGGCTTATTTGAGAACGATCGATAGAACCAGTACAACCTTTAACTTCTTTGACTTAGCAAGTTCAAACTTTGCTTTGACTCTTGAAGCTGTTGATTCTGAAGATGGTGCATCAGTAGAGACTGTTGATATCAATGTTCAGCACAGAAGATTGATCACAGGTGTTGGATTGGAGTATACTCCATCTGCTGGACCTGTTACAGTTAAAACTTTGTCTGCATCTGATTTCGGAGCGAATTCTGAATCTAGATTCCTTAGAACCTCTTTTGTTATTACTGCTGCTGAAGCTTTGGCTGCTGTAGGATTGACAGAAGCAGATATCGAAGGTGGTGATGTATTTGAATTCAGCTTGGAGTTGCACGACAAATATGGTCGTACATTCAACAGAGAAAATGTTTCTGGTAACATTGCCGGTGGTGTTTTCTACTCTTCTCCATTCCAATACTTTGTAAGTGTAATTTGCCCATCTGATTTGGGTGGTACCTATGCATATTCTCAGACTTCTGATTATTGCGGTGATGCTACTTTCGAAGGGTCTGTTACCTTTACTGCTACGAGTACTACTGGTTCTTATACCATTAGTGATGCGGCATTTGGCCTTTGGGGTGAGTGTTATGGAGATGCTTGGGGTGGAAGTGTAAGATTGAACGATGCTTGTGGTAACTTGACTATGTCAGGAACTGACTCGTATGGTGATTCTTACTCCATGACTGTTACAAGCTCTGATACTGAGAAATTCACATTTGATTGGATCAATACATGGGGCGAATATGGTACTGTTACCATCTTTGCTAATGATGGGGAGTCCTTCCCGATCTTTCAATAATTGAATTGATAGTTAATAAAATGGCAGTGTGTTCGCACTGCCATTTTTTTTGCTTTATTATTTATTTTAATTATCCAGTAATTATTTGATTATAAATTCTTTAAACTATTAATAGAAAAGATTATTTTTTTATTTTCGAAGGGAATTAATGACCAACTATTTATGAAGAAATTTCTGTCTCTTGGCATTTTCGTAGTGCTGTTATTGGGATGGGCATGTACTGAAGAAGAAGATGAAAATTCTTTTGTAGTAACTGAACAAATACTCCATGCAAGTGGGGACCAAATTCGTGTTTTAGGAAGGGTGATTAGCAATAGTCAGATCCAAGTAAGTGACCATGGTTTTTATTTTTCTTTAGACCCTTCTTTTTCGTCACCTATCGTGGTTTCATTAGGTCCCAAAGAAGGACCTGGTAGGTTTACAGGACTTGCAGAAGGTTTAGAGATCCACCAATTGTATTATGTGAAATCCTTTATGGAGCTAAATGGTGAGATTTTGGAAGGAAATGTGATGGAGGTTAATACATTAAATTCCTTTATCGAAAGCATTTCTCCTTTGTATGGAGAGGGGGGAGATGAAATCATTATATCAGGCGGAAACTTCGCGGCTGACACACGTGTATTTTTTGGGACTCAAGAGGCCCAGATAATAGATATTACTTTGGAAAGTCAGATTACCTTGACTGTACCAGCATTGAAAGATGAACCTTCAGTGTCTATCAAATTGGTGACTCAGGGAGAAGAACAGGTTTTTTATGAAAATTTTGAATATCAAATCGGCACTTACGAACTAGTGACTACTTTTCCTGAGGCAATTAGGCTTTATGATAATGTCTTTTATCAAAATAACTCAGGCCTATACATTGGTCTTGGATCAAGGAGAAGAATTGAAAGTTATTATGGCTTCCAGAAATATGATATAGGGTCTGACCAATGGCAAAAAGTTTCATTCCCAGGAAATGCTCGATCCTATTCTTTTTTCACTGATCATTACATAGGTGGAGGAACTGCTGAACGTGGTAATAACCCTACTAATATCGATAAGACTTTTTGGAAAATTGACGGAGATAATTTTACTCGATTAGCTGATTTGCCATTTGAAAGTTTAGAGTCAAAGGCATTTGAAATAGGGGAAGACTTGTATGTTCTCGGTACAAAAATGGAGGAAGATGCTTCCTTTAGAAAATATGACGCATCCACAGGTTCTTGGACGAGTTTGCCTGCACCCCCTGATAATTTTAATGCTGAAAATGCTGTCTTTTCCTATGGCGGTTTCGGTTATGTCATTGGAAAAGATTTCAATCTTTGGAGATTTAATCCAGCCAGTATCTCCTGGGATGCTATTGCTACTTATCCAGGTAGCCTTGGACAAGGTTATGGGATGGCTCAAGTAGTGGGTGATAAGGTCTACATAGGACTTTATCGAAGAAGTAATCAGATGTGGGAGCTTGATATGGAAACCCTGACTTGGAAATCTAAAAACTTGATGCCAGGATACCCACAAAGTATTTTAGTAGGGAATTTTGAAAAAGACGGGTTGCTCTATATTATGAGAGTGCCGGATATTTCTTTGGTAACTGATTACCCCATGGATATGTATGTGTTTGATCCCAATGGTTTTTAATAGGTGTATATGAGAAAGTTTTTACTATTAATCGTTTTCATTATTCCTGTTTTAGTGCAGGGACAAACGCAACCCAAACGAGAGGTCATTGGTAGAGATATTGGTCAGCTTAAAAATATTAGGATCTCTGGAAGGTTAATCGATGAAATTACGGGAGATGCTTTAATAGGAGCGACAGTTACTGTTCCTGAAATTAACCTAACAAGAATTACGGATAATAATGGTGGGTTTGAATTGATATTGGACAGGGCTGAATACAATTTGGAGTTTCGGTATGTGGGGTATGAAACAGTGCTTTACCCTATAACGGCTGTAGGCGATGGTAGAATTTCCATCCGAATGATCCAAGAGGATTTCCAGCTGGATGATGTGGTCATTTTTGGTCGAGATCCTGAGAAAAACATACGTTCCACAGACATGGGGGCGATAACTTTGTCGATGAACTCCATTAAAGAACTTCCACCTTTCTTGGGTGAAGTAGATATTATTCGATCCATGGCAACTTTGCCAGGTGTTTCTCAAGTTGGAGAGGCAGCAGCAGGTTTGAATGTAAGAGGTGGAGGAGCGGATCAAAACTTGATTCAATTTGCTGGCGCCCCAATTTATAACCCTACTCACTTATTTGGTCTCTTTACTTCATTCAATGCAGATGTTGTCAATGATGTGACACTTTACAAGTCAGTTATCCCAACTCGATTTGGTGGAAGAGGGTCTTCTATTTTGGATATTTTGCCGAAAGCAGGGAGTATTGACCGTTGGGGAGGTGATTTGATGTTAAGTAACTATTCCGGGAAAATTGGAATCAATGGTCCTTTGGTCAAAGAAAAAGTCTCGATTCGAGGTGGTTTTAGAGGTTCCTATATCAATTGGTTTTTGGGGGCCTTGAGTAACCCGGACTTGAATACTTCAAGCGCCAATTTCTATGATGGGAATTTGGTGATTTCAGCTCCAATCTCTGATAAGAATGAATTCACTTATAGCTATTATACGTCTTATGACGATTTTGCTTTTGCGTCTGATACGACGATTTCATGGAAAAATAATTCACATTCCCTTCAATGGAAAAGTAGACTGAGTGATAAGCTTAGCTTGGACGCGTTAGGTTATTATACCCAATATGATTACGGGATTTTTAATAGATCTGGAATCAATGATTTTGATTTGAATTCCGGGATTGTGGATTTTGGGGCTAAGGTTTTTGCGATGTATCAAATCTCCGAAACTAATAAAGTAACTTTCGGCGGCGAGTTCAAAGATGTGACATTACAACCGGGTGAATTGATTCCTACCGACGAACAAGAGTCTGGCCTTTTACCAAAAAAAGTTCAAGATGAATTTGGAAGGGAGTCTGCCGTCCATTTCCAACACGAATTTGAATTGGGAGAAAAAATTGGGGTTTCCTATGGTTTAAGATATGATATGTATCAATATTTTGGACCAAGAACTGTAAGGCAGTATGCGGAAAATCAGCCAATATCCGACGGAAGTGCGATCAGCGAAACTACCTATGGCGATGGTGAAAAGATAACTTCTTATGATGGCTTGGGTCCAAGAGGATCTATTCGATATTCTCTTTCCAAATCCAGCTCTATTAAGGCTGGGTATAATAAGATGTACCAGTTCATCCATTTGATTTCCAATACAGCTACTATTGCTCCAACGGATGTTTGGAAACTGAGTGATGAATTCTTAAAGCCTCAAATTGTTGATCAATATTCATTGGGTTTCTACAATAATTTCAAAGGAAACATTTTTGAGACTTCCATTGAGGTGTATTACAAAGACATCCAAAATGTGGTCGATTATAAAGATGGGGCTAACCTAATTCTACAAAACCATTTGGAGACTGAGTTGATTCCTGCAAGCGGTAGAGCCTATGGTGTTGAAATGTTTGTGAAAAAGAATTTGGGACGTCTGACAGGTTGGATTTCATATACCTATTCTAGAAGTTTGAGAAGGGTGATTACTCCTTATGAAGAGGAAATCATTAATGATGGAGATTGGTATTCATCCAATTTTGATAAGCCTCATGATTTAACCCTAATTGGGAATTATAAGGTCAGCACCAATACCTCAGTTTCGGCGACTTTTGGATACAGTACCGGTAGACCAGTAACTTTCCCAGAAGCGAAATTTGACTATTCAGGAAATAACCTGGCTTATTTTAATAGAAGAAATGAGCAACGACTTCCTGATTTCCATCGCTTGGATTTAGCAATTAATTTCAAACTGAAAGGAGAAGGTAAGTTTTTTGATGGTGACTGGACTTTCTCTGTATTGAATGTTTATGCTCGTAAAAATCCATTTTCATTATTCTTTGTAGATCAAGAAGGATCACCGCCTCAGGCACTAAGATTAGCTGTTTTGGGTGTGCCTTTACCTAGTTTAAGTTATTCCATAAAGTTCTAATGAGAAAAATAATTCTTTCTCTATTGTATGTAGGGATATTTTTGGGTTTAGGGGCCTGTGTTGATCCCTATGAAGTGGAAATCGAAAGTGGCGCCCAATTATTGACGGTGGATGGAATGATCACTACTGATCCTGGTAGGCATTCTATTAAGTTGACTAGAAGTGATACTTATGGGTCCGTTTTCGAAGGTTTGATCCGCCCCGTTTCTTTGGCAACAGTCTTGGTAAGAAATCAAGATGGTGTAGTGACTTATTTGACAGAAGATTCAGAGGTCAAAGGGAATTATTTGACTCCGGAAGGATTTGCTGCCAAGGCAGGAGATACATATACCTTGCAAATTCAATTGCAGGATGGTAAAACTTATACGTCGCTTCCTGAAACAGTAGGTAATCCGGTTCCTATGGGCAATATTGATTATTACTCAGTGGAGTTTCCGGTTGAAGGGGAGTTGGAACCAGAATCTGGGGTAAGATTTGTCGTTGATGTCGAAGATCCAAGCGACGAAAACAATTTTTATTATTGGAGAACTGAAAACGCCATGTTTGAGGTGAATGCTCGTCCAGATTTATATATGGATAGGGAAACTCGTGCTCCGGCTCCCAAAGATTGTTGTTTTACATGTTATTTGGCCGAAAGTGTAGGAAATAGATCGATGTTCATTGCTACAGATGATGACTTCAATGGTTTATCTACGAAAGTGACAGCCATGTTTATTCCAGATGATGGTTTAAGATTTATTACAACTTTCCGAATGGATTTAAGGCAATTGACAATTTCAGCTAGTGCTTATCGCTTTTTGAGATTGGTAAAACAGCAAACTGAATTAAGTGGATCTGTGTTTGATCCTCCTCCGGCAAATATCAGAGGGAATATGATCAGTCTAGATGATCCAGATGAAGTGGTTTTGGGCTACTTTATGGTGGCTGGAGAAACCAATGAAAGAATGTATATCCATGGTGCAGATTTGGATTATAGACAACCTTTAAGTTTGATCGCAGATGATTGTAGAGTAGTAGTAGGTGCAGAGGAGAATCCGCCTTCTGATTGGAATCCTTGATTTAGATGATTGTTTGGAAAAATTATTGTGAATCAGTCCTTTTCCAAATATTATAAAGCAAATAATAATATTTTAGTAGATCGTATTAAGGCAGAGAAAATACTCTGCCTTTTTCATTAAAAAATTAATATTTGCTAAAGCAAATAAGCAATTTTTTTATATTGCTTATACCCCTTAGCTTTGTGACATTCTCAAATTAATCTCATGGATAAGTTTTCCTATATCGCAAATGCTCACGTGTCATACATCGATGAGCTATACAATTCTTACAAGCAAGACCCAGAATCTATTGATCCTAGTTGGAAAGAGTTTTTCGACGGGTTTGATTTTGCATTAACCAATTATGGTGAAGCTGAAAATGGAAGTGCGGCAGCAGTTTCTTCTAATGGAGCGCCTGCTAAAAATGGTTCGTTGGCTACTCCAGGCACCATCATGGATATGGAGCAGCTTCCAAAAGAAATCAAGGTTAGAGCTTTGATTCATGCTCATCGCTCTAGAGCACACTTGAGATCTAAGACCAACCCGGTAAGAGAAAGAAGGGATAGAAAAGCTTTGATCGATCCTCAGGATTTTGGATTAGGTCAAGAAGATATGAATACCGAATTCCAAGCAGGAAACGAAATTGGAATCGGAAAAGCGAAACTTTCTGCGATCATCGATGCATTAAAGACTATTTATGAAGGTCCGATGGGCTTCGAATATCTTTATATCCGTGATCCTGAGATGTTGGATTGGTTCAAAACCAAAGTAGAAAAAGAAGCTTTGGCTTTCAATCCTTCAGTTGAAGAGAAAAAGAGAATTCTATTTAAGTTAAATCAAGCGGTTGTCTTCGAAAACTTCCTTCATACCAAATATCTCGGACAAAAGAGATTTTCCCTGGAAGGTGGTGAAAGTACTATTCCTTTCTTGGATGCTGTGATTAACTCTGCTGCTTTAGGTGGAGTGGAAGAAGTAATGATCGGAATGGCTCACAGAGGTCGTCTGAACGTCTTGGCCAATATCATGGGCAAAACATACGAGCAGATTTTCTCTGAATTCGAAGGGACTGCCAAGCCTGATTTGACAATGGGAGATGGTGATGTGAAATATCACATGGGCTACTCTTCTGATATCGTTACTTCTGGTGATAAAAAAGTTCACCTGAAATTAGCTCCTAACCCTTCTCACCTTGAAGCTGTGAATCCAGTTGTAGAAGGGTTTATCCGTGCAAAAATTGACTCTGAGCATCAAGGTGACGTGACTAAAGCATTGCCAATTTTGATTCATGGTGATGCAGCTGTTGCAGGACAAGGTATTGTCTATGAGGTGACTCAGATGGCTGGTTTGAAAGGCTATAACACAGGTGGTACTATTCACTTTGTCATCAACAACCAAGTTGGATTTACTACTGATTTCGATGATGCAAGATCTTCAATTTATTGTACTGATGTAGCGAAGATCATTGATGCTCCAGTTATCCACGTAAATGGTGATGATGCTGAAGCAGTAGTTTTTGCGGCAAAATTGGCGGCCGAATTCAGACAGAAATTTGGAAGAGACATCTTCGTAGATATGGTATGCTACAGACGTCATGGACACAATGAGTCTGATGAACCGAAATTCACGCAACCAGAACTATATAACATCATTTCTAAGCATTCTAACCCAAGAGAGGTGTATGTAAAGAAATTGACTGAGAGAGGGGATATCGATGCAAAGATTGCTTCTCAGATGGATGCGGAATTCAGACAATTGCTTCAGGATCGTCTAAATATGGTGAAAGAAAAGCCTCTCCCTTATCAAGCAACTAAGTTTGAGAGAGAGTGGGCCAACTTGAGAAGATCTACTCCTGAAGATTTTGACCAATCCCCAGCTACTGGAATTTCCCAAAAGGAGATTGATGAAGTTGCTGAAGCTTTGACTACAATTCCAAAAGGATTCAAGCCTATCAAGCAAATTGAGGTTCAAATGAAGCAACGTAAGGACATGTTCTTTAAGTCTAAGTCATTGAACTGGGCTGCGGCTGAGCTTTTGGCTTACGGATCAATCCTTTTGGAAGGAAAAACAGTAAGATTGACAGGTCAGGATGTTCAGAGAGGCACCTTCTCTCACAGACATGCTGTACTTCATGATGCAAATACGAATCAGCCTTACAATTCCTTGAAAGAAATGAAGGGAAGAAAAGGGCAGTTCTATATCTATAACTCCCTACTTTCTGAATATGCAGTTCTTGGCTTTGAATATGGCTACGGAATGGCAAATCCTCATTCTTTGACACTTTGGGAAGCTCAGTTTGGTGACTTCGCCAACGGAGCTCAAACTATGATTGACCAGTTTATTTCATCTGGTGAATCCAAGTGGCAAAGACAAAACGGATTGGTCATGTTGCTTCCACATGGATATGAAGGCCAAGGTCCAGAGCACTCAAATGCCCGTCCAGAGAGATTTTTGCAGCTTTCTGCTGAATACAATGTGGTAGTAGCTAATATCACTGAGCCATCTAACTTCTTCCACTTATTGAGAAGACAGTTGGCATGGGAATTCAGAAAACCTTGTATCGTCATGTCTCCAAAGTCATTGCTTCGTCACCCAAAAGTAATGTCGCCTATCGAAGAGTTTGTTGATGGTAAATTCAGAGAATTGATTCCGGACACTACAGTAAATCCTAAAGATGTGAAGCGTGTTGTGCTTTGTACAGGTAAAATTTACTATGACTTGGAAGAAGCAAGAGAGAAAGAGAAAGTGAAAAATGTTGCGATTGTTAGAATTGAGCAGCTTCACCCACTTCCTAAAAAGCAAATAGTTGAGGTTCTTAAATCCTATGAAGGAGCCGAAGTAGTTTGGGTACAGGAAGAGCCAGAAAACATGGGTTATTGGACTTACATGTTGAGATTGTTGCACAAAGAACTTCCGATGGACGTAATTGCTAGAAAAGTCAGTGCATCTCCAGCAACCGGTTATAATAAAGTCCACGTTGAGGAGCAGAAATCTATCGTCTCCAAAGCATTGAAATTGTCATAAAATCCAGAATAATCATAATATCCTCTTTTGCCATTTTTTGGTAAAAGCCAAATAAAATACTCATGAGCAAAGAAATCAAAGTTCCGGCCGTCGGCGAATCGATTACAGAAGTTACCATTGGCCAGTGGTTTAAAAAGGACGGGGATACCGTTCAGATGGACGAAGTTTTATGTGAACTAGAGTCTGATAAAGCAACTTTTGAATTGCCTGCTGAAGCGGCTGGTGTTTTGCGAATCAAAGCTGAAGAAGGTGATACCTTGGAAATTGGAGCATTGATTTGTGTGATTGAAGAAGCTGGGTCAGGTGTAGTGGCTGAAGAAGCTCCTGCTGCAAAGCCTGCTGCCGCTGCTTCTGAAGGTCCTAAAAAGACTGGTGAAGTAAAAGATATGGTTGTCCCTACTGTTGGAGAATCTATCACTGAGGTGACTCTGGCTAATTGGATCAAAGCAGATGGTGATTTCGTGAAATTGGATGAAATCATTGCTGAAGTTGATTCTGATAAAGCAACTTTTGAATTGCCTGCCGAGGCAACAGGAATTTTGAGACATGTGGCTCAAGAAGGTGATACTTTAGAAATCGGAGGAATGATCTGTAAGATTGAAGTGATGGATGGAGAACCTGCTTCAGCTGAAGCAACTCCTGCTGCCGCATCTTCGACTCCTGCATCAAGTGCTGCTCCAAGTAAAGATAGCTATGCTACTGGTCACGCTTCTCCAGCTGCTGCAAAAATCCTTTCAGAAAAAGGAATCAATGCAGGTGATGTGAGTGGAACAGGAAAAGACGGTAGAATTACCAAAGAAGATGCTCAGGCGGCGAAGAAACCAGCTCCTGCTCCTCAAGCGGCTAAGCCAGCTGCAGCTCCGGCACCTGCTCCAGCAGCACCGGGTTCTAGAGATGAAAGAAGAGAGAAAATGTCTTCTTTGAGAAGAACTGTTGCCAGAAGATTGGTGGCGGTTAAAAACGAAACTGCCATGTTGACCACTTTCAATGAGGTAAACATGCAGCCTATCATGGACTTGAGATCCAAATTCAAGGAGCAATTCAAAGAAAAGCATGGTGTTGGATTGGGCTTTATGTCCTTCTTTACCAAAGCTGTTTGTGTAGCTCTTCAGGAGTGGCCTGCAGTGAATGCTCAGATCGATGGCAATGAGATTATCTATCATGACTATTGTGATATTTCAATCGCGGTTTCTGCACCAAAAGGATTGGTAGTTCCAGTGATTAGAAATGCAGAAGATCTATCTTTCGAAGGTATTGAGAAAGAAGTAGTAAGATTGGCAACTAAAGCGAGAGACAACAAATTGTCTATCGAAGAAATGACCGGAGGTACATTCACCATTACAAATGGCGGTGTATTTGGCTCTATGATGTCTACTCCAATCATCAATGCTCCTCAGTCAGCTATCTTGGGAATGCATAACATCGTTCAGCGCCCAATGGCTGTAAACGGAGAAGTGAAAATCCTTCCAATGATGTATGTGGCACTTTCTTATGATCATAGAATCATTGATGGACGCGAGTCTGTAAGCTTCTTGGTTAGAGTGAAGCAATTGCTTGAGGATCCGACTAGATTGTTGTTCGGCGTTTAATTTCAGTACCAAGTCCAAAGTACCATGTACAAAGGACTTCATAATTAGCTATTAAGAAGAGTTTAGGTTAAATTCCTTTAGTGTTTTTAACCTAAATTTTGTTCTTATGAATCGCTATAAAGAATTGCTTGTTTGGCAAAAGGCCATTGATTTAGCCGTTGAAGTTTATCAAGTAACTGAAAAACTTCCAAAAGAGGAGAAATACGGATTGATCAGTCAAATCAATAGGAGTGTTGTTTCTATTCCATCAAATATTGCGGAAGGAGCGGGAAGAAATTCAAATAAAGAATTCAACAATTTCTTGGGTATAGCTCAAGGTTCTGCTTTTGAATTGGATACTCAATTGATAATATCTAATCGTCTGAAATTTATTTCAAATCAGGAATATCAAAATATTGAAGTTCAGCTTGTTCATATTCAAAATATGGTTGCCAGGTTGAAAAAAAGTTTGAATCTATAATTTCCAGATACTTTGTACTTAGTACATAGTACTTGGTACAAAAATCAAAAGATCATGTACGACGTAATTGTTATCGGTTCTGGTCCTGGTGGATATGTGGCAGCTATTCGTTGCGCACAATTGGGAATGAAAACCGCATTAGTTGAAAAATACCCAACATTGGGAGGGACTTGCTTGAACGTAGGTTGTATTCCTTCCAAAGCTTTGTTGGACTCTTCTGAGCATTATCACAATGCTGAGCATACTTTCAAAACCCATGGAATCAACCTAAGTAATCTGAAAGTTGATTTGGGACAAATGGTTTCCCGCAAAAACGATGTGGTGAAACAAAATACAGATGGTATTCAGTTTTTGATGAAAAAGAACAAAATCGATGTTCATCAAGGATTGGGTTCTTTCGTGAACAATACCACTGTAAAAGTGACTAAGGACGATGGTTCTTCTTCTGATATCCAAGGAAAAAATATCATCATCGCTACTGGTTCTAAGCCATCTACTCTTCCATTTATCAAATTGGATAAAGACAGAGTGATTACTTCTACTGAAGCTTTGAATTTGAAAGAAATTCCAAAGCATTTGGTAGTAATCGGAGGCGGAGTAATCGGACTGGAGCTTGGATCTGTCTATGCAAGATTAGGAGCAAAAGTTTCTGTGATTGAATTCATGGATTCTTTGATTCCTACCATGGACAAGACTATGGGTAAAGAGCTTCAAAAGTCCTTGAAGAAGATCGGTTTCGAATTTTACTTGAAACATAAAGTAACTTCTGTTGAAAGAAAAGGGAAAGAGGTTACAGTTAAAGCAGACAACGCAAAAGGTGAAACTGTAGAGGTTAAGGGTGATTATGTGTTGGTTTCTATCGGCAGAAGGCCATACACTGAAGGCCTAAATGTCGAAGCTGCAGGAGTAAAAATGACTGAAAGAGGACAGGTTGAAGTGAATGATCACCTTCAAACCAATGTTCCAAACATTTATGCAATCGGAGATGTGGTGAAAGGAGCCATGTTGGCTCATAAGGCGGAAGAAGAAGGCGTTTTTGTAGCTGAAACTTTAGCTGGTCAAAAACCACATATCAATTATAATTTGATTCCTGGTGTTGTTTACACTTGGCCAGAAGTTGCTGCAGTTGGTTTTACAGAGGAGCAATTGAAGGAAAAAGGAATCAAATACAAGGCTGGTAAATTCCCATTCTTGGCGTCAGGAAGAGCAAGAGCTTCCATGGATACTGATGGTTTGGTAAAGGTTTTGGCTGATGCTGAAACAGACGAAATCCTAGGTGTTCATATGATCGGGCCAAGAACAGCGGATATGATTGCTGAGGCTGTTGTAGCAATGGAATATAGAGCATCTGCAGAAGATATTTCTAGAATGTCACACGCACACCCTACTTATACTGAAGCGTTCAAAGAAGCTTGTTTAGCTGCTACAGATAATAGAGCACTGCATATTTAATTATTGATATTTAGTTATTTATTAAGCCGTTCCGAAAAATTCGGAATGGCTTTTTTCGTTTTTAAGGTCCTATTTAATAGAGTTTTAAAACCTTTTCTATGAAAATTTAGTAAATAGAACTATGCTTTTAAACTAGAACAATGATTTACATATGAAGCAATCCTTTTTGGCTCTATTTTTCATCCTGTTCTTTTCTCAACTTTTTGCTCAGAAAGGGACATTCTCAGGAAGAATTTTTAATGAAAATACCCAGGAGCCAATTCCTGAGGGGCATGTCTTTATCCCAAATACGACATTTCAAACATATACAGATAGTTTGGGCAATTTTTCCCTTAGAGGAATTCCAGTTGGTCCGTGGGAAGTCTTTGCAGTGAAAAATGGCTTTGAAATTTCTTCTCAAAACATACAAGTCAGTCAATCCAATAATGCTTTGAATAAATGGGGAATTTCTCCTGAAGTAAATTTAGAATTTGATGAATTAAAGGATTCTAAAATCAAAAAAGCAAAAGAACAATTTGAAGACAGATTAGGTATTGAAGCAAAAGAGTCTGAATTGGTTTTGATTAATCCTGAAGTTTTGAGATTCTTTGAAAAAGAGGGCTCCAATGACGTTTGGGTAGATTTTTCAGATGTCTTATTGGTTCAAAATCTAAAATCTGGTTATTTGATTTCAATGCGGTTGAGAAAACCTCAAAACTTATCCAGAGGCTTTGAGACAACAGATATATTGCTCTCCTTTCTGGAGTTGGATTTGGGAAGTGTGGAGGAGAAGAATTTGATTAATTCTAACCGGGTGGAGGTATATCAAAATTCACCAATTTATGCCATTCGTAAGCTGCTAGGGGAGCAGTCAAATGAAATTAAGCTGATTCCAACTGCTCAAGAAGGTGAGTTTAAACTCCAGGCAAAAAGTCCAATTGAAATAAAAGAACCAGACCAAAATTATCGGGCATTGGCTTTCGATGGAGATGGATTAGAAATCAGGGCAAATGGATCACCTGTTTATCCTGAACTCCTAAAAACTCAAGGTTTTCCAAGTTCTGAATATCCTTTGAAAGCTCTTCCTCAGGATTTTGATTATGATGTAGCTATTGCTTTGGATGAAGTCGATCGGTCACTTGAGGCGTTACAAGAAAGAGTTTTCATTCACACTGATAAGGATGTCTATATGATGGGTGAGCAGTTGCTCTTCAAAGCCTATTTATTAATGGGGAACCCGTTGTTGATGGATGAAGCGAGTAAAGTATTGCATGTTGAGATAGTAGATCCTTCAGGATATAGCTTACTTCATAAGGTGTTTCCTTTAGAAAATGGTAAATCATCAGGGGCAATTTTTTTGGGCCCAGAACTGAATACCAAAGATTTCATCGTAAAAGCTTATACCCTTTGGGGAGCTAATTATGGGGCAGACTTCGAATACTATAAGCCTATCCAAGTGATGAGTTCACTCTGGGAGGTGGGTAAAAATACAATAGAGCCGAAGTCCGAAGGGATAGTGGTTTTTTCTGACAAACAAGCCTATCAATCACAGGATAGTATTACTTTAAATGTTGTGGTAAACAACCAAAAAGGTTCTATTGCAGCTGCAAATTTATCTTTGGCAGTAGTTCAAGGAAATGGGATTCAGTACATGAATTCTACCGATGATCTTTTAATTGATTTTCTAAAATTCAAGCCTCAACTAGATCATGTAGATTCGGTAGGCTTCGAGTTTGATAAAGAGTTTGGACTAACAGTGAGGGGTAAAATCAATGATTCCCTTCCTCAAATAAATAAATCTCGAGTTGAGGTTATGGTGGACAACTTTATGGATAAGCGTGAGCTGAGGTCAGATTTTTTGGGAGAGTTTTACTTGGAAGGGCTTCATAAAGAAGGAGAATTTGCAGTCTTGGTAAAGGGAACAAGTCCAGATGGGAAAATACCATTGCGAGAAATTGAAATGGAATTAGTCAGCCCCAAAAATCAATTTGATTTTTCACATTTTGATTTTGGGAGAGTTCAGCCATTATCTAAAAGACCACAAGATGTTGACTCATTGATTTCGGAGTATTTGAAGGTTCAGGAGGGAGAGATGTTATTGGATGCTGTTGAAGTTGAGGATGAAAGAGAAGAGAATTTTGGTGAAATGCCATACGGAAGAGCTGAAAGAGTATATGAAATGGGGGATGTCTATTTATCGGGAGATACTCAGCAGTTTATTTATTCCTTTGCGGCAAGGACAGGCTTCAGAGTTGGTGGTATTCCACCAATGATTATTAATGCACGTGGTGCAGTAGGTGGCCCTCCCTTAATTTTATTAAATGGTGCTCCAATTACTCCAATTGCTGGTCCAACATTAGGTAGCGATGGTGGGCAAGCACAGTATAGGGCCTTTCAAAGCATCAATATTTTTAACATCAAAAAAATTGAGGTAATCAAGTCTGTCGTACCAGCCTATGGTGATGCTGGAAAATTTGGAGTAATAAATATTATTACCAAGACAGGAACTGAGATGGCGGCTGATATCAACACATATAAGGAATTTAAGCTTATGGGCTTGGAAAAATTAGCGAAAGGAGCAAAAACTGAATTGGAACCTCATAACCCGACGATCTACTGGAACCCAAATGTAGGAATCTCCTCTAACCAGACCTCCGCGACTTTAAAGTTCAAATTGCCTGAAAACCCAGGGCCGTTTTGGGTTATAGTAAATGGGATCAATTCTTCCGGGGAGCCTGTTTCCGGTAGATTTTTGATGAATCAAAAAAGCCTTGGTGAAAATTGAATTGAAAGGGTTTAGGCAAATCCAGCTTTTTCATTGTTCCGAATTTTTGCCTTAATTCGATCATGAAGTTTAAAATCGCGATCCTCGGTGCTGGAAATGTTGCTTGGCATTTGGCTCCCGCTTTGGAAGAAGCAGGACATCAGATTACTGAAATCTATGCTCGGGATATCCAAAAGGCTAACTTGATTACTGAAAGAGTTTATTCTGCCGAAGCCAAGGATGATTTGGATTTTACGGATAGCCAGGCTCAAATTTTTATTATAGCTGTCAAGGATGATGCAATTCCTGAGGTTGCGGATTCTGTTATACTTCCTGAAGAAAGCATTTTGGTCCATACTTCAGGATCTATGTCATTGGATATTCTGGACTATAGTTCGGCGGGATATACCGGGATTTTTTACCCCTTGCAGTCTTTCACCAGAGGACAGAAGATGGATCTTTCGGAGGTTCCTTTTTTATTGGAATCGGATGATCAGGAAGTGATGGCGAGGCTGAAGAAATTAGCCAAAAGCCTTTCCAATAACGTGTTTACTGTTCGTTCCAAAGATCGCAAAGCGGTCCATATCGCAGCAGTTTTTGCTAGCAATTTTTCCAATCACATGATCCGTATAGCTGAGGAAATCATGAGAAGACAAGGCTTGGACTTTGAGATGATTAAGCCGCTGATCATTGAGACGATTTCCAAAAGTTTGGACATAGGAGCAAAAAAGGCCCAAACGGGCCCTGCTATTCGAGAAGATTTTGAGGTGATGGAAGATCATTATCGATTCCTGAACTATAATGAGCAGGTAGCTGAAATCTACAGGCTAATCTCTCAGGATATCATCGATTCTTAACCTTTCCAGTTGCCAAATTTACCTTCTTGGTAATCCTGATAAGCTTCATATATCTGCTCCTGAGTATTCATGACAAAAGGCCCCTGAGCTACTACGGGCTCGTTGAAAGGCAATGCATGCCCAAGAATCAAAATGGAGTCTTCCATTGCTTTAATATTCAAGGCAGAGCCTGAATTTTGAAATTCAACCAGATTTCTAAACGCTACATGAGTGTCGTTTACATCTAATTTTCCTCTAACGATATAGAAGAAAATATTCTCATCTTCAGGAATCTCTTTGGTGAATTCAGCGCCTTCTTGCAAATAAACTGTGCTCATGGTGATTGGGAAAGTGCCCTCAAAAGCTCCTTTGACCCCATTCCATTCTCCAAAAAGCTGTTGAACTTGAATTTTCCTTTCATCAAGCTCGAATGCAGGAATTTCATCCTTTTGAAGTCCAATGTAATTTGGCGTCATCATTTTTTTGGAAGCAGGAAGGTTTAGCCAAAGTTGAAGGATTTCCAGATCCCCACCTTCTTTTTTGAATTCAGAACTGGATACTTCAGCATGAATTAATCCTTTTCCCGCGGTCATGTATTGAACCCCTCCAGGACCAATTACGGATTCATGACCGGAGGAATCTTTGTGCATGATATCGCCCTCTACAATAAATGTTACTGTTTCCATTCCTCGATGTGGATGAGGGCCAAATGGCAATCCATTGTTATGAGGTGGATAGGTCTGGAATCCATGATGATTTAAAAAAAGAAATGGATCTATCATCTGAAGACTCCTTGTGGGTAAAGGGCTATAAGTAATGAGGTCTGCGATAGGTCTATATTCTGCGGAGTGTATTTTTTTGATCTTTCTCATGGTTTCCAATGTATATACATGTAAAGGGTTTTTCCTTTTAAAAAGTTTAGAAAAATCTGGTTTTTACTTCAATTTTTGATCTAAAGATAAAATGGTCTGAACAAGGACATTGGCTCCATTTGCAATGTCTTCTTGGCTTGAGAATTCCTGAGGAGAATGGCTGATTCCATTTTTACTCGGGATAAAAATCATACCCATTGGAGCTATTCTGGCCATTTCTTGTGCATCATGACCGGCTCCGCTTGGAAGGCTCAGGGTACTTAATCCCAGTTTTTCAGCGTTTTGCTTAATGACTTGACGAATTGATTCATCTGCCAAAGCTGGTTTTGAGGCGACTTCGATGTGTTTCACTTCATAAGTCACTCCATATTCATCCGCAATGGCTTTTGCCTGAGATTCAATTTTCTCATAAATGCTCCAGATTTTCTCGGAAGATAAGTCTCTCATTTCTAGGTTGAGTTTGACCTCACCCGGGATGACATTTCCGGCACCCGGGAAGGCCTGGATTTTTCCGACCGTTCCAACTTGTCTTCCTTCCACAGATTTGACTGTTTCATTCACGTTCAAAATAAATTGGGCTGCTGCAAGCATGGGATCTTTTCTCATATTCATTGGAGTCGTGCCTGCATGATTTGCAAACCCTTTGAAGGTATATTCCCACCACTCAATTGCGACTATCCCTTCTACGACACCGATATCAATTCCTTCTCTATCCAAATTGCCTCCTTGCTCGATGTGGAGCTCCAGAAATGCAGCTAGGTCACCTGGATTCAATTTGATTTCCTTGATACGATCAGGGTTTCCACCAATTTTCTTGATTCCTTCATATTGAGAGAACCCCACATTGGTTACGACTTGGAGTGCTTCTTCAGTTAATTGACCTGCTAATGCTCGACTTCCTACAACTCCGCCTTCTTCATTGGTGAAAATGATCACCTCAAGTGGGTGCTGAGTCATGACATTGTTCTCTCCCAAAGTTTTGACTACCTCAATCGCACTCATAGAACCAACCGGTCCATCATAATCCCCTCCATTGGGCACCTCGTCAATGTGGGATCCAAATGCGATCGGTTTTAAGTCTGGATTTGCCCCCGCTTTTTTACCGATAATATTTCCCGCGAAATCAACAGAAACATCCATTCCAGCTTCTTGCATCAGATTTTTGACATATTCTCTTGCTTCAATGTCATATTCACTAAATGCTACACGATCACTTCCTCCTTGCGAGTTTTTGCCGAATGTTGCCAATTTCATCAAGCTTCCATGTAGTCTATCGGAATTGACAAGAGGGCTTTGGGCAAAAGAAAAACTACTGAATGAAAAGATCAGCAGGAATAGAGAGCTTGATTTTAGATTCATGGCTGTTTGGTTTGTCTTTCAAATTACAAAAAAAGTCCTGCCGAAAGACAGGACTTGAATGTATTAAGAACTGGTTTGGATTATTTCAACCAAGCCAATTTGATTTCGTCAGGAGCTTTCATTCTGTCAGCCAATCTCATGTAACGATCAGCTAATCCTGAAAGGTAATCTTGGGCTTTAGAAGCCATGTCATTAAGACCAGTAACAGCCTCAATTTTCCAGAAATCTACCAAATGTTGGATGATTCTAGCATAATCCCAACCTGTATAGATTCCAACTTTTTGAGTGATTTCAGAGAAGTCTTTGTAAAGAGACTGTCTTGATCCACCTTCACCCATCAATACTGCAGGCATCACAATCTGCTTTCTCATCATCTTTTCGAAAGCAACCATTGCTCCACTTGGATCGATTTTGAAGATTTCAGACATAAAAGTTTTGTAAGCCTTTTCATGTCTTGCCTCATCACCTGCGATGGTTTTACAGATTTTTGAAAGCACATGGTCTCCTGCTTTATCAGCAAGTTTACCGGTGTTTACGTGAGATATTTTGGTAGCTCTTTCTTGGAAAGAGGTATATATCATTGCCTGATAAGGGTCAGCATCAGTGTTTGCATCAAAACCATTACTGATCAAACGGTGAATGGTTCTTTCGACAGCTACCATATCAACTCTACCTGTGAGGTAAAGGTATTTGTTTAGCAAATCACCATGTCTGTTTTCTTCAGCAGTCCAAGCTTTGGACCATCTTACCCAGCCAGAAGGTGAAAGTAGGCTTCTTTCATCATTGATTCCTTCAAGCAAGTTGAAGTAAGTTTGATAGGAAGGAAGGGCCTCTTCTGTGATCATATTTCCAATCAAAGAAGTCAACACAGTATCAGGAATCCCTTCAGCTCTTTTTTGAAGAAGTTTGATGTCCTCTAAGGCTTCTGGGTTTGCCATGTCAGGAAGAAAATCAGATGGCTGCCAGCAAGTATCTGGATCCACTAAGACATTGTCTACTGCGTGACCCACAACTGCATCCAACTGGGAAATTACTTCCATGTTTTTTTCCAGCTCGTAATTGATCGGTTTTGAACTCATAGCTAATTATTTAATCATTTCAGGGGATTTTCCCTTAATGTTCCGTAAATGTACGGACAATATTGGAGAAAGGTGGAGGAATTGCTTTAATCCTCGCTTGAGTTTATACAAATGGATAAAATTCCTTTCTAATATGATCATGTAACAAAAAAATAAGCCTCTCAGTTCTGAGAGGCTTTGAGTTAAGGTTTTTTTAGGATTAATAATCCAGCTTGTAAGCGACTACTTTGTTTTTGAAAAAGGTTGGTACATAGACGATCTTTTCGCTAGGATTGTATCCAATGTCAGCTGTGTTAGACTCTTCAGCTTTGGTGTCCAAAAGAAGGGTTTCACCATCTGCATCTACAAAATAGATCTCTCCAGCCCATCTGGAGGCTACGAATTGACCATCACCTAAGGAAATCAAACCGTCTCCACCAGTTACAACATTGTTAAGAACTTCAGAACTTCCATCTTCATTGATTTTCTTCAAGCCTGAAGCATCCAAGCCATAAAGTACTCCATCAGCACTTACCTCAAGCCCATTGATCGATTCATTTCCTTCTGATACTTTCATAATCTCTCCATCCATTAGGATATAGACAGTTCCGGTGTTCATATCGGTGAAGAAAACCTTGTCATCTTCAGTAGCAATATCATTTAAGAATTGGCCTCCTTCAATTGGCCACTTGTTTGTGATATCACCACTTTCCAAGTCGATTTCTACCAATTCATCAATGTCGGTTACATACAGGTGACCATTTGCGATTCCCATCCCTTTTGGAGCATTGAGTCCAGTTACAAAGTCCTGCTCCACGATATTTCCATCAGTATCCAGGATTGAGATGCTTCCTTTTCCATCCTTGGCAGTTGGGTCTTGGCCGATGATATTGGAAGTGTAGATTTTTCCTGTGGATTCGTCAAAAAGCACCGATTCTACGGTCTCGAGTGTTGCTGGGCTTTCCCAAAGCATAGTCAAAGAAGGAGTTTTCTTTTCAACCACCTCGACCATTTCTTCAGTTTCAGTTTCTGATTTTTTTTCTGAGCTACAGCTGGCAAAAATTGCTGCAGCAGAAAGTCCCAATAAGCCGGTTTTAAATAAGATTTTCATGAGTTAATTTTTAGTGAGTGTCCAGTTTTGTTGATTAAAGGTCGACGGAGCAGATTCTTGGAGTCTTGTTCCGATTTTGTCCAAATACATCGTATTGTATCTAAGTCTTGACATGTAATTAGGCAGGTTAGGATCTCCATTCCAGCAATGCTCTGCCCGATCTCCATAAGCAACCTCTCCTCCATAGTAAGGGTTTTGAGTTTGTTCTAAAAAATTCTCGGTTAGATAAACTGCATTGTTCAAATAATAATTATCCATGTCTCCGCAATAGATATGCACTTTTCCGGCCAATTTGGGGCCTAAAGTATTCCAATCCCGCTCCATGATATAACGAAGGTCGTAATTCTCTCTCCAAAAATCAGCAACTTTTGGATCGATTTCACCTGTTTTTTTATCCCAAATGGGCTTTGGATAGCCATCCTCTCCAACAGGCGAGTAAACTGCTTGCCAGATATCAAACTGATCTCCGGATCTCGATTCATGCCCTCCAATCGCCAATTCTTTCAAGTTCATATCTCTAACCATCGCTGAAACATGCCCCAAAGAGTCTCTATGCCCAGGCCTTAATGTTTCCCTGAATTCACCCTTTTGATAATAAGCATTTTCATCCTCATAAAGATTGATGGTAGTATAGGCTCTAAAATCAATTGGGTCTGGGCATGCAGCAAACGCTCCATTGTACTCATCTGGATAAAAAACTTGCACCGCCAAAGCTTCCCAGCCACCGGTAGAGCCTCCATATAGAAATCTTGACCATCCTTCTCCAATTCCGCGGAATTGCTCCTCAATGTAGGGAATCAATTCATAGGTGATGGCATCTCCATAAGGGCCCAGATTTTCGGAGTTTACTGCATAGCTATCATCATAAAATGGATTGGCGTGTTGGATTTCTATCACAATAAACCTCTTGAAGTCAGGGGAAGTCCATTTTTTATAAAAGTCATAGGCTTCCTGTTGCTGGATTTTTTGATAACCATATATTCCAAATCGGGCTGAATAATCATCGTCACCTAAATCTGGATCTGGTGGGATCGTTCGGAATCCTCCAAAATCACTAGGAAAGTGTCCATGAAAAACCATCAGAGGATAGTATTGATTAGGGTTGTCCTCAAATCCTTCCGGAAGCAATACATGAGCTCCCAAATACATGTCCCTTCCCCAAAACTCTGAAAGAAGATCGGATTTGATTTTGATATGCTTGATAAACTCGGTGTCTTCTGGTTCTGATACTGGAGGTATTTCCTGATCGATGGTGATTTCAATTGACGCTCCTTTCTTCAAATCGAAAGCTATTGGTTCGGAGTAAATATTTCCTGGAGTGCTACCCCATCTTCTCCCTTCGCCTTGATCCATTGCCAGCTTGACGGTATGTCCATCAGATCTGTTGAAGGTTTCATATTTGATGATGAAAGCCTGCATGAAATAGTTTCCTTCTGGCAGATCCTGAAAGTTTTCCATAGGATACCCAAAACTTTCCAAATCGAGAGAGATTTTATCTCCAGAGCTATAGTTTTCTATGTCCATCCCAAAAACCTGAGCTGTCGATGCTTCATCGGAAATAGAAAATCTTGGTTCCTTTTCTTTGTCCTTCGAGAGAATAAAAAGTAATCTGCCATCAGATAGTCCTTCTTGAAGTTCGGGAGCTATTTTGATTGTTATTGGAGATTCCTCTGTAGGCGGACTACACGCGAATGCTATCCAGAGGATTAGGAGGTAAAAGTGGATTTTTTGCATAGAGGGGTGGTTTTTCAAAGAAATTTAGTGATAAAGAATCAATTGTTTGAAATTGAGGGTTTTAAAATCTAAAAAATCATCTTGATTTCTGTTTTATTCACCATTTATGGATTTTTTTTCATGCTTGATTTAAAAGCGCTTATCTTCCCTTTTCCTAACCAACCTTATGCTATGAAAAAATATGTAAGCTTATTAGCCTTGGCTGTTGTCGGCTTTGCTTGCCAACCTCCTGCTGAAGAAACTGTCGATTATACGGCAATGTCTGACGCAGAGAGACTGGAAGCTGCTAAAGAAATCGCTCATAAAACAATTATGGTGGACGGTCACGTGGATCTTCCTTACAGAATGAAAGTAGGAGGATTTACTTTGCAAAGAGAAATTTTGGATGTTTCCGTCCGAACTCCTGATGGTAATTTTGACTTTCCAAGATCTAAGGAAGGCGGTTTGGATGCCCCTTTTATGTCGATCTATATTCCTGCAGGTAATCAACAAACTCCAGGCGCTTCCAAAGCTCTTGCAGACTCCTTAATTATGATGACCGAGAGATTGGCTTCGACTTTCCCCGATAAATTTGCGATGGCCTACAGTCCTTCTGATGTGGAGGCTAATTTTGCAAAAGGTTTGATTTCATTGCCTATGGGAATGGAAAATGGATCAGGTATCGAAGATGATCTTTCCAATGTGGAGTATTTCGCTGATCGAGGGATCCGATATATTACCTTGACTCACGGAAAAGCGAACCTAATCGGCGACTCCAGTTATGATACAGTGAGATTATATAATGGTCTAAGTGAGTTTGGGGAGCAAGTGGTAAAAGAAATGAACCGCGTAGGGATCATGGTGGATTTGAGTCACGTTTCTGATGAAACCTTCAAAGATGCCTTGGCTATCACAAAAGTTCCGGTAATTGCTTCTCACTCTTCAGCTAGAAAATTCACTCCAGGATTTGAAAGAAACATGAGTGATGAATTAATTAAAGCAATGGCTGAAAATGGAGGTGTGGTGATGATCAATTTTGGTGGATCTTTCATTGATTCGGCTTATGCTGCTGGTTCATCCAAAGTGCGTGAGCATTTGGTGAATTATATGGCTGAGAATAACCTAAGCCGTGGTGACTCCGCATTCAAAGCATATGCTGCTGAGTATACTGCTGCAAATAATCCATTCCCAACTGTACAAAAAGTGGCGGATCATATCGATCATGTCGTGAGTTTGGTAGGAATTGATCATGTGGGTTTCGGATCTGATTTCGACGGTGTGGGTGATTCTTTGCCTACAGGTTTGAAGGATGTTTCCATGTTTCCAAATCTGATTGCAGAGCTTTTGAAAAGAGGTTATTCAGAGGAGGATATTGCCAAAATCTGTTATAAAAACGTATTTAGAGTATGGCAGGCTGTGGAAGATTACGCGGCTAGTCAGAGCTAAAAGTAGAATTTAATTTCCTTAAAACCCCGGCTTTTCAAAGTTGGGGTTTATTTTTTGAAGCCAATAGCATTTCTCTCTTTTGGTTTGGGATCCAATAGCTCTTCCAAGATTTGATAAATTCTAGAAATGTGAAGGTTCTGCTCAGATTCAGATTGTTAAAGTTGAAGGATTTTTTCTTGTAAATCAGAATAATTGAGCGCCCATTCACGGATTTTTACAAAAGTCCTCATGATGGAAATATTGACTTGAATTGCTTGTGGGCTATTGATGACTGGAGGTAGCATTGCCATTCCTTGTTCGGTAAAAACAAAAGGAGGTGTTCTCCTGCCTCCCCATCTTGAGGTAGCATTTTGCGACTTCAAGTTAATCCATTCTTCATTGGATAATTGAAACATAAAGTCCTGGATTCTACTGTTTTTCTGTCAATAATTCCGAAAAATTTAATTCTCATGTAATAATTCAGTCATTTTGGCCGAAAAAATAGCTTGGCGGTAGTTTTGATCAATTGCCTTTAAAGACAGAAAAAAACGACTAACAATACATGGATTTTAAACAATTTACAATCAAATCTCAGGAGGCTATCCAGAAGGCAGCTGAGTTGGCAATGGGGGCAGGTCAGCCTACCATAGAGCCGGCACATTTGCTGAAAGGTATATTTTCCGAAGATGAGAATGTCACTGACTTTTTATTTAAAAAGCTCGGTGTCAATAAGCAATTGGTTTCCCAAAAATTGGAAGATCAGTTGGCAAAAATGCCGAAGGTAAGTGGGGGTAATCAGCAACCTCATTTATCCAATTCCGCCAACCAAGCCTTGATTAAGGCAAAAGATTATCTCAAAACTTTTGGGGATGAATATGTAGCGATAGAGCATTTGATTTTGGCGATTTTGGCCGGATCTGATGTGACAGCGCAGTTATTAAAAGATCAAGGGCTTGCAGAAAAGCCATTGATCGAGGCTATTAAAGAACTTAGAAAAGGTAATAAAGTGACCGATCCAAACGCAGAAAGCAAATACAGAGCTTTGGAGAAATACTCCAAAAATCTAAATGATCTTGCCAAAAAAGGAAAGATCGACCCCGTAATCGGTAGAGATGAAGAGATCCGAAGGGTTCTTCAGATCTTAGCCAGAAGAACCAAAAACAACCCAATTCTTTTGGGTGAGCCTGGTGTAGGTAAAACTGCGATCGTAGAAGGATTGGCTCAAAGAATTGTGTCAGGGGACGTGCCTGAAAACTTGAAATCCAAGACTTTGATTTCCTTGGATATGGGTTTGTTGGTAGCTGGTGCAAAATATAAAGGAGAATTTGAGGAGCGATTGAAAGCAGTCATCAAAGAAGTGACTGACTCAGATGGAGAAATCATTCTTTTCATTGATGAGATTCACACCTTGATAGGTGCCGGAGGTGGAGGAGAAGGTGCAATGGATGCTGCAAACTTGCTCAAGCCTGCGTTGGCTAGAGGTGAGTTGCATGCGATTGGTGCCACTACCTTGAAGGAATACCAAAAGTATATCGAGAAGGATAAGGCATTGGAACGTCGATTCCAGGCCGTTATCGTCGATGAGCCTGATGCCGCTGATGCGATTTCTATTCTTCGGGGTATCAAGGATAAATACGAATTACACCATGGAGTACGAATCAAAGACGATGCGGTGATTGCAGCTGTGGAGCTGTCTCAGCGTTATATCTCTGATCGATTCTTGCCAGATAAAGCGATTGACTTGATGGATGAAGCGGCAGCCAAATTGAGGATGGAGATTGATTCTTTGCCTCAGGAATTGGATGAGTTGAACCGCCGAATCATGCAGCTGGAAATTGAGCGTGAAGCGATCCGTAGAGAAAAGAACAAAGATAAAGAGACCGTTCTGAGCAAGGAATTGGCAGAATTGGCCGAAAAGCGCGATAGTGTCAAAGCAAAGTGGGAGTCTGAAAAGGCTGTCATCATGGGCATCCAACGGGAAAAAGAGAATATCGATAAATTCAAGTTGGAAGCTGAGCAAGCTGAGCGAGCAGGTGATTTTGGTAAAGTTGCTGAAATCAGATACGGTAAGATCGGTGAGGCTGAGCAAAAGCTAGAATCATTCAAATCTCAATTGGCCCAAATGCAAGCAGGTTCTCCTTTATTGAAGGAAGAAGTAGATGCAGAAGATATTGCAGCGGTTGTTTCCAAGTGGACTGGAATCCCGATGAATAAAATGATTCAGTCTGAGCGTGAGAAATTACTTCACTTGGAGGATGAATTAGGTAGAAGAGTAGCAGGTCAAAAAGAAGCGATTGCCGCTCTTTCTGATGCAGTCCGAAGAAGTAGAGCCGGTCTTCAAGATCCAAAACGCCCAATTGGTAGCTTTATCTTTATGGGGACCACTGGTGTTGGTAAGACAGAATTGGCGAAAGCTTTGGCAGAATACCTCTTCAATGACGAGAATGCCATGGTTCGAATCGATATGTCTGAATACCAAGAAAGACATGCGGTCAGCAGATTGGTAGGTGCGCCTCCGGGATATGTGGGATATGATGAAGGTGGTCAATTGACTGAGGCGGTCAGAAGAAAGCCTTACTCAGTGATCTTGTTGGATGAGATTGAAAAAGCCCATCCGGATGTGTTCAATATCCTATTGCAAGTACTAGACGATGGTCGATTGACTGATAACAAAGGTCGAATTGCCAACTTCAAGAACACCATCATCATCTTGACGACCAATATTGGTTCTCATTTGATCCAAGAGCGATTTGCTGAAATGGACGAGTGGAATAAGGATGAAGTACTGGAGAAAACGAAAGCAGAAGTATTTGACTTGCTGAAAAAGTCAGTAAGACCTGAGTTTCTCAACCGTATCGATGAGACGATCATGTTTGAGCCTTTGAATAAGCAGATCATTCGTAAAATCGTCGATATCCAATGGAGAGAGATACAGAAGCGTTTGTCTGAATCCAATATTGAGATCGAGGCAACTACCGAAGTCTTGGATTATTTGGCTGAGGTGGGATTTGATCCACAGTTTGGAGCTAGACCTTTGAAGCGGACTATGCAACGTTTGATTTTGAATGAGCTTTCCAAAGAAATCTTGGCGGGTTATATCAAAAATGATTCTGCGGTATTGGTTGATTTGGATGCCGACAAGCAGGTATATTTCAAAAATGTAGATGCTTCTATCGAAGTCTAACCTGAAGTTGATAAAAGTTTAAAGCCCTTGAAGATTACTCTTCAAGGGCTTTTTTGTGTTTTAAGAATGTTGATGGTATTCTAATCATTTTTAGCTGACTGCTTCAACTTAATTTGACCAAAGTCTTTTGGGACTTTATCTATTTCTACTTTTACTTCTTTTATTGAGCGATCGACAAAGGAAATCACCAAGACTTGATCATTACTGAACTGGCTCATATCCAAAGAGAAAAATCCATTGATATCAGCAACAGTACCGAGTGTTGTTCCCTTGACAAGGATAGCTGCTCCGGGAATTGGCTTTTCCTGCTCATCAATTATCTGTCCTTTAACAATCGGTTTTGTCGGAGATCTTTCCATTTTTTGCGCCAAGGCAAAATTGGATGAGAAAATAGCCCCAAAGGCAAATAGTAGAAAAGAAAGAATTGAAACTTTCAAAAATCTACTCTGGATGTTGTGTAAGTAGTTGGTTGACATGAGTTTATTGTTTTTCTTCAATAAACTAATTATTTGTCATTTTCTCAATTAGATTAAGTTAAAACACTTCAATTTCTTAGGCATTCCACCAGTAAGTAAACTTAATGACCAAAGATCTATTCTTCGTGTAAAATGGAGCCGGAAGATAGTTGTCCGTATAAACGATAAATAAATCAGAGGCGGGCTTGAATCTCCATTGGAATCGCGTATTCAAATTGATGTTTTCGATTTGCTCATTGTATTGGACAAAAGTCGTGAAGAATAATGTGTTCGTCAAAGTCAAATCCACACGAGGTCCTACTAGCCAAAATCTCGTATTGCCCCAAGGTTCTGGCAGGTTGATTCTGTTGTAATTGGTCGTCATCGCGATGCTTACATAAGGTTGGAATCTGTAACCAAACTCTGTACTCACATTGTATCTGTCTCCATCGGCATAGTAGCCTCCCATTCGGGTAGAAAAAGAGTAGGTAAACAAGCTTTGTGGTTTGGATGCGTATTCAGTCCCCCAGGCATACCAAGAGTGTTCTGTTCCTGGGTCAAGTGTTTCACCACTGTAATTGGTAGGATCAAATGGTCTTTGGAGTTTAATGAAATCCTTTGCTACCCAAAGCATAAATGTACTTTGGCTTCTCCATTTCAAGTTGTAGGCTACAAAGGTGGTATTGTCAGTTTGTTCCCAATCTTTATTGAAGAAAAATCGGGTTCCAAAATCAGGTCCATGACTCAGGATTTTTTCACTTTGAGGAAACCATCTATATCCGATTTTAGGGTCAATTTTGAAATATCCTCTTCTCGGAACATAACCTACCTCAGCAGTGTAATTTTCAGAAACGTACTCATGCTGCCAGTTCCATGTCAGATTTCCTGATGTGTATTTTAAGTTGGCTGCATGAACAAAGCCATTTCCCGAATTGTCCGGGGCAAAGCTTTGAAGGGCCATTACTTTACCTGTCCAAAGGTTGTTGGAGGATGCTAAATTATATTCCAAACCCACATTTCGATTGAATTGAGAATAAATTGGCTGTTCGGAGTTTTCATCTGGATTGTAATTGAGAGACTGTTTGTTGATGAAAATTCCAGTCACATTACTTCTTGCTCCCACTTGTCTTTGCAATGCTAATACTGTGAAATTTTGTGAAGGTAATGCTTCCTCTTCAACTGCCCCAGTTTGCATATTCATGGCTCCGACTCTCCAGTCTTTGTTAATCTTGCCACTCAGTCTTGCTCCAAATTGAATAGGTGCATTTAAGCCGATTCTTCGCGAGAAAAATGGTCTAATGGAGGTGTATCCAAAGTTGGCGAACAAGTCTCCGTTTTCAAGGAAAAACTGTCTTCTTTCAGGGAAAAACAACTCGAATCGATCCAAGTTGGTTACCTGCCTATCTACTTCCACTTGGGAAAAATCAGGATTGACCGTTAAGTCCAAATTTAATGAGGAAGTCAAACCGATTTTGGCATCTAGCCCCACTTCCTTCCTGTAAACATTTTCTCCGTTATTGTTGAAGTCTTTAGAAACTCCCCCTAATGCGTAAGGAATGATAGAAACGTTGGCTCCAGCTTGTGGAGGAGGATTATCCCAAGCCAAAATTCCGGTGTAGGCCAAAGATGCTGAAGGGAATTGTCTAGGAACTGGTGCCCAGCCTGATTTTTCAGTAGCCTTAAGATCCAATCTGGAGAAGTTTATCCCCCATTCGGTAATCCCTTTTTTGTAGCGTATGGATTTGAAAGGAATAGCAGCTTCGAAGATCCATTTGTCTTCGTAGTTTTTGACTTTGGATGTCCATTTGTTATCCCAGCTCAGATCTACACTTCCACCATTGTACATGATTCCATCCCACTGAGCGCCTGCTGCATTTGCACCAAATGAAAAGCCATTGGTTTGATCATCAAAGGGATCCATGAAAAGCAGAAAGTTGTCATTTTTTCCAAAAGAGAAATCTCTTCGGAGCGATTCGACCATGTATGGACCATCGATCAAATGGTGATTTACGACAATGATATAAAGATTTTGATCATCATAGGTCATTCGCACATCCGTTTGAACTTCAGCAAAACTGGTATCCATCGGAGTGATCATGAAAAAATCTGTGGCTACGTCGGCTTCTTGCCAAGCTTTTTCATCTAAAACTCCATCAATATGAATTTCAGAGGTAGCTTTTTTAATGGGTAAGCGGTAGTTGGCGTTGATTTTTTGGGCGTAAGTCGAAGTCCCCAGAATGAAAATCAAACTGAGAGAGGCTAGAATTTGGCGCATGAGATAGATTTAATCCCAAGTATAGGGATTTAGGATAGATTTTGGTAAATGTTAAGGTTTCAGACGATAGCTGAATGTTAAATTGATTTGACGACGGACGAATTGGGAATTGCCTTCTGTATAGAAATTGTATCCTTCTGTGATATATCGGTTTCTTCTGGAGTTTAAAATATCGTTGGCGGTCAAAATCAATCGACCTCTGTCCTGCATGATTACTTTGCTGGCAGAAATGTCAATGAAGAAAATTCCTTTTCGGATTCCTTGAGCTGTTTTTTGCTTGGCATCATAGTTAGCTCTAAGCTGCAAGTCCCATCCGCCTTCAAGCGTAAAACGAGAAGTCTGTCTGGCTAAGAAGGAAGTGGTTTTTGCTCTGTAATCGGTTTGAATATTGCTCCCATTGATGTCTGCATGGAAGAAGTTCAAGTTCAAATCCAATTTCCACCAAGGTTTAGGCCTGTAGTCGGCGCTGAATTCCAAGCCAAATGATTGCTCTCCCGTCAAATTGTAGGGTAGAGTCACAGATTTTCCTTCCTCATCGACAGTTCGGATTCTTTCGATTTTATCAGTGGTATTTCTAAAGTAAGCAGTTGAGAAGAGTGTTCCTTTTTCGAAATACTTGATATGTCCCAATTCAAAAGCATCTGTGTATTCAGGATTCAAATCTGGGTTTCCACTAAAGAAATTACGTTGATCCGAAAAGGTCACATAAGGACTCAAGTCATTGTAGACTGGCCTTCTGACTCTTCGAGAATAGCTCAATTGGAATGCGTTTTCCTCAGTGATATTATATGTCATGTGAGCGCTTGGAAATAGGTTGGTGTACTTTCTTGGGTTGGTTTCATTGGTCTCCTCCAAAATCGTCTCTACATCCGTATGTTCAGCTCTTAACCCAGCTTGATAGCTCCAGTTTCCAGTTTTATTCCCCACAATCCCATAGGCTGCAAGGATGTTTTCATTGTAAAGGAAAATATTATCCAAACCAGGAAGCGGTTCGAATTCACCACTTTCATTTTCTTGGGAAACGATAAAATCATTTTTCATTTCCCGAAAACTAGTTCTTAGACCAGTTTCAAATTTCCCTTCTTTTGCAAATGGCTTTACATAGTCCAGTTGAAGTAGATACTGGTTTTCGTATTCATCATTCAATGATGTTTGGACTGTAGAACCTCCTGAGATTGGTTCTCCATTTTGGTCAAAACTGTATTCAGTGAATAATTGATCAGAATTCTCCCAATAATTCAAATAGGTGAAGGCAGTTGTTAATTCATGACCTTTTTCCTCAAATGTTCTCTTATAGTTTACAGAAATTTCTGAGTTAGGCTCTTTTTCCTTTTCATCCTGTCTTCTCAGTGAATATCCTTGGAAATTGTCAAGCGTATTAAGGTAGTCCTCGTAGCGGATGTCTGTGATTCTTCTTCCATCGGTTCTTCTCCAAAGGTAAGAGGCTGTCAAAATGCTCTGTTCACTGAAGTAGTAATCCAATCCACCTCGGATATTATTATTCCATCCTCTTAACTCACCAGCATTGTTTTGTAGCAAAATCATAGTGTCATCTCCATCATATACTTCTTGATAAAGTTCATTGACATTGGGACGATACCTTCTGGCAAATCCATAATTGATGAACCAGTTGATTCTTTTATGCCGATAATTCAAATTGGCTGAAAAGCCTAAATTCAAAGGGGTGCCTCCAATGACCTCAAAAGAGCCATTGAATCCTTGCTGGTTATCTTTTTTCAGGATAATGTTAATAACACCCGCCATGCCTTCAGCCTCGTATCGGGCAGATGGATTGGTGATGACTTCTACTCGCTCTACCATATTTGCCTGAAGCTGGCGAAGACCTGAACTTCCTTTGAAACTAACCAGCCCTGACGGCTTTCCGTCAATCAAAATCCTCACATTGCTAGATCCACGGAGTCTCACATTTCCCTCTGGATCCACAGCAACCGAAGGAAGGTTCATCAAAATATCTGTTGCGGTTCCTCCTGCATTTGCTAAGTCTTTTCCGACATTAAAAATCCTTTTGTCCAGAGAAAGCTCCATCAAGGTTTTTTCACCCTGAACAACCACCTCATCCAGATTTTCAGCACTGGTTTCCAGCTGGATTTCTCCCAAATCAATTCGATTGGTTTCTCTTGAAAAGGAAAGAGTTGCTGTTTTGTGAGGGTCAAACCCCATAAACTCAATCAAGGCATAATATTCCCCGAATGGAACATCAATGGAGAATTTTCCATTTTCCTCAGAAATCCCACCGGCAACCAAACTGTCAGCTTTAGTGTAGAGAGCGACACTGGCAAAACCTAGAGGATTTCCAGAGGATTTTTCTTGGATACTTCCCTCAAGTTTCGCTTTGTTTTGCTGAGAAAAAGAAGGGATAGAAATGCACAAAATTGAAATGAAAATCAGGCAAAATTTCCCCAAAGAATGATTGGTAAAAGTGTATTTCATAGATTGAATAGGCTTGTTCTGGGTTTGTATTCCCAAATCTAAAGCTTGCTGATTAGGGAATAGGTGGTAAGATATTTCGAAAAAATCTAATAATCAGGTAAATAATGACTAAAGGAGGGAAATCCCTGACGAATTGCATGATATGATTTTCAAAAATTACTAGCTAACTTATTCGCTTGCTTTAATTTGACTTCTATGAAAAAGTTTATCCCTTTACTCTTTTTATTGGTCTTAGGATTTTCATTTCAATCTTTTTCTCAAGATGAAATCCCTGCGTATATCAAAGAAAAAATCACCTATCCAGTATTAGATTTTCATCCTTTTATTGGAGTGATGCCTGTGGAGGAACCAGCGCTTCCATATAATCCGGAGTTAGACTACAAAGTAGTCTTGGATTTGTATGGAGCCATCAAAGACTCAACAGCAATTCACCCTTCCATTTTGGAGGTAGCGAGAACCTATAATTTGGGGGTTGCTAATGGCGTACCACAAGAAAAGCTTCATTTGGCAGCCGTTGTCCATGGCGGATTGGTAAATGCCATCCTTTCTGATATCGAATATGAGAAGAAATTTAGCATCAAAAACCCCAATCTTTTAGCAATTGAAGAATTAGAAAAAGTAGGGGTTCAATTCTACGTTTGTGGTCAAAGCATGGCCTTTTTACAAATTGGGAAAGAGAAATTAACACCGCTTGTCCATCCTGCTATTTCAGCGAAATACTCCTTCGTGACTTTGGGGCAAATAGGGTATGTTTATCTTAATGTGAGTGAATAAAAAAATCCCCGATGTGAACCGGGGATTTTTATACTTCATGTTTCTGATTTTAGACTTTTTAGAAAGCTCTTTCTTTCAAGTGTTCATCCAAATCAATTTTATTGATTCCTTTCTCCAACCAATCGGGAGCTTCTTTTCCTTTTAGGTGATGCTCGAAGAATTCCATCATTCTTACGCTGTAGTCTTTTCTGTTTTCCAATTTGCTCAATCCGTGATTTTCGCCTTTGTATTGAACCAAGACCACCGGCTTTTTCAATCTTCTCAATGCAGAATAATATTCGATCCCTTGAGTGAAATCCACCGCTCCATCTTTGTCATTGTGCAACATTAGGAGAGGAGTTTTTACATTTTTCACATGGTAAACAGGGCTGTTTCTTTCGTAAGAATCCCAGTTTTCCCACGGTCCTCCAGTGAATCTTCCTTGAGAAGCTTCGAAAATGGACATGTTTCCTCCACCAGAATTCCAGTAAATCAAGTCATACATGGAAATCATGTTGGTCAAAGGCGCACCAGCGGCTGCAGCTTTGAACATATCAGTCTGGGTGATCAAGAATGCAGTTTGATAACCTCCCCAAGAGTGTCCATGGATTCCGATATTGTTTTCATCGATTACTCCAGTTTTGATAGCTTCTTTTACTGCAGGAATCACACACCAAACTGCTGACATCCCAGGATCATCCATGGTATAAACGATGTCTGGAATGAATACAGCAAATCCATTGGAAGTATATACGTTTGGATTCCATCCCGTTCCGCTGTATCCTGGATTGGACCAGTTGTGACGGGTTTGGGATAGCTTTTCGTAATAATAAACTACAGTTGGGTATTTTTTGCCTTCTTCATAGCCTGCTGGCAAGAACAATGTTCCCTGTAATTTCGCTCCTTTGTCAGAAGTATAGTCCACCAATCTGGTGCCTGCAGACCAAGCATATTTGTCAGCATCAGGAGTAGCGTTCGTCACCAAAGTAGGATTAGAAAGGGATGCATTGGTCAAGTACATTTCGGGAGCCTCATTGAAGGTTCCTTGGGAGAAATAGTAAGTCTCAGCATTTTTTGCTTTTCCTAAGCTTCCAACATAAGCATCTTCCCAAAGCAAAACTTTAGCTCCAGGGGCCAAGCCTCCCTTTTTAGCTGGAGAAAGCTTTGAAATTCCACTTTTCTTGGTCCATTCGCCATAAGTTCTGATATAGGCTGGCTTGCTCAGGTCTAGACCTTTTTCTTCAGGATCCAATCCAAATCTATATTGATAGCGGATCTGATCTGTTTTGCCATTTAAAGTCAAGTTGGTGGCTTTCTCTTTTGTACTTCCTACAGGTACTTGCCAGATATCCCAGCCATCTCTCAAGAGCACATATTTGCTATCAGAGCTCCATCCCAAAGGACTATTCATAGGTTTAACCACATTGTGGTCATCTTCTGTATTTACAAAAGTGGTCTCGATTTTCTCTGTGATATTGGTGCTTTGACCAGATGCCATGTCATAGATGTAGAAATGGCCATCGTTTCCATAAATCAATTTGGTTCCATCAGGAGACTCTCGTGGGTAGGAAGCAAATCCTGGCATATAAAACTTCTTGAAAAGTTCTTTTTTCTCACCTGTTTTCAAATTGACAATATAGAAGTCTCTATAGCTTTGGCCATCTAGGTTGATGTCCAATTCATAGGCAGAAATATCAGAACCCAATGCATAAAGCTCTTTGTCCAAAATTGTCAAATCAAGCATACTGCTGTCCTGCAATTGGGTGTGCTTTTTAGATGCTACATCATACATGGAGTAGAAACTGAAATTTTTGTCTCTGTTCTCCATTATTTGCTGACGGGATTGAAGTCTTGCGTCATTCCAGTGCCAAATGGTCATGTCAGGCGTATCAGCATCATTCTCTTTTTTGCCTTTGGTTTTGCCGCTGTCCAATTTGGAAATTGCTTTTTGAAGATCTGAAATGGACTTGATTGTAGTGTCAGACATGATTTTCTTCATCGCAGCAGATTCTGCCTGAGCAACTGAATCTTTATCTACCTCTTTCTTAGGCTCTTCTTTTTTAGCTAATTCTAAAGGATGAATTCCATAAAACAAGCGAGTCAAATCCTCGGACCATTCAGGTCTTCTGTTCCCAGAAATAGTGTATGCTTGATCAAAATTCACAGAATCCTTTGCTGGGTCATAAATGGTGATGGAAGGAGCAGCAAGATTTTTAACGCCGATCACCTGACCTTTGTCTTGCTTATATTTCTTGTCCTTAACCATTTTCAATGCGGAAAGTGCATCACCTTTTTCGGTCCATCCGATTGACTTATAGGAAGCCTTATCCGAATCCAAGATTTGAATACTGTTTGCTGCAACATTCATTAAGTAAAGTCCATTTCCGGATTGGTTGGCCGCATCGACAGTATATGCGAGGTAATTACCCGCTTTATTGAAGGCGAAATCGGCCACGTTCCCAATATTTTGAGCTTTCTCGGATCCTAAGTGGTAAATCAATAAATCGGAACCTTTGCCATCTCCATTTCCTTCTTTGGAAAGATTAATAGCTAGTACTGATGAACCGTTTCTGTTGAATGAGTAGTTGTTTACATTTTCAAATTCCTTCTTGTCTTTTGATCCCAATTTGATCAGAATGGCCTTGTTTTTAAGGGGCTTGCCTTTGCTTTTTTGATTGGCTTTTTTTTCAGAAAAAGTCGGGTATTCAGTGTAGATAAAATACTTTCCATCTTCACTGAATTGCATAGAAGGATAGCTTGTAGAACCAATTTTCAGGGTTTGCTTGGTGGAATCTACTCCGACTTTCTGAAGGATTATTTCTCCATCCCCTTCTAATTCCACTAGGCCATAAGCGATCCATTGGCCATCATTCGAAATTCGAAAAGCCGATCCCGGCATGTATTTCCAGGTCGGAATGTCTTTCCATGTAATAGGATTGATCTCCTGGGCTTGGATAGCTAATGTCAGGAGGAAAAATATCCCAATGAGCGAATAAATTTTTCTCATAAGATTTGGATTTATTTTGAAAGATTGAAAATAGGAAAAAAATGGGAAGGGGGAAGTCAAATGTATGCTGTTGGCTTAAAGGTTAGTTTAAGTGTAAAAAAAATCCCTTCCGAAATTTTAATTCCAGAAGGGCTTCTGACTTTTTAGATTTCTTACTTAAGCATTCAGCTTTGGCACTTTTTCGTTTGTCTACTACTCACTGCCTACTGCTTACTGTAACCTGCCAACTGCCAACTGATTACTGACCACTGAACACCGTCTTTCCACCAACTACCGTTCTCACCACTTTGGTATCCAATAT
Organism: Algoriphagus zhangzhouensis; assembly: GCF_900148515.1. GTDB lineage: Bacteria > Bacteroidota > Bacteroidia > Cytophagales > Cyclobacteriaceae > Algoriphagus > Algoriphagus zhangzhouensis. Next base: position 135,178 of record NZ_FRXN01000002.1, on the reverse strand, counting down.
TTCATCTTCGGGGATTTCCATGATGTTTTTGTCATACACAGTGAAATCTGCTACTTTACCTACTTCGATAGATCCTTTGAAATCCTCTTCGAACTCAGCGAAAGCACCATCCAAAGTATAGGATTTCAAGGCTTCTTCACGAGTCATTTTTTGACTTGCTTCATAGCCTCCTTCTGGTGTCCCTGCTAGAGTTTTTCTTGTCACAGAAGCATAAAAAGATGGAATCGGATCAACAGGCTCAACTGGGGCATCAGTTCCGTTGGTTACCACTGCACCACTTTTCATCAACTTCTGCCACACGTAAGCGCCGTCAACAATTCTTTTCTCTCCCAATCTGTCAATGGCCCAAGGTCTGTCAGAGCTCAAATGGATGGCTTGCATAGCTGCAATCACTCCCATTTCACCAAATCTTGGAATGTCCTCCAAGTCGATATGTTGTGCATGTTCGATTCTGAATCTGTGATCTTTTATCTCTGGATTTTTGGCAAATGCCGCCTCGTATCGATCCAAAACTTCCTGATTTGCTCTATCTCCAATAGCATGGGCGCAAACTTGAAAACCAAGAGGTAATGCCTTTTCAGAAACCTCAGTGACAACCGACATTGGAAGTGTTTCATGCCCTCTATGTCCGGCTCTATCAGAATAATCCTCCAATAACCAAGCTCCTCGATTTCCCAATGCGCCATCACAATTCAATTTGATGGATCTCACTGTCAAAAGGTGATCTTGATCGATCATAGGGCCTTTTTTATACCATTCTTCCAAAAGTTCAGGCTGGCGACCTGTCAGCATGATATACATTCTGGAAGTTAACTTCCCTTCTTTTTTAAACTGGTCAACTAAATCGATCACATCCTGTCCTGAACCTGCATCATGGAAAGAAGTTATGCCTTTTTCTGCCAATTCTTGAAGTGCCAAAGTCAATGCTTCAGCTGCTCTTTCTGGAGTTTCATTCGGGATCAATCTTGCAACCAAGCCAGACGCTCTTTCTGATAAGATTCCTGTAGGATTCCCTAATTCATCAACGATAATTTCCCCACCTTCAATTTCTACAGGTCTTTCTCCCTTTAGATTAGCAATTCCAGCCAATTCCAATGCTTTTCCATTCACAAAGGAGGCGTGACCGGATGCATGACTTAAGTAGACTGGGTTGTTCGGAGAAACTTCGTTGAGTTCATCATTTGTTTGGAAACCTTTCACCGTTTTCTCAGGCTTTTCGATCCATTTATCTTGATGCCATCCTCTACCCACAATCCAATCGCCTGGATTGGACTTGGCTACTGCCTCAGCCACTTTTTCAACCAGTTCGTCGTAAGTTTTTACATACATCAGATCCAGCTCCAGTTTATTGTATCCGATTCCCATCAGGTGGGCATGAGATTCAATCAGTCCGGGAGTCATGGTTTCACCGGCTAAGTCGATGACTTCGGTGTCATTTCCGACAAAGGCATTGATTTCCTCAGTGGTACCTACCGCTTGGATCAGACCGTCTTTGACAGCTACTGCTTCAACTTTTGGATTTCGGGAATCAACCGTGTAGATCGTTCCGTTGATAAATACCGAATCGGCTGGGTTTTCTGGTTGGGAGGAACAGGAGAAAAGGAAAACTCCAAGGATTCCTAAAAGAAATAGATGTTTCATAGGGATAGATATTCTGTATCGAAAGCTACGAGTTTACAGAATGCCTACAAAACCAATCTTGTAATTAGCGAATCCAGACTTTTTTGGCGATTCGGGAGCCATTTGAGGTCTCCATTTGAAAAATGTAAAGCCCCGGAGTCAGGAATCCTGATTGGATTTCTACTTCTTGTCCAGCTGTGATTGAGATTTTATCCAAAAGAACCTGTCCCAAAGAGGTAATTAGTCTACCTGTTCCACTTTGATTTGAGACGATCTTAATTGGACCGTCACTTGGATTTGGGAAAACGATTAATTGACTCTCTTCTGACGGAGAAGTAGGCGAGGAAACTCCAGTTAGGTAAAGCAATCCTCCAGCACGTGTGCCCAAAATCAAATCGTGGTCATTTCCCAAGACAGGAGAGACAACTGCAATCCAAGTATTTCTTCCCAGTCTGGTGGAAAAACTTTCTTCGCCGACTTCTATTTGAACTTCCTCTCGTTGAGTGTTTTCCATAAAGTTTTCAATGAAAACAAGAATTCCCCTTTGGTCCACCGCATAGAGGTTTGGACTTTCCCCTTCGACCACCGCAATGCTGAGGTTTCGGTTAGAAGGGTTATCAGAAAAATCAAGAAAATTCTCTTCAATCAAATTGGCTTCTAAAATTGAGAAATTCATTTCATACAAATCCAAAGCGCCATTTTGACCAGCTACGAGAAGATAATGCTGATTTTGATACTCAAAAAACTGGATATAATCTCCTCGCTCAGCATTGTATCCTGAAATGTCTCTTTCCTGCCATTCTCCTTCAACTTGAGTGAAAATAATCTGTCTAGGAATGCTTTGTTCCCATCTTTGGCCGGTGAGGATCGGGTAGGGATTTCCGAGGTTATCCAAAGGCTCCAAATACTGAATGTTCCAAAGTCCCAAGCTTCGGATTTCCTGATTTCTATTAGTCAGATCGAATTGATTGTTTGAGAAAGTAAACTCTGCGATTTCACCTAAAGCGCTTCCCTCGCGAGTTACATTAGATGTCACAAAAAGGTATCCTCCATTTTTGTTTCCGCTGAAGAAAGGCTTGGAATTTTCACCCAAATCCAAAGTCTGATTTTGCAGAATAGGCTCTATTTTCCCATCAAATGTAAAAACCGAATTTTCATAATCGATTCCATAAGTTTGAGCCGCTTCATTGGAATTGAGTGAAATGATAAATTGATCATCAATCCAATTCGGATTGTGGAAGATGGGAAATGTAGGCAGGTCTCCTAATCCTGGGATTTCATGAGAAAAGCTGGTGAATAGGGGAGTTGTTTCTGTGCCTTCATTGGGCAAGAAAAATAAAATTTGACATTCGTCTCTGCCCAAAACCAAATCAGAAATTCCGTCTCCATTAAAATCTCTGTAAAGAATGGAATGCCCTCCAGCATGCTGAATTCGGCTATTTTCATTTTCCAAAACTCTTAAATCTTGGCCAGAACATGATTTTCCAAAAAGAACATTTTCGCAACCGCAGAATGTGAAATTTCCCCAGAATGGAATTGCGGATTCAAATCCATCAATATCAGGAGAGCCATTTCTTTCTACCGAAGTGTTTTTATAAAATTCCAGATAATCACCTGCAGCAAAATTGAAAATTACCAAGTCCAAATCTCCATCGCCATCCAAATCCCGAATCAGGGGAGTGTCTAGATTATTTGCTTGAATATTGGATCCGTTTTCAAGAGGAAGGAAGTTTCTGGCCAGCTCCCAAGAAATAGAATTCCCAGAAGAAGTGTTTTTATAAACTTTGATCCCCAAAGCGGTGGAGGTAAACAAATCTTTTTTTCCATCTCCATCATAGTCCGCTAGCGCCAAAAAACCACTGATGTCATCCGGGAAAAAATAGGCCCATTCAGGTCTGGCTAACCATTCTTCTCCTTCTTTTTCAAAGATCGTGAGCTGTCGAGAATTGATGTCCCAAACTACCCAGTCATCCTGACCATCTCCATTCAAATCTATCGTTTGGATCTGGGCTGAATTGATCCCCCCAGAAAAGGGAGATGAAAGTGTTTCACCATTAATTTGAATCGAAGGATGCGAATCGAGGGTAAAAGTCTTTTGAGAAAAAGCTACCGAAGTGACAAAAAGAAAAATACCTACTAGAAATAATCGCATGGGCAGGGGTTGGTTCCGAATTCTAAAATTAATACGGAATCACCAGTCCAAAGATGTGATCATTCGTTTATTTTGGGGTAAAATCGATTTTAAATGAATATCGCAATTCTATATCAGCTCTTTTTGAAAAGTACGGGGGTAAGCACCGATACCCGAAAAATTGAACCGGGGAACATCTTTTTCGCCTTGAAAGGGCCCAATTTCAATGCAAATGAGTTTGCTCCGAAAGCTTTGGAAATGGGGGCTTCGGCAGTGGTGATTGATGAAATCGCCTATTTCGAAGAGGATGACGAGCGATATTTTATCTGCGAAGATGCCTTAACCTGTTTGCAAAAACTGGCTAACTACCATCGACACCAATTGGATATTCCTGTGATCGGTCTCACAGGAAGTAATGGGAAGACTACCTCTAAAGAATTGCTACATGCAGTTTTGAAAACGACATTCAAAACTTCAGCTACGAGAGGAAATCTGAACAATCATATCGGGGTGCCTTTGACTTTGCTGGAAATACCCAAAGATGCTGAGATTGCCATCGTGGAAATGGGAGCAAACAAGCCGGGAGATATTCAGGAGCTTTGTGAGATCGCTGAGCCGACCCATGGTTTCATCACCAATATTGGGAGAGCTCATTTAGAAGGAATGGGTGGGCCAGAAGGAGTTTTGAAAACAAAAACAGAGCTTTACCAGCATTTAAGAGCCAATAAGGGGACTGTCTTTATCAATTCACATGATCCGATATTGGCCAATATGATCAAGAGGTTTGAAGATCCGATTTTGTACCCTGCCAAAGGAGATTTTTGTGAAGTTAGTTTTATTGAAGCAAATCCTTTTGTAAAATTCTCGGTAGAGCAAGTGGAGGGCGAGCATCTGACTTCTCTGATCGGAGCTTATAATTTCGGAAACATTGCCAATGCCTTGACTATTGGGAAGTTTTTCGGTGTTCCGATGGAAAAAGCTGTGGAAGCTGTAGTAGAATACAAGCCTTCCAATATGAGGTCTCAATTAATCGAGAAGCGTAGCAATTTGATCATTTTGGATGCCTACAATGCCAATCCCTCAAGCATGGAGGTGGCGATCCGAACGTTTGGTCAGATGACCGGGAAAAAGCATAAAATGATCATTTTGGGAGATATGTTTGAGTTGGGTGATCATGCTGAAGCCGAGCATAGAAAGTTAGGTGAAATCGTCAGCGAATACCCGATTGACAAAGTTTGTTTTACCGGGAAGCTGGTTGTGTCAGCTTTGGAAAAGGCTCCAAAGGCACTTTATTTCCCAGATCCTTTTTCTTTCAGAAACTGGCTTCAGGATAGTCAATTGGAAGATTATCTGATTCTGATCAAAGGAAGTCGGGGGATGAAGCTAGAAACCTTAGTCGATTTTATTTAAACTTTTCGGAAGAACCCCGAGTTACCAAAACAAAACATTCCCATGAGATCTTACCTGAAATTTTTATCCCAATTAGCCGAGAATAATTCCAAAGAATGGATGGATGCCAACAAGAAATGGTATCAGGATACGAGGGCTGAATTTTTGGAAGATGTGGAGGTGTTTTTGAAGCAATTATCTGAACTGGAGCCGGAGTTTTCAACCTTCAAGCCCAAGGAATGTGTGTTTCGCCAAAACAGAGATATTCGTTTTTCTGCCAATAAGAATCCCTACAAATTGAATTTTGGTGCCTATTTCTCCCCTGGAGGGAAAAAGTCAGATGGTCCAGGGTATTACGTGCAGGTTCAACCGGGGAATTCATTTTTTGGAGGTGGGATTTGGATGCCGCCTTCGGATGTATTGAAAAAAATCAGAAAGGAGATTGATTACTCGGGAGCGGAATTAGAAAAAATAGAATCAGAGTCTGAATTCAAAAAGCTATTTGGAGAAATCAGTGGGGAAAAGCTCAAAACTAGTCCCCGTGATTATGAAGCGGATCATCCCTATATCGAATACCTGAAATTGAAGAGTTTTACGGTGACTCGGCCTATTTCTGATAAGGATGTGGATTCGGGAAATTACATCAATTTGGCCATGGAAGGCTTCCGAAAAATGAAGCCCTTCAATGACTTTTTGGCCCAGGCAATCGAGGATGTCGAAGGTGGAGGGGATATACTTTAAGTTTTAGCCAAATTCATCAAACGCTCCAAAGCTACGGCCACTCCATCTTCCTTATTTCCCAAAGTAATCTCCTTTGCAACGGATTTGACTTCGGGTCTGGCATTGGCGACTGCTACTCCCCAACCTACGGATTGGATCAAGTCGATATCGTTATAATTATCACCAAAAGCGATGACATCATCCATTCCAAAAGTGTAAAGCTTATTCAGGACTAATTCAAGAGCAGTTGCTTTGGAGATCTTTTTCGGAGCAATCTCGATATAAGTGTCTTTGGAACGGTACAAGTGGATTTGACCGTTGTAGGCCAAATGTAATTCTCCAAAAAGCCAGCTGATTTCATTGATATCGCCCATTACCATGACTTTGTGAGCACCGGAATTACTTTCCTTCCAAAGCTCCAAAGTGCTTTTGTGATCTTGCCAAGTAGGCTCCACTTTGGTGTTTTTGATTTCTCGCTTCGACCAATAATCTTCTTTTTCCTCATACCAATTTTCACCTTGATATAAGCTGACATGAATCTCAGTTTTCTGAGTCAGTTCAATGATCTTTGAGACCAAATCCAAGGGGATCTCGACAGAGTCCAACACTTTTCCATGCTGGTCAATGACAAAGCCTCCATTGTAGGCAATCAAAGGTTCCAATGGTCTTTTCAGATCCTGAAGCAAGTGTCTCATAGCATCAGGCATTCTGGAGCTAGCCAAGATGACAGGGAAATCCTCAGGTAAGGTATAGACTAGATTTTTGAGCTTTTCGGAAAGGTCTCTTTCAGAGTTTAATAGGGTTCCGTCTATATCGGAACAAATGGCTTTGTATTTCATTTAATCGATTTGTGACCAGTCAATTTCGTCAGCGAAGTTAGCAAATACTCCAAAACCTATGATTGCGACAAATATCATAGCAATCGCGAATCCAATGAGCCAGGAGATCAATTCTGCTTTTGCCCAATTGGCTTTGTTTTCCTCAGTATTGTTGTCTACTGCCCAAACAATGAGCATGATGAAGCCAATTAGTGGGATTTTGGAGATGATTACATTGATGACCCAATCGCCTAGGGATAAGGGTGGTTTTTTAAATTCTTCAGGGATGTTCATTTTGCTGGTGTTTAAGTTGAAAGCAAATCCTCAACCTGAAACTCGTATTCTTGCAGGGCAAAATTATCAGGATTTTGAGGGTCTGTTTGTATAAACTGAACTGTAATTTGTTGATAATCTGAAGCATTTTCAAAGTCCATGACATAAATCTCCGCACATTTTCTAGCCAGGACTTCAGGTTGATTTCCTAATACCAATGGATCTCCATTTTGGAGTTTAAGGAAAATGGTTGATGACTCGGTGTCTTCGGTAGTAGATTTATTCAGATTCACGCTGACATATTGAAACCCACCCAATGCCCGTATTTCGTCTGAAGGTAAAAAACCTTCTCCCATCATGGTTTCCATTCCTCTCATGGCAAGGGAGGCGATCCTTTCGGGGTCGCAGGAACAGGAATGAAGAAAAATTGCTGAGAGAAAGGTGAAAAATAAAATTTTGAATTGTCTGCTGATCATTGCTGAGTCTTTTCAGCAAGATACGATTAGTCGACAGTCTTTTCAACTTGAACGACTAGCCTGTAATCTTCTTCTCGGTATTTTTTTGTGGTATTCGGATAAGGGGTAACATCCACCAATTTGATGGAATATCCGTTGAAATTGACCGAATTGGGGACCCCTTCAAATTGAGGGTAAGAGCTTAATTTGATGTTTTCTTCCTTTCCTTGCACCTCGAATAAAATCTCGACCTCAACTAGGCCTTGCCAAACGCAGACGACATTTTCTGGACATCGAGAGTCTTGAGTGATATCCAAAAAGGAAATAGAAATCAATTCGGTACAATGGGTGATTGTTTCGTGAAGTGGTATCTCTACCGGTTCATCCAATTTAAAAACAGAACACGGCTCCTCTTGATTGCAGGAGAAGAAAGCAAAAGCAATTAATAAATAGAGCATTCTGTTCATGGATTTAAAGTAAATAAGATTTCTCCAAAGACGTGGGGAAATGGAGAAACGAAACAATATGAAAACTAAAAAGCGATAGAATCAGGGTGTTTTCTGCCAAAAAGTCTCCAAATAGATTTACGTTGAGACACGCAAAAGGGCAAGAAGGACTTAATTTATTTGTTTAGAAAAGTCAAACATGAGATGGTATATTTCTAAACCTACGTTGTCCTTATCTAAATGGGAAGAAGTGTATTGATATTCAAAGTGTTTTATAAAATAGGCTCGTGAAATTTTTTTGCTCGTGGTAACAAAAGTGAATGAGGTCTCCAGTAATTTGTTTATACAATCTATGTTAGAATGAATGTCTAGAGGTGCTACCACAAAACCGATCATGCCGTTTACCTGGTAATATGATGAATACTGTTTGGTGACGAAACGGATAATTCCGTTCTCTATATACTTTGCATTAAGCCCCGTTGCCCCTGTGGTATTTACACTATCAAGTCGCTTACATTCAATGATGTAATATGCCTCATGGTCAATAAATGGGTTTAGGGGTTTTACCTTTATGTCTGTCCTGCCAACGGTCGTACTTTCCGGAACTTCCCTATCAAAATTCCACCATATCATGTCCAATTGTTTTCGGATATCGTTGTTCTGGAGGTAGTCGATCAAAAGCGAATCCCTTATCCCATTTTCATCATTCGGTACCTGAACGCCATCGGAAAGCATGAGGTGGTAACAAGCGGTAATCTTTGAAAGGATAATTTCAAACTCCCCTTGATAAAAGGGAATGGAACCACTGAAACTTGAAGCATCTAACCTACCGAACATTGAGCGTTTTGTTTTTTCCGGTGGTGAGCATGGCATTGGCAAATTCATTTACATCGAGATGACCTATAGCCTTGTACCACAGCCGCTTTTCATTAGGTTTTACGATGTAAAATCCATCTTTTTCAAAACCCCTGACATCTTTTTGAATGAAAAGCCGATCAGTAATTTTTTCGCTGCCTATGGCAATCAATTTGTTAAGGATTGAAGCGTTATCTGAATTAGCCCAAGTTATTGTTGGTGCATTATCCTCAATACCAGCCAGCGTAAAAAACATGCCTACAATCTGCCTTGTCAGTATTACCTCAACAACGATTTTCTTCCGCTTTTTCTCAAAAGCAGGACTAAGCCTTTCTGTGAATAGGTTTATGTAATTAACTAACACTTGATCTTTTGAAGTAGCTGGCTCAAATAGAATCTCGTGGTTTGAATGCCTCATTTGAATTGGGATGCTTACATCAATTGAGTAATCGACAACATCCCTTTCTTGAGCCGTTAGCGAAAAAGCTTCAAGAATTGCAGCATCGAGTTCAAAAAGCTTCAATTCAATTTCGCTTTCAATACTTTGTGTTGTGAGGAAATTCTTGGGTGAATATGCTTCTTTCTTTAGTTGATGAATAGAAGAAGTTATTTCGATTACCTTTTCAGAATGAACGTAGGGAACACTGAACTTTTCCACATCATGAGCCTGCTCTCTTTCTATACCTGATGAACTGAATGTCAAAAGGTTAAAGTAGGCGAACATCGAGGAGTTGATCAAGCCAGCAATTGCATATAAATTGTTTAAATACTTCTTTTTATGCGTCTTAATAGCCGTTAGCGCGTGTTTGAACACAACATCACACTCGCAAACAGCCGAAACTGATTTTAGTGTATTTGTTACACCAGTGGTTACCAATAGCATCGGAGCTTGATAGAGTTGTCGATTCCTTGGTCTGTGCACCGTTGCAAACTGCCAAGTCTCATTTGGATGCGGATTAACCCAGAAAGCGGAAATATCCCTTCTTGAATTTAGAAAGGGTCTACCCATCAAATGAGTTGCGTCATTCTCATCGCCTCCCCCCACCATGGCACCTTGCCCGATCAAAAACTCATCTTCATTAGAGATTAACTCTCCGATAGATTGAAATGATTCCTTTAATCTTCGAATCAAATTGAAATCCAAGTAGCTTCCGTAAACAAGAACCTTCCACAAGTAATCAAACTCCTTAAGCTGCTTTTGATTGACCTGTTTGTAGTCATTGCGTTGGATGGTGAACACTTTGAATAGGGAAAAGAATCGGCTTGGTTTTAAAGCAATGTGTTCGACCACGTTGGAATCCGTGTCTAACTCTCCGCTTAATTGATAAAACAGTACTGCAGCGGGCCCCACCGCTTTATCGTTTGATCGGTCAAAGACTTCCTTCCGAACAGGGGCCAGCTCAAATACTTTATTTATCACAAAGCGATTGAGCAGGTATTGACGGAAGCCCTTAGCATTCAAGTTATAAAGTATTTTGCTGGTTGCAATGAGCGCGATTTTTGTGGTGTTGGTACAAAAATCACTTACACGGAAAACAAAGGCCTGCGCTATTTCCCGGTTACTGATTCCAATTTCGATTTCTCCCTCGCCCTTTTCTTTTCGCTTTCGGTGGGAGATGTATTGTACAAACAAGGGGTTGTTCCCTTCACCTTGTCCACGCTTCCAAGGCGGGTTGCCTAAAATAAAATTAAATTCGAATCGGCTGAAAAGCGTATTGTAACTGGCTTTTAAATCGAAAAAATCGGCGGCAAAGAAGTTTTTATTTAAAAGTGGAGGGAATTTAAATGTTTCAATGTCAGATGGGTTTTGGTAATCTAGTAAGGTTAAGTAGATGGAAAAAATTGCCACGTTTACTGCGCTGGGATCTTTATCTATACCGTATATGTTTTCGCAAACCAGCGTTCTTAAATTTTCCTTATATAATTCAGGGTTGCCATTGAATTCTGGGTTGTTTTTCTGAAACCTCTCGATGATCTTCCGCAGGGTTTCTACCAAGAAAATACCTGAGCCACATGCGGGGTCAAGCACCTTGCAGGTAGTGGTTTCTGGGAACTGACGAAACCTTTTTTCAACCGTTTCGGCTAAGATGTAATCAACCAAAAATAGCGGGGTGTAGTAGGCTCCCTGTTCCTCTTGCTCATTTTGTCCGATAAACAGTTCGTATACGTTGCTGATAAACTCCACCGGGATAATGGAGAAATCATACAGGTCGAAAAAGGAGGTTTGCCCTGTTACAATCTCATTGCCTGAGAGCAGGCTAATGATTACATGAAGACAACCATCTGGGATCTGATCAAATTCATCATCACTGATAGGGAAAAGATCTCCGTTAAACTTGTCTTTCAGGTAACGAAAAAATGCCTTAACCTGTCCTTTGTTATTGAGCAGTGTGCAAAACTCATCGTTTGTCCAATTTCGCGAATTGCCCTTTTGCTCGAAGTCGATTCCGATTTTGCGATCAATGAGGTAACGAACAAAAATGATTTTTCCTAACAATGAGTTAGCGAGTTCTTTTGTGATTCCTCCGGGATGAGAAATAAGAAGGTTTCTTGCCGCTTTTATGTTTTCAAGTAGGTGAAAATCAACACGTTTATCATAGCTGAAATCATCAAGGTACCTTTCCCAAGTTTTGCCAGTTACGAGTTCAAAGTAGCTAAAATCAGTTAGTTGATCATCTGTTCCGAATTGTTGTAATGTTTCTTCACTAGAGATATAATTATAACCATTGTAGATTTCAACAGCATCCGACTCAATGATTATCACTATTGGGGATTCGTTAAAGTTCCAAATTTCTTTTAGCTTTTCTTGTTTGTTTTCAATTCCCTCGAAAAAAAGGATGAAAGGCTTTTTGTCAATACAGAAAAAGGCATTTGGTTTTATTACATTCGAAATCAGTCGTTCAACCCGATTTGAAAAAAGCCCAATCCATTTATTTTCAATGGTAATGTATAATCCATTTTCTTGAGATAGACCTAGCTTAGAAAATATTTGGTTGAGACTTCTCAAAATTCAAAATTTATTTGTAGGACAATTTAGTATAAGAATTTGGCGTTTAAACCATAGAATTGGCAAATAGTGTCTGAGAATTTGAATTTATTACAAATTCATAATTCCTAAGAAGATTGAACGCTTTGGTCACACTACAACAAAAAAGCCTCACATTTCTGTGAAGCTTTTGGTGGAGGATAACGGAGTCGAACCGATGACCTCTACACTGCCAGTGTAGCGCTCTAGCCAGCTGAGCTAATCCCCCAAGTCCTAGGTTCGCTTTTAAATATCCTTAGGATAAATTTTGTAGCGCTTAGCCCCCACGATAGCTATCGGGGTGAGCTAATCCCCCAATTATTGGTGTGCAAATATAGGATGTGGATTTAATTCGCCAAATAAAAAATTAATCGGTATTGTAATTAATGCGTGTCATGATACTTCTGCCTAAAGTAACTTCATCGGTGAATTCCAATTCTCCGCCAACAGGAATTCCTCTAGCGATGGTGCTGACGGATACTCCTTTTTCTTTCAGCTTTTTAGCTAAATAAAAAGAAGTGGTATCACCTTCCATCGTAGCACTTAATGCCAGAATTATTTCTTTTACGGGTTCCGAATCTTTATTCTTTTCGATTCTCTCTAGAAGTGATTCGATTTTCAATTCCTCTGGCCCGATGCCTTGAATAGGAGAAATTACTCCTCCCAGCACATGGTATTTTCCTAAATACTGATTGGTGTTTTCGATAGCCAATACATCTCTCATGTCCTCTACCACGCAAATAATGGAAGAGTCACGTCTATGACTTTTGCAAATACTGCATTCTTCATCGTCTGCGATATTGTGACAGGTTTTGCAATATTTGATCTCGGAGCGCATACGCGATAGAGCCAAAGTCAAAGCCTCCGTATGGGCTTCGTTTTGTTTGAGAAGGTGTAGGGCTAGTCTAAGTGCAGTTTTTTTACCGATACCAGGAAGTCTGGAGATTTCGGTTACGGCATCTTCGATCAGTTTGGAAGGAAAATTCACTTAAGGGGATGTTAAACGATGGTAGCTTGAATTCCTGCATCTAATATAGCTTCACACATGGGTTTTAGCTCTTCTTGGCTGCCTTTTTTTACAGCGCATTTGCCCTTATAGTGAATGATCAAAGTACATTGCTCAGCTTGCTCACGGGTATGCTTACACACTTTGACCAAAATATTTGCTACATGGTCAAACGTATTGATGTCATCATTGAATACGATTAGGTCATGAGACTCTAGGTCCAACAGCTCCTCGAGGGCAACCTCTTCTTCTTCTATCTGAGGGAATGGTGTGCTCATTTCAATCATTTTGCAAAATTAATAATAATGAACAATTTTGGCGACTCACCATAAACTGATTATGAATCCCCAACTCGTCCTTTTTGTTATCTCCTGTTATTTTTTGTTGCTGTTTTTGATTTCTTGGTTTACATCAAGGAAGGTTACGGCTGATACTTTCTTCACTGGGGATAGACAATCTCCCTGGTTTTTGGTTGCCTTTGGAATGATAGGCGCCTCCCTTTCTGGAGTGACTTTCATATCCGTTCCAGGTGAAGTAGGTAATACCAACTTCTATTACTTTCAGGTTGTTTTGGGTTATACACTGGGCTATTTTACAATCGCCAAAGTTTTGCTGCCGCTTTATTACAAACTCAATCTGATTTCGATCTATTCCTATTTGGAAGATCGATTCGGATTCTGGTCTTACAAAACCGGAGCATTCTTTTTTATCCTTTCCAGGACTTTAGGTTCCTCCCTGAGAGTCTTTCTTGTTGCCTCAGTTCTTCAACTGATTTTGTTTGACTCTTTGGGGATTCCATTTTGGGTTTCAGTGTTGATCACAGTGGGATTGATTTGGCTCTATACCCACCGAGGAGGAATCAAGACAGTCGTATGGACTGATACGTTGCAAACGTTCTTTATGCTACTGGCTGTCGTTGTGAGCATCAAGTTAGTAGGTGATGAGTTAGATTTCAACGGGATTGGAGAATATTTCTCTGCTGCTGCAGATGATAGTCGCTCCAAAATCTTCAATTGGGATTGGAAAGCAGGAACCAATTTCTTTAAGCAATTTATCTCTGGGGCATTTATCACAATTGTGATGACTGGGCTTGATCAGGATATGATGCAGAAGAATTTGACTTGTAAAAATATTGGTGAGGCTCAGAAAAACATGTTCTGGTTTACCACTATTTTGGTGATTGTCAATTTGATGTTTTTGGGCCTTGGGGTGATGTTGTATCTGTATGCTGAAACCAAAGGAATAAGCATTCCTGCAAAAACGGATGAATTATTTCCGATGCTGGCGACAGAGCATTTTTCTGCCTTTGCAGGGATTGTTTTTGTGTTGGGCATCACTGCAGCGGCTTATTCCAGTGCCGATTCTACTTTGACGGCATTGACAACTTCTTTTTGTATTGATTTTCTGGAAATTGAAAGAAAATATCCAGCCGAAAAGAGGGTTCCAATCCGCAAAAAAGTGCATTTAGTATTTACTGCCATCATGTTTTTTGCCATCTTGATTTTTCACTGGATCAATGATCAAAGTGTGATCAATTCGGTATTTATCATTGCTGGATATACCTATGGGCCTTTGCTGGGACTGTATGCCTTTGGCTTATTTACAAAAATGAAGGTTCAGGACAAATTCGTGCCTTACATAGCTGTTGCAGCTCCTTTGATCACTTTTGCAATCGCATCAAACTCAGAAAAATTGCTTTGGGGATATAAGTTTGGCTTTGAAGCTTTGATCTTGAATGGGTTGTTGATGTTTTTGGGTCTTTACCTGTTTAGGAAAAAGGATTAAAATCCCAGTTCCTTTTCTGGATCCCAAAACAGATTTTCGAAATCCTGAACTTTATCTTTTACTACTTTGACGCCTTCGGCTTCAAGTAATTCTTGCATTTTAGTTGGAGTTTCGAAGTGGTTTTTTCCGGTCAAAAGCCCTTGGCGATTTACAACTCTATGAGCCGGGACATCTGGTAAGGTATGAGCTGCATTCATGGCATAACCAACCATTCTGGCACCGCTTTTCAGACCCAAATAATTGGCAATGGTGCCATAGGAGCAAACTCTTCCAGATGGGATTTCTTTGACTACCTGATATACGAGATCGAAGTAATTAGGCTTTTCTGTGTTCATTGGTCCAATCTAAGAATGCTTGATTTATCGTTTTTCTAACTTGGGCTTCAATCAATTTTTCACCTGACTTGATAGGGAATTGATATCTGATCAACACATTGTCAGACTTTCTTTCCAATACATTGAGTTGGGCTCCCTCTAGGAAAACATATTCTTTGTAATTCTCCAGCACTTGCCCAAGGCTTTGCTCCAAGTGGTTCAATTGAAGATCCGTAGAATAGGCCATTTCTGCATCAAATACTACCTGATGCGTGTTGTTTTTGGAGTAATTGACGACATCTGTCGCAAAAACCATTGCGTTTGGGATGATGATGATTTCGCCTGTTTCGCTTTTCAAAACAGTATTCATCAGCGTTATGTCTCTGATAAAACCCGTGTGTCTTCCTATATTGATTTTGTCCCCGATTTCCAATTGCTCTGAAAACATGATAATCAAGCCATTGACAATGCTGGTAATGTAATCCTTTGTCAAAAGAGCAATCGCTGCCGCAACAATGGTGATGGATGTAAGGAATTCAAGAGGTTTGATTCCAAAAGCCAGCATTAGGGATATCAAAAGTGCCAGCGCGTTGAGGATAACAGATATCCTTCCAATGCCCACCACGAAATTGGGTAAGACCTTTGTTTCAGCAGTTTTTTGAAGGTAGAAACGCAGTGTAATAATCCTGCCCAAGGAAATAATAAGATTGGCACTTAGTAAGAAGATGAATGCGCGGATGATGTTTTTCAAAACAAGATTGTCTTCCAAAATCGGCTTTAGAAAAGTATTTGCTTCCGAAAAATATTCGAGTAAAATCAAGAGAATGAGCTTGATGGCAAAATTCAACCTTCGTTTGTTCTCTTTGGTACGAATGCTGGTTTTTAACTGATTCATGAGGTTATCGGAAAATAAAGGGTAATTTTAGCAATAATCAATCGTGTTTTAAGCTTATGAGTAGAAATATCATCGTGACTGGTGCCGCTGGGAATTTAGGTTCAGCTGTTGTAGAAAAATTTAAACGAGAGGGATACCATGTGATCGCATTGCTTCATCCGGGAAAGGAAGAAGAAGTCGAAGAAGCCGATGATTGCTATGAAGTAGATGTGACAGATGAGAAGTCTGTTGCCGAGTTTGTCAAAGAATACCAATTGCAATATCAGGACTTAGATGCCTTGGCACTTCTTGTGGGAGGTTTCGCAATGGGGAATATTGAAAAGACCAATCAGGCAGATTTGGAGAAAATGTTCACTTTGAATTTTTTCAGTGCCTATCATTTGGTGAGAGGCTTTTTGCCATTCTTGAAAAAGCAGGAAAAAGGAACTTTCCTTTTTGTAGGTTCCAGACCCGCTTTGCAACTGGAAGATGCAGCAGGTACTTTGGCCTATGCCATGAGTAAAAAGATGGTGATCTCTTTGGCAGAAATTATCGCTACAGAAACTCAGGATACGGCGATTCGTTCTCATGTTTTTGTGCCAAGTATCATCGATACCCCTCAAAATAGAGAAGCAATGCCCAAAGCAGATTTTGCGAAATGGGTAAGCCCTACAGATATTGCGGAAGCGATGCATTATGCTGTCAATAATTCTGCATTGAGAAATATGACCTTTAAACTTTACGGTGAGGCTTGATTTATGAAAAAGTCAATTTTATTACTTGTTGCAATGGCTTTGATGAACCAATTTTCTTGGGCTCAATCTACGGCTGAGGAAGATGTCAAAGCTGTGATTATGTCCCTTTTTGATGGGATGCGGGCTAAAAGTGGCGAGCAGGTATCTGCTGCTTTCACGCCAGATGCCTTGATGCAGACTGTGATTTCTGATGAAAAAGGCACTAGAATTGGCAGTAATGCAGTTTCTGATTTTGCATCAAGAGTTGGTTCTACAGGGCCAGATGTTCAATTGGATGAAAGAATCCTTGATTATCAAATCAAAGTGGATGGAGACATGGCTGCCGCTTGGACTCCATATGAGTTTTATGTGAATGACAAGTTTAGCCATTGTGGTGTTAACAGCTTTCAATTAGTGAAGCTACCAGAAGGCTGGAAAATCGTTTATATCATCGATACCCGGAGAAAAGAGGGTTGTTAAATTCCCATGGATAGTACGAAAGAAAAGCTTTTTCAACTTGCAATTGGCAAGGTGAAAGAAAATATCCAGCTTCTTAAGGAAGAAAGAAAAGCGATTTCTGAAGGGATATTAGAAGATACCAAAAGCAGTGCTGGAGATAAGTTTGAAACCAGTAGAGAAATGCTCACCCAAGACCTTAAGCAGGTCGAGACTCAATTGGAGAAGAACCAAGCTGATTTAGATGAGCTCTATCGAGTTCAGGCAATCAAATCCAATTCAGGTGTAATTCAAGAAGGTACATTGGTGAATTTGGGAGCGGATTGGTTCCTAATTTCTGTGAGTTTGGGCCAGTTGGAATTGGAGGGACAGAAGTATTTTTTGTTGAGTAGAAATTCTCCCCTTGGACAATT
Organism: Algoriphagus zhangzhouensis; assembly: GCF_900148515.1. GTDB lineage: Bacteria > Bacteroidota > Bacteroidia > Cytophagales > Cyclobacteriaceae > Algoriphagus > Algoriphagus zhangzhouensis. Next base: position 117,864 of record NZ_FRXN01000002.1, on the reverse strand, counting down.
GTTAATCGGCAAGAAAGAAGGAGAGACTATCCCGTTTAGAGGAAAGCCTCAACCAATCAATTCATTGGTTTAATCTTTTTTTGGTACCAAAGTCATGATCTCCTCAGCTCCTTGAAGCAAGGTGAGTTTGTCTTTGCTGACCTTAAAGTCTCTGACTTTAGCAATAGCATCTAAAAAGGTCTGCTCTCCATTACCAGGGCAGGCTTTTTTTGTGATCGCTCCTGGATCCAATTGAATTCCTGTTCCTTCCAATTGAAAAGAACCAGAGAAATCATTACATCCTGAATACCCCGCCAATTTTCCTCCATCTAGGAAGCTTAAAGAGGGGAGTCCGCCTGTAAATTTGTTGAGGTCCAGACCTGATCCCATCAAAGATGATAGGGCCCATGGGTTTTTAGAAAGTAAGGCGAAGGGATTAATGTTTGAAACACTACCACAACTATTGAAAATTATCAAGAAAAATAACGGCGAAAGAATTTTGAGGTATTTCATAAAGAATTCATTTTAAAATTAATGTATGGTTTAAATTTATGAAATTTTATTTTGATAAAACCTAATTTAAGAAATAATGATTTGTATTTTTTGATGCTTAAAATTGCGTTTTTTATATTTTTCAACCTGCTTTTATTCAAAACTGGAAAATCCATGAAGGATTATTTGGCTTAAAGGAAATTCCTCAGTAAGATTGTGCAGTCAATTCCAAGATCATGGTTGGTGCAGCAAAACATATTTTTTATCCAAACACCCCGCAAGTCCTTTGCGGAGGTATCTCTGCTTTTTTTACCATGTCTACCCGAATGACCACCATTACGGGGTAATCCCGTCATGAATTATTAGTACCCGCCCCTAGGCCTTTTTAGGCATTTTACATTACAAATCATCAGAACAGTTTCTTATGAAAATCATCAAGTTTGGAGGTTCATCCGTAGCGAACCCAGACAACATCCGAAAGGTTTTTGCAATCATTCAAGACAAATTAAAACAGCAAGAAGTAGCTGTTGTATTTTCCGCCTTTGGGGGAGTCACGGAAAGCTTATTGACGATTGCTCGTCTAGCTAGAGAAGGTGATCAAGCCTATAGAGATATGCTTCAAACTTTGGAAGAGAAGCATTTGGATATGGTTCGTCAGCTGATTGCTGTCCAAAACCAGTCCACCGTGATGACTTTTGTGAAGGTTCGTTTCAATGAGCTTGAGGATTTGTTTCATGGGATTTTCTTGATTAAAGAAAACTCTGCCAGAACCCTTGACTATGTAGTTAGCTTCGGGGAGAGACTTTCAACTTTCATTTTAGCAGAAGCTTTTGCTGCAAAAGGATTGAAAACTCAATTCTTGGATGCGAGAGATGTGATCAGAACCAATGATAGATTTGGTCAGGCCAGGGTTGATTTTGAGGTGACTAACCAATTGATAAAGGACTACTTCTTGCAGCATGATGGAATTAAAATCATTACTGGTTTTATAGCATCCACTGTCAAAGGGGAAACTACCACTTTAGGAAGATCTGGTTCTGATTATACAGCTGCAATCTTTGCAGGGGCTTTGGGAGCCGATGATTTGGAAATTTGGACTGATGTTTCTGGGGTTTTGACTTCAGATCCTAAGTTGGTTTATACCGCATTTACCATTCCTCAATTGAGCTATAATGAGGCGATGGAGCTTTCTCACTTTGGTGCAAAAGTGATATTCCCGGCAACCATGCAGCCGGCGATGAAGAAAAGTATTCCGATCTATATCAAGAATACATTTGAGCCTGCAAATCCTGGAACCATGATTAATGGAGAAGTCACTAGTGGCGCCTTAATCAAAGGGATTTCTTCCATGTCCAATATTTCAATCGTGACTGTTCAGGGAGCGGCACTTTTGGATGGAACTGCCGGAAGCCGAGTTTTCAAAGCTTTGTCTGAGGCCAAAGTTAATATCGTTTTGATTTCCCAAGCATCTTCTGAGCATAGTATCTGCTTGGCGATCAAAACTGCAGAAGCTTATCTGGCCAAAGAGGTTGTTGAAAAAGAATTTTTCTACGAGATCAAGTCAGGCGAAATGGATGAAGTCTACTTAATGCATGGATTCTCAACCATTGCTGTGGTAGGTGAAAATATGAAGCAAAACCCAGGTGCTTCAGGACGAATGTTCCGTGCCTTGGGTAGAAATAACATCAACGTTGCGGCGATTGCTCAGGGAAGTTCGGAATTGAATATTTCTGCGGTAATCCCTCAGGCGGATTTACAAAAGGCCTTGAATGCCTTGCACGAGGCATTCTTTCTTTCGGAAAACAAGGTTCTTCACGTATTCTTGGTGGGAGTTGGCTTGATCGGGAAAGCCCTGATCAAGATGATAGCAAACCAGCAGATGAAGCTTCGTGATAGCAGTGAGTTGGATATCCAGATTCACGGCTTGGCAAACAGCCGATATATGGCTTTCCATGAGGATGGGTTTGATTTAAAAAATCCATATGAGCTGAGCGAATCAGACGAAAATATGGATTTGGAAAAATTCATCAAAACCATGGAGGAGATGAACTTCTCCAACTCGGTTTTTGTGGATTGTACTGCTAGTCAGACTGTTTCGGATGCCTATTCCCGAATTTTGGAAGCGAAAGTTGCAATCGTAACTCCAAACAAAAAGGCGAATTCCGGTTCCATGGAGGAATATGGCTACCTAAGAAAATTGGCCAAGAAGCGTGGAGTGAAGTTCTTGTATGAAACCAATGTGGCCGCAGGTCTCCCTGTGATCAATACCCTTCAGGATTTAATGCTTTCGGGTGATCGTGTGATCCGAATTGAGGCGGTTCTGAGTGGGTCCATGAACTTTATTTTCTCTGAACTGGAAAAAGGCGACCCTTTCTCCGAAGTGGTGAGAGTTGCTAAAGAAAAAGGATTTACAGAACCAGATCCAAGAGATGATTTAAGCGGAATGGACGTGGCAAGAAAGATCTTGATTTTGGGAAGAGAAGCCGAGCAAACTTTGGAATTCGATGATATTACCATCCAAAGTATGGTGCCGGAAGATTGTCAGGATGCTGCTTCTGTAGATGAGTTTTTTGAAAAGTTGAAAACCCATGACATTGAGTTTTCAGACCTTTTGAAAGCTGCTGAAGCCAAAGGAGAGAAGTTGCGATTTATGGCAACTCTTGAAAATGGAAAAGCGAAAGTGGGATTGAATTCCCTTCCAAATGAACACCCATTCAGCAGTTTGAGTGGAAGTGACAATATGATTTTGTTGACCACAGAGCGTTATTTGGACCGCCCTATGATTATCAGAGGGCCTGGTGCGGGAGCAGATGTAACTGCTGCCGGTGTATTTGCTGATGTGATTCGTATCGGTAACTATACCCGTGAATAATGAAGTCTGTTAAAGCTTTTGCTCCGGCAACTGTCGCCAATGTTTCCTGCGGATTTGATATCTTGGGATTTGCCATCGAGGGAATGGGCGATTGGGTACGCTTGGAGGAAAAAGATAGCCCAGGTTTAGAAGTTGTTTCTATAACCGGAGACGAAGGGAAACTTCCCAAGGAAGTGGAGAAAAATACCTGTTCGGTAGCTATTCAAGCTATGCTCGACCACTTGAATGTGGAGATTGGGATGGCAATCCATTTGGAAAAAGGTTTACCATTAGGTTCAGGTATGGGATCAAGCGCAGCAAGTGCAGCTGCTGCCTTGGTTGCTGCGAATGAGTTTTTGGGAAATCCTTTTGAAAAGAAAGAATTGCTTCCCTTTGCAATCGCTGCTGAAAAAGCTGCTTGCGGAGCTGGTCATGCAGATAATGTTGCTCCCAGTTTAATGGGAGGCTTCGTTCTGATCCGAGATTATCATCCTTTGGATGTGATCAAATTGCATGTTCCGAAAGGCTTGTATTGCACGCTGTTGCATCCTCATTTTGAATTGAAAACGGCTGATTCCAGATCCGTTTTGAGGGATTCTATTCCTTTGAAACACTCAACTATCCAGTCTGGGAATGTTGCTGGATTGGTGGCGGGGCTTTATGAGGAGGATTTTGATTTGATTTCCAGATCTCTGAGAGATGTAATTGCCGAACCTTACCGTTCGATCCTGATCCCAGGGTTTAATGAAGTAAGGGAAGCTGTAAAGGCTAAAGGAGCTTTGGGAATGGGGATTTCAGGCAGTGGCCCAACCCTTTTCTGCCTTTCTAAAGGAGAAGAAAAGGCACAGGCGATTGCAGATGCCGCTGAAGAAGTATATCAAAGCATAGGTTTAGGAGTAGACGTGTTTTTCTCTGCCATCAATACTCGTGGTGGCTACATCATAGAATAAAAAGCCATGAAGTATTACAGTACCCAAAATCCAGATCAAAAGGTTTCTTTGTCAGAGGCAGTTATCAAGGGATTGGCCCCTGATAATGGCCTTTATATGCCAGAAAGAATTCCTACTCTTTCCCAAGATCAAATTGAAAGTCTCTCTTCCATGAGTTTTCAGGAGATTGGCTATTTGGTGATTGGAAGTCTGTTTTCTGAGGATTTGACTGATGGGCAAATCAAAGAGTTGGTGGGTCATACTTTGACTTTTGACGCACCATTGGTTCAGGTGGAAGATGATGTTTATAGTTTGGAACTGTTTCATGGTCCTACATTGGCATTCAAAGATTTTGGAGCGCGTTTTTGCTCCAAATTAATGAGTTTGCTTTTGACAGATTCTGATCAAAAAGTAAGGGTTTTGGTTGCTACTTCCGGAGATACCGGAAGCGCTGTTGCTAATGGCTTTTTGGGAGTTGAAGGTGTCGAGGTTATTATCCTTTTTCCAAAAGGGAAAGTCAGCTTGCTTCAGGAAAAGCAATTCACAACCCTAGGTCAAAACATCACGGCCTTAGAAGTTGATGGTGTATTTGACGATTGCCAAACTTTAGTGAAAAAGGCCTTTTTGGATCCTGAGTTGAATGAAAAATTGCTTTTGACTTCTGCGAATTCAATCAATATTGCCAGATGGATTCCTCAGTGTCTGTACTATTTCTATGCCTATTCTAGATTGCCTAAAAATGGCAAAAAGGTTGTTTTCTCTGTCCCAAGTGGGAATTTCGGAAATATTGGAGCTGGGATTTTGGCGCAAAGAATGGGCTTGCCTATCGACCAATTTGTAGCGGCAACCAATGTCAATAAGGTAGTGCCTGACTATTTGAAAGGTGAAGAATTTTTGGCTAAGCCATCTATTCAGACCGTTTCCAATTCCATGGATGTAGGGAATCCTAGTAATTTCCCAAGGCTTCTGGCTTTGTATGGAAATGATGGAGCCCTATTCCGTGAAAAAGTCAAAGGCTATTTTTATGATGATCAGGAAACAGTGAAGGCGATTCAGTCTGTAAAGCCAAATGGATATACCTTAGATCCTCATGGAGCTGTAGGTTATTTGGGATTGAAGGCTTTTATGGATGGAAATCCAGGCTATGTAGGAGTCTTTTTAGAAACTGCTCATCCGGGAAAATTCAGAGATGTGGTGGAGGAAGCTTTGGGAGAAGAATTGGTGTTGCCGGAGAGATTGGCGGCTTTTCTGGAAGGAGAAAAGGATGTGATCCCGATGGGAAAAGGATTTGAGGAGTTTAAGGGGTTTTTGAAGAATCTGCCTTAATTACTCTTGGCAAAATTCCTTTTTCAAAACTTCAAAGTTAAAGAAGTTTTCTTCACGAAATACTTGGATGTTTGGAGAGGTTTTAAGTTTGACGATACTATCGCCTTTTTGTAAAAAGCCATATAAATCAGGTCTATAAATTAGAATGCTAGAGTTTGACTCTTGGTTTTTCAATTTTAGAGTCTTAATTGAGTGGTTTTGATAATCAATGTAAATTGAATCAATTTTACTATTTACATTTTGTTCAAGGTAGTTTTCAAATAATACACATTTGTGATCGTCTAAATCGAACATTAGCCAAACACTTATACCAATAAATGATATTAAGCAGAAAATGATTGCACTGAAAGCACTTAGGTATTGTGTTCTGTGTTTGGATTTGTTTTTTAGAATATTGTCGTAAAGAATAGAAAAGTCTTTTCCGTAATTCTGATCTTGGTTTTGATTTTTAAGACCTCTGTTTTTTAATGTGATATCTAGCCACCAAAAGATTCCATGAAAAGTGATTATTGAAAGAATTGGAATTAGAACTATTAAAAATCTAGACATAAAGTTCAGATAATTGAATTAAAAATATTTTGTTTGATTACCATTTCCTTCAGTTTTGAGGACTCCCTCTTCAACCGCTTTTTTGAGGTCCCTGCTTGCGGTTGCAGAAGAAATGGTTTTAAATACTTCCATGTATTCCTTTCGGGTGAATTTTCCTTTTCCCAATGATAGAAAGTGCGAAATTCTATTTTCTGGGCTGATGGGTTTTGCTTGGGTATTTACCAATTCACCCAATGACTGATCTATAATTCGAAGCATATATTCAATAAATTGGGTTGATTTACCTGATTTATCACTTTCTGCCAAAGCTTTGTAATATTCTGATTGGGTTTTACTGATCAATGTTTCAAAAGGTAAGGATTCAAAAATCGGATTTTTTTCCTTTAGAATAACAGTTTGCCATAGTCTTCCCATCCGGCCGTTTCCATCCAAAAAGGGGTGGATAAATTCCATTTCGTAATGAAAAACACAACTTTTGATCAGATTTAGGTCCGGGTCTTTTTTTAGGTAGTTGAATAGGTCTTTCATTAGGCCAGGCACCATTTCTGCAGAAGGAGCTAAATGTGCAACCTGTGATCCCTTCACTACACCAACGCCTTTCGTTCTATAGCTTCCAGGTGATGCTACCAAATCTTTCATCAAAAGTTGATGAGCTGATAAAAATGATTTTTCCGAAGTTGGCCTGAAAGAATTTAATTTTTCGTAGACTTTGATTGCATTGAGTACCTCCAAAACTTCTTTTTCAGGACCGATGACTCTTTTGTTTTCTATAAGAGCAGTAATCTGATCTTCACTCAAGGTGTTTCCCTCGATCTGAAGAGAGGATTGAATCGTCTTTATTTGGTTTTGCTTCCTTAGTTTGGGAGAAGGCTTGGTTAAAAGGAGGGCATTTGCTTCCCCGATTTTTTCAGAGATCTTTCCAACCAAGGATAAAATTTCGGATGTAATATCATATGGAGGCTTCATTGATAGTATCATTTGATACTATCAAATGTAATGTCTTTTTAAAAAATGAAGAGAAAATGAAATGTTTATTTCTTCCTTTCAATAGAATAGCTAACCAAAGCAGCCAATGAGGTTCTGAATTCTGATTCTGGGAATTCTTTTAGAATAGCCAAGGATTCCTGGTAGAATTCATTCATCTTCTCTTTCGCATACTCCAATCCGCCACTTTTCTTTACAAAGTCAATGACTTGATTGACAGCTTTTTTGTTGTTGGATTTGTTTCTGATCAGATGAATGATTTGCTTTTTTTCCATCCAATCGGCATTACGAAGTGCATAGATCAAAGGCAAGGTCATTTTCTTTTCCTTGATATCAATGCCAACAGGTTTACCGATTTCTTCATCCCCATAGTCAAACAAGTCGTCTTTGATCTGGAAGGCCATTCCGACCTTTTCTCCAAAGGTTCTCATTCTTTCGACAATGGCTTCATCGGTTTGTACGCTCGCAGCACCAACAGCGCAGCAAGATGCAATTAAGCTAGCAGTCTTTTGGCGGATGATGTCATAATAAATCTCCTCATCTACATCCAGTTTTCTAGCTTTATAGCTTTGAAGAAGTTCGCCTTCTGACATTTCCTTCACTGCATTAGAAACGATTCTCAATAAATGGAAATCTCCGTGATCCACACTAAGTAATAAGCCTCGTGCTAAAAGATAATCACCTACTAAAACTGCGATTTTGTTTTTCCAAAGGGCATTGACTGAGAAAAACCCACGTCTGTAATTGGCATCATCCACCACGTCATCATGTACCAAACTAGCGGTGTGCAATAGTTCGATCAAGGCAGCACCTCGATGGGTAGAGTCATTGATAGGCCCAAAAACCCCGGCACTCAAGAAAACGAACATAGGGCGCATTTGCTTCCCTTTGCGTTTTACAATGTAGTTAGTTACATGGTCAAGAAGCTTGACCTTGCTTTTCATGAAATCCCGAAATTTCTGTTCGAAAACATGCATTTCGGACTCAATCGGGACTTGTATTTTCTTGAGGTCTGGTTTCATTAGGATTTGAAGCCGTAAAAATAATACCCTTTAGCTGATGGACAAGGTTTTCCATGAGTATACCTTAGAAAAACCAGATTTAATTCAATTGGTATTTTTTGTATTTTGAAATAGCAATTAATCCATCACCCAAAATCTTGCACTATGAAAAATATTAAAATTGAAATTAAGTGGGCTTTAATCTTCACACTTAGTATGCTGGCTTGGATGTTTTTTGAAAAATCCATGGGCTGGCATGATGAAAAAATCGCTGATCACGCTACCTATACCAATTTTTTTGCGATTCCTGCGATCTTGGTCTATGTGTTCGCTCTTTTGGACAAGAAGAAGAATTTTTATTCTGGAGTCATGTCATACAAGCAAGGAGTGATCTCAGGTTTGATCATTACTGTGATTGTTACTGTTTTAAGTCCATTGGCTCAATATATTACCTCGACCGTTATTACTCCTGGTTATTTTCCAAATGTGATTGAATATGCAGTCTCTTCTGGGAAAATGACTCAATCGGATGCTGAAGCCTATTTTAATATCAATAGCTACATGATTCAATCCGTAATCGGAGCTTTGGTAATGGGATTGGTCACCTCTTTAATCGTAGCGATTTTTGTAAAGTCAAAATCAAAGTAGCCCCCGACCCTGTATGTAAAATTCTTATTCAGGAAATACTAATTCCTTATCTTTGATCTTTATTCGATCAAACCAGCAATCCACTTGGAGGAGAAATATATCAAACATAGGTACGACCCCATTCTGCCCAGCAAGGATGAATGGCCTGTGGTAAAACTGGCAAGGGAACGAAAAGAATTCATCAAAAAAGTTTCAGATAAGTCTCAGGAGAGAATCCTGAATTTAACCAATCACAATCCTGATATTTTGAAGGAGGAGTTGGAAACAACGCTCTATCGAGAAAAATTAAGGGTCAAGCAAAATCCTTGGGTGGTTGACCCCGATGATGAATCCAGTTTTTGGAATAAAGTAAAAGAATCTTTACTCCATGTGAATTCTGAGTCTAAGCTATCCAAAGCTGATAGACTGAAAGAATATCAAGAGGTGTTGCAAAGAATCACTTCCAGATATTCTGAAGAAATCGCCAGTAATTTCAAACACCATCATTATAAGTTTACCCGTAGTGTCGTTTCCTTCGGCTTTTCAAGGTTGTTGAATGCGGCTAGGGTAAAAGGATTTCGTTCCATTTTCAGTAATCAATATTCCCTGCAGGATAAGATTCAGATTACGGGAGAAACGGATCAGTTACGTGATTTAGCAACCAAGGGAACAGTTGTGATGGTTCCTACCCATTTCTCCAATTTGGATAGTATTTTGATTGGCTGGACTATTTCAGTTTTGGGTTTACCTCCATTTATCTATGGAGCTGGGCTGAACCTATTCAACATCTCTATTTTCGCCTACTTTATGGATGCTCTAGGAGCGTACAAAGTGGATAGAAGAAAGAAGAATTTGATGTATTTGGAGACCTTGAAAACCTACTCCAAGGAGGCCATTCAATTTGGTTGTCATTCTTTATTTTTCCCTGGGGGTACCAGAAGTAGAAGTGGGATGATCGAATCCAAATTGAAATTGGGACTGCTGAGTACCGCTATTGAAGCGCAAAGAGCCAATTATCAAAAAGGAATAAAGGATGTGTCAGGGAAAGTTTTTATCGTTCCTGTTACTATCAATTACCATTTTGTGCTGGAAGCTCCTAGTTTGATTCGGGATTATTTGAGTATCACTGGTCAAGAGAGATATTATAAAGAGAATGATGAGTTCTCTACTTCCTATAAAATCTCTAAGTTCTTGGTGAAGTTCTTTACCAAAGGATCTGACATTTCTGTTTCCGTAGGGAAAGCGATGGATGTCCTCGGGAATTATGTGGATGAAAATGGGAATAGCTTGGATAAAAAAGATCGAATCATTGAGACAGAAGATTATTTCATTTCCAATGGAGCGGTAAGTGTGGATTCCCAACGTGAAGAAGAGTATTCCAATCTATTGGGAAAAAGAATCGTGGAGGAGTTCCATAAGATCAACCGCGTATTCTCATCGCATTTGGTTGCTTTTACAGCTTTTGAGATGATCAAATCCATGAATCAAAAACTGGATTTGTTTGACCTGATTCGTTTGCCGGAGGAAGATATATTCCTGCCATATGATGAATTTAAAGCTTCTTGTCAAATGGTCTATGATCGGATTTTGGAACTGAAAAAAGAATGTCAAATCAATATTGCTCCTCATATGAAGCGCAGTATGGATGAGATCATCGCTCACGGATTAAGCAATGTGGGAATGTACCATGCAAAAAGGCCTTTGATCCGAAATAAGGATGGCTATATCGTCACTGAGGATATGAGTTTATTATATTTTTATCATAACAGATTACATGGGTATGGACTCGAAAAACTCTTCTAATAAAAAAGTCGGAGTCGTTGGAGTTGGTAGCTTTGGGACTGCCATAGCCAATATGCTTGCTGAGAAAAGCAAAGTGGTGGTTTATGCCCGAAAGCCTGAAGTGGTAGAAGAAATCAACGAAAAGCATGAGACTCAAGGGAGAAAACTCCATGAATCTATCGTTGCGACATTCGATCCTGAGCAAATATGTGAGCAGTGTGAAGTTTTATTTTTTGTAGTTCCTTCCAGTGGATTCCAAGAAGTGGTTAGAAATTTCGCGCCATTTCTCCATCCTTATCATCTGATTATTCACGGAACGAAAGGTCTTTGCCTCGATCTACCAAAAGGGAAAGATTTAAGCTCGATTACAAAGATCAAAAGGAGTCAGGTTTTGACTATGAGTGAGGTGATCCAAAAGGAAACAGTAGTTGTGAGAGTTGGCTGCTTAGCAGGGCCTAACTTATCCAAAGAACTTATCAAAGGTCAGCCAGCGGCAACTGTGGTCGCTAGTAAATACAATGAGGTGATTTTAGAGGGGCAGCGATTGCTTCGATCTGATAAATTCCAAGTTTATGGCAACTCTGATATTATTGGAGTAGAGCTAAGTGGAGTATTAAAAAACATCATAGCAATCGCCTCTGGAGCCTTGGCAGGATTGGGCTTGGGAGAAAATGCAAGAGGATTGTTGATCTCTAGAGGTATGGTAGAGATGGTTCACTTAAGCAATGCTTTGGGCGGAGGAGTTCGATCTGTAATCGGTCTGGCGGGGATTGGCGATTTAGTTGCCACTTGTAATTCAGTTGATTCCAGAAACTTCACCGTAGGCTATAGATTGGCAAAAGGAGAAACGCTTACCCAGATTCAAGCTGAAATGGAAGAAGTAGCTGAAGGGATCAATACAGTGCGAATTATCAAGGCGTTTTTGGAGACTTCTGATTTAAGGGCTCCAATTACTGAAAACCTGTACCGGGTTCTTTTTGAAGATCTGGAAATCGAGGATGCCCTTCAATTCCTGATGAAGTATCCATTCAATGTCGATGTAGACTTTGTATAAAAAAAGCTCTCCGATTTGGAGAGCTTTAATTTTTTATGGGATTGGGATTAGTTTGACAAGTAATCCAGTTCCTTCCGTGATGGCATAAAGGTATCCGTCAGGACTTTCACTGATTTGTCTTACTCTTCCGATATCTTGAAGCATGATTTCTTGAGAAAGTGCTTTGTCTCCATCCATATCCACACGGTTGATATGCATTTTCGCAAGAGCTCCTATTAGAATATCTCCTTTCCAAGCTGGGTATTTGTCAGAAGTTACGATTGCAATACCAGCAGTAGCGATAGATGGAACATAGTAGGAAACTGGCTGCTCCATACCTTCTTTCTCCGTGATCTCTGTGATGGTAGATCCATCATAGTTGGTTCCGTACGTGATTACTGGCCAACCATAGTTTTTGCCTTTTTCGATCAAGTTTAGCTCATCTCCGCCCATTGGGCCATGCTCTGATTCCCAAACTCTGTCGTTTGCTGCATCATAAACCAGACCTTGAGGGTTTCTATTTCCCAAAACCCAGATTGATTTTACTGCATTTGGCTCATTGACAAATGGGTTGTCCTCAGGTACACTTCCATCGTCTTTCAATCTGTGAATTTTGCCATGTGCATTTTCCAAAGTTTGAGCATTCATTTTGGTGTCAAAACGATCCCCACTGGAGAAATACATGTAGTTATCTTTGTCGAAGACAATTCTTGAACCGAAGTGATTTCCGCCTTTCCAAGCTGGAGTTGCTTCCCAAAGCTCTTCCAATTCTACAGCTTTGCTTCCATCCAGTTTAAATCTTGCAATGGTAGTAGCAGACTTTTCATCTTCTTTGGCTTTTCCGTAAGAAATATAAATCCAGCCATTAGATGAATAATCAGGGTGAGCTTCGATATCCAAAAGCCCAGATTGACCTTCCTTATAAACAGTTGGTAGGCCTTCGATTTTGGTACCGGTGAATTTGTCGTTTTCAAATACAAGAATGTCGCCTTCTTTTTCGGTTACTAACAATTTACCGTCAGGAAGCCAAGTCATACCCCATGGGTGCTCAAACCCAGTGTACAAAGTGTCTACCTTGATTTTCATTTTTTCGGTAGTGACTGCGAAAGTATCGTCAATTGGCTCTTCTACAACGACTTCAGTCTCGGTTTTGGATTCGCATGAATTCAGAAAAATCGCACCTGAAAACGCGGCGATCCCTAAAATGGAATGATAAAGTTTCATAAGTTGATGATTTTGCCTCTAAGATACATCCAGTTCTCTGGATCAGAAAACCTTTGACCTTTAGTTTGATAAGGGGTCTTATTACTTTTCTTCCGCAAAATATTCCATGGCAGTTTGCACCATTTTTTCTGAACCAATGATCAATGGAGTTCTTTGATGAAGAGATTCAGGCTGAATAGATAGGATATTTTGCTTCCCATCAGTAGCTATAGCTCCTGCTTGCTCCGCTAATAAGGCCAAGGCATTTGCCTCGTAAAGAAGCCTTAGCTTTCCATTTGGATTCTTTTGAGTAGGCGGATAAATGTAAATTCCTCCTTTAAGAAGATTTCTGTGAAAATCAGCTACCAAGGATCCAATGTATCTTGCCGAATAGCCTTTTTCCTTACAAAGTCTGATGTAATCTTGTACTCCTTTGTTCCATTCTAACTCAGAACCCTCGTTGATAGAATAGATATTCCCGTCTTTAGGAGCTTGAATATTGGGGTGAGAAAGGAAAAATTCCCCCAAAGAACTTTCATAGGTAAAGCCATTGACGCCAAAACCTGTAGTGTATACTAGCATGGTGGAAGATCCATATAGCACATACCCAGCGGCTACTTGCTTGGATCCCGGTTGCATCACATCCTCCATTTGAATCGGACTGCCGGCTGGCGTAATTCTTCGATAAATCGAGAAAATGGTACCGATACTAATATTCACATCAATGTTGGAACTTCCGTCCAGTGGATCTATAGCTACCACATATTTTCCAGAAGTATTGTGTAAATCTATCACCGCATCCTCTTCTTCAGAAACTATGGCACAGACTTCGCCACCCTTGCTGAGTGCTCTTATAAATCGAATGTTGGCGATGACATCGAGTTTTTGCTGTTCTTCGCCCTGGACATTCGTTTGACCAAAAGCACCTCCGATATTGGCAAGTCCGGCACGGTTAGTTTCCCGATTGACTATCTTGGCGGCCAAGGCAATATCCCTTAGCAACTGAGAAAGCTCTCCGGAAGCAAAAGGGAAATCGGATTGTTTTGATTTAATGAATCTGTCAAGCGTGGTGCCTACAGAATAGGCCATTCCGGTTTGGTCAGGCTGGTAAGGATTAATTTTCATTGCTTAGAAAAATACAATATTTGGGTTTATATCTTTTCGAAATTAGGAATAAAAACTGATGGCTAAAACTATAGTATACAAATTTGGAGGAGCTTCTATCAAAGATGCTGATTCTGTTAAAAACTTGGCTGAAATTTTACGTAATCGATTGCGAAAAAATATGCTAATCGTAGTTTCTGCCATGGGAAAGACCACCAATGCTTTAGAAGAAATTCTTTCCCTTAGAATGAGTGAAAGTGATTATTCTCAAAAAAGTGCAAATTTAAAAAGCTTCCATTTAGGAATTTGTCAAGAACTTTTTCCTGAAGGGCATCGGATTTTTCCTAAGCTGGAAAATTTATTTATTCAGCTTCAGAATTTACTATACCTAGAAGTAAATGAAGAAAACTATGATGAATGCTATGATGGAATTATTGCATTTGGGGAATTGATTTCCAGTCGAATTGTGATGGAATATCTTTGTGAGCAAGGGATGGTGGCACTTTGGCAGGATGCTAGAGAATTGATTTTGACTTCCAGTGATTTCCGCTTTGCGAAAGTGGATTGGGCCCAAACCAAAAAGAGATGCAATTCTATTCTTCAACCTAATTTGGATCAATATCCGGTAATCACTCAAGGATTTATAGGGGCCGACTCGAAAGGTAGAACCACTACTTTGGGGCGTGAGGGCTCTGATTTTTCAGCAGCAATTTTTGCCTCAAGTTTAGGAGCAAGCTCAGTAACTATTTGGAAGGATGTTCCGGGAGTTTTGAATTGCGATCCAAAAATCTTTAAAGATTCAGAATTGTTTTCAGAGCTGGATTATCTCCAAGCTGCCCAGATGACCTATTATGGGGCTTCGGTGATTCATCCCAAAACCATTAAACCATTGGCAAATTTGGGTATTCCGCTTTTTGTAAAATCTTTTTTGAAACCTGATGAGGCGGGAACTAAGATTTATTCAACGGGAAAGCTGAATCCAATACCCTCGATTATTTTGAAGAGAAATCAAATCATGGTTTCGCTTCGAGTGACTGATTTCGCCTTTATAGAGGAGAGTCATATTCATGAGATTTATACGCAATTGGATCATTTGAAATTGAAAGTGAATATGCTGCAGACATCGGCTATTGGAGTAACTATTATTATTGATGATGAGCTTTTCAAATTGAATAAACTCGTTTCATCATTGGAAAAAACTTTTTCGATCCGCTACAATGAAGGATTGGAATTATTGACCATCCTCAATCCTCATAAAGGTAGTTTTGAAAATTTGTCGTGGATGGAAATTTTGCTGGAACAGCGAACCAGGAATACCATTCAAATAGTAACCAGAGGATTGCATACTCGAGATCAAAATTAATTCCTTGAAAATCACTATTTTCATTTTCCAACCTGAATGACCTATCTATGAACTCAAGAAGAATTTTTCTCCAAAAAGCAAGCGCATCCGCAGTTGCTATCTCCATCCCCTATTTGCCGAGTTTTTCTAAGCCTTTATCTGAAAATGAAGAAAAGTCTAGTCAAAGTGACAAAGTATTACGGGTAGCTATAATGGGTTTGGGAAGTTATGGAACCAGGGTGGCCAAGGCCATGGAGGATTCTAATAGAGCAAAATTGGTAGGCCTAATTAGCGGTACTCCCTCAAAGGTGGAAGCTTGGAAAGAGAAGTATTCAATCCCGGATAAAAACTGTTACAACTATGACAATTTTGATGCGATCAAGGATAATCCTGATATCGATGCGGTATATGTGATTACTCCAAATGCCTTGCATAAAGAGCAGGCAATCAGAGTTGCACAGGCAGGAAAGCATGTGATCTGCGAAAAGCCAATGGCTATCAATGCCGCCGAGGCTAAAGAAATGGTGGAGGCATGTGATAAGGCTGGAGTCAAGCTCTTAATTGGTTACAGAATGCATTTTGAAGCCAATACTTTGAAAGTAGTGAATATGAGGAAAACCGGTGAGTTTGGAACGATAAAGTTCTTCCAAGGACTCAGCGGTTTCATGATCGGAGATCCGACTCAGTGGCGTCTGAATCCTACATTGTCTGGTGGTGGAGCAATGATGGATATTGGTATTTATTCAATAAATGGAGCTAGGTATATGACGGGAGAAGAACCGATCTGGGTGACTGCTCAGGAAGTGAAAACCGATCCTGTGAAATTCAAAGAAGGTATTGATGAGACAATTACGTTTCAAATGGGCTTTCCATCAGGAGTTATCGCCTCTTGTTTGTCTACCTATTCCATGAATAATTTGGATAAATTTTTTCTGAATGGAACTAAAGGTTTTGCAGAAATGCAGCCTTCGACGGGTTATGGTCCCATCAAGGGGAGGACCAATCAAGGTCCTTTAGATGAGCCGCACATCATGCATCAGACAGTTCAAATGGATCAAATGGCTGGAATTATATTCGATGGAGTTGAGCCAGAGATTCCTGTTGACGGGAGAGAAGGCTTGAAAGACATGGTGATTATTGATGCGATTTTTAAAGCTGTGAAAACTGGGGAGAAGGTTTTGTTAGTTTAATCAATCTAAGGTTAATTGCATCAAGACCAAAGTCAGCCATTTTTCAAATTTGGTAGCGACCTCTGGGATCCGAGCGACTTCCTTGAAGCCTAATCTCTCATGAAATCGATAACTCCCTAAGTTTTGGGAGTCCATTCCAGCAATCATCACGTGAATTCCTTTGTTTCTGGCAAATTGGATTAAATCCTTCATCATGGCTGTTCCCAAGCCTTTTCCTTGTGCAGAATCTGTAAGATAAATGGAATGCTCAACAGTGGTGTTGTAGCCAGGTTTTGCGCGGAATTTCCCATAGGTAGCAAATCCGCAAACCCGATTGTTAATGACTCCTACTAAAATAGGGAAGCCATTCTCAAGTTTTTGCTCCATTTGAATTTGGACTTCTTCTGTGGTTTTTGCTCGGTAATCGTAGTTGTTGCTGGTAAAAAGTATGGAATCGTTGATGATTTCTCGGATTGCCTCAAGATCAGAAGCTTGGTAAAGGCGAATTTGAAAATCCATTACTGAAATCGCTTGATAATTTTTTCTATTCCCGGAAGATAGGCTATTCCAAATAGATTTAAATGAACCAGGAGAGGATAGAGATTATAAATACCCATTCTATTTTCAAAGCCATGTTCCATTGGTAAAATGGATTCGTAGGATTCGTAAAATCTATTGTCAAATCCTCCAAAAAGTCTGCTGAAAGCTATGTCCATCTCCCTATGCCCAAAATAGATGGCTGGATCAATCAAGCAGGGTTCTCCAGATTGAGTGCTGATCACATTTCCTGACCAAAGATCTCCATGAACCAAAGCAGGTTTTTCATTTGGGAAAATCGATTCGAGTCTAGGGTAGATTTCTTGGAATTTCTTCAGAAAATCTAGTGGTATCAACCTGTCGAAATAAGCCTTTCCTAAAAGCGGTTCGAGTCTATGCTCTATATAAAAGTCCAACCAAGACTCACTCTCCAAGTTTTTCTGAAAAAGTGAAGCGATGTAATTGTCATGATCCAGCCCGAATTTTGGTTGTTGGGTAAGGTGTAGGTGTGCTAGTCCAAGACCAAGGTTCTCCCAATAATCTAAGGAGTATCTTCCAGATTGGATAAATTCCGAGAGGAGATAATTGTAGTCTCCGATTCTTCCACAGCCAAAGACTTCTGGGACTTTCAAAAAAGTGGATTTCCGGATTTTATCAAGGCCTTTCGCTTCTTTGACTAAGGTGTCTTTTTCATGATCAAAGTTTAATTTCAAAAAGAAAGCCCCTTCATTCGTGTCAAGCCGGATTCCTTGATTATGACTTCCTGCTGCGATTAAAGAGGCTGATTTGAGCTCGGCTAATGGTCCGAGATTTTGATAGATTACTTGTTCATATAATTCATTGAAATCATGCATATATCTGATGATTCTCCTGAATTTGACTCAAAAAGTGGCCAATTGCTTCATCCAGAATCCTGTAGATTTCCATGAATCCTTCCTCTCCGCCGTAATAGGGGTCTGGAACAGAAAGTCCTTCGCTTTCTGGGACGAAATCCCGCATCATAAAGATTTCTTTTTCTGGGAAGCCAAATCTAGTTTTTAGGTTGTTGAGATTGCGAAGATTGCTGTCATCCATCGCAATGATATAGTCGAAATCTCTAAAGTCAGTTCGGTTGACTTGTCTTCCCCTATGGCTGATCGGGATCTCATGGAGAGCAGCGCATTTAATTGTCCTCTCATCAGGTAGTTCTCCAATGTGATAGTCAGAAGTACCGGCGCTATCAGCCTTGAAATGTGACTTGATGCCAGCGTCTGTAATCTTTTGATTGAAAATAGCCTCTGCTAATGGGGACCTGCAAATATTACCCAAACAGACAAATAATACTTTTATCATTTCAATTTTCAGTGTAAAAAAGGTGCGGCGGTAAACAACGGATTTGAAAATACTTAATTTTTGGTGGAATTACACGCCTCATTTTCCTTTTTTAGAAATATCTAGAAGGTCAGAAAATACCTAATGGATGATTCAAAAGAGAATAAATTCGGAAGTAAAACCTAATTTTGGAGCATGAAGTGGATCTACAGTTTGGGAACAGTTCTCTTTGAGACCTTATTACCTTTACTTTCTTTTCTATCCCCAAAGCTCAAGACATTTCGGCAAGGAAGAGAATTTCTTTTCCAAAACCTCGCGCAATTTCGGAAAAATTATCCGGGAAAACTTATTTGGTTTCATGTTGCTTCCCTTGGAGAATATGAACAAGCCAAGCCGGTAATTGCATCTTTGAAAGAAAAAATGCCTGATTCCTTGGTTCTTGTGAGTTTTTTTAGTCCATCAGGTTACATTCCTGCTTCTAAAAAAAAGCAGGAAAATGTGGATTATATTTCTTACCTGCCCATTGATACTGCTGCAAACGCGAGACGTTTTCTTGATTTAGTGAATCCCAACTTGGTCTTTTTTGTCAAATATGATCTTTGGTATCACTTTCTTTCAGAAACCAAATCAAAGGGAATCCCTCTCTATTTGATAGCGGCAGCTTTTCGGCAAGAACAACCTTATTTCAAAAGAAAAGGGTTCTTTAGAAATATGATTTTCTATTTCAATCATATCTTCACCTCCAACCATCAAAGCATCGATCTTTTGAGTGGAATTGGATATTCAAATCATACATTGGCTGGAGATACTCGTTTTGATCGAGTGAGTCAAAATGCTTTGGCCCCCAAATCATTTCCAGAAGTCGAAAGTTGGAAGGGGAATTCGGATGTGATTGTGCTAGGGTCTATTTGGGAAGAGGATATGGAGCTTTTGATTCCCTTGATCCAATCCAAACCAGAGTATAAATGGATTATTGCTCCTCATGATATCCAAACTCCGCATATGAATTCATGGGCATCTGCTATTCCTCAGAAAAGCTTGTTCTATTCCAAATGGGATCAGTCTGAGAAATCGCAAGTGCTTTTTATTGATAATATTGGGATGCTGAGTTCACTTTATCAATATGCTAAAATTTCATATGTAGGAGGGGCATTTGGAGAAGGACTTCACAATATTCTAGAGCCTTTAGGGTTTCAAGTTCCTGTGTTTTTTGGAAAGGTGAAGAGGATAAGCAAATTTCCTGAGTCTGAAGAGGCTATTCAAAGAGGCTGTGGTTTTTCAGTAAAAGACAAGGAAGAACTAGCTCGTGAATTTGAGCTATTGGAAAGACCAGAAAACCATCAAAATGCAGTCAAAGCAGCCAAAAAATGGGTAGATTCACAAGTTGGAGCTGCAAATCGAATCACAGATTTAGTAATCAAATCATCTTTAAATGAAAGGTAGAGTCATCAAGTCTACAGGAAGTTGGTATACCGTGTTGGCGGAAGATCGATTTATCCAAACCCGATTGAAAGGGAAGTTTAAGCAAGGTGATTTAAAATTGACCAATCCTATATCAGTTGGAGATTGGGTGGAAATAGAGATGGAGCCTGGACAGGAAACGGCGATTATTCGAACTATTCTGCCTCGAGAAAATTACGTCATCAGGAAGTCCACAAGGAAGCAGCATTTCTCACATATCATTGCCAGTAATTTGGACCAGGCCATTTTGGTTGTGACAATGAAAAACCCAAGAACATCATTGGGATTCATTGATAGATTTTTGGTAAGTACGGAGAGTTTCCGGATTCCAGCCATCATTATCGTCAATAAAGTAGATCTTATGGATGGAGAGGATGCGGAAGATTGGTTGCAGGATATAAGAGATATTTACAAGCCTTTAGGATATGAGGTTTTGGAGGTCTCTGCCATGCATGATGAGGGAGTTAGGGATAAAATATTACCATTTATTCAAGGGAAATCAAGTTTGATCTCAGGACATTCAGGAGTTGGGAAATCCACTTTATTGAATCGTTTGGTGCCAGAGGCAAGACAAGAAACAAATGAGGTTTCCGGATACAGCAGTAAAGGAGTTCATACTACCACCTTTGCTGAGATGTTTTTCTTGAAAGAAGGAGGAGATTTGATTGATACTCCCGGGATCAAAGAGTTTGGGATTTTGGATGTGGAGGATACTGAGCTTTCTCATTATTTCCCAGAGATGAGAGCCTACCTTGGAGAATGTAAGTACAACAACTGCAAACATATCAATGAACCGGGCTGTGTAATCATCCAAAAAGTGGAGGAGGGATACATTCATCCTTACCGATATCAGAGTTATATCAATATCCTCAGTGAGGAAGATTCACACCGATAGGAATTGATTTTGAAAGCAGGTCATTTTGGCCTAATTTTCACTTTTGAAAAATACTATGAGCGAAGTACTCAATCATGAACAAATCCGGAAGAAAATCACCCGGATGGCCTACGAAATTTATGAGAGGAATATTCATTCTTCTGGTGTAATCCTAGCAGGAATCACGGGAATGGGGACGACCTTGTCACAATTGCTTTCAGCAGAATTAAAGGCGATTTCTACCTTGCCTTTGGAAGAGGTGGAAATTAAACTGGACAAAAGTCAAGTGAATACCTCAACTGTTGAGCTTTCCCATCCAGTTGATTTGACTGGGAAGACTTTGATTCTAGTCGATGATGTGCTGAATACAGGAAGAACCGTGGTTTTTGCAATGAAGCCATTTTTGAAATCTGACATTGGAAAGATGGAATTGGCTGTATTAGTGAATAGAGCACATGGACTTTTCCCAATTCGTCCCGATTACACCGGTTATGAGCTTTCTACTACTCTCAATGAGCATATCAAAGTAGATTTCTCTGGAGATAATTTTTCAGTCCACCTTCATTAAGATCATGTCAGTACATTCATCAGCTTCAATCAAGCGAATTACAACTCATATTCTTCAGGAAATGAAGCAGCGTGGAGAGAAGATTTCCATGTTGACTGCCTATGATTATTCCATGGCAAAAATTGTAGACTCTGCGGGGATAGATATCATCTTAGTTGGCGATTCTGCATCCAATGTGATGGCAGGTCATGAGACGACATTACCAATTACCCTTGATCAAATGATCTATCATGCCTCTTCAGTGGTAAGAGCTGTGAAAAGATCTTTCATCGTAGTTGACATTCCTTTTGGAAGTTATCAGGGGAATAGTTCAGAGGCTTTGAGGTCTGCGATTCGTATTATGAAAGAATCAGGTGCTCATGCCGTGAAGGTTGAGGGTGGAGCGGAAATCAAAGAATCTGTTGTTCGTATTCTAAGCGCGGGAGTTCCTGTAATGGGACACTTAGGCTTGACCCCTCAGTCAATTTACAAATTTGGAACCTACACCGTAAGGGCAAAAGAAGACGCGGAAGCAGCAAAACTTTTGGAAGATGCAAAAATCTTGGAAGAGTGTGGATGTTTTGCAATAGTCTTAGAGAAAATCCCTGCGGCATTGGCTAAGAAAGTAGCGGAAACAGTTTCAATTCCAGTGATAGGGATTGGAGCAGGTGGAGATGTGGATGGTCAGGTACTTGTGATGCATGATATGTTAGGGATTACCCAAGAATTTAAACCTAGATTTTTGCGACAATATGCCGATCTGCAACAGGTGATGACAGATGCTTTTAAGAATTATATCCAAGACGTGAAAAGTCAGGATTTCCCTAACGAATCAGAAAGTTATTAAAGAGTGAACGAGGTGAATATCTTTTCCTCCTTATGAAAGCAAAAAGGGCCTGTTTTTGGAAAACAGGCCCTTTTTTATGCAATTGCGGGTTCTTTTAATTTCTCTTTTACCCTAAGGACAAAATCACTGAGTACATTCATATAATTGATAAATGCATCATATGGTGTGTCATAAGGGCTGAAATAGGAGTGAATATCCCCATCGGAGAAGAACTTGGTACACATGTAATAGAAGTGATCGGATGTCTGTAGATAATTCCAGTCTCTCAACAAATCCGGGTCATTGGTCTTTTTAACCATGTTTTCCAAATCATAGAGTCTGTCAAAAGCTTCATCCTGCAAATCATTTCCAAGCCAAGCAGTCAAATCTCTTTCTTCATCTGCCCAAGAAATGGGAGTAGGGACATGAATAGCGCTGATCGGTGAAACTTGATCTATTATCTCAGAAGGAGTGGCAAATCCAAAGTCTGTTTGATTGAAGACTGCACCAGGCAAGGCTTTCATGAATTCGAAAATCCCTGTTTCGGCCCATTGATGTTCACCAAAAGTTTCATAATCCATAAATAGGTTCAAAACCTGCTCGCTTTTCGGAATTGCATTGATCCAGTTGATGAATTTGTCGGTAGTCAATGGGTAATCCTCCCAAGTCTTGTTGCTAAATCTAAAGGCAATGTCATCCGAAAGTCTGAAGTTTTTCAATAAAACTTTCAGGTTAGGATTGATAGAATTTTGATAGACATAATTAGGGCTTTTCCATCCCAAAACGTGCTTGGCACCTTCAGTCAAAATCCCTTTATATCCCATGTCAGCGACCATTGCTCCAATTTGATCTGAATAAATCAACTCTGTATTTCTGAACACTTTTGGAGTATATCCATCAAACAGGGCCTGAATTTTTTCTCTATGCTGATCTACCATGGAAGAAAACTCATCTTTGCTTTTTAAGGCAGCGAGAGCGTGTCCGTAAGTTTCGCTTAAGAGTTCTACTTGGCCAGTTTTTACCAATCTCTGGAAGCTTTCTAAAACATCTGGTGCATAAGCCTCCAATTGATCCATAAAGGTCCCTGAGAAGGAGAAAGTAACTTTGAACTGACCTGGATATTGATGGATCAAATCCAAAAGAAGTGAGTTCATTGGGAGGTAACACTTCTGTGCGATTTTTCTAATGACACTTCTGTTTAGAAAGTCATCCCAATAGTAATGGTCGTCACCAATATCAAAAAAACGATAAGGTTTTAAGCGATATGGTTGATGAACCTGAAAATAAAAACAAATGCTTCTCATGGTCGTGCGGATATAGTTTTTTCGTAAACAGTGACCAGTTTAGCAGCCACATGTTCCCATTTTAATTTTTTTAATTCTTGGCTTCCCATTTCTTTGAACATGCGGGAAATTCCATTGTAGTGGAGTAATGCAAAAATTGAATCTGCCATGGAGTCAATGTCCCAGAAGTCGATTTTGATGGCATTGACCAGTACTTCAGCAACCCCAGATTGCTTGGAGATAATCACCGGAGTATTGTGTCTTACGGCCTCCAGTGGTGAGATTCCAAAAGGTTCTGAAACTGAGGGCATCACATAGACATCCGAAATTGCATACATATGATCCACATCATCGCCTTTCAAAAAGCCGGTGAAATGGAATTTGGAGGCGATTCTCAATTCGGCAACTCGATCAATCATTCGATTGAGCAAGTCACCCGATCCAGCCATTACAAAACGAACATTTGGATCTCTGTCCAATACTTTTTTCGCAGCTTCTACAAAATATTCAGGTCCTTTTTGGAAAGTGATTCTCCCTAAGAAGGTCACTATTTTCTCAGGTACTTTCTTGTCATATTTAGACTTAATGATGCTGGCGTCCAATACTGCATTGTGAAGTACGCTTACTTTTTCTTCAGGGATTCCGTATTTGGTGACAATCGTGTTTTTCGTCAGCTGACTTACCGCCAAAACATGGTCGGCTGCTTCCATGCCTGCACGCTCGATATCATAAACCGGCTGATTTACCGATTTTCCTGATCTGTCGAATTCCGTAGCATGTACATGGGCAACTAAAGGCTTTCCGGAAATTTCTTTTGCAGCTATTCCTGCGGGAAACGAAAGCCAGTCATGGGCGTGAATAATATCAAAATCATCACGGTCTCTGGCGATTTGAGCGCCTGTCAAAGCATATCTACTAACCTCCTCCATGAGGTTTTTTCCATATTTTCCGCTGAATTGGTATTTTGGTGAAAATATGCTGTCATCGACATCCGCTCTGTCATGAATCGCGTAATCTGTGAATTTTTTATACTCCTCTGGTCCTAAATAAGGAACCAAAAAACTGCTTACTTCCAAATAAGTGAGGTTTTTCCAAATCTTTTTGAATTTCCTCTCCTTGTAATCTATTGCAACGTCGCTGGCATTGACAAACCTAGCCAAAGGTTCTTCGTCTCCCCAAAGCTTGGGTACTACAAAAATGATGTCTTGGTTGTGGTGGGCAAGTCCCTTGACCAAGCCATAACAGGCTGTGCCTAAACCTCCCGAAATATGTGGAGGGAATTCCCATCCGAACATTAATACTCTCATAAAAATTAATTATAAACTTTTGACCAATTCCATCATTCTAAGCAATTCAGCGACACTCCATGCTTGAGAAATAGCTCCTTTGGGACGGTGAGGAGGATCCCCGTCATATATTTCAGCAACTGTTCCTACACCGTATTGTGTAATCACGTCATCAAATCCTTTTAAGATTTTCTTAAGGAAGTTTTTTGAAGATTTTCCATGCAGCTTGATGTAACCTTCCATAAAGTGGCCTAATGGCCAAACCCAAACGGTTCCGTTATGATATGCTTGATCTCTACTGATCTGATCTCCAAAATAATATCCTTTGTATGCAGGGTCTTCTGGGGTTAGTGTTCTTAATCCACGAGTAGTCAATAACGTGGATTTAGCAGTTTCTAAAATCTGGTCATTTTGACTTTCACTAAGCATCGTATAGGGTAGCGATGTAGCGAAAACCATATTTGGGCGAATAGCCCAATCTTTAAACTCACCATTAATATAGTCAGCTAAATATCCTTTTTCCTCATCCCAAAACTCTTTTTCAAAACTTTCATTGACTTTTGCTGCCAATTCGATCGCTGATTCATCTCCGCTTAGCTCATGGTAGAAGCATAATGCATTGTACCAAAGGGCTTGAATCTCAACTGGGCAGCCAGTTCTAGGGGTTACTGGGCCATCAGGTGTGACCGCATCCATCCAAGTAAGTGCTAGGCCATCATTTCCGCCATAGATCAATCCATTGTCAAGCATGTGGATGTTGAAATCTGTTCCAGCCTTATATCCTTCAATGATTCCTTTGAGTTTGTCTAGATATCTCGACTTGACTGTTTGGATATCTCCTGTAAATTGGATGTATTGCTGAAGTGACCAAAAGAACCAAAGTGGAGCATCGATAGAATTCATATTGGTAAAGGTTCCGCTTCCGACATTTGGGAAAAGTGGTCCCGTAAGGTCCTTGGCCATGGTATCCATGATCTCCAGGAAAGTATCTTTGTCCCCCATAGGAAGAGTAAGTCCAGGAGCAGCTATGAAAGTGTCTCTTCCCCACCAGCCAAACCATGGGTAGCCGGCGATAATTCTTGTATCACCGTTTCTCCTTCGGATAAATTGAGAAGCAGAATTCTTCAAACAGTTTTCAAAATTGCTTCTTGGGATTCGTCGTGCGATTTCTTTGGCAAATGCTCTCTCTCTAGTTTTTGGATCCGCATCTGTTAACCCAGCAGAGAAGATTACTGATTCTCCTTTTTTGATATCGAATTCAAAATACCCCGGTACAAAAAGGTCTTCTTGGTATTCATAGCCTCTTTCTCTTTCGATGATATATTCGATGTTGTTATACCAATTCGGATCGGAGACAAAAGTGTTTTCTTTTGAAAGCTGAAGATATAGTGGATCGTAAACGGGGTAAAGCTGAAACTTTGCGCCATTTGGAATCAGTTCAAACTCCTTGTTAATATCTGTGTTTTCCTTACAAAGAGTGTGGTATCCTCTAAAAGCTAAGAATGGAGAGATACGGATCTTTGTAGGAGAGTGGGCTTCCAATAAAGTGTATCTGATCATCACCCGATCCCGATTGGTGTCAAGGATTAATTCCTTTTGCAAAAGGACACCACCGACACGATAAGTTAATTTTGGGATGGGTTCAGAATCGTAATCTTCCAAATACTTGTGTCCTCGGGGAGAGTAATTTCCGGGGAATTTACTTATTCCAAGATTGAATTTGGATCCGTGCTGGATAACCGTCTCGTGAACAGTTGATAAAAATACGTGGTTTTGTGAATCAATCTGAGGCTGAGGGGCTACCAGTAGTCCGTGGTACTTTCTGGTATTACAACCGATAATTGTAGTGCTGGTGTACGTTCCAGAGCGATTTGTCCGAATTGTTTCTCTGTCTAGAGAGTAATTCAGATTAATCAATTGTGTTTTATCGAAATGGATATAACTCATAGGGCCTAATTTGTAGCCCATTAAAATAGAATTTTGTATCCATACTTAAAACCAAATACTAAAAAATAAAGGTTATGTTTCCATAACCTTTATCTGAACTCCTTAATATTTAGGAATTAAGACTCTCTTTTTGCATCTCTTCAAAATTTCTAAGAGATTCTTCAAATTTTACCATGTAGTTTTTAACCACGTGCATATCCACTGGTTGTACTACAGGGAATTTTGGCGATGATTTGAATAAAGTAAACATCTCAAGTTGGTTTAGTTTGACCTAGAATTGTCAAATGTTGTGCCAATGGCGCCCCGTATAAAGCAAAAACCCCTCGTTTCGGAGGGGTTTTGGGTGAAAGACCGGGTTCGAACCGGCGACCTCTGGTGCCACAAACCAGCGCTCTAACCAGCTGAGCTACAATCACCATTTTAATTCTATTGAGAACTCGTTTCTCAATCGGTTGGCAAAGGTAAATAGTTTGATTTATTCGAGCAAGAGCTGGGCGTTTATTTTGTGATAAAATTTAATCTTTCTCCTTTTTTGCTCTCATCAAACTGTCCATTTTCAAATACCAAATGTCCAGAAACGATCGTATGGCTTACTTTGGATTGAAAAGTATGTCCTTCGAAAGGTGACCAACCACATTTTGCTAATATGTTTTCTTTGCTGACAGTCCAAGGATCGTTTAGGTCAACCAAAACCAAGTCAGCATGATATCCTTCACGGATATAGCCACGCTCTTCGATCCTGAATAACTTGGCGACATTGTGACTCATTTTCTCGACAATCTTCTCTAGGCTGATTTTTCCTTGATGATAAAAATCCAACATGGCTACCAAGCTGTGCTGAATTAACGGTCCGCCAGAAGGAGCTTTAGTATAGACTTGATCCTTTTCTTCCAATGTATGCGGCGCATGGTCTGTCGCAATCACATCGATTTTATCAGAAAGTACTCCGTTGAAGATTCCATCTCTATCCTTTTCAGTTTTCACAGCAGGGTTCCATTTGATCAACGTTCCCTTTGTGTCATAATCTTTTTCAGAGAACCACATGTGGTGGATGCAAGCTTCTGCAGTCACATTTTTTTCCTCCAAAGGAATGGTATTATCGAATAGTTCTAGCTCTTTGGCGGTACTGATGTGGAGGATATGCAAGCGAGTTCCATATTTCTTTGCCATGGCAACTGCTCGGCTCGAAGCATCATAGCATGCCTCCTCAGATCTGATCTTTGGATGATATTTGACAGGAATGTCATCTCCATAGATTTCTTTGAAAGACTCCAGATTTGCCTTAATGATATTGTCATTCTCAGAGTGAATGGCAATCAGCATCTTGCATTCTTTGAAAATCCCTTCCAAAACTTCCAAGTTATCAACCAGCATATTTCCTGTCGATGAACCTTGGAATACCTTGATCCCGCAGACATTTTTTGGATCTACTTTAAGGATTTCTTCCAGATTGTTGTTGGTCGCTCCAAAGAAGAAGGAATAATTGGCTAAAGAAACCTCCTTTGCTCTTGCGTATTTTTCTTCTAAAAGCGGGATAGTCACTGCCTGAGGAACTGTATTTGGCATTTCCATAAAGGAAGTTGTACCGCCAGCCACACCAGCTTTTGCTTCAGTGTAGATTTCACCTTTGTGAGTTAGTCCAGGCTCTCTGAAATGTACTTGATCATCGATCACTCCAGGGAGTAGGTGTTTTCCCTCAGCCTTGATTGTTTTGTCAGCAGCTGTTCCTGCTAGATTTTCTCCAATTTTGGCAATCCTTCCATCCTCTACTAAAACATCTCCACGAAAGATCCGCCCCTCATTGACTATATTTGCACCGGTGATCAGAATACTTTTCATCATTTCTCTTAAAATTTCTCCAAAAATAAGGAATCATGACCAATGAGGCAGTAGGATTTGAGGCTTTTAAACTCAATAAGCAATTACTAAATGCTATTGAGGAGGCTGGCTATACTAGTCCGACAGTAATTCAGGAAAAAGCAATTCCATTGGCTTTGGCCGGTCATGATGTGCTTGGTATCGCTCAGACAGGGACTGGAAAGACTGCAGCTTATGTTCTTCCATTGCTGATGAAGACCAAATATGCTCAAGGTAAACTTCCAAGAGCTTTGGTTTTGGCGCCAACCCGAGAGCTGGTGATGCAGATCGAAAAGGTTTGTAGCGATTTAGGGAAATATACAGACTTGAGAGTAGTTTGTCTTTACGGAGGAATCGGCCCCAAGACTCAGATCGAACAAATCGAAGAGGGAGTAGATATCATTATTTCCACTCCAGGTCGATTTATGGATCTCTATAAAAAAGGAGTGATCCTGACAAAGGAGCTAAAGACAATGGTTTTGGATGAGGCTGACAAAATGATGGATATGGGTTTTATGCCTCAGATCCGTGCGATTTTGGAAGTGATACCTGTGAAAAGACAAAACTTATTGTTCTCAGCAACCTTTGCTCCTCGAGTAGAAGGATTGGCTGCGGAATTCTTGGAATTCCCTGAACGAGTTGAGGTGACTCCATCTGCTACTACGGCAGAAACCATTGCTCAGATCAAATATTTTGTACCCAATATTCGCACGAAACTGAATTTGTTGGAACATTTGCTTCTGTTGGAAGATGTGACCAGGGCAATCATTTTTACCAGAAGTAGAAAGAATGCAGAGGAGGTTTACCAATTTTTGTCCAGAACTAAGTTTGGAGAAGTCCGTGTGATTCATGCCAACAAAGGACAAAACACCCGAATCAATTCCATGGATGATTTCAAGGCAGGGGATGTCCGGCTTTTGGTCGCAACGGATGTAGCTTCAAGGGGCTTGGACGTATCCTTGGTTTCTCATGTAATTAATTTTGATGTGCCATTGATTTATGAAGATTATGTGCATAGAATCGGGAGAACTGGCCGAGCTGAAAATGAAGGGAAGGCGGTCACTTTTATCAATCCAGCGGAAGCTTGGCATTTTGAAAAGATTGAATCTTTGATCAGAATGGATGTGCCTGAGATGCAAATTCCTCAGCCAGTGTTTATCACTGAAACTCCTTTTGCTGAAAAGCAGATCTATGCAAGAGAATTGGATAAGCTGAAGCAAAAAGAAAATCCGGATTATAAGGGTGCCTTCCATGAGAAAAAAAGTAAGCCCAAAAAGAACATAGGGAAAGGTGAAAAGGTCAAAGCGAAAAAATCAGGAAGTAAAAAGAACCGGAATCAGCTAAAAACGAAGAATCAGAAGAAGTAATAAGAAAGGCTAGCTCAATTAAATGGGCTAGCCTTTTTTGATGATTTGTCTTCCAGTATCCAAGTGTCTTCTATTCAAGCAAAAGACAGCTTGTTGAAAGTTTTAATCCACAGAATTATCTGTCAGTTCTAGTATTTGTCCCGTCAACGCGAGTTCTGTTTTCTCTGTTTGCCAAGTCCCAAGAAGTATGGAAGATCAGCTGAGCTCTTTTCGTCATCAAAGGGAATTCGATTTTATCTACCGTATCAGTTACTTGGTGGTAATCGTCATGTACGCCGTTGAAGAAGAAGATCACAGGAATGTTGAATTTTGCGAAGTTGTAATGGTCAGATCTATAGTAGAATCTGTTTGGATCATCTTCAGCATCATATCTGTAATCCAAGATCAAATCAGTGTAGGTGATGTTGTTGTACTCATTGATTTTTTTCAAATCAGTGGATAGCATCTCAGAACCGATCACATAAACGTAATCTTTGTTTTCAGCATCTTGATATTCGTAATCGATACGACCAACCATGTCAATGTTGATGTTGTTTACTGTATTTGCGATTGGGAAGATTGGATTTTCAGAATAATACTGAGATCCCAAAAGCCCTTTTTCTTCTCCAGTTACATTCAAGAAAAGGATAGATCTTCTTGGTCTGATTCCATCTTTAGCAGCAGTTGCGAAAGCTTGAGCGATTTCCATCACAGAAACAGTTCCAGAACCATCATCATCAGCTCCGTTGAATACTTCGCCAGTAGAGCTAACACCCACGTGATCATAGTGAGAAGAGATAACCAATACTTCGTCCTTCTTGTCAGTTCCTTCCAAGAATCCCATCACGTTGTATGCCTCAACTGGAGTTTTAGACTTTTCTACTTGGTAGCTAGCTTTCTGAGATTTGATAGACTCAGGATTAGATTTAGCAGCTTCTTTCAAGTCTTCCACAGAAGAACCGAAAAGCTCACCCATTTTGTCAGAACTTACCATGAAGATAGGTCTTTGATCAGTTGGCTTGTCAAAACCGATTCTACCTTTTCCTGCCAAAGATTTATACCTGTTGGCAATACGGTCAAAATTCGCCTGACCTTCCATGGTTACGATTACGATACCAGCAGCTCCAGCATCCATCACGGTATTGATCAAGTTGTTGCTTCTTTCTCCTACAGCCCAGATACCAACAAGTTTGTCTTTCACGTCAACTTTCGCCAAGTTTTCGTCAGATACAAGTCCCAAGAAAACTAGATCAGTTTTGGTACTTTTTTTCATGTCTCCATCACCGATGAATACATAGTCTTCGTTTGAAACCAATTTGTTCTTTCCAATCTTCAAATTGACTTCTTCAAACTTGGTGCTAACCAATGGTACGGCTTGGAAATAACCTCCATCAACAGGGCCAGTGAATCCAAGTTCTTTGTAGAAATCTGCCAAATAGTTGGCGGCGATCAATCCTTCAGGTGATCCAGTGTCTCTTCCTCTCATCTCATCAGAAGCAAGGAAAGTCAAATACTCCTCCAAATCTCCCGCAGTAATCGTATTAGCATACTTTACCTGCACCGGGTTTTGAGCAAATGAACCTAAGGAAAGGCTCAAAGCAAGTGCTCCCGTCAAAGCAAAACGTTTTTTCATAGCTATTTTTTTGAATTAGGCCCCTAAGCTATACAAAATTTTAACCTTGGCATATGTCGATTACAAGAAAGGAAAAAGGAAGGGCTGAATTTCTACTGGTTAAGAGAAGATTATCTTTTAATTAATCGTACCTTTGCCGCCAGAAAGACAAAGGCTTTCTAACCCAAATATTCTATACAGCTTCCATACTAATCAATATGAAGATTAACCTTTCAAATGCTGTCAAGTTTGAGAGCAGACACAATGGCCCTACCGAGGCAGAGATCGCTGAGATGTTGGAGAAAATCGGGGCAACTTCCCTTGAGGAACTAATCAACCAAACTGTACCTGAATCTATCCAGTCCGAACGTCCACTTGATTTGCCTAAGGCTAAGTTGGAGTCTGAGTTTTTGGCTGATTTCAAAAAATTGGCTTCCAAAAACAAAGTATTCAAATCCTTCATCGGAATGGGGTATTACGATACTATCGTTCCTGGCGTGATTTTGAGAAATGTATTGGAGAATCCAGGATGGTACACTGCCTATACTCCATATCAAGCCGAGATCGCCCAAGGGAGATTGGAAGCTCTGATCAACTTCCAGACTGTAGTGATGGAATTGACAGGAATGGAATTGGCGAATGCATCTCTTTTGGATGAAGGAACTGCAGCAGCTGAGGCAATGACTATGCTTCATGCCGTAAAACCGAGAGTGAAAAAGACCGCCAATAAATTCTTTGTAGACGAAAAGACATTTGCACAAACAAAGGCTGTCTTGGAAACCAGAGCCGAGCCAGTTGGTATTGATTTGGTTTTTGGATCTATCGATGATTTAGATTTGACAGATCCTACCTTGTATGGGGTGATGTTCCAATACCCAGATGCAGATGGTGCAGTAAGAGATTATTCTTCTATTGTTGCTGCTGCTAAAGAAAACAATGTGATGACAGCTTTTGCGTCTGATCTGTTGGCTTTAACCTTGTTGACTCCTCCAGGTGAAATGGGAGCAGATGTGGTAATTGGTTCTTCACAAAGATTTGGCGTTCCAATGGGATATGGTGGGCCTCACGCAGGATTTTTTGCTACCAAAGAAGATTATAAAAGACAAATCCCCGGCCGTATCATCGGTGTATCTGTAGATAAGGCAGGCAACAAGGCCTATAGAATGGCGCTTCAAACACGTGAACAGCACATCAAGCGTGAAAAAGCAACTTCTAACATCTGTACTGCGCAAGTACTTTTGAGTGTGATGGCCAGTTTCTATGCTGTTTATCATGGTCCTCAGGGATTGAAAAATATCGCTTTGAGAACTCACGGTTTGGCTAAATTGACTGCCCAAGCTTTGGCGAAAGTAGGTTTGGAAATCGGTTCTCAAACGTTCTTCGATACCATCCAGGTCAAGATGAATGAAGTGGCAATGGAGCGTGTAAGAGGATTGGCATTGGGTTCCAAAATGAACTTCAGATATGAAGAAGGCTCTGTATTCATCTCGTTTGATGAAACCAAGACTTTGGAAGATGTGAAGAAGATTGTTTCCATCTTCGCTACAGAGGAAGGAAAGCATACTTTGAATCTTGACGAATTGGTTGAAACTCTAGAATTGGAGCTTCCAGAAGGCTTGGCAAGAACTTCAGATTATTTGACTCATCCAGTATTTAATAGCTATCATGCGGAGCATGAAATGCTTCGTTATATCAAGAGATTGGAAAACAAAGATCTTTCATTGGTTCATTCCATGATTTCTTTGGGTTCTTGTACCATGAAGCTGAACGCTACAGCAGAAATGATTCCTGTGACTTGGCCAGAATTCGGTCAGATCCACCCATTTGCTCCAATGGATCAAGCGTTGGGGTACCAGGAGTTGTTTACCAACTTGAGAACTTGGTTGACAGAAATCACAGGGTTTGCTGATACTTCTTTACAGCCAAACTCCGGCGCTCAAGGTGAATATGCTGGATTGATGGTAATCCGTGCTTTCCACCAAAACAATGGTGAAGGACATAGAAATGTTGCTTTGATTCCTACTTCTGCTCACGGAACCAACCCAGCATCTGCAGTGATGGCAGGTATGAAGGTGGTTTTGGTGAAATGTGATGAAAAAGGAAATATCGATATCGAAGATTTGAGAGAAAAAGCTCAGGCTCATTCTCAGGATCTTTCTTGTCTGATGGTAACTTACCCATCTACTCACGGTGTATTTGAAGTGGGTATTCAAGAAATCTGTCAAATCATCCATGACAATGGAGGACAGGTTTACATGGATGGAGCAAACATGAATGCTCAGGTTGGTTTGACCTCTCCGGGAAGAATCGGAGCTGACGTTTGTCACTTGAACTTGCACAAAACTTTCTGTATTCCTCACGGTGGAGGTGGACCAGGTATGGGACCTATTTGCGTTGCAGCACATTTGGCACCATTCCTTCCAGGTAACCCAATTGTGAAAACAGGCGGAACCAAAGCAGTTTCTTCTGTCTCTGCTGCTCCTTACGGAAGTGCGAGTATCCTTCCTATTTCTTATGCTTATATCGCGATGATGGGTGGTGATGGTCTGACCAACGCTACCAAAATGGCGATTTTGAATGCTAATTACATTAAAGAAAGATTGGAGGGACACTATCCAATTCTATATACAGGAACTAAAGGAAGAGCTGCTCACGAAATGATCGTGGACTGCAGAGGCTTCAAGGAAGCTGGAGTGGAAGTTGAAGACATTGCGAAGCGATTGATGGACTATGGTTTCCATGCTCCTACAGTTTCTTTCCCTGTCGCTGGTACTTTAATGATCGAGCCAACTGAATCTGAGACTAAGGCGGAATTGGATAAATTCTGTGATGCTTTGGTTTCAATCAGAGCTGAGATCAAAGAAATCGAAGAAGGCAAGGCTGACAAGGAAAACAATGTCTTGAAAAACGCTCCTCACACTTCTCAGATGGTATTGGTAGGTGAGTGGGATCTTCCTTACTCAAGAGAGAAAGCAGTTTATCCTTTGGAATATGTGAAAGAGAACAAGTTCTGGCCTTCTGTTCGTAGAATTGATTCTGCATTCGGTGACAGAAACTTGATGTGTAGCTGTATTCCAGTTGATGCTTACGCTAGCGAAGAAGAAATGGCTTAATGCCAATCAACAATAAATGAAAAGCCGTGAGATTAGTTTCTCACGGCTTTTTTTATTCCCAAATCCCAAATTGGGAAAAGTGATGTTTGAAATGTTTTTGATGGAAAGTATCCCATTCACTTTTTGTCAAAGTGCTGAAGCGTGGATGAACTGTTTTGAAATCCGGAGTCTCTGCGGATATTTGTTGGTATTCCGCCAATGCCTCATTCAACTTTTGCTTGGCGGTTTCTAAATCGGGGAATCGTAATTCCATCAATTTTCCAGTATCCTTTGGGTATTTGACTCCTTTAGGAAATTCCAATTCGGTATAGAGTAGGTCCTGCTTCAATTTAGCGTCCCCTTCTCCCACAGTGAATTCGGGTAATTTAATTCTTCCGGAACTGATTTTTAATGTGATGGTCAAATGCTCCACCATATGTTGGGGAGTCATAATTCCAAACTTTGGGGCAGTATCCTCCTTCAGCTTTTTGAGTCTGAAATCAATTAGAGAGCTGGTCATGGTATTTGGGTTTAGTTTTTATTTACTGCCAACATAATTAAAAAAAGCATCTGAGATTCCCAGATGCTTTTTCCAATTTTTACGAACTCTAAAATATTTTTAGCTACCGCACATTTCGCAATCATCAGGATTGTCCAATGAGCATTGTACAGCTTCTTGTTTATGAGCTTTTACAGCATCAACTTGAATGTTTTCTTCTTTTTGGTCTACCAAAGCAGATTTGTCCAAAGTAAACTTGATCGCTGAAGCAGCAGCCTGAGATCTCAAGTAATACATACCAGTTTTCAAACCTTTCTTCCAAGCGTAGAAGTGCATGGAAGTCAATTTGCCGAAGTTAGGATCCTGCAAGAATACGTTCATACTTTGAGACTGACAGATATATGCTCCTCTGTCTGCTGCCATATCGATGACCACTTTCTGAGAGATTTCCCAAACAGTTTTGTAGATATCCTTGATGTTTTGAGGGATTCCCGGTACATCCTGAACAGATCCGTTAGTTGAGATCAATCTGTTTCTCATGGTATCATTCCACAAGCCCAATTTGATCAGGTCTTTCATCAGGTGCTTGTTCACCACGATGAATTCCCCAGAAAGAGTTCTACGAGTATAGATGTTTGAAGTGTAAGGTTCGAAACATTCGTTGTTACCCAAAATCTGAGAGGTAGAAGCAGTTGGCATTGGAGCTACTAGCAAAGAGTTTCTCAAACCATACTTTTTCACCTGATCTTTAACTTCAGTCCAGTTCCATCTGCCTGACTTAGGAGAGACTCCCCACATATCAAACTGAAGTTCGCCTTTAGAAGCTGGAGATCCTTCGTAGGTTTCGTAAGTTCCTTGAACTTTCGCCAATTCCATAGAAGTTTCAACTGCTGCAAAGTAGATGGTTTCGAAGATGTCTTCATTCAAGCCTTTAGCTTCAGGAGAATCGAAAGGCATTCTCAACATGATGAAGGTATCAGCCAACCCTTGTATTCCCAAACCAATCGGTCTGTGACGGAAGTTGGATCTTTTTGCTTCCTCTACTGGATAGTAGTTGACATCGATTACTTTGTTCAAGTTACGAGTGGCAACCTTAGTGATTTCATAAAGTTTCTGATGGTCGAAATAAGTCTTGCCATCAGGCGCTGTTTTCACAAATTTTGGAAGAGCCAAAGAAGCCAAATTACAAACAGCTACCTCATCAGGAGAAGTGTATTCGATGATCTCTGTACACAAGTTGGATGACTTGATAGTACCCAAATTCTTCTGGTTGGATTTGCCATTTGCAGCATCCTTGTAAAGCATGTAAGGAGTACCTGTTTCGATTTGAGATTCCAATACTTCAAACCAAAGTTCCTGAGCTTTGACGGTTTCTCTTGCCAAACCTTCACGCTCGTACTTTTCGTAAAGTCTTTCGAATTCTTCTCCGTAGCAATCAGAAAGTCCAGGAGCTTCATTCGGGCAGAATAGAGACCAATTTTCATTTTGCTCAACACGCTTCATGAACAAATCCGGAATCCAAAGAGCGTAGAACAAATCTCTTGCTCTCATTTCTTCTTTTCCGTGGTTTCTCTTTAGTTCCAAGAAGTCTTTGATATCTGCATGCCAAGGCTCCAAGTAGATCGCAAAAGAACCTTTTCTTTTACCTCCACCTTGATCGACATATCTCGCAGTCATGTCAAAGTTTCTCAACATCGGTACGATACCATTGGAAACTCCATTGGTTCCTTTGATATAAGATCCTTTAGCTCTCACATGGTGGATAGAAAGCCCAATACCACCAGCAGATTGAGAAATCTTAGCACATTGCTTCAAGGTGTCATAAATCCCGTCGATACTATCATCCTTCATGGTCAAAAGGAAGCATGAGGAAAGCTGTGGCTTAGGAGTACCAGCATTGAATAGGGTAGGAGTAGCATGCGTAAACCACTTTTCAGAAAGTAGGTTGTACGTCTCGATAGCTGCTTCGATATCCTCTTTATGAATCCCGATAGAAACACGCATCAACATGTGTTGAGGTCTTTCTACCACTTTACCATCCAAACGGATTAGGTAGGATCTCTCTAATGTTTTATATCCGAAGTAATCGTATCCAAAATCCCTCTTGTAATCAACCGTAGCATCTAGCTTCGCTGCATTTCTTTTGATGATTCCATAAACCTCTGGGTCAATCAATGCTGCATTCTCACCTGTGATTGGATTGACGTAGGTGTACAGTCTCTTCATCGTATTGGAGAAGGACTGGCTAGTAGTCTTATGAAGATTTGAAATTGCGATTCTTGCCGCCAAGATTGCGTAGTCCGGGTGTTTCACTGTCAATGAAGCACAAACTTCTGCAGCCAAGTTGTCCAACTCAGAAGTGGTCACACCATCGTACAAACCGTCAATTACCTTCTTCGCTACTTCAATTGGTTGGATGAATTTGGGATCCAATTCATAGCAAAGGTTTTCGATTCGAGTGGTGATTTTGTCAAAGCGAACCGATTCGCGTCTTCCGTCTCTTTTTATTACTAACATATGTAGGTGAGGTTATAAGGTTGGTAAAAAGGGATTTAATTAAAAGTCCTCTCCAAGGGAGAAGCGTGAGGATTCAGTAGCATCTGTAGATTTCATAACTCCTGCTTTCTGATAATCGCCTACTCTTTTCTCAAAGAAGTTGGTTTTACCTTGCAAGGAGATCATGTCCATGAAGTCAAATGGGTTCGTGCTGTTCCAAACTTTTTCACAGTCTAGCTCCATCAACAATCTATCAGCAACAAACTCAATGTATTGACACATCAAGTCAGAATTCATTCCGATAAGTCTTACAGGAAGAGCGTCCGTTACAAATTCTTTTTCGATCTCAACTGCGTCCATGATGATCTCACGAACAGTTTCTTTCGGAAGTGGATTGTTTACGTGCTTGGTATACAAGTGGCAAGCAAAGTCACAATGCAAGCCTTCGTCACGAGAAATCAACTCATTGGAGAAAGTAAGTCCTGGCATCAAACCACGCTTTTTCAACCAGAAAATAGAACAGAAAGAACCAGAGAAGAAGATTCCTTCCACAGCTGCGAAAGCGATCAATCTTTCTTGGAAGTTTCCATTGTCAATCCAACGAAGAGCCCATTCCGCTTTTTTCTTCACACAATCAATGTGCTCGATCGCATGCAGGAGTTTATCACGTTCTACTGCATCTTTGATATAGGTGTCAATCAAAAGGCTATATGTCTCGGAGTGGATATTTTCCATCGCGATCTGGAAGCCATAGAAGAATTTAGCCTCAGTATATTGTACTTCAGAGACGAAGTGCTCAGCCAAATTTTCGTTAACAATACCATCACTCGCTGCAAAGAATGCCAGTACGTGAGAGATAAAGTGACGCTCTCCATCGTTTAGGTTTTTCCAATCTCTCATGTCTTGTCCTAAATCGATTTCCTCTGCAGTCCAAAAACTCGCCTCAGCCTTCTTATAAAATTGCCAAATGTCGTTGTGCTGAATTGGGAATAAAACGAAGCGATCCTTGTTCTCTTGTAATATCGGTTCTTCTTGCATCGTACTCTGTTGGTTTTATTTGGTAACGGTTTAATTCTTTTAATTTCAGTCGGATAGCATCTTGCAAATGCTTGTCTGGGATAGAAAAGGCTGCCTTTTCAGAACAGCCTTTGAACAAATATGTGAACCAAAATCCAGAAATAAAACCCTTGAATAGCTACTTAAGGGTATTTTTTGAACTTTGGTCAAATGTTATTTAAGTATCAGTAAATTAATTAATTATGACAATTCAAGTAAAGCTTAAGATTAGCTGAAATGGCCATTTTGGGCGGTGTAAACTTTTTTCAACTTTTTTGAAAAAAATATTTTTAACCCAATTCAAGCTATTTTTTGAACCCTGGTCAATTTTTGAATTATGGTTTTATACTTAATAAATGATTGAAAATCAGGTTTAAATTGAGATTTTATATAAAACCTTAAATCAATTTTTGGTGATTATTAAATAATTAATTTAGGGTTTGATCGCTAATTTCTACATCGCCTTTTCTCCTCCGGGATGCATTCAGATTCTTCCTGATTTAGATGCAAATCTGAGGATAAAATAGGATAAGATGGCTCTTGAAAATGTGCAATAAAAGGTGTATTGAGGTCTAACAACCTGAAAAAGTCACGGTTAAGGAGTGAATAATTTTTTGGGGCTGTTTTTTTGTTCAAATACTCTTCCTTATATTTGCACTCCGATTTCGACAAAGAATCATTAATAAACGACATGTACGCAATTGTAAACATCGCTGGTAAGCAGTTCAAAGTAACAAAAGATCAGTTTGTCTATGCTCCTAAGCTAGACGCAGAAACTGGCGCTTCCGTGGAATTTGACCAAGTACTGTTGGCAGAAGCTGACGGGAATGTGTCTGTTGGTGCTCCTGTTATCGCGGGCGCTAAGGTATCTGGCAAGGTGCTAGATCACGTAAAAGGTGATAAAGTCATCGTCTTCAAGAAGAAGCGTAGAAAAGGCTACAAGAAGAAGAACGGTCACAGACAAGACTTCACCAAAGTATTGATTGAAAATATTACACTCTAAGTTTTCCTCACAGAAAACCATAAACGTATAAAACCATGGCACACAAAAAAGGTGTAGGTAGTTCCAAAAACGGTAGAGAGTCACATTCCAAAAGATTGGGTGTGAAGAAATTTGGTGGCGAAGCAGTTATCGCCGGTAACATCATCGTAAGACAAAGAGGTACAAAGCATCATCCAGGTAACAACGTGGGTGTTGGAAAAGACCACACTTTGTTTGCTTTGACTGATGGTAAAGTTGCCTTCAGAAAGAAAGCAGATGGCAAATCTTACGTTAGCGTTCTTCCTGCTGAGGCATAAGACCTACGAAAATTATTTGAATGAAGCCCTGTCGAAAGACGGGGCTTTTTTTATGCCTTATTCTCAATTGATTGATTTGAAAATTTTGTAAGCGGCATAAATGGCTACATCTAATTTTTTTATCTTCAGGCAACCACCAAATTAAATCCTTATGAAGAATAAATACTCATTGGGCTTGTTGGGGTTGCTGGTTTGTTTTTTATTTCAAACCACTCCCTCAGAAGCTCAAAATGTAGCCAATCCTGATGTTTACAAGGCATTGGAATGGAGATCAATAGGCCCCTTTCGAGGCGGCCGGGCTGATGCAGTAACTGGAGTTGCTGGTTCAGACCATACTTATTATTTCGGCTCTACCGGCGGTGGAGTTTGGAAGACAGTCGATTCGGGAATCACTTGGAAGCCTGTTTCGGATGGCTACTTCGGAGGTTCCATTGGGTCCGTTGCAGTTTCCCAAAGTGATACCAGTGTAGTTTATGCCGGAGGCGGAGAATATACAGTAAGAGGGAATGTCTCTTATGGCTATGGCATCTGGAAAAGTAAAGATGCAGGTAAAACCTGGGAAAGAGCTGGACTAGACAAAAGCCGATTTGTTGCAAGATTGAAAATTCACCCAACCAACCCTGATATTGTTTATGCAGCGGTACTTGGAGATATTTTCAAGCCAAGTGATGAAAGAGGAGTGTACAAAACGACAGATGGCGGAGCGACTTGGGAAAAGGTTCTTTACGAATCAGAAATCGCAGGGGCCATTGATTTAGTCTTTGATCCTAAAGACCCAGAGACCTTGTATGCCTCAACTTGGGAGCTGAAAAGAACTCCTTATTCCTTAGAAAGTGGAGGTCCTGGTTCCAAAATGTTCAAATCGACAGATGGAGGAAAAACCTGGGAAGATCTAACTAAGAAAGAAGGGTTCCCTGAAGGAGTTTTGGGAATCATGGGAGTTGATGTTTCTCCTGTTAATTCCAATAAGGTTTTTGCAATCATAGAGAATGAGAACGGAGGAGTCTTTGTTTCAGACGATGCAGGTGAAAGCTGGACTAAAACCAATGAGGATAGAAACCTAAGACAAAGAGCTTGGTATTATTCTAGAATTTTTGCTGATCCTCAGGACGAAGAGATTGTTTACGTTTTGAATGTGAGCTACCATAAATCAACCGACGGCGGTAAAACATTCAAGAGTGCAAATGCTCCACATGGGGATCATCATGATCTATGGATTGATCCTAACAACAACCAAAGAATGGTGATTGCTGATGATGGAGGTGCTCAGGTTTCTGAAGACGGAGGGAAGAATTGGTCTACCTATTACAATCAGCCAACAGCCCAGTTTTACAGAGTGATCACGGATGAATCTTTCCCTTATAGAATTTACGGAGCACAGCAGGATAACACCACGCTAAGAATTCGTCATAGAATTGACGGTATGGGCGGGATCTCTGAAAGTGATTGGGAAGTTTCCGCAGGTGGTGAGTCAGGTTGGCTTGCTCCAGATCCGGATGACAATGACATTGTCTATGGAGGTTCTTATGGAGGTCTTTTGATACGTTTCGATCACGACAAAGGTATCTCCAGAAATGTGAATGTTTGGCCTGATAACCCAATGGGGCATGGAGCTGAAGGGATGAAATATAGATTCCAGTGGAATTTCCCAATTTTCTTTTCACCACACAATTCTGACCTGATTTATACGACAAGTAATCAATTTCACAGATCAACGAATGAAGGTCAAAGCTGGGAAGTGTTCTCTCCTGATTTGACTAGAAATGATAAGAGTAAATTAGGTCCATCCGGAGGACCGATCACCAAGGATAATACTTCTGTAGAATACTATGCAACCATCTTTACAGCTGCTGAATCACCAGTTAAGCAGGGTGTCATCTGGGCTGGTTCTGATGATGGGTTGGTGCATGTGACAACTGATAATGGAGTGACTTGGGATAATGTAACTCCTGCAGATATGCCTGAATGGCTTCAAATCAATAGCATAGAGGCAAGTCCTTTTGATGCTGGCGAAATGTATTTTGCTGCTACCGGGTATAAAAGCGGGAACTATGAACCATATCTTTATAAGACAAAGGACTATGGTAAAACCTGGACAAAGATCACTTCAGGTATTGATCCAGAGCATTTTACAAGAGTGATTCGCGTGGATCCAGTGAAGCGAGGAATGCTTTATGCAGGAACTGAAACAGGGATGTATTATTCCAATGATGATGGAGCCAATTGGCATTCATTACAGATGAATCTACCAATAGTTCCAATCACAGATTTGGCAGTGAAAGAAAATAATTTGATTGCTGCTACTCAGGGAAGATCATTTTGGCTCATAGATGATTTGACTGTTTTGCATCAAGCAGAACCAGGTGATGAAAACGATGCACTACACTTATATAAACCTCAGGATTCTTACAGAATTGATGGTGTGAGTAGAAAGTCAAATACTGAAGGAGCCAATAGAGCTGGTGGTGTTTTGGTTTATTATTTCTTGAAAGAGGATCCAAAAGATGAATTGAAGATTGAATTCTTGGACAACAGAAATAATGTCCTAAGAACTTTCTCCACCAAAGGCTACATGGGAGATACTTTGAAAGTGAAAGCAGGAAGTAATAAGTTCAATTGGAATCTGAGAGTAGAAGATGCTGAAGATTTTGAAGGTCTAATTATGTGGTCTGGAAGTTTGAGAGGTCCGGCAGTAGTTCCGGGAGATTACAAAGTAAAAATGACTTTGGATGGCAGCTCTCAAGTTCAAGATTTCAAAGTCTTGGCGGACCCTAGATATGAAACTTCCCAGGCAGATTTGGAAAAGCAATTCGAGTTCTTGATGAAGGTGAATCGAAAGCTGACAGAGACTCATCAAACGATCAAGTTGATTCGTCAATACAGAGAAGCTTTGGATAGTTTGGAGACAAAGCCTGCAAATCTGGAGCAGATCAAAGCTGAGATGAAGAGCATAGAAGAGGAGCTTTATCAAACCAAGAACAGCAGCCGTCAGGATCCTTTGAATTTCCCAATTAGATTGAACAATAAGCTAGCCCATCTGAACAATGTGGTAGGTTATGGAGACTATCCTCCAACTGATCAATCCGAAGAAGTTAGAGGTGAAATTACTGAGCTGATTGATGTTCAGCTGGCTAAGTTCAAGAAGCTGGAACAAGAGCAAATCTCGAAGGTTCTCAATATAGATGAAATGCGAACGAAAATAGATGTCAAAAAATAAATGAAAAAAGCCTCTCAATTTTGAGAGGCTTTTCTTTTAAAATAATTTCCAGTCCTTGATTTGATCTATAAAATTGAGCGCACTACTTGGAGATAGAATCAGGATGAAAATGATTCCAAATAAGGCACCATATAAATGAGCATCATGGTTAATACCATCATTGTCTTGTCTTCCTTTGGTGTAAGAGTAGATCAAGAATAATGCTCCAAGAATAAATCCGGGAAGGCACAAGATTCCAAATAGACAGATATCAGCCAAAGGCAAAATGATGATGCTTGCAAAGACTGTAGCGGCAGTTCCTCCTGAAGCTCCCAAGGCTCTGTAATAGGAGTTGTCTTGA
The DNA here is from genome assembly GCF_900148515.1 of Algoriphagus zhangzhouensis. Taxonomy (GTDB): domain Bacteria; phylum Bacteroidota; class Bacteroidia; order Cytophagales; family Cyclobacteriaceae; genus Algoriphagus; species Algoriphagus zhangzhouensis. The sequence continues at coordinate 74,607 of NZ_FRXN01000002.1, read as the reverse complement.
TTTTTTAAATAGGTAGGGATATCTGCTATGATGATCCCAAGTATGTAGAATAGTACAAATACTATCCCACCAACCATCGCTCCAAATTTATACATCAAGAATTGCTCAACGACTCTACCGAAAAAGTAGAAAGTGAACATGTTGAACAGCAAATGGATGTAATCTTTGTGAATGAACCCAGATAAAACAAACCGGTCCCATTGTTTGCGGTTTTTGATTTTATAAGGAATAAACATCCATCGCTCAATAAAGCTTAGGTTGTTGAATCCATAAAAACTACTGATCACAGTAAGTATGATCAGAATGACGGTAATCGAAAGGCTCATGCTTATTTTTCTCTATGAATCAGGTCTTCTGTCAATTGACGGATTTCCTCGTAAAAAGCTGCGTTTTTGTAATGAATTGATTCCAACTGCTCAAAACCCTGATTGAAAAAATCATTCATCTTATTCTCTGCGAGTTTTTTGATTCCCAACTTTTCATAAATACCTTTTACGGCATTCACTTTTTCTTCTTTGTCAAAATCTTCTTGAGCAATCCAATAATCAAGTTTCTTTTTATCCTCACCTTCAGCAAGTTCCAAGGCTTTGATTAGTAGGTAGGTTTTTTTATTTGAAATGATATCTCCACCTACTTGTTTGCCGAATTTGGCTTGGTCAGCATATACATCCAGCAAATCGTCTTTCAATTGAAAGCCTACTCCTACGTTGACTCCAAAATCATAAATCTTTTGAGCATCTTCCTCAATGGCATCAGCAAGGATAGCCCCCATTTGTAAAGCGTAACCTAACAATACAGCAGTTTTCAGACGAATCATGGTTAGGTACTCTTCCTCATGAACTTCATCTCTTGTTTCGAAATTCATATCCATCTGTTGTCCCTCACATACGCCTGCAGCGGTTTCATTGAAAAGGCGTATGACTGTTGGAAGTAATGCTGGCTCCGTAGGCAATAGATAATCATATGCTCTTACCAGCATTACGTCCCCCGAAAGGATAGCGACATTGCTATTCCATTTTTCATGAACAGTCATTTTTCCTCTTCTCAAAGGAGCATTGTCCATGATGTCATCATGCATCAAAGTGAAATTGTGAAAAATCTCAACAGCAGATGCCTGACTCAATATAGATTCGGGATCATTTTTATACATCCCATAGGCCAGAAGGCTTAACAGGGGCCGGATTCTTTTGCCTTCAAGGCTTAATATATAAGATATCGGCTCGTATAATTCTTGAGGGGTGTCTCCGAATTTTTGACTTCGGATGTAGGTTTCTAGTTTATCTAAAAGCGCGTGGGCGAGGCTTTCTTTCGTCATTACTTGCAAATTCCAAATCGATTGTTCTACGGTCTATATCGGTATTAACTACCCGTACCATCACTTTGTCTCCCAAAGTGATCATTTTTTTTGTTCTCGTCCCAATGAGACGCATGTTTTTCTCGTCAAATTCGTAAAAATCGTCATCCATATCCTGGACTCTGATCATACCTTCACACTTGGTTTCGGTGATTTCTACGAATACCCCCCATTCAGTTACACCAGTGACAATGCCTTCATAATCCTTCTCCTCTGCAAGGGACATAAACTCTACTTGCTTGTATTTGATTGAGGCTCTTTCTGCATCAGCAGCACGTTTTTCTCTTTCCGAAGAATGAACACATTTCACCTCCCAAGGTTCTGCTTCAGGAGATTTTCCTCCATCCAAATAATGCTCCAACAGACGGTGAACCATCATGTCAGGATATCTTCTGATTGGCGATGTAAAGTGAGTATAATGAGGAAAAGCCAATCCAAAGTGACCTTTCGGTTCTGTGGTATATTTTGCCTTCGCCATACTTCTAATAGCCAATTGCTCCAATACATTTTGTTCAGGCTTACCCTGAATTTCATCCATCAACTTATTGAGGGCTGTGGAGATTTTTCTCTCATTTTCCAGATCTACCTGATGTCCAAATCTTTTGGCAAAACCCGAAAATGTCTCAAGTCTTTCCATGTCTGGGGAGTCATGCGTTCTGTACACAAAGGTATCAGTTCCGCTATGCTTTTTGTAAATAAACTCAGCCACATATTTATTGGCCAAAAGCATAAACTCCTCAATCATCTTGTGGATGTCTTTTCGCTCCTTCACCATCAGACCTAAAGGAGTTCCTTTTTCATCCAACTTAAATTTGACCTCAACTGTTTCGAAATTGACAGCTCCATTCGAAAATCTTTTCATCCGGACTTTTTTAGCAAGATCATTTAGCAAAGTCAATTCTTGAAAATAATCTCCAGCTTGATTGTCGATATTTTCTTGGGCTTCCTCATATGCAAACCTTCTGTCGGAATGAATGACTGTTCTGCCGATCCAATGATTGATCACATTGGCATTGGAGTCCATCTCAAATACGCAGGCAAAAGTCAATTTGTCTTCGTTTGGGCGCAAGGAACAAAGCCCGTTACTCAGCCTCTCAGGGAGCATTGGAATTGTTCGATCTACCAAATAAACTGAAGTGGCTCTATCATAAGCTTCTTTTTCAAGGGCCGTTTTTGGCTTGACATAATGGGTCACATCAGCAATATGAACACCAACCTCCAGGTTTCCATTTTCTAATGTTCGATATGAAATGGCATCATCAAAATCCTTCGCATCTACCGGGTCAATTGTAAATGTGGTAACATCTCTGAAATCCTTTCTAGCTTTGATTTCCTTAGCAGTTATTTTCTCAGGAATCGCATTTGCTTCCTCATTTGGCTCTTCAGGATATTCGAATGGTAGTCCAAATTCAGCCATTATGGAGTGGATTTCTACTTCGTGAACTCCGGCTTTTCCTAAGACACGGATAACTTTACCGGTTGGGTTTTTGTCCCCTTCTCTCCACTCGGTTAATTTTACTATGACCTTTTCATTGTGCTCAGCACCTTTGAGATCTCCTCTGTGCACAAAGATGTCCTTGTGCATTTTTTTGAAATCGGGCACGACAAAAGCGAATCGCGGAGAGATTTCCACCCTACCTACAAATTCATCTCTTTCACGCTCAACGATTTCAAGGACTTTTCCTTCGATTCGGCCAGTTTTTCCTTTCAATGGATAAACCATGACGCGAACTCTATCTCCATCCAAAGCTTGTTTGAGATCGGCTTCTTTTACCAAAATGTCTCCACCCGTATGAGCTGGATCTTCAGGTATGACAAAGGCAAATCGAGGATTGACAAAGTCTACCGTGCCGATGATGAAGTCTGGATCTTTGGTGGATGAAAAATAATTTCTCGGACTTTTGGAAACAGCTCCGCTATCTACAAGTTTATACAAAACTGGCTCTACTCCACCTTTGGTGAGTGAGTCACGGATTTCCAGCTTTTTGATAATCTGTTTGGCCGTAAATTCTTGTCCGTAATTTGAGTCTAAAAACTGGAGGAGTCGCTTGGCCAATGAGGCCGAGTCTGCACTATTTCCTCCTTTATGTTTTGGATTATGTTTTCTTGATTTTCTTCCCATGATTTGGGTACTATTAGGTGATTAATAAAAATTTTAGTCCCCCTTTTGTTCTGAATCATCATCTAATTGGATGATTTCAATTTCCTCTAACTCTAGCTGGGGGTTCATCGCTAGGTAGACTCTGGCTGTTACTTCTACGTCTTTGAGACAGTATTTTTTGATTTTTTCGAGGTCATTTTCTAAGTGAAAAGTACTGTTGACCTGACTGCCATCCAAATTGTCTTTTGAAGATGGAATCCCAAAAACAGAAGCAAGTAATTCTAGTCGGGTGTAATGTTTATAATCTCCAAATTTCCAGAGCTCCATGGTATCAAGGTGACGAACTTCCCATGGTTTTTTACCTGAAATCTGAAGCGGTTCTGGGAGCGGAATGCCTTGAATCAACATTCTTCTACAGATGTAAGGAAAATCAAATTCCTTTCCGTTATGGGCACATAAAACCCACTTCTTCTTGTCCAATAAAGAAGAAAACTCCTGAAGAAGTTCCTTTTCGCTCTCATTGGCAAAAACCTTGGAACGGAAAACCAGCTTCTTCTCTTTCTTTTTCCTTTGGTAATAGCCTACTCCAATGCATACTATCTGGCCGAATTCCGCATGAATCCCAGCTCTATCAAAATATAGGGATCCAGGATCAATATGACCTTCTTCGGTTGTTTTGATGAGCCTTTCTTTTTTGACCCATTCATCCTGAAGTCTTGGGTCTAATTCTTCAAAGCTTTCGGTCAAAGACGCTGTTTCAATATCTAAAAACAAGATTGAACCTAATTGCTCCAAAAAATCTGCCATGACTCTACTTAACTATGTAAAACCCCTTCCAACCCCAATTCGGGTATCATCTGTTGCAGCGAGGGGTCAAAACTGCCTGAAGTAAATATAAACTTTTTGTCAAATATCTGGTCAAGGATATAGTAGCTAACCCAAAACTCATTGGTCAAAGCAAAAACTGCAGGATCAATAGGTTCTATTTTGGCAATACTTTGAGCACCCAATTCCTGAATCATATGTCGTAGCGTGGATGTTTTACGCATTTCACCATCCAGTTCTCCATATCCTTTGGAAGTAATCATCACTGTATTGAGCTCAATCAAATTCAAATTGATGATGTAAACTCCCCATTCTGTCCCGTTTTTAGTTTCTTCTTTGGCGATCGCCAATTTTACTCCAGTCACAGGAGAGAAATCTATATCTTTTTTCATGCTTCAATCAATTCCATTTCAAAAAGGTCCGCTAAGTGCTTTTTGACCTTTTCTTTGACTTCGTTCAAGTCGATTTTTTTACCCAATTCTTTTTCTAAAGATGTTACTGCCTTATCATCTATTCCGCAAGGGATGATGTTCCCAAAGTAAGAAAGATCAGCATTCACGTTGAAAGCAAATCCATGCATTGTTACCCATCTGGAGGACTTGACGCCCATGGCGCAGATTTTTCGAGGGTTTTTCTGATCTACATGATCCAGCCAAACGCCAGTTAATCCATCGATTCTTCCAGCTTCAATTCCGTAATCAGCAAGAGTCAAAATGATTGCCTCTTCAAGGAACCGAAGGTACTTGTGAATGTCTGTGAAGAAATTATCCAAATCCAATAGAGGATAGCCTACCAGTTGACCGGGGCCATGGTACGTGATATCTCCGCCCCGATTGATTTTGTAATAAGTGGCGTGATGATCTTCCAACCCTTTCTCATCCAAAAGCAAGTTTTCCTCTTTCCCACTTTTACCTAGAGTATAAACATGGGGATGTTCTACAAATAGCAGGTAGTTTGGAGTCGGAGTTTGTTCCTCTGCTGGAAGGTTTCGGTTTTGGATTTTTAAAGCAATTGTTTTTGCGAAAAGTTCTTCTTGATAATCCCAGGCGTCTTGGTAGTCCATTTTACCCAAGTCTCGGAATTCCACCTTTTTATTAATAATTTCGTTCATCTGCTTTTTTGGGATGGGTACTTTTTAACCCACATCTGGCTGATTTCGTTCTACGATTTTTCAAAATTAAACAATATTCGGATGGCTGAGCATAATGATTTGGGGAATAGGGCTGAAATGCTTGCCTCTCAGTGGTTGCAGAGCAAAGGATATGTGCTTTTGGCGCAAAATTACCGCTACAAGCATGCTGAAATAGACTTGATCATGGAATACAAAGGACTTCTCATTTTCGTAGAAGTCAAGTATCGATCAGGTACAGGTTTTGGTTATGCGGAGGAATTTGTCGATTTCTCTAAAAAGAAACTTTTGGTCAAAGCTGCTGATGCCTACATCCATGAGATTGATTGGCATAAAGATATTCGCTTTGATATAGTCGGCGTGTATAAAGACAAGCACGGAAATATCAACTTTCGTCAATTTGAAGACGCTTTTTATTAGAGCCTAATTCGTGGCTCGATCACTTCGATAAACCAGATTCCCGTCTTTATCCCATTCTGCTCGAATAAAAGGTTTGAAATCATCGTCGTACGGGTTTTCAGGATATTGAATTTCTCGCTTTCGAATTGCACGGGCATTATTGGTGTCCCAATATTCCGTCCAAAGGCCAACTTTCTCACCGTATTGGAATTCGCCTGTTACAGCGACTTGACGGTCTTCATAGAAATAAAAATAATTGCCTTCAGCCAATCCATATTGGACTGGTGTAATTTCTTCGATGGTATTTGTGGATCGATTGTAATAAGAAATCCTTGATTCTCTGGGCCAGCCTTCCTGGAAATGGTTTTTGTCCTGCAATACATTTTGGGAATCAAAAAGCATCCAGGTCTTATGCTTTGTCCCATAATAATACATCCCACTTTCTACAACCACATCATTGACACGTCTTTCATAAGGCCCGTGAAGTAAGTAGCCTGTTCCCAAAACATAGCCTTCATCTTTGATCGCTCTGTCTTTTGGGTCAAACCAATACACATCTCTGATATATGGATCGGGTCTTCTTTCTACATCTGTATAGTTAAAATACTCATAGATATCCTGACCTCGAAGATTACTTCTGGTGAATGCTCTTTGGGTTTTTATTCCAAACCAAATATTTTTTCTAGCCTTTTTCTTCTTTTCTTTTTTCTCCTCTTTCTCTGCTTGATCATCGAAAAGCAGCAAGGGCATAGTCGTAGGAAGTAGGGATGAATCAACTACTCCTGAGGAATCCGGATCGGTTTTTTTCTCCTCCGTTTGGGCTTTTGCAAGCTTTAGGGAAAAAAGAGAAATCAGAAGAATGAAATAAAAACGCCTCATATACTCAAAAAACGGAATTCTGTTCGGTCTATTTTATCCAAAAATAACATTTCGTCATCAAATGCAGCGCTTTGTTTAGAATTTATAATCTTCTGTCTATTTTTGTGGAATTTGTAAAAAACACGAAACAAAAATGAATTCTATTCTATCAGATCGCATCTTGAATATGGAAGAGTCAGCTACTCTAGCAATGGCAAAAAAAGCCAGAGAGCTGAAATCTCAGGGAATCGATATCATCGGGCTAAGCCTTGGTGAGCCAGATTTCAAAACCCCCAAACATATTCAGGAAGCTGCTAAGGCTGCTATCGACGAAGGAAAGTATTTCTCATATCCTCCTGTGGCCGGATATCAGGATCTGAGAGAAGCTATCGCAAAGAAATTAAGAGAGGAAAACAATATCTCTGAAGCGAAAGCAGAAAACATCGTTGTATCCACCGGAGCCAAGCATTCCATTGCCAATACGTTCATGTGTCTGATCAATGAAGGCGATGAAGTAGTGATCTTTTCCCCTTACTGGGTAAGTTATGCTGAGATCATCAAATTGGCTGGTGGTGTTCCAGTTCTAATCGAAGGGACTTTGGAAAACAACTTCAAAGCTACTGCGGAGCAATTGGAAGCTGCTTTGACTGATAAAACAAAAGCAATTATCTATTCTTCTCCTTGTAATCCCACAGGATCTGTATTCAGCCAGTCTGAGTTGGAAGCTATCGCTGAGGTAGTGAAAAAGAGAGAAAACTTGGTAGTAATCGCTGATGAGATCTATGAATTGATCAACTTCACAGGTAAAAACTTCAGTATTGCTTCTCTTCCGGGAATGTTCGAAAGAACGATCACTGTGAATGGTTTCTCCAAAGGATATGCCATGACAGGATGGAGAGTTGGGTACATCTGTGCTCCTTTGGCTATCGCTAAAGCTGTAGAGAAAATCCAGGGTCAGTTTACTTCTGGTGGTACCGGTATCGCTCAAAGAGCTGCTCTTGCTGGAATTGCAGGTGATCAGCAGCCTTCCAAAGATATGGCGGATGCTTATTTCAAAAGAAGAGCTATAGTTTTGGAATTACTTCAGGAGATTCCAGGAATCAAAACACATATCCCTGAGGGAGCGTTCTATTTCTTCCCAGATGTGACTGCATTCTTTGGTAAATCAGCTCATGGACATACCGTGAAAGACGCAGATGATCTTTGTCTTTATCTTTTGGATATCGCAAATGTATCTCTTGTAACTGGTGCTGCTTTTGGAGCTCCAAACTGTGTAAGATTGAGTTATGCAGCCTCTGAAGAGGAATTGGTTGAAGCGATGAAGCGAATCAAAAAAGCATTGGGCGAGCTAGCCTAATCATACAAAACCCCAGTCGAGAGGCTGGGGTTATTTTTTTGCCTGTTCAGAAAGGCTTATTTTTGGAGAAATTTTTACTATGTCAGAAGTTCTCGTCATCACCCCAGTCAAAAACTCCATTGAAACTACCTTAGATACTGCGAAAGCCATAGCAGCATCTGATGTAAAAGTGCATCATATTATTTTCAATGATTTTAGTACTGAGGAAACCAAAGCTGAGCTAGAAAAGAACAAAGGTGAAATCGGGTATGAACTGGTTCATCTAGAGGATATCACTGATCATCCATCTCCAAATTACAAGCTGGTGCTTCAGGTTTCTCAGAAAAAAGCCTTAGATATGAGCTTGCCTCTTTTGGTAATCGAGTCTGATGTGGTGGTGAAAAAAGATACGATCAGCAAACTTTTGGCTCATCAAGATTCCCATCAGTCATCTGGTCTGACAGGGTCCGTAACTGTGGACGAGGCTGGAGTTGTCAATTTTCCTTATTTGAAATTCAAAGGGAGAAAAGAGGCTGAAATCAATACCAAAAGGAGCCTGAGCTTTTGCTGTACGCTATTTTCACAAAGTTTTTTGAATGCCTATGATTTTACTGGGTTGGATGACGCAAAAGATTGGTATGATACTTTTATATCATCTCAAGCTTTGGAAAGCGGTTTTGAGAATTATGTACTGATGGATGCTCCAGTTTGGCATAGGCCGCATGGAAGCCGCCCTTGGAAGCAGCTGAAATACAAAAATCCTCTGAAGTACTATTTCTTAAAATATTGGAAAGGTTTGGATAAGATTTAAGCTTTGAAGAATCTCTGGAATTGCTCTGGAGGATTTTTCATAGCCAGCGTATCTCTGCCAAATTTTTGAAGTTGATAGCCATTGTCTCTTAAAAGATGATAGCATTTCTCCAGATCCTCTTGAGGGAGGTTTTCATTTTCAAAAATGATGGCTTGGGGTTGAGTCTTTTCAATTTCAAAAATCAAAATCACCTGTAAATCATATCCTTCTGCATCTATTTGCAAAAGATCAATTCGGGATACACCATATTTTTTGATTAAAGTTTCTGGTGAGATGACTTCTACGTCTACTGCTTTGATTTGCATTTCAGGATCGGAGGGGATCTCCAAACCGTACTTTTTACAATTCATCGATACAACACCACTGTCATAGTGTTCCTGGATTTTTTCCAAAGAAAAGGAGGCTAAACCCGTTGCCCAGCGCATATCTGAAAATCCGATTTTGTAGAGCTTTTGGCTTCCATCTTCTTTTCCGATAGCAGCACAAATAGGAGTCAAGCCCTCATTGTATTGGTAGATTCTCTTGAGCTCATTATTGAAAACATCAGGTTGAGGCTCTAATAACACGCCTTTCCAGCGGTCTCTTTTGATGAATTTGTGGATAGGGTCGTGAGTGATCCCATCATTGGCTCCAATCTGAATCACATAAAAGTCCCCTTTCTTGGAAAGTGAATATTCCGAAAGAAACTCGGAAAGACTACCAGGTTTTGGTTTGTAGAAATTTTTATAAAATCCTATAAAAATCGGGTTGTCATTGGCACTTAAATCGAATCTGAGTTTCTTCCAAAACGCTTTGAAAGCAGACTTTACTTGATGTTTTAGCATGAAGCTGTAATTTTCTAATTTGCGGCTGGTAATTCTAGTTTAAAGAAATCGAAAAATAACCAAATATTTTAGCCAGACTGGTTTTAGTTCATTTAAATACATCTAAGACTTGGGGCAAAATGCTTGCTTTTTACTCATGACAAATACACTTATCTATTCTGTAGTCACCAATAACTACGACAGTATCAAGCCAGTGAAGAAGTATGAGGGCTTCGATTTTTGGTTGTTTACTGATCAAGAAAATTTGAAAGTGGACGGTTGGGAAACCAAGTTGTTGTCCAAGGGAGAAAATCCCATAAAGCAACAACGGCTTTTGAAAATCAATAGTGTGGACAATACTTCAGGATATGATGTGACTATCTATATGGATGGAAATATGGAGCTTATTCAGGATCCTCAACTATTTCTGGATAAGTATTATAAAGGAGGTTTTTTGACCTGCCAACACCCCAAAAGATCGAGTTTGGAGGAAGAGGGGAAAGAGATTTTGAGGAAGAAAAAAGATTTGGCTGAAAACATAGAAAGAACTTTGAATTACGCCAAAGAAATGGGTTACAAGGATGATGGGGGGCTTTTTGAAACGATGGTCGTTATTCGTGATAAGTCTCCCGAGGTGAAAAAATTGGAAGAAAAATGGTCAGAGATACTAACTACCTATTCTCATCGAGATCAATTGAGTTTGCCTATCGCTTCATTTATTTCTGGAGTGAAGATCAATACGCTACCCCGGCCTGAATTATTCAAATACATCAAAAGAAATAGAGGTCATAATATTTCTCTCAAATTTCGAAAAAAGGAGTCTGGTGGCTTCTGGAATTGGCTTGGACTAGGGAAGTGATAATACGGAATGGGTTAGCTGTATATTAAGCTTGGCGCACTATTTATATTCATTATTTTTATTCTTTTCAATCTAAATAATCCAATAAATAATTTGGAAAATTAAAATCACTTCGTAATTTTATTGAGGTGATTAAACAACTTTTGTCAACTATTCTTTTTAAATCCCGAGGTTTTAACACCTCTAATTTTCGAACTCTATATGTTTTCTAAAGAAATCCGGGTCGACCACCCGGATTTTTTTTTGCATGAATATTTCGGAATTTAGGAGTGAAATAATCTAAATATGCGCCTTAGAATAGGATTAGGACTTTTGGGAGTTATTTTTTTTATGAATGTGTCAAATCTTAGGGCACAGAAATCAAGCTTTGATTCCAATTATGTGGAAGAACATCCCGAGTTGCTGGGGTTGAGATTCTATTTTTCTAAGAAGTACACCAATTTAGTCGTTTACGTCCCAAAAGAAACTAGGAGGTATGTGTTCGAGCCGAATTCAGGAAATAACCTTGGAGTTGGATTTACCTATCAGCGTTTTACTTTAAATCTCGCGATGCCTTTGGGTTTTATGAATCCAAATCGCCAACAGAACTGGCCGTTTTATTTAGATCTTCAATCTCATGTCTATCCTAAAAAGATGATCATTGATCTCTTTGGTCAGTTTTATAACGGGTACACCCTGAGTGCGGATCAGTTGAATAATTCCAGTGAAAGCTATCTCCGAGAAGATTTGAAACTGAGGCAGTATGGAGTCAATTTCAATTATTTATTCAATGGGGATAAAATATCAGTTCAAGCGTCTTTTAATCAATCCATGATCCAGAAGCGCTCTGCGTTTTCTCCTTTTTTAGGCTTTGAAATGTATGGCGGGTCCATGAGGGGTGATTCCTTGTTAATCCCTACGACAGAGGCTCAAACTGAACTGAATTTTCAAAGGGCAAAATATTTCCAAGCTGGTCCCAATGTTGGTTTTGCTGGTACTTTGGTCTTTGGGAAAGGCTTTTATCTAACTGGGGTGGCGTCAGCCAATTTGAGCGTCGGATTTGCTGATTGGGAAAATGACACCCAGAGTTTCAGGAAAGTCGGAGTAATTTCCACTTACTTTTTAAGGGGTTTTGCTGGCTATAACTCTGAGAGATTTTCCATCAATGCCAATTATATTTTTAAAAATGTTGAGCTGGTTCGGGATGGTCCTTTTGAACAGGCAGTCAATACGGGTAATTATCGGATCAACTTAGTATACAAACTCTCAGTAAGTGAAAAATTCCGACAAAAATTCAGAAAGATCAATCCGATAAGATTGATCAATAAAGATTTGTAGAAACTTTTGGGCTGGAAAAGCCATTTCTTTAGCTTTGGTCATAATCCAAAATAATAAGAGCATGAATGATAGATTTGGAATAGCTGAATCATTGAAAAACCTCGGGATTCAAAAAGAAAATCTTGGGGTATCAACGGGTGAAAAGTGGCTTGATTCAGGAGAATCCTATATTTCTTCGATTTCACCAGCTGATGGGGAGGTGATTGCAAAAGTTCAGGTTGCTAGTTCAGAAACGTATGAAGAAGTAATCTCTGCAGCTCAAATAGCTTTTGAAAAGTGGCGTTTGGTTCCTGCTCCGCAAAGAGGAGAAATTGTCAGAGAAATCGGGAATGCTTTAAGAGAGAAAAAAGCAGATTTAGGTAAGCTGGTTTCCTATGAAATGGGTAAATCCTACCAAGAGGGTTTGGGTGAGGTTCAGGAAATGATTGATATCTGTGATTTTGCAGTAGGTCTTTCCCGTCAATTGTATGGTTTGACCATGCATTCTGAGCGTCCTGGTCATAGAATGTATGAGCAATGGCATCCGCTTGGGATCGTAGGAATTATTTCTGCCTTCAATTTCCCTGTTGCTGTTTGGTCCTGGAACACTGCTTTGGCTTGGGTTTGTGGAGATGTGTGCGTGTGGAAGCCTTCAGAAAAAGCTCCTTTATCAGGTATAGCCTGTCAGAATATTGTCAGTAAAATTTTCAAAAAGCACGATTTGCCAGAAGGAGTTTCCTCTCTGATCATCGGAGATTATAAAGTAGGAGAAATGCTTTCTCATGATACCAGAGTGCCTTTGGTGTCCGCAACTGGATCTACCCGAATGGGTAAATTAGTAGGTAAAGCTGTTGGAGAGCGCTTAGGGAGATCTCTACTTGAATTAGGAGGGAATAATGCCATCATCATCACGAAGGACGCTGATTTGGACATGGCGATTCGTGGGGCTTTGTTTGGGGCGGTTGGAACCGCCGGACAAAGATGTACCTCTACGCGTAGATTGATTATTCAAGAAGAGGTATTTGATGAGGTTGCAAAAAGATTGGCCTCCGCTTATTCTAAATTGGTGATCGGTAATCCTCTGGATGAAAAGAATCATGTGGGACCGGTAATCGATCAAGATGCTGTGAAAATGTATGAAGCGGCTATTGAAAAAGTGAAAGCAGAAGGAGGTACAGAGGTAGTGGCTGGGGGAGTTTTGTCCGGTGAAGGATTTGAGTCTGGTTGCTATGTGAAGCCTGCGATCTATGAAGCTGAAAATCATTTTGAGATTGTGCAACACGAGACTTTTGCTCCGATCCTTTATTTGATTAGATACAAAACCATTGGAGAAGCAATAGCAATTCAGAATGGAGTGCCTCAGGGGTTATCTTCAGCGATCATGACTACGAATATGAGAGAAGCAGAAGCCTTCCTTTCTGTGGCTGGTTCGGACTGTGGGATAGCGAACGTAAATATTGGCACATCAGGGGCGGAGATAGGTGGAGCTTTTGGTGGTGAAAAAGAAACCGGTGGAGGAAGAGAATCTGGTTCTGATGCCTGGAAAGCCTATATGAGAAGACAAACCAATACGATTAATTATTCCACTGCATTGCCACTGGCGCAGGGGATTAAGTTTGATATTTAAATAAGAAATACCAGTCAGAATTATGGCTGGTAATTTTATTTGAAAATATTTTGGTTCATTTTCAGTCTGTTAGAATTTTTGATTTAGAAATTGTTTGCCTAATTCAAAATTGAAACTACCTTTGCATTCCCTTTCGGAAGGAAAGTAGTAAAAAGAATGGGAGTTTAGCTCAGTTGGTTCAGAGCATCTGCCTTACAAGCAGAGGGTCGGGGGTTCGAATCCCTCAACTCCCACTCCATTCTTTCAATGAAAATTCATTTTTTACGCTCTTTAGCTCAGTTGGTTCAGAGCATCTGCCTTACAAGCAGAGGGTCGGGGGTTCGAATCCCTCAACTCCCACGTTAGCCTCAGAGAAATCTGGGGCTTTGTTGTTTTATTTGAATATAAAAAAGCCTCCAAGAAAATTTCTTGGAGGCTTTTTTTGCCTTTCGGTTTTTATTCCAAATTCAACATAAAACCAGCTCTAAACCATCGGTGGGGCATCTGAACTGTTCCAGACTCGATATAGTCTGTGTTGGTGATATTGGAGGCTTCTGCAAAGAATCCAACTTTGCCCATTCTGTTGTAGTCGATTCTCATATCCAAAAGGAAGTAGGGGTCCTGACTCACTCTTTCTACATAGCGCATTTTGGTATTCCATTCCAGTTTTTGACCGATTCCCAATAGAGCTCCGCCAATTACTTGGTTTTTCAATGCTGTCAACGCATAGCGGGTTTCGGTACCTGGTTGATTGACCAAGTTCGCATCGATGTAATTGTATGAAATCTGGAATTCCTTAATTCTCACAGAAGCAGGAGTGTTGGCAAATCGATAAGCCAAAGAAGCTTCAATTCCATTGAATTTTACTTCATTGAAGTTTTGTGGTTGCCAAGGGGTTTCCTCGTCTGGGCGTGCCCATTCGATCAGATCATCTGTATTTCTATTGAAGTAAACCAATTCAGCAAAAAGGCCTGATTGATTCCATTTGGCACCGATTTCGAAATTTTGAGCTTGTTCTGGCTTCAATTCCGGATTCCCGACATTAGTAGGGCCTTGGTAGTACAAATCCGTATAGGTTGGGATTCTAAAGCTTTTTCCAATTCCAGTGTAGAATCTAAGCTTTTCCGTGGCTTGGAAACCGACTTCCATCCCTGGGAAATGTTTCCAGCCATAGTCATTGTAATAATTGCTGTAAATACCTGCGCGAACATCAAATCCACCTTTCAGATTGACTAAATGCTCCAAAAAGACTCCCGCGAGAGTTCTATCGTGATTTCCCAAATTGGTACTTTCGATTTTTTCCTCTCTGGCTTCTAGACCAAAACCTGTAGTTCCCAATTTACTCTGGTAGGTTCCATTGGTTTCAAGAGCATAGGTATTGGAAGTATGGAAGTTTTGATAAAACTCAGGCTCATTCCTTCTTAGACGATACTCATCTTCATTTTTTCTCCAATAAGCTCTTGTGTTTAGCTTGAATCTATCTTGAGTAAACGTATGGCTCAAAGCACCTACAGTAGTTTGGATGCTTTCCCACTGGTCAGGGAATGCGCTGGTGTAAAAGCCATTTGCTCCAAAACTTCTGTCGGTATAGGCAATCATTCCACGTAGGGAGTGTTTTTCGTTGATAGCAATTCCATTTTCATAGAAAATATTGCTGACCTTATAATCTGAATTGTACCAGTGCCCATTTGACTCATCATATGATACGGCAAGGTTTTGCTTCAAGCTTCCTGCAGGAAGAGATCCAGCGAAATTGATCCCTTTCATGCCGAAATCTCCTCCGTATCCTTGAACTCTCAGGCTCCTTCGATCAGAAAGTTCGGTGATAACATTCACTGCCCCTGCATAGGCATTCTGTCCGAAAATTCTAGAACCCGGGCCTTTTAACACTTCCACTCGATCAATATTGATCATGGGTACTGGAATATTCATCATGTGATGCCCTGACTGAGGGTCTGTCAGTTTGATCCCATTCAAAAGCATCAGAGTTTGATTAAATGAACCACCTCGAATTCCGATGTCGGCCTGGACTCCAGTGATACCTCTTTGTCTTACATCCACGCCAGGGACGAAAGCCAAAACTTCCTGAAGGCTTCTTGCTGGTGTAGTTTCTAATTGTGGTTTGGTAACCACTGAAATGTTCCTGCTTTGTTTGGAAAATGGGGTTTGAATCCGGTTTTCCTGGATGATTATTTCATCCAGATTTTGGGTTGTGCTGTCATTTTGGGCATTTGCTTGGAAAATTACCAAGCTGAAAATTGCCGGGAAAAACAGTTTTTTCATTGGGTAGTTTAGATAATGAGGAGGCAAAAATGATTTGATAAAAATCAAATTCCAATTTTTAGGCTTTTGTAAAAATTCGTTAAGCATTTACCACTTGTGAAAAAGCCTCTTGGTGAATTTAAAGAAGACCTTAATTTTGAGCTTCCTAAAAACTAAAACCCATGATTAAAAGAATTATTTCGGGTTTGATGTTTTCGACTTTGTTGGCTAGCTCTGCTGCTTTTGCTCAACAAGGTTACGAAAGCAATCAAGCTGACTTTGGAGAATTTATGGACAGAAAGGGCACCTATACCCGGACTGCATCAGGAAAACCAAGTGAAAACTATTGGCAAAATAGAGCAGACTATCAGATCGAGGCAACTCTTGACGATGAGGCTCATGTTTTGACTGGTAAGATCACCGTTACTTATACCAACAATAGCCCAGAGACTTTGGACTTTGTTTGGATGCAATTGGAGCAAAATAGATTTACTCCGGACTCTCGAGGTACTTTGACAACTCCTGTTCAAGGAAATAGATACAATGGTGACGTTGACGGAGGTTTTGATATCACCGGGCTACAGGCTAAGGTTGGTTCCAAAGGATCGGTCTCTGACAAACATATTATTTCTGATACCAGAATGCAGGTTTGGTTCAATGAGCCGATTCCTGCAAAAGGCGGAAAAGCTACCATTGCTATGAATTTCTCTTTCAAAGTTCCTGAAAAAGGAATGGACAGAATGGGGAGATTGGAAGTAGAAGATGGTTGGATTTATGCCTTTGCGCAGTGGTATCCTAAAATGGCCGTATTCGATGATATCGAAGGATGGAATGTCGAGCCATATTTGGGTGCTGGTGAGTTCTACTTGGAGTATGGAGACTTTGATTACAAAATCACAGTTCCTTTTGATCACATCGTTGTGGGATCTGGGAAATTGATGAATCCAAAAGAAGTCCTTTCCAAAGAGCTGCAAGATCGCTACGCGAAAGCTCAGGCAAGTGATGAAACAGTGATGTTGGTTGCTCCAGATGAGATCAAAAACACAGAATTGACTCGTCCAAAGCAAGACGGAATGATTACCTGGCATTTCCAGATTGAGAATACAAGAGATGCAGCTTTTGCTACTTCCAGAGCATTTATATGGGATGCAGCAAAAATTAACTTGCCTAGTGGTAAGACGATTTTGGCGCAATCTGTTTACCCTAAAGAATCAGAAGGACAGGAAGCTTGGGGTAGATCTACTGAGTATTCAAAAGCTTCAATTGAGTATTATTCTAACATGTGGTATGAATTCCCTTATGCGTCTGCAACAAACGTGGCTGCAGCGATCGGAGGAATGGAATATCCTGGTTTGAATTTCTGTCATTATAATTCTAAAGGTCGTGGACTTTGGGGGGTGACGGACCATGAGTTTGGTCACAACTGGTTCCCGATGATTGTGGGTTCAAACGAGAGACGTTATCCTTGGATGGATGAAGGATTCAATACTTTTATTAACCATTATAGCACTTTGGCTTTCAATGATGGAGAATATCCTTCTACCTTGAATGAAACCAGAAAGTTTAATAATTACTTTTTGAAGGAGGATCGTGAAGGAATTGATACTTATCCTGATGTGGTGAATATTTCGAACTTAGGTATGACTGCTTATAGAAAGCCTGGAATGGGAATGGTTGTTTTGAGAGAATACATCTTGGGTCATGAGAGATTTGATAATGCATTCAGATCCTATATCAAGACTTGGGCATTCAAACATCCTCAACCATCTGATTTCTTTAACCATATGGAGAATGTTTCTGGTGAAAATCTTTCCTGGTTCTGGAAAGGGTGGTTCTATGGGAATGGAAATATCGACTTAGCAATTGATGGAGTTTATCCTTATGCAGGCAAGTCTTTGGTTGTAGTTTCTAATAAAGGAGATATCCCAATGCCAGTTGTTTTAGAAGTTGAATTTGAAGATGGAAGCAAAAAGCTTGAAACTCTTCCTGTAGAAATCTGGCAAAGAGGTAATACTTGGGCTCACATCATCGATTCCGATAAAAAGGTGGTTGGTGTAACTATCGATCCACACAAGATTGTTCCAGATATTAATATTTCGAATGATTCTTGGCCTCAAAAAATTTATGAGGATTAAGTAAAGAAAAGCCCGATCAATTCTGATCGGGCTTTCAATTTTTTAGTAATCGTCGTTGATTTCTAGCCAATATCCATCTGGATCTTGAATGTAAATTTGACGGATCCCATCTACTCTCGTAGTTATTTTTCCTTTTTCTCCTGGCCAGTCCTCAAATGGGTAATTTGCCTTTCTAAGTCTTTCAATAAAGCTGTCCATATCCTTCATGCTAAAGCATAGGTGATTTGTTTTGGATATTTCTGTTGGAGTATCCACTCTTTCAATCAAGTGGAGAGCAGTTCCTCCTCCTATGTCATACCAAGCATGGATTCCATCTTTAAATGGCTCCTCGATTTCCTGCAGATTCAACATAGACTGATAAAAGGCCATGCTTTCCTTTAAGTTGGAAACATGAACTGCAATGTGGTTTGTTTTGATCTGAGCAAATGAACTTTGTGCAAAAAGCAAAATGGCAATTGCCGCTAAAAGCTTCTTCATAGGTTTTGAAATTTTGGATTTGAGGTTTTCAATCTAAAGCTTTTTCGAAAAGTTTCTCAACCAAAAGCAAAAAAAGAGGCTTCCCGAAATCCGGAAAGCCTCTTTTTGAAATTATTTCAATCTTATTCTTCTTCCTCTTCGTGAGTAGGGCTAAGATCTGTCGCCATGGCTATCCGCTGTGCCTCATCAAATAGTTTGAGTGCTTGTAGGTAAACCTCATTGATGTCATTGACTACCATATAGAAAGCATCATCGTCATAAAGTTGTCTTCCCAAATGGGCTTTCATCAAAGTTCTCAAGTATTCTTTGGACTTGTTGAAGTCTGCAGCATCATACTTCACTTTGTTCTTTTCACCAACTTTCACCACGTCTTGTAGCATGGCATCTGTGAACTTGAAGTCTTTGTAGTATTCCTCGACACTGATGCCAGCAAATTTGTCTTTGTTCTTTTCAGTATAATCCAAAACATATTCCCTTGGAGTGTCTGAATTGAAAAGTCTGTTTACATAGGCAGAACTCAAAGCTGTATCTAAAGGAACGAAGTAGTCAGGCATGATTCCTCCGCCTCCATAAACGATACGGCCCTTGCTTGTGTGATATTTCAAGCTGTCATTGAACTTGATGCTGTCAGCAGAGAAGAATTCTCCATGCTCATAACGCTCAATGAAATCTCTTTCATATTCTTCATGATTTGCCTCGTAAGGCTTCTGAATAGATCTGCCGGAAGGAGTGTAATATCTAGCAATGGTCAATCTTAATTCAGCTCCATCGGAAAGGTCGATTGGCATTTGAACCAAACCTTTACCGAAAGATCTTCTACCTACGATCAATCCACGGTCGTTATCCTGAATGGCACCGGCAAGGATTTCTGACGCAGAAGCCGATCCTTCATTGACCAAAACGATCACAGATCCTTCTTCAAATGTACCCGGTCTGAAAGCAAATGCTTTTTGGCTGTACTGATCAACTTTTCCTTCCTGAGATACAATCAAAGCTCTATCTGCCAAGATTTCATCGGCAATGTTGATTGCAGCTCCCATGTATCCGCCTGGATTTCCTTGAAGGTCAATGATCAATTTCTTCATGCCTTTTTCCTTCAATTCAGCTACAGACTCTTTGAACTCGTCAAAAGTTGTGGCTGCAAATCGAGTGATTTTGATGTACCCGATTTCATTATTGACCATATAGGAAGCATTGATGCTGTACTGAGGGATTTTGTCCCTAGTGATATCAAAAGTGATCAGTTCAGGCTGATTTTTTCTCTTGATATCTACGATTACTTGAGAACCTTTAGGTCCGCGAAGTAAATCAAATACATCTCTATTGGTGATGCCTGTTCCTGCTACCGTTTTACCGTCTACATTGATAATTTGGTCTCCAGATTGGATTCCCAGTGCTTCCGATGGTCCGCCTGTCAAAGGTGCTACCACATATATGGTGTCTCGGATAATCCCGAACTCCACCCCGATTCCATCAAACTCTCCATCCAATTGCGATTGTGCCAATGAAGCGTCTCTGGCTGGAATGTAACTGGAGTGTGGATCTAGGTTTTCGAGCATTTTGGTAATGCCATATTCTACCAAATCATTGGTGTTGACACTATCCACATAGTCCCTGTTGATATAAGTCATAATTTCCTGAAGCTTATATAGAGCAGCTCTTAGGTCATTTTGATTACTTTTGGGTTCTGCAAATGTGGCTCCGATCCAAATACCGGCCGAAATAGCCAAAGCTAGGATGATAGGAAGCCTTATTTGTGATTTTGAATTCTTTGTCTCGCTCACGATTTTAAACTTTCGTTGGTTATTTTCTTATCGATAAACTACTGCCAAAAAGGAGTGTTTAAAAGATGTTTGTGATAAACTTGGTAAAAGTTTATACGATGGGATCAGATAAAGGTCGGATAAAATCCCCAATTATCTGTTAAAATAAATTATTTTTGTGAAATGCAAACAGAGCAAAATTTTAATAAACTATTAGTCGGCGACCTTGTGTCAGAAAACTATGTTTTTGCTTCTGTTCTGCATTATTTCGGAATCAGCTTTTATCAGTATCCAACGCATTCTTTGGAGCAGGTCTGTAAAAAGCATCGGGTAAGGCCGAATCAGTTGATTTCTGAATTGGAATCTTGGGCAGCCAGAAAGGAACCGACCACTGAAGAGCTTTACTTGAATCCCATTGAAGTGTTGGTGGCTTACTTGAAAAAGAAGCACTATTATTTCGTTCGCCAAGAGCTCCCCTTTTTATCCAATTTGATTTCAGGGATTTCTCCAGAAAAGGAATTTCAAGGTCTGATGAATGACTTGAGAATCATGTTTCCGCTATTCGTGGAGGATTTTATTCACCATATTCATGAGGAGGAAAGTAGGCTGTTCAAAAGGATTGAATTGCTTCAGGATATCGAGGATGGGAATTTTGCACTGCATGATGCTTTGACCATTCTGAAAAAAGATCCGATCAAATCTCTGGCTGACGAACATGAGATCCATGATGATGAAATGCAAGGAATCCGAAAGTTGACTTCTGATTACACCCTTTCTGAAGATGCACCATTGACTATGAAAGTTCTGTACCACGAGTTGCAAAACTTCGAGCAAGAACTAATTATTCATGCCCAAATTGAGGATGAATTGCTTTTTCCTAAAGCCATAGAACTGGAAAAAGAAGCAGTCAGAAAAATCACAAACAAAATCAAAATAAACTAATGCCCAGAGTTATAGCTATTGATCTGGGAACCAAACGCACAGGTTTGGCCGTTACCGATCCTTTGCAAATGCTTGCCAATCCCCTAGAAACCATTGAGACTTCTACTTTGCTGGAATATTTGAAAAAATATTTCGAAAGAGAAGAGGTAGAAGCAATCGTCTTGGGTTATCCTAGGAAATTGAATGGGGAGGAAACGGAAATGACTCCGAAAGTGTTTGCGATGAAGGAAAAGCTGGAAGCTGCCTTTCCTGAAAAGAAAATTGAATTGATTGATGAGCGCTTTACCTCCAAAATGGCCATGCAGTCTATGATCGCCATGGGGAGTAAAAAGAAAGACCGCAAAGAGAAGTCAGGAAATCTCGATAAGGTAAGTGCCGCAATCATATTACAGTCGTATTTAGATAGAAAATGATATATCCAATTGTTGCTTACGGAAACCCGATTTTGAAGCGGGAAGCAGAAGAAATTGAAGAAGGAAAAGAGCTGAACAACTTGATTGAGGATATGTTCGCCACCATGGACCATGCAAGTGGTGTGGGATTGGCTGCCCCTCAGATCAATCAGGGAGTTCGTCTATTTGTCATCGATAGTACCTTGATGCTGGATGAAGATGATGAAGAAAAGGGAGTCCGAAGAGCATTTATCAATCCGATCATCTTGGATGAGTATGGAGACAAATTCTCTTTTGAGGAAGGTTGTTTGAGTATTCCGGATGTAAGAGCGGAAATTATCCGTCCTGAGACCTTGACCATTGAGTATTTTGATGAAAACTGGAATCTGAAAGAGGAGGAATTCTCTGGCATGACTGCCCGCGTGATCCAGCATGAGTACGATCATTTGGAAGGAATCCTTTTTGTAGATTATCTCAAAGGCTTGAAGAAAAGATTGGTGCAGTCCAAGCTGATCGAAGTGAGCAAAGGAAAAGTGTCTACGGATTATAGAATGATCTATCCAGTCAAATAATTTGAATTCTCCTCTTAACATAGCGATTGTCCAGACAGATCTTTATTGGAAAGATAAAGTGGCCAATTTGGCAATGCTAGAGGAGAAAATCTGGGGGATTGAGGAAGAAGTCGATTTAATTATTCTACCTGAAATGTTCCCGACGGGTTTTAGCATGGATGCCGAAGAGCTTGCTGAGCCAATGAACTTGACAGTTTGCAAATGGATGAAGCAAATGGCAGCTCAAAAAAAAGCGATCATTTGCGGAAGTGCCATCATTGTGGATGGGGGCGAATACTTCAATCGCTTCCTTTGGGTGGAGCCGGATGGCAAAATCCAGTCTTACGATAAACGCCATTTGTTCAGAATGGCAAAAGAACATGAACATTTTTCTTCTGGGAAATTACAACCAGTTTTTGAATGGAAAGGCTGGAAGATACTTCCACAGGTTTGCTACGACTTAAGATTCCCTGTTTGGTCTCGGAATCATCATGATCCTGAAGGCATGGCTTTCGACCTGATGATATATGTGGCATCATGGCCAGCGCCAAGAGCATCGGCATGGGACATTTTGTTGCCAGCCAGAGCTGTTGAGAATCTCTCATATTCTATAGGTATCAATCGAGTTGGAACTGATGGAAATCAGATTCCATACGTCGGCCATTCATCTGCTTTTGATTTCAAAGGCAACACTTTACTTCATTTGGGAGAAAATGAATCCATCGGAGTGGTCACCTTAAATAAGGAGGAGCTTTTAGCGTATCGTGAGAAGTTTCCAGCTTGGATGGATTCTGATAGTTTCGAGATCAAAGCAAGAAACTGATATACGAGTTGACACTCGGTTTTTCAAATCCATTAATGGAATTTGATACAAGGATATTTTCCGTATTTTAGCCCCGCAATTTTCTAGCTCTTTTTCTCCTTTTTCTATGGAAATTTCAGAGGATGATTCGAATGGAATCACTGAATTGAGAAAAATGACATTTAATACCTATTTCGTATAGTTTTAATCATGAGCAATCAGACCCCTAAAATTCTTTACACCTTAACGGATGAGGCGCCAGCGTTAGCGACCTATTCCTTACTTCCTATTGTACAGGCTTTCACCAAGTCTGCTGATGTAGTTGTTGAAACCAGAGATATCTCCCTTTCTGGAAGAATCATCTCCAATTTCCCTGAATTCTTAAAGCCAGAGCAGCAAATCGGTGACGCCTTGGCTGAATTGGGTGAAATCGCAAAAACTCCTGAAGCAAATATTGTAAAGCTTCCAAATATCTCTGCTTCAGTTCCACAATTGAAGGCGGCGATCAAAGAATTGCAAGCAAAAGGCTATGCTTTGCCAGATTATCCGGAGGAACCAAAAACCGACGAGGAGAAATCAATCAAAGCAAAATATGATAAAATCAAAGGCTCGGCTGTTAACCCGGTTTTGAGAGAGGGTAACTCTGATAGAAGAGCTCCTCAAGCGGTAAAAGCTTATGCTAAAAAGCATCCACATTCCATGGGTAAGTGGTCTCCGGACTCCAAGTCTGAGGTTGCTAGTATGACCGAAGGAGATTTCTATGGAAGTGAAAAATCTGCAACTCTTGCAGAAGCGACCACGGTTTCTATCGAATTGGTAGGAGCAGACGGTCAAAAAGAAGTTTTGAAGTCAGGATTGAAACTTCAAAAAGGTGAAGTGATCGATGCTTCAACAATGAGCATTGCTGCTTTGAAGTCTTTCTTGAAGAAAGCGAAGGCAGAAGCAAAAACTGCTGGAGTTCTTTTCTCCCTGCATATGAAAGCAACCATGATGAAGGTTTCTGACCCTATCATCTTTGGTCATGCTGTGAAAGTTTTCTTTGAGCCGGTTTTCACCAAGCACGCTGCTGCTCTAGAGGCTGCGGGTGTGGATGTAAACAATGGTTTTGGAGATTTGTTGGCGAGCATTGAAAAGCTTCCAGCTGATCAAAAAGCTGCTATTCTTGCCGATATCGATGCCTGCTATTCTGACAGCCCGGATTTGGCAATGGTGAATTCTGATAAAGGAATTACCAACCTTCACGTGCCTTCCGATGTGATCATCGATGCATCCATGCCTGCGATGATCAGAAGCTCTGGCCAAATGTGGAACAAAGCTGGAAAGCTTCAAGATACAATCGCTGTTATTCCAGACAGAAGTTATGCTGGAGTTTATCAAGCAACCATAGATTTCTGTAAAAAACATGGTGCTTTTGATCCATCTACCATGGGCTCTGTTCCTAATGTAGGTTTGATGGCTCAAAAGGCTGAAGAATATGGTTCCCATGACAAGACCTTTGAAATTCCATTTGACGGAACTGTTGAGGTAAAGGCAGAGGATGGATCAGATTTGTTGAGTCATTCTGTAGAGAAAGGCGATATCTGGAGAATGTGCCAGACCAAAGATGCTCCTATCCAAGATTGGGTGAAATTGGCTGTTACAAGAGCTAGACTTTCTAATACGCCTGCTGTATTCTGGTTGGATCCACAAAGAGCTCACGATGCTGAGTTGATCAAAAAAGTAAATACCTATCTTCCAGAGCACGATACTGATGGTTTGGAAATTCATATCATGTCTCCGATTGAGGCGACTAATTTCTCTTTGGCTAGAATCAAAGAAGGATTGGATACCATCTCGGTTACTGGTAACGTATTGAGAGATTACTTGACTGACTTGTTTCCTATTTTGGAACTTGGTACAAGTGCGAAAATGCTCTCTATCGTTCCATTGATGAATGGTGGAGGATTGTTTGAAACTGGTGCTGGTGGATCAGCGCCTAAGCACGTGGAGCAGTTCACTTCCGAGGGTCATTTGAGATGGGATTCGTTGGGTGAATTCTTAGCATTGGCAGTTTCCCTGGAGCATTTGGGTCAAACCTTCCATAATGAAAAAGCATTGCTTTTGGCAGAGACTCTTGATGCAGCAACAGGAAAGTGGTTGGAAAATGATAAATCTCCTGCGCGTGTTGTAGGTAAATTGGATAACAGAGGTAGCCACTTCTACTTAGCAATGTATTGGGCTGAGGCTTTGGCTGCACAAAGTAAAGACGCTGGACTTCAAGCTAAGTTTGCTCCGATTGCAAAAGCTTTGGAAGAAAAGGCTGCTCAAATCGAGGCTGAATTGAATGGTTCGCAAGGAACACCTGTAGATATCGGAGGATATTACAGACCTGATGAAGCGAAAGCTTCCACAGCGATGAGGCCAAGTGCAACTTTGAATGAGATTTTAGCTGAGCTAGCTTAATAAATTGAAAACCGGGATTTGATCCCGGTTTTTTTATGCCTTTTCGAAATTGATCTGATGCTGATTCAGGAATTCTTTGATCACGCTGACGTGAATACATTCCCCTAAATGGATAAAAGCGTAGTCATTGATTTTTTTGCTTTTGCCATGGGCAACAATTTCTTTATCCTCGATATCAAATCCCAAGTGAAGATGCTTAGTTCGGCTTTGCATCCCGATGATTCTACCTTCTGTATCAAATAGTGGTCCACCGCTTTGCCCTCTCAATCCTGGAGTACTCATTTCTATTCCATAAACTTTCCCGCCTTTTCCTCCCAAAAAACGAGTCACCATTCCTTCGATTGGGAATCTAGGTGATCTGGCAGCTCCTTCTTGGGTCCATTCAAGTACTTGTTTTTCTGGATTGAATTTGAAGTTTGAAAATTCTGGAAAAGGAAACCCTAATCTGCAAAGCATAGCGCCAGGTTGAACGGCCTGATCATTTTCAAGAAATTTGGGGGTGTTATTGATCAAAAGCTTGTCAAAACCTGCAAACTGAATTAATGCTAGATCATAATCGGGATGAGAAATGAATTTAAGGTTACTCATTTTATCTATACAGTCCACGAAAGTGATCCTCATTTCTGCAGTACTTTGAGGAGTTAAGCCTAAGGATTTTGCAAGATTATTTTGTTGCTTCCCATTCATTTCATGGCTCTGTTGCTGAAAAGAAGTAAAACGTTGATTGATTTTTTCAGCCTGAGATATCCATTGAGCTACATGTTTACAGGTAAGTGCCCAGCCATCGTTATTAATAAAAAAGAGCGTTGCTGAGCCTCTTTGAATTTGATTACTTCCAAAACTCCTTGAAATTGAATGAACTGCACGAGTAAACCCAGATACTTCTTGAATGGCTTTTACAAACATTTTTGATGAATTGATTTCTTTGAAAATAGCCAAAAGGCTAGGAATTCCCGTGAATTTCAAAATTTTAAGTTTTTTTTTAATTCTCGAAATCGATTGTATCAAAGAAGTAACAGGAAAGCCTATTTCGGGGTTTTGGCTAGCGGAAAAATTGTAATAACTTAGCCGGACCCAAAGATTTTTAGCCAAAAGAGGCTTTTTGGGGAAAGATTTTAGATCCAAACCTATATACAATAATCAAAATAATTATGAGCAAGATTAAAGTTGGAATCAACGGATTCGGAAGAATCGGACGCTTGGCCTTTAGAGTGGCTCAAGAGCGCGAAGATATTCAGGTAGTAGGAATCAATGACCTGATTGATGTAGATTACATGGCCTACATGCTGAAGTATGATTCCACTCACGGTCAATTCAAAGGGACTGTGGAAGTGAAAGACGGACAATTGGTGGTTAACGGAAATGCTATCCGTGTAACTTCTGAAAAGAATCCAGCTGACCTAAACTGGGCTGCTGTTGGTGCTGAGTACGTTATCGAATCAACTGGTATTTTCTTGACAAAAGAAAAAGCTCAAGGACACATAGATGCGGGTGCTAAGAAAGTAATCATGTCAGCTCCTTCTAAGGATGACACTCCTATGTTTGTAATGGGTGTGAACGAGGATACTTATACTGATGATATGGTATTCGTTTCTAACGCTTCTTGTACTACCAACTGTTTGGCGCCTATCGCTAAGGTGTTAAACGACAACTGGGGTATCGAAGAAGGTTTGATGACTACTGTTCACGCTACTACTGCTACTCAGAAAACTGTTGATGGTCCTTCTGCTAAAGACTGGAGAGGTGGACGTGGTGCTGGTCAAAACATCATTCCTTCATCTACTGGTGCTGCTAAAGCTGTAGGAAAAGTTATTCCTGAGTTGAATGGTAAATTGACTGGTATGGCTTTCAGAGTTCCAACTCCAGATGTTTCTGTAGTTGACTTGACAGTAAGATTGAAGAAAGGTGCTACTTACGAAGAGATTTGTGCTAAAATGAAGGAAGTTTCTGAAACTTCTATGAAAGGTGTCTTAGGGTACACTGAAGATGCAGTAGTTTCTAACGACTTCATTGGTGATGCTAGAACTTCTATTTTCGATGCAGGAGCTGGTATCCAGCTTTCTGAAACTTTCGTGAAAGTTGTTTCTTGGTATGACAACGAGTGGGGGTATTCCAACAAGGTTGTTGACCTTTTGACATTCATCGCAAGCAAATAAAATTTAAGCCCCGATTTCGGGGCTTTTTTTTGACTAAAAACTAATGGATGAAATGTTTCGTTTTCAATAAGGTATAAAGTATCGCTATGTATCTTCCATTATTCCCATTAAAGCTTGTCGCGTTTCCAGGAGAGAATCTCAATCTTCATATTTTCGAACCTAGATATAGAGAACTTTTAAAAGACGTAGAAAACGAAAACCTCTCTTTTGGGATTTGTCCATATTTGGGGAAAATGGCAGAATATGGAACAGAAGTGGTTTTGGATCAAGTTTACAAACGTTACGACGACGGGAGATTAGATATCAAAACCAAAGGTGTTCGAGTTTTTAAATTGAAGTCTTTTGACAATCCTTCTCCAGGTAAATTATATTCAGGAGGCGAAGTTGAATTTTTAGCCAATATTCCCGTTGTTACCGAGGTTCAGAATTATGAGTTTATCTTTTATCTGAAAGAAATTCTGTACCTCTTGAATTATCCATCCGAAATCAATACTAAAACTGTACAGTCCTTTACCTATGCCCACAAAGTGGGATTAAAGCTAGAGGAAGAATTAGAACTCCTGAAAATCCCTGAGGAATCCAAAAGGATGGAATATTTGATTTCTTACTTTAAAAGGATGATTCCTGCGATCAAAGCTATCGAGCGAGCGAAAGACAAAATCAAACAAAACGGGCACTTTAAACACTTAGATCCGCTTAATTTTTAATAATGTCTTGAGCTCTTCTTAAATTGTCGCTGGCCTGAAGGATTTTATTTTTCAGGTTTCTGTCTAATTCAGGGTGTCTTTCCAAATAAGCTTGAACCTCTTTCCAAGCGCGAGGATCTTGGTATTGACCAAATGTCGAAACAGCCCATCTTTTTGGGAAGAAGATGTCTCCTGTCAATTGAATTTCTTGAATTAAGTCAAGCGCCAATGGAACATGCTTGATACTTTCTGCTTGTCTCAAAGGATGATTGATATAGTCACATGCCGTAAGCACCCAGGATTCTTTTTCGCGGTTTTTAGCATCCTTGAAAGAAACAAAAAGAGAGTCTCGAACTGATGCATCTTGAGACAAGGAAGGTAAAAGAAAATCAAATCGTTTGATCTTGTCTGGATTTTCCAATTTTGCTCTTTCTTTCTCCAAAATTGTTTCTGAATCTGGATGTCCGAAAAGGGCCAATTTCATGGCCAGCCCTGTATAGTCATCTTGATTTAGTTTCAAGTTTGGGATAGCCAGTTTTTCATCCCAGATTTGATAAAGCTTTTTAAGACCAGTGGAGTTGTAAGCAATACCTGAATAAAGTGAATAAAGACCTTTTTTGATATTAGCTGACTTGGTAGTTTGGAGCTGGTCCCAGATAGATTTCTCCAGTACAGGAAGCATTGTTTCTCGTTGATCCTCATTCAAGAAATCCCAGAAAATTGACGAAGTATAGCCTGAAATTAAACGGAAAAGAATTTCATTTTCTTCTCTTTCCAAAGCTGGAAGAAAGCTTTCAAGGGCTTTCTCAGGACTTAATTTACCGGCTAAGGTGTTTTCGTATAGGTTAATGATAGTTTGAGCCCTACCGACCTCTCCATCGAATTGTGTCAATTGATCTATGCTTTTTTCATTAATCGGGAAAACACCGTAGCCCATTCCATTGCTATTATATAGGATTGCTAACGGTTGATCCATCCCAATGGCTTCTTTGATTTCGAGAGTTTGATCTTGAATGTCAATAGCAAATGATTTGGAGCCCTCAGGGTAAAGGAAAGTAATTTCGAATAGCTGTGGCCAAATTTTACCCGTTCCATCTTCAGCAGTTTGCTTGATGGAGAACTCGGTGATTTTACCATTTTCATCTACTTGAAGATTCTCTTCGAAAATGGGTCTGCTGGATTGATTGACCCAGACTTCGCTCCATTTTTTAAGGTCAATTTTACTTTGCTTGTCCAGTCTGGTTACCAAATCATTCCAATCAGCATTGGTATTGGCTAAGTCTCGGATATATTCCTGAATTCCCTTTTGAAATGCTTCTTCCCCAATGGTAGTCTCCAGCTGTCTCATCATGATAGGCGCTTTGCTGTAGATAATATTTCCATAGAGAGAGCCTGCATTTTTCAAATTAGCCAACTCCTGACGGATAGGGTTGGTGCCCCAAGTTCTGTCCTCTGCGTAAGCTGAAGGGTAATTGCTGGTCAAAAAGAGCAAAACATGATTGATGTTCGGGAAGTTTGGGTTAACGATTTTTCCTGCCATAAAATTGGCAAAGACCTCTTTCATCCAGACGTCATTGAACCATCTCATAGTGACTAAGTCACCAAACCACATATGAGCAGTTTCATGCCCGATTAATTTCGCTCTTCCCAGTAATTCTGATTCAGTTGCATTTTCATCATAGAAAAGAGCGCTTTCACGATATTGGATTGCTCCTACATGTTCCATTCCTCCATATTGGAAAATAGGGATTGTGGCGAAGTCGATTTTTTGAAAGGGAAATGGATAGTCCGTATAGGATTCCAAGAAATTGACTGCTTGTTGATGTAGCTTGAATTGCTCAGGAATGCTCTCTTCGATTTTATCAGCATTGGTTTCTCTGTAAAGAACTTTTTGGGGTAGCGTTTCGGTATTGATAGCCTCATCAAATTTTCCCGCCACAAAAGAGAATAAGTAAGTGCTCATCAAGTCAGATTTTGCAAAGATGTGCTTGGTGAACTCTCCTTTATTTTCCTGGCTAATTTCTGGCCCTCCTGCAAGGACTTTCCAGTCTTCTGGAGTAGTCAAAGTCAAGCTGTAGTTTGCTTTCAAATTTGGCTGGTCAAAACAAGGGAAAAGCGTGCTTGCTCTATCAGGAACCAGTAGCGTGTAGAGAAAGTCTTGATTTCTATTGAGAGAAAGCTCGCCTGCGAGGAATTCGATTTCGATTTGGTTTGCTCCTTCTTTAAGTAAATCAGATGAAATGATGAGGTGTTCTTGTTCATGATGGATTTCAGAATCCATTCCATTCACTTTTAAAGAAAGGAGATGAGAGCTCTTTTCATTGAAGTCCAGAATAAGTGGTTGATCAATCCTACTTAAGTTTAATTCCAAATTTAGGTTGGAAGGTATTGGATCTTCTAGCTTTTCTGGTAAAGAAAAGTCCAGTTGATAATGAATGTCGGAGATTTGTTCCTTCCTAAAGTCTGCGAGCTGAATCGATATTCCTGCGTCTAAAAAATGACTGTCATCAAGTTTTTTTGCACAGCCAAAAAGTGAGATGGCTAAGAATATGGATAGGGTGGTTTTTCTCATGTGGAAAATTTGCGAAAAAGCAGGTGATTCCCAAATGAAAAATTAAGCAGTGGAGAAATGGCAAGTCTAAAAACAAAAAAAAGCAGGTCCAATTGACCTGCTCTTCAAAATCCTTTCTTCGTAGAGTTGAAAAGATTCGATAAATGATTGACTCGCTTTAAAACAAAAAAGCAAGCCCAAAGACTTGCTTTTTGTGATCCCGCTGGGGCTCGAACCCAGGACCCTAACATTAAAAGTGTTATGCTCTACCAGCTGAGCTACGGAATCAAAGAAAAAGCGGAACAGAATTCCGCTCGTAGAAAGTGATCCGCTTAGGATTCGAACCTAAGACCTACTGCTTAGAAGGCAGTTGCTCTATCCAGCTGAGCTAGCGGACCTGAATAAATAAAGTCAGGGGGCATCCCGATAAATATCGGGAGAACCTTCGACCTCCTTTTAGAAAAAGGAAGAGTCGGGGTGGCAGGATTCGAACCTACGACCTCCACATCCCAAATGTGGCGCGATACCGGGCTACGCTACACCCCGATGACTTTAATTTTCGACTATCTTTTTTAACTCCTTGCAAGTTAAAATTTTTGTGATCCCGCTGGGGCTCGAACCCAGGACCCTAACATTAAAAGTGTTATGCTCTACCAGCTGAGCTACGGAATCATTGATTTTGGAATTGACGTTTTTTAACGCCTCAACCTTAAATTTTATCTTTTCAAAGTGGCTCTCTAACCTTGCTTTTTGTCAGATCATTGCCGTAATTGGACTGCAAATTTATGACTCTGTTTTCGAAATGCCAAACACCAAATCAAACTTTCTCACAAAACTTTTATTATTTTTTTCATTTGTTCTGCAAAGTATTCATTGTCAGGCAGATGTAAATGACCTTCAAAAAGCAGATTCTTTGTTTGATCTGCGAAGTTATAAAGAAGCCATGGAAATTTATGCTCCGAACTACCAAAATGGCCTCTACTCACCGGCAATGTTGCTCAAAATGGCATTCATTGCTGAAGGTATGGGAGACAAGGAGCAGGCGACTTTATATCTCAGCAAATATTATGACCTGAACCCAAACGCTCAGACGATTTCCAAAATCAAAACTTTGACCGGTCAGGCAAATCTTTATGGGTATGATGTCAGTGATGGAGGGAGATTCTTGTTGTTCCTTGTGGAGTACAAAGAAATCATTGTAGGGCTTCTTACTTTGTTTCTGATGATTTCTCTTATTTCCAATTGGTGGATGGGAAGGAAGATTGATAAGTCGGCTTCCTATTGGCCAACAGTCTTTTTGATTGTAGTGATCTTTGTGGTTAATAACTTCCTCCAGGGACCTAAAGCTGGATTGATTACTCATAGCCCTGCATTCATCGTTTCTAAGCCTTCTGCGGGTGGAGAATTGATCGATCAAGTTGAGCCTGGTCATCGCGTGAAGATCAAGTCAGGAAAAGATATCTGGTATGAGATCGAATGGAAAAATAAATCTGCCTTTATCAGGAAAGACAATATCACCAGACTCTAAAAAAAATGGTCCCGGAATTTCCGGGACCATTTTTTTATAATTTTTTCAAAAGGATATTTCTGAAGTGAACTTCGTCTCCATGATCTTGGAGTCCGATTCTACCTTTCTTGTAGGTTCCCCAAGCTTCCATGTCTTTAAACTTGCTGTCAGCAATCATAGCTTCCCATTCTGGAGTCCACATAGTAGTTTCTACTACATTGACACCATTAAGAACAAGAGTAAGCTTCCCATTATCAGCAATGATTTCAGCTTGATTCCATTCGCCAGCAGGCTTTACGGTTTCCTCGCTACTTACGATTAGGTCATACAAGTCTCCGGCTCTGTGGCTGATGATTTTTGCATCTGGATGGCCATCATTGTCCAAAACTTGCATCTCTGGACCTGTCTGATAGGTTCTTTGGATCTCTGGAGATTCGTGGATGAAAAAGATCAATCCGCTATTTCCGTTTTGAGAGATTTTCCACTCGTATTTCAAATGGAAATTGTCATACTCTTCGTCAGTAACAATGTCTCCTCCATCTTCGCCACTTGGGTCAAAGATCAATTCGCCATTTTCAGCCTTCCAGGATTTGCCAGGGGCTCCGTCATTATACT
Organism: Algoriphagus zhangzhouensis; assembly: GCF_900148515.1. GTDB lineage: Bacteria > Bacteroidota > Bacteroidia > Cytophagales > Cyclobacteriaceae > Algoriphagus > Algoriphagus zhangzhouensis. The sequence continues at coordinate 41,949 of NZ_FRXN01000002.1, read as the reverse complement.
TGTGCCAGCCAGCAAGGCTTTCTCCATCGAAAAGTTTGATCCACTCATCTTTTGGAGTTTCTTCTACAACTACCTCTTCTACGGTAGTCTCTTCTGTTTTTTGACCAGAACAGCCGATCATAAGACCGGCTGCCATTGTCATTATCCAATAAGTTTTTTTCATCTTATTTCTTCAAAAGAAGCACGTATGCAACCATGTCTTTCGCGTCATCAAGGCTCAAGCCTGGATGTGGAGTCATTGGAACTTCACCCCAAACGCCAACTCCACCTTCGATTACTTTAGTGGCAAGCTTAGTGATGTTTTCGTCTGTAGACTCATATTTTGCTGCTACATCAGCATAAGATGGTCCAACGATCTTGCGCTCTACCATGTGGCAAGACATACAGTCAGATCCTTTGATTTTTTCCAATCCTTTGATGTAGATAGGATCGTCTTTGTACTTGTCTTCTAAGCTAATTTCTTGAGCTGGAGCAGGCGCAGCTGCTACTGGCTCAGGAGTACTGGTGGTTTCTGAGGATTTTTCACCCCCTCCACATGCAAAAGCCAATCCAGCCAATGCAACCAATCCAAGGTTTAATGGTTTTGTAATTTTCATGTTAAACTGATTAATAAAAGGTTTTCTTAAATTCCTAAAATCTTCTTGTTGAATTCCTCGTCAGCGCCAACGCCAGCGAAGTCATCAAATGCTTTTTCCGTTACACGGATAATATGTGAATCGATAAATGGAGCACCTTCTGCAGCTCCTTGTTCAGGATGCTTGATGGCACATTCCCATTCCAATACAGCCCATCCATCGTAATCGTACTGCGAAAGTTTGCTAAAAATTCCGCTAAAATCAACTTGTCCGTCTCCTAATGATCTAAATCTACCTGCACGCTCTACCCATCCTTGGAAACCGCCGTAAACTCCCTGTTTTCCAGTCGGGTTGAATTCTGCATCCTTAACGTGGAACATTTTGATTCTATCGTGGTAAAAATCAATGAATTGCAAGTAGTCAAGGCATTGAAGCACAAAGTGACTTGGATCGTAAAGGATGTTCGCTCTTTTGTGATTGTTTACTTTTTCAAGAAACATTTCAAATGTAACCCCATCGTGTAGATCTTCTCCTGGGTGAAGCTCATAACAAACATCAATTCCGTATTGGTCGAATTCATCTAGAATGGGAGTCCATCTTTTTGCCAATTCAGTAAAACCTGTCTCGACTAATCCAGCTGGTCTTTGAGGCCAAGGATATACTGTGTGCCACATCAATGCTCCTGAGAAAGTAGCATGTGCTGTCAGTCCTAAATTAGAAGATGCTTTAGCCGCATATTTCAATTGTTGGGTAGCCCATTCGGTTTTTCCTTTCAGGTCACCTTTTAGGTTTGCCGGAGCAAAACCATCGAATAATTCATTGTATGCAGGGTGAACCGCTACCAACTGACCTTGAAGGTGAGTGGAAAGTTCAGTGATCTGCATTCCTGTTTCAGCTACAATTCCAGCGATTTCGTCTGCATAGGTTTTGCTTTCTGCAGCTTTTTGCAAATCAATTAATCTACCATCCCATGACGGAATCTGAACACCTTTATAACCTAAATCGGCCATGTATTCACAGATGTTCTTTAGGTTATTGAAAGGAGCCACATCGTCGGCAAACTGTGCTAAGAATATAGCAGGTCCTTTAATCGTCTTCATACTAAAAGGTTATTTATTGGTTTGATTTTATTTTTCTACAATGAATGGAGTCCATTTTTGATCGGATTCGGTGCTTTTTAGCACGTGGTCGATAAATGCCATTCCTCGAATACCATCTTCAATTCCCGGATAATCCTCCCATTCAGGTTTTGGCGTTTCACCAGCTCGTTCAGCATAGATGCATCGCGCAAAATTTCTGTACAAGTTAGCAAATGCCTCAATATATCCCTCAGGATGGCCTGCAGGAGTTCTGGTATTTTCATTGGCTAAAGAACCGAGGTAGCCTGTTCCTGCTCTGTAAATCTGAGCAGGCTGATTTGGATAACGAACTGTCAAGGAGTTATTGTCCTCTTGTTGCCATTCAATTCCACCTTTATCTCCAAAAATTCGGATACGAAGATTGTTTTCAAGTCCTGTGTCTGTTTGAGAAGCCATTAGGATTCCCGTAGCTCCATTGTCAAAATTCATCAAGACAACTCCGTCATCATCTATGGGTCTTCCTTCCACTTTGATATGTAGATCAGCGCAAAGTTTTTCCATTTTCAATCCTGAGACATATTCGGAAAGATGGAAGGCATGCGTTCCAATGTCTCCCATGCATCCTGCTAGACCGTTGATTTTAGGGTCGGTTCTCCAAGCCGCTTGTTTATTGTCTTCATTTTCCAAAAGCTTGTAAAGCCAGCCTTGAGGATACTCGACATAGATTTTCCAAACTTTTCCGATTTTACCTTCAGCGATCATTTGCTTGGCTTGCTTGATCATCGGGTATCCAGAATAGGTATGGGTCAATAAGAATCTTTTATCACTCGCTTTTACGATGTGGTATAGGTCTTTGGCTTCTTGATAATTTAGGGTAAGCGGTTTGTCCAAAGCCACATGAAAACCAGCTTTTAGGGCTTTCACCGTTGGATCAAAATGTAAATTGTTTGGAGTAACAATCACCACCACGTCAATACGTACATCCTCCGGAAGCTCCAGCTCTTTTTCAAACATTTCGTCGTAGCTGGCATACACTCTAGAAGGATCCAGCATCAATTCCTCGCCTCTGATTTTTGATTTTTCAGGATTGGAAGAAAAAGCACCTGCGGCTAGCTCGAATAAGCCATCCATCAAAGCGCCATTTAGGTGGATTGCACCGATAAAAGAACCTGGCCCACCACCGACTAATCCGATTTTGAGTTTCTTGGTTTTTGACATAGGTCAGTATGTAATTTTCTGGTTTTTTGTTTAGTGAAATAATTGATTCTGAATCAAAAAAACCTCTGAACTTAGATTGACTCAGAGCATAAGTTGACCAATTGTTCCATCCAGTTATGAATGGTGTTGAGAAAACTTTTAGCTACCTTATTTTCAATTGTCAAAGGATGAGCTTAAAATAAGGCAAAAAGACCGAATTCTAAACTATCCAATTCATTCACCAATTGAAAGCCTGAGATTTTATGAAGCTAAACATCCGAGTCCGCTTATCCACGATGATGTTTTTGGAGTTTTTTGTTTGGAGTGCTTGGTATGTGACGATGGGAACTTATTTAGGATCTAACCTCGGGGCCTCTGATCAGGAGATTTCGTTGGCTTTTACAACCCAATCTATTGGAGCAATCATAGCACCCTTTCTTGTCGGGCTTATAGCAGATAGATATTTTCCGGCACAACGAATTTTAGGGATTATCCATTTGATTGGAGCTTGGTTGATGTACCAATTGTATCAAAGTGAGGATTTCGCTACTTTCTTTCCGCTGATATTAGGGTATATGATTTTGTTTATGCCGACTCTGGCTTTGGTCAATTCAATTTCCTTTAACCAGATGAATAATCCTGAAAAGGAATTCTCTGTAGTTCGTGTTTGGGGAACAATCGGATGGATCGCAGCAGGTTTTTTGATCAGTGCATTTGCTTGGGATAGCAAGGCAGGATTGGAATCGGGCATGTTGAAAAACACCTGGCTGATGGCATCCTACTTGTCATTGGCTTTGGGGATTTTTAGTATGACACTTCCCAATACACCTCCGAGAGCGGGGAGAGCTGATAAATTTAAATTGTCCGAAGCCATAGGGCTGGATGCTTTGTCTTTATTGAAAGATAAAAACTTCGCCATATTTTTCCTGAGCTCGATTTTGATCTGTATTCCTTTGGCCTTCTATTATCAGAACGCAAGTCCTTTTCTAACCGAAATCGGCGTTGAAAATTCTACAGGAAAGATGGCTATTGGGCAAATGTCAGAAGTGCTATTCATGTTGGCTCTACCCATCTTCTTTTCACGATTTGGAGTCAAAAAGACATTAATTGTTGCAATGCTTGCCTGGGCTTTCAGGTATCTGTTTTTTGCTTTGGGAGATGCAGAAAGCGGAGTATGGCTTCTGTTAATAGGAATTGCATTACATGGTGTTTGCTATGATTTTTTCTTTGTGACAGGTCAGATATACACCGATGCCCACGCTGGAGAAAAATATAAATCCTCGGCTCAGGGACTTATTACTTTGGCAACCTATGGAGTTGGGATGTTGATTGGGTTTTGGATTGCTGGAATGATCTCTGATTTTTACTCAGATATGCATGGGAATCACCAATGGAAATCTATTTGGTTAATTCCTTCTGGTATTTCCGTTTTGGTTTTACTATTTTTCATGACTCTTTTCAGAGATGATAAAATTAAACATTAAAGTGATCCCAAATGACCAAACCTATTAACAAAGGAAGAAGAGAAAGCTTCAAGAAAGTTTTGTTGGGCGGAGCAGCCCTAGGAGGCCTATCTTCATTTGATATGAAAGAAGAACAGCCCTATAAACTCAAAGGAAATATTAACCATGGTGTTTGCCATTGGTCCATGAATCCCCTGACAATCGAAGAACTTTGTATCGGAGTAAAAGAAATTGGATTTAATGCGATAGATCTGATAGGGCCAGATAATTGGCATATTCTTCAAAAGCATGGAGTGGACTGCTCTATGTGTAACGGTGCCGAATTAGGAATTCCAGATGGCTGGAACGATCCTCAAAATCATTCAGAATTGATCAAGCGATATGAGGAAGTGATTCCTTTGGTAGCCAAAAATGGCTATAAAAATTTGATCTGTTTTTCTGGAAATAGAAGAGGAATGGATGATGAAGTAGGAATGAAAAACTGTGCAGAGGGTTTGAAAAAGATCCTTCCTTTGGCAGAAAAGCATGGAGTGATCATCCAAATGGAGCTTTTGAATAGCAAAGTAAATCACAAAGACTACATGTGTGATAAGTCTCCTTGGGGAGTCGAGTTATGCAAAATGATTGGAAGTGAGAACTTCAAATTATTGTTTGATATCTATCATATGCAGATTGACGAAGGTGATATTATCCGCTCGATTCAGAATAATCACCAATACTTCGGACACTATCATACTGCAGGAAATCCAGGGAGAAATGAGCTGGATGAAAATCAGGAAATCTATTATCCCGCTATCATGAAAGCGATTGTAGATTCAGGTTTCAAAGGATATGTCTCCCATGAATTCATTCCAAAATCAAAAGATAAACTTGCTGCTTTAGCACAAGCAGTTCAAGTATGCGACGTTTAAATTACTAATAACCTTAAATACCAAATTATGGCTAATGAATCGTATGATGCAATTGTAGTTGGGTCAGGGATCAGTGGAGGATGGGCCGCAAAAGAGTTGACCGAAAAAGGTCTGAAAGTACTTTTGCTAGAAAGAGGTCCAGATGTGGAGCATATCAAAGACTACAAATCTGCCACATTACCGCCTTGGGAAATTCCTCACAGAGGAAGAAGAACCCAAGAAATGCTAGAAAATCACCCGAACTTACGTAGAGATTATGTGTTGGATGAGCGTAACCTTGACTGGTGGGCTCATGAAGATGATTCTCCTTATGTGGAAGAAAAACCATTTACCTGGTTCCGTGGATATCAAGTGGGTGGTCGTTCTCTTCTTTGGGGTAGACAGTCTTACAGATGGGCCGATGTAGATTTTGAGGCAAATGGAAAAGAAGGGATTGCTGTTGATTGGCCAATCAGATACAAGGATATCGCGCCTTGGTATTCTTATGTTGAAAAATTTGCTGGGATTTCAGGAAATAAAGATGGATTGCCAATTCTTCCTGACGGGGAATTTATGCCTCCAATGCCGATGAATTGTGTGGAAACCGATGCTGTCCAAAAAATCAAGGATCATTATAAAGGTGCTAGAAACTGGATCATGGGTCGTCCTGCTAATATCACTCAACCTTTGCCAGGTCGCCCAGGCTGTCAATATAGAAGTAAATGTTCTTTGGGTTGCCCTTTTGGAGGATACTTCAGTACTCAGGCTTCTACCTTGCCAGCTGCAAAAGCTACAGGTAATTTGACTTTGAGACCTTGGTCAATTGTAAGAAGATTGATCTATGACAAAGACACTCAAAAAGCTACCGGTGTAGAAGTAGTAGATGCTGAAACAAATCAGACCATAGAATATGATGCGAAAATCATCTTCCTATGTGCGTCTGCATTTAACTCGACGGCTATTTTGATGCGTACTGCTACCGATATTTGGCCAGGTGGTTTGGGTTCTAGTTCTGGCGAATTAGGACACAACGTAATGGATCACCACTTCCGTTTGGGAGCTGGAGGTACTGTAGAAGGCTACGAGGACAAATATTATTTCGGTAGAAGACCAACTGGACTTTACATCCCAAGATTTAGAAATCTAAATGGTGAAAAGAGGGATTATGTCAGAGGTTTTGGATACCAAGGTGGTGCAAGTAGAAGTGGCTGGACTCGAGATGTTGCTGAATTGAATTTCGGGGCACCTATGAAAAATGCTTTGACTAAACCAGGACCTTGGAGTATTGGATTTACGGCATTTGGAGAAATTCTTCCTTATCATGAAAACACTATCAAACTAAGTGATACTGTGAAAGATAAGTGGGGTATGGAAGCGTTGGTGATGAATGCTGAGATCAAGGAGAATGAGATCAAAATGAGAAAAGACATGATGGCTGATGCAGCCGAAATGTTGGAAATCGCTGGTGTGAAAAACATCAATACCTATGATAATGGCTATACTTTCGGTCAAGGCATTCATGAAATGGGTACAGCAAGAATGGGTAGGGACCCAAAAACTTCTGTATTGAATGGAAACAACCAAGTGTGGGAAGCTAAAAACGTGTTTGTAACAGACGGTGCATGTATGACCTCTGCTGCTGCTCAAAACCCATCACTTACCTATATGGCGCTTACAGCAAGAGCTGCAAACTTTGCAGTGGAAGAGTTGAAAAAGCGTAATCTCTAATCTAAAAAAGAAAAAGCTATGACTATGAATAGAAGAGACGCATTGAAAAGCGTCGTCCTAATGATGGGAGGAACCATGGTAGGTGCTACAGCAATCCTAACTGGTTGTGCTCCGGATAAGCAAATCGAAGGATTGAACTTCAGCCCTGAAGATATTGCTTTCATGGATTTGCTTGGAGATACCATTATTCCGGAAACTGACACTCCAGGTGCAGCTGCGGTGGGTATTGGTTCCTTTATGGTAATGATGGTGAAAGATACTTATGACGCCGATGCTCAAAAGACATTTGTGGATGGTTTGAATAAAATCCGAAAGGAATTCAAGCAGGAGAATGGTGAGGAGTTTGAAGCTGCTTCTCATGAAGTTCGTTTGGATTACTTGAATGGACTTTATGAACAGTTCAAGAGCTCTGGAAGAACTGAGCCAGCCATCATAAATATGTTGAGAGATTTGACTGTATTGGGTTACTTTACTTCTGAAATCGGAGCTACACAAGCTTTGAATTATGTAGAAGTTCCAGGCAGATACGATGGATGCATCGATTTGAAACCAGGTGACAAGACTTATGCAATATAATTTTAACCTATAAATACAAAGCCTGCTCCAATGGGGCAGGCTTTTTCGATTATGAACAAACCTAGTAGAAGAAAATTTATCCAAATGGGCTCTTTGATGGGCCTTGGAGCTGCTTTGATGCCGATGCAGTTTTGCTCGCCAGCTAAGAAAGAGGGCGAAACTTTAATGACAGATCCTGAGACTGTAGCTCAAACCTTGAAAGCATTTGGGATTCAGCTTTACTCTGTAAAAGATCAAATGGCTGAAAATCCTCAAGAAACTATGAGAGCATTGGCTTCTTATGGATACAAGCAGTTTGAAGGTTTTGATGGAGGAAAAGGAATCCTTTGGGGAATGGAAACTGCTGAATTTAAATCTTTGAATTCCGAGATTGGCGTTGACTTCGTTGCTACTCACTGCGATGTATTCAAAAACCTAGAAGCTCAAGCAGAGCAGGCCGCAGAAGTAGGTATTAAATATTTGATCTGTCCTTGGATTGGCGGTCAAGACTCTTTGGATAAATACAAGGCAATTGCTGAGCAATTCAATCAAATCGGAGAGACGTTAAAAGGCTACGGATTAAAGTTCGCTTACCATAACCATGACTATACTTTCGTGGAGCAAGAAGGTCAATTGCCTCAAGATGTATTGATGGATAATACGGATCCTGCGTTGGTGGATTTCGAAATGGATATCTATTGGGTGTATGTGGCAGGAGTAGATCCAGAAGCGTACATGAAAAAGTATAAAGATCGTTTCCGTTTATGCCATGTGAAGGATGCTGCAGCAGGGATTGAAAATCCTCACGAAAGAGGCGTACTATTAGGCCAAGGAGAAATTCCATTCGCCAAGCTGATTAAGGAATCTCAATCTTTGGGAATGAAATATTACATCGTGGAGCAAGAACAATTCGATGGAGTAACTCCAATGCAGGCAGCAGAGAAAAATGCAGCCTACTTAAGCAAATTGGAATATTAAATCATTCCTTTGGTTTCCTCTGATTTTCGGAATACCAATAGGAACATTACGATAATCAAAATAATCAGTAGAGCCACTTCAAATTGAGCCCAGATCTGAGATCTGTTAATCAAGACTTTGGCTTTGCTGATTAATTTTTCACCTTCTTCCAGCTGAATGTTGTTGAGATTGTCCAAGTCTTTTCTCGCTAAAGAGATTTTTTGATCATACAATTTGACCTGATTGATATTCACTCCATTCGAGTCACTGTATAGTAAATCGTAGGATTTGATATTGAGGTCGTTTACAATTATCTTCTTGAACTCACCCAGATATTCTTCCTCTTTTGGAGTAAGTTTCGTTTTTTCGAAATCTTCTATGATGGTCAAAATAGCTGCCTCTTGACCTTGGATTTCATTTAGCACTTTAGAATAATCATAATCCAAGTTGCAGTGATCTACCAGTTTTTGGATCTGAAAAAGACTCTCTGAAATCTCAAAGATATAGCCGACGACTACCAGTCGGTCGTTGTAAACCTCTGTAAAAGTGGAGCTGATGCTTCTAAATGATTGACGCTCAATTAGGTTTTTTGCATATATCAACAAAAGCAATACGCTGATAATCAAAAGGGCTCGAATTTTTTTCTTTCTCAGTCTCGTGTCAGGCATATAATTAGTATTACTAACAAGCTATTTTACTTAGTATAGGAAAACTTCCAGAGATTCCCAAGGCAAAGATAATTAGTCTTCCTTAGAAGGAATGCCATCATAGACCCTAACATAGTCTATTTCCATCTTTTGCGGCCAAATATCAGGATCCACACCTTTTTGCCCTCCCCAGTTTCCACCAACAGCAATATTGAGGATCATATGGAATGGTTGATCAAAGGGCCATTCTTGATAATCCCCTCCAGTATTTTCAGAAGTGAAGTACTTTTCACCATCCAGATAAAAGTCGATTTTCTTTTCTGTCCAGTGGATAGCATAAATATGGAATTCATCATGAAAGCTTGGGACTTGTATTTGCTTTCCTTTTTGAGTTCCCTTGACATGGTTGAAAGCTTCTGTATGAACAGTCCCATGAACAGTACCAGGGTCATAACCGACATGTTCCATGATGTCGATCTCTCCATTTTTGGGCCAGCCCCCATATTTATTTTCTTCTGGAAGCATCCAGATGGCAGGCCAAGTTCCAATGCCTTCCGGTAATTTGGCTTTGATTTCAAAGTAGCCATATTCCCAAGAGGCTTTTCCACGAGTAAGCATTCTTGCTGAAGTATATCCTTCGGGCTTCGACTCATCTTTTCTTGCTTCAATGATCAAAATTCCATTTTCAACTCTGGCGTTTTTTAAGTCTTTTTCGGTATAAAATTGAAGTTCATTATTCCCCCATCCAGAATCCCCGACATCATAAGTCCACTTGGTTTGATCCGGAAGTCCATTCGTATCGAATTCATCTGACCAGATGAGTTTTTGGGAAAATGACTCTATCGAGAAAAGAAGGCAAGGAATTGCTAGCAAGGTTAAATGTCTTTTCATGGTATTTTGGGATTGTGATCTTAAGCTAGATTAATCTATTCCGAAAAGAAAATGTTTTTGAACAAAAGGGTTCGAGTGATTTAAGGGACTTTTTAAGTTCCTATTTTTTACCCTAAAAGGAGAATTGTAAATTGCTCCTATAAACCCAAATTAATCATGGCATACTATCACAGGTTAGGCAAGATTCCGCCTAAAAGGCATACCCAGTTCAGGCAGCCTGACGGAAGCCTTTATAAGGAAGAGCTCGTAAGTTCCAAAGGCTTTTCTGGCATTTATTCAAATCTCTATCACATTTATAATCCCAACTCGGTTCGTTCCATTGGTAAGCCAATTCCTTATGATTGGAAAGTCGCTGATCAGCATGGATTGAACCAAACTCATTTAAAAACATCTGGAGTAGAAACTACTGGTGAGGATTATTTGTCAGCTCGCAGAATGTTGATGAAAAACAATGATGTAATGATGGGGATCTGTGCTCCGAAGCAAAGGAAGATGGATTCTTATTTCAAAAATGCGGATGGGGATGAGTTGATTTACATTCATGATGGAAAAGGTGTTCTTTATTCTCAGTTTGGGAAACTTGAAGTGGGAAAAGGAGATTATGTAGTGATCCCAAGAACCACTATATACCGATTTGAATTTGATGAGGAAGGTCCTTTGCGCCTTTTGATTATAGAATCTCATGGTCCAATCGAAACGGTGAAACGGTATCGAAATGAAGTAGGGCAGTTATTGGAGCATTCTCCTTATTGCGAAAGAGATATTCGTCCGCCTCATGAATTGCACATTGAAGAGGAAAAGGGAGAGTATCTGGTTCAGATCAAAAAACAAGGAATGTTGCATCAATATACCTATGATCATAGCCCTTTGGATATCGTGGGTTGGGATGGCTATTTGTATCCTTACGCCTTGTCGATTTATGATTTTGAACCGATTACGGGAAGAATCCATCAGCCGCCACCAGTTCATCAGACTTTTCAGGCTTGGGGTTTTGTGATTTGTTCATTCGTGCCTCGCTTGTTTGATTATCATCCTTTAGCGATTCCAGCGCCATACAATCATAGTAATATCGATTCGGATGAGGTGTTGTATTATGCAGAAGGCGAGTTTATGAGTCGAAAAGGGATCGATCGAGGTTCATTCACTATTCATATGGGAGGACTTCCTCACGGGCCACACCCAGGTACAGTTGAAAAATCAATCGGAGCAAAATCAACAGAGGAATACGCTGTGATGTTGGATACCTTTAGACCTTTGCAGATTACTACTGATGCTTTGGAATTTGTGGATAAGGGTTACCCAATGAGTTGGACTGAAGATTAAATAAATACCGAAAGGACATAAAAAAACCAGAATGATTTCATTCTGGTTTTTCTTATTGATAGCTGTTTATCAATGAACGATTTCCTGAATCGGTTGGCCTGTGGCGCCGTTTGGAAGTCTAATTTCAAGAAGCATGGAAAGGGTCGGAGCGATGTCTGTAATAGTCGCATAGCGAGTTGAACTTCCATGTGGAATATTCCATCCATAGAATAAAATAGGGACATTGGTGTCATAGGAGAAACCGGTTCCATGAGAAGTACCTCTAGCTCCACCAGTCAACCAAGAAGGTTCTAAAATGATCAAAATATCTCCCGAGGCCTTATGATTGTAGCCCATCTGAAGAAGATGAGGTCTTAATTCGGTAAAGGAATTTGTTTTCAAAGTATGGGCGGTGTACACCTCTTTGATTCCTCTGAATCTCAAAAGGAAAGTTGCCAATTCCTCTTCGATATCAGCCAAATTCAATTTGTTGTCTCTGATTAATTTATGGTTTAGGAAGATTTGCTCATTGGAAGCATTCAATACCCAGTCACCTTCTCCATAAACGGTATTCATATAGCCTTTCACCTGACTTACTACATAGCCAACATTCAAGTTGCCAGCTGGTACATTTTGGCTTTCCATATATGTGGCCACATCTGCAACGCCATGGTCCGCAGAAAGGAATACCACATAGTTTCCTTCTCCTAATTTTTCATCCAAGTGATTCAAAAGGCTTTCAATTTGTAAGTCCAATCTCAAATAGATGTCCTCCAATTCTTTGGAAGTCGGCCCAAACCTATGGCCAACATAATCTGTGGAAGAAAAGCTGACAGCAAGGAAATCAGTGACATCACTTTCACCTAGTTTTTCTCCTTCCAAAGCTGCTAAAGCAAAATCCAAAGTCAATTGATTTCCAAAAGGTGTGGAGGCTATCAATCCATATCCACCATTATTCTCTCTCAATTCCTTTAAATCATAAGGGAATGTTGGGGTGTCTTTTCCTATGAATGGAGCTTCGAAGTCATTGTTGTCATCGATACTGTTGATATAAGTATCAATTGAATAAAGGGTTTCCCAAGTTTGGGAGAGGTATTTATCTGGATTTTTTTGACCATTGAAATCTTTGACCCATGCAGGAAGATCCTCTTTGTAGTAAGAAGAAGTCATAAACTCTCCATTGTTGCTGTCATACCAATAAGCATCACCTAGGTGACCCGCAGGTAAACTTGCGCCACGATCTTTTATCGCTAGCCCAACGACTTTTGACCTTTTATTCGTAGAAAATCTCAACTCATCTGTGATGGTTGTAGTCAATAGGTTTCTTGGTGATATCTGTCCAGAAGCTGGAGTTCCTCCTATGTTGTAAACAGTGCTGTCTTCAGCGCAATAAATTGACTTATCAAGACTTCTTACATACCAGTTGTTGCCGATGATACCATGAGTGGCGGGGGTTGTTCCCGTATATACAGAAGCGTGGCCTGGCCCGGTATAGGTAGGGATGTAATTATAATGCCCGTTTTTCATCATAAATCCTTCTCCAATCAGCCTTTTGAATCCGCCGTCAGAATACCTGTCAGCAAACCTGTAGAGGTACTCTTGCCTCATCTGATCGACGATGATTCCAACAACTAGCTTAGGTTTTTCAGCGGTTTCCTGAGCGGACACCCCTGTTCCCATAAAAATGGAAAGTAATAGGAGTAGAGAAATTTTCTTCATTACATGAAATGTTTAGGCTCCAAAGATAAGGATATGATACTATTGATGGATTAAGACTTTGTTAAATGGGCCAAAGAGTTGATCTTGGGGTTTAGAAAAATTACCTAAAATGAAAAAGCTAACCATTTTATCCCTATTGTTTTGCGTTTTGCAAAGTGCATTTGCTCAATCTTACTTTGAGGATGGCCTTTCTGCGGATTGGCACAGAAAGAGAAGAGATGCTATTCGGGAGATGATGCCGCCTAATTCTGTGGCAGTATTGTTCAATAATCCCGTGAAAAACAGAACCAACGATGTGGATTATATTTATCATCCAGACACTGATTTTTACTACTTGACTGGATTGAGAGAACCCAATGCGGCCTTAATTATTTTTTCTGAAAAAAGGATGATTGATGGAGTGGAGACAGATGAAATTATCTATGTCCAGCCTCGCGACCCAAGATCTGAAATGTGGAACGGGAAGAGATTGGGGACTGATGGTGTTAAAGAAAAGCTTGGATTTGATCTGGCCTACGTTTATGATGATTTCGGTAAAGAACCATCTGTGAATTTTTCAGATTTTGAAAAGGTGCTTTCCTTCAACTTGGGTGCAGACATCGAGAGCAGTAGCAGCAATGCTCCATTGAAAAACATGGTGAAGAAATTCAAGAAAGCTTCAGGGTATCCAATGGAGGTATCAGACACTCAGATGCAGCTTTATGATATGATCCGAGCTACCGATGCGGCCAATTCAGAAAATGTAGCACAAATGATTTCTCGCTTTACAGACAGAAATCCTGAGATTGCAAACGATCCAATTATCAAGGATTTCCTTGTCGCGGATTCACCTGAAAAAAGAATGCAGGTGAAAGATCAAATGCCTGAGTCCAAAACTGATATTTTTTCTTTGGATAAAATGATGGATGTTTTACGTGAGGTGAAAACTGAAGAAGAAATTGCACTTCTTGCCTCTGCGGCTAAAATTTCAGCAATCGGTCAGATAGAAGTGATGAAGGCTGCCAAAGTTGGGATGTCTGAAAGAGAAATTCAGGGGATTCACGAGTTTATCTACAAAAGATATGGTGCGGAAGATTTAGGATACCCATCGATTGTTGGTGGAGGAAATAATGGATGTATCCTTCATTACATTGAGAATGACATGAAGCATGTAAATGACCGACTTTTATTAATGGATTTGGGCGCTGAATGGAGAGGCTATACAGCTGATGTCACTCGAACTATTCCTGTATCAGGCCAATTTAACTCTGAGGAAAAAGTGATCTATGAATTGGTTTTAAAAGCACAGGATGCTGGAATTGCTCTATGTAAGCCAGGAACTGAGTTTTCTGAAATCTCTCAAATTACAAGAAAGATTATCGATGAAGGTTTGGTGGAATTAGGTATAATCAAAGAAGGACAAAGACATAGTTACTATCCTCATGGCCCAAGTCATCATCTAGGTCTTGATGTTCATGATAGAGGAACAAGAGGAGCACTGAAAGAAGGTGTTGTAATTACTGTCGAGCCAGGAATCTATATCCCAGAGGGAAGCGATTGTGATCCAAAATGGTGGGGAATTGCGGTAAGAATTGAAGATGATATCTTGATTACTTCCAAAGATCCAGTGAATCTTTCTGGGGACGCTCCAAGAAAGGTGGCTGATATCGAGGCAATGATGAAGATACCTAGTGTTCTTGAAAACTGGGTTCTGCCTGAAATTCATTAAGATTTAGTATTTCTCGCGGCGTCACAGCGACGCTGTGAGAAACATCAATTTCATAGAGTCTAAGCTAACCTATTATATAGAAAGGGTTGTCAATAACCTTTGAAACAAGTCTTATTTTCTTTGCTCCTTTGCGGGAGAGGGTTTAGCAAATAGCATGTAACAAAAAAAAACACTCGCTGAAACGACGCAGCGAGTGTTTTTTGTTTTATCAAGTTGGAGTTTACTTACTCTTTAAGTCCCCTCTTTTAATAGATCTAATGAATTGAGACCAAGCAAATGGATCTAACAATCTCAATGGTCTAGGTCCATACAAATCTTGATTTTGTAGCATCATGCCCTGCTGGAAAGTTCGGAAATTTTCATTTCCTGAAGCAGGCATGGATTCAGCCCATCTCAATAGCATCTCAGGACTCATATTGGCACGGCTTATAGACATAGGGTCTACGACAGTCATTGCAAGAACTGCGTCCTTGAACTCCTCTTCGGTTGGATAAGGCATTACTTCGATTTCCGCCAAAGCGATTTCATCCACTTCCATGGTCAAGATCAAGCTGATTTTGTCATTGTCAACTTTTTCAGGAACCTTGAATGTTTGTTTTTTCAATCCAATGAAACTGAAAACAACACTGTCTCCTTCAAGTACCGGCATAGAAAAGTAACCAAAGCGTCCACTACTTGTACCTCTACCTTTTTGTGGGACGTAGACGTTCACACCAGCAACGGCATCTGTACTATCTGCATTCAAGATGATACCAGAAAGCTGAATTACTTTCTTTTCATCTTGGGCTTGAGCTAGCTGAGTTGAAAAAAAGAATCCGATGAATAGGATTAGATATGGGAGTAGAATTGATTTCTTCACAAATAAATATCTTATTGGCTTGCCAAATTTGGCTTTGAATCTGCGATAATACCCTAATTTCGGGTGATTTTTTAAATTCACCCAGAAAACAGCGTTAAAACTTACTAATGCGTCTCAAAAACATCAGTTTAAATTATGGTCTGAGAATCTTTAAAGCACTGGGAGAGGAGCCTCGGGTGAGGATTATCCACTTGCTGATGCTGAATAAAGAACTGACGATTTCTGACCTGGAACATATCCTTGATTTTACTCAGACAAAAACTAGTCGGCATTTGATTTATTTGAAAAATGCAGGTCTCCTAGGGAGCCGGAGAGTGGATCAGTGGATGTTTTATTACATTTTGGAGGAGTACCTGGAAATCTTTCAGGCAATTTTTAAGTTTATTCAAAAGGACCCAAATCTGATTCGGGATCAGGAAACATTTGAAGTCCTCAAGTCCAACCGAGAGTTGGCAATCAATAAAATCCAGAACAATCAATACAGGCGATAATTTCAATTGAAAAAGTACAAACATTTATTCTTCGATCTAGACCATACCTTGTGGGATTATGATCGGAATGTAAGCGAGTCCCTTTCCGAATTGTATGAAATTTATTCCTTGGTAGAAATGGGAATCCCTTCATTCGAAAAGTTTTTCGAGTCATTTCATGCTGTCAATTTCCAACTTTGGGATTGGTACAATGTAGGAAAAATCGATAAGGACAATCTTCGAAAAGAACGTTTTCCAAGAATTTTCTCTCATGCAGGTGGAGTAGCAGAAGCTATTCCAGCTGGTTTTGAAGAGGACTTTATGCATAGAACTTCATCAAAACCACATGTTTTTCCCTATTCCAAAGAGATTTTGGAATACCTAAGAGGTAAATATCGGATTCATGTCATTACCAATGGTTTTAATGAATCCCAGGCTAAAAAGATGAAGTCTTCTGGCTTGGATGGGTATTTTGAATTAGTGGTGACTTCTGAAACAACCGGTCATAAAAAGCCAGATCCAAGGATTTTCCACTATGCTTTGGAAACACTTCAGACTAGTAGTGACGATTGTCTGATGATTGGGGATAATCCAGATTCGGATATTTTGGGAGCACAACGGGCAGAAATTGATCAGGTCTTTTTCAATCCAGATGGAAAAGAAATTTCCCTCAAACCCACATATGAAATCAAGCACCTTAAAGAATTAGAGTCGCTTTTGTAAGGGAAATCACAGCTCATTCGCCTCGGATAACTTATCTTTGGCCATTCAGAAATTTATATAAACTCAGATAAAATGTTAAAAGGTTTCTTCAACGTACCTGCTCCAGTCAATGAGCCGGTTAAGTCCTATGCACCGGGAAGCCCGGAAAGAAAAGAATTGCAGGCGATGTTGGCAGAGCTTCGATCCAAAGAAGTAGATGTGCCAATGTATATCGGTAGCGAGGAAGTTCGTACTGGAAATAAGCATCCGATGTCTCCTCCTCATGATCATCAACACATTTTGGGATATTTCCACGAAGGTGATGCGTCTCACGTAGAGCAGGCAATCAATGCGGCTTTAGGAGCAAAAGAGGCTTGGGAAAACTTAGCTTGGGAGCAAAGAGCGGCTATTTTCATCAAAGCTGCTGAATTGATCGCAGGTCCTTACAGAGCGAAAATTAATGCTGCTACCATGTTGGGGCAGTCAAAAAATGCTTTCCAGGCTGAAATTGACTCTGCTTGTGAAATTATTGACTTCTTGAGTTTCAATGTGAAGTACATGACTGAGATTTATTCTCAGCAACCGCCAGTTTCTGGTGGAGGAGTATGGAACAGAGTGGAGCAACGTCCTTTGGAAGGTTTCGTGTTCGCTTTGACTCCATTCAACTTTACTGCTATTGCTGGAAATCTACCTGCATCTGCAGCTATGATGGGGAATACCATCGTTTGGAAGCCTGCCTATACTCAGATTTATTCTGCAAATATATTGATGGAAGTATTCAAAGAAGCGGGTGTTCCTGATGGAGTAATCAACTTGATCTATGTGGATGGTCCGGTTGCTGGAGAGGTGATCTTCAAACATCCTGATTTTGCTGGTATTCACTTTACAGGTTCTACAGGAGTATTCCAGCACATTTGGAAAACTATCGGAGAGAATATCAATAGCTATAAGTCCTATCCAAGAATTGTGGGTGAAACAGGTGGTAAAGACTTTGTCGTAGCACATAAGTCTGCTGACGCAAAAGCTGTAGCTACTGGTTTGGTTCGTGGAGCTTTCGAATTCCAGGGTCAGAAATGTTCTGCTGCATCTAGAGCTTACATTCCATCGAACCTTTGGGAAGATGTGAAAAAATACATGCTGGAAGATCTTGCTTCCATGAAAATGGGGGGGACAGAGGACTTTACCAATTTCGTCAATGCCGTAATTGATGAGAAAGCATTTGATAAAATCTCCGGCTACATTGCTAGAGCGAAAGAAGCTGAAGGAGTAGAAGTGATTGCTGGTGGTAACTTTGATAAATCCAAAGGATACTTCATCGAGCCGACTGTCCTAGTGGTTCAGGATCCAATGTATACTACCATGCAAGAGGAAATCTTCGGTCCTGTATTGACCATTTATGTTTACGATGCAGAAAACTTTGAGCAGACTTTAGAATTGGTCGATCAGACATCTCCATATGCCTTGACTGGTGCTATTTTCTCTCAGGATCGTTATGCGATTGAATTGGCGACAACCAAATTGAGAAATGCAGCTGGAAACTTCTATATCAATGACAAGCCAACTGGAGCAGTAGTAGGTCAGCAGCCATTTGGTGGAGCGAGAGCTTCGGGAACCAATGACAAAGCTGGATCTATGATCAACTTGTTGCGTTGGGTTTCTCCACGTACGATCAAGGAAACATTTGTCTCGCCAAAAGATTACAGATACCCATTCTTGGGAGAAGATAAAAAATAATCAATTTCAAATTGACAAATTCAATATTCAAAAGCCTCGGATTTTTCCGAGGCTTTTTAAATTCCCTCAGATTTCAACTGAAAAAGATACAGATTCTCACAGGTTTTTAAAATCAAATTTGATTTTCAGAAAAAAAAGCAAAAGGCTGGAACATCCAGCCTTTCTTGATTGCAATCGCTTGGTATTAATTGATCTGACCTCTTAATTCACCACCAGGGAAATTATCAGAGTGAACGTTAACATATGCATTTCCAGTTCGGAAAGCTTCTCTCAAAATTTCTAAATCTCCTCCTTCCATCTGTCCGGAAAGGGAGGAACCCATGATTTCTCCTTTTGCATAAACCCCTGAAACCGGTCCTTCAACTTTATCCATTCTCAAAGTGAAAACAACTCCTCCATTACTTCCAGCTTTGGCTAAGTGGATATGCGCAAATCGCACATCCTCAATATCATCCACATTGACTTGGAAAGAAGCTGATTCACCATCTTTTGAAAATTGGAATTTAGCCACTCCAGTTGCATCAGTTATTGCGGCTGGGACTTCATTTGCTCCACTCAGTTTGGTTCCGTAATTCCTGTTGTCACTCGTTTCAACCATGCTCACTTGACCTCTGATTTCTCCGGACGGATTTAAGCTTGTGTGAACATTTGTGTAGATTTCTCCAGCTTCCATTTTTTCTACCAAATCATCAATAGACATACCTGCTAATGGTCCTACTAGTTTGGATGCATCTATGGTGCCTTCAGCTATCAATCCATTGGATAGTCCATTTGGAGGGGCCATATATAGAAAAACAACTACAGGCCCATTGGTTCCAGAAGGGGCATAATGTAAATGAGCTCCTATGATGTCACTAGTGTTTGCAACTCGAAGCTCATAGCTCAACGTGTTTTCATCCACTTTCATGATTTTGATAGCTCCAGAACCTGAGGAGGAGACTGGGGGAACTTCCTCAGTGCCGATTAAGAATGCCCCGAATTCATGCATATTGCTTTTTCGGGCATTTGGATCAGACGAAGTTAAATCAGATGCGACTTCCTCTGAATTTTCATTCACCAAAGGTGATTCCTCTGGAAGAGATTGACAGGCAAAAGCAAAAAGGACTAAAAATGACAGTCCCATTAATTTTTGAAAAGGATTTTTCATGAGATGGTTATTTAGGTTAATAAAATGAATAAAAGTATATACGAAACTAGTCAATGTGTCGGATTGTTTTGATTAACAGCAGTTTAAATATTTTTTCACTTGGGTTCAGGTTATTTTTTGATAGTTAAATTTTATTTGGATTTTTTCTAAATAACTTGTTTTGAATAAGTCTAAATAAATATATTTGCCACCCGAAATCCTGATTAATTACAATATCTATCTAAATGAAAAGCTTAAATTTTTCAAAAGTTCTAGTTGGAGCAGCTGTGCTGTTCACCACAATGTCATGTTCTTCTGAGGATGAAAATCCAAACCTTAGGTCGGCAATGGAGTACTCTGCCGTGTCGACAAGCAAAGGCTATTCAGAGCAGTTTGTTGATGTGGAGGGGAATACAACCGTCAGCAAAGAAGAAGGAACTCTTGGATTGAAAATGTTCCAAGCCTTGAACTATTACATTACCAATTCAGTCAGTACAGGAACGCCTATTGATGCATCCATTGCGTCCTCCATTGCCTATAATACAGGAAATGGATTCCTTGATCTGACTGGATCCGGTTATGACCTTTCGGCTTTATCGGGTGCTGACTTTAGCATAATGGATAGAGTAGCATCTTCCCGTTCCAATTCTGAGATAGAGGCTGCCCAGGCGAATTTAGAATTGTTGTTTGCCAAATTGGAGGCAGCAAGTCAGTCCCTTGGGATGACTGCAGAAATCAATCAAGCAGGGAAATTAGGAAACTATCTATTGGATGAGCAGGGAATTGAATTGGCTCAAGTTCTTCAGAAGTCATTGATAGGCGCTTATCAATTGGATTATATCGGAAATGTCTTGTTGACAACGGGACTTTCTGCTGACAACAGCACTCTCGTTTCTTCAGAGAATTTTACTGCATTGGAGCATAATTGGGATGTGGCCTATGGAATGCTGACGAAAAAAGAGATTTATCTGGACGGCTATACCGAATCTCAAAAAGGTGAAGTAAGCGAGTTTGGTCTTGGAGCCTACCTTTGGGAATACAACAAATCCGGCTATCCCCTGATCTACCCTGCATTTTTAAGAGGGCGTGTTGCTATCGTCAACAATGATCTTACAGAAGTAGAAAAGCAAGCCAACATCATCAAAGCTGAAATGGAAAAGGCTTTGGCCAATGCGGCATTGGGATATTTGGGAAAATGGAGAACTGCCGATTCTGATGACAGAAGAGCCCATGCCATTGCCGAAGGGATCGGGTTTATTTATTCTCTTCGCTATGCCACTACTTTCAATGCAGATGCGACTTTCTCTGATTTGATCCTTTTGAATCTTGTCGGTAGTGCAAATGGCTTCTGGGATTTGGATGCTGCAAAAATCAGTGCCGCAGAAACTGCTATCAAAGCAAAATTCAATATTCAATAATCCAGGAATATCGGTTGAACCATACTTGTCAGATTCGTTAGATTCTACTTTATGAAAAATCAGATTTTAAAGCCTTTTCTGTTTATTCTGAGCCTTTCATTCCTATCCTTTGGATGTGTGGAAGATTCAGAAAAAGATGAACCCACTGATTCTAATTTGGATCGTGAGGTCTTGCTTGCCAATTGGGCTGATTCCTTTATTATTCCGGGGTATGAGAGATTTGATCAAAAATTTCAAGTACTGAAAACCGAAGCGGGGGACTTTCAGCAGGAACCTACGACCCAAAGTCTACAGGATTTAAGAGAAGCTTTGAAAGCAGCTTACATTTCCTGGCAAGAGGTTGAAATGTTTGAAGTTGGACCAGCAGAACAAGTTACCTTAAGAAACTTCTTTAATATTTACCCTGCGGATATAGAAGGGATCACTTCCAATATCAGTCAGGAAAGCTACAATTTGAATCTACCGGCCTCCTATTCCAGACAGGGTTTCCCTGCTCTGGATTACCTGATCAATGGAGTAGCCGCTGAGGAAGGGGATGTATTGGCGTTTTACTTGGATGAATCTGAAGGCCAACAAAGGTTGGATTACCTGATGACTCTGGTGGGTCGGATGAATGAGCTTCTTTCTCAGGTATTGGTTTCCTGGAAATCTGGTTACAGAGAACAGTTTATTTCCAAAACCGGACTTGATATAGGTTCTTCCACAGGAGGTATGGTGAATGCATTCACCCTATATTATGAAAGACATGTCCGAACCGGAAAAATTGGAATCCCTTCTGGTGCCACGATCGCAACGGGCGGAAATGTCAATCCTGATAAAATCGAATCCTTTTATTACCCAAGTATCAGTAGAGAATTGGCGATCACTGCCAATCGGGCAAGTATGGATTTCTTTTCCGGTAAATCTTCCACCGGGACCGGAGCATCATTCAAGTCTTATTTGAACGGAATAGAAGCAAAAGACCCGAGTACGGGAACTTTGCTGTCTTCGGATGTCTTGGCTCAATTTGAGTTGGTTCAAAACAAATTGAATGCGCTGAATCCAAATCTTAAGGATCAAATTAGCACAGATAATTCTGCGATGATCGAAGTTCATACTGAGATGCAAAAGTTGGTTAGAATGCTCAAAGTGGATATGAGTTCTGCCATGAGTATTACGATCACCTATACGGATAATGATGGTGACTAACCTGAAAGGTTCGATTTCCCATTATTTAGGTCAAACATCATCCGCAGCCCCTTTGGTGGTTTTTAGGATGATGTTTGGGGTTTTAATGGTTGCCAGTATTGCCCGCTTTTGGGCCAAGGGATGGATTGAGGAATTATACCTCAATCCATCTTATCATTTTACTTTTTATGGATTTGAGTGGGTCAAACCCCTGGGTTCATTTACCTATTTGCTTTTTGCCGCTGCCATCCTATTTGCTGTCCTGATGGCTGCAGGTCTTTGGTATAGGCTTGCCAGTGTCGGTTTTTTTCTGACTTTCACCTACATCGAATTATTGGATAAGTCTACTTATCTCAATCATTATTATTTTATCAGTCTCATCAGTTTTCTGATGATTTTCTTGCCGGCCAATTGCATGTATTCAGTGGATGCCAAAAGGAATCCCCATCTACAAGTGAATAGGATTCCCCAATGGACCACAGACAGCATCAAGCTCATGGTGCTGATTTTATATTTCTTTGCGGGCTTGGCCAAAATCAATTCTGATTGGCTTGTTGAAGCACTTCCCATGAAAATTTGGTTGCCCGCCAAAAATGACCTTCCCTGGATAGGGACCTTGCTGAATCAAACCTGGGTAGCCTATGCTTTTAGCTGGATAGGTTGTCTCTACGATTTGAGTATTGGATTTTTGCTTTGGAAAAAGAAAACAAGAGTTTGGGCTTATGCAATGGTCGTTCTGTTTCATTTGATGACTTCGGTTTTGTTCCCGATCGGCATGTTCCCTTATATCATGATTGGAACAGGATTGATTTTCTTTTCAGGTAGTTTTCATGAGAGGGTTTTGCAGAAAATCCAGCATTGGTTTGGAGGAAAAGGCAATCATTTTGTTGGAGTTTTTCAATATTCCAGCCTCCCTCGAAAAGTGATTCTTTCTCTTTTCTCACTGTTTTTTTTGGTTCAATTCCTTTTGCCATTTAGATACATGGCATATCCCGGAGAGCTCTTTTGGACTGAGGAGGGCTATCGGTTTTCCTGGCGAGTCATGCTGATGGAAAAAAATGGAGAAGCGACATTTTTGGTGAAAGATCAAGAAGGCAGCCTTGCCCAGGTGAATAACAAAGATTTTCTAACTCCCCTTCAGGAAAAAATGATGGCCACGCAGCCGGATATGATCTTGGAATATGCACATATTCTAAGAGATCACTTCGAAAGCTTGGGTTGGGTAAACCCAGAAGTCTATGCGGACACCTATGTTTCGCTGAATGGAAGAAGAGGTAAAAGATTGCTTAAACCAGATGTCAATTTGGCCCTTGAAAAAGAGTCATTGAGACACAAAGATTGGATTGAAAATTTAGATGATGAGATTAAAGGTCTTTAATACATTGGCTTTGCTGTTTGTCCCCATGGCTTTATTGGCGCAATTCAAAATTAGCGGGAAGGTGCTTTCTCAAGAATCACAAAAGCCTGTTCAGAATTGTATCGTCTATCTCAATGAGGGAGCTCAATTGGTAGATCTCAATTCCAGAGGAGAGTTTGTTTTTGAAAATTTGAAAAACGGCACATACACGCTTCATTTCACAAGCGAATCTTACAAGTATAAAAATCTGGAAGTTCAGCTGAATGGGAAAAACGAATCTGTTACGATCTATCTGGAAACTCAGGAGCAGGAGCTGGGTGAGGCGGTGATCACAGAATCCGGTGTGGATTTTGGATTGGCTAGGATGCGGGGAATCGAAAATATGGGGCTCTACGAGGGTAAAAAGTCCGAGGTTATTATTCCTGAAAATATGACTGCAAACCTGGCCACCAACAATGCCCGACAGGTTTATTCCAAAGTTGCCGGATTAAATATTTGGGAAAATGACGGTGCGGGAATCCAGCTGAGTATCGGGGGAAGAGGGCTGGATCCCAATAGAACCTCCAATTTCAATACCCGACAAAATGGATATGATATTTCCGCAGATGCTTTGGGCTATCCGGAGAGCTATTACACGCCTCCCATGGAAGCAATTGGAAAGATTCAAATTGTCAGAGGGGCAGCTTCTCTTCAATATGGAACCCAATTCGGAGGTCTCATCAATTTTGTGATGAAACAACCGGTGGAGGATAAAAAATTCGAATTTCTAACCCGCCAAACTGGAGGCTCCTTTGGCTTTTATAATGGTTTCTTTAGCGGATCGGGCACGGTGGACAAGTTGAGCTATTATGCCTTTTATCAATTTAAAAGAGGAGATGGGTGGCGACCGAATTCCGAATTTGAAAATCACAATGCCTATCTGAATTTGAACTATCAGATTTCGGAAAAGACCAAAATTGGAATCGATGTGACGAAAATGAATTACCTCGCCCAGCAACCTGGTGGCTTATCCGATGACATGTTTGATGAAAATCCAAGACAAAGCAACCGCGAAAGGAATTGGTTTTATGTAGACTGGAATTTGTGGGCACTTCATTTAGACCATCAGTTTGATGTCTCCAATTCTGTCAATTTGAGGTTTTTTGGACTGGATGCTAAAAGGTATTCGGTAGGTTTCCGTCCCAATAGGGTAGCGACCATTGATGATGGGAGCGAACGTGATCTGATCAAGGGGGAGTTTCAAAATTGGGGAGCTGAAGCCCGCTATTTACATCGCTACCAGATTGGAGGGATGCAGTCTATTGGATTGGTAGGAACTCGCTATTATCATGGATTCAACCACAGCAGGCAGGGCTTCGGCAGCACAGGAAGTGATGCGGATTTCGAATATATTGCAGGAGAAGAAAACATATTTTATGACTACCGTTTCCCGAATAGAAATGGGTCCGTATTTATTGAAAATATTCTCTATGTCAATGAGAAATTTTCCATTACGCCCGGACTGCGCTTTGAAAAAATCAAGACTACTGCAGACGGATATTATGGAAACGTGTACAGGGATCTTGCTGGAAATATCATTGAATTTGACAGACAAGAGGAATTCAGGGTCAGTTCCCGACAATTCGTTATCGGAGGCATAGGGTTTAGTTTCAAACCAAATACCAAATGGGAAGCTTATGCAAATGCTTCACAAAACTACCGCTCCATCACCTTCAGTGATATGAGGATTTCCAATCCTTCCTCCGTCATTGATCAAAATCTGGAAGATGAAAAAGGGTATTCCATCGATATGGGTATCAGGTCTGAGAAAGCAGGGAATTTTAATTATGATTTGAGTTTATTTCTGCTCAACTATAACAACCGAATCGGGGAGGTTCAATTTTATGATGAATCAAATCGTGTTCTTCGGAAAAGAACCAATATTGGACAGGCATTGATTCGGGGATTGGAGTTTTATGGAGAGTGGAAGTTTACTGATTTGATTTTGCCAAAAAGTGATTTTTGGAATATGTCCATTTTCTCCAATGTAGCCTTGATTGATTCGCAGTATAAAAAGAGCGAAGTGGTTGGTGTGAAAGGGAATAGAGTTGAATTTGTACCCACAATCAATTTCAAAGCAGGAGCCGCGGTGATGTATAAAAAATGGAGGTCTTCCTTGCAGTATGCCTATCTTTCAGAGCAATTTACCGATGCTACCAATGCCACTTCTGGAGGTGTCTCTGCGGTGGTCGGGGTGATCAGGCCATACGGAGTGCTGGACTTCAGTACCAGCTATTCCTGGTCAAAGTTTAAGCTGGAGGGGTCCATAAACAATTTGGCAAACGCTGCCTATTTTACCCGCCGTGCTACAGGATATCCTGGCCCCGGGATACTGCCTTCTGACGGTAGGGGATTTTATCTGACATTCCAGTACAAGTTGTAAATCCAATTAGCCTCGAATAATCTCGGGGCTATTTTAATTTTAAGCAAATACCAAAAGTAAAGAGGCCTCCTTGACCCATACGAAAAAACGACTGAGTTTCCCCAGCCGTTCCAATCTCAAATTTTCAATTTCAAATCTCAAATTATCTGACATTCCAATACAAGTTGTAAATTAAAATCGCCTCGAATGGTTTCGGGCATTTTAATTTTTAGCGAATACCAAATGTGAAAAGGCTTCCTTGATCCATACGAAAAAACGACTGAGTTTCCCCAGCCGTTCCAATCTCAAATTTTCAATTTCAAATCTCAAATCATTAAGTATACATCGCTCCATTGACATGAAGCACTTGACCAGAGATATAGGTACTCATGTCTGACCCCAAGAACACACATGCATCTGCGATTTCTTCAGGCTTTCCACCTCTTTTCATTGGAATAGCTTCTCTCCATCCTTGCACAGTTTTCTCATCCAAAACCTCAGTCATTTCAGTTTCGATGAAGCCCGGTGCGATGGCATTGCAACGGATGTTTCTGGATCCCAATTCCAAAGCAACGGATTTGGAGAAACCGATGATGCCTGCTTTAGAAGCTGCATAGTTTGCTTGTCCGGCATTACCTTTGGCACCGACTACTGAAGTCATATTGATTATAGATCCGGCTTTGGCTTTCATCATGGTACGAGTCGCTGCCTTTACGGTGTTGAAGCAAGACTTCAAATTTACATTCATGATTTCATCCCAAGACTCTTCAGTCATTCTCATCAACAAGTTGTCGCGGGTGATTCCTGCATTGTTGATCAAAATATCCAACCCACCAAAGTCCGCCACTACACTGTTTACCAAATCTTCAGCAGCTTTGAAATCAGATGCATCGGAGCGGTAGCCTTTGGCTTTCACGCCAAATTCAGCTAATTCAGATTCCAATGCTTGTCCTTTTTCAACAGAGGACAAATAAGTAAAAGCGACATTTGCTCCTTCCTGAGCATATTTGATAGCAATGGCTCTTCCGATTCCTTTAGAGGCTCCGGTGATCAATGCGGTTTTTCCTGAAAGTAAACCCATGAATTATTAAAATTTTGTTTTGCCAAAATTAGAAAAAAAGCCAGAAGAATCGTTTCCGTAGAAATTACATTTCAAAATGTCTGGATTTTCAATGGATAAATCTGGTCTTGCGTGAAATTATAGAATATTTTGCAAGTCAATTGATTTCTGTCCAAAATTCATTTGGTCAATTCTCGCTTGAGCTGATTAAAGCTAGGTTTTGAATGATTTGGAGGGCTTTTTCCAAATTTTTTTCTGAAGCCAAAAGGTCTATTTTTGCATAGTTTCAAATCGTTATAAAACCGAAATAATATATGTCTTCTACCAAATTTGACCTAATCGTAATGGGAAGCGGACCAGGTGGCTATGTAGCTGCTATCCGTGCATCTCAATTGGGCTTGAAAACTGCTATCGTTGAAGCAGCTGAATTGGGAGGTATCTGTCTTAACTGGGGCTGTATTCCTACCAAAGCTTTGTTGAAAAGTGCTCAGGTATTCGAATACATCAATCACTCTGCGGATTACGGAATCACTGTAAAAGATGCCAAAGCTGATTTTGATGGAATGGTCAAAAGAAGTCGAGGAGTTGCTGATGGCATGTCCAAAGGTGTTAACTTCTTGATGAAGAAAAACAAAATTGAGATCATCGCTGGTTGGGGTAAAGTTCAGCCTGGCAAAAAGGTAGAAGTAGCAGATAAAGACGGTAACAAAACTGTTTATTCCGCTGACAATATCATCATTGCAACAGGTGCGAGATCTAGAGAATTGCCTTCTATGAAAATGGATGGTAAGAAAATCATTGGATACCGTGAAGCAATGACTTTGGCTAAGCAGCCTAAGAAAATGGTGGTTGTAGGTTCTGGTGCTATCGGAGTAGAATTCGCATATTTCTATAACTCCATCGGAACTGAAGTAACTATCGTGGAATTCATGGATAGAATCGTTCCTGTAGAAGATGCAGAGGTTTCTAAGACTTTGGAAAAAATCTACAAGAAAGCAGGTATGACCATCATGACTTCTTCTGAAGTTACTGGGGTAGATACCAAAGGTACTGGTTGCAAAGTGACTGTGAAAACTGCTAAAGGTGAAGAAACTTTAGAATGTGATGTAGTTCTTTCTGCTGCAGGTGTTGTTTCTAATTTGGAAAACATCGGCTTGGAAGATGTTGGAATTTTGGTAGACAAAGGAAAAATCAAAGTAGACGAATACTACAAAACCAATATGCCAGGTTACTATGCAATTGGTGATGTAATTCCTGGTCCAGCATTGGCACACGTAGCTTCTGCTGAAGGAATTATTTGCGTTGAAAAAATCGCAGGTCATACTCCAGAGCCTTTGGATTATGGCAACATCCCAGGATGTACTTACTGTTCTCCAGAGATCGCTTCTGTGGGTATGACTGAGGCAAAAGCAAAAGAAGCTGGCTATGAGTTGAGAATCGGTAAGTTCCCATTCTCAGCATCAGGTAAAGCCTCTGCAGCTGGCGCAAAAGACGGTTTCGTGAAATTGGTATTCGATAAGAAATACGGAGAGCTTTTGGGTGCTCATATGATCGGTGCCAATGTAACTGAAATGATCGCTGAGATCGTTGCTGTTCGTAAATTGGAGACTACTGGTCATGAATTGATCAAAACTGTTCATCCTCACCCAACCATGTCAGAAGCGGTGATGGAAGCTGCGGCTGCTGCATATGATGAGGTGATCCACTTGTAATAGACCTTCATTAGATACAATTTGAAAGCCCGTTTTAAAAAGCGGGCTTTTTTCGTGATTTTTCTGAACTTAGAAGAGCTCAAACCAAGTTTAACCAATTCAACAGAATGGAACTCCAACTTTCAACCCCAGCCTTGCTTTTTTCTGCCATCACCTTATTGATGTTGGCATTCACCAATCGCTTTTTGGCAATCGCCAGTTTGATTCGGGGTTTGCATACCAAATTCAATGAAAACCCGGATGAGGAAATGATTGTCGAGCAGATCCATAATCTCCGTAAGCGACTTTCATTGATCAAAAACATGCAGCTTTTCGGAGTATTTAGCTTCTTATTATGTGTTGTTTGTATGTATTTGTTGTTTCACGGATTTACATCCGCTGCCAATTGGGTCTTTGTGGGAAGTATGGCTTCTTTGCTGATTGCTTTGGGTTTGTCTTTGATAGAAATTCAGATTTCTACCAAAGCCTTGAATCTGGAATTGGCTGATATGGAGGAGATTTTCGAAAAAAGATCGGGAAGTCTGGATTTCCTTTTCAAAAAAGAGAATAAAAAGAATGAATAAAATATATGGAGGGATTCTTTCCCTTTTACTAGTCTTTGGCTGCCAAAGCAAATCTGGAGAAAGTGCTTCAGTTTCAGCCGAGGGAAATCATTATATCCGATTAATCAATCTGGATGAAACTAGACAATTTTATACCTGGACTTCAGATCGAATCCCGATGGTTTCTGCTCATCGTGGAGGGCCCTATCCTGGTTTCCCAGAAAATGCTATTGAGACCTTTGAAAATGTGCTGAAATACACTCCGGCTATTATCGAGTTGGATGTGGCTATGACCAAAGATTCTGTTTTGGTCTTGATGCATGATGATGAATTGGACCGAACGACAACCGGGACAGGCAAAGTTGAGAATGTGACCTATGAATATATTCAAGGGCTTTTCTTGGAAGATAATGATGGGAAAAAGACAAGCTTCAAAGTTCCGACTTTGGAAGAAGCTTTGAACTGGAGTAAGGGGAAAGCTCTTTTGACAGTAGATATCAAAAAGTCAGTTCCTTTTGAAATGGTTGTTGATGCAGTTCGGGAAACTGAATCGGAGTCTTATGCAGCTTTGATTTCTTACACATTTCCTGCGGCAAAAAAACTTCATTATTTGGCTCCTGAGCTGATGCTATCTGTGACTATCCGAAATGAAGAAGAGATTCGAAGATTTGAAGAAACTGGAATTCCCTGGACTAGAGTGATAGCTTTTACCGGAATTGCTGAGAGAAAGCCAGAGTTTAATAAAGCCATCCATGAAAAAGGAGCTTTTACAATTCTTGGAGTCTTGGGTAACTTGGATAAAATGGCCGAGCGAAGGGGAGATGAAATTTATGCTTCATTTGTTCAGAAAGGAGCTGATATCCTAGCCACCGATAGACCTATAGAAGCTGCAAAAGTTTTAAAAAGTTTAAGTCCATCTAATAGTTCAAAATCACCCTATTTTACCCATGTTGATTGATTTAAGAAGTGATACTGTGACCCGGCCAACTCCGGGGATGAAAGAGGCAATGTTTTCAGCTCCGATTGGAGATGACGTATTTGGCGAAGATCCGACCGTCAATGCTTTGGAGGAGAAAATTGCTAAGATGTTCGGTATGGATGCTGCTATTTATTGCCCTTCCGGAACTATGACCAATCAGATTGCAATTCGTCTTCATACCGGTATTCAGACGGAAGTGGTCTGTCATGAACATTCTCATATTTATCTCTATGAAGGAGGGGGGATTATGGCCAATTCACTGGCTTCGGTGAAGCTTTTGCCTGGAAAATTGGGGAAAATCACTGCGGCTCAAGTAGCTGATGTAATTAATCCTGATGATGTACATGCACCTGAGACTACCTTGGTTTCTCTGGAAAATACAATGAACAAAGGTGGAGGTAGCATTTATACCTTGGATGAGATCAAACCGATTCAAGCTCTTTGTCAAGAAAATGGAATCAATTTCCATTTGGATGGGGCGAGACTTTTCAATGCGCTAGTTGAGACTGGAGAAAGTCCTGCGGATTGGGGAGCTGAGTTTGATACAATTTCTATTTGTTTGAGCAAAGGCTTAGGCTGTCCAGTTGGATCAGTTCTTTTAGGATCTAAAACTGCTATCAAAAAAGCCAGAAAGGTCAGGAAGGTATTTGGCGGAGGTATGCGACAAGCTGGATTTTTGGCGGCAGCAGGAATCTATGCCTTGAATCATCACGTAGATCGATTGAAAGAAGATCATACCAGAGCTAGAACTTTGGGAACCATTCTATCGAAACTACCGGTAGTTTCAGAAATCTTCCCTGTTACGACAAATATTGTCATAGCCCGATTGGATGGATTGAGTCCGGAAGTATTTATGGGTAAATTGGCAGACCAAAATATCAAATCAGTCAAATTTGGGAAGGATTTGGTTCGCTTTGTCACTCATTTAGATTTCACAGATGAGCATTTGATTGAGTTTGAAAAGAGAATCAAGGGTATCTTCTAAGAGGCAAATCTCAATTAATTTCCATTGAATAAGAGTATTCATAGATGAACTCAACTCCACTGGCAGAACGAATGCGTCCCACTCGATTAGAAGATCTTATTGGGCAGGATCATTTGTCCTCACCTAACTCATTTCTTTTTAAAGCTATCAAATCTGGAAATGTCCCTTCCTTGATATTGTGGGGACCTCCAGGAGTGGGTAAAACTACTATTGCCAATATTATTGCCAACGAAATTAAGGCTCCTTTTTATACCCTGAGTGCAATCAGCTCTGGGGTGAAGGATATCCGTGAGGTAATTGAAAAAGCCCGATTCCAGCAGGGAGTGGTTCTTTTTATTGATGAAATCCATCGCTTCAATAAATCTCAGCAGGATGCTTTGCTAGGAGCTGTAGAGAAAGGTATTATCCGATTGATCGGTGCTACAACTGAAAATCCATCTTTTGAAGTTAATGCTGCATTGCTTTCAAGATGTCAGGTTTTTACGCTGAATTCATTGGGTAAACCGGAATTGGAAGCTATGATTCAGCAAGCTTTGGAAAAGGACGTGGATTTGAAGAAAATTCAGGTTGAACTGAAAGAAAGCGATGCCTTGCTGAGAATTTCAGGTGGGGACGGGAGAAAGCTTTTGAATTTGCTGGAGATCGTAATTGATGGGATCAATGAAAATCCCTGTGTGATTACCGATGAAAAGGTCATGCAAATTGCACAGCAAAAAGTGGCTCTTTATGATAAATCTGGTGAACAGCATTACGATATCATTTCTGCTTTCATCAAATCCATTCGTGGATCCGATCCAAATGCCGCAGTTTATTGGCTGGCAAGAATGATCGAAGGAGGAGAGGACGTGAAGTTTATAGCTAGAAGGTTGGTGATTTTAGCTTCTGAGGATATCGGAAATGCCAACCCAAATGCATTATTGTTGGCTACTAACTGTTTTGAGGCAGTTAAGATGATCGGCTATCCAGAATCGAGAATTATTCTTTCACAATGTGTGACCTATTTGGCGAGCTCTCCGAAAAGTAATGCAGCTTATATGGCGATTGGGAAAGCTCAAGCTTTGGTTCGAGAGACTGGAGATTTATCTGTTCCTCTTCACCTGAGAAATGCTCCAACGAAATTGATGAAGGATTTGAATTATGGAAAAGCTTACAAATACTCTCATGATTTCCCCGGGAATTTTGTGAATCAGGAATTTCTACCGGATGAGATCCAAGGACTTAAACTTTATGATCCTGGAGATAATGCCCGTGAAAACGAGCTGAGAAGGTATTTGAAATCCAAATGGGTGGATAAATATGGTTATTGAGATCAATCCATGAACTAATAATTTCTGCTAAAAATTAGCTACTAATTTTTTTATTCGGGACATTTATGATTTTTTAAGGGAAAAATTGTTCTTGTCCCTACAATAATGTTCGAAATTGCTTCCATTCGTTCAATACTGGACATTTGAACAAATTCTATCCAATTACGATCTACTATTACAGAAACAAACCCTAAATTTTTACCATGAGAAAAATTGCAGCTTTTGGCTTGCTTGCTGGAGTTTTATGTACTCCGGTGCTTGCCCAAAACAAAATTGAGTTCAAGGAATTTACCTTGGACAATGGATTGCATGTGATCATGCATCAGGATAATTCAACGCCGATTGTCAATACTTCAGTTCTATATCATGTCGGATCAAAGAATGAACAGCCTGATAGAACAGGTTTCGCACACTTCTTTGAGCATTTGATGTTTGAGGGAACCGACAACATTGATCGAGGCCAATACATGAATATTATCCAAGGAAGAGGTGGAACATTAAACGCGTTTACCTCTAATGATATTACTTTCTATTATGAGACTTTGCCTTCTAATGAACTGGAATTGGCTCTTTATATGGAAAGTGAGCGTATGCTACATTCCAAAGTTGATTTGACAGGTGTAGAAACTCAGCGTGAGGTGGTAAAAGAAGAATATCGCCAGAGTTATGAAAATAGACCTTATGGTACCATCCTTCCTGAAACTTTAAAAAGGGCATATTCGGCACATCCATACCGTTGGGCTCCAATTGGTTCATTAGATGATTTGAATGCTGCTCAGATTGAAGAGTTTCAGCAGTTTTACAAAGATTTTTATGTGCCTAATAATGCAACGTTGACCATTGCTGGGGACATTGATTATGGCCAGACTGAAAAATGGGTGAAAGAGTATTTCTCTGAGATTCCGAAAGGAACCAAAGAAATCTACAGACCGAATATTGTTGAGCCTAAGAAGACTGAGGAAATCAGAGATGTGATTTATGATAATATTCAGATCCCTGCGGTAATTCAAGCTTATAATTTACCAAAGCAAACTAGCCCGGATTCTTATGCGATGAATATGCTTTCAACCTATTTGACAGGTGGGAATTCTTCTTTGATGACAAAAGAGTTGGTGGATAAGCAGCAAAAAGCATTAGCAGTGGCTGCTATTCCTTTGGAATTGGAAGATGGTGGATTATTCATCATGTATGGAATCACCAATATGGGGGTGGCTCCTGAAGATTTGGAAAGTGAAATCGATAAGTTGATTAAGCAGGTTCAAGAGGAAGGGATTTCTGATCAGGATTTTGCGAAGCTTCAGAATATCATGGAAAACAACATCGTAAGTAGCAACTCATCGATGTCTGGGATTGGTCAGAATTTGGCGGAAGCTCATGTGATTTATGGTGATACCGATTACATCAACAAAACCATGGAGAACTATAGCAAAGTAACCCAAGCTGATATCAAGCGTGTTGCAAATGAGTATTTGAACCTGACTGGGAGAGTGGTGCTTTATTACCTTCCTAAGCCTAAAGACGGTGCTCAATAATTGTTTCAACTTCAAAATAGCAAATCAATGAAAAGATATATTTTAACCTATTTCATGGCCTTTTTTGTGGCCTCCCTTGCTTTTTCACAAGTTGATAGAAGCAAATTCCCAGAGCCAGGTCCAGCGCCAGAGATCAAGATTTCTGATGCCGAAACTTTCACCTTGGATAATGGTCTGAAAGTCTTTTTGGTGAAAAATGACAAACTCCCAAGAGTTGCATTTACGCTGATTTTGGACAGGGATCCTTTGTTTGAAGGAGATAAAGCCGGTCTTACCGGATTTGTAGGACAGATGATGACTTCAGGAACAACTTCTCGTACCAAAGATCAATTGGATGAAGAAATTGATTTTATAGGAGCTAGTTTGGGAGCAAGTTCTACTTCTATTTCTGCATCTGCATTGAAAAAACATCAAACCAAGATTTTGGATTTGATGACGGACGTGCTGTACAATCCAGTTTTCCCTGAGGAAGAATTGGAGAAGTTGAGAAAGCAAACTTTAACTGGTTTGGCTCAAAGTAAGGACAATCCGAATGCGATTTCGGGAAGAATGGCCGCTGCTATGGTTTATGGTAAGGACCATCCATATGGAGAAGTAGAAACTGAGGCAACTGTGAAGAATGTGACAGTTCAGGATGTAAAGGATTATTACAATACTTTCTTCAAGCCAAATATTGCATACTTGGCGATTGTAGGTGATATGGATAAAAAAGAAGCCGAGAAAGTGGTAAAAGAATATTTCTCAGCTTGGAAGCCGGGAGATGTGCCAAAGTTTGAATATGAACTTCCTGTTCGTCCCGCAAAAAACGAGGTAGGTCTTTCTGATCGTAGTACCGCGGCAGTTCAGACTGTAATCGATATCGTTCAGCCAGTAGAATTATCTATTGGGGATGGAGAATATATTTCTAGCCGTCTTTTGAATCAGATATTTGGTGGAGGATCTTCTTCGAGATTGTTCATGAATTTGAGAGAAGACAAAGGTTATACATATGGAGCATACTCCTCAATCGGAGCTGATCGATTGGTAGGCGAGATTTCGGCCAATGCAGCAGTTAGAACTGAGGTGACTGACTCAGCAGTTGTGGAATTTATTCACGAGTTCAATAAAATCGTAGATGGAGGAGTAACTCAAGAAGAATTGGATAAAGCAAAAGCCTATTTGACAGGTTCATTTGGGAGATCTTTAGAAAGTCCTACTACCATCGCGAATTTCGCTTTGAACATTGAACGATATGATTTGCCTGCTGATTACTACAAGACTTATCTGCAAAAGCTAAATGGAACTACCGTAGCTGAGGTAAATGCAACAGCGAAAAAGCTGATTGACCCTAATAAACTCTACATCACCGCAGTTGGTAATGCCGATGAAATCAAAGATAAATTGGCTCAGTTTGGTGAAGTGACCATGTATGATAACATGGGCTTTCAAGCGAAGGAATTGACAGCTGATGCCGATGCAACTGCAGAGACCGTTTTGGCAAAATACCTTGATGCGATCGGTGGAAAAGAAAATGCAAGAGCAGTGAAGACTGCATCTATGTCAATTGATGCGGACGTAATGGGGACACCACTTTCAATTGAGATGGTTTATGACTTCAATGGTGGGAAATATGCCCAAAAGACTTTGGTTTCAGGCAATGTGATGCAGACTTCTTCAATTTTGGAAGAAAGCGGATCTGTGAGTGCTCAAGGACAATCTATGGACTTGACTCCTGATCAATTTAATGAGGCAAAAGTAAATTCTTATCTCTTCCCGGAAGCATGGCTAGAAGATCTAGGATTTAAAGCCACTTTGGAAGGATTGAAAGATGTGGATGGAACACCTGGTTATAAAGTGGTGATGGAGTCTCCTGCTGGAGCAAAATTGATCAATTATTACGATGCCGAGACTGGTCTGAAAATCAAAAATGAAAATCCTTTAACAGGTGACACATTTTATAAAGATTATCAGGAAAAAGGGGGAGTTATGCTTCCAATGACTTGGACAATCAAATCATCTATGATTCCGGTTCCACTGGAAGGGAAGGTTTCCAATGTTGAAATCAATCCTGCTTTGACAGAGGATGATTTTAAATAATTAGAAAAAGACAATCGTGAAAAGCGGAGGGTTTACTCTCCGCTTTTTTTATGCTCTCCAAGTTTTTTGAAGTTCGGTTTCTTGAATAACTACTAGTTTATAGCTTGGGTAAAATCGCTCTTTTTGGACAGGGAATGAAAGCTTGAGTTCAAGTCCATTAATTCTTTTGATGGAGAGATTGATTTTTGATCCTGATACCCCATGTTCGAGAACTTGATCGCCTACCATTAATTGGTAATAAGCAGGGCTTTCTGAATGGATTTTCTTGATCTTTTTTTCGGATTCAACGACTCCGAGTAAGTTGGTCAGTTCAGAATCATTTTCTTTTTCGGTTAATTCAAATCCGAGTTCAGAAACCATGGTTTTCAATAAATCAATGATGGAATGATTTCCAGAAATGTATTTCGAGAAAAAGCTTTTAGAGTCCCAGTTTTTGGATACTCTTTCTACTAGTTTCCAGAAGGAATATTGTCGATATCCTTTTTGAGGCAACCCAAATTTCAACCAAGCAATTTTCATAATTTCAGAAAGGGAAGAACCATGGTTGAGTAATGAAATATCCAAAGCCAAAGCAATCAAGCATCCATTTGCATAGATGTTCTGTTTTCTATCTGGAATTCCCTCTTGATATCCATCCAGCCAGAGATCAAATGAAGATTCAAGGATAGATGAGTTTTTCCATCCAAAATTCATACTGACTCGATTGATGATTTTCTCTATTTCTAGTAGATATTCTTCCAGCGTGAAATACTCGGACTTTAATAGATAAAGGTCACCCATATAAGTGGTGATTCCTTCTAGAATCCAACCTGCGTCTGTGTAGTTTTCTTTGGAAAAGTCATAGGGGTTGATTTCAATGGGACGGATTCTGCAGACATTCCAGCTATGGTATAGCTCGTGAGAACTCACGCCGATTAGGTCCGCTAAGGCCTCTTTGTCTGAAAGTTTTTCGGCAGGACCATAGGTAATGACTGTTCCTTTCCGATGCTCAACACCATGATAATGTTTATAAGGAAGAAGCTGAAAAATGAAATGGTATTCTTTCTCAGGGAATTCTCCAAAATCCCGGATTTGTGTTTCAGTAAACTTTTGAAAAACCTTTAAGAAGTCACCTTTAGAAAATGCCACCTCTCCATGAATCCAAATATGGAAGTCAGTTTCATTAACACCGTATTTCCAATTGGTAAGTTTTTTTGCAGCCAATAATGTGGAATCCGCTAGCGATTGGAAGTCATTTGCTAAATAGCCTGAGTCTGATTTTTCGAGAGTACAAATAGTTTTAGGGTAGTTTTTGTCTATAAAAAGAACTTGATAAGGCAAATTGAGAGCCCCTTTTACTTCAAAACAGCAATTGACAAAGTTGATATAGACCTGTTGATCATCTACCCAACAGGAGCCCGCATCCATTTTTGCAGCATAATATTTATACTTGACTTTGTACGTTCCTGGTGTGGAGGCAGCGAATTCCCAACAATCCTTACTTGTTTTCAATGAATTAATGGTTTCACCTTGAGGGTTTTGGATGGTGAGATTTCGGAGATTTTGAGCGTAATTTGCCAATTGATAGCGTCCTGCTCTCCAAGCAGGAAGTTGGAGTGAAATTTTTGTTGAATAGGAAATTGGAATGGAAAGCTCGATTTCTAGGAACTGAGAGCATGGATTTGGGGTGGAAATGTGGAATTCGAACATTATTTAATCAATTGACTTTCAACAAATGTAAAGCTGTAGTTTGTATTTCAGAAAAGGCTGCATATCTTTGCAGTCCTTTTTGGAGGGTAAGCCTTTAGAGCAGATTCCAAAATAGTATATAAAGAAAGAAATCAGTTAAAGATATAAGTCATGAAAAGAACATTTCAGCCTTCTCGCAGAAAAAGAAAAAACAAGCACGGCTTTAGAGAAAGAATGTCAACTGCCAATGGTAGAAGAGTATTGAAAGCCAGAAGAGCAAAAGGGAGAAAAAAATTGTCCGTTTCCTCTGAAAAGACCTTGAAGAAGTAATTCTTCGAGGTAGTTTTCGTAAGTTGCAGTAAGCATCCTGTCCTTGCGATGAATTACAGACTTCAAAAGAGAGAGCGGCTTCATGCCCAAAAATCTATCAAGGAACTTTTTAGCGAAGGTTCCTCTTTTTTTTTATATCCCTTTAAGGTTTTGTATCTGAAAAAGGGCGGGGAGGAAACTGAATCCACCCAAGTACTGTTTTCAGTTTCAAAGAAAAAGATCAAAAGCGCCGTAAAAAGGAATTTTGTAAAGCGTAGGATGCGTGAAGCCTATAGGCTTAACAAACATTCACTTCAAAATCCCGTAGGTCCTCTGTACATTGGACTGGTTTATGTTGCTTCTGAACCTATGGACTATGCTTCGATTTCATCCAAAGTAAGCCAAGTCCTTTCTAAATTGAACTCTCAAATTTCCGAACCTATAGATAGTCATGAATAAAAAAATGAAGAATCGTCTTCTCGTTTTTGTAGGAGCCACTTTGCTAGTGACTGGTTTTTTTGCCTTTAAAGAAAAGAATGATAAGCTATTCGCTTTGGCGAAGAATATTGACATTTTTGCCACATTAGTTAGGGAGTTGGACTCCTATTATGTGGATGACGTCGATCCGGATGAATTGGTGACTATTGGTATCAATGCAATGCTGGAGGAGCTTGATCCTTATACCGAGTATATTCCAGAAGAAGAGTCTGCTGATTTTAGAATGTTGACCACTGGTGAATACGCTGGGATTGGAGCATTAATTGGTGGTAGAGGTGAAGGAAACATCATCATCATGCCATATACTGGTTTTCCTGCGCAGAACTCAGGATTGAAAATCGCCGACCAATTGCTTTTGGTAGATACTGTTGATGTGACTAAGAAAAGCACTTCAGATGTTTCTGATTTGTTGAAAGGGCCAGCGAATACTCCTGTTTATCTGAAAGTGAAAAGAGATCAAGATACCTTGGAGTTTAACCTGATGCGTAAAAAGATCTTCTTGAAGAATGTTCCTTATTATGGAAAGCTGGATGATAAGACTGGATACATCAAATTAAGTGATTTTACCACCAATGCATCTAATGAAGTTAGGAACGCTTTGGTTGATTTGAAAAGTCAAGGGATCGAGAAATTGGTTTTTGACTTGAGAGATAATCCAGGTGGATTGGTCAATGAAGCAATTGAGATTGTCAACCTATTTATTCCAAAGGGAAAAGAGGTGGTGAAGACAATTGGGAAGTTGGAGAATGTGAATTTCACCTATAAAACAACCAAGACTCCAGTTGACAAGGATATTCCAATGGTAGTATTGATTAACGAAAGAAGTGCTTCTGCCTCTGAAATTGTTGCCGGTTCTTTACAAGATTATGATAGGGCGGTCTTGATTGGTAGAAAATCTTTTGGAAAAGGATTGGTGCAAACTACAATTCCTTTGACCTACAATGCCCAGATGAAAGTCACCACTGCGAAATATTACATTCCAAGTGGGAGATGTATACAGGCAATCGATTATGCTCAAAGCAGGGAAAATGGAGAAATTGTCTCAGTTCCGGATTCTTTGAGAAAAGAATTTAAAACTTCCAATGGGAGAATAGTGCTCGATGGGGCTGGGATAGAACCAGATGAGGAGGTTGAGTCCAAAAGATATGCTCCGATTACTTATAGTTTGGTGGCGAGAAATCATGTCTTTGATTTTGCGACAGAATATTTTTATAGGCATCCATCCATTTCAGACCCAAGATCATTTAAGATTTCAAATCAAGACTATGATGAATTTGTGGCTTGGCTTGACGGGAAAGAGTATGATTATACTACCTATCTGGAAAAGTCAATGGATGAGTTGAAGGAGAATGCTGAAAAGGCACCTTATTATGATGAAATCAAAGATCAGATTGAGGCATTAGAAAAAAGAGTTCATCATAGCAAAGAACAAGACTTGGTGACATATGCCGACGAGGTGAGAAAAGTGATTTCGGAAGAGATCGTCTCACGTTATTATTTCCAAGAAGGCATGGTGGAAGCTAGTCTTAATGATGATTCAGATGTCAAAGCTGCGGTAGAGGTCTTGAATGCTCCTTCTAAAGTCACACAAATATTAACTGCATCCTCAAAATAAATGACCCCGATTTTATCGATAGAGACTGCAACTGATATTTGCTCGGTTGCTATTCATGAGTCAGGTCAGCTTTTGTCCATTCGTGAGGTGAATGAACGAGGTGCCCATTCTCAAAAGATTATGGGCTTGATTGAGGAAGTTATTATTGAATCTAGTGTTTCGATCAGGGATTTAAAAGCTGTCGCTGTTTCAGAAGGGCCTGGTTCTTATACTGGGCTTCGAATTGGGGTTTCTACAGCTAAAGGGATTTGCTTTGCTAATGACATTCCGCTTATTGCTATAAATACGTTAGAAGCTTTGGCTTTTCAGCAGGTCAATGATTCGCCTATTATTATTTCCTTGATGGATGCAAGGAGAATGGAAGTTTATAGTCAGGTCTTTGGAATAGATGGGCAAGTAGTCCGTGAGCTTAAATCAGAGATTCTAACTGAGGACCTTTATTCGGAATTTTTAGAAAAAGGGAAAGTGTCATTTGTGGGAGATGGGGTAGAAAAATCAAAATCTATTATCTCTCATCCAAATGCTATATTCTTGGAGAGCCAAGTTTCATCAAAATCTGTTGGAGAAATTGCTTGGAAGAAATACGAAAAAGGTGAGTTCGTGGACTTAGCTTATTTTGTTCCAAACTATTTAAAGGAGTTTAAAGCTCTTCATTCGAAAAAGAATCCATTGTTGTCATGACAGAGATCGTCAATAGGGTAGCAAATAGTTCAATAGCAACAATCAACCTAGAGGAAGGATATCCAAAGGAGGATAGAATCATTTTTGATTTGAAACCTTTTTTGTTCCAGGAGCTCATATTGAAAGAGAAGGATTTTCGGGCTGCTTTAAAAGAGCTGTTTTGGGATGAATATTCTAATAAATGGGTTGCAATAACTTGTACCGCAGATGCCATTATTCCTAATTGGGCATTTATGTTGGTGGCTACTTATCTGGAAAATGTAGCAAAAGGTTACGTGATTGGAGATTTGAAAGACTTAGAGAATTTTATTTCTGAAGATTTTATTTCAAAAATCGACTTTGAAGTATTTGAAAACCGCCCAGTAGTTATCAAAGGTTGTAGTGATTTTCCTATTCCGATGTATGCTTATGGAAGATTGATTTCTTTAGTTCAAAAGCATGCAAAGTCGATTATGTATGGCGAACCTTGTAGTACAGTTCCTTTGTACAAAAAGCCAAAAGGCTAATTTGATATTTTTTTTATTCGTTTTCAGTGAGTTACAAAAAACTTCCAAAATTTTTCTACTGGGGTATTGTGGAGTCGGATAATTCTCGGATATTTGCACTCCCAATCGACGCGAACGGCGGCGAAAAAGATTGAAAAGGCGGAGTGAGCTGATGAGCGGTCTTGGGGGGCTTTGAGTGAATCGGTAAAGATCCAGAAACGGCGAAAAAAATAATTTCAAAAAGTTTTTGTGATTGAAAAAACTTCTACTACCTTTGCAAACCCAATCGGAAAGAGATCGGGAAACAAAAACAGAAAAACACGAAAAGCAGGCTGTGAAGGCGGTTTTTTGACAGAATCCAGGAACGACTGGAATCAAGTTCTTTGAAGTGATGTAAGGCGAAAAAAAATAATAACCTGAGAGTGAAGACAGGGATGCTTGCTTATATACTTTATGAGTAAGCGTGTACAAATAGACAATTTACAATGGAGAGTTTGATCCTGGCTCAGGATGAACGCTAGCGGCAGGCCTAATACATGCAAGTCGAACGAGATT
>NZ_FRXN01000001.1 GCF_900148515.1 Algoriphagus zhangzhouensis | reverse complement strand
ACCTGCTGCATGATACCTATGGAGCATTCCGTGAAACCGAGCTGATGCTGAACTATGCCTCCAGAATCCGCTTGACAGAAAAGCACAATCTGAGACTTGGAGCGGGAGTGAGCTATCAGAGCATCAGACTGGATGGGAATGCGCTGACCACGGAAGAACAGAACGACCAGACCTTGGGGCAATACATCGGTCAGTTCTCCAACATGAACATTGTGGACTTCAATTTGGGGATC
Organism: Algoriphagus zhangzhouensis; assembly: GCF_900148515.1. Lineage (GTDB taxonomy): Bacteria > Bacteroidota > Bacteroidia > Cytophagales > Cyclobacteriaceae > Algoriphagus > Algoriphagus zhangzhouensis. The sequence continues at coordinate 1,401,385 of NZ_FRXN01000001.1, read as the reverse complement.
GCTTTGACTCATGCCAAATACTATGTCAGCTACGGGATGCACCGGGTGAACGGAGGCAAGATCACCTCAGGGGATGAGTTTATGGATGGCTACCCGGCAGCGAAGATGATCCAGGCGGGCTTCAGGGAAGCGATCAGTCCGAATCTGGCAGTGATCACAAATGCCTTTTACAGAAGCCAGAAGGGCTTACCTGACCTGACCGAATTCAATCTGAAAGTGTTGTTGATGAATAAGATTTGGGTCGGAGGAGGTCACCGACTGGACTTCGCGACCAATATGCAGCTGGGAGTGGTGACCAAGAGATTGAGAATCGGCTATGTGTATGAGTTCCCGATGGGAGGCTACTCCTACAATCTACCGGGCCAGATCCATGAGTTCACGGCGGTCTTCAGCCTGTTCAGAGACAATGAACCGGATGATAGCAGACCAGTGGTTATGTGGTAATTTTTAGAACCAAGAACCGAGAGTTTAGAACCAAGAAGCAAGTATCAAGTAACTAGTACAAAGTACAAAGTACAATGTATCAAGTACCAAGCTGCTGGAGTCAGCGATCTCGTTCCCGATTTCTATCGCGGATCGGAATTCAACATTCATTATTCGATGTTCGATATTAGGGATCCCGATAATTATCGGGAGGGATTTGGGAAAAGGCATTTGAAAAAAATCTCCATGAAACCTCAGCGTTCTCTGTATCTCTGTGGTGAATAATTTAAGAAACAACAAGCTTAAGCCCAATGTTGATTTTCTCCAAAATGGAAATTTCAATGGATTAATGAAACGATGTTTTCGTCCCCTTCTCGGCAAAATGCCAATCGGTCAATTTATATCTCGTGGCCGAGAGAATTGGCCATTTGTTTTATTAATACCCGGGTTAAAACCACGGGCCTGCCTACCTCTGGTAGGGCTATTCAAAGTTGAGCCCTTCAGGGCTTTTCAGCTTTCTGATTTTAGACTTCTGATTTCCCCCTTAGGATTTAACTTCCAACTTCCTACCTCCCGACATCCAACCTCTAACAACTCGAATGCTTTCAGCTTTCGCCTTTGAGCCCTCTGATTTCTGATTTCAACCTTCAGATTTCTCTATCTGTTTCTCAAAATCTCAAAAAGTAATTCTGGTTGATCAGTTGTAATGAAATCAGGTTTTTGATCCAATAGCCATTCAAGATCTTCTTTGCTATTAACAGTCCAAGCATTCACTGTCAATCCTAATTCCTGGGCTTCTTTGATCCATTCTGGCTTATCTTTTAAAACCCTAATATTATAATCAAATCCAAAAAATCCTGCGTCCTTCAATTCTTGAGGACTTTTATTTCCTGTTAGGTATGCGACATTCGCATTCGGATCTAACTCTATTACTTTTAAACCTGCTTCGTAGCTAAAAGTGATGTAATCCACCCATTTTTCAGCTTTCATTTTCTTGACTGCTGCTACACTTTTTGCTGCTAACTCCTCACTTCTTTCAGTACTGATTTTAGATGGTTTGATTTCAAATATCAATTTTGTTCCATCTTGTTTCAATCCCCGTTTCAGGTATTCCTCAATGGTTGGGATTTTTTCACCATTAGCAAGTTTATGTTTTCTTAATTCTTTGAATGTTGTAGTCTCTATAGGTAATCCTTCATGATCAGCATCATGGTTTACGACTAATTTCCCATCGGAAGTCATCCAAACATCAAACTCTGAACCTTCGCAACCCAATGCCACAGCCTGGTCAAGGGAAGCAAGGGAGTTCTGTGGGAGATTATTTGCTTTCCAAGCCCCTCTATGAGCTATGACCTTGTTTTTGTTGAAGTTACTTTGGGAAAAGGTGGAAATTGAAATCATGAAAAATGATAAAGCGAAAGCGAAAAACTTTGACATTGAGGTTTATTGATTTGGTTGAATAAAAGAATCTAAAAGTAGGAATTCAATCGGAATTCTCTTCTTCATCTGTGTGAATTTACAAATTCTTCATATTAGACTTTTCTAGATGATGTTTTGTTAGGTTACCTAATTTATTGGCTGATTGATTTGTAAAGGATTTATATAGGGTTTAGTTAAATATATATTTTAATATTTGTTTTAGTTTTAAATGTTCTTTTTAGTATTATGTATTAGGTTTATTGTTTTTTATTTTATTTCTATAGTTTATTTTCTATAAAAAACTTAATTTTTTTATTTAAGTCTCTGAAATTCAATATATTGATATAGGTGTTTTTTAATTAATGAATTGTTTTTTTTTTATGCTGTATTGGCATAAGATATGAGTTATAATAGTAGAGATTCTTTTATATCTCTTTAAATAGCCTTAATAGCCATTTGAAGAAATTGAAATGAAAGAAAGATTGTTAGTAAGCCCAACAGATTGAGGAATATTGTACCAGAAATAACCAGTCTTATAAAGCCTATTTACAACCTATTAAAATGAGTTTTTATGAAATTTCATTTCTACCGTTTCATTGTGGTGCTTTTTATTCTAGGAGCCCTACATATAGTAAGTGGCTGTGATCTAGTTCAGGATATTTTTCCTGAAAGTGATAAAAATGGAAAAATTGAATGTGTCGTCAATGGGGAAGACTTTGAAGCGGCCGGAAACCAAAGCTTGGCGGCCATGGATTTTATCATTGCTGAAATGAAAAGAGAAAATGGGACTTTTTTGTTGACTGTTTTTGGAGTCAGTCAATATCAAGGAGGGGCTAGAGCTGTGGGATTTAAGTTGGCAGGGAAGTCTCTCGATGTGGTTCAAACAAATGAACCGATGGAAGAATGGATCTACAATGAGGAGATTGTAGGTTATTTTGAAGGTGTAATGGGAGGAGTTGAAGAGCGTTCTTCCAAAAATGAAGCAGATACTGTTTTTAAGGCTAGCTCCAATCATGCCAACCTGATGAACCTCACGGTGACATCCTTTGATACTCTAAATCAAACCATTTCAGGAACCTTTCAATTTGATGCTGAGGATCAGTATAATGGGACTTTTATAGAGGTTCGAAATGGTGAATTTTCCAATATCAAATGGAAAGAAATTGGTGGTACAACTAATTAAAGATATAACCCTTAAATAAAGTTTAATCAATACCTAATCAAACCAAAAAATGGAAACACTCAAAAATTGGAAAACTTGGATGATTGCGACATCCGCAGCAACCCTCATGTGGTCTTGTGCCGAAAATGAAGATACTCAAATAGTTGAAGGAGAAAGTCAAGTTACTATTTCTGCAACTGTAGGGAACAGTACTGACGATCCCAATGCCAGAATAAGCAATCTCGTATATGGAAACTTTGAGATCACAGATGTGACTATCTCAATTGACAACCTGAAAATGATGCTGAAAGGTCAGGACAAGGATAAGGGAAAGAATAAGGATAAAGGAAAGGATAAACCTAGTGTCATCCATATCAAAGAAAAAGATCCCGTTGTATTGACTCTTGTAGAGGATGGACAAATTTATGTTGCTCCTGTTGCTTCTGGATTGGCATATAATGGAGTCTATGGTAAAGTGACTTTTGACTTGGTAAAAGCTATGGATGTCCCAGAAGAAGATGATATCTATGGTAATTCAGTAGTGACCAAAGCTACTTGGTTTGGAGTTCCTGCAGTCATGTATATCGATTTGGAAGATGAAGTTGTATTTCAGTTTAACCAAGGGCTGGAAGTGGAAGGTTCTCAAGAACTTTTGTTGACTTTCTTCATGGATAAATTCCTAGAGGGAGTGTCACCAACTCTTGTTTCAGATGGAAATTTGGATGGTTTAATTGAAGTGGGACCAAATAATGAAGATGGCAACGGAGAAGCCTATGAGGCTATTTTGGCCAATATCAAAGAAGCTTTGGTATTCAAAAACGGAGATTTCAAGAAAGAGAAGAAATAAAATATTTGCTAGCCCCCAGAAATAGAATTGATCTATTTCGTTTGAGAGTAAAAGCACCACGGGATTCTGTGGTGCTTTTTTTTATCCTTTTGGATCAAAACTCACCATCCATTCGATTCCGTATTTGTCTCTGAACATTCCAAAGTAAGTACCCCAGGGGCTATTGTCCATGGGCATTTCAATCTTACCTCCTTCTGAAAGTCCATTGAATATCCGATCGGCTTCCTCTTTACTCCTTGTGTCTATTGAAATTTTGCTTCTGTTTTCATTTTCATTGGTTCTTCCCAATATTTCAGGAACATCATTTCCCATCAATTTGCAGCTTCCAATAGGTAATTCAATGTGCATAATTTTATTGGCCTCTTTCTCTGCAATAGGGAATTCTGGTCCAGACAATTCTTTAAAGCGAATGATTTTTGAGAACTCACCGCCAAAAGCGGATTTATAAAAGGTAAAAGCTTCTTCTGCATTACCATTAAAGTTTATATGGGGGTTAATCTGAGCCATTTTTTTCTGGGGTTAAAATTGATTTTTAAAGGATTGAAATTTAGGTAATTCTCCTTGTAGGATAGAGGTGTTTTGCGACAAATAGGAGGGGATAGGAACTCCTGATCCTTGCTTGACTGTTTCATTCTTAATCTGAGAAATCAAAAACAAGGATCCGTTACATCGATTTTTATTTCAGATCAAATAGATTTTAAACCTTAATAATACCAATCACAAAAACATGGATTTACAACTGACAGGAAAAAACGCTTTAGTCACAGGCTCAACAGCAGGGATAGGATATGCCATAGCTAAAGGACTAGCTGCAGAGGGAGCAAAAGTAATTTTGAACGGAAGAAAGCAAAGTGCTGTGGATGAAGCCGTGAAGGCATTAATAGAAGAAACTGGGAACGAGTCAATAATAGGGGTAGCAGCGGACTTTTCTAAAAAGGATGATATTCTCCAATTACTTTTGGAAGTGCCTGAAGTGGATATTCTAGTAAACAACGTGGGGATATTCAATCAAGTGGAATTTGAAGAAATCACGGACGAAGAATGGTTTGAAATGTTTGAAATCAATGTGATGAGTGGGGTTCGCCTTTCCAGACATTACTTCCCTAAAATGATGGAGAAAAATGAGGGGAGAATCATCTTCATTTCAAGTGAATCTGCTTTGAATATTCCTACCGAAATGCTGCATTATGGATTTAGCAAAACAGCTCAGCTGGCAGTTTCAAGAGGCTTGGCCAGATTGAGTAAGGGAAGTAATGTAACAGTCAATTCGGTTCTTCCTGGCCCGACATATAGCCGGGCCAATATCAATGAGCTGGAAAATGCAGCCAAAGAAAACAACACGACAGTAGATGCTGTTTTGGAGGATTTCTTTGCGAATAGAAGACCTACCTCATTGATCCAGCGATTTGCAGAAGCTGAAGAAGTAGCAAATATGGTGACCTATATAGCCAGTCCTTTGTCTTCAGCAACCAATGGCGCAGCCTTGAGAGTGGATGGCGGTGTGGCTAATTATATTATTTGAAAGACTAGAAGTCTTTTGCTTGAATTGGCTTGAAAATGTCTTCGGACATTTTCTGCCGGTTTGGGTCAAAAGCTAAAAATCTAATGAAATACGCTTCGCGAAATATTTTGAAGATATAGCTTCGCTAAGATATACTTCCTTTAGGTCAGTGAGATAAGCCTATAGCGAGATAGAATCTGCGAAAATCTGTGGATTATTCTGTGTTTATCAGTGGGAAAAGTAGATTGCTTCATTGTTCCTATCATCAAATAAATAACCTGATACTGAGAATGGAACAAAAATCCTTGAACCCTTCCACCACTATTAGGGTTTGCATCAATAGTAAAATTTAGCACTAAAAGTTCATGACCTCTCAGATACAAAAAATTCAAGAAGCAATTGAGCCGTATAGGCAAGAAATCATTAACCACAAAGTATACGCAGCCATTCAGGATTTAGAGGATCTGCAGTTATTTATGCAATCCCACGTTTTTGCCGTATGGGATTTTATGTCACTCCTTAAGGCGTTACAAAATCAATTGACTTGTACTTCAGTTCCTTGGTATCCTGTTGGTGATCCGGAAACACGTTTTTTGATCAATGAGATCGTGAACGGAGAAGAGTCGGATGTCGATGCGTCAGGAAATAGAAAGAGTCACTATGAAATGTATCTGGACGCCATGGTACAGTGCGGTGCAGATGTGGAGCCTATAGAGAATTTCTTACATACCCTTCAGCGTTCAGGTGATTTTGAATTGGCAGGTCATGCTTCCAAAGCTCCACAGAATGCTTTGGATTTTGTGAATTATACTTTTGACATTATCTCAAGAGAGAAAGATTACCTGAATGCTGCTGTTTTCACTTTCGGGAGAGAGGATCTGATTCCTGGAATGTTCTTGTCTATTGTAAAAGACATGCATGCAAAATTCCCTGAGCAGGTTTCTATTTTTAAATATTACCTTGAAAGACACATCGAAGTGGATGGAGATCATCATAGCCATTTGGCTTTGCAGATGACAGAAAACCTTTGTGGAGACGATGAGCAAAAGTGGACTGAGGTTGAAATTGCAGTTATAAAATCACTTCAAAAGAGAATTGAATTGTGGGATGGAGTATATGAGCAGATCCAGAGTAAGTCTGCTTTGGTGATGGGTTAAAAATTACATTTAGAATTTATTGAAAGAGGTTAGCCTTTCCTTGAATCGGAAAGCTAACCTCTTTTTTTTGTGTTTTATTTAATCCACTGCTTGCTCTACTTTGATGATTTTTAATCTCAAGGTTCCTCTTTGGACTTTCCACTGAATGATTTGGCCTTCTTTTTCACCCAAAAGGGCAATAGCCAGGGGTGCAAAGAGGGATACTTTCTGTTCTTTGATCCGAGCCTCCTCGGGAAGTACTATGATGAGCGTATTTTTTATCATGGAGTTCAGATCCAGAATTTCTACCCGGCATCCCAGGCATACTACATCCGGTGGGAAATTCCTGTCTTTGATGATTCTGCTTTTTTGAATTTCCTCTTCAAGTTTCAGTTTTTCATTTAGAGGGATTTGGGTTTTGGAATTAGTTATTAAGGATCTAATAATCAGGTAATCTGATTCTTTTAATTGTAGTTTCATGTGTGATATTTTTAGATAGAAAAGGGTGTACCTCTCCCATTGCGCACATACGCTGGTACACCAATTGGGAATTGGCCTTCGAAAAAAGAAGGAATGCTCTCCTTGCCTACTGACAGGAGAGCAGATTGATAAAGGCCTTGTTACATGAAAACAGGAGGATATAGAACTTCCCTCTTCTAGAAAGACTATTGGGTTTACAGAAAGAGGTAGCTAGGTATTCGCTCATGATTAAGAAGAAAAAATTAGAAGATCTTAGCCCTTGTAGGAATAAGATATTAAAGTGGATAATTGACTATTCCCAAATGAATTGGAAAATGAAAGCCCTTCCATAAAGTGAGAAATAGCTTCAAAAAAGTAGGAAAGGCTATATGTAATGTTGGGTTTCAATTCTGAAAACGATCAAAATGCAATTTCCAGAATGAACGGGGAAGAGCAGGAAAGGTTATGGGGATGTCTATTGGGAGTTTTAGTATTTTGAAAAGCATTGTTTAATTAATGTTTTGAATATTGAGTAAAAACAGTGTAAAAATTCTATAAAATTTGATTGATTTAGTGAAAAAATGGAGATTTCAAAAGAAAAGTAAATTTTCATGGGGTCATATTTCTTTTTATTGACTCTATTTAGTTGAAGGCGATTTTAGGAGCAAAAAGTACTTTTTGAATACTAGAGTTCTTAAGGGAGTTGGACCAAAAGGATTGAATGGCGTTTTTTTAACGTTTTACTTTCGATGAACAATAAGACCCAGAATAGTTTTTTAAATCAATCACGGCCTTTTGCATTAAAGGAATCGGTTCAAATTATTGATTCCAAGAGTGAATCAGAAATTTGGAGAGAATTTGATTTAGGGGATGAGAAGGCCTTTAATTATTTATTCAGGGTGTATACTCCATTGTTGATGCGATACGGTTGCCAACTCACACATGACCAAGGTTTGGTTAAAGATTGTATTCAGAACCTTTTTATCCGATTGAGAAAGATGAGAGGAAAGCTGGAAAAAGTAGCCAAAGTCAAATCCTATCTATATAAATCTCTTCAAAGAGATATTTTTAAACAAATTCACAAAAGCAGCAATGAAATCTCATTGGAAAATGAAAACCTGTTTTTGATTGAACTTTCTTTTGAGTCAAGATTGATTGATTATGAGACTGATTCTCAGCACAGGGAGCAATTGAATGTTGCACTAAAATTTTTAACAGAGAGACAAAGGCAAGCATTATTACTTCTTTATGTTGAGGGCTTTAGCTATAAGGAAGTGGCAGAACTCATGGAGTTGAAAGATGCCAAATATGCCAGGAAATTGGTTTATAGAGCTTTGGGAATATTAAGGTCTTCTTTTAAATCTAAATCAGGAAGCTAATGGATTTGAAAAAGGACTATATGAAATACGAAAGTTATTTGTTGGAGGATTTTCTGGCAGATGAGTTCTTTATCCAATGGGTCAAGTGCCCTGAAGATGACAATTCCCATTTTTGGGAGAAATGGCTCAAAGAGCATCCTCAAAAAAGCTCAATTATCCTTGAAGCATCTCAACTGATTAGAGTTTTTCAATATGCTCCTGTTCCTGAGATTTCTGACAGTGCCTATACACAGCTTTTTATAGATATCGTACGTGCTGATAATCAAATAGAGAATGATCCTGAAAAAAAACCGAAATGGAAATGGCTCTTCAGTTTTAGACAAGTAGCGATTTTTGTTTTGGTATTTGTGGTTGGATGGATTTTATATTTAGAAGTTATAAAAAAGAATCAGCCATTAGAAAGCTCACAGGCATCGGTAGAATTAGTGTCCAAAGAAGTTCCAAAGGGGATGAAAACAAGTCTCACTTTAGAAGATGGGAGTAAGGTTTTTTTAAATTCTGGAGCAAAACTGACTTTTTCTCCTACCTTTTCAGATTCAGTTCGAAACATTTATTTGGAAGGAGAGGCATTTTTTGATGTAAATCATGAGAACCGGCCATTTAGAGTACATACACCTGAAGCAGTTATAGAGGTATTAGGGACGACTTTTAATGTGAATTCTTCTCAAATCGGATTGTCTGTGGCTTTGTTGACAGGGAAAGTCAAAGTCAATGATCCATTTGGCAACCGGATGATACTCAATCCTATGGAGATGCTTACGATTTCCAATAATGGTAAATATTTAAAGGAAGATTTTGATTCTTTAGAAATTGCCGGATGGAAGGATAAGTATCTGGTTTTTAAAAAATCAAATATGATTCAAGTGACATCAAAGCTAGAATCATGGTATGGGGTGGAGATAAATGTGACTGGTAAATTTCTTGATTCTTGGGCATACTCAGGGATTTATTTTAATGAAAGTCTTGAAAATGTCCTGGAAGGAATCAGTCAAACCTCAGGTATCCGCTATTCCATAGAAGGAAAGGTTGTTCATATTTTTCGCAAATGAGACCTGCCTATTTAGAATCTAAATAAGAATACTCAATTAATAAATAACCCAAAACCAAAAAACAATGAAAATTCACTTTTATAAAACATGAGAATTTCTGGGAGCTAGTATCTCTCTTGTCTTCCAAGAAGAGATTTTCAGAAATTAAAAAAATCGCACTAGTTGTATACAGGGATTACTTTCTATAGACAGGCAATCTTTTGAAAGTAAGAAAAGTAGTGCCTGCCCTGGCAGGGGCTGGACACTACTTAATGGCAGGCCTTTGGGTTATGACCCCGACAAAGGCATGCTGATCAAGTATTTGCACACTTAAATCTTCACAATTGTATGAAAAAATCGATACTAAGACAATTACTTATGCTGTCAAAAAGAATACTATATGCGTTTGCTTTCCAGTTATTCTTTGTAAGCCTTTTGCTCGCAAATGATGGCAAAGCTCAGCGAAAAACTATTGACGAAGTCTTTGTAACTGTTAATCAGGAGCAAACAAAACTTCCAAAGATTTTCTCGATAATCGAGAATCAAACCAAATTCAAGTTTACTTATAATAATGGTAAGGTTGATTTGGATCAAAAAGTTGACTTAAATGTTCAGAACGAAAACTTATATGAAGTTCTGACAAAACTTGTCCACCAAACTGGCTTGTCCTTTATTCAGATTAATGAGAATATTCATGTTCGTCCCATTGATTATCAGAATGAGAAAGTAAGAATTCAGTTAGAGGAAGAGGACAAAGAAATTACCGGAGTTGTGGCTGATGCATCGGGACTTCCTTTGCCTGGTGTAACAATTCTTAAAAAGGGAACCACAATAGGTACTGTTACCGACCTTGATGGTTCATATTCAATTGAGGCAGATGCAGGAGATGTTTTGATATTCAGTTTTGTGGGCTTTTCCACTCAGGAAGTAACTGTAGGTAACTCATCTTCATTAAACGTTCAATTATCTGATGATACCAAGTCTTTGGAAGAAGTTGTTGTAATCGGCTATGGGGCTGTGAAAAAAAGTGATTTGACAGGGTCTGTTTCATCAGTCAAGGCAACAGAGATTCAGCAAACACCAATTACCTCCATTGATCAAGGTTTGGTAGGGCGTGCCTCTGGTGTAATGGTTACCCAGACTTCAGGTATGCCAGGAGCTGTTGCTTCTATTCGAATTAGAGGATCCAGTTCTTTACAAGGTGGGAATGAACCATTGTATGTGATTGATGGATTCCCAGTCTATAGCGGTTCAGGATATGGTCAAACAGGAGGGAATGCACGAATGAGTGGTCTTGCAACGATCAATCCTGCTGATATTGAGTCTATTGAAATCCTGAAAGATGCCTCAGCTACAGCTATTTATGGTGCTAGAGCTGCAAATGGCGTGGTTTTGATCACAACAAAAAGTGGAAAGGAAGGCAAAGATCAAATTACTTTTGATGCCTATTATGGGGTGCAGAATGTAGCAAAGAAGATTGATGTAATGAATGCCTATGAGTATGCAACTTTAGTCAATGAAGCTTATACAAATGATGGACTGAACCCAGTTTACGATAGTAGTAAAATGGCAGAATTGCAGGCGAATCCTAAAGGAACTGATTGGCAGGATGAAATTTTCCGCAGTGCTCCAATTCAGAATTACCAACTTTCATTTTCAGGTGGGGATAAAAAAACCAATTACTCTATTTCCGGTAATTATTTCAATCAGGAGGGTGTAATCATCAATTCTGGATTTAAAAGGTATTCTGCCAGAATTAATTTGACCAGAGATATTTCTGACAAATTTCGGGTTGGTACCAATGTAAATATTAGCAGGACAGATTCAAGAGCTGTTCCAACAGATGCCGGTGGAACTGGTGGTGTAGTAACCGGCGCAATGAAATTTAACCCTGTTCTTCCAGTCTATTCCGATGAAGCTTTGGGGGTTTATACTCAAGTAAACAGTCCTGGACTCATCTATCCCAATCCTGTAGCTTCCGCTAAAGAGCAAGTGAGAGAAAGCGCGATGACCCGGGTCTTGGGAAATCTTTACGGTGAATGGGAATTTATTCCGGATTTGACAGCTAAAGTTTCAATTGGTACTGACTTGACAAATACAAAATTTGATACGTTTATTCCTTCAAATATTTTTGAATCAGGCGGTATTGCAGTTGCCAGGATAAACGGAGGTTATACAACCAATTGGTTGAATGAAAATACCCTGAACTGGAATAAGAAACTCAATGATGATCATTCCTTTTCTGTTTTAGGAGGTATCACTTTCCAGAAGAACTTTTTTGAAGGGTTTGGTGCCTCATCTCAAAATTATGTCAATAATGTTTTGGAGGAAAATTCTCTTGGGTCTGGATCTACCTATAATCAACCAAGCTCTTCAAAAACCGAGTGGAGTTTGGTCTCTTATTTGGGTAGGGTTAGCTATAACATGAAAGAGAGATACCTTTTGTCCCTGAATGGAAGAATTGACGGATCATCTCGTTTCGGTGATAATAACAAATATGCTTTTTTCCCTTCTGGGGCTTTGGCGTGGAGGGTTATCGAGGAGGATTTCATGAAAGGATCAAGAGTGTTTTCCAACCTGAAAACTAGAGTCAGTTATGGTGTGACTGGGAATCAGGAAATCGGATTGTTCAATTCACTTCCAACTTTATCAAATACAACCTATACGTTGGGAAGAAACTTGGTGACAGGCTTTTTTCCCAACTCTATTCCAAATCCAGATTTGAAATGGGAAAAAACAGGCCAATTTGATTTTGGGCTTGACTTTGGATTTTTTGATGAAAGACTTCGGTTCACAGCAGATTACTACCTGAAGAAAACAACCGATTTAATTTATGATGTTTCAGTTCCATATGTTTCTGGTTTTGCTTCCTCTCTTCAAAATATTGGAAGTATGCAAAATAAGGGAGTTGAATTAATGATTGAGGCAGATATTGTTGCCAAAGCAGAATTTAGATGGACCTCATCATTCAATATTTCTTTCAATAAAAACAAGATTATTGAATTAGGAGGCGAACAATACAAGGATGTAGGAACCAATGATGGTCATTTAAAAACCGGATCTGTTCACCGATTGGTTGTTGGTCAGCCGATAGGTTTGTTTTATGGGTATGTAACTGATGGTATCATTCAGAATAGTGAAGAATTGGCTGCAGGCCCTGTTGGACCTACAAATTGGATAGGGGGTAGAAGATATAAAGATATCAGTGGTCCGAACGGAGTACCAGATGGACTGGTGAATGCTACTTATGATAGACAGATCATTGGTGATCCCAATCCTGATTTTTATGGAGGATTTACAAATACATTTTCCTATAAAGGTTTTGAGTTAAATGTGTTTACCCAGTTTTCAAAGGGTGGAGACATTTTTAATTACAATGAAATGGAACTGCTGCTTCCTTCAGGAGGACAAAATGTTTACCAGAAGTTAGTGGATCGTTGGACTCCAAGTAATCCAAGTGCAATTTACCCAGTTGCTACTACCAATCGGTCAGCAGTATTTAGTGATGCATTTATTCATGATGGCTCTTATGCAAAGATCAAGACATTGACTTTAGGATATACTTTTCCTTACTCGGATTCCAAAGTTTTGAGCGGAATGAAGATTTATGCAACTGGACAAAACCTGTTGACCTTTACCAATTATACCGGTTACGACCCTGAAGTGAGTTACAGAGGTGCCTCAAATCTGGAATTGGGCGAGGACTTTGGAGGCTATCCACAGTCTAGAACTTTTATGGTTGGAGTTAAACTGAATATTCAATAATGGATCTGAGAATCATGAAAAATATAAAATATCTCTTTATACTATCCCTGACTTTCTTTTTGACATCCTGCATGGATGAATTTCTGAAAGAATCACCCGTTGATCGATACGTGGTAGGGAATTTTTACAGCAGTCAGTCAGATGCAGAAGCGGCGGTAACAGCTGCTTATGCAAAACTGTTTGACATTTATGAGCGAAATATGTTCATCTTATGTGATTTGCCGGCAGATACTGAGAAAAATGGATTGGGGATGCCTAATCAATTTCTTCAAAATCTGGAATATTTAAGACACACTTCGCAAAATCAATTTGCACGTGAAATGTGGCTTCAGAATTATTCGGCAATCGCAAGGGCCAATACGGCAATTATCAATATTCCTACTATCGAAATGGATGAGACCGTGAAGGCTAGATTGGTATCTGAAGCTAAGTTCTTGAGAGCATTGTTTTATTTCAACCTGGTTCGGTTTTATGGTGATGTACCACTAGTTACCAAATTGGAATCCGTTAATGATGCATTAGTTGCTAGGTCTCCCGTAGAAGATGTGTACAGCCTGATTATTTCAGATTTACAAGATGCAGAATCGAATCTTCCTGTTAGTTATGCTGAAAAGGATATGGGAAGAGCTACGAAAGGAGCTGCAAAAATCCTATTGGGAAAAGTCTATCTAACAAGACATGAATTTTCGAAAGCATCGGAAAAATTGGCAGAAGTGATCAATAATGAAGGTGAATATGGGTATGGCCTTCATGAAAATTTCAGAGATAATTGGAATGCTGCCACTGAAAATGGGAAGGAAATGGTATTTAGTATTGAATTTATGGATCCTCCGGGAAATGGGAATGCCGCTATGGTGCTTCAAGGTCCTAAATATTCACTGCCTGGTGGTTTCGCTGTTCTGGGACTAGTCAATTCAAACGAAGCTGACATTCCAACAAGAGATCTATATGATAGATTTGATAATGATGACCAAAGAAAAGCGGGGACATTCAGAAAGGATTTTGTCAGTTTGATTGATGGATCGATCCATACTTCAACAATTCCAATTTTCACTAAATATTGGGAGGAAAATGAAACCAACCCCAATAACAGTGATGCCAACATGCATGTCATTCGTTATGCAGACGCCATTTTAATGTATGCAGAAGCCTTGAATGAGATTGGACAGTCAAGCCTTGCTTTGGTTCAGGTGAATCGGATTATTGAAAGAGCGCATCAATCCCCCGACTACAATGAATCAACCGGAAACCAGGATGAACTCCGTGAAATAATCTATGAAGAAAGGCACAAAGAGCTGGCAATGGAAGGGCATAGATGGTTTGATTTGGTAAGAACAGGAAGGTTTGTAGAAAGAATGAAAGACCATGCTGCTTATGAAGCAGGTGTTGCCGAATCAAACAAGGTTGAAATCGCTCAGAATATAGGAGATCATATGATTTTGATGCCAATTCCTCAAAGAGAGATTGACCTAAATCCATTATTAACTCAAAACCCTGGTTATTAATGTTTTTATCAAAATCCCATGGGAAGGTTAATTTCACTTTGACCTTTCCATGGTATCTCAATCAGCTCATTGGGATTTTGGTTCTTTTCTTTTTTTCATCGACTCTGAATGCTCAAGAAAAAGATCTCCCAAATATCGTATTGGTCTATGCTGATGATTTAGGTTATGGAGATTTGGGTAGTTATGGAGCTTTGGATTTCGAAACTCCTAATCTCGATCAGCTTGCTGCAGATGGGATGAGATTTACAAATTTTGAAGTAGCTCAAGCAATTTGTAGTGCCTCTCGTGCAGGGATAATGACTGGTACCTATCCTAATAGGTTGGGAATGAGTGGGGCATTAAATCCCCATGCTACAATTGGTTTAAATCCTGAGGAGGAAACCATAGCCGAATTGGTTAAAAAAGCTGGTGATTATAAAACAGCACTATTTGGGAAATGGCATCTAGGTCATTTGAAGCCTTTTTTACCCAGTCAACAAGGCTTTGATGAGTTTGTAGGATTGCCCTATTCCAATGATATGTGGAAATGGACCTATGATATGAAGTTGGCAACTCCCGAAACTCATGCTCGAAAGGCAAGTTATCCTGAGCTACCATTGATGGCAGGTGATACTATATTTTCATACGTGAAAGATTTAGCTGATCAGGCAAAACTCACAACAAGATATACCGAAGAATCTATCAGGTTTATCAATGAAAATAGAAATAGACCATTTCTTTTGGTTGTACCTCATTCAATGCCACATGTTCCATTGGCAGTTTCAGAGAAATTTAAAGGCAAGAGCAAACAAGGCCTTTTTGGAGATGTTCTAATGGAAATAGATTGGTCAGTAGGTGAGATTGTTAGAACATTGGAAGAAAATGGACTTTCAGATAATACGCTGGTCATTTTTACTTCAGATAATGGCCCTTGGTTCAATTTTGGAAATCACTCCGGATCGACTGGTGGATTAAGAGAAGGGAAAGCAACTTCTTTTGAAGGAGGACAACGAGTTCCTTGTATTATGAAATGGCCTGCAAAAATACCTCCTGGGACGGTTATGAATAAGCTTGCTTCTACGATAGATTTTTTGCCAACATTTGCCGAAATCTTAGGGGTGTCTTTGCCAAAAAATAAAATCGATGGAGTTAGCATACTGGGCCTATTGGTAAATGATCCAAAGGCAAATCCACGGGAAACCTTTAATTATTATTATCAAGAAAACTCCTTGGAGGCTATAAGAAAAGGGAATTGGAAGCTGGTTTTTCCTCATAGTCATAGGACATATGAGGGTTTTGAACCTGGTGTGGATGGGGTGAACGGGCCTGTAGGTCAAGCTGAAATAGGGCTGTCCCTTTTTGATTTGAGGCGAGATCCTGGAGAGAGATATGATGTAAAAGAGTCATTTCCAGAAATTGTAAAGGAATTGCAAGATTTGGCAGATGAAGTAAGGCAGGACCTAGGGGATGATTTACAAAATGTTCCGGGGAAAAACAGAAGAGATCCAGGGAAAATCAATCAAGCTAAATGATCAAAAAATGAATAAATATAGAATACTAATACTCGTATTATTTTCGGGCATGGCATATATGGGCTCAAGTTGTTCAACTTCCGAAAAAGAAGAGGATCAGAAACCACCCAATATCATTTTTATAATGTCTGATGATCATGCTTATCAAGCAATCAGTGCCTATGGTTATGGATTGAATGAGACCCCCAATATAGATAGGATAGCTAAAGAAGGCGCGATATTTACACGAGCTACCGTAACCAATTCAATTTGTGCTCCCTCCAGAGCAGTATTGTTGACTGGTAAACACAGTTTTGTTAATGGGAAGGTAGATAATGTTCAACCTTTCAATTGGGAGCAGGATAATTTCCCCAAACTATTACAAGCAAATGGATATCAAACTGCTCTCATTGGAAAGATCCATTTAGATGGGCTTCCTACAGGGTTTGATTATTCTATGGTTTTACCCGGCCAAGGGAATTATTACAACCCGGATTTTTTGGTCGATGGAGAAAGAAAAAGGTTTGAGGGGTATGTCACAGATATAACTACAGAGGAAGCTTTGAAATGGTTGAAAGAAGGAAGAGATCAGGAGAAACCTTTTCTATTGATGTACCACCAAAAAGCTCCACATAGGAATTGGAAGCCAGCACCTGAATATCTTACACTTTATGATGATAAAGATTTTACTCCACCGTCCACTTTTTTTGATCAAGAAACCAATTATGCAGGTAGGGGAACAGCAGCCAAAACTCAGGAAATGGAAATAGACGGGCACGCATCTTGGGGACATGATTTTAAAATGGTAATAGACCCCTATGGAGATAGTACAGGGTTTGACCGGGAACTTGCTAGGTTCAATCCAGAACAATTGGCTGCCTGGAATGCTGCCTATGATCCTAAGAACGACGCATTTAAGGAGGCTTTTGGAAAAGGGGATGAATCCACTTTCAGTTCGGAGAAGAAAAGGGAAATAGCCCACTGGAAATATAATAGGTATATCAAGGATTATTTGAGAACAATCAAATCCGTGGATGATGGAGTTGGAGAGGTTTTGGACTATTTAGAAGCAAATGGACTTGCTGAAAATACAATAGTAGTATATACCTCAGATCAGGGATTTTACCTAGGAGAACATGGATGGTTTGATAAAAGGTTTATGTATGAACAATCATTTAGGACTCCTTTGTTGGTTCGTTTTCCAAAAGAAATCAAAGCTGGAACTGAAATAGATAAGTTGGTTCAAAATCTTGATTTTGCACCAACATTACTGGACTATGCAGGTATTCAAGCTCCTCAGGAAATGCAAGGTGAATCATTTAGGAATCTAGTATCTGGAAAAACAGGGGAATGGCGTGATGCCGTTTATTATACCTATTATGAATATCCTTCAGTTCATATGGTGAAACGCCACTATGGAGTTGCAACAAAAAGGTATAAGTTGATTCATTTTTATTATGATATCGATGAATGGGAGCTTTATGATCTTGAAAAAGATCCCAATGAATTGAGAAATGTTTATGATGATCCAGAATATGAAGATATCAAAATAAAAATGCATGAAAGGTTGCAAGAACTCCGAGAGAAGTATGGAGATAGTGATCAAAATGATCAAAAATATTTGGATGCTTATCTGAAAGTAATGGAAGAAAGAAAAAATAGATAGATTGGGTAAATGGTAAAAGACGCGAGTTTTAGCTTGCGTCTTTTTTATTTATCAATTAAAATCAACTATCACCTTCACAGTCACCAACAACTGTCCAAAATGTCGCTGCATGTGCTCAGCTGCATGAAATAACAATCCACCAACTGTGGATGGTAATTGAGCCCTCCCAACCCCTCTTTTTTCTGTCAATGTCATGGGATCAACTTTTTCAAGAAAGGCTAAAAATGAAGCAATCTGAAGGTCAAGCCTATCAAGGAGGTCCTTGGTCGAAAGGTCTTGGTTCGGTATTCCTTCAGCTTTTAAATAAGTGAATTGCTCCTCGGTCAGAGACTCAGCTTTTGCATAAGTACACATGCGTTCCAACACGCCCCCAATATGCCTGATGTGAAAAGCTGGACTTGCCATGCCAGCAGGCTTTTCCCAAAGATTTTCCGAAGGAAAGTTTTCCATCAATAGATGGATTTCTTCCTGAGCTTGCAATACGGCATGTGCGATGGGTTGTAACTCAAGGGGATAAGCTGGGATAGGGCCTCTCAGCCAAACTTCAGGTTGTTTTGCCATGGAATAAAGGTAGTTTTTTTGAATCAGAGCTCTAAACAAAAAGACATCCTCTGGGTTTTTACCCTATGAAAAATTACTTGGTAATAGGCTGTAGTTCTGGAATAGGTCAAGCCATCTTTACAACCTTGGCACAAGAACATCAGGTGACAGGAACCTATTATAAAAATCAGCCACAAAAACTTCCATCAAAATCTAGCGTCCATTATTTGAATGTCTTGGATGAGGATTTTGATTTTTCATTTATCCCAGAAAAATTGGATGGTCTAGTGTATTGTCCGGGATCTATTCAACTGAAACCATTTCATCGGTTCAAGGAGGAAGACTTCATCAAAGACTTTCAATTGCAGGTGACTGGTGCCGTAAAAGTTATTCAAGCCAGTTTACCTTCTCTGAAAAAATCAGAACAGGCTAGTATAGTCCTTTTTAGTACCGTAGCGGTGCAAAATGGATTCAATTTTCACAGTTTGGTTAGCAGCAGCAAAGGTGCTATTGAGGGCTTGACTCGGGCGCTATCAGCTGAACTTGCTCCCAAAATCAGAGTGAATTGTATTGCTCCTTCGATAACGGATACTCCCTTGGCTCATAGTATTCTTTCAACTCCAGAAAAAAAAGAGGCCAATGCGCAAAGACATCCATTAAAAGACATAGGTAGCCCTGAGGATATTGCAAATGCTGCTATGTTTCTTCTGGGAGATAAAAGTAAATGGATAACTGGGCAAATTTTGCATCTTGACGGAGGAATAGGGACAATACGTTAATCTTTTGGGATATGAAAAAGGACAAGCGAGAGTTTAGCGATCGGGAGATAGATAGAATCATCGAAATGGCATGGGAAGATCGCACCACTTTTGATGCTATTGCTGCTCAGTTTGGGGTCGAGGAAAATGAGGTGATTCAATTGATGAGAAAGGAATTAAAACCATCCAGTTTTAGGCTCTGGAGGAAGCGGGTTAATCAAAAAGTGAGTTTGAAACACGAAATGAAAAGATCTGAAGATATCCAGCGATTTAAATGCAGTAGGCAAAGATCTATTAGTCACAATAAAATTTCGAAGCGCTAAAATGTTTGCGATTGACTACCAGGATATATTGGCTAAAGTCGAATCAATCGATCCAATTGCCTATGGGAAGACTCGTAATTATTTAGACGGGAAAGTGACTTATTTATCTCCTTATATTTCAAGAGGAGTTATTTCAACCAAGCAGATTGCCGAATCAGTTTTAAATAGAGGATATGATCCCAAACAGATAGATGTCTTTCTGAAGGAATTGGCTTGGAGGGATTACTTTCAGCAAGTTTGGATGGCTATTGGGGATCAGGTCAATTTGGATATCAAGCAAGAGCAAGATGGAGTTTCCAATGTTCAAATTCCGTACGCAATTGTGAATAGAAATACCTGGGTAAAAGCTGTAGATGATGGAATAGATCGACTTTATCAAACTGGATATATGCATAATCATACCCGGATGTTTGTAGCTAGTCTTGCCTGCAATTTGGGTAAAAGCCATTGGATGCTTCCTGCGAAATGGATGTATTATCATCTGTTGGATGCGGACTGGGCTAGCAATGCTTTGAGTTGGCAATGGGTAGCAGGTACCTTTAGCTCAAAAAAATACTATGTCAATCAAGAAACCATCAATAGATTTTCTGGTTTTGAACAAGAGAATACATTTCTGGATTGCTCCTATGAAGATTTGAAGGAGAGGGATATTCCTAAAGGATTGGTAGATTTGATTGATTTGAAATTAAGCACTGATTTGTCCAAAGGAGAGAAAGTTAGCATCAATCCTGACCTGCCAATATTCATCTATAATTTTTACAATCTTGACCCTAATTGGGGGACAGATCAACCTTCTAATCGAGTTTTGCTCTTGGAACCCAGTTTCTTTCAAAAGTACCCTGTAAGTCCAAAAACAATTGATTTTATCCTTCAGCTATCTACTAATATTCAAGAAATACAAGTGGTGGTCGGTGAGTTTGACCAGGTTTTTGATTCCAAATACCATTCTCAAATCCATTTCAAAGAACATCCAACCGTACTGCATTATAAGGGAATGAAGCATCAAAGGGATTGGATGTTTGAGAAAGTTTTTGGCTATTATCCTTCCTTTTTTAAGTATTGGAAATCAGTTTGCAATGTTTATTTTGAGGCCTAGTTTAAATTCCACAGTGGTTGGAATTGAATATAGTTTTAGGCCTAATTGCAATTAGATTTTTAGAAATTACATATGGATAATTTTTCATTCTTAGGAGTTGATTTGGGTGGTACCAAAATGCTTTTGTTGTGCGGAGAAATACAAGAAAAAATCCTCACAGGGAAGGGCTTTTCCAGTAAAGATTTTAAAACAGCTATCCTTGATTTTATTCAAAGTAATCAGCTCGAGATTCAGGCTGTTGGAATTGCAGTCCCTGGATTGGTTCAAAGTAATCAGATTGTAGAATGTGATGTTTTGCCCCTATTAAATGGATTTTCTCCGAAAAAAGATTGGCAGGATTTTCCTTTTCAGATATTGTTGAGCAATGATATTAAAGCAGCTTTAAGCCAAGAATTTGGAGAAAAAGATGATTCTTTTTCAGGTGGAGTTATCATGGTGGGGACGGGAATTGGGGCTGCACTGATTTCTGGAGGGAAGCCAGTTTTAGGTGCCGATGGCTGGGCCGGAGAGTTAGGCTATTTTCCCATGTTCAACAATGGGGAAGTCAGGCGATTGGATGAAATGTCAGGCGGGCAATATATGGCTGACAGACTCGGATTAACGGCTTCAGAAATGGTTCGAAAAGCTCATGAAGGAGAAATTGAAGTGTTGCAAATCATTCAGGAGGGTGGTTTTAATTTGGGATTAGCCATTGCAGGTCTTATCAATCTTTTCAATCCAGTGGAAATTGCATTAGGAGGTGGAACACTTCGCTTGCCTGGCTATTGGGAAACGATGATAAATGCCATTGAAAAGCATGTGATTCCAGCTTTTTGGAAGCCAGGAATGATCCGTAAAGTTTCGGATGGAGAGCAGATTGTAGCGCTGGGAGCAATAAAAAGGATTCAATTAGAATTGATTGATAAAAATTAGAACCCAAAGAATCATTTCATTGACAGTGATGGTTGTTTAATAAAAATTGGAATTAGTCTAATACAGAATAGCCTGATTTCTTCAAACAAAGGTTTTTAATATAAAATGCTTAGCACTTTTCAAGGTTCTTATAATTCAAGTAGGAATTTTAGTCCCGTATTCATTTTGTCAGTGATTACATTTCTTATTTTTATTTCGATAGGATCGCTATCTGCCCAGTCCAATCAAAATATCCTCATCAAACCCCAATATTTGCCTTCATCTCAGCCTGATAGGATAATCCTCAATTTGGCAGAAGATCCACTTTCTTCAGTGGGTATCAATTGGAGAACCGCTTGTAGCGAGAAAGAATCTTTCTTGGAATTTGCTGTGGCAACGGATGGTCCAGAACATGCTGATTCTCCTCAAAAAATTAAAGCCACTACTTCTTACCTAAAAACTCAACAAGATGAAGAGCCTGAAATAGAGGCGAATTATCATGAAGTGGATTTAAAAGGATTAGCAGCTGGAGAAACCTATGTGTATCGTGTAGGAAATGAGGGGTATTGGAGTGAGTGGTTTCAGTTTAAAATGCCTGAAAATGATCACGATGTCAGTTTTATTTATTTTGGAGATGCCCAAAATGAAGTTGCTTCCATGTGGAGTAGGGTGATTCGCGAAACCTATTTTCAGTACCCAAGAGTGGATTTTATGCTTTATGCAGGAGACTTGATTAACCAT
The DNA here is from genome assembly GCF_900148515.1 of Algoriphagus zhangzhouensis. GTDB lineage: Bacteria > Bacteroidota > Bacteroidia > Cytophagales > Cyclobacteriaceae > Algoriphagus > Algoriphagus zhangzhouensis. The sequence goes on along the minus strand of NZ_FRXN01000001.1, from coordinate 1,379,256 downwards.
GAGGATTCTGATTATGAATGGGGAGAGTGGTTCGAAGCTGGAGGATTTATTCATTCTTCTACCCCGATCATGATGTCACCGGGAAATCATGAATATGCCAAGAACCCTGTGACTTTATCTCATCACTGGAGACCACAATTCAATCTTCCGACCAATGGTCCCAAAGGACTGGAAGAAGTGGCTTATGAGGTCAATTATCCTGAGTTGAAAGTAATCTCTTTGGATGCGGAATTGATTGATGAGATACCAGAGAAAAAGATGCTTCAGGTGGAGTGGCTGGAAAAGATACTGACCGAAAATTCTAAGAAATGGACTGTGATTACCTTCCATTATCCGATTTTCTCAACCAAACCAGACCGGATCAATGAAGATATGATTGAGTTTATCCAGCCAATATTGGAAAAATATAAAGTGGATTTGGTTCTTCAGGGCCATGATCATGCTTATGCTAGGGGAAGGGTAATCAACCGTGATGGGAAAGATGTAGTGGGGGAAGGGCCAATGTACGTGGTTTCAGTTGCTGGTCCCAAAATGTACGATGTGGGAAATGATCCATGGATGGATCGAAAAGCTTTTAATACACAGTTATTCCAATGGATTCAAATCAAAGATAATAAATTGGAATACAAGGCTTTTACAGCAAGGGGAGACCTTTATGATGCATTTGTGTTGGAAAAAGATAAAGATGGAAACAATCATTTATCCAATCAGATTCCCAATACTCCTGAGAGGCTAGAGAATTAGAAGACTCGGTTTGTAGTTCCATGATATAGCAGGGTGCAAGAGAGAATTCAATGTGATAAATTGAAGGATTAGCGTGAATTTAATTACAATTGACCCATCTGTTTATGAATCATTTTAAGCCTGAATTTTTTTTCCTTCTTTTGATGTGTTTTTGGAATTGGGGAAGTTTTGCCCAAACAGAAAAACCCAATATCATTTACATCATATCAGATGATCAGGGATGGACAGACTTTGGGTTTATGGGGCATCCTCAAATCGAAACCCCAAACATAGATCGGCTAGCAAACGAGTCACTTACCTTCACCCGAGGATACGTAACAGCTCCCCTTTGCAGTCCCTCATTGGCAACTTTGATCACAGGGCTTTACCCTCAGCAAACCAAGATTACCGGTAATGATCCGCTTTTTGAGTCCAAAGAGAGAAGATATAGTCCAGAATGGCAGTTGGAAAGATCCAAAGAATATCAAGCCTTTTTAAATGAATTTCAAAAAAGACCTACCATCCCTCAGATTCTAGGAAAAGCTGGGTATCTATCGCTTCAAACAGGAAAATGGTGGGGGAAAAGCTGGAAAGACGCAGGCTTTACTCATGGAATGACCCATGGTGATGCTGCAACTGGAGGAAGGCATGGAGATGCTGGTTTGGCAATTGGTAGGGAAGGAATGAAGCCGATTTATGATTTTATCCAATTGGCTGAAAAGGAGAAAAAGCCCTTTATGGTTTGGTATGCACCATTCTTGCCACATTCTCCTCACACTCCGCCTGATTCGTTATTGCAAAAATACCTTCCAAAAGCCCCTACAGAAGCCATTGCCAAATATTGGGCGATGTGTGAATGGTTGGACTTAACGGTTGGTGAATTGATGGATTATTTGAAACAGGAGTCTTTGGATGAAAACACCTTGTTGATTTTCGTGACGGATAACGGCTGGATTCAAAATCCAGATAAGACAAATCAGTTTATGCCAGGCTCCAAGCAAGATCCTGCTGATTTTGGGATACGAACACCGATCATGTTTCATTGGCCAGGTAAAATTGCGCCAAAGATGGATACTATCCATTTGGTCAGTAGTGTAGATATCCCCACGACAACTTTGGCAGTCGCAGGACTAGAAGGAGCTACTCCAATGGAGGGAATAGATGTGCTGGACCAAGCTGCTCTGGATTCTCGGAAAAGTATCTATGCAGTGGATTTTTCTCATGATATGGTGGATGTTTTTGCACCAGAGAAAAGCCTAGAACATCGGGTGATAATCTCTGGAGATTGGAAACTGATTTTGGCCGAACCGGAACAAGGAGAATCTGTTCAACTCTATCAGATCATCAAGGATCCATTTGAGAAAACTAATGTGGCGAAGCAAAACCCTGATGTTGTAAAGAAATTGACTCAGGAATTGGAAGACTGGTGGGAGAGGACCAATCAATGATTTTAAGAAAGTGTTTTAGGATTTTTTTTAAGGTTCTCTTTCATAAATGTTGAACGTCTATTCTCTTGTGGCTTTAGGTTTATAGCGTGAGATTTAAATTTTTTTCAAAATATGTGACCTTTTTCAATTTCCCAGTCTAAAGGTTAAATGAATGGTTGAACATTGAGCCATCTGAATTCATCTTTTAAGGCAAATTGATCATGTTTTACGATCTCCTATATCGACCTAGAAAAAGTAGATTTGAAATTGAAGTGGAGGATCATGTGTATGCATACATCTACTTTAGGAAAAATGAAGATCGATTTGAACTGTTTTTCACATTTGTACCGGAAGAATTCAGAGGAAAAGGGATTGGAGAGGACTTGGTTTTGAAAACTTTGGACTTTATCAAAAAATCTGGTTGGCAAGAAATCGCTACCTGTCCTTTTATCCTGGCTATTAAGAGTAAAGTTGCAAGATCACACCCTAGAAGGAGTAATAGGCAATTTCAATCGGTTTAGCATACAAAGTCTATATTTCTTCAAAACAAAAAGGACCTATTCAAATAGGTCCTTTTTCATTTATATGAATTGAGGTTTTATTCTTCTGTCATAGACTTTCTTGGAAGCATTTCATCTCTTTGGGCTGTATTGTACACAAAAGATGCAATGACCACTGCCATTTGCTTCAAGTCATCCAGCTCCAACCGCTCGAATGTATCCATGTTTGTATGGTGAGTTCTGGATCTGTATTCAATAGGGTCTTGAATAAATTGAAAACCTGGGATACCAACCGCATCAAAGCTTAAGTGATCCGTTCCTCCTGTATTACTGATGGTGATGGTTCTGTCTTCTACGATATCATCTAATGGTGCAAACCACTCATTGAAGATTGGCTCTACTTGTGCATTTCCTTGAAGATAAACACCTCTAACTCTACCCGTACCATTGTCAATGTTATAGTACGCAGAGATTTTTTCTTGCTCAGGCTTCATTTCTTTGGTTTCACGATCTCCAAAATGGTTTTTCACATATCCTCTAGATCCATGAAGACCCTGTTCTTCACCACCCCAAAGTGCGATTCTGACAGTTCTTTTTGGTTGAAGGCCTGTTGCTTGTAGAATTCTAACTGCCTCCATCATTACAATACATCCTGCAGCATTATCAGTGGCTCCGTTGGCACCATGCCAAGAGTCTAGGTGTCCGCCCAACATTACGACTTCAGCCTTCAAAGTTGGATCTGATCCAGGGATTTCAGCAATGACATTATAGCCTTGCATATCATCATTCAGGTATTTTGTTTTTACTTCAGCTTCAACTTCAACCTCGACACCATTTTCACTCAAACGTGCCATTAGGTTGACATTTTCAGGAGAAGTTTCCAATTCAGGAATACCTTCAGGTGTGTCTTTTAAGTAACCTCTAGGGCTACTGGTAAACAGCGTTCCATGGCGTCCATTCACACCTTTTATGATGAGTGCAGCGCCTTCTTCAGCGATAAACTCATTTACCTTTTGCGCAAATGCTCGCTGGGCCATAAACTGAGCTCTCATCTCAGGAGTGAAACTGCTTTGTCTTGGAGCAGGATGTTCCATTCCGTGCAATTGCTCCACTGTAAATCGAACAGCGTCCGGTTCGAAAGTTGGTGCTTGAGACCCGGAAGGTTTAATGGCGATGATCGCTCCTTTGAGTTTGCCTTTGTATTTTTCAAAGTCTTCATCTTTTTGGATATCTAAGAAAACCACTTTGCCGCTTACCTCACCTTTAGTGCTTTCAGTCCAAGCTTTTGGAATGGCGATGAAAGGCATGTAATAAGGCTTTGTCATGGCCACGTAGCTTTTTTCCATTTCCCAACCTCTACCGAATTCGCCCCAAGCCTCAGTAGTTGCATTTTGTAAGCCCCAATCCGAAAGTTGTTTTACAGCGTAGTCAGTTGCTCTTTTATATCCTTCCGAATTACTCAATCTCGGACCAGCTTTATCTACTAATTGAAAGGCTATTTCTTCCACCTTGGAATTGTCAAAGCCTTCCTTTTTGATTTTTTCAATTGCATCCAGGTCAATCTTTTCCTGAGCAAAGGTCAAACCTGCCAAAAGTAGAGCAGGCATGAGTAAAAGTTTTCTCTTCATAAATATTGGGTTGGTGTTGATGATTTATTTTCTATTTGTAAAATAACGTTCAATTTAAGCTTAAAATCAGGACCTAAATTGCAGCTCATGTAAAAGAGGGTTGTGTTTAAAGCTTGAAATGAAAAAAATGAGGATGATCTGACGGAAGAGCTTTTTTCATGAAAAGGATAGCGTTTGATCTTTTGCTAAAGCTTTCCCCTTAATTTATTATCTTCCTTCTCAAATTTTTTAAAACAATTAAGTCGATGGAAAACATTACTGAATCAAATTTAAAGAAGATTGATCGGGTCAAATTGCCTTTCGAATTTGATGTAGAGGCTTTGCAAAAGGAGGTCGCAAAGCTCGCTCAAAGGGATTTTATTTATTATAGTGTCATACCTCTTCGAGCTCCAGCTTACCAAGTAGACTCTTCTATTCCATTTCCTCCACCAGCAGAGGATTATGCGGATGGTTCTTGGACGGATTGGTTGGATACTGAGGAATTGACTCAATCCCCAGCATTGTTGAGTGTGATTGATTTCTTTAGAGAAAACACAACTGTCAATTTGGTAAGATTGCTAAGACTTGAGCCCGGAGCGATTGTCAAAGAGCATACCGACCCGACTTTGGCATTGGAGGAAGAAAAATCTATGATTCGCTTAACTATTCCCATTTTTAATAATGATCAAGTGGAATTTATACTAAATGATGAGATCGTTACCATGAAACCAGGGGAATGCTGGTATCTAAAACTTAATGATCCGCATCGAGTGAATAATTTGGGGACTGAAGAGCGTATAAATTTGACTATCGATGTGATTCCAAATGATTGGATTCGCGAGTTGATTTCGAAAAGCGTTTAGAAAATCTATGAATACCAATTTCAGAAACCATTATTCGGGATGAATAGTGGTTTTTTGTTTTGAAGGGTTCAAATTCTTAGAACCCTCTTAGTAGTTTTACTGTTGAGTAACTTTAAAATCTATTTAATTAACCAACACATTTAACTACATACATGGAAACCTACTACAATCCTGAAGACTTAAAGAAATTTGGTAAAATCGGCGACTTTCAAAAGGACTTGGCTGATAAATTTTTTGACTATTACGGAGAGGTCTTTAAGGAAGGTGCATTGACGGCTCGTGAAAAATCACTAATTGCTCTGGCTGTTGCTCATACTGTCCAATGTCCTTATTGCATTGATGCGTATACTTCAGATACCTTGGAAAAAGGCTGTACTGAAGAGCAATTGATGGAAGCAGTCCATGTTGCTGGTGCGATTAGAGGTGGTGCTTCATTGGTTCATGGCGTTCAGATGATGAATCAGGCCAAAAAGAAAATGATGTAATATGAAGTCATTGAAAGCCCAAGGTCATGCATTTTCAGAAAGTACTCAACAGCTCGAGCAATTAAATAAAAATGGGTTTGAACCCTTCAAAGAGAAGCTTCAGAATATTGGATTGTTTCCTTTGAAGCCAACTGGCATCGATATTTTCCAGATGAATCTGGGAAAAATGTGCAATCAAACCTGTCAACATTGCCATGTGGATGCTGGTCCAGATCGAAAAGAGATCATGACCCGAGAAACCATGCAATATTGCTTGGATATTTTGGCAAAATCCAATATTCAAACAGTGGATCTCACTGGTGGAGCCCCGGAAATGAATCCTGATTTCCGTTGGTTGGTTGAGGAAGCATCGGCTCTTGGAAAGCATATCATCAACAGGTGCAACTTGACCATTATTAATGCCAATAAAAAGTATCATGATCTACCAGAGTTTTTTGCAAAACACAAAGTAGAAGTGGTTTCATCATTGCCACATTACACAGCTTTTCGAACAGATAGACAGCGTGGAGATGGTGTTTTTGACCGATCCATAGATGCGATGAAAAGACTCAATGATGTTGGATATGGAATCGAAGGGTCTGGTTTGGAATTCAATTTAGTCTACAATCCTACAGGAGCCATATTACCTGGGCCTCAGGCCTCTTTGGAGGCAGATTACAAGCGTGAGCTCAAAAGGAAGTTTGGTGTTGAATTTAATAATCTGTTTGTCATTACCAATATGCCAATCAGCAGATTCTTGGAATACTTGCTTCGAAGTGGCAATTACGAGGAGTATATGCAGACATTGATTGAGGCATTCAATCCTATAGCAGCTTCAGGCGTAATGTGCAGAAATACACTTTCAATTGGATGGGACGGATATCTATATGATTGTGATTTCAATCAGATGTTGGATTTAAAAGTCAAAGGAAACTCTCAGCATGTTTCCGAGTTTGATTTCGAAGCTTTAGAGAACAGAGAGATTGTCTTAGATCAGCATTGCTACGGCTGTACAGCTGGATTGGGTTCGAGTTGTGGAGGTCAGACTTCTTAATCCTGCAGGACAAAATCAGAATAGCCGACGCACAAGTTTACTCTAGCGTTAGCGAAAGTATCATAGCAAGGGTAAGAAATTGAAAAAACAGTATTTTCTGATTTCAATTCAATCGAGCCAACTTGGATCAATCCTGAATTTTCTAAGTACGCCATTAATTCTGATTGAGAAAAGCATTCAGAAAAAGCAGCCGGATCCAGTCCCAAAAAGGTGTTGATCGTATAGGTAAATTCATTTCCTTTCAAGGAGTATTTCCCCTCACTGATGCTTGAATAACATCTTTCGTTTTTCCCATTTATTCTAAACTCCTCGATCTTCAATTCTCCGTTAGCTTGAAATGTCATTTCTACAAATTGAGGGTTGTCATCTGATCCCAATAGGTTACCAAGATATGTGCCTTCCAGCTGAGTTAAAGGAGTTTCATCTTCTTGACTACATGAGAATAAACCAAAAGTTATTAAAAGGATAATTAAAAAGTTGTTTTTCATAGTAGGTTGATTTGGTTTAATAAAGACGAAAAAAGCTAAGAATTAGATACAAAATAATGGAAAATCAGAACAAATCATTCTCGTAATTTAAATTTTAGGAATATTGTCTAATAAATTAGGTTTGTAATTGCTTGTTCTAATGATTTTTTGATGAATAGGTGTTTTGGGTATATTCAAAGATATTTCGCTAACACAACCTTTGCATATGAATTGGAACTCTAGAATTTTGCCACTTCAATATTTATTCATTTTCGGATTGATCTTTATTTTTTTTAGCAATCCCGTTTTTTCTCAAAATGAGAATAAACCCAATATCTTAATCATTTTCACCGATGATCAGGGGTATCATGATGTTTCTTATTATGGGACTCAAGACTTGAATACGCCCAATATTGATGCTTTGAGAGCAGACGGGATGCGATTTGATTATTTCTATACCAATTCACCTGTTTGTGCACCCACTAGAGCTTCCTTGATGACAGGCAGATATCCGGATAGAGTTGGCGTTCCCGGTTTGATCCGATTCAAGCCTGAGGATAATTGGGGCTTTTTAGATCCTTCAGCAGTTCTTTTGCCAGCTAAATTAAAAGATGCAGGATATCATACTGCTCACATTGGAAAGTGGAACCTGGGATTGACGAGTCCGAATCTACCCAATCAGAAAGGCTTTGATCTCTTTCATGGCTGGTTGGAAGATATGATGGAGGATTATGTAGACAAAAGAAGAAATGGATTCAATTATATGAGGTTGAATGAGCAGGAAATAGATCCTGCCGGACATGCTACAGATCTGTTTTCACAATGGGCAGTAGATTATATCGAATCTCGGGAAGATGAAGAAGATCCTTTTTTCCTGTATTTAGCTTACAATGCACCTCACTTTCCGGTTCAGCCTCCTAAAGAGTACCTTGACCGAGTAAAAGCTCGCGATCCAAATCTGCCAGATAGAAGAGCGAATCTGATCGCATTGATAGAGCATATGGATGATGGAATTGGCCAGGTAATCAAGACACTCAAAGAAACTGGACAATATGAAAATACTTTAATCATTTTTACCAGTGATAATGGTGGTCATTTGCCAGATATGGCCAATAATGGTGACTTGAGAGATGGGAAACAAAGTATGTATGAAGGCGGACTTCGGGTGCCTATGGTAGCCGTATGGCCTGGAAAAATCAAAGCAGGAAGTACTAGCTCCCAAATTAATACCACCATGGATGTCTATCCAACTTTGGTAGAATTGACAGGCTTGGATCAAAGAGATGATATGGATGGAAGGAGTTTTATGAATACTCTTTTAGGTAATGAAAGCCCTGAATCCAGAGAACTCTATTTTGTTAGGAGGGAAGGGGGGATTCGCTATGGAGGAAAGGCTTATCATGCATTAAGATTGGGAGATTGGAAGCTTCTTCAGAATAGTCCATACCAGCCTTTGGAGCTCTATAACTTGAAAGATGATCCTCGAGAGCAACATGATTTGGCAAAAGAACAACCTGAAAAAGTCCAGGAGTTGAACCGTTTATTGATGAAGCATATTCAGGCTGGAGGACAGGTGCCTTGGCAAAGGTCCAAAGAAAAATAATTAGTTAACCATCATTGTTTGTGACAAATCAGCTTTGGTTTTTAAAATAGAATTGATCCTTTTTTTTGATTTTGATATTGACTCTAACCAAAAATAGAAATGAATGGAATTTCCAATCAACAATAAACTAACCATTAACGGTGGGTATTCATTTGATTTCCATAAAGTAAGCATGGATATTAATAGACATGAAGCCAAAATCATTCCTTTGTAAGAAAGTGAAAACAGGTACAGCGTCAGGTTCCATTTCTTGTTTTCTCTCAACAAAATACTTAATCCATCCACTAGGATCACACTTTCCATTAATCCCATTAATAAGGGGAATAGCATCAGGTAATAATCCCATTTGAAATAGGAAAATAGCAGGGAAAGCACAATGTAAAATGAGTGATGTAATTTGACCGATAAAGGGAAAGAGTATTTGTATAGTCCCCAAATGTAAAATGCAGAATTAAAAGTAATCATCGGGATAAAAAAGTTAGAATGACCAATTTGACCCCAAGACAATAATTCTGTCCAGGCAATTCCTAGTCCCATTAGCAGGAAAATCGAATAAGAAACGATTTCATGGATTGTGATTAGATGGAGTTTGGAGTTTCCAGTCTTACTTTTAATTAAAAGGAATATTACACCATGGCTTATAAAAAAAAGAAATATGAGAATAGTTGCAGATAGAAAAGAGGGAATGGAATTCCACGGCATGAGAAAAATTAATTAACAAGAAAACTTTATTAAATCATCGATTTTTTTGGATTTATAAAATCTTCTAAATACAAATTTGAATAAAGAAAGAAAAGGAGTTTTTATAGATAAAAAATCCAAGAAGTTCAGAAATAAGGTCTAATAACAAGTGTAAAAAATCGATTGGGTTTCAATTTATCAGTTATGTCCCTTTTATCCTATTAATTATTGAGCTTGAGTTTGTTTGTAAAGTAAGTTTAGTATTTCCAGATTAAATAGAATGAAGAAAACCCAATTTGAAATTTCTCAAATGGATTGTCCCTCGGAAGAAAATCTAATTCGGATGAAATTGGATGGAGTGGAAGGAATTCATCATTTAGATTTTGATATTCCAAATCGCCATCTCTTTGTTTTTCATGATGGAAATTTGGAAGAAATCACTCGAGAAATACTTTCCTTGAATTTGGGAGGGAAGGTTTTGGAAACTTTAGATTCTGAAGAGTTTTCCGTTGAAGATAAATCTCATCAGAGAAAGCTTCTTTGGGCAGTCTTGGGGATCAATTTTGCTTTTTTTCTAATTGAAATGAGCACTGGATTGATTTCCAAATCGATGGGTTTGGTGGCTGATAGCCTTGATATGTTGGCCGACTCTCTGGTTTATGGATTGAGTCTTTTAGCCGTGGGAGCCACTGTAGTTAGAAAGAAAAAAACAGCAAGAATAGCCGGATATTTTCAGATGACATTGGCTGTTTTGGGATTTGCTGAGGTATTGAGAAGGTTTTTTGGAGTGGAGCAAATTCCGGATTTTTCTACGATGATTTTGGTTTCGATTTTTGCCTTGATTGCCAATGCACTTTGCCTTTATTTATTGCAAAAATCAAAAAGTAAAGAGGAAGCCCATATGCAGGCAAGTATGATTTTCACCTCCAATGATGTGATCATTAATCTAGGAGTAATTGCTGCTGGCCTTTTGGTCAACTGGCTGGATTCCAGTTTGCCGGATTTGATTATCGGTAGTATTGTTTTCGTTTTGGTGGTGCAGGGTGCGATTAGAATCCTGAAATTGGGGAAGTAGGCTAAATAGTCTTATTTTCAATCGTTTCAGTATTATTACTAGCATAAATCCCTAAATCAACCGAAATGAAATTCAACTTTTCTAATTCCTTTTTTAAATCACCTTTCTTAATAAAAACCTTTACTTTAATCTCTGCTTTTGCTGCTTTTTCCTGCACAAAATCTTCGGAAGAAAAAATTGAAGAAACTGAGATTCCTGAAGAATCCGGTTTTCAAATTGTCAAATACAACAACCCTGGAACAACATCCTTTGTGGGGGTAGGACTTTGGGCTTGGCCACTTCCCATGGATTTTGATGGGGATGGAGATATGGATCTGTTGGTTTCCTGTCCTGATAAACCCTTCAATGGCCTTTACTTTTTTGAAAACTCCTCAGGTGAGGATTTTCCAGTCTTCGAACCGCCGGTTCGGCTAGGTGATGCAATTTCCCAAGTGCAGGTTTCCCATACTCCAGAAGGAGTGAAGGTGATGGGTTCCGGAACTTTACTGACCAACTTCACTGAGCAATTGGGTGCAGAAAAGGAAGAAATATTTCCAGCAGAAGAGATTCTAAAGGATTTTGGAAAGAAACCTCGATTCAACCAGTGGAAAATGGCCGACTATGATGGGGATGGAGATCTGGATATTCTGGTGGGAGTGGACGATTGGACAGATTATGGTTGGGACAATGCTTACAATTCTGAAGGTGTTTGGACGAATGGCCCGCTTCATGGCTATGTCTATTTGATTGAAAATGTGGATGGAGCTTATGAAAATAAAGGCAGAATCCAGGTTCAGGGCAAAGACTTGGATGTATATGGTGCCCCTTCACCCAACTTGGCTGATTTTGACGGAGATGGAGATCTTGATTTGATTACTGGTGAGTTTTTGGATAAAATGACCTATTTCCAAAATGTAGGAACGGCTACCAAGCCTGAATTTGCAGCCGGTCAATTTTTAGAGAATTCTGAAGGCCTGATTAAAATGGAATTGGAAATGATTATTCCGGTTGCCGTGGATTGGGATCAGGATGGAAAGATAGATTTGGTCGTGGGAGATGAAGATGGAAGAGTGGCTTTGGTGAGAAATACCGGTCAAATCAAAGGAGGAATTCCGGTATTTGAATCGGCTAAATACTTTAGGCAAAAGGCAGATAATTTAAAATTTGGAGCCTTAGTGACTCCGGTATCCTTTGATTGGGATGAGGATGGGGATCTGGATATTATTGCAGGCAATTCAGCAGGTTTTATTTGTTTCATTGAGAATCTGGAAGACGGCAAAACTCCAAAATGGGCCGAGCCTGTATTGTTGACTGTGGATGGAAAACCTTTCAGGTCGCAAGCTGGGAAAAATGGCTCCATTCAAGGTCCTGCTGAGGCGAAATGGGGCTATACCACTCTTTCGGTAGCAGATTGGGATGGCGATGGAAAGGCTGATATAATTTTCAATGGAATTTGGGGGAAAGTTGAGTGGCTGAAGAATCTGGGGAATGGCAATCTGGCTAAGCCTGAATTAGTAAAAGTGGATTGGCAAGGACAAGAAGTCCCGTCACCGGCCTGGAATTGGTGGAAGCCCCAGTCAGATGAGTTGGCTCCACAATGGAGAACTACTCCGGTGGCTATCGATTGGAATGAGGATGGATTGATGGATTTGGTAATGCTGGACCATGAAGGGTATCTGGCCTATTTTGAAAGAAAATCAAAAGATGGTGAATTGGTTCTGACTCCGGGACAACGGATTTTCTATGGTGAGAATGCCTCGGTTTTTTCAAATAAAGATCAAGTCAAAGATGAAAGCCCAGGGCTTTTACGTCTCAACGATAGTGATGCGGGAAGTAGCGGAAGAAGAAAACTGACCTTTTTGGATTGGGACAATGATGGGGATTTGGATATGCTAATCAATAGCGTCAATGTTTCACTTTTTGAACAAACCAAAACAGAGGATGGCAAAGTATACTTCAAACATCATGGACAGCTGACAGAAGATGTTTTGGCAGGGCATACGACCAGTCCAACCTTTGTGGACTGGAATGAAAATGGGGTTTGGGATGTGCTGGTAGGAGCTGAAGACGGACATTTTTACTACTTGGAGAGATAGGATCGTGGAGATCAAACTCAATTTGAAAAATTGCATCGCCTATTCATCATTATTCATAGTATGGATTTTAACTTCGTGCCAGTCCAAGAGTCCAAATCAAACCATGGAGAAAATCCCAAATCCTAGTGCCCAAGAAAGGCAATTGACATTTGAAGAAGCAGGTCACTTTCTCAATCAGCGACAGGTCTTTTCTCCCAAAGACGAATGGTTGGTTTTTGATGGAAGAAATGACGACTCCAAAATTGGTGAAAATGGAAAAGTTGGTTTGCTCAACTTGGAAAGTGGGGAAATAGTTGGCGTTTACTCTAATTCCAAACAATCCCAATTTGGACCAGGCGCAGGGGCTGTTAGCTATCACCCCCTCAAAGAAGAAGTTGTTTTTATTCGAGGATTGTTAGATTCCAATCAGGGATCGCCATATCATATTACCAGAAGATCTGCCATCGGTCTTGATTTGACTGATAAACAAAACCCGAAATCCTTTCATGCTGATGCCCGGGATGTGAGTGTGCCATTTACTGCCGGAGCATTGAGAGGTGGAACGCATGCCTATAGTTACAGTGGAGATGGAGATTGGATCAGCTATACCTATAATGATGAGGTTTTAGAGATAGAATCCCTTTCAAATTCAGAGGTAAAAGATTTAAGAACAATCGGAGTCATGATAGCGGATCACCCCGTCCAAGTGGAGGATTCTGTAAATAAGGATTCTGAATTCGGAGGGACACATTTTTCTGTTTTGGCAGCAAGAGTAACCCCAAATCCAATAGTGGGTTCTGATGATATCCAAAAAGCCTATGAAGAGTGCTGGATTGGGACAGATGGGTATATTAACTCTGAAGGAAAACGAATCAAGCGAGCATTGGCTTATTTGGGAGATGTGCTTGATGAAAATGGAAATCTATTAACTGAAATTTTTGTATCTGATTTGCCTGAAGATTCTCAAGTATTGATGGGCTCCCCTAAATTAACCGGAACTGTAACCAGTCTTCCAGAAGTACCAAATTCAATTCAGCAGCGAAGAATTACTTTTTCAACTGATCAAAAATTCCCGGGAATTCAAGGTCCTAGACAATGGTTAAGAAGTTCTCCAGAAGGAGATAGGATTTACTTTTATGCCAAAGGAGATGATGGAATCGTTCAGATATTTTTTGTTTCTCCCATTGGAGGAGAACCTGTTCAAGTGACTCATTTGACGAAATCACCTGAAACGATGTTTAGTTTAAGTTCTGATGGGGATTGGTTGGCATTTGGTCTTGATAATCAGGTGTTAGTAGCTTCTGTTTCTTCTGGCGATTCCTTCACATTGGGAAGTGCCAGTGATGGGACTTCTGAGCTTTGCAATATTAATTGGTCCCATGGTGGAGACCGCTTGGTTTATAATCGAAAAGTAGCTTCAGAATCAGGCTCTTATTTCCAGATTTTTGAATTGAAACCATTTAATTAAATAATTCTTTTTTGTGTTTGGTTTTAGATTGTAGCATCTACCTTTGGCGCGAAATCTAAACCAATCATTCTATGAATTTTTCAATAATTAAAGACCAGATTTTTCAAGTCCTGTTAGTAGGTGCTGCTTTACTAACTGGTTGTCAAGAAAAAGGCACGAATTCGAATGCTCAACTTCATTTGGATCCTTTGGCATCCTCAGATACTTTGACAACACATCTGAAGCCTTTTGATCCAGCTCTTCCAACTATCGGGCTATTGATGTACAATGGAGTTTTGCAAAGTGAAGTGGTTGCGACATCGGATGTATTCGCTAAGCTTTCTGAAGCTGGTCAGCAACTATTCAATGTGATTACCATTGCCGAAACAAAGAATCCGATTACAACTGAAGAAGGACTTCATCTTTTACCGGATTATACTTTTGAAAACGCTCCAAAATTGACTGCGATCTTTGTTCCAAGCGCCTATGATATGTGGTCGCAGGTTCGCAATGAAAAGATTGTAAATTTCATCAAAGAGAAGAATAAGGAGGTTGACTATGTCGTCAGCAACTGTGGTGGAGCTCAATTGATCGGAGCCTCTGGGGTAGCCGATGGACATAAGATCGTTACCTGGATCGGCGGAGGTCCTGATTTACAAAAGGAATATCCAAACTTGCTTGTTCAGGATGAAAATGAAGTTACCTATGTCCGAGACGGCCGATTTTTGTCTTCCAATGGAAATTTGGCCAGTTACGTTTCTGCTTTGGAATTATTGGAAATCATGACTAGCCCAGACCATAGAAAGTTTGTTGAGAGTTATTTGTATCTGGATAGACTCCAAAATTGGGGGAGATAATCTTCTTTGAATTCCCCTTGTTTTATTTCCATTAAACACCAAATTTTTCCTAAACATCCGATGAAATTCCCGATTGCTTAGGATTCATTTTTCATTTGCTGTTCTTTGTTATAGGTTGAGGTAGAAAATTGAAGTTTTTTACCACCTAAATATCAACCTTATGAGAAATAGAAATTGGATTTTGATGTCCTTTCTCTGGCTTTGGTGTCTATCTGTCCAAGCTCAGGATAAAAAACCGATTCAGTTAAGCGATTTGACCAATATCGTGACTGTTTCGAGTCCAGAAATCACCCCTGACGGAGGGAAAGTGATTTATGTAAAACATTACATGGAAGCTGATAAATCAGGAGAATTTGACTATAAAAGTCAATTGATGATGATGGATTTGGCTGATCCTTCCAATGTCAAAGTTCTGAATAACCCAACTTATGAAATCTCCAATTTTTCCCTTTCTCCGGACGGGAAAAAATTAGCTTTTACTAAAGCATGGGAAGGAAAAGCTCAAATTTGGATTTTACCATTGGATGGAGGAGAAGCTCAAGTTCTTACTTCTGAGAAAAATGGAGCTTCATCACCTATTTGGTCTCCGGATGGAACAAAGATTTTGTTCTCGTTTTCTGTTCCTGATTGGGCTATCGAAGGAGATCCAACTTGGGAGAATCCCAGACCTGGAAGAACCTATGGAGATGAGCCAGATTACGCCGCTATCAAAGAAGGACTGGCAAAAGAAACAAGCAAACCAAACATGGATGGTTCAGTAGATGAACTTCGTGCTTGGTTGGCAAAAAATGCCTCCAAAAACGATCCAAGAGTAATTGATCGACTGAATTTTCTGGGAGAAAGAGGACTTTCCACAGACATCAGCTTTCGACATTTGGGAGTTTATGATTTGAAATCCGGCGAAACTGAAATTTTAACTTCTGGCTATCAGAGCTACGGAGGAGTCGCATGGGCCCCTGACGGATCTTTTGTCTTGGCAAATAGTGTGGAAAGTGATTTACACCCTGATTTGAATTGGGAATTGAATTCCTCTATTTATAAAATCACTTTAGGGGATCATCAGATTTCTAAATTCCTTTCCTCTGATGATTATACATATCGTGGAGTTACCTTCTCTCCAGACGGGAAATCTATTCTGATTTCGGCTCAGAAGACCGATGATAGATCATTTAACCAAAGTTTGTTGGGAGTTGCTAAGGCAGACGGAACAGGAATCAAATGGTTGACAGAAAAAGTGGATAGAAGATTAGGTGGCGAGCAATGGGCTGAGGATAGTAAGTCCATATACTTTGCTGGCGCTAACCAAGGAGGAGTTACCTTATACAATGCAACTGTTTCAAATGGTAAAGTAACTCCAGTGATCACAGGACCTGTTGGAGTAAGTGGATATGATATTCATGGAAATGAAATTGTTTATTCTTTGGTACAAGTTTCTAATCCCAATGAATTGTATAAGTCTGATTTGATGGGGAAAAATGTGAGCCAATTGACCCATTATAATGAAAAATGGTTGGCAGATAGATGGGTTTCCCTTCCAGAGGCACATCAGTTTAAGCAAGACGGTTTTACTATTGATTATTGGGTGATGCCTCCTTTTGGATTGGAGGATGGTAAAAAATATCCGACGTTATTAGAAATGCATGGAGGGCCAACTGCCATGTGGGGACCGGGTGAGGCAAGTATGTGGCATGAATTCCAAGTGTTGGCTGGTAGAGGCTATGGAATCGTCTATGCAAACCCAAGAGGAAGTGGTGGCTATGGCAAAGACTTCCAAAAGGGAAATTATCAGGATTGGGGAGATGGACCTGCAAAAGATGTGTTGACAGCTTTGGATAAAGCAGGGGAAGAATATAAATGGATCGATGAAGACCAATTGGTGCTGACCGGTGGATCTTATGCGGGATATTTGACAGCTTGGATTGTAGGTCATGATCATCGATTCAAAGCAGCCTTGACTCAGCGTGGTGTTTATGAGTTGACTTTCTTTATGGGAGAAGGAAATGCTTGGAGATTGGTGCCAAACTATTTCGGATATCCTTGGGAAGATGGAGCCAAAGAGATTTTGGAATACAATAGTCCTCAAACTTATGTACAGGATATCCAAACTCCATTGATGATTTTCCATGGTGATAATGATTTGAGAACCGGAGTGAGGCAATCAGAATTGCTTTATAAGAGTTTGAAAATCATGGGTAAGCCTGTTGAATATATCCGATATCCTCAAGAAGGACATGAGCTTTCCAGGTCTGGAGCAATCCATAGAAGATTGGATAGGATTGGAAGAATTGTGGAGTTCTTTGAGCGATATGTGACTCATCCTTAAATATTTAACCTTTAATTTCAATTAAAATAAACTTTATTAATAGCAGGGTTGATTCAGAAATATCTGGATCAACCCTTTTGTTTGTTTACTTTTTCTGTCCTTTTTCCTGTAGGTGAAAAAGGACCAATCCCGACAGCAGTACGGGACCACCGCTGTCCATTTTTGGGTTAAAATCAATTTCCTCCCCACACGTCGGCAAACTCCTCAATTTTGCAAAAAACCTCTGCAAATTTTGAAGTTTTCAGTAGCAAAATTTTCGTCAAACAAGCCTGCCTGCAGCAGGCAGGCCTCCTAATTACTACCCTCACAATTGATTTCTTAACACCCAATACTGGAAGGCGGGTCCAGTCTAAAATAGATGTTCTCTACATAAATTTAAGCGGCCCGTTGTTCTAATAGTCTGAGATTTTACCCAAAACTTCAATAGGACCTGTTGCTTTGAAGTGGCTGGTGACGGATTGAGGTCAACAAGCGTTAAGAAAATCGGCTAGTTCCGAACTTGTTCGGAAATCCGGCGATTTTAACGTTTGACCAATCAGGCAGAAAATGTCCGCAGGCATTTTCAAGCCAATTCAGGCAAAAGATCCCGATTGCTATCGAGGATTGGGGACTTTTGGTCTTTCAAAAGTCCCATAAACAATAAGGTCTATTAATCAAGATAATGACCTGCAGGTATGAATATTCTAGGTAAAAAATACATTTCTATAATAGCTCTCCTTTATTTTAATAAAATATCCATTGAAAGAGATAATCTTCCTTTCAAATGGAGTTTACTTCGCTTAGGTAATTCAAAGATTTGGTCGGGTTTTTCTTGAATTTATTAAAGCTGTTGGCTGTTTTTTATGACGTATAGAGGATGATTGAGTCCTTTATTATTTAATCATAACCAAACAAAAACCAACGTAAAATGAGTGAGTTAGTAAGGATCTCCCACACGGACTTAAAAGTCGGTAGGATCAATTTGGGAGGGAATGTTTTTGGATGGACTTTAGACGAAAAAGAGTCCTTTCAAATTCTGGATGCCTTTGTAGAGGCAGGATTTAACTTTTTAGATACTGCAGATACCTACCCTTGGTGGGTCAACGGTACGGGAGGTACATCCGAATCGATAATAGGAAAATGGATGAAAGAAAGAGGGAATCGAGATCAGATTGTGGTTGCAACAAAGGTTGGTTCCCAAACTGAAGAACATGGATATGATATCAGTAGAAAGCATATTCTTAAGTCGGTCGATGAATCACTGAGCAGATTGCAAACTGATAGAATTGACCTTTATTATTCGCATTTTGATGATGGAGTTACTCCTGTCGAAGAGACTCTTTCCACCTATGATGAATTGATCAAGGCAGGAAAAGTAAAATATGTCGCGGCGTCTAATCTTTCACCTGAAAGACTCCAGGAGTCCTTTGAAGTTTCTGAGAAAAATAACCTTCCTAAATATGTGGCTTTACAGCCTCATTATAATTTGATGGAGCGTCAATCCTATGAGTCAAGCTATTTGCCTTTAGTTAAAAAATATGACCTTTCGGTTTTCCCCTATTGGGCTTTGGCTGCTGGATTTTTGACTGGGAAATATAGAGGTGAAAAGGATTTGGGTAAAAGTGTTAGAGGGGAAGGAGCGAAGAAATATTTGAATGAAAAAGGAGCTCAGGTAATTAAAGCGATGGATAAAATTGCTGAAAAACATGAGTGCAAAGTGGCTTCAGTTGCTTTGGCCTGGTTGATGGCACAGCCTAATATTGGAGCGCCTATTGCCAGTGCTACCAGTATCTATCAATTGGAGACTTTAGTCGAAGCTACCAAAGTCAAATTAGACCCTGTGGATTTGGAATTATTGGATTGTGTAAGTGCATAATAAGAAAACCCTCCTTTTCAGATTTTTAGAAAAGGAGGGTTTATTTTTTTTCATAACTGATTTATAGGATAGGAGTTTGGCACAAGAAAAGGATCACGGAAAGACCTATTCCCACTTTTTCTTCTTTAAATACCTCCTTAAAATCTTGGAGTGCCAAATTCAAGTGATTTTCCACTGTTTTAATAGAAATTCCGAGTTGGTTTGCTATTTCTTTATTGGATAAGCCTTGAATTCTAGAAAGTTCAAATACTTCCCGTCTTCTTTCTGGAAGTTTTGTCAAGGCTTCCTCAATGCTGCTTTGTAGCTCTGTCAGGTGAATGTTTTGTTCCACATTATTGACAGGCTTCATGAAATTCATTTGGTATTCTTTAGCGGCCTGGTATTTGATTTTTGCTTTAAAACTATCAATAATGATGTTTTTACTCATTGTCAAGATGTAGGAATAAAGTTTCTTTTCAGGATCGATTTTATTCCTGTTTTCCCAAACTTTAATGAAAACTATCTGTGTGATTTCCTCGGCTTCAGATTGATTTAGACCATATTTGATACAAAACCCAAAAATCTTTTTGTGGTATTGATTATACACCTCTTCGAATGCTTTTTGGCACCCATTCTGAAGATTTTTAGCTATTTCTGGTCCTAAACAGTTCATTTGAGAGGAGGACATTTTCAAATTTAGTCAACAAAATATTTTACAAAATTAAATCAAGATAATATAAAATTTTATAAAAGCGATAAGTATTCGTGTTATTTATAGGTTAAAAAAAATAATTCAGTAAAAATTTGATTTTTTTTCAACTGTGCTTGGGGGTAAAGAGGCCTTTTGGAGTAACTATATATAAAAGCACAACAAATGAATCCAGAAATCCTGAAAAAATTCTTTAACGGAAAGGCAAATCCAGATGAGGTTCATCAGCTATTGATTTGGATAAACAGTCCTGAAGGTCAAAAAGAACTTGAGGGTTTACTCGAAGGGTATGAAGAGGATTTTGATTTGAATGAAGCAGATAGCTTAAGAATGAAGCAAACTATCCTTCAAAAGATCAATTTACCTAAGCCTGAAAAAATTGAAATAGAAACGCATTCTATTTCGGATAAAGAGGTGAAAGGTGTTTTTTCTTCAACTAGTACCAAGGGGCTCAAGGTAGCTCTAGTTGCCTGTGTTTCTCTTTTTTTGGTTTGGATGTATGCCATAAAATTGGATGTGTTTGAGAACCATGCCAAAGAGGAGTTGACTACGGAGCTTGTGAATTTTGTGGAGAGATCTGTGCCAAAAGGACAAAAGCTAAAAATAATATTGGGAGATGGGAGTGAGGTTCATTTGAATACTGAAAGCTCCATTCGATTCCCTGAGAAATTTTCCTCTGACCAAAGAGAAGTGTTTTTGGAAGGGGAGGCTTTTTTTGATGTAAAACCTGATCCAAATCGACCATTCATAGTCCATACAAAAAGCCTTCAAACCAGAGTGCTTGGTACTTCATTTACAGTAAAGGAAATAGAAGGAAATCCCGCTGGTATGGTGGCTGTATTGACAGGTAAAGTTCAAGTTTCAATCCAGGATGCTGCGACTGGTTTTGATGTACGAAAGGTAAACTTAGAACCAATGGATGCTGCATCATTTGATTTTAAAAACAAATCCCTGTTAAAAAAGAGGGTTGATTATGATGATGTCTTTGCCTGGAAAGACAATGTGATCAGTTTTAAAAATGCAACTTTCAAAGAAGTGACCTCACGACTAGAGAGCTGGTATGGCGTGGAGTTTTCAATTTCCGAAGATTTCAATGCGAAGAAAGATTATTCTGGAAAGTTTGAAAATCAGTCATTAGAGGAGGTTCTGATCGGGCTTTCTTTCATTTATGATTTCAACTATAAGATAAAAGACAACCGAATTCTCATCTCTAAAAACTAAAGCCTATGAACCAAAAAAGATGATATAAAAGCAAAAAGATCATCGATCAAAGCTGGATTTGGCCGTGCAGCAATGACCAATGATCTAAATGATTACAGACAATAAAATATTATCCATAAACAGCATTATTATGAACACAAAGTTACTGAAAAAAGTTGTAACAATGGGAAAATACACCTTGTTCGGTATGATTCTTCAGTGCTTTTTCTACAGCACTATGTTAGCCGAGACTGGGAAGGCTCAATCCAAATTGGATGAGACTTTTATTTCGATCAACAAGGGTAGTCTTCAGGTTATTGACCTTTTTAAAAAGGTTGAAAGAGAGACTGAATTTGATTTTTCGTATAGAAGTTCCGATGTGAGAGGACAGGTTTTACAAAACTCTGAATATCTCAACCAAATTTCTATTGAACGCCTTCTCGAAGAAATTTCTAGAAATACCAATCTAAAGTTTAGACAGGTAAATAATCTGATTCATGTAGGTGTCAAAACCGATAAATCAGAGAGTATGGAGGTCCGGGCAGACGTGACCGTGTCGGGTACCGTTGTGGACGAGACTCAAGAACCCATGCCTGGTGTGACGATTACTGTAGCTGGTACTACGCAGGGTACGGTGACAGATGTCGATGGTAAATACACTTTATCCGTAGATGAGAATGCAACCTTGGTGTTTTCATTCATTGGTTATGAAAGTCAAACCGTAGAAGTGGGGAACAGAAGTGAGATCAATATCACCATGGGAGAGGATACCAAATCCCTTGATGAAATTGTTATCGTAGGTTATGGTACCCAGAAAAAAGTCAATTTGACCGGGGCAATTACTCCGGTGAATTCTGAGGAAATTAATGAAATCCCGACGACAAATCTATCTAATACCTTAGCTGGTAGAGCACCAGGAGTAAATGTGACGGGTACCTCTGGACTTTCAGGTTCTTCATCCTCTATCCGGATTCGGGGAAGTTTTGGGGATCCTTTGTATGTCATTGACGGGATCGTAAGAGACAAAGAAGCCTTTGATGCCTTGAATGCAAATGAGGTAGATCAAATATCCTTTTTGAAAGATGCTGCCTCTGCGTCAATTTATGGTTCGCGAGCTGGTAATGGAGTTGTTTTGGTAACAACCAAAACAGGTGAAAAGCAAAAAATGACGGTCAATTTGCTTTCAACTTTTACTACCATGAGACCGACTCAGGAGTTGCTTTCTGACAAGACTACAGCTACAGACGAGTTGATTTACCAAAATAGAGTTGCTGAATATTTGGGGACAACTCCTCCGAATGGTCCTGAAGAATTCGAATATTTTGCAAATAGAAGTTATAACGTAAATGATTTCATCTGGCAGAATCCTTTCAATCAGAATTATGCTTTGAGCGTAACGGGTGGAAATGATCAAGTGACCTATTACTCTTTATTGAGTTATCTGGGTGAAAAAGGATCCTATAAGTCTGTGGATCATGGAAAGTTTAATTTAAGAACAAACGTTTCGGCAAAAATCACTAATCGAATCACGATTGATTTGAACGTTTCTGCGACCCAGCAGAATCACGATCGTTTTTATTGGCCATTCTCTGGAGATGATGATTACGATGTGTCCGATTTGTATCGGGTGAGTTTTAACTGGCCAAAAGTTTATCCATTTTATTTGGAGGCTGATGGAACCCCCGCTGATTATGTGACTGACTATCCTGTTCAGACACCTATGGGTAGCTGGCAAGCATGGAGTGTGATTGATCAGATAGTGGGTGATCGATATATCAAGACACGTAAAAGACAAGTCAATACCATCTTAGGATTGAATTTTGACTTGAGCGATTTGGTGGAAGGACTTTCTACAAAAATCACTGGGAATTATCTGGCCAAGGATTATATGAGAAAGAAATATCTGACCTACCAAAAGAACTATGTCTTTACTCAGGCAGATCCAGATGGAAACAGATTCCTCCCAGCAGCTCCAGATCCAAACAAAACCAACATTTTCAGTTTTAGCCAAAATCAAGAGTTCCTGAGTTATGAATTGCAAACGGCTTGGAGCTATCAGTTCGACTGGTTTTTAAATTACAATAGAACCTTTGACAAGCATGGAATCAATGCCATGGTTG
Source organism: Algoriphagus zhangzhouensis (assembly GCF_900148515.1). GTDB lineage: Bacteria > Bacteroidota > Bacteroidia > Cytophagales > Cyclobacteriaceae > Algoriphagus > Algoriphagus zhangzhouensis. The sequence continues at coordinate 1,356,248 of NZ_FRXN01000001.1, read as the reverse complement.
TGTATGAAGAGGCTCAAAGCGGTCTATATGGAGCCTTTGCAAAAGCTGAGGATCCTTTGACAAACTATGATCAGGACTTTGTTTACTCTCAGGATGCGGAAAGAAGATACGGAAGAGGTTATGAATCCATTGGAGCTAGAAGATCTTTGATTGGTCGTGCCAATTACAACTTCAATGAAAAGTATATCGCAGAGTTTTCATTCCGATATGATGGAAATACCTTATTCCCGAAAGAAAGCCGTTGGGGCTTCTTTCCTTCTGTTTCGGCAGCATGGAGAATAGGAGATGAAGACTTTATGTCTGGTACGTCAAGCTGGTTGGATGATTTGAAAATCAGAGCTTCATACGGAACTACGGGTAATGATTTGGATGTAAACAATAATAGAATTTCTCCATTCTCATACGTGTACACCTATAGAAACAGCGGAAATTATATTTTCGGGGATGACCTTTATAGTGGAATAGCGCCAGGATCTACTCCAAACCCTAATTTGACTTGGGCTACATCAACCACATACAATGCTGGTTTGGATTTCGAATTGATGAATACCAAGCTTTCAGGTTCATTGGATGTTTTCTATAAGAAAGAAGTAGACATTCTAGGTTCTCGAATTGTAACTCTTCCTGACAACTATGGTCAGTCTTTGGCACCGGAAAATTATGCCGAAAGATCATGGAGAGGTGGAGAGTTTTCTTTGCTTTGGAGAGATCAGGCAAATGCCGGAAAGATCAACTATTCAGTTTACGGAAACATCGGTTTGGCTAAAGACCAATGGGATGTTTTGGATCAAAACCCAATCTACCTAGAGGGTGGAAATAGAGAAAATGAATCCATCATTGGGCAGCCAAGTAATAGAATTTTTGGTTTAAGAGCTTTGGGTATTGTTAGAACTCAAGAGCAATTGAATGAATTGTTGGAGGCTGGATTCAAGCAGTACGGTAGAGATCCATATTTGGGAGGATTGTATTTCGAGGATATCCGAGGAGATGGTTACTCTCCGGGTCCAGATGGCAAAATCGATGGAAATGACTTTCAGCTACTTTCTACCAATGCCACTCCTAGATTGAACTATGGCTTTGGCTTCAACTTGGATTGGAGTAATTTCTCTGTGGATGCTCACTTCCAAGGTGTCGGTGTATATGATAGAATCATCAGTAATCAAGAAGGTGCAGGGATGCGTCAGCATGGTGGCGCGATTCGTCCTTACTATCCTCTTTGGGCTGATGATGTTTGGACTCCTGAAAATCCAGATGCAAAATATCCACGACCTATCGGTAGAAACTGGTATGAGTCAGGTACAGGTTCCACTTCTTTTTGGATAAGAAATGGCGCTTACCTCAGATTGAAAAACCTCAATATCGGCTATAAATTACCAGCAGGACTTCTTTCTAAACTTAATATGTCCAGTGCCAAACTTTTCTTCAATGGCACCAATTTGTTCGCCATTTCCGATATGAAGGAATTCCACGATCCTGAGCAGAAGAACTATGATTCTTTCCCTCTGATGAGATCATTTACACTTGGTTTGGATGTTAAATTTTAATGTGATGAAGAAGATGAAGAACTATATATATCCCCTTTTGATGGTGCTTCTTTTTGTGAGATGTACCGATGTATTGGATATTGATGATATCAATAATTATAGCCCAGATTTGGTTTGGAATGATGCAAATCTGGCCAATGCCTATATGACAAACTTGTATCCCATGTTTGGAAACTGGAGTACAGGTGCAGATAGAACCAGTCAACAAATTGCAGGAATTTATTGGTACGCGGATCGAATCACTATTTCCAACGGTGAATACAAGAACTGGAATTACAGTAGAATTAGATTGATCAACCAGGCACTCATCGATGTGAATGCAGGTACACTTGAGCAAGAAGTGAAGGATAACATCACCGGTCAAGCTTTGTTCATGAGAGCATTCACCTATTTTGGTATGATTAATTACCATGGAGGTGTGCCTTATATCAAGGAGCCTCAGGATCGCTATGAAGACGATTTGTATGTAGCAAGAAATACCACTGAAGAATGCTTTGACTTTCTAATCGAAGATTTGGATCAAGCGATTGCTTTACTTCCAGAGTCTATTGGAACAGCATCTGGTGACTACGGTAGAATTGATGCCGCATTTGCAAAGGCTTTCAAAGCAAAAGTTTTGCTATATAAATCTTCTCCGCAATTCAATCCTTCCAATCCTTGGAACAATGCTTATTGGCAAGAAGCTTATCAGGCAAATAAAGATGCCTATGAGTCATTGAAAGGACTGGGATATGGATTAGTGGATGACTATAGCGATATCGCACTATCAGAGAGAAATCCTGAAGTCGTTTTCTCAGTAATCAATTCCTATCCAAACAAAACTGCGGCATGGGATCATGGCGTGAGACCGGGATCTGAAAGTAGAGGTCCAGCTTCTGCATGTCCGACTTGGGAGTATGTACAAGAGTTTCCAATGATTGATGGGAAAATGTACAATGACCCAAGCAGTGAGTATTATATGACTGAAGAGGAGTTTCTGCAGAACTATTGGGAAAATAGAGATCCTCGATTTGAGAAATCCATCGTTTGGAACGGTAAAATCTATGAAGTTTCTGGAAAAGCAGGAAAGAGACAATACACTTCTTTAGGTATTGCTCATGAATTGGATGATTTTGGAATCAATCCAAAAGCTGCTACCAATTCGACCAATCTGGACCGGTATACTGGTTTCTTTATCTTGAAAAACAGTCTATTGAATCTAGCTCAGCCGGAAGTTCAGCAATATGATGTTGACTATGTCGTGATGAGATTTGCAGAGGTCATGTTAAACTACGCAGAAGCAGCCAATGAAACCGGAGATCAAGCAGCAGCTATTAGCATCCTTAAAGAAATTCGCGAAAGAGCTGGGATTATGCCTGGTGACGATGGGCTATTCGGAATGTCTGTTGGTTCTAGAGAAGAAGTTCGCGAAGCAATCTTAGCAGAAAGAAACATCGAATTTAGCTTTGAAGGTCATCGTTTCTGGGACTTGAGAAGATTGAGAATGCTTGATCGCCTGGACGGAACCTCCAAACATGGTGTAGAAGCTATTGCTATCGAAGCGGATGGAGAAGAGCAACCACTTTCCGAAGCGAGAGAATTGGCAAATACCTATAGTCTTGTAGAAGATAATTTCAAGTATTCTTTGTTGCAGGTGCCGCGTTCTGGGGTTCAAGTAAGTGTCTTACCTGAAACATATTATTTCTTCCCTATCCAGCAATCCATTATCGATAAGAATAATAATATCGAGCAAAATATGAATTGGGGTGGGACTTTTAATCCGACACTAGAGTAAACGTAGCTGGTTTTTGGATTTGAAAGGTTCCAGGTTTTGCCTGGGACCTTTTTTTTTACAAGTCCTCCAAAGCCTTCATGTCAAACTTTTTCATTTTTAAAAAAGCATCGATCACAGGCTGACCTTTTTCTTGGATTAATTTTCCTAGATTCTGGGGAATTACCTGCCATGAAACACCATATTTATCTTTCAACCAACCGCATTGGCTTTCTTCGCCCTCTTCAGTCATGGAATTCCAAAAATGGTCTATTTCCTCTTGATTTTGGCAGGGAATGACCATAGAGATACCTTCAGAAAAAGTGAATGCATGATCCATATTGCTCTCCATAATGACAAAAAGCTGTCCATTTAAATAGAATTGGGCATGGTTGATTTTGCCGCTTTGGCTACCAGCATCTTCGCCATATCTGGAGATGAATTTTATGCTAGAATCAGGAAATATTGAGGTATAATATTGAATTGCATCTTCAGCATTTCCGAAATTGTTCCCTGTCAACATGAATGCAGGAGCAAAGCGATCTTCAATGGCATCAGGGCAAAAATTATCCAATTGCCAGCTCACTCCAAATCGATCTTTCACCCATCCGTAAAGATTGGACCAGGGATATGCACCCAAATCCATCATGATTTCACCATCTTCTTTTAGCTTTTCCCAAACTTTCTTGATTTCCTGTTCATTGGGAAGGAGCGTGTAAAATGAAATACTCGGATTAGGTTGAAACATGGGCCCACCATTCAAACACATGAATGTTTGTCCATAAGATGTCCAAATGCTCGTCATATCATTGCTTTCCAAAATCTTGGAATCAGAAAAAACCTGAGTATAAAACTCGGCTGCTTCTCGAGCCTGATTATTTGTCCAAATGCAAGGGTAGATGGGGTTCATGTTTATTCGGTAGGTTATTTTAATATCCAAATTTAAACAAACCAAGAGCGTTCAGCAGGGGGTGAATAGACAAGAAAAAGGTGAAATCCGACAATCCTCATTTTCTCAAGAACTTAGAAAAGGTATTCCTATAGAAAATCCAAAAGAGACTATTCTTAATTTCAAAAAAGCTCAATCATCAGGATTGTCTTTTGAGCTTAAAAAAGTATCTTGATTCCCATGAAAATCTCTGCAAAATCTTGGCTTTTGGGCCTTTCTCTACTTTTGATTACCGGGGTTCAAGTATTTTCCCAATCCTCTAAACCCAATTTTATAATCATTTTCACCGATGATCAGGGCTATGGTGATGTGGGTGTTTTTGGACATTCTACTATCAAAACTCCAAACCTGGACCAGATGGCATTTGAAGGTCAAAAATGGACCAGTTTCTATGTCGCTGCCAATGTCTGTACTCCTAGCAGATCTGCGATTATGACTGGTAGACTTCCGGTACGAACAGGGATGTATAGCAACAAAAGAAGGGTGTTGTTTCCAGATTCGGATGGAGGGCTTCCTGCTTATGAGAAAACCATTGCTAGTCTTCTGAAAGAATCTGGCTATGCTACTGCAGCAATAGGAAAATGGCATTTGGGCCATTTACCACAATACCTACCAACGGCCCATGGCTTTGATTCCTATTTTGGTATTCCTTATAGCAATGACATGGACCGAGTGAATGACGTCACAGCCAAAGTTGCTTTTGCAGACCCAAAATTTGAGTATTTCAATGTTCCTCTCATGCGAGACACTGAGATTATTGAAAGACCTGCAGATCAAAATACGATTACCAAACGATACACTCAGGAGGCAGTCAAATTCATTGAAAGCCATCAAGATGAGCCTTTCTTTTTGTATTTGGCGCATTCTTTACCTCATGTCCCACTTTTTGCAAGTCCGGACTTTTTGCAAACAAGTGCTAGAGGACTTTATGGTGATGTGATCGAGGAGATTGATTGGAGTGTAGGCCAAATCCTTTCAAGTCTTAGAGAGAATGGATTGGATCGAAACACGTATGTTGTTTTCACTTCTGACAATGGACCTTGGTTGGTATACAACGAACAGGGAGGAAGCAGTGGAGGTTTATTTGGAGGAAAAGGAACTAGCTATGAGGGTGGCGTTCGAGTTCCCACAATTGTTTGGGGACCTGGGAATGTTCAGCCAGGGGTAGTTTCAGAAATGGGAAGTACATTGGATCTATTGCCAACTTTCTGTAACCTTTCTGGAGTAAGTTTGCCTTCCGATAGAGTTTATGATGGATTTGATTTGAGTGAGACTTGGAATAGACAATCGAAAAGCAAAAGAGATGAAATGTTCTATTACCATGGAGATAGACTTTTTGCAGTAAGAAAAGGGGATTATAAGCTCTATTTCTTTAAAAATAATCCATTCGGATATCCTGCCAAAGTTGAAAAGTTGGATACACCTACTTTGTTCAATTTAAATACAGATCCTTCAGAACGTTTTGATTTGGCGGAAAGCCATCCAGAAGTAGTTGCTCAAATTATGAAAGTGGCCGAATCTCATCAGTCAAATATGGTGTTTGGCGAGACTCAGTTAGAAAAAATCATAGGTCAAGAATAGAGCTTAGAACCCATATTTCCCATGGTCAGGTACCATTTCAAATGATTCAATTGCCCTGTATTCTCTTCCAAGCCAATCAGTCACTCTGACTTCTAAAACATGCTCTCCCAGACTGTAATGGGAGGGCATTTGTTTGCTCCAAATGTGATTGGAGATGAGTGGAGTAGATAGTCGGGTACCTCCAGGAAGCTGCTTGGCATTATCCCATTCGTATTCCAATTCCAATAGATATTTGTCCATTTTTGGAGTCAACTTCAATTCCAGCCATTCTCCATCATCTACACGGAATTCTACTTTATCTCTTGGACTTCCCTGAAAGAAATTCACGACAATTTCGCCTCGGTATTTCTTCGCTTGAGGTACGATTTTGGGAATGTGGATGCTCATTTTATAGTCCTCTGACTCACCAGAGGATTTATACTCATAGGAGTACGTATTCCCTTCAATATTCAGAAATGCATAACCTTTTGGCGTGCCATCGCGCATGAAGGCTGCAGGAGTTCCGTATTTGTCTCTGGGACCTTTGTAAACATCCCCTGAAACTGCTCCAGGGTTATAATGATGATGAAATCCCTTGCCTTTCCAACCTTCTTCTTCTGTATAGAAATGATGATTTTGGGAATGAGTATGTCCTGAAATAGAAAGCGTGTGTGGATAATCTTTCAGAAGGTCAAAAAGAGCCAATCGATCCTCAACGCGGAATGGATCCGGTTCCTCAAATTGTGCCAGTGGAATATGGAAGCCCAAAACAACCAACTTGTCTTTGGGTACAAACTGGAGATCGTTTTTGATAAATTCTAAAATATCTGGTCTTAAGCCTCCGTAGTAAGACCCTTCTCCTCTTGGATCTGGGAAAATCACATCATCCAGCATGATAAAATGGACTTCTGCCAGATTGAACGAATAGTTAGGTGGACCATAGGTTCTTTCAAAAGTTTCATCTGAAAGTTGATCTTGACCTCCGTCAGAATTCATGTCATGATTTCCAAAGACGTTGTACCAAGGAATTCCAACTTTGGCTACCGCCTTATTGTAAGCAGGCCACAAATCCAGTTTCCCTAAATCTCCTAAACTCACTCCAAATAAGGCTCCTGAATTCCCTTTCAATTCCGAAACAATGGCTTTTTCAAAGGAATGGACATCCTCCAATTCATCTGGCTGTGGATCACCAAAGAGTAATGCTGTGAAATTATTGGGCTCTGGGTTTGGGAAAAGTCCAAAATTGACCCAATCAGGTAGTGCTCCAGTGGGGGAGACTCCTGGGTGTAGTAATTGCGGAGATCCTTTAGGTTTATGAATGTAATGGAATTGAGGCTGATTCAGGTCATTTACCGGAACTTGGAAATGACTGGGCTTAATGACAAAAATCATTACATCTTCAGAAATCGGAAGTTCATAAAATCCTTTGGAATCGGTTTGTACCACATCTACTCCATTGCTTACAGAAACATTTGGAATCCCTTTTTCATTGGGGTCTTGGATCCGGTTCTTATTTAGATCTTCATAGACATATCCACGAGCCTGAAGTTGGGCTTGGACTGGATTCATGGAAGTCAAAAAAAGCAGGAGGCCTATCATACAGGCTGCCAATACCTGATTGTAAATTGAATTACTTATTGGAGTAAGTCCCATTTGGAAAAGTTTTTTCTGGAGTTGATGCAGAATTGATGTGTTCTTTGAAGAAGTTAAAGCCTTTTGGGTTTTTGATCAAATCGAAAGAATCATATAGCTCACCTTCTACAGTGAATGCTCTAAATTCAAGTTTGTCTTTTTCAATACTTATTTCCTGAAAAAGCTGGGTATTGACAGCTGCTCGTTCCATCCAGCGATCTCCTTTCTTGATTCCGTACATTTTGGGGCCAGCGACCGAAACGATATATACAGGACCCGCTTGCCCATCCGGGACTTCAATTGATTGAGATTGCTTACTGGATCTGCCATACATATGATCATGTCCTTGAAGTACCAAGTCAACTCCATATTTCTCAAAAACCGGTTGCCATGCATCTCTGAGCTCAGGGTATTGGCCATGTTTTCCATCTCTGGAAGAAAACAAAGGATGATGATAGGAGACGATGGTCCATTCTTGTGGGTTTTCCTGAAGGACTTTTTCTAGCCATTCTGTTTGATAGCTTAAGTCTTCTTCGGATTGAAGAGCCATCAAACTGTTTAAGACGATAATTTTTATTGATTGAATGTCATAAAAATAAACTGATTCTTCCAGTCCCTTAGGGCCATTAAGAGGTAATTCAAACTGGCTTTGCCAAAAAATGGAAAGAGATTCTTCATCGCTTCCAGGAAGTTCATCATACTCATGATTGCCAGTCACCGGTACTATGGGCATATGGGTTGGGATAAAACCCAATGCATCAAACCACTCTTCCCATTGAGAATTCTGATGGCCATCATTGACACAGTCACCAGCAAAAAGCATAAATGCGGAATGTGGGGAATGTTGATAGGCTGCGCGGATGGTCCTGGTTCCCCATTTGTAAATGTCATTTTGGATGTCTCCCAAGTAAAGAAAACGAAGTCCGCCTTTTTCTTTAGGAGTTTTAAAATCCATCAATGGACTCATTTCTGAATCCAAATCACCGACTCTGTAGGTATAAGAAGTCCCGGGATTCAATGATTCAAAATTTGCTGAATAATAATACCAAGTGCCTTGGTCTGCTAAAGAAACTTTGGTGGAGTCTAGAAGGAATGGGATTTTGGATAGGGATTCAATTGGACTAGAACTTGACTTGTAAAGTTCAACGATTGGATGATCAAGTGGTTTTTCCGATCGCCAAGTGACTGCCTGTGAGGTTTCGGGGGCATTTTTCCAAGTAAGGATGATGTGTTGTGGATTGTTCTGGGCAAAAACCGGAAAGAGATGGATGAGGATCCAAAGGGAGAAAAATAAGATTGATTTTTTCATGAAATAGATTTCTCTTCATTCCATTATAGTACCTGATCAGTTTGAATTGAGACTAGAATAGGTTCTCGAATTTCTTTTTTTCACTATTTCTTAAACAAATTGGCTCAAAGCTTCATGGAAATTTAAAGGATTGGATAGCCCTTTCCTTCTTAATTTGGGTTCTTTAATAAACATGAATTTATGAAGCGTACCATTCAGATTATTTTAACCCTCAGTTTTGTTTTTATTTCATTTTTCTCCTTTTCTCAAAGACTCAATGATGAAAAAGCCCAATTGTTTGCAACTTATCTTCAGAATTTTGATCGTTTAAATCAGCCTGAAGAATGCTTTAAAAATCTGAAAGGAATCAAAAAGTCTTTTCGAAAAAAAGCCGGAAAACAAGTTTTGATTGCTTCCCATCGAGGAGATCATATGGAGGCTCCTGAAAACTCAATTTTGGCTTTTAAACATGCTATTGACAATGGGACCAATATCGTGGAATTTGATATTCGCAATTCGATTGACGATTCCTTGATGGTAATTCATGATGGAACGATCAACCGAACCACATTTGGAACTGGGAAAGTGGAGGAAATGACATATGCACAGCTTAGGTCTTTCTCTCTGGTAAATGACTATACGCAAGAATTGACCGATTCGAGGATGCCGACCCTGTATGAGGCGCTGTTGGCTTTGAAAGGGGAGTTGATGATCGATTTGGATATCAAGTGTGATAAAATCGGAGAGATCTATGCTACTGTGGAGCAGTTGAAGATGTTTGACCAGACGATTTTCTTTTGTGACGAAGCGGATATGGATTATGTGTTGAGCAAGAATCCAAAAGCTTATGTGATGCCTCGAGCCAGATCTATGGAGGAGTTAGAGCATTTGTTGCGAAAGTACAGTCCTAAAATTGTTCATATAGATGATTCCAATTTTGATATTCCTGAAGCTGTGAAATTGATCAGATCTATCGAGCCAAAATGTAGAATTTGGGCCAATACCTTAGGAAATCGCGATATCATGGCGATCAACGGAAATGATGCAGGAATTTGGGAGTTGAAGGAGTTGGGGATTGATGTGATCCAAACAGATTTGCCTAGGCATCTTAGTCATCTGTTTTGTGAGGAGTAAAAAGAAGAAAAAATGAAGGTTAAAAAATCCAATTACTTATATCACCCAATTCAATTCTAAAAATAGTTTGGCTGGCCATTCAACCAGCCCTTAAAAATATGATCTATCTATGTTAAGTAGTTTCTCAGGCTCAATCTTGCCTTGATTAAATGATTCTTGACAGTGTTTTTAGATATCAGCATTTGGTCGGCGATCTCCTGATAAGAAAGATTTTCAAAATAGGAGAGCCGTACCACCTTTTTTCTTTGGTCTGTTAGGGACTCGATCGCCTCCTCCAATCGGATCATCAAAGCTTCTTCCTCCAGCTTCATATCAACGGAACTCTCGATCCTGTTTTTATAATACTCGTCTGTCTTTTTCCTATTGGAGTTGAGATGGTTGAAGTAATCAATCACCTCGTTTTTGGAAATCGTAAAAATGTAAGAGCGAATACCTTTTTCAGAGTCTAGGTCCTTCTTCTTTCTCAAAATCTTTAGGAAAACATTATGAAAAATTACCTCTGCTTCCTCAGCATCTTTGATCAAAGATAAAATGAACCTCACGACAGTAGGCTTGTAGAAGTAGTAAACTTCTTCAATAGCCTCCTGATTCCCCTTTTTGAAGTTTTCAATCGTATGCGTAGATGGTGCTGTCATATGGGCTGGGTTACTTTGTTCATTAAATTTTGAAAAAATAAACCCAACCTTGTACGTAAATCACGCATTTAAATCCTCAATTTGCGAAAATCTAGGGCAGATTACCAATTAATAATCAGTTCGTTATGAAATTGTTATCGAAAAATTACGTAATGTAAAGAAAAGGCCCAGATTCAAGATTATGAATCTGGGCCTTAAAAAAGTGTTGTTCGTTTTTTTATTGAATCACTTCTAAATAGCGTCCCATCCAATAAGGAAGGAGCCAAATATCGCCCGGGCTATAAATAGAGCGACCATTTCCATTGCTATCCAAGCCAAATCTATTCGCATTGTGTCTGGCAACCCGAGTCTCGGATGGAGGTAATACCTGAGAGGTAGTTTGTCTTCTGAAATTAGGCTCAAGGATTTGCAGATCTTTTCTATGGCTATTTTGTACACTCCAATTGATGAGATCTATCGGATGCTTTTGCAAAAACCATATAGACTCTTCCAAATCGAACTTTTCAGGCTGAACCAATGCAGTCATGATATCCCATAAACCATCTTTCTCTGGTCTTTCTGCTTGCCAGTGATCGACGATGGACTCTTTAAATTTGGCTTTCAATTCTTCATTGAATGCATATCTATAAAGGCCCCAATAGCCCACAAAATACATTTCATCATCTGAGTGATTCCAAGCTTCAGAAAGCATCTGACTATAAGAGTCACTTCCATCACCTGCCTGTCCGATGATTTCCATAGGACGCATCAGGTTTTCCAAATAACCATATTCATCCATTAGCTCGAAAGCTTTCTCTTTAAATTTCTCCTTACCTGTAAAATGATAAGCTGTCTGAAGCATGCTGACAATGTTGGAGGAATTAAGCTTTCTGTCACCTACTTGGATTGGGAAGTTATTGACATAGTCTGGATTCCATTTTCCCCAAAGAGTTGGCTTTCCATCAAAATCTATCAGATACATATCATTGTCCACGATATGAGTCATCAAAGTATCAATCAATTCAATTGATTTGTTTTTTACCCAATCATCTTCGACCAACTCAGCCAAAACAGCATAAACAAAAACATGCCCTATGACCTCATCACTACTGGTAGTAGATTTCCAATCCCACTCAGGGTCTGGAGCATGTTGCCACCTATCAGGATCAGATAGTTTTTCGATATACCCTGATCTTTCAAAAGACCTGGAAGGAAATCCATCCACAGGATTCACTGTGAAAAGACGATCCATAGCCATTAAAGATTGCTTGATTTGAACCAAAGTTTCGGGGTCTTTGGTAACTGCATATTTAAATCCCTGCGAAGCCAAATACATAGAAGTCCAAAGGCCATCATTGTCTGAATCGTCCAGTCTTCCAGTTTCGATTTTACCTGGAGTGTATAAATTCAACGTGGAATTGAAGCCGTTTCTCAGGTGATATTTCTGGGTGTATTCATCGAAATACTCCGCTTTTTCTGCCAGAGTCATTTCCTTTTGGACAATGGTGGATAGGCCCTTATCGGTCAAAAGGAATACCTCATCTTTGCCGAATGAAATATCAAGAACATCTTCTCCTGGTAGCCATCTTTCCAAAAAGTAATAGCTGATTTCTCCATCTGGATTCAAAGCAAATGCACCTTTTGAAGTTCCAAACCAGATTTGATCGTCTTTTGTATCCACGACATTGATATCTGTCCAAGGAATTTTAGTGACCAGCGGCGATTGGGTTTTGGAAGCAATGTCAAAAGTGAAATAGCCTGAATCAGAACCGATAATCAATTCGTTTTTGGGAGAATAGAATGCTATTGAAGTCAAGTTTTTTCCACTCGCTACTTCAATTAGTTTCTTTCCTCTTTGGTCAAATTGGAAAAGCTTTGAAGGACTCAATACCCAGAATTTCTCCTGAATAGGATCATACTGGATTGCCAAAATCTCTTGAGGTGCCGATAGTTTAACCACTTCCTCGGTATCTGGAGAAAGGTATTGAAGCTGCTTCCCATCAGAGATCAAAAAATCAAAATTACTTCCTCCTTCGAATATGCGCGCTGCAGGAAGTTGATGTTTTAAAAAGAGAGTTCCTGCCCAAGCATTGGCAAAAACTGATTTGTCATCCAAATAAACTATTTCACCTTGGTAGCTATCGATTGCCTGAACTTTTTTTGCAGCCATTGGCAAATAGGTTTGGTCGCTAGCTAATGTGCCCCAAACCTGAAATTGAGCTCCAGCAGGATGGAGTAATTGATTGTTTTCCAAAACCTGAACATAACTGGAGCGATTGCTTGCCAGACTTTGCTGAGAAAGTCCTGATAGGTCTTTGGTATTAATAATCGCGTATTCTTGAATAAAAGGTGTGTCGTAATAGGTGCCTCCGCTGCCAGATTGGCCCAATACTGTGGACTGAACCCATACTGCTAAGAGTAAGGTCATTCCATAAAAATTTGATTTCGTCATTAGTTGATTTGATTTGGATCCAATAATCGGTATTGGATGGTTTTACCTTCTTTTAAGTGTTTGGAATATGTAAGATGAACGAGGCCTTGGTTATCTTGAATAATTGCGGGATACGAGAACCCTCCTTGCTTGCTTGGGTCCAATTCGAGGTATTGTGGCTGAGACCAGGATTTCCCCTCGTCCGAAGAAATCCATAAAGCCAATTGATACCTTCCATCGTGGATGTCATTTCCAATCATCCACCATTTTCCATCTTTCAATTTCAGAAGTTCTACGCTTGCCGTATTTGGGAAATTTGTCTTTTGGGCTGCAGACCAGGATTGTCCCTGATCTTTTGAAATACTTTCCTGAATCATCGTGGGAGCATCGCCAGAATCTCTCAGCATGGCGACAATGTCTCCATTTTCTTTTTGGATCAAAGCTGGTTGAATAGGCCCTTTTCCTACCAAAGGCAGACTGTGTTTCCAGGTTTCCCCTTGGTTCTCAGAAATCGCCATCATGGAGAAATTGAATCCATCGGAGTAGAGCGGGAGAATGATTTTATCTGAAGTAATCAAAGGTTTGATTCGGGTCATCCAGCCGACGCTTGTCTTTTTAGAATCTTTGGATGCCTCCAAAATCAATTTTTCGTATTCTGGAGCATAAGCGGACCAACCTAAATGTGAGTCAGGAAGGTCACTAAATTTCTTTTCTACTTCCTGGGCAAATTCCTTTCCTGGCTTTAGTAAAATATTGTCCTGCCAGTTCCAGATAGGAGCTACATCAGTATTGAATGATTTGCTTCTTTTCAGGCGAAGAATGGAGTTTTCCCATTCATTGGCCATCACTGCTATCCAAACTAGGAACAATTCATTCTTTTGATTGAGGAAAAGAACCGGGTTGCAATCAGGGATTCCAGGAGTATCTGCCATTAAAAATGGTTCAGACCATTTGTTTTGGCCTTTCTTTTTTCTAGAACCCATTAAAAGGACATCATCAGATTTTCTTTCTCCAGATCCATGAAACCAGACTGTGAGCAAATCACCATTGGGAAGGGCTACGATGCTACTGGCATGAGTGTGCTTTCCCTGGATTGGGAAAATGGATTCATTGGCCAAACTGGGAACGAGTTTTCCTTGTGCAGCTACAAAGGAGGGGAAAATCAATATTCCCAAAAGAAAGGATAGAATGGTTTTTAAAGGCGTATTCAGACTCATTAGTTTAGATTTTTTCTTCTTTCCATTACTTCTCTCCAGGTGGTCAAAATGATTCCTTCTTTTTCGATATAGGCTTTCAGTTTAGGAGATACCATGGCTTCCAAATCAGCTTGTCTAGACCTGCCTGATCCGGAAAACCGTTGGAAGTTCTCTGTGTTTTCACTGCAATGCACGATGATCATTGCCAGTCCAGGCTCCATTTTGTCCAAGGTTTCCATGAACTTCTTGATTTTATGCTGAGTTAATTCTTCTTGTGTAAAAGAGCCTTTTTCAGGTCTCCAATCACCACTGTTTTTATGTAAATCATCCAAAACAGGTAATCCCAAGCTCCAGATTTTTTCACCCATTGGACCGGCTTCTTGTAGAATATCCGGTTCTGGTAGTTTCATTCCTTCCGAGTATTTACCCTCTTTTTTGAGTTGTTTGATGATATCTTCTTGAAATGCTTCAGTAATCAATTTGTTGTTGCCACCGGGGAACATGATAGGAATGCCGTATTCAACTCCTACTTTTAAATAAGACTGCAGAAATTCAGGAGTCGCAAAAAGAGTCCCCATATGAGAATCCAGATGTGTGGGTTGAATTCCATTCTGCAATGCACGATCTACCTGAGCCTTGATTTCCAAATACACCTCTTCTGGACTAGCATGAGCGACTACTTCTTCCACACTAGGCCACATTGAGCCCTCAGGGTCCAACAGTCCCGGTACGACAGTTCTTCCAGCCAATGGCTCCCATCTATAGGTTTTCCACTCTGATGTTAAAGTCAAGTGCAAACCGATATCCATCCCTGGTGTGTCTTTGCTCAATCTCAAAAATGTGCCAGCCCAAGGGCAAGGCATCATGACACTGCAAGAACTAGCCACCCCATCATGCATCGCATGAAAAGTTCCTTCATTGGACTCAAAAGACATCCCGGCATCATCCACATGGAAAATGACGACCTTTTTGCCTTTTGGGTAACCTAATTTTTCTGCATATGTAAGACTTTGGGAGAAAGAATTACTGTAGAAATAGGAGCAAAAAAGCAGGATAAAAAGTGGCTTTTTGAAAGAATGCATATGATTTAAGGTGGGATGTTACCACTGGTTTGATTTACTGATGTTACCTTCCTATTTTGGAAATGGACTAACAGATTGTTTTTATTTCTATTTCATGAAGAATCTGTTAATAATTTAGTTTTTAGTAGTCTTTTTTATAGAATTGAGAATATAATTTTAAAAAATAATATGCCCGGACCTAATTTGGATTTTGACAGGAAGAAGCAAACCAAAATCCTTTTACTGATTTTCTTGATCTTTTTTGTCATTTCCCTGATGTCCAATATCCTTGGTCCAATCATTCCGGGGATTATTGAGAGTTTCTCTCTAAGTTATGGTTTGGCGGGCTTTTTACCCTTTGCATTTTTTGTCGCCTATGGAGTGATGTCTCTGCCATCCGGCTTATTGGTAGAGCGTTGGAGAGAAAAGCCAGTTTTATTATTGGCATTTAGTCTAGCTGCTATTGGCGCATTGCTTTTTGCCTTTAATCCCCAGTTTGGTTCTGCATTGAGTTCACTATTTATCATAGGTATGGGAATGGCAATGCTCCAAGTAGTGATCAACCCACTTTTAAGGGTGACTGGAGGTGAGGAGCATTTCGCATTTAATTCAGTTTTGGGGCAATTGGCATTTGGGGCAGCTTCTTTCCTAAGCCCGATGCTTTATAGCTATATGGATCGGTCTCTTTTTACTGCGGGAGCTCCTTCTTGGATTCAGATGCTGGAGCAATGGGTTCCTCAGGATATGAAATGGGTGTCTGTTTATTTTGTATTCGCCTTATTTGCGGGACTGATGTTGATATTGATTGGCTTGACTAATTTCCCTAAGGTGGAATTGAAAGAAGATGAGAAAGTAGAATTGGGCAAGACGTTGAAGAGCCTTTTGAGCAAAAGAATGGTCTGGTTGTATTTCTTGGGCATATTTTCTTATGTGGGAACTGAGCAGGGGATAGCCAATTGGGTAAGCCAATTTTTGCAAGATTATCATGGAGTAGACCCAAGTACGGGAGGAGCACAAGTCATTTCCTATTTCTGGGGGCTTTTGACTTTGGGCTGTTTGCTTGGTCTGGTTTTGTTGAAATTCATGGATAGCAAATTGGTACTTGTCATATTTACAATTGGTGGGATTATTTCATTGTTGACAGGCTTATTGGGACAAGGGAATCTGGTTTTGATCGCTTTTGCATTTTCAGGATTTTGTCTTTCAGTGATGTGGTCTATTTTGATCTCTTTGGCACTGAATTCTGTAGATTTTGCACATGGTACCTTTGCAGGATTACTTTGCTCGGGAATCGTTGGTGGGGCAATAGTTCCCTTGATTATCGGGACTTTGGCTGATTTAGTTGGTTTGCAATCAGCCATGTTTTTCTTATTTATCCCTCTTGGATACATCCTATTTATAGGGATTTGGGCAAAGCCTCTGGTAAGTAATTCAAGAGTTAAATCATTCAAAGAATTATTTAGCTAATCAGATGCATCGGGTAATACTACTGTTAGATTTTGCGGAAGAGTATAGCAAGTCCCTTTTGAAAGGAATCAGTGCCTATTCCAGTAAAAATGGACAATGGACCTTTTGCCGGATGCCTTTGTATTATCGTGAAATGATGGGAGTGAAGGGCATTCTGAAATGGGCTAAAGAGTGGAAGGCTGACGGAATCATCGGGCAACTATACAACGAGATGGAGGAGGAGTTCTTTGAAGGAGAGTTGCCGGTAATTGCACAGGATTTCAAGGAACGATTTTCCAAAATCCCTAATATCACAGGATCCTATTGGGAAACAGGTGTACTTGGTGCCGAATATTTTTTAAATAAGGGATACTATAATTTTGCTTTTTATGGCTTCAATAATATCGTATGGTCAAGAGAAAGGGCCGAAGGATTTGAGGATACTATTCGCAAGGCCGGATATGAAGTAAATTATTTTGAACACAAGAAGTCCAGATCAACCGATATCTGGTATTATAAAAGTAAATCCCTAAGTAAGTGGCTTCGAAACCTGCCAAAGCCAGTAGCTTTGATGGCCTGCGATGATAATCAAGGAGTCCATATTGTAGAAGCTTGCATTCACAATAAAATCAGAGTACCTCAGGATGTGGCAATTTTGGGTGTAGATAATGATGTGACCCTTTGTGAACTATCTGACCCTAGATTATCAAGCATTGATTTGGATATCGAGCGAGCAGGATATGAATCGGCTCAGGTATTGGATGAGATGATTCGGACTGGGAAAAAGGATAATAGGGATATTGTTGTCGGTCCTGTCAAAGTGATCACGAGATCATCAACAGATATGTTTGCATCTGCAGATGCATATGTGGCTGAAGCATTAACTTATATTCATAAAAATATTGATAGAAATCTGGTGGTGGATCAGGTTGTAAAGGAAGTTCCGCTTTCCAGAAGAGCCTTGGAAAAGAGATTTTTGCAAATCACAGGACAACCGGTTTACAAATACATTACAAAGGTGAGAATGGAAAAACTCGCTCAGAAACTTTTGGATACGGATCAGAGTGTTTTTGAAATAGCCGTGGACCTTGGTTTTCAGGATAGTAAAAATCTAGCCAGACAATTCAAACAAATGACAGGCTATGCACCTGGTGAGTACCGGAAGAAATTCGGCAATAGCTCTTTAATTGGTTAAGGCTTTATTTAAGTTTTAGTTCCCCAAATAGTCCTATTTATTTCCCTTAGGGTATAGTAGGAAATGAGCAAAAACAAAATCATCATCTTACTGACGGCCCTAACCTTAGGTACTACCTGGGCCATTCGAGGTCAATTCGGACATGAACAAGGAGCAGCTTGGGCTGGAGGGGTAGCCTGTTTATTATTGGTATTCAGTATAGGAAATACCAAATGGATGAAAGTCGGGGTGAAGGCTTCTTTGATGGGAGCTATCGGTTGGGGAATGGGAGGAATGATGAGCTATGGAGTAGTCGTAGGCTATGGTCGATCTGAGGATTGGCTTAATGCAACCTATGGCCTTTTGATGTTGGGAGTGATTGGTGGTTTGTATGGATTGCTGGGAGGAGGCTTGTTCGGCTTAGGCCTTGAAGAAGGAAGTTCTGGAAAGAAAATAGCCTGGCCTCAACTAGTTGTGGAAATGACTGCGGGAGCCTTGATCTTTTATTTTTTCATAGTAGAGCAATTGGGAATCCTGATGACGCCTCCAAGATCAGAGGCTTGGGGAGTATGTGCAGGAGCAGGTATAGCGATGCTTTATTATATGGTACGAAACCATCATACCGGGGCCTTAAGAACTGCTTTGTTTTCGGCTATTGGTGGAGGATTTGGATTTGCTTTTGGAGATTTCCTTCAAGTGATGGGCTTTCTGTCCAAGATCCACTTCAACTTCTGGAATGTCATGGAATATAGCCTAGGCTTCTTTGGCGGCTTGGGTATGGCCTATGGGGCTTTGACAGGATTTAAAAATTCAGCAATAACAGAAGCTTCCGAACAAAACCAAGTCAATCCACGGATAAAATGGTCCTTGATCGGATTAGTTGGGATCATTCCTTTGATAGTCTTTCATCAGTCATTTGTGGAAAGAGATCTTCTGCCAACTTTCGAGAATTTTGAACTTTCCAATCCGTCTTTTTGGGCGAGTTTCACCCTGATCATGGCTTTTATTATTTGGGTTCTGATGCAATTCATCTCTTTTGAAAGCTATAAAAAATTGAATAAAGGCCTGATCGGAGACGGTCCTTTTTTGAAGCAGATAGGTTTGACTTTGTTTCTAGCATATATGTCTTACTCTATTTTAATAACGGGTGCATTTATTAGCATTGGTAGAATAGAGCAATATCTCTACCTCTTGAATTTCATAGTTATTATTTATTTGATGTCTAGGTTAAAAAATAAACCTGAAGATAGTCTACTGCCTATTTATTCACCTTCGAAGGTTGGAGTGATAGCCTTCTTAGTGATTATGATTGTGTCGGCCATTGCGGCTTTTTCTCATGGTCCGATTCCAGGAGGACAAGTGAGGTTTTGAAATGATTTTTAAATAAAAGAGCCCGTAGAATTCAGAGTTCGGTGATTTAGAGGCTCTTAGTAAAATGCTAAAAAACTAATATTTCCTAATTGTTAAGCCTGATTTGGTTTTTTGTAATTCAAAATAACAATCTGGTAATCAGTAATTAGGTAGTCCATTTTTAAATGTATAGGGTATTGAATTTGAAGGTGCAGCCTATGAAAAATCCAACTATCAAGGAATTGCTTGGAAAGTTGTCCAAGGGAGAAATATCCAGAGATGAATTTGATCTTTTTTTACAAGAAGTGAAAAAAGGAAAAGGATCATCTGAGTTGGACCATGCTTTTCTTGAATTTTTTGATTCAGTAGAAAAGCAAGTAAAAAACGAATCTTCCAACCAAAAACCAAAAGAGTAAATCTGAAAACTCGATTAACAATTGTTTGCTTATGAAACATTTTTCCAAAAACAGAAAGACCAAGATTTTGTGGGGAGTACCCATGATTTTTGGAATGGCCATGATACCTCTCTTTGAGGCATCAGCCATGATTTCGCCTACCCCAAATCTGATGGAAGAAGCCATGCAGGCCCAGCAGATACGTGGTAAAATTGTCTCCAGCGTGGATGGACTTCCTCTCCCTGGGGTTACGGTACTTGAAAAAGGTACTACCAATGGTACAGTGACTGAAATTGATGGAACTTTCTCTATCAATGTGTCTGGGCCGACTTCAGTCCTTGTTTTTTCTTATGTAGGATTTGATCCGCAGGAAATTACAGTAGGAAATCAGTCCTCTATCGATGTGACCATGTCTGAAACTGCGACGGATATGTCTGAAGTAGTGGTAACGGCTTTCGGTATTAAAAGAGACCAAAGATCATTGGGATATGATGTTTCCAGTGTTCAAGGTGAAGAATTGACTCAGGTATCACAAGAAAACGTGTTGGGTTCATTGGCAGGTAGAATGCCAGGTGTTCAGATCAACCAAACTTCAGGACCTGGTTCTTCCATCAGTATGGTCATTCGTGGTGCTACTTCTTTGACTACTGACAACCAGCCACTATTCGTAGTAGATGGAATTCCAATGTCTAACTCACTTAACAACGTAAGACAAAATGGTGATGGTAACCAAGTCGATTATGGTAATGCCATTTCTGATATCAGCCCGGATGATATTGAAAGTATTTCCGTATTGAAAGGCCCAAGCGCCGCTGCTTTGTATGGTACTAGAGCGGGAAATGGAGTGGTAATTATCACTACCAAATCAGGAAGTAATAACAAAGCATTGGGAGTTTCTTTCTCTACAAGCAATGTTTTCGAGCAGCCAACCAAACTTCTTGACTTTCATTATAAATATGCCAATGGTAACAGGGAAGGTGTATTTAATGAAGGATCAGCGTATTGGGGTGGACCTGCTTTGAATGCTGGCAACACCGCAATCCAATGGAATAGCCCATTAGATGCCGATGGAAATCCTATTGCAACTGAATTGATTGCTTATCCAAACGCGATGAGAGATTTCATGCAAACAGGTGTTACTTCTTCAAATAACGTTTCTGTGGACGGAGGAAATGATAGAGGTTCTTTTAGAGCTTCTTATTCCAATATGTTGAATAGAGGGATTATTCCAGGTTCTGATTTGTACAGAAATAGTTTTGGTACATCTCTTTCCTATAAAATCACAGATAAGTTGACTTTCAATTCAAATATCAATTATGTGAATAGTAAGTCTAACAATAGACCAAGTACTGGAGATAGACGAGCCAATCCTTTGGAAGCAGTATATGGTTCTCCTTATATCGATTACGAGCAAATGAAGGATTACTGGGTAGAAGGACAAGAAGGAATCCAGCAAGTCAGAACAGAGCAAGGGGATAACCCATATTTTATTGCTTTGGGAATCAGAAATGGCTTTGTCAGAGATAGGATTTATGGAAATGCTTCTTTGGATTATCAGTTTTCTGAATCATTCAATATCAGAGCTAGATATTCTTTGGATCGCTCTGATGAAACTCTGGAAACCAAGATTCCTTTCAGCTATAGTAGAATGGCTCGTGGTGGATATTATGTTTCAGATATCACAACTCAAGAATCCAACGCTGATGTATTGGCATCTTGGAACAAAGATTTTGGAAAATTGGATGTCAATGCTTCTGTCGGTGGTAATATCATGAACAGACATGGGTTTTCTACCAATGTTGGAGTAGGAAGTAATAGAAATAATGGATTGGTTATTCCAGGGATTTTCAATGTCCAGAATATTCCTGCTGACAACCGATCGGTTTCTAATTCTTACTATGATAGAGCAATTTACTCTATTTATGGATTGGCCTCATTTGGATATGCAGATCAATTGTATTTGGATTTGACTGCAAGAAATGACTGGTCATCTACATTGCCTAGAGAGAATAGATCATACTTCTATCCCTCGGCTTCATTGAGCTGGTTGGCAAATTATACCCTAGGAATGTCTGATGAGATTGATCTGTTCAAGTTCCGATTTGGATGGGCTCAGGTAGGTAATGATACAGGACCTTACAACCTAGTGCCAAATTTGAGTACAGGTACCTATAACAATATCAATACTGCAAGCATGCAATCAGGATTGTTGAATCCAGATTTGAAACCAGAGCAAGCTACTTCATACGAAGGGGGTATTGATTTACATATGTTCAACAATCGAGTGAGGTTCTCAGGAACCTACTATGTGATTGACAATAGAAACCAGATATTCTCAGTCAATCTTCCAGCTTCCTCTGGATATACAGGAAGACTGATCAATGCAGGTTTGATTCAAAGTAAAGGTTTAGAATTAGCATTGGGAGGAACAGTCCTTCAAAAGCAAGATTTGACTTGGGATGTAAACTTCAATTGGAGTAGAAACAGAACTACTGTCAAGGAACTAACTGAGGGTTTGGATAGAATTACTCTTTGGTCTGAAAACGGTGGTGGTGCAATCACTTTCGTTGGTGAGCAAATCGGTGATATGTACAGTAGAGGTTTTGTTCAAGTGGAAGATCCTTCTTCTCCATATTACAAATGGCCAGTATTGTCCAATGCTGGAGAATGGCAAAGACTTTCTGATGCTGAAGATTTAAGAAAAGTAGGGAATTTCAATCCTGACTTTATGTTGGGCTTCCAGACTACTTTGAATATTAAAAGATTTGTAATCAGTGCTAGCATAGACTGGAGACAAGGTGGTGAGTTCATGTCCTTTACTTATAGATATGGTGAATCTGACTGGAAATCTCAGAGACAATTGGATATGTTGATTCCGGGTTCTCTTTATACCACTGATGAGTTGATAGCAATGATGAAGGCAAATCCAGATAAATACATCATACCAACTGCAGGTAATTTCCCTAGAGTAGGTGGACATACAGCCGCTACAGGTGGATACTATATCGATGAGAATGGAAATGATGGAGCATTTGTTCCAGGTGTAATTCAGACAGCAGGTCAAGATACGCCAGACGATTATTCGGATGATGTTTATGAAGAGCATCTAGGTGGAGAAGGAACCAATTTCTATCCAATCACAGATACTTATCCTTGGAGCTTCAACGAGCAAGTGACTTTTGATGCGACATTTATCAAATTGAGAGAATTGTCCTTGGGATATAGACTTCCTAATATGGGAGCGTTTAAAAACATCACTTTCTCAGTTTATACTAGAAATTTGATGATCTGGACAAAAGCTCAAGTGGGTATCGATCCCGAGAGAGCATTCTGGGCGAATAGTGGGAATCAAGGAAATACTTCTTCTCAGTTCCGCCAAGGAATCGAAAGACAAAATGTGATGCCTTGGACTGCTCCAGTTGGCTTCAAATTGAACTTTAATCTTTAATACCTCAAATCAACGAATCATGAAAATTTCATCTAAACTATATAAAAGTTTGTTTCTGGGTTTGGTTTGCTGGGTTGGGTTTACCGCCTGTGACGATAAGCTCGATGAGTTAAATATCAATCCATATGGTATTGATCCAACAGAGGTTAATCCAAACTTGTTGCTACCTGGGATTCTTGCTTCGGCAGCTCAATCTTACACGGATTTAGGTGTCAATAATTTGGCAGGAGCTGTACAGCACACTCAGAAAAATGGCTGGTTTACCGGTCATAATAATTATTCTTGGGAAGATGCTGGCTGGGGAGGCTGGTACAGTATCCTAAGAAATAATAATCTCCTTTATGAAAGAGCAGTAACACTTGATAATGATTTCTTCCAAGGAGTTTCCCTAACTATGAAGTCCTTTGTTTTTGGAAATGTAACGGACCTTTGGGGTGATGCTCCATATACCGATGCATTGCAGGGTGATAGTGATGATACTGCCTATCAATATCCTGCTTTCGATAGCCAGGAAGTAATATATGACGGTGTTATTGCAGATTTGAAAAGTGCAGTTGCACTTTTTGAGACCGCAAGTAGCGCAGCAGTCATTTCAGAAAATGATCTGTATTTCGGAGGGGATGTTGATCAATGGAAGCGATTTGCGAATTCTCTATTGTTGAGATATTATATGAGAATTTCAAGCAAAAAACCTGATGTTGCCAAAGCAGGAGTGGAGGCGATTTATGCCTCTGGTGATTATATCCAAAGTTCTTCTCAAGATGCGGTTTTGGATTATACAGGAGGTTCAAATGATATTTGGATTACAAGACACGTAGCTTTGAATCCGGATGATTTTCAAAGATATCAGGCTTGTCAAACCTTCATCGATCAATTGATGGGAACAAGTGACCCTAGACTTTCGACTTTCTTCGCTCCAGTGAGAGTTCAGTGGGTGGCAGACGAGTCTTTGGCTTCCGCCTCAGAAGATTTTATCCGCTTGGATGGTGAGCCATTGGAAGTAGTTACTTATGCTTTTGATGATTTTGTAGACTTGTATTCTGGATATGATTTTACTAGAAGATACAATCCTGAAGAAGTGGAATACAATGATGATATGTATGTAGGACTTCCTCCAGGATTAGCAGTTCCTAGTTCTTATAATGGAAACCCATCTCCAGGTCAGGGAACTCAAAATCAACATGTTTCTCAATTGGCTGATACTTATATGAATGAAGGTGGAGGTATTTTGAAATCAAGATTGATTTCTGCAGCTGAGGTAAGTTTCATTTTTGCAGAAGCAGCTTTGAAAGGATGGAGTGTAGGTTCTGCAGAAACGCATTATTATGCAGGTATCATGAGTTCTTTGGAAGCTTGGGAAGACCAAGATGGATATGATGAGTTCATAGCTCAAGAAGGTGTAGCATTCGATAATACTGTAGAGCAAGTAATCACCCAAAAGTGGGTAGCTAGCTGGACTGCGGCAGCTGAATCATTCGCTGATTTCAAAAGAACTGGATATCCAGCACTTCAAGCAGGACCTTTGTCTCCTCAGCCAGTGGTAGCCTTAAGATTCCAATATGGTAGTGATGAGTATAACAATAACTCAGAAAGTATTACCGGAGCTTTGGATAGATTAGAGTTGACAGACTATTCAGGAGGTTTTGGAAAAGATAGCCAATGGTCTAAATCTTGGTTGTATCAGGGAACTACCGTGCCTTGGTAAGAAAATAATATTGTTGTTAATAGATGGAAAGCCGACTTCGTAAGGAGTCGGTTTTTTTTGTTAGAACAATTCCAAGTCTCCTAAGCTCCATGACCAAGGTAGGTCGAGGGGGGAGGTTTTCCTGTTCAAATTTTTTAAGGTTACTACTGGCCCTTTTTTAAAAGTTGGCAATGGTCCTAGTTTAAGGTTTGAATTTGGAAATTTCAGCCCGGAAAAGCTTGCGAAATTTGCTCCTGATTCCTTGAATTGATTTTTGAGCCGGAGGTTTACCTGTTTTCTTTCCATTTCAGAAAATTCGGGAGTGTTAAAGAAGTCAACAATCCTAAATTCTGTTCCTATTTGGCCTTCTTTCAATCTGTAAATTAGCAAGTATGTATTTTGGTCACTCACCCAATAATAATCCACGATAGGACAACTTTCATACCTCCAATTAATGTAACCGTGGACTAATTTTGTTTGGATTGAAGAATCATTTTCTTGAGAATTTTCCAATTTATGGATTAGTGGACCTAATACTTTCCAGTCTTGTTGACTAGGTGTTTTTCTCTTTTTCGGGAATGGATTCCAATGGATTTTCAATGGTAATCTTCCCCAAGTTTCCCAACCCATTTTCAAATATCCTGGAAGGCTTTGGCTGTTTGGAGAGTTGAATATGAATTGAAAGTCATCTTTTTGAACTTGATCCAAAAGCTTTTTTGTCAATTTTGTAAAAAGACCCTTGCCTTGAAAATTGGGATGAATAGCGGTGTCGACAGCCCTTCCAGCCAAAATAGTTTCTCCTTCAAAGAAATATTTCCATTTGAGAAAAGCTCTGACTCCGACAATATTTCCATTTTGTTCCAAAACTAAGACGGGAGATTTTCCAAATGGATTTTCTAAATGTTTCCATTTCCAAAATTCACTGGTTTTAGGAATAAGACTTTCCCCTAAAGACGATTTCAATAGTTCAACAATAGTAGGAATGTCTTCTTCTTTGGCTTGACGGATTGTCATAGTTATAGGTTGGAGAATTTCTAAATTAAAATACCAAATGTTAAATCAGTCTTTTTATCTCCATTTTCTTTTTTAAATAGATTATAAGAGGCATTGGAAATGGAGAAAATTTAGATTTTCAAAGGATTGAATCTTGTCCTTATGCTAAACTTTGGCAGAAACCAGATTGAGAATTAGATTTCTTCAACTAAAAACACCCCTGCCCAACATTTTGTATATATTTGAATTGGTGTTTCCTTTTAATTTATGAGAATTATTCCCGCATTCTTTTTACTACTGTTGATAGCCTCGAGTTGTATTAGTAACAAGCGGATTACCTATTTACAAAATTTGACAGATAGTACTTCGTACGATCTCAATGAGTTTATCCCTTTTGCTGAGGTTGATTATGAATACATCCTCCAGCCTTATGATATGGTTGAAATTGATTTTGCCTCATCAGATGAGGAGTTGACAAAGGCTTTTTCATTTCAAAACTCCGGCACAAATTCAAATATGGCAAGATCTGGGGGAGGAGGAAATCAAGGTTCAGACCCTTTATACTTTAGAGGTTATAAAATTGATCAAAATGGGGAAGTTGAAGTTCCAAAATTGGGAAAGACTAAAATTGCTGGCTTAACTGAAGAAGACGCGAAGAACCTCATTCAGAAGAAGATTAATGAGTTTTTTAAGGAGGAAGTTTATGTAAAGTTGAGGATAGCGGGGATAAGATACACCACTTTGGGTGAATTCAATAATGTGGGAGTTCAAATTATTTATAAGAACAGAGCAACTGTTTTTGATGCTCTTGCAAACTCAGGTGAGACCACCATTTTGGGCAAAAAGAATAAATTATTTGTGGTTAGGCAATATGATGGAGGATCTAAGATCCACCAAATAAATTTGAATGATCGGGCGATCTTGGCTAGCCCCTTTTATTTTATTCAGCCAAATGATATCTTGTATATGGAGCCGATGAAAATCAGGCAAATTGGGACGGCAGATAATTTAACTGCTTCCATGGCTTTATTTGCAGGATTGTTAGCCTCGACTTTATTGATTATTAATTTGGTTACCCAAGGGAATTAACCTTTATGGAAAAGTTAGATCTCAGTCAGTTAGATAATGAGGAGAAAGCATTAGAGATTCGCTATGTAGTAGCCAAATACATTCGCTACTGGCCGTGGTATGTACTTTTTACGCTCATTTTCTTAATCGCTACCTTTTTATTTCATCGATATACCGTTGATGAATATGAAGTGACTGGTTCAATGGTGATCAAAACTAATACTTCTCCAGAAGCCAGGATCTTGGATAGGTCTAATATTTTCAATTCTGGGATTAATCTGGAAAATGACATTCTCCGCCTTCGTTCTAAGAATTTAGCGAGGGAAGCCTTGAAAAAGGTTCATTTTGATGTAGAATATTTTGCTAAGACTAATATTAAGGCAATTGAACTGTATGATCGTTCACCTATTCGGATAAAAGTAGATTGGGATCATCTTCAGGTGACTGATACTCAAGTTGAGCTACAAATTCTTTCAGAGGACAACTTCAAATTAATGCCTTTTTCTGAAGGATTGTTGGATATAAATTCTGCACAGGCTGCTGGTGATGAATCCGTTTATGATAAAACCTACACTTTCGGTGAAGAAATTGAGACCGGGAGGTCAAAGTTTATTGTGTATTTGGTGAATCCTGGACGTGTAGGGGATCAAGTGGTATTTCAATTGAAAAACCCATCCTCATTGGAGGAAAGTTGGGCAAAAGCTGTCAATGTTAATACTGAGAACGAATATAGTTCAGTTCTTAGACTAAGTACTACCACCAAAGTTGTGGAGAAAGGGCGAGATTATATCAATGCTCTGATGGAGTCATACATTGATTATGACTTGAATGAGAAGAATAAAATTCAAGAAAACACAATTGCCTTTATTGAAGAGCAATTAGGGTTTTTGGAAGATTCATTGAAAAATAAAGAAAGAGAGCTTCAAGAGTTCAAAGTCGAAAACAAGCTGTTAGATGTTTCAGCTGAATTTTCGAATATTCTTTCAAAGATGAATACTCTTGATGAGCAAAACGCGGAGCTTGACTATCAACTAAAGTATTTTGAAGAGATACGGGATTACATGGATCGTAAAAGTAAGGATTTTTCTGATGTCATTGCTCCTTCTGTAATAGGTGTTCCTGATCCACTTTTAAATGGCTTGATTCAAACCTTGGTGACGCTTTCTCAGGAAAGAAGAAAACTGCTTGCAACTGTAAATGAAAACCATCCTGAAGTCATAAAAATTGATGTTCAGATGGAAAAAGTTCAAGATGGTCTATTTGAAAATGTGGTCAATCTCATTGATAACACTAGGAAGCAGCAACAAAGTGTCCAAAGAGAGATAAGAACTTATGACGCACAGTTTTCTACCTTGCCTGAATCAGAATCAGAATACACTGGGATTTTTAGAGAGTTTAAACTGAGAGAATCTCTTTACACATATTTGTTGGAAAAACGTGCGGAGGCAGGAATTGCAAGAGCATCAAATGTCTCTGATAATGCGATATTGGATGCCGCTAAAAGAGGAACTTTGGTTTTCCCTAAGAAGCAACAAAACTATGCTTTGGCAATCATTTTGGGCCTGTTTTTACCTTTTGGATTTATAGTTGTCAGAGATATGTTTGATGACAGTATAAAGGATCAAAGAGATCTCAAAAAACACTTTATGATTCCACAATTAGGTGTGATTGGTTTTTCCCAAAAAGAAACCAATAAAGTTGTTTTGGAGCACCCCAAATCTGCAGTTGCCGAGTCATTTAGGTCATTAAGATCGGCTATTACCTATTTGGCGAGTGGAAAAAATACAAAACGAATTCTTGTTACGTCTTCTGTATCAGGTGAAGGAAAGACCTTTACTTCTTTGAATTTGGCGTCAGCTATGGCTTTGGGATCCAAAAAAACAGTGGTAGTTGGTGGTGATTTGAGACGACCCAAATTGGCAAGCTATTTTGGTGAATCTGAAAAAGTGGGGCTATCTACGTATCTGATTGGAAAAGTAGAGGCAAGTGAAATTGTAAAGGAAACAGATCAGGAATTTTTGTCATTTGTCCCTTCCGGTATTATTCCACCTAACCCAGCAGAATTACTTCAAACACAACGGTTGAAGGATTTTTTACAATATCTGGATGAGCGATTTGATGTGATTATTTTTGATACTCCTCCGATGGGCTTAGTTTCTGAAACCATCGATTTGATGAGACTTTTTGATATCAATTTATATGTAGTACGTCAAAATTATACAATCAAAGATCACTTGGTAATGATCAATGATCTGTTCAATAATAAGCAAGTAAAGAACGTATATGGTGTCTTCAATGGAATTATAAATTCTGGGTACCATTACGAGGGGTACAACTATGGCTATGGAAATACCTATTTGTATTCTCAGAATAATAAGTACATGTACAATTATTACGGAGATGATTTAGAGGAAAAGAAAAAGAAGATTAAGAAGAAAGACTTTTCAATGATGAAAAAAGTCAAAAAGCTTTTCCGCACCCGTTAATACAAAAATGAAAATAGCAGCACTTATCCCGGCAAGATTTGCCTCAACCCGTTTACCCGAAAAACTAATTCAGGATCTTCATGGAAAATCGGTAATCCAAAGAACTTATCAGAGTACTTTGGATACAGGACTATTTGATGAAGTTTGGGTGGTTACTGATCATGATCAAATTCAAGCCCAGATTGATGCAATTGGCGGAAATGTATATAGATCTCAAAAAGAGCATGAAAGTGGCTCAGATCGGATCGCAGAGGCCTTGACAAAGGTTGATGCAGATGTTGTGATTAATGTTCAGGGGGATGAACCTTTTCAGGATAAGCAATCTCTAGAGGATTTGGTGAAGGTATTTCAGGACTCCTCAATTCTGGTTGCCTCTTTAAAGACTAAGATTTCAGAGGATGAAGCCCATAATCCCAATTTTGTGAAGGTTGTGACTGATAAAAATGGTGATGCACTTTATTTTTCCAGATCACCGATTCCTTATAACCGAGATAAGATCAGAAACCTTTCCTATTGGAAGCATATAGGAATCTATGCATACAGAAGAGAAACCCTATTAGAATATACTGGCATGGGAAAAAGTGAGTTGGAAGGGATTGAAATGCTTGAGCAGCTGAGGATGCTAGAATCAGGCATAAAGATTCGAATGGTTGAAACTCAGCATCAACCGATTGCCATCGATACAGCAGAAGACTTAGCCCGAGCTAGGCGGTTATTGGATATGGACTAATTTGTTTTTAAAGTTTAATAAATACGGATTAAAGTAGGGCAATACTTTTAAAGAAGGGATCAAGATTCAAGAATCAAGATCCAAGAAAAATGAATAAAGCTGAAGTTTAATAATTGAAAACGATCCGCGAAATTCTTTGGACGCGAAAACTGAATTCAGGCTTTCAAAAATTTTCTAGTATGTGACTTTTCAATCTCAAATCACAAATCTCTGATCTCAATTCTTGAATTTATCGGGACGAATGGGCTCGTAAAGCGATTAATTTTTTGAGGTAGGATTTTAGATGAAAGGCCTAGGTTACCGATCGAAGAAACTTCTTCTTCTGGATACCTTCAAGTCCTGCAGGATGCTGGATTTAACCCGAATATCAATATTGTAGGAGGTGAATCGTCCAAATGGAACCCAATTGACGTTCATTTGCCAGCAGTGCAAGTCGCGGGCAATACCAATCATGGATTGGGTAATATTTCTTGCCTGTAAATCAATACCAGTGTTGAAATTGATTTTCCATTTTTCAGATAGAGACAAATCTCCAGAAAGCTGAATAGCCTGGGTGATATTAGTGGTTCCCGAGGTGGCTTTGCTATAAGCTAGATTATAACCAAAAGTCAAATTCCAAGGTATATTCCAATCAATGTATTGGCTTGGGTCATTGACGATTTGATTAATTTGACTTTCTACAAAGTCATCTAATACTCCACCTTGCTGAAGGAACTGATTGGTCAATTCATCCCTTACCTCATTTGGGTTTTGAGCACTGCTACTTGGGTTAATCGATGCGTTTAGGTTCAAGGATGCATTTCGGATTGTTCCGATTCCTTGCCCATTTTTCCAGGCAAATTGGTTGATTCTTCTTGTTACTTCTGTGCCAGATGAATTCAATGAGGGAGCTGTCGCATAAGGGTCCAAAGTGGTACTCAATGCCATGGATAGTTTCCTTTGGAAAAAGCTGGTTCTGGCAGAAATACGAATAGGAGCCAATTGGAATGAGTCTGCAGCCATATTGTAGGATGAACTCATATCCAAGTTTTCCAAAATAGGGACTTTCTTGGTAGGGTTGTCTCCAGTACTGTCCTTGGCATTTTTTACTTTTGCTTCCAGAACCGTTCTCAAACTCATGGTTAGAGATCTAGATTCCCCAGAAGGTGCACCACCGTAAATAAAGCCGGAATGTCGGCTATAAAGCCTAGTATCTCCTTCCTCATTTATCTGAACATTTTGATAATAGCCATAAGATTCTCCGGTGAAATCTGGTGTATAGCTAAATCCAAATGAAGGCTGAATATGCTGTCTGATGGTTTCAATTTTCCCCTTTTTGAAGTTGAAGAAACCATAGATATTGGTGTTCATATTGAATGAACTGGTATAAGTGGAGATTCTGTTGAATCCGTTTTCCACAACTTGATCTACTCGCTCAGAAACCGGATTATAGAAGTGTTTTAGTTTTTGAAAGTACCATAACTCACTAATATTGAAGGAGCCAGTACCTGTGAAATACTTGAAAAGCGTAAAATTGGAACTGATAGGTATATTATGCTTAAAGCCATTGTTTGCGTTTTTCAATAGCAATGCAAAGTTACTTGGTGTAAACGGGATCAACTCTGAACTGGTAGTCCCCCCAAGCTCTTCATCAATTGGTGAGGTGTTTTGAATTTTATTATTGATCGAATTTTGAAAATCAAAGTTCCAGGCAATATTCAGTGTTTTCAAAGGCTCAAACCTCGTTAACTTTTCAAAGGGTTTTTGCCTATTCATACTGACGTTCATAGAAGGCAATCTCAATCGAACTTCTCCAGTCGAAATGGACTGGGAATGCTGCGCTGCAAAGGACATGGAAAAAGGAGTGCCTGAAAAAGTCTTTGAATAATTGACACTGGATTGTAAATCTGAGGTGATGTTATTCTGGAAATTTTGGTTGACTACTGTGTTGAAATAACTGGTACTTCCCACATTGACAGATGCAGAAAACCTTCCAGTTCCTCTTGTTTCTGGTGTATGGCTCCAAGTCACTCGGAATGTATTGTAGTCAACGGGGTTAAGCTCCGTTTCAGGTGATTTGAATTTTTGGAAGTCCAAATTAAATGCACCGTTGAATCTATACCGTTTTTTATAAACAGATTGGGCTTTCGCTCCCCATCCTCCTTTAGAATAAATGTCTCCAGTTACTCGGGCATGGATATAGTCATTTAAGGCAAAATAGTACCCAAAATCTCTTAAATAAATACCTCTGACCTTTTCTTGGCCGTAGCTTGGGAAAATGATTCCGGATGCTTTTTCTTCAGGAGTATTAGGGATGATTCCAAATGGTAGACCTAAAGGAGTTGGGATCCCATTGAAATATAAATTGAATGGCCCTGAAACGACTTGTTTACCTTCGATGGATTTGAGCTTGTTGGAAGAAATATGCCAATGCGGTTCGGTAAGCTTACAGGTTGTATAATATCCATGATCAAGATAAATACTACCGTCCTTAGTCTTTTTGATCGTTTCTCCTCTCAGGATTCCATCTTGCTGTTCTGTTACCACATCTTTGATGATGGCCTTTTGGGTTTTGAAATTGTAGCGCATTTCCTTACGGATTTCATAGACAGCTTCACCGTCTTTGAAAAATGGATTTCCGCTAATCGTTCCAGTGCTATCAGTTACACCTGAGGCATAGATTTCATTATTTTCCCAATCAATGACTATTCGGTCTGCATCCAATCTCATTTGACCGTATTCAAACCAAGCCTGATTATATAAATATACCTTGTTGGTTTCGAAGTCAGTAATGATGCTATCCTCAGCGTAATAATCAATTTCTGTTGTAATCGGACCAGAAGGCACAATTTTTGTCGAATCTTGCACAGCAAGTGTATCTGCAGTAATAGGAATAGTGTCCAAGTTTGCTACAGGAGGAACTTGGAGTGTATCAGGACTAGTCAATCGACGTTCCTGTACTCTGCCAGATCGCTGACCATTAGCCATAAAAGGCATAATCAGCGTAATGAAAATACTTAAAAAAAGGAGTCTACTTCCCTGCACAGCTACTTGCGCTTTATTTATATTGAGTGAAATTTCGCGTAAAGTTAATTTTATTGCCCTCATGGAACGGTCCAAAAACAAAAAAATTCTTCTTTCTCTAATTATCCTAATTCCTTTTGTATTTGGTGGCTTTATTCCGAATGAAACGATGATGCCTTCATTTCGAATGAAAAAGATCGTTTTGGATGCTGGACACGGCGGGAAAGACCCAGGGAATTTAGGTTCAAGATCAAGAGAGAAGAATATTAATTTAGCTGTAACGATGTTAGTTGGTAAATATATCGAAGAAAATTTACCAGACGTGGAAGTTATTTACACCAGGAAAGATGATAGCTTTCCTGCCTTGGAAAAACGTCCTCAGATTGCCAACGTGAACAAAGCGGATTTGTTTGTGTCCATTCACTCCAATTCAGCGCCTACCAAGTCTGCATATGGAACTGAAACGTGGGTGATGGGAATGAAACACTTTGATGAAAACTTTGATATCGTAAAAAGAGAAAATTCCGTGATGATGCTCGAAGAGGATTATAAGGAAAAATATGAAGGCTTTGATCCTTCTTCTCCAGAATCCTATATCATGTTTAATTTGATGTCAAAAGCCTTTGTAGATAATTCAATTTCTTTGGCTGACAATATAGAAACGCAGTTTAAAAACCGTGTTGGCAGGAGAAGTAGAGGAGTGAAGCAAGGTCCATTTTATGTATTGTGGACACCTTCCATGCCTTCCGTATTGGTGGAGTTAGGTTTCCTTTCCAATACCAATGAAGAGAATTTTTTGATGAGTAAGCAAGGACAGGAGTATATGGCCTCAGCGATTTTTAGATCTATCCGCGACTATAAAAATGAGATTGAGGGTACGAATTAAACTTTGTTAAAATTAGTTCTTAAGTCTCAATTAGATAAAATGATGGCCTGTAAGGGCCATTTTTTTTGGATCAAAATAGAATTCTTTTTTTCAGAGAGTGTTCTTATTGGATTTTCTTTGAGCTATTGTAGATTGGGAATAGAATATTATAAACCCAATAGTACCCATGAGTTCAAATTCAGGAAAGATTCAAGATTTATTAATTGTATTAGAACAGAAGTACAATGCTGTCAAATTGGGAGGTGGTCCCAAAAGAAATCAAAAAGAGCATGATAAAGGGAAACTGACTGCTCGTGAAAGGATCGCTTATCTATTGGATACCGATTCGGATTTTTTGGAAATTGGGGCATTTGCTGCGGATGGAATGTACCAAGAGGAGGGAGGATGCCCTTCTGCTGGTGTGGTTACAGGGATTGGTTTTGTGCAAGGAAGAATGTGTGTAGTTGTGGCCAATGATGCGACAGTAAAGGCCGGTGCTTGGTTTCCTATGACAGCGAAGAAGAACTTGAGAGCTCAGGAGATTTCCATGGAAAACAGGCTTCCCATCATTTATCTAGTGGATAGTGCTGGGGTCTTTCTGCCTATGCAAAATGAAATTTTCCCGGATAAGGAGCATTTTGGACGTCAATTTCGAAACAATGCAAAAATGTCTGCGATGGGGATTGTCCAAATCGCGGCTATCATGGGTTCCTGTGTTGCGGGAGGAGCTTATCTGCCTATTATGTCGGATGAAGCCATGATTGTGGATAAAACAGGCTCAATCTTTTTGGCAGGATCCTATTTGGTAAAAGCTGCAATCGGGGAAATTATCGATAATGAAACCTTGGGAGGAGCGACAACTCATTGTGAGATTTCAGGAGTAACGGATAATAAGTATAATTCGGATCAAGATTGTCTGGATGCAATTAAGAAGATTTTTGATAAAATCGGAGCCTGTGAAAAGGCGGGATTTGATCGGGTAAAGCCTAAAGAGCCCGAGATTTCAGCGGATCAGCTATTAGAGAGATTTCCTGTGGAAAGGGTCAAACCATATGATATGCTGGAAGTGTTGGCTGGAATTGTGGATGGGGGAATTGTAGAGGAATATAAGCCCGACTATGGTAAAACACTGATTTGTGGTTTTGCACGGATTGATGGCTGGGCAGTAGGCATTGTAGCCAATCAGCGAAAAGTTGTCAAAACCGCCAAAGGAGAAATGCAAATGGGTGGAGTGATCTATTCCGATTCAGCAGATAAGGCCGCTCGTTTCATTATGAATTGCAACCAGCGGAAAATCCCATTGGTCTTTTTTCAGGATGTTAGTGGATTTATGGTGGGGAGCAAAGCCGAACACGGAGGTATCATCAAAGACGGGGCGAAGATGGTCAATGCAATGGCAAATTCTGTAGTCCCAAAATTCACGATCATTGTTGGTAATTCTTATGGAGCTGGTAATTACGCTATGTGTGGAAAAGCCTATGATCCAAGATTGATCTATTCCTGGCCCACTGCTCAAATGGCGGTAATGTCAGGAGCTTCGGCTTCCCAAACTTTATTGCAAATCAAGGTTTCCTCTTTGAAAAAAGCCGGAAAGGAAATAAGTCCTGATGAGGAAAAACAACTTCTGGGAGAAATCACTTCCAAATATGAGGAAGAACTTTCTCCTTACTATGCCGCTTCGAGGCTATGGGTTGATGGTGTGATTCGTCCTGATGAAACCAGAAAGGTCATTTCTATGGGGATTCAGGCAGCAAATCATTCTCCGATTACCGAGAAATTCAATGTGGGAGTAATTCAGACCTGATCAATCTTTGAATGGTAATGCTCAGTCCAATCATTCCTGTTAATTTCAATCGTTTATTTATTTTTCAATCATCCCCTAAAAAGATCAAGGATGAAAAAACACATTGCCTCAAATCCTTCTATAAAACAAGCATCAAACGGAAGAAGAAACTTTCTTAAAAAATCTAGCCTGGCAGCTTTGGCCGCCTCCTTGGGTTTTGAAATCGTTCATGCAGCCAAACTTCCTTCCAACTATGTCCCTTTAGCTTTTCAGGATTCCGATCCTTTTAAGCTATTTAATAAGAATAAAGAGCTAATTGTATTAAACAACAAGCCTTGGAACCTAGAAACTCCTCCGCATTTGTTGGATGATAAGATCACCCCTGCAGATAAGATGTTTGTCAGGAACAATGGGTTGATTCCAGAAAATGTTGATGTAAATACTTGGACTTTAACAGTAGATGGGGAGTCAGTCTCCCAAACTAAGACCTATTCTCTGGCAGATTTAAAAAGTAAATTCAAGAATTACACGTATCAGCTGACCCTAGAATGTGGAGGCAATGGGAGAAGCGAATTTTTTCCACCGGCAAGCGGTAATCAATGGAAAGTCGGTGCTGTTTCCTGTGCAAATTGGACTGGGATCAGGTTGAAAGATCTTTTGCAAGATATAGGCATCAAGCCAGATGCTGTTTACATAGGGTATCATTCGGCAGATTCTCATTTAAGCAATGACCCAAATAAAGAACCAATTTCTAGGGGAGTTCCGATAGCCAAGGCACTTCAAGATGAGACTTTAATTGCTTTTGAAATGAACGGATCGCCAATTCCAATTGCCCATGGTTTTCCGCTGCGCCTTGTGGCTGGAGGATTTCCTGCTTCAGCTTCGGGGAAATGGCTCAATAGGATATCGGTTAGAAATATAGTTCATGACGGTGCAAAAATGGAGGCTCCTTCTTACAGGGTTCCTTGTAATCCAGTAGCTCCCGGTACCGAGGTGTCTAATGAAGATATGTGTATCATCGAATCAATGCCAGTCAAATCATTGATTACTAATCCGAAATCTGGGGCCATGATCCCGATGAATAAGAAATTAGAGGTCCGAGGACATGCTTGGGCAGGTGAGTTGGAGGTCAAAAAAGTTCAAGTTTCTATTGATTTTGGTGCTACTTGGCAAGATTGCCAGTTAGATCCTCCTGTCAATAGATTGGCTTGGCAGCATTTTAAGACAAGTCTGAATTTTCCAAAAGATGGATATTACGAAGTATGGGCCAAAGCAACTGATTCAAACGGGAAATCTCAGCCAATGCTTGTTCCAGGATGGAATCCCAAAGGCTATCTGAATAACGCCTGTCACCGCATAGCAGTAAAAGTAGGCTGATATGGATGATCTAGTGAAAGCTTTCAGATTGTTGATGATTGGATTGGCAAGCATAGCAGGTCTCTTATTGATTTTGGTGGTAGGGTTGTTTTTTTGGAACCAAAATCCGGAAATTTTCAGTTGGGAATCCGAACCCATTGAACTTTCAGAACCTGAGATGTTAGAATCTGAATCAGAAATATCTGACGATGGGATTCATGTTGAATCTGGCCTTGTAGCCGATGATGGTTACCAATTGATCATTGCAAATTGCACCAAATGTCATTCTGCTAATCTGGTGACTCAAAACCGTGGAAACCGTGATTATTGGAAGAGTTTGATTATCTGGATGCAGACCACGCAAGGACTTTGGGAGTTAGGGGATAGTGAAGAAAAAATTCTTGACTATTTGTCTAAAAACTATGCTCCTATCCAAGAAGGTAGAAGAGCCAATCTTAGCGGTGTCCAGTGGTATGAATTGGAAGATTGATTTTCCAGATTCTTGAAAAGTGGATTGGAAGATAAATCCATTGAATTTGGGTATATTGAATAAAGAATGATTTTGAATGGCTGAGTTAACAGAATGTGAATTAAATGCGCTGGTTTCTCTTTTGGATGATACAGATGAAGAAGTGAGGAATCATGTTCGTGATCGGATCAGCTCATTAGGTACAGAAATAATCCCTTTTTTGGAGGAAAAGTGGGAGCATAGTTTTAATCCCGAGATTCAGAAAGAAATAGAGATTCTTGTTCATGACCTTCAATTTTCCCTCCTAAAAACTAGATTGGAAAATTGGAAAAATTCAGAAGATCAGGATCTTTTAACCGGACTTTGGATTATCAATACCTATCAATATCCAGACTTGGATTTTGAAAAAATCAATGCAGAAATGCATCAAATCTACTTTGAGGTTTGGACGGCTTTCAACAATGATCTGGCACCTTACGATCAAATACGGATTGTCAATAATGTGCTTTTTAATTCGCTTCGGTTTTCTGCCAATACCAAGAACTTTCATTCTCCTGCCAATAGCATGCTTTCAACAGTTTTGGATACCAAAAAAGGAAATCCAATCTCTCTCTGCGTTATTTATATGTTGGTGGCCAAAAAATTAGGATTGCCAATCTACGGAGTCAACCTTCCCAATTTATTTGTGTTGACCTATAAATCGGAGGAGAGCACTTTTTATATTAATGCTTTTAATAAGGGGTTGGTTTTCAGTAGGAAAGATGTGAGTAATTATCTCAATCATTTAAAGATTGAACCCAAAGAGGAATACTTTGAGCCAACGACACATCTTCAAATGGTATTGAGATCTCTTAGAAATCTAGCTAACTCTTTTGATAAACTAGGGGAAGCTGAGAAGGTGGACGAGATTAAAGAGTTAATAGCAATCTTAAGTGATTAGAAGCTTTTGACATTACATCCTGTCGCTCTTATTTGAGCTGGGCTAGGTTTTTCACCTCGAAGGACTTGATTGATTGCTCTTTCCAAACTTCTTTCAGAAACTGAATTTGCTGCCTGAGGATTGTTGTCAATGGCGCCTTTGTAAGCGATTTCCAATCCGTTTTCACCTGGAATAAGAATGATAATTTCTGGAATTTTGGTAATTCCCAATTGCTTGACAAGAAGTAGGTCCTCGTCAATTAAATAGCTCGCATTGACTTCAGAATCATCTACAAATTTTCTCAATTCAGCTTCCTGGTCGGCAGTTGCCTCTGGATTGACCAATGCAAAGGTGATTCCTTTGTTTGAGTAATTGTTTTTTAAATCAATGATCCGGTCTTGGTACATGTTTGCAAATGGGCATTTTAGGCTATGAAAAACCAAAACCAGGGCTTTGTCACGAATTAAAGATTCTACCTGAACACTTTTTCCGGTTACCGCATCAACTCTTTCTATAGATTGGAAAGTTTGTGCCTTTGAAAAGGAAATAGAAGCAATGAATAGAAATAAAGCGAGTAGGTTTTTCATTTTACCAAATTGTGTAGGTGAGCACCACGTCTCCGAGTAGCTGGCTCTCGACTTGGTAATGATGATCTGCAAATTCTGTTCCTCGAATTTTCCCTCGAATTATTTTATCCTCTACACAAAATGGTTCCAAAAGAATATTGTCTCTAAATGATACTCCTCGTTTTCCCTGACATTTAAAAATTGATTCTTTCGCAGACCAAGCCATAGTATAATGAATAGGATCTTTGGAAAGGAAATCAAGCTCCGATGGATCCAAAAATCTAAAACCGATTCTTAGGATTTTTTCTCTGATTAAATCCATATCCATTCCCACTGGGTTTTCTCGATGATAAATAGCTCCAGCGTATCCCATCGTATGGCTCAAAGAAACATAACCATTGCCATTCATAGAGTGAGATTTGCCATGTTCATCCTTGAAAAAACCAGGATAAGGAATGGAAAGTGAATCTAAAGTGTCTTTAATGGCCAACCTTGCGGTGATCCATTCCTGCTTTTTCTCTGGATGTGAAATATTTGCCAAAGAGAGTTTTTCCCTAAAGCTCAAGAAATCAAGATCCTGCTGGGTTTGGTCTCTAATTATCTTGATGGCTAAAGCCGATGAAGAGTCAATTTTTTCTATTTTTGTTTGCATGGGCCAAAAGTGCATCCTTAAGCAAATGGCAATATATGGTAAAAATCCAAGTAAATAAATCCCATACACTCACAGGTCACAATGATTGCATTTATGCATTGGCCGAAGGTTCTGACCCAAGATTCTTTTACACTGGTGCAGGTGATGGTATGGTTGTGGAGTGGGACCTTGATGCTCCCAAAGACGGTAAATTAATCGCGAAATTGCCTCATTCGGTCTATGCTCTGGCTTTGGACAGTCTTCGTAATCTATTGATCATCGGTCATAATTTTGAAGGTGTTCATGTCATCGATTTGCATGACAATAAAGAGATTTGGTCTTTGAAAGTGACCGATCAGGCCATATTTGATATCAAAGTTTGGGGAGATCAATTATTCGTAGGGACTGGAGATGGAGTGCTGATTGTTATCGATATTCCAACCCAATCCATCAAGAAACATGTGAAATTATCTTCCAAAAGTATTCGGGTGATGGATATTGCTTTGGAGAAAATGCACCTAGCGATTGGGCTATCTGATCATTCGATCAAAATTTTGGATTTGAACAATGATTTTCAGCCGATAGCCAATTTGGTTGGGCATAGTAATTCAGTCTTTGGATTAGCTTATTCACCTGATGAAAGTGTTCTTTCGAGTGGATCCAGAGATGCCCACCTGAAATTCTGGAATACCGAAAATTATGAACTGGAAGAAGATGTGGTGGCGCATATGTATGCCATCAATTATTTATCTTTCAAAGAGGATGGCAAATACCTCGTTTCCTGCTCCATGGACAAATCCATTAAGATTTGGGATGTGGAAAGTAAAAAATTGCTGAAAGTCATAGACAAAGCAAGGAATGCCGGGCATGGTACCAGCATCAACAAAGTTGTTTGGAGTAGTTATTCCCAAGAGGTGATATCTGTTTCAGACGACCGAACTATTTCAATTTGGAAAATAACCGAACCTCAACATACATGAAATTAACACCTGCAGCTATTCGTTCCCAGTCATTTGAAACCGCTTTTCGTGGTTATGAAAAAAAAGATGTAACCGCTTTTCTGGATGAGGTAAGCCAGGTTGTGGAGGCATTGAATCAGGAAAACCTTGAATTGAAAAGCAAACTTCAGCAGGTAGGAGATGAAGCCAAAAGGCTGAAAGATGTGGAGGATTCCTTGTTTAGAACTTTAAAAACTGCTGAGGATACGGGTGCGAGTATCATTGAAGAAGCTAATGAGGCAGCGGATCAGATTATCTCTGAGGCAAATCAGACTGCTGAAAATGCAACTGCTCATGCTGAAAAATTGATGGCTGAGGCCAAGCAAAAAGCTGAATCTGAAGCGGCTATTATCATTGGTGCAGCTGAGGCAAAAGCTAAAGACACTATCGTTGAGTTGAGAGAAAGCATGCAAGGATTGGTAAGATCCTATGAAAGCCTTGTGGAGCAAAGGGAGGCTTTGGTGAAAAGTTTGAGAAGAATATCTCAGGATACATTGAATCAAATAGATCTTTCAGATGCACATTTTGCCAGAATCGATGCAAAATCTCATCAAAGAGCTATTGAAGAATTGAGTAGATCTCAAAAATTCACCTTTGCAAATTTAGCTGCATTGGCTGAAGAGGTCGGAGAGGTTTCAGCTCATCAAATGCAAGAAGAATTTGCTCCAGAGCCAGCGGCTGAAGATCCTATGGCAGAGATGGAAGTGATTGAAGAAGATATCGAGCTTGAAGTTCATGATTCAACTCCTGATATTCAGGAAGAGGTGGATGAGGAAGTTCAAGAAGAAATAATTGCAGAAGAACCTCCTGTCCAAGAGAATCAAGAAGAGGTAGTTGCCGAAGAAGAGAAGATCAAACCTGAGGTTCCTGAAACGCCTGCAGCTTCTCATCCTGAGTCTTCTAAAGAAAAAGACCCGAAGAAGCAATCAGGATCCTTTTTTGACCAGTTTGACTAATGGGCAAAGTAGCACTTGAAGGAATTGAGTTTCATGCTTACCATGGAGCCTATCCAGAAGAAAGCATTTTAGGAAACAGGTTTACCCTGGATTTGGAATTGGAAACTAATTTCAAAGATGCCATGATTCATGATGATTTGAATGCGACTGTTGATTACTCTCGATTGTATCAAATCATCAAAGCTCGAATGGACGTCAAAGTCAAACTGTTGGAGCATTTGGGGCATATGATCGTTTCTGACATCTTGGAAGTCTATCCAGATACTAAACAAATTAGATTAACTCTAAAAAAACACGGGCCGGCCTTAGGTGGTTTGGTGAAATATTCTGCTGTGCAGATTCAGTATCCCGAAGATTATCAATAATACATGTATTCAAGAGCTGAGACCTCAAGGATTCGCAAGGAATTTTGGATCAAGTTTGGCCAATTTATGAAGCCTGTCCCGAATGCGGAAGGAAGAAGAATCAATTGGCCCAATTATAAAACTGGGATAAAGGATATTTATTTCCGGATGAAAGCTGAAAGAGATTTTGTTTCAGTAGGGATTGAAATAGCACATGGAGATGCCGAATATCAAGAACTGATTTTTGATCATTTTACCCAGCTTAGGAAGATTTTGGAGTCTTGTACCCAGGAAGAATGGGATTGGGTTCTACATCATGAAAATGAAGTTGGACAAATTGTCTCCAAGATTGAAAAAGTGAAGAAAGGTCTCAATGTGATGGAAGAAAAGGACTGGGCTTCTATAATTTCATTTTTGAAACCAAGAATTATTGCCCTAGATGAATTTTGGGACTTGGTTAAACCTGGATTTGAGGATCTTTAAAAATCCTTTTTGGTGTAGGCGAATTTTTCGATTTGGGTTTGTCCGCCATCAGCTAAATTGACATAGACATTCATGGTATCTCCAATTCTTTCCATGGTCAATCCATCCAGATATAAGATGTTTTCGCCTATCTCCACTAGTCTGAATTCAACCCATTCATCTTTATCTTCCCAGGCCGAAAGATCTCCGCTAAAGTGTTTGAGCTTAAGAGTTAGGCTTTCTCCATCCTGAATCAAATGGAAGAACTCAGAAAAGAGTAATTTCCCTTCGTTCCAAAACCGGAAGGTGCCCATCATCTGTCCGTCTTTAGCAGGCAACCAAACTTCTTCGCATTCCCCTCCTAATCCCGGACCTTCCCAATATCCGGGGATCCAATCAAGATCTTCAATTTTTCCAGTTCCAGGTTTTTCGTCAGACTTTAAGGTTTTGACTTCCTGAGAAAATAGGGACGCTCCATTCAGGATGAAAAGTGAAAGAAGGAACAATTTCTTCATGGCTTGGGAATTTACCCTAAGCTAAGAAAAAATCACTGATCATGTCTTTTGGGAAGGTCAGGATTGATGAAGGTAAATCCTCTTGCCTCATCTCCTTCGAAAAAATCGATTTGCATACCCATCAGAAACATGAAATGTCTTTTTTCAATCAAAACAGGGATTCCTGCTATTTCAAAAAGCTGATCATCTTCTTTTGGTTTGTCAAATCCCAAAGCATAAGACATTCCACCGCAGCCACCACCTTTGACGCCCACTCTAAGATGATATTCTTGAGGAATATTTTTATGAGCGATGATGTTTTTGATCTCAGCTTCAGCTTTTTCTGTAATAGTAATTGGTACTAACATGCAATTCGAATGAAATTGGCAGGGAATTGGTTCGTTTTGAAACCAAATTTACATCATCTTCCGTTTCGAGGGATGGATAAATTTAAGATATTCGGCTTTATTTAAATTTTATGGACTACGTAGTTGACTTATTGAAAATCTTGCTTCCAGCCGCAGCTGTACTGTATGGCATGTATCTGGTGGTAGTTTCTTTTATTTCCAAAGAGCGTGAAAAAATGCTCGTGGAACTTAAGACCCAAAATTCCAAAACAATTTTGCCTGTTAGACTTCAGGCAGGAGAGAGGCTTTGTCTTTTGCTGGAAAGAATTACCCCTAATAATTTGGTGAGAAGATCCAATGCAGGTGGAATGAGTGCGAATGAACTTCACGGGGTTCTTCTTCACGAAGTTAGAGAAGAGTTCAATCACAATTTTTCTCAGCAAGTTTATTTCTCAGATGAAACCTGGGAGGCAGTAAAACGTGCAGTAGAAGAAGTAACTACAATTATAAATCTCAGTAGGCAGACTTTGGGAGAAGAGGCTTCTGGTTTGGAATTGGCTAAAGCTATTTTCACTCAGTCCTTGGAAAGAAAAAACGATGCAATAGCATTTGCCTTAAAAAAGGTCAAGTCTGAGATTCAAATTTATTTCTAAGAATATGGGAAAAGAGAAATCCAAAAGTGCCAAAATTCTAGATCGAGCCAAAGAGTTCTATGGTGAAAAAGTAGAGGCTATTTCCAGACAGGAAAGTAAAGTGAAGGAACTTCTTTCCGGCGTGGTGAACAAGCTTTCAAGTCTGAAAACAAATTCTAGAATTCAAAAGCTCATAGAACCCCTAACCATTTTCATAAGGATGGTCAAAGCCCATTTTTCTGGAAAACATAAGATGGCTAATACAACCTTGGGCTTGATTCTATTGGCTCTGTTTTATTTTCTTTCACCAATCGATTTCATTCCGGACTTCTTAGGTTTTTTTGGTTTTGCTGATGATTTGTCTGTGATTTTGGCGGTTTATGCCAAAGTGAAAGATGAAATTGACGATTTTTTAGATTGGGAACGAACTCAATTGTAGGTTAGACTGTTGTTGCCCAAAGTTTCAGAGTAATGACAGAAAATCTAAACCAAACTATCACCCCCCAGATCATTGCCATTTCCCAGACTTATACTGAATATCGAGAAATGGTGCAAACGTTTGTCCAAGAAGGAAAAACGACAGGACCATTTCAAACTGAGGCATATCTGGAATATACAAAAATGGCCAACCAGCGAATGAATCGCTGGGATAAAACCGCTCAAGTTTCAGAAGAAATGAAGGAGTTGGTAGAAAGCCTACCTTCGCAAACCTGGCTAGTAATCACCGAAGCTTGGTGTGGAGATGCAGGACAAAGCCTTCCCTATATCAATAAATTAGCAGAGCTAAATCCAGGAATTCAATTACGAATTATCCTTCGAGATGAGAATCTTGAAGTAATGGATCGATACTTGACAAAT
Organism: Algoriphagus zhangzhouensis; assembly: GCF_900148515.1. Taxonomy (GTDB): domain Bacteria; phylum Bacteroidota; class Bacteroidia; order Cytophagales; family Cyclobacteriaceae; genus Algoriphagus; species Algoriphagus zhangzhouensis. The sequence continues at coordinate 1,311,632 of NZ_FRXN01000001.1, read as the reverse complement.
GGTGCAAGATCTATCCCGAAATTGATCTCTTTAAGTCCTGATTTGGAGTCGGAATATTTCGTTTGGGGACCAAAACCACAGTTCCTGATCGATAAATTCAAGGCTTTCAAAGCAGATCCTCAAGGTCAAACTTCCAAAGAATACAATGAAAGCGTTCAGCTTTGGTATGCTCGTGATAAAAACCAATCTTTAGAGAAAGAATTGAAAGATAAAATCACCGAAGCATTCCTAGGATGAAAATAGCCCTGATTTCAGGCACTTCAGGATTGGTGGGGATGCAACTTCTCCACCAATTACTTCAGGCCGATAGATATGAGTACGTATTGAGTGTCGGTCGACGAAAGCTTGCTTTGAAACACCCAAAATTAATTCAACTTTCAGGAGATATGACTCAATTAGAGTTTTGGAATTATTCCGAACTCATCAATGAGCAGTCGCTAGGTGGAGAATATCATAGCTTGGTAGAAAACCTGGAAAATGGGAATGCTACCATTCATGCTTTTTCAAGCTTGGGGACAACCATCAAGCAAGCAGGTTCCGAAGAGAAGTTTTTTGCAGTGGATCATGACTTGGTTCTCTATTTTGCCAAATCAGTCAAAAAAATGGGAGCAACAGGATTTTTCTATGTTTCCTCTATGGGAGCAAACCCAAGTTCCAATGTCTTTTATTCCAAAGTAAAAGGTCAAACAGAAGAGGATTTAAAATCCTTGGATTTTGATCATTTGGGGATTTTTAGACCTTCCTTATTACTTGGAAATCGTCACGAGTTCCGTTTTGGAGAAAAGGTTGCCACTATTGTGATGAAGCCTTTGGTCTGGTTGAAATTGTTTAAGAATATTCGTCCTATTTATGATTATCAGGTGGCGAAAGCGATGGTTTCTGTAGCTTTGGATGAAAACCGAAACGGTATTAAAATAATCTCCTCTGGAGAAATGCAAGATTTAAGTAAATGATAGTAGTAATACAAAGAGCTTCTGAAGCCTCCGTAAAAATCGAAGGTGAAATCAAAGCTTCAATCGGTAATGGATTGATGATTTTATTGGGAATTGAGGAAGCAGATGGGCAAGAAGATATCGATTGGCTGACCCGCAAAATCATCAATTTGAGAATTTTTCCAGACGAGGCCGGAGTGATGAATAAAAGCCTTTTGGATGCTGATGGTGAAATTTTGTTGATTTCTCAGTTTACACTTCATGCCAGTACCAAAAAGGGAAATCGTCCTTCCTATATCAAAGCAGCAAGGCCAGAAACGGCAATTCCTCTGTACGAACAAATGATCTCAAGTCTTGAAAAAGAATTGGGAAAAAGCATTGGAACTGGTGAGTTTGGAGCAGATATGAAAGTCTCCTTGGTTAATGATGGCCCGGTAACCATAGTAATTGATTCGAAGAATAAGGTATAGGACATTTGTGCTCCTAATTTTCCTTTTATTTTTGTCGAATGCCTCAAAACCTTTTACTAATCCAGAATTCAAAAGTATTGTTCAAAGGAAATCATGCTTTTGAAAATCTTAATTTTTCACTGAATCAAAATGAGAATTGGGCAATTATTGCTGAGTCAGGTTGGTTGCAAACTGCTTTTTTAGAGACGATACGAGGCAATACCGTCATTCCAGAAGGTCATGTAGAAAGGCCTTTCGCATCTACATATATTCAAGAGAAAAGTGCTCAAAAAGAGATGCATAGCTTTCGTGATTTGATCGCCTATGTGTCTCAGAAATACGAGTTTAGAAATAAATTCAACCAGCAGAATTTTTACTTTCAGCAGCGCTTCAATTCCTCAGAATCTGGAGAGACTTTAACTGTTGAAGAATTCCTTCAAGCAGTTGAGTCAAAGGTTTCTGGACCTTGGACAGTGGAGGGAGTCATGGAGTTGTTGGATCTCGAAAGGTTGAAAGATGAATCTCTTTTGAAACTTTCCAATGGAGAGACTCGACGTTTAGCCATTGCTTCGGGACTTTTAAGACAGCCGAAATTGTTTTTGATGGATCATCCTACCACTGGGTTGGATTTGGCTAGCAGAACAAACTTTGGGAAAGTTTTAAAGGAGATCATTTCTCAGGGAGTCCATGTGATTTTAACTTGTGCGGCAGGTGAGGTACCTGAAGGCATTACCGATGTGGCTTTGTTGGATTCTAAAGGAGTGGACAAAACATTCTCCGCTTCTTCTTTTTCAGATCAAGAGGAGATCATTGCCAGAAAAGAATGGAATTGGGATTTGTTGAAAAGCCTTTTGTCGCGGGAAAAACTGCCGGAAGCTTCGCCGGTGCGGCTGGAAAATGTGACGATTACCTATGATCAAAAGCCAATCTTGAATCAAGTGAATTGGGAGGTGAGAGCTGGAGAAAAATGGCAGCTTAAAGGGCCAAATGGCTCTGGGAAATCGACATTGATTTCCTTATTGATAGGAGAAAATCCTCAAGCCTATTCTCAAAATTTCTGGCTTTTTGGAAGGAAAAGAGGGACAGGAGAAAGTATCTGGGATGTGAAGCGACCAACAGGTTTTGTAGCACCAGAGTTGGCTCGTTTTTTTCCTGCAAATCAAACTGTCAGAAAGGTGATTTTATCAGGCTTGTTTGACACCATGGGATTATTCAAAAAGATCAATGCAGAACAAGATGAGTTAGCTGATAAATGGATTGAATTGTTCGAATTGGAAAGGGAAGCAAATCAATTACTGTCTAGAGTATCCATGGAAAAGCAACGTTGGGCACTTTTGGCTAGGGCAATGATTAAAAAGCCTCAATTATTGATTTTGGATGAAGCTTCTCAAGGAATGGATGAGATGCAGCGGACTCTATTTAAAGATACAGTTCAGAAAATCTGTGAAAATTCGGCGATTTCGCTGATTTATGTGAGTCATTACGATGAAGATGTCCCAGATGAGGTTAACCAGAAGTTCTCTTTGGTTAATTGATGATTTGGGGATTTTAAGAAAAAAGACAATGGAATCTTTATAAAATTTTATTTGTCAATTGAATGAATTTGATATTCATCATAGATTTTTTAAATTTTTTCCATTTTATGTCTAAAATTATTCTCAATGCCTTAATTTTCGTATTCCGAAATCAGTTAGGAATTTGAATTTTGTTAATGCATGACTTCTAGAAGGTCTTTTATTCAAAAGTTAGGACTTGGGGCTTTATCACCATCACTTATTAAACTTGCCAATGATTCTGAATCATTGAATTTTTCGAAAGATTCTTTAGCAGATAAATCTTGGGATGAAATCCGCAAATTGTTCCCCTTAACTCATAATAGAGTTTATATGAATAATGGAACTTTTGGGCCTTGTCCTCAGGTAGTAATCGATGCTGTAAGTGAGGGGCTTCAAAAAACTTGCGCAAGTGGTGAATACGGAAACTATGATGCAGTAAGGCCTAAAATTGCTGAGTTTTTAGGGATTGACGAGAAAGAGCTTTGCCTCACTCATAATACCACAGAAGGAATCAATATTATGACTTGGGGGATTGACTTGAAGCAAGGAGATGAGGTGATTTTATGTTCCCATGATCATTCAGGGAATGCGTTTCCATGGTTGAATAGAGAGAAGCTTGATGGGATAAAATTAGTGGTTTTTGATCCTAAACTAACTGCAAAAGAGAATTTAAAACTGATCAAAAGCTTAGTCAGCAAAAAGACCAAAGTGATCGCTATTCCTCATATAACCTGCACAACGGGGTTAGTTTTTCCCATTAAAGAAATAGCAGAATTTGCAAAAAGTAAGGGGATTATTACCGCCATAGACGGAGCCCATGGAGCAGGTACATTTGACTTGGATTTACATGATTTAGGTTGTGATATGTATGCTGGATGCTTTCATAAATGGATGTTGGGGCCTGCTGGGACAGGTTTTCTCTATGTCAGAGAAAATATGATTGATAAAGTCCAGGCAATTCAAATCGGAGCGCATTCTAGCGATGGATGGACTTTAGAACCAAATTACCAACATTTGGAACCCTTAGTGAATTCAGCTCATCGCTACGATTATGGTACTCAGAGTACTCCACAACGATTGGGGATGGGAGCAGCAGTGGATTTTCATTTGGCGATAGGAAAGGAGAGGGTAGAAAAAAGAGTCAGAGAATTGTCTTCCTACTTATGGAAAGGATTGGATTCATTCAAGGAAGTTGAAGTTTTGACACCTAAAGAAGAAGAGTCTAGAATCTCTGTAGTGACTTTTAAGGTGAATGGTATAGATTATCTAGAGCTTCAAAGAAAACTCGGCACTGCTGGATTTAGAACGCGAGGGATATATGAGGCAGGTTTGGATGCAGTTCGTGTTTCTACCCATATTTATAATTCCAAAAAGGAGATAGATAAGTTCGTCTCTGAGGTCAAAAAGATTATTTCTTCGATTTCTTAGCCTTTCGATCCTCCGCTTCAGCTTGACGAAAAATAGCTATATCACGAATCAGTTTTTCCGGCAAAGGGATGTCATAAGGGATTTGAATAGCCCCTTTGCTAGTAACAAAACCCTTTAATTCTTCCTTGAATTCACTTACTCCTGAATTGGTTGGGTAAAATCCCAGGTGGTTTTTCATAGCAGCATAGTAAACCAGAACTTCAGAAGTCTTAAATGCCGGCATATGATAGCTGATCACCTCTTTGGCATCAGGTAGAGTTTTTTTTAGGATACTTCTGATTTCCTGAAGTTTGGATTGGATTTCAGGTGAAAACCAGCTGAAATATTCTTCGATTGAGGATGGTTTTGGGTTCATGTGTTTAAGTTATTTATTCTTCAAGTAAACTTTCTAGAATCTTTATTTTCTTTAGAGTTCTATCGTATTGCCAATCCATTCCACCACCAGCTATCTTAAACTGAGAAGTTGGTGTGCAACTATTAACTTCTATCTGGTCATTATTTAAATTTCCAAAAATCAGCCACTCTTCTCCTGTATCAATTCCTTGGTCGCAGGAGGTGAAGTATCCAAACTTCCTTTTTCCCTGAATGATTTTAAGACTTGTAACAGAGGAACCTTTGAATACTTGGATCTCCTGGATCTCGGCTGTAAAAAACCAAGGCCTTAGCTGTGAAATTCCACCGGTAGTATCCATAGGAGAGGTGTTGTTTATTTTTACCAAAGCGACATAATCAAAATTCTCAACCTCTTTGATAGTAAATTCTCCATGGGGTGCACATACACACCCAAAGCCCTTTAAAGAGATAAAAAGTAAACAGAGAATTAGAGTTGTTTTGAAAAATGGAGGTTTCATTTTAGACCAGAATTTAACTTTTGGGGCTAATATCAAAAGCAAGCTTGATCCCATCAATAATCATGGAGGTGCCAATAATCGCAATGATCAATCCCATGATTTTACCGACTACAGTGATGACATTATTCCCCAGTTTTTGAATGACCCGATCACTGATGCGAAAAGCCCAATTGGTCAAAATACACATCAATCCAAAAATCAACACCACTATTCCGATATGAATATAGGAGCCTGTGGCAAAGTTCATGGCAGTTACGATAGTTCCAGGTCCTGCCAAAATTGGGATCGCTAAGGGAGAGATTGCGATGTCTTCATCGATTACGGGTTTTTCAATTGTTTTCACTTTGGATCTTTTGGATTGCAGCATTTCAAAGCCTACATAAAAGATCAGGATTCCACCTGTGATTTTGAATGCAGGAATAGTGATTCCAAAGAGTTCAAAAATGAATTTTCCCAAAATCACAAAAACAGTGACAATCAAGAATGCTACCCAAGTAGCCTTGCGGCTGATTTCTCTTTTAGTCTGTTTATCTGCATCCTCTACCAAAGAAGAAAAGATTGGAATATTCGCGATCGGGTTCATAATGGCAAAAAAGCCAGTAAAAACAGAGAGAGCAAATGGTAGTAAGTCTGGTGTCAAATGGTTGGAATTAGAATAAAAACTTGTTTATCCGCAATCAATTTTAATATGTTTACAAAAGGATTTTTAGAAACTAAAATTAATGCATTTCTAAAATGCTAAAAAGCTAACAAAAGCTCAAATGAAAAATGAAATCACTATATCTGAAGCTCAAGAATTGGTAGATCATTGGATCAAGACTGTCGGTGTTCGCTATTTCAATGAGTTGACCAATATGACCATTTTGATGGAGGAAGTGGGGGAGCTGGCCAGGCTAATGGCAAGAACTTATGGAGAACAGTCCTTCAAAGAATCTGATAAAGGCAAGGACTTAGGGGATGAAATGGCCGATATCCTTTGGGTATTGATATGTTTGGCTAATCAGACAGGAGTGGATTTGACAGAAGCTCTAAGAAAAAATATGGATAAGAAAAATATCAGGGATGCTACCCGACATAAAGACAATGAAAAGCTTAAATAAAAAATGCCCGGTATAAGCCGGGCATTTTGATTAATTATCCTGAAGAAACTGGTAAATCTCGTCCTTCAAATGAAGTCTTTTGATCCGAAGCTGATTTGCTGCCTCATCAGAAGCCGGCTCTGTATCGGATTCTACTCTATAAATTTCATGATCTACTTCATCGTAGGTTTCGAAAAGTTTTTTGAAGTGCTCATTTGAAACTTTTAGATCATTGATTTTGCTTTCAAATTCTGGGAATTCTTCCTGTAGTGGATGTTTTTTTAACATGGTCTATTTGCGTTTATCAATTACCAAGATTACCCAGAATATTGGCGAATAAAAATGACAAATGTCACTTTTGAGTATAAATTAGTTCAGTTCATCCGCTGCTTTCATCCATCTGACAGTCAAGTCCGGATCAGCCATGTCTTTATCCAATGGGAACATCGGTCTTTTGATTCTTTGGTAGCCAAGACGCTCCAAATCCTGGTCCACTCCACCTGGAGTCAAAGCCATGATCCAATCACCTCTCATGTTGTAAAGTTCAGGTACAAGGTAGCCGATTTTCACAACCAAGATATCTGAATTTCTAGGATCCAAATTGAGTTCGGTAAAGTCTGATTCATTGTGGTATGGCTTTCTTTTCTCAGTTACAATCACTTTGATAGATCCTACCTGTACGACTACCTCTGTTTTTGCATCATGATCTCCTTCTTTGATTGCCAAGACTTTTCCTTTGAGCAAAATAGGCCCTGCGTATCTATTGTCAACAGCCGCACCTACATACCCTTCAACCTCAGCTCCTAGGCCTGCCTCTTTTGCTTTTGCGACCAATTCTGGTCCTGGAATGGAAGCATAAATTAATTCTGGTCCTTTTTCAGACTTGAATTCTGGTCTTTTTAGGAGTTCAGTCAAAGTCCAAGTAACATCACCTGCACCTCCTGCTGTAGGATTATCTCCCATATCAGAAATCACAAATGGCTTTTTCTCACTTTTTAGAGCCATTTCCAAGCTTTCATCCAGATAGGCAACAGGTGCTACGAATTCGAATTCATTTCTCACATCCCAAAAGCTCTGTGCCAAATATTCAGCACTTTCTTTTACCTGTGCTTCATCATCTCCAGTAACCATCACTACAGCATGATTTCTTGGTTCATCCGCCCATGCATATCCGATCCAGATTGCAGCATCGATCACCCCTTCTTTTTTGGTTTGAGGATCAACTTTTGAGTACAAGGTTTTTCCTGGGTCGATTCGAGTAGAGGTCTTTTCTCCTGGAAGTAAAATAGGAACTGGAATCCATGCTTTGAAGGCTGGTTTTCCTTTTCCAGATTCCAATCTGTCCAACATGTTTTCTACTGCTCTTTGCTTGGATTCCAAAGCATCCTCATGAGGTGCCATTCTGTAGCAGGTGATCAAATCAGAGTTTTCTGCAAGTCTTTCAGAAACGTTTCCGTGTAAATCCATAGAAGTTGAGATCAAAGTTTCAGGACCAACTACCTCGCGAACTTTGACTATAAAATCACCTTCAGGATCATCCAAATCTTCTACGCTCATAGCTCCATGGATATCGAAAAATAAGCCATCATAGGGAAGGTTTTCTTTCAACATTTCCAAGGTCACATTGACCAAAGAGTCATAAGCTTCACGAGTTACCATTCCGCCTGGGATAGCATGGCCTCTCAAGGTTGGGAACCATTGAGCTCTTGCTCTATCTTCAGAACTATCAGAGAGGAATCTGTAATAATTGAAAATATCATCTCCAACCCGAGCCTTGAAAGACTCTGCAGTGGATCTGGCAGGAGAGAAAGTACTTGATTCTATGGCCAATCCGGCAATAGCAATACGTGGAAGTGGTTTTTCTTCGCTCTCTTTAGTACATGCTGTGAAAAGCAAAAGAAGAGAGAAAATGGATAAATAATATTTCATCAGCTGGTGGTTTTAAAGAATGTAAAATACCAGCTTCTTTTAAGAATTCAATTAAGTTTTGGTTGGTAGGAAAAAAATTAGTCTAAGATGAAAACTCGTGCTTGAAATTGGGAGTTTCATAATCACTTTTAGGTTTAATAATTACCGTTCTTGGGAAACTCATCAGGTCTATTCCAAATAAATAGTAATTAACAGACCCTAATATCTCGATTCGACCTTCTTTCTCCTGGATTCCTTCTTGTTTCCAAACCCGTCCCAAAACAAAACCTGACAAATAAGAATTTGAAAGATAGGGATTGATTTCATTGTCTTCTTTTCCCCGAACAATAGAAATATTTAAGTCATTGATAGAGGAAACAGGAACGATAATCTGATCAACAGAATATTCTAAGCCAATGGGACTGTCCTTTCCTTGATCCGGTTTGTTTTGCTTAATTAGTGAAAAGGTCCCAATCAAAATTGCAGGGATGGCAATGAACCTCCATTTCTTTTGTAGTTGGGAAATACCGAGTCGTATCACCAATAAGAAAAAGAAGACAAAAAGAATAATTATCGCTAAGTCAAAGATACTCCAGAGTAAATCTAACATTATCAGCCTTTTAGGTGTGCTGGATAATATAGCAAACTATTTTGGTATTTGGGTTCATAAAAATGAAAAGGTCCCCATCAGATCCAAAATTCATTTTTTCATAATAGGATTTATCAATCGAGTCCGAATTAAAATCTAAATCAGATTCAAATACAGGTACATTTATTTGATATGAAAATTGACAAATAAATTTCATCATTTCTCCTGTTTTTGGACAGGTCGGAATGGCAGGGTATTGAATCCACTTCGGAATTCCTATAATCCCATTTTCCCACTCTAATTCTCGATGTTCATTAAGTTTTTCCGTAGATATATATGTTTTTTCAAATATTACTTGGCTGCTTGAATTCACATATTTATCATCATTGTCTGAATTTAAATACTCGGATTCATTGACGACTCTTGGGTTGTTTTTATCAGAATAATCTAAAAATAGTTGGTCAAAATAACCATATAATGGAATGGTAAGATTTAGATCAAATGGTAGCCACTTGAAACCATGAGTTTTGTTTGATAATTTTCCTAAATATTGAAACGATGGCTTTTTTGAGAATTTTGGAAGATTAAATTCCTTTTCTTCAGTACCACCAAGAAAACTTTCTGATTTTGATTGAGAAAGTTTAATTGCAAAAATATCATTAGGTAAAACTTCTTCTTTTAGTTGGAATGATTTTTCTTCATCGGATAACTCTAATGGATCTCTTTCCCCATACATCCATTGATGCTTTTCGATTAATAAACCATCCTTAAAAACTAATTCTAGTCCATCATTATCTTCTTTTGCAAATAATTTTTCTACAGCTTGGGTTCTTAAAAAATTATAAGATTGTGAATCTCCATTGAATACTACTTCTGAGCCAATTAAAAAATGCTTGGTTACTTTTTTGGAAAAAGGATTGCTGAATTTCATAAAATCGAATGTTGAAAATATGAACTAAAAAGTAAATAAATTTTAAAAAATACAACTAGATTTTTTTCAAAATCTGACCCTTAAAGACTTTTCCAACGATATTAAATAAATCTAAAGTCAAGCAGATGTCAATATCATGTTCAATTCCATGATTCTGCAGTCTTTTGGCATGTGAAGCCTGAGAAAGGAATTGTTTCATCTGATGGCCTTCCTTTTCAAAAAGTGACTTCATGGCCATCGCTCCATCATCCTCAGAAAGATGAGTGGATTCCAGAGATTTGACCAAAGCCCCAGCATATAGGGAGTCTTCTAGATTGAATTTTCCTTTCCAACCTGCACAATGAATCAAAACATCTTTGTCCTGTTGTTGGATATATTGGATGGTAGCGGAAAGGTTCGGAAATGCGCCAATCAGGATTTCGTCTGCTTCCTGGGATTTAGAAATTGCCAAGGTGCCGTTGGTGGTAGTCATGGCCAATTTGTTTCCAGAATAATCTTTTTTCAAAAATGCCACAGGAGAATTTCCTAAATCAAATCCTTCTATGGTTTTGCCGTTTCTTTCACCGGCAACCAGATATCCTTGGCTCTGCATTTCACGGCAGGATTCTTTGTCAGCAAACGTTCTGATCTCTTCAATTCCATTGGAAAGGGCGGTAACCATCGTGGTTGTCGCACGGAAAATATCCACGACAACCACAATTTTACCTTGTAATTCATGTAAGTGAATCAGCTCTGGGCTGAAGCAAACTTCAATCTGTCTCATCCTTTGTAAAGAGGAAGTTTTTCTACCTGTGCTTTCAGGTTTTTGTTTCTGATTTGGATAAAAATTTCAGTTCCGGCCTTTGCGAATTCAGTTTTCACATAGCCCAAACCAATACCAACTTCCATAGAAGGAGATTGAGTTCCAGAGGTAACCTCTCCGATTACATTTCCTTCAGCATCTACGATAGGGTAGTGCCCTCTTGGAATACCTCTTTCCTGCATCACAAAACCCACTAATTTTCTTTGAACCCCAGCTTCTTTTTGAGCTTTCAAAGCTTCGGAATTGGTGAAATCCTTGGTGAATTTGGTGATCCATCCCAAACCCGCTTCGATAGGGGAAGTTTCATCCGTGATATCATTACCATAGAGGCAATATCCCATTTCTAGACGAAGAGTATCTCTTGCTCCTAATCCGATTGGTTGGATTCCGAAGTCTTTTCCAGCTTCAAAAATTGCCTTCCAAACCTTCTCTGCATCTTCGTTTTTCACATAGATTTCAAATCCTCCAGCTCCTGTATAACCGGTTCCAGAAATGATTACATCCTGAACTCCCGCAAATTCTCCTACTGTGAAATGGTAAAATTTAACCTCTGAAAGATTAACTGGAGTCAAAGATTGAACTGCTTCAATTGCCTTAGGTCCTTGAACTGCAAAAAGAGAAATCTCATCAGAAATATTGGTCAATTTTGCTCCCATGGTGTTGAACTTGTTTACCCAAGCCCAATCTTTATCAATATTGGAGGCATTCACCACCAACATGTATTTTTCGTCTTCAAATTTGTAAACGATCAAGTCGTCAACAATTCCTCCAGTCTCATTTGGGAAACAAGAGTATTGCGCTTGGCCATTGACCAATTTGGATGCATCATTGGAAGTAACCTTTTGAATCAGATTTAAGGCTTCTGGACCTTCTACCATGAATTCTCCCATATGGGACACATCAAACACACCAACTCCCTGTCTTACACAATGGTGCTCTTCTTTATCCGAGCTATATCTTACAGGCATATTGTATCCAGCAAAAGGGACCATTTTGCCACCTAATGCAGTATGAAGATCATTGAGTTGAATTTTTTTGATTTGTTCTTCCATAATTTGGGTTCGGTTTTAATGGGGGCAAAGGTAAGGAATGAGCGCTAAAATGGGGTAGGAAATAGGCAAAAAGAAAGGCCACCCGAATGGGTAGCCTAATGATTAGTTTGATGTTTGGATTTTTTTCAGTTTAAACTGAAAAGCTTTCTCCACAACCGCATGTTCTGCTCGCGTTTGGATTGATGAACTGGAAGCCTTTTCCGTTCAATCCATCAGTAAACTCCAAAGTAGTTCCGGCCAGGTATAGCAAGCTTTTTCTATCGACAATGATTTTCACTCCCTTGTCCTCGAAAACATGATCGGTTTCGACAGTATTTGCATCAAAACCCAAATCATACATTAATCCTGAACACCCACCACCTTTGACAGAAACTCGGATGTTTTCGTTATCGGCACGACCTTCTTCTTGCTTGAGTTCCAAAATTCGCTCTTTGGCCTTATCAGAAACGATGATCATATTTTATATCTTTTTATATATCTTCAATTGTATTCGAAAGCAGAACAGAGAGGCTTCCGAAATGATTCATTTGCAAATATACAAATTCTAAATAGCAGCAATTGTACAATTGTCCATTTTCCCTTTGATTGAGGGTAGGAAGCCCGATGACCGATGTTGGAAGTAGCCAAATTCGGATCTTTTTGGCTGAATTTAATAATGTAGACTTTTGTTTATAAAATTAAATAAAGAAAAAAATGAGGAAAATCGAGCATATAGGAATTGCCGTTCAGGATTTAGAGGAGTCGAATGCCTTATTTGCCAAGTTGTTGGGCAAAAAGCATTTCAAGACTGAAAAAGTGGAAGGTGAAGCGGTTGAAACCTCATTTTTTCAGGTAGGAGAAACAAAAGTTGAATTGCTTCAAGCAACGAATCCTAACAGTGCCATTGCCAAATATTTGGAAAAAAAGAAACCTGGGGTCCATCATATTGCCTTTGATGTTGAAAATATTGAGGCTGAAGTGGAACGCTTAAAAGGGGAAGGTTTTGAAATATTGAATGAAACTCCAAAACAGGGCGCGGACAATAAATTAGTCGTATTTTTGCATCCCAGAACCACAAATGGTGTTTTGGTGGAACTCTGTCAGGAAATTTCAGTGAACAGTAAGTAGTAAACAGTAAGTAGTTTAAGTTTTTGAGTACTTGGTACTTTGGACTTGGTACATTGTGCAATAAATATGTCAGAAAAAAGAACAGAAATAGGTGATTTGGGTGAGTTCGGTTTGATCGATCACCTAAGCGAAAAAATTGAAATCAAAAACAACTCTTCCCTCACAGGGATCGGTGATGACGCAGCTGTCATTGAGGGTGGAGATCATGTGAAGGTGGTAACCACAGATTTATTGCTGGAAGGAGTTCATTTTGACCTTTCTTATGCGCCTTTGCCTCATGTGGGTTTTAAAGCTGTGGCTGTAAACGTTTCAGATGTGGCTGCGATGAATGCAATTCCCAAGCAGATTACGGTTTCGATCGCACTTTCCAATCGCTTCTCAGTTGAGGCAGTTGATGCCCTATATTCTGGGATTCGAGCAGCTTGCGAGCATTATGGAGTGGATTTGATCGGCGGAGATACTACCGCCTCAAGAAGTGGATTGGTTATTTCTGTGACTGCCATTGGTGAAGCTAAAAAAGAAGAAATCAGCTATAGAAATGGTGCAAAGGTGAATGATATTCTTTGTGCTACTGGTGATTTGGGAGCAGCTTTGGTAGGACTTCAGATTCTGGAAAGAGAAAAGCAGGTTTTTCTTGCCAATCCTGATATGAGACCTGATCTGGAAAAATATACCATCGTAACAGGAAGACAATTGAGACCTGATGCAAGAATGGATATTATTCATGAATTGAAGGAGGCTGGAGTCGTTCCGACTTCCATGATGGATATTTCCGATGGTCTGGCTTCTGAGATATTTCATATCTGTAAGGCCTCTAATGTGGGTGCTACCATTTATGAGGATAAACTTCCTATTGACAAGCAGACTTTTGATACGGCCGTAGAATTGAATTTGGATCCGATCACATGTGTATTGAATGGGGGAGAGGATTATGAATTGCTATTTACCATCGATCAAAAGGATTTCTCCAAGCTGGAGAAACATCCAGATATTCACTTTATCGGTCATATGACCAAACCTGAAGAAGGGAAATTCCTGGTGACTAAAAGTGGAACAGCCGTACCTCTTAAAGCTCAAGGGTGGAAACATTTCTAATCCGATACATGTAAAAAAGAAAGGCTTGATTTTATAATCAAGCCTTTCTTTTTATCTATTCTTCTGGATAAGGAATGTAAACGAAGCTGGTAAATGCTCCATCCATTACAAATAAGCAACAGAACTCGTCCGGATCTTTGTATGATTTTTTAAACTCTTCCAGGGATTCTTCAGAAATGAGTTTTCTCTGAACGAATTCATCTACATAAGTAATGAAGTAATTCCACTCAAGGTTCTTCTCTGCTTTCCCCAGAAATATCTTTCCGATAGGTTGCATTTCCTTGGAAATTGGGAAAATGGGATAATCCGAAAAACCACGGGATTTGATCTGGTAAGCAGCCTCTTTTAGTACATCAGAAATCTTGATGAAATCACTGCTGATAGTACCGAGGTACTTTCCATTTAATTCTGGATCATTGAAATCTGAAATCATGATTTGAGGGTTAGGCGTATAACATTTTCAACATGGTAGGTTTGAGGAAACATATCTACAGGCTGAATTCGTTCCACTTGATATTTTTCTCCCAATAAAGCTACATCCCTGGCCTGGGTTGCAGGATTACAAGAAACATAAACAATAGTCGGTGCTTCCAACCTCAACAGCATAGTAATTACATCTTCATGCATTCCGGCTCTTGGAGGATCCGTAATGATGACGTCTGGTCTGGCATGTTGAGAGATGAATTCCTCATTCAATACATCTTTCATGTCGCCTGCATAGAACAGAGTATTGTCAATCTCATTGATTTGGGAATTGAGCTTGGCATCCTCAATGGCAGCTTCCACATATTCCACACCGATTACCTGCTTGGCTTTTTTAGCTACGAAGTTGGCAATCGTTCCAGTTCCTGTATACAAGTCATAAACGACTTCATCGCCTTTCAATTCGGCAAAGTCTCTTGCGACTTTGTAAAGCTCATAAGCTTGCTCCGAATTGGTTTGGTAGAAGGATTTGGGTCCGATTCTAAATTTGAGCCCTTCCATTTCCTCTTCGATATATGGCAAACCTGCAAATGTCACCAATTCCAAATCGTGGAACGTCTCATTTCCCTTGGTGTTGATTACATAAAGAAGGGAAGTGATTTCAGGGAATTTAGCTTTGAGGAATTCCATCACCTGCGGAATCTGATCCGGATTATCTTCCCCGAATTGAACAATGACCATGCTTTGACCAGTCGAGGTAGTACGGATGATCAGATTTCGAAGTAATCCGACTTGCTCACGGATGTCATAGAAAGTCAAATTGTTTTCCAGCGCGAAACTTCTCAATTCATTTCGAACATCATTGGAGATGCCTCCCTGTAGGTAACAATGATCGATGTCGATAATCTTATCAAACATTTTGGGAATATGAAATCCCAATGCGTTTCTGTCAAAGTCTTCCTCAGAGCGGATCTGCTCCAAAGTCAGCCATTTTTTGTTGGAAAAAGTAAAATCGAGTTTGTTTCGATAATATCGGGTTTGGGCAGAACCCAGAATAGGAAGTACTTCCGGTATCGGAACTTTGGCGATTCGGGTAAATTGATCGACTACCTGTTGTCTTTTGTAATCTTTTTGAAGTTCGTAGTTGATGTGTTGCCACTTGCATCCCCCACAGGTTCCAAAATGTTCGCAAAATGGCTCTACACGATCCGTTGAATACTCATGGAAGTTAATGGCTTGACCTTCCATAAAGGAGCTTTTTCCTTTGGTGATGCGCACATCTACCACATCACCGGGAGCTACTCCACTGACAAATACTACCTTTCCATCATGATGTCCCACACATTTTCCCTCTGAAGCAATTCGCTCGATCAGGAGGTTGGAAACCACTTTGTTTTTCATTTTTCGCGACATGGCCGCAAAATTAGGGAAAAAAGATGAGCTAGAATAAGTGGACTAAAGAATGAAACTGGATTGTTTAATATTTATCCAGATTTTGGATTACTTTGGTGGTTTTAGAAATTTTAAAATAATGCAGTTAACCTTAATAAAAGGCTTTGAAGGAAAAGTCGAAAATGTAATACAGGTTTATGACTGGGATGAAATTGAAAAGATTTTTGATGCGATAGATTGGAAAGTATTTCACATTATAACTTTGGAAAAAGAGGAAGGATGTTCCTGTGATATTAGTGGGAATATTTGTGAAGATGGACTTTCAGCCTCTTTGACTTTTAAGGATCAGTTATTTGTAATTGAAGAAGCACCTGAAAGTCTTCTGTTTGCCAAAACCCTCCTAAAGACTTTTTTTCTCAATGAGAACAGTGCCTTTGAAAAGTATTTTTCTAAAAAAGAGGTTCAAAAGAGTTTCCCAAAACGAAATAATAACAGGTTTTTTACCATAGTCATGTTGTTGTTCTTTTTATCTATTATTCTGATACCCTTTTATTTTTTATTTAAGGATGATTTAAAGTTCCTAGGCAGAAGTGATGTCTCTTATGCAAGGGCAGTAGTCGTAAATATCAAAAAGCAGAATTATGGAGGAAGGTATTTTTTTCAAAAAGTTACCTATGAGTTTGAAACCGATCAAGGCGTTTATCAAGGCGAGTTTTTAGGCGGAAATCGACAGGGGTATTCTAAACTTGGAGATGAGTTGAAAATACGATATCTAAATTCTGATCCAAATATTAGTGATTATGAAGGTCGATATATCAAGGTTACAAATGGTAGAAATTCATCCTCCTATGCTAAAGCCCAAAAAAGAAAACAGGATAGTTTGAAACTGAGTTTAGATAGTATTTCTGAAATTAAAGATATGGATACTGTATTTATTCCATAGCCATTATCTTTACCCCTTTAATTTTTGCCATGAAGTTTAAAGATAAAGTCGTAGTCATTACAGGAGCAACCTCAGGGATCGGAGAGGCTTGTGCGGAAGTATTCGGGAGAGAAGGAGCTAAACTGTGTATTACCGGGAGAAATCCTGAAAAGCTGGGAAAAACCCAAAAACAACTGGAAGAAAAAGGGTTTGAAGTATTGGCTGTTTTGGCTGATGCAGGATCAGAAGCAGATAATAAAAAGATGGCTGAAGAAACCCTTCAGCGATATGGTCGCATTGATGTGTTGATCAATAATGCCGGTATCTCCATGAGAGCCTTGTTTCAGGATCTGGATCTTGAGGTTTTTCACAAAGTGATGGATACCAACTTCTGGGGTACAGTATACGCTACCAAATATTGCCTTCCTGCTATTTTGGAGTCCAAAGGATCTATCATTGGGGTGTCTTCAATCAATGGTTATCGAGGAACTCCGGCCAGGACTGCCTATACAGCCAGCAAATATGCCATGAATGGCTTTTTTGAAGCTCTTCGTACTGAGGTGATGAAAAAGGGAGTTCATGTGCTGGTGGTTGCCCCTGGTTTTACTTCCTCCAATATTCGGAATTCTGCGCTGACGGCAGATGGATCCTCTCAAGGTGAATCTCCTCGTGATGAAGGTAAAATGATGACTTCCGAACAAGTGGCAGAGCAAATGTTGAAAGCTACCCTGAAAAGGAAACGGGATATTGTACTGACTTCTGAAGGGAAAATGGCAGTGTTCCTGAATAAATGGATACCGGGAATTCTCGATGGAATTGTCTATAATAAGATGGCCAAAGAAAAAGATTCTCCATTCAAATAAATGCCCCAAAACCTCTTTCAATTTTACCTCAACCGACTCACTGACCTTTCAACCCGAAACAGGTCTTTGTATTTGCCCAAATTGGAAGGGTATGGGATGATAGATGTACTGGATTTTGACTTTTTAATCGGAGCCCCGGCATTTTCTCTGATAGAGCAATTGATTCAGGGAAAAAAGAAAATCAAGTTGATTCCAGAAATTGACCCTCGGTCAGGAGTTTCGAATCAGCTTTCTAAAGCTTTAAGCAGACTAGCCTACAGAGATCAATTAACACAAGAAGAAACAGGCGAGCAAAGCCTTTACATTGGGTGGCTGTTTGTGGAGGGGAAATTAGTGAATGGGCAACTAGTACGCTCTCCGCTATTATTAAAATCTATTGCTCTCCTTCGTGAAAAAGGTGAATGGACTTTAAAGTCTGATGGGGATTGGGAATTTAACCCTGCATTTTTATTGGCTTGGAAGCACGCTATCAAATCGGATTTTGGAGATGATTTCCCAACGGACCTTTCAGAATCCTTATCAACAGACCCCAGGGAGTTTCGGGTTCAGCTCAATCAACTGATCCAAGAGCATTTTTCGATTCAGGTTCAGTCCAATTTGTTGGAGGACCGTATCATTGCATTTCCGAATTCCCAGATTTCCGTTGATCAGGAAAAGTTTCAAGAAGGAAAGGTTTCATTGAAGCCATATGCTGTTTTGGGACAATTTTCTCAAAAGGGCAGTTTCTTGTTTTCTGATTATGAGTTGCTGCAAAAAACGCATCTGGAAGAGTCATTGGAAGAGGTCTTTCAAAATCGCTTTATTCCTGATAAGTATCTATCTGAGCCAAGAGAAGAAGATTTGTATCCGGTATTTCCATTGGATTCTTCTCAGGAGAAAGTTTTGGTGCAGGTGAGGAAAGGAAAGAGTTTGGTGGTTCAGGGCCCTCCTGGAACCGGGAAGTCCCAATTGATTACCAATTTGATTTCTGACTTTGTTTCAAGAGGAAAAAGAGTCCTGGTTGTCTCTCAGAAAAGAGCCGCTTTGGATGTGGTTTTTGAGCGACTAGATCAATTGGGCTTTGGAGATTTTTTGGCTCTGGTGCATGATTTCAGAGGGGATAGAAATCTGCTTTTTGAAAAAATCAGAAAACAGATCGATGCAATTGAAACTTATCAGGAGGAAAGCCGGGGAATGGATTCCATCCAGCTGGAAAGGGAGATTTCGGTCCTAAGCCGTACGATTGCTAGACTCTCCTCTCAGTTTGAAGGATTAAGAGAATCTCTCTTTGATTCTGAAGCCTGTGGATTGCCTGCCAAATCCTTGTATTTACAGGCTAGATCTGAGCGTCCGTTTTTTAAATCCAAGGATCTGATTCGTTTGGATTGGGATGAAGCAAAGGATTTTGAACAAAATTATCGAATCTACTATGGCTATCAGACTAAGTTCGGTGAAGGGTTCTGGCAGAAAAGAATTTCCTTTTCCAATGTTAGCACAAAGGACTATTCCCAGATTACAGATGCCCTGAATTCGGTAGAGGAATTCAGAGAAAAGAATTTCAAAAACCTAGAATTCAAGAACTGGAAAAAGGTTTTAGAAAGCCTGTTGGAATCAAATCAGTTTTTGGATGATTTGAAAAAGGCTTATTCTTCTTTTGAAGGTTTAGAAAACCCGACTGTGGGACTTGAAATCATTAGGGATAAAAAGCTCCGAAATGAGCTGGAACTGGTACAGGATTTTCTTCGGGAATGGATAGATTCAAAGAATTCATGGACCTATCAGATTTCAGGTTCTCTTCAAGATTTGGAGGTAGAATTGAAGGAGTTGATTCCTCAAAGTCAATCTTGGTTCGGTAAGCTCAAAGCCAAATTGAACCGCCCTAAATTCCCTTTGGTTTTCCAAGTTCTTCAAGAAAATCAACTTCCATTTCATTCCGAAAATCTGCTTTCTGTTCTGAATGAGGTGGGGGAGAAGATCAAGATAAATAATAGAAAAGAAGAGCTTTCAAAAATCACTTTTTTCGATTTTTCAGAGTTTCCTAAGCAGGATATACAGCGCGTTCAAAAATTAAATACTTGGTTTGAATCTTGGAGTTTTATTTCAAGTTATGATTTAATAAATAATTTATTAAAATCAGATAATCAGGATTTTAAAGAAAATTTGGAAAGTCTTTTAGCTTTACTTGAAGTCTTTAGGTCCCAGTGTGTAAGATGGAGAAATTGGCTTTCCAATAATCAGATTTTGGACCTTTTGGAAAGTGGACTGAAAGAGGTTATTTCTGAACCTGAAATCAATTGGCAAACTATTTTTTCTGAGCTCAAGAGCTTTGATCAGCTGATGGATAATTGGTCTCAAAGGGGATTGGCAAAAGAACTTTGGACGCAAGGAGAAGGATTGGGATTTGGTGATCAGATTGATCTTTTTTGGAATGGATGGTATCTGAATTGGATTTCAGAATTGGAAAGAAGAAACCCTCTATTGGCAGAGGCAGGAAGTCTGAAGATGGTGCAGGAGATGAGCTTAATTTCAACCTCAATTTTAGAAAAAAGGAAGCTTTCACATCACATTTCTCTTTTAAGAATTAAGGAGCGATTTATCCAAGATTTGGAATATAACCGGCTTGGAAATCGGGTGACTTTTCGTGAGCTTTTGCATCAGGTTTCCAAAAAAAGACAAAAGTGGTCAGTACGAAAATTGGTTCAGGAATTGGAAGAGGAAGTCTTTCGGACCATGCCTTGTTGGCTGTGTAGCCCTGAGACGGTCTCTGCTGTTTTTCCAATTGAGCAACAGTTTGATCTCGTGATTTTTGATGAGGCATCCCAATGTCCTGTTGAGAAAGGAATTCCAGCGATGCTTCGGGGGAAGCAAGTGGTTATAGCAGGAGATTCCAGGCAGTTGAAACCTTCTGATTTTTATCAGATTCGTTGGGAAAGTGAAGAGGAAGGATTAGAACTGGAGTCAGAATCATTATTGGGATTGGCCTCGAATTTTTTTGAAAACGCTTCCCTAAAAGGACATTATCGATCTGCTGATCCTGGTTTAATTCATTTCTCCAACCAGTATTTCTATGAAGGTAAACTGGAAGCGTTGCCTGATTATCCAACTGTAACCGCAGGGCTTTCTCCCTTTTCATGGGAAAAAGTGGAGGGGATCTGGGAAAACCAAGTGAATAGAATGGAAGCCGATGCCGTTGTGAAAAAAGTAGAAGCGATTTTTAAAGATTCATCCAAAACAAGTATCGGCGTGGTAACAGGGAATTACTTTCAGATGGAGTTGATTCGGGACTTGTTGTGGAAAGAAGGGATTCAGGACGCTTTTATAAAAGTTCGAAATATTGAAAATGTGCAGGGAGATGAGTTTGATGAGGTGATTTTGTCTTTGGGATATGGTCCCAATCGGGAAGGTAAATTGGTGACTAATTTTGGGCTTTTGGGAAAAAGTGGAGCTGCGAATCGTTTGAATGTGGCTGTTACAAGAGCTAGGAAAAAGATGCATGTCATTTCCTCCATCGAGCCAGAGGATTTTCGACCCAAGCAATTGGAAAATGAAGGGTTAAGGCTTCTGAAAGAGTATTTGTCTTTTGTTAAAGCTGAGAGTAAAGTTTACAATGTTCCTGCCTTGGAAATTGTTTCAAGAGGATTTGAAACAGATTGGAGTTTGAAGAATAAGCTTTTGACGAGTTCTGACTCTTACTCGATGGACGTTCCAAGTTCTTTGATGGATTTGATATTCACCGAATCAGAGGGGGAAAGGGTAGCTATTCTCACTGATGATCAGCGATTTTTTAATGCATCTTCAGCCAAAGCTGCAATGGCATACCATCCTATTTTATTGGAGCAGAAAGGCTGGAAGTGGAAGTGGAACTGGAGTAGAGAGTTTTTTTTGAAAAATGGTTGATTTTTTAGTAATCAGTGGACAGTCTCAGTTTACAGATTTTTAAAGATGACTAAATTTATACTTCTTAATATTTTTATATAAAGTATGATATTTCATTCGTTAAATAATAAAAGTTAACTTAATGAATGATTAATCATTTATATTTTTAATATCAAGTCATATATTTGTATGATATTTCATTCCTTATAGCTATATTTATATGTTAATGAATGATTTATAAGTCATGAATATCTCTAATTTATCGGATTTGGCAATTCTTCAATTGATAGGAGAATTTATCAAAAAGAAGAGGATTGCATCCAATAAAACCCAGGATCAATTATCCGAGGAGGCTGGGATCAGTCGTTCTACGCTCAGTTTGTTGGAGCGAGGTGAAAAGGTCAATCTCATTACCTTAATTCAGGTTTTACGTGTTTTGGATGAGTTGCAGCTTTTGGAAGCTTTTGAAGTAAAATCTGAGATAAGTCCCATTGAATACATGAAGCTGCAGAAAAAGCAAGAGAGACAACGGGTTCGTAATAGTGGTATGGCTGCTGAAAACCCACCGTCAGAATGGTAAGTGCTGCCGAAATTTGGATTTGGGGAAAAATGGTTGGGGCAGTTCTTTGGGATGAAGATTCTCAAATCGGACGCTTCGAATATGCCAATGATTTTTTGCGTTCAGGCTGGGATATTTCTCCGGTCAAAATGCCTCTTGCTCAAGGAAAGCAACTGTATTCATTTCCGGACCTTAGACTAGGTAGGACGGACTATGGTGATACTTTCAAAGGCCTTCCCGGTTTGTTGGCAGATATGCTTCCTGATAAATATGGGAATCAGCTGATTAATGCATGGCTGGCTCAAAATGGAAGACCTTCAGATAGTTTGAATCCTGTCGAGTTGCTTTGTTTTATAGGAAAGCGGGGAGTTGGAGCTTTGGAAATCCAGCCTCCCATGCGAAAAGAAACCACTAGGACTTCTGTGCTGGAGATCAATAGCTTGGTAGAAACGGCCAATAAAATATTGAACTCCAGAGAATCTTTTCAAACCGATTTGTCCAAAGAGGAAGAGCATGCTTTGACAGATATTCTCAAAATTGGAACCTCAGCTGGAGGAGCTCGAGCGAAGGCGGTTATTGCTTTTAATTCCAAAACCGGAGAAGTCAGAAGTGGGCAAGTAAAAGCACCTGCAGGTTTTTCCTATTGGCTGATCAAGTTTGACGGGGTCATGGACAGCCAATTTGGAGCTTCTTCTGGCTATGGGAGAGTGGAGATGGCTTATTACCTGATGGCCAAGGAGGCAGGAATTGAGATGAATGAGTGTAGGCTTTTGGAGGAAAATGGCAGAGCTCATTTTATGACCAAACGCTTCGATAGAACTGATACAGGGGATAAAATTCACATGCAAAGTCTCTGCGCTATGCGTCATTTTGATTTCAATCGGGTGGGTGAATTTAGTTACGAACAAGTATTTGAAACCATGCGGATGCTGAGACTTTCATATCCCGAGGCCGAGCAAATGTTTACTAGGATGATATTCAATGTATTGTCTAGAAACTGTGATGATCATACCAAGAATTTTGCCTTCCTGATGGATCAGACTGGCAAATGGAGACTTTCACCGGCCTATGATATTTGCTATGCCTACAGACCTGGTAGTCTTTGGGTTAGCAAGCAGTCATTGATGGTTAATGGAAAAAGGGAAAATATTACGGAATCAGATTTTTTGACTGTGGCCAGACAGATGAATATCAGAAAGCCGGAGGAAAAAATCTCTCAAGTTAGGTCAGCTATTTTCAAATGGTCAGAGTTTGCCGAAGAAGTGAAAGTGGAGCCCGTACTCAGAGATACAATTCAAAACAACCTTTTGATTTAATCTTTGGGAATAGCACCAGTCCCCCTCAAATTGACCAATTTATTGAGGGTTTGAAACCAAAAAGGTGCGCCAATTATTCCTGCAATTATTGAAAATACCAAGCCCAGCAGCTTGTTGATGATTTCTCTCATAGAGATCTCTCCGTCTCCTTTTTGCCAGCCAAATGGCAATTTGCTAGAGTCTATGGACGCTTTGATTTCTCGAAGTTGCTGAATGTCCATTTTGATTTTTTGCTCAGTGCTTAAAGAATCGGCGTTTGCGGCTCTGGAGTCTGTGTTTAGCTCTTGGATGGATTCACTGATTTGATCAGCTAAAGCTTCTGATTCGGCTGGATGATTATAGAGATATTGAACGATATTGATGGTGTCTACATTCAAAAGCAGGACTGTCCCTGTAGATATCATCACGATAAATAGTTGAGCTTTCTTTTTATAAGTGCCAGAAATTCTGTCCATACAATCATTGAACCAACCTTCTATATCCCTTCTGACATCTTGAAGACCATTTTTGGCCTCTGCAATACTTTGAAGAAGCCGTCTTTTTAAATCTGCAGGGAGTTCTGAAGTTTTGACAGATTCCTTGAGTGATTCCAGATCATAGGGCTCATCCTTTTTTTGATGGATCAAATCCAGCAGGACTCCAGAAAACACCATGGAAGGAATATAACTCGCTCTTCTTCCTATCGCTGTTAGTCCATCAATTAGTCTGTGCTGCAATATTTTTTCACCCAATTGATGCTCCCGAAAGGTGTCCTTGATCCATTTTTCCAGATTTTCTGCTCGCATATCCAAATAGTGAGCGATTAGTTCTTGGATGGTGGAGCAAGCCAATGCAATCAGGAAATAAATGAAGATCAAACCTATAACCAGATTGAGAATAGCTGAAAAATCCATAAAAATAGAATCTAATTAAAAATTGATATTATAGATTCTATTTACGAATTATTTGTCTGAAAATCAATAGTTTGAACTGTTTTGATTACGTGTTTTTAAAGTTGAAAAAGTGATGATTTCACATGTAACCAACCAATTTATAAACAACGATTCCAAGCCATTCTTTGAACAGTTTAGTCCAATATTGAATTGAGTTCGAATCAGGAAAAATCAGGGAAGGAATGTCATATTTGACATCATGGCTATAATAATCGGTTGGAAAGGTTTCAGTTTTCAGCCCGACTTTATCAAAGCAACCTTTTGCTCTATACATGTGGAAAGCTGAGGTGATCAAGATAAATTCCTGATTAGCGTCAATCCCTTTCTTCTCCAAAAAGTCCTTGGTAAACTGAGCATTTTGGGCTGTGTTTTTACTTTGATCCTCGATCCAAATATCTTCTTCTGGCATACCGGTCATGATTAGAAAACGCTGCAATAATTCTGCTTCAGATTGAGGATTGACAGGGTTTAGTCCCTGACCTCCAGAAATCAGGATCTTTTTAATTTTTCCCATTTGATACAATTGTAAAGCATGGGTAATTCGATCTGCTCCCTTATTGAAGAAGGTACGATCATAGGCTGTTTTACTCAAATTGGTGACACCTGTTAGAACTATTCCGATTTCATGATTTTCTATCTCATCAAAGGACTTGAATTCTGGTTCCCAAGTCAATAAGGCTAGGTTTGAAAGGAAAGGATTCGTGAAGAATACAAGTAAAGTGATTCCAGTCCAAAGCATCTTTTTACCCCATTTCCTCTTTAAAAAGACTGCTCCTCCTATGATCAGGATCATCAAAATCGTCAATGGCATTGCTAGGAAACTCAAAAATTGGGAGAGGTAGAAAAACATGGATTTGGAATGGATTTGGAGCAAAGAAAGGATGGAATTGTTCAATTTTCAAATTCATTGTTCTTTCCTCCCTTGTCAATTTTATCCACGGTCCAATTAATTATGCTCCAAATGAAATTCTTTCTTTCATCCTGTTTCCTAAATCTACTTGGGAAAGCTATTTTTGGACATGAGTTCAGACCAACCTAACCTATTGCCATTATTGCAAAAACTTTCTACCGAATTGGAAGGTGCATTGCAATTTGATAGCCTAATCAAGACCCTTTATGCCACTGATGCTTCCGTTTACAGAGAGGTGCCTTTGGCTGTTGCTTTTCCAAAGTCTATTCTTGATATCCAAAAACTGATTCGATTTGCATCCGAGAACGGGACTTCACTGATCCCAAGGACTGCTGGAACATCTTTGGCGGGGCAATGTGTGGGAAATGGGATTGTGGTGGATGTGTCTAAGAATTTTACTCAGATTCTAGAGTTCAACAAAGAGGAGAGATGGGTTCGTGTACAACCTGGAGTTGTCCGGGATGAATTGAACCGTTTTTTGAAGCCTCATGGACTTTTCTTTAGTCCTATCACTTCCACTGCCAATCGTGCGATGATAGGAGGTATGGTAGGGAATAACTCTTCTGGTACCACTTCTATCGTCTATGGAGTGACTCGAGACAAAGTGATTTCTTTGAATACCATCTTGAGTGATGGGGAAGAGGTGACATTTGGAGAGTTGACTAGGGATGAATTTGAAGCAAAAAAAGAACTGAATACTCTTGAAGGGAAGGTCTATCAAGAAATTTTTCAAGAGCTTGAAAAGGAGGAAGCAAGGGCGGAGATTCATGCCCAGTTTCCTAAAAAATCAATTCATAGAAGAAATACAGGTTATGCAGTAGATGAATTGTTGAAGTCTGAGATTTTTGAAGGCGAGGAGAAATTCAACTTTTGTAAACTATTGACAGGCTCTGAGGGTACTCTTGCATTTACCACGGAGATCAAAGTGAGTTTAGATCCGCTTCCTGACCCGGTAGATATCGTGGTAGCTGCTCATTTTGAGACCATCCATGAAAGTATGAAGTCCTCTCAAGTGGCGATGAAACATCCGGCAGCTGCGGTGGAACTGATGGATAAAATCATCCTGGATTGTACCAAAGAAAGTATAGAATACAGTAAAAACAGAGACTTTGTAGAAGGTGACCCAGAAGCTTTGCTTATGGTGGAGTTTAGAGGAAAGACCTTAGAAGAAGCCTTGGCAAAAGGGGAGGCGTTAGTAGCAGACTTGAAGGCAAATGGTTTAGGGTATGCCTATCCTGTGATCGGCCCGGGTAGAACAGCTTCCGCTTGGTCTTTGAGAGCAGCGGGTTTGGGATTACTTGCTAATATTCCGGGGGACCCAAAGGCTGTGGCCTGTATTGAAGATACTGCAGTAGATATTGAGGACTTGGCTGATTATATCGATCAGGTAGATGAAATGATGGAAGGTTTTAACCAGAAACCTGTTCATTATGCTCACGCTGGGGCAGGTGAGATTCACTTAAGACCGATTCTGGATTTGAAAACCAAAGAAGGGGTTGAGGATTTTTATAAAATTTCCTTGGCTTCTGCTGAATTGGTAAAAAAATTCCAAGGTTCACTGAGTGGTGAACACGGAGATGGGAGAGTTCGTGCCGCTTTCATTCCATTGATGGTAGGAGAAAAGAACTATGAATTGTTTCGACGTATCAAGTTTACATGGGATCCGAAGAATATTTTCAATCCGGGTAAAATTGTAGACGCAGCTCCAATGAATGAATTTCTTCGCTATGAGCCAGGAATGGAAATACCAATTCATAAGACTGAATTGGATTTCTCAGCCACAGGAGGGATTCTTCGTATGGCAGAAAAATGTAATGGTTCTGGGGATTGTCGTAAACTTCCAGGCTCAGGAGGGACGATGTGTCCATCATACATGGCAACTCGAAATGAAAGGGATGCTGTTCGTGGTAGAGCGAATACACTTCGTGAATTTTTGACAAGGGGAGAAAAGGAAAATCCATTCGATCATCCGGAGATCAAGGAGGCCATGGATCTTTGCCTAAGCTGTAAAGGATGTACCTCTGAATGTCCTTCCAATGTCGACATGGCGAGTATGAAGGCTGAGTTCCTATATCAGTACCAAAAGACGAATGGAGTACCACTTCGGGCGAAGGCTTTTTCCCATATCAATGAATTGAATGAATTCGGTTCGCTGGTTCCAGGAATAGCCAATTTTTTCCTCAATAACTCAGTGACGGGCGGAATGATGAAATCCATCCTGAATGTAGCTCCTGAGCGGAATTTGCCGGCGATTAGCCCTGTGAGTTTGAGGAAGTGGTATAAAAAGAATTATGCTTCTCTTCCGGGAGCTGAAAAACCAATCAAATTGGTTTATTTCTTTGTGGATGAATTTACCAATCACAATGATACTGAGATTGGGATCAAGGCTATTTCATTATTAAAAAAGCTGGGCTATGATGTCAAAGTAGTAGATCATCAAGAAAGTGGGCGATCCGCCTTATCCAAAGGCCTCCTTCCAAAAGCTAGAAAACATGCAGAAGCGAATGTAAAAGTTTTTGAAAAGCTGATTGATGGAAATACTCCTTTGATCGGTTTGGAGCCCTCAGCTATTTTGAGTTTTAGAGATGAATATCCTCGAATAGTTGGTAGAGAATTGGTCGATGCTGCCAAAAAATTAAAGTTTCATGTCAAGCTGATTGATGAGTTTTTGGCTCAGGAAGCAGCTGCAGGGAAAATCAAATCAGAATCTTTCACCACCAAGGAACAAAAGATCAAACTTCATGGGCATTGCCATCAAAAGGCACTCTCTTCAGTCCTTTGGACCCAGAAGATTCTTTCATTACCTACCAACTATTCTGTAGAAACAATACCTAGTGGATGCTGCGGAATGGCGGGAAGCTTTGGTTATGAAAAAGAACATTATGAAGTTTCGCAGCAAGTAGGAGAGCTGGTTCTTTTTCCAGCTGTAAGAAAAGCTGATTCCGATACATTGATCGCTGCTCCTGGAACTTCCTGTAGACATCAAATCGCAGATGGAACAGGCAAGAAAGCCAAGCATCCTGTTGAGATACTTTGGGAAGCTCTAGCTATTTGAGCTAGAGCTTCCATTTTCATTGATTAATCGAACTTTACTTTGTATTTGATCAGAATAGGATCTTCAAATCCATTAAGTTCGGACAATTGTTTTTCTAAAACTTCTCCAAAAGAACCAAAAGAACCCTTTTCTAAAGCATATATCCAGTCTTCAGTTTGAAGGACATCGTAAAAGTATCCGTCTTTCGCATCACCAAATCCATTTGACCATCCTGCAAAAGAAGGAAATGCAACTGCTTGATTGTTTTCATGATTGATAAACACTTCATGGATTGGAAAGCTTCGCATGTTGGAAATATCCATGTTAGGATTGGGAGACAAAGCGAAAGTCTTGATTCTAGATATTGAGTCAGTATACCATATTTTACCCATGTTGAATGCATAGGGCTGGTTAACAACCGTTGCTTCAAAATCCTGAGCATCCATTCCTAAATCAACTTTAGCCATCTTCCTATTTCCAAAATCAATTACAGAGAACGCTTCTGTTTTTCCTTCCTTGAATAAAAAGAGGGTATCTGAAAATGCATAATTCAAGAGATGAGTTTGAGGATCAATTTGAGCGATTTCACCTTCACTGATTTCTGCAGTTAATGCGGTTGCTCGCAGAGGAAGATCGGATATGCTATTTGTAGCTGAGTTGTAGTTTTTAAAAACCGGATAAGTCCCGTTTTCATCCAATTCTCCCATAAACATCGGCGATACTAGCCATTGTCCGGGAGAATATTCTAAAAAGGTCAATAAGAAAGGGAATAATTCACTTAGCTTTTGACTTCCGATAAATTCGAAATCAGGAAGTAGAAAAGATTTGAGAACACCACTTCCAACCGAAATAGTCAAAGTATCTTGAATTAGGTTCATTCCTTGAATAAACTGGTATTCTTCTGGGCCATCTCCTGCTTTATCTATGGTTTTGAGATGCTCTCCAGAAAGATCATAAAGGTGGATTTTGGCATCTGGATTACAGATTGTAGAATAGATGATTCTTTCATCTTGAACAAGCAATCTCCATACGCTGCAATTCAAATTTACGGGAGAATCTGAATCGTTTTTTAACGGGATAAACTCGATGGATTCAATGGCTTCATCAAAAGGGATGATATTGTTTTCATTGATTTGAACGGTTAATGATTTTTTACTTTCCTCATCCTTGGTGCTGCATGAGAATAGAACAATTCCTGAGAAAAGGAATGTCAAAAATGGAGAGCTTAAAAATTTATTCATGGGATGAAACTACTTTAACTATCCAAAAAAAGAAAAGACTGAGAACTAAGTCCCAGTCTTTTAAATCATTTTAACAGAAGGAGATTAAGCTTTCCCTTCCGGGTAATAATGATGCACATCTCTTTGAGGGAATGGAATTCCGATTCCTGCTTGGTCAAACGCCTTTTTGATATTTTCGTGCATAAAGAAGTAGACATCCCAATAATCCTCTGTTTTACACCAAGGTCTCACAGCAAAATTTACCGAAGAATCACCTAATTCAGAAACCAAAATATCAACTGACTGCGAGTGATCAATTTTTTCGCAAGAAGCTGCTACTTTTTCAATCACAGACCGTGCTTTGTCAATATCCGCTGTATAACTGATTCCAAAAGTCATCGGGACTTTTCTCACAGGGTTCATGGTCAAGTTTTCCAATGGATTGGATGCGATGGCACCATTCGGAACTATGATTACTCTATTATCCAAAGTGGTCAAAATGGTATTGAAAATCTGAATTTCTTTAACCGTACCAGAGTATCCATTGGTTACGATAAAATCTCCAACTCGGAAAGGCTTAAAGAACAAAATTAGGATTCCGGCTGCCATATGGCTGAGATTCCCTTGCAAAGCCAAACCAATAGCAAAGGCTAAAGCAGAGAATATGGCAATAAATGAAGTGACTTCAATTCCAAACATGGATGCAGCACTCAAAAGCACCAAAAGCTTCAGAGTGATGTTGATCATGGAATTTAGGAAAGGAGCAAGGGACTTATCCACATTGTTCTTTTCCATAGATTTTTTGATTTTGGAGGAGATCAATCCTGCAATCCAAAACCCAATAACCAGGGTGATAATGGCTCCTAAAACTTTTGGAGCATAGGTGTAGACTTGGTCTAAAATTTTTGAAATATCAAAATCCATAGTTGAAAATTGTTTGGTAAAACAGAGTATGGAATGTTCTGTTTTACAATTAAAATTTTAATTGACTCAAACAATTTGATTAATTTTTCTGTATGGGAAAAATAAAATGGATGGAAATATGTGTTTTTTAAAGAGGAATTAACTGTTACTTAATAATTATTAGGAGAATATTTTTCTTAGTAAATATTCAATACATCTTGCGGCCAATCTTGCAGTAGCATTATCTTGATCAAACCGCGGATTTAGTTCAACCACATCAAGTGAGATCATTTTTTTACTTTTTGCAATCAACTCAAAAACCTTAAATGCGATTTGAGGATTGAAGCCCATCGGGGAAGGAGCTGATACACCGGGTGCAAAAGCTGAAGCAAAACCATCCAAATCGATGGTGAGATAAACCTTGTTGACTGAGTCCAAAAACCAAATGATTTGCTCCTCGATATATTCCCAATTTTGAAGTCTAAACTGCTCCATGACCAAATAATTGGCATTAACATTTTTTGCAGTATTGAAAAGTGATTGAGGGTTGGCAGCTCTCTGAATTCCCAGAGCTAAATAATTGAACTGATCTGGAAATTCTTGATAAAGTTGGTAAAAAGGAGAGCCGGAGTGCCCTTTTCCATTTGCCAAAGGACGGAGGTCAAAATGAGCGTCCAAATTGATGATGCCTAACTTTTCTCCTTTTGGTTGTAAATGCTGAAGGATCCCTTTTCCATGTGCGTAAGCTAAGTCATGTCCACCGCCCAGGAGAACTGGGAAATGCCTGTTTCTGAGCAAATCAAGGACTGTTTCAGATATCTTTTGCTGTGTACTTTCCAGATCATTTCCAGAAGTTAAAATATCTCCATAATCTAGGATTTGGCAGTTTTCATTTAAGTGGTAAGCTGTGCCTGCAAGGAATTTTCGAATCAAATCAGGAGCTTCTTTTGCTCCAGGTCTTCCTTGATTTCTTTTGACTCCTTCTTCTCCCGGATAACCTAAAATGCCTATTTTTCTGCCTGTCTCTGATGAAAAATTAAAATCAGAAATGCATTTGACAAACTGGTACCAATATTCAGGTTCTGAGGTTTTTCTTCCTGTCCATATTTCCTGATTTGGGTTTTGATGAAGGGTCATGGGTAAATTGTTTAAGTAAAAATCTGCTTCAATTTTGCTCTTTTTTTGAAAATGAAAAAAGCCTTGAACCGAAAAGACTCCAGTCCAAGGCTATACGACAAATTATCCCTGATTAGTCGATATTTTTCAAAATATTTTCATCTACCAAATTGGGTAAAGTCACTTTCAAAGAAGGTGTTCTATCCATTTCTCTTTGGATGGCTTCTAATGATCCTGAATTCCTCGCCCAAGCTCTTCTGGCAATACCGTTATTGACATCGTAGAAAAGCATTGATTTGAGGTTGTTCTCAGCTTTTTGACTTCCGTCCAAAACCATCCCAAAACCTCCATTGATAACTTCTCCCCAGCCAACGCCACCTCCATTGTGAATCGAAACCCAGGTTGCACCTCTGAAGCTGTCACCAATCACGTTTTGGATTGCCATATCTGCCGTAAATCTACTACCGTCGTAAATATTAGAGGTTTCACGATAAGGAGAGTCTGTCCCACTTACGTCATGATGGTCCCTTCCCAATACAATTGGAGCAGAGATTTCCCCTGTAGAAATGGCTTGGTTGAAAGCTTGAGCAATTTTGGAGCGACCTTCAGCATCTGCGTATAGAATTCTGGCTTGGGAACCCACCACCAGTTTATTCTTCTCTGCCTCTTCGATCCAAGTGATGTTATCTTGCATTTGCTGCTGAATTGAAGCAGGGGAGGAATTCATGATTTCCTTCAATACTGAAGCTGCAATTTGGTCGGATTTTCTTAAATCCTCAGGTTTCCCTGAAGTACAAACCCATCGGAATGGTCCAAATCCATAATCGAAACACATCGGTCCCAATATGTCCTGAACATAGCTTGGATAGCGGAAATCAATTTCGTTTTCAGCCATTACCTCTCCGCCAGCTCTTGATGCTTCCAAAAGGAAAGCATTTCCATAATCGAAGAAGTAAGTTCCTTTGGCAGTATGTCTGTTGATGGAAGCTGCATGTCTACGGAGAGATTCCTGCACTTTTTCTTTGAACAATTCAGGATTTTCAGCCATCATTTCATTTGATTCCTCTAATGAAAGTCCTGCAGGATAGTATCCTCCTGCCCAAGGGTTGTGAAGGGAGGTTTGGTCTGAACCAAGTTCAATAAATATATTTTCAGTATCAAACCTTTCCCATACATCAACTACATTTCCTATGAAAGCGATAGATACCACCTCTTCGTTTTCTTTGGCTTTTCTTATTCGATCGACCAGGGAATCCATATCCTCAATCAATTCATCTACCCACCCTTGCTCATGGCGTTTGATTGCAGCGCTTGGATTGACTTCAGCACAGATAGTAATACAACCTGCAATATTTCCAGCTTTAGGTTGTGCTCCGCTCATTCCTCCCAAACCAGCGGTTAAAAAGATTTTTCCTTTTGGGCTGATTCCGGCTCCCAGTTTCTTTCGGAAAGCGTTCATCACAGTTATGGTAGTGCCATGGACAATCCCTTGTGGTCCAATGTACATGTAGGAACCAGCAGTCATTTGCCCATATTGAGTAACACCCAAGGCGTTGAATTTTTCCCAGTCCAAAGGCTTGGAGTAATTGGGGATCATCATTCCATTGGTGACAATCACTCTTGGAGCATCAGATGAAGAAGGGAAAAGCCCCATGGGATGACCAGAATACATGTGGAGCGTTTGCTCCTCCGACATCTCGGACAAGTATTTCATGGTCAGCAGGTATTGAGCCCAGTTTTGGAATACCGCGCCATTTCCACCGTATGTGATCAATTCTTCAGGATGCTGCGCCACTGCAGGGTCCAAGTTGTTTTGGATCATCAACATGATGGCTGCCGCAGATTTGCTTTGAGCAGGATACTCTTCAATCGGTCTGGCATGCATCTCGTAACCTGGCATAAATCGATACATATAGATTCTGCCAAACTTTTTGAGTTCATCCATGAACTCCTGTGCTAATTCGGAATGCCATTCTTTTGGAAAATATCTCAATGCATTGCTCAAAGCCAACTTTTTCTCATCTGAAGTAAGAACATCTTGCCTTTTTGGGGCATGTGAAATTGAGTTGTTTCTTACTTTTTTTGGAGGTAATTGAGAGGGGATTCCTTGCTGGATTTTATCTTGAAAAGTCATGAGGTTGATTTTTCTAATTATGGAAAATTGAGCTTAGAGGTTTTATTTTTTCGGAGTGGGTACTTTTTTGCCTGCTTTCCAAACCTGAGCAGGCTTTAGCTTGCCTTGTTGGTAAAGAATTTCCTGAAAATTGGAAGTCGGGTAAAGAATAAAATCAGCCTTTTGGCCAGCTTCTAATTTTCCTCGATCTTGAAGTCCAAGTGCGGCAGCTGCTCTGAATGTAATACCAGCAAAAACCTCAGCGGTGCTTAGTTTTTCAAAGGTTGCCAAGATGGAAGCTTGAGTAATCAAATCTCCCATAGGAGCGGACCCGGGATTCCAATCGGTGGCTATAGCTAAAGAACCTCCTTTATCCAATAGTTTTCTAGCGGGCGTAAAATCGCAACCCAAACCTAATGATGCTCCAGGTAGGGCCACTCCAATGGTATCCGATTTGGCAAGTCTTTGAATATCTTCTTCAGTTGATGCCTCCAAATGATCAGCAGAAACAGCCCCGATTTTCACAGCTACTTCGGAGCCTCCTG
Organism: Algoriphagus zhangzhouensis; assembly: GCF_900148515.1. Classification (GTDB taxonomy): domain Bacteria; phylum Bacteroidota; class Bacteroidia; order Cytophagales; family Cyclobacteriaceae; genus Algoriphagus; species Algoriphagus zhangzhouensis. Next base: position 1,277,750 of record NZ_FRXN01000001.1, on the reverse strand, counting down.
AGCTAAATTGATCTGCATGTACTGTCAAATCAAAGCCCATTTCTTTGGCTTTTTGGAAATAAGGTAAAATTTGCTCAGGTGAAAAAGCTGATTTTTCCACAAAGGCGTCTATTCTGCTTGTTAATTTTTCTCTTTTGAGAAGAGGAAGAAGTCGGTTGATCAGCTCATCCAAATATTCTGTCTCAGTTCCTTTATAGTCTTTGGGAAGCATATGGGCAGCAAGACAGGTTGAAATCAAATCAGCTTTGGTTTTGGCCTGAGCTTTATGAATAGCCGTTAGCATCTTTATTTCCTCCAAGGTAGAAAGACCGTAGCCACTTTTCACCTCAATAGTAGTAACACCCTCTCGAAGATGTCTATCAGCTCTTTCTGTAATGCCTTTTGCCAGTTCTGAGGCACTTAATTTCCTTGTTTGGGTAACTGTATCCCAAATTCCACCTCCAGAAGCTGCAATCTCCAAGTAAGACTTTCCAGCATTTCGCATGGCAAAGTCTTTTGCTCTGCTACCACCAAAACAAATATGAGTATGGCAGTCTACAAATCCCGGAACAGCTACAAAGTCCTGATTTAGGTCAACTCGCTTGACCTCTGATAAGTCTGATCTTTTTCGTAGGTCTTCATATTGGCCAACTTCAAGGATTCTGTCATCTTCGATTAGGATTCCTCCCTTTGAAATTACCTCCAATTGGTCGTCAGTGATAGCCCCCTTTTGTGCTAATCCTTTTAAGGTTACCAACTGATGGATAGGACCAATTAACTTTTTGTTTTTCATGGAGTTTGGGTTTAATATTCAAACTTTTCAGTCCAAGGAGTATCAAATTCTAAGGCTTCCTCCTCAGCCACTTGATTTGCGAGAGATACCAATTCCCCTGAGCGAATCAGTTCAATAGCAGTTTCCATGTCCTCGTACATGACTCTGTCAGAAACTACCGGAGGAATCAATTTTCGAACCTTCTCATAGATGGCTGTCATGATTTTACCTGATTTCATAGGAGTATGATAGTCCATGGCCTGAGCTGCGTAGAAAAGCTCAATTCCGAGGATTTTCTCCACATTTTCGATCACTCGCAATGCCTTTCTTCCTCCGATACTTCCCATACTTACATGATCCTCCTGGCCCAAAGAAGTTGGAATGGAGTCAGCAGAAGCCGGAAAACACAAGCCTTTGTTTTCAGAAGCCAAAGCAGCTGTAGTGTATTGAGGAATCATCAGGCCGGAGTTTAGACCTGTTTCCTTCAAAAGAAGTTTTGGGACTCCGGGAGTGTCTCCTTCAATGGAAAGGTAAATTCGCCGATCAGAAATATTTCCGATTTCAGATGCTGCAAGACATGCATAATCCAAAGTCAAAGCAATAGGCTGCCCGTGGAAATGACCACCGGAAATGGTGTGATTTTCATCAAAAACCACCGGGTTGTCAGTAACAGAGTTGATTTCTATTTCCAAGGTGTCCTTCACATGCAACCAAGCATTCCAGCTAGCTCCATGTACCTGAGGCATGCATCTCAATGAATAGGGATCCTGAACTCTGGCGCAGTTGATATGGGAATTTACAATCTCTGATTCATGGAGCAGATTCAATATGGTCTGAGCCACATGTTGATTTCCAGCAAAGGGTCTCAATTGATGCAATTCTTCTGAAAATGGCTTTACAGAACCCATCAAACCTTCGATCATCATGGCTCCCGAGATACTGGCATGAGTCAGAACATTATGGAGTCTTTCTACAATCTTCATCCCATGGGCTGCCATGAACTGTGTACCGTTAATCAAAGCAAGCCCTTCTTTGGGCCCTAAAGCCAAAGGTTCTTTATGGAATTCTCCCAAAACCTCTTTGGTAGGAAGAAAACGGCCATGATGCCATACTTTTCCATAGCCAATCAATGGCAAAAATAAGTGGGAAAGAGGTGCTAAATCACCGGATGCTCCAACAGAACCTTGAATTGGAACCAGAGGCACCAAATCAACTTCTAGCATCCAATGAATTCGCTGAATAGTTTCAAGTCGAATTCCAGAAAATCCCTGAGCCAATGCATGGATTTTCAAAACCATCATCAATCTGGCTATTTCCAAATCAACAGGTTCTCCCACGCCAACTGCGTGACTTTTTAAGAGGTTTTCCTGAAGAGTTGTAGTGTCTGCAGAAGAGATTTTCGAAGTACAAAGCGGACCGAAACCTGTGTTGATTCCATAAACAGCCTTTTCTCCTTGGGCGATTTTGGCTACAGCTTCCGAAGAAGTCTCAATTTTTTTGATAGTTTCTGGGCTGAAAATCCCTTTGATTTCCCTTCGAGCCAATTGAATAGCTTTGGAAACGGTAAGATGGTCCTGACCAAAATTGAAAGTAGACATGAAGATGGGTTTATATTCTGATTCAAAGGTACGGACTTTGATTGATGCTTTTTGATACTATATTTGTCAATATATGATAACCGGTAGGTATCAATGGAACTAAGACATTTACAATATTTTAAGGCTGTAGCTGAAGAGTTAAACTTTCGGAAGGCGGCGGATCGATTGTTTATTTCTCAACCGGGATTGAGTAGGCAGATCCGCCAATTGGAAGAATTATTGGGAGTTCAACTTTTTGAAAGGGATCAAAAGCATGTGCAGCTCACACCTGCAGGGGTATACTTGAAAGGGGAAGTGGATTTTGTATTAAATCACTTGGAGACAACTCGTTCCCAATTGAAGCAGATTGACGCTGGAAAAATAGGGGAGTTACGGATAGGTTTTTTGGGTTCGGCATCCAATCGTGTTTTGCCTGATTTATTGCAAAAGCTCAATGAGAAGCAGCCAGGAATTACCACCAGTCTGGAGGAGCTCAGCAATGCCATTCAGGTGGAAATGATTCAAAAGGATAGATTGGATTTGGGATATGTTCGAATGGCAACTGTCCCAGAAGGTCTGAGTAAAAAGACTGTCCTCAAGGATTCATTTTCTGTTGTGGTGCCATTGGATCATGAGGTCAATTCTTCCAATTTTAAAAGTCTATCTCAATTTTCAGAGGAAGCTTTTATCCTTTTTTCGAGCGATTATAGTAAGTATTACTATGACCAAATCATGGGGATTTGTAGAGATGCTGGCTTTTCTCCACAGATTAGGCATAAATCTGTCCATGCTTTAACCATTTTTAAATTGGTAGAAAATAGAATGGGAGTTGCCATCGTTCCTACTTCTCTGAAAGAGGGATATGAGTTGAATGTTCGATTTTTGGAGATACCGAATACCAGCCAATATACAGAGCTTTCTGCCATCTGGAAACCGGAAAACAGAAATCCAGCTTTGAAGCGGGTATTGGCATTATTGTAGTGTAAATTGAGGTATTAGTAAAGCTGGAAAATTTTTCAATTCGATTAACCTGAAAATAAAAAGTGGCCAAAGAAATTAAACAGGATTACAAACAGGATCAACTCACCAGAGTTTTATTATTTATCTATCTGATAGTTTTGGCTTGGATCATTTTGTTCAAAATGGGGGTGAGTTTTTCCTACATGGAAGAGAGGAGAATCAACTTGATTCCATTTGCCAATGGCTATTATAGCTTGACTGAAACTATTATGAATGTGGTGATTTTTATTCCTCTCGGTCTGTATGCTGGTATTTTATTTCGAAGGAAAACGTTTGCCTGGGTAGTACTCTTTTTTTTCTTGGTCAGTTTGATTGTTGAAAGCCTTCAGGTTATTATCAAAACTGGTACTTTCGATATTACCGATTTATTGACCAATACAACTGGAGGGATTATTGGATATTTGTTTATATGGTTATTTGAAAAAATTGCTTCAAGTCCACTTCGGGTTCAAAAAATCATGAATATCCTAGCCTCCTTGAGTACTGTGATTATTATTTCCTTGTTGGCTTTACTCAAATTGAATATGCTTCCAGTAAGATTTCAATAATTGAATTCAAACTCAATACATTTGAAAAACCCTCTAAATAAGCCGTAAACCTAAATGTCGGGCAAATGTCGGGCAAATGTCGGGTGAAAACCGAGTTATTTTCGTCCTCATATAATCATTGAACTGAGAAATTGCCATGGTTAAATCAAAATCACAATTCACAATGAAGAAACCAGAATTAGGTAAAAAAATCTCAGAATGGAGAAAAGCCAAGGGAATGACCCAAGAGGAGTTGGTCGAAAAATGCAATTTGAATGTAAGGACCATCCAGCGGATAGAAGCTGGAGAAGTCATGCCAAGAAGCTATACGATCAAGGCATTGATGGAGGCATTGGAAATTCAAGAGACTGATTTTCTAAAAGTAGAAAAAATGGAAGTCGGGTTATCTGAAGGGTTGAAGAATTGGATCATTATTTCCTTTATAGCTGGAGTGATTTATTTCATTCTTGGATTTATTGAAATTCCGATGGATATCAAAATGATGGCCGGAATGGGAGATTCTGAAAGCCGTTGGGGAGTTTATCCCACTCTAAAAATCATTGTTCTTATAAGCTCTAGTTTGTTCTTTTTGGGATTCCTGAAAATTGCGAAATCAGAGAAAGATCAACTCTTGAAAACTTCTTTTCTAACACTTGTTATTGGTAATATATTTTGGATCCTCATGGATATCTTTCTTCTAAATATGGGCTCCTTTTCCCAACCACTATATGCTATTTTGAAACTGGGATCCCTCGGTTTGATCTATGTTTTTGTTGGTTTTGCCTTATTTAAATTTGAAACTTACGAAAAGACATTTTTTGGGGCATTGGGCATCATGGGGATGATAACAGGGATTTTATTTTCGTCTGTTGTCGGAGCAGCTGGAGGGCTTCTAGCAATGACTATTTTTGAAATAGCCTTATTGGTTTCTTTGGTAATGTACTTCAAGGGGAAAGAAAAGATCCCCTTGTCCAGTTTTGCCCATTAAAATAGAGAATCTCGAATTAACCCTTTCAGCTTTTTCAACTGCTGCTCATTGAGGCTGCTTTTACTTTCAATCTCAAGGGTTTTTGGATGAATACTTGGAGAATAGAAATCCTGTAAAGCTTCAGTCAGGGATTTTTGATCCGAAACTTTTGTGTAGTTGAAATGGAACTCTTTTGCCAAATTCTCTGCCGTTAAGGCTTGTCTGGTTTCAAAATATTCTTCCAGTTCGGGTTGTTTCTTTGGCCCGTCAATCATTCTGAAAATGCCTCCTGCATGGTTATTCAATAGAATGATTCTCAGGTTCGGCATAGTGTAATTATGCCAAAAAGCATTTCTATCATAAAAGAAGGCCAAATCGCCTGTAATCAGTGTAACCGGATCTTTGGTGGTGAAGGTACAACCGACTGCTGTGCTATTCGATCCGTCTATTCCGCTGGTTCCTCGATTGCAGTAGATTTCTTGAGTTCTGGCTCCCAATTGATTCAGGTAGCGAACAGACATGGAATTGGCAACGTGGATTTTTGAGCTTTTAGGAACAAAAGAAAGTACGGTTTTCAAGGCTGAAAACTCGCCAAATTCTAGTTCCTGAAAAGCTGTTTCCAGAAGTTTTTCAGTTTGACTATTTAAATCATGCCATCTAGCGTAATAGCTTCTCTCTAGGTGTGAAATATTTTCCAATAACCAACAAAGGAAATTCTCAGGTGAAGCAGGGATCAATTGACTTAAAGACTGGAATACGTCTTTCCCTCTTCCATCTTCTTGAATATGCCAATGGGGGACGTCACATTTTCTTAGGAAAAGCTTCAAAGGCTTAGAAATAATGGATTTCCCAAAACTGATGATCAAATCAGGTTTTAATTCCTGATTCAAATCTTCATTTCCTACCCAGTGATCATGAAGATTAATCGTTTCCCCCGACTGCATATTGGAAATGGTGTCAGTAACCACGACCACATTTTTTTCCTTGGAAATCTTATCTAAAATCGTCTGAATCTCTGGATTTGGGTTTTGTTGCCCTGCCAAAATTAGGATCCTATTGTGATCCTTCAGTTGGCTTTGAAGCTGAATTTTAGAATCGGAAGAAAGTCCAAAATGGCTAGAACACAAATGTGTGATTTTGTGATCTTCTGGAAACTCAAACGCCTCATTTTCTGAAGGATAAAAAGGCTCCCTCAGTGGGATATTGATATGAACTGGTCCTTTCGGAAAAGTCTGACTTAGATTGATAGCCTCGTTGCTAATTCTGCTTGCCCAAGCTATTTGATCTGGATGTGAATAAGAATCTGGAAACTGAAAGCTCCCTTTTACATGCTTTCCATAGACTTCCGGTTGGAAAATCGTCTGTCCGTCCCATTGATCAATCCATTCTGGTGGTCGATCTGCAGTCAGGATAAGTAAAGGGATATTCTGGAAAAAAGCTTCTGCCACAGCAGGAAAGTAATTCAATGCTGCAGATCCCGAGGTGCAAACCAAAGCTACTGGCTCATCCAATTGCTGAGCCATACCCATAGCTATAAAAGCCGCTGAACGCTCATCAGAAATAGTTCTGGCGTGGATTTCAGGATGCCTAGCAAAGGCCAAAGTCAAAGGAGCACAACGTGATCCAGGGGATAAAATGACGTTTTTGATGCCTTTTTTGGCACAAATAGCCACTAGATCGATAATGGGTTGTAAGATCAAGCTTGGGATTTTTGAATGAATTTACCGATGATTTCGCATTTCATTTCAGTCTCTTCCCATTCTTTTTGTGGATCTGATTCTTCGGTGACTCCAGCGCCTGCGTAAAGAGTGACCTTCCCATCTTGGAACGAAGCTGTTCTCAAGTTGACAAAAATGGAAGTTTCATCTTGGATATTTACCGGACCTATGAAGCCAGCATAAAATGAGCGATCAAAACCTTCGAATTTTTTCAAGAAATCATGAGCTTCTTTGCGAGGCATACCACAAACTGCTGAGGTAGGATGAAGCAATTCCAACATGATAGATCCCAATTGAGGGAAGTTGGTTGTTTTCATATTCACTCGGAAATCTGAGCGCAAATGAAGAAGACTTCCTGCCATCACGGTTTTGGGTCCGTGTTCCTCGTATTCTCTTAAGCGGATTCTTTTAAAACAATCCACGATATAGCGACAGACCAATGCTTGTTCCTCGATTTCTTTTTGGGTCCAAGCGGCTGTTTTTAGCGGATTTTCTCCTTTTGCAGCTTGGGTTCCTGCCAATGACATGGTATAGAACTCATCGCCTTTTGTCTCAATCAAAACCTCAGGGCTTGCACCCATCCATGTTCCAATTTTTGGGATATGGAAAAAGTTTACGAAGGAATTGGGAGAGGAGTGGAGAAGGTTTTTGATGGCAATTGCCAAATCAAAATTCTCCGGAATTTCAAAACTCTTGGTTCTCGCTGGAACTACCTTTTCTAAATACCCATCCTGAATGGATTGGATACTTTTTTCAACCAATTCAATAAAATGCTCTTGGGACTCACCATCCTTATTTTTAGGATATGAGTTGGATAGCACATTGATTCTCTGGACAGATTTTAAATATTCCTGATGTGAAATATCAGTTGCTACTTTTGTCCATTCCGGAAGGTCCTCTTTTTGAATTTGCTGATCCAGCTTCCAATTCCAATAGTGAGTTGCTTGAATGAAAAAGGCTTGTTTGTCTTCTTGGTCCTCAAAAGGATGAACAATAAAGCCTGCCTCTAATTCTTCCAGTTGAAGATTGACTTTTTTTGGAGTTTCCTGTCCATCAAAAATCAATTCTAAGGTATTTGATTTCGGTTTTCTCCAAATCGCAAAAGAGCCTCCTGATGCAAATCCTGCATTGAGGATTTGATTTAAAACTTCTGTTACTGAAAGCGACTTTGAAATGATAGATTCGATCATTTTCTATCTAAAATTGCTAGGGTGATTCTACTGATGCAACAAAGGTCTTTTGCTGCATTATATATTTTTATTTCCCAAACTTGAGTGGATTTGCCAACATGTATGGGACTTACACGGCCAGTAACTAGTCCCTCTTTCGCAGATTTAAGATGATTGGCATTGATTTCCAATCCAACGCAGATCTGCTTTTCAAGATCTAAAGTCAATGTTCCGGCAATCGAACCCAAAGTTTCGGCAAGCACTACGTTTGCTCCTCCGTGTAACAAGCCCATAGGCTGTTTGGTTCGATGATCGACAGGCATGGTCGCTTCTATGAAATCATCACCGATCTCGGTGAATTCGATTCCAATAAACTGGACCATATTATTGGTCCCCATTTTATTTAGTTGGTCTAGAGAAGGCTTTGAACGAAAGACCATGAATTTTGACTGGATTTGTTTTTCTTTGGGCTTGAGACAAAAATAAAGAATCTTGAATCGAAAAAAAATTTACTTAGTACGCCACGGACAGACTGATTTTAATTTGAAAGGTGTAGTCCAAGGATCAGGTATAGATGCTCCTATCAATGATACAGGAAGAGCCCAGGCAAAAGCGTTTTTTGAAGCTTACCAAGATGTTCCATTCGATCAAGCATATCACACGGCTTTGATACGAACCAGACAGTCCATAGAATCCTTTATTGAAAAAGGAATTCCAACTGGAACTTTGCCAGAATTAAATGAGATTTCTTGGGGAGATTATGAAGGTACACCTATGACTCCTGAGGAGAGTCAGTATTACCAGCACATGCTTCACCAATGGCAACAAGGGAATTTGGATTATGCAATTGCTGGAGGGGAAAGCCCAAATACAGTGGCCGAGCGAATGAGTCGAGGAATTCAAAAAATCTTGGATGGTCCAGGTGAAACTATTCTAGTTTGTATGCATGGACGTGCGATGAGAATATTCTTGAGCTTGATTTTCAAATATGATCTTCGATTTATGGATCAATTTGAGCATACCAATTTGGGGCTGTACCTATTAGAACAATTGGAAGACGGAACTTTTGTTCTCAAAAAAGGAAATGATAGAGAGCATTTGAAGAATCTTGGGTAATCCTTGAAATAGAATTATTGTGCTTTTTGGTTTCGTTTAGGATTGTCTTGGTTTTCATGAGCTTCCAAAAACACCTCCATAGTCTTTTTGCTTTCAGTAATATCGAAAACTCGGAAAGCAACTTCCTGTAATTTGATATCAGTTTCTTTTCCTGTATTGATCAAGAAGTCTCCAAGAAAGCATTCGTCAAAGTCGCAAGACGGGATTTCAATCAATAATGCCAACTCTGAATTGCCGGAATAGGTTTTCGTATCAAACAAAGAAAATTGGGATTCAATCTCTTTTAGGTTGGTCTGATGTGATTTTAATTCTTTGGATTTGAAAAGAACCAAAAATGTTTTGGTATCATCTTCATTTGCCCAAGTTAAATTAAAGGAAATCAGAGTGAATAGGGTGATAAACAATACTCTCATAGCTTTCAATATAAAAATTTATAGACTTGAAATCCAAAGGAGTATCTAAAAAAAGTGCAATAAAAAACCCCGAAATATTTCGGGGTTTCTTTTTGTAGGTATAAAATTAAGACCTTGCGGTTCTTTTTCTCTTTGGTGCTGGTTCTTCGACGATTTCGTCTTCAACTCCTGCTAGGATTCTTCCACAATGCTCACAAACGATCAATTTTTTCTTTTCACGGATGTCAGCTTGTCTTTGAGGTGGTACGGTGTTGAAACAACCACCGCAAGCTCCTCTTTTCACCATAACAACAGCCAAACCGTTTTTAGCATTAGCTCTGATCTTAGCGTAAGATTTCAATAATCTTTCTTCCACTTTTTTCACAGCCTTTTCACGATCTGCATTCAATTTAGCCTCTTCGTTTTCGCTTTCAGAGATGATGGTAGAAAGTTCGTCCTTTTTCAAATCAAGGTCTTTCTGTCTATCTTTCATTACTTCTGTCAACTCATCCAAATCGTGCTTTTTGGTGTCGATTCTAACTCCTGCTTCACCAATTTTCTTCTTGGCAACTTGAATTTCAAGATCTTGAAGTTCCAACTCTTTGGTGATCGCATCGTACTCACGGTTGTTTCGTACGTTCATCTGCTGTTCCTGATATTTCTTGATCAGTTTTTCAGATTCTTTGATGCTATCTTTCAATGCCTTGATCTCATCTTCGAAAGATTGGATCTCGTTGTTGAATTTTTCAAGTCTAGTTTCGTACCCAGCAATTTCGTCTTCTAGATCTTGGACTTCCTCAGGAAGAGCTCCACGAACTTTGATGATGGAATCTAATCTTGAATCTATAAGCTGCAGGTTATGAATAGCCTCGAGTTTTTGTGCTACTGTACTTTCCATGTACTATCGGTAGGATGTGGGATTGGTAACTACTTTTGTCAAATAGAGTGCAATATTAGGAAAATTTTGTGACAATAGTTCACCAAGTAATTCTTTTGTGAAAATTTCGCTCTCATAATGCCCAATATCGCAAAGAATAATTTGGCCATCGGCGTCAAAAAATTCATGGTATTTCACGTCAGAGGTAATAAATACATCTGCTCGGGCTCTTTTTGCATCATTCAAAAGAAAAATTCCAGCACCTCCGCAAACAGCGATATTTTTAATCTTTTTACCTAAAAATGAAGTATGCTTGAATGTTTTTAGGTTCATTTTGACTTTCAGATGATCCATGAATTGATCTTCTGTCATCTCTTGGGAAAGACTACCAACCATTCCAGCACCGACCTCTTGGTTTAGGTTCTCAAGATTTTGAAGATAGTATGCTACTTCCTCATAAGGATGAGCTGTTTTCATGGCATTGATTACTTTGCCGCTGAGAAAGGATGGAAGAATGACTTCTGCCCTGATTTCAGCTACATATTCAGGAGTTCCTTTCTTGCCAATATGAGGGTTGGCTTTCTCCGAAGGAGTGAAAGTCCCCATTCCTTTGACTTGAAATGAGCAATCCTTGTATTCACCAATTTGACCTGCTCCGGCACCATATACAGCATCCAAAACCTCCTGTTTGTTTTCTTCAGGGACGAAAAACACTAGCTTTTGTAGCAATTGTTTTTTTGGTTGGAGGATCTGGGTATTGTTAAGTTCCAATCGATCGGAAATTCTCTTATTTACTCCATGCGCTACATGGTCCAAGTTGGTATGGATTGCATAGATTGCAATGTCATTTTTTAAGGCTTTGATGACGGTTCTTTCGACGTAATTTCTTCCAGTAAAGCTTTTTAAACCCTTGAAAACGATAGGGTGATGAGCCACAATCAGGTTAGCTCCCAGTTCAATGGCTTCGTCGACAATTGCTTCTGTACAGTCTAAACTACAAAGAACTCCAGAGACCTCATCTTCTCTGTCTCCGGTGATCAGAGTTGCGTTGTCGTAGGATTCCTGATAAGCAGGAGGAGCCTGCTGCTCTAAAAATGAAATTACTTCCCGAATCTTATATGCCATAAATTTTTGGTTTATTTGGTCAAAAATACAAATTCTAAGGAATGCATCCTTTGGCATTTTTACTTTATCCATTTGCTCTTTTATTCGGTGGGATCACTCGCCTAAGGAATTTCCTTTATGATCAGGGTGTCCTAAAATCTCATCAATCCCAAACTCCCAGTATCCTAGTAGGGAACCTGAGAGTCGGAGGGACAGGGAAGACTCCCATGGTGGAATTTTTGATTCGAGCATTTAAGGATGAAAGAAAATTAGCGACTCTTTCTAGAGGGTATGGTCGGAAAACCAAAGGCTTTTTGCAAGCCTTACCTGATTCTTCTCCTAGCTACATTGGAGATGAACCTTTCCAGATTTTTCAAAAATTCGGAAATGAAATAAAAGTATTTGTAGGAGAGGATAGAATTCAGGCAGAAAATGTAATTCATCAACTTCCAGAACGGCCTGAATTATTGATTTTAGATGATGCATTTCAGCATCGTTCTTTCAAAGCTCATTTCTCCATCTTGCTTAGTACTTGGGATGATCCGTTTTTCAAAGATTACCTCATGCCAATGGGGCGCTTGAGAGAAAGCCGAAAAGGGGCAAAAAGAGCGGATGTCGTGGTGATTTCTAAAAGTCCTGAAAGAATTGAAACCGATCAAAAGAATGAAATTATCCGAGAGGTAAGGGTTTACGCTGGACTTGAAAAGCCAGTTTTGTTTTCTTCCATCGGTTATGGAGATCCAGTCGCTATTTCTGAACAAAGTCAATTTTCCAAGAAGGTGATTTTATTTAGTGGAATCGCCCAAACTGATATTTTGGAAGATTATTGTAGAAAGAATTTTGAAGTATTAAACTTTCATAAATTTCCAGATCACTACGACTATACTGAAGAGGATTTAGCCAAATTGAAAAGAGAATCGGAAAGCTATCCAAAAGGTGAACTCGTTTTTCTGACCACGGAAAAAGACGGAGTCAAAGTAAAAAACTTGCTTCCAAATGGTTTTTTGGGAGAAATTCCGATTTTTGTCCTGCCAATTCAGGTGGTCTTTTCTCCTGAGGATGAGCAAAAACTTATTGATCTAATCCAACAAAAAGTCTTTACCTAAGACAAATCCTGTGAATAAAGCTCTATTTGGAATATGTTTCCTAGTCTTGATGGGAATTGCTGAATTCGCTGTGGCTCAGCGTACGACAACCACAACCCGTGGGGGAAATGGGCCCAAAACCGTTCGGGAAGTCGATCCGGAAGAAGGTGAAGAAGGAGAGCAAAATCTGCGAAAATCTTTGTTGGATGATAGTACCAAAATGGTCTTTGGACCTAAAACTGCCCTCTATTATTTCGAAAAAGATATCAAGAGAAATAGTCTCGTTTTATATCCTCAGGATACTTCCTTAACTAATTTTCATAATTATGATCCAGTAGCCAAAAGCGGGTGGAAATACCAGGATTTGGGTAATATCGGAAGTGCTGCGACTCCTGTTTTTTATCAGGTTCCAAAAATAATAGGGACTACTTCAGGCTTTAGTGCTTACGATATTTATTTCAGAGATCCTTCTGACAATAAGTATTTTGATACCAAGTCTCCTTTCACAGAGATGTCAGCTTTTTTTGGAGGAGGAAACCGAAATATGCTGGATATCAAGTTCGCCAGAAATATCAATCCACGCTGGAATGTAGGCTTTGATTTTCATACGATTAAATCGAGAAAAACATTGAATCCAACAGCCAGAGATGATAACATGGTTAACCAGACGAGCTATTCCTTGCATTCTAATTATCGATCTGAGAACGGCAGGTATTGGATATTGGGGACATTCTCCAGAATGCGTCATGTCGTCAATGAAATCGGTGGGATCATTCCTCCTGAGGAAGACAGTACCTCGGTTTATTTTACTTATGAAGATGCAAAAGTTTGGCTTCGTTATACCCAGGCGAGGGATTTAAGACAAGACTATCACATCTATCATGAGTACAAGGTTCGTGATGGGCTGCAGATTTATCATATTTTCGATAAAAGGAAGCAGGAGGTTGTTGTTGATGCAGATTTGACTACCAGTGATTCTTCCTATTATCCTTCGACAAGGATTCATCATCAAGATACCACCAGGAATTTTAATAATTTCTCTGAATGGAGAAATGAGTTTGGTTTCAAGGGAACGTTTGGAGGCTTTTATTACAATGCCTTCACTCGTTTGAGAAATGGAAGAATGCGCAGTACATTTTTTGAATCCAATAATGCATTCAATGAAGTTTACTTGGGAGGAGAATTGATTGGAAAGCTTTCTGAAAAATGGAGCTTAAGTGCTGATGGGGAATATTTGATTCCGGGAGCATTTAGAATCCATGGTATTTTCCAATCGCCTTGGCTCGATGCAGAATATACTAAAGCGCTTTACAAGCCTACCTCCATGCAGCAGCTTTATGCTGGCAATCAATATGAATGGTCGAATGATTTTTCAAATATTGGCCTTGATCAAATTAAAGGAACTTTAAAAATAGATTTAAATAGGGTCCAACTGAGGCCTTCTTTGACTATAAATCGGGTCAATAATTACGTCTATTTTGATGAGGAAAGACTTCCTGCCCAGGCAAGCGGAGAGGCTTTTATGCTGATGCCTGGTTTGAAAGCATCCATACCTGTTGGAAGGAAATTCCAGTGGGATACCGAAGTGGTATTGACCAATATTTCTGGTGATGCGGCGGATGCGTTTCGAATTCCAAAAGTCTTTGGAAACACCCGATTCTATTTTGATAGCCCGGCATTCAATGATAATGTATTTATTCAAATGGGTATAGATGTTAGATACAAATCGAGCTATTATGCCAATGCCTATTATGCAGGGACTCAGCAATTTTATTTGCAAAACAGATTTGATGTTTATGCTTATCCTGTAGCTGATTTCTTCTTGGATTTTAGAATCAATAGAACTCGGGTATTGTTGAAGTACAATCACCTGAATGAAGGGTTCATGGAGCAGGAGGGATACTTCGTTTCTCCAGATTACACAGGTTATAAATCATTTCTGGATTTGGGGATTACCTGGTATTTATTTGATTGATTATGAGCTGGGAAGAGAGTACAAAACAAAAAATGCTTCATCTGAAACTACCGACAGATCCTAGATGGGTTGGGATTGCAGAAATGCAAATTGAAGACATTTTGACTGATCATGCCTATTGCGAACAGAAGGCCGCCTCTTCTTGTATTTCCTTGATCGTTAGATTCAATGATTTGGATGAATTGGTGGATACTTTGACTCCGATTGTAGCTGAAGAATGGGGACATTTTGAGCGGGTGATGGATCAAATCCGAAAGCGTGAAATGAAATTCGGAATGGCTAGAAAAGATGAATATGTGACCCAGCTAAACGGTTTTGTGAGAAAAGGCGGGAATCGTATGTCTCAGCTTACTGAGCATCTGCTTTTGAATGCCTTAATCGAAGCCAGAAGCTGTGAACGGTTCAAGCTTTTGTCTCAAAATATTCAAGATGATGAGCTTAAGAAGTTTTATTATGAATTGATGATTTCAGAAGCTGGTCACTATGTGACTTTTATTGAGATGGCTAGAAAATATCAAGATCCCGAAATCGTCAATAAGCGATGGCAAGAATGGTTGGATTTTGAAGCTGATGTGCTCAAAAAAATGGATATCAGAGGAGATCGGATGCATTAAGGGCTTTTTTGAACTTAAACTTCTAGTGGTATTTGAAATTTTTATTAATCCTATAGCCATATCCTGCGTATTTGTTTATTATTAAGGTTGAGAGAAAGGAATTTTTAAAAAACCTGTTCTAATACGGACAATCCATGAATTTGATCGAAAATGTAAGAGAGGCTTTAAAGTCTGTTCAAGTAAATATTCTGAGAACCATTTTGACTGGAGCTATCATTGCTGTGGGGATTTCCTCTTTGGTAGGGATGCTGACTGCTATTGATGGGATCAAAAGTCAGATTGCAGAAAGTTTTTCTGGGCTCGGTGCCAATTCATTTGATATCAGGAATAAAGGATTTAGCGGTGGTAGGGCCATCCAGGATGGGAAGGAAGAGAAAACCTATCCAAAGCTGACATTTCGTGAAGTTCAGGATTTTAAGCAAGCATATACTGCATTGGGTATTTCTACTGTTTATGCCAGTGTAACAGGGGCGGCTGAAATCAAAAGAGGTTCCGAAACTACCAACCCAAATACCCGGATCAGAGGTGGTGATGAAAATTACATGAGTATCAAAGCCATGAAGCTGGCTAGCGGAAGGAATTTTTCCAACCTCGAAGTTCGATATGGGAATAATGTCTGCATTATAGGAAAGGAGATCAAAGAGACGCTTTTCGAAGCCAATGAAGATCCTATCAATCAAAAAATCAGTTTCCTGGGTAGACCTTACACTATTGTTGGTGTTCTGGAAGAGCAAGGTGGAGTGGGGCAGGATCAAGGTGCCGATAGACAGATTTTGATTCCTATAGAAAATGCAGCAAGATTAGATAAAAGAGGGGTTTTCAATTACAGTATTACAGCTATTGCTTCCGGTCCAGAAAGGATAGATTATGAAATGGGCCAGGCGATCGGAATGATGCGTAAAATCCGTCAAGATAGAGTCGCTCAGGAAGATTCTTTTGATTTGACCAAAAGCCAGTCAGTCGCCGAAAGCTTGGAAGAAGTTGCTGGTTATTTGAGAATCGGTGGATTTGGAATCGGTTTTATTACCCTTTTGGGGGCCTCGATTGGCTTAATGAACATCATGCTCGTGTCTGTGACTGAGAGAACCCGTGAGATTGGAATCAGAAAAGCATTAGGAGCAACTCCTCTTCGAATCCGACAGCAGTTTTTGATCGAGGCAATCATGATTTGTGTCTTGGGGGGAATTTTCGGAGTGATCCTCGGGATGGCTATCGGGAATATCATTGCCAACGCGATTGGGCCTGGTGGATTCTTGGTTCCTTGGCTATGGATGTTTGTAGCCTTTATGATTTGTGTGATTGTAGGACTTCTTTCAGGGGTAGTTCCTGCCTATAAAGCCAGCAAAATGGATCCAATCGAATCCTTGAGATACGAATAAGAAAATTTAAATTAATAGATGGGTATTACGGGAGTGATACCCATTTTTTTTGCCTCTTCTGAAAACGATTCCAACTCATTGACCAAAACAAAATCGATTCCCTGATCCCATAATGGTCCTAATTCTGCTGGAGTTTTGGCATAGAAGTAATTGATAATGATCCCATTTTCTTTGAGCACCTGAATAGCCTTTTGAGGGATTTTTCCTTCCTCAGGAATTCTAAATTGAAGCCCATTTGCCTTCAAATTAACAGTTGCTTCTGCATAGGGAATTGGATCGTTTCTGTAAGAACCTTCGACATTGGAAACCAGAATTTTCGGGTTGTAATTTCTTGCAGCATTAATAGCCTCCTCTTCGGCTGTTAAGAGAACCTGATGTTCCCGGTTTTGCTTGAATATCTCTTTTGAAACAGCAATCCCCAATTCTGCTCCACCCTTTAAATGGCAATTGATCCAGATATTTTTAGGCATCATTTGAAGCGTTTCTTCCAAAGTTGGGACTTTTGCTTCAGCGTATTCAGACCCAAACCAAGCCCCTGCATCCAATGCTCTGATTTGAGAAAAAGTCAATTCTTCGACTTTTCCACTACCATTCGTTGTGCGATCGACTGTTCCATCGTGCATAATTACCAAAGCGCCGTCTTTGGTGAATTGGACATCAAACTCGATCATCTGAACACCTTTTTGGATGGAATATTCGAAAGCATGAATCGTGTTTTCAGGTCGATTGTCCATCCCGCCTCGATGTGCACAAAGACCTTTTTCAGGCATTTTGATCCTTTCCTGGGAAAAGGTGGAAAAGAATATGCCGATTATAAAAAACGAGGACAGCAGGAATAACTTTTTCATAAAAATCTATCATTTTCAGACTAAACTTAAGTACATAAAGGCAAATTCAAGAAAAGAGAAGGTGAAGTTTTTATGATCTCTCTTTTTGGAATAAATAAAACCCAATTTTTAAAATGGAATCAAATCAATATGATGCGATTGTTGTCGGTTCGGGAATTTCCGGAGGATGGGCAGCAAAGGAACTATGTGAGAAAGGTCTAAAGACTTTGGTTTTGGAAAGAGGAAGGGATGTGCAGCATCTCAAGGATTATCCAACCATGACTTCTGCTCCTTGGGAGATGCCTCATCATAATCAGATTCCAAGAACTGATAAATTGGAGAACCCGGTTGTCAATCGATGTTATGCCTACAAAGAGGATACAGAGCATTTTTTTGTAAAAGATTCAGAGCATCCTTATGTACAGGAAAAGCCTTTTGATTGGGTGAGAGGTTATCAAGTTGGTGGGAAATCGTTGATTTGGGCAAGACAAACTCAGCGATGGAGCAAGTATGATTTTGAGGGGCCTGGTAGAGATGGCTTCGCTGTAGATTGGCCCATTCGATATGAGGATGTAGCCCCATGGTATAGCCATGTGGAGCGATTTGTAGGTATTTCCGGAAGTTACGAGGGTTTGGATACCCTACCTGATGGAGAGTTCCTCAAAGCTTGGGAGATGAACTGTGTAGAAAAGGAAGTGAAAGACAGAATCAATGCCCATTACAAGGATAGAAAATTTATCATTGGCCGATGTGCTCATTTGACTTCACCCAAAGAAGAGCATTTAGCACAGGGAAGAGGTCAATGTATGGCTAGAAATCAATGCTACAGAGGATGCCCTTTTGGTGGATATTTCAGCTCCAACTCTTCGACATTACCTTGGGCTGCAAAAACTGGGAACTTGACGGTCAGACCTGATTCTGTTGTTCATTCGGTGATTTGGGATGAGGAAAAAGGGAAAGCCACGGGAGTTCGGGTAATTGATAGAATTACCAAAGAGGAGCGCGAGTACTTTGCAAAAATCATATTCCTCAATGCTGCAGCTTTAAATACCAATCTGATCCTATTGAATAGTACCTCTAAGCGTTTTCCAAACGGTCTTGGGAACGACTCTGGGATTTTAGGAAAATACATTGCTTTCCATAATTACAGAGGGAGCATTTCAGCCAATTTTGAAGGCTTTGAGGATAAATATTATTTCGGGAGAAGACCGACCGCGATCATGATGCCTAATTTCCGAAATGTTAAAAGGCAGGAAATGGACTTCATGAGAGGTTATATGACTTTTTATTCTGCTGGTAGAGCAGGGTTTGGGCATGCTCAATCGGAAGGGTTTGGAGCAGATTTCAAGGAGGCAAATACCAAGCCTGGGCCATGGGGTGTCTATATGATGATTCAGGCTGAAACTATCCCCAAAGAAAGTAATCAAGTGAGTTTAAGTTCAGATCAAAAAGATTCTTGGGGA
Source organism: Algoriphagus zhangzhouensis (assembly GCF_900148515.1). Lineage (GTDB taxonomy): Bacteria > Bacteroidota > Bacteroidia > Cytophagales > Cyclobacteriaceae > Algoriphagus > Algoriphagus zhangzhouensis. Next base: position 1,259,189 of record NZ_FRXN01000001.1, on the reverse strand, counting down.
ATTCCTCAGCTTCAAATCAATGTTGGTTATGATGACAATGATGAAAAGATACTGAAAGACTTCTTTGACCAAGGACAAGAGATGCTGAAAGTCGGGGGATGTGAAAATATTAGAATTTCAGACAGCAAACAGGCTCCGGGATTGGATATCCATGAAATGGGAGGGGTAAGAATGGGTAGAGATCCAAAAACATCTCTTCTGAATGGTTTCAACCAAATGCATTTGGCACCCAATGTCTTTGTAACTGACGGAGCTTGTATGACTTCTACTGGGACCCAAAACCCTTCGATTACTTACATGGCATTGACCGCAAGAGCAGTAGACCATGCCGTGAAGGAATTGAAAAAAGGGAATATTAAGTGAAATAAGGTAAATCGAATCCAAATTCCACTTATCAAATAGTAGCTGTTTTGTTCTTTGGTTTTGTTTAAATAGATTGAAAATCACTTATCTATAAACCTAACATAACCATGAAAAAAATCACTCTCTTTTTGGCCTTGTTGCTGGCATTCCAGTTTACCTGGGCCGAAGTTATTAATAAAGATTTTGACCCAAATCGAGAATATAAGCTGGTGGTCGAAGGCTTTGATTGGGGACCTGCTGTTAGCAAGGTAATTCTTAGAAATGAGCAGGAAATCAAAGATTTTTCACCTGCTGATTTTAAAGTTTTTGCAACCAGAAGTACTGAGGAAGGAGAAATTCCCGCCAGCCAAACCAATGGAGAAAGAAATGTAGTCTTTGCCTATACTTCCGATGCAGATGGAAATCGAGTAGATGCCGGAATGTTTATTACCTTGGTTCTAGAGGTCAGTCCGATTTTACCAATTGGATCCCCTTTTCAATACATGAGATCTGGAGGTAGAGGAGGAAACTTTTGGGTGAATTACTCACTAACTATTGTCCATAAAAAGAACAATCAGGTTTGGGATCAGAAAATAGGAAAGAAAATGCCATTGGTAGATGAGTATGATCTTAATGGGAAGTTTTCCAATGGTAATATTACCATGTCCTATGCCGCTTTTACCCCAAAATCAATTCAGGCTAAAGTTCCATTAATCATCTGGCTACATGGTGGTGGTGAAGGAGGAACGGACCCTACGATCCCTCTTTTGGGAAATAGAGCAGCCAATTATGCTTCTCCTGAAATCCAGGCTTTGTTTGGTGAAAGTGGAGCTTATGTTTTGGCTCCTCAAGCTCCAACTTTCTGGATGCAGGCAGCCGATGGCATGACTCGAGGAAATTCCGAGGATATTTATCATGAGGCTTTATTCGCATTATTCGAAGAATTTGTGGCTAAGAATCCTCAGATAGATACAGATAGAATCTATGTGGGGGGCTGTTCGAATGGAGGATATATGTCCTTAAAATTGATTTTGGAGCACCCTGATTATTTTGCAGCTGGATATATTTCCGCATTGGCTTACAGCAATGAATTTGTATCTGATGATCAGATCAAATCAATCAAGAATGTTCCTATCTGGTTTGTTCATTCAGAAGATGATAATACTACCAAACCTGATGAAACAGTCGTTCCACTTTATCATAGGTTGATGGATGCTGGTGCAAAAAATGTCCATTTTTCCTATTACAAACATGTGACAGATATAACAGGATTTTATGGTGGAGAGGATTATTATTATCCGGGCCATTGGTCTTGGATTTATTCCCATGCCAATACAGCCCGGAAAGATTTTCAGGGAAAACAGGTGTATTCTGAGGGCAGGCCTGTCACCATAATGGAATGGCTTGCAGAGCAAGAGAAATAAATTGAAAAAGAGGAGTTTAAAGCTCCTCTTTTTTTATTCTTCCCTAAACTCCAAAATATCTCCTGGTTGGCAGTCCAAAGCTTTGCAAATGGCTTCCAAAGTGCTAAATCGGACAGCTTTGGCTTTTCCGGTTTTTAAGATTGAAAGGTTGGAAAGTGTGACTTCTACTTTTTCGGATAGTTCATTAAGTGACATTTTTCGCTTTGCCATCATTACATCCAAATTTACAATGATAGGCATGGCTCAAATGGTTAATTCGTTTTCAGATTGAATTTCAATTCCTCTTTTGAAGACCTGAGAAATCACAAATAAGATAGCGGCCATAAAAAGAAATTCTGCTCTTCCGCTGATAAACTCCTGTAGGTTGGACAGGTCAACTCCAAATTTGGAAATCCATCGACTGAATGTGTATGCCCCATAGGAGAGAAGGCCAGTTGACAAGGCTAATTGGCTCATTTTGTATATGTGAGAATAGACTTCTTCTGTAAAAGGCTGTACCAATTTTAGCTTATTGAATATTTGGATTACCTGATACATGATGCTGGCTTTTAGCATCCAAATCACTATCACCCAGGATAGCATAAAATGGTAATACAATAGGTTGAATTCCATCAAGGAAGAAAGGTCCAAACTTAATCCTAAGTCAGCCGACGCTTGAGGGTTTATAAATACACTTACTAGATAAGAAATGATGATAGTACCGGTTTTGATACTGATTCCTATGTAAATGATCCAAGAAAATACCTGGAGTAGGGGAAGAGTTTTTTCAGCTTTCATTTTGTGAGATTTTTCAAATAAGGGAAAAAATTTATTGAAAAACAATAAATAAATATTGAATTGTAAAATTCACTTAATAAAAGAAACCGACAGTTTTTGTCTTCGAATACCCTTTTGAAGAAAAAATCCTTAAACTATGAAAGGTGCTTTTGACAAAATAATTGACATGGAAGGGGCTTATTTCAAGGGAAGAGGATCTCAGATTCAGACTGGGAACAAGTTTTTGGAAAGACGTTTGGTATTTGATCATATTGAAGGGCTTGATGAAGAATTGCTCTCTGTACCAAAGACGGAAGTGTTTTTGGAGCATCCCAAAACAATCGTCAATCCAGTCAAAAGCCCTGATATCCCTTTGGCCTTTTCCCTAAATCCCTATCAAGGTTGTGAGCACGGCTGTAGTTATTGCTATGCTAGGAATACGCATGAATTTTATGGGTTTACCGCAGGTTTGGATTTTGAAACGAAATTGATGGCCAAGCCAGAAGCGCCTATGCTTTTGGAAAAGTTTCTTTTGAATCCGAGGTGGAAAGTGGCTCCGATTTCTCTTTCCGGAAATACGGATTGTTATCAACCCTTAGAGAAAGAGATGAGGATTACTCGACAACTTTTGGAGGTATTTGCCCGGTATCAACATCCTGTAGGCTTGATTACTAAAAATAGCCTGATCCTCCGTGATTTGGATCTTTTGCAGGATCTGGCAAAAGAAGGGCTCGTTCAGGTTTTTATTTCTATTACTACATTAAATGAAGATCTAAGAAGGAAAATGGAGCCGAGGACTGCCAGTTCTATAAAGCGGATGAAAACTATTGAAGAACTTTCCAAAGTTGGGATTCCTGTTGGAGTCATGAATGCACCAATTATTCCAGGATTGAACCACCATGAGATTCCTTCTATTTTAAAATTAGCCTCTGAAAATGGTGCAATTGGAGCAGGAATGACTGCGATAAGGTTGAATGGGAAAGTGGGGGATGTTTTTTCAGATTGGCTGGAGAAAAATTTTCCTGATCGCCATCAGAAAGTAATGAATCAAATCGCCCAAATGCATGGAGGAGGAATCAATGATAGTCAATTTGGGAGGAGAATGAGAGGGGAGGGACCTATAGCAGGAATAATCCAACAATTATTTCGGCAGGCTCGCAAAAAGTACTTTGGAGATAAAGCTTTTCCAGAGTTTAATTTAAAGGCTTTTAGAAGAGGAGGGAATTTGAACCTTGGCTTTTGATTCATCATGAATCTCAAATTTGCCTTTTAAAAAACAGCATTGGTTCCAAAGTTTTGGTAGGTTTAGTTTTGTGCAAGAATCTCGACCTATGAATCAATTAATTAAACATCTATACAAAGGCTTTTTTAGCTTAATTACTCTTTTTAGCCTCTTTTTTTCTACGAATCTCTTTGCTCAGTCTCATCTGAATTATGAGATTTCATTTCCCGATCCAAGTTCTGGTTCTTACCGTGTAGAAATGAGAATTTCGGGCCTTTCAGCAAATGAATTGACTCTTCAAATGCCTCGATGGATGCCAGGATATTATCAATTGATGGATTATGGGAAAAATGTCCAAAATCTCAAGGCCTTTTCTCAGTCTGGAATAGAGTTGCCTGTTTCCCATGAGGATTTCTCCACCTGGACTATCTCAGGAATCAAATCTGAGACCTTGATTGTTCGATACGATATTCAAACTGTCAGAAAATTCGTGGCAACGAGCTTTGTTGACAAGGAGCATGCTTATATCGTTCCGACTAATTCTTGGCTTTATCCCAAAGGACGACTGGATTTGGCTCCTGAGCTGAAAGTAATTCTTCCTGATGGATGGGCTGACGTTGCCACTGGTTTGAAGGAAGAAGGGGCTTTGAGCTATTCTGCAGAAGATATGGATGTATTTTTTGATAGTCCTTTGCTTATTGGGAATTTGGAGGAGTTGCCGAGTTTTGAAGTTGCAGGAGTAAAGCATCGATTTTTAGCACATCAGATTGGAGAGTTCGATAAGCAAGATTTTATCAACCGACTTCAAAATTCATTGGAAGCTTCCGTAGAATTGATGGGAGATATTCCTTTTGAAGAATATACATTTATCTCAATTGGGCCAGGTAGAGGCGGAATTGAGCATTTGAACAACACGACTTTCAGTTTGGATGGAAATCAACTTCAATCCGAAGGGGCTGTCAATGGAGCAATTGCTTTTTTGACTCACGAATACTATCATCATTACAATGCGAAGCGGATCCGTCCAGTAGAATTGGGTCCATTTGATTATCAAAAAGCGAATAGAACAACTCAATTATGGGTGAGTGAGGGCTTGACAGTTTATTACGAGTATATTTTGATGAGACGCTCTGGAGTCATCAATGACGAACAGTTCCTTTCCTATTTTGCTGATTTGATTACCCGATACGAAAATGATGAAGGAAAGAGTTTTCAATCATTGGAAGAGTCTAGTTACAGGACATGGGATGAAGGACCTTTTGGGCAGCAAGGAACGGCTCAGGATACGACAATCACCTATTATGAAAAAGGTCCTGTATTAGGTCTTTTGCTTGATTTTGCAATCAGAAATGCTTCGGATAACCAACAATCCTTGGATGATGTCATGCGCTTTATGTACAATCATTATTACAAGGACTTGGGAAGAGGTTTTACGGATGCTGAGATCCGTGAAGCTTGTGAAAATGCTGCCGGAATGCCTTTGGGAGAACTGTTTGATTATTTGCAAACCACCAAAGTTTTGGATTATCAGAAATACCTTCAAATGGCAGGTTTGGACCTAGAAAAATCTAAAGTAGATGGGAAAGATAAATTCACCATTGTTCGGAGCTCAGATACCAATGAAAAGCAATCAAAGATTTATAAAGAATGGACAGAAGGAAATTCACATTGACATTTCCTTCCGTCTAATTTTTTTCAAAAAGGGATAAGAAATGTTATTCCCTTTTGAATATGCTGTTTCCTTCTTTGATGGTTTCCATCACTTGAATGTCCTTGATAGTCAGTGGATCAACTTTTAATGGGTTTTGGTCCAAAATAACCAAGTCAGCAAGCTTTCCTGGACTCAAGGTTCCTTTACTACCTTCTTCGAAATGCTGCCAAGCACTCCAGGAAGTGATACATTGTAAAGCTTCATAAGGGGTCAACTTTTCATTTTCACCCATGACTGTCCCGCTTCTACTTTGTCTATTGACGGTCGTCCAAAGAATCATCATCAGATTTGGTAGTGCTACAGGAGCGTCTGTATGACTAGTCACATGAATCCCCTTGGTTAAAGCTGATTTAATCGGGCTGATTTTTTGAGCTGCTTCCGGTCCGATGATTTCCTTGTACCAATCTCCCCAATAAAAAGTATGCATAGGGAATAGAGAGGCCACCATGTCATATTTAGCCAAGCTGTCAAGTTGGTCTTGTCGAATGAGTTGTCCATGGATCAAAACAGTTCTTCGATCCTCATTTCCGAATTTTTGGGATGAATTGCCGACTGCTTTGATCAATTGATCTGCCGCTGCATCCCCATTGGTATGGGCAAGAAGTTGCCAGTTGCTCTCATACGCCAAATCAACGATTCGCTGAACCTCTGAATCTTCTGGAATAGCAGGGTAGCCGCTGTATCCTTCTTTTTGACCATCTGGAGGAAGTAGATATGGAGTAGTTCTCCAAGCTGTCCTTCCTTGAGGTGAACCATCAAGTGTGAGCTTCAAGCCACCGATTCGATAATGATTGTCGTAGTCCTTGCTGTTCCATTTAGATTCCATGTATTGAGGGAATGCATAGTCGATATAGCTTACGACATCTATTTTGAGTTTCCCTCTATCGGCATAATTGGCTAAAAGCTCATGATTGCTCATAGCTCTTCCTTCTTGGGCAGTGGTGTATCCATAGCTTGCTGCCATTTCTTGACCTTTATCCAAATAAAAGTCAGCAATATCCGAGGAGGATGGAGTTAAGACTTTTAGCATACTTGGTATTGCTGCCAATTCCTCAAGAACTCCATTTGGTGTTTTTCCATCTGGTTCTCTCCGAATTACTCCACCTTTCGGATTTGGGGTAGAGGCAGTGATGTCAAGTATTTCTAAGCCTTTTGTATTGACTACAGCAAAATGACCTGAAATGTGAGAAACCATCACAGGAAGAGAATCATTGACCAAATCCAAATCATGTCTTGTAGGGAATCGGTTTTCTTTCAGTACTGCATCATCAAAGCCTAATCCAAATATCCATCCATTTGTTTTATCGATTCCGGTTTCTGAATACCAGGTTTTTAGGGTTTCAATCAATGTGGGAATATCATTGACATTTCCATCAGGGCTTGCTAATAAATTGGCGGTAATAGCCTGAGCTCCGAAATTGTAAAAATGAGCATGTCCGTCAATAAATCCAGGAACTAGTGTTTTCCCTCCCAAATTTACCATTTGATGTCCAGGGCCAGCTTCTTTCATAGCCTTTGCACTAGATCCAACAAAAAGGATTTTTCCATCTTTTTCAACCAAAGCTTCTACATATTCTGGAGTTTCACCCTCCATGGTAATGATGTCTCCTCCAAAATAAACTGTAGCAGGACTCTCTGCTTCCAAATTCTCAGTAGGAGAACTGCATGCCATTAATATCCCAAGTAAGATTGGAGTTAAATAAGTGGTATGTCTCATGGTCTTGTTTTGAAAAGTGGGGTAAAAAATAAAAGACTTTACATACCAATTTACCAAAAATATAAGAAGATGGACTTAGTATTAAGCAAAAAGGCCTTCCAAAATGAAAGGCCTTTTAAAACTATTACTGAATTTCTTATTTCTGTGACTGAAGGTAAGAAACCAAGGAAGCTAATTCCTCATAAGAAAGGGAATTTGCCAACCCTGGAGGCATCATGGAGTTTTCTAACTCTTTTCTTTCCTTGATATTGCTTTTGCTCAATTTGGTCGGGTTACCTGCAATGTCTTGAAGAACAATTTCATCGGCGTTTTCACCGGTTACAAAGCCCATGTAGGTTTTACCATCATTTGTTTGAACTTGTACAGTTGCAAAACCTTGAGAAATGGAAGCATTAGGCTTCAAGATAGATTCTGTAATCTGAGAACGGTTCATGATAGATCCAATCTGACCCATGAATGGACCTTTCAATGGCTGACCTTTTTCGACACTGTGACAAGCCACGCAACCTTGGCTAGTAAATAAAGCTTTTCCTTTCACAGGATCGCCTTGGATGTTTTCTACAGCTATGATTACATCTTCGATTGATGCTTCACCCACCTGACCTTTTTTGTTTTTGATGGATTCAAGATCAATGGTGTTCTCTACTACAGTCAATTCAGAAGCTCCATCACCGAATTCAGTAATATCCATTCTGTTTTTCTCATTCAAATCTGCGAAGTACATTTTGCCAGCGGCGTCATCCAATCCATTCCATTCTTCCATCAAGAAAGCCTTGATTTTTGGAGACTCTGACCAATCTACAGCTTTGTAGTAAGGACCATGTGTGTCAGGACGGGTTCCCCACCACCAATCGCCAGCGTAAGGAGCTTCTTCTTTATATAATCTTGAGATAGTTGAAAGGATTTCAACTTTCAATGCCTTGTCTTCAGTGTTTTTATAAGCTTCGATCAAACCATCCACAGCTTTTGGATCATGCATGTATTTCAGTGCCCAAAGAGCCAATTTGGAATGATCTGTTCCAATTGCGTCTACAGCTGCATCTACAGCCCCGATTTCTACCAAAGACTGAACAGCGATATGAGGAAGTACAATTGCTGAATTTGGAGTAGCATGCGGTCCTTCTGTTCCTTTTTCTGGTTCTACAAAAGTGCTTGGAACTGCCACTGCAAGAAGTGCTTCAGCTGCTTCCGGATTTCCGATTCTACCTAAACCAACGATTGCAGCGGATTTCACACGGTCATTAGGGTCAGTAACACCTTCTACAAATGGGTCTAAAGGAACACCTTGAAGACATGTTTTACGATCAGCCAAAGCACGTAATGCAAATTCTCTGATTTTATCCTCTTCGGTTAAGCTTAAAAGTTCACCATTTCCGTCAGTACAAGTTGCCTGAGCGTAAGTATAAATACCTGCTACTCTTGCCTCTAAAGGTAAGGTCTTATCCAAAGCAACTCGCAAAGCAATTTTACCCGCTTCTTGGGGAAATCTAGCCAGTAACTCTTGCTGAGCGGCCAATCTTGCCACAGAACTTTGCGCTTTCAACTGTTCTCCTAATTCTTCTGCGCTTGCAGCTTTCAAATCGATGAAAGGTTCATAAACAAAGCCTTTTGGCTCAACTTTGACTACATATCCTTTATCCGGAGAACCGTTATATCCAGCTCCATCCCACGCCGCAAGGAACATTCTACCGCTCGCATCCACATCGATATCCGTGATTTGTGGCAATTTGATAAACTCCTCGACGTCCTGAGTAAAGCTTGGTCCATCCATGGTGACACGGTGGATATACAATTGGCTTCGTCCCCAATCCGCCATCATTGGAGTATGGTTGTATTTAGCAGGCCATCTGTAATCATCCATGAAATAACTACCGGTACCAGAACCACCTCCGACATCAACTAATGCAGGGATGATTTCATTGGTGAAGTTTTTGAAATAGTTTGGATACCCGAATTCACCAGACTGCGTGTAGTGGATAAATCTAACATTCCATCCACCACCGTCATTGGTATTCCCTCTGGTATAGATGTTCATAAATGGGTCAATCGCCACATCATAGATGTTTCTTGTTCCATGGGCATAGACTTCCATTTCTGTTCCATCAGGGCGAACTCTCACGATTCCACCGCCCAGCATGGTCATTTTTTTACCAGTTCGGTCGGTTGCTTCATGGAAACCAAAGTCTCCAACAGCGATATAAATCCAACCGTCTATCCCCATTCTGATTCCATTGGTTGCATGGTCAGTTCCTCTGGAAGTCAATGGCTCTAAAGAGCAAATATTTTTAATCAATGGCTGCGATGGGCCGTCCGCAACTCCGTCATTGTCTTTGTCTTCAAAAACAACCAAGTCCATTCCTGTCGCGATACCGGTTTCTTCAGAGAAAACAGTATGCAAAACGAAGACTTGATCTCTCATGGCGATGATGCCACGGGGATTATCCACTTTGGCAAAAGTGGTATGGGAGTCTAGGGTACCATCATTGTCAGCATCAATCAATTTGACGATGCTTCCTTTTCCAGGAGTTTTTCCCAAAGAGCCAATCATATCTACACCCACGAAGACCTCTCCATTGGCTGAAACTGCCAAAGCAGCTGGGCTTGGTACCAAATCAGGTCCTGCGAGATTGGTAAATACCAAATCGGTACTATCTGTGGTTGAGGTGATGTCTGAATTGAAATAGGACTTCAATTCGGCAAAATCTGCTGTTTTAGGTTTGTTGTTACCCGTACAAGCAATAGCAAGTAATGCTGCTCCTGCCAGAAGGGTATTAGGTTTGAACTTAAGCATTGAAACAGAAAAGTAATTGAATATTTAATGAATTGTCTATCGACAAATATATTGGAATCCTAGGGCACCAGACTAATTTTTATGAATTGCTTTGCCTATTCGGTGGAAAAAATGGATAAATGGAATAATTAAATGAACGTTTGCAGAAATAGAAGGACTATTCTCGGGCTTTCCTCTTAAATAGCCTGTACATAGGAGGTAATTGATTTCACTTTTTTGAATGAGGCACTTGAAAAAATATAGAAATCCGCAAAGCCATACTGACTTCCATCCTTCATTTTCATTTTTCCATTAACAGCCGCGGATTTTCCATGGGTGACGATTTGAAATATCTCCAGTTCGGATGCTGGATTGGAAATCATTTGGCTCAATGATTCCAAGAACTCCTTTTTACCATCGATTGTAATGTCGCCTACCAAAGTCCATTGGATATCCTCATCCAAAAATGGCTCGACTTTATTGAGTTCATAGCCTACAAATGCGATCGTTAGATCAGCGATCAGTTTGTTTTTAGGAGAGTTTCCGCAATCGGAAGGAATGTTGGTTTTCATATTTTGGGAGCGTTACCTTGAATTTACGGAACAATCCTTAAACCAATCCAAAACCTCTTTAGAATAAATAGCCTAGGACTTTTTCTTCTTTTTCGAATACCAGATAATTCCATAAATCATAATCACCATAACCAATATAAATGGCCAAATATTGGTCAAAACCACAAAGAAGTATATGAAGTTATTCCAGCCATTGACAAATCCATTTTTAAACTTTTTACCAAACTCATTCTCTTTGGATGACCTTTGAATTAATGTGAGAGTTAAAGTTGAAAATGAAACTCTATTTTGTAGATAATTCAATCTTCCTTCTATGGATTCTATCTCAGATCTTAATTGACCAATCTGCCGTTCAATTTCAAGCATATCACTTACAGAGTCAGCCTTTTTTAAAAGCTCCAAATAGCGCGTTTCCAATTCTTTTTTTGTCTTGAGCCTAGCCTGCACATCCAAAAATTCCTCAGTAACGTCTCTGACATTGATTTCTTTGGATTCGAATTTTTCTACACCTTTTGTGGCCTCCGAGAGGAAGTAATCAAAATTTTCAGAGGGGATCCTAACGGTAATGGTATTTCGTAATTCCTCGGAATAATTGAATTCCTCATCTGAAGAAATGTAAGCCTTGTATTTGTTGACGGCTTGCAAAATCTTGGCTCTGGAAGTTTCTATGTCAGATGTTTCAAAGCTAACTCTTCCTTCCGTGATCAGCTTTCTTTCAATTTGATCTATTGGTTCTGAAGTGGGTTCAGTGGCTGGATCTAAATATTCTGCCTCAGCTAAATTAGAGACTCCTTCTTCACTAGCATAATTGAATGAACCTGAATTTCCTGAACAACTAAGGATTGTAAAAAGGAAAATGACGTAAAAATTCTTAGCAAAATAGATCATGGGCTCCCAGTTTGTTGAATATCCAACGAACGTAGAGACTAATATTCTATTGGGTTAACCTATTGATTTTTAACCTTTTTTATAATTTGACTTTAAGGAGCTTTTGTCCAAAGCCAAGCATCTCCGATTTCATGGTCTTGGATAATTTCGGTAAAGACAAAATCGTTTTTCTCCAAAATGCGCGTGGAAGCATTTTTTTCAGGGGCCGTTTTAGCAATGATAGTAATTTCGGGATTCTCCTCTAAAGCGATTTCAATTAGGCTTTTACATGCAAATGAGGCAATTCCTTTTCCTTCAAATTCTTCAAAAGTCCAATAGGCCAGTTCCACTTTTCCTTCTTGGGGTTTACCTGTAAAGCCGCAACTACCGACCAATTTATCCTGATCCAAAATGGCATAGCCTACCCATGGCTGATTAAATCCAATGGTAGGATAGTAGCCTTCATAGATTTCCAAAAGTTGTTTTCCTGTCGGATTATTAAAAATTTCAGATTGAGAATCTATTTCTGGTTGAATAATTTGAAGTTTCATGATTGTGGATTTTTATTCAGATGCTCTATTTATTTGATTGAATTAATAATTTAGGACGTTGATTCTCATGATATTCAAATTTCCTTACTTTGTGAAAAGTATCCAAAAAACCTAAATGAGTTCTGAAATTACCCGTATAACTTTTCCTATGGAAAGCCCTGATCTTTGGTTTGATCAATTGGCAAAAGAAGGAGTTGGAGAAAAGATTGGGGAAAAGTTTGTCCTAAACTCCCTTTTTGGATTGGGAGAACTCGAATATTTTATTTTTCAGGATGGTTTTTGGGCACAGCAAATGGATTTTAATCTAAAAAAGCCACTTAGGTTATCCATCCTTGAGCAAAAGAGCAATCACCTATTTAATATCAATTTTTATCTCAGCAATTCACAGGTGAGTCATCAGGTTGGTGAGAAGATTTTTGAATTCAATTTTGATAGTGTTAGTGTTATTTTAATTTCCTCAAGTGCTGCTTCATTTCTTGAGTTTCCAGCAAATGATCAGATAAAATTATTTCAGGTTGGATTTACCAAAGAATGGTTAATGGACAATGTGTTTGGAGAAAGAAGCCCTGAATTAAAATCTTACTTCTCTAAGGAAGAGCCGATTTATTTCTCAGAAGGAATGGATTTTAAATTCAAATATCTCATTGAGGAATTGGATATAAAAACATCCAGTCGATTGCAGTTATTTTCAGGTTGTCTTCAGCTCTTAAATCATTTCTTTGAAAAATTAGAATTGAGAGATCTTAAAGCTAGTAAGCCAACTAATGTACATCCAGATGATTTCGATAGACTCAAAAAGCTTCAGGGTAAACTGGATATGGATCCATTGGAAGATATATCAGTTGAAGAAATGGCAGATTTAGTCACAATGAGTCTTTCAAAATTCAAGCGATTGTTTAACCAAGTATTTGGCGTGACACCTCATAAGTACCTGTTTAAGAATAAAATGGAAGTCGCTCGCCAGATGTTATCCGAGAAAAAATATTCTATTTCTGAAACTGGATATTTAATCGGCTATTCGAATCTCAGTCAATTTTCGAAAGCTTTCAAAGGGGAGTTTGGTGTCCTGCCTAGTGAAATTTAGTCTAGTAATAACTACTTATATTTGAAATAGTTAAGCCCGAAAGATTTCTTCCGGGCTTTTTTATAGGGTAGAGAGCAAACTCGTTTAAAAATCACTTATAAGGAGTTTAGAATAGCTTCAGCAGCCACTTGTCCTAGTTTATTTGCAGCTTTGGGACTATCTCCTGTGATTACTTTTCGATCAATCTCAACAGCTCCATTTGCACTTTTATTCACGATTTTAACACCCAATTCATTTAGCTTTTCTCCAAAATACCAAGGCATTTTTCCGGGTAGATAGCCGGTGGGAGGAAGAATCTTGTCTAAACTATCGGGGAAGGCAGCGATTTGATACCCATCTAAAAGGTATCTATTATTTTCGCTTTTGGCAGCTAGAAAAGCTGCAGGGCCATGACAAATAGAAACCAGAAACTTATCATTTTCTAAACCCCAATTGATAGCTGAACCAACATCTTTATTGGTAGGTAAGTCTATGACTGCTCCGTGACCACCTGGGATGAAAATCCCAACGTATTTGGAAAGGTTCTCGGGGTTTTCCATGATCCTGTTCAGTGAAAGTGGAGCATCCATCTGAGGTTTCAATTTTCCAAAAAGATCCATAACCGCTTTATCCTCAAGTGGGAGAGCCCATTCTTCGATTTTCATAGCTTTGCCGGTAGGAGTCGCAATGTCAATTCCAAAACCTGCATTTTGAAAATGCAAAATGGGAAGGAAGGTTTCTACTGGATGATTCCCGGTTAAGAAATTCTTTCCATTTTTCATTTCCAATAGATCTTCCTCAGTTCCGATTACCAATATCTTTTGACTTTTGGAGTCAGCAGATTTTTGGAATTTGATAGCTTTGAAATCAGTTGTATTTTCTACGGCCATTTTTAAGGCAAGCTTGGAAGGAGAAAATACTCCTTTCCGAACTTCCGTTGGATTAGCTCCAATTAACTTGCAAAACATAAATTTGAAGTGTTATAGTGAGATGATTACATCCTCAGCAGCTCTTCTGCTTTTAGGAGTTACTTCAACTCTATTTCTATCTTCCTCAGAGTGGTATCCAACTGCGAGTGCTAAAATTGGCTTATAGCTTTTATGGTTTAGAATCTCCTGATATTTATCACCTTCAATTCCTTCCATTGGAGTAGAGTCAAGTCCCATTGCCACGCAAGCACTCAATCCTACACCTAGTGCAATGTAAACTTGCTTAGCAAACCAGTTTTTCAGTTCAGATTCTGGAAGGGTTTTTCTGATAGAGTTGTACCAGTCAACCAGTCCTTGAGGCAAAGAAGATTCAACTACTTTTTGGAATTCATCCAAATCATCTGCTACACTGAATACCACCAATAAATTAGCTTGGTTGATTTTTTCTTCATTGTGAAGTGAAACTTTCGCTAACTCAGCCTTGAGTTCAGGATTCTCTATAAATGTGAATTGCCAAGGTTGAATATTGATAGAGGATGGAGCAAGTCTCAAAACCTCCTTAAGGTTTTCAATATGTTCTTTTGGGATTTGCTTACTGGAGTCAAATCTTTTAGTAGCGTATCGTTGATTTGCTAATTCTACTACTTTCATGGTATTGTCGATTAAACGAGAGAAGTCTCTCTCAGAGATGGAAAATGTATCTGTCTTTTAATTAAAATTGTAAGCGCCTTCGATGAAACTTACGATACAAAATTACCATGTCAACCAATTTGGGAATAACCCAAAAAGTTTGATCAATGACCCTAAAAGTTCAAATCAAATAAAAGTTAATAAAGAATTAAGCCTACTAGGTTTTAAGAGTAGAATAGGGCAAGGAAATTTTAAAATTAGGTGAGTTTGCCCCTCAATACATGTTTTACATGCTTTTCCCACTCTGGTTTTAAAATGCTTAATAGCACCGCATCAGTTCGTCCTTTTCCATCCAAAGAAGGAAAGATGCCTCGGAAAACTCCTTCTTTTTTGCAACCGACACTTTCCATGGCGGCTATACTTCTGAGATTTTCAGAATAGGCTGCAAGACCTATACGTTCGGCTCCCATTTTTTCGAAAGCAAATTGAAAAAGTAAATATTTGCAATGCTTGTTGAGGCCTGTTCCTCTAAACCTTTCCCCATACCAAGTGTAGCCCAATCGAATGGATTGGATATTGGGTGAGATTTCGCAATATCTCGTGCATCCAGCGTACTGGTTGGTCTGCTTGTCAAAGACAATGAAGGGATATTCCTTTTGATTATGCCTTTGGTTGATAGCCCCTGCGATATAATTTCTCAGTTTTTTCTCACCATTTCCTTTTATAAAGGAGTAATTCCAGATATCTGGCTCATTTGCTATTTCCAACAAGTCTGAAACATTGTCAATTTGAAGAGGACTCAATTTGACTCTTTCATCTTCTAGGATGTAATCTTTATTGAAATCAAAATCGAACATGATTAATTGATCTTCTTCAATACCATCGCTGCTCGATTGGGAAGGTAAACATGGATGTTCGACTTTTCATCAGTGGAATAGTTGATGTCCATATCCAGCCTTTCGAATCCCCCGAACCTTTTCTCATCTGATTCTAAAATGATTTTATATTCTCCTCCTTCCGGCAAAGGAATTGGGTATCCGAAATAGGACTCGGTAGGGTGGAAAGAGAAAATAAAAATCAAGTCCGCTCTTTGGTAGGCAAGAATTTTTTTATCCGGATCCAAATACAATTGAATCGCTGGTGGAGAAGCCGGGATTTTGTAATTGTTTGCCAAACCAATTATTTCCTTGTCCCATTCATTAAGTTGTTGGTAGCGCAAATGTTCTGTGTCCACTAGTGACCATTGCCTACGGGCATATTGATAGCTCCAATTATTTCCTTCTCTAGGAAAATCCACCCATTCAGGATGTCCAAATTCATTTCCAATAAAATTGAGATATCCCTCTCCACCAAGCGTTAGGGTGATCAACCTGATCATTTTATGAAGAGAGATCCCTCTATCGATGGTAAGGTTTTGCTGAAGGACTGACATAGAAAAGTACATTTCCTTATCCATGAGCCAGAATGCAATGCTTTTGTCTCCCACCAAGGCCTGGTCATGACTTTCTGCATAGGCAATTGATTTTTCCTTTGCTGGACGATTGGTGAGCTCGTGCCATATTTCGAACATGTCCCACTCCTCATCTTTCTTATGCTTGAGAGTTTTGATCCAAAAGTCAGGAATCCCCATGGCTAGCCTGAAATCAAAACCGAGGCCTCCATCATCGACTTGGCGGCAAAGTCCGGGCATTCCGCTCACTTCTTCTGCGATCGAAATTGCCTTTGGCTTCACTTCATGGATGACAGTATTTGCTAGTTGAAAATATAGAACAGCATCCTCATCTACTCCTTCGTTGAAATAGCTTTCGGCACTTTCGAATCCAGCATGACCATGATGTTTGTAAAGCATGGATGTGGCACCATCGAATCGGAAGCCATCGAAATGAAACTCATCCAACCAATACCGGATATTTGAAAGTAGGAATTGCTGGACTTCCCATTTGCCGTAATCAAACAATTTGGAGTCCCAGCCTTCATGGTAACCTCTTTCTCCAGGATGAAAATATTGATGATTACTACCATCAAATTCATTGAGACCTTCATTGACATTTTTCACAGCGTGTGAATGAACAATATCCATGATGACAGCTATTCCCATCGAATGTGCTGTGTCAATTAGAGCTTTTAATTCCTCTGGTGTCCCAAATCGGGAAGAAGGTGCAAAGAAGTTGGAAACATGATATCCAAAAGAGCCATAATATGGATGCTCCATTACTGCCATGAGCTGAATGGCATTGTATCCTCCAGCTTTGATTCTAGGCAAAATTTCTTGAGTGAATTCATGATAGGTTCCGACTCCTTCTTTTTCTAATGCCATTCCAACATGACACTCATATATTAAAGGCATTTGTGTTGACGCAGTGGGATCAAAGTTTTGATCTTTCCATTCATAGGGAGTTTCAGGAAACCAGAGTTGGCCCGAAAAATCATGAGATGCCTCATCTTGGACTACTCGTGTGATGTAAGCAGGAATCCTATCCAAAGCTGATCCGTTTTCACCAACTACATGAACTTTGATCTTACTCTCATGGATAAAGCTGTCTTTGTAATCATGGTAAGGGAGGAATATCTCCCAGTCACCTCTTCGGTTTTTCTTTAAAGGATGAGAGTAACGATCCCAATTATTGAAATCTCCCATCAAGTATAGTTGCTGGGCGGCAGGTGCCCATTCACGATAAGTCCAACCTTTTCGGATTGGCTCATAGTGCACTCCATAGTATTGATGGAAATTGGCAAATTCCAAAATACTCCCAAACTCATTTTCAATATGAAATTTGGCAGAGTGGAATCGGTCGATTCTTGCCTGGACAGCCTTTTCAAAGCCTTCCAGCCAAGGTTCGTCTTTAATTAAAACAGGGATGTTTTTTTTACTCACAAAAATTGAATTTTACCTCTGTTGAATTTATGAAAAATTGACAGGAATGAAATCGAGTAGTCTTAAATCTTTAAAAGATTCTTTTCTCAATGCAATAAACAGCTTTAAATGAAAAAAGGAAACAGAGTAAATTCCATTTCCTTTTCTTTTTGATTTAGGTTATATCAGTGTTTTTCGTAGATGAATTCTGGTTCTAAAACCTCAACATTTCCGGAGTCATTGATGTAATCCAATGTGACTTGTTTGGTTTCATTGATTAGCATGGGATCATATTTGGCAGCCACTCGGATGTAGTTTTCTGTAAAGCCGTGCATTTTGCCATCTTCAACATCTTCCTCAAATAAGACCGTGTAGGTTTTGCCAAGGTTCTCTTCATAGAACTTTCTTCTTTTCTTTTCAGAAAGGATTCTCAGCATTTTGGATCTTTCGTTTCGCTTTTTCATAGGAACGATTCCATCCATTTCAGTTGCTCGAGTATTTGCTCTTTCGGAATAGGTAAATACATGGAGATAAGAGATGTCAAGTTCATTCAGGAAATTGTAAGTCTCCAAGAAAAGCTCATCTGTTTCACCTGGGAAACCAACAATCACATCTACTCCGATACAAGCCTGAGCCATCAAGGTTTTGATCTTGGATACTCTATCCTCATAAAGCTCCCTCAAGTACCTTCTTCCCATTCTCCTTAATATAGTGTTGGATCCAGATTGAAGAGGGACGTGGAAGTGAGGCACAAATCTCTTGGAATGAGATGCGAAAGTGATGATTTCGTTTGTCAGCAAATTTGGTTCGATAGAAGAGATTCTGAATCGATCAATTCCTTCCACATTGTCCAAGGCAAAAACCAAATCAGCAAAACGCTCATTCCTTTTTCCCTCCACTATTCCGAAGTCCCCGATGTTTACACCGGTTAGCACGACTTCTTTGACGTCAGTACCTGCAATTTCTCTGGCAGATTCCAAAACAGACTCAATGGTGTTACTTCTGCTTTTTCCTCTAGCCAATGGAATAGTACAAAAAGCACAGCCATAATTGCAACCATCCTGAACTTTTAGAAACGTTCTAGTCCTATCATTAATAGAGTATGCATTATTGAAAGACTTTGCTTCTGTGATTTCACTCGACAAGACTTTAGCATCCTGCTCTTTGGCAAAATCTCCCAATAGTTCGATCAGTCGAAATTTTTCAGCAGCTCCCAAGACCGCATCAACTCCTTTGATATCAGAAATCTCTTTTGGCTTGAGCTGAGCATAGCAGCCAATAATAGCGACATAAGAATTAGGGGAGATCTTTTTGGCCTCCTTGACGATCTTCTTACATTTTTTATCAGCATTCTCCGTTACAGAGCAAGTGTTGATAATGAAAATGTCTGGATTTTCCTGAAAATCGACTTTCAGAAACCCCTTTTCTTCAAATTGTCTACTAATAGTGGATGTTTCTGAGAAATTCAGTTTACAACCCAGTGTATAAAAGGCTACCTTTTTCACAATTTTCCTCCTGATTTTGAGAATGCAAAGGTAATCAAACTTGTTTTGTTTTCAATTTTCCAATAATCTGGGTGAAAAGGCTACTTTTTTCGGTAGATGGGTCGAAAAAGACCGTGTTTTTTTGAAAAAAGTGTAAAAATTTGAAAAAATTAGCTCAAAAATCGATCAAAAGCTTTTTAGAACAAGTATTTTTCTATTTTTGCTAGGGTAAATTTAAACCGCAAATTGTAGATATGGCAACACTAAGACAGCAAGCCTTGGGAATTGTTCAGGCTAGACCGCGAGTGAAAGTCACTCCGCCTTCTCCAAAAATTTCAGACTTCTTTGGTACTAACGTATTTGGTACAGATCAAATGAAGCAGTCTTTGGCGCCTTCAGTTTTTAAAAAGGTAATGGAAGCTATCGATAAGGGTAGCAAAATTGATGTACAAACTGCAGAAGAGGTAGCATCTGCTGTAAAAACCTGGGCTCTGTCTAAAGGTGTTACACACTACACTCACTGGTTCCAGCCTTTGACTGGTTCTACTGCAGAAAAACATGATTCTTTCTTTGATGCTCACGCTGGATTAGAGAAATTCAAAGGCTCTGCTTTGGTTCAACAAGAACCAGATGCATCTTCGTTCCCTAACGGTGGTATTCGTTCCACTTTTGAGGCAAGAGGTTATACTGCATGGGATCCTTCTTCTCCAATCTTTATTTTTGACAATACACTTTGTATCCCAACCATCTTCGTTTCCTATACTGGTGAAGCATTGGATTACAAAACTCCATTGTTGAAGTCTTTGGAAGCAATCAATGAAGCTGCTGTTCAAATTTGTCAACTATTTGATAGAAATGTTCGCAAAGTAACTCCTTCACTAGGTGTGGAGCAGGAATACTTTGTAATTGATAAAGCTCTTTTCAATGCTCGTCCTGATTTGGTAATGGCTGGTAGATCTGTATATGGTCACAACCCTGCTAGAGGTCAGCAATTAGAAGATCATTACTTCGGTTCTATTCCTACCCGTGTAAAGGATTTCATGGTAGATTTCGAAATCGAAGCTCATAAATTGGGTATCCCTGTTTCCACTCGTCACAACGAGGTGGCTCCAGGTCAGTTTGAAGTTGCTCCAGTTTTCGAAGAAATCAACAAAGCAGTTGACCACAACCAATTGTTGATGGATATGATGGATAAAGTTGCCGAAAGACACGGTCTGAAGGTATTGTTCCATGAGAAACCTTTCGCAGGAGTTAACGGTTCTGGGAAGCACAACAACTGGTCTTTGATCACTGATACAGGTGTTAACTTGTTCCAACCAAGCAACTCTGCAAGAGAAAATCTTCAGTTCTTGACATTCTTGGTAGCTACTATCAAGGCAGTATATGACAATGCTGATTTGCTAAGAGCAAGTATTGCTTCTGCTGGTAATGATTTCAGATTGGGTGCTAACGAAGCTCCTCCTGCTATCATCTCTGTATTCTTGGGTGAGACTTTGACCGGAGTATTGGATGAGTTGGAGAAAAACGGAAACATCAAGATTGAAAAAGGTGATAACATGTATATGAAATTGGGTATCTCTAAGATTCCTGAAATCATTCTTGATAACACTGATAGAAACAGAACGTCTCCATTTGCCTTCACAGGAAATAAATTTGAATTCAGAGCTGTAGGTTCTGGTTCTAACTGTGCTGGTCCAATGTCTACTTTGAACGTAATCGTAGCTGAGGCATTGAATACAATGGCTAAAGATATCGAGAAAGAAATCGAAGCTGGTAAAGAGAAGAAAATCGCCATCGTTAATGTATTGAGAAAATACATCAAGGATTCTAAGAAAGTAAGATTCGAAGGTGATGGTTACTCTGAAGAGTGGGAGAAAGAAGCTGCAAAAAGAGGTCTTTCTAACTTAAAGGCTACTCCAGAAGCTTTGGATGTATATGCTGCAAAAGCAACAAAAGAAATCTTTGAGCGTCACAATGTGATGAATGCTTTAGAATTGCATGCACGTCATGAGATCCAATTGGAAAACTTCATCATGAAGGTTCAAATCGAAGCTCGAGTAATGGGTGATTTGGCATTGAATCATGTGATTCCTACTGCTATTCTTTATCAAAATAAAGTGATACAAAATGCAAATGGTTTGAAAGGACTAGGATTGGATCATTCTGCTGCAGTAGAAACTATTAAGGAAGTTTCTAAGCATGTTGAGTCATTGAAATCTAATGTGACTGCAATGATCGATGCAAGAAAGAAACTGAATAAAGAAGAGGATGTTGTTAAGAGAGCTAAAGGATATCAAAAAGATGTAAAGGAGGCTTACTTTGACAAGATCAGATATGCGGTAGATAAACTAGAACTATTGGTTGATGATGAGTCTTGGCCATTGGTGAAGTATCGTGAAATGCTTTTTATCCGATAAAAATATCGTCAGAAGTATAATGAAAGCCACTCCGAATCGGAGTGGCTTTTTTATTGTATGAAAAACAAGAAATATAGTTTGAAAAACTATTTTTAATTTTTTAGGTTTCTAGCTTCGTTAAGATTAAAATTAAATAAGTTTTAATGCTAGCCGATTTTTTTATTTCTATAAAATTGAATAAGGAAAAAATTTAATGTTTGTTCTTTTTATTAAATCGAAATAAAATTTTATAATAAGATACTTTTTAAAAAAAATTTATAAAGATTAATTTTTTAGGGAAAAAAAATATTAAATATCTTTTGATTGATTTTAGGAATTTTTAGATTTACCAAATCAGATATTGTACACGGTCCGATTTTCAAGATTATTCATGGTGAATCGGTTAGTCTTTCGAGATATTTTAAGACCAATTATTCTTTGTAAACTGTTTTCTATGAGGAAAATTTTACACCCAATTCAAACACATGTTTCCGTGTTTCTGGAAACAAATTTTAATTCAATTCAAACCTTTATTTACCAGCTATGAGAAAAGTTTTATCAATTACTTTTACTCTGGTTATGCTGATCTGTGTTGTCAATTTGACACAGGCTCAGACTAGGGTTGTCAAAGGCGTTGTAACAGCCTCTCCGGATGGCTTGCCAATGCCGGGAGTTACAATCTTAGACAAATCAAACCAGACAGGAACTACTACCAATGTGGACGGTGAGTATTCCATTACTGTGGGGCCAAATTCAATTTTGGTATTTTCGTTTATCGGTTATTCTTCTCAAGAAGTAACCGTAGGTAACCAATCTGAAATTAACATCAACCTTGAAGAAGATGCTAGTGAGCTTTCTGAAGTGGTTGTGACAGCATTGGGTATCAGTAAAGAGAAAGAAAAATTAGGTTACTCTCTGACTGAAGTAGGAAGTGAGACCATGACTAAAGCTCGTGAAACCAACGTAGCAAACTCCCTAGCTGGCCGTGTAGCTGGTTTGGTAGTGAAAGGCACTAACTCTGGTCCAGGTGGAACTTCTAAAATTACTTTGAGAGGTACCCCAAGTATCAATGGTACAGGTTCTCCTCTATATGTAATCAATGGTGTGCCAATGGATAACACCCAAAGAGGATCTGCTGGTCAGTGGGGTGGTAGCGATAACGGTGACGGTATCGGTAACCTTTCTCCAGATGATATTGAAACTATGACCGTTTTGAAAGGTCAGGCAGCTTCTGCTTTGTATGGTACAAGAGCTTCCAATGGTGTGATTTTGATCACTACCAAATCAGGTAAAAAAGGTGGCGAATGGTCAGCTAGCTACAACCTTAACTATATGGTGGAAAATCCAGTTGATTTCACGGATTTCCAAAATCAATATGGTCAAGGTACAGGTGGTCAAAGACCAACTACTGCTACTGATGCTCAAACTACTGGCCGTTTGGCTTGGGGTGAATTGATGGGTGGTTCAGTAATTGGGTTTGATGGTAATCAATATCCATACGAGCCAACTAGCGATACTTACCTAGATTTCTATAGAACTGGTTCTAACTTTACAAATACGGTTTCTGTATCAAAAGGACTTGGAACTGATGGTTCTTTCAGAATGTCCGTTTCCAACTTGGATTCTAAGTCAATTGTTCCAAACAGTGGAATGGATAGATTGAGTTTGAACTTAAATGTAGACCAAAACATCACTGATAAGTTGAATGTGACTGCAATGGTAAACTACATTGATCAAAAGTCTACCAACATTCCTTTCTTGAGTGATGGTCCTAAAAACCCGAACAACTTCTTGTTCTTGGCACCAAACATTTCTCAAAGCATTTTTGCTCCAGGATACAATGCAGATACAGGAGCTGAGACAGTTTTCTCTGATGATATCTACGTGACTAACCCTTATTTCATCGTAAATCAAGGAATCAATGACTTGGGTAGAAAGAGAACTATTTCTGCTTTGTCCACTAAGTATAGCTTTACTGAAAATATCTATGCAATGGTTAGAATCGGTAATGACGTTTCTAATGATGATTTCTATAGCATCGATCCTTATGGATTGGCTTACTCTGCAAACCTTCAAGGTAACTTAAATTCTAGAGGTCAATCTGCAAGATCAGAATTGAACATCGATGGTATTTTCGGAGCTAAAGTTGATTTGACTGAAGGATTAGTGTTGGATGCATTAATTGGTGGAAATATCCGTAAGAATAAATATGAAAGAGTAAGTGTTGGTGGTAGCCGTTTTGTATTGCCTTACCTTTATTCTCCTTTCAACGTTGAGGCATTCTCTAGAGGATATTCTTATTCTCAGCTTGAGGTACATTCAGGATTCTATTCTTTGGATTTCGGTATCAAAGAATTCTTAACATTATCTACTACTGGTCGATATGATGTATATAGTACATTGACTAGCCCTGTTTCTGATGATAACAGTATCTTCTCTCCATCTGTGTCTATGGCGTTTTTGTTCGATCAGTTCTTGAACATTCCTGCTATGGACTTCGGTAAATTGAGAGCTTCTTATGCTGTTACTAGTGGTGATCCAGGTGTTGCTTACAGTAATCAATTCTACTATTCTTCTGCAAACTCTTTTGCAGGTGTTCCAGCTGGTTCTTCTCCAACTTCACTTCCTAACCTGTTCTTGAAGCCATTTACAACTGATGAAATTGAAATCGGTTTAGATATGAACTTCTTCAACAACAGATTGGGCTTGGATATGGCATATTATACCAAGACTACTCACAACGAGATCATGAATGCTAGTTTGAGTATTGCTTCTGGTTTCAGTAGTGCTGTAGTAGCGACAGGTTCTATTCAGAACAAAGGTCTTGAAGTATTATTGACTGGTAAGCCAATCCAAACTGCTGACTTTACTTGGACTTCCTCTTTCAACTTGACAAAAGTGAAAAATGAAGTGTTGAGTACTGATGAGAACAACAACCCTGTGAACTTGGGACAAAACAGAGCAACTCTAGGTAATGCAGTTACTGCTTATGTAGTGGGTGAAGCTGGCCCTCAAATCAGAGCTTACGATTATCAGTACAATGCTGACGGAAGTATCGTTGTTGACGAGGCAGGTCTTCCTGTTAGAGGTGACTTGATCAATATGGGAACAGTTCTTCCTACTTTGTATGGAGGTTGGAATAACGAATTCAACTACAAAGGTGTTTCTTTCTCATTCTTGATTGACTATAACTACGGTAACAAAGTTCTTTCTGCTACTGAATTCTACTCAACTTTCAGAGGTTTGAATCAAGTGACATTGGAAGGTAGAGAGTCAGGTGTTACCAATAGTGGAGTAACTGCTTCTGCGGAAGATTATTACAAAGCCTTGGCTCAGAACATCACAAGTACTTCTGTGGTTGATGGTGATTTCATCAAATTGAGACAAATGACTTTGGGTTATTCGCTTCCAGCAAGCTGGTTTGGAAATACTCCGGTAATCAAAGGTTTGGATATCTCTTTCGTAGCTAGAAACCTAGCAATCTTGATGAGAAAAGCCAAGAACATTGATCCAGAAGCAAGCTTTGGTTCAAATATCAACTATACAGGTATTGAAGGAACTTCTCTTCCTAGTACAAGATCTTTCGGTTTCAACCTGAACTTTAAACTGAACTAATTATGAAAAAATATATAAGCATATTGCTATCGGGCTTACTATTGACTGGGGCGGGATGTGACAGCGATTTCGCTGATATCAACACAAACCCCAACAGTGCTGGTGCCTCTGTTTTTGATCCTAATTTGATCTTGCCGACTGTTTCTTATAATTATGGAAACACGATGACAGGATATACTGGAGCAATTTTGTTCCAAAGTATGTGGGTTCAAGTAATGGCTTCAACTTCTACAGGTGGAGCAAACTACTATTCCAATGCTGATAAATATGTAGCATCTGGAAGTACAAACAGTTATATCCAAAGTGTTTGGAGTAACGGATACTCTTCTGCTTCTAGGGTTTATCAAATGCAGAAGTTGGCTGAAGAAAAAGGTTTTACCAACCTTGCAGCCGTTGGTGAGATATGGAAGGTTTTGACACTTTCATTCGTGTCTGATGTATATGGTGATATTCCTTACTCTGAAGCTTTACAAGCTGAAGATGGAATTACCACTCCAGTTTATGATTCTCAATCAGCAGCTTATTCTTCAATGCTTTCTGATTTGGATAATGCGATTTCTTCAATTTCTGATTCTGGTGACGCTATCAAAAATGATGTTTTGTATAGTGGAGATCTCGCAAAATGGAGAAAATTAGGTTATTCTATTATGCTAAGAATGGCAATGAGATTGGTTGATGTAGATCCATCTACCGCACAAACTTATGTATCTAAGGCTATCGCTGGAGGTGTTTTTGCATCTACCGATGATGAAGCTGTGTTGGTTTCTGATCAGAATAACGGATACTCTAACACAAGTGCAAATGCATTGAATGTAACTGATGACGTATACGAAGTAAGATGGTCAAATATTTTAATTGACTTTTTAAAGTCAACTGATGATCCAAGATTATCCATCGTGGCTGAAGTTCCAGCGGCTGGTCTTGCTGCAAATAAAAGTAGTGCTGCAGGTGATAATAGCCCTGAAGTTCAAATTGGTCTGCCTAATGGTTATGATTTGAAAGGCGGAAGTACGGATGTGTCCAATGAGCCAAATTACCCTGGAGCTACCGGTTCTGGTGATGATGTAGCTCCTATTGGTGCATATTCTAGACCTACCGCTATCTACAGAGATAGAGATGCTCCTGTATTTATTTTGACATATGCTGAAGTTCAATTGCTATTGGCAGATGCAGCTGCAAGAGGATATAGCGTTTCTGGAACTGCTTCTAGCTATTATGCTGCTGGAGTTGAAGGTGCTTTGATCTCAATTGGCAAATTTGGTGGTGGAAGCGTTTCTGCTTCTGAAGCTGCAGCTTATGCTGCTGCTAACCCATTGGATACTAGTAGTGAGGCTGCTTCTTTGAAAATGATCAATGAGCAAATCTGGGCAACTACTGGTTTGTTTGCAAACTTTGTTGAGTCCTGGAACAACTGGAAAAGATCTGGTTACCCTGAGTTAACTCCAGTGAATTATACTGGTAACTTCTCTGGTGGTCAAATTCCAACTAGACAATTGTACCCAGCATCAGAAAGCACCACAAATCCTGATGGATTGGCTGGTGGTATTTCTTCCATGGGTGGCGATACTTGGACTACCAAAATGTGGTGGGATCAATAAAAAAAAGAACCTAAACGGTTAAGATTTTTTATAAGGCCTTGGAGTAATCCAAGGCCTTATTTTTTTGAAAAATTATATTTTTTAGTCCTTATGATCTAATCTAAAGAATTTTCTATCTTAGGAAGAGATATTCAAAAGTCTTTAAATTTTGGTTCATTTCATGTATAAAATCATATTATTCTTTAAATAATGAAAAATAAATTTTCAATCTCTACTATTCTTTATAAATTTTTTTCTCAAAGGTTTTTGATTAAATTCTGAATATTTTAGATTTATGCAATTAGATTTGGTTAATGAATTAAATTCTTTGTTAAAATATTAGTCCTCAATTATTTAAACGAATCTTTTGTTTTAATTCAAATTGTTCAATTTATTTTATCATAAACGCATTTTTGGAAATAAGCCTTATCACTCATGGTTTCTGAATTTACAATACCCCAATTCAATTTATTTCTAACCTTTTAATTCCAATTATGAGAAAAATTTTATCACTCTCATTTGGTATAGTGTTGCTTATACTAGTCAGTATGCAATCCTATGCCCAAAGCCGACTCGTGACGGGAACCGTCACGGGTGAAGCGGATGGATTGCCCATCCCCGGTGTAACTGTTCTGGATAAAACAACCCAGTCAGGTACTACCACAGATATTGATGGAAAGTATTCCATCAGTGTTAATGAAAATTCAGTATTGGTTTTTTCCTTTATTGGGTTTACTCCAAAAGAATTTCCAGTAGGAAATCAAACAGTTCTGGACGTTTCTCTTTCTGAGGATATTTCAGAATTGAATGAAGTCGTGGTGACTGCATTTGGTTTGGAAAAAGACAAAAAAGCACTTGGTTACTCTGTAACTCAGCTAGATGGAGACAGATTTACTCAAGCGCGTGCGATTAATGCTGGTAATGCACTTTCTGGTAAGGTGGCTGGTGTTAATGTAACCCCTCCTGCAACTGGAGCTGCGGGTTCTACTAGAGTAGTAATTCGAGGAGGATCTTCATTGACTGGTAATGATCAGCCGCTATATGTGGTCAATGGTATTCCTATCGAGTCAGGTAACCTTGGTAACGCAGGTATGTGGGGAGGAAATGATGCAGGAGATGGTCTAG
Source organism: Algoriphagus zhangzhouensis (assembly GCF_900148515.1). Classification (GTDB taxonomy): domain Bacteria; phylum Bacteroidota; class Bacteroidia; order Cytophagales; family Cyclobacteriaceae; genus Algoriphagus; species Algoriphagus zhangzhouensis. The sequence continues at coordinate 1,231,584 of NZ_FRXN01000001.1, read as the reverse complement.
CATCCATTTCTCCTGATGACATCGAAAGTATGTCGGTTTTGAAAGGTAATGCGGCAGCTGCACTTTATGGAGCAAGAGCTGCAAATGGCGTTATTTTGATTACTACTAAAAGTGGTAAAGCAAGACAAGGTGTAGGGGTGACTTTCTCCTCTAATATCATGTTCGATAATATTTGGGATCAAACAGATTGGCAGAGAACTTACGGTTCTGGGCGTGATGGAAGAAAATCTACCAACGCTTCCGAAGCAATGGAAGACGCTACCAATGGCTGGGGACCAATGTATGATGGAACTCAAGTTCCAATTTTTGATGGTTCTACTGTTCCTTATTCATTTACAGGAGAAGGCCTTTCTGATTTCTATAAGACAGGATCAACTTTGACTAACTCTATTGCATTTGATGGTGGAAATGAGACAACTAATTATAGATTCTCTCTTTCAGATTTGACCAATAGTGACATTATGCCAAACGCTGACTTTAAGCGTAGAGTAGCGAACGTTAACGTGAATAGTAAATTGGGGAAATTCACGCTTGGTGTTTCTGGTCAGTATTCTTTGCAAGAAGCTAAGAACAGACCTCGTTTATCTGATTCACCTGGAAATGCTAACTATTCAATGTTGATTAAGCCAGGTCATATTCCTTTGGATATTATCAAAGGCCCAACTGATAAATTGGGAGCTTTGGAAGATGGATCTGAATTGAGATATCAGCAAAGTATCTATCAAACGAACCCATATTGGGCAGCCTATCAATTCTATAGATTTGATAAGACCAATAGGATTTTAGGTAATATTTCTTTGCAATATGATATCACTGACTGGTTGTATGTCAGAGGTAGAATTGGATTGGATTTCCAGTCTAGGGTAGACGATAGCTCCGAACCATATGGTACGGCATATAAGCCAAGAGGTGATTACAATGTTACTGAAAGAACTATCAGAGAGGATAATGCTGATTTATTCATTGGTTTCAATAAGACGTTTGGAAACTTTACTGTAGATGGTTTTGTCGGTGGAAACAGAATGAGAAGAACTGCCGAAAGCTTAAGAGGTGGAGGTAATGATTTGGTTATCCCATTCTGGCATAGTGTGAGAAACGTTGCTGCTCCAACTATTACCTATGGTTTCTCAGAGTACGGAATCAACTCTTACTTTGCTTCTGCAAATGTTGATTATAAGAATATGATATTCTTAGGGCTTACTGCACGTGAAGATCAGTTTTCTACTTTGTCTCCAGACAATTTCAAGTTGTTCTACCCTTCTGTTTCACTTAGTGCGGTGATCTCAGATATGGTAACTCTTCCTGATTTCTTCACATTTATGAAAGTGCGTGGTTCTTGGGGACAAGCTGGTGGCGGAGCACCAAATCCTTATGCATTGAATCTAACTTATGGATTGGTAGGGAACGGACACCTAGGTGGAGTATTGGGACAGATCAACAATGGATCAATTCCTAACTCTACTTTGAAGCCATATACTTCTACTGAATATGAATTTGGTGCTGATTTGAGATTCCTTGACAACAGAATTGGCTTGGATGTCGCGTATTACAACAGATTAACCAAAGATGACATTCTAAATACTGGAATCTCTAGTACTTCTGGATTTGGATCTACCACTGTGAATATCGGTGAGCTAAGAAACAAAGGGATTGAATTACTCTTAAATGTTACTCCGATTGTTGGTGATTTCAGATGGGATGTTTCATTCAACTATGCAAATAACCAATCTGAAGTTTTGAGTTTGGGTACAAATGCAGCTGGTGAACCAATTGAATTTATCAATTTGGGTAATAGCCGCCTTCAAAGAGATCAAATTCGCCACATTGTTGGTGAGCCATTGGGTATGATTACCGGTTATAAGCAATTGGAAATCAATGGTCAAAAGGTATATGATGACAATGGCTATCCTGTGACAACCGCTGGATATGAAACAATTGCTCAGGGACGTCACCCAATTTCTGGTGGTATCAGTAACACCTTCAGCTACAAAGGATTTAAGCTTTATGCTTTGATTGACTTTAGAAAAGGCGGTAGCCTAGTTTCAGGTACTAACTACTATGCATATTCTAATGGTCTTCACCAAGAGACTTTGGTAGGTAGAGATGGTACTTTAACTGTAACAGGAGTAGATGCTAATGGAGAGGCTTTAACCAGAACTATTGGCGCAGATCCTTCAGATCAAGCAAACTATACTTTGGATAATTACTATCAGGCGTATGCACGAGTAACAGAGAACATTGTATACGATGCTGCTTTCGGAAAATTAAGAGAATTGAATCTTGGTTACACTTTCTCTAAGAGTGTCCTTGGGAAAACTCCTATTCAATCTTTGACTTTGTCATTTGTAGGAAGAAACCTAGCACTTCTTTGGTCTAAAGTTCCAAACGTTGATCCTGAATCTGCTTATGCAGTAAATGGTAACAATCAAGGCTTGGAATATTTTGGTATGCCAACCAACAGAAGCTTTGGATTTAATCTATCGGCTACATTCTAACCAATGGTTCAATCAAAAAATATGAAAAAAATGAAATTCAATAATAAACTTGCAGCCTTATTGTTGGCAGGTACCTTAGGCCTATTTTCATGTGAGGAGAGCGCACTATTGGACTTGAATGTGGATGAAAACTCTGCCACTTCCATAGATATGGCTTATTTATTCTCTTTGGGTACATTGAGAATTGCTGGTGAGCATGAGAATACAAGGATTCCTATGCTTTATGCTTCTACCATGATTCAGCATACAGCATCTACTGCTGGCTACTTTAGCGGTGATAAATACTTTTATAGCGCAGCATATAGTGGAGCCTATATGGAAACTCACTATCCAAATGTTTTAAGATTGTTCCAACATGTGATCCTTCAGACTCAAGATGATCCAACAATGAACAATTTTAGAGCTGCTGCCACAGTGATGAAAGTGTTTGATATGCACCGAATGACTGATATTTATGGTGATATTCCTTATTCTGAAGCTGGTCAAGGCTTGGAAGGAGCGGAATATTGGTTCCCTAAGTATGATACTCAAGAGGCCGTATATAGCGCTATGGTTGCTGACCTTTTGGAAGCAAGATCCCTTTTCTCAGAATCTGCAAGAGCACTGGGTGTTCAAGACTTCGTTTACTCTGGCGATTTGACAAAATGGAAGAAGTTTACAAATGCTCTTTTGATGAGAATTGCTATGAGAATGAGTAATGTAGACCCTGCTACTGCCCAAGCAGTTTTCACTGAAGCTAACTCTAGTGGAACTTTCACATCTAACGATGATATCGCATTTATTCACTTTGAAACAGGACCTCAAGCTATCAATAGAAATGGTCTAAGTGATGGATATTGGGGAAACAGAAAGTATGGAAGAGATTGTAAATTGTCTGAAACATTTATGAACTGGATGATAGACAATAATGATCCAAGATTGATGATCGTGTCTGGTGGAACAGGTAATCCTGATGATGCTTCTACATGGGATACTGCTGAAGATGCTCAATCTGGATTGCCTAATGGATATTCTTCAACTACTTTGAAAGAAATCCTATCAGATTCAGAATTGGCAGAATTCAACGAAGTTGGTACTTGGATGTATTCCTTTATGAACTTGAAATATCAGGATTGGGAAGACCCTTACTACTTGATTTCTTATGCAGAGATTGAGCTTTTGAAAGCTGAAGCTGCTTTGAAGGGTTGGATTTCTTCTGATCCAAATAGCCACTTCGAAGCTGGTGTAACTGCGGCAATTGATTCATGGGTTTATTTCGATGATTCTTTCGCTAGAACAGATGATGAAATCAGTGCTTACATTGCTGGTAGAGGTTTTTCAAGTGCTTCTGATGAAGGTAAATTGAAGCTGATCGGTGAGGAATACTGGGCAGCTACCTTTATGAACGATATCGAATCTTGGGCTAACTGGAGAAGAACGGGCTATCCTGAATTGACTCCGACTCAAGATGCAAATGCTTTTGAAGGAAACTTCATTCCAAGAAGAATGAGATATTGGGAAAATGAAATTGGTTCTAATCCTGAGAATTATTCTTCAGCAGTTTCTAGAATGGGAGGAGATCTTTTCGCTACTAGAATGTGGTGGGATGGAGGTAATTAATCCTTCTCTTACTTAAATTATTTCAGAGGTTTTGAATTCGTTCAAAACCTCTGTTTTTTTATCCCCATTCCAATTTTAAAATAGATTTTTAAGAATGATCATAGGAGTTGATATTGGGGGATCTCATATTTCTGTAGCTGAAATTTTAATAAATGAAACAGGGGTTTCTCTTGGCAGGAGAGCAGATGATTCAGTTGACACAGCCCAAGGTGCAAATGATATAATCAATGATTGGGTAAATGTTATTAGAGAAGTTTCACGTGGTTCTAGGGAACTTCAAATAGGAATAGCTATGCCTGGCCCTTATGATTATGAAAATGGAGTTTCTCTAATTTCCGAACAGGGAAAAATGAAGTCGCTTTTTGGACTTTCAGTTAAAAATTTACTTGCTGAATCTCTTGAAATCTCACCAAATCAAATCAGTTTTACCAATGATGCTGAGGCATTTTTGAAAGGGGAAGTTTTGGCAGGAATGGGAAAGGGATTTACAAATACGCTTGGTTTGACTTTAGGGACTGGACTTGGTTCTGCGATTCATATAGATGATGTGGTGAAGGATGCTAAACTTTGGACGGCACCTTTTCGGCAAGGAATTGCAGAGGATTATCTAGGAACTGCCTGGTTTTTAGGATTTGTCCAAAAAGAGTTTGATATCAAAATCAAAGGTGTCAAAGACCTAACCTCGCCTCATTTTGATCAAAAAATCTCCACTCAAGTATTTGAGGAATTTGGTAAAACTTTGGGAGAGTTTTTATTTCCTTATGTGATTAGACTACAAACTCAGCTCCTTGTTTTGGGTGGAAAAATTTCCAATGCAAGCTCTTTGTTTTTGCCTTATACCAATGATTATTTGAGTAACTATGGAATAAACCTTTCCATACAAAAATCCTTATTAGGAGAAGATGCAGCCTTGATAGGTGCATGTGAATCCTTTTTAAAAATGACAATTAATCCGAATGAAATTTAAGATTGTGTTCTTTTTGGCCCTTTTGATAGGTCAACCCCTGTTTTCTCAAGAAAAGTTTGATTTGATTATCGTTGGAGGTGGAGCTAGTGGAACCTCAGCTGGCATCACTTCAGGTAGGATGGGATCCAAAACCTTGATCATTGAACCGACTACTTGGTTAGGTGGTATGTTGACCTCGGCAGGGGTGTCTGCTATTGACGGGAACCATCGACTTCCTTCAGGTATTTGGGGAGAGTTTAGGGATAGTTTGGTGGCTCATTATGGATCTCAACAGGCGATGGCTACAGGTTGGGTTTCCAATACACTTTTTGAGCCACATGTAGGAAATGAAATTTTTCAATCTATCACCCAATCAATTCCTAGCCTGACGGTTTCTTTTCAGAGTGAGTGGAAAGTAGCAGAGTATTCTGAAGGACTTTGGAATGTAGCTTATCTGAAGGATGGGAAAATGATTAAGGTATCAGCTCCAATTCTAATTGATGCTACAGAATTAGGGGATATTGCGGCTTCGCTAGGACTTCCTTATCGATTAGGAATGGATGCCAGAGATGAAATTGGGGAGGAGTTTGCTCCGGAGTTTTCAAATGACATAATTCAAGACTTGACCTATGTGGTGACTCTTCAGGATTATGGGAAAGGAGTAGATAAGACGATTCCTAAACCCGCTAATTATGATCCGGCAGAATTTGCCTGTGCCTGTGCACATGCGGACCCTATATCTGATAATGATCCAACCTTGGATTGTGGAAAAATGATTGATTACGGAAAGCTTCCCAATGGTAAATACATGATCAATTGGCCCAATTGTGGGAATGATTATTATGTGAATTTAGTGGAGTTGAGTCCTGAAGAAAGAGAGGTTGAGTTAGAAAAGGCTAAGCAAGCAAGCTTGCGGTTTGTTTACTATATCCAGCATGAATTGGGATATAGGAATTTGGGAATAGCTGAAGATGAATATCCTTCAAAGGATAATCTTCCTATGATTCCATATCATCGGGAGTCTAGAAGGTTTCATGGCTTGGTTGACTTTACTCTTCCATTCGTTCGAACTCCCTATGAGGCCCCAAGTCCATTATATAGAACAGGAGTAGTGGTAGGAGATTATACCATAGACCACCATCATAAGAAAAATCTGGATGCTCCAGCAATTGATTTTATTAAAATCCGAGTCCCTTCTTATAATGTTCCTTTGGGAGCTTTGATTCCAGAAAACCATCCAGCTTTGATTTTAGCAGAGAAAAGTATTTCTGTATCAAATATTGTTAATGGTGCTTCACGTCTTCAACCCGTTGTGTTGGGAATCGGTCAGGCCTCTGGAGTCTTGGGTGCAATTGCTTCTTCGAAAAAGTTGCAATTGAATCAAGTTTCCATTCGTGATGTTCAAGAGGTTCTATTAAATCAAAATGGATATATCATGCCATTCTTGGATATGAATCCTGCGAATAAGCATTTTCAGGCCATGCAAAAGATAGGAGCAACTGGGATTCTAAAAGGAGAAGGAGTTCCTTATCTCTGGTCTAATCAAACTTGGTTTTACCCTGAAAGACTGGTAACTGAATACGAATTGGTTTCCGGTTTGAAAACGTATTATTCCCAATTTGATGGGTTTTGGGGTGCTTCTGGAGATTATTTGACTTTGGGAAAGCTTGAACAGTTTTTGAAAATGGTTAAGCCTGAATTGACATGGGAGGATTTGTTGAAAATCGCAGACTCAGAAGGCTTAAATATTGATTTTTCTGCTGATAGAAAATTGTCCAGAGAAGAAGTTTCTGTTTTAGTGGATAGTATTTTGGATCCTTTTTCGATTCCGATTGATTGGGATGGCTCTATTAAATAATTCAGGTTTATTTTAATTTTTCGTGTAGCGCTCTGAATTTTCTTCTCGTCTCCCTTAAAAAAGAAACATAGGATTATTTTTTCGAGGGATATTATTACTGTTCTTTTGCAGCTTTGCAGTCCAGGCCGGTCGAGAATTGAGCCTAGATACTAAAAAAGCGCAAAAGGAAGTAGTGCCTTTGAAAAAGAACAAGCCCTGCTCTGATATAGATAACCGAAACCTGCTTCAAGGGATGAAGCGTTTGAATACAGACAACCCCAAGGATTAAGTAATTCTACAGTATTGAATTGGTCTGACAAAGAACTGATCGACGGTTGCAAACGGCGGTCAGCCAAACATGAGGAATATTTTTTCAAAAAATACTATGGCTATGTCATGGGGATTAGTCTGTCCTATGCCAAAGATCGAGATTTGGCTCAGGAGATTGTCAACGATTCATTCATGAAGTTTTTCGGTTCGATTAAGTCCTTTGAGGAGTTCCAGTCAGTCAAGTCTTGGCTTCGGAGGATAACAGTCAATACAGCCATTGATTTCTATAGGAAGAATAAAAAAATCCGAGAACAATTAGAAATCAACGAACAAACGGAAGTTTTTCATGAAGTCAATGCCTTAGGGGATTTGGCTTATGAAAATCTGATAGCAATCTTGGATCAGCTCCCTGATGATCAGAAGCTGGTATTCAACCTCTACGAAGTGGAGGGTTACAGTCATAAAGAAATAGCGGGAAAACTCAATATCACCGAAAGTTCATCCCGCGTGTACCTAGCTCGTGCAAAAGCAAAACTTCGCAAGCTAGTTCATACTCATTTAAAAGAATATGCAGGAAGATAAGCTAAGCAAACAGATAGCCGACTCCCTGAAAAAATATCAGGAAAGCGAATCCCATCCTTACTATGAAGGAGCATGGGAAGCCTTTGATCAAAGGCGAAAGGCAGGAAGTAGGCAGGTGTTCCTACGATGGGCAAGTGGAGTGGCGGCGACGCTATTGCTCTTGGCTGCGGTGTATTTTATTGCTGATACCACAGAGAAACTTCAAGAGGATCAATTATTGACTGAGGAGGTTGTTCATGATCAAAATACCACAGTCAAGGAAGAGAATTCTTTCTCTTTGGAATCGGTAGAATCACCAATTGAATCTTCCAATCAAAATGAGGGGGGAGGTGAAACTTCATTTCCAATTGAAAATCAAAAAAGTGAAGCCAACTCAAAGGTGTTTGAAAATACAGTTGCAGAAAACTTAAATTCTAAATCAGAAAATAGAACTACCTCTTCGGAAAAAGAACCTTCAAACCCATCCAAAAAAGAGGATAAGGGTAGTGCCAAAAATCCACCGGAGGTTAACTCTGGCCAGGAGGAAAATGTCAATTCTAGCAATACTGAGAAAAAAGAAGTTCTGGAAGTAGAGAAAGCAATTGCTCAAGTTGATGAGAAGCCTGCTCAGGAAAAAACTGAGGTAACTAGCGGAGATCTTCAAACATCATTAGTTCCAGAAAAACCAAAAACAGAAGAGACGACTCCTTTGATTGCTTGGAAAGAAGAATCAGAAATAAAGGAAATCCCGAAAGAAAAATCAGATTGGACTTTTGGAGTGGGTTTAGCACCGGGTTATGGAGCTAGTCAACAAAATGGAGCCAATGTTTCAAGTTCTTCATTGGGCTTGGGACTTTCTGTGGATTTAGAGTTACCGGGTAAAATCACCTTGGGATCAGGTTTGGGTTACAATTTATTGAATCAGCAAAATGAAGCCTCTATGGTACTCAATGCTGACTTTTCGAATGCATTTGCTGCAAATGTAGCTCCTCCAAGTACGGAGACAGTGGTCGTAAGACAATCACAAGTCGAAATTCCGATTTATGTGAAATACCCCATTACTCGATCACAATCGATTGCTATCCAAGCAGGTTTTTCCAATTTCTATGCATTCAATCAAAAAGCTGAATTGAAAACAACCTTCTCAAGACAAGTTACTGTGAATCAAGTTAGTGTTGATGGAGCTAGTACTTACACTACTCTAAATGAAAATGTAGTTCAAAGTAGATCTCTTGATGCTGTTGAGAGCAAATTCTACCCCTTTGCTACCATGAACTTTGGATTGAATCTAAGGCTCTTACAGTCGGAAAAAACAAGCTACTTCCTTATGCCTTTTTACAACTATCCATTGACTCAATTCACTGGTTTTGGGGATAATCCTGGATTTGTGGGGGCTTCTTTCAAAGTGAATTTTGGAGGGGGGAATAAGTAATCGAATGGTGGTGAATTAATGAATAATACCGAATATTGAAAGTCCATTGACAAAGGCTGCTTCTATTGAGGCGGCCTTTTTCTTTTCAAACCCATCGCTTTCTCCTTTGATGATTCAGCTGGATTATTTCACAATACATTAGGGTCTAAGAAGGATTGAATAGGAGGATATTTTAATAACCGCACCCTTGGCAAGGGTGAGTAGTATTGAATTTAGAAAGGTTTCGAAGGAAAGGATTCTTTAATCCCCATGAACCTGAAAAAATGGACAAAAAAAATCCCGAACCATAGGCTCGGGATTTTTTTGGATCTACTTGATTAGTAGTAGTTAATATAGTTGGTAATTAGTTGTAAATCTCTTTTGGTTGTAGCTTCAGAGCTGGAGGTTAGTCCTTTCAATACGAAAGTATAAACCCTGTTTCCTCTAAGTTCTATACTATTTGCTGTCAATAAGGTTTCATCAGTTTCAACAGATTTGACCTCTACTGTATAAATGTCTGAAATCACATCCGAGAATTCTGTTGCACTTCCGAAGTCAACCGAACCAGTTATTGGGTCTTCAACTTCACTGATTTTCAAATAGACTTCATCCGTATCAGGAGATAGGTGAATCAATCTAACCTGAGATGAATCTGCCACAGGATCATTCCAGCTATCTTCAACTAGAATCGCATTCAAGTTGTCAACTTCATCCATGACATACATGGAGTAAACAGCATCTTCTTCTAAGGTGAAGTCCTTCTCCAAAAGGGAAGTTGCAGAATTGAAAGTGGAAAATTTAAAGGTTCTCTCACCGATGTAAAATGGACTGTAAGCCAAGATTTCTGAATAATTCAGAGGGTAGTTATTGACCTTGTTTGCATTTGCGTAGATGTCCATGGCTGGAGCATCAGGAGATCCTTGATAGATTGAGATGTAGGCTGCGGGTGGAGTCTCAGGAGTTTCAAGATCATCCAAGCAACCTGTCATTAGTACTGTGGTACTCATAATCCCTGCGGCCATTAGGCTTTTGGATTTTAGCTTTTTCAAAGAAGTTAAACTTTTAAGCATTTTGTTGGTATAAGTTTTAATTCCTCTCCGAGACGTAGCATTTTTAGAAAGCGCTTCAAATCAGTATGAATTTTCTAAGAAAGAGTTTTTAACTTTCTGATGAACAAGGAGAAATATGGAGATCTAAATACCTCAATTATTTGTTCTAAAAGATAACGTATACCGGAAGATAAAATTCTCATGAACCAAGATTTGGATGAAATTAGAGAAGGTTTAATCAAGCTTGAAAGTGAAATGAGTCATGTTGATCAGGTTTACAAAAAGCTATTGAAAACCATTCATCTCAATCATAAAAGTTCTGCTGAAAATTTTTTGAAATATCTGATTCTTCGAAAAACAGATATTCAGCACCTTCAATTGCTTTTGCACAAAAATGGACTCTCTTCTTTGGCTAGTAGCGAAAGTCATATCCATCGCCAAATTCAAGTTACCCTTGAAAGATTGGGACAGGATTTTCTAGAAAATCAAAAGGAAACGATAGAATCAGGACAATCAAAAATCCGAAATGCAAGCGCTGAGTTGTTTGGAAAGCCTCAAAAAGGCTGGTCTTCTTCTGTGATGGTTACGATAGATTCAGGCTTTTTAGGGGAGAGAAAATTGATTCGAAAATTGTTGGAAAAAGGGATGGGGATAGCAAGAATCAATTGCGCTCATGATGATGAAAAGAAGTGGGAAAAGATCATCGAATTAATTCGGGAGGAATCCGAGCAATCAGGAATTCCTTGTAAAATCCACATGGACCTCGCAGGACCAAAAATTAGAACCAATCTATTGAAAAAGGGGAAAGAAAAGGGAAGGGTGAAAGTTAAAACCGGCGATAAAATCTGGTTGTCGGACTCTGGAAAAGGATTTTCTGAAAAAGATATTGTAATTAGTCCAAATGAGAAAGGAGTGGTTCAAGTACTTAAAATTGGAGATTTAGTATTCATTGATGATGGTTTGATTGAGGCTAAAGTTGAAAAATTAGAAGATGGGAATGCTCAATTGCTTATTCTAAGGAATTCTTCCAAAAAGGATCGACTTAAGGCAGAGAAAGGAATTAATTTTCCTGATACAATCCTCTCTATTCCTGCATTGACTGAGTTTGATCGAGAATGCCTGCCTTTTGTAGTGAAGCATGCAGATACCGTCGGTTTTTCCTTTGTTCAGAGGCCAACAGATCTTCAGTTATTAAAAGGTGAAATGGAGAAGATTTCGCCCAATACCCCAGCTATAATTCTAAAAATAGAGACAAAAGATGCTGTCAATCATCTTCCAGATTTATTGCTTGAAGGAATGAAATCACCTTGGTTTGGAGTTATGATTGCTCGAGGGGATCTGGCAGTTGAAATTGGTTTTGAACGGCTGGTTGAGATTCAGGAAGAGATTTCATGGCTTTGTGAGGCTGCACATGTGCCTACTATTTGGGCCACACAAGTCTTGGAAAACCTCCATAAATCAGGAGTGGCTTCCAGAGCAGAAATTACAGATGCTGGACATGCTGTGATGGCGGAATGCGTCATGATTAATAAAGGAGATCATACTTTGGAGGTTCTCAATTCCCTCAAAGAAATTGCTATAAGAACACATTCCTTAAAAATGAAGAATAGGTTGATCTTCAGACCTTTGAAAATCGCTGGTGAATTTTTAAATCAATTGGATCAAAGTCTGAACCACTAAAATAGGTTGCTCAACTGTATACTTACTCCGAAATAATTTTTGATTGCATAGGCTCCCAAACAGCAAATTCCAATCAAAAAGAGGTTGCTACTTGCACGTATCCACCAGACTTTGCTAGCAAAATTCACTCCTAGGAAATCTGTAAATAGAATAGCCAGCCCCATAAAGGCAAACCACCAGGAGAATAGAAAGCTGGTTTCTCCCCGATAAAGTAAAGTGACCAAATCATGGATTCCACCGCAAAAAACAAAGGTTAGAAGCAACGCAATCCCTTCGGAACTTACCTTTTTTAATGGTTTAAAGATTTTGTATGCTAAGAAATATCCGAAAATAGGATTCCAATAATTCCAGAATGTTCGAAAATCTTTGGCCCCCAATGAACGCGTAAGCATATTTCGAAGAGAGTCAGGAGCACCCATAGGCACACCATTTCTTTTGAGTATATAAGCTGCTAAAGTCATATTGTTGGTTCGAAAGGTGAAATTTCATTCGCACTCTTTTTTATCCCATTCCAAAGCAGATAAATACATAAAGTAAGTTCAGTAATTACTGCAGTGCTCAATATTAAGATTTCGGTGAGATTTCCATAAGCTGGAAATAGGAGTTGGGTGAAAGAATCTACAAGGTAGGCGATTCCAGCAATTCCAACCATCCAACCAAGGATTTTTGAAAACCATGAGCTTTTTACCATCATAAATGCCAATAAAATACAACACACTCCAAAAGGAATTCCTGACATAAGATACCCCATTCTATGAGCTTCCATACTAGAATACAGTGTGTTTAGAGTGATAGAATCTATTGGTGCTAGGATAACCTTGATGAGATTATTCAGATTTGAGCCGATCATAGCAGCTTGAACAATCCTGAAGGATGCGGCTAATATGGAAAGCTCTGGGAAGTCCTTTCTAAACAAAACCCAAAATACCCAAGCCAATCCGATGTCTGCCAATACCATGACCATGTCAGAAGCGATTCCCATTCTAAGAAAGAATGAACTTGATTCCCAATTTTGAATCGTATTTGAAATTTGATCTTGGCTGAAAAATGCTTCTCTAACTCCCAATTCGCTGAAAAGTCCAGTAAATATTACTATGAGATATAGTATTCCAGCAGATAAACATTGATTTTTTCGACTAAATGATTTCATAGCTAGTTGATTTTTGTACAAGTTTAGAGGGTATTTGCTTCGTACACATTGACTTCGGTTAAGAAGTGATGGGACCTTCTTTTTTGACTTTTTGACGATCTTAACCCAAGTCAATTTTTGGGAACCTTGTGCTTTCTAGTTTTGAGTCATCAATCAAAAACAAAACATCATGAAAGCATTTACTTTTAAAAAATACGGGGAAGCTTCAGTGTTGAATATGCAGGAACTTCCTAAGCCAACACCAAAATCAAATGAGATACTGGTTAGAGTTATTGCAACCTCTGTAACTGCAGGGGATTGGAGAATCAGGAGTGGAAAGCCTTTTGCAATTCGTTTGTTTGCTGGTTTGTTCAAACCTAAGAATCCTGTTTTGGGACATGAATATGCAGGAGTGGTAGAACAAGTGGGAGAGGAAGTAAAAGGATGGAAACAAGGAGATAAAATTTTTGGTGGAACCGGTTTGGAGTCAGGTACTTATTCGGAATATATGTTGATAGATTCTGATAAAGCGATGGAGAAGATTCCTGAAGGAGTCAGTTTTGAGGAAGCAGCTGTGGTTCCAGTTGGTTATATGACAGCCTATGATTTTTTGAAAAAAGTTAATGTAAAACCCAATATGAAGGTTTTGATTCATGGGATTTCAGGTTCTGTTGGATCTGCTATTCTTCAGTTACTTAAATTGGAAAACGCTCATGTTACAGGAGTTTGCAGCTCCAAGAATGCCAATTGGGTGAAAAGAATGGGAGCGGACAAAGTAATTGCTTACGATCTAGAAGACTTAGAAAGCAACTTAGAAAACTATGATTTGATAGTCAATGCAGTTGGAAAAACCTCATTTCAAGAATTAAAACACTGCTTGGTTTCAACAGGTGTTTATATCGCTATTGATGCTGCTGGTTCTGATTACGTAGATTGGGCAAAAGGGAAAATCCTAAAGGATAGCAGACAGATCATTTTAGGGATAGGAAATCAATATCAAGAAGATTTGTCTCGAATTCAAAAGCTTTTGGCAAAAGGATTCATTCGTCCTCATATAGATAGAATTTATACATTCGAGGAACTACCTGCCGCCCATGATTATGTGCAAAAAGGAAGGAAAGCTGGTAATGTTGCAATTCGAGTTGAGAATTCAGACCCTTTTTTCAGTCAGTCGTTTTCTAATTCGGCTCAAGGATTCGGGCTTGACACCAAGGTAGGAAGCTAGAATATATTGGGGAACACGATTCAATAATTCTGGTCTTTCGTTTTGAAGATCGAGATATCTCTGTTCAGGGGATTTGATCATGTAATTGGCCAGAACTTCCTGGTTTTTGCCAAATTCCTGTTCGATGGAAATCCTACAAATTGATTCAAATGCAGGTACCTTTTTGATTAACTCCTGCTCCTTTTCAAAGTTGAGAATGGTCAAGGTACAGTCTTCGACACATTCCAAATAATGCGGAGAAGGTGTCTGATGGTGGTAGCTGGATAGGGAAGCGATAGGATCTCCTTCGGTAAAAAACTGAATGGTCTTTTCTTCTCCATCGATTAGGTAATAAAGTCTGACCAAGCCTTTTAAGTTGAAGTAGGAGTCTTTGGCAATTTGACCTTGTTTCAACAAAACAGTTCCTTTTGGAAAGGTCTTGATAGGAATCAATTCATCGATAGCCTTTGCTTCTTCCTCGCTGAGAGGGATTTCAAAAAGTGTTGAACTTTTAATTTCCATGCTTCAAATTACAAAAAATCAAAAATAAACCCAGAGTGCTGGTACTCTGGGTTGGAGGGGGTGGGATATGCTCCTATTGTGTCTTTTGAATTTTCCTTCCTGCTGTCAGCTCCAGAAGCAGGTTTAATTTAGTTTCAGTTTCCTGAGAAAGAGATAAGGGTAATTCAGGATGAATTAAGCTGGCTCTTTGTAAGGGGACGGAGTAGGGAACGGGCCAGGCTCGAAGTGACTTTGCAATAGCTTCCATGGCATTGATTCCTTGCATCGCCTGAACTCCATCAGCCCAGCATACCATTCCAACAATTTTATCGCTCAGGTAAGGTCTGATGTTTTTTGAGGTGAGTTCCATCCAATCGAGGCAGTTTTTCATGACCCCTGGAATACTTCCATGATATAAAGGAGATAACCAAATGTGTGCATCTGCATCCTGAAACTTTGCATTCATAATTTCCACTCCCTTTGGGGTCCTGTTTAATGTCGTATCAAACAAAGGGATTCCACTTTCAGATAAATGGAACGTTTCTGAGTCAATTCCTTTCTGATCCAGTTTTTGGGTCAGGTAGTTTGCAAGGATACCGGCTATGGATTCCGGTCGTGAATCCATCGTACCGTTAAATATCAATACACTCATGTTGAATGGGTTTTTCTCTTAAATATTACTTTGGGAAGCCCAATGTCTCCCATCATCAAAGATTGGACAATCGGAGAAAGCAATCTTCCTGCTTCAATATAGATAGAAGGAGGGATGTTTGGATTGGCCTTGATGACTACTTTTTTGTTTCTATAGGTTTCAAAATCGAAACGCTGTAGATTTTGTTTCCATAGGTCCAATTCAATATCAGACTTTCCCTTCCAGTCAAAATATGCGGCATTGGTGTGCAGTTTTTCAGAAAGCATCATATAGACCCAGGTAGGGATTATGGTATCTGCACTACAAACTAAAGCAACAGCCTGTTGTTTTAAACTAGTGGGGTCTAGCTTTGCCAAAGCTTCTTTGAATTCTTTCTCCTTTACGATCAATCCAAGATAGAAAAGCGATGAAACGTCCAACTCAATCACTTTTAGGGAAGGAAAGAAATCCAATAAATCAATAGAAAGTAGACCCTTGTTTGCAGGATCCCGAATTAAATCTTCTGAGTCCATCAATTTGTCATGGTTTGGTAACCGTGATTCACCAACGCCGCAATGAATTTAAACTTAGATTTTAGCTAAAGCTTCTGTGTAATTTTTCTCTACCGCTTTCCAATTCAAAACTGACCAGAATGCGTCAAGGTAATCAGGTCTTTTGTTTTGGTATTTCAAATAATAGGCGTGCTCCCAAACATCAATACCCAAAATTGGGAATCCTTTGTCAGTAGTTTGAGTGTCCATTAATGGATTGTCCTGATTAGGAGTTGCTGTTACAGCCAATGATCCACTGTGCTTAACGATCAACCAAGCCCAACCTGATCCAAATTGACCCATGCCGGCTTTTTTAACTTCTGCTTTCAAATCTTCCAAAGAACCAAAAGTCTTGGTGATCGCTTCTGCCAAATCTCCACTCGGTTCGCTTTGAGGAGTTGGAGAAAGGATGGACCAAAAAAGGCTGTGATTGTAGTGACCTCCGCCGTTGTTTCTGACAGCAGGACCATATGTGCTCACAGAAGCTAGAATTTCTTCCAGTGACTTATCTGCTCCCTCTTTCCCTTCCAATGCTGCATTCAGGTTGTTTACATAAGCCTGATGATGCTTGGTATGGTGTATTGTCATTGTTTCCTGATCGAAATGTGGCTCTAGAGCCTCGTAGGCATAAGGTAATGCCGGTAGTTCAAACTTGCTCATTTTTGTTTTGGTTTAGAATGATTACTGATACAAATGTAGGGTCTTATGAATAATAAAACAACTTTATGGTTGGTTTATTATTATTGTACTATCTTTACAAAACATTGAAAATCAGCGTTTATTGATGTTTTCTATATCTGATAGAAATTATTTACCTTTGAAAGGGTAGTGAAAACCAACATTTTATTGATTTATGAAGAAGGAAATTCAAGATCGAATATTGATGTTTTTGAAAATGAGAGGAAATGGGAATGCCCAGCAAATTGCTGATGAGTTTTCTATTACAAAGGAGGGAGCGAGAAAGCATCTGATGAAAATGGAGGCAGAGGGGCTGTTGAAACAAGAGATTAAGAAAGAAGGAGTAGGCCGACCCGTTGTTTTATTTTCCCTTACCGAAAAAGGGTTTGCCAGATTCCCGGACTCCCATGCCCTGATTACGGTTCAACTTCTCAAATCCATTAAAAATCTATTGGGAGAAAATGCGCTGGATCTTTTAATTAATGATAGAGAGTCTCATACTTATAAGCTATACTCTCAACAGATGGATCAAGAGAAAACCTTGGAAAAGAAACTTTCTGTGTTGGCTGAGAAACGAAGTGAAGAAGGCTACATGGCTGAGTGGAAAAAAGAGGATGGAAGTTATTTTTTAATTGAAAACCATTGTCCAATTTGCGCTGCTGCCAAGGAATGTCAATTGTTTTGTAGATCCGAATTAAAAAATTTCAGAGAACTCTTGGGTGCTGATTATCAAATCCAACGAGTCGAATATATCCTTGGTGAAGGGACTCGCTGTGTTTATAAAATTGATCCGAAAGTCGCCTAAACCGAATTCTTTCGGATCAATCAGAATATCATTTTAAGGTGTTTTAATCAGGATAATCACTCTTTTGTAAGCGGTTAGTGGGGTAGAAGTCTGATCAGAAGCAACCGCTACCATGTGAACTGATTGCCCTGGAATGGCAGATTCAGGAATTTTTATCTCGCCCAAACTTCCTTCATCATTCAAAAATTCAATATTTCCTTCAAATGAAGTAGTAGGCATTTGTATCCATTTGATCTGGGTTTGATCCCCATCTGGATCAGTAACTTTTGCATGGATTTTTAGTGTTTGACCCGGTGTTGCCACCAAAGTCAAAGGACCTTCGATTTCAATAACAGGAATATGGTTTGCATACTTAAAATTCGATGTAACTGACCATTTCAGTCTTTCGGCAAAATCCCGTTGTGCGGCAGGAAAGAAATTAGGGAATTCTTGAAGCTCATCATTGGATGAGTTCAGAGAGGACAGTTGTGCAGCCATATCCTCAGCTGATCCTTGAGATGCCATTGCTGTGATGGTTTCCCTTATCTGAGTTTTGATTTCTCTTCCACCCCAGCCTCCGTAATATCCTTTTTCATAAGCCCTAAGCCCATTACCTAGCATATTCATAAAGGTATGGTTATCACCTTCTCCCAACCAAGAGCCCTTTGCCTGAACAGGGAGCCAAACGAAATAGCCTTTCTGCTTTAATTCATCATTTGTAAGACCGGAAAATCCAAAGTAGTCAACTTTATCTCCTTCTACCATCTGTTTCCCATCTCCCCAAACTCTATAAAGTTCTCCCAAAGGACCTCTGTCACTAATGTTGGCCTTCATCCAATCAGGAGTAAGAAAGGGTGCATTTTCTGGACTAGCATTGATTTGAGCACCATAGGCATAATGCGGACCTTGTCGGAATCGGCGTGCATCAATTTTTGGCCAGTTTGGAAGAATGTAAGTGGCATAAGTGTCATCCTGATCCCCTGATAGAAGGAGGATGACTTTTCTGGAAATTTTATCTTGGATAGCAGGCCAGTCCGTAGTGAATTCGTATTGATCTTGGATGACTTTCAATGCCCGAGCGATGGTGCTTGCACCTCCCCAGGCTGTGATGAAAAGCGGACCAGGTTTATTGTCTAAAATGGCTTCTCTGATTAATTCTGAACCAGGGCTGTCTTCACTGAAGTCTCCGTCAAATTCTATGTTTCCATACCGGATTTTTGATTTGAAATAGCTAGGTTCAGGGTATTCTGAATTGTGCACCTTTAAGTTGGGATAAACAGCCTCATAGGCCTCCACGATATCATGAATGAACCTTTCATCTTCTGCCCATCTCCAAGATTCACATGGGCAATCCCCCATTCCGAATCGATCATATTCTCTTCCGGGCACAAACCATTTGGTTCCTTTGCCATCGCCCTTCCAATGGAACTGGCTGCTTGCATAGATCAGTCCTTCGATGTTTAGGTCTGAACTATACATGATTAATCGAATAAGGGAATTGTTATCGTCTAGCTCTGGATCAGCAGTGATTATGATCCTTGGTTTTTCATCTTGGTTCTGGGCTAGAACAACCTTAGGTGATATTGTGAAAATTAATGCAAAAAATTGGATAAGAAAGAATTGAATTCCTCTTCTGGTGATTGGTTTCATAGGTTATAGGGTTTTGAACTGAGAATTTATTGAATTGCCTGAGAATTACCTATTTCATTTGAAGAAAATGGAATGTTCATGATTGGATTTTTCTAACACTTCATAGTGATTTTTGGTAATGGGAGATTTCTGGAAATGAATATTAATTTCTATTTTGTTCCCTTTAAAAACGGTTCAAAATCATCGTCTAATCCGATTTTTGAATAGTCTTCTTTTTAAAATTGAGTACAAATGAAGAGTAAAATGGGGATAAAAGTATCCAAACTTGATGAAGAGAAAAGTAGGAAAGATTCAGGTTTTGGTACAGCTGCAACCAGTACTAGAGCAAGGCTGATTCTTCCAGATGGTACTTTTAATGTTACCAGAAAAGGGCAGTCATTTTCCGCTTGGCTCAACTTATATCACAGGATGATCACCATGAATGTTTTTTCATTCGTTTTGGTGATTGCGCTTAGCTATTTTCTTGTAAACCTGGTCTTTGCTGTCATATATTACTTGATAGGAGTGGAGCATCTCAATGGGATTGAGGAGCAAACGAAGTTTATTTCAAAATTTTGGGGTGCCTTCTTTTTTAGTAGCCAGACCCTCACCACGGTAGGTTATGGGCATATTAGTCCTTTGGGAAGCTTGACCAATGCGGTAGCTGCTGTTGAAGCCTTAATTGGATTGATGATGTTTGCCTTGATTACAGGCTTGGTTTATGGTCGTTTCAGTACCCCCAGTCCCAAGGTGTTGTTTAGCGGGAATATTCTGGTTTCTCCTTATCTAGACATTAATGGTCTGATGTTTCGCCTGATCAATGAGAGAAATAGCCAATTAATCAATGTTGAGGTCAATGTCATGATGAGTAGGAATGAAAAAGATGAGGAGGGGAAATTGACTCGCAAATACTATAATTTGGCATTGGAGAGGGACATGATTCAGTTCTTTTCTACCAGCTGGACGGTTGTTCACCCGATTACTCCCGAGAGTCCATTTTATAACGAGACTTCAGAAAGTCTCAAGGCTTCAGATACAGAAATTTTGATTGCTGTAGAAGGAATGAATGATGCCTATGCAGACCCAGTGCATGTGAGGACTTCTTATCTCTATAATGAATTCCTTTGGGGCAAAAAATTTGTTCCAGTCTTGTCAGAGAAGGGTACAGGCTACGTACTGGATTTAAAGAAAATCAATGAATGTGTTGAAGCTCCATTAAATAATTGAATATGAAAATCCACATTTACCCTGATTACAAGGCGATGAGCCAAAAAGCTGCTGATTTGGTTCATTTGGAAATTGGAAAGAAACCCAATTTGTTGTTTTGTGTGGCAAGTGGTGGATCTCCTGCCGGGCTCTATGAATTGATGCATCAAAAGCATCAGAAAAACCCAGAGTTTTTCAATAAAATCAGAATGATTAAACTGGATGAATGGGTTGGCTTGCCTGCAGGATCCGAGTTTTCTTCAGAGTTTGATGTGCAGCATAAGTTGCTTCAAAAGATTGAAGTAACAGCATCCAGATATACTGCTTTCGATGACCAAACTTCTGATCCTAAGGCTGAATGTGAAAGAATTCAGGCAGAGTTGAAAAAGTCTGGACCTATTGATATTTGCATCTTAGGAATTGGTCAGAATGGTCACATTGCTTTAAATGAACCTAATTCAAAATTGCAATTGGATTGCCATGTGGCTGCTTTGTCAGAAAGGACCTTGTCCAGTGGTATGATTGAGAAGGTCGGAATTCCTTTGAAGGAAGGAATGACAATGGGTCTAGGAGCAATTATGGCTTCAAAAATGGTGATTCTGTTGGTCACTGGAAAAGGAAAGAAAGAAGCTTTTGATCAATTGATGAAGAGAGAAATCAACCCTGAACTTCCTGCTTCCATGCTCTGGACGCATCCCAATGCCTATGCGATAGTTGATGAGACTTCGGTTTGAAATAGGCTTAGATTTTTATCCCAAAAGCATGCAATAAAACCAACCTCAAACCAACATAAATCACCAAGATTGCTGTCAAGCCTCCTAAGAAGCGAAGGTTAAATTTTTTATTGGATAAATAGGAACCAATTCCACCTCCTAGCAAAACGGCAATAACGAGCTTCCAGAGGAGATTCAAGTCCAGTTCAAATGTTCCTGCTACTGTCAATCCTAAAAGTCCAGCCAAAGAATTGACCAGACTAAAAATTAACTATTTACAATGATAGATAAATTTATTTTTGCTTAATTGCCTAAAATGTAATTAATTAAATATTATATATAATTAATTGAATTTCTATTGAATATATAATTTATTTTTTGGTATTGTTTTTATTAATAATAATCTCTTAATTAACAGGGATTATTGTTTAGTGGAATGTTTTTATATTTTAGTTGGAGGTAGTATTCTACTAAATAGGAGTTGAGTTGATTTTTATTGCGATAGCAAATTTTTACAGATTTATAATTCTCAAACCTATGAAAAAAATGTTTCTACTTGGAATGATAAATATGTTTATCATTTTCCAAGTCCAATCCCAAAATGAAAGAAATTTGGGCAAAATCCACTTTAATGGAAGTCCAGACATTATTCTTTCTGCGACAGAGTCGAACGGAGCTTTTACCTATGTTTTGGAAAATGAAAGTGAAAAGTCCGAACTTTTTACGTTTACTCTTTATGATAATTCCTATGAAAATTTCAGGACTGCTGTAAAGCAAAAGTTAATTGATGTACAGAGTGTTGCCGAACCCACTCCGGAGATCTTAAATCGGTATTTTTTCTATTTTCAGAATCAAACGCATTTTCAGGTATTAGAAAAGCCTGGCGGTTTGGCTATGAAAATGGATTTTAATGATACTTTGGTTGTATATGGATTTAAATACGCCAATCTAAGCCATGTAAAGAAAAAAGATGTAGCGAATTTTTTAGCTTCTCTAGAATATCAAAATTTTGATCCTGCAAATTTTGATGAAAATCCATGGGACCCTGCAGTATACAGTAATTTTATCTTTTTAAAAGGAATAAAAGCTGGTGTTAATGAAAAAGAATTGACTTTCAAAGCTTTTGAATATAAGCTGTCTGAAATAGAAAAATTCAAGCCGCATTCATTGCGATGGTCTGAACTTTACAAAGAAATCCAATACAGATATTATTTATTCACCATCAGGGGTATTGAAGAAAAAGTGGAAACTATTAGAAAAGGAGGGAAATCCATATCTGAAAAAAAGTTAGATATTTCCATTTTAAAGAAAGAAGTTGATGGCCTTGTTTTGAAAGAGACTATGTTAATTGATACTATCGCCATACTAGCAAATTCTGTGAGAGCCCTCGAAATAGAAAAAGTTCTTTATTCCAAAGAAAATACTTCCATAAAAATATGGACACTTCCGGAAGGATTTTCCCTAGCTGATACTATAGATCAGAAAGAATACATTCAAAAGTTTTCTAATATCCTAACCAGGGCAAACCAAATTGATAGTAGCGTACATGTGAACCCTATACCGAATCTAGATGGGAACTTATCTAAATCGGATCTGGAAAGCAAATACGGCGAAAATTTGCGCATTCTTGAAAGTGCCCAAGCTTCCTTGGACAGGTTTAATGCAATTGACCCTAAAATCAGAGAATTGAAGGACATAATGGCCAGAATGGATGTTATTCTTGAATCCAGCCAATTCAGAATCAATGAAATTAGAGATTCTTTAAAATCCGAAAATGAAAATCTAAAAAATCTGGAGGAAAAAATTCAGGATTCAATAAAGGTTCAAATAGAAGCATTAAAGAAATCCAATAAATTCAACTTTGTTCCTACAACTATTCAAATAGAAATTAATAGGGGGTATTTGGAGAATATTGTTATAGAAGGAGATGCTTTTACCTATGTGGAACCAGCTATTGCTTCCTTTGCTGATGGAGTGTCATTTTCAAAAACAAAAATCAAGTTTGTCAATGATTATCCTTTAGGGATTTCTTCAAAACTGGATATAGAGAAATTGGGAGAAATAAAAATCTATTCCCGGAATGGTGATGGACAAATAAATTTTGAAATGAGGCTCGGTAATTTGATTTCAAATATCGTGGAGATTTTGGCCTTGGATAGAACGGATTATTCACCAAAGGATAGTGCATATACTATTAAAATGAAAGAAAGTTCGTCTATTGATTTCCCGAAACCCAATTCAAAAGAGATTTTGCAAATGAAGGTTTTTTCAGATTTTATTGGTCTAAATGAGGAGAACCCAAATGGATTGATTCAATTGGAAATCGATAAAGAAATACCTTTGGTGACCAAAAGAATTGCACAGCCATATGTGTGGAGACCTTTTAGATGGGCGATTAATAAGTATGGGAATATCGGTTATTTCAATTTCTTTAAACCGAAGTTTGTTTTGTCCAAAGTGGAGGATAACAATCGTTATTTACATCCTAAGGAATTTATTGAATACGATGAAGCAGGAAAACCCATTCCACCTGGAAATCTGGGGGTAACTACTCTTGATCTTAAGTTATACGAGCGATTTGTGATTGGTACCGAGCTTAACCTTTTACTTTACAATATTCCCTATGGCAAATCAACTTTTCTAATTAATGCAGGAATGCATTTCGGAAGAACAGATTTTGTTAGCTATGATACTATTCCGGAAATCACCATTAAACCGAGAGAGTATACCAATACCTATCAACCAAGCATAGAAGGATTGTGGAGAATCTCCGGTGACGAACGCTATGGATTCGAATTTGCCTATGGGGTCAATTGGGTCATTTCTGATCAACAAAATTTCACTCAGCGATCCAATACTTTTGGTATTGACAATTTTAAGGATTTTAAGGACTTAGACAAGCAATATGCAATTCAGAGAGTAACTCTGTTAGCTTATTTAAATGTAAACCAAAATAGAGAAGGGAGACTGTTTTTTCGCTACAGGTCCAATTCCCAGTGGAGATTCTTCAAAAACAATTATTCTCAACTACAAATTGGGTATACAACTTCCTTGACAAAGCGAGTTGACTAATGACTCCAAAAATTTATTTTGAAATGATAAAATACAGAAATCCCAGGTAAGCCTTTTATCTGGGATTTTTGTTTATTTATAAAGCTTCGTCTTTATCCATTTTCTTTCACTATTATTCCTATTTGATTTTTAGGAAAAAAATGAAGTTTATTACCTCATAAGTTGGTTCTGAATGTTCAAATTTTAATCCCAAAAGCATGCAATAAAACTAATCTCAAGCCTACATAAATGACCAAAATAGCGGTTAATCCGCCGAGGAATCGAAGGTTAAATTTCTTGTTGGATAAGTAGGAGCCGATTCCACCTCCTAGCAAAACGGCAATAACGAGCTTCCAGAGGAGATTCAAGTCCAGTTCAAATGTTCCTGCAACTGACAATCCTAACAGTCCAGCTAAAGAATTGACCAAAATAAAAACAGAAGCTAAAGAGGCTACAGTTCTTGGGTTGGCCCAGTTTAAAAGATTTAAGACAGGGGAGAGAAAAATTCCACCACCAATACCGGATACCCCGGCTAATAATCCTACTCCACCACCTAAGGCGAGTTTTTTTGAAAGCTGGAATTCTCGGGAAACCAACTTGGCTTTCACATATCTCAATAGCATAAAACCTCCGGATAAAATCAGAGAAGCACCTAAAATCAGAAAGAAGGTGGTTTGAGATAAACGCAATTGAGCTCCAAAATAGGAGAGGGGAATACTGCTGACCAAAAAGGGCCAGAACAGCTTTAAATCAAATACTTTGTTCCTGATAAATACAATGGTCCCGATAGTTACCACACAGATATTCAGAATTAAAGCAGTCGATCTGATCTCATAAAAGTTGGTGATAAAAAGGCTCATAATCGCCAAATAACTGGATCCTCCTCCAAAACCCACAGAACTGTAAAACAAGGCGATGATAAAAAATAGGATTGGAAGAAATTCTATGGACATTCGGTTGCTAGAGTCTTTTGAAGAAAATAAAAAGCCAACCCAAGTTAAGAATGATTTGGGTTGGCTTTAAAGAAATTGAGGGAGAATTACATTCTCAAATTTTGCATTTCCAACTGTGGAGCAAATGGCTGCTCATAATAGCGTTTTCCAGTTGCCTTATAAAGTGAATTAGCCAGTGCTGCGAAGACAGGAGGGAAGAGCGGTTCACCCAATCCGGTCGGATCTTCAGTGTTTTCTACGAAATGAACCTCGATTTTCTTTGGTGCCTCTCGATGGCGAATCATTCGATATTTATCAAAATTGGTCTTTGTCGGAGCTCCGTTTTCAAAAGCCATTTCCCCAAAGAAGGCATTTCCGATTCCATCGACAATAGCACCTTCACCCATATTGGCTGCGGCATCTGGATTGACAACCACCCCGCAATCCACGGCGGCATAGACTGATTCAACTACTGGCTTGTTGTCTTTCACCACTGTATCAACTACTTCTGCTACATAAGAATTGTGACAGAAATAAGCTGAGACTCCTCTATGAACATTGGCTTGAGGACTATTCCAATTTGATTTTTCCCTCACCAATTCTAAAACTCCTGCATAACGTGAGGGAACATAATCATTGTTTTCTCCCACAGGGTCCATTTCTGCTCTTTTCAAAAGCTCTAATCTAAATTCAATTGGATCTTTCCCCATTTCTTCTGCCAATTCATCCAAGAAGCTTTGTTCCGCTCCCGCGATAAAGTTGGATCTTGGAGCTCGGAAAGCCCCAATAGTAATATTGGAAGGAAGGTCCCAGCCTTCTGCTAAGTAATTTTCAATTGCACCTGCTGGGAATCTGTTAGCATGAATTGGAGATTCAGGAATACCTCCGGCTTTAACATGGAAAGCCAAAAGCTTATTGTTTTCATCCAAGGCTGCTCTATAGGTCGCAGAATAAGTTGGTCTATAAACCCCGGCTGACATATCGTCCTCTCTCGTATAAACCATTTTCACTGGAGCTTGGATCTTTTGTGAAATCAAAGCCGCTTCAACCAAATGGTGGCTATAAGCTCTGCGACCAAAACCTCCACCCATACGAGCTAGGTTGATTTGAATATTTTCTTTAGGAATGCCCAATGCTTGCTCGATAGTCCCTCTGATCATTTCCGGTGCTTGAGTCGGTCCATAGATTTCTGCTTTATCACCTTGTACATGAGCAAAAGCATTCATCGGCTCCATGGTGTTATGAGCCAAGAATGGAGCTGAATAAGTCCTCTCGATTACTTTATGAGCCTTTTTAAATTGACCTTCAGGATCTCCATCTCTTCGAAGTATATTTCCGGGCTTTTGAATGTATTCAGCCATTCTTGCTTTATGACTACTTGTATTTTCCAAGCCTGCTGGAACTGTAACTTCGGTAGCATTTCCACCAAAGCCGGCTGCCATAAATTCAGATTTTGGAGCTTCTTCCCATTCAGCTTTTAGATTCTTTTTAGCCTGCATGACTTCCCAAGTGGAATTTCCTACAATAGCTACGATTTCAGGAAAAGTAGTTGTGTCGAAAAAATTTCTTGCATAATCATCCTTGAAGATGTTGATCGAAAATACATCCATAATGCCTGGCATTCCGCTAATCGATTCCTTATCGAAAGATTTTAATTTCATTCCAAAAGCTGGTGGATGTACAATTGCTGCATATTTCATTCCCTCCACTTTTTTGTCCAAGGCATACATGGGTTTTCCAGTGACGATCTTTTGACCATCAACATTCTTTTTGGAATTACCAATGATTTTGAAATCTTTAATTTCTTTCAACTCCACTTCTTCTGGCACCTCCAAAGTAGCAGCTAAGGAAGCCATTTCTCCATATCCTGCTTTTTTTCCAGAACCTGCATGTGTGATTTCTCCATTTGAAGTAGTGATTTCTGAGGCAGGTACATTCCAAGTCTGGGCGGCCGCAGCAACGAGCATGGCTTTGGCTGTTGCTCCAGCGGTTCTCAATGGTTTCCAACCTTGTCGGATTCCTTGGCTACCTCCGGTAAATTGTCTGTCGAATCGTTCTGGGTAAAAATCAGCCTGCTCAACCATCACATTTTTCCAATCCACATCCAGTTCTTCTGCCACAAGCATGGGCATGGATGTTTTGACATTGGATCCAAATTCTGGGTTGGGAGAGTAGATGGTGATCAATCCGTTATCTCCAATTTTGATATAGCTATTCAATTCAAACCATTCTTTTGGCATGGCAAGCATTTCTTTGGCGGTTGGCTTACAGCCAGCGAGCCAGCTAAAACTCAAAACCATCCCACCACCTGCCAATGCAGATACCTTCAAAAATGATCTTCGGTTTATTTTAGTATTTACAGTTGTCATGGTTTCAGAATTATAGGTTTTGAGAAGCGGTCTTTACAGCTGCTTTAATCCTGGTATAGGTTCCGCATCGGCAAATATTTCCATTCATCGCATTATCAATATCCTCATCACTTGGAGTCGGGTTATTTTTCAATAGTGCCGCTGCTGACATGATTTGACCAGCTTGACAATAGCCGCACTGAGGAACATCATGCTCGATCCAGGCTTTCTGAACAGGATGATCTCCTTCTCCGGAAAGGCCCTCAATGGTTGTGATTTCAGAGTTTTCAACTGCTGAAACAGGCAATTGACAAGATCGGACAGCATTGCCATCTAAGTGGATGGTACATGCTCCACATTGGGCAATTCCGCAACCGAATTTGGTTCCAACTAAGTCTAAGTGATCTCTCAACACCCATAGCATCGGGGTGTTTGGATCCGCATCTACTTGAAGGGATTTACCATTAATAGTTAGGTTGTATGTAGCCATAGTATTTTCTGTTTTTATAAAGATAAGGATTAAGGGAAAGGCTTACTTACGAATATCAAACAGAAAGCCTTATAAATCAAGTAACTATCAGGAGTTTGATTGGTTTTCTAATTGATGGATATAGGGCTGTTTATAAAATCTTTCACCGGTACTTTTATACAATGCATTCGCTAATGCTGCAAAGACAGGAGGGTAGGCTGGTTCACCTAAACCTGTTGGGTCAATGTTGTTTTCTGCAAAGTAGGTTTCAATAACTTTGGGGGCTTCTGGCATTCTGATCATTCGATAGGTATCGAAATTTTTTTTTTGGGGTACTCCATTTTCAAAGATTTGCTCTCCAAATAATGCTGTTCCGATTCCATCAACTACTGCGCCTTCACATAGGTTTTTGGCGGCATCAGGATTAATCACGATTCCGCAATCAATCGCATTGGTGACCTTGAGGATGGCGGGTTTTCCATTTTCGATTTTTAGATCCAAGACTTGAGCTGCATAACTGTTGTGGCAGAAATAGGCGGAAACCCCTCTTGATATTCCTGCTTGTTCGATTCCCCAGTTAGATTTGGCTTTGACTAATTCCAAAACTCCGGCATATCTTTCAGGATCATAATCATTGGATTCTCCCACTGGATTTTCTTTTGCCTTTTTCAAAAGCTCCAATCGAAACTCTATTGGGTCCTTTCCTATTTCTTCAGCCAGCTCATCCAAAAAGGATTGTTCTGCGGAGGCATTGAAATTGGATCTAGGAGCTCGAAAGGATCCGGTTGTTACATTGGAAGGGACATCCCATCCTTCGGCTAGATAATTGTCGATCGCTCCAGCTGGAAATCTATTTTGATGAAGCGGGTTTTCAGGTAAGCCTCCACCGACTACATGAAAGCCTGTCAAGTTATTGTTTTCATCTAATGCAGCACGATAGGTCAGTTGGTATCTGGATCGATAAATTCCATCGGTCATATCATCCTCTCGGGTATAAATCAATTTGATCGGACTATTTACTTTTTGTGAAATAACTGCCGCCTCAATCAACCAATGCGCATAGGATCTTCTTCCATATCCGCCTCCCAATCTTGTCATTTCTATATTGATGTTCTCAATTGGTATTCCTAGCCTTACAGATAAGGCATATTCTGTTAATTCCGGTTTTTGTAAAGGCCCTGCACAATTCATTTGATCTCCTTGAACATCTGCGAAGAAGTTCATAGGCTCCATGCAGTTATGAACCAAAAAAGGTGCTGTGTAGGTTTTTTCGATAATTCTGGAAGCTTCAGCAAAAGCTTTTTCAGGGTTCCCGTCCCTTCTCAATTGATTTGGAGTCTGTGAAGCTTTGATCATTTTTTCCTCCTGAGTGCTCTCACTTTCCAAACCAGCAGGAACTTCCCGTTTCCCGGGTCTTCCAAACATATCCCTTTCTTCGGTATAGGCTTCTATCAATTCCCATTCGGCTTTGACTACTTTTTTAGCATTGAGTACTTGCCAAGTACTCTCCCCGACTATTGCTATCAAATCAGTGAATTGGACCGTGTCAAAGAAAGTTCGAGGATAATCATCCTGAAGTGATTTGATTTGAAATACATCCAAAATCCCTGGCATTGCCTTAGCCTCTTCTGCATCAAATGATTTGAGTTTTTGACCGAAAGCAGGAGCATGGATGATCATGGCATATTTCATCCCTTCCTTTTTGTAATCGATTCCAAAAAGTGGTTTGCCGGTAATAATGTTTTTGATGTCTACATTTCGATGTGACTTTCCGATCAATTTGAAATCGGAAATCTTTTTCAACGGAACCTCTTCCGGAATAGGGAGAGTAGCAGCCAATGAAGCTACTTCACCATAATGTATCTTTTTTCCGCTTCCTTCATGAATCAAAAAACCTGCTTCTGTTTTTATCTCCTGGGAAGGAACATTCCAAGTTTGGGCAGCTGCCTGAATTAATAATTGCCTGGCAGTAGCACCTGCAGTTCTCAAGGGAACCCAACTTGTTCGGATTGCCTGACTTCCTCCGATATATTGTCTAGTAAAATTGTCTGTGTCTAAAGGAGCCTGCTCCACGACCACATTTTCCCAATCAGCATCCAGCTCTTCGGCCACCAACAAAGGCATGGAGGTTTTTACATTTTGACCACCTTCTGGATTAGGAGACATGATGGTGATTAGGCCATTTTCGCCGATTTTGATAAAACCATTGAGTTTAAACCATTCCTTTGGTAAACCAAGATTTCCGACTTCTTCTGGCTTACATCCAGTGAGCATATTGAAGCTCAAAATCATACCACCCCCAGCCAATGCAGAGACTTTGAGAAAAGATCGGCGATTTAACTTTTTGGTTTCTGAAAACATAGGTGAACTAGAGCGGTTGATTTAACCTGTTGTCTATGAAAGACTTGAATAATATAGATAAAAATCAAGTCAACTTCCACCTAGATGTGATAGGCGGGTTTTGTTCATTAGTTGAATATCATTTCAAATGCTCCTTTAAAAATGCAAATACCCGTTCTCTAATTTCTGGCGCATCGAACATAGATCCAAAATGTGGTGCTCCTGGAACGACAATCATATCTGTCGGAACTCCTTTTACTTTCAGCCAAGCATTCAATAAATGAGATTGACGAGGTGATACCAAGTCGTCTTTTTCGCCATGGATAATCAAAAATGGTGGATCCTTTTCATCGACAAAGCTGACAGGACTGGCCATTTTTGCTAGATCAGGTCTATCTAGAGGAGCTGCACCTATCAGTAATCCTTCAGGAGATTTGGCATCGATAGCTCCTGGAAAAAGCGTTAAATCGGCTGGTCCATAAAAGTCTACCACTGCTTTGAATTGGAAGTCCTTGCTCGTGCCCGGAACAAAGAATTCATTCACTTTTTGATTATTAGTTAGTCCCAGCATGGACGCTAAATGCCCACCTGCGGAGAACCCCATTAAAGCAAAGCGGTCGGTATCAAAACCATATTTGGAAGCATTGTCATACAAATAGGAAATGGACGCATTGCAATCGAGCATTTGCGCCGGGAAAGTTGCTTGCGTACTGAATCTATAATCAATGGAAGCCAATGCATATCCCTGATTGATGATTTCTGCAATAGTTTCCTTCATATATCCCATATCGGCATATTTATCATTGCTGAGCCAGCCTCCACCATGTACCCAAATCACTAAAGGGACATTTCCTTTAGCATTGGGAGGAAGGTAGATATCCAACAAATGCTTTTTTAAAGTATCCTGCATATAGGGGATATTTCCGTGAAGTTTGGTGCCTTCTGGAAATAGCTTCATCATGGGATTTGTTTGGGAATATCCAATTCTGAATAATAAAAATGCGAATAGAAACAGGGATGCTTTTTTCATATGACCATAATTTTATCCTAATGTAATTTTTTTGAAATGATAGGAATCCTGTTTTTATTCTTTTTAATAAAATTTTGTTCAGACGATAATAATTTCAATTTTTGCCTGAATTTTTATTAAAAAGGCAAAGTAATTTTGCTGATTAAAGAAAAAGTAGAATGAAAAACAAATGGAAATTGGCGTTTCTGATTACCATAGCAGCGCCAGTAGTAAGTTTCTTTTGGAAAGTAAAAGACCCTGTTATTGACCATTTTGGAACCGAAGATCAATTGGTATTTGCAGATATAGCCTGGCTATTGACTGCTTCCTGTTTGGTGTTGTTAATGACCCCTGGACTATCCCTGTTTTATGGGGGGATGGTAGGGAAGAAGAATTTGATTTCAACCATGTTGCAGAGTTTCATCTCCCTAGGTGTAGTCAGTATGCTGTGGGTGGTGGTGGCTTTTAGCCTTTCATTTGGAGATGCCTGGTTGGGGATTACTATAGATGGGACGCACTATGGAATCCTGGGGAATCCATTCCAGTTTATGTTTTTTGATCAGGTCGCTACATTGCCACATTTAGGATTGGGGACAACCATCCCATTTGTGCTTTTTGCTCTTTTTCAGATGAAATTCGCCGTTATTACACCTGCGATTATCACTGGTTCATTTGCTGAAAGGGTTAGGTTTATCGGATACCTTTTCTTTATTGGGATTTTTACTGTATTAGTCTATGCTCCACTTTGCCATATGGTATGGCATCCTGATGGATTGATAGGTGCCTATTTTGGGGTGGTTGATTTTGCAGGAGGTACTGTGGTTCACATCAGTGCAGGTCTTGCTTCTTTAGCAGGAGCACTTTTCATTGGGAAAAGAAAAAGCCCGAATCATGATCCTTCCAATGTAACTTATGTGATTTTGGGAACCGGAATGCTTTGGTTTGGATGGTTTGGCTTTAATGCTGGATCTTCTTTGGCAGCCAATGGCACCGCAGCCATGGCATTTGCTACAACAACGATCAGTTCGGCAACCGCCATGATGACTTGGGTGCTTTTTGATAGGATTCAAGGAAGAAAAATTTCAGCCATGCAGGCTTGTATAGGTGCTGTTGTAGGATTGGTCGTGATCACCCCAGCAGCGGGATATGTCTCGGTTCCTCAAAGTTTCATTTTTGGATTTATCGGGGCTATCGTTTCCAATCTACTGATGAATGCGAAGTTCCTGAAGAAAATTGATGATACACTGGATGTATTTGCTTGCCACGGCATAGGCGGTATTATGGGGATGATCTTGACAGCTATTTTTGCCAATAAAGAAGGAGCTAGCCTATTACATGGAGGTTGGGGTGTCTTTGCTTCCCATATGATGGTATTGGTTGGGGTAGCAGTCTTTTCTTTTGCAGCTTCTTACTTGATATTCTTTGTCTTGAATAAGTTTGTGACTTTAAGGGTAAGAGAAGAATATGAAGAAATTGGATTGGATCTTTCCCAACATGGGGAGTCTTTGAAAAGTAGCTAAGGAAGGCTTTTGTCTTTCGAAAATAGACTAAATTTTAAAAGTTTGTTTCAGATTATGTCAAATTGAGCGGAGTCGAAATTTTAATGGCTTCGACTCCGCTCAGCCTGACTAATTAATTTTTTAAAGAAATTCATTAAAACAACTTCTCTTGTGGAGGAGTAACTCCGCCCAATCGAAGATAAACTGTTGTTTGTCCTCTGTGATGTGTTTGATGCTCGAAAGCCTTCTCGATTGCTTTCATTCTACTCATATCAAATCTTCCAAATAGCTGAATTTGTTCATTAAACTGGCCTGCAGGTAGTTTTTTGATACTTTCAATCACAAAGTCA
Organism: Algoriphagus zhangzhouensis; assembly: GCF_900148515.1. Taxonomy (GTDB): domain Bacteria; phylum Bacteroidota; class Bacteroidia; order Cytophagales; family Cyclobacteriaceae; genus Algoriphagus; species Algoriphagus zhangzhouensis. The sequence continues at coordinate 1,198,712 of NZ_FRXN01000001.1, read as the reverse complement.
TATCCATCGCTTACCAATTTGATGACTGTTTCTTTGGATTGATCTTCACTTTTTTCAGACCCACCAGCTCCTTCAGGCATGCTTGCTCCTGTAGCGGTAGCAACAAAACCATAATTGGCATCATTTAGATGAAGCATCTGCTGAGCGAAAGAACGCATTTCAGGGGTTGGCTTTAGATCGTATTTATCGGCAGGCATGGCTTCTAGATATTCCAGGGTATAGGCTTTCGCTCTTTCCCAGTCTTTGACCATTTCACCGGTAAGAGTTTGGGAAAAGGCCACCGTGCTGATCCCAATGAAGAATAGAAGTGTTGTTAAGGCTTTCATTATTTCAGGTTTTTGTTTCCAGAAGGTACAAAAAATCCCATTTAGAATCTTTGATTTTGTTTCCTATCATGATTCCCTCCGAATGTCATTTGATAAAATATTGTTTGAATATTATAAGTATTGATTTGAAAAGTGGTGGTGGATTATTTGGTGATTACTGATTTTTGTAAAATAAATTGGAAAAGAATAGCTATTTTCCATTCTATATCTGCTATAACCCAACCTAATGAAATCTCAATCTATCAAGGGAATTGCGTTGATCTTTGCTTTGATCAGTGTAACTCTAACTAGGTATTCCTATGCCCAATCAACAACTGAAAATCAATCATTAATCAAACATTTCAACGGAACAATCACTGCTACAAATAATGGGATTTCTATCATTCCCTCTTTCACATTGGGAAGACCAGCGGTGTTCTTTGACCTCAATGTTGGAGGTGAAAGACTGACTTTTGAACCCATGTTTCGTTTTGGAATGGATGGGAAACCTTGGTCATTCGTGTTGTGGTGGAGGTACAAGGTGATCAAGGATAAGAGATTTTCGTTAACAGCTGGAGCTCATCCGGCCTTTTTGTTCAAAGAAATGGAAGTGTTGGTTGACGGCCGGCCCGAAAAAATGATGGTTTCCAAACGCTATTTGGCTATGGAGCTTTCACCTTCTTTTCAGTTTACTCCTAAATCGAGTATAGGCATTTATTTCCTGAAAGGGCATGGCTTTGATCCTGATCCGCCCGTCAATTCCACATTTGTTGGGTTTAATTGGGTGCTAAAAAATGTAGCTATGGGCGAAAACGTAAGATTCAAGATGACTCCTCAGTTTTATTACCTAAAAGTGGATGCAAACGATGGGGTATATGTGACTTCAACTTTCACATTTACTCACCAAAAACTTCCGATTGGTATAGGATCAACGTTGAATCAGAAATTGAACTCAACTATACCAGGTGATGATTTCGTATGGAACATAGCATTGCTTTATAATTTTGCTAACCAGTTTACCAAAAAGAAATAAAGTGGAAAAACCAGAATCATTAGAAGAGTTTCTAGCTCTCGGGACTATCTTTGCAGCTCCAAAAGCATTTGGAGAAGAATAAGAAACCCAATTAGTAACGAATGAAAATTGATATGAAGTTCTGGAAAAAGCTAAGTACAGAGCAAAGACTACAGAGGGTCCAGCAGGCCTTGAAAGGAAATGTGGATTTTTATAATGATGCCAGCCTAGGATATCCAGCCTCTAGATTGGATGAAAAGGTTTTTCCTGTTGATGCGCCTTTTCTCAAGGATGCACCAGTACTTTCCACTTTCGTAGCCAATCCTAATCATATCGGATGTCACACTTTTGGGACATCAGAATCAGCTTTCCAAGGGACGCACGAGATAGAGAGAGATGTGTTGGATATGATTGCTGTGGATCTGTTCAAAGCGGAAGAAGGAGAGTATGATGGCTATATTTCCCCAGGAGGTACCGAAGCTAATATTCAGGCTTTATGGATTTATAGAAATGAGTTCAAAAAGAAGTACAATGCCAAGCTAGACGAGATCGCGATCCTAGCTTCTGAGGATACTCACTATTCTATTCCAAAAGGAGCCAATTTGCTGACTTTGGATTGGATTAAAATCCCTGTCGATTCCGACACCCGTCAGATTGCAGAAGAGGATTTAAAAGCTGAAGTTTCCAAGGCTATCGAGGCTGGTAAAAAGTATTTCATAGCAATATCAAATATGGGAACCACCATGTTTGGTTCGGTTGATGATCCAAACTTGTATTCATCAGTTTTGAAATCATTTGATGTGCCTTTTAGAATGCATATTGATGGCGCTTACGGAGGCTTTGTTTTTCCTTTTTCAGAAAATGAAAGTCAGATAAACTTCCAGAATACAGACATTTCTTCGATTACGATTGATGCACATAAAATGCTTCAGGCTCCTTACGGAACGGGTATTTTTATCTGCAGAAAAGGTTTAATTGAAAATGTTTTAACTACAGAAGCCCAGTATGTTGAAGGTATGGACTTAACCCTTTGCGGTAGCCGTTCTGGAGCAAATGCAATCGCGGTTTGGGTGATCCTGACCACCTATGGACCTCACAAATGGTTTGAGAAAATCTCCATCTTGAAAATGAGGACAAACTACTTGTGCAAGAGCTTGGATGAGATGAATGTTCCTTATTTCAGGGAGCCTGAAATGAATATTGTAACGATTAGATCGCAGGCCGTTCCAAAGGAATTGGCGAAAAAATATAGCCTGGTTCCAGAATCACATACTTCCAATAATGAATGGTACAAGATCGTTTTAATGGATCATGTAGAGGTCGAGCATCTCAAGGATTTTATCCAGGAACTGAAAGTGGCAATAGCTTAAAAATTTTGATTAATGTAAATAGAATAAGGCCTTTGAAAATCGATTTCAAAGGCCTTAATTTTTTTAGTTTTCTGAAAGAATATTTCCTTTTTGATCGATGATGAAGTTCTTTTCTTCTTCACCTTTTTCTATTCGTATAGCGATAATAATCACTCCTTTATTTTCTCTGTAATTCACTCGAGTCACTTCAAAGCCGGGGAAATCCCCTTCGATTTTTCTTTTGAGTTCTTCAGGCAATGGATCCTCATAAGGGATCGTATTATTGAATCTATATTCTGGTCCCAAATCTTGCTTCAATTCGGTGAATTTATTGATCCCATTGGATTGCTTTTCTAAAATGAAAGCATCGTATAATTCACCGATAGCAGTGAAGGATTCAAACTTAAGTGTATTGTCTTCAATGCTGATTACCTGAACCAATTGCGTATTTTCCGCTGCTCTGTCTCTAACAGCTTCGGTACCTTCCCAACCATTTGGATTCAAGCCATACATTTTTCCCCCACTGACAGAGACGACATAAACAGTTCCTGTTTGATCTCTCATGTTCATTCCATCCATGACATTGTCATTTTCTCCAGGATTAGCACGTCCTCTTGCATAGCTGTGATCATGTCCTTGAAGAGCCAAATCTACTTTATACTCATCAAAGATAGGTTTCCAAATTGCCCTTAATTCATCGTTATCACGTCCAGCAGAAGCTGAAAAGAGGGGGTGGTGATAAGAAACAATCGTCCATTTTTTATCATTTTCTGCCAAGATCTTCCTTAACCATTCCGACTGCTTTTCATGATCTCTATTGCTATCTAAGAAAATCATTTTCACATCGGGATAATCAATGAAATAGGCAGTTTCTTCTAAGCCTTCAGGCCCATTCTCAGGAAGAGTAAATTGAGGCTTCCATTGAGCGGAAAGTTGTCTTCCTTCATCCCTTTTTGCTTCAGATAGGTAGTTGTATTCATGGTTGCCGGGAACAGCAATGGTCGGAAGCATACTATGGATAAACCCTCCAGCTGTAAACCATTCGTGCCAATCCTGTTCTCTGTGGGCTGTATTGATCAAATCACCCGCATGAATGATAAAATCTGCATTTGGAGCTTGTCTATATCCTTCGCGGATCAATCTTGACCAGAGTTCAAGGACGTAATTTTGGGCATCTCCTACGTAGAGGAAAGAAAAGGGAGCTGATTTTTCATTTGAAGCAGTTTTGAATTGAAACCATTCTGACCAATGCTCTCCATCACCAACCCTGTAACCATAAATGGTATTGGGTTCAAGCCCAGCAAACTTGACAGAATGATTTGCAGAGATAAGTCCTGCATTGGCAATCTCAGTCCCATCCAAAATGGTGGTTTTTGCCTGAAGGGTTTTACCATTTCTCCAGAATTTCGGTGCTGCTGTTGCTGGAGCAATTTCAGCATAGGCCACAGTAACCTCTGGACTGGTTCTCCAAGTCACTGCCATTTGGGAGGTTGGATCTGGGCCAGGATTAAGAACTATTCGATCAGGATGAATCCCCGGTTTGGTCCAGTCTGCCTGAAATTTTGGAGCCTTGTAGACTCGTATATCTTGAGCTTGTGACTCTGGTTTTAAGATCAAAAAGGAGAGCAAAAAGAGTAATATGGTGTTTTTCATGATTCGGTTTAAATTCCTTTTAAAATAACCCAAAGAATCTGAAAAAAGACTACTCAAATGTCTTCAAATGAAATTGCTAACAAATTGATAACGTTTCTTTTATTTGAATCAGAAAGAAAGAGACCAGACTCCACCTAAATCTGCATTTTGAATTGTAATGCTATCTCCTTTATGGATAAAAATTGGTTGACCGCTAGCACCTAAATCCCAAAATTCACCCTTTAAGAACAAAGTCATTCCAACTGGTGCGTTGGTTTCATATATTTTTTTGGGAAGAGAATATTTTTCTATTGCTTCAATTAAGGTGATATTTCCCAAGTCTGTAGAGTCAACATCTGTAGGGGGAGAAGATATCCCAAATCCTTCCCATGGCTCAGCCATTGAATTAATCCCAGGGGAAAAAGAAGGGTTTAGAATAACTGCCGGGGTGGAGTTTTTAATCAATTGATAACTGTCCTCGAACCAGGCATCTTCATTTAGTAGGATGGATGTTTTCCCGACAGGAAGGTCAAAAACTTCATGATTTTCGCTCTGAACCAGATTTAAAAGTAGATCATCAAAGACGCCAGAATGTTCTTTGATAATGGGGTTTCCGATGATTTTTCCATCAGGCCCAAAAACAAAAGAGACATTAGTAAGTGGTTCAGTGATATCTATATAAATTTCACCCTCTACCACACTTGGTCTAGGTAGGATAATTGATCCAGCAACGATATAAGTTTGATATTGCTGAGCTAAACTAGAAAAGGTATCAAAATAGGCTTCTGCCATATTTTTCGCTTTCATCCTAAATACAGCGGCCATGGATCGATCTTCTTCATCAGATCTTAAATAGGCTAAGCTAAAGTCAAAAATATTGCTCCAAATTAAGGTAGCTTTAGCATCTTCCAATCTTGTTTTTGAAGCTAGGCTATGTTTTTCATCAACTAAAATCAACCAGGTTCCAATATTTTCTGGAAAAACAACTAGCGTGTTTGTTTTTATCAGATCGGATTTTTTTGCTTCGGCCATGTAAAGCCCAAGCTTGTTTTTATATCTCTCTTGTAATACAAAATCCGCCTCTTCCATGTAAGGCTGTATGCCAACCAAATTATTTTTTAAAGTATCATTTGGGTTTATATCTTGGACTAGAGACAGGAAAATCTTGGGAGGGTCAACAGGAGTTTTTCTTCCAGAATAGGACCAAATCAACCAAATAAATATAAATAATAGAACCAGACTGATTCCAATTCTTTTAAGCATGGAGTTTTTTTAAAAATCTATGAAAGTTATAATGGACCGTAAAAAGTAAAATTACTTTTAAGGAAATCGCAATTTATTTTTGGGAATAAGTAAAGATATGAAACTGATCTTGAATTGTCATTTTTAATTTTTTAAGGTGATATTTCAATTGCTGAAAGAGATAAATCCCAGGTTTTTATTTGGTTCAAATAATTAAATGATTGATTTTCAGGTTAAAGAGTTTTTTTTTAGTAGATTTATTTAGTTGAAAATAAGCAGATTGATGCATCCAGGTTTCATCCGGAATAAGCCAACTACTTTTTAAATTTTATTTAGAATTATCCGATTGAAGGTTTCAGTAAAATGAAGGTACTAGCCATACCGTGAAATAGCTTATTCAAAATCTTTTATTCCCGAATTTTGAAATTTTGTAGCTAAGGGTTTATTGAAAAATTGTTGATCTGATCAAGTAAGTTTTTAATTGTTTCATCAATTTTTTTCTGATCAAATGAAAATTGATAAATCTCCGTTTGATAGCAATTTATTGGTTGGTTTGGACCAAAGTGAATTGCTTTTGTCCAAAATAAAGAAATGGGGAGCTTGTCTTGAAGAATCCAATGTCTGGGTTCCTAACACAATTTTTGTTTTTGCGAAAGTAAAAGGATTTGATGTTGAGAAACTAAAAAGGTTTCTAAGGAGTAATGAATTGCAAGAGCATAAACGGAGTTGTGAGTTCGAATTGTCGATCATATTGATAGTTGACAATTCTCTTCCTGAGGCATGGTCTTTATTAGAGTTGGGGATTTCAGACGTGATTTACTTCAAAGAAGTTAATGAGTTTGTCAATTATTGTAAGGATTTAAAATTTCAAAACTCCTTTATTAAAAACATCCTAAGTAGTCAATTGGTTAAGAGTAATCTAATTGGATGTTCTACATGTTGGATGGAATTTTTGAAAGAAATCATCACTGCTTCGATTTCGGGAAAAGGAAATATTTTTCTCTATGGAGAGACAGGCACAGGTAAAGAGTTACTGGCAAGATTCATTCATACGATAGATAAAGTCCGGTCAAAAAATAACTTGGTAATATTGGATTGTACCACAATTATTCCAGAATTATCGGGTAGTGAGCTTTTTGGTCATGAAAAGGGAGCCTTTACAAATGCTTCTTATCACAGAGATGGGGCTTTTTCTCTTGCTGATGGAGGTTCACTTTTTATGGATGAAATAGGGGAACTACCAGTTCAACTTCAATCCGAATTTTTGAGAGTACTTCAAGAAAAGCAGTTTAAAAAAGTTGGAGGAAATTTTTATAAATCTTCCGATTTTAGACTTATCAGTGCGACTAACCGTAATTTAATTCAAATGATAAAAAATGGTAGTTTTCGTTCTGACCTTTATTTTAGAATTTCGGATCATTCTTTTAAGGTGCCAGCTTTAAGAGAAAGGAGGGAAGATATACCGGGCCTCGCAAGATATTTTTTGTCCAAGGCATTAGATGCCCCATTAGATGAAACTCCACATTTTGATAAAGGTGTCATGGAGTTTTTAATGCATAGGGATTACCCTGGAAACATTCGTGAGTTAAAACAATTGGTTTTTCGAATTGCGAAAAATCATCATCATCATCATTTGGTGACTCCAGGTGAGGTTCCCTTAGCTGAAAGGGCAAAAATCCCAAAAACAATAAGATTTGAAAAGGAAGGACACTTATATGAGATTATGAAAAAAAACCTTCTCTCTGGAGTGAATCTTACCGAGATAAAAAGGCAAACCATGCGGGAGGCTATCAAAGCTGCACTGGATATTAATAATCAAAATAAGCATTTGGCAGCTAGGTCTCTAGGTATTACTGTTAGGGCTATTCAAAAGTTTCTTCAAAAAGAAAATGAATCGAATGAAGAAGATTCTAAAGAAGAGGGTAAGGATTAGACTTTGTATTATCGAACATTGATTGAAAGGGGGCATTATTCAAATATCTTGGGTCTGAATTGATATCTCTCGATATTCGGAGTTCATCCTTTGATTCACCTTTAATTACATAGTTTTTGCAAGTTTGGCAGCTACATGATTTTATTTTAGAATTACTATTTGAAATTAGTTTAAGGAAATTTTTAGACAGAATGGACTCTTTGTCTTTTCTTGAGATTTCCAAAGCCTTTACTTTATAAAGTTCAACGCCAGGATGGAGCCACGGTCCATCACTTCCAAATAAGAATTTTGAGGATCCGGCTCTTTGTACTGCTTCTTGCAAGACATCAAATCTTCTTATCCCAGAAGTATCTGCAAATGCATTCGGGTATCTTTCCAATAGGCCAATGCAATTTTTTTGAGCTTTCCAATCGTCCGCAAAGCTTCCTAAATGCGGAATAATAAAGTTTACATCAGGATATTCAGATATGGCACATTCTGTTCCTCCAATATCACCCATGGGGTCATAAAGGATAGGTAACCTGAAATACCTGGCTACTTGACAGATTTCTCTGGAAAGTTGAGAGTCGGCTCGGTGAACTTTGATTCCCTTGAACCCATATTCATTTACGGCAATTTTGACCAAATCAAAAATTCTACCTGTATCTCGTGAAGCGTGGACAAAAGCAAATCCATAGAAGCGTTGGGGATTTGAGTTGACTATTTTAGCTACCTCTCTATTTGCAATAGCGTAATTGCTATGAAAAGCTGCAAACAAAACCGATTTGGTTATTTGAGACCGATCACACCACTTAAGGTAGTCCTTAAGTGGTGCATTCGTATCCCAAGGTCCGGTTAGCCCATCACCTTTGCCAGCATGACAATGACTATCAATGATCAGCATAAGAGTTCTATTGTTGAGAAAGTCTTCTTTTGATCAGGATGGCCGGCTTGATGTGATAATCCCGCTTTGCATAATCCGGAGCATTGGCGCTTAAATCCACTCCTGTGACTACCTGATACCTGTGAATATATCCCTGGATTTCATTTCTCCACTCATCTGCCCATTGTGCGGCAAAGTTTGCCTGGTTGATAACATACCAGTCTCCGTATCGGATACTGAGGATTAGTTGCTCCCCAAAGATTGCCAAATCATGGAAATTATTGATACTGACTGGATCCCAGCCTTGAAGGTTTTTCATACTATCTACTCTCGGCATCCATCCTTGGCTATAAGGGATCATTACCTTACCTCCCAGAAATTCGCGAACCTCCGGACGGGATAGAATCCATTGCTCTATGAGCATTTCTATTTTGGATACGGTAGGCAAATCACCAAATTGATTATGGGCACCTTCAGCCAAAATCATATGTACTTCCTTTAGTGCATTTAGCACAGGAAATCCATCAGGAATTCTTTGGATGTTGTCCCGTTCTCTATAAAAGTGAGCACATTTATTCAATAAATTATTAAATGCGGCCATAAAGCCAGATCTACTGTTGACTGGATTTAAATTAGATATGGCTTTGCCTATGATATTGATTCCATAGTGATTCTCATATTCGTAAGCACGTCTCGGTATAGTAAGCCGATGTTGGGTATCCTGAATATATCCCCACAAAATATTACTTAGAGGTCTTAGCGGATCTATGTCCATTTGATTTAAGGCATTTTTTCCATCTGTCTTGATGTTTTGGAACCTGTGGGATATCGCATTCATGGTCTGCACCAGGTATCCTTCTTCATGCCAGTAATTCCATATCAATTCAGAAAGAACAGGGAACTCGAATCTACCGCATTCATCATTGCAAAGAGTCAGCGAGAAATCTTTTAAACTTTCTTTGATTCTGTCAATATATGGCGAGTTTGATAATGAGATTGAGTTTATCTCATAATCCAGATTGTTTCCTGCATCTGATATGATTTTTACATACAACTCCGTAGCGTTTTTCAATACACTATATGCCTGAGAGTTATGGAAGGGGATTTGATTGGATAAAATAGGCTTTACTACTTTTTCCTTACAATTATCAGTCGACTTACTTTCTTTTTTTATAACATTTTCGGAAGTAGTAGGACACATGATACTCGTGATGAATTTTTCATAGTTGGCAAAATCAATTTTCCGACTTCTGATTACTTTCCATAAGGTTTCATCTTTACTGAGAGCTCCACCGTGATCTTCATATTCGAGATTTGTTCGACGGTTAGATATTGTCAATGTATTCTCGGAGACAAATTTTTTCCCTTCTTCGTGAATGAATTTTTTCAAGCCTTCATCTTGATACCATTTTGCCTCATTGTCTTGAGTGTTTTGTTTTTGAGTTGTCATTTTATGTTTGTTTAATGTCTTTTAAAAGCCCAATTCCTTAGCTGTTGGGTAAATATTTTGCTCTCCTCTTTTGGAGAAATTTTTCCTAAAAACCTTGCCTGTCCGAATACAGAAAAAACCAATGTTGGCGGGGCTGTTTGAATCAATTTTGTATTGGATTTCCATTCCAAAAATTTTTGATTGAGTTTAGCCGGCTGCCGATCTCGAATCGGAAATAATTCTCCGAGAGATTTACCCTTTAGGGCTTTCGGTTTATGTAAATGAACAAGTTTTATAAATTCCGGAATCATTGCTTGAAGGTTTTGAACTAATTCAACCTTCTTTTCAGGAAGCCCATCAAGAGGATAAAATCTCTCCCAAAAACTCCATAGTATGTTCCAGGCTTGGTTTGGGAATAGCCATCTCCCAAATGCGCAACTAATAAATACCCTCATATACGGTGCAGGGTGCGGGTCATCCAGATCCAATCTAAACTGGAAGTATTTGGGCAGTGAAACTACTCCCATCAATCCGGTAGTTGCCGAGATTCCCAAATGACACATGGCCCAATAATCGGCTAGGATCTCAGAAATCCATCTTTCATAATATTTCCAATATTCAGAATTCTGTGGTTGTAGAGTTTGCATTTTCTGGAGCTCACTTCTCAAAGATTGAGTGATACCCAATAGTTCTGCACCTTGATGTCCGACTTCATGAATGATTGATGCCGCTATGCCATTTCCTACCAACCTTTCCCGAGGAATTTGAATTACTGCTACCGGATTTTGATCTCCGCCTGGTAGCCTAGTTCTCGCCCTTCGTATCGCAGCTCCATGGCCTCTTTCTAAAAAGACCATTAGGTCGGGTGTTTCATCGAAATAAGGTTGTCCTACTTTCAATCCATCTTCGGATAAGGCGTCCAATCCACTTAGCCATATTCCAGTCTCATGTTCTGATCTCTGAGATAAAACGTCAGCAAAAATGTCCATTTGATCCAAAATGCTATTGAAGCGTAACTTGAGGATCACTAAATCTTTTTGAAGATTTTCAGGAGCCTTATTCTCCTTTTTGGCTCTTTTCAAGTTTTCCAGAAAAAGATTGATTCCCTTGAATAATTTGCTTTTGCTTGATTGCAGTAAGTGGCTGACTTTCTGCATGGCTGATGACGATACCTCTGCTCCTTTGACCATGGGCATTGTCATGATAAATGGTTTGTGCTGAATCAATCTTACTTGCAGCGACTCAGCCTCCCTAGTTAGGTAGTCGTATGCTAAGCTTGAAGTATTCATGGTCCCGATTAAATTCCCTGAAGAATTATGTTTCCGCCTTTTCTATACCATCTACCTGATTTTCTTTTGGAACTGCTAGGTAAAGATCCCCCTCTCACTCCAAGCAATCCTGGAGCAAATGTTCTCGCCGCATGTTTGAAAGCAGAACTGGCCGAAGCCCTTCCTCCATTAGGAGGCATTTTGACTGCATTTTTTGCAGCATTGCTGGCAAATCTCACATAAGCTCTCGCCATTTCGAATTCTTGATCCTCAGGACTGAGACCTTCAAGTTCCAGTTCGAAAAGGTTTCCTGCGAAGGATCCAAGTTTCCGGCCTACCATCCCGCCTACACCTGGAACCAAAAAATTGCCAATGGCTCCGCCTGCAATTGGTAATGCTCTCTTGGCAACTTTTTTAAGCATTCCTCCAAGGGCTCTTCCGGTACTGCTCCTTGCAAACCGTCTCACTCCTCTAGCTGCTTTTTTGAATAGTTTGCCAAGAAACATATCTAATTCCTGGTCTGAATTGATATTTAGAAGTTCTCCGGCGAGTTCCATTTCCATGGCTTCAGTCAACCCTGTTTCACTGTCTACCTCGCCTTCGAATTCAAATTCATTTTCAAATTCGTATTCGTTTTCAAATTCATTCTCAAATTCCTCTTCAAACTCGTATTCATTTCCACTTGAACTCCCTCTTGCTCTTAGAATTATTGGATAATGGTTGGAAGCTGCCTTGATTATTGCAGGATTGATTTCCATACTCATTCCAGAGTTTAGCTCTTTGGATAAATTTCTAAAGGTGTCTGCCGTAAGCCTTACAAACCCTGGCAATCGATTAGCAATCACCTTTCCTGCTTTTCCACCTAAAAATGCTCCTGCTCTTCGACCCCACGCAGCTCCTGTTCTTGCGCCAGCTTTTCCATAAACTCTTCTGCCAATAGCTGAGCCTATAGCACGACCCGCAGAACCACCCCAAGCCGGAAGAGTTCTTTTTGCAATTCTTCCCAATGATCGAACGGCCTTCCTACCTGCAGAACTTGAAAGTAAATCCGCGGCAACTCCTGCAGTCCGTTTTGCTACTTTTTTTGCCCAATCAAAAAATTCGGCTTCTGATTCCAACTCAAGTAATTCTTCGGCGAGCTCCATTTCAAAGACTTCAAATTCCATCTCATCGGAAGCATAGTCTTGATCAAGTTCAAACTCAAATTCATTCTCTTCATCGTATTCTTGTTCGAATTCAAATTCTGGATCAAACTCAAACTCAAACTCATCTTCTACAGAATTAAATTCCTGCTGAAAATGATCGTTAGGTATATTGTGCATGATATTTTTGTTTTGGTTAAAAATGTGAACGCTTGCAAGCCAAAACTTTATTTCTATCATTGTGCCAAAGTTAAAAAGCTGAAAATCAGATTATTGTAAAATAATTTATGCGAACAAAATTTCTTATTTAAAAATTAGTGGAACTTGAGCGAACTTTTTTTCGCTGAAAAATTGCCACTTTTTTGAATGAGGATTCAAGAAAGAGCAAACCTTGGAATAGCAGCACTTTTCTAATTTGTAACTAGAAGTAATACTCTAAATAACTTAAAGGCCAATTAAAAAATCCCTAAATTCTTTTGTGTTGAAATTGCTCATTCCTTCTTGATAGAAAACAATTTTACCTTCTGGATTTACCACTAACGTAGTAGGAATGGATTCACTTTGTAGGTCTTCATTCAAGCCAAAAGAAGCATGGGCAGTTGGGAAAGTCCAAGATTTACCATCCAGCATTTTTCTGCTTTTTTCGATGTCATTATCCAATCCAATCATTAGGAAATCGATATTGTCTTCACCTTCCAGACTCTTATATAATTCCGAAATATGGGGCATTTCCGCACGACAAGGACCACACCATGATGCCCATAGATTGATAAAAAGGGTTTTTCCTTTGTAGTCTTTTAAATCAATTCTATTTCCGTCAAAACCCATGAATTGGCCTCTGTAATCAAAATCATTATTTGTCAGATCAACTCTTTCGATTTTTGGTTTGATCAAACCTGTGGACAAAAGAACTGATTGAATAGCTCCCTGAACTACAGGTAATAATCCTGTAAAGTACAAGAAGGCAAAAAAAGACAAAATCAGTCCCCAGGACTTCAATTCTTTGAAAATGGTTTCTCTATTCATACTCTTAATTTAGAATTCCGATAATTATCGGAAGAGATTTGAAATTTCAGATTCCAATACCCAACGTTTAAACCTTAATTCCGATTGGTTAATTTTTAAATTTTCCAATTCTCTTCAGTAAAATTACTTCCACGATTTCAGACGGTTAGTGACATGACTCACGAACAGTCCTTTTTTCAACGAAAAGCTGCCTTATCTTGCAGGTCCAAAATTTACGAGAATATCCAATGAGTATGAATTACGAGATAAAAATAGCTTCCGAACTTTCCATCAAACCACATCAGGTTAAGGCTACCTTAGAGTTGTTGGACGAGGGAGGAACCGTTCCATTTATTTCCAGATATCGAAAAGAGGCGACCGGAAGTTTAGATGAAGTTCAGGTTGCGGCAATCCGTGACCGAGTGACTCAACTTCGTGAATTGGATAAACGAAAAGAGGCGGTTCTCAAATCAATCGAGGAGCAAGGTAAGTTGACGGATACTTTGAAGAAATCTGTCGAAGAGGCAGAGACTATGTCCAAATTGGAGGATATCTACCTTCCCTACAAGCCGAAAAGAAGAACAAAGGCGACTATCGCTCGAGAAAAGGGTTTGGAGCCTTTGGCAGAATTAATTTTTGAGCAGAAAAGCAGCAATCTCTCTTCTGAAGCAGAATCTTATGTAAGCGAAGAAAAAGAAGTGAAATCAGTAGAGGAGGCGCTTCAAGGTGCTAGAGATATCATTTCAGAATGGATCAATGAGAATGCACCTTTGAGAGAAAAAATGAGAAAGCTTTTCTTGGAAGATGGAACATTCACCTCCAAAGTGATTCCAGGAAAAGAGGCAGAAGCGGCCAAATATAAAGACTATTTCGACTGGTCTGAACCGATCAAATCGGCTCCATCTCACCGAGTTTTGGCGATGAGAAGAGGGGAGAAAGAATTGTTTTTGATGCTGGATTCCTGCCCTGAGGAATTGACTGCTTTAGGAGTGATCGAAAGAGAAATCTTGGCAGACGAGGCCAATGAATCTGTAGATCAGGTGAAATTGGCGATCAAAGATGCCTACAAACGACTTTTGAAACCTAGTATGGAAACGGAAGTTCGCTTGCTTACCAAGAAAAAGGCAGATGAAGAAGCGATTCGTGTTTTTGCTGAAAATTTGAGACAATTGCTATTGGGAGCTCCATTGGGTGAAAAGTCTGTCATGGCCATTGACCCGGGTTTTAGAACAGGATGTAAACTGGTTTGCTTGGGACCTCAAGGTCAATTTTTACAATACGAAGCTATTTTCCCTCATGAACCGCAGCGTAGATCTGCTGAGGCTGGCATGACCATCAAGGGCTTGGTTGAGAAATACAAAGTGCAGGCGATTGCGATTGGAAATGGTACAGCAGGAAGAGAAACTGAAGCATTTGTGAAGAGCCTAGGCCTTCCGAAATCTGTCATTGTAACTATGGTCAATGAAGCAGGGGCTTCTATCTATTCTGCCTCTGAAGTGGCACGTGAGGAATTCCCAGATTTGGATTTGACTGTAAGGGGTGCTGTTTCGATTGGTAGAAGATTGATGGATCCGTTGGCGGAATTGGTGAAAATCGATCCAAAGTCAATCGGGGTTGGTCAGTATCAGCATGATGTGGATCAAAACTCCCTGAAGAATGCTTTGGATGATACGGTGATGTCCGCGGTAAACGGAGTAGGTGTAGAAGTAAATACAGCTTCCAAACAGCTATTGACCTACGTTTCAGGATTGGGACCTGTTTTGGCTCAAAATATTATTGACTTCAGAAATCAAAATGGGCCATTTGCTTCCAGAAGTCAGCTTTTGAAGGTTCCTAGATTAGGGGAGAAGGCTTATGAGCAAGCGGCCGGTTTCTTGAGAATCGGTCAGGCAAAGAATCCATTGGATGCTTCGGCTGTCCACCCGGAGAGATATGCATTGGTGGAATCCATGGCCAAAGATTTAGGGGCTTCAGTGGCAGAATTGGTTCAGTCTGAGGAATTGAGACAGAAAATTAATTTGAAATCTTATGTGTCTGATCAAGTAGGTTTGCCGACTCTTCAAGACATTTTGGAAGAATTGGCAAAGCCTGGAAGAGATCCAAGAGAGACTTTTGAAGTATTTCAGTTTGAAGAAAGTGTCAATGCGATCAGTGATTTGAAGACAGGAATGAAATTGCCAGGTGTAGTTACGAACATTACAGCTTTTGGAGCCTTCGTAGATGTGGGAGTTCATCAGGATGGGTTGGTTCACTTGAGTCATTTGGCTGATCGATTTGTAAAAGATCCGAATGAGATCGTCCATGTGAATCAGAAAGTCCAGGTAACCGTGATGGAAGTGGATGTGGCTAGAAAGAGAATCGGATTGAGTATGAAATCAGATCCTTTTGCAGAAAGGGGAAAGAAAGCAGATAAACCGAACAGAAATTCCCAAAGAAGAGAAGAACCTCAAGGGACTATGGCTGAGAAACTGGCCATGCTCAAAGGGAAGTTTGGGAGCTAAAAATTTAAGAAATAGCCTCGAATTACCTCGAGGCTATTTTTTATCTCAAATTGAGCTTTGATTGATTTTCATCTCCTCAATCAATTCCAATACTCTCTCCTTTGCCTCCTGCGGGGAAATGATCTGAACCATATCGGCTAAACAGATGATCCAGCGTACAAAGCCTTCGATATGGGATGTCATAAAAGTCATCGTGACTTTGTTTTTTTCACGTGTTTCCATCACAAATCCATGATTGTATTTCTGGGTTCGAAGGTATTTTTCCTTTCTTACAGGAACTTCGATTTTGACCTCAATCAGATTGTCAGCAGATCTTACTTTGTCAATGTAATCTTTCAAGGAAGGGTGTGCCTGTGGATTATAATCCTCTCCCAAAATGCGTAACCAATTGATTCTGTCCAGACGAAAAGTTCGATAATCTTCTCGCATTTTGCACCAAGCTATCATGTACCATTGATCAAAGGCGTAATAAACACCAACCCCTTCCAAAGTCCTTTCGCTCGTTTCCTCTTTATCAAAGGTGGTGTAATTGATACTGATTAGCTTTTTTGCACTCAAAGCCTCTAAAATCAACCTCAGGAACTGATCTTTTCCCGAATGAAGTAATTGATTCTTCTGCGTATAAACTGCAACCAAAGGAGAAAGCTGATTAACACGGTCTTTTTCCTGTGTTTTTAGCACTGATTTAATCTTCATCAAAGCAGAATGAAAATGCTCACTACTTCCTTTGTCCGAGAATTTCTCCAAGATCTTTTCTGCCACTACAAATGCCTGTGCTTCTTCTTGCGTAAACATCACTGGTGGCAATCGGTAGCCTTCCACCAAGGAATAGCCTTGTCCAGCTTCACCAATCAAGGGAACCCCAGCCTCCTCCAAGGCCCTGATATCTCTATAAACTGTCCTTAAACTTATCTGATATCGATCAGCGATTTCCTGTGCTTTGGTAAGTCTTTTGGATTGGAGATGGGTAAGAATGGCAGTCAGCCGATCGATTCTATTCATTTTTTTAAGAAAAGTAAAAATTACAAAATCCTACTGACATACTGTTGTCACTATGCGGCTGTTTCTTTGAATAACATTTAAACAACACATTATGGAAACGCAAGTGAATCAAGCAACATTCATCACCAATCAGCAAGTTTTGGAACATTGGCAAGGACATAGAGCTTTGACAAGAAGAGTCATCGAGGCTTTTCCGGAAAAGGATCTTTTTACTTTTAAAATAGGAGGGATGAGAACCTTTGGAGAAATGGTCGGTGAACTTTTGGCCATAGCAGGACCGGGTGTCATTGGACTGGCGACCAATGAGTGGAAAGCATTGGATGAAAGAGACAAGTCACAGGAAAGTAAAGAGAAATTATTGGAGTTTTGGGACCAGGCTACTGAGGTGATCAATGAATATTGGAGCAAGATTCCAGAGGAGAGGTTTCAGGAGACTCAATCCGCATTTGGGATGTATGAGAATAAAGGCTATGCTTCTCTGTTATATTTTGTGGACAATGAAATCCACCATCGCGGACAGGGATATGTCTATTTGAGAGCTTTGGGTATCGAGCCTCCGGCATTTTGGGAGCGTTAAAATAAAAAGGCTGTTTCAAATTTTTGAATCAGCCTCTTTTTGATTTTCTGTTTTTTAAATATCCCCTCTTCTTCCGCCTTGTCCTGGGCCGCCATCTCCCGTATTGATCATTTCATTGTAATCATTCATGTCCATCCCTTTGCTGAATCGGCGGATATTATAGGAGAATGTCAGCATGAAGTATCTCTGCAAAACATTGGTTTGGACATCTTCGATGAAAGTCTCAGAGATATTTCTTCGAACGCTGGTGTTTTGTCTAAACAAATCATAAACATTCAAGCTTACCTCACCACGTTGGTTGCTGAAGACTTTTTTACCCAAACTCATATTCACCAATGTGAAATTGTTGTCAAATCCCTCTGAAAGGCCGGAATTGACCTGATGAGAAAGATCCAAACGGTAAACAAATCCTTCCCAAATAATCCAGTTTAAATTCACCCTGCCTCTTTGGTTAAAGTATTTGTTGTTCAAGTTGGTGTTTAGGGTATTCTCTACATCGTTGAAAGAAAGCCTAGTCCAAACATTGAAATCAATTTGATCTGAAATATTACTGCTGAAAGAAAGTCCTGTGCTTAATCTTCTGGAGTTGTTGAAGCCGTTTAGTTCATTTACCAAAGTTGGTCTTTTGGTGAAAGAGGCTCCAAAATTGAGATTGAAATTCGATTTGATAAAGCCAGCTGGTATCCCATAACTCAACCAAGATCTGAAATCCATATACCCATCTAAGTTGACTGGCTTATAAAGTTGGGAGCCGGATTCCAAAATGATTCCATCTTGAATTTCTGTTGCCTCCTGGGCAATCAGTGAGCTATTTGTAATCGTGTTGTTTACAAGAGAAGACTGGGCAAATAAGAACCAGTTTCTGTCAGTTTCAGGATTGTTTGATCTGAATCGAACTCGCATTCTGTGAGAATAGGACTGGTTCAAATCCGGATTTCCGACATACAATTGAAGCGGATTGGAATTATCCACCACAGGTTGCAATTGTCTTAGGTCAGGCTCTTGCGTTCTGGTATCGTAATCAAACTCAATGTTTGTATTGTCCGAAAATTTGTAATCTACTCGGACAGTAGGAAGGAAGCTTTGGAAAGTTCTCTGGAGTTCAAATGATTGCGGGAATCCCTGCTGATTGTCCAGCTTTGCATTTTGATATTCACCCTCAGCTTGGAATCTTAGTTTGTCTTTGGAGTACTGATATCCCAATTCAACCTGCTGAGTCAAGAATTTACTTTCAAATGTGTTACTCAACGCAGTGTCTAATGAAAGGTTTGCACTACCCGGAGCTTCGTCTAGCACATCAAAGATCAATTGATCAGAATCATTTTTACGATTTCCGATCTCATACTCCAACTCGAACTGACTTCTTTCACTGACAGCTTCAGTAAAAGAAACTCCGGTTTGCCAAGAGAATCCAGTCCTGTCTCTGTTGATCAGCTGATTGATAGTCTCTGTTCGATATTCTGGTTCGAAATATTGATTTTCTGCCAATCTTTTAGCTCGGTCTTCATTTTTATGATTGCCTATTCTTGCCCTTACTGTCAAAGTCCTTCCCGGTTTGTCAAATTTGTGACTATACAAGAATCGATTGAAAAGATCGTAATCTTTGTTTTTGGCAGTTCGGGTGTTTTCTACTGTATTGATTGGGTTAGTGCCATCTGTCGTTTCTCCAGAGAAATTGGAGTTTTCCGTTTCAAATCTTGCTGATACTCTGGGAATAAATAAAATCCGATTTTTCTCATCCAGATTATACTCCAATCGCATGTCAAATTGATGCTGATTATTGATCCGAGTTTCATTGCTTATTTCTTCATAAAACTGCTGAGTTTCATCATTGGTGATGAATTCCCGGAATCTTTTTTGCTGCCCAATGTTTTCCCTTCTATTGAAAACATAGCTTCCAGAAACCTTGATTTTTTCACCCCAAAGGTCCGAGTAATTTAATCCGGCCAAGTTGGTATTGATCACTCCACTTTGTGGTCTTCCATTGTCTCTAGCATTTGGATCTGCTGAGTAATCTGTCATGTTGATATTGTTGGAAAGCCCTGTAAAAGTGATTCGTTGATCCTCATCAAATGCATTAATGGATGCACCGGCTATATATCTATCATCGGTTCCATAACCTACTGTAGTTCTACCAAATTGACCTTTTCTTCGATTTGGTTTGGTGATGATATTGATGGTTTTAAGTCTCTCTCCATCGTCAAATCCACTCAATCTGGCTTTTTCACTGAGTTGGTCAAATATCTCAACACTTTGAATGACTTCAGCTGGTAAATTTTGCAAGGCTGTTCGTACATCTCCACCAAAGAAAGGTTTACCATCTACTAAAATCTGGGCAATGTTTTCACCTTGAGCTTGAATCGCACCATCTGCTGAGTTTACTCCTGGGAGTTTTTCGATTAAAGTCTGGGCGCTGGCATCCCTCATGGTTTTGAAGGCATCAGCATTGTATTGAGTTGTGTCAGATTTTTGTTGACTGGTAGCTCTTCTTGCAGCGACGGTTACTTCTTGGAGGGCAGTAGCTTCCTCTCTTAGGTTAATTACACCCAAATCGATGTTTTGATTTACCTGAAGAGTTTTGAAGAAGTTGTTGTATCCGAGGTACTGGATCTTGAAGAGATACTCTCCTTCTTTTACTCCACTTATTTCAAAACTTCCTTCAAGGTCTGAAATCATTCCATCTACTTGAGAAGAATCATTGACATTGAGAAGAAGAACATTTGCATATGGAATCGTATTGTTTGAGCCAGATTCCTGGATTTTGCCTTTGACGGAATAGGTTTGGGAAAAGCTAAAATGAGCGCCAATCAATAAAAAAAGAAGTGTACTATAGAATTTCATACAGTTGGTTTATTTGGGAATGGCCAGCACAAAGTCTGCGGCCAAGAATACAATTACAAAGGAAACAGGCATATAATGGATTTGTTTCAACTTTAGGCTAAGCGGTCAAATGTTCCAATAAAAGAGTACCGATCATGTAAAAAATTAACTAAACATCTGATTAATAGTATCTTGGTTGCAGGCCTCTTCATTTCCTGTCATTTTCTGTCAGAAAAACATGTTAATTTTATGATCAATTGAATGTTTATAAAAGTAACATTCTATATTAGTGGTGTAAAACATGACAGCTATGGAAAATCAGGAGAAAATCAACATTACTACTAAGCAATTGGCTTCAGGAAATCATCAAGTGAAATTTTTCGTTGAGGATGACTCTAAGAATCAGTACGGTTACTTATTGATGTCAGAACCTAAGCCGGTTGGTGAGATTATTGCTGAGATCCAGCAAAGACTTGAGAAAAGAAGAATGGCTGAAAAGCAAATCAACCCACTTTTCCCTTTGGCACCTTCTCAAGAGGATTCTAACTTTTATTTATTCTCAGCATGAGTTTTCTCCCTTCCAACTTGAAGTTTTTGCGAAAGCAAAAAGGTATCACCCAAAGCGATCTGGCAGATCAATTGGATGTGCAAAGAACGATGATATCTGCCTATGAGGATGGTAGATCTGAGCCGAAGTTGAATACACTTCAGCGGATTTGTGAATTGTTGGAAGTTGGATTGGAGGAATTGATTGAGCACGATATCGAGAAATTGGGACGAAAAGCGGTGCAAAAAAGAAAGATGAATATCCTGACCATAGCGACCAATGAGGAAGGTAAGGAAAACATCACTTTTGTAAAGCAAAAAGCATCTGCGGGCTATCTAAATGGATTTGCAGATCCGGAGTATATGGAAAGCCTTCCGCAGTTCCATTTACCCAACCTTTCGACTCAGGCAACTTATCGTGCTTTTGAACTGGCGGGAGATTCTATGTTGCCTTTGATTCCTGGGACAATTGTAATCGGTGCTTATGTGGATCAATTGAAATCAATCAAAAGCGGAAGAACCTATGTACTAGTGACCCAGACTGAAGGAGTTGTTTACAAGCGAGTTTTCAATTATCTGGAAGAAAATGGCAAGTTATTTTTAGTATCAGACAATGACCATTACAAACCCTATGAAGTAAAGGGGCAGGATGTATTGGAGGTTTGGGAGGCCAAAGCCTTTATCAGTACAGATTTCCCTAATCCTGGAGACAAGAAGAAACCGTTGAGCCTAGAAGATCTTGGAGATATGATCAAAGATATTCATGATGACCTAAGAAGGTTGAAGGGTTAGTCCTTGCTTAAAATCACATTCATTGATGTGCCTTGAGTAGGGAAACTTAAACTTCCTGCCCAAGATTTTCCAGAATTTGAGGTTTGTAAATTAATTTCACCTGAAAAATTTACTACAGTACTAAAATAATCCGAGAACAAAGTGTTGCCATCGAGGTATCCGTCTCCGCTTCCTACCTCTATTTCGAATAAATTGTATTCGACGAAACTGAATTCATCTCCATTTTGCTCAAAAAAGAAAGTTGAGATAGGATTTCCAAAATTGTCTTGTAAAATCCAATATCCAGAAACATCTAAAATATCCGCGTAAGTCTCCTCTGTAGCAGGATTGGAAGGAGGAGTAAAACTTGCTTCTGAATCTTGCTCTGTTCCATATTCAGTGGGTTGATCCAAGATTTGAGTAGCTTCTGGTTCAAGATAGCCATCATCAAAATCCGGCCCGGAACTTAGATTGATTATGATTAGAAAAACCACAAATGCCCCTAAAATCCATAGGTAGTGTGTGGCCAACCAACTTTTTTCCTTGGGTTTGGCTGCCACAGATGTGGTTCGAGGAATTACTTTTTTGGGAGGTTCTTGATATCCAATTATCTTCTTGAGAATCTCTGCCAATTGATCAGAATCATATTGCCATCTGGAGCTACTCAGTTCATGTGCATGTCTTCTGGTTAAAGCTTTAAGATTTTCTGGTAGCTGATCTGCAGAAGGCATGATTGCACCATTGACTAGAACAGGGATCACTCGGATATCTCTTTCCAATGCCGCTGCTACTTCTAGGCGTATGAAATCATCCTCTTTGAAAAGTCTGAGGTTCCCATCTGAGTCTTTGATATTTGTCCAATAGGGACCGATCATGGCTATCAGAACTTTGCAAGAGCTAAGCGCCTTGTCTATGGCTTGGACAAAATCAAGTCCAGCTTCAATCGTTTCAACATCTAAAAAAACACTGTGCTCCCCAAAAATCTCCTGTAGGTGATCAACCAATCGACCTGCTTCTCCTGAGGCGTCCTGTCTTCTATAACTGACAAAAATTTTATTGTTTGACATAAAAAAGCCTGATTTTCTTCTACTAAATTTAAGAAAATCAGGCTTTTAAATGCAATAGTTTAAATTTTATCCAGCTAGTAAATCTTCAAAACCCTCTTGGATTTTTCCAACTGCATCAAAACTCGGGTCTATATTTACTACACCTTTTCCTAGTTGGTGCCAGTAACCATCTCCACAATCTATGTACTGTCCTCTCTTGGTGCCTGCGCTTTCCTTGGCCATTTCATAATGATAATCAGGAGTGAAAACCAGCTTCATCAATTGGATAGCATATTCCCAGTTGATGTTTCTTTTCTTTCCATCCATTTCAAAAATGACTTCTCTATTTGAGAATTGGACGGTAATTGAGCAATCTTCAGTTTGATCAGAAGTCACATTTCTATAATTGACTTTCAATGGAGCCTCACGATTGGTGCTTTCATAGATCGCTTGAATAAGATCCTGAGCCAAAAGCTGCCATTCTTCCTGGTTGGCAGGAGTCTTATAATCTTTTACTTTTCCGTTTTCAAGAATCCCGATTCTAATACCGCCTTCATCCAATGACTTTCCGGACCATTTGGATGATGAAAGCAATTCTTGAATAGGCTTTGTCCAAACCTTACCTAGATCCCCGTCGAATCGAAAATCATCATCAAGTGTAAAGCCCTCGTCTAATATTTCTTGCTCAGAAAGATCCTCTCTATCTGTATAATGTAATTCCAATAGGGTTTTTAGGGCATTTCCGGACCAATCCAATTCCATGTGGAAAACATGGCTGTATGGAGGTGGGACAATTCCTGAATCATATTCCAGGATAAGGCCTGTATTTTTTGATTTTGAAGAACTCATTTTTAGAAGTTTGCACAAAAATATGTTTTTTCACTCGTTAATACCTGATTTTTAAATCGGTTTCATAGGTTGAGAGATGATATAATACTGCTCCAATGAATTAAAAATGAGCTGTTTTTTTGTCTGCAAATAGCCTCAAAATAAAAGTAAAGTATCTGGTAATTAGATTTTTATGATTGTTGAAAAATTATCAGATACAAGTTTCAACTTATTACATTTTATTTGCGGCCAAAATAGACCAAGATGGAAGAATTGCTCGACCGAATCGCTGAAGGGATTTACTCCCAATCCTATGTAGTGATAGACAATTTTGTGGATGAAATCTTCCGGAAAGCACTTTTTGACGAGCAAACAGATCTATTGGAAAAAGGAAAATTCCGAAAGGCAGCAATTGGTATTGGAGAGCAAAAGCAAATCCGTCCAGAAATCAGGAGTGATGAGGTATTGTGGATGGATGCTGATAATTTAAGTTTGCTCCAATCGGAATATTGGAACAGGGTCGAGCAGATCAAGCAAATGCTCAATAGAAGATGCTATTTGGGACTGAAGTCATACGAAGGACATTTTGCTCGCTATCCTATTGGATCATTTTACAAGAGACATTTGGATCAATTTCATCAGGTTCCTTATCGTGAGGTGACGGTGATATTGTATGTAAATGATACTTGGTCAGAAGAAGATGAGGGGGCTTTGAGAATGTATATTCATCAAGAAGACGGGACTGAAAGGATAGAAGATTACCTTCCATTACCTGGCAGATTGGTGGTTTTCTTAAGTGGAGAAATCCCTCATGAGGTTTTACCTACTAAAAAGGAAAGAAATAGCATCACCGGTTGGTTGAAAACAATTGACTAGTGGAGCTTGATGTGAACCTCTTTGTTTTCATTTTCCTTTATTTCAAAAACACATCTCTCATAAGTTGGAGCTGAGAAGGTGATTTTTGGATTGTTGGAAAAGCCATAGCGTTCAGTTGGATACCCCAAAAGATGTTTTTCCAATTCTCCATCCTCATTTTCATCATGATATGCAGAAATGGCATATTCTCCTGGGCCTAAATCTGGAATACTGATTTCAGCGTGTTTGCCTTTGATTGGAAGGGAGTAAGAAACTACAGCTGTTTTGGTGTTTTCTGGAAATCCGACAGCTTGATTATAAACCAACACCCTCACTAAACCCTCATTGGAAGAGCAATTGGTAATCCTTAGCTTGATTGTTGAAGCTGGTTCAGATGCAATTGGCTGAGAAAGGCCTAAAAGAAAAGAAAGGAGAAAGGTGAGAATCATTGAGCTGTCGCTTTTCGGTTGATTTTTCCACTGGGAGTTTCTACGAATTTAGCTCTAAAAACGATCTCTTTGGGCTTTTCGTACTTATCGAGTTTTTGAGAAAGTTCTTGAATTAACGAATGAGAAGAATCAATTCCATCTTGTTCTTTTTCTATAAATAAAACCAGCTTTTCACCCAGGGTCTGATCAGGAACTCCGGCAAAGAAATAGCGTGATTTTGGATAAAGGTTTTGGATGATTTCTTCTGCTTTTATCTCTAAAAGTTCAGGATGTAATTTCACGCCTCCAGAATTAATAACAAAGTCTGCTCTACCCAACCAACGGAAGGAGTTCCCATTTTCTATTTCTACCAAATCATTGGTCTGGATGGGCTCTGGACCACTCATAGCAGATTTCACCCAAAGTGTATCTCTTTCATCGGTGCCGATACTTACTCTTGGTAGACAGGTGTAAAGCAACTCGTTTTCACTTATTGGAGCCAATGCATAATGTGAAACTGTTTCTGTCATTCCAAAAGTTTGAAATGCACTAATCCCATTTTGGATAATTGATTTTTTCAGTCGAAAATTAACTGGAGCTCCTCCTAAAATGATATGGGGAATGTTTTTAACCAATTCTGAGGTCTCTGGATTAGCTAGAATCATTTCCATTTGCATTGGAACTAAAGCGATGAAAGTTGGAGGATTTGGAAATGAATATCCTAGCAAAGGATTGGAAGAAGGCTCTTGAAGAATCACGGGCACCTGCCATTCCATGGCTCTCACAAGCATCATTTTTCCAGCGATGTAGGCAGGATTTAAGCAGCAGAAAAGCACATCCTGCGGATTGATTTTGAAAAAGCTACCAGTTCCTTTGGTACTGGCTTCCATACTTTTTCTTTGGATGGAAATAATCTTGGGAGCGCCTGTCGATCCTGAGGTCTTTTGGAAAAAAACATCTTTTCCTTCCAACCATTCTTTACAAAATGACAAGGCATCTTTCAAGAATTCAGATTCATTTTCATCGAATTGGTGAAAGTCCTCTAAGTTTTGAAAAGTCCTGTTTTTGTAAATCAGTTGGAACATAGGTTTTTATACTACTTGCTAAGATTTGGTTTTTGAAAGATCGTCAAATTCCATTGAAGCCTGCTATCTTGCAAAAAAATCTGATTTTTAACCAAAACGAAAATCATGGAGTGGATTACTGCCAAAGAATACGAAGATATCACTTATAAGAAATGTAACGGCGTTGCTAGAATTGCTTTTAATCGCCCGGATGTAAGAAATGCATTCCGCCCAAAAACTACTGCGGAATTGTATGATGCTTTTTATGATGCTCAAGAAGATACCTCCATTGGGGTTGTGTTATTGAGTGGAGAAGGACCATCTTCCAAGGATGGGAAATGGGCATTTTGCTCAGGTGGTGATCAAAAAGCCAGAGGACATCAAGGCTATGTAGGAGATGACGGCTACCACAGATTGAATATTCTGGAGGTTCAGAGATTGATCCGTTTTATGCCAAAAGTGGTGATCGCTGTAGTTCCTGGATGGGCAGTAGGAGGAGGGCATAGCCTTCATGTGGTTTGTGATTTGACTTTAGCTAGTAAGGAACATGCTATTTTCAAACAAACTGATGCCGATGTGACCAGCTTTGATGGAGGGTATGGTTCTGCTTATTTGGCAAAAATGGTAGGGCAGAAGAAGGCCAGAGAGATTTTCTTTTTGGGAAGAAACTATTCTGCTCAGGAAGCTTTTGAAATGGGAATGGTCAATGCTGTGATTCCCCATGATGAATTGGAGGACACCGCTTATCAGTGGGCTCAGGAGATCCTTGAAAAATCACCAACTTCCATCAAGATGTTGAAATTTGCTATGAACCTGACTGATGATGGAATGGTAGGTCAGCAGGTATTTGCTGGGGAAGCTACTCGATTGGCTTATATGACTGAAGAAGCCAAAGAAGGTAGAAATGCCTTCTTGGAGAAAAGAAAGCCGAATTTCAGGGATATTAAGTGGATACCTTAATGGAATTTCAATTGAAATAAAGAAGGCCAGTGAATTTCACTGGCCTTAACTTTTGGATTATTTTTCTTCCTCGATGGTTCCATGCTTTCTCAAGCCTGGTCCATCCATTTTGTTCAATGCATCTCCCATATCCGCTCGGGCAATATTTGCCAGAGAATCCATTTGAGCCATTACTTCAGGATATTTATCTTTCACATCAGTAGTCTCTGATGGATCATTTTCCATGTCATAGAGCTCTTTCTTTTCGAATTCCAGATATAGATAGTTTACAGGGAAGCCATCATTTCTCATTTCGGTTCCTTCCGGGATGGTTCTATACCTGTGAGGATATACCACTTTCCATTTTCCATAGATTACAGCCTGAAGTTCATTTCTGTTGTAATAAGCATAATATGGCTTCTCTTCCATTTTTTCTCCCTCGATCAAAGGCCAGATATTTCTTCCATCAATCTTCAAATCCGGAAGTTTGGAATCTGTCAAAGCTGCAATAGTTGGGAAAATATCAATAGTCATCGCAGGCTGAGCTTGCTCTTTGTCCGCTGGAATATGTCCCGGCCAAGTAAAGATGGCTGGCACTCTTATTCCTCCATCAAGAGATGTTCCTTTTCCTTCTCTCAAACCACCTGTAGTTCCGGCATGTCCGCCATAGGAAAGCCAAGGTCCATTGTCTGAAGTAAAGATTATCAGTGTATTATCGGCCAATCCTAATTCCTCTAGCTTTGATCTAACCTGGCCAACAGACCAGTCAATCTCCATCATGACATCTCCATAAAGGCCTTGCTCTGATTTTCCTTTGAACTTATCAGAAACATAAAGAGGTACGTGAGGCATGGAGTGAGCCAAATACAAGAAGAAAGGGCCTTCTTTATTTTCTTCAATAAAGGATACAGCTTTCTCTGTATACCATGTGGTCAATTGGCTTTGTTCATCCAAATATTTAATCACTGAATCTCCTTCATAAAGTGGAAGAGGTGGATAGTAATCTTTTGTCTCTGGGTGATGAGGCCACATATCATTGGAATATGGAAGTCCAAAATATGAGTCAAATCCTTGTTGGCTAGGAAGGAATTCCGGTTGATGTCCCAAGTGCCATTTACCCACTATTCCAGTATGATAGCCCTTCTTTTTCAACATTTCTGCTATGGTTGTTTCTTCCAGATTCAAACCATGTTTTGCAGAATGATCTAATGCTCCAAAGATTTCCAATCTATTGGCATAGGCACCTGTTAAAAGGGCAGCTCTCGATGCAGAACAAACTGCATGAGGTACGTAAAACTGAGTAAACCTTGTTCCATCATGGGCCAATTTATCAAGGTTTGGGGTTTCCCATTGGGTAGCTCCATAGGTGCCCAAGTCTCCATATCCCATATCATCCGCAAAAATGATAACGATGTTAGGTTCTTTGGTCTCCTCAGCTTTTTCTTTTGTAGGATTTGAATTGCATGCAAACGTTCCCATTAAGAGGGCCGAAAGCAAATAGTTGGTGATTTTCACTTTTTTATTGTTTGGTAATCGTTAATTCCTCGTTAGTCACTTTTTCCCAGACCATTTTTCCGATTTTCTCCCCTTGCTTGACGCCTTCTTCAATGGCATCTCGAAAGTGAATTCCTCCATAAAGTCGGGAAATTGCAGCCTCTTCAGAAGCTTGTAAGAATGAGCTGAATTGTCTTTCCGGTAATCCAAAATAGGTTTCTGAATTATCAAGGAAGGAAAAATTATCACCAAAATAGCCTGTCAAAACTACTGCGGATGCTCTAGAAATAACTGAATGGCCAGAAGTGTATTCTGGAAATGGAGGTGTTTGAAGCAATGGTCTCCATCGTTGATCGATTTCGCGGTTGATTATGGTTTCCGGTCGAATTCGATCTGTTTTGTATTTGGTTTTCCAGCAGGAAATAAAAGCATCATGAAGGGTCATGCCCACTAAAGCATGGATATATGCTGTTTCAGCAAAGCTTAAGCCTGCTTTTTCAGCTGAAATGCCTGTGATTCCCATCCAATGTCCTCCTGGTGAAATCTTTTTTACTCCGATAGCCATATGGCCTGCAAACTTTACCATAAATGGATTACAATCCCAGAAGTTGGCGATGAGCTGTTGTTCTGAATCCAGCTCATTGACGGTTTTGAATACCTCCATCATTTGGGTCTGAAATGAACTGCCTTCTGTCAAATCAAATGGAGCCATGGGATTAGCTTCATATTGATCTAGATTGTCGATGTAGAAGGTTCTGATTGTTTGCCATTCTGGTTCGATGGCGGAAATGTAAGCCGGTGGAGTAGGGTACCAGTTTCCAGGACCTTCTTTGGGTGTATACCCAGTCAATGCAGGAAGTTGTAGATAGCCATCCACCTTTGCTTTGGCAAGTACCAAAGAGGCTATTTCTTCCGCATATGCAATGTGGCTAGGAAGATCCTTCTTTTTTAGAAGTTTGTTTTTGATTGCAAAATCAGCCCATTCGGATTGGTTTTCTTTCAAAAGATAGCCTGATGGCATTACGTTTTCTCCCACTTTCATCAAAGCATAAATCGCCGCAAACTCAGGGGAAGCAAGTACAGTTCCAGGAGTTACTCTAATCTCACCAATAGATATTGGACTGTCTAAATCTGGGTTCTTAAAAACACCTCCTTGGTTTTTGATAGCCAAATAGGCGGCAAGGTTGGAATAGGCATAAATCCTTGCAGCAACTGGGGGACTTGCTACATCGGTTACCATCACTTCTGTGATATGAAAAAGCTGCTCTTTGTAGGTTTTGGCCCAATTGATGGGTTGTGCAGCTTGAAGTGAAGTGGATAGAAATACTCCCAAAAGGAGTAAATAAGTAGTTTTAAACTTACTTTTCATTGTGCTGGTAAAGTTCTAAAGGCTGGCCATGAATCCCAAATAGTAGGTAATCTTTTTGATCAATTTGGATTGGCAGAATGGATTTGATATCCCCTTTGATTTTTAATCCGGATTCGCTTGGCAATAGAGGGGTGAAGTTATTTTTACCATCTCCTAGCAAGATTAGGCCAAATCCTGCATCCATATTTCCGATTCGGATTCGAGTCTGAGATTGATTTCCTCCCATTATCAAATCCTCTATTCCATCTCCATTGACATCTTGAATGACGATTTGGTAAATAGGGAAAGATTGAGCTAAGGTAGGTAGTTTGGATGCTTTAAAGCCTGAACCGGTATTTTCAAAGTAGTAAGAATCCAAGGTGTTTGCCTCCAAAACTTGAGCTTCATCCAATTCCTTTTGGGTAAACAGATCCTTCATCTTTGCATCTGCATACATCTCATAATTGGTGAATTTACTTCTCATGCTGACCATTTGTCCCAATAGTTCATCTCTACTTGCAAAAGGATATGCCTCATCACCAACGTAGCATTCTAAGATCGGATCTACTGAACCATTTTTGTCAAAATCAGCAGCATATAGCCTCAATCTTTTTTGTTCATTGACTTTGAATTGGGAGTTCAAACCGAAATTTCCGGCAATCAAATCTAAATCTCCATCACCATCCATATCAGCTTGTGCCAGTGAATTCCACCATCCTGAGAAATCAGCTTCAAAATATTTAGCTGTTTCATCCCTGAATGATTTTCCGTTTTCATTGATGAAAGCTGATATCGGCATGTATTCCCCAACAAGGATAATGTCTGGGAAGCCATCTTTATTTAAATCTTGGGAAACCGCTCCGGTTACCATTCCCAGTTTTCCTTCATTCGGAAGGAGAGTTGATGTTTGGTCAGAGAAAATACCTTGTCCATCATTGATGAGGATTTTGCTTGACGGTGTTTGAGGATATCGGCCCGGAATTACTTTTCCACCTACAAATAGGTCCAGGTCCCCATCTTGATCAATATCAAGTGCCAAAGCAGGTCCTGAAGAAATCGTATAGCTTGGGAATTGTTTGTTTAGGACAAGATTTCCTGCTCCATCATTTAGGAATAATCTGTCTTGAAGGGATTCGTCAGAGCTTAAATAATCATGATATCCTCCGCTTCCAATAAATAAATCCATCCATCCGTCACCATTGAAATCTTCAAATAGGGCAGTGGCATCGGTAAATTCTTGGGTGGATCTGAAGCCTTGGAAATTACTCCAAGTGGTCCCATCAAAGCTAAATATCTGAGCACTTTGTCCTTTATTTCCTCCTATGAAAATTTCCGGTTTTCCATCTTGATCCAAATCAGCGGTTGCGAGGCTTGGGTTGATAGCTCCAGGCATGGATATCATCAAAGGTTGACGCTTGAAATCATTAAAAGGATTTGGTTTCGGGATGAAATTTGGAGAAGAAGCTCCTTTAGAAAATAAAGTGTTTGACTTCTTTTCTGGTGAACTGATAGGCCTTGAGTTCGTGTAGGATAGCTCAATCGCTTGATTGATAGGTGCATTTGAAATGCTTTCTACATTTCCATCAGGCCATGTGACTTTGATAGAGTCAATTTTTTCAGCTTCGCCTAGTCCAAAATGCATTCGATAGGTACTAGAAGATTGAAATCCTCTTACGACCTGATGTTCTTGTATTTGCTGGATACCATTGCTGAATACTTGGACTTCAGCTCCCAATCCGAAATTATTGCCGTTGGGTCCATTGAGATCGATTCCAATCCAATTTCCTTTCGATCCTTTATTTTCTAAAATACTCGGAGTTTCATTTAGGTTGCTGACAACCAAATCCAAGTCCCCATCTTTGTCCAAATCAGAAAATGCAGCTCCGCTTGAAAAGCCTTCTTTTTCAAAACCCCAGTCCAGAGAATGATCTTGGAAGTTCAAATCACCTTTGTTTTCAAAAAAGTAATTATGAACAGGAGTGGATGTCATGCTAGTAACCAGATGCAAAGTATCAGCTTTTTCATTGGCTACTGCTTGTTTGAAATAATAGTCTCCTTTATACTTTAAGAAATCACGGTTGGTATAATCTCTGTAATACCCGTTTGTAATCATCAGGTCTTTGAGACCATCGTTTGTGGCATCAAAGAATAAAGCAGACCAGGACCAATCTGTATTTGATATGCCGGATAATTGCCCCATTTCAGAGAAATTACCATCTCCCAAATTGACTTGAAGCATGTTTCTCATGTTTTGATGATGAAAACCCTGCTTGATCATCAATGCATATTGCTCATAATTTTCAGGACCATATAGCAGCTTTTGTCTACGATTGTCCTCAGGAAGCATATCCAAAGTATAGATGTCTTTCAAGCCATCATTATTGACATCAGCAATATCAGCTCCCATAGAAAAATGGGAAATATGCTGAAACTGAGAAGTCATTTCATCTTTGAATGTTCCGTCTTTTTGATTGATATAGAGATAGTCAGGCTCGATATAATCATTGGTTACCAAGATATCTTCCCAGCCATCTCCATCGATATCGGAAGCAATTACACCTAGACCAAAACCTAAAGGAGACCCTTTTATTCCAGCTTGTTCGCTAATATCGACAAACTTGCCATTATCATTTCTAAACAATTTGTCTCCAGCGAAAGGATGTCGGATTTCTTTTGCTTCACCAAATTCCAATTCGGTAATTACTTCGATATGGTGGTTTAGTAAATAAAGGTCCAAGTCTCCATCTCTATCAAAATCAAAAAATAGTGCTTGAGTTGAATTGGAAGGATCATCTATTCCGTATTCAGCCGCTTTTTCGGAAAACTTAAAATCACTTTCATTGATCCAAAGCTCATTTCGTCGACTTTCTAAATCTCCTTTTCCCGAATAGGAAACATATAGATCCAATAAGCCATCACCATTCACATCGGCCATGCTAACCCCAGTAGTCCAAGAATTTTTACCTTCTATTCGGGCAGATTTTGTAATGTCATCAAATTTCAGTCCCCCCAGATTTTTATACAAACGATTGGAAACCATATTCCCTGTAAAGAAAATATCATCCAATCCGTCATTATTGAGGTCACCGACAGCCACGCCACCACCATTGTAGAAATATTCGTATCTAAGGATGTTGTTTTCTTGATCTTCCGTTAACTGGTTTTTGAAATTTACTTTGGTTTTCCCTGGCTTTAAAGATTCAAATCCGGACTGACTATATGCCATTGTGGACATAAATAGTCCAAGCCCGAAAATCCCAAGCAGGAAAACTCGTAATAATGAAAATCTTAATAAATACATGAATTGGACTGTTATCCCAGTCTGTTAATGATGTCTTCGAACAGCTGTTCGTTTACTACAGCTACTCCTCCCATCAAACCTACATCTTTTCCAAGTTTGTATAGCGCCAATTCCGACTTTTCTCTTGATTTGGCCATGCTGTAGATATTCAATGCCTGTTGGATAGGAGTAATTAAGTATTGATTAGCTTCTGCTACAGATCCTCCAATGATGATTAATTCAGGGTTTAGCAATTGAATCAAGATTGAGATTCCTCTCCCCAGATCCAGGCCTGCTTCAGAAAGGATTGTAATAGCTCTTTGATCTCCCGCTAAAGCTGCTTCAACCACAATTCCCGGTTCCAACTCACCTTGATGGTCTCTTACCATTCTTGCTAGGATGCTGTCTTTATCCAACTTGATAGCTTCCTCTGCCATGCGAACGATTGCAGTTCCAGATGCAACGGCTTCCAAGCAACCTTTTTTACCGCAGGTACAGGTAACATCTCTTGATTCGAATATAGGGGAGTGAGAAAATTCACCTGCAAATCCTGAGGCTCCTTGATAAATTTTTCCATCAATGATAATCCCTAAACCAATTCCCCAACCTACAAATAGTCCTAGGACATTCTTATGGTTATGTTCTGATCCGAATTTGAACTCCGCCAAAGTCATAGCGCGAGCATCATTTTCAAGGAAGATTTTTTTATGGAAACGTGCCTCGAAATTCTCTAACAATGTCTTTTTACCGAAGCGGAAGTAAGTGTAATTTACTCCTCCTTGAGAATCGACTAATCCAGGCATGGAAATCCCTATGGCAATCACCTTATCAGGTGCAATTCCTGAATTTTGAAGGTAGGCATCCATATGATCACAGATTTGATCAAAGGTTTCCTTTTCATTGTTCAAAGTGATTTTATGACTCTCCTTGGGAGTTGCAAGAGCATTATTACAATTGTACAAAGCCAAATTCATATTGAACTTGGATAAGTCTACCGAAAGAACGTAGAAGGCATCTTCAGCCAATCTGTATAAATCGGGTTTTCTTCCTCCTTGAGATTCTGCTCTTCCGTGCTTGATTACTTCACCCGAGCTCATTAGATCATTTAGTAACGAATTGACGGTAGGAAGTGAGATGCCTACTTCATTACAAATTTCGCTGGCAGTATTGGCACCTTTTAGGTAAAGGTTTTTGATGATTTTGATCTTATTGAGGTAGCTTTTAATTTCTACCACTCCGTCCATTTTTTCTATGACGGCATTCGGGTTGATTAGATTCATATTGGTAAGTTGTCCTTGAATTAAGGGATTTTTTACGTTTCAAAAAATACTTTCATAAAAAAATTAGGAAAGAAACTGTGAAAAATCATGAAAAAGACAATTTATTTCTTTTCAGGAAGATTCTGGGGAAAAAAGATTCTGGATTAAACATCGAAAAACCAATTAAAATGAAAAAAAATGGCCCGTTTTCGGGCCATAATTATTGTTTAATCTTCGTCCGTAGCTCAATCACCCTTAAAATAAACTAATCAAGTCAAAAAAATGGTCTAGCGGACTCGCTAAAACAATAACTCAATTTAAACACAATTATTTGAAATACAAATAATTGTGTTTAAAAATATAATTTATGTCTTTTAAATAAATGGACTGAA
Organism: Algoriphagus zhangzhouensis; assembly: GCF_900148515.1. Taxonomy (GTDB): domain Bacteria; phylum Bacteroidota; class Bacteroidia; order Cytophagales; family Cyclobacteriaceae; genus Algoriphagus; species Algoriphagus zhangzhouensis. Next base: position 1,164,383 of record NZ_FRXN01000001.1, on the reverse strand, counting down.
GTCCAAGTTTCTTGAGAGGGTGTTTTCCTCTTGCTCAACGATTTCATCATCCTTGTAATTGATTAAATCTTCGAGTCTTCCAGCTGAATTATAATATCTCCAAGGACCTTCTTTCTTTCCGTCTTTCATTTGGCCTTCTGAGGCCTTTCTTCCATTCTCATGGAAAAACGTCCACAAACCTTCTGCTTTACCAGATAGGTATTGTCCTTCAGACTCTTTTTTTCCATTTGTGTAATAGGTGATTCGGGTGCCATTTCCATCCTTAAGAGTACCCTTGTCCAAAGTCCCCGTTCCATCATAGTTATGGTACTCGGAAATATTGATTAATCGGCCATTATCCCAAAACTCTTCTTGAGTCAAGGTCTTATTGTCATAGAAAAGACCCCAAATTCCATCTTCGAAACCTAATTTATAAGCTCCCATCGACTTCAGTTGTCCTCCGTCGTAATAATAGACCCATTGTCCATTTTCCATACCAAGATCATATTCACCCTCTGCGATTAGAAGACCAATCTTGTTGAAATATTTCCATAGACCCGTTTTCAGGTCATTTCTGTATTCTCCAATTGAGAAAAGTTGGCCGTCAGGGAAGAAACTCTTCCATAGACCTGTTTTCATGCCATTTGCATATTGACCTTGCACAGATGGAGCTCCATCATCAAAAAACTCCTCGTATTTGCCAACAGGAACTCCTAATTCAAAGGTTTTCCTTTTAGCGATTGCCTTATTTGGGTAATACTCTTCCCATGTACCTACTGCAATCCCACTTTCATAGTTTTCGATTCTGGCAAGTCTTCTATTATCGTAATAATATTTCCAGGTGCCTACACGATTCCCATTGTCATCATAAAATTCATTTGCTTCCAAAATTTTGGTGTAAGGGAAATAGCGGACCCATGAACCTACTTTTTTACCATTTTTGTAGTTGCCAGTTTCGAGAACATTGTAATCTGAATAGCTGGTATACTCGCCTTCTAATTGCCCATCTTTGTAAATAGCTTCAACTTCCAGCTTACCTTCCATGTCGTATTCCAAATATGGACCATCTTTCTTGTTGTCGACATAAAATTCACGTATGGCAACCTCTCCAAATGGATGATATGTAACCCATTGACCAGTTTTTTTACCTTTCTCAAATTGACCTTCTGAGTAAGGTTGCATGGCTTTTATATAATCAGGTTGCCCAGTTTTGCCATAATATTCTATGTATTTGCCAACTAAAACGCTGTCTTGGAATACCATAGATCTTTTTAAAGCTCCATCTGCATCAAATACCATGGCAGGTCCGAAAAGGACACCGTCTTTATACTCTGCTTCAACTTGTCTTTTTCCATCTTGGAAAAAGGTGAGCCAAGTGCCAACTCTTTTACCATTTTCGTAATTTCCTTTGAGAAGTACGGTATTTGTTTTTGGGTTTGAAAATTCCCAAAGTCCCTGCCTCTGATTATTATTAATTACTCCAGTTGCAACAATAGAAGAATCCGAACTGTAAATTCTGACCAATTGATTCTGCTGTGCAAAAAGTGGGGAGCTAATGAATAGAAGCAATATGATTAGTTTCCTCATAAATATTTTCTCGTGTTCTAGGCGAATTGCCAATCGGGCGATTTTTAGTTGATCAAATTTATCTATTGTACGCACAATTGAAATTCCTGTTTAAAAATAACCTAATTCTCCTTCTTTGCCAGAAAAGCTTTGGCAGAGATTAGGATGCTTTCTATTTCTTTTTTCCAAAGAAATAGACTATTGGATGTCTCCGGATCAATGGGTAATTCCTTAAACCACTGTATGTAGGTTAATTCCTCATTCTTCAACGAAGACTTTTCTATGATTTCTGAATAATCCCAAGGACTAGGCGCTTGGCAAAGTTCAAAGTCTAAACTTTTTAAATCCCAATCTTGAAAAGCTTCTTTTCCACAGAGAACAAAAAGGTAGATCCCTTTGCCAAACCAATTAAGAACTCGAATATTTAGTCCCTGATCGAAATCAAAGTCTCGAATCAAGTCCAAAACTTGGTAGGGGAGCCCAATTAAATCATTGCCTTGAGTGACCTTTTTTCCTTTGGATGGAAAATGGAGGTCTTGGAGAGTTTGGTTCGAAAATTCATTTCCCAACTCACCCAAAAGCTCATGAAATATTAATTTAAGCCGGTTTTGTTTTCGGATAAGCTCCTCATTGCTCCAAAGTTCCAGATCTAAAAGTTTGGAATGGTCTATCATATTACCATTGAAGTAATGCTGATGCCCAAGTGAATCCAGAACCAAATGCAGCCAGACAAATCAAATCACCGTCTTTGATTTTTCCTTGCTCCCAAGCTTCACTCAAAGCAATAGGAATAGTAGCTGCAGTGGTATTGCCCATGTGCATGATGTTGTTGAAGACTTTATCGTCAGGAAGCTCCAATTTTTGTTGGATGTATTGACTGATCCTCAAGTTTGCCTGATGTGGAACCAATAAATCAATGGCAGATTTGTCCAAACCATTATGATCCAGAGCCTCCTCGATCACTTCCATAAAACGAACTACTGCATGCTTGAAAACTGCATTTCCATTCATTTTTAAAAAAAAGCTACCTGAATCAATCAATTCAGGGGAAAGCCTGACATCACGGCTACTACCTGGATCCTTACAGTATAACTCTTCTGCGTGTTGTCCCTGAGAATGTAAATGAGTCGATAGAATGCCTTGGTGATCTCCTTCTGCGGCACCGACTACTACCGCTCCAGCTCCATCAGCAAAAATCACAGCACTGGACCTTCCTTCATCACTTTTATCCAACGCAGAAGATTGAATCTCGGCTCCTACAACCAAAACTTTATTATACATGCCGGTTTTGACGAATTGATCGGCAATGGAAAGTCCATAGATGAATCCAGAACAAGCATTTCGGATATCTAAAGCCCCAATATTTCCAAAGTTGAGTTCTCTTTGAAGCAAAACTCCATTTCCAGGAATAAAATAATCAGGAGTAACTGTGGCAAAAACAATGAAGTCAATTTCCTCAGCTGTAACACCAGCGCGCTCCAAAGCCATTTCAGTAGCTTTTTTGGAAAGTGAGGTGACCGTATCGACTCCAGGAGTGAACCAATGTCTGGTTTTGATTCCAGTGCGTTCTACAATCCACTCATCATTGGTATCCATCATTTCTGATAGTTCATCATTGGAAACTACTCGTTCTGGAACATAATGACCAACTCCTAAAATCCGGGATTTTCTCATGGTTCTTGGGTTTGTTTAAATACAAAAGGGAGCCAAATATCGGGACTCTACTTTTGATCTACAAAAAATAACCCAAAAGGACTCAACCGAATAAGGTATAGTTCCCAAACTGATCCATAGGGGAAGTCTTGCGAATGATGGCTGGGCTATCATTGTGGACCGAATTGACTAATGGCGAAACTGTAAATCCAACCATCCTGTCCGGATCATAGGGATGGAGCATTTCCAAAAGTTCTTTTTCCTCAGTGTATTTATCGAGCCATTTTTTCTCCATTTCCTTGGATAGAATGACGGGCATTCGATCATGCACTTCTGAAACCACTTCGTTCGGGGTAGTTGTCAAGATCAAAAAGGTGTGTTGGGTATCTCCATTGACGTTTTCATATTCCTCCCAGATTCCAGCAAAAGCGAATAATTCATCATCCCTCAGTGTGAATCGATAAGGGATTTTGGTCTTTTTTCCCAATCTCTTCCACTCATAGAAGCCGTCAGCAGGGATGATGCACCTTCTTTGTTTAAAGGATGATTTGAATGAAGCCTTTTCATGAACAGATTCTGCTTTGGCATTGATCAATTTTTGTGAAACTGGCTTGTTTTTACCGAAATCTGGCGTGATTCCCCAGTAGAAGAATGAAAAACCCTTTGGGCTTTGAGAGGTGATAACCGGAACCAGTTGGGTGGGAGCAATATTGTATCGCGGTTTGAAATCGGTCAGCATTTCAGCTTGGAACCTTTCTTCCAGATCAATTTTGCTTTTACTCAATGAATATCTTCCGCACATAGGAGTTTTATAATTTGCTGGAAGTTAGATATCCATCCGAATAAATTCAAATGCTCTTTGATCAGAATAGTAAGGATCTTTGGAATTTAGTGGAGTAAACCCAACATGTCCCCCATGTTTTGGGAATTCAAAGTAGACACTGTCTAATTCCTTGGCCATTTTTTCAGGAAAGCAAAGCTCACTCAGGAAAGGGTCATTTTTGGCATTAAGGACTAGGGTAGGGATGCGGATATCCTTTAGAAAATTAATAGAAGAATTGATCTCATAATACTCTTCAGCGTCACTGAAGCCATGTAAAGGGCCTGTGTAAACATCATCAAAGTCGCTGAGTGTTCTGATATTTTTAAGGAAATGAACAGGGATTTGCTCGGGGTGCTCTTTGGCTTTTTGAATCACCTTCTTCTTCAATGTTCTCAAAAAACGCTTGGAATACAGCGTGTTTTCAGTTTCAGATATTTTTTTGCTGGAACTTGATAAGTGGAGCGGAACTGATACCGCGACACCTTTTTTGATTTGAGGAATGGAATCTCCTTTTTCTCCCAAATATTTGAGAACCAGATTTCCACCTAAACTAAAGCCGACCAAACTTATAGAATCATAATCCTTAATGGCACGCTGGACTACCTCTTGTAGATCATAGGTGGCTCCGGAGTGGTAGAATATTGCATTTTGATTCAGCTCGTCACCACATCCACGGTAATTCCAAGTCATGACATCATAGCCATCCTCCAAGAAAAGTTTGGCCATTCCCAACATATAAGGTCTACTGCTATTTCCCTCCAAACCGTGGCAAATAATGATTAAATGTTCTCCATTTTGCCGATACCAATCCAAATCCAAAAAATCTTTGTCGGGAGTTTTTATTCTTTCTCTTTCAGGAGTCCCTAAGGTGACTTTTCGGAAAAGAGCAGGATAAATAGTCTCTAAATGTCCATTAAACAGCCACTTAGGTCTTTTGTAGGAGCTATTGGAGATCAAAGGCATGTAAATAGCAGGGGATATGTAGTCTTAAAAGGGTTGGGAAAATACTAGTTTTAAATTTGAATAAAGACATTATAAAAACTATTTTTGGACACTTTAAAACGAACTAGCGCGCAATAACCTATGGCCGAAGTAATAAGAATGCCTAAGATGAGTGACACCATGGAAGAAGGGGTGATCGCTGCATGGTTGAAAAAAGTTGGAGATTCTGTGAAGCCAGGAGATATCCTTGCTGAAGTAGAAACCGACAAAGCAACTATGGAGCTTGAGTCCTACGAAGAGGGTGTCCTTTTATACATTGGAGTAAAAGAAAAAGATGCAGTTCCAGTTAATGGAATTATTGCTGTGATCGGAGAGAAGGGAGAAGATTTCCAAAGTCTATTAAGCGAAGGTGGTGCATCTGAAGCGAAAGCTGAAGAGGCTCCTAAAGCTGAAGAGAAAAAAGAAGCTGCTCCTCAAGCGGCTGCACCTGTTGAGAAAATTGACACTTCCAACATCGCTGCAACTGTAATTACAATGCCTAAGATGTCTGATACCATGCAGGAAGGTACTATCGCTGCATGGTTGAAGAAAGTAGGTGATGATATCAAATCAGGTGAAATCATTGCAGAAGTAGAAACTGATAAGGCAACCATGGAATTGGAGTCTTATGAGGATGGTACTTTGCTTTACATCGGTGTAGAAGCTGGTGATAGCGTTCCTGTGGACGGTGTCATAGCTGTGATCGGTGAAAAAGGTGCTGATTTCGAGACTTTGTTGAAAGCTCAAGAGCAATCTTCTTCAGAGCCAGAAGCTGCTGCACCTGCTCCAGCTGAGAAGCCTGCTGAAACCAAAGCTCCAGAAGCTCCTAAAGCTGCACCTGCTGCTTCTACCGCTGCTCCAGTTCTTGCTGATGGAGAGAGAGTGAAAGCTTCCCCACTTGCAAAGAAAATTGCTGAAGAAAAAGGAATTGACATTCGTCAGGTAGCCGGAAGCGGTGAAAATGGGAGAATTGTCAAAAGAGATATCGAGAACTTTGTACCTGCTGCTGCACCTGTTGCCGCTGCTGCCGGAGCCTCTGCACCTGTAGTTGGTCAGGAAAGCTTCATAGAGGAGAAAGTTTCTCAAATGAGAAAAGTCATTGCGAAGAGATTGGCAGAAAGCAAATTCTCTGCTCCTCACTTCTATTTGACAATGGAAATCAACATGGACAAAGCAATCGAAGCTCGTAAGAGCATGAATGAGATTGCCCCTGTGAAGATTTCATTCAATGATATGGTGATCAAAGCTGCAGCTGCTGCTTTGCGTCAGCATCCAAAAGTAAACTCCAGCTGGTTGGGAGATAAGATCAGATACAATGATCATATCCATATCGGTATGGCGGTAGCTGTTGAAGAAGGATTGTTGGTGCCTGTGATTCGTTTCGCAGACAGCAAATCTCTTTCTCAGATTTCTACTGAAGCAAAAACTTTGGGTGGAAAAGCTAAAACCAAAGAACTTCAGCCTAAGGATTGGGAAGGAAACACCTTCACTATCTCCAACTTGGGTATGTTTGGAATCGATGAATTCACTGCTATCATCAACCCACCAGATGCATGTATTCTAGCTGTAGGTGGTATCAAAGAAACTGTGATCGTGAAAGATGGCCAGATGAAAATTGGCAACGTGATGAAGGTAACTTTGTCTTGTGATCACCGAGTAGTAGATGGAGCTGTAGGCTCTGCCTTCCTATTGACACTGAAAGGTCTACTGGAGGATCCAGTCAGAATCTTAATCTAATAAACTGCCAAAAAGTCCTGTTTCGACAGGACTTTTTGCTTTAGAACGGTTATTGGTAGAAAGATGCCACACGATAACCAATTAGAATAGAAATTTTTGCCACATGGAGAAAATTAAATCAACAACGGTCGTTGCTATCAAGCACAATGGAGAAACAGTCATTGGAGCAGATGGGCAGGCGACTTTGGGAAATACAGTTGCCAAAAGCAGCGTCAAAAAGATTCGAGTATTGCAAGGAGGGAAAATCGTAACTGGTTTTGCTGGTTCTACCGCTGATGCTTTTACACTTTTGGAGAAGTTTGAAGAGAAATTGGGAGCTTTTGGAAATAATATGAAAAGAGCCGCCGTTGAATTAGCAAAGGAATGGAGAACAGACCGGATGCTGAGTAAGCTCGAGGCAATGATGATTGTTGCAGATCAGGATGATATCTTGATCATCTCTGGAACTGGCGATGTGATCGAACCGGATATGGAAATTGCCACTATTGGATCTGGAAGCATGTATGCCCAGTCTGCAGCGAGAGCCATGAAGAAATTTGCACCAACCATGAGTGCAGAGGAAATGGTCAGAGAAAGCCTTCATATAGCAGCTGATGTCTGTATTTATACCAACCATAATTTGGTCGTTGAAAAGGTCAAAAGTTGATATCACTCAAAAAATGAAACCGGGACAATAAAATCCCGGTTTTTTTATGCCTTTTTAAAAACCTCTGGGGCCTTTTGCTTGTTTATCAATTAAATCAAAGCCTTGAAGATGGAAACTCAAACTGCTAGAAAAACTACCAAAAAAGACCCAAGAAAGAAGATCATTGAAAGCTATATCTCTCATGTTTTGGAACATGGATCTGAGCCCAAATCAATTTTCAAGTTTACGCAAGAGATGAAAATGAAGGAGGGAGATTTTTACTCCTATTTCACTTCCTTTGAAGGGATCAAATCAGCTATTTGGTCCCAAATTCTTGATGAAACATTAAGTCAGCTGAAGGAGCAGGAAGTTTATCCTGAGTATTCATCTAGAGAAAAGTTTTTGGGCTTTTTATTTACTTGGATTGAAGTATTGAAAAATCACCGTTCATTCTTATTGGCGCTATACCAAAAACAAAGCAGTCGTTTAGGGATGATACCAACTGAATTGAAAGCATTTAGGAAAGAGTTTCTGGAATATTCCTCAGAAATCCTCAAAGAAGGAGAGGAGTCTCAGGAGATTACCAAACGACCGATTTTATCAGATCGATATGGAGAGGCGCTTTGGGTTCAGGTTTTATTTGTTTTCAAATATTGGATGGAAGATCAATCTCCTCGATTTGAAAAAACAGATGCGGCAATTGAGAAATCAGTCAATTTGGCTTTCGATCTAATGGGGCAAAGTGCATTGGACCGTTTTCTAGACTTTGCTAAGTTTTTATACCAAAACAAGTAGGCCATGGCTGAGAAGTTAAAAGAGCAGGAATCCATTCCGGTTTCCAAAGTTCAGCGTGCTGCCAAATTTATCTCAACAGGAGCTAAAGTGGGAGGGAATTATGTGAAGCATTATGCGAAGAAAATAGTAGATCCCAAACTTGAGAAGGAGGCTTTGCATGAATCTAATGCAAGAGATATTTATAGCTCTCTAAGTGAGCTAAAAGGTTCTGCTTTGAAGGTTGCACAGATGATGTCCATGGATAAGAATCTGCTTCCAAGGGCCTATCAAGATCAGTTTACTATGGCTCAGTATTCGGCTCCACCTTTGTCATATCCACTTGTCGTAAAGACTTTTCAACAAAATCTGAAGAAAACCCCTGATCAGATCTTTGATACATTTACTCGATCTGCTGTTAATGCTGCCTCCATTGGTCAAGTCCATCAGGCAACGAAAGAGGGGAAATTGTTGGCAGTGAAAATTCAATATCCCGGAGTGGCAAACTCAGTAAGTTCTGATTTGAAATTGGTGAGACCCTTTGCCTTAAGACTCCTCAATATGAATGAAAGGGAGTTGGATCATTACATGGCAGAAGTTGAGGAAAGATTGCTTGAGGAAACAGATTATATTTTGGAAGTGGGGCGCTCTAGAGAGATTTCGGAAGCTTGTTCCCATATTCCACATTTGAATTTTCCTAAGTATTATGACCAATGGAGTGGAGACCGGATCATTACCATGGATTGGATTAAAGGAAAACATATCAAAGAATGGCTGGAAACCAACCCAACACAAAAAGAAAAGAATAAGATTGGGCAAGCTCTTTGGGATTTCTATGATCATCAGGTTCACCATCTGAAGCAAGTCCATGCTGATCCGCATCCGGGAAATTTCATCGTTCAGGATGATGGAAACCTGGGAATTATCGATTTTGGATGTGTTAAAATCATTCCAGAAGACTTTTATCAAGGATATTTTGCTTTGATCAAAAAGGATATGCTTTTGAATGAAGATGAGCTCAACCAGGTATTTTATGATCTGGAATTTATTTCAGATAAGGACAGTCCAGATGAACGGGAATTCTACAAAGGGGCTTTCCGTGAAATGATTTCCTTATTGGGAAAACCATTTCATTCAGACCGTTTTGACTTTGCAGATAATCGGTTTTTTGATCAGATTTTTGAATTGGGAGATCGGATTTCCAATGATAAAATGTTTAAAAAGTCTAGGCAAGCACGGGGATCTCGTCACGGCTTGTATATCAATAGGACCTATTTTGGGCTTTATAATTTATTGAATCAATTGGAAGCAGAAATAGATACGACTAAGCCGCAATGGCTTCAATAAAAAAAGCGCCAACAGGCGCTTTTTTTATTTCCAATTTTTCTTCAATGTAGGCCACTCATGCTCCAACACACTGTAATATATGGTGTCTCTTCTCCTTCCTGTACAAAGGAGCGTATGACTCCTTAAAACTCCTTCCTCAATAATTCCCATTTTCAACATTGCTTTTCGAGCTGGCAGGTTTAGGACATCAGTTTTGATTTCTACTCGCTTTACTTTCAGGATTTCAAATGCATATTCCATCATCAAAAATTTCATTTGAGAATTAACTCCTTTTCCCTGTGACGGTTTTCCTAGCCAGGTCCAGCCTATTTCTATTCTTTCATCCTTTTTGGAGTAGTTTCCAAAAGCAGAGGAACCTAAAATTTCCTGTGTTTCTTTATCTATAACCGTAAACTGGACTCTATCCCCATCAAATGCTGGTTGAGCCCATTTTTCCAATTCCTCTGGAATGCTCAGGTCCGAGGTAAAGTAATTCCACATTTCCTTTTCCTGCGTCAAGGTTAACATAAAAGGAAAATCCTGCTTAGAAATAGGTCTTAGCAGGATTTGATGATTTTGTAGGGTTATTGTTGATTCTAGCATCAGCTATAGACTTCTCGTAATGTTTGGTTAAATAACGCAATTTCTTCTGTAGTTCCGGTCGAAATTCTACACCAATCATTCAAGGGAGGAAAAGGTCTTCCTATGATGATTCCCTTGTCCCTAAATGTTTGATTTAATTCCACAATATCTTTTCCTGAATGGAAGAAAATGAAATTAGCATGTGAAGTAGCATAGGGAAGTTTCAAGTCATCTAAAGTGGCTATGATTTCAGCTTTTGCCTCATTGGTTTTCTGAATGGCAAAGTCATAAAACTCTTGATCCTGAAGTGCAGCTTTTCCGGCTTCAATCGCCATGATATTGGTACTGGCAACAACACGTTCTCTCAGTTTTGCAGCTAAAGCAGGCCTGGCGATCAAATATCCCAATCTTATTCCCGCTAAACCATACACTTTAGAGAATGTTTTGGATACGATTACATCTTTTCCCTCCTTAACTAATTCGACCATGGAGGGATAGTTGGGTTCGGTGATAAAATCATAATAGGCCTCGTCACTAAACACGATTGCTTTCTTGCTGACTGTATCGCAGAAATCTCTTACTCGATCTGCTGGGAGTAGTTTTCCGGTTGGGTTGTTAGGATTACAGAGGAAAACTAGTCTTGTTTCATAGGAAACTCGCTTTTCGATTTCATCCAAATCAAAATCCAGGTCCTTTGTTAATGGAACCCAATTAATTTCCGTGCCCCAAAGCGCAGAATAATCCATCATAGCGAGGAAAGTAGGGGCACAGCTGATGATTTCTCCGCCTTCTCCAAATGTAATCCCTGTGATTTTTAGTCCTTCAGTAGATCCGGCAACGAGTACAATATGATCTTCTGGTACATCTTCTTTCTCAGCAATCATTTTGGTCAGGTCTCCATTATAGGCATATGGATACCTGCAACCTAAGTCGAAATGAGCTTGCATTGCTTGCCTTGCTTTTTGTGAGGGTCCATAAGGATTCTCGTTTGAACCGAGTCTAATGGGGCCATCGAAAGGTCTGGGATTAAACTTTTTGATTTCCTCAGCGCTCAAATCACTTAAAAAACCAGTTCCGGCAAAGGAAAGACCAGTGCTTATCCCTACTTTTTTTAGCCATGATCTTCTTGTAATTCCTGTCATCTTATGATCGTTTTATTAGTAATATTCCAAGATTTCTCGACCTGCTTTGTAAATATTACATTTTCGGCCTTACTTTATTAAAAATAAGTTTTATCCTGAAAAATTCCAATAAATAAAATTTCATTTTAAAAATTTGCTTTCAAACAAAATATATTTTTAAATTATACAAAAGCACAATTAACCCTAAACCCCCTGTAATATGAAAAAAATTGTTTTTTTATTGATTGGTGGGTTGCTATGGTTCTCAACCCTCAGAGCCCAGCAAACTCAGTATATGGTATTCGAATTTGTCAAAGTGGAAAACGACCAAATCTTTGACTATATCGAATTTAAGGATTTGATGGAAAAGGTATATCGTCAGGCTTTGAATGACGGTAAAATCGATGGTTGGGACTTTTGGGCGCTACAGTCTGGTGCTGATCACAGCGACTTCCAATATATTATGATTACCTATTATGACGATCCTGTGAATATGATGAACGGTCTGGATGAGGAAAAGATGATAGAGTATACTAAAATCGCTTATCCTCATTTGAACGATGCCCAGGTGGTCAAAATCTTTCAAGAATCTCTCGCCATGAGAGATATGCCTATGAGGCTTTACATGAGAGAAGTTGCCCACACAGATGATAGCTTTCAAATGAAACCTGGTGTATTGGCCTCTTTTGATTTAATGAAAGCCAATGAAGGCCTGTTTGACGATTACGAACAGGCGGAAATGGAAGTTTTTAAACCAATTCATCAAGAGCGAATTGAAAAAGGACTAATGGGTCATTGGAGTTTCTTGAGAACGGCGCTTCCGCTGGGTTCACAAGCTCAATCTACTCACTTGACGATGAATATGTATAAAGACTACATGCAATTTTTCAATGGTCAGGCTTATGAAGATTTGGATCAAACAGCAGAAGAAAGAGATGCTGTCAATGAAGGCTTGAACTCACGAGACCAAAAGTGGGTTTATTTAGCAACACTAGAAAACGTCGTTCGATAACAGAGGTCCGGTTTGTTAAGACGCAGGGAGGCTTGGAGACAGAGCCTCCTTTTTGTTTTTAAAGATTTTGAAAAGCAATAGACCTACAGCAGGTCCCAGGAATAAAAGACTCAATACTTGGGTAAGCTCCAACCATTTTTGTAAAAATTGTGCAAATTGGATAGATAGGATGGTTAGGGAAAATCCAAAACAATTGACCAAGGTAAGCGCTGTTCCTTTGTATTCAGAAGGCGTTGCTTGAGCCACCAATGTTGAAAATTGAGGAGAGTCTGCCGTTACCAACATACCCCAAATCAGAAGAAACCCAATCCAGAGATAATCGGGTGAATTAGGAAGTATCCAAAGTATGAGACAACAAATTCCAGATCCTACTAATGAGAATAGAGCAACTGTATTGGATCCTTTTTTAACAGAGATCAATCCTCCAATTCCACAGGAAATTGCACCAACTCCGATGATGGCAAATGATAGATATGCGTTGAAAGCTGTTTGGGTAGGCTGTGAGCTAAAATAAGCTACAAGAGCAGGGACAAATGCCCAAAAGGTATAAAGCTCCCACATGTGTCCAAAATAGCCTGAGGCAGCTCCTTTTAGGGCTGGCAGTTTGGATAATCTCGGTATGACTCCCCAATCAAATTTAGGACTTGGTTTACGAAAGGGACCGTCAGGAACTTTCCAACCTATTAAAATTCCTCCCAAACTGGCTAAAATTGAAGTCGTCCAGAAAATGAATTTCCAGGAAAATTGCAAATCCAAGGCTCGAATCAAATGAGGAAATGCAGTTCCTAAAACCAATGCACCCACTAAAAAACCCAGAGCTGATCCAAGACCTTTTTGGAAATAATCAGCTGCGATTTTCATTCCGACTGGATAAATTCCTGCAAGGAAAAAACCTACAAGAAAGCGGCCGATTAATAGATTAAATAAATGAAGTGGAAGAAGGGTAATTCCTAAATTAAAAAAAGCTGCCAGTAAAGAACTGTACAAAAAGACCTTGTTGGGTGGGAATCTATCTGGAATGGAAAGGATTGCAAAGATCAATGTGCCAGAAATAAACCCTAACTGAACAGCTGTGGTAATAGAAGCTGTCAATTCTGGTTCTCCTAAAATCTTGCTGATTTCTGGAATAGCTGCATTGCCTGCAAACCAAAGAGAAGTGCCCAAAAATTGAGCAATTACGATCAAAATCAGGGCACTTCTAGAGGTAGGTTGGCTCATATTAAGCTCCTAGTATTTCTTTTATTTTAGCTACTTCTGATTCAGAAAATTGAGTGTTTTTGATAGCACTCACATTATCATCCAATTGTTCTGGTTTAGATACTCCAACCAAGACAGAAGTGATTCTAGGATCTTTCAAAAGCCAAGCGATCGCCATTTGCGCCAGCGTTTGATTTCTGGTTTTGGCAATATCATTTAGCTGTCGGATCATTTCCAATTTCTCTCCTCCGATTTGTTCTGGTTTTAGGTATCTACCGTCTTTGGCAGCTCGTGAATCTTCCGGGATTCCTTTTAGATATTTGTCAGTAAGCATTCCTTGCTCCAAAGGTGAAAATGCGATGCTTCCGATGCCTTTTTCTCCCAAAACATCCAAAAGTCCACCTTCTACCCATCTGTCGATCATGCTATAGCGAGGCTGATGGATCAAAAGTGGAGTTCCCATCTGCTTTAGAATTTCATAGGCTCTTGCAGTATCCTCTGCGCTATATTGAGAGATTCCTACGTAAAGAGCTTTTCCTTGTCTTACCAATTGGTCTAAAGCTCCCATTGTTTCTTCCAATGGCGTTTCAGGATCAGGTCTATGATGATAAAAGATATCCACGTAGTCCAATCCCATTCTTTTCAGACTTTGATCACAACTGGCAATCAGATATTTTCTAGAACCCATATTTCCATAAGGTCCTGGCCACATATCCCAGCCAGCTTTGGAGGAGATAATCAATTCATCTCGAAAAGGAAGGAAGTCTTTCTTGAAGATTCTTCCAAAATTTTCCTCAGCTGAACCGTAAGGAGGTCCGTAGTTATTGGCTAGGTCAAAGTGGGAAATTCCCAAATCAAAGGCTCTTCTTAGGATTTTTCTACCCAAAGTAAAATCAGCATTATGACCGAAGTTGTGCCATAGTCCCAGGCTGATTTCTGGTAATAACAAACCGCTTTTACCAGTCCTTCTATAGTTCATCTGATCATATCGATCAGAGGCTGGGTGATAGATTGGTAAAGGGTTGTGATCGTTAATGTGCATAAACAGGCTTTTTAGGTTTAACCAAACCAAATTAAGGCGATAAAAACAGATATCAAACAGAAAATGCACAAGAGGATCCAAGGCTTGATAATATATTTTAGCCAGTCTTTAAAGTTGATGCCAGCGGCAGCTACCACCGCCATCATACCTCCATTGGTAGGGGTGATCATATCCATGAGACTAGCAGGATATTGGTAGGTGAATACTGCTAACTGACGAGAGATACCTAGCAAATCCATCAGTGGTGTTGCAAGCGGAATCGTCAAAACCGCATGTCCGGAAGTACTGGGAACTGGAATATGAATCAACAATTGTGTGATGTACAATCCGAGCAAAGCCATTGAATCTGGCAAGGATTCCAAGGGGCTAAATAGGCCTTGAATCATGGTGTCTATTACCATTCCTTTTTCTAAAACGATATAAACACTTCTTGCCAACCCCACAATTACTCCCGCAAAGATCATTTCGCTAAATCCTTCTGTATATGCTCTGGCGGTACCATTAAGGCCCATTTTTCCCAGAATTCCGCAAGTAATTCCGATTACAAAAAAGAGGGCGGACATTTCATTGAATCCCCAGTCTTTTTGGGTGATTCCCCAACCAGATACGACAACACCCCCGGTTGCAAGGATTAAAATTAAAGCATTGTTCCAGGTGATTTTTACCGACATGAACTCCAGAGGTTCGGTTTGTTCTCCCTTTGATTTTCCTTTTCTGATCATCAAAAATGTCCAAAATCCGATACCAATCACAAACACAATCAGCCTAAAGACAATGCCTTCTTGGACATTGAGTTCAGCAATATTCTGAGCCAATAGCCCATTAAATGGATTTATAGGAGATAAACCAGCGCCAAGCAATGCGGATCCAAGGGATAATCCTATGATTGATATTTTGTCATAATTCAATTTGTTAGCCAGCATGACGAGGATAGGGGCCATGGCTATAATCTCCTCCTGCATTCCTATCGTGCCTCCTGCAATTGAAAAGGCTAAAGATAAACAGACCAATAGCAAGATTGAATTGCCTCTGAATCGATAGATCAAAGCTTCAATTCCAACCTGAAGTGCTCCCGTCTTTTCTACTACATAAAAGGCTCCACCAATCACAAGGATTAAAACCACCAAATCAGCTCCGAAAATCAGACCCTCAGGAATCGCCAAAGCTAATTGTCCTAAAGAAATTGGTTGACTTTCCACTTCATGGTAGGATCCACCTATCACAACTTCTCGCCCTGTTACCTCATCAAGTCTTCTTTCAAATTCTCCTGCAGGTATCAGGTATGTAGATATACCTGAAAGGATTACAAAAATTAGAAGGATGATTAAGGGGTGAGGGAAGGAGAGTTTCATGGGCTTTTTAGGAGTAGAGTATAAATCTGGCTTGCCAAATTGATTCTGAAATCATTTATCTCTCGGGTATTTGATAAGATGAGGATTCCTGTTTTTTGAATAGGATCAAATACGATTAGCGAACTAAATCCCGATTGGGCCCCAAAATGCCCGATCATTTTATGACCATCCAAAGTGATAGCCTGAAATCCTGCCGGAGGTAGTTCTGAGGAGGTTTGCAGCCATTTGAGTTCCTTTTCCAATAATCCCAAATCTCCACGTGTTAACTGGATCAAGCCTTTGCTCAGGTCATCCAAGGTCGTTTCCAGTCCGGAAGAAGGAGAGGGGACTAAAGAAAATTGAATAGGTGAAGGCTTAATCCTTTTCCAAATTCTGGTTTTTCTATAACCATATTCAATGATTGATTCAGTATTAAATCTAGAATCAACCATTCCTAGATGATCTAACATGCTGGTTTGAACTAATTCTTGGAAAGCCTGTCCAGATGATTTCTCCAATAAATATCCAATGAAATCAAAGTTGCTATCAGAATATTGATAACTCTTATCTGATTCCAGGTTTTCCGAGTTTGAGATTAATTCATGGCCGAATTCTTCGATAGAGAATGAAGCTTTTCTGGTGGTGATTCTTTGAAAAAGACTTTGATCATGGATCCCGGATTGATGTCTCAGCAATTGTTCAAAACTTAATTTTCCAAGGTCTGAATCAGCTGAGATTTCAGGGATATTAAGAATCGAAATTGGATCTGTCACAATTATACCCAAGGTATCCAAATAGCCAGCTAAGGTGAGACTGGTGAAAAGTTTTGAAATGGAAGCCACGGGTATCACTGTGGACGGTTTCAGGCTATCCTTTTCATTCAATTTATAAAAGCCGAAAGCTTTTTTATAGCTGATTTTTGAATCTTCAATAATGGCTACAGAAAGTCCAGAAAGAAGATTTTCATTTAAGGTTGATATAGCTAGAGAATCTATTTTCTCTGACTTGGTTTGTGCAGAAAGTGGAGTTGGGATGACGACTTTAGGGTGGCTATTCCACCATTCAGAACCTAGAAAAATAATCCCCCAAGCGAGTAAAGGCCATAGAATGAATTTTGCTTTAATTTTCATTCCTTAACCATTTGTATTTCAGTTAGTAGTGGTTGATTGAGTTGGTTGGTTTTTAAAATTGAATCTTGAAAGAACTGGTTTCTTTTAACTCTGGAAAAAATCAAATGAATCTCTCCGAAAAAGCTATTTAAAACATTGGATATCATAGTGTAATATTGGAATTTTTCTTTTCTAAATTCGAAAAATCGCAATCTAATTTCACTCGATCCCAGTTTGCAGCACCTGCAGCGGCTTCATAGGTAGATTGTAAAAATGCCAATAATGTCTCCTGAGGATTTGAACTGGATTGAACAGATTTGTAAGGGAGAATAAACTCACCTAAACTTGAATTCCAGGATGCTGTTTCTGGTAATATTTTACTTTCCTGAAACCCTTCAGGATAAGGATAGCAATAAGCATAAAAGCAAGGATCGGGATATGTGTCTCCTCCTGGCCAAAAGCCAATACTAAATACTTCATGGGAGTATGCTTCCTTCATCACTTCTTTGGAAATATTGGGTTGACTGGAATCGTATTCAGGTGCTTCAGCCCCAGAAAATCTGGAATAAGCCAAATCAAATGATCCCCAAAAGAAATGTACAGGGCTATGTTTTCCTCTGAATCTGGCTCGAAATACAGTGAATGCATTCTGAATCAATACGAGAGCTTTCCATAGCTTTTGTGCCTCATTGGGTAGGTAGGGAATCCTCTTTGTGTTTTTTGCAAAAGGAATGCAATCGATCATTTCATTGGGAGTGTCGCTAATTTTGACAGGAATTCCCAAGAATTTGAGCTTTTCATTCATCTGCTCATAAAAGCTTGCAATCGTTTGCCCTCCGAGTGAAAATCTATCTCTAGTTCCATTACTAGTTTTGAATTTTACCTCATGTCTGGTAAAGTCAAATCGAATTTCAAAGTTGCCAGATTCATAGGGAATCGGGCCAGTGGTCAGGCCTTGAGAGTCAACATATAAAGTGACATGCCAGGAATGATTTTGCCAAGGAGATTTCTTTAATCGGACTTTGCCGATCATCTGAAACCAATGATGTAATAAGTACTGGGTATCCTTATATTCCTCAAAAACTAAAGTCGGCCAGATTGATCTTTTGGTTGCCATAGGAAAAAATTTGTCTTTCAATTTATGGCTTTTCGATCAAGCTTCGAAATTAAATTTCAGGAATCAATAAATCTTTCAAAATTTTCATTCCTTCGGTGGCAGAATTTTTCAAATGTGTAATCCTTGTAGGGAGTCTTGAAAACTCTGAATTAGGGTCAATCAGGTAAATAGGTGCTGTCGTAGGTGCATAATCCACCAAGCCCGCTGCTGGATAAACCTGAAGAGAAGTCCCGATTACCAAGAAAATGTCAGCTTTTTCGGCCCATTTGATTGCATCAAGCATTTTGGGAACAGGCTCACCAAACCAAACTACATTTGGACGAAGTTGGCTTCCTTTTTCACATTTGTCTCCTTTTTTAATTTCCCAATGATCCAATTCATAGACCAAATTGGGGTCTAAGGAACTTTGGGCTTTATTCAGCTCTCCATGAAGGTGAAGAACTTTGCTCGAACCGGCTCTTTCATGCAAATCATCCACGTTTTGGGTAATGATCAGAACCTCAAAATTTGATTCCAATTCAACCAAAAGCTCGTGGGCTAAATTGGGAAGACATTCTCTGGCTTGTTTTCTCCTCAAATTGTAAAACTCTTGAACCAAATCCTGATTTCTCCTCCAGCCTTCAGGCGAAGCAACCTCCATCACGTCATGACCTTCCCACAGACCACCACTATCTCTGAAGGTTTTGATCCCGCTTTCAGCAGAAATACCAGCCCCTGAGAGAACAACCAATCGTTTTTTATTCATGATTAAAATTAGAAGGTGCAAGAGAATGATCCAAACTGCCTCTAGTCTTTGGGTTTATAGTCTAAAGGCATCAGGTCGGCCACTTTCTCCCAACCCATATAGCCTTCAATCAATATCCCAAGTGGATCCGAATAGCTCCCATTTTCAAATAATTCTAAAACTGGAACCCTGATATACAATTTAGAAACTTGAGGTCCTGGATTCGAAGCATTCATAGAACCCAGGAATTCTGCTGATTCTTTTTCCACCAAATAGGTGACATGAAGAATTGCGTCTCCTTTCAAAATTCGTTTCCCGTCGGGGTCTGTCGAAATAATTTCAGTTGAATTGATTGGATTTCTTTCTAAATAGTCAACACTGTCAGGAAGTGATTTCTTATCCAAAAAGTAAAATTGAAGGGAATCTTTTACAGTTTGATCTTGAGACCCTTTAAATAGATTTTCAGCCCTTTCTATGGATTCTTTTTTTGGTTTTTCAGGATTGGGAACTTTGAGAATTCTTCTGATTTCATATCGCTCTTTGCGAGTATTTCCTTGGTATAGCGCTGAAATAAAATGTTGTAGGCTTCCTTGATAAGCTTCTAATCGATTTTTTTCGATTCTCCTCTCTTTTGATTTGGAAAGATTTTGATCGGGGATAAATAGGGGATATCCCAAATAATAAAATGAGCCCGCTCTGGAATTATATTCAAATTCTACCAGATCAAAATCCAAGGTATAGCCCAAGTTGGGATTGTGGATCAAAATCGGCTCATTGGCACTTGCCAAAAGAATTCCTGGTTTAGAGTCACTATCCAGTAGGATCTTTTTCTCATTTCCTATTCCTGCTTTTTTTGCGTTTTTGCTGGTTCCAAGGAAATAGTTTTTGAAAGTTCTCAAGTTTCGATACCACACAGAATCTCTCTCGTCATTGACATCAATTCCTCCCAATTCAGTCTCGTTGACTTGAAGATAAATCAAGTACCCATCTTTTGGGAGATTGTCTGTTTGGATGTGGAAGGTTTGAGTTTCATAGCCAACCATTCGTACCGCTACATCATAACTTCCATTTGGGATTTCGATCTGAAACTGCCCCTTTTCATCGGCAGTCATCCCCAAAGTTGTATTTGGTAGGTAGATAGAACAATAAGAGACTGGATTACCAGTTCCTGACTCTTCAACCCGACCTTTCAAGAGTGTCTGACCAAATGAAAGATGGATAATGAAGAAAAGAATTAAGGCAGAAAAATATCTTTTCATGGAACTATAAAAATAGAAAACGGTCAGCTTTGGACTGACCGTTTTTCTAGTTTTTATTTTTTCTTGGAAAACCTACCACCTTTTTTCTTTGGTTCCGGTTGATTCTCTATGATTTCAATTGTTTCTTCATAGGTTAATTTCTCAGCTTCCTTGTCTTTAGGGATTTTGAAATTATTCTTTCCAAACTTGATATAAGGTCCCCAACGTCCATTTAGGATTTGAATATCAGGATTCTCATCGAAGCTTTTGATATGCTTTTTGGCATCTGCTTCTCGCTTGTCTTTGATCAATTGGATTGCTTCTTCCTCAGTAATACTCAAAGGATCCATTTCCTTTTTCAAAGAAACAAAAGATCCATCATGCCTTACATAAGGACCGAATCTACCTATAGCAGCCACAATTTTTTTGTCTTCAAACATGCCCACATCTCTTGGAAGTTTGAAAAGCTCCAGAGCATCCTCTAGGCTGATGTTTTCGATGAATTGGCCCTTTTTAAGGGAAGCGTATTGTTTGTCTTCATCCTCACTGTCTCCGATCTGAACCAATGGTCCAAATCTTCCCAAACGAGCAGTCATCGGTTTACCTGACTCAGGATGATTTCCTAAGAATCTGCTCGTATTGATGTCTTGTCTGGAGACTTGCTCTGTTTCTTCGACACTGTGGTGGAAGTTGCCATAGAATGAATCAATCATATCCTGCCAAACTTGGCCTCCTGCAGCGATATCATCAAATTCCTTCTCCACCTTAGCAGTAAAGTTGAAGTCAATGACATTCGGGAAGTGCTCCACCAAGAAATCATTCACAACCATCGCCATGTTTGTAGGAAAAAGCTTTTGCTTTTCTGCTCCAGTGATCTCAGTTTTTGTTTCTGATTTATACTGGCCCTTTGCAATTTTCATTTCCTGATATTCACGAGGCTTTCCATCTCTGGATTCCTTGATGACATATTCTCTACGCTGGATGGTAGAAATAGTCGGAGCATAAGTGGATGGTCTACCGATACCCAATTCTTCCAGTTTCTTTACCAGAGAAGCTTCCGTATATCTTGGAGCTGGTCTGGTAAAGCTTTCTCGACCTTTCATTTCCAAAAGATCCAAGCCTTGACCAATCTCAAGAGGAGGTAGCAAGGATTTGTTGGTGCTATCTTCTTCATCCGGCTCCTCATCGGTACTTTCTAGATAAACCTTCAGGAATCCTTCGAATTTGATGATTTCACCATGTGCTGAAAGGGTCAAATCTGAGTTGGAAATGGCAATCGTGATGGTTGTCTTTTCTAGTTGAGCATCAGACATTTGAGATGCGATGGCTCTTTTCCAGATTAACTCATACAAACGTTGTTCATTCCGATCACCAGAAACCTGAGACTGAGAGAAATCAGTAGGCCTGATGGCTTCGTGAGCCTCTTGTGCGCCTTCGGATTTGGTGGTATATTTTCTGGATTGGTGGTATTGAGAACCGTACGAATCCTCAATCGCATTTTTGGCAGATTGCATCGCGTCTTCGGATAGATTGACACTATCAGTACGCATATAAGTGATCTTACCAGCTTCGTATAGTTTCTGAGCAACAGACATGGTCTGGGCCACTGAGAAGTATAATTTTCTACTCGCTTCCTGCTGAAGGGTTGAAGTTGTAAAAGGAGGAGCTGGAGACTTTTTAGCTGGCTTTTTCTCAAGGTTTCCAACTGAAAAATCAGCATCTAAACAACTCTTTAGGAAGCTTTCTGCTTCTTCTTTGGTTTCAAATTTCCTAGGAAGTTCTGCTTGGAAAGATTTTCCATCTGTTTCAAACTGAGCAGTGATTCTATAAGAAGACTTGGCGTTGTGCGCCTCGATTTCTCTTTCCCTATCTACAATCAGACGAACAGCTACGGATTGAACACGGCCAGCTGAAAGTCCGGTTTTGATTTTTTTCCAAAGAATTGGAGAAAGCTCGAAACCAACCAGACGATCGAGAATTCGTCGTGCTTGCTGCGCATTGACCAAATCAATGTCGATTCCACGGGGATTCTCTATTGCTTTAGTTATTGCGTTTTTTGTAATTTCACGAAAGACAATCCTACGGGTGTTTTCATCTTTCAGCTTGAGTACTTCTTTCAGGTGCCAAGAAATGGCTTCTCCTTCGCGGTCATCATCACTTGCTAGGTAGATAGTCTCGGCATCTTTGGCCAAGTTCTTCAAGTTTTTGATAACTTCTTTTTTATCAGGAGTTACTTCGTAGGTAGGTTTGAATCGGTTTTTTATATCGATCGCTTTATCACCTTTGGGAAGGTCTCGAACATGTCCATAGCTGGAGGCTACTTTGAAGTCCTTGCCCAAGTATCCCTCAATGGTTTTTGCTTTGGCAGGTGATTCGACGATTACAAGGTTTTTGGACATATAAGCTAAGATATAAAGTCTGAGCAGACTTGATTTGAAATGCTAAAAATAGAGGCCATACCAATTCCCTCCAAATATTAATCTTGAAGGAGGGGTTTAATTAGAATGGTTTTTGATTGAAATACATTGAATTGTTAATAGTATAAAGTCCCTAAAATGAAGAAGTTGATATTAATAAGGCATGGTGAAGCAGGTTTTTCAGATGGGACCGATTTTCAAAGGCAATTGACAAAATTTGGGATAGAAAAAGTCAATAGAGTAGGCAAAACCCTTCAAATTCAATACCCAGAGATTGATTTTATGTATTGTTCTCTAGCTCAAAGGACTCGGGAAACTGCAGAAATTTTGAGTTCACACGTTTTAATAAAAGCCTTTGACTTGCAAAAGTCCATCTATGAAGGTGATTTGGGTTCAATGATGGGATTAATTGAAAATATTCCAGAAATAGCCGAATCTTGTCTGATAGTAGGGCATAATCCTATCATCAGCTTGTTGCTTGCCACACTTACTTATAATTCATACCAAAATATGACCCCAGGTACTTTGGCCATTATCGAATTTGAATTTGATTCTTGGAAATTGATCAGCTCTGGTACCGGGATTTTGAGAGAAATCATCAGTTAGAATTTTTCAAATACAATAAAATCGTATTAATACGAAATATTCGTAGGTTTTCTGAAATTCATTTATTACATTAGTTTCCATGGAAGAGCTGAGCACCTACGAAGAGCAGATTATGCAGATCCTTTGGAAGAATGAAAGAGCTGTTGTTAGGGAAATTTTGGATGAATTACCTGATCCCAAACCACCTTATACAACCTTGGCTTCATCTGTAAAAATGCTAGAAAAGAAAGGCTATGTAGATCATAGGACTTATGGAAAGACCCATGATTATTATCCTGTAGTGACTCAAGAAGCTTATAGAAAAAGGAGTTTCAATCATTTGGTCAAGAATTTCTTTGACGATTCGGTAGAAAATGTTCTTTCCTTTTTGGTGACTGAAAAGAAAATTTCAGAAAAAGAAGTGGAAGATCTTCAGCGATTAATTGATGGGTTTGAAAAAAGAGTGAAGTGATGGAAAAGTTTATTTCATATTTTCTGGAATCTGGGATTTGTCTCTTGGTTGCATGGGGCTTTTATAAGTTGGTATTGGAAAGGCTGACCTTCTTCTCTTGGAACAGAGCATTCTTGATGGTTTCAATTTTGGTCTCTATTCTTTTTCCATTTCTAGATTTTAATTTTCTGCCTGCAGGCACACTGCCTTTAAACCCAATAAGAGTTTTAGAATCAAGTGATTTGATATCTCCAACAATTGACAATACAGGTAGAAAAATAAATTATCTCTCCACTGGGTTTTATGCCCTTTATGCTTCTGGGGTGTTGTGGATGATGGGTAAGCTTCTTTTGGGAATCTTTAAAACCATATTGATGATTCGTGATTCTGATAAAATCACATATAAAGGTTTCAAAGTTGCTTTGGACCATGATTTTAGACCTTCGAGCTTCTTCAATTATATATTGATGCCGGCAAATCCGACCAATTCGGAAAGTTTTGATCAGGTATTCAAGCATGAGTCCATGCATGTGCAGTTAGGTCATTCATTGGATGTCATTTTTATTCAGTTGGTAAAAAGCTTCCTATGGTTTAATCCATTGGTTTACCTATTTGAACAAAGCCTGAAAGAGGTTCATGAATACCAAGCTGATGCTGGTGTTATTTCTGAATATTCTTCTATTTCTTATTCGAGACTATTGGTGGAGTTTGCCAGCTCTAATCATCCCAATTGGCAATTAATTAGCAGTTTTAATCAATTTCAAACAAAAAATAGAATTTTAATGATGCACAAAAGTAAATCTGAAAAGAAGGACTTGAAAAGGTTTTTTGCTGGTCTTTTGGTCTTGTTCTCAGTAGGCTTAATGGTTTCTTGTTCTTCTGGAGTCGAAAGAGGTGATCTTGTAGGGACTTGGAAAGGTGACGATTTCCAATTTGTTCAGTCAGAAGGTCCTGATTTGGTGGCTATGATAGAAGGCGGGAGAGATCTTCATGAAAAAAGTGAATTGATCTTGAATGGGGATGGATCCTATAAAATCCAAGTCAATGGAGAAATCTTAAATGGAGAAGGAACATGGGATATCGAAGGTGGGGCTACTTTAATTACTGATGATGGAAATGAAGTGACCAGCTATGAAATCGTAAGTTTTTCCGATGATAAATTGGTTACTAAGCATCAGGTAGAATTTGAAACTCCAATGGGCAAATTGGCTGGTACTATTACACAATCTTATAAACGTTAAAAATTTTAATAAAATCTACGAAAAAACCGTAATACTATGAAAATGACTCAGATAAAACGAACTAGTATGTGCTTGTTCCTAGCTTTAGGAATACTTTTCATTTCTTCATTCGCATTTAAGGCGGAAATCGTTGGAGAATGGAAAGGAACAGAATTCAAATTTGATCAAACAAAAGGGGAGAAAATGCCGGCTTTGGAAGAGGGAGGGAAGGTGATGCATTTGAATTCGATACTGAAAATCAATACAAATAATACCTATCAAATTCTCAATTCGGATGGCAGCATAAATGGAAAGGGAATTTGGAAGGAAAAAGGGCAGCAATTAGTAGCGACCGATGAAAAAGGAAATGTGGTGAATTATGAAATTGAAAAGCTTTCGGAGAATACCTTGATTACCTCTCATTTGGTGGAAATGCAAACACCCAAAGGAATTGTAGCGGGTAAGATCACATTGACGTATAGTCGCTAAAGATTGACCGAAAGGCGATTTTTCTATAGGGTTAATTAAAAAGCCGCAAAATTCGTGTTTTGCGGCTTTTTCTATTTTTCGATTTGAGATATTAATCCATCATGTTCCCGAAGAAAATTGCATTAAAGAACAATTTATTTGTCCCGAACCAAGCACCACGGAAATTAGGGCTATCAAAGAAATTAATGACTCTTCCTCTTCCAGATGGGGAGATGATCACACTTGCACTTTGTTTCAACTTTTCAAGGTTTTGATCATTAATATATCCTCCCAAATGTGGGTTTTCTGTATACCGAATTGGAGTTAGATACTTGTTTTTACTTGGAGCCATAAATAGGCTCGAATTTCTATAAACAGGCATGGTTTCTCTATGGTAGCCGTAGGCGATTGGATGAGTCAAATCCAATTTGGCCATGTAAATACTTCCACCAACTTCCTTAGCCCCCTCATAATCTCTTCTAACTTCAAAAGGCAATTCAGATGGCTCAGGAGCCTCTTCGAATTCCAATTCCGATTCTTTCGTGATGCCGATTCTGTTGAGCCAAAGGATATTGGATTTCATAGATATCACTGTTCCTCCTCTATTAACCCAGTCTTTCAAATGGTTGGTAAAACTTTCGGATTGTGAAGAATAATTGCCTGTAGGTAAAATAAGCGTGCTGTAATCAAACAGGTTTACTCTTCCAAGCATATCAGAATTGATTTTGGTGATAGGCATTCCGATTTGCATATCCATCAGGTGCCAGATTTCTCCAGCCTCGTAGGAATTTACACCAGGTCCAACGACCATCAAAATCTTAGGCTGCTTCACTTCTCCGACCAGGTTTGATCCTAAATCAATCCCTGAAACATTCACCCCTGTTTGGACAGCAAATACTTTTTGATGGGTCTTGCTGGCAATCTCTTTCAATTTATCTTGAACCTCCTGATTACTCATTTTCTGAAAACCTAGAGGAACCATTAATGTACCTGCTCCGAATTCTGTTTCTCCATCCTGCGTGCTAGCTGTGAACGGTCTATTAACCACTTCCACGTGAATGCCTGCTTTTTGCATTTCAAAAAGCATTTTCGGTGCGTAGTAATCCGACCAGTCGATCAAATAGGCATAAGCTTTTTCTGTCGGGAATTCAAAGCTTGGAAGTGTGGTTTCAGTGACTTCATCACCCAATTTTGCGGAACCCGATGCAGCAAAAGGCATCCCAAATGCACCTGCCATTGTCCAGGCTGAGGCGTCATAAAACACTGAATCCGCAAATTCCTTTTCGTATTCAAACATGGTTCTGACCATTCGATATTGAGCTTGATTGGTCGGAACAATCCAAGATTTTCCTTTTTTGAAAGAGACTCCACCAGCCTGAATGTCTGAAGAGTTTTCATACACCTTGATTTGATGGTCTTTGAGGAATTTTACAAAAAGCTTACTTCTACTTTCATCAAATTCATCTCCAAATACATAGCCCTTGGCAGGGTCTTTTGATCCTTCTGAAACAGCAGATTCAAAGAATTCCCGAAGGAAATCATGCATGTATTCACGATTGTCCATAGAAGCTTCCATGGTCGCCAAAGAATTGACTACGTGGTTTCTGATCGTAAAGGCAAAGGTGATTTCACCCCTTTGGCTATCCTGAACATGGCCTCTGGAACTGGCCGTTTCGAATACCAATCCCAATCCTCCATGAATATCAGGATAAGTTGACCCATATCCCGGATAGCTATTGTCAAAGACTTCCTTGGTCCAATACAGGCTTTGAATTTCATCCATGTATTTGGAGAAATACTTGGCAAATCTCGGGTTGATATCATCGTAGTTCTTTCTCGGCACAACTGGATTTTCCGAACCATAAGGCTTGGTTGGTTCAAAGAAATAGGTGCTGTTTGTTCCCATTTCATGGAAATCCGTAGTCACATTTGGATACCATTGATGATACCATTCAATCTTCGCTTGGGATTCTGGATGTGCCAAAGGCAACCAATCCCTGTTCAGATCAAACCAATAATGGTTGGTTCTACCTCCTGGCCAGGCCTCATTATGCTCTCTGTCCAATGGATCAGCTACAGGAGGGAATCCTTTATTGGAATCTGCCCAAAGGCTATGTCTATCCCTTCCATCAGGATTTACTGTTGGGTCAAAATGAACAACAGCTCCCTCTCGAACTCTTTTTGCCAAATCCGATTGAGAAGCTAGCAACCAATAGGCACTCAACATAGCAGCTTCTGCTGAAGAAGGTTCGTTTCCATGAACTCCATATCCTAAATGGATAATTACTGGCATGGTACTCACATCAGGTTTTTGTTGACTGGGATCAGCTAACTGAAGCTGTTTGAGACGAATCTCTTCCAGATTGGCCATGTTTTTAGATGAAGCAATGGTCAAAATGATTTTTGGTCGATGCTCATGGGTATAGCCAATTGTTTTCAAAGAAGCCTGATCGCTAACTGCATCTAGCTTTTCAAAATATTTGACAATAAGATCATATCGGGTATGCCATTCTCCAATTGGGTAACCCAGAAATTCCTCAGGTGAAGGGATTTGTGGGTCAAAACTATCTCCGGGAAAGAAATAGTCCGTCTGGGAAAAAGTGGAATGAAAGCTTAAGATGAATAGAATTAATCCTGTATAAATTTTCTTCATAGGGTGGTTGATTTTTTATGAAAATAGAAAAGGCTTAGGTGATTTCTAGGAAAAATACATCAATGGCTTTTCGATTCACATCATTTTTCCAGTAATTTATTGCCTTTAGAATTCATTCCTAAAATAATCTATTGTTATGAACAAGCATTTTAAGACCCTGGCTTTTTTAGCTGCAGGAATCTGTATCAGTACCCTTGCAACAGCTCAAGAAAAGACTCCACCTCCAATGCCTCCTCAGGCTACAGAATTTTACACACCTGTTCCTCCAAAGATCACTCCTGGAGCACAAAACAACCTTCCACCTTCAGACGCAATTGTTCTTTTTGACGGAACATCCTTAAATAATTTTGTTTCTGCCAAAGATGGTTCAAGTCCTGCAGGATGGAAGATTGAAGATGGTGCCTTGGTAGTAACTGCAGGACAAGGTGATATCCAATCCAAATTGCCATTTGGCGATGCTCAGTACCATTTGGAGTGGACGGCTCCAACAGAGATCAAAGGTGAAGGTCAAGGAAGAGGTAACTCTGGCTTCTTTCTGATGGGTATGTATGAAGTTCAGGTTTTGGACTCTTACGAAAGTAAAACCTATACAAATGGACAAGCTGGTTCAATCTACAAGCAGTTTCCTCCTTTGGTGAATCCGTTGAGAGCTCCAGGTGAGTGGAATTACTATGATATCATCTTCAAAGCTCCTCGATTTGATAAAAACGGTGTTTTGACTTCACCAGCAACTGTTACAGTTTTAATCAATGGCGTATTGGTTCAGAATCACGTGATCTTGAAAGGTCCAACTGAGTATATCGGTATTCCGAATTACAAAGCTCATGCTGAAGTCTTGCCTATCAAATTACAAGACCATGGCAACCCGGTGAAATTCAGAAATATCTGGGTAAGACCGCTTTAATCAGTTTGCAGTGGTCAGTAAACAGTCATCTGTATACTGATCACTGATTTCTGTTTACTTTTTTCAACCAATAATCTATCCCCTTATGTCCTCAAGAAGACGATTTATTCAAAATACAATGTTGCTGGGAGCTGGCCTAAGTATGCCAAGCATTTTGACAGCAGCTGACTTCGGTACTTTTACCCGAAAAATAAAACCCTCAGACCAGATCAATTATGGCCTTATTGGTTGTAAAGGAATGGGCTGGTCCAATATGAATGCGCACCTGAAGATTCCAAATGTGAATTGTGTGGCTTTGGCAGATATTGATCAATCAGTTTTGGATCAAAGAACAGAGGATGTTTATAAAATTCGAGGTACTCGTCCGAAGCAGTACAAGGATTATCGTAAGCTTCTCGAGGATAAAGATATCGATGTAGTGATCATCGGAACGCCGGATCATTGGCATTGCTTGACGATGGTTGATGCTGTTTCTGCAGGAAAGAATGTCTATGTAGAAAAGCCGATTGCAAATACCATTGAAGAGTGCCAAATAATGGTGAAAGCTCAGGAGCGCTATGGAAAAGTGGTTCAGGTAGGCCAGTGGCAGAGATCAGGCTCTCAGTATGATGAGGCGATCAAATATGTCAAGTCTGGAAAACTAGGACAGATCCGCTTGGTGAAATGCTGGGCTTATCAAGGCTGGATGAAGCCCGTTCCTGTATTGCCAGATGGTCCACCTCCAGCTGGAGTAGATTACGATATGTGGTTGGGACCAGCTCCAAAAAGACCATTTAACCCGAATAGATTTCACTTCAATTTCAGATGGTTTTGGGATTATGCAGGTGGCTTGATGACTGACTGGGGTGTACACGAAATAGATATTGCCCTTTATGCAATGGGTGTAAGCGCACCGAAGTCTGTGATGGCTTCTGGTGGCAAGTTCGCTTATCCTGATGATGCATCAGAGACTCCGGATACGCTTCAGACTGTCTATGAATACGATGGATTCAATATGCTTTGGGAGCATGCTACTGGTATCGACGGTGGTAACTATGGCACCACTGAGGGGATTGCCTTTATCGGAAACAATGCAACTTTGGTAGTAAATAGAGGAGGATGGAAGGTGATTCCAGAAACTGAAAATGTGGATGGAGAAAGAAGAAATAAAGTTGAGGTGGTTCCTCATATCAGTCCAGAAGGAAATGCCTTGGATCATCACGCAAAGAACTTTGTAGATTCTGTCATGGCCAATGATCCGAGTATGTTGAATTGTGCGATTCAGACTGGCTCGGTAGCTGCGATCAATGCTCAGATGGGAAATATTGCTTATAAAACAGGAAAAAAGGTTTATTGGGATGCAACGAAGAATCAGTTCACAGATTCAGAAGCAAACGAATTGATGAGAGCGCATTATCACAATGGATGGCAAGTGCCGAAGGTTTGATAATTTGAAGTTTAAGATTTGAAATAACCCTCCAGAGAGATTTGGAGGGTTTTATTTTTTAATCTATCAAGAGATTGAAAAATGACGGATAGGAAGGCAAGAATTAAAAAGCATCAAAAAAAGAATTGAGTTTATCACCTCATAGAATCAAATAAAAATCAGATTGAAAAATTACCTTCCTTTTCCCCATGATTTTGATCTTCATGAAGTTACGAATGGGTGGGACTAAAATTTTTAATGTTGAAAAAGTAATTTCCGCAATAATCACCAATCCGATAATTGGTTTTAGTAAAAATCAATAATTGGTAATTCTTTTACCCAATCAGAATCGGGAATTAGAAGAATTAAACGGAAAATAACCCACGGCTATTACCATGGGATATTCCTTAACTAACCCGTTTTCTATTTTTAATATTTGGTGTCTGAATTAAAACTGACCTGAAGCTTGGTCAAATTGATCTATATCTTGAAAAGTGGGGCTCTGGGCCAGAATATTCCACATCAAAGCATCAAAATCATTGGTTTCATTTCCACCAGACCGAGTGTTGGTGATGATCGCCCAAGTATAGCCATTGTTTGCTCTTACCCATTCTGAGGTGGTTCCAGGAAGTGAACCCAAATGCCACCAATTGTTTGCATCATTTACTCCCCAGCCTGCTGCATAATAGCTTCGGACTGCCAGATTAGGCTCTGTCGTCATCACATTGATCGCTGAGCTACTTAGAATATCGGATTTTGAAGAATATCCATCCACTCTGACCATTAGCCTTAAAAGTTCTGCTGGGCTTGCGATCCAGCCTCCATGGGCATCCATTCTTTTGATTTGGTAAGCATAAGGATCTGGTCCACCGGATTGAGTTCCGTAGTATTTTGCTTCATTGGTCACCCGATCAGCTAAGGTATTTCCTCCGATTCTCATATTATCTATTCCCAATGGGCTGAGAATCTCATCAATGACATAGGATTCATAATTTTCTCCTGTAATTTTTTCGATGATCCTACCCAAAATGCAATAGCCAAAATTGGAATAAGCATAAGTGTTTCCAGGTGCTTCGGTCAATGGGTAGTTGTCTAATGTCCAAGTGATCAATTCTTCCACACTCATGGTGGGATTGGAAAACATGGGGTCAAATCCTGTGTTGGACCATGCTCCGACAGTATGGTTTAGCAAATGTCTCACAGTAACTGCTTCCAAATAAGCATTGTAGGAATTAGTACCAAATGTGGTCCCCAAAATTGCTCCTTCTCCAAAGACTTTATCATCCAAGTTTATGAGACCCTCGTCCAAAAGGTGCATAAATGCTATGCCTGTGATGGATTTGGAGACAGAGGCAATTCGGAAAAGAGTTTCTCGAGTTACTTTTTCACTAGCTTCTTTATCTGCGTAGCCATATCCCTTGACATAGACCAGTTTTTCATTTTTGGTGATGGCTAGAGAAAGACCAGGGATATCATATTTGGTCATAAACTCCTCCACTGCATTGTCTACAATGGCTATATCCACTTGGCTTTCAGAGGGAGTGACTGGTGTGGGATCATCCTCTCCACAGCCAGTTGAAAAGCTTAAGGTGATGACTAAAAGACTCAAATTGAAAAATTTGCTGATTTTCATAATGATTAGGATTAGTGTGTAGTAAATCATTATCAAGGTTTTTTAAAAAGGTAAACAGGTGCCTTCTGGTTTTTTAAATATTCCATTTCAAATACATGCTAAAGGCATAGCTTCAAATTAAGAAAGCCTTTTCTTTTTTAGAATGAAATTGCTTTATCTTTCTTACATGAATACCTCCAAACCTAGCTACATCCTGATCGCCCTCGTATTCCTTATTTCTTGTAAATCCACTGCACAGTGGGAAGGACAGGGGCCAATCCAAATCATTGAGACGACTGATAAACCAGTTACTATCCAAACCAAGCAAACATTTGATGCTGGAGAAGGCGTGTATTTCTCCAATGAACTGGAAGGAGCTCGCCTGAATGAAGTTCAGAGACTGAATGATACCTTGATTCAGGTGACGATTTTACCAGAAAACCAACCAATCAATCCAAGCCCTTGGTATGGATTCAAAATTTGGTCTGAGCAGCCTCAGGAGTTTTGGATTCAGTTCAGCTACGGTGGCATAGGCTTTCATCGCTATTTTCCAAAATCCAGTCTCGATGGGATTGACTTTGTGAATGTGGATTCAGCGGACTTTTTCCAACCCAAAACTGAAGAAAGAAGACCTGAAATGGGCTTTTTGAAAGTTAAAAGTTCCAAAGATACATTGTGGATTGCCGCTCAAGATAGAATCGGTACATCGCATGTGCAGCAGTGGAAAGAGGAACTGTTGAAAAAGGATTTCGTATCCAAAATAACTATTGGGAAAAGCAAGGAGGGAAGACCTCTGGAGGTTTTGAAAATAGGAGAAGCCGATGATCAAGAAATGCTAATGGTGATTTCCATGCAGCACCCACCAGAATTGACAGGTTTTTTGGCAATGGAAGCTTTTATTGAAGAACTGGTAAAGGATAGTCCAGAGGCCAAAAAGTTTAGAAAGAAATACAACCTCTATGTCATGCCTCAAATGAACCCTGATGGAGTGGCAAATGGTCATTGGAGACATAATGTAGGGGGAATTGACCTGAACAGGGATTGGGTGAATTTCAATCAACCAGAAACGAAGGCCCTTTCAGATTTTATGGAAAAGAAAGTTGCTGAGACTGGAGGTAAGTTTGTTTTTGCAGCAGATTTTCATTCTACTTGGGAAGATATCTTTTATACCAACAATGAAGAGTTGGAAGGGAATTTTCCTGGCCTGATTCCCAAAGTGATTAAAAGATCTTCCAAACGGATTCCTGGATATGTTCCCAATATCCGTCCCAATGAAGGAAATCAAAGAAGTGTGACTTCTAATTCCTATTTCTTTTTTGTTCATCAAGCCGAATCCATGACTTTCGAGGTAGGAGATAATACTCCTCGAGAAATCATCGCTATGAAAGGGCAGTTTTTGGCTGAAGAGTTGATGAAAATCCTCAACAAGAAAAATTGGAAATAGGGATTTGAAGCTTTTCGGATAATCGGTCCATGGGTTTAAAATTGAATTTTTATCTTAGGGTATTACTTTGATTTTTTGTCAATTAATACCTACCCCCAAAATAAACCATGCAGTATAGAACCTTAGGAAAAACGGGTTTGAAAGTCTCCATATTGGGTTTTGGAGCCTCCCCGATGGGAAATGTTTTTGATCCGGTGGATGAATCTGAAGCTATTTCAACAGTACATTATGCATTGGATCATGGAGTGAATTTTTTCGATGTTTCACCCTTTTACGGATTGACCTTGGCAGAGGAGCGATTGGGAAAGGCGCTCAAAGGGAAAAGGGACCAAGTAGTTTTGGCAAGCAAGTGCGGTCGTTACGATTTGACAGATTTTGACTTTTCCAGAAAAAAAATCTTACAAAGTATTGATGAAAGTCTTCAAAGGCTTCAAACGGACCATTTGGACTTGTTTCAATTGCATGATATTGAGTTTGTAGACAAGCAAATAATTTTGGAGGAAGCTGTTCCTGCTATGCAAGAAGTGATTCAGTCAGGTAAAGCTAGATTCTGGGGAATCACGGGATTGCCCGTTCGCTATTTGGCTCAGATAACCCGAGAAACCAATCCCGATACGGTTTTGTCCTGGGCACATTACAATTTGTTGGAAAATGAAATCAATGATGAGCTGGTTCCTTTGTCTGAAGAAATGGGATTTGGCTTGATGAATGCAGCCCCATTGATGCAGCGAATTCTTTCTGATGCCAAATTGCCAGAATGGCATCGATCTCCTCAGGAGGTGAAGGGCCTTCAAATGCCTTTGTTGGAATTGTGTAGATCATATGGAAAAGAATTGAGTGATGTGGCTTTGCACTATGCCATGCAGCATCCAAAAATAGCGACCACCATTGTAGGGATGTGTGAGTTGGATATTGTGAAGAAAAATGTAGCGGTTTTGGGGCAGGATTTCCCAGAGGAATTGATTCAAAAAATTGAAGATTTAACAGGGCCTTTTAAAAACCGAATGTGGTTCGAAGGAAAAGAAGAAAATAATATTTAGAAGTCTAAAGGTAGAATTGGGAAGTCTATCGATAAAGATTGATTTTAATTGAAACAAAGAAAATATGAAGGCATTGTTTTTAACTGAAGTTGGTAAAACTGAGGTTCGAGAAATCGAAAAACCTTCTCCTGAAGCTGGAGAAGTACTTTTGGAAGTGAATATGGTAGGATTTTGTGGAGGTGACTTGAATGGATTCAAAGGACTTTTTCCCTTGCAGGAATATCCAAATATTTTGGGACATGAAGTCGGAGCACAGATTGTTGAATTAGGTGTTGGAGTTCCTGATTCTGTGATAATAGGTTCCAAAGTAACTCTTTATCCCTATCAGAACTGTGGTACCTGCGTTGCTTGTCGAAAAGGAAGACCTCATGCCTGCAAGACCAATAAAACTATGGGAGTTAGAAGACCAGGAGCAATGACCCGCTATGTGACAGCACCTTGGCAGGATGTCTTTGTCTCTGAAAATTTGAGTTATAAAGAGCTCGCTTTGGTTGAACCCTTGACGGTTGGATTTCATGCTGCTTCCCGAGGGAGAGTAAGTTCTGAGGATACGGTTGCCGTAATCGGATGTGGGATTGTAGGACTGGGAGCCGTGGCTTCATCGGTCAATCGTGGTGCAAAAGTGATTGCTGTGGATTTGGATGATTCGAAATTGGAAATAGCCAAAAAAATAGGAGTGGCTCATACAATCAATCCATCTAAAGAGGACTTGCATGAAAAGCTTCAGGAATATACAAAGTCGGATGGTCCTGATGTGATCATTGAAGCAGTGGGAAGTCCTGTTACCTACCGAAATGCAGTGGACGAAGTGGCATTCTTAGGTAGAGTGGTTTGTATCGGATATGCAAAATCTGAAGTGGCTTTTAATACTTCACTTTTTGTCCAGAAAGAAATAGAAATCCTAGGATCCAGAAACTGCGTTGGCAGGACAGATTTTCCAGAGGTGATTGATTATTTGGAGAAAGGTAAATTTCCTGTGGAGGATGTAGTGAGCAAAATCATTACGATCGACAAAGGACCTGAAACCATGGATGCTTGGGCGAAAGACGCTCAGGGAATTATTAAAATAATGTTAGACCTTCAATAAAAATGATTTTTTCATCTACAACAATAGCCCTAGTACCAGAAATTAAGAAAGGCCCATGGATTTATTGGGAAGATTTAGAATTAGGAATCTGCAAGTCCGCTAATTTGGGATTTGATGGAATAGAGTTATTTACTCCATCTGCAGATGCCTTGGATCCAGATTTTTTGAAAGAGAAATTGGATCTTCATCAATTGAAGCTGTCGGCTGTGGGAACTGGAGCAGGCAAAGTTATTCATGGATTGACTTTAACGGATCCTGATCCTGAAATTCGAAAGAAAGCGATTGC
This sequence comes from Algoriphagus zhangzhouensis, assembly GCF_900148515.1. Classification (GTDB taxonomy): domain Bacteria; phylum Bacteroidota; class Bacteroidia; order Cytophagales; family Cyclobacteriaceae; genus Algoriphagus; species Algoriphagus zhangzhouensis. The sequence continues at coordinate 1,128,877 of NZ_FRXN01000001.1, read as the reverse complement.
CTTCATTTCAGAGATGATTTCATTCGGAGCAAAATTCGGTGCACCAGCAATTATCGGTTCCATGCAAGGAAATGTAATGCCAAATGGAAACCGAGAAGAGACATTAGGTTGGTTGAAGGAAGGTTTGGAGGAATTGGGAGAGGTGGCAAAATCCAAAGGAGTGTTTTTGATTTATGAACCACTCAATCGCTACGAAAGTAATCTCTTAAATACTTTGGAGGCTGGCTCAGAGTTTTTAGAAACTTTGAATACCAAAAACGTGAAGCTTTTGGCAGATTTATTTCATATGAACATCGAAGAAGTTGATTTGCCAAAAAGTATTCTGGCGAATGGAAAGCATATTGGGCATGTTCATTTGGCAGATAGCCATCGTGGGCCTATGGGAAGTGGACATACTGACTTTGGTCCTATTGCTGAGGCTTTAAAATCGATTGACTATTCTGGTTTTGTGTCAGCAGAAGCGTTTCCTTGGCCAAATTCTGATGCCGCAGCTAATCAAACAATTCAAACTTTCAATACCTATTTCAAATAAACGATGAAGCGATTTTGTCTTGCATTGGACCTTATAGATGATCCAGAATCAATAAAAGAATACGAAGGATATCATGCTGCTGGAGCGGCTTGGCCTGAAGTAACCCAGCATGATATTGATTGTGGGATTTTGAATATTGAGATTTTCCGGACTGGCAATCGGATGTTTATGATTTTGGAAACGGGAGATGATTTTACCTTTGAAGAAAAAGCAAAAATGGACGCTTCCAACCCGATAATTGCGAAATGGGAAGAGCTGATGTGGAAGTTTCAACAGCCGCTTCCTTGGGCAAAACCTGGACAAAAATGGGTTTTGATGGATAGGATTTTTAAGTCAGGATTATAGTCCACCTGAATCTAAAATTTTCGGTTTGAGTTTGATTCCTAAATTTCGTTTTATCTAAAATTTTAAGAATAGATTATATTTTTTTTATTTTCAATCCTTCAAAAGATTGAAATATGTATACGCGTAAAATTTTTCCGGTCAAAGACATGGCCATGTGGACTCGCTATGAAACGATCACCTTTTTCATAGTATCTGTATTGGAAGTTGGTCTATTTGTCTTTAGTGATCATTTGATTCAATTCCCTTTTACTCCTGTCGCTTTGATCGGTACAGCCGTAGCATTTATTATCGGATTTCAGAGTAATTCTGCTTATGGTAGAATTTGGGAAGCCAGACAAATCTGGGGAGGAATGGTCAATACTTCCAGAACTTTTGGGATCATGACGATGGACTTTATCAATAATGATCATGCTAGAGTCCCTATGACAGAGGAGGAACTTTACGAAACCAAAAAAACAGTAATTCACAGACACGTCGCTTGGTTGACTGCCATGAGGTATGCCATGCGTGAACCTAGAGTTTGGGAATATGTGATGAATGAACACACGAATAAAGAATGGTCTCAAATGATCTATGTCCCTGAGAAACATGAAAAATTTGAGGAGGTGATTTCGAGGTATTTATCTCAAGAGGAAATTGACTATATCGGTACCAAAACCAATAAACAAACTGCTATTTTATATTTGCAATCCAATCATTTGAGACGCTTGAAAGAAAAAGGATTCATTTGGGAGTTTTCATTTTTGGAAATGGAAAATGTAATAAAAGAGCTTTTGACACATCAAGGAAAATCAGAGCGAATCAAAAACTTTCCTTATCCGAGACAGTTTGCTTCTTTACTACATTATTTTACTTGGATATTCTTGGCTATTTTGCCTTTGGCTATGGCCTCTCAGTTTGGGGAAATAGCAGTGAAGTTCAATGAAAAGATGGATGGTGATTTCAATTGGATTGTATGGTTTGCAGTTCCTTTTTCAATGGTAGTGATGTGGGTATTCCATACAATGAATCGAATCGGAAGAGTAGGAGAGAACCCATTTGAAGGATCGGCCAATGATGTCCCGATTTCTGCCATTGCAAGAGGGATAGAAATTGATTTGAGACAGAATTTAGGTGAGACTGCTGATGCAATTCCTAAGCCATTTGAAGTCAGAAGTGATACACAGATGTAACGCATTATTTACTTAACTATATAAAAAATGGATTTAGAGAAAATCTTTAAAAACAACGAAAAGTGGATTGAAGATAAGACCCAAAGTGATCCGGCTTATTTTGAAAATTTGAATAAAGGCCAAAAGCCTGAAGTTCTTTATATCGGTTGCTCTGATTCAAGAGTAACTGCGGAGGATTTGATGGGTATGCAGCCTGGAGAATTGTTCGTTCATAGGAATGTGGCTAATGTGGTCAACGCCATTGATTTGAATGCTCAGAGTGTGATCAATTATGCAGTGACTCACCTCGAAGTGAATCATGTGGTAGTTTGTGGTCATTATTCCTGTGGAGGCGTAAAAGCAGCCATGGAAGCCAAAGATCTTGGAATTTTAAACCCATGGTTAAGAAATATCCGAGATGTATATCGGGCACACAAGGAAGAGTTGAATGGGATTGAAGACGAGCAAAAGCGCTATGATAGATTGGTAGAGCTGAACGTGAAAGAACAAGCGATCAACGTGGTGAAGATGGCTGGAGTGCAAAAGGCCATGAGAAAAAGAGGAATGAAAATCCACGGATGGGTTTTCGATATCAAAACAGGAAAATTGATTGATTTGAAATTTGATTTCCAGAAAGTATTAGAGGAAATCATGGAAATCTACAAGCTCGAAGATTAATTTAGTTATCTATAATGACAGCATCGATTTTTTTAGGATATTGATGCTGTCATTTTTTTTAGATTGGTTCGAGTTTTTTAAGCTTCGCATAATTAAAGTTTGAATTAATGGATTTTGTAGAAGGGCTGAAAAAATTGCTTTTGCGTTGGGAAAGCTCCTTAATGGAGGTTCTACCCAAATTGTTTATGGCAATATTAGTATTAGCGATTTTCTTTCTGATCGCCAATATTCTCAAGCGTTCTACTTTAGGTTTTTACAAAAGAGCATTTAAGAGAAAGTCCGTCATTGCCGGAATTGTTTCCTCAGTCATTTATTTCTTTTTCGTTCTTTCAGGCGTCTTTTTGGCCTTACAAGTATTGGGACTTGAGCGTTTTTTGTCCCATATGTTGGCGGGGGCAGGTATAGTTGGTATTGTTGCTGGTTTTGCTTTTAAAGATATTGCATCTAATCTTTTCGCTGGTCTTCTTTTAAAATCCCAAAATCCTTTCGATAAAGGAGACTGGGTGGAAATTGCGAATAATTATGGGTTCATTGTAGAAGTGGGGTGGATTACCACCAAAATCATTACAGTGCCCGGTCAAGAGGTTTTTGTACCGAATCAGCTGATCTATAATACTACATTCAAAAACTATTCAACACTTCACAGAAGAAGAATCGTCTTAGAAACCGGAGTTTCTTATGGGGATGATCTGGAACATGTGAGAGCAGTTGCCTTGGATGAAGTAAAGAGCGTTGCTGGAGTATTGGCAGATCAGGATATGGATTTTTACTTTACTTCTATAGGAGGAAGTTCTTATAATTTTCAACTCAGATTCTGGATCAATTTCACGACCAATAATGACTACCAGAGAGCCATGAGTGATGTGATCATACGGATCAAAAAGAGATTTGAAAAGGAAAATATCTATATCGCTTATCCAGTTACCACTTTAGATTTTGGAGTAAAAGGAGGGGTTAATATTTTTGATAGGCCGATTTCGATTCAAGAATCTGGGTCTAATAATCCAGTAACCTAATAACTATAAAATATCCCGGCTTTTCACTTCAAATAATCTTTCAAGTCATTCTTTTCAAGACTCTCAATTCCCTTTGCCACCATTTTAGCGTTGAACTTAGCTCCGTCTAAGATCGGATGAGTATGGTCCTTGTCATTGAAAAAATGAGCTCGTACATAATCTTCTCCTAAACTGTCATACTCTACAGCGATCAGGGTATTCAAAGGAATAAAGGCGGTTTCTGTATCATTTGCAGCTTCCTCAGCCCAAAGTGCATACGAATCATCTGACCTTTTTACTTCCCCATTTTCCCATTGATTTCTTGGGATCAGAGAACAAACAATTGGTGTGGCACCTCTGGCTTTGGTATCCCAAATCATCTGTCTCAAATATTGGCCATAAGAATAGACAGTTTCTTGTTTTTTAGTAATTGGATTGAAGATCATTTCTGCTTCCAAACCGGCACTTTTGATCGTGCCTCTTCCTCTGAGAGTATCTGCCAATGGACTGGAGTCATTGTGTCCAAATTGCATGATTACATAGTCTCCCGGTTCGATTTTTTCCCTTACTTTTTCCCAAAGACCATAGGTTTGAAAAGTCCTGCTGGAAGTGCCTCCTAAAGCATGATTCTGAACTTTGATTTTCTCCAAATCAAAATAGGAAGCAATCCAATCTCCCCAACCCCATAGTCCACCTGCACCATCACCTTGCCCGTTTTTCACAGTAGAATCTCCTATTAAAAATAAGGTTGGCTTGTCTTTGATCAATAAAGCTTCCAATTCAGGGATTTCAAGCCCTTTGATGCCTTCTACCACATTCCAGGCATTAATTCGTGCGCCTGCTTCATTGGTATGCGTATGATCTCTTTCGAATAAACCTTTGACTACTTCTGGTCCCCATAAATCATATTGATCTGCCACCAAAGTATTCAAGTCTATAAAAGGAACTCCATGTCTTCTAGCGGCGTCTTTTGCCCATTTTCCATAGTCTTGGTTGGCGCGCTCGACATCTCTGTCCTGAAATTTATTTCTGGGGATCATAGATACCACGATTGGAGTTGCACCTTTCTCCTTTGTCTCTCGGATAAATTTCTCCAAATACCAGCCATAGGTATGAACTGTCTCAGGTGTACCATCAGGCCATACCAATTCCTTGGTGTCATCACCCATTCCTTTCAAAACACCTCTATATCCAGCTCGGGTCGTATCTGGTTCACTTCCTTCATTATGCCCAAACTGCATCAAGACATAGTCTCCTGGTTTTAAAGTTTCCAAAACCCGATCCCAGCGACCTTCCTTGATAAAAGTTCTCGTGCTTCTACCTGCCATAGCCTGATTGCTCACCACAGCTTTTGTGCTGTCAAAAAAGTCCTGAAGGAAATTTCCCCATCCGCGTTGAAGATTTCCTTCTCCGCCATTTCTAACCGTCGAATCTCCTATAAGGTAGATTGTAGGCTTATCTTCTTTAAGGGATTGATTTTCAATAAGGGTGAAAAATAGAATCAGAATTCCTGTTAAGGAAAGCAAAATAGACTTCATACTCTTGATAATAGGTTTGTCAGGAAATATAAGGAAAACAGATAAAAGGAAGGATTTAAAATAGATAAAGCCGGGTTTTTCCGGCTTGAATGAATTTTGAATAGGATTTAAATGCTAATCTACCTTTTGAATGGTTACCTTATTAAATACCCAAGGAGTTGTGTCATTATTCGGGTCAGTACATTGCATCCACATCTGAACCATGCCAGATGCATTGGGTCTTACCACTATATCCACGATTTCATTTTCTTGATCGATCACAAAGTTTTGAAGGAAATTATTGGTGAAAACCCCAACCCTTGCATTTCGGTCTCTGTATTTTCTGGATAAGTCATAGGTCAATAAATAGCGCTTGCCTTCTTCAGCTAGAAAATTGACTATGACATAGGTGAGTCCATTGCCGCATTTGCAATCTACTTTATTGGCTCTGGGATCTACATCAGCTCCTATGAAAGTCAGGTAGGCCTGTGACCCCATATAATTTTCTCTAGCGGATAAATCTCCATTTACATTGGCTGGTGCAGGGGAGATTTCGGGTAGAGTGAGGGTGGCTCCGACAGGTCGATATTCATTAATAGTAAGTAAATCTTTATCAACTGTTGGAAGTGATGGGGCATTCCCTCCAATTGGCTGGACCCCGTCAAAGAATGGCATGTTCTTTAAATGAACTGGTTCTATAGCCTGAATTTGTGTGGCTTTTGTGAGTGCTTTGGTGTCTATTTTCTGAACGGATGTTGTTTTCGGTAAAGTAGTCGTCTTTTTTATCTGAGCTTGGAGAGTAACAGATACTGAAAAAAGGAGAAGAAAAGTAAAAGCTAAGTTTTTCATGAGATTAAAATGTTGATTTCATGATAATTTAATTATTTAAAACTTAATAATCAGGTGGTTACTGTTCATTTTTTTGAGTTTGAGAAATTGAATTCAAAAGTAAAAGTGAGGCAAATATTAAATTACTTTTTGTGGTCCTCATAAATATTAGGTTTCCATTAAAGTTTTTTCCTTGATAAAAGAATTTGATTAACCACGATAAACCATGTTTGTTAAAATCGGACACTTTTTAACCTTGTTTTGATGATTTTTCACCCTGTTATCATGAATTTTTTAAATCAAAACGGAAAAATATCCCCAAAAACAAGCATTTAACCGTCACTATAACATTCTCATTGAATAGCTGTAATATTCATCTTACATTTAAAAAAGAGAGAATTACTATCACCATAAATAACAAGCCATTGAAACGAAGAGATTTTATTCATCTATCGGGATTAGGTTTGGGAGCCATGATGGTTCCTGGTTTGGTAGCTCACAGTAAGCCAATCGCAGAAGAACAATTGATGTCTCCGGGCATCGATGTGGCTGCAAAGAAACTATTGGCGGATGTAGCCCTAAATACCACCAAATCCCTTGGAGCAACCTATACTGATGTCAGAATCGGGAGGTATTTACAACAGTTCCTTTTCACCCGAGAGAAAAATGTTCAAGGAATCACCAATGCTGAATCCTTTGGAGTTGGTATTAGAGTTATTGCAAATGGAACTTGGGGTTTTTCAGCAACTTCAGATGTGACTCCTGACGGAATTAAAAAATGTGCTGAAACTGCTGTAGCGATTGCTAAAGCAAACTCCAAACTTCAAAAAGAACCAGTACAATTGGCACCGGTTGAATCTTATGGAGAGGTGAGTTGGAAGACTCCAATTCAAAAGAATGCCATGGAGATTCCTGTTAAGGATAAAATTGACTTGCTTCTGTCTGTAAATAATGCTGCTTTGGATAATGGAGCCGCTTTTGTAAACTCAGCACTTTTCATGGTGAATGAGCAGAAGTATTTCGCTTCTACGGATGGATCATACATCGACCAGGATGTTCATAGAATCTGGCCAAACTTCACCGTTACTGCAGTAGATAGAGAAAAAGGGCTTTTCCGTTCCCGTCAGGCATTAAGTGCTCCGATGGGCATGGGTTATGAATATTTGGATGGTTTAGAGTCTGAGAAAATCATGAATCCAGCTGGTTTCAACAGCTATAGAAATAGCTATGATATGGTAGAAGATGCAATTGCTGCTGCCAATCATGCAAAAGAAAAGCTGTCTGCAAAATCTGTAATGCCAGGGAAATACGATTTGATGTTGGATCCAGACCATTTGGGCTTGACCATTCACGAATCAGTTGGGCACCCATTGGAATTGGATCGTGTATTGGGATATGAAGCCAATTATGCGGGAACCAGTTTTGCAACCTTGGATAAATGGGAAAGCAAAGATTTCAAATATGGATCTGACAAGGTGAATATTGTAGCTGATAAGATTCAGCCAAATTCATTGGGCTATGTTGGATGGGATGATGAAGGTGTGAAAACCAAAGAATGGGATTTGATCAAAGATGGAGTTTTGGTGAATTACCAAGCAATCAGAGATCAGGCGAAAATCATCGGTGAAAAAGAATCTCATGGCTGCTGCTATGCAGATAACTGGAGTTCTGTTCAGTTCCAAAGAATGGCCAATGTTTCTTTGAAGCCAGGTCCTGAAAAATTGAATCCTCATGATATGATTAAGGATATTGAAAAAGGGATTTACATTTTGGGTAGAGGTTCTTATTCAATTGATCAACAGAGATATAACTTCCAGTTTGGAGGTCAGGTATTCTACGAAATCAAAAATGGAGAAATCGCAGGAATGCTTGAAGATGTGGCTTATCAGTCTAATACGCAGGAATTCTGGAACTCATGTTCTGCAGTTTGTGATAAAGATGATTATAAGCTTTTTGGAACCTTCTTCGATGGAAAAGGTCAGCCATCTCAGGCTTCTGCAGTGTCTCACGGTAGTTCGACTACTCGTTTTGACGGTGTCAATGTAATCAACACAGGTAGATCCATTTAATTCTAAATCAACATCATGGCTATACTAACGAAAGAAGAAGCGAAGGCAATTATCGACAAGGTATTGTCTTTTGCAAAAGCAGATGAAACGGAAGTCTCCATTAGAGGTGGACGAACAGGAAATATTCGATATGCTAGAAATACAGTAAATACCAGTGGTGAGACCAATGAAATTGGATTGAGCATCACTTCTGTTTATGGGAAAAAATCAGGCTCTACCACTATCAATGAATTGGATGATGAATCCTTGAAAAAAGCGGTGGCTCGAGCGGAGGAGATCGCAATGTTAGCTCCAGAAAATCCTGAATACATGCCAATGCTAGGTCCTCAGAACTATGGAGAGTCCAAAACTTTTGTGTCTTCCACGGATGCTATTGATCCAGATTACAGAGCTCAGGTGGCGATAGATTCTATCAAGCCATGTGAAGAAAATAATTTGACAGCTGCTGGTTATTTGGAGGATTTCTCAGGCTTTGTCGCCACGGGCAATAGCAAAGGTCTGTTTGGTTACAATCAATCCACTTCAGTTGACTTTACAGTTACTGTAAGAACTGCAGATGGAACAGGTTCTGGATATGCAGGGAAAGATTTTAATGATGTAAATCTATTGAAATCAGGTCCTGTGACCAATATCGCTGTTCAAAAAGCGAAAGCCTCTGTGAATGCACAGGCAATTGAGCCTGGAAAATATACAGTGATATTGGAGCCAATGGCAGCCAATGACTTGCTAAGATTGATGGCTTTTGGAATGGATGCTAGAAATGCAGATGAAGGTAGAAGCTTCCTAAGCAAAAGGGGAGGTGGTACCAAGTTGGGTGAAAAGCTGTTTGACGAAAGAGTCAACATCTATTCTGATCCTAATCATCCGGATATTCCTTCCGCACCATGGTCGGGAGATGGACTTCCTATGGAAAAGACCACTTGGGTCGAAAATGGAGTGGTGAAAAACATGTACTACTCTCGCTATTGGGCAGAGAAACAAGGTGTTCAACCTGTTCCAAGACCAAGAGGAATGATCTTCGAAGGTGGTGATGAATCGCTTTTGGATATGATTCGAAATACGGAAAGAGGTGTTTTGGTTACTCGTTTCTGGTATATCAGATCTGTAGATCCTCAAACCCTATTGTATACAGGTTTGACTCGTGACGGAACTTTCTACATTGAAAATGGACAGATCAAATTCCCTGTGAAAAACTTCCGATTCAATGAAAGCCCGATCATCATGTTGAACAACATTGAGGCGATGGGTAAGCCGGAAAGAACAAACGGAAATATGGTGCCTCCGATGAAAATCAGAGACTTTACCTTCACCAGTTTGTCTGACGCAGTTTAAGATTAGTCAATAGTCCACAGACCATTGTCGACAGATTCTTAATGATTTAGGGATTTGCTCAATTCTGGTCTGTGGATTCGTTGATTAAAATTGAGTTTATATATCGTGTCAGTCCGAGCGGAGTCGAGGACCCTTCAGCTCCACTCAGGGTGACAGATCCCTATTATGAAAGCTACCAACTTCTTTTTCACCCGAATCAAATACAACTCAGGAAACTGGGACACAGATCAGCGTATGCCTTCCAACTTGCTTCATAGCTTGGTGGAGTATACTACCATACCTGTGGATGAAAAGGAGCGAGTGATTGAGCTGAGTAGTGAGGAGATTTACAAAAGCCCATTTTGCTACCTCAGTGGACATAAATTGGTGGAGTTTTCCCAAGAAGAACGAAAGGTTTTCAAAACCTATGTGGAGCAGGGAGGATTTGTATTTGTAGATGACTGTAACCATGATATTGATGGCTTATTTGCCAAGTCATTTGAAGAAGAAATGACACGAACCTTTGGGGAAGGGGAGTTAAAAAAAATCCCCAATGATCATTACCTGTATAGATGCTTTTTTGATTTTGAAGACGGTCCACCAGCAACTTCCTTTGAGTTGAATGGTTGGGGAGATGACCTAGTTCATGATTATCTCAAAGCCATCGAAATCAATGGGAGAATCGGAGTCCTTTACAGCAATAAAGACTATGGCTGCGAGTGGGATTATGATTTTCGAAACAAACGATTCAATAAAATTGATAACACTCGATTTGGAGTGAATATCATTGTATATGCCTTAACCTAGACCAACCTTGGAAACAGAACTAACTCAATATCAGCAACTGGTGGATAAGATTCCATTGCTGAAAAAAGAAATTGCCAAAGTCATTGTCGGACAGGAGGAAGTCCTGGATGAGGTGATTATTACCTTGTTGGCGGGAGGACATTGTTTATTGGAAGGTGTTCCTGGCCTTGCAAAAACCTTGATGGTGAAAACCATTTCAGAGGTGATGGAATTGAGTTTCAAAAGGATTCAATTTACACCGGACCTGATGCCGGGAGATATTCTGGGTACAGAGATTCTAGAAGAAGATCACAGTACAGGAAAGAAATTTTTTCAGTTCAATCATGGACCTATTTTCGCAAATATGGTCTTGGCGGATGAGATCAACAGAACTCCTCCAAAAACCCAAGCTGCCCTTTTGGAAGCCATGCAGGAAAAGTTGGTGACCTATGGAGGGAAAAACTACAAACTTCCCAATCCATTTTTAATCATAGCAACCCAAAACCCAATCGAGCAAAGTGGTACTTATCCGCTTCCAGAAGCTCAATTGGACCGTTTTCTATTGTATATCAAATTAGGTTATCCTTCTGAGCAGGAAGAATTGGAAGTTTTGGAAAAGACTACAGGAACTTATAAGGCTTCTCCTGAGAAAGTTCTTTCAGGCGAGGAAGTTCAGCAATTACAGCAATTGACCCGAGAGGTCCATTTGGACTCTGGGCTGTTGAATTATATCACTCGATTGATTCGGGCCACTAGATTGGAAAATACGACTATTCCTGAGGTAAAAACCTATGTGGAATGGGGAGCTGGAACGAGGGCTGGACAGGCTTTGGTTTTGTGTGCAAAAGCACGTGCCATTATCAAAGGAAGATATTCGGTGATTCCTGAGGATATTCAGACCTTGATTTATCCTGTCTTGAGACATCGGATTTCCTTGCATTTCCGAGCGGAAGCCGAGCAATTGGATACCGATTACATCATTTCCAAAATCGTAGAACTCGTACCGGTTCATGCCAAATAATCTAGAGATCATCAAACTCAAAGATCTTCGCTTGTCGGCTCGCTTGGTTTCTGAGCAGTTGAGACTAGGCATCCATTCTGGTATCCGGATTGGTGTGGGGAGTGAGTTTGAACAATACCGGCATTATCAGCCCGGAGATGATCTCAAGAGGATCGATTGGAAGTATTTCTCCCGATCCGGAAAATACATGGTAAAAGAATCTACCACAGAAAGTAATCTGCATATTAGAATGATGTTGGACCTTTCTGGTTCTATGAATTATGAGGAGGGTGGATTTTCCCGTCTCGATTATGCCAAAAACCTATTGGCTTCATTGGCTTACATAGGTTATTTGCAGGGAGATTCTATGAGTTATTATACTCTGTCAGAGGGGAAAATCAACCAAAAAGTATCTCCGACTCCCAAGAGCTTTCAACGAATACTGTATTACCTGGAAGATGAAAAAGCATCTGGGGATTGGCCTTTGGAATACATTCCTGAAGGAATGGTTCAGGGAAGGAATAGGGAATTGATTATCTGGGTTTCTGACTTTTTGCAAAAAGAAAATGAGTGGGAATACCTAGTTCAGCAATTCCGCCATCCGAGAAAAGAATTGGTTTTGGTTCAAGTGTTGGGTGAGCAGGAATTGAACTTTCAATTGGATGGAAACTTCATATTTCGGGATTTGGAATCCGGTCAGGAACTGGTTCAGGATGGAAAATCTGTTCAGGAAACCTTTCGAAAGAACTTTCAAGCTTATCTGAATCAGTTGGATGAAAAGCTGGAGCTACCCAAAGTTCACTTGCTTCGAGTATCTATGAATGAGCCATTGACCGAAGTTCTACGCTCTATCTTAAACCGAAAACAGCTTTCCTGATGGAGTGGGTGCAGTCAAAATTCCTATGGGCCTTGCTTGGGATTGGAGTTCCGATCCTGATTCATCTTTGGAATGGTCGAAAAGGAAAAGTGATTGCCTGGGCTGCTTCAGCTTGGTTGAATCCTAAGGAATCACAATCCAATAGGTCTCTTCAAATTCAGGAATGGTGGCTTTTGTTACTGAGAATAGTCCTTTGGGTTTTGTTGGTCTTGTTAGTTGCAGGAATATGGTGGGAAGGAAAAAATCAGGTGATGGGTAATGAAATCGTTCATTTGGTAATTCCTGGTCAAGACTTGGAATCAGAATTCAGATTTGAATTGGAGCAGGCAAGCGAAAGAGGGGAAGATGTATTTTGGTTGGCAGATGGTCTTCCAGAACTCGAAGGAAACTCTCCTGAAATCGAGTTAGAGAACCTTCAAAGTTATTTGGATGAATTGTCTGAGGAATTGGATTCAGTTCATCTCTATCTTCCTTCAGTGTCCAATAAATTTCCTCGAGAATCATTGTGGCTGCCTCAAGTTCCGACCATCCATTTGTCTGAAAACAAAGCTTTTATTGGAGTAGGGAAGTCGATTACTTTGGATTCTGCTGGTTATTTGACTTTGAGTCAAGAAGGTGTTTTACAGATCCGCGAAGAAAAAGGGAATACACAAATTGTGCTGGAAAGTCCTCTCAAAGTCTACCTTTCGCCAAGTGTCGAAAAGGAAAAGGAATCTATTCTTGCTGCATTGAATGCCATTGAGGAAGTTTATCATTTGGCCTATGAAGAGTCGGATTCGACTCAAGCAGGTTTGATCTTTTCAAACTCTATGGAAAATCAATCCTCACCTTGGGTTTTGGCAACAAGTCTCGAGGATAATGGTAAGGGTAAACTACAATTGATTTCAGGTGCTTCCGGACTTTCCTATGACGAACTTGTGGAAAAAGGAATCCTGCCGGAGATGATTTTGGAGAGGATTTTGGAAAATACTTCTATCGAAAATCCAATTGAAATCACTCAAAGCCAATGGGCAAGGAAGTTTCAGAAAATCCCTGATTTTGGAAAAGCCAAAGAAGCAAAAAGCTCAGAGATCATCTTGATCCTGTTAGTCCTTGTGTTTATTTCTGAACGTTATTTAGCCTATCAAAAGAACCTGTGAAAAGCTTGCAAAAACATATCGTTTCAGTAGAATGGCAGATTTGGTTCAATCTGATAGCAAAAGCATTATTGATTGGGATCACATGGTCTTTAGTCATGAATGCAATTCTTCCAGACAATACTTGGCTAAAAGCTATATTTTCTGGCCCTATAGCTATTCTTGCTGCATTTTACCTAGGCGTATTCAAAAGCCATAGAAAAGAAGCTTTGCAACTTATCCATCAACATTCAGGGAATTTGGAATTTAGCCTTGAGCTATTGGAAAAGGAGAATCCAAGCTTGGTCGAGCGTTTGCAATTGGAAAGGATTTCCAAACAAATTCCCAATCGAATTCTCGTTTTTCAAAAAGGGCTTTTGCCTTATGCAATAGCTTTGATTTTGATTACAATTTTACTTTATCTGATACGTGAAGCGGATTTTAACGCCGAAACCAAAGAGTCTTTAATTGAGAATGTTATTTCTGTAACAAGCGATTCTATCGCCGAAAAGGAAGTTGTTTTGAGTACTAGTTCGGTGAAAATCCAATTTCCTTCCTATACGGGAATTCCCCTGAAATCTCAGGAATCTTTGGAAATCAAAGCTCTGAAAGGCTCTCAAATAACCTGGGAACTTGGTTTTCAAAATACAGAAAATACGGAAGTATTTATCGTCAATTCTTTGGGTGAAAAACTTCCATTTTCCAAAAGGGAAGGTCGTTATTTACTACAGGAGAATCTGGTGAGTTCCGGTATTTATTCCATTCAGGCTTTCTCAGGTGAAAATGCCGTATTTGAATCGGATTTTTATTCCATTGAAGCTATTGAGGATCAAAGCCCTCAAATCATTCCTGCCGAAAAGGAAACCTATAAATTCTTTTTCCCAGGAAATAATCCCAAGCTCAATTTAGGAGCCCAAATCTCTGATGATTTTCGTGTGACCGAAGTTGTCCTCGTTGCGACTATGGCCCGGGGGAAAGGTGAAAATGTGAAGTTTCGGGAAATGCGCTTTCCTGTTGAGACTAAGGTATTTCAATCCAAGCAGACCAACTTTATTCTGGACGTTTCCCAATTGGAGTTTCAGCCCGGCGATGAATTATACTACTATTGGTTGGCTACTGACAATAAAGCTCCAGAAGCCAATTCATCCAGAACTGACACGTTTTTCATCAAGTATTTTGATCAATCGGATGATTCAGATGCTGCTATGGAAGGGATGGCGATTAATGTTTTGCCGGAATATTTCAGGAGTCAAAGACAGATTATCATCGATACAGAAAAGCTAATTGCCGAAAGAAAAACGAAGCCCACCCAAGATTTCAATTACACTTCCAATGAGATCGGGTATGATCAAAAGCTCTTGAGACTTCGCTATGGTCAGTATATGGGTGAGGAGTTTGAATCGGATGCCGGAGGAGCGAGTATGGAGGGTGAAGAAGGAGATTTGCTCAGTAGCTATATGCACTTGCATGATCAGGAAGGGGAGCATAATCCGGACTTCAAACCAGCGGAAGTTCATGAAGAAAAGCATGCCCATGAAGAGGAGGAAGAGTCCCAGGGAGGCGGAATCGAAAGCCTTTTGAGTGATTATATGCATGCCCATGACTCGGAGGAAATGAACACCTACTTCGAACAAAGCACAAGAGGGGCCTTGAAATCTGCCTTAGAACAAATGTGGCAGGCTGAATTGCATTTGAGATTATTTGAACCTGAAGAATCACTTCCATATCAATACAAAGCTCTGGAGTTCTTGAAAACCGTACAGCAAAAGTCAAGAGTCTATATTAAGAAAACCGGTTATGATCCTCCACCAATCAAAGAGGAAGAAAAGAGATTGACGGGTGATCTGGAAGAATTGGAATCTGGAATTCAGAAGGAATTGGCAGAATTGGAAAAGCGAATAGAGCCTTTGGCTTCTTTGGTTTTAGGATATTTGGTACAGGATGGATTGGACTCTGAGGAGAAATCCAATGTTCAGGAACTGGGCAAATTATGGACAGAGCGAATGCAAAACAGTGGATTGCAGGATTGGGATTTGCTCTTGCATTTACAGGAATTGGAAGCTGGAAAATTGAATGAAAAAGGGAGGAATATTTTGAAAGAAAAGCTCTACCCATTTGCTAAGAATTATAAGTCGGTCGGCACTTCATACCTCTCCACCCAAGAATTGAAAAAGGCATTCCAGAAAAACAGTCAATCATGGTAGAATTGGACCCAATTGTTTCATGGCCAATTGCCATTTCGATTCTCTTGATCCTGTTGATTGCAGGTTTGCTTCCTTTGAATTTCTATTGGAAAAAAGGAGTCTCGAGCTCAAGACTACTTGCCAAAGGCTTATTGTTTCTAGGCTTTTGGTTGAGTCTTTCCTGGATTGTTTTGGCACCAAACCGACTGAAAGAGGCAGGAGATGATGCTATTTTGGTCTATTCCGGCTCAGTAGACCGCGATCAATTGAATTTCTGGAAAGACAGTTTAGCCATCCAAAAAACCAGAAGATTGGATCAATACCAGAAAGGAACTGAAAAAGTCTATTTGTTGGGTGATGATTTCGAATTGGATCACTTGTATCAATTCAAGGATTTGGATTTTGAGTGGCTTATTCCTCAAAATAAAACTCAAATCAAGTCTATCCATTGGAAAGGAGCCATTCGTAAAGGAGAAACCCAAAGACTAAACTATTCCATTTATTCTCCCCAAGAGGAATCTAATCTTCAGGTAGGAAGTATTTCGGATACTGTTCTTTTACAAAAAGGCTGGAATTCCGGAGCTGTTGAATTCCTTCCCGCTGGAGTTGGTAAAATCTCTTTACCTCTGATCCTTGATCTAGATACACTCACTCAGATCCGCTTTTTTACTCAAGCCCCACAGCCTAAGAAATACCATTTTCAGGTTGGTTTCCCGGGAGCGGAAATTCGAACCTTGAGTAATTGGTTGAGGGGAAAAGGAGAAACCGTAACCGAGCAAATTCAGCTTTCAAGACAAACATTTTTGCAAAGTGGTCCCGATTCTGACTCTTTGGAAATCCAATTGGTTGATCCGAGCCAACTCAGTAAAAAAGCCATTCAGGATTGGGTGAAAGATGGGAAGGGTTCTCTGGTTGTTTTGAATGTTTCAGATCCGGCTTCTGTGGCTTCTCAAGTAAATAGGCTGTTTGGAACAGGTTTTCAAGTTGAAAAAATCAGTTCCGAGATTTCAAGACAACTCAGTTCGGGAATAGAAGCTTTGCCTTTCCAATGGAAGGAAATGTCAGGTCAGGAATTAATCCAAGAAGGAGCAATTGCAATTCAAGAAATAGGAGGAGTGAAGGTGGCCATCAGTTTTATTCAGGAAAGCTTTCCATTGATGTTAGAAGGGAATGAGGCAGAATATGAGCAAATCTGGTCCGAGCTTTTAGGGAAATTGGAACCTGATGAATCCAATTCCATTCAGCTAGAAGCTCCTGTTTTGCTTGGAGTAAATCAAGGGATTAGGTTGATGGATCAGGATAGCCTGCCAAACTATTGGCTGGGAGGAGAGGATACAATCTATCTCCGGAAGAGTGCAATTAATCCATTTTTAGCTGAAGGAGAGTTTCAGACATCCGAATCTGGCTGGGTGAAAGGAGATCGGGATTTTGCATTTTATAGCTATGAGCCTTCTGAACTGCCTTTGATGCATGTTGCGAATCGAGTTCATCAGATTCAAGCTAGCAATCCAAATCAAGTCGGTTCTTCTCAACAGATCAAAAAGCCTTTATCGCCTTGGATTGGACTGATTGGGATGTTGTTGTTTTTAGGAGGGATGTGGCTGGAACCTAAGTTGAATTGACAATAAGCAAGCCTCAATAATCAATTCTCAATGCCCGACTTTGTTCGAGTCTCAAGAACAATCTTGTTATGAGGAATTTTGAAATCTGAAACCTTAAATATCAAATTTCAAATTCTGGATCCTCTGTTTCCTCTGTGGTAAAATCAATCCATCATTTCCACACAAATGTCCCCACAGCTCCAGGATTCAAACTAAGGGAAAAGCTTTGATCTCCTTCTTTGATTTGGAAGGGTTTGGATTCTGAAGATTCATTGAGGACAATCAGTACTTTTTTACCATCTGGTCTTTCAAAAGCTACATTGGCCAGACCTTCAGGTTCCGAACTGTCAATTCTAACAGATCCCGGATCAACAAACTTGCTGGCATGAGCGATGATATAATAGGCTGGATTTCTTGTAATCTGATCGCCGTCAATCGTAATAGCCCCCAAACAGCGATCACAGCCTCCCCGGTCTGTATGAGGAGTCAATGCAGGATTAGAACTCAGGTTCCATTCCAATACAGTCTTGGCCCAGTTCCTACTGCCTCCAATTACCAGGTTTTTCACATGCCAGGAAAGATCTCCAGGAAGATTGCCCGGTGCACCAACCCATTGCTCAGTGAAGTAGATGTTTTTGTCAGGAAAGGCCTGATGAACTTCGGATAAGGCTTCGATTTCACCTCCATAGAGATGAAAAGCCGAACCATCGATAAATGGATAAGCAAGTGAATCTTCCAAAACAGTAATCGGATAATCCGGTCGATCTGCATTGTGATCGTATACAATGATTTTGGTAGTGATTCCAGCCTCTTGAAATGCCGGCCCCAAGTGCATTCCTATAAATCTTGCCTGTTGCTCAGGCAGCATCAAAAGCGATGGGTTATTTCCGGGATGAAGTGGTTCATTTTGGATGGTCAAAGCATCTATTTCGATTCCCAGCTTTTCCATTTCCTGAATGTATTTGACCAGGTAATCCACGTATTTGGGCTCATATTCCTCGAGCAAAGATCCACCTCTAGTATCCTTATTGTCCTTCATCCAAGAGGGAGGCGACCAAGGAGAGGCCATCAGTTGGATGTCAGGATTGATTGAAAGAATCTCTTTCAGGACAGGAATAACATCTAAGGTGTCATAGCTTAGACTGAAATGCTCCAAATTGGGGTCTATGGCTAAAGAATCCTCCAGATCATCGTAGGAAAAAGGGAATTCATTTAGATCTGAAGCTGCTACAGAAAGCCTTAAATAAGATATTCTGATATTGTTTTCACCTTCGGAGAAAAGCTCGTTAAGAATGCTTGATCTTGCCGAATCGCTCATTTGCAATAGATGCTGAGCACTTCCTTGGGATAGCGTATAGCCAAAACCATCCATGCTCTGATAAGTAGTTTCTGGATCAATAAGGATTTCATTAGGGGAAGAATCGGTGATTTCTATCTCCTGTTTTTGAAAAAGAATTCCTGCTTCTGGCTCAGTTAACCACAATTCGATGTTTGGTTTTTCTGAAGTACAGGCAAGAAAGGGTAGGAGAAGAAAGAGGTAAATCTTTTTCATGGGAGGATAGATGAGTGATTGGTTAGTAGCAGAAGGAAAGCTAAGAAAAAATCAGTGTTTTTTATTCTCCTTTAGTCCCTGACTGAGGAAACTTGTAATTTCTTGGATGGATTGAAAAGGAACCATTCGTAATTCTGAATTCTGAATTCTTAAATCTGAAATCTCAACTCTCTTAATCTCCAATCTCGTGTCTCTGGCCAATAAAAAAGCCCCTGCATTTCTACAGAGGCTTCGAATTGATTTATCCTTTTTCGCTAGAAGGCCAAGGCGGCCAGTCCCAGTTTGGATTTGAGAGGATTGATACTCTTGAGGATTTGTCCAGAATATTTTTGGAATAATTCATTTCCCAATAAGCTGGTTAAGAACTTGGTTCTGGTATTTTTCAATCCTAAGAAGCTTGCTTTTTTGTCATCGTCAGAGGCAGTGCTGTTGGAGATTTTCATCAACTGGTCAACAAAGCTCTCATTATCAACTTTGAGCTTGCTTTCCTGATCATCGCTCAGTCCCAGCCCGCTGGTATTATTCAAAATGCCTAATACCTGACTGGAAAGATCCATCTTTGGAACCTTCAAACCTTGTGCAAAAGAAGTGTTAGCAAGGAGAACAAATAGGCCTAAAAAGGCTACAATTTTTAAGTGTCTCATAAAATAAGAGTGGCTAGTTTATACTTGGTTTTAAATGGACGGATTTTCTTTTTGATGCTCTTTCTATACTGCTTAGCCTTATCTTCACCTAAGATTTTTGAGAAAGTACTGGATTGTTTTTTGCCCAGATTCAGGATGGATTTCTTCTTTTCTTCATCAGAACCTGAGCCTCCAGCGATCTTGATCACCTCATCAAAGAATTTTTCATTGGAAGCTTTCAGCTCGTCCTTTTTAGAATTGTCAATATCAACATCATTTCCTGGGGAAAAGGCTCCAAGCATGTCCTTTTTAAAATCAGGTGAGGGTAGAGAAATCTTCTGGGCCGAAGCTTGAGTCGCAAATCCCGCCATCAAAAAAGCAGCAATTAAAAAAGCATAAATCCGTTTCATAGTGTTAAGTTTTTTTATTTAAATAATCCCTTTCCTAAATCCATCAGTCCGCCAAGGTCCATTCCGCCTTTGCCTCCTGAATTACCTCCCAAAAGACTACCCAAAATATCAGCAGCTCCAGAACCACCACCTCCTTGAAGGGCATCAGCTACAGAGTTCATGATATCATTGTTTGCTCCGGGAGCTGAGTCTACTTTTTTGTTGAAATAGTTCATTACCAAAGGCAGGGCTGTCATCGCCAAACCAATTGCCTGCTCCTTTGAAATCCCTAATTTATCCATCAATCCTCCAGTCAAATCACCGGCTAGATTCTGGACAACTGGACTGTCATTGTGGGTTTCACTACCAGAAAACATTTCTTTGATCGCAGCCATATCTCCATTTTGAGCTTTGCTTTGTAGAATCGAACTCAAAGTTTCTTCGATTGCATTTGCCGTTCCCGGGCCTTCACTCATACCAGAATTTGCCAAAACTTCCTTCAGTGGCCCTTCCGCCATTTTTAATAACTGATCAATCATTGTAATAAAATTTAATGTGACTTTAAGTTTATGATTTTGGCATTTTAATCCTAATTAAATGAAGTTAATCTTAGGTTAACTATCCTTGGAGGCCTGATTTCTAAACTTTTTAATTACCCTTTTTTGGTCTGAAATAGCGGATTGGAGGTGCAGGTTCTGGCATCAGTTCTACACCTTCGGTAGCCATTCGATCCAAAGCTTCTTTGACAGCTCTTTCCAGCTGGGGATCTTTTCCAGCAATGACATCTTTCGGTGTTTGCTCCACTGGGATATCCGGAGAAATACCGACTCCTTCGACAGCCCACTCACCATTGAGATCATAGAATCCTCCTCTAGGAGCAACCATTCGGCCCCCATCTATGAAAGGAGGAGTATCCCAGGTACCTACTAGGCCTCCCCAAGTTTTCACTCCGACTAGAGGGCCGATTTCCATTTGATGGAAAAGATAAGGTAGAAGGTCTCCACCTGAACCTGCTCTTCCATTGATAAGCATGACTTTCGGACCCCAAATTCCAGCAATTGGCGTAGTAAATGGCCTATGATCATTAGCTCTGGAGTTGAAATATCCCTGAAGTTTTCTAGCCATGATGTCTACCATATAATCCGCCGCCGAGCCGCCACCATTGTTTCGTTCATCGATCACAGCTCCTTTTTTATCCTGTTGGGAAAAGTAATATCGGTTGAAAAAGGTATATCCCGGTCCACCAGTATTTGGAAGGTAGACATAGGCAATTTTTCCATCAGAAAGCTCATCTACTTTCCTTCTGTTTCCCTCAACCCAATCCATCAATCTGAGTTGATTTTCATTGGTTACTGGAATCGTTCCGATCAGTCTCGCTCCATCTAAGCCTGGTTTGGTATTAACTTGAATCTGTGTGTATTGATTGGCTGTTCCTTCTAGGTAAGAATAAATATTGGTTCCAGGTTGGATTTCTTTCCCATTGATAGCAACGATGTATTCCCCAACTTTTGCTGAATTACCCGGTTGAGCTAAAGGAGCAGAAAGGTTCGGATTCCAACTTTCACCATTGTAGATCTTTTTGATTTTATAATTGCCTTTATCCAATTCAAAATCAGCTCCTAAAAGCCCGATTGGAACTCGTTTGACATCCGGGAAGTCTCCTCCTCTGGTATAAGAGTGTCCGACAGCCACTTCGCCTCCAATGATGTCTATGATATAGTTCATGTCGCTTCTATGGCGGACTGAGCTAACCCAAGGCTTATACCATTGGTAGATTTCATCCCATGGAGCTCCGTGGACATTGTCGACATACAAAAAGTCCCGCTGATATCTCCAGCCTTCCCGATAGATCTGTTGCCATTCTTGCTGAGGATTAACTTTGATTTTCATAGAAGAAAGAGCTTTCAAGCTACCATCTCCAGACTTTTTGCCTACTCCTGAAGTTTCTACGATTCCCCAAGTACTTCCACTCTGATAAAGTAAGGACTTACGGTCCTTGGAAACCACCACTTGATTTACACGGGGAAGAAAATCATCTGACTTTCTTTTTGTCAAATCGAATTTTTTGAGAATTGTACCTTCATTTAGGATGCTTTCCATATAAAAAACTGTCCCACTTGGGCCCGGAGCTAATCCTGTATAGTTTCTTGCTGGCAGGTCAATTGCAACAATCCTTTCCATGATTCCAGCCTCGTCAATGATTGTTTCCTTTTCCTCATCTTTCGAAGAATCTTTCTCCTTTTCTATTTCTTCATCACTTTTTGGCAAAAGAGGAGATGAGTCTTTTGAATTCAACACAGTCAAATAGAGCGTTCTATTCACAGGGTGATCATAGCTACTCATGTCAAGCCAACCGGAACTTAAACCGTAATCTGTACTTGCCAAGTAATACAAATACTTTCCACTTTCATCCCAAACTGGGGTAATGGCATCGGCCATGGAGTCAGTAACTTGGATTTTCTTTCCAGTTTCGGCATTGTAAACAAAAATGGATTTGAACTGATTGTCCATCAATCTCGAATAGGCTATCCATTTTCCATCTGGGGACCACACCGGGTTCATAGTTCTGTCTGGATGGGCAAACCTATCAGTCTCCACGATTTTGGCAGAACCTGATTCATATTCCACTATCCAGATGTTATAATCAGTATCTGTGAAACTGATGTATTTGCCATTAGGTGACCATTCCGGTTTGAAAAAGAAACTAGGATCAGGAATTGAAATAGTCTTTTCAATTTTGGAACCTGTCTGGTCGGAAACCATTAATTGATATTCACCAGAAGCATCTGAAAAATAGGCGATATGATTTCCATCTGGAGACCAAATAGGGGCTCTTTCTGCGGAAGCCGACGAGTTGGTGATATTTCTTCCAGCTCCGTTTTCTTTGGGAATAGTGATGATTTCACCTCTAAACTCAAAAATAGCTCTCTGACCAGTGGGTGAAAGTTGTGGGTTTAGAAGTTGATTCGCAGAAACATCTACCCAACGCTCTCTAGCCCAGAAAAAGTCGCCTTTTACTTCAATTGGAACCTGTTTTAATGTTTGATCAGCAGGATTATAAAGATGCAAATAGCCTCCCTGCTCAATAACAATGGCATCCGGTCCGGCATCAATATTTTTGATGTCAAAATCTTTTAAAAATGTTTCCTGTTTTTCGACTCCAGTTGATGGATCAAAAGACCAGAGATTGGCTAAATAATCTCTTTCCGAAATGTAGAAAACCTTATTTCCCAACCAAACGGGATCAGTTTGTCTTTCTCCATCCAATTGGGGACTCATAGTCAAATTGTAATTTTTCAAATCTACCACCCAAATTGGTTTTGCTTGACCTCCTCGATGATTCCTCCATTCTGGATCCCAAAAAGCAATCTGCTGATAAGCTATTTTACTTCCATCAGGAGAAATTTCGCCATTTACAGCTCTGGGAATTGCTAAAGCCTCAGGCATTCCTCCATTGATTGAAATCTCGTAGAATTTAGATTCCTGAGTAGGATGGCTTTCACGTCCGGAGGCAAATAGTACTTTTTTACCATCAGGAGACCAGCCTGTGACTTGATCATTTCCGGGATGCCAAGTCAATCGTTTCGGTTCACTTCCATCACTTGCAATCAAATACACATCGGTATTTCCATCGTATTCTCCAGTGAATGCAATCCATTTTCCATCTGGAGAAAAATGTGGATAGCTTTCCTCACCTTCATTGGAAGTTAGTCGGCTTGCTGCGCCTCCATTTCTGGAAACTTTCCATAAATCATCGGCATAGACAAAGACGATTTCTGTTTGGCTTAAAGTAGGTTGTCTTAACAGTTGGGTGCTTTGACCCATAGTCAAGCTTGAGATACCCAATGCTAAAAAGGGAAAAAGTAATTTTTTCATATTTGGGTTAAGTGGTTTTCTTAAAAATAAAAAGAAGTGACCATCAGAACTAACCAATGGTCACTTAATCAACTTTAAATGAAAAAATTAGGGTGAAAATTCAGCTTTTGATCAGTTGCTTGAAGTTCTCCTTTTTTGACTCAAAGGCATAACCAGGATCCAATTTGTAGATGATTAAGCCTAAGGAAATCAAAGCGAAATTTTTGATGATATATTGACCGACTAGCGTAGGAGTGAACCAAGTTTGCCAAGTGTCATTAGGCAAGAAAAAGACGGGAAGAAAGGTCGCGACCATGTGCGCTAATAATGCGGCAATTGCAACCCTTGTCAGTTTAGGGAAAAGCCAAACGATTCCAATCAAGCATTCCAGAAGTCCAAATAGTGAACTAAACTGCTCAAATGGGATAAACCCGACCAAGAGTTGATCAAAGAGGTTGTGAACGAGAGGTTCGGCGGGGGAGATTCCCAATACTTTGAGAAATCCGAACCAGAAATAGATAACGAAGAGAGAGACTCTTCCAAAGCGTAGAAGGTTATTCATAGGGTTAAGGGTTTTTTCAAACCTACTTTTATTCCCTATATGAAAACATGACAAATGTCAAGCCGCTGACTTAGTTTTATCAATTTCCGTAAACTTCCTTAATTGCTTCTAAGTAATCATATCCATGACCTTGTGTGGGCTCGATATAATTCCCTTCCAAGTATTCATTCCAGCAACAAATCATCACAGTATTACCATTGGAGTTTCGGTATTTCTGCGAAACTTCCATTGCGTCTCTTAGCATCGCTGTGAAGGATTTTTTATCGCTATGGACCTTGTCTTTATAGGGTTCGGAAGGAAAGCCTGAAGGTTGTGGCCATGTCCCTCCAGCAGGTCTCATGTCCCATCCCATAGCTACAGGAACTTGGTATTCAAATTTTGGATCAGATTTGAATTCCTCACTCCATTTGTTCCAATGACCTTTGTATGTCTCTCTCATATCGGCATAAGAGCGATTGTCTTTCTCCATGAAGTTGTGGTAAACATAGGCTGTCATCCCTTCAAAACCCATGGATTTGAGTCTTGGGACATATTCCTGGAGCAATAATTTCTTTTGATAAACTCCTCCTTCCCAGGGTCGATTGGGGTTATTGGCTTTCCAGACTGTAGGCAATCCGTATGCTCTTTCTCGTTCCAACATTGGACCAGCAGTAACAGCGATAAATTTGATTCCGGGAAAACCTTGTTCTTTGGCGATCTTTTGGGAAAGATCAAGTAGGTCTTTTAAACCCAAACCATAATAGGCAGCTCTGGATTCAGCATCCTGAGGAAAATAGAAGTAGACAATGGGACGACCATCTTTTCCTTTGAGGTAGTCCTTTCTTTTGAAATATTTATCAGTCCACTGACGAGTGATTTTCTCATGAACTTTCAGATATAAAGCTTTGTCAGGCTTTTCTCCATCATAATTAGCTTTTCTAGCCATCTCATCTGGAGATCCGATCTTTAGCCAAGCCATCCATCTTTCATGGCTATCATCGCACCAATTGATCGCCCATTTCATTTGTTGATCGACAGGGAGTTTGGCATTCACATCGAGCATGACCTGAAGTTGCTCATTCCATTCCTCCAATCCCGGAACAGCAACGCGGCCATCACGATTGGGATCGATTTTCCATCCCTCAGGGTAAAAGATTTTGGATTGAGGTCCGAAGTATAGATGATAGTAATAATTCCTTCCGTAAAACCAATCATAGGCAAAAAAGTCAATGCCATAGGACTTCATCAGTTGCAATTGCTTTTTGATGACATCGGGATCAGTTCTATTGTAAAAACCTTTCAATTCCTTGACGGGTTTTCTATCCAAATAGGGCCCCTCGTATGGATATCTTTTGTTGTAGACTCTTCCTTTTGGACCCCAAATCCCTGTGTTTTTCAAACTAGAACAGTTTTCAGGATCTTGAATACAGGACCAAAAGCTATCCCGGTCCACATTTGGGTCAGGATCTGTATCCCAAGATGGCATGAAGTAAACACCCACCAATTCATCTCCCTCCGCAATTGTAGTTGAAGCATTCGAAGAATCTGGGAAAAAAGATAAGGATGCCGCTTGATTTGAAGTTTGGACAGGCTGACATGCCGCTATCAGAAAAATAAAGAGAGGGATTTGTAAAAGGTACTTCATGGTATTGTTGGTCTTGTTTGAATTTAAGGCCTTTTGGGGACTTTTTTCTTCATGATGTGGATTTCACGATATTCTGGTTTCAGGTTTTCAAAGTCCAAAACATAGGTGTGGGCTATTTGATAATCATTTTTCTCATAAAACCTTTTTGCTTGTGGCTTGGCATCCATTGCTTCCAGCCAAATCCAATCCAAATCATTATCAGAAGCCACAGTTTCAATGTGCTTCATCAAAACAGCTGCAATTCCCTTGCCATGGACTTTTGGACTTAGGTAAAGTCGATGCAGTTTCATTGCGTTTGGGATTTCGGTTTCTCTTGGGGAGAAAGGATAATCATATTTTAGTATCCCAACTTTTTCACCTTCAACTTCTACAAAAAAGTAATGGGATCGAACGCGCTTCAATTCTTTATGAATGTTTGAAGTGTTATAAATCAACTGCGAATACCACTCGCCACCATCTTTCCAAAAATCCTGATAAGTGTCTTTATATACTTTATGCATCAAATCGATCAGAAAATCTGCATCCTCAGGTTGAATAGGGACGATTTTGATTTGCGGTGATAATTCTATTTCCATAAAAAAGAGTGATACTCAGATTGAATCGGGAAAATAGTTTATCCCATTCTAAAAAGTTAAATTATTACCTTCAATTCATAGAATTTTTCAATTTAAATGTCAGAAAATGGCACATCCTACACATTTAGAGATTTTTCATCAAGGTCCAGAAGTTTGGAACCAATGGAGAAAAGAGAATCCTGAAATTCATCCTGACTTAAGTGAAATTTCAGTTTATCCAGAATTCGCGAGAAAAGATAAAAGCTCGATTCGGACCAAGGGAGCAATAGCTTCATCGGGTTCAGAACATCCCTATAATTTCAGCAATACTGATTTTCATAATTCCTCCTTTGAATCCGCCATTTTTCCAGGAGCTGATTTCTCGAATTGCTATTTGTATGAAGTGGATATGAGTCGAGCCGGTTTTCTAGGTGCCAATTTCACTGGATGTATGATGAGGAAAGCCTATTGTGCTTCCACTGATTTTTCAGGTGCCCAGATGGTAGATTGTGCTTTGAACAATTCGACTTTTATCGGGGCTAATTTTGATGGTGCTAGGATAGAGGGGTGTAATGTATATGGAGTTTCTGCCTGGGATTTACATATCACGGAAAGGACGGTACAAAAGGAGCTTTTTCTTCATCGGGATAACTTCTCCCGAAGCATGCTTGGTCCTCATCATGAGGTGATTTATGTAGATGATTTGGCTTTAGCGCAGTTTTTTTACTTCATCAACCAAGAAGACGGATTTGGAAAATCACTTAAAAAGCTGAACGAAAAGACTGTTTTGCTTTTGGGGAAATTTCGTGAAGGTGGATTGGAATTGTTGAGATTCGTTGGGGAATTATTGAGGGAAAGAGGCTTTGTTCCCATCATTTTTGATTTCGTTCCAAACGCTGAAACAAACCTGATTGAAAACGTCACTACCATGGCTGGTTTGAGTAGGTATGTTTTTGCCAATTTGGAAGGGGGATCTGTTCCAGCAGAATTGGGAAGGATTTCATCCAATTTCAATACGCCGATCATAGCCTGGATCCATGATGATAAACATGATTCGGTATATGCGATGTTCAAGGATATTATTTCCAGAAAGAATGTTCAATATTTCACCTATTTGGAACATTCAGATCTTCCTGGACAATTAGATAAAGTAATTGGGAAAGCAGAAAAGTATTTGGAAGAGCTTTCGAAGCAAAATGCCAATGCTGATGTAAAGTTGGATGATGGAAGGATTAGTAGGGATGGGAAATAAAAAAACCGCAAACTCGAAAGCTTGCGGTTTAAAGAATCGTTAGGAATCCATCTTATTTTCTAGCCAATGCTTTTTTAGCAGCAGCCACGATATTTGCAGCATTCAAGCCGTATTTTTCAAGCAATTCTGTAGGAGTTCCTGACTCACCGAAGCTGTCATTTACACCAACGTATTCCAAAGGAGCTGGATTGTGACGGATCAAAGTCTGAGCAACTGAATCACCCAAACCACCATTGATTTGATGCTCTTCAGCAGTTACTGCACAACCAGTTTTTGCCACAGAGTCCAGAATAGCTTCTTCGTCCAAAGGCTTGATGGTGTGAATGTTGATTACCTCAGCAGAGATGCCTTCTTTTCTCAAGATCGCCTCAGCGACAACAGCTTCCCATACCAAATGACCTGTAGCAAAGATTGTCACGTCAGTTCCGTCGATCATTTTCCATGCTTTTCCAATTTCAAATTTTTGGTCAGTAGGAGTGAAGATAGGCCAGCTTGGACGGCCGAATCTCAAATAAACAGGTCCTTCGTATTCAGCAATTGCCAAAGTAGCAGCCTTGGTTTGATTGTAATCACAAGGGTTGATTACAGTCATATGAGGAAGCATTTTCATCATTCCCAAGTCCTCTAGGATCTGGTGAGTTGCACCATCTTCACCCAAAGTCAAACCTGCGTGAGAAGCACAGATTTTCACGTTTTTGTTGGAATAGGCTACAGATTGACGGATTTGATCGTAAACACGACCAGTCGCGAAGTTGGCGAAAGTTCCTGCAAAAGGAATTTTATCACCAATAGTCATCCCTGCAGAAAGCCCGATCATATTGGCTTCGGAAATCCCTGTCTGAAAGAATCTCTCAGGGAATTCTTTTTGGAATGCTCCCATTTTTAGGGAACCGATCAAATCAGCACAAAGCCCAACTACATTTGGGTTTTTGCGACCTGCTTCCAAAAAACCGTCTCCGAATCCAGAACGGGTATCTTTTTTTTCTGTGTAATTATATTTTAAATCTAAGTCCATGATAAGTCGATTGGAAGGTTGGATTAATAGTCGCCAAGTGTTTCTGGTAATTGGCTCAAAGCATCAGCAAGTTGCTCGTCATTTGGAGGAGAACCATGCCATTTGTGAGTACCTACCATGAAGTCAACTCCATAGCCCATTTCGGTATAAAGAAGGTTCAAGACTGGTTTTCCTTTTCCAGTCAAGGATTTTGCTTTTTCCAATCCTTCAATGACAGATTCCAGATCATTTCCTTTTTTGGTTTCGATCACTTCCCATCCAAATGCTTCCCATTTGGCTTTCAGGTTTTTCAAATCCATTACTTTCTCAGTAGGACCATCAATTTGCTGACCATTATAATCCACGGTAGCGATTACATTGTCAATTCCATAATGTGCTCCATACATCGCAGCTTCCCACACTTGACCTTCTTGCAATTCACCATCACCCATCAATACATAAACAAGTTTATCGTCATTGTTGAGCTTTTTAGCTTGAGCTGCACCTAAAGCTACAGAAAGTCCCTGACCCAAAGATCCTGAAGCAATTCTGATTCCTGGAAGATGCTCATGAGTAGCTGGGTGACCCTGCAATCTTGAATTCAACTTTCTAAAAGTCACTAATTCTTCAACTGGGAAATATCCACTTCTTGCCAAAACGGAATACCAACCTGCAGAAAGGTGGCCATTGGAAAGGAAGAAAAGGTCCTCTCCATTTCCATTCATTTGGAAATCTGGATTATGTGTCATCTGATCAAAATACAGAGCGACAAAAAATTCAGCACAGCCTAGAGGGGCTCCCGGGTGGCCGGATTTTACAGCATGTACCATTCTCAAAACATCCCTTCTGAGTTGGGTACAGTATTTTTGGAGTTGTTCTACTGATTGTTTTTCCATTACGGAGATTATTTAAGAATTTGAGCAGTGTGCTCTTTAGTTTTTACTTTTTCGATGATCTCCTCGATCATTCCTTTTTCGTCTATGATGAAAGTGGTTCGGGCTGTTCCCATGTATTTTCTTCCATACATCTGCTTTTCGACCCAAGTTCCGTACAGATTATGAACAGTCAAATCAGGATCGGATATCAAAGAAAAGGGAAGAGATTGTTTTTCAATAAATTTTTGATGGGATTTTTCAGAATCTGAACTAATTCCCAAAACCACATAGCCAGCTTTTAGCAAGGCATCGTAGTTGTCTCTCAGATTACATGCCTCAGCAGTGCAGCCAGGAGTATTGTCCTTTGGGTAGAAATAAAGTACTACCTTTTTGCCTTTGTAATCAGAGAGTTTGATAGTTTCTCCGGTTTCAATTTTTGCTTCAAATTCAGGTGCCTTTTGACCTACTTCTAGTGACATATTCAATGCTATTTAATGTGAATAATTAACTGATTGTACCTTTCCATTCAGCAACATTGCCTGCCGAGTCCTTTACACGAAGTAAAACTGGACCCTGAAAAGCTTTTTCTTCTAATTTTTCAGACCAAATCTGAGCTTTTTTATGCTCGTATCTCATCAGTACCCATTCTCCATTTATCATGGCTTCAAAACTCTGAATGCCTGATAAATCGTCTTTGATAATGAATCGGATTTCTGAGCTATTTACTCGAATCGGAGTGATCGAAGGAGCTTTTACGTCTTCGGCGAGCATAAAAGTACCAAAATTTCTGGTTTTAAAACGGATTGCTCCATCTTCCCAAGTCCCGCCTACAAATGACTTGGAGCCACGGCTATTTACCTGGTAGACATGGGCTCTTGATTTGTCCAAATTCCCTGGGTTAGCATACCACAAGACTTCCATAGAATTCCAAAGGTATTCGGTTGGATCATTGATTGTCAATCGGGGAGAGGTTACCGTTCCGCTTTCTTCAATTCTTAGGAATAAATGATCCAAAAGGGTGTTTTCATCAAAATGAATCTGAACTCCTTTTTCAGCATATAATTTTTCTTCACCTGCAGAAATGATTGCCTTCAAAGGAGTTTGAATTACTTCCGAGCAAATGTCAATTTGATCAGGCACTCCAAACCTCATATCCCATAAGTAGGTTCTGGAATTTGCATCCTGATAAGCTGGGAGCATTTCAAAAGTCTGCGTGCCTACATAATACTTGGCCAAACCACCCATCGGTGTGATTGGAGCTTTAATTTTTAAAATGTTACCAATGTAATCTATTTGAGTTTTGCTAGGAGCTGCTCCATCATTAACCACGAAATCCTGATCTTTACCTACCAAGGTGAAATTGATCTTACGTGTATTCCCATAAGCATCTTTTAACTGTAGCTGGTAATCTTTTTTGACACCCGGTTCCAGTTCCAAATGTCCTGTTTGTTGGTTTTTAGGATGGAAATAATCGAATTTCAGATTTGGCTGAAAATAAAGCTTTGTAAATCGGTTGTTGTGAGTGTGAAGTAGGAATTGACGTGAGATATTAAAGTCAACTTTGTCCACTACCAAGCTGTATTTCAAACTGTCTTCCTCAAAAATTTCAAAAGTTGGGAATCCGTTTCTATTGCTAGCTCCATCCAATTGATCAAAGCCTTGAAATTCCAACCCAACTCTTCCGGTAATTTCAATATTGGAAGGGATTCTATAGCCACCTGTGATTGGACTCAAAGAAAACTCCTCTCGTTGGTATTTACCATTGATTCTGGAGGTGATGTCCAAAGGAACCAAGGCTACTTTTTGAGGAGTGGGTGCAGTTTTGTCGATAATTTCAGGAAATCCAAAAAGCAAGGGATCCATGGCACGATCTAAACTGTCTCGGATTTCAAAATGGAGATGGGGCCCTCCAGAGCTTCCAGAGTTTCCTCCATCAGCTATCCTTTCTCCTTTTTTAATCTGGATCTCGCCCGGCTCAGGGTAGACTTCAAGATCATTTACCTTGGCTTCATACATTTTTTGGATAATGTATTTTTGAAGCTTTGGATTGAAATTCCTTAAATGCCCATAAAGTGTAATATGACCCGTAGGATGCTTCATGTAAATGACATTCCCATAGCCATAGGTGGAAATTTTAATCCTATGAATCCATCCATCAGCAGCGGCGTAAATAGGTTCACCTTCAACTCCTCCAAACTTATAATCCAAACCTGTGTGAAAGTGACTTGGACGTAATTCTGAGAAATTTCCAGATAGATAATTCCTGCCTCCAGGCTTTACAGGAGATCGAAAATGATTCTTTATAACTCCCTGTGAAAAAGAAATTTGTGAAAGAACTAAGAAGAAAAGAATGAAGTAGAGAAATGAATTATTTAACCTCAAAATCCAACAATTTTTGAGTTCCGATATAGCCTTCTAAATGATCTCCTACTTGAACAGGTCCAACTCCCGCTGGAGTGCCAGTGTAGATCAGATCACCTTTCTTCAACGTGAAAAATTGAGAAACATATTCAATGATAGTTCCGAAATCAAATAGCATCAAGCTGGTATTTCCTTTTTGACGAGTTTCCCCATTGATGGTCAGATGAAAGTCAATATCCTTCAAATCGCTGAAATCTGAAACAGGCATAAAATCTCCAATAGGAGCAGAACCATTGAAAGCTTTAGCGATTTCCCAAGGCAGTCCTTTGGCTTTGCATTGATCCTGAAGGTCCCTTGCAGTAAAATCGATTCCCAAACCAATCTCCTCGAAGTAGCGATGTGCAAATTGCTTTTGGATGTATTTTCCTTCCTTGGAAATCTTTAAAACCAATTCTGCTTCGTGGTGAATGTTTTTGGAAAAATCGGGATAGAAAAACGCTGCTCCGTTTTTCAATAAAGCCGTGTCTGGCTTCAGGAATACAACAGGATTTCCAGGAGTTTCATTTTTCAGTTCCTCAATATGTGCCGCATAATTTCGGCCGATGCAGATTATTTTCATGGATGATCGGGAATTGCAATTGTTGGGTAAAAATAAGGGATTTGTATGGCAGAAAACACAGAAAGCACCATTTTATGAAGAATGGTGCTTTCGAAATTATGAGAGATATATTCCAGCGGAATAATTCTTAGTCTGCAGCTTGAAATAGCATTACAATGTTTCCAGAATTATCAAATAAAGTCAGTTTTCGATCCGCAACAGAATATGAACTGATTTCATTCAAAGCTTTGGTAACTGCATTCTCAACAGTCATATCCATACAGGCTTTTCTGGTCATAGCGCCAGGACCCAATTTCAAATTGCTGCCATCATTTTCTTCAATTTTACCACGAACAGAATTACATCCGGTATTTCCCATATAGGTCATTTCAGAGGCATTGAATTCAAATGTCAAAGCTTCTTCACTATTGGGGAGAGTTGGGTTTTCTATGTCCCCAACTTGGATTAGTTTCCAGATATTGGTCAACATTAATTTTGGATCGGCTTCCTGTGACATAACTTTTACCAATTCGTAAGTTTTTGATGAAGCATCAGCAGGAATAGGTTCTGTTTTGTCTCCAACTTTTACTTCAATTTGATAAATATAACCAGCTTGATAATCAAAGCCTTCTATTTTATCATAGAAAAGCTGCCATTTAGTGGGATCTAGGTCTGTAGTTTTTTGAATTTGTAAACACTGCATTGGACCAACACCCATACATTCTACTCTAGCGCTATTGATCCACCAGATTTCAGTTTCTTCTTGCTCTACAGGTTCGCATGAGAAAACGCCCAATAGAGCTACAAAAAGGATTGCTATAAGACTTTTCATAAGCATATAATTTAATTTACTTAAGAACTTCGTACAAAGCCTGTGCCCATTGCTTATAAATTGCACCACTTGGATGGAGATTGTCAGCAACAACAGCATCTGAACTTCCGCCGATCAAACGATAGTTTGTGGTAATATCAATGAATTTGATACCGTATTGTTCGCATATTTCCTGCTTCGCTTGGTTGTATTCGTCGATTTCTTGTGCAACTTTCTCCGCATCTGTTCCTTTTTCCTTTGCAAATGGAGTAACTCCCCAATCAGGAATGGATAAGACGATCACATGGTCTGGGAGATTACCTGCAAAACCAATTGCTCTGAGTAACATTTGCTCAAATTCGGGACGAAATTCCTCAACGGACCTACCTCGATACTGATTGTTGACTCCGATCAGTAAGGTGACCAAATCATAGGGCTCACCCGTCGGTGCTGCTTCATTGATCCCCGCTTCCAATTCATCTACCGTCCAACCTGTTTTGGCAATGATTTCTGGTTTCCTCCATTGGATTTCAGAATTCTGGTTGAGCATTTCGACCAATAGATTTGGGTATCTATTTTCTTCAGAAACACCTTCTCCAATGGTATAGCTATCCCCGAGGGCTAGGTAAGATTTGAAATCTTGATTCATATTGATGTCATTGTCGGTACTGTTAGGTCCGCTAGGATTACAGGCCAAGAAAGAGAGAATAGAAAGTATTAGAACACTGATTTTCATTGAAATACTTTTTCGATCAATTGGAAACTTCCTGTCTCTGAATTCATCCGAACTTTAGCTCCATTTGGGATAATGAATTGCTTGGAAACGTGACCAATCATAGCTCCTGAATAAGCAGGGATTTTCAAAGGAAGAATGTAATCATCCAAGACCTGATCTACGGTCAAAGAACCATAGCCACCACCAGGATCACATTCGGTACATTGACCGAAAATAAAACCTTTGATAGCATCCAAGGTGCCATTTAATTTCAATGTACTCATCATACGATCTATGCGATATGGATCTTCTCCTACATCTTCGATGTATAAGATAGAGTCTTTAAAATCAGGGTAATATGGTGATCCACTTAAAGCTGTTAATACTGTTAAGTTTCCTCCTAGTAGTTTTCCTTCGACTACACCGGGTAAAAGAGTCTGAATGCGGTTGGCCTTGATTACCAAGTCATCTCCTTCTACGATTTCGTTCTCAAAAGTGACCATTTCTTGAGCGAAATAAAGGTCTTCAAATCGCTTTACGTTAAAGCTGTTCCAGCTTCCACTTCCGTTTGGTCCGTGGAAAGTAATCAAACCTGTTTGTGAATAAATGGCACAATGCAAGGCCGTAATATCCGAATAACCCATTAATGGTTTTGGGTTCTTTTTGATCAGATTGTAATCAATCAAAGGAAGGATTCTAGCTGCTCCTGAACCACCGCGGATGCAGACGATTCCTTTTACATTTTTGTCTGCAAACATTGCATTCAAATCGCCTGCTCGTTCCTCATCTGTCCCTGCTAGATGTCCTCTTCTGTTTTTAAGGTTTTCTCCCAATTTCACTTGAAAGCCCAAAGCTTCCAATGCTTCTTTCGCAAAGGTAAATTGCATTCTATCAGCTGTGGCAGCTGAAGGACTTATCAATCCAACAGTATCCCCTTTTTGAAGAGCTTTTGGAAGTAATGTTGAGTTTTTAGGGGAGGAAACCGAACTGCTAAATGCCATAAAAGGAGTGACACCAGCAATAAGGCCTAAAGATTTGAGGAATTCTCTTTTTTGCATTGATTCTAATTTTTCTTGAAAATAGGGACTTTTTAGAAAGGAATTGAAGCAGAAACCAATCCATTTGACAATTGGAGAATCAATTTTAAGATATCATTAGAAATTCTATCTGTGTTCAGCACTAATTAGAAATTATCCCGCACTGAGATCAGCACTTTTTCCATTTCTCTTCGAATCTCACTCGCTTTCCAAGGATAATTGGAGTTCATAAAGGCAAAGCAATAAGTTTTTCCGCTTTTGGTTTTGATCAGTCCTACCAAGCTATGGTTGTTGCTCATCGTTCCCGTTTTTGCAAAAATATAGGGAGTGGCTGCTTGGTAATTGGTTTTGATGGTTCCTGAAACTCCACCTGTTGGAAGGAGCTCATAAAGCATCTCATCAGGAACAACCCGATATAGCTTTTCGAATAAGCCAACCATGGTTCTTGGAGTGAAAAGATTGTATCTACTCAGGCCGCTTCCGTCTACCCAAATCGGTTCATCCGGTAGGTCTGAGAGGTAGGTTTTGATCATATATTCAATCGCTCGCTCTGAATCCAATTCTCCAAAAAGCCGATCAGAAACCATCATCATCAGTTGCTCCGCCAAGAAATTATCGCTTTCCAACATCATCTCTTTTAACAAAGGAAATAAGGCATTTCCTCTCCAGAGTTGATGATTTTCTGGAAGTGAATCTGGCTGATAAATCCAGGTTTTACCTGTCTCACCAGAAGCCAATTCCATCAATAATTCAGGTGAAGTAATGAATGGAAGGTAGTCTTCTCTTCCTCTATATGTCAAGGGATTGTAGTAAAATTCATTCTCATGAAAATCTCTCTCCATGTCTTTTAACTCCCTGTCGGTTTTGAAGACAGAGCTTTGAAATCTCGAAGGAGAAACTTTTGGATTGTTTTTCCCTGGATAAACGTGAATTAGATTCCCGTAAATAGGAAGTGAGCTTCTTTCAGCAGAATAATAATAAGCATAGTCATCCCATTGCCAGCCATCTCCAAAAGGCGTGGATTTCATGTTGTCATCAGAATACTGAATGACTTTATAGGGAGCTAAGAATTTTTGAAAATCTGGAGAAGGAAGGTCTAGGTATTTCCAGGATGGATCGCCAGCTCCCCAGATTTTCAAAGTATCTCCAGCTGGGACATAGCGTAATGTCTGGGTACTGTCATTGAGGATGAGTATGCTGGAGAATAGTGTGAAAAGCTTAGTGACCGAAGCAGGAGTGAATCGGATTTGGGAGTTTTTCTCATACATGACTCTCTGCGAGTCTAGGTCATAAAGCATGAAGCCTGTCATATGCCCAGAGAAAAAACTTCC
The DNA here is from genome assembly GCF_900148515.1 of Algoriphagus zhangzhouensis. Lineage (GTDB taxonomy): Bacteria > Bacteroidota > Bacteroidia > Cytophagales > Cyclobacteriaceae > Algoriphagus > Algoriphagus zhangzhouensis. Next base: position 1,092,756 of record NZ_FRXN01000001.1, on the reverse strand, counting down.
TTCGCCAAGAGCAGTTTCCAGTTTGGTGTATTGGTCCCGAGTGATTTGGGAAAAAACTCCTTGACTAAGAAGGAAAAATGTAAAAAGAAGGGTAATTCTAGTCTGCAATAATTTGGTCATTTCTCAACGCTGAATAAAACAATCCTAACCATCCCAAAATAAAGCCAACTCCTCCCAAAGGAGTCACGGCTCCCCACCAAGTCACTCCTGAAAGAGAAAGAATGTAAAGGGATCCTGAGAAAACAATTATACCAAAAACCATGGACCATGTCGCAAAGTTTAGGCTTTTCCATTGAGGTTTTACAATTGACAAAACACCGATTAGGAAAAGAGCCAATGTGTGGTAAAAATGGTATTTGACGGCTGTCTCGAAAGTTTCTGTTCTGCCTGTTTCAGCAAGGATTCCTGCTAAACCATGGGCTCCAAAAGCTCCCAATCCAACGGCGATTGCACCGGATAAACCAGCAATCATAATAATCTGCTTTCCGTTCATTTCTTTAAACTTGGTAATTTCTTGCTCCAAAAATTGCTGATCCGATTCGCACCATTGTGCTGCCTTCTTCTTGAGCGATTAAATAGTCTCCACTCATTCCCATCGATAGTTCTTCCATTTTCATAAAAGAAGGCAATGGCTGTGTTTTCAACTCCTCAAATTGATTCTTCAATCCTCGAAATTCTCTTCTGATTTGATCGGTATCCTCAGTGAATGTTGCCATCCCCATCAATCCTTTGACTTCTACATGTTCCATGCTTTGAAAGTCGGGATCAGAAAGCATTGCTTCCAATTCTGTTCGGTCAAACCCAAACTTAGTTTCTTCCTCTGCAATATGCATTTGAAGCAAAACAGGGATGATTCTACCAATTTTTGCTCCTTGCTTATCGATTTCTTTCAAAAGTTTGAATGAGTCTACTCCATGGATCAAATGAACATAAGGAGCAATGTACTTTACCTTGTTTCTCTGAAGATGTCCGATCATATGCCATTTGACATCATCTGGCATCTGAGGCTGCTTGTCTTGTAGTTCCTGAACTTTGTTTTCTCCAAAGTCCCGAATACCAGCTTCATAGGCCTCTTTTAGGTCTTCCAATGGCTTGGTTTTGCTCACCGCCACCAATAGGCAATCAGAATTTTTAAAGGTTTTTTTTACCGCTTCAAGATTCGCTTTGATTTCCATTCTCTATTTTTATAGTCAATCATTTTTGAAATACAGCCAAGACAAAGATATGGCGATCATCAGTACTTTACTAAAGAAAGGCATACGGTTGAGAGAAAGTTTGGAACAAGAGCATTCTCAACCATTAGAGCTTCAAAAACATGAATTGAAAAAACTGCTCATTCATGCAAATAGAACCCAAATAGCTGAAAAATATGGTTTCAATGGCATTTTGAAATCATTCAAACAGGATAATCATACTTTTTATGAACGGTTCAAGGAACAGGTTCCAATTTATGATTATGACAGCATTCATCAAGAGTGGTGGTACAAGTTGATGGATGGGGAAAGAGATGTCACTTGGCCTGGAAAAGTTAAGTATTTCGCTTTAAGTTCTGGAACATCTGGAGCGGCTTCCAAATATATTCCGATCACCAAAGACATGGTCAAAGCCATACGTAGAACGGGCGTGAGACAGATACTGAGTTTGTCAAAATATGACCTTCCGCCTTCTTTGTTTACCAAAGGGATCTTGATGTTGGGAGGAAGTACCGATCTGGAATTTAATGGAACTTATTTTTCCGGTGATTTGAGCGGGATTACAGCTGGGAGATTGCCTATTTGGTTTCAGCGTTTTTATAAACCAGGAAAGAAGATTTCCAGAAACAAAAACTGGGGAGATAAGCTGGAACAGATTGTCGAAAAAGCTCACAAATGGGATATCGGAATAATCGTGGGAGTGCCGGCTTGGCTGCAGATTCTTTTAGAGAAAATCATCGAAAGATATCAAGTTCAAAATATTCATGAGATTTGGCCGAATTTGCAGATTTTCGTTCATGGAGGAGTTTCTTTTGAACCCTACAAAAAGGGTTTTGAAAAGCTTTTGGGGAAACCATTGACCTATATCGAAACCTATCTCGCCTCCGAAGGATTTTTGGCTTTTCAAGCATTGCCTAATCGCAAGTCCATGCGGTTGGTCTTGAACAATGGGATCTTTCATGAATTTATTCCATTCAATGACCAAAACTTTGATGAAAATGGAGCTATTAGGCCGGGAGCTGAAACTTTGAAAATTGATGAAGTTGAAGTGGGTAAAGATTATGCGATTATGATTTCCACCTGCGCTGGAGCTTGGAGATATCTGATTGGAGATACTGTTAGGTTCATTTCCAAAGAAGAATCAGAAATCATCATCACGGGTAGAACAAAGCATTTTTTAAGTCTTTGTGGAGAACATCTCTCAGTTGATAATATGAATAAAGCTGTGGAATTGGCGGCTGAGGAATTGGATGTCAATGTGAAGGAATTTACGGTTTTGGGAATTCCACATGGGAGTTTGTTTGCACATCATTGGTACATCGGAACAAAGGATCAGGCAGATCCAAAAGAGTTTTCAAAGTTGATTGATAAATACCTCAAAGAACTCAATGACGACTATGCGGTGGAAAGAAGACATGCATTGAAATCTGTGCTTTGTGATGTGTTACCTGCTGAGACATTTTATGGATGGATGAAAGCTCAAGGTAAAGAAGGTGGACAGAATAAGTTTCCTAGAGTTTTGAAAGGGGAAAAAGCTTTGGATTGGCAGCAATTTCTAAAAGAGAAGGGAGTCGGAAGCTGATGGGGGCATGGTTGGAAGGAGTCAGTATGGGCTTATTGCTTTCGGCGATGATCGGTCCTGTCTTCTTTACTTTGATCCAAAGTAGCTTAGAGCATGGCTTTCGATATGCCATGGCTTTGGCTTTTGGAATTCTGGTTTCGGATACTTTTTATGTATTGGTGACCTATTTTGGAATTAGTCTATTAGTCCAATTCCCTTCATTTGAGCAGATTTTGGGATTTGGGGGAGGGTTTATTTTAGTTGCCTTTGGAATCGGAAGTCTTGTGAAAAAGGATAAACCGAGACCTAATTCCGGAGGATTACCTGTCGCGAAAGGGAAAAAGAAAACAGCTTTTCTCAAGGGCTTTAGCATCAATGGGATCAATCCATTTGTGCTTCTTTTTTGGATTTCGATTGCCAGTTTGGTTGGTTCCAAGCAGAATTTCTCCTCAACTAGTGTATTTCTTTATTATTTCGGGATTCTGGGGACAGTGTTTTTGGTCGATTTGCTAAAAGCATTTATCGCAAAGAAACTGGCAAAGTTTATCACTCCAAAGATTACTTTTTATATGAATAAAGCCGTGGGAATTATCTTGATCGGATTTGGACTGCGGATGCTTTATTTAACTTGGTTATCTTGAGCTTCTTCACCTTCCAATTGCATTCTAGATTCTTCTGAGCAATTGGTTTTAAAATTATCCTGATTGCCAGCCAGCATGCTGCAAGTTCCTGTTCCCATTCCCATGATTGTTTTCATGGCATCTTGTGTACTCACATCAAGCAAAACCAATTTTTCTTTGGGGACATGATAGATGTTCCCATTGGCAGGGTTGGGGGCTGTTGGGACAAATACCGTTATTAAGTCATCATTGATTCTGTCTGTGATGAAGCCTGTCATCATAGTTCCGGATTGAAATGGATCGATTAAGACCACTTCTGAGAAAGGGAGTTTTTTGAGCCCAACAAACTGCAAGACGGTTTGTTGGATCATGCTATACAATGGAACCTTGGAAAGGTATTTTCTCTCAAAAATGGAAAAGTATATTTTCCCCAATCTGATTTTGATGACCGCACCTATTATGAAAATAAATACAACCAGAATTCCCAATGAAAGGAAATTGATAGACCAATGTGGATCATCATTTTTAGGGTCTAATATGGAGCTGATTGGAGAAACAATCTTAAAAATAAAGTTAAAGACAAATGATAGTAAAAGGAGGATAATACTCAAAGGAAGCAAAATGATAAATCCTTGAATCAAGGTGTCTAACAAAAAACCTCTTTTTGTTCTATTAGTAGGTCGATCTTCAATTTTGGGTTCAGAATTCATGGTACAAGGGTTTAAGGATTAGTGTGTTAGATTATACCTAATCAATTAGATAATATTGTGCCATAGGTGAAAAGTTATTAGGAGGCGATTTTTGAAAAATGGATTGTGTAAAAAATGTGCTGTAATGTGTATTTTCTTCTCCAGTTCCACAGATTTATGGAAAGGCCATGGATCTTCAAGTTTAGTATAATTCAGGAAAAAGTAGTCTGTGTCATTCATCACAGATTCTAAATACTTAGATTTTGTACTTTAGGTAATCAAATAAATGTCAAAGAGATGAGCTATTACAAAGAGAAAATTTTTAAATCACCATCTATTGAAGAATTGAGATCAAAAGTGGAAGCAGCACTCAAAGAGGAGGGCTTTGGAATCCTCACAGAGATCGATGTTCAGGCTACTATGAAAAAGAAATTGGATAAGGATTATCCTCCTTATTTGATTTTAGGAGCTTGTAATCCGGTTTTTGCTGACAAAGTGATCCAAGCTGAGCCACATATTGGTGCTTTGTTGCCTTGCAATGTAACCATTCGTGGATTGGAGGATGGTGAATATGAGGTGGCGATCATGGATCCGATATCAGCCATGGCAGCAGTTCAGAATCCTGAGATTGAGCCTTTGGCGGGAGAGGTGAAGCAAAAGCTTGAAAGAGCTTTGAATAGTATTTAAGCCTTTCAAAATAGTAAAAAGGAAAAAGCATCGACAATTGATTTGTCGATGCTTTTTGATTTAAAGTGTTCAAGATTTTTTGTTTCTATTCTGAAAAAACTTAAACCTCCTTCATTTTTAGTAAATTGGTTTCTTTCCTATCCTTTTTAATTTTTAATACAATCTGCCATGGAATCGAAATACGGTTTTTTGAAAATGAATATCCAGGAATTTGAGAATTGGCTAACAAGTCAGCGTGTGGCCAGAACAATCCTTACCGTGCAACAGCATCATACCTGGGTTCCTAATTATTCACATTTTAATGGGTCGAATCACTTTGAACGCCAGCAAGCGATGAAAAATCATCATGTAGGTTCGAATGGTTGGAGTGATATAGGGCAGCATTTTACCATCTTCCCAGATGGAATGATCGTTACTGGCAGATCATTGGAGATGACACCTGCCTGTATTTTTGGAAATAACCAACATTCCATCTGTTTTGAGCATTTTGGGAATTTTGATGGTGGAGGAGACCAAATGAGTCAAGACCAATTATTGGCGATTGTCAAGGCTACCGCACTGATTTGTTCCAAATTCAATCTTCCGGTCAATCAATTTGGGATCATTTATCATCATTGGTTTGACTTGAGTACTGGGAAAAGAAATAATGGAACCGGAACCAATAAATCATGTCCCGGAACCAATTTCTTTGGAGGAAATAAAGTGGAAGATTTCCTTCAACATTTTGCTCCATTGGTAGCAGCTGAGGTAGGAGGGAATGTTGTGACTGAAATTCCAAAGGATTTGGGATATGCAATTGTGACTGCAAATCGACTCAATGTGAGGGTTGGAGCTTCTAGTAGTTTTTCGAAAGCCTCGGATAGACAACCCGTTGAGAGAGGAGCTGTTTTGAGAGTATATGATGAGTCAAATGGATGGCTTAAAATCTCCAAAAGCCAATCCCATTGGGTTTATGGGCGATATACCGAACCAGTAAAGCGAGCTACTGTCAATGCCAATGTGCTCAATGTGAGAAGTGGGCCAGGTACCAATTTTTTAGTGGTTGGGACTTTACCAAAAACCGAAGAAGTTTTTATCATTACCGAAAGTGGGGATTGGTGCAGATTGGCTTTGGAAGAAAAATGGCTGAGTAAGCGATTCTTGGATTTTGTGAATTGAAAAAAGAATAAAAAAAGGTTGCCCTCTTCCGAAGGCAACCTTTTTTTATTTTTATCCTGATTAAAGGTATTTCTCAACTGGAACGTAAGGTAAATCGAATGCTTCAGCTACTGCTTTGTAAACGATATCTCCTTGGATCACATTAAGACCTGGAACCAATTCTTTGTTTTCCTGAGCTGCTTTTTTCCATCCTTTATCTGCCAATTGGATTGCATAAGGAAGAGTAGCATTAGTCAAAGCCAAAGTAGAAGTATAAGGTACAGCACCTGGCATATTGGCTACACAATAATGAACCACATCATCAATGATGAAAGTAGGATTTTCGTGAGTAGTTGGCTTACAAGTTTCGATACATCCACCTTGATCTACAGCCACGTCAACCAATACAGTACCTGGCTTCATGTCTTTCAACATGTCTTTGGTGATCAAATGAGGAGCTTTAGCACCTGGGATCAATACGGCTCCAATGATCAAGTCAGCAGATTTGATCATCTCACGTACATTGTATTCGTTAGACATCATGGTGTTAACGTTTGCAGGCATCACATCATCCAAATATCTCATACGAGGAAGAGATACATCCATAATCGTAACATCAGCACCTAATCCAGCAGCCATCCAAGCAGCTTGAGTACCAACGATACCACCACCTAGGATCAATACTTTTGCTGGAAGTACACCTGGTACGCCACCCAATAGGATTCCACGACCTTTCAATGGTTTCTCTAAGTAGTTTGCACCTTTCTGAACTGCCATTCTACCAGCCACTTCAGACATTGGAACCAATAAAGGAAGGCTTTTGTCAACTTTTTCAACAGTTTCGTAAGCAAGACAAACAGATTTGCTTTCAACCATAGCTTTGGTCAGAGGCTCGTAAGAAGCAAAGTGGAAATAGGTGAATAGTAATTGATCCTCTTTGATCAATTTATATTCTGGCTCAATTGGCTCCTTCACCTTCATGATCATCTCAGCGATCTCATAAGTTGCTTCGATGGTTGGAAGGATTTTGGCACCCGCTTCCTCATACATTTCGTCAGAGAATCCACTTCCCTCACCGGCTGTATGTTGTACATAAACAGTATGGCCTCTTTTTACCAATTCTTTGGCACCCGCTGGGGTTAAGGCGACACGGTTCTCGTTGTTTTTAATTTCCTTAGGAACACCTATAATCATGGCTAGTCTATTTGGATTTAATATATGCGGGCAAAGATAGTAAGGGGGGACGATTCTAAATGCATTTTTTAGAATAGTATTTGGTCTCGTTTTGAAAATAATAGATTTTCAAAAGATTATTTCTTTTTAAATTTTGAGGATGATGAAAATTTCAAAATTCAAATTTTAAAAGTGGAAAATTCTGAGAATTAATTTTGGCTAAAAAGCTGGTTTACAGAAGAATAAGTTTATGTATCATTCAAATATTTTAGAAGTGTAAAACTGTTTGACGGAATAATATTCTTTTTAAGGTTGTTTTTTATTCAAAAATCAAAATTTTAGTCTGAAAATATGTCTTGATTAAATTGGCAAAAAAAAAGTATTTGGCTATTTTTGATCTGCATAGAAAAATGTGCCCAAATAGACCCAAGTAACTTTAGTAAACAATTCAAATGGCAGAACTAGATATCAGTAGAAAAAACCGACCCAAATACCTCGGGGATCATCAATCTGTTTTAGAGGACTTTAGAGTTGCTATGATTAGCAGACATGCCTCTTTGATGGGTAGAAAAGAGGTGTTTATGGGCAAAGCCAAATTTGGGATTTTCGGTGATGGGAAAGAGCTTGCTCAGATTGCCATGGCCAGAGCTTTCCAAATCGGTGATTTTAGATCTGGATATTATCGGGATCAGACATTTATGATGGCATTGGGTGAGCTTTCGGTTCAGCAATATTTTGCTCAATTGTATGCCCATACCGATGTAGAGGCCGAGCCGGCAAGTGCAGGAAGATTGATGAATGGTCACTTTGCCACAAGATCATTGAATGAAGATGGTTCTTGGAAGGAGTTGACTAAAATGTATAATTCTGCTGCTGATATTTCCCCGACAGCTGCTCAGATGCCCAAGCTTTTGGGGTTGGCATATGCCTCCAAAGTTTATAGAGAAAATAAAGGGCTGAAACATCTGACTCAATTTTCTATCCAAGGAAATGAAGTAGCATGGGGTTCTATCGGAAATGCATCTACTTCTGAGGGGATGTTTTTTGAAAGTATCAATGCTGCAGGAGTGATGCAAGTTCCAATGGTGATCGCCATTTGGGATGATGGATTTGGAATTTCGGTTCCGCAAGAATTTCATACTACAAAAGGAAGTATTTCTGAGGTTTTGGCTGGATTCCAGAGAACTGAAGAAAAGCCTGGTGTTGAAATCATCAATGTAAAAGGTTGGGATTACGAAGGTCTCATGGAGGCTTTCTTTGAGGCTGGTGAATTGGCAAGGAAAGATCATATTCCTGTCATGATCCATGTGGAAGAAATGACTCAGCCACAAGGTCACAGTACTTCTGGTTCCCATGAAAGATATAAATCCGCTGAAAGATTGCAGTGGGAAAAGGATTGGGACTGTAACAAGAAGTTTAGAGAGTATATTCTTGAAAATGGTATTGCTACTGCAGATACCTTGGATAAAATAGAAGCTGAAGCGAAGGCTTTAGCTAGAAAAGAGAAAGAAGCTGCTTGGACTGCTTTTAGTTCAGAGATCAAGAAGGAATTGGCTGAAGCAGTTCAATTGATCAAATCTGCAGCTAACGGAAGTACCAGAAAAGTGGTTTTAGATCAAATGGCTGATGAACTGAAAAAGACTATCAATCCAATTAGAAAGGATGTGATTTCTACAGTTCGAAAGGTATTATTGATTCTGAGATATGATCACAATGCTGAAAAAGATGCTTTGAAATTCTGGTACCAAGAAAGACAAAAGGATATTCATGACAGATACAATAGTCACCTATATTCTGAGTCGCAGTGGTCAGTTTTAAATATTAAAGAAGTACCTGCTGAGTTCAAAGAAGACTCTCCAACAGTAGATGGTAGAGAAGTGCTTCAGGCATATTTTGATACCAAACTGGAAAATGAACCCAAATTCTTCGCTTTTGGTGAGGATGTAGGGAAAATTGGAGATGTGAATCAGGCTTTTGCGGGTCTTCAAGCAAAGCATGGAGAATGGAGAGTAGCTGATACCGGTATCCGTGAATGTACCATTGTTGGACAGGGTATAGGTGCTGCGTTGAGAGGTTTGAGACCTATCGCAGAAATCCAATACTTGGATTATTTGCTTTATGGTTTGCAAATGCTTTCTGATGATTTGGCATCTCTTCACTATAGAACTAAAGGAGGCCAGAAGGCTCCTGTGATTATTAGAACCCGTGGTCACAGACTTGAAGGAGTGTGGCATTCAGGTTCACCGATGGGTATGATCCTCTCTTCTTTAAGAGGAATGGTAGTTTGTGTACCTCGAGATATGACTCAGGCTGCAGGTATGTATAATACACTCTTGAGTTCAGACGATCCTGCAATCATGATCGAATGTTTGAATGGCTATAGATTGAAGGAGAAGCTTCCTGCCAATTTGGATGAATTTACAGTTCCTTTGGGTAAGCCAGATATTCTTCGTGAGGGATCAGATATTACTGTGGTGACTTATGGCTCCATGTGCAGAATAGTGTTGGAAGCAGCAGCAGAATTGTCTGAAATCGGAATTGAAGTGGAAGTAATAGATGTGCAAACCTTAGTTCCATTTGATGTTCATGGTGTGATTGGAGAATCTGTGAAAAAGACCAGCAGAGTTATTTTTGCAGATGAAGATGTACCAGGTGGTGCCACCGCCTATATGCTTCAACAAGTAATGGATGAGCAGAGAATCTTCCCTTATTTGGATTCAGAACCACAGACATTATCAGCAAAGGCACATAGACCTGCCTATTCTTCGGATGGAGATTATTTCTCTAAGCCAAGTACAGATGATGTGGTAGAAAAAGTATATGCCATTATGCATGAATCTAATCCTAAAAAATTCCCAGCTATTTAAAGGGAGAGATAGATAAAAAAAGAGGCTATGAATTATTTCAAAGCCTCTTTTTTTATGTTTTAATTTCTTGTGATCTGTTTTAAAGTAACTTCTTGACTAGATACCTCATTGCTTCGATTGAGTTGTCTGTCCTGAATTTGGACGTCTACTCGGATGGTGTCATTTCTAAAAATAGCCTCCCAACCTGAAGAAAGCATGCCATAACTTATATTCCCTTCTACAGCCTGACCTTCATCTGAATTAAGAATTCTAGGGAAGCGACCGTTAAATGTGGTGTAATAAGGAGGATCTTGCCATTTGAACTCAGTAAAGGTTCCATTTTTCTTTATGAAAAACTTTACGAAAATATTGTATTGATCTGGGTTTTGAACGACCCAGATCGTGTCCTTTACAATCTGGTTATTTACAATTGGATCAACTACCCAGTCAATTGGATTGTAAGATGGAGCCTCAAGGGGTCTATTTCCGTAAGTTATTAGATTTCCTGCGGCGTCACGCTGATAATTGACAGAGTTGAAAGGTGGATCGATTTCAGTAGCTGCCAATCCTAAATCTCCTTCTGCATCTTGAAAGTCAATACCAATAATCAAGGAATCAGCCCCAGACGTTGGTACAAATTCCAAAGATTCAAAAGTTATAGCAGGTGTAGAAGGGAAATTTTCAGGTGGGTTGACACAGGATGCTGCGGCAACACTTAAAAAGAATAGTCCTAAATAACTTTTCAATCGCATATGGTGAGTTAAATTTACAACCGGAAAAATGTTTTCCCGATTGGGTACATGCAAAATATAAAACGATGCAGGATTTTAAAAGTTTTTCGAGTAAGGTGACAAATTTAAAGTCAGAAGACTTTGAAAGCCTGGCTTTAGAAATTTTTTATTTCCAATCCTCTCGAAACCCAATCTACAAAGCTTATCTGGATGCTAGAAGTATAACGCCCCGATCCATCCATTCGCTACAAGAAATTCCTTTTTTACCAATTCGTTTTTTTAAGGATTTTCAAGTCGTTTCAGGAGCAAAAGAAGAGTTTGAAGGATTCTTTTCTAGCTCTGGAACAACAGGAATGATTACTAGCAAGCATTATTTCTGGTCTCAAAAATGGTATTTGGAGCATTCAAAGCGGCTTTTTGAAAATCTGTACGGTAGTTTACAGGACTTTCATGTATTGGCACTTTTGCCGGCGTATCTGGAAAGAAGGGGAAGTAGCCTTGTCGCTATGGCTGATTATTTTATTCAAGAATCCAATTCTGACCATTCAGGCTTTTACCTCTATAATCAGGAAGAACTTTTGGATAAAATGAAGGTTCTAGCAACTGGTCCTAAGAAAGTTTTGCTGCTGGGAGTCACTTTTGCTCTGTTGGATTTAGCAGAATCAAATCAAGATTTTTTTTCAATGCAAAACCTTATCGTCATGGAAACAGGTGGTATGAAGGGGAGAAGAAAGGAGATGATCAGAGAAGAAGTTCATGATATTTTGACATCTTATTTTCAGGTTCCAGAGATTCATTCTGAGTATGGAATGACTGAATTGATGTCTCAAGCCTACTCAAAGGGAAAGGGGAAGTATACGCTACCGACTTGTATGCGCGTTTTATTGAGAGATGTCAATGATCCATTTTCCTGGTCCAATAGATCCCAAGGTGGGATCAATGTGATAGATCTTGGGAATTTTCATTCCTGCTCATTTATTGAAACCCAGGATTTGGGGAAATATGATGAAAATGGGATGTTGGAAGTCTTGGGTAGATTTGATAACTCAGAGATCAGAGGCTGCAATCTTCTGGTTCAGTAATTGCTTAAAAAGGATTAATTAAACATATTTGAAAAGCCTAAACATATATTCATGAAAAAATTAGCCACTATCGCATTATTGATCGGAGTATTAGCATTAGGAGCCTGCGCTTCTAGCAAACCTTGCCCAGCTTACGCGAAGGCTTCAGTTGAGCAAAGATCAAACGGATAAAAAAATGCTGACTATCAATAGTCAGCATATTTTTTTATATCATCCAGACTGATCGTGGGTTCACCCAAGATCACTAGCCTTTCTACTACATTTCGTAATTCTCGGATATTTCCTGTCCATGGAAATTCCTGAAGTTTTGCCAATGCTTCTTTGGTAATTCCACGTTTCGAATCGCCACTTTCTGCAGCTATGTCGGATAGGAACTTTTCGATCAATAGAGGTATATCATCTTTTCTGTCTTTCAAAGCCGGAACTTGGATCAAAATCACACTCAATCTGTGGTATAGATCTTCTCTGAAGCGTCCTTCTTCGATTTCTTTTTTAAGGTCTTTGTTGGTCGCTGCCAAAACGCGAACATCCACTTTAATGTCCTTGTCACTTCCTACTCGGTTGATCAGGTTTTCCTGCAAGGCTCTTAAAACTTTGGATTGGGCCGAAAGAGACATGTCTCCGATTTCATCCAAAAATAAGGTTCCAGTTTGTGCTTGCTCAAATTTACCCGCACGTTGTTTATGTGCAGAGGTAAATGCTCCCTTTTCGTGTCCAAAAAGCTCTGATTCGATCAATTCCGAAGGAATAGCCGCACAGTTCACAGCTACAAATGGATTGGCGGAACGATTGCTTTTCTGATGGATCCAATGAGCTACTAATTCCTTACCAGTACCGTTTGGTCCGGTAATCAAAACTCGTGCATCCGTTGGAGCTACTTTTTCTATGGTTTCTTTGACATGGAGAATCGGCTTGGATTCACCGACCATATCGAATTTCTTAGAAAGCTTTTTCTTTAGAACCTTGGTTTCAGTTACCAGATTGTTTTTGTCCAAGGCATTGCGAACAGTCAATAATAATCTATTGAGATCCGGTGGTTTGGGTATGAAATCAAAAGCACCTTTCTTGGTCGCTTCTACTGCAGTTTCAATGCTTCCATGTGCCGAGATCATGATGAATTGAGGGGATTTTTCCAAAGCTTTTGCTTGGTCCAAAACCTCAATTCCGTCCATTTTGGGCATTTTTACATCACAGAGAACCAAATCAAAATCTTCCTCTTTGAGTTTGGCTAGTCCTTGTTCTCCATCTTGGGCTTCACTGACTTCAAATTTTTCGTATTCGAGTATTTCTCTCAGGGTGGATCTGATGACTTTTTCGTCATCGATAATCAGAATTTTTGACATAGGTCTAAGTTAAAAGAAAAAGTGCAAGTCTGTAAGCCGGGTTCTGTAATCTCCACTAAAAAGTGAAGACGCTTGTCATTTATCTAGTCCTGACTTCACAATCAGGATCCATCGATCTACCCACCCCGGAATCTCGAAAATCGAGAATCGAACGAGCAGCTCTTTGCCCGAGGCCTATTTGATCTTTCAACCCATAAGGTTTGCCATGCCCTCGACATCACTGCCGAAGCGGTGGGCTCTTACTCCACCTTTTCACCCTTACCCCGATAGCGATCGGGGCGGTATATTTTCTGCGGCACTTTCTGTATGCCAACCGTCGCCAGTTGACACCCTTCCCGTTAGGAAGTATGGCGCTCTATGTTGCCCGGACTTTCCTCCCCAAATCCATGAGATTTGCAGCGACAAGCCGACTTGCACTTTGCAAAGTACGTGATTTTGGAATAATGAGTTCTGATTTTTTTATGATCTGAATGATTCCTTGTGTGGCAAAATGACCACAATTGTAAAAAAATCTAAAAAAACTCTCTGTCTGTAAACCTTTTACCCAAACTTATGTTTCTGTAATTGAAAGCTAACATAGCTTTTCTTCATAGTGCTGGGTTGAGCCGCTCTCCATAAAAAGGGAGCGGTTCTTTTTTTGCCCTTCACAATTGAATTGGGTTGATTACCTTTGCAAAAAAACTTAGGCTATGATTTTGGTGGGCAACGCAGTCCTTTCGGATGATATCAAGGAAAATTTTTTCGTATGCGACTTAGAAGCATGCAAAGGTGCATGTTGTGTCGAAGGTGACGCGGGAGCTCCACTAGAAGATGAAGAGACTAAAATCCTGGAGGATATTTACCCGATTGTAAAGGATTATATCACTCAAGAGGGTCGTGATGTGATAGAAAAACAGGGCGTTTGGGTGATTGATAAAGATGGAGACAAAGGAACTCCAACAATCGGCGATAACCGGGAGTGCGCTTATGCACTTTATGATGAAAGGGGGATCTTAAAATGTGGGATTGAAGAGGCGTATTTGGATGGAAAGATTTCTTGGAAAAAGCCGATCTCTTGTCATATGTATCCGATTCGCGTGACCAAATACGATCAATTTGAAGCATTGAATTATGATCGTTGGCACATTTGTGACCCTGCTTGCCAATTGGGGAAAAGCCTTCAAGTTCCTTTATATCGCTTTCTCAAAGATGCCTTGGTAAGGAAGTACGGAGAGGCATGGTATGAGGAACTGGTTCAGGAAATTGAAGGCTAATTGAATCTTAGTCAGTTTTGATCTTGTAGTGTCTAATAGGTTGTTCCCCTAAAAGATGTTCGATAAAGTAATCCCATCGCTTTTTGGTGAAATAGTCCCCGTTGGTTCTTCCGAAACTGTGATTTCGACTTGGCCAGATAAACAAATCAAAATCCTTATTGGCAGCAATAAGAGCCTCTGCAAGCTTGAAAGTTGCTGAAGGGTTCACATTTTCATCAATTCCTCCGTGTGCCAGCAAAAGATGACCTTTTAAGTTTGCTGCATTGGTGACGTTACTTTGCTCATGGTAAAAATCTCCTCTTGGATAACCCATGTACATTTCAGGCCACCAGGCTTTTTCCATTCTATGGTCATGATCTCCTGCTGATGCAACCCCAACTTTGTAAAAATCTGGATGTAAAAGCATAGCTCTTGCAGCATCATAACCTCCAGCTGAATGCCCGAATATCCCTACTTTGTTAATGTCCAGGAATTTGTTTTGCAAAGCCAATTCTTTGATTGCTAAAACATGATCAGTCGTTCCATCTCCCAAATTGTTGTAAGAAACGTCATTGAAAGCTTTACCTCGGCCGGCAGTTCCCAAGCCATCGACCGTTACCACCACAAAGCCTAACTCAGCCTTAGGTTGCTGAAGTCCAATCAAAGCTGATTTGAATGTTTTAGGCGTAATATCAATGTGAGGCCCGGTATAGGTGTAATCGATAATCGGATAGGTGTTTTTCTTGTCGAAAGTGGTAGGAAGGTAGTAGATTCCGTAAATGGTGGTTTTTCCATCTTTTGCTATTGCATTAAATTGCTTAGGGCTTTGATAGCCTCTTTTTACCAAATTGGAAATATCTGCTTCTGAGATTTTGAAAAGAATCTCTCCTGAATTCAAATCCCTTGCTACCGAAATGGTAGGCAGATCAACTCTGGAATAATTGTCGATAAAGTAATCTTTTCCATCTTGGAAGGAAACTGAGTGGAAAGAGTTTTCTGGTGTCAAAAGTGTTAGTCCTGATCCATCCAGTCCAACTTTGTAAAGCATGGAATAATAAGGGTTGATTCCTTTTTCTTTTCCAGAAGCCATGAAATAAAGGGTTTCATTTTCCTCGTCTAGGTAGACCAGTTCTTTCACAACATATTCTCCGCTAGTGATTGGATTGATTTCTTTTCCGCTTTCCCAATCATAAAGATAAAGATGGTTCCATCCTGACTTGTCAGAACTGATAATGAACTTGCCGTCTTCCAACCTTCTTAGAATTGGGCCATTATTGATATGAGTGTCTGAGGATTCAGTATAAACTTTTCGAATTTCTTCGCTGTCTCTATCCAATTCTATGAGACTCATTTCTTTATAACCCCTAGGGAAATAAAGACCATTGAGAGTTTGGCTATCAGGGCTCCATCTTAAATTGAGTCCGGTAAAATGAGTTCCAGTTAGCTTAGGGAATTTCTTTTCAATTTGATTTTCTATATCGAATAGCACAGGGATGTATTTAACTACGGTTGAATCTCCCGGAGAACCTCTGTAATAAGCCATCAACTGTGGTCTGAATTTGTCCTCTTGGCTGAAATCAAGCAAGAACATCTTTTCAGCCAATCTCAAATCAACAATCTGGGTTTGGATATATTTGGAGTCAGGAGACCATCTGCCGGTGAAATGCTCTGGTCTGGTGCCGTTTTCACCGTAGAGCATGTCTGACCAACCCCAGAATGAAGCGTATTCATAGTTTTTTTGTCCATCAAAACTCAATTGAGTGACTTCTCCAGTTTCCTGATTTTCTACAAAAAGATTGAAGTTTTGTACATAAGCTTTCCATTTTCCGTCAGGAGATATTGCATAGTCCCTATTTGGAAAATCTCTGGCAGGAGAGGAGGAAAGCTCGTTTGTGGAAAGGTTGTATGTCCAAGTTTTATTTTGGAAGTTAAAAGTGATTTCTTCAGATTCTTTGACACTCAATCGATTTATAGGAATGTTTGTAGCATCTACTTCTTCTCCAGATTTCTCTGCTAAAAGCTTTGCGAGTTGTCCGTGATCGAATAGTTCTTGGGTCTCTTTTGTGTTGATATCTGTGATGAAAAACCTTTTCCCATCTGAGGTATAGGTTTCATGCCAAAACTTATCTGTTCCTTGAATCCAATTTGGGATAACCTCCATATGGTACACTTCCCTTTGGATATTATTACTGAGAAAATACTCGGCACGATGATAGGTGTCTTCTGTGATTTGGGAAAAGGCTTGAAAACTACAAAAGGACAAGCTTATCCAAAGAATGAAATGAAAAGGTTTGAAGGTCTGAGTCTTGAGCATAGGTCGAGGTTCAATTTGAAGCCAATTTATCCCCAAATACCTAAGAAAACATCCTCGAAATTGACCGAATGTGATGTGTTTTTGTAGATGGTATTATTTATCCAGCAGCATCATAGGCTTTTTTGAGCCAATCGATAGTTTCCCTCCAATATTGTTCTTCAGGATTTACGATCATGATTCTATGACTGACCATTCCATTGGATTTGGTGTCTATTTCCAAAACGCCGGAGGGTTCTTCTCCTTTCAGATTGACTCCAACTTCATATCTTGTCTTTGTAGCTGGAATGAGAAGTGCAAATTGTTTCTTTCTACGAACACTCACATAGGCGTTTTTTGGAGCAAATTCCACATCTTTTCCAAATGCTGAAATTTCCTTTTTCAATTTTTCAAATAGTGGCAAAAAGTGCTCTTTTCCTTTGTATTGTTTGGTGATTAATTCATCGGTATCGGAAGCAGATCCTGCGTCTGATTTCAGGGTTTTATGCGCAACCAAATTGGCAAATCCATGCGTAAACCCATGATCTGATTTCAGGAATTTGAGAATCTCTCCATGCTTTTGGAAGTTTTCTTTTTTGACAATGGTAACCCATTCATCCAGGCTTTTTCCAGTGTTTTTTTCAAGGTTGGCTATCATGGTTTGGGTTGCAGCGTCCATGGTTTTTGGGGTTATTAAGTTGTTAAAGTAACTGAAATAGGGAAATGGTCTGATCCTTTTTTTAGAGAATTTGAAATTGCCTGGATTTCCAGATCGTCCTTTTCAGTATAAGGATTCCAAACTTTGCCATTACTGAAATTGAGCGATTGGCTTCCCAAGATATGATCGATCAATACATTGAATTCGTCACCGGTGATTCTATCTCTAAATCTTCCTGAGTTGGGAACCCAACCATAAGAATTCAGCTTGGGTTTGGGTAAAACTGATTTTAGGATCCACTCAGGCTTCCAAGGATCTCCCAAAAGAATTTCTACTGCACTTTTGCTGAATTTATTTTCATAAAAATCCAATTCAAAACCATCATTGATATCTCCCATGACGATCACAGGTTGTCCTTTTTCAAGGTATTCATCACACCGGGATCGGATATGAGTACATTCCGCAAAAAGTCTTAATCTATCTCTTGCTGACAGCTGCTCAAATCTGGCGTAATCTACCCGGTCAAAAATCCCTTTTGATTTGGTGTGTGCCACAATAACTCTTGAGATAAGCTGATCATTGAGATCTAAAACACTTAGCTCAAGAGGAGGGCGATAGTGTTTGTATTGTTCATGAATCAAGCGATTGGTAGTGTCAACCAAGAAAGGCTCTTTGAAACTCTTTTTTACATCGTTTTCAGGAGTGAATAGGACTTTGACTTTATCAGGTTTAAAGATTGCACACAACTCTTGTTGACCGGGAGAAGGGAAGCCATGAATAGCTTGATAATTGGAACCGGGAATGAATTGTTGGGTCCAGGTGACCAACTGTTGGCTGGCTGTTTTGCTTTGGTCTACCAATGTGTTGGGCCCTTCAACTATTCCTAAAAAATCGGGGTCAATTGCCTGAATGACTTCCGCCAGCTGTTGGCTTCGTTCTTTTTCCTGATGTGTCATTCGAGGAATCCCATCCAGATCAAAAAGATCTCTCATCCACTCTACGTTGTAAACACCAAAAGTTAAGTCCATAAAAAAAGCTTTTGAAGTAAAAATTATTCAATAAGATAATCATTTACTTCAAAAGCTTAAAATCAAGTATTTGTGCTTTAGACTTTTACGTAGATTTTCTTTTTGTCCATCCAAAGGCCAATCAACCAAATCACTAACATATAGCTAATTGCAAATAGGAAAGATGCCAGTTTGGGACCAAGCCAAGATGTATAAAGTGTGGCATAAATAGCACCTTTAAGGTTGGTGTCTCCCATAGGAATCAAAGACAGGGTCTCTACTACAACGCCAGAAAGGATATAAAGCATTAGTGGATTTCTTCCGAAAACCTGAAAGAAATAAGTCCAACCTTTGAAATCCTTGACCTCAATAAAGAAGATCAATACAGAAAGGATAATCAGGTCCCATCCAACGGTCAATAATACATATGGGCTAGTCCAGATCTTTTTGTTGATTGGGAAAACAACATCCCATAAATAACTTCCAGCTATCAATACCACTCCAGTCACCAACAGCATTCTCACTGTTTGTGCAGTATTTCCTTTTTTCTGGATGTATTTCCCTGCCAGATAACCTCCGATTACATTGACAATGGAGGTTAGCGTACTCAAAATTCCTTCTGGGTCAAAAGGCAGTCCTTCACCCATGTACATGCGAGATTCACCGATTAGAATTTTATCCAGTTTGATCGCTGCATTTCCTTCCAAAGTATAGTCCCCGAACAAAGCCATAATCGCCCAATAGCCCAAAAGTGCAATTCCTGAGAATATCCATCCTCCTTTTTCTTTGCCATAATAAAGAATAAGGGCAGCAAAGAAATATGCCAATGCAATTCGCTGTAATACGCCTAGAAGACGAACTTCTGCTAGATTTTTGAAGACCATTTCTCCTGCCTCATTATAATCAAAGAATGGAAAGGCATTCAATAGCCATCCAATCAGGAAAATAAGAAGGGTTCGTTTTCCAACTTTCTTGAAAAACTGTGAGCTTTCCATCTCATTGAGCTTTTTCATAGCAAAGCTCATAGCATTACCTACTACAAAAAGGAAAGTCGGGAAAACAAGGTCTGTTGGTGTAAACCCGTGCCAATGAGCATGGGCAAGGGGAGCGTAAAGGTTGGCCCAAGAACCCGGAGTATTGACTATGATCATAAATGCAATAGTCATTCCTCGCAGGACGTCCAAAGCAAGGTAGCGATTACCTAGGCCTGACCTGATAGGGATTTGTGTCATTATTGGTGGTTTGTATTTAGTTTTTTACTTCTAAAGTCTTGAAGATAAAATATTATCTTGTTTTCAATTCAAATTGCCATCGAATAGATTACTAATGAAAAAAGTGGAAATAAAAACTCTTCTCGCTAATACTACTGTCAAACTTTCAGAAAGGCCTACCTATTTAGACCTCGAAGCTTCAGAAAAAAAGAAAAAAAAGGAATTAAATGATCTGAGAGAAGCACTAAGCGAACATCAAGATACCATGTATGCGCATGGCAAGTACGGCGTATTAATCTGTTTGCAAGGAATGGATACGGCTGGGAAGGATAGTCTGATCAGGGAAGTTTTTCAAGAATTCAATCCCAGAGGAGTGGTGGTGCATAGTTTTAAAACACCTACTTCACTCGAATTAAAGCATGATTATCTATGGAGGCATTACATTGCTTTACCGGCAAGGGGTAAATATTCAGTTTTTAATAGAACTCATTATGAAAATGTCTTGGTGACTCGTGTACATCCAGAGTATATCATGGCAGAGAATATCCCGGGGATAGATTCAGTAGAAGATATCACTCCTGAATTTTGGGCTCAGCGATTTGAGCAGATTCGCAATTTTGAAAAGCACGTCTCTGAAAATGGAACGGTAATCCTCAAATTCTTTTTGCATCTCAGTAAAGAAGAGCAAAGAAACAGATTGCTTCGAAGGTTGGAAAATGAAAAGCATAATTGGAAATTTTCTCCTGGAGATTTAAAGGAAAGAGCGCTTTGGGACAAGTATCAGGAATGCTATGAGGAAGCCATCAACGAGACGTCCACTTCTTATGCTCCTTGGTACATTATTCCATCGGATGATAAGGAAGCCGCAAGGGTATTGGTGGCAAAAGTTATCCATGAAACCATGATGAAATTGGAAGGGATTCAAGAGCCTGAATTGGATGATGAGATCAAAGCAAAATTTGGCGAATACCGAGAAATGCTATCGAAACCTGAAAATTGATATTGGACTATTTGAGTTAATTTTGTGCTTTTTAAAGAGTTGTAATTAGATTTTTCGTATATTCAATAGCTTTTAAATAATTGATTTTTAAATATTTAACTTTTGAATATATGAAAACTTTGTTTCTTTCATTCTGCGTTAGTTTTGTACTATTCTCGTGTAAAGGTCAATCAGGAATAAGTCAAGTTAGTCCTCCAGATGAACTGCTTTATGACTATGAAATGGTTTTTAAGTCAAATTCAGGCTTTAATGTAATTACAGAAAAAGACGATTGTCAAAATGGCTTTGCTGACTCAAAGTGCAACCAAAAAATCTTGCAAAGAAAGGATTCAATCAGGAAATACATAACAAGAATTGATAGTTCAATTCATGTTCCTGATGATCAAATCCGAGTTTTAGTTGAAGTATCTGTTTACTTGAAAGGCTTGAAATTGGGTCAATTAAATAAGTTGAAAAATAGTTCTTATAACTCTGAATACGAACTAACTCAGAGTATTGAAATCCAAGCCAAGCGTCCAATCATGCAGACTGAATATTTGGAACAAGCCAAGAGGCCACAAATGCAGGAACAGATGAGGTATGATTCTATTGGAAAATCAAGTATCATGGTTCAGCGAATAGGAGGGGGAGAACCGCAAGGAGACAATCCGAGTCACAGAGTATGGATAATCGATACTGGGATAGATTCATCTCATCAGGATATTAAAATATTTTTTCCAGAAGATACTTTATCAAAGGATTTTGCGAACAGCGGCAAAAATCCATTTATTGATAGTATTGGACATGGGACTTTTTTGGCAGGTGTGATTGGGGGAATTGCATCTAGTGAGCCAGAATTCGAAGAAGGCTATGGTGTAAATGGGGTTTACCCAGGAGCTAAAATGGTGTCGTTGAAAGTCTTTGATAAAAAGGGGAAATCAAATACCTCTTTGATGAAATCAGCCCTTGAATATGTGTATCAATACGGTTCCCAAAGAGATATAGTCAATTTAAGTTTGGGGTATGATTTAAAATCAGCGCCATGTGGTAACGGTCCTGTATTTTCATTTTTGGCCAGTTTGGTGGGCAAAGGAATATCCATTGTAATGTCTGCGGGAAATGATGGGAATTCATCTACAACTAACTTTCCGGGATGTGTAAATTTAAGCAGTTCTCAATCAGGAATCGAAGCGCAGACCTATACTATAGGATCTATAGAAATGCCATTGATGGGAACTTATTGGTTTTCAAGTTTTTCAAATTATGGAATTCCCTCGATAGATTATTTGGAACCTGGGGAACAAATATTTACAACTGCCCCTGGAGGAAAATATGTTGTTGTTTCTGGAACATCTATATCGGCGGCTATATTTTCTGGTATTTTATACCATAATCAAGAGGTCGGAATTCTCGGGTATACAAGGAGGGGAAATGATGGTGCAGGTGGACCAGATCCTATCTATAAAATCGGGAAAATTAACTTTTAATTTTTCTAAGTAACCGTTGGATTTTTTGATGATTATAATTAAGTTGAATACGACTTAATGCTGATCATAATGAAAAAAATGCTGTTAGTTTTAGGGTTGATCATGGTGTCAACCCTGATTTTTGCACAAAATAAAAACTATGTAGTTGTATTCAAGGATAGCTTTGAAGCACCTATTAGGAAGAATCAAATCAGGAATCCTAATCGAGGGCAACAAGCTAATTCGAATGCTTCCAGTAGGAATCAAAAAATAGCAAAACTTGATCAGTTTTTAAGGCAAAGGAATATACCGCAAGGTCAAGCAAAAAAGTTTGTAGATGGGGCAGTGGGATTTGTTGCTTCTCTAAATTCTAATGAGGTTTCGAATCTAAGAAATGATCCAAATGTACAGGTTGTAGTTGAAGACTTTCGAATGCAAAGTCGTCCACGCATGCAGGGATCTAGACCTAGAATGCAAGGTGAAAATTTTGGGGATTGGCTATACGATCCTGCAATAAAAGCCAGCTGCGCAATCCCATTAATGGGAGGTTCATCGACTGGTTTATCCAGATCGTCGATTTGGATTATTGACTCTGGAGTGGAAGCAACACATTCAGATCTCAATGTTAGTACGAATCCTAATTTTTCAGCATCATTTATCTCAGGCGAGAGCCCTTTGGAGGACTTCGCTGGGCATGGAACACATTGTGCAGGGTTGGCTGCTGGGATGGGACAAGGAAACCCTGGAGTGACTGGTATGTCTCCAGGAGCTGAGATCATTCCGATCAAAGTATTGGATGGGAATGGATTTGGGAATTGGTCTAACCTAGTTTTGGCGTTAGATCATGTTGAGAAATTTGGTGTTGCTGGAGATGTAGTAATGATGAGTTTGGGTGCTTCGGAGATCATGGACTGTGAAAACTCTGAACCATTTTTGAGAGATATAATCATGGATTTGGGGGATAAGGGAGTTTTTGTTGTAATGTCCGCAGGAAATGAGGCGAATCTTGCAAATTCCAACCTACCGGGTTGTATCAATGGACCAAATGTAGTCACCGTAGCATCTGTCGATTTCAGTTGTGGGGAGATTGGTGGTTTTAGTGCTTTTTCAAATTTTGGAATTCCACCAATCGATTGGGTAGCTCCAGGTAATGCTTTGGTATCTACATTTCCAAGGAATAGCTATAATGTAATGTCTGGCACATCGATGGCAGGAGCTCTTGTGGCTGGATTGATCCATTCGAAAGGAGGCCTCCCTAACCGGGGAGTTTCTGTGGATTTTGGAGGTGTTACCTATTTCGTTGCAGGTCGATAGTCTGAAGTTTTTTATTCATTTCGACTATACTTTCATCAATTTCATTTAATAATTGGATCATCTTAGGGTCTGTGATCCAGTCTTTGAAAATTGGATTGAAAAGGATGTTGAAATCATCCCTATAGCCAAAATTTATTGCTGTTTTCAGATAAGATAAAGCTTTGGCTTTATCGCCTTTTATTGCTTCTAATTGAGCTAAGTCAAACCAAAGGTTTGAGTCATCATCTGTAATTAGATTTGCAGGTTGTCTTATTTCCAAGGAATGATTGACAAAGGCCTGATATAATGAATCCTTTCCGGATACTTTGTAGCAATATGCTAGAAAGATAGGGGCAGAGTAATAGGGGTCGTCGATACTATCTGGGATTTTATTGAAGGATTTTTCTAAAAGCTCTTCGGCATATTCAACTTCATTTGAGAAAAAGGCAACGTAACCAGCCGACATATAACCATAACCAGAAGTGTCATTTTGAATTTTGAGAATTTCATCTATTTCTTTCAGTGCTTTCTCTTTGTTTCCTTCTTCCAAAAAGACATATGCCATTTGCTCATTGGTAACAGCCGATGGATATACAGAATTTGACCTTTCAAGCCATTCCATGGCTTTCTCTGGTTGGTCAAGGATCCTATAGATCCAACCAGTGATTTGAATAGGGATATATCTTGTTGGATTCAATGATGCGGATTTTGCCTGAAGTTGAATTGCCTCGACCAATTTTCCTTGAGTCATGTAAACAGTAGCTAGGTTCCCAATTGCCGGGCTAAAATTTGGATTATTTGCCCGTGCCCTTTCAAATGAGATCTGAGCTAAGCCAATTTGGCCTTTGTAATAATAAGCCGAACCCCTAGCTGCATATGCCTCTTCAAGATATGGGTCAATTTCAAGTGCTTTTTCACTTATCAATAAGCTGGAGTCCAACCAAGATCCTTTTTTTCCATAGTATGCGTATTGAGAATAACAGCTTGCTAATCCTGTATAAGCTTGTGCATAATTTGGGTCCAATGCAATTGCTTTTTTGAATTGCTCTACAGCTTTTTCCAATGAGTCGCCATCGTAGTAATCGTAATACTCTTTTCCCTTCAGAAATAAGCTATAGGCTTCAAAATTAGATGTTTGCTCTTTTGATATTTGATTCCGCTCTTGAGTGCTCAATTTGCTATTAAGAATAGTGGCAATTTTGGAAGCAATCTCAGTTTGAACTTTGAAAAGGTCCTGCACTTCCCTGTTATAGGTTTCGGTCCATAGATTTTTGTTTTCTATTGGGTCAACCAGTTGAACATTAATTTGAATCCTTTCGCCGATCCACTGGACTGTTCCTGTCAATATTGTAGATACATCTAATACTTCGGCAATGGAATCTAGATCCGATTCTTTGTTTTCGAATTCATAAGCTGCGTTTTTATCAATGACTTTAATGCTTTCAATTTTGGAAACATGGGAGATGATGTCTTCTGTTAGTGCTTCCGCAAAAAAATCATGCTCAGGGTTAGTTATGATATCTTTGAAAGGAAGAACTGCCACAGATTTTTCTTTTTCCCATATATTTTGATTCCAAAAGATCGAGTAAATCAAATATGCCAATAGAATAAAAGTGATGCTCAGGATTGTCCAGAATTTCCAAGGTGTTTTCTCTTGGTAATTGATGTTTTGGATGATTTCAGAGCGCTTAGGTACAGAGCAAGGTTTATTGGTGACAGCATAAAGCTGTACTGCTTGTTCTACGTTTTTGAGATGAAAAGGCCCCAATTTCAAAGTTTTGAACTCAGAGTTTTCAGGTATTTGATCCTGGACTTTTTCTGAAATTAATAAGCAAGAAGGAATACCAATTCCTTGTATTCTTGAGGTCAGGTTTACAGCATCACCGAATACATCTCCATGATCAAATATGATTTCTCCACAATGAAGTCCGATTCGGATACGGACATCATTATCCATTTTTTGGACTTTCTTCTGGATTTCGATACTAGCTTGTATTGCTTCTGGGACGGTCTCAAATGTGGCCAAAATGCCATCTCCCAATTCTTTGATGATTTGTCCTCTGAATTTGCTGAGAACCTCCGTATGGATTTCAGAGTTTTTTTTCATCAAAGCAAAAGCCCGATCTTCGTCTTTACCCATCAAACGGGTGTATCCAACGATATCTGAGAAAAATACTACAGACTGTTTTTTGTTATGATCTTGGCTCATAGATTTCCAAATGGAAAATTTCTTTCGGGCTGTTGATATGCTCTTTTAAACTAGTCAAAAAAGTACTGGAAAAAAATATTCTTTAAGATTTAGGACAAGGTTTGCATGAAAATTTATTGCTTTCAAATTTCTTGAAATAATTATAAACCGGGTTTGTAAAGTTTAATGGTTTTTCAAGTCTTAAGCTTGATCAATCCTCCCCAGCATTCCAATAAGCCATCCGCTCCAGTGCATTCACTTCGATCGAATAGAAGTCAAATTCTTCCACGACTTTGCCTTGGATTTTATAGATCGCCCGACCTTTGAAAGGATACTTTTTAGCCACGGGAGGGAAATGTACGGTATCGATCCAGTCTCCATCCCGATCCAGGAAGGTTCCGAAATGCATGACATCTCCTTTAACGGTTCTGGTGTACTTGACAGTCACTAGATAGCCGAGAATTGTAATCTGCTTTCCCAAGTATTGAGTCATCTCGCAGGCCTTGATTCCTTGGATGCTTTGATCTTTGATTAGGTGAAAAGGTGAATCCAGCGGAAACTCCAAGATGTCGATTTGATCCAGGATTTCCTGTCTGATGTCCGTTTCATCTAGAGTTGGAACTTCAGGAGGCTTTTTCCCAAAAGCAATTGGAGCCTTTTGACTTCGAAATAGATCTTGAGGTCCCACGACAGCCTTTCGCTTATTTTGAAGGAAATGAGCTTCCCAGAGAAGTTCCTGTTTGGTTTTTCCGGTAAAGCGAAAAGCAGTCACCCGAATCAAGATGATCAATTGCTCCAGGCTGATTTCTACTCGGGAAACAAAGTCTTCCAAACTCAGAAATGGTCCATTTGACCGACGTTCAGTAAGTAGCTTTTCAACAGTCTTCTTTTCCAAGTATTTCATGTGAATAAGGCCTAAAAAGACGGTTTTACCGGTAATTCGAGTTAGGTATTCACTTTCATTGAGATGGGGAGCCTGGATGTTTGCTCCATTCATTCGGAGTTCATGTACATAAAATTCAGTATGATAAAAGCCTCCAAAATTGTTGATTACTCCCACCATGAATTCGAGAGGGAAATAGGCTTTCAAATAGAGACTTTGGTAACTCTCTACTGCAAAAGAAGCAGAGTGTCCCTTGGCAAAGGAATAGCCCGCAAAACTCTCAATCTGATGCCATACTTCTTTGGCAACATGCTCTTCTCGTCCCAGCTCTTTACAATTGTTGAAATAGCGCTCTTTGATTCGCTGAAACTCATCCTTGGAGCGTGACTTGCCACTCATCCCCCTTCTCAGTACATCAGCTTCTCCCAAGCTCAAACCTGCAAAATAGTGGGCTACCTTGATCACATCTTCCTGATAGACCATGATTCCGTAGGTCTCCGGCATAATATCCCACATGACTGGATGAGCGACCTTTCTGCGATTTTCATCTACATGCCGAAGGATGTACTCCCGCATCATTCCCGAACGGGCTACTCCTGGGCGTATGATCGAGCTGGCCGCAACGAGCTCCAGATAGGTATTGGCTTTCATCTTAGCCAAGAGCATACGCATGGCGGGGGATTCCACATAAAATGCCCCGATGGTATGTCCGGTACTGAGGTGTTCTTTGATCCTAGGATCCTTTTTGAACTTCTCCACTTCCCGGATATCGACTTTGACTCCTTGATTTTGATAGATGATCTCCAGTGAAGACTTGATATGTCCCAATCCGCGTTGGCTGAGGATGTCAAACTTGTGCAAGCCGATATCCTCTGCCGTATGCATGTCTATATGGGCAAGAGGAAAGCCTTTGGGAGGCATCTCCGTGGCAGTGAAGTAATGAATGGGTTTATGCGAAATCAATATGCCACAGGCATGAATGGTCAAGTGGGAAGGCATGTCATGAAGGACTTGTGAGTACTTGATGATCAATTTACCATACTGATCGGGTTGATAATCGTCCTTGTCTGCAAAGTGGATCAGAGACTCGATATCAGTCTTGGGAAGGCCAAAGACTTTACCCAATTCCCGAAGCATGGAATTGTATTGAAATGTACTGTAGGAACCCAAAAGAGCGACATGCTCATTTTTGCCAGAATTGTATTTGCGAAAGATGTAATCTGTGACCTCGTCCCGATCTGTCCAGCTGAAATCAATGTCAAAATCAGGAGGGTTTTCCCGATACAGATTTATAAATCTCTCAAAATATAAGTCCAGCTCGATGGGGTCCACATCTGTGATCCCTAGACAATAGGCTACAATGCTATTGGCGCCGGAACCTCGCCCCACATGGTAGAAATTACGGTGTTGGGCGAAAGTGACTATGTCGTAATTGATCAGGAAGTAGGAGACAAAGCCTTTTTGTTGGATAAGTTCCAGTTCCTTTTCGATTCGCTTATGTATCTCAGTCGTCAGATTAGGATAGCGTCGGATGGCTCCTTTGAAAGTTTCCTGCCGGAGAAAATCAAAATCCTCCCAATCCGAACCGAGTATGTCTCTCTTGTTTTTTACAGCCTGGAAGTAGAAAGAGAATTGACACTGCTCGAGAAGCTTTTGAGCATTGACGAGGAGGTAACTGTGATTTTCGCAGCGAGCAATCAGATCCGCATAGGAATAAAACTGATCTGTCTGATCGGCTTGTTCCTCTACAGGGAGTTTGCTGAGGAGTGTATTTAGATCGATGCTTCGCAAAAGCCGGTGCGCATTGAACTGAATCTTGGAGCTGAAGGTAGCTGGCTGAAGCAATACCAACTTTTCCTTTTTTCGAAACCAAGGGGAAGTAAGTAGGCGATTGAATTGACTGGGATGAATGCCGACGTATTCATTTTCCCGAAGGGGAAAGAGTTTCTCCGCAAAAGGATAGATTACAAAACTATGTTCGAAAGCTGGAGCTTTTGAATGAAAGGGCCTTTTATGAGTCAGATGATGGGAGAGGTGTTCATTGAGTTCAAAGAAGCCTTCCTGATTTTTGGCCAATCCGATGTATTGCTGATTGGTTCCATTGCGGAAATCAATCCCAATGACCGGATGGATTCCTGCTTTCTGGGCTGCTCGGATAAATGGAAATACGCCTGCTGTGCTATTGATATCCGTCAGAGCCAAGGCATCAAGTTTCTTGCTCTTTGCCTCGGAAATAAGAGCGTCTACGGACTGAGTACCGTATTTGAAACTGAAGTGGGAATGGCAATTGATAAACATGATTTTAATTATATATAGTCACTTCGCTCCTGAAATATGCCTTCGGCGAGATAAGGACTCCTTCGTCGTCTGAAATACAAGCTTCGCTTGAGATATGCTCCGCTGAGATAAGGTCGCTTCGCTTCCTAGATAAGCCTTCGGCGAAATTGAACGAGATAGTATTTCATCGACCAAAGGGAAGTTTATTTCAATTGTATTTCCAATTATTTCAATAAGACTATCTGCCTTTAGGCTATCTTAGTTATATCTGCTTGCAGAGCAATCTTTCAACTGGATGGAGCATATTTCCATTGTATCTCTATTAAAATTGTCAATTATTTTAACAGTTCAATGTTTATAATTTAAACAAAAAGAAATTCATCAATCAAGTAGGTAGATTGATTTTGTAGAAAAATGTCGGGGAGGGAGGGAGAAGCCTAGCCAATCTTAATCCCATATTTACCCAGCAAACCGGGAAGACCATCTAGGTCAAAGTGAGCTCCTTTGATCCTGTTGATTTCTGGGTCAATTCGATAGTTTTGGGCATTTCGGAAATCTGCTTTTTCCAAAACAGTTTGATCAAAAACAGCTCCACTTAAATCTGAGCCTTGAAAGCTAGCTCCGGTAAGATTGCATTGAGAAAAGTCAACTTCCAGCATTCGAGAGCCAATAAAGCTGGATTTCTTAAGCTGTAGATTATAAAAGTTACAATAATCCAACTGGCAGCTTCTAAAGCTGAATTCAAGCAAAAATGGGTTGGCAGTATTGAAGTGTACCCCCAGGATTTTACAGGTGTCAAAGTTGACTTCCTGAAAGGATACCTGACTGACTTTGATATTGCTTAGGTCACAGTTTTTGAACTCACAATTTTCAAAAGAGCAGCCTTTGAAATCCAGATTTGAAAAGTTGCAGCCTTCGAAAATGCATGATTCATATTCTCCAGCTTGAAAGTCTGCTTGATTAAGATTTTTGAAAGTTTGATCTGAGAAATAAGACATGAAGACTAAGTCTAAAAGCTAATTTTTTGAATTGATAAATGGTAAAAACTCAAAGTCCAGCCAAGTCCCATTTGGCAATGGTATCCTGAATCAGTTTGAGGACTTTTTCATTTACTTTCTCAAAGTATTCATCTGCCTGAGCCTGATCAAAGTTTGGATAGCCCTGACCTTCCTGATACAGACCTATAGAAGAAGGAAAAGGAACTGCAGACCAAGCTTTGTTTTGTGGGTAAGCAGTAGCTTGTTCAGGCTTGTATCGCTCTTTGTGAACCAAAGTAGGATCGATCGCTTGAATGTATGCGGTTTCATTAAGGCCAGCATGTCCACCGTCTTCTTTGAACACTTCCAAAGTAACATCGGAAGCATAGGTCCACCAGTTGATTACTAAGGTTCTTACTCCCAATTCATTGGCCACTTTGCCAGCAATATCCTGCAATACCGCAGTTTGTCCACCACCATGCCCATTGAGGATAATGATGTTTTTGAAACCGTTTTTCGCCAGACCTTTCAAAATATCTCGGATAAAAGGCCCGTATGCTTCTTCTGTAATCTGAAAGGCACCCGGATAAGCAGCCATACTACCAGTGATTCCATAGTTCAAGGTAGGGGCAATCATAGCATTGAGTTCATCTGCGAGATCTTTTGCCATGGCTGCAGGAGCAGTATTGTCAGCACCATTATTGATCACTCCGTGGGGCTCCAAGGTGCCTGTGGGAAGTAATACAGTATTGATTTTCTCAGGAATAAACTCTGCAAACTCCATCCAGTTGATTCGATCCATTTCTCGGGTAGATATTTCCTGAGAAAATGTTTTGATTGAAATGAAGCAAAGAACAGGAAGTAGAAAAAGTTTTTTCATGCGACAAAAGCTGGTGATAAGTTGGAATTAGGAATCAATGCTTTCTTGAGGAACATTGATTTTCTCAAAGCTAAGAATGATTTCCGTTCCTTCACCCGGTTTACTTTGGATTTGGATATGACCTTGGTTTTTTTCCATGAACTGTCGTACCAAAAGCAATCCTAATCCTGTCCCTTTCTCTTTTTGTGTTCCTTCAGTAGATTTTACCCGAACCACTTGAGAAAAAATTTCTGATAATTTTTCATCAGAAATCCCAATACCTTCATCTTTAATGTGGAGGTTCACATATTCCTCATCATCATGATGCGAATTCCAAACTTTGATTTCGCTATTAGGATTAGAGAATTTGATGGAATTCTGAAGGCAATTTTGAAGTATGATTCGGACTTGCTGAGGGTCCACAAGGACATGAAGGCTATCGAATGTAAGAGAAGCATCGATATTGATGTTCTTTGAAATTGTCTGATAATCTAATTGGTCAACTTCTTCATTTACGATTTCCGAAAGGTTAGTTGGAGTTCGATTCGTCAAAATTCCATCTAATTGGGCATGGGACCATCTTAGCAGCTTTCTAAGCATTTGATCCGTATCTGATACTTGCTTGATCAGGAGTTTCCGGGCACTCTTCTGCTCTTCTTCGTCTAGAACTCCTTTTTCCTCCAATTCCAAAAGTTGCTTTACCGAATTGATCGGAGCCTTTAAATCATGGGAAAGGATTGAAAACAGCTTGTTTTTCTCTTCATTGATAGCTTCAAGTTTTTCATTTTGAACTTGAATCTCATTTTGTTTCTCAAGAAGTACTTGATTGATTTTTTCCTTTTCCTTAATGACTCTTCCGTAAAGTATAAAGCCGATAATCAGTCCAATAAGGACTATGGTAAGGATTATCGTGAACTTTCGATTGAATTCAGCGCTGTTTTCTGCCAAGACCTTCTCTTGCTTCAAGTTTTGATTATCAGCATTTGCCAAAAGAAGTTGCAGATAGCTTATTTCAGCATTTTTGTTTTCGCTATAGAGACTGTCAGAGTAAGCTTTATACAGTTTTGAATTAGTCAGTGCCTCATCATATTGGCCAAGATCTTCATAAACCGACATTAAGGTTTTGGCAAGTCTTCCCTTGTCCCAATAGCCTCTGGTTTTGTCGACATAGCCTTGGGCAATCTCTCCTAGATCTAAAGCTTTCCTTGTATTTCCCTTTGCTAATTCAATCTCCGCAAGACCGGAATAGGCAAAAGCATTAGCCCAATTGGTTAAAGTGCCTGGGTAATCAAGAACACGATTGTAATATTCTTCGGACTCATCAAGTTTTCCTTCGTCGAAATAAATTTTACCAGCTCTGTTTAGAGTCATGGTATAGATTACCCTATCCTTATGGTCATTGAGGTATTCAAGCGCGAGATCTATTGATTTATGTGCTTTGTCAAATTGTCCTAAATCAGACTCAGCGATACTTCTATTGAAATAATTCTTTCCAACCCCATAGGTATCTCCTAAAGACTTGTTGATGTTGATGCAGCGGTTGAAAACGTCAATCGCTTCTTCTAGTTCATTTTGGCTTAGGGAAATTAATCCACGACCATTAAGAGCATAACTTATCCCTGAGACATCCTGAGTTTTATTAAAAATTTCATTAGCTATAGTAAAATGTTTCATGGATTCGACATAGTCCCCTTCCACATAATACAGTGTCCCAAATAGGTTGGCTATTTTACCGATTTTGTTTTCCTCGTTTAAAGACCTTGCTATTGAATCTGCTTGGGATAGGTAGTGATATGCGCTATCCCATTCAACATAAAGGTATTTTTCCCCTTTGTCGATCAATGAGTTTAATAAAAATTCTGATTCATTTTGGTCGGTACTTTCCTCCTGAAATGGGGAGAAAGCCCAGACCAATGAAATCAATAATATTAATTTTGACATTAGGTGATGTCTTGAAAAGATTCTTTGAGAATGGGAAGATAACTTACTAGTACTAAATTTAAAATAAAGCTATTAAAAAATATTTAGTGAGTCTAAGATTGAATGTGTTGATAATCAAAGCAAAAGGCCCTTATTTCGAAGGGCCTTAATGCTATTCACATTTTACATTTGGATTAAAAGGAATGAATATCCCCATGGGATTATGCTTCCATGCCCAAACATGCAATTGGTAGTTTCGAAAAGGTAGAGGATTGTGCTCTTCATCTGGTTCATCAAATTCTTGCATTCCAAAATAAGGAGGCATATCATTTTCCGCATCCCAAGCATCTGCATCAATGACAAATTCCACTCCTACTAATTTCATTTGACCATTTTTATCCATTTCGTAAAGAATTGCTTCAGGCATAGTAGGATCATATAATCCATCAAATGGGATAGGACTTCCTTGAGTTTCGGGTCTGATATAATGATATCCCATTCCACCATCTGGGCTGGATACACATGGTGTGCCTTGGAAATAGCCAGCTTCCATTGCCATCTCAATTCGGTGGTACATTGCAGTAGCTGCCCTTAGATTAGCTACCATACTTAAGGTCCCTGGATCCATTCTCAAATTTTCCAATGGATAGGAATAAAAGTCGTCTGTCAATTTTGCATCCGTTTGTTGGTCTGTATTAATTACTGGTTCGGATGTTTCAGACATACATCCTGATAAAAGTAAAATAATACTCAAGCAACCCGCCATTTTTGCGGCATTGCTCATAAAATAACATTTCATGGTTAAAATATTTTGGGTTGATAATTGAACTCGAAAAATACTCCAGTTTGGAGACCAAAAAAGCTTCCCTCTAGGGAGTTTACAAAGTTGGAAATTCAGTTAACATCCTGAAAATAAGTCTTTTAATATAAAAATTCTAATTTTTTACTGAATAAAAACCAACTAAATTGCACTTTACAATGTTATCTTGTAAGCACTAAAAGGTTGAAGGTGTGGAGAATCTTGTAGTTCTTGATGGACGAATTCTTCTAGGAATTCCATCCCTATTTTTTCCATGACTCTTGTGGATGCTTTATTCGCAGTGGAGGCATAAGAATGGATTTGTTCGATCCCAAGACTTCGGGCATATTCTAGGCAGGCTAAAGCTCCCTCTGTTGCTAGACCCAGATTCCAATAGTTTTTACCAAATCTCCATCCAATATCAATACAAGGAGTAAAGCTTGCTGGAAAAGTTTTTCTTCCCATTCCCAATGTTCCTGCAAGCTCCCCAGTTTCTAAAAAATCTACTGCGAAATAGCAGAAATTGTCTTTTTCGAAATTGGAATTCATCAATTTCATCCTGTCTCTGCTTTCTTCTACTGTATATGGATTTTGAAAGAAATGCATCACTTCAGAGTCTTGATTGATGGCTGCAAAAGCATCTAAATCAGCCGAATTCCAAGTGCGAAATCCAAGCCGTTTACTCTTGAAAATGTACTTTTTCATAGAAAGTAAGAAAGCTTGATAGGGTGTGGATGATAAAATTAAAACTACTTGTTAGTTCAATATGTCTAAAAATCTAAAATATTCCAATTGTTTGAAAATCTGTACCAAATTATTGGTATGCGACATTTTTTGTCAATTTGAATAATCGTAACCCAGAAAGTTGATGAGGTTTTCTATCTTCGATCTTTGACTTTTTATTATGGATCTAAAACCCTTTATCATTTATAAGTCTTCCGCAGGGTCTGGAAAAACCTATACCCTGACTTTGGAGTACTTAAAGCTTGCTCTTCAAAACCCTCGGTCCGCTTACAAGCAAATCCTGGCTGTCACCTTTACTAATAAGGCAACTCAAGAGATGAAGGAGCGGATTTTGAAAGTATTGGGGCAATTGAGTCAAAGGGTAAATCCGGAAGGTGATCTAGAGAAAGTTTTGATGGAATCTTTGGATTTGACCCCAGAACAGCTTCAGTCTAGAGCAAAAGAAACGCTTCTTCACATCCTTCACGGATACGGTTATTTCGCTGTCAGTACGATTGATTCATTTTTCCAGCGTGTTATTCGGTCCTTTGCTAGAGAAATGGACCTTCAGGCCAAATTTGATCTTGAAATGGATACAGATGCGGTTTTGGAGAGGTTGGTGGATCGTATCGTTGAGAAGGTTAGTCAAGATAAAAACCTTCGAACTTGGCTCGTAGAATATGCCAAGGAACAGATCGAAAATGAAAAGTCCTGGGATATTCGTACAGGGATCAAAAGTTTGGGAAGGGAGATTTTCAAGGAAGGTTTCAAGGCCTACCGAATGCTTTTCCAGCAAAGTGTGGCTCGTGAAGGTTTCTTGGGAGAATTTCGAAAATACATTAGGGAGGAACGAGCCAAATTAATAGCCGAGGCGGAATCCATGCGGCAAAAGGCTGAAGAGATACGAGTAGATCATGGATTAGAATGGACTGATTTTAAAGGTGGGAGTAGAAGCTTTGCCTTGCGGTTTTCCAGATTGGGTGATCCAGAAAATCCTATTCCTGATTTGACTGATACCATGCTTCGTGATTTGCCAGATCCACTGAACTGGTTCAAAAAAGGTGATAAAAAGGCTGCTGCTTTGGAATCGGCAATTAATTCTGGTTTGGATAAAATTCTTTTTTCTTGGCCTGAGAAGTTAAAGCATTGGAATACTCTTGAAGCTTTACACAGAAACCTGAATGCTTTTGGGGTTTTTAGAGACCTGATTTTGGAACTCAGGGAGTTGAAAGATGAAGAAAGTATTCTCTTGATTTCGGATGTCAATGACTTTTTGCAGGAAATCACTAAGGATAATGAAGCTCCATTTATCTATGAGAAAATTGGAAATCAATACCGAAACTACCTGATTGATGAGTTTCAGGATACTTCTGATTTTCAGTGGTCTAGCTTTAAACCCTTATTGGAAAACTCATTAGCATCTGGAAATACAAACTTGCTGGTAGGGGATGTCAAGCAGTCTATTTATAGATGGAGAGGGGGGAAATTAGAGTTGCTTTTGCAGGAGGTACAAAGTCAAATTCCAGAAAGCTACATCAAAGTCAAAAATCTTGAAACCAACTTCAGAAGCCTACCTGGAATCATCCAGTTTAATAATTCCCTATTTCAATCTTTACCTCCTTTGATGGAAGAAGGGATGGAAAGAGAGTTTGGTTTTGAATCCGACTCATTGCTTTCCAATGCCTTTAAGGAATCTAGTCAAAAAATACCTGAAAGGAAGTTTCAATTGGATTTTCAAGGAAAGATTCGAGTGGAGTTTACTGAAAAGCAAGCCCGATCCAGTTATCAATCCGAAGAAGAGGAGGAAGAGGATGATGAAGGCGTTTTGGGAAAACTTCCTCAAGTAGTGATGGAATTGCAAGAGAAAGGCTATCAGTTGAAAGATATCGCATTTCTGGTTCGAAAGAATTCGCAAGGAGTGGAGATCGCAGATTATTTGATGGCATATGATAGAGACAATCCTAATTCAGGCTATCGATTTGATGTTCTTTCCGAGGAATCTCTCTTTTTGGATAAATCCGCTGCCGTCAAATGCTTGTTGGCACTTTGGAAATACATGAGTAATCCAGCGGATAGAGTGGCCCTGAAAACAGCCTGGTATTATTATGCTTTGCTTCATGGAATTCCATTTTCTCACGAACTCTTCCACAAATTCAAGCAAGTGCCTGAGCTCAAAGCAAAGGATGGAGAACTTCAATCCAGATTGAATGAATTCCTACAGTTGCCACTGTTGGAGTTGATGGAGGAAAGCATTGAGTTTTTGGATTTGATGAAGCTCCAAGCAGATTTGGCCTATATATCCGGATTCAAAGAGGCTGTTTTTGATTTTGTGAAAAACAATCGGGCGGACTTGGTTGGCTTTCTGGATTGGTGGGAATTGAATAGCAGGAAGAGAACTGTGAAAATTCCTGAGGATCATGATGCCATGCGGATTTTGACAATCCATAAGTCCAAAGGACTTCAATACAAGGTTGTAATCATGCCATTTTTGGATTGGAAAGTGGTTGCTGATGGTCTGCAGGCACCGATTATTTGGTCTCCATTTGCAACTGAAACAGGTTTGGAAACCATCGTGCCACTGACACATGGGAGCACGCTGAAGGATTCCTATTTTTCCAAAGCTTATCAAGATGAAGTTAGATTGGCCTATTTGGACTCTTTGAATATGCTCTATGTGGCTTTTACTCGGGCCGAGGAAGTGATTTGGGGCTATTCCAATTTTACCAATAGCAAATCAAAGGGTGTCAGTCAAAAATCTACTGGAAATATCCTCTACAGCCTTTTTTCTTCAGGATTTGAGATTTCTGAATTTGGTTCAAGTCAACATTGGGATGTAGAAAATCTAGTCTTTGAAGCTGGAGAATGGGCTACAATTGAAATTGAAAAGGAGAGGTCAAGCTTTAGCCCGAAACCATTGCGATGGGAAACTCAGGACTGGAGAACGAAGCTCAAAACAAAAACAATCGCATGGGATTTTTCAGGAGATGGTCTGAATGCGCGTGCTCAAAGGAGACTTGGAGTAATCGTCCATGAGCTTTTGGCAGCTTCCAAAACTCAAAAGGATGCCGAATTGCTTCTTCAAGAATACACTTTTGAAGGTAGAATTGATCGCGAAACAGCCGAGGAAGTAAGCGAGCAATTGAAAAAATTATTTGAATTGCCACAGTTCCAAAGTTGGTTTGGCGGAGATTATCTGACTTTGGCAGAACAAGGGATTTTATTGCCTGGAGGACATCAAAAGCGCCCAGATCGTGTCCTGATAGGTGAAAATGAAGTTTTGGTCATTGATTTTAAAACAGGAGAAAAATACTCCTCACATCCAAAGCAAGTCAAAGAATACATGGGATTAGTCAATCAATTGAGTCAAAAACCGGTAAAAGGCTTTTTGTGCTATTTGGAACCCACTGAAATTATCGAAGTATGATCCCATTTTTGAAAGAAACAGCACAAAAGCTTCTGGATTCTCCTCGAAAATTGGAGGACTTGGTGGTCGTATTGCCAAACCGAAGAGCAGGTTTATTCTTTACCAGATATCTTGGTGAATTGATCGACAATCCAGTCTGGATTCCGGAGGTCAAAACCATCGAGCAAGTCTTTTATGGTTTGGCAGGAAAGGCCCCAGCCGATGAATTGACCTTGATTTTTGAATTGTACGAACTGTATAGACAGATTCAGGAGGAGCCGGAAGACTTTGATCGCTTTTATTTCTGGGGAGAGTTGATTCTCAAGGATTTCAATGATCTGGACCAATTTATGGCCCCCGCAAAGGTTCTATATCAAAACTTGGCCGAAATCAAGGAGTTTGAATCTGATTTAAGCTTCTTAACCGAGGAGCAAAAGGATTTGATTTCTCAGTTTTGGTTGGCCTTTGCGAAGCAGAATGATCAGGAGAAACAGAAATTTCTAAGATTTTGGCAAATCTTGGGTCGTTTGTATGAGGATTTTCAACATCGACTAAAAACAGCCGGATTGGCTTATTCAGGCCAATTGTACAGGCAAGTTGCAGAAAACCTGAAAGCAATCGAAAAACCCAAAAAGCATTACGTTTTTATTGGTTTCAATGCATTTACTCTGACTGAGGAAAGATTGATAGGGCATTTTGTCAAGGAATTTGGAGCGGAGATCTTTTGGGATGTGGATCAGTATTATTTGAATGATCCCATTCAAGAAGCTGGTTTGTTTTTCAGAGATTACCAAAAGGATTCAATTTTTGGTAAGACTTTTCCTGAAGAAATCCCAGATGAAGTTCGACTGAAGAAAGATAATATTCACGTTCATTCCATTCCCTTAAAAACCAATCAGGCAAATTTGGTGGGGAAGCTGTTGGAAGAGCTTCCTTCCGATGAGAAATTGGAAGAAACGGTAATTATTTTACCGGATGAGCAATTACTGTTTCCTGTTTTGCATTCCTTGCCTTCGGATATAGACAAGCTGAATGTGACCATGGGGTATCCAGTTCGAAATGCGCCTGTTTATGCCTTTTTGGATGCGGTGTTGGATTTACAGCGCTATGTGAAAATCCGGGAAGGAGTGGTGAATTTTTACCATAAGCCTGTTACCGATTTGCTTTCATTTCCTTATTTATTGAAAGAGGATCAGGCTCATTTTCAGGCTTTATTGGAAAAAATCAAAGGAGAAAACATCTTGGAAATTCCCGCAAGCCAACTAGTTGGTAAGTCCAAGCTTTCGGAATTGGTTTTTCAACAAGTAGATCCATCTGGGATTTTTGAATATCTGGGACAATTGATGGAGCATTTGGCTCAGGATCTCCAAGATGATGAAGTTCAAAGATCCTATTTGTTTCAAGCTTTCAAGCAATTGAATCGGATTAAGGAGATTTTCCAGGGAAATAATTCTAAGACTCTGAAAATTGATTTTGTTCTGAAACTGTTTCGCCAAATTTTCAGAGAATTGAAACTTCCATTTGAGGGAGAACCATTGCAAGGCTTGCAAATGATGGGTGTGCTGGAATCCAGGAATTTGGATTTTCGCAGAGTGATCATTTGCGATCTGAATGAAGGCAGTTTTCCTCCTGGAGGTGGGATCAATTCCATGATTCCATTCAATCTTCGAAGAGCTTTTGGTTTGCCAGTTCAGGAGCAAAATGATGCGATTTATGCCTATACTTTCTATAGACTACTGCATCGGGCAGAGGAAGTCCATTTGATTTATACTACTGCAGCTGATCAGGGGAAAGCAGGAGAGATGAGCCGGTTTCTCCAGCAAATGCAAGCTGAAATGGGAGTTGCTGGACCGGAAATCGCCATGGTTCCGGTTGGGTTGACACCAGCCAAAGAGATTCAGGTTCAAAAGACTCCTGAAGTACTGAATGACATGAAGATCTTTCTGGCAAAAGAGCATCCAGAAGGTAAAAACCGTCCTCTATCCGCTTCTGCATTGAATATGTATTTGGATTGCAGATTGAAGTTTTACTTCCGCTATGTGGCTGGTTTGAAGGAAAGAGAGGAGGTAGTCACGGAGATTGATCCTTCTACTTTTGGGACGATTTTGCATAATGCGGTTGAGACCATCTATGGCCTGGACGAATCCAAGACTCCAAGGACAATTGATTCCCATGAAATTGATCGATTGATGCCTCAGGCAACTGAAGCTGTTGATCAAGCCATCCGGAATTTCTATAAGGTAGAAGAGGGGAAATCCATGGAGTATTCTGGTCAATTGCAGATTGCCAGGGAGATTTTCATCAAATACCTCAAAGCCATTCTCAAATACGACCAGGAAAATGGTGAGTTTACCATTTTGGGAGTGGAAGCGGACGTACCTGCCAGTATTCCTGTCCAAACGAAAGATGGTGTGGTGAACTTCGCTCTTCAGGGTGTCATAGACCGTGTGGATTTGAAGGATGGGGTTGTAAGGCTAATTGACTATAAAACTGGGAAAGACGATAAGAAAGTCCTTTCCATCGAGTCCTTATTTGACCGAGATGAGAAGAAGAGAAATAAGGCGGCTATGCAAACTTTGCTTTATGCCTATTTCTATCAATTTGAGCATCCAGAAAATCAGAAGCCATTAAAGCCCGGGATATTCAATATTCGGGAAATCTATAATCCAAAGTTTAATCCATTCCTTCAGATGAATGGGCAAGAAATTCAGGATTATAAAGCTGTTGAAAAGGAGTTTATGGAAGGCTTGTCAGGTATGCTGGGAGAAATCCTCAATCCTGAGGTTCCATTCTTGCAGACTGAAGATGAGGAAAAGTGTAAGTTCTGTCCGTTTAAGGAGATTTGCGGGAGGTGAGGATTGTACCAAGTACAAGGTCCAAAGTACCAAGTAGGTTGAGCTCTGAACCTTCGTT
Organism: Algoriphagus zhangzhouensis; assembly: GCF_900148515.1. Taxonomy (GTDB): domain Bacteria; phylum Bacteroidota; class Bacteroidia; order Cytophagales; family Cyclobacteriaceae; genus Algoriphagus; species Algoriphagus zhangzhouensis. Next base: position 1,052,616 of record NZ_FRXN01000001.1, on the reverse strand, counting down.
ATTCGAAATTCTACATTCACTATTCGATATTTAGGACTGTGAGTACCAAGTACCATGTACAAAGAACCAAGATTGCTGAGTTCTGGAGCTTCGTTATCATGGGTTGCACCCATGGTTTTTATAAGTTTGATCCCTTCAGGATCATCAGAAAGCTCTAATTGGTAGTGTAGACTAAAGGAAATCGAGGTTTTGGGTAATCTTAAAAGACCACGAAGTGGTCGAACCTTCAATAACCCTCGGTGCAACCGGGGGTAGAAGATAAGCAATACACCACGACCCCGAAGTGGGTCGAACTGTTAATATTTGAGTTATTAATTCAGCTTTTTCAGGAAAATTAAATAATCCTTAACAAGGACTCGAATACTGGAAGGCTACTAAATATTCCTTCCCAAAATATAGAATAAACCCATCGTCTCTACCCTCGAAGCTTCCTGCTAAATGATCAAGATGTATCCTTTTCGGTTCATTTATCTGGATAGGGCTGGCCTTTGACCCAAAGTATTCTTCCAGTTCTTTTCTGGTTGATTTACCTGAAAAAATTAAGTCTCCATATTTCAGTTGGGTTTTACCTTCAGGATCAAATTCAATTACATCTATTTGATAGCCCTGTTGGGAATTACCAATCCAAGTCTTTTTCGGATAAATCAATTCATAATAGTTTTTTTTCTGCTCTCGGTTTGAAAAGTATCCACATTCATAGTCCGTTTCTGTAAGAGCTACATCTCCATAGGTCCTCTTAATTTGTTCCTCTGTAGTCTGAAAACAAGAAATCCCATCTAAGGTGAATTTAGAAGCATCAAAAGTTCTTTCTTCTTGAAAGAATGAAGAAAAAAAGCTGAGGATAAGTAGAAAAATTGGTGTCATTTTTTAAAAATTAACGGGCCGCGGCTTGCTGAAGGCGGGGTTTCGGGGCAACCAACTGTCAGCCACCGCCAATTTAAATAAAACCTGTAAACTTTCGGCTACCACTTCATCCCCGCTTTTGCCAAGCCACTATTGGCAGTAGTTTTTTATTTCAGAACTGCTGAGCCAATTACAACGCAATAGAGTATAATATTGAAAGTCACGTCAAAAATTGTGATTCGTCTCCTGCTAGAGTCATGTGTCCAAGAAAATTGGTTAAATGTATTAACTAGTGGTTTGGAAATAAGTCGCTTCATAAAAATGTTACATAACTGATACACTATAAGAAAGAAAAATAAAGTCCTCAAAGCATTTGTCCCACTATTTGTGACATAGATGTTAAACTTACTTTTTTCATAAAAGTCCATAGTTCGTGAAATTGAGAAGTCTGGAGAATCTTTTGTCCACCAATAAACTAACAACATTATTATTGATAAACTAAGCCAAGCCAAATAAGTATTGAGATTGTTAAGGTCAACTAATGCACTTGAGACTAATAAACTCATTGAAAGTCCAAATGAGTAAAGAAATATTAAAACACCAAGTGTCCCATTTTTAATTAAATTCAATTGATATGTACTCAATAACAAAATTCCTATTGAAATAGCTATTACAAGGAAAATCCGTTGTCGTTTTGGAATATGAGTGTCTGTCGTCATAAAATTACTGCCAACAATTAGTATACGAAACTACTATCGAATTTGCCACTTTATAAAAAGTCGTTTTTTACTATCTAAACCGAAATATCAATCATATAGCTCTACGATCACCTCGATTTCAACAGCCATATTGTTGGGTAGGGCAGCTACTCCTACGGCAGAACGGGCATGTTTTCCTTTTTCTCCAAATACTTCGACCATCAAATCGGAAAAGCCATTGATTACCGCTGGTTGGGCGGTGAAATCAGGATCTGAGTTGACCATACCCAAGACTTTTACGAATTGCTTGATTTTACTCAAATCTCCCGTGGCTTTTTTCAGCACAGCGATCACTTCCAAGCCTGTTTCTTTGGCCGCTTCATAGCCTTCTTCCTTCGTCAGGTCTGCACCTACTTTTCCAAATACATCCGGGCCAGTTCCCGCTAGGTATAACATGTTTCCTACCTGTCTCCACTTTACATAATTGGCGATAGGGGCTGAGATTTCTGGAAGTTCATAGCCCAGTTCCTTGAGCTTTGCCTCTGGGCTTTGAGTTTGAGAAAATGAGATTTGGCTGAAGCCAAGGATTAAAAAAGATAAAATCAGGATGTTTTTCATTGGATATTTGCTTGTATGAAACTAATCTAGCGGAATATTACTAAAAAGTTGCCTGAGGGCATCGCTGCTTATGGAAAATGTAGAAATTCTTCCGTTTTCACCTGAATTAAAACCCTACTTTAATTCAATTAATAGAGTTTGGGTCGAGGAGTTGTTTGAAATTGAACCTTTCGACAAAGAGCAATTGGAGAATCCTGAGAAATATGTTTTGGACAAAGGAGGGGAAATCATTTTTGCCAGATCTGAAGGAAAAATCGTCGGAACTATAGGCCTCGCTAAAGTGGATGAGACTACTTACGAAATGATCAAAATGGGCGTGGACAAGTCCGCTCAAGGCAAGGGTGTTGGGATGATTTTGGCAAAAGAGATTTTGAAAATAGCCAAGGAAAAAGGTGCTGATAAGGTGATTTTATATACTCATTCCAAGTTGAAGGCAGCTATTTCGATTTATGAGAAGCTGGGATTCAAGGAAATACAGCTTTGCAATGACAAATATGTGAGATGTGATCTAGTGATGGAATTAGATTTATAGTTGTCTGATTTACTGATATTTATCAGCTATATCTCTGATATTCCTTTAGATAAATATTAGAGGAAAATTTGGATCTTGGCTTAAACAAAAAACAAAATAGCCATGAAAACCATTATCGTTCCTTTTGATTTTTCGACCTATTCCTTGGCCGCGCTAAAGACCGCCCAAAAGATTTCGAATAAGAGTGGTTCTAAAATTATTGCTGTCACAGTGATCCCTTCAGATTTGGATTATGAAAACCTGACTGAGGAAGCGAAAAAGAAGTTTACCGAGATCGCTGAGGAGAAGGAGGAAGCTCAATCCATCTTGCCCAAATACATCGATGAGGTAGCCCCATCCAAATCCGAAATTGAATTTGTTGTAAAAGTCGGTACGCCGAGTGAGCGAATTCTCAAAGCAATTCAAGAATATGAGGCAGAATTAGTGGTGATGGGAGCCCATGGAAAAGGCTTTGCCGAAGGGAAGTTTATCGGCTCTACTTTGCAAAAAGTCATGAGAAATGCAGCTTGCCCAGTTTTGGGAGTGAAGGAAGCATTGGATGGTAATGACCTTCGAAAAGTAGCCTTTGCTTCTACCTTCAATGAAGGTTCCAAGAAAGCTTTCGAAACACTAAAATCCTTGATCAAACCTTTCAAATGTAGCGTTCACTTGCTTTTCGTGAATACTCCAGAGCATTTTACAGCATCTGATATCATCAAAACTGGGATGGATTCCTTCCAAAAAGGACATGAAGAAATCGTGTTTCACCAACATGTCTACAATGCAAATGAAGTGGAAAGCGGCCTAATCAACTTTTCCCAAGAACATGGAATCAAATGGCTTGTGGTAGTTTCTGGACATCATGAAACCAGTCCTTCTTACCAAGTAGGAGTGACGGAGACAGTCTTATTCAAAAGCGACTTGGGAGTCTTGAGTGTGAAAATCTAAGCCTTGGGCTCTGGAGAGTCCATAACTGCTTGAATTGGGTGCTTTGCGTGAATAACCGAAGCACCCAAATTGTATAATCCCCGGATATATTCTTTGATCACATTGGATAAAGTTGAAAAAGGGATGTCGGTTTTATGACTTTTGGCCTCGATATAGATTTCTTCTATTTCTTTTTCACTGTCACTTTCCAAAAGCTTGACCCAATCTGGAATCTGCTCATTTTCTAGTTCTTGTGCTTTCAGTTCATCGATCTTTTCCAAAGTTTCCTTAATCTTACTTTGAATGGTTTTGTAAAGATTTCTTGGAAGGTTTCTTTCAGCATCCTCAATATCTTTCAAGTTTTGAGCTATTCCCTTGAAAGCCTTTGCTGCATACACCATCATGCGTAAAGAGAGCATCAAAGAGGTTAGTCTTTTTGCTTCCAATTCAGTCATTGATTCGCTTTGAAGCTTGATATGATAGGCAGTTAATTCATCCTCAAGGACCTTTATTTCATTGTATTCCTGAATGATTTCAAATGGATGTCCAAGAACCCTTTTCCAAATGGAGACTTGCATGGGTGATTCCTGAATATTTCCACTGATATGAAGGATAAATTGCTTTACTCTTTCGTAAACCAAATCCAAATCCTTTTCCAAAGCCTTCAGAGCAGCTTCTGGAATGGAAGTTTCCACATTTTGAATATAGACAGTCAGGTGTTCTTTCTCTTTGACAAATCGTCTTTTGAGCCACTTTCGGATTATTCCCAAGAAAGGGTAGAAAAGCAGGATTCCAGCTAGATTCATAAAGCTGTTGAAGATCACCAAGTCGATCAATGGATCTTTTCCAAAAGCGAGAGATTGAAGGAAATTCAAAATCAGGTGCAAAAATGGAAGGATTAGAATCCCTGTTGTCAAATTGAAAAGGAGGTGAAATGATGCCAACCTTTTCTTATCAGGAGTTCCTTGAAAAGCTCCAAAAATAACAGTGATGGTGGTTCCAATATTAGAACCAACGGTAGCTGCAGCTGCTTGATCTAAACCTATAAATCCTGAATGAAGTGCACTCAATAGGATTACCAAAGTGGCCGAGCTTGATTGAATTAGGGCTGTCAAACCGATACCAGCAAGGAAGAAAAAGAAAGTAGGGACATCCGAAAACTGACTTAAGTCGACTTGGTTAGCCAGTTCTTCAATTGAAGTTTTCATTAATTCGATTCCGTAAAAAAGGAATCCAAATCCAAGCAGGAGAATGCCAATATTTTTTAATGTTTGGCGATTGGTAAAGAAGATATATACCAGCGCACCAATTCCGATAAAAGGAAGCGCTATGGAAGCAATGCTGACTTTGAAACCTAATGTTGCAACAATCCAGGCTGTAAAAGTGGTGCCCAAATTGGCTCCCAGGATTACTCCAAGGGTGTTTTTTAAACTGATCAATCCAGCTCCCAAAAAAGCCAAAACCATTAAGGTGACTAAGGAGCTACTCTGAAGAATTGCGGTAATGAAAGTGCCCGTCAGAACTCCTTTCCAGGGTTTATTGGTGAATTTTTGAAGCAAGTTTCGGAAAGAGTGACCTGCCAGATTTTTCAACCCGGTTTCCATTTGGTTCATCCCCAAAAGAAAAACTCCCAATCCGGCTACAAACTCCCAATAGTTAAATGTTTCCATTCCTTGCGTTCAAAGTAGAATCTTTTGGGAAAATAAGGGAAATCCTATTCTTGAAAAATGATAAAATTCAGGATTACCAGAATCGGAATCGTTTTTCATAGATTCGATTACGGAAGATCCAGTTCTGGAAGATATCTTCTGAGAAGTGGATTTCCAGACCGACATTCACGGTCATGTAGCCATCAAATCGATGTCTCAACCCTGAGCCTCTACGAATTCGGCCTCCATTTCTAAGGATTTTATCTACATCTGGCAAACCATTGTCATCCATGAAGTTTGGATTCCTGATAGCCAGACGAAGTCGATCAGGATTGTTTCCGCTGACATAGTCTTCTACCAAATCCAAATAGAATTCACTGACATTATATGCAGAAATATCATCCATATAATCTGACAAGGTGAATCGATAGTTCCCTTCGAAAGTCAAGTCCATGTAGACATTGAGCTTGTACTTAAAGCCTAAACCCATTGGGAAAGTGATGATATATCGCTCGTAGGGATTGTTTTCAAGCTGGAGTGGTCTCAAATCCACCCATTCTCCATCCAGTTGAGTTTCAGGATTATTGGTGGTCATTCCCACACCGAAGAAGATATATGGATTCCATAAGGGTCTGTGGATATTTGGAACCTTTACTGGATGCCAATAGTATTCGATGATTCCAGCCATTTCCCAGTTTTTGGCCCGGAAATTTAGATTTCTTGGTGTTCTATATGCTCTAGGGTCGGATGGAGGATCTTGACCAGACATTTTGATGTAAGAAAAATCCCCTCTTGCTCTTAGGTGCGTTCCAAAGGTATAGTGAAAGGCAATATTCGCATTCCAGTCTGGCTGTACACCCTCGCTGTATTTCCAAAATGAATAAAGTTCTCCGAAATATTGTGAAGGCCCAATGCTGGCTGAGAAAGACCAAGGCTCCTCAAAGCGGTAACGGTAAAAACTTTGCGAGAAAGCTTCACTGCCTAAGAGGAAAAAAAGAAAAACTAGTAAAACCTTTCTCATTATTTAGCTATATGCCTAAACTTTTCGAAAAATAACTTTAATCGTTCAATTTCAAAAATATTAACATGAGGCTTTTAAGCTCAAATTATTGAAAGTGAAAATACTATTCTTGCTTTTCGAAGCTTGATTTGATATGTAGATCTCTTTGAGGGAATGGGATTTCAACGCCTTCTTGACCGAATTTTTTAAAGATTTCAAAATAGAGCTGGCTCTTCAAGACTTTAGGTCTATTGATGTATTCAGAGGTCCACACCCGTAGTGTAAAATTAATACTACTATCGGCATATTCATCAAAAAGGACATCCGCTTCGGGTGTATTACGAACTCCTGGGTTGTTTTTGGCAACATCCAATAATATGTTTTTGACTTTTTCTGGATCCTCCTTGTAAGAAACTCCCACAGGGAAATTGAACCTTACCATTCTATCACTATGGGACCAATTAATCACCTGACTGTCAATAAACTGACTATTGGGAACGATGATGGTGATATTATCATTGGTAACGATCATGGTTGATCGAGCCGAAATTTTGATTACATCTCCATTGACATCACCCACTTCGATTCTATCTCCAACCTTGATCGGTTGCTCAAATAGAATAATCAATCCAGAAATAAAGTTGTTTGTGATGTTTTGCAAACCAAAACCAATACCGACACCGACAGCACCAGCAAGAACTCCCAATGCACTCAAATCAATTCCATTGGTTTGGAGAATGGTAAATACACCAATTATTATAAGAATGTATTTGACGAGCATTCCAATCGTCTGACGCGTCCCGATGTTGATTTCATATCGGGTCAGAATTTTGTTGACAAGGATTTTTCTAAATAGCTCTGAAATCAGAAAAACTGCGACAAAAGAAATGATCAATACTAAAAGTAATCCTAGAGTTAGATGCGATTCTCCCAGTCTAAAAAGACTTAGGTTCATCAATTTTTCTATCCATTCCAGTAAATGAAAATTATCTAAGCTATTTGATGTGGAAGTTGCAAGAGTATCTGATTGCATGCGGTAATTATTGCTCCTTAATTCTGTAATTTTGGGTTAAAATATGAAAAACTAAACCTAAAACACTTTTAAAGATTGACTTGTTATAATTTCAATATAAAATTTTGTTAAGGTTGACAAAAGCTGTGATTTCTGAAATTTTCAATTGACTTTCTGTAATTTTGAAATATGAGTAAGCATAAAGAAGAACTCGAACACCGACTGAAACTCCGGAATATCAAACTGTCTGATTATGATGATATACGGGAGATCATGGTGGCGATTTATAAAAATAAAGGAGGGGCTTGGACTCGTGAGGAACTGAAAAATCAAATTAAAGCTTTCCCGGAAGGTCAGATTTGTATCGAAGATAATGGGAAAGTTGTGGCCGCGGCTTTGAGTTTGGTGGTGGATTATGCCCGCTTTGGTGATAATCATACTTACGATCAAATCACAGGCTTCGGTAAGTTTGATACACATGACGAAGAAGGAGATACCTTGTATGGAACCGATGTTTTTGTACATCATGAATATCGAGGTATGCGATTGGGGAGACGTTTGTATGATGCCAGAAAAGAGCTTTGCGAAAACCTGAACCTTAGATCGATCATTGCTGGGGGTAGAATTCCCGGATACTCCAAATATGCGGATGAGATGACTCCTCGGAAGTACATCGATCTGGTCAAAAACAAAGAGATTTTTGATCCGGTACTTTCGTTTCAATTGGCCAATGAGTTTCACGTAAGGAAAGTAATCACCAAGTACCTTCCTGAAGATACTGACTCCAGAGCCTATGCTACTTTGCTCGAATGGATCAATATCTATTATGAGAAAGACGAAAAGCTGATCGGTAATAAAAAGTCAATTGTTCGTCTGGGTTTGGTTCAGTGGAAAATGCGTCGCTTTGCCAATGTGGATGATTTGATGCAACAGGTTGAGTTCTTTGTGGATACGATCTCAGGCTATAAATCTGATTTCTGCTTATTCCCTGAATTCTTCAATGCGCCTATGTTGGCTGAGTTCAATGATATGGATGCTTCAGAGGCCATCCGGAATTTAGCTGATTATACAGATGAAATCGTTGCTAGAATGAGTGAGTTGGCGGTTTCTTATAATGTGAATGTTATTGCCGGTTCCATGCCTGAATATGATGGGAAGAAACTCCGAAACGTGAGTTATCTCTGCCGTCGAGATGGTACCCAAAACAAGCAATACAAGCTCCACATTACTCCTGATGAGTCGGCCTATTGGGGGCTTCAAGGTGGAAACGGGATCAACGTGTTTGATACCGATGCAGGAAGAATCGGGATTTTGATTTGCTACGATGTGGAATTCCCTGAATTGGGCAGAATATTGGCTGAGCAGGATATGGATATTCTATTTGTTCCTTTCTGGACGGATACCAAAAATGCATTCCTTCGTGTAAATACATGTGCAAGATCAAGAGCGATCGAGAATGAGTGTTATGTAGCGATTACAGGTTCGGTGGGTAATCTACCGAAGGTTGAAAATATGGACATCCAGTATTCTCAGGCGGCTATTTATTCCCCATCTGATTTCTCTTTTCCTCATGATTCGATAGTCGCTCAGGCATCAGAAAATGCCGAAACCACCATCGTTGCAGACGTGGACTTAGATTTATTAACCAAACAAAGAAAAGCAGGTAGTGTGCGTAACCTAGAGCAACGTAGACTGGACCTTTATTCAATTCAATGGAAGCAGAAGAAATAGTCAATAGCTATTACTCGCATGTCTCTGAGGAGCTGTGGGAGAGAGCAAAAAGAATAAAATTACTCATCACTGACGTCGATGGAGTCTTGACAGATGGTGGAGTGATCTACGATGACAATAAAATCGAATTCAAGAAATTCAATGTCAAAGATGGATTAATCGTCCATCACCTAAGGAGAAGCTATATCATGGTTGGTGCGATCACAGGTCGATCATCTCAAGTCGTGATGAACCGTTGTGAAGAATTACGTTTTGACTTCCATTACCATGGTGTCAAAGACAAATTCAAAAAGCTTACTGAGATTCTAGAGACGATGGAAATTGCTTTGGAAGAGGTTGCATACATCGGCGATGATCTGATTGATTTACCGATTTTGACGAAAGTAGGTTTGGCAGTGGCTCCTGCGGATGCTTTGGCCTATGTGAAACCTTACGTGCATTATGTTTCTCCATTGGATGGAGGAAAAGGAGTGTTTCGTGAGACAGCAGATTTAATTTTACATTCCAAAGGAAGACTTCTTCCTTTGATACAAACCTTTATAGAAAAAAATGATGAATAGAACCTCCAGCACCATGCAAATCCGAGAAGGGATTGTATTGGGATCCGAGAAACCGGTTCTTTTTGCTGGTCCTTGTGCTGTAGAAAGTTTCGATATCTGCATGGAAATTGGCTCTCAAGTGAAGGAATTGGCTGATAAAAATGGCTTTTCTTATGTATTTAAAGCCTCTTTTGACAAAGCCAACAGAACATCCTCAGGCTCGTTTAGAAGTATCGGAATGGACAAGTCTTTGGAAGTCCTTCAAAGAGTCGGGAAAGAATTAGGTGTGCCTTTGGTGACGGATATTCATGAAAGCTATCAAGCGAAAGACGTGGCAGAAGTCGTAGATGTACTTCAGATTCCTGCTTTCCTTTGTCGCCAGACTGATTTGTTGCTAGCTGCAGCAGAAACAGGAAAAGCTGTGAAAATCAAAAGGGGACAATTCATGGCTCCTGAGGATATGCAATATGCAGTCAAAAAGGTAAGAAATGCCGGAAATGATAATGTCTGTTTGACGGAAAGAGGCTTCTCTTTAGGCTATCACAATTTAGTTGTGGACATGAGAGGATTACCTATCATGAGACAATTTGCTCCAGTGGTATTTGATATTACCCATTCTGTTCAGCAACCGGGAGGCCAAGGTGGTACCAGTGGTGGACAAAGAGAATTTGCTCCTATTTTGGCACGAGCTGCAGCTGCAACTGGAATTGATGGCTTCTTTATTGAAACTCATCCAGAGCCTGCAAAAGCCTTGAGCGATGGTCCAAATTTGATTCCTTTGAAAAAAATGAGTGAATTCCTTCCGATGCTGAAAGAGGCATGGACTTTGGGAAGGAAGTTTCAGGATTTTAAAGTCGAAGATTAATATGAAATCAACAATTTTTAGATATAACCGAGTGCTAATTACCTCGGTTTTTCTTTTTTTATCAATTCAATACTCTTTTGGTAATCAAGAGGATATAGCCAATCAGATCAGGTTTAGGTTCGAGACTGATCAGCCGAAAGAAAGATTGGAAATCCGTGATATTCCACTTGCTTCCGGTGATGGTTTGTTTCCATTTTATACAGCCAGAGAATTTGAACCAGTTTGGTCGGAAAATGGTATTTTGAAGGAAATGGCTTATGAGTTACGCTTCGAGATCAAGCAGGCCAAATACGATGGTTTGAATCCCAAAGATTATCACTTGGATCTCTTTGATGCATTTTTTGAGTCTTTTGAGCAAAACAAAGAAGCGGGAGTTACAAATGAGATAGCAGATGTCGCAGATTTAGATATTTTCTTGACTGATGCATTTTTCAGATTAGCCGAGGATTTGGAAGTTGGAAGAGTGGATCCTTCAGTTCTAAAAGCTGAGTGGGAAATTCCCCCAATTGTTGCGAATACAGATTATGGACATTTGTTGACTGAAGCTACTCAAGGTGGCCAATTGAGATCTTATTTGGTGAGCCTTTATCCAAAGTTTATGATGTATAGAAATGGTCGTGAAGTCTTACGAGCCATGGAAAACACTGAAGAAAAGGACAGCTTGGATTGGAAAGAAATCAAGATCAATAAATCAATCAAGCCGGGAGATTCCAATTCAGATATTCCTTTGATCCGTGAGAGATTAAGGTTTTGGGGATATTTGAGTGATTCTTCAGATGTCGGTTCTAAAAATTACGATTCTGCCTTAGTAGATGCGGTGAAGGAATTCCAAAAGGAAAATGGGATGGAGGATGATGGAATCCTAGGGAAGCTTTCCATTTTGGCTTTGAATCAGTCCCCTGAAGATTTAATAGATAAAATTTCTGTCAATTTGGAAAGGATGCGATGGCTACCAGATACGGTTGATAATTCTGAGTTTATATTGGTGAATATTGCCAATTTTCAATTGGATTTGATCGATAAGTTGGATACGATCCATTCTGCAAAGGTGATCGTAGGAAAGCGCTACCATGAATCTCCAATATTTATGGCGGATATGAGTTATATCGTGTTCAGCCCTTATTGGAATATTCCTTATTCCATTACCAGAAATGAGATTTTGCCATCCATTCGAAAGAATCCGAATTATTTAAAGGAAAAAAATATGGAGGTGGTGACTTCAGCTGGCAAAGTCGTTGATCCATCTACCATTGATTTTAGCTCAAAGTCATTTCCGTATTGGATTCGCCAAAAACCTGGTGGAAGTAACTCTTTGGGTTTGGTTAAGTTTATGTTCCCCAATAAACATAGTGTCTACATTCATGATACGCCTGCCAGATCCTTGTTTTCTAGGGAGGACAGAGCACTTTCCCACGGATGTATTCGCTTGCAGGATCCAGCCAAATTTGCTCAAATTCTATTGGAGAGTAATAGGGGATGGACACCTCAGAAAATCAATGAAGCTATGCATCTGGACCATGAGGAAATTGTGAATCTGGACCGCAAAATTCCTGTCGTGATTCTGTATTTGACTTTTTGGGCCGATTCCAATGGGAAAGGGCATTTCCGACCAGATATTTACGATCGGGATCAAGAAGTGCTGAAAGCATTGAGGAATTAACTACCATTAAAATCTTGTTGTGGCTTTTCCACAATGATGGGAAAAATATTCGCAAACCCACCCAAAATTACAATTGGGTGGGTTTGCTGTTTTTGAGTAAAATGCTCATTTCAAGCGATCTGAAGCTGTTTTTATGAAATCCTCCAAATTTCCGCACTTGATTTGAAATCTAAGAGGTAGTTGTTAAAAGCTAAATCTTTTAGAATATGAAAAATAAAGCGTTGTTGTTTACTCTGGTTTTTGCGCTGGTAGCAGCAGGAATTTGGGTGGTATATAGAATGAATCGAACTGATTTGACTGAAGCAATCGAATCAAGATTTGTTTCGGAAAATGAAAATGAGGTTTTGATGTCAAAAGATATCAGCCTGACTCACTTTTCTAAAATTCAGGAGTTTTATGAGAATCGAGGGTATGAAGAAATTTGGTCTACAAATGGGAAAATCAATTCTCAGGGGGAAGATCTTTTAAATGCCATCTCCGAAGTAAAATATGATGGTTTGAGACCTTCGGATTATCATCATGAATTCCTTAAAAATATAGAAGCCCAAATACAGGAAAAGAAGAAGATCTTACAACCGAAATCTTCTCCTGAATTGGTGGATTTTGAATTGGTCATGACAGATGCCTTTTTGGATTTGGTCTATGACCTGAAGTTTGGGATTGTTTCCGAAAAGCAAAGAGGTAATTATTGGAAGTTACCAGCTAAAAAGGAAGAATTTAAACCAATGGACGCCTTGGCAGAAGTGGCAGATGGAGAGAAAGTCGAAGACTTTTTGGAAAGCCTTTACCCGGATTTAGCCATGTATAAAAAAGGGAGAGAAGTTTTGAAAGAACTTTATGCAATCAATGAAGAAGATACTTTGACTTGGAAGCCGGTTCGATTTGAAGAAACTTTGAAAGTGGGTGATGAAGATCCAGCTGTTCCAGATTTGAGAAAAAGGCTTCAGTTTTGGGGTTATTTAAGTGATTACAAACTAGATAATCCAAATCTATTCGATTCTTTGATGTTGGAAGGATTGAAAAATTATCAGACAGAAAATGGGATGAAGCCTGATGGGGCGATCGGTAAATTGACGGCTGATTTTCTAAATGATTCTCCTGAAAAATTGATTGAAATAGCTTCAGTCAACATGGAGAGAATGAGATGGTTACCTGAGATGGATTGGGATCAAGAAATGGTCTTGGTCAATATCGCTAACTACCAATTGGATTACTTGACGAAAGGAGACACAACTCTATCTGCCAAGGTGATCGTTGGTAAGGAATATAACGAGTCTCCTGTATTTACGGCTCCTATGAGTTACATCGTATTTAGCCCTTATTGGAATATTCCTCCTTCTATTATGCAAGGTGAAATCATTCCAGCTCTTCAGAAAAACAAGAATTATTTGGCTGAGAAAAATATGGAGGTCGTATCTAGTTCTGGAGAAGTTGTGGATCCTCAAAAGATCAATTGGATTAGAAACGAAGCTAATAATTACCGAATCAGACAAAAGCCAGGTCAGGGTAATTCATTGGGGCTGGTAAAATTCATGTTTCCCAATGATTATAACATTTATATCCACGATACTCCAGCCAGAGGACTTTTCGAAAGAGAAACCAGAGCCTTGAGTCACGGATGTATTCGTATCCAGTATCCAGATCAATTCGCACAAGCCTTATTGCATGATGATGACTGGACTTCAGATAAAATTCAGGAAGCTATGCATTTGGATAGAGAAGAGGTCGTGAATCTAAATAGGGAAGTTCCGGTAACGCTGTTATACTTGACCTTCTGGGCAGATTCCAATGGGAAAGCCCATTTCAGACCGGATATTTATAAAAGAGATACCGAAGTGCTAGAAGCCATGAAGAAAGCTTAAGGCTGTAGCAAAGCTGAGGCTTGCAGATAGGAAGGATCGTTGCCAAATACAAAAAGCAATGATCCTTCTTTGATGTAATCTATAGCTTCTTTTGAAATCTCAGAGGGAAGGGCAGGACAACCTAGACTTCTACCTAATCTGCCTGTAGCTGCTGCAAATTCCTCTTTGGCATAATCCGCTCCATGAATGACGATGGCCCTATTTCTAGCCTGATCATTGAATCCTTTTTCTAAACCGTCTAATCGAAGTGAATAGCCATGTTTTCCAAAATAAGTTTCAGCGGTTTTATAGAAACCCAGACTGCTTTTATACGATTCAGGTTGGTTTGAGAAGGATTTAGCCATCAATTGACCTGAATTTCTTCCATGAGAAACCACTGTGTTCAACAGAACTTTTGCTGCATTCATATCAATGACCCACATGCGCTTTTCTGTTGAAGGCAAACTGAAATCAATGATGGTCAAAATAGGATTGTTGATGTTTCCTTGGAGCTTTTCCCATCCGTTTGCTGCCAAATCAAACACTTGCTTCGAAGGCAAGGCAGCTGTAAGGTTAAGAAGTCTATCATAAACTCCTTCAGATTTCTCTGTTGATGGGGAATAGGTATGAGTCGGAATTTCCGGTTCAGATAGGGTGAGTAAGCTGAAGACCAGAAACAGAATAGGTAGTTTTAGCATATGCTCAGGGTGAATAGCAAAGTTAAAGCCAATTATTGTTTTGATCAAAATTCTGATTAGCAGAAGATTATGATTCTTGTCAGAATTCCGGGTTACTAATAAGGGGAACTAAGAATGGGGTGCTTTTCGTTCCATTCTTGGTGAAAAAATCAGATTCTTGGCTCAGCCGAGAAATATGGTTAGTTTTGCGCCTCTTTAAATCAAATTAATCTGTTGGAAAGCAAGGACTTGAAGATTTGTTTAGATTTTAATGAGTAAAAATTAAACAAAATAGAGCCACTTGCTGTTCAGGAAAGGTAAATGAAAGTAAAAGTATTTCGTAAGGAGCATTTTAATGCAGCGCATAGATTAAACAATCCGAATTGGTCTGAGGAGAAAAATCAGGCTGTTTTCGGAAAATGTAACAATCCTCATTATCATGGTCATAATTACGAACTGATTGTCACCCTCAAAGGGGAAATCAATCCTGAAACAGGATACGTATATGATATGAAACTGCTTAGTGATTTGATCAAGGAGCACGTTTTGAGAAAATTTGATCACAAAAATTTAAACCTAGATACCGATGAATTCACGAATCTTAACCCAACCGCTGAGAACATTGCAGTGGTTATTTGGAATATTCTAAGGGAAAAAATTGATCGGAAACTCGAGTTAATAATTCGACTTTATGAAACAGAAAGAAACTTTGTTGAATACGATGGGAATTAACATCTCCCGCGCTTCATTTGAGGAAATCGGTGAAGAACATGTTGGAACCTCCTTAGAAACTCCTCTCAGAGAGGATGCTTTCGAAATGGACGATGATCTTAAAGTTGAGTTGATCGAGAAGCATTTCCGAGAAATCATGAATATTCTTGGGTTGGATTTGACTGATGACAGCTTGAAAGGTACGCCTCACCGAGTAGCAAAAATGTATGTGAAAGAGGTGTTTGCAGGATTGAATCCCAAAAACAAGCCTACTGCCAAACTTTTTGAAAACAAGTACAAGTACAATGAGATGTTGGTGGAGAAGGATATTACTTTCCACTCTCATTGCGAGCATCACTTTGTGCCAATTTATGGAAGAGCTCATGTTGCCTATATTTCAAATGGAAATGTGATTGGGCTTTCAAAAATCAATAGAATCGTCCAGTATTTTGCGAAAAGACCTCAGGTTCAGGAGAGATTAACCATGCAAATTGGAAATGAGTTGAAAGAAGCTTTGGGGACAGAAGATGTAGCAGTGATCATGGATGCTTACCACATGTGTGTGAGCTCCAGAGGGGTGCAGGATACCAATAGCTCGACAGTTACTTCTTTCTATTCCGGGAAGTTTGAAAAAGACGAACAAGCTCGAAATGAGTTTTTGAAATACATTAGTCTCGAAAAATAAGTGGGACATACTAGACCAACGACAAAGCCAAGCAGGAATGCTTGGCTTTTTTTATTTTCAACTTACAATTTATTCTATCAACATTCATTTCGAAAAAAAATCCTCAATCTGTTGAATTCTTTTCACAGTTTATGTCTGTAAGTATCTGAAAAACTGATATTTAAATGGTTTAAGAGGTTTGGAATAGTTTTGGCGACTTTATAGGTGTAATCCTAAAGGAGGTTTGAATTAGAAAGCTCTTTATAAGGGTGGATAAGGCCTGTGATATGGTTGAAATAAGTGCATTTCCTTTAGACATGTTTCACCTAAAATTCAAGGACCAATGAAAAAATTAAGCTATTTCTTATTATTTACAATACTATCATTAACCATAGCTTCTTGCGCCCAGAAAAGTATGAAAGTGGTTACTAGAGAAGATGGTAATGCAAATTTATCTGACTATGACACCTATGCTTGGATTTCTGAAAAGGAATCTATTCCTAATGCATTTGCTATAGTGAGTCCAAATGAAGCCTTGGTATTCAATAATCAATCTTCTCAAAAAATGATAAAAGAAGCAGTAGAACTTCAAATGAGAGCTAGAGGTTTTGCAGAAGATACCTCAGAACCAGAGATGTTAGTCAATTTTGTAGTATTGGAAGAAGATACTGAGTTGAGAAAATATATCCTGGATAATGGACAAGATTACCTTGGCTTTGGACCAAGGTCTGAGTCAGTGCAGATGGTACCAGTTGAAAAAGGTACCGTATTAGTCAATTTTATGGATTCAAGGTCAGGAAATCAGATCTGGCAAGGGTTTGCTTCTGGAGCTTTAAATGAATCTGATATTGAAAATATGAGTGTGATGCAGGAAAAAGTTGGAGCTATATTTGAAAACTTTGACTTTGACCAATTTGAAACAAGCTCTCAATAATTATTGTATTACATGTTAAATAAAAACCCGAGTTTATGACTTGGGTTTTTATTTAAAAAGCCTAGATTATCTTTTTACGAATTGCGTTATTATTATTTTATTTTTTGAACTTTGAAATTTTTTTCATTTGTGTGGTCCCATCTTCCAATCTCATTCCCTTTGCTATCTTCTAAAATATACCTATCTACAATTAGCCAAAACCTTAAGTAAAAATCTTTTTCATCATCCTTTTCGGGTTTTTTATAGGTGAATTTTATGGCTTTTTTAATGTTTTCCTCTTGTGACCTTGTCTCTGTATCCAATAAGGTTGTTTGGTCTTTAAATTGGTAGGCTAGGTTAAGTGTAGCCCCAACTTCATTTGTAGCTGTTGCAGAAGCTCCACCCTCCTCAACACCCATTTCAGCCGATTTTTTTCCATATAAATTGATTGAGGCATCGAATGTAGTTCCAAAAGTCTTTTCGATACTTTTGTATGAGTCAAATTTAAAAGAGGAAATTATTTCTTCTGAAATTTCGGAGGTAAGGTAATCCGAAATCAAGACTTGATTCAATTGTTCAGAACTCCATAACTTTTCATGAGTAAGGTAATAATAGGGGGAGAGAGCTATTTGATCACTCTTAGTTCTGTATTTATTATCATTTATCAATGAGGCTGGAATGGCTTCAACTGATATTGTTTTTTTATTCCATTCTTTTCCATTTGTAATCTTAAAATCAGCAGGAGAGGTGAAATCCTTTTCCAACAATGTGATTTTTTCTTGAATTTTATTAGGGTCTGGTTTTACAAAATCAATAGCCTCAAATTTTAATTTGGTTTGATCTTTTGAGCTATTGGAAGGGAAAACATATCTATGGGATGCAAAATCCAAATACAATTTCGTTCCTTCACCTTTCAGATAATACCATTCAGCTGATTTGTCTTTTTCGACAAGAGGCGGCGGTGCGTTAAAAAACTCGAACCGTTGAAGGTCACTATCTTTTGGTGTTGCCAATAAAGCGCGATCACTTTCCATTTGGACCAGAAAATCAGGCCAGCCAAGAACTATTATTCTAAAAAGCCCCTTTTTGTCTGGGTCAGGGTAAATTTGAAATTTGAAAAACTCATTAGGAATGCCATTTGGAGCAGGGTAACGCATCAAATGACCACTAGTACCGGATCCATATTCTTGGCAAAGAAAGTCTTTCTCAAAGGTTGTTTTGATTAAAAAATGACAAGTGTTTTTTAAAATTGTATTTACTATCTCCATTTTTATAAAAATTATCTATTGATTTATAATATAAAGACAATTAATTAAACTAAATATTTTCTCGGACTATTTAGAAAAGTTTCAAATGCGAACTGTTAATTTAGAGTATAATGTGGTAACCTTTAAACCATTGATCAGGACCATTTTTTTGAGATAGTCTAATGATTGTATTTTCTATTTTTAATATTAAGGTGATGGCTAGTCGGTGTACGTCAACTTTTGAAAGATTTAATAGGAGAGATTTCTAGTTGGAGGATACCATTCTATACTAATTGTAAAAATGTGAATTGGTAATGAGGATCAAAAAACCTAGGAAGGAGTGTGGCCAATTACTTTGGAATCCAAAAAAGGACTTTTGTATTCCGTAAATGCCAAGTTGGGGGAAGATCCAGACTCAATCGAAAAAGATGTTCAGACCTTCTATTTTTATGAGTTGATTAGGTAGATTTATGGATGAAGACTTCCGTTTTTCCTTTCCTTATCTCTTTATCCCTACTATTTTCTTGCAGTCAAAAATCTTCTAATTCTCCTTTGATTCACACAGTAAAAGGTGAGATTCCCATTGACTCCATGGGCTTAACACTCATCCATGAGCATATGTTGGTAGATTTTATTGGGGCAGATTCAGTTTCTCAGGATCGCTATAATCGCGAATTGGTTGTTGAAAAAGTATTGCCCTATCTGCTTGAGGTGAAACAATATGGTGTAAAGACCATATTTGATTGCACGCCATCTTACTTAGCAAAAAATCCCATTTTGTTGAAGGACTTAAGTGAGAAATCAGGAATTCAAATAGTTACAAATACAGGTTTTTACGGTGCTGTGGGAGGGAAATATTTGCCGAATTTTGTCTTTGAAGAAAGTGCCTCTGAAATAGCGGAGAGATGGATTTCAGAATTTGAAAATGGAATAGAAGGAACAGGGATTAAACCCGGCTTTATAAAAATCTCTGTTAATGAAGAGGAACCTTTGCGAGGAATAGATGCCAAATTGGTGAAGGCAGCAGGAATCACGTATCAGGAAACTGGGCTTCAAATTGTCTCACATACCGGAACCTGGAATACAGCCCGACAGGAAATTGAGATTTTGGAAGAAATGGGAATCAATCCTTCCACTTTTGTTTGGGTGCACGCTCAGGCTGAGCAGAATTTTCAGAATTATCTAAAAGCTGTTGAAAAAGGCATTTGGATAAGTCTGGATGGAATTGGTTGGGGAACCGAGGAGTATGTTGAGAGACTCCATTTTGCCAAAAATAATGGGATTTTAGACCATATTTTGATTTCTCATGATGCAGGTTGGTACGATCCGGGGAAGCCAGATGGAGGCGATTTTCAACCTTTCACAGGTATTTTTGAGAATTTAATGCCTGCCTTGAATGAAATGGGATGGTCACAAACTGATTGGGAATTGCTTTTAATTGAAAATCCAAAAAAAGCTTTTGGAATCCTGGAAGTAGAAATGAATTAAACTTCAATTGTCCTTCTTTCTTCTCATTTCTGATATTCTCATAGGCATTTGATCGATCGTTCCAAAGAGTTCTTGGATAGTCAATAAGTCTGTTTTTCGAAGCTTGACTCCACCATCCAATCCGATTAAAAGGACTTCAAATTTTAAGTGAGAATCATTCAATTTTTGGAATTCAACTTCTGAATTATCACAATTCTCATTCTCTACCAATCCTTTTTTAACCTTTCCATTGATGGATTGATAGATGACTATTTTACGATCATGAATTCCCTCAGTATCTTTTTTAAGTTCTTGGAGTTGATTTTGAAAAGTACTATTCGTGGTATCATCTGAATAAATAACTACCAAACGATCTTTCCATTGATGAGAAGAAAGACTCTGAGCATTACTTGGAGAAATGATCATATATAAAAATGCTATTAAGAAAAGTCTAAGATTGACCATATCAACCTAACTAACCCAAAGAGATTTGGTTTAAAAAAGATTGATATTATCCCCTAAATGTTGGGATTCATTGCTGGATTTATTGACTACCCAGTTTTTTGGTAAGGCTTGATGAAATCTTATTCAATTTGGATTCAGACTTTGATTGATTGGATTCAGGAGAAAGGTCTGAAATGGACATTAAGGCTTTTTGATACCAATCATTCCAAGTTGAAATTATATCCATTTCCACTTCTTTGGAACCTCCATTTTTGATTTCCTCCAGGCTTAATTGGTATTCAATTTTCAATCTCTTTTTTGCATCTGCCAAGATTGTTTTAGCCAAAAATTTGGCTGTTTTATCATCACCGTTCAATAAAGTGTATGCACTAGCTAAAGCGGCAGTTCCGACATTTTTCAATGTTTCCTGAGATACTTTATCCAATCTATCTTGGTCAGTGTGATAAAACTGATCAGTAAAGTGCCAAAGCAAGAGACCCGGAATATTGGCCTGAAGGAATGGGGTGTGATCTGAGCCACCTTCGAATGGATTGGTTTTGACAGTCCAATTGGCATAGCTGCCCTGAGCTTTAAAAACATTTAAAATGAAATCATTAAAGTAATGCGGCTTCATGTCTTCTTTTTTCAAAGGCCTGCCACCCCATTCGGTATGCTGATCATTCCCTCTAGTCCAGATCGCACTTGGATCAGGCATCTTTTCAATCAAGAAAGAGCCACCTGTCACATCGGTATTTTCTCCTACCATGTCCAAAGAGATTCCCCATAGGATTTCAGGCTCTCTTTTTTCTTCTTCTTGGATATACCTTCTGGTAGATATGATTTCATCTCCCCAAAGGAATGTCAATGTTCTGTCAAGGTCTAATTTATTTTCCTGAATCAGCTGGGCAGTGATTTGAGCCATCTCTAATTGAGTGCCCACACCCGTTGCATTGTCATTAGCTCCAGGCTCCTGGATATGTGCTGAGAAAACTAAGCTTTCAAATGGTTTTTCCGAACCCAAAACATTTGCTACGACAGTCAATTCCTCTGATTCGTAAATCTTGGTTTCTATACTAACAAGAACCTCTACTTTCCCTTTAGCCAAAGCTGCTTTCAATTTCTCTTTTGCTTGAAAGGAAAGAGCTAAAGCCCAAGCAGGAGAATCAGCTTCATATCTTAGGCCTCGAAATTGAATGGAATTAATATTTTTCTCAGGTTGCAAATAAGAAGGCATGTCATAGGTCAAAGCTCCTAGGGCACCTTTTTCTTTGATAGCCGACTGAAGTGTTCGGTAACTCACGCTGTCAGAAAACAGGATCTTTCCCTTCAGGTCTTTGGTTTCTAAAACCTCTTTGTTGGGGATATATACGATTTCCGCCTGGACGCCGCCTTTTGGAGTTGAGCTAGAATAGGTGTAGATCATGTTTCGATTACTCGAGGATTTGAGTAAATCCGTGCTTTCACCTACGATTTTCAAGCTGGCAGAAACAGGCTCCCAAGTTGGGCGGTTCATTTCTCTTTTTTCGATTCGATAGGTTAGCTTGCTTTTTGCACCCGCATTTTCTTCCAAAACATATCCAGCTTCATCCAAGCGTTTAGTAATCCAATCCACTGAATTATTGAAGCCTGTATTTCCGGCGATTCTCCAGTATTGTTCCACAAAAGCAACAGTTTCATAAGCCAAATCACCCTTGAACTCTGGTCTGATCATTTCGAAATAAGGATCTACTTCTTTTAAAATAGGGGCTTTTTGAGCCAGAACTACTTGGGAAATAAAAATGAAAGCGAATAGAGGAACGAATCTATGATACATGGCAAAGCCTGGTTTTTGATTTGGGAGCTCTAAATACCTACATCTTCTTTGAAAATGGAAGCCGTTCGAAAAATTAACTTGGGACCCACTTGGTACAAAATACCAGGTTCAATTTCCAAAGCATGATTTCAAAAAAGGTGAATTTTGCAATTTTTCAATTTTAAAATCTTTCAATTTCTGAGAACCAAACATTATTCTGTAAAATTTAGCAGAACACTTCGTCAATTTGTCTAGCCTGCTTACCTTTGCGCATGGCAGAACAAATCCTCATCCTAGATTTTGGCTCTCAGTATACACAACTTATCGCCCGACGAGTTAGAGAGCTGAATGTTTACTGTGAAATTCATCCTTATAATAAGGTACCTGAAATTACCGATGACATCAAAGGTGTGATCCTTTCTGGGTCTCCTTGTAGTGTCCGCGAAGCAGATGCTCCTGACTTGGATCTTGATGCATTGCGCGGAAAGCTACCTCTTCTTGGAGTATGCTACGGTTCTCAATTATTGGCTCATAAATACGGGGGAGAGGTTCTTCCTTCTACCATCCGTGAGTACGGAAGAGCTAACTTGGATCATATTGACTTGCATCATGACTTGTTAAAAGAGATGACTCATGGTTCTCAAGTTTGGATGTCCCATGGTGATACCATAAAAAAATTGCCAGCTGGCTTTGAAATTATTGCAAGTACTTCTTCAGTAGAAGTGGCAGCATTCAAAGTGGAAGGTGAAAAGACCTATGGAATTCAATTCCACCCAGAGGTAACTCACTCTACGGAAGGCAAGAATTTGTTGAGAAACTTCGTAGTTGGAATTTGTGGATGTTCTCAGGATTGGACTTCTGATGTGTTCATCGACTCTACTGTTGCTGATTTGAAAGAGAAAATCGGTGCTGATAAAGTAGTGATGGGACTTTCTGGAGGTGTTGATTCCTCTGTAGCAGCTACTTTGATCCACAGAGCGATTGGAGATCAGTTGACTTGCGTTTTCGTAGACAATGGTTTGTTGCGAAAAAATGAATTTGAAGAAGTTTTGGATTCCTACAAGCACATGGGATTGAATGTGATTGGTGTGGATGCCAAGGACAGATTTTATAAAGCCCTTGAAGGATTGACAGATCCTGAAGCGAAAAGAAAAGCGATTGGTAGAGTATTTATCGAGGTGTTCGATGATGAGGCTCACAAAATCGAAGGTGTTAAATGGCTAGGACAAGGGACCATCTATCCAGATGTGATTGAATCAGTTTCTGTGAAAGGTCCTTCAGCAACCATCAAATCTCACCACAACGTAGGTGGATTGCCTGATTTCATGAAGCTATCTGTAGTTGAACCATTGAACACCTTGTTCAAAGACGAGGTAAGAGAAGTGGGTAGAGCTTTGGAAATCGTAGAAACGATTATCGGAAGACATCCTTTCCCTGGACCTGGACTGGGTATCCGTATCTTGGGAGATATCACAGCTGAAAAGGTTAAAACACTTCAAGAAGTAGATTATATTTTCATCAAGGGATTGAAAGACCATGGTTTGTATGACCAAGTTTGGCAGGCGGGAGCAATGCTTCTTCCTATCCAATCTGTAGGTGTGATGGGTGATGAAAGAACTTATGAAAAAGTTGTAGCCTTGAGAGCTGTTGGATCTGTAGATGGAATGACTGCTGATTGGATTCACTTGCCTTATGAGTTCCTTGGGAAAATCTCCAACGAAATCATCAACCGTGTAAAAGGAGTTAACAGAGTGGTTTATGATATTTCTTCCAAGCCACCAGCAACGATTGAATGGGAATAATTGCATTTACAATTTGATATTCAAAATTTGAAATTGGGCCCAAAGAGAAATCTTTGGGTCTTCTTTTTGGGAGTATTTTGGCCTAAACTTTGGGTTTGAAAATAATGGCTTAAATTTGCCTCACTTGTCAGACGCATACCCTCGATTCATGAGAAAATTATTCCTTTTGCTTCCAGTATTTTTGATTTGTCTAGAAGCATGGTCCCAGTCCGTTCCGGAGGGCTATCAGCGGGCTCAAGTCCTATTAAATTCCCGGAGTTATTGGGACGCATTAAACTCTTTTAAAGAATTTACCAGTGTAGAAAAATATGGCAATTTGGCCAATTACGCTTCATTTCATTCAGGAGAAGCTGCCCTTGGTGCCAATCAACCTGCACAAGCTATTGAGTTTCTACAACCTTTGGTTTCAAGAAATTGGAAAGGTAATCAGGATGCTGAGTACCTTTTAGCAACAGCATATTTTCAAAATAATCAAGCTTTAGAGGCTCTTAGAGCAATTGCTAGAATTGAAGATTCTGCTTTACAGGAAAAAGCTCAAGATCTTTCCTTTGAATATTTGACTAAATCAAGCCCTAATTTCTTGATAAGTAATTTGAAGGAATTTGAAAGTCAGCCAGCATATAAGGCTGCATTGGGCACTGTCCTTAAAAGCAAAAGTGTTTTGTCCTCTGAGGAAAAGGCTTTGTATTATGAAATGCAGGGAATTGGAGCTAACTCCTCCTCCGGTCAAATAAAAGACGATGTGCTGGACATTGTAGTGATCCTTCCATTTACTGATTCTGGAAATGGACAAATTTCTCCATCATCATTTACTTATGAATTGTTCCAAGGGATTCGCTTCGCGGTCAATAATATGAATAGAGAAGGAGTAAATGTTAACCTTTCTACTTTCGATTCTCAAAGGGATATGAACCATTTGAGAAGTATTCTTCAAGAGCCGGTTGTAGCCAAAGCTGACGTGATCTTAGGACCTATTTATCCTGATGAATCAGATTTAGTAAGTGCTTTTGCTGAAAACGCGGAGATTCCATTTGTGCATCCACTTTCTAATTTGGGTGAGCGTTTTGTTGGAAAGCAATACAGCTATTTGTTTAGACCTTCCGCTCAAAACTTGGTAGAAGGTATCATCAAAAACCTGAAAGGAAAGACTTGGGGAAATCGAGTTGCCATTGGATATAGTGGAAGCTCAAGAGATGAAAAAATGGCAGCATTGCTAAACGAAAGACTTCCACAGGAAGGTTTTCAAATCGTAGGTAATACAAGGTTAGATCCTAGAAATGCAGCTAATTTCCTTTCTGATTTGGGCGTAAGACCTGGTAAAGACAGTGTCAATTTGGATGTTGATCAGGTTATAATACTTACAGATGATCCTTCTATAGCTCAGCCTACATTGGCTTTGGTCGAATCCGTAACGACTACATTGCCGATTTTGGTAATGGACTCATGGTTAGGTTTCAATTTCGCCAATTATGAAATGTTGGAGTTCCCAAACTTTTATTTTATATCAAATAATTCTCCTGCATTGGATAGTGAAGCGATGAATTCCTTTAAGTCAGAGTTTTACGGTAGAAATTTGGCTTTCCCTACGCTCAATGCCGTTTTAGGTAGAGAGTTAGTTTATTGGGTTTCCCAGAATTTGAAGCCTACCTTTGGATTTGATTTGAGAAGAAGTTTGAATCAGCAGGTTTATGAACCAGGAAAATTGACATGGGGATTCAATTTCCAAAACAGCAATTCCAATCAATATGTACCTGTTTTTTCTATTGAAACAGGTGAACTGAAACCACTATTAAATCAATGAACATATCTGAAAGCAAGCGGCTTTTTGCCCATGCCCAAAACTTCATTCCCGGAGGTGTTAATTCGCCAGTACGTGCATTTAGAGCCGTAGGGGGTGAACCTATTTTTATCAAAAGAGCTGATGGGGCTTACATCTTTGATGAAGATGACAATCGCTACATCGAGCTAATCAACAGCTGGGGACCAATGATTATTGGTCACAATCACACATTGATTAGAGAAGCGGTGATTCAGGCTATGGAAAATGGGACTTCTTTTGGCGCTCCAACGGCTAGAGAGATTGAGATTGCTGAATTGATAATAAGCATGGTTCCTTCCGTAGAAAAAGTCAGAATGGTGAACTCAGGTACCGAAGCTACCATGTCTGCTATCCGAGTAGCAAGAGGCTATACAGGAAGAGATAAGTTCATCAAAATGGAAGGTCACTATCATGGACACGGTGATTCCTTCTTGATTGCAGCTGGTTCTGGTGCTATTACTATGGGAAACCCTGATTCACCGGGTGTGACCAAAGGAACTGCAAAAGATACACTTTTGGCACCCTATAACTCTCTGGAAGCAATCGAAGAGTTGGTTGAAGCAAACAAAGGTGAAATTGCAGCTTTGATTTTAGAGCCTGTTCCAGGAAATATGGGATTGGCATTGCCAAAGCCGGGATACTTGGAAGGATTGAGGGAAATCTGTACCCGAGAAGGAATTGTATTGATTTTTGATGAGGTAATGACTGGTTTCAGATTGTCTCCGGGTGGAGCTCAAGAGCTTTTCGGAGTGACTCCTGATATGACTACTCTAGGTAAAATCATTGGTGGCGGTATGCCAGTAGGTGCTTATGGTGGCAAAAAGGAAATCATGGAGCACGTGTCTCCAGCAGGTCCAGTATATCAGGCAGGAACCCTATCAGGTAATCCAATTGCAATGGCTGCTGGATTGGCGATGTTGAGACACTTGAACGCTCAAAAATCTGTTTATACAAAGCTGAATGAAATCAGTAGAAAGGTTTCTGAGGGAATCCAGAACATCAACCAAGTGTTGGGGTATAATTATTCAGTCAATCATTTGGGAAGTATGTATTGTCTTTTCTTCACAGATCAGCCTGTTTATGATTTTGAATCTGCGAAAAAATCTGATACTGCTTTATTTGGGAAATACTTCCAAGCAATGCTGAAAAGAGGTATTTACTTGGCACCAAGTCAGTTTGAAAGTTTGTTCCTTTCTACAGCTTTGAAAGATGAACTAATCGATAAAATACTGGAAGCTCATCGCGAAAGCATGATTGAGATCCATTCCTAAATTTAAGGCCGATTGATTCGGCCTTTTTTTATGTCCTCTTCCAAACTAAAGATTGTCCTTTTGTTCAAAATTTGAAGGGCTTTTTAATCTTTTGGCTTATATTCTGACTATTAAGTCAACCACTAACCCTTCAGATTATGAACTCAAAAATTCTGGGAGCAGGTCTCTGTCTCTTAGGGAGTAGTTTTTTCGCCCAAGCCCAACAAATTGATCAGGCTTATAATGCTAAGATCAAGGAATACACTACTGATACGCGCTTTCTACCCAGTTCTGTATTGGGAGTTGTTGAGCACCCGACAATTCCTTCACCCTCTAAGCATTTTGGACAAATCATCGGAGCTCCAGGAGTCATGCATAATACCACAGCAATATATGGGTATTATAAGGCCTTGGCGGATGCATCCCCCAACCTAAGTATAAAGCAAGTCGGGACAACTGAGGAAGGAAGACCAATCAATATGGTTGTGATCGGGAGTGATGAAAGTATGGGGAATTTAGATACCTATCGGGAGTACTTAGATCAATTGGCAGACCCAAGAAAGATTGATTCAGAAAAAGCTGAAGAGATTTTTGAAAAGGCAAAACCTGTTTACTACCTAAATGGGGGCTTGCATTCCACTGAAATGGGGTCTCCAGAAATGTTGATGGAATTAGCCTATCGATTGGTAACCAGTGAGGATAAAAGCATCCAGAAGATATTGGATAATGTGATTGTGTTGATCAATCCTGTTTCCGAACCAGATGGAAGGGATAAAGTAGTAGATTGGTACTATCGATATAGTAAGGCAAGAACTGAGTGGGATGATGGTTTCCCTAGATCTGCGCCTTATTGGGGAACATATGTTTACCATGACAATAACCGAGATGGCTTGCAGGTTTCTCAAGAATTAACAAAGGCGATTTTCAATATTTTCTACGAATGGCATCCAACGGTAATGTTGGATTTACATGAATCCGTGCCTTTACTTTATATATCGACAGGAACAGGCCCATACAATGAGCAAGTAGATCCTGTTACGATTGGTGAATGGCAAATCATGGCCAATCATGACATCACAACATTGGCTGCTCAGGGAATGCCTGGAGCCTTTACATGGGCCTTTTACGATGGCTGGTGGCCTGGATATGGGATTTGGGTTGCCAATAACCATAACTCAAACGGACGCTTCTATGAGACTTTTGGGAATGCCGGTGCAAATACCTATTTGAGAGATCTTTCTAAGGCTAGATATGCCGGGGATCCTGCGACCACGAGAGAATGGTACCGTCCTGATCCACCTTCTGAAAAAGTTTATTGGTCAGCTAGAAATAATGTGAATTACATGCAGGCGGGCGTTTTGGCATCCTTAAGCTATGCTGCTCAAAATGGAGAACAGTTGCTAAGAAACTTCTATCAAAAAGGGATCAATTCCATAAGAAAAGGAAGCACCGAAGGGCCTAGAGCTTATGTGATTCCAGCAGAGCAAAGAGATCCAGCTATGGCTGCATATTTGGTAAATCAATTGAGGGCTCAGGCGATTGAGGTTCATGAGGATGGTGAAGGAGCCTATTATGTTTTATTGGATCAACCTTACAGAAACTTGGCTGTGACATTACTTTCTGAGCAGAAGTATCCAAAAGATGCCAAATTTCCTCCATACGATGATATTGCCTGGACTTTGAGCTACCTCTATGGAGTGGACGTGGAAGTGAAAGATTCAATTGATTTTGATAGAAATAGCTTGTCTTTAGTTAATACGGATGCTTCATATGACGGTAAAGTCGATGGGAGCGGGTCCAATTATTACATTTCCTACAAGGCTCAGAATACAGTTTTGCCTGCTTTGTATTGGTTAATAGAGCAAGAATCTGATCTAGAAATCAATGTATTAGAATCTGGGTTGAAAACCGGGTCAGATAGCTTGGCTTCAGGGTCGATTTGGATCAAGGGGATTTCTTCCTCCCAAGCCAAAGAGTTGGGAGAAAAGTT
Source organism: Algoriphagus zhangzhouensis (assembly GCF_900148515.1). Taxonomy (GTDB): domain Bacteria; phylum Bacteroidota; class Bacteroidia; order Cytophagales; family Cyclobacteriaceae; genus Algoriphagus; species Algoriphagus zhangzhouensis. Next base: position 1,023,946 of record NZ_FRXN01000001.1, on the reverse strand, counting down.
TGAGTTGGATATTACTAGAGCTTCTCAGGCACCGGAAAGCTCTGAAGTTCATGCTATAGACCTTCCTAAAATTGCGATTTACCATACTTGGTTCAATACTCAGGATGAAGGATGGTCTAGATACACCTTTGAGCAACGTGGTATTCCATATACCTCAATTGATAAAGATGATCTGAAAGCTGGGGATTTGAAATCTAAGTTTGATGTGATTTTGGTGCCAAGAAGCAGGGGAGATGTCTCCTCTTTTATTCATGGTGTAGATAGTAGATTTGGTCCTATGCCGTATACCAAAACCGAAGAGTTTCCTTCTCATGGATATCCTGATTCTACGGATGATATGACTGGAGGTCCAGGATTTTTGGGAATTGATAATTTGAAAAAGTTTGTTGAGGCAGGAGGCTTGGTGATCACTCTAGACAATTCAACGAGGATGGTTGCAGAAACAGGAATTACAAGAGATTTAGATCCTCATAATGCAGGAGGTCTTTTCCATCCAGGATCTGTTGTTACTGTAAAAGCTAAGGATTCTAGCAGTCCATTGTTGTATGGCTATCCTGAGGTTTTCTCCATTTTTAGAGGAAATGGTCCATTGTATGGAGTCGATTTGGCAAAAAGAGACATGATGGTTCTTCAATATGGAACGAAGCCCTTGAAGGATGAAGAGCCTTATACCGGAGAAATCATGGGGATGGAAAATCCTGATAAGGATTTGAAAAAAGAAAGTGAAGGAAAGCCTGTACCTTATGTGAGATCTGGGATGGTGAGAAATGAGCAAACGATTATTGGTCAAGGAGGGATTTTCAATGTTCCTGTAGGGAAAGGTAGAATTGTTGCCTTTACCTTTGATCCACTTCATCGCTATTTGAATCATCATGATGCTCCTTTAGTTTGGAACGCCATTATCAACTGGAATCATTTAGGAGATTAATATTGTTGGATGGAAGATACCCGAAGGTTTTGAAATCCCGGGTATCTTTACATTCACATTGAATCTTGAAATCAATTAATCAAAACGAAAACCATGTCAGTTAAAGTTTACGGAATCAAAAACTGTAATACCATGAAAAAGGCTTTCACTTTTTTGGAAGAAAAAGGAGTAGCCTATGATTTTATCGATTATAAAAAACAGAAACCAACCAAGGATTTATTGGAAGGATTTCTAGAAAAAGTATCCTTGGAGCAGCTAGTCAATAAAAAGGGAACGACCTATAGAAAGATGGATGATTCTCAAAAAGCTGCCTTGGAATCCCAAAAATCAGCCCTTCCTATTTTGGTAGAAAACTCCAGCATGATCAAAAGACCAGTGATTGTTTACGGTGATGGAAGTATCACACTGGGTTTTGATGAGGAAGCAATCGAAAGCCACCTTTCTTAAAAAACTATAGTGTCGGTAGCTAGTTTAGGGAGTAAGTAATTTCCTTTTTCCAAATGAAAGCTAAACTCTTTGGACTTGTCGTTTTCGGCTGCTGGAGTATCAAATGCAAAGACCTTTTCTAAACTCGGGTGATCTTGAAGTGATTCCAATTGCTCCAATGTCACCTGAGTTTTGTTTAAATAGAGGTTCTTCAGGTTTTCATTTTTTAGAAGCGTTTCCAATCCACTTCCTGAAATATCCGACTCGTTTAATTTCAACACAGTCAAGTTGGGAAAGCCTGCAATTTGATCCAGACTTTGATCGGTAATTTGAGTTCTAGATAGATCCAAAAAGGCTAACTGATCTTTTACAGAATTTAATTTTTGCCAATCTGAATCTGAAAAAGAAGGGAAGTTGATGCAGGAAATCATGATCCAGTTTGATTGCTCAGAAACTGGCTCAGCAAAGAAACCCTCATCTTTTAGTGTATTCAGATCATCTTTTGAAACTGGATTCACGGAGGCGGTTGAGTAGAATGGAATCTCTTCACGTTTGATAAAAGGTTCCAACAATTCAGTCTCAATATTTGCATCTCCCAATTTGGATTCAGTGTTTCCTCCCAAGGCAATCCATCTCTGGATCAACTCAATCTCTTCTTTGTGCATTTGACGCTTTTCCTTTGGAGGCATATGGTCTTCATCTTCTTTGGGAAGTACCAACCTTGAAAAAAGCGGACTGTCCTCTGGACTTCCACTGGTTAGAATAAAGCCATCTTCTCCTCCTTCCAAAAGGGAATTGTAACTAGACAAGTCTAATTCGCCTTTCTTGTTTCTGGTATTATGGCAACTTGCACAGTTTTGATTGAGGATTGGTTGAACTACATCCTCGTAATAGGCCAACTCCTCCCATCCATTTTCGGGGATTTCTAAGCCCTTTTTCTCAGATGTATCGTAGCCTAGAAAGTTCTGCATTTCTGCAGGTAAAGGTTCAATAAGATAGGTTTCTCCATGAGTGATATTTCCTCCCAAGTGACCTGTGAATAGGAGTAAAGCAAATAATATCCCAGCCTTCAATTTAAACTTAGGTGGAATCTCATTTGATTTATTGATTTCATAAAAGAGCCAAAATGAAAATAGAGCAGTACCACTTCCAAAATAGAAATGAAACTGAACCGAATCCCAGCTGAATCCTTCGTATTGGTACTGAAGGAAACCAGAAATAGATGAAAGTATGGCTGAAATAGCTCCAAGTAAAAAGGCCAGACGAATGGAATCCAAGTGCTTGCTGTCTCCTTTTTTACTCAAGAAAACCAAGATGATTCCAAAGGCCAGAAAGCCAATCGGAAGGTGAACTAAGATAGGATGGAACCTTCCAAAAAGAGGAAAAATAAACTCAATCATTTAGATGTTTTTTGATCAAATTCATAATGTAAACATTCGCTTCCCATTGGTCAGCAATCGGAACGTTGGAGAACGGAACGGTTGGTAAATATGGGGGAGGACCAAATTCGGTAGTAATCGTAAAAGTATCCTCAGGAAAATTCAAGATGATTTCTTTCCAAATCTCCATATGCACTTCTACAGCATGTTTCCATTCTGGAGCTGCAGGATTATTCACTTGAGGTCCTTCAGCAAATCCAACTCTGGAATGAATATGATCTATATGAGGTAATACTGACTTAAGGAAAGGATCTTGCTTTTGGATCAGTTTTTCATGAACTACCATCCAATGACTGATATCCAGATTCAATCTCAATTCAGGAAAAGCTTCAATCATTTCCAAGGTTGCTGGAAGTGTATTGGAAAATCTACCTCGATGAGTTTCATGGATTAAGGGGATACCTGATTCTTGAGCTATTTTTTGACCAGCTTTGATGAAAGCAAGATTTTGCTCCAAGGTCCAAAAATCACTTCCTGTGTGACTATTTACTTTGACTGGTTTCCAGGTTAAGATATATCTTAAACCCTCCTCATAGGCTTTTAAGGACTCCTCAAAAGGTAAGCCTTTGTTCGTTCCATGAAGGAAGAGGACTTTCAAATCATACTTTTCAAGACCTTCTTTTAGCTTTTGTTTGGCTTCATCGGACCTAGGCATCCAGACTTCGATACCATCGTATCCGTCAGCTTTGGTTTTGGCTAAAAAGTCATCCATTGGTAGTTCATTCCCCCAATCTGTTTGGAAGAAGAGAACTTGTTTTTGGGCAATTGAATTGAATGAAATCGAAATAAAAGCAATTGCTAAGAGCAATCTGGAAAATTGGTGCATGTATTAAGCGATAATTTTTCTAATTAATTCTCCTTCCACATCTGTCAGTCTGAAAGGTCGGCCTTGGAAATCATACGTGAACTGTTCGTGATCAAAGCCCATCAAATGAAGTATAGTAGCATGGATGTCATGAACAGAAACCCGTTCATCAACTCCTGAAAAACCAAAGTCATCAGTGATACCATAGCTTGCTCCTTTTTTTACACCTCCTCCGGCCATCCACATGGTAAATGCATCTCCGTGATGATCTCTTCCCAAGAAACTTTGCTGTTTTCCTTCCCGATTTTCCTGCATTGGTGTTCTTCCAAACTCACCACCCCAAACTACAAGAGTGTCTTCTAACAAGCCTCTTTGTTTGAGATCTAAAAGTAAGGCAGTCATAGGACGGTCAATTTCACGGCACTTATTTCTAAGTCCCATATCAATAGACCCATCATGATCTGTTCCATGAGAATCCCAGCCCCAATCATACAACTGAACGACTCTGACCCCTTTTTCAACTAGTTTTCGAGCCAAAAGACAATTATTGGCGAAGGATTCTTTTCCAGGCTGAGTTCCATAAAGCTCATGAATGTATTCAGGTTCATCATTGATGTCCATCACTTCAGGTACCTCAATTTGCATTCTGTATGCCATTTCATATTGATTGATTCTGGCTAGAATTTCTGGATCCCCATATTGGTTGAATTCTTCCTTATTGACATCATTGATAGCCGAGATCAAATTTTTCTTCATATCTCGGGACATGCCATCAGGATCTTGGAGATAAAGCACCGGATCTCCTTTGGATCTACATTGTACTCCCTGATAAACAGATGGTAGAAAGCCACTTCCCCAAACACTTTTGCCTGCATCTGGGGTTTTTCCACCAGAAGTCAAAACCACAAATCCTGGTAAGTTTTGATTTTCAGTGCCCAATCCATAAGTAACCCAACTTCCCAAACTAGGACGTCCCAATCTTGGGCTACCCGTTTGCATAAATAGCTGGGCGGGTCCGTGGTTGAATTGATCAGTATGAACAGCTTTAAGGAAGGCCACATCATCTATTACCTGAGAGAAATGAGGTAAAAAGTCTGATACCCAAGCTCCTGATTCACCTTTTTGAGTGAAGTTTGCCTGTGGACCCAATAGATTAGGAACTCCTCGGATAAAGGCAAATGTCCTTCCTTCCAAAAGAGACTCTGGACAAGGTTGATTATGGTATTTTGCCAATTCTGGCTTGTAGTCAAATAATTCTAACTGGGAGGGAGCGCCTGCCATATGTAAATAGATGATGGACTTGGCTTTTCCTCTGAAAGGAGGTGGAAGAGGAGCCAAAGGATTCAAGTCTCTTTGGCTTAATTCCAATCCTTTAGGTTTGGATTCCAATCCACAGCCGAACATCAGAGGGGCTAAAGCCAGACCTCCCATTTTGCTGACACAATCCATTAGAAAATGTCTTCTGGTTTTCTTTTCTAGCTGTTGCTGAGAAAGCTCTTGAAATAATTTATCTAAATGCTTCATGTCAAGGTTTCGTTAGGAATTCATCCAAGTTCAAAAGTGCATTGGCCACCACAGACATGGATGCCAATTCAGGGCTTATCTGCTCAAAATTGGCAGTCATAAACTCCTGAAGGGTTTTTGGATTCTGCTCAAATTCTTTCAAGGATGCCAAATACAATTCGTCCAATGCTTTGAGTTTTTCTTTCGAAATAGGTGTTAGCATCAATTTTTTAAAGCCATTTGAGATTCCTTTTTGAGGATCAGAATCAGAATCTAACATCCACTTACCCAATTGGGCTGCGGCTTCTAAATAAACTGGATCGTTTAAGGTTACTAGGGCTTGGAGAGGGGTGTTTGTTACAATTCGATTACTCAAGCAAACCTCCCGACTACCTGCATCAAAAGAGATGAAAGAAGGATAGGGGCTAGTTCTTTTCAAGAAAGTATAGATACCTCGTCGATATCGATCTTCGCCATTTGATTCATTCCAGGACTCTCCATTGTATACGGTTTGCCAGATTCCTTCTGGTTGGGGTGGCTTAACTCCCGGACCATACATTTTATTGCTAAGCAACCCAGAAACAGCCAGAGCTTGATCTCTGATTTGCTCCGCACTCAATCTTATTCTTGGACCTCGTGCATACCACTTATTTTGAGGGTCCTGAGAATACAATTCTGGAGAAACTGATGAGTTTTGCTTATAGGTTTCAGAGGTAACGATAGACTTAATGAGCTTTTTAAGACTCCATTCATAATCGTTCATGGTGGTCCAAGCCAAATAGTTTAAAAGCTCTGGATGTGAAGGAGTATCCGATTGGGTTCCCATATCTTCAACAGAACTCACAATTCCTCGACCGAATAGTTGTGCCCAGATTCTGTTGACTAGCGTTCTGGATGTCAAAGGATTTTCCTTAGAAGTCAGCCAGTATGCAAATCCTAATCTGTTTCTTGGCCACTCTGGATTCCATTCATTGAATTCCGAAGGGGTGTCGGGATCCACTTCATCACCTAGCATTAACCAATTTCCTCTTTCGAAGATTTTGGTTTCACGTTTCATGTATTCTGGGTTTTCAATCAAAATTGGAAGCTTCGTTCCATTGAATTTGAGAATTGATTCCCAAGAGTTTTTTACTTCAGCAAATCCAGCTTCGTTTTTCCCTGGAAGACTTGGGATAAAGGCAAACCATACTAATGCAGAAGTATTTTGTTGTGGTTTGGCAATGGGACTTATTGCTGAGATATATAGGTCATTTTTCCCCTGGATTTTTTTGATAGGGAAAGAATGTATTTCATCACCTTTTGTCTGGTTCAAAGTGAATTGAGTCAATATTTCTCCTTCAGGTCCCCCAATTCTGATGGTTATTCGGGTTCCATTCAAGCCACTTCGGTAATTCAAGAGCATTTGATCGGAACCTTGCGTATCTATATTCCTAAAATAGGCTGAGCCACCATTCCACAGCCCCAACCATTTGGTATCGATGAGTTCTGCTTTATTAAAGTCCGTAGCAATATGAGATTCATATTTAGGTTCGAAGAAAGTCAAAAAATCAGCCTTTTTCTTAGCAGCCTCTTTGGATTCATTTTGCTCTACCCAATTAACCACCTTGCCAAAGCTGATTTGATCTTTTACAGAATAAAACCTCAGTTTCGGTTCCTCGTCATGAGTATCTTCATCTCTGGTATTATTGAAAAAAGCCATGGATTCATAAAACTCCTCATGTCGAATAGGGTCATAAGGATGGCTATGGCATTGGACGCAGGCCATGGTAGTGCTTTGCCAAACTTCATAAGTGGTATTTACCCGATCCAAAACTGCCGCAACCCTAAACTCTTCATCCTGTGTTCCACCTTCATCATTATTCATGGTGTTTCGGTGGAAAGCAGTGGCGGTGAGTTGTTCTTGTGTGGGGTTTGGAAGGAGATCTCCTGCTAATTGCTCAATTGTAAAGACATCAAAGGGCTTGTCTTTATTGAGTGACTGAATCACATAGTCTCGATAAGGCCAAACAGTCCGAGAAACATCTCTTTCATACCCTTTGGTATCAGCGTATCTCGCCAAATCTAACCACCAGCTGGCCCAATTTTCACCATAGCTCGGCTGGTTAAGCAAGTAGTCAACTGCTTGTTCATAGTTGATTTTTCCACCTTGATATAAATTCAACAATGAATCAGTAGGAGGTAGCCCGGTAATATCTAAGGATACTCTTCTTAAAAGTTTATTCGGATCCTCCTGAGGAGAAAATGTTAGACCTTGTTCCTCTAATTTTTCTGCAACAAAAAAATCTATTGGGTTGGAGCTTGACTCTGAATTACTTGTTCCGATTCCTGCTGAAAGGACCTGATCTATTTCTTCAGGCTTTTGTACAGTTTCATAGGCCCAGTGTTTCCCCCAATTTGCACCTTCATTGATCCAATCTTTTAATATTTGAATTTCTTCTTTTGCAAGAGCAGGTTTGCCATAAGGCATCCTTAATTCTGGATCAGGATCTGAAAGTCTTTTGATTAGTTCACTGTTATTTGCATCGCCGGGAATTATGGACGGATGACCAGATTCGGTCACAGCCAAGGCTTCTTCTTCAAATAAAACACTAAAACCACCACTTTTTTTGACTCCTCCATGGCAGGAAATGCAATGCTTGTTGAGTATGGGTTTGATTTCAGTACTAAAATCTACCTTCTTACTGGGTGCAAAAAAATAAGCCGTAATAATCCCTAGAATCACCAGGGCAGTAATTATAATATAGAGGTTAAGTTTCGTCATGAGTCTATTTCGAATCAGAAAAATAGGCAAAATGGCCTAAATTCTGAAAACTATTTCAACAAAAAACCCGAAAGATGTCTTTCGGGTTATTAAGTTAATTAAAAAGAATAATTTGGAAGGTTTTCCAGAATATCCTTTGTCATTTCATCTAGTCCAAAGTCTGGTTTCCATCCCCAATCAGCTCTCGCACAACTGTCGTCAACACTATCTGGCCAACTATCTGCAATGCCTTGTCTGAAATCAGGATTGTATTCGATTTCGAAAGAAGGATGGTATTTTAAAATGCTTTCGTAGATGTCTTTTGGAGTAAAGCTCATACCCGCTAGGTTGTAGCTTGATCTGATTTTTACCGATTCAGCAGGAGCATGCATCAAATCTAAAGTTGCTTTGATGGCATCCGGCATATACATCATAGGAAGAGAGCTGTCTTCTCTCAAGAAACAGCTGAATTTTTCTCCAGCTAATACTTTATGATAAATGTCTACGGCGTAATCTGTAGTACCTCCGCCTGGAAGAGATTTGTATCCAATCAAACCCGGATATCTTAAGCTACGTACATCGACTCCATATTTCTGGAAATAATACTCACACCATCTTTCGCCGGCCTGCTTAGAAATTCCATACACAGTGTTTGGTTCTTTCACGCAATACTGAGGAGTATTGATTTTAGGAGTGTTTGGACCGAAAACAGCAATAGAAGAAGGCCAATAAACTTTCTCCATTTTGAATTCTCTAGCCATTTCAAGGACAAACAATAAGCTGTCCATGTTTAGGTTCCATGCAAAAAGCGGTTTTTGCTCACCAGTTGCTGAAAGGACTGCAGCCAAATGATAAACTTGCTTTACATTTTCTTTTTGGATCAATTCTTTGGCTTTTGCTTGATCCATGATATCCAATACTTCGAATTGGCAATAGTCGAATTTTGACCTGGCTGACTCATTTAAGTCCGTGGCAATCACCCTGTCACCGCCATAAATATCACTTAATGATTTTGTTAATTCAGAACCCAATTGACCGGCAGCGCCGATTACAAGAATTTTTTCCATTGATGGGAGATTAAATTGCCCGATTTCCTTCCGAGGCTTTTTGTTTATATTTGGATTTGCTTGCGCAAAAGTATAAAAAATTAGAGGGTCGAAAAGAATTTTTGACCAAAGGAAAACCGAAAATTATTAGTTAATACTTCTCAACATGTACGATCAGATCAAACCCAAATTGGAAGCGGAAATCCAATCTATCAAGGACGCAGGTCTTTTTAAAAATGAAAGAGTCATCACTTCTCCTCAGGCGGCAGAGATAACTATCACTGGAGGAAAGAAAGTTTTGAACTTCTGTGCCAATAATTATTTGGGACTTTCATCTCACCCTAAAGTAATCGAAGCAGCAAAAGCAGCGATTGATTCTCATGGTTTTGGAATGTCATCTGTGAGGTTTATTTGTGGAACTCAGGATATTCATAAAGAATTGGAGAAGAAGATTTCCGAATTTTTAGGAACCGAGGACACAATTCTTTATGCCGCGGCTTTTGATGCCAATGGTGGTGTATTCGAACCTATTTTGGGGCCAGAGGACGCTATTATTTCTGATGCATTGAATCATGCATCCATTATTGACGGTGTCAGACTTTGTAAAGCAATGAGATTCCGTTATCAGCATAATGATATGGAGGATTTGGAAGCTCAATTGAAGGATGCAGTCGCAAAAGGGGCCAAGCAAAAGATCATCGTTACGGATGGAGTTTTTTCCATGGACGGTACGATTGCACAGTTGGATAAGATTGTAGCTCTTGCCGAGAAATATGAAGCATTGGTGATGTCTGATGAGTGTCATTCCACCGGTTTTATGGGTAAAACGGGCCGTGGAGTTCATGAGCATTGCGATGTAATGGGCAAAATGGATATCATTACAGGCACTTTGGGAAAAGCTTTGGGTGGTGCATCTGGAGGATTTACTTCAGGTAGAAAAGAAATTATCGAATTGCTTCGTCAAAGATCTAGACCATATTTGTTCTCCAATACCTTGGCGCCATCAATTACTGGAGCATCTATTGCTGTGTTTGATTTGTTGACTGAGACCACCGAGCTGAGAGATAAATTGGAAGTCAATACACAATATTTCCGAGAGAAAATGACTGCTGCAGGATTTGATATTAAGCCTGGTACACATCCTATCGTTCCAGTGATGTTATATGATGCAGTTCTTTCTCAACAAATGGCAGAGAAACTTTTGGAGAAAGGAATCTATGTGATTGGTTTCTATTACCCTGTTGTACCAAAGGGACAGGCTAGAATCCGTGTTCAGATTTCTGCAGGCCATGAAAGAGAGCATTTGGATCAGGCAATTCAAGCTTTCACTGAAGTAGGAAAAGAATTGGGAGTGATCAAATAATCCTCTTTCTATATAAATGACAAAAGCCAGAGTTCAATATTGAATTCTGGCTTTTGTTGTATACATGAAAGAAATTTACCTGACTGTCACGTGGTAGCAATTCTGCTTTCTTTCTTTGATAAAGAAGATTTTGTCTTCCGCTTCAAATTCCTTTAAGATTTTTTCGAGCTTTTTCTGATTCTTTCGGTTCCAATTCTTTTTACCATTGAATCGGATGTATGAAATGTCAAAAGACACTCCGTAGGAATGAGAACTAACGCCTTTAGTTGCATTGGTATTTCTTTTTCTTAGACTCTTTTGTTGTTCTGGAGTTCTGGTAACTGAGGTGAGCGTGATATAGCTTTTAGAGTCTGTTAGGCTTTGAAAAGCGATTCCGATTTCTTCCAAAACAGTCTTTGAATAGGGAGTGATATAAGGTTGGCTATGAGTCAAAGGCATCACTTCATAGCCTGTTCCATTATCAATTAAGACCAGCTTCCCGTCTTTGACCAAACTATTGTAATGATCTTCACTTTCAATCAACCCAAAGCCATTGTATTCTGCAGCGAATAAGTGCTTATCATATTCTTTAGTGATAAGCTCTTTGGGAATAGGAGGTGTTATTCTTGGTTCTGGAACTTCTATTTCAATCGTTTGAATTATTTCTGCTCGAATAGTTTCCTTATCTGGTTCTACCAATGAAGAATAAGTGTCCTTCAATTGCTTTTTGATTTCAGGCATATATGCTTGGGTAGCCCAGGCTCCTGCGGAAAATAGAATCAATAAAATAGCAATTTGAATTCTGTTTGGTTTTTTCATTGTTAAGAGTGGGGGTGATTTGTCAGGCTATACTGATAATCTTAACGCTGTGATAGCAAAGATTAATCCACTTTGCTACTAGTTTTTTAATACTTGATGGATGATTTTATATAATATGATTAAGAGAACAACTAGTTCAATTTTTAATAAATAGACTAGCTAAAAAGTCTAATCGGTAATAAAAAATAGTAAGTGGTAGTGTTTTAAATTAAAAATTACTCCTAAGAAATTAGATGTAATTTTTTTTAAGAAGTCTTGCTGGTCATTGCTGCCAGTTTCTTCTTTTTCTTCTGCTGGTAATCTTCCAGATTCTCGAATCTCGCATCCACATCCTGACTGTTTAAGTAATCATTCAATGTTTCGCGAACTTCCTGGAAAGACATGTTGTGCAGGATCTTTCCATTTTTAGCCATAGAAATCTGACCAGTTTCCTCTGATACAATCAAAATAATGGAATCTGTCGCTTCAGACATTCCGATTCCAGCTCTGTGCCTCAATCCAAATTGGGCAGGAACTTCCCTTTCTGTAACCGGAAGAATACATCTTGCAGCTTTGATTTTACCATTGTGTATGATCACAGCACCGTCATGTAGCGGACTGTATTTGTTAAAAATCGAAACAAGAAGTCTTTTTGATAATTCTGCATCCAATATATCACCACTTTCGGCATAGAATTTTAATTCAGTACTTCTAGAGATGACCATCAAAGCACCTGTGTTTGAGCCAGCTAGGGTTTTGGATGCATCAATAATAGGAGTAATGTTAAAAGATTCATTGTCTTTTTTTCTCCAGAAGAAAAGCATATCCTTCCAGGCATTGTCATCGGACAACAAAGAAGATCTACCGATCATTAAGAGGAACTTTCTGATCTCTGGTGCGAAGATGATAATAGCTGCTATCACACCGACTCCCATGAACTGCCCCAATATGGAGGAAAGTAATTCCATTCGAAGTGCTCTCACCAAGAGATACATCAAATAAATAGAGAGGAAGCCAAGGAAAATCTTGATTGCAACACTGCCCTTTAGGAGTTTGTAAACCTGGTACAATAGAAATGACACCAACGCAATATCAATCATATTGACGATGGATACATCCAGGAATCCTATTTTAAAAAGTAAGGTCAAGCGTAAAGTTGGTTATATAATTTCAGGGTTTCGTTTGTTTCTTTAACGTCATGTACTCTCAAGATGTTAGCACCTTTTTGAAGTGCCACCATGTTCAAGGCTGTGGTACCAATCAAAGCTTCTGATGGTTCACATTCCAATAGTTTATAAATCATGGATTTTCTGGAAAGACCAGCCAGAATTGGCAGACCTAACGATTTCAAAATTTCCAGATTTTTCAAAAGAAAGTAATTCTGATCGAGATTTTTAGAAAAACCAAAACCCGGATCAATAATTACATCTTTGATGCCAAACTTTACTATTACATCCAGTTTTTCAGCGAAATAGTTCAATATTTCAGGAAGAAAATCAAAATACTCCGTTTTTGCCTGCATAGTTTGAGGATTTCCCCTCAAATGCATCAAAATGTATGGAACTCCAAGCTCTGCAACTGTCGGTATTAGGTCAGAATCCAGTTCTCCACCTGAAATGTCATTTACAATATGGGCACCTTCATTTACGGCAACTTTTGCAACTTTGGATCGAAATGTATCTACAGAAATCAAAACTTCCGGAAACGCATTGTTGATCCAATTGACAGCTGGCAATACTCTTTCCAATTCTTCATCTTCACTCACATCTTTGGCACCTGGTCTGCTACTGTAGCCACCGATATCCAAAATGGAAGCACCATCTTGAATCATTTTTTCGGCCTGTTGAAGAATAGCCTCTTTATTTAGGGAAATTCTGCTTTGATCAAAAAATGAATCAGGAGTTGTATTGATTATCCCCATTATTTGCGGCTTTTCCCATTCAATAAGCCTTCCCTTAATTTGAAGTGTATATTTTTGGGGAAATAAATTATCTTCGATCGAGGAAGATGCACTCGCAGCCGACAACATTAAAATTAAACTAAGATTGGAAACGAAAACCAGTAACGAATATACGCAAGTTATTGCCCGTTGTAAAGAACTATTTCGCAAGAAAACTATAGATTATGGTACAGCATGGAGGATTTTGAGATTGTCTTCCATTACCGACCAGATTTTTATCAAAGCACAGCGTATCCGATCAATTCAAGAAAAGGGAAGCCAAAAAGTAGGAGACCCAATCGTAGATGAATTCGTAGGAATCATCAACTATTGTCTAATTGCCTTATTACAGATTAGTTTTTCAAAAGATGAAAGGATGGAAATTCCTTTTGATGATTTGGAGCCTGTTTATGATAAATGGGTGAATGATACAAAGGGACTGTTAGAAAACAAGAATCACGATTATGGAGAGGCTTGGAGAGAAATGAGAGTGAGCTCAATGACTGACATCATTTTGATGAAATTACTTAGAGTTAAGCAAATTGAAGATAATGAAGGTCAGACTTTGGTTTCGGAAGGGATCGAAGCCAACTATCAGGATATGATCAATTATTCGGTTTTCTGTCTAATCAAACTAGGATATCATGGGTAAAGCATTACTGTGGGTTTTGAGACTTCTGGTTGGAGGTCTATTTATTTTTTCCGGGTTGATCAAAGTCAACGACCCAGTTGGAACAGCCATTAAACTGGAAGAATACTTCGACGTGTTTTCCAATGATATTGCGGGATTCTTTTATTACCTCAAGCCTTTTGCTCTTTATATAGGGGTATTTCTAGTGGTAGTTGAAGTGGTTTTAGGAGTAATGCTTATTCTTGGTGTTAGGTCCAAATTCACTGTTTGGGCTTTAGGTCTGATGATCTTGTTTTTCACCTTTCTTACTTTCTATTCTGCATACTTTAATAAAGTGACTGATTGTGGTTGCTTTGGAGATGCGATCAAATTGACCCCCTGGGAATCTTTTTATAAGGATGTGATCTTGATGATAATGATCGCTGGGATATTTGCATTAAGGAAATTTCTTCCAGAATCATCCCCTTCATGGGCAAAAAGGGTTGTAATGGTTGTTGGTATTTTATCTTTTGTTCTTTCTATTACTGCAATTAGGAATTTGCCATTCATTGATTTTCGTGCTTACAAAGTCGGAGTAAATATTCCTGAAAATATGCAACCATCAGCACCATTGCAGTATTCCTATGTAATGAAAAAAGATGGGCAAGAGGTGATATTGGATCAATACCCTACAGATAAAAGCTATGAGTTTGTAGAAATGAATTTGAAGAACCCTGAGAACTTACCGAAAATCTCTGATTTTGCAGTTTGGAACAATGACGGTGATTATTCTGAAGAGATGTTTGTGGGGAACAAATTGGTGGTTTTAGTAAGTAATTATTCCAAAATGAGTGATGCAAATTTGGATGAAATTGATGTATTGATTCAAAGTTTGGCAAATTCTCCGATCCAAGTGGTTTTGGCTGCTGCAGCTTCTGAAGAAGAAATCAATAATTTGTTGACCTCAAGAGGTTGGGATATTTTGGCTGTACAGGCTGATGCCACTGTAGTCAAAACCATGATCCGATCTAATCCGGGCCTAATGCTTTTAAAAGATGGAACTGTTCTAGCCAAATTCCATCACAACAATACACCTGAAGCCTCTGAGGTTTTAGATTATTTTATTCAATAATGGAATTTCTAAAAGTTGTTTTGGTAGGCCTTCCAGGTTCAGGAAAAAGTACCTTTGGTAAACAATTGGCCCAAGCTTTGGACTTTCCGTTCTATGATCTGGATACTCAGATCGAGCAGAAAGAGCAGATGAAAATCCCAGATATTTTTTCAAAAATGGGCGAGGGGAAATTCAGGGAAATAGAGACTGAAGCCTTAGAACAGGTTTTGAGTTGGGATAGGTCCTTTGTTTTGGCCTCTGGAGGAGGTTGTCCTTGCTTCAATGACAATATGGACCGAATCAATGCGAAAGCTGTTTCTGTATATCTTGACGTTCCTTTGGAAGATATTTCTCAAAGGTTGGTAGGAACTAAAATTCAAAATAGACCCATGTTTCAAGGAATGGGAGGCGGAGAGATTATCCTTAAATTGAAAAGCCTTCAAGCTGATAGAGAATCCTATTATAACCAGTCAAAAATAAAGCTCAGCGGATCTGACTTTATCACTGAGCTTTTGGTATCTGAGTTAATTCACAGACTTAAAAACTAAGCCCAAGGGTTAGAACTCCATTAATTATTGAATTGTCTAATTCTGTAACTGGTCCAATATTATTGTTTTGACTATCTAATACTTGATAGGAGCTGTAAAGCCCATTGTATTTCTGATTGACTAAAGCAAAGTCCATTGAGAAATTATTCAATTTCACGCCAATACCACCACTAATTTGCTGTGTGCTTCTATCAAAATCAGAATTCGTATAAGGGTCGCCGAAATGGGCATATCCAGCTCGAAGTCTTAAGATGTTTAATCTTGCTTCCGCACCAAATCTAAAATTGACGGTACTTCCATAATAGGAACTGATTGCTTGGTTATCTGGTCCCTCATCAAAGTCTCTTGAACTTAATCTAGCTGCACTATAATCTACCCAATCCACATCAGCAGATATAAATCCATTTTTCCCTAAAAAGAATGTGGCTCCACCTCCGATTTTTAAAGGAGTATTGAGGTTATATCGACCTAAAATGTAATCGGATGTAGCGCTTACATTTCCTAAAGTGATATCCTCTTCCTCGAAGTAGTAATTATCATAATTGGCAAACATAGAAGCTTCATATTCTTCGTTCAACATATACCAAGTTGGACTCTGGAAATTGAAACCCAAATTGACATAGTCGATAGGCTTATAGATCAAGCCCATATTTACATTGAAGCCAGTGCCATTAATATAAAGACTTTCTCTGATGGTAGAATTGATTAAAGGACCATCGGGAAATTCCTCGTTGTATTCTTTCAAAGAAGAAAAACTTAAAGAACGAATTCCAATTGACCCACCTACAAAAAGCTTATGGTTAAAGTTTGCACCATATGAGAAAGTCATTTGGCTTGCCGAACCTTCTTGAGTTACATTTTCGTCTTGGAACGGATATCCAGTAACGAATGAATCATAGGTGTCAGGGTTAGAAATTGGATTACCATCATCATCAAATGCAATTGGGTTGATTTGGTAGGTCAAATATCCCAAACCAGTTAATCCAAAAGATTCAATTTGAGATTCTGGGATTCCATATGCATCCTGGATATAAAAGTCAATAATTGAAGTTTCTCCAAGTTGATCAGAGTAAAAACCATATTCTGTATTGAAGTTGGCTATTCTTTGGATACTAATACCAAAGGATCCTCCCTTAAACGCACCTCTTTCGTAGTCTCCTTTAGGATTGGCGAATACTACTGATAGGTTAGGAATATTGAAATTGGAAGTGTTATATGATTTTGGTTGACCCAAATAATAGGTGTCAACTCCCCAGTCTGAATAACCTAGAGTGATGCTTGCTTCTGAATTCCTGAAGAAGCCCAATCCTGCTGGGTTTCCTGCAATATTTGAAACATCTCCGCCCAATGACCACTGGGTTCCCCCAATACCCATAATTCGAGCAGTTCCTGCAGGCATATTTTGGCTAAACCTTAAAGCATCCTCATAATATCCGCTTTGTGAGTATGCTACATGTCCGCATATTATACTAGAGAGTAATAGAATTGAAGCTTTTATCTTCATTAATAAATAATATTTGATTGCCTATTATAACGGTAAGAAAAGGCGAAGTGGTTAATTTTTGGCAAAAAAAAGGGGGGATTTTAATTCCCCCTTCCTCCTCTGGATCCGGATGAGACTGAGCCTCTGGATCCTCCACCGCTTGAAGAACTTCTACTTGGCATGCTCATGCTGCCAGAGGAACTTCTGGATGGTGTATATGTCCTTGTACTAGGTGTACTTCTATTATAACTTGGGCTAGAAGTTCTACCTGGCATAGTACTTCTATTATAAGAAGGAGTGGTAGTTCTTCTATAGGATGGGTTTGAAGTAGTTGATCTTCTATAAGTGTCAATACTTCTGGTATTTACCCCTCTATTTGTTGTTCCTATTGATCTTGTACTTGGTCTTGCAGTTGGCATAGCGCTTCTTGATCTAACAGAAGATGATCTATCCATGGCTGCAGAATTTGTAGTTCTAGTATTCCTAGTTGTAGCAATTCTAGATCTATTGGAGTTATAATAATCATTTTGACTTGTTCCAAAATCTCTAGAGCTTGTTCTTGCTCTGTCAGAAGAAACAATACTTCTATTATTCATAACATCTCTTCTTGCTTGCGCTCTTGCTGTACTAGGTAGGGCGGCATTTGCAACAGCTCTATTTCCAGCAGTGGCTAAAGATGCTCCTCTAGTAGGTCTTGCACCTCTTACTACTCTTCTATCACCGTATTCTCCTCCTGGAAGTACATAGATTGGATTGCCATAGCCAGGATAATAACCGCCATAGTAACCTCCTCCATAATAACCTCCACCCCAAGCATAGCTAGGATAGAAACCTCCATAACCGAAGCCCGGTCTGAAGAAAGGAGACCCGAATCCATATCCAAATCCCCAACCTAAACCGATGCTTAGGCTAAAGCCTGGTCTATAACCCCAACTAGGTCCATAGAATGGATCATAAAAACCAAATCCCCAAGGGTTAAAACCATACATAAAGCCCATATTGAAGGCAAAAGAAGGATTTGCCCAAGAACTATTTCCTGAACTTCCAACGTAATAATTGTTGTAAACATCAATGTCTGGCTCACCCTCAGAAACTGCAGCAGTTTCATCGAAGTAAACCACTTCATCTCCTGTTTCCTCTGTGTCCGCTTGATATCGGGAGATGTAATCAGGATTGACGTTTCTGCTGGAAAAACTTTCTTCCGGAACATCATTCAAAGAATTGAATTCTTGAAATGTTTCTGGCTTGTTGTTCTGTACAGCGTATTCAGTAGATAGTTTTGCATCAGAAGCCATGAAATACATGTTGTCACTCGCTCCATTTGTAGCTAGCTGTGAAGAGCTACAAGAAGCAAGAACAAGTGTTCCTAGGACTGCTGGTGTAAGTAATACGGATAATTTCTTCATGGTTGAAGTTTGAGTTGTTACTTAGTTATACGTTGTTCGAGGTGTAGGGTTATATTTTTACCTTATATTTGCCACGCTTAATTTAGTAAAAATAAAGACATTTCATATTCAATCAAAATAGAATGAGTAAAGGACTACCTAAGCGAAGTGAGGATTACTCTCTTTGGTACAATGAGTTGGTAAAAAAAGCTGATTTGGCAGAAAACTCTGCAGTCAGAGGCTGTATGGTAATCAAACCTTACGGTTATTCCATTTGGGAAAAAATGCAGGCTGAACTTGACCGAATGTTTAAAGAAACTGGTCATACGAATGCTTATTTTCCGCTATTCATCCCCAAGTCCTATCTCAGTAAGGAAGCCTCTCATGTAGAAGGCTTTGCGAAAGAATGTGCGGTAGTAACACACTACAGGTTGAAAAATGCTGAAGATGGTTCAGGAGTAATTGTTGACCCAGAAGCAAAATTGGAAGAAGAGCTGATTGTTCGTCCTACTTCTGAAACGGTTATCTGGAGCACCTATAAAAATTGGATTCAGTCTTATAGAGATTTGCCTTTGCTGGTAAACCAGTGGGCGAATGTTGTAAGGTGGGAAATGAGAACCCGACTTTTCCTTCGTACAGCTGAATTTTTATGGCAAGAAGGGCATACTGCTCATGCTTCAAAGGAAGAAGCAATGGCTGAAACGGTTCAGATGATGAATGTCTATGCTCAGTTTGCTGAGGAATTCATGGCAGTACCTGTTGTGAAAGGAAGAAAAACTGAGAACGAACGTTTTGCAGGTGCTGATGAAACTTTATGTATTGAAGCTATGATGCAAGATGGAAAAGCTCTTCAAGCAGGAACTTCTCACTTCTTGGGACAAAACTTTGCAAAGGCTTTTGATGTAAAGTTTGCAACCAAAGAAGGTGGTTTGGATCACGTTTGGGGTACTTCATGGGGTGTGAGTACCCGATTGATGGGGGCCTTGATTATGGCACATTCTGATGATAATGGTTTAGTCCTTCCTCCGAAATTGGCTCCAATTCAGGTGGTGATTGTCCCTATATATAAAGGAGAAGAGCAGTTGAATGCTATTTCTGAGAAAGCTTATGAAATGATGACAGCTCTTAGAAAAGTTGGTGTTTCTGTCAAATTTGATGATAGAGATACTCATAAGCCAGGGTGGAAATTTGCTGAATATGAATTGAAAGGTGTTCCATTGAGAATTGCAATCGGTCCTAGAGATTTGGAAAATGGAACAATTGAATTGGCTAGAAGAGATAACTTGACCAAATCAAGCTTCGATCTTTCTTCCGAGCCGATTGAAGTAATGATCCCTAGATTACTTGATGAAATCCAGCAAGGAATCTATGAGAAAGCTTTGAATTTCAGAACTGAGAAAACTACTGAGGTGAATTCTTGGGAAGAATTCCAGGATGTTTTGGAGAATAAAGGTGGATTCGTTTCAGCTCATTGGGATGGGACGTCAGAGACAGAAGATAAAATCAAAGAATTGACTAAGGCGACAATCCGTTGTATTCCTTTGGATCAAAAAGAGGAAGACGGAACCTGCATTTTAACAGGGAAACCTTCGACAGGCCGAGTATATTTTGCAAAAGCATATTAAAAATTAAACCCTGAGAATTCAGGGTTTTTTTATTTTCTATTGTCCAAGGTTGCTGGCTTTCTCGTATTTTAGGAATCTAAATAAAAACCCAAATGACAATTCTAATCCTTTCAAGTTTATTGATCATAGGTCTTATTCTTTTAATGGCAGAGACCTTATTTATCCCTGGAACGACAGTTGTTGGAGTTTTGGGTTTACTGATTAGCCTTGCAGGAGTAGCTTATGCTTTTTTGACTTTCCCAGCAAATATAGCCTGGTGGATTACAGCCATTGCTACTGTCTTAAATATTGCAGCAGTTGTCTATAGTTTTCAATCTGGAGTTTGGCAAAAGCTCACCTTAAAAAATGCCTTGGAAGGAGGTGTGTTTGATGGAAGAACCAAAGGATTAGAAAAAGGAATGGAAGGAAAAGCAATTTCAGATCTAAAACCGATTGGAAAAGGATTATTTGGAGACTCTATTTTTGAAGTTAAATCAGAATCCGGTTTTATTTCAGTAGATTCGATCATCACAATAATGAAAATTGAAAACAATCAAATTTTAGTTAAGTAAATATTATGGACCCTTCAAGCCCTGTCTTTTTATTGATAATTGCATTTGGAGCAATTTTAGTTATCTGGCTTTTCCTTTACTTTATTCCTGTTGGATTATGGTTCACAGCACTTTTCGCTAAAGTGAAAGTGACAATTGGAGAATTGTTTGGAATGAGGATTAGAAAAGTTCCCCCAAGTGTGATTGTAAACTCTTTAATTACTGCAACAAAAGCAGGTTTGCAATTGACTACCAATGAATTGGAAACTCACTACTTAGCAGGAGGGAATGTTCCTAATGTTATTCGAGCTTTGATTTCTGCTGATAAAGCAAATATTAATTTGTCATTTAAACAGGCAACTGCTATTGATTTAGCTGGTAGAGATGTGTTTGAGGCAGTTCAGATATCTGTAAATCCAAAAGTAATTAATACTCCTAATGTGGCTGCAGTTGCTGCTGATGGGATTCAGTTGGTAGCAAAAGCCAGAGTAACTGTTCGTGCAAACATTGCTCAATTGGTAGGTGGTGCTGGAGAAGATACCATTTTGGCAAGGGTAGGGGAAGGAATTGTGACTTCAATCGGTTCTGCTGATACTCATAAAAGCGTTTTAGAAAACCCTGATAAAATCTCTAAATTGGTGTTGCAAAGGGGGTTGGATGCGGGAACAGCTTTCGAAATCCTTTCTATTGATATTGCTGATATTGATGTAGGAACCAACATCGGTGCGAAGTTACAGATCGATCAGGCGTCTGCTGACCTGAAAGTAGCTGAAGCAAAAGCGGAAGAAAGAAGAGCCATGGCTGTAGCTTTGGAGCAAGAGATGAAGGCAAAGAATGTGGAAATGCGTGCGAAGGTAGTAGAAGCTGAAGCAGAAGTTCCCAAAGCTCTCGCGGAAGCCTTTAGATCCGGCCAGTTGGGAGTGATGGATTATTATAGAATGGAAAATATCAAATCTGATACTTCTATGAGAGATTCAATTGCTAAATCAGATTCTGAAGGAAGCGATTCCAAAGGAAAAGGAGATAAGAAGTAAAAAGTGAATATATATTTTAAATCAAAAAAGGGGCTTAATGGCCCCTTTTCTTTTTCTTAGATACAGGTTCTTGCTCCACCATCAATACCGGTTCATAATTACTTTTTACCAAAATTTGGCGATTCTGATTATCTATGATGATCTCTTCATAGTCAAATGGAATAATGACTTCTCCATCTTCCTGAATCAATCCGCTCTTGCTGTCTTTGATGGCCAAAACCCAATTGCTTCTTTCATGTTTCAAGAAGTCATATTCAGGATTAAGAATGATATCACCATTAGAGCTTAAGAGTCCGACTTTTTCATTGGATTCTACCAGAAATTGACCAGATTCTGTTCTACATACCTTATTGTATCCTTCTGGATTTTTGATTTCCCCTGAAGCATTGATTAGAAAAAGTTTATTGTCTTTCTTTCCAACTCCCCAACCGTTTTGAAATGCTTTGATTTCATCCCATTCTGGACTCAGGACCATTTGGCCATTGGAATTAATGAGCCCAGAATAAAGGCCTGATTTGATGCTGGCAAAATGTTCAGAAAAAGGACCTGCCTCCTGGAAAGTGGGAGTAATTAGCCAACTTCCTTCTTTATTCACATAGCCGAAAGCTCCATTTTTCTTGGCTGCGAAATAGCCTTCATTTCCATTGTTGATCCATTCCAAACTATCGGTTGGTTTAACGATCCAGCCTTTTTTACCCAATAATCCAAGTTTTCCATCTCTGAATTTGATTTGGTAAAGGTCCCTTTCCATCCGGTTGACCTCGGTCATTCCTACTGTATCCAATAAAATTCCATCTTCCTCCATCACTCTTCTGAGTTTTCCATAGATGTATTCAAGCATTAAATCATTTTCAAATGAGATTTTATGGAATGAGTTATACCGAATATTTGCATTAATCGGATCGCCTTCAATCAAAAGGTATTGGTCCTGGTCAAAACCATAGTAAAAATTACCTCTATTATGTTTTAGCTCTGAAATAACCGGTTCCAAAACGATTGTGCCCTCCATATTGATTAAGCCAAATCCAGTTTGGGTTTTCACCAATATGTATTCACCTTCATTTCCTTCCAGATATTCGAAAGTTTCGTCAGGATTTTCTCCCAAGGGAAGGAAATATTCGTTGTTTCGCTTAGCTATGATCTGACCTACATTCGTTATCTCAGCTGATTCCAATTCTCCGAGGTAAGTTGTGGTACCTTTTCCTCTTTTGTATATCCAGTATTCATTGTCTTTTCTTGCCAAAAGAAAATTGAAATAGGTCTCTATCTCATCATACTCAAGATCTAAAACCTTTTGCCCGTATTCGTGAAAAGCTCCGATTCCATTTGGACCTTTTACTAATATCCATGGCTCTAAAAATTGATAAATCTCATCGCCTTCTAAATTTACAGCAGGCTTAAAATCATTGGAAAGGAGAAATAATCCTTCTTCATTACTTCCAATCTTGACAGACTCACTCAAAAGCGAGATTGATTTATATACCAACCGAGTTTTGAGATTCATGTCATAATCATAGACCTCATAGGTTTGGGCTTGGAGAAAAGAAGAAATTGTAAAGAACAGTACTAATAATGGGCTTTTTCGAAACATCGATAATCTTATTAAAGCCCGAATATAAAATGCCCAAAAGAGGAATTCCCCTTTTGGGCATTAAAAATGTTTTGATTTGCCTTTATTTTTCTTCTTGAACCCTATCTAAGTCAAAAAGATCTGAGATAAACTCTATCATTTCCTCTGCTTCATCTCTTTTGCAAGCAGCCTTTAGCTGTACAACAGGTACTTTCAATACCTTTTGCATCATGCTTTTGGTGATTTTGTCAACCACAGCAAATTCTTCAGCTGTTGAATTCTTTAAGAATCTAGCCAGCTCTTCCTGACGGATTTGCTCTAAAGATTGCTTTAGTTTATTGATAGTAGGTGAGACCATCATTTCTTTTTTCCAGCTGGAAAATTCATGAATGGTTTCCTCTATGATTTTTTCTACTTGAGGAACAGATGCCAATCTTTTTTCCAAAGCCTCTGAAGCTTTGCTTTTGATATTGTCCACATTGTATAGGATCACTCCTGGAACATCCTCCACTGTTGTCTCAATTGATCTTGGTACAGAAAGATCAACGAATAGCTTGTAGGATTGAATCTCAAACTGACTGACCATTTTCTTGGTAATAAATGGCTCAGATCTATGAATGGAGCTGACAATCACATCAGCTTCCTGCATAGCTTCGAAACAATTTTCAAAAGGAACTACCTCAAATCCAAGCTCTGCTGCGATTGCTTCAGCTTTAGATTGTGTTCTATTGGTAATTTTTACTTTCGCCTCAGGAAGGTAGACCATGTTTTTGGCTACGTCTTCTCCGATTTCTCCCACACCGATCAACAGAATTCTTGGTTGATAGGTGTTTGAGGTCAAACTTTCGATCAATTCAATAGATGCATACGACAAGGAAGCTGCTCCATCTCTGAATGCAGTTTCTTGTACGATTCTTTTATTAGTGAAGAAGACTGTGTGCATCAGTCTATGCAAAAATGGTCCAGCCATGTCCAAATCAGCAGAAGCTTGGTAAGCTCTTTTTACTTGATTTGAAATTTGAATATCTCCCACAACTTGAGCTTCCAATCCCATGGATACTCTGAAAAGATGGTTGATGGCAGAATGATCTTCACTGAAAATCTCAAAATAATCAATGTAGTTTACCACTTCCATCATTCCCTTTTCCAACCCAATCAATTTGATGATCTCTGTACTTAGTTCAAGTTCATGACTATAATACACCTCAGTTCTATTACAAGTAGATAGAATGAGTGCATCTTGAAGGCTAAAAAACTCTTTTAGCTTCAATAGGATGCTATGAATTGATTGATCGTCTAGCGCAATCAATTCCCGGATTTGAACGGGAGCGGTCTTGTGGGATAAACTTAAGGCTCTAAACTTATTCTGCATAGATTTAGTCTTGCATCGCAAATTTAACAGACAATGTACTCTAATGCCTGTTTTTATATAAGCTTAATTTGAATTTAGAATATGTCTAAATAACTGTTTTCGCAAAGGTCTGGAAAATTGTTATTCAAGTCCAATATTCTTAAATTATCAGTTATTGATTTTATCTATTAGGCTTTTCTTATGTACCGAAGATTTTTTTACCAACTCAAACAGTATCTGGGCTTTACAAATAAGGAGTCCAGAGGTTTTGTTCTACTGATTCCTTTCCTTTTAATTCTTGCTATGATTCCTCAGTTGATCCAAAAGATCAATGCGAAATCTCGGGTAGCTCAAAGTAGTGAAATTCAGGTGTTAATAGATTCTCTGGAACAAGTAGGGTTTGAATTTGTGAAATCTCCCATGCCAATTCAGGCACCGTTAGATACTGCTCCATCCTTAAACCAAAGTTCTTTGAAAAGGATTCCTTTTTCGGAAGCTGATTCTGTTACACTTCAAATTGTACCTGGCATAGGCCCGACAATGGCGTCTAGAATAATCAAGTTTAGAGAATCTTTAGGAGGTATGCATTCCAAAAATCAGCTTCAGGATGTTTATGGGTTAAAAGAAGAAGTTGCTGCTGGAATTTGGGAATATTTCGACTTTGAAAGTGGGATATCGAAAAAAGTACAAATCAATGAATGGGATGTGAGTGAACTTGCAAAGCACCCCTATATTGGTTATGGAGAGGCTAAAGTTATTGTCGCATATAGAAATCAACATGGTAAGTATACAAGTGCTGATGATTTATTGAACGTGAAAATATTTACTTCAGAATGGATAAATAAAATTTCACCTTATCTCGACTTTTAGGCCTTAGTTATTCAAATTCCTTAGATATTTGAGGCATGATACCGCAAGGAGAAGGAATTAAATTACCCAAATTAAATCTTCCTGAAATAGAACCCAGACTTTCTCAAAGAGAAGGCAGGCTTTGGGTATTTGATATACTTCGAAAAAAAGATCTTGTTTTAACTCCAGAAGAATGGGTACGACAGCATTGGATCTCCTTTTTGATAAAAGAGCAGAGTTATCCAAAAGGCTTACTTTCTATTGAAAAAGGTCTGAAATACAATCAATTACAAAAAAGGACGGATTTGTTGGTATATAATAAATCTGGTAATGTCCATTTGCTTATTGAATGTAAAGCGCCCAATGTCTCTTTATCTCAAAAAACAGTGGAGCAAGCTTGTTTATATCATAGTCAACTACAATCAGAATACTTAATATTATCGAATGGGATGAACCATTTATGTTTGCAGTGGATTTTAGATGAAAAGAGGTTTGAACAAATAAAAAGCTTTCCTCCAATACCAAATTGATTCCAATGTTTTATGATATTAATCAGTCATTTTTTATCTTCAAACGCCGATTAATCATACCTACTTAGCATGTCCAGTTCACCACATAATACTCCATGCGAACTTTGCGCTAGTCGTAAATTTTCGATGATGTCAGGATTGACAGATTCTCAAATCTGTACCATATCTGATCATAAGAATCTTATTTCGCATAGAAAAGGACAAATCCTGTATTACGAAGGGACCAAGCCATTGGGTATATTTTGTATCAATTCAGGTGTGGTTAAAGTCTATAAAACAGCCTCAAATGGCAAAGAGCAAATTGTCCATTTAGCTCAGAAGGGTGACTTTTTGGGGTACGCAGCATTGTTGGGAGAAGAAAACTATACCAATTCTGCAATGATTGTAGAGGATGCCAAAATCTGCTTTATTCCCAAAGAAGCATTCTTAAAGACGTTGATGACCAATTCTGAATTCTTCAAAAGAGTAACCAAGGAATTGAGTCATGAGCTTGGAGTGATGGAAGAGAAATTGACCGACGCCACACAGAAAAGTGTTAGAGAAAGATTGGCTTATGTGTTACTTCATTTGGCTAGTTGCTATGGTGTAGAAGGAGGAGAAAGCCAGAAAATTGACTTGATTTTGAGTAGAGAGGAGATTGCCGGTATTGTTGGGACAGCAACTGAATCGGTGATTCGGCTACTTTCTGAATTTAAAAAAGATGATTTGATCGAATTTGAAGGAAAGAAAATCATCATCAAGGACAAACGTGGTTTAGCTCGACTTTCTGATTTTTACGCTTAATCAGAACCCTTAGGTAGGTTTTCAAGTTCTACCATCATGATGTCACCCAAAAGAATCATTTCTGCCTTGCGATTCCCCTTGCTAGGAGTATTCTTCGTATTCTTTCTGGCAAATGAAGTTTACAGTCAATCTGTTGCCTATAAATCCTTGTTGTCAGTTCTTTACGATGAGGAGTTTCCAGTTTTGAAACCAGGTGAATTGAAAAGCTTAGATAACTTTCAAATCTTGGACACCAGAGAAAAGGAGGAATATGAGGTGAGTCATATTGAAGGGGCGCAATGGGCTGGATTCGATTCATTTCCTGAGTTTGATGTACAAAAGTTGGATAAAAACAAACCAGTTTTAGTCTATTGTACGGTTGGAGCTCGATCTCAAGAAATAGGGCAAAAACTTCAAAATGAAGGTTTTCAGGTTTTCAATCTTTATGGCGGAATTATCCATTGGGTCAATGAAAATCACCCGGTATTCAATGAAAATTCCATGACCAACCAAGTGCATACCTATTCTCAATCTTGGGGAATTTGGTTGAAAAAAGGAGAAAAAGTTTATTGATCAAAAGCTACAATTTCTAAGAATGAATTTTTCAAAAGCATCTTTTTCTCCACTTAAATCATTTATTCTCCTTGCTTTTTCACTCGTGTTATTTGCTTGTGGCAATTCATCTTTGGGTAAAGAAGGAAGTACTCCACCAAGTCATGAACTTTGGAATCAATTGGTCCACAAACATGTCAAATCCAATGGAATGGTGGATTACAAAGGCTTTATCAATGACAAAAGTCAATTGGAAACCTATCTTGATCTATTGTCAAATAATGCCCCAGATCGTAAAAATTGGTCTAAAAATGAGCAATTAGCTTACTGGATCAATGCTTACAATGCTTTTACCGTCAAATTGATTGTAGATCATTATCCAGTGGAAAGCATTCGAGACTTAGGTCCCAAATTGAAGGTTCCACTGATAAATGATGTCTGGCATTATAAGTTTTTTCAAATCGGAGGGGTCGAAACCAGCTTGGATGAAATAGAACATGGGATTTTGAGAAAGGAATTTAACGAGCCAAGAATCCATTTTGCGATCAATTGTGCATCGATTTCTTGCCCTCCTTTACAACCTTTTGCTTTTACTCCAGATCAATTGGAATCCCAACTGGAATCTGTTTCTGTAAAATTCATCAATGATCCTCTCCGTAATAAAATTCAAAAAGACAAAGCTGAGATTTCCTCTATTTTTTCCTGGTTTTCAGGTGATTTCACGAAAGATGGTTCAATCATCGATTTCTTGAATCGTTACAGCAAGACTCAAATTTCAAAAAACGCCAAGGTTAGTTATCTGGATTACAATTGGAGTCTAAACGAATAGTCTTAATTTGAAGATTCTTTTGATTTATGAACCCAAATAGACACATTCTTATCATCGGTAATGGCATAGCAGGTGTGACACTTGCTAGACACATTCGGAAGCGGGATTCTTCTGTGAAGATTACTTTGGTTTCCGGTGAGAGCAAGTATTTTTTTTCCCGAACAGCCCTGATGTATGTGTTTATGGGACACATGAAGTTTGAGCACACACAGCCTTATGAGAATTTTTTCTGGGAAAAAAACAGAATTGACCTGAAAGAAGGGTGGGTTCAATCCGTTGATTTTGACGAGAAAAGTCTGAAGCTTCAATCTGGAGAATCATTATTCTACGATCAATTGGTGATTGCCTCGGGTTCCAAACCCAATAAGTTTGGCTGGCCAGGCCAAGATTTGAAAGGTGTCCAAGGTTTGTATTCCAAACAGGATTTGGAGCTGATGGAAGAAAATACCAAAGAAGTGAAGCGAGCCGTAATTGTAGGAGGAGGTTTGATTGGGATCGAAATGGCTGAGATGTTGGCCTACAAGAAGATTCCTGTTACTTTTTTGGTTAGAGAAACAAGCTTTTGGAGGAATGTGTTGCCGAAAGAAGAATCTGAAATGATCAGCAAGCATGTGCGAGAACATCATATCGATTTAAGATTGGAAACTGAGTTGGCTGAAATAATTGATGATGGAAACGGAAAGGTAAAGGCTGTCAAGACCAATCATGGAGAAGAAATTCCTTGTGAGTTTGTAGGCTTAACTGCTGGTGTGACACCAAATGTGGACTTCCTAAGAAATTCGAAATTAGAAGTGAATCGTGGGGTGGTGGTGAACTCAAAATTTGAAACCAATATCCCAGATGTATACTCAATTGGAGATTGCGCTGAGTTTCAGGTGAAGCCAGCAGCTGATAGAAAAAACATTGAGCAAGTCTGGTATACAGGCAGAATGCATGGCGAAACTTTGGCTTTAACTTTAACTGGTCAAGCCACAGATTATCAAGCTGGAGTGTGGTTTAATTCTGCCAAGTTTTTGGATGTGGAATATCAAACTTATGGAACCGTCCCTGCTGATTGGAAAGAGGAAGAATTCCAAAGTTTCTATTGGGAGCATCCTCAAAAGAAAGTCGCATTTAGAATGTTGATGGATACCAAAGGAGCGATTGTGGGAGTGAATAATTTCGGTTTCCGACTCAAACATGAGTTTTTTGACAAGGCTATTAAAGAGAAATGGACAGGTCAAAAAGTTATCTCCAGTTTAAGAAAGGCAAACTTTGATCCTGAGTTTTTCGCACCGTTTTATATTGAAATTCAAAAAGCATTTTTGAAGGAATTTGGTGGAGATTTCAAGCCTGAAAAGCGATCATTTATTCAAAAACTATTCGGAGCGAGCGTATGAAAGTGATTCAGAAAATAGGGTTGTTTTTGTTCTTGATCGGTTTGGGTGTTTTTACCACTATTCCTTTTCTGGGAACCTATGAATTGAACCAGGAAATGGTGTCAGCCAATACCAAGGATATTCATCAAGAGAAAATGTTGGAGATTTTGACTCCAATCTATGATCAGTCTTATTCTTCCAATTTCCAGTTTTTAAGTGCCTTTAATCAGGAATTTGGCAATTACAATGATGCTTTGAAAGCTGAAGGAAAATGGGATGAAGTGATTTGGGATGATTATAGTTTTTCTTTGGGGAAAGCTGCATTATCAAGTCCCGTCAAGGATAATCCTTGGCTTTGGATGTTTCTTTCCATCGGTTTGGCTGTTCTGGGTGGACTTTTATACAACCTTCCCAAATACAAGGACGAACCTGAAGGAATTAAAAACAATGGAATTTTTCATTCCAAAATGAAGAATAGAGGCTGGTTAGGCATGTTGACTGGTTCTTACTTGATTTTGTTCTACGTAATTCTCTATTGGTTTCCTGCTTACCTAGTGAATTTGGTCGCGATGGTTGATCCATTGAGCATGATTTTTTCCGGAAATCCTGCTAGTCAGTGGTTTTTGTATGGTTTTGTCTATACGCTGGCCATCATTGTGATGGGAATTCGAATGTTCCGAAAATACCGTGGAAACAAGTATCAGCAGCTTCGAACGGCTTCTGTGATGTTTTTCCAAACAGCTTTTGCCTTTTTGATTCCTGAAATTCTAGTTCTTTTGAATCAACCCTATTTTGATTTCAAAAATATCTGGCCTTTGGATTATGACTTTTTCTATTCCTATCAATTGGATTCCTTTTTATCAGGAGGTTCTGTAGGGATGTTTATGTTGATTTGGGGGATCTTGTTGATCATCATCGGAGTACCTGTTTTTACTTATTTCTTTGGGAAAAGATGGTATTGCTCTTGGGTTTGTGGATGTGGTGGATTGGCAGAAACAGTAGGAGATCCGTATCGCCAGTTATCTGATAAAAGTGTCAAATCCTGGAAAATTGAGAGATATCTTATTAATGGAGTCTTGGTTTTGGCAGTTGTCATGACAATCCTAACCATTGCCAATTATTTCTCTGACTTCTGGCTTTTGGGAACTGTCACCAACGAACTTCATAACTTTTATGGTTTTGCTATCGGTTCCGCCTTTGCAGGTGTAGTTGGAACAGGCTTTTATCCATTTATGGGAAATCGTGTATGGTGCCGATTCGGTTGTCCTTTAGCAGCTTATTTGGGAATAGTCCAGCGCTTTAAATCCCGTTTTAGAATCTCTACCAATGGAGGGCAGTGTATTTCTTGCGGAAATTGCTCTACTTATTGTGAAATGGGGATTGATGTGAGATGGTATGCCCAAAGGGGACAAAATATTGTCAGATCTTCTTGTGTGGGATGTGGAGTTTGTTCAGCAGTATGTCCAAGAGGAGTTTTGAAATTAGAAAATGGCCCTGAGGAAGGTCGAATCAATGAATTGCCGATTATTATCGGAAATGACTCTGTGAAAATTAATGCCTGAAATCATCGCATACATTTTATTGGGGATCTACCTTCTAGGGATGACTTTCATTTTTGTGTATAGTCTAGCCCAGGGACATTTGTTGCTGAATTTTTTGAAAGCAAGGAGGAATAAATCCGAACTGAAACTCCTTAAAAATGACTTCCCAAAGGTGACAGTCCAGCTACCTATTTTCAATGAATTGTTTGTTGTGGAAAGACTGATAGAATCTGTAGCCAAATTGAATTATCCAGCTGATAAACTGGAAATCCAGATTTTAGATGACAGTACAGATGAAACAGTCCAGATCATCCAGGAAAAGATAAAAGAATTTCCACAAATTAATTTTCAATACATTCATAGAGCTGATAGACAGGGGTTTAAAGCAGGGGCTTTGCGTGAAGGTTTAGAAAAAGCTTCTGGTGATTTTATCGCAATATTTGATGCGGATTTTATTCCAGAGCCTGAGTTTCTTCTTCATACCTTACCTTATTTTTCTAGTGATAATATCGGTATGGTTCAGTCAAGATGGACTCATTTGAACGAAAAATATTCTTTATTGACGAGGCTTCAGGCATTTGCGCTGGATGCGCATTTCTTGATCGAACAGACAGGAAGAAATCATCAGGGAGCATTTATCAATTTCAATGGAACTGGTGGGGTTTGGAGAAAGAAATGTATTCTAAATGCGGGAAATTGGCATGATGATACATTGACCGAAGATTTGGATTTGAGCTATCGAGCACAAAGAAAAGGATGGGAATTCGTTTACCGACCAGAGATCGAATCTCCTGCTGAGTTGCCTCCTGTGATGTCCGCAATCAAGTCTCAACAATTTCGATGGACCAAAGGAGGGGCTGAATGTGCAGCCAAACATGCCGGAAATGTCCTTCGTGAAAAACATCCTTTCCTAGTGAAGTTTCATGCCATGGCCCATCTTTTCAATAGCACCATATTTATAGCAGTGCTTTTGGTTAGCTTGTCCAGTTTGGGGGTTTGGTGGATGGGAGATCAAGGACTTTTACCAAAAGAAAGCTTGAAATTGGCTGGTGTTTTTCTAATCGGATTTGCCATTATTGCCTTGGTTTACCTGTTTTCTTATGTTTATCGAGAGGAAAAGAAATCCAAAAGTTTGCTAGAAGCCATTGTGCTATTACCAGTCTTTTTATCGGTTTCCATGGGTCTTGGTCTCCACAATGCTCAAGCAGTCTGGGAAGGGTTAACAGGCAAAAAATCACCTTTTATCAGAACTCCCAAATTCAACTTGGAGGGAGGCAAAAGCAAATTGAAAAACAATCTCTATCTCACTTTTAAAATGCCAGTTACCACATGGTTTGAAGGTGTCTTGGCCCTTGTATTTATAACAATGGTTGTGTTGGCATTTGCACATCAGAATTACCTCTTCTTGCCTTTCCACATGATGTTGGCATTTGGTTACACCCTAGTATTTATCACTTCATTTAAATCCTACGCATTAGGCCGATAATATGTCCCAAGCGATCATTGACGTCATTATTCCCGCATTCAATGAGGAGAAATCCATTCCAAAAGTCATTCATGATATTCCCAAATTTGTAAGGCATGTAGTAGTGGCTAACAATAATTCCACCGATCAAACAGCTGCGGTTGCAGAAAAGGCAGGTGCGGTAGTGGTTTTCGAAGGACAAAAAGGATATGGAAAGGCCTGTTTGACAGCTATGGATTGGATTAAAAATCAAGAGATTCAGCCTGATATCGTTGTCTTCTTGGACGGGGATTACAGTGATTATCCGGAAGAAATGACTGGTTTGGTGCAGCCTATTTTGGAAGGAAAAGCCGATATGGTGATTGGTTCCAGGGCTTTGGGAGAAAGAGAAAGTGGCTCCATGACCGTTCCTCAGGTTTTTGGGAATTGGTTGGCGACCACTATGATGAATTACATCCAAGGTGCCAAGTTTTCTGATTTAGGCCCTTTTAGGGCGATTGATTGGCCAAAGCTGTTGAGTTTGAATATGGTGGATCAAAATTATGGTTGGACGATCGAAATGCAGATCAAAGCTCATAAAGCAGGATTGAAATATCTGGAAGTCCCTGTAAATTATAGAAAACGGATTGGTGTGTCCAAAGTCAGCGGTACTGTAAAAGGTGTTTTTGGTGCTGGTTATAAGATCATTTTGACGATTTTCAAGTATTGGTAAATTTGCTAAACTTCGTATTTCCTTCTAAAAGGCTACTCATGAAAAGGCTTTCCTATATTCTCTTTTTCGGTTTCATTTTATTAATCGATTCCTGCGCTCCAAAAAGCAGGGAAGGTGTGGACTTGGATCAGTTTTCTGCCTACTGGTTTCAGGGAAATGCCGAAATCAATGTGTTTGATCTCCAGCAAAGCCGCTATGGTGAAGTGAGAGAAGGAAATACTGTGATGATCTTTGTGACAGAAGATTTTTCGAGAAGAAAGCAGGTGAAACTAGATGATCTTTCAGGAGTGGGAGCCGATGCTAGAAAAGTTCTGAAATTGAATATGACTCGGGAATTTGTGACTGGTATCTATCCTTATCATACGATGTTGTCTGTTTTCACCCCAGTCAATGATGAGATCAATTCTTATAAATTGGTTTCTACTGTGACCGAATGGTGTGGTCAGGCTTTTACCCAGATGAACTGGAAAAACTCCAAGTATCAGATTCAGTCTTTTTCCTATTTTGAATCTGAAGGTGATCAGGAATTAAACATTGAAGCACAAGCTGAGGATGAGCTCTTTAATTTGATTCGAATCAATCCAGATTTGATTCCTGAAGGAGATGCACGATTGATTCCGAGTTTGGTGTATCAACGCTTTGCACATGTGGAAATGAATGATTACCGAGCGAAAATTTCTAAAGAGGATGTAGGGAGTAATAGCTCTGAATTGGTAGTCGATTATCCAAGCTTGAAAAGGACTCTTAAAATCCAGTACAAGAACTTTTTTCCCTATGAAATCTTATCTTGGGAGGAAATCCAAACTAAAGCGAATGGAGATCTGGAAGTGACCAATGCCGTTCGAAGAAAACTGGAATTGTCTGACTATTGGAACAAAAATGAAAAGGTATTTGAACCTCTAAGAAAGGATCTGGGACTTTGAATTCCTGGTTGACAAAAGCTGGTAAACCAGTTGGAATTTTAACTTTAATCCTTGGGCTCTATTGGATAGGATACCAGGTGTTTAGAGAACAATTTTCCTCTATATTTTTCTTTTTTGCACTGGCTTTTATTGGGATGCTGGCCATCTATTTTTCCTATTCAAAATCGGATAATTCTTGGAAGAAAATCTTTTGGGCAGGATTGGGTTTGAGGCTTTTGTTGATGTTAGCTGTTCCCAATTTGTCAGAAGACTACGTGAGATTTTTGTGGGATGGGGAATTGGTGAGGCTGGGTGAAGACCCCTATAAGCTAAAACCATCAGAATGGATTGAGGAAAAAGAGGATGTAACAGCTTTACAAGTTCAGCTTTTCGAGGAGATGAATTCTCCAGATTATTTCTCGGTTTATCCTCCTTTGAATCAGCTGATTTTTTGGGTTTCAGCAAAAGCGATGAATGGTTTTGTTTGGAATGGATATTATACTTTGAGATTCATATTGATACTCTTTGAAGTATTGACTTTCTTTTCCCTTTTGAAACTGATGAGGAGGTTTGAAGTCCCGATTCGCCATTTGGTCTTATACTGGCTAAACCCCTTTGTAATCCTTGAAATCACTGGAAACCTTCATTTTGAAGGGATTGTACTTTTTTTCCTTTTGTATTCATTGATTGCTTATTCCAAAAACAAAAAGTTTGTCTCAGGAATCAGTTGGGGAATGGCAATAGGGATGAAATTATTGCCCTTGATTCTATTTCCTGCTTGGTTTTTCTTTCGGAAAATCAAGTCAAGCCCCTTTTTCTGGATCGGTACTTTATTGGCACTAATTGTAGCTTTTGTTCCCTTGGTTTGGGATGATGCCTGGGTCAATTTCTTTGAAAGCCTGAAGCTGTATCAGGGTAAATTCGAATTCAACGCCTCTTTATACTATTTATTGAGAGAAGTAGGTTATTGGATTGAAGGCTACAATACGATAGGCTATTTGACCAAACTATTGGGAATTGTCTTTGTCATAGGAGTGTGTTATATGTCATGGAAAACCAAGCCACAATCCTTGTTCAAATTGACAGATTTATGGATTGGGATATATTTGCTTTACTTATTGATCCAGCCGATTGTACATCCTTGGTACCTGATTCCAGGTTTGGGTTTGAGTGTGATTACCGGAAGAGTAACTTTCCTATTGTGGAGTTTTTCAGCAATATTTTCCTACCAAGCCTATGGAAATCCAGCTAATTTTGAACAGCCAATTTTCCTGATTTTAGAATATGGCTTTGTCATTATCGGCTTGCTGTGGGATTACCGACCTCAATCATTTAATTTTCTGAAAAAATCAGTTTCTACATGAGAATCACCTCGTATTTCATCATTCTATTCATCATCGCGTTCTCTTGTAAACCCAAGGAGGAAAGAGATGCTATTGATCTTTTGGAAAAATCCATTGAAGCCCATGGTGGGGAGAAAGCATTTGAAGATCTGAATGAAATCCAATTTAGAAAGTGGACTCAATTGCTAGATGAAAATGGAGATGTGGAGTCGGAAACGGACCAATTGATTCAATTTCAATTAAAACCTCAACTCAAGGGAAAAATCACTTGGGAAAAGGATAGCGTAAGCCATGTGATTGAATTTGATGGGGAGAAAACCTTTTATTCTTTGGGTGGAAACTCCATTCAGAATGTTGATTTTTTGGAAGCCAAAAAGAAGGAGTTTGATGCGGCATACTATGTAGTTGCTCAACCATGGAAGTTACTTCAGGATGAAGGAGCAAAGCTGATTTATGAAGGAGAGAAAGAGGTTTTTTCTAAAACTGTCAAATCAATTCGAGTAGAATACGGACCTGATCAAGATGTATGGTGGTATTATTTTGATCCAAATTCTAATCTAATGGCAGGAAATGAAGTTCAGTTAAAAGATCATAGAAGCCAGATTGAGAATTTGAGTTTTAGCCAGATTTTGCCTTTTATTTTTTATGGTCAAAGAGAAAGTTACCGTGTAGACGAGAAAGGAAACAAATTGTATCTTAGAGCGGTTTATAGTTATTCTGATTTCCAATTGAAATAAAATAAATAATTGATAATGAGATATTTGACACTAGTTGTTTTAAGTTTTTATTTGATTTCCTGTGAAAGTAAATCTGAGGCTGAAAAGATTGTTGATTTGGCCATCCAAGCACATGGGGGGGAGGCCTACAAAAACTCTAAAATTGAATTCGACTTCAGAAATATCCATTATTCGATTTATAAATCAGCTTCAGGTTTTGAATATATCCGAGAGTTTTCTGACTCAACAGGAAATGTAAAAGATGTATTGAATAATGAAGGTTTTGTTCGAACTGTCAATAGCGTAAAGATTGATACACTGACAGAAGAAAGGATTGGTGCTTTTTCACGTTCGGTTAATTCGGTGGCCTATTTTGCATTTTTACCTTATGGGTTAAATGACGCTGCGGCAATAAAGTCTCATCTAGGTAGCACTGAAATCAATGGAGAAAATTATGAGATGATCAAAGTGACGTTTCACCAAGAGGGAGGAGGAGATGATTTTGATGATGAATTTTTATACTGGATAGGTTCTGATGATCATTTTGTTGATTTCATGGCTTATAGTTACCATACCGATGGCGGGGGCGTTAGAATGAGAGAAGTGAGCAAAGTACAGGAAGTTGGAGGGATTAGGTTCCAAAATTATCTGAATCTCAAGCCAGAAGATAAAAATACTCCTGTTGAAAGTATGCAAGAACTCTTTGAAAACGGTAAATTGGAATTGTTGTCAGAGATCAATTTGGAAAACATCCAAGTGAAGCCTTTAGAAGAATAGGTTTCTAAAAGGATTGTGAGCCAAGGTCTTTGAAGTTATTTCAAAACCCGAATGCCTTGAGGAAATCTCATTTTACTTATTTATTCAGTTCTGTAGGTCTTATTTTTTTGATCATGGGATTCATCTGGTTTTTTCCCGAAGGCGAAATGCCAGTTTGGTCTCAAAAACTCAAAGGCGTTTGTTGGGTGGGAAGTAGGAAGCCTCTATCAGGAGGAGAGTTCGCAGCCTTGAAAGCTACTGGAGCCAATGCGATTTCCCAAACCCCGTTTGGCTGGCAGGAGGGAACAGACAGTCCTGGGATCCGATGGCAAGTCGAGGGAGATCGGCAATGGTGGGGAGAATCTGGAACGGGAATCCAAGTAACACTAGATTCTGCTGAATCGCATCAAATTTCCAATATGCTGAAGCCTCACCTATGGGTGAGAGGAAGTTGGCCAGGAGAAATTGAAATGAAATCTGAGGAAGACTGGAATCGATGGTTTGAAAATTATGAAACCTTTATTCTTGATTATGCCAAGCTCGCCGAAAGAATTTCTATTCCTTATTTGTGCATAGGGACAGAATTGGAAAAGTCTTCAGATCGTGAAGAGGACTGGAGAAAAATTATTGCTGCAGTTAGACAGATTTATAAAGGAAAGATCGTCTATGCTGCCAATTTCACAGAGTTTGAGCATATCCAGTTTTGGGATGCATTGGACTTTATTGGAATCCAAGCTTACTTTCCTTTGTCAGATAAAGAGGTTCCAACTTTGAATCATATGAATCAAGCCTGGAAATCTCATTTGAAGGACATTGAATCGGTGGTTAAGAAATTTCAAAAGCCAGTCATATTCACAGAAATTGGTTATTGCAATACGCATGATGCGGCGAAAGAACCTTGGGTTTGGCCAAATGAAAGGGGAGAAGCTCAGATTTCTGAAGAGATTCAGGCATTATGTTATGAGTCATTTTTCGAGAGTGTCTGGGATAAATCCTGGATGGCAGGAGCTTATTTTTGGAAGTGGTATCCCGAAGGGAAGCATCGAGATCCTGATTTCAGTCCTCAAGGCCTCAAAGCTGAAACTGTGATGAAGCAATATTTTTTGGCTGATTGAAAATCAGTCTGTTATGTGACTTTTGTCATGGATGTTTTCATCTGGTGATTTTAATTTAGGTCTCAATAATCAAACAGTCCTTTCTAAAACTAAGACGCAGAAATCATGAAAAAGAACATGGGAAATACAGATAGATTGATTCGTTTAATCATCGCCGCTGTCCTTGTAGCCCTTTACTTTTCCGGAACATTGACTGGTACCATCGGTATCATCGGGATGGTTGTAGCTGGAATATTTACACTGACCACATTGGTGGGGTTCTGCCCACTTTATACTTTGGTTGGGCTCAATACATGCCCAAAACCCCACACGAAATAGAATAATGCGTAATAGTTTGGAAAAAGCCGGGAGCAATGCTTTCGGTTTTTTTTATGAAATAATCTATTTCATGATAGGCTTCTTTAAAAATTTTGGTAAACTAGAGGCTCCAAATTCAACAATATTATAAAAATGAAGAACAACCCTAGAAGAGAGTTTTTGAAATCCACTGGTCTCCTTGGACTTGGGATTTTTGGAGCTGGAGCGGCGACTGCCAGCGAGTCAAACATTTTACCATTAGAGGCAAAATATGGAGCCTCCAGAGTACAACACTTTAATATGTCAGGTTTTGCCGCACCAAAACTAGAGACTGTTAGAGTGGGTATTGTTGGATTGGGAATGCGAGGTCCCGGTGCTGTAAACCGCCTAAGTAAAGTTGAGGGAGTAGAAATCAAAGCATTGTGTGATCTTCTTCCTGAAAGAGTAGAAAAGCAAAAGGAATTACTAGCAAAAGACACTGACCATAGACCAGTTGGTTATTCTGGAAGTGTTTATGCATGGAAAGAAATGTGCGATAGAGAGGATTTGGACTTGATCTATATCGCGACACCTTGGGAGTGGCATACTCCGATGGCTGTTTATGCAATGGAAGCTGGAAAGCACGCTGCTGTTGAAGTTCCTGCTGCTAGAACCTTAGATGAGTGCTGGCAATTGGTTGAGACTTCAGAGCGTACTAAAAAGCATTGTATGCAGTTAGAAAACTGCTGCTATGACTTCTTTGAATTGATGACTTTGAAAATGGCTCGTGAGGGTTATTTCGGAGAAGTCCTTCATGCAGAAGGAGCATATATCCACGATTTGTTGGCCCTTAATTTCAACAAAGAAGGTTATCAAGGAATGTGGAGATTAAAGGAAAACTATAGAGATGGTAACCTATACCCGACTCATGGTTTGGGGCCAATTTGCCAGATATTGAATATCAATCGTGGGGATCAAATGGATTATTTGACTTCTTTGAGCTCAAATGATTTCCAAATGAAAAAAGAGGCTCAGAAGCTTGCTGATACTGATAATTTCTTTGGTGAGTTTGCTTCAAAAAGCTATAGAGGAAATATGAATACCACTGTAGTGAAAACCAAGAATGGTAAGTCTATCATGATTCAGCATGATGTGACTTCTCCAAGACCATATAGCCGTCTTCACGTAGTGAGTGGCACTGAAGGATACGCTCAGAAATATCCTACTCCAGGTGTTGCGAAAGGACATGGATGGTTGAAAGAAGAGGAAATGAAGGAGCTTGAAAAGAAATATACTCCTGAAATCGTCTTGAAAGTTGGTGAATTGGCTAAGCAAGTGGGTGGTCATGGAGGAATGGACTTCATGATGGATTGGAGATTGATCGACTGCTTGAGAAATGGCTTGCCTTTGGATCAGGATGTGTATGATGCAGCGCTTTGGAGTTGTATTTCTCCATTGAGTGAGTGGTCTGTTGCCAACAGGTCAAATTCTATCGATGTACCTGATTTCACTGGCGGTAGCTGGAAGACAAACAAGCCAGTTCCGATTACTTTGAGAGGTTAATCGATATACCTTTTAAAAGAAAATAAAAATGGGACGATGATTATTCACCGTCCCATTCTTTTTGAAAAGGATTTCTTATTTCATAACTGTAGTAGCAAAAGCTTCATCTACAATTTCCTTCATTTTTGCAGGATCATTTTTGTATGGGCTTAAATCGATCAAAGCCACTTTTCTAAAATCAACAGGATGGGATTCACTTTGCAAGGAAATGTATCCTGAATCCAAAAGTTTTCCGTCAATTTTTACTTTTTCATCAAAAGGATCTACGCTTCCTCCACCGATTTGAGGTTGGTTGTAACTGAAAACTGTATCAGTTCCTACCAAATGATGGATCACTTCATCTCCTAAAACAATGAAATTCGCCTGAACCCACTGGTCTCCATGGTAAGTTTCAGAGCTGGAATTGATACAATGTGGAGTAAATAGAGTGTCAGCCAACACTACATTGGTTCCTGGGGTGCAAAGATTACAGGTAGATCTTTTATCTGTTCCGTTTCCACCCAAGAACTGTGCTTCTACAGAGATAGGGAAATTTTGATCCTTCAACATAGTGGCTGGATCTTGAGAATGAAGCATGGCTCCACTATTTCTCCAAGCCCATCCTTCGCCTTCAAGAGCTTGCTCTCCGGTAAATCTATATTCTACCTGAAGCAAATAATATGAAAAAGGATCCTTGTAAAAAATATGCCCATACTGTTGATCAAATGCCTCATACCCATCGTATCTCACTTGCATCATTCCATCTTCCACACGAAAAGTATTGGCATAATTATCTCCTAAATCGTGGGTTCTGATTTTGATTTTCCAGTCATCCATGTCTTTTCCATTGAAGAGCTGAATCCATTCAACTGGTGTAGAATCAGCTGTTTCCTCAGTACTGGAGCCTTTTTGACAGGAAGTAAAGGCAAAGAGTGATAAAGCTAAAATTGCTGGGTATTTCATGTTTAATAAGGTTACTGAAATTTGTGGGGTTGAAGTATTAAAGAATTTGAAAGATAAGAATCTTATTAAAGACAATTTTGGAATGTTTTTTCGAATACCCAAGTAATTCTATGCTATCGGTATAATATGCTAATTCAAAGTACCAGGGAATGACAAATTGTTAGGGAAAGGAATGATTTAGTTATGGTTATGCTTATCTTACTTAACAGTATCTATGAAAAAAATATTCTTTATTTCTGTTTCGATAATAGGAGTCATCGCTCTAGTTTTTTTCAGTGCTGAATATTGGATTGCTTATAAAATCAAAAACTCTTTAAACACTCGGGAATCAAGAAATTATGACTTAGTTTTTGAAGATGTTGATGTCAAGTTATTGCTTGGTAAAGTAGATTTGAATCATATTCTATTGGTTCCGCTTCACGATAGCTTGCCTTTTGAATTGGAGGGATCTATGGACCGAATGAAAATGAGCAATGTGAAATTGCTGGAATATATTTTCAAAAAAGATATTGAAATTGGTGAGTTGAGGTTGGAAAATCCATCTTTTAGATTGATCAGAAAAGATAGTCTTACCAATGTCAAACAAAGTTCTAGGGCATTTCAAGATGTGTTTGGGGATATTCTCCGAAGAGGTATTATCAGGAATTTTGTGGTTGAAGGAGGAAATGCTGAACTCTTGATGAAAGGGGATAGTCTAAGACGATTTGGAAGCTTTACCGATTTGACCATTTATGCAGAAGGAATCGAAACTGACTCCGTTTTGGTGACCAATATGGTTCCTTTTCAATTGGAGAAAATCAGGACTGGTGTCAAAAATCTAAGAATTCGAATGTCGGACAAGCAGGAGTTTAGAGTGGGCTCTGTTGATTTTAACTTTACAGAAGCCTATCTCTCTTTACAAGATATATCTATGGAGTTTGATGATGAGATTCTTGATTATTCCCATCAGTTGGACTACCAATCTGATTTATTTGAAATAGG
This sequence comes from Algoriphagus zhangzhouensis, assembly GCF_900148515.1. Taxonomy (GTDB): domain Bacteria; phylum Bacteroidota; class Bacteroidia; order Cytophagales; family Cyclobacteriaceae; genus Algoriphagus; species Algoriphagus zhangzhouensis. The sequence goes on along the minus strand of NZ_FRXN01000001.1, from coordinate 982,541 downwards.
GATAAAGGAGGTCAGATTTGATCAATTGGATACGAAGAGTGATGTGTATGGCAACTGGTCTGTGATTTCTCAAAAGATGTTGATCGATAGCCTGGTGATGGTGGATTTGAGAAACAAAAATAAAATCAGAGTTGATGAGGAGAGGAAACCAATGTTTGCAGGGATGCTTTCGCGAATTCCTTTTCCACTTGATATTGATACCCTTCAGATCAAAAACTCCAAAATCACCTATATCGAAGTGCCTAATGGAAATCAGACTGGTGGCGAAATTCGATTTGATAATTTGAATGCAAAAGTGACCGGATTGATCACCATCGATTCTTTGCAAAAGCAAAATCAGCTAATTATGGATGTGAATGCTGATTTTATGGGGATTTCTCCAGTGATGGCGCATTTTACAGTTCCATATAATCAAGAATATTTTTCATTGGATTTGGATGTGTCCAGACTAAATCTTCCACAATTGAATCCAATTTTGATTCCTTTGGCAAACATCTCGATTACTTCGGGAACAATGAGGAGTTTGAAATTGAATATGGATTCAAGAGACAACTCGGCTTATTCCACGGTCCAGTTTGACTATGAAGATCTAAAACTTGAAATCCGAAAATCAGGGCAATTAAGAGGACATAAACATGGAACTGCTTCCTTTTTAGCTAATATTGCCATTCGCTCTGACAATATTCCTGAAAAGAATAATCACCGAATTGCGAGGTTTCATTCAACCAGAAATCAATACCGAGGTCCATTCAATTTTATTTGGGAAACTACAAAAACTGGATTGATGGATATTACGCCTGGTGGTGTGGTCAAGCTGCTTTCCGGAATAGGGAAGGATTCTGGAAAAGGGAAATAGGGTAAGAGAGATTAGAGAAAGGAGAAAAGAGAAAAGAGATTAGGAATACGAGATAGAAGAAGGGAGATAAAATATAGGACAAAATAGATTGGGTTGCCACCTGCTTTAGCTGGTGGATCACAAAAAAAAACTGTTTGAACGGGCTTTAGCCTAATTTTTTAATTGATTTGGGTTAAAGCCGCAAGACTATTATTATCTTGTATAGATTTATTGCTGGTAAAATTCAACACTATTTAAAATTGTGAGATTAATGGCTTCAAGGTTTATTCCTTTTAGTTTTGTTCTTTAATCCAGACGGATTTTTTCAAAGATTACCAGATGACCGACATTACCACCGACAAACTCAAACTTGCTGCTCAATTTGTAAATAGTACCTCAGCTCCGATTTTTTTGACTGGGAAAGCAGGAACGGGGAAGACTACTTTTCTGAGAAACCTAGCCAAGGAAACTCATAAAAATTATGTGGTGGTGGCTCCAACAGGTATCGCAGCTTTGCATGCAAGAGGAGTGACAATCCATTCTCAGTTCTTATTGCCCCTGGGGAGTTTTCTGCCTGTTCGAGAGCCTGAGGGCAATTATACCGATCAATATGGATTCTTTACCCAGCATACTTTGGGAAGAAAACACCCGCTCAATAAAGTGAGAAAATCGGTTCTACGAGCCATTGATTTGTTGGTGATTGATGAGGTTAGTATGCTGAGAGCCGATGTGCTGGATGCAATTGATTACCGATTGAAAAGTGCCAAGAGCAATTTTAATGAGCCTTTTGGAGGGGTTCAGGTTTTGCTGATTGGCGATTTGTATCAGTTGCCTCCGATTGTGAGAGATCAGGAATGGGGAGTTTTAAACCGTTTTTATAACAGCATTCATTTCTTTGAGGCGAAAGCTCTTCAGAATTCAGGGTTGGTCTATCTGGAGCTGGACAAGATTTTCCGTCAGCAGGATCATGTGTTTATTGATTTGTTGAATCACTTGAGGGACAATCAACTGACAGATGATGATGTTCGGCTTTTGAATAAACATTATAAAAGCGCCGCTGAAATTCAAGAGGAAAAGGACTGTATCACCATCACCACGCATAATTACAAGGCCGATCAAATCAACCAAGGTGAGCTGGAAGCGTTGACGAGTAAGACCTTTTTCTATCGTGCTGAAGTGGAAGGAGACTTTCCGGAATCGCTTTATCCATTGCCTGAAACATTGGAACTCCGAGAAGGGGCACAAATCATGTTTGTCAAAAATGACAGCTCCGGAATGGCTTCTTATTTCAATGGAAAGCTGGCCACTGTCACTGAATTGTCCAAGGATTCAGTAACAGTCATCATGAAAGATGAGAATAGAGAATATATCCTGAGAAAGGAAACCTGGGAAAACAAAAAGTATGTATTAAATCCAGATACGAAGGAATTGGATGAGGATGTTGTAGGAACTTATTCTCATTTTCCTATAAAATTGGCTTGGGCCGTGACTGTTCATAAAAGCCAGGGTTTGACTTTTGACAAGGCAATTATCGATGTGGGGAAAGCTTTTGCTCCCGGGCAAGTGTATGTTGCTTTAAGTAGATTGAGAAGTCTGGATGGACTCTTTTTGAGAAGTAGAATCCAACCTAATTTGGTACATTCCGATCAACAGGTTGTTGAGTTTTCTTCCGGTTCCAAAGCCCATCAAAAGCTGGGAGAATTGCTTCATATTCATCAGAAAAGATACCTCCATCAATTGCTGGAGCTAACTTTTGACTTTACGCCGATTATCCGTGAACTCAATCAACATACCAAGGATCAAAGTGGAACCATGGAATTTGAGGATGAGGATATGCAAGCCACGATGCCGAAGATGTTGGAGAAATTCAGGGGAGAATCCGAAGTGACTCAAAAGTTCAGCAGACAATTGTTGTATTTACTTCATGAAGGAGATTTTGAAAAACTCAATGAAAGACTGGAAAAAGGAGGGGAGTACTACCGTAATTTCTTAGCAAATCGATTGCAGGAAATAGCCCTTCAATTGACTATGGTTTCCAGTTTTACCAAGACTCAAAAGATCCAGGAAGAACTGGAAGCTATCGAAGAGTTGATTCTTCGAAAGTATTTGGATATCAGTAAAATAAGAAATATTGTCAATGCAGTAAGCATTGGGGAGGTTCCTGGGAAAATGCAGAATGTTGAGCAGGCAATTCAGGACCTTCGAAAGCAGTTTTTCTTGCGTGCAAAAGAGATTTCTGAGGAAAAACTCAAGGCTATTAAATCCAAAACCGGAAAAAGGAAAAAGGGAGCGGCGGCACCTAAAAGACAAAAAGGTGATTCTCATGCAATGACTTTTTTACTTTTCGAGTCTGGGAAAGATATCAGATCAATCGCCATGGAAAGAGGCTTGGCTGAATCAACTATCAAAAGCCATATGGCTGAAGGAATTGCTGCAGGTAGATTTGAATTGGAGGACTGCTTGCCTCAAGAAGTTATCATAGAGATTATGGCAAGCTTGGAAAAATTTAAAACCATGAAAGAGCTTCGTGAGCACTTCAAAAACAAGTATGACTACGGAACTCTCAAGATGGTTTTTGCTGGGAATAGAGATATTTGAAAATAGCTAAGGGTTAAAAAGATTGGTAGATTTTGCTTTTTGTTGAAATTTCAAAAAATGGGTGGATTAAAATAACACCTTTAAATCTCGAAGGGTGCACTTATTTTATTTTTTAGGAGGTGATTTTAGATTTTTTTATTCAAAAGAGTACGCGAAACTGCCCATTTGAGTATGAGCAATCCGCGTACAACCAAACCCAATCTATCTAATTGTGTTGGAAGTTTTTGCCTATATTTCCTGTTATGGATTTAAAGAATAAATTTCCTGCATAAGTACCTTTACTGTGGTCTCGCCCCGATTAATTGCAACGTCAGCTAAAGGATTCCCTAATCCAAGCCTTCCTTCTAAATATTCCTTAGTAGTACCTGAGCTAGCGTTCCCAACAATTACCTCTAAAATACCGCCTTCGATAATATAATTAGAATGATATGGATGTACGTGATATGGTAAGGTTTCACCAGGTTCGATAGTCAATTCATAAATCACAATGCCAAATTCATCATGTTTTAACTCAGTCATTTTTGGAGCAATATAAAACGCCCCTTCTTTCCAATTAACCGAGTATAAATCTTTGTTTTCTTTTATAATCAAAGAATAGAATTCATGCATGAGTACTTTTATGGTTGTCTCGCCACGATTTATAGCCATATCACCTGCTGGAGCTCCTATTCCTGTTTGACCTGTTTCAAATTCGATTGTTGCTGACGTCAAGTCTTCGAAAATGATCTCCAGTGTACCACCCTGCATAATATAAAATGAATTGTAGGGATGTTCATGGTAGGGTAGTGTGTCACCTGGTTCAATAGTCAACTCATAAATCAAAACATTATGATCCTCTTTAAGGATATTTGTCATCTCTGGAGCAATATCAGTGGCTGCCAGATCCCGGATGTCAGTATTATCTTGTAGTTCAGAGTCGTCTATCACTGGATCAGTGTCCTTATCTGAAGATTTATCACAGGAAAAGAACGCAATCATTAGGACAAAGAGGAACGGGATGGAATTGAATCTATTTTTCATAATTAGATAATTTTGATTAAAAAAAATGTGCTTATATAGTTTGGTATGTTTAAAATCAGATAGGTTTAATATTTTGATTTATATGGAAAAAATTACTCGGGTCGTACTTGGTTTTTACCTCCACTAACCTGTCATAATTGCTTTTATAAGCAGCCATTACCCTTTCCTGGCCTTCGTTCATCAAAAAATTTATATATCCTCCTCCCATAGCAAATGGGCTTAAATCATCGTGATATTTTTTGCTCCAATCTGTAATCATTTTGGAATTAGCAGGATCAGGATCGATGCCTGCTATCACCTGTGCCCAGCGTGCATCCCGATTTGCCCAGGCTGTTTCACTATTCGCTACATCATGCACAGCCCCGTCAATAGGATAAAGGTGGGTAGTGGAATGAAAATTCGGGATATTTCCTCCGTATTTGACATTCACCTCAATAGCTTCATCCGGCAAATCTTTAAAATAGTGAGCTCGCCAATACCAGTTTAATCCCGGTGGATAAAGTGCATCGAACATTCCATTCAGAACTGGCATGGGCATTTCACCAACAAAATCCAATATGTGAGGTCCAAATTCGCGGATTGGTTTGAAAACTTCTGCAGCCTTTTCAATAGGTCCTGTATAATTCCACACTACACCGCATACATTTTTATTCCATAGGTTTTCAGGAAAGGGATCAGCGGGAGGGACAATTAGAAAGGCAAAGAAACCATATAGCTCCTTGGAGGCATTTTTGGTAAATTCATCATAGAACCTCATCGCTTCTTTTGCTTGCTCCAAAGGCCAAAACATAGGGCCAGCATAGACTTTTTTAACTTCAATTAATTTGAATTTGAAAGAAGTAACCACCCCAAAATTTCCACCACCACCGCGTAGTGCCCAAAATAGATCAGAATGAGAGTCTTTATTGGCAATTACTGTGTCGCCATTTGCAAGTACCACTTCACATTCGAGCAGGTTATCAATTGTCAACCCTGCTTTTCTACTCAAATACCCTAAACCGCCACCCAAGGTAAGTCCACTGATTCCAGTTGTACCGAAGATTCCACTAGGCAATGCGAGTCCATATTCGTGAGTAACGGCATCGATTTCACGCAACAAATTTCCGGCTCCGATTACAGCTGTTTTAGTATCTGGGTCAATAGATATGGTTTTCATTCCTGACAAGTCTATTACCAAGCCATTATCGACTACCCCAAGTCCCGCTCCGTTGTGCCCACCTCCACGTATGGAGACTTCCAACTTGTTTTTTACGGAATAATTAATCGCGTTTACTACATCTTGTGTGTTTTCACACACTACGATAATAGCGGGTTTCTTGTCGATCATAGCATTGTAGACCGCTCTGGCTTCATCGTAATTTGTGTCTGAAGGCCCTATTACTTGGCCTGTTAGTTCCTGAAGACTCATACCTTTCATTTATTTCCTGTTTGAATCATTAATGACACCTAATTTTTAGGTGCAGATAACAATTTGTTGATGTCATCTAAAAGTTTCATCATTGGTTTTTCGGGGCTAAAGTCTATTATCCTAGCATCTTCCAATACCATTACAGTATGACCTGGTGGCATATAAAACACTTCACCGGTTCCAACTTCAGCTTCGGATCCGTCTGTATGAACCACTTTCAGTTTTCCTTTTTCCAGATAACCCCAATGTGATACTTGACATAGGTCATCTTTTTGTCCTTTTAAAAGCGGAGTATAATCTGTACCTGCAGGTGGTTCGTTAATAGCAACTACCATATTGCCCCAACCTTGAAGTAAATTGACAGGATTGTTTTTGGGAAAATCAGCTTTTGAAATATGAAGCGTATTTTCAACAGAAGTAGAATTCTGGTTTTGTGCTACCAAAGTTTGGGAGCTTACGATCATTAAGGCAATACATGAGGTAAAGCAGACGGCTAATCTAGATTTCATAATCTACCTGATTTTAATTGTCAAATTATCACGCTCCGACCTCACAAAACTTTTTGTTCCATTCAAAGGATATTGCAAATATTTCTGCCGGATCGTTATTATATCGAGACTAATCTATTGTAGATTTTTTTGCCTGCCTGTTCTTAAAAGTCCAAAATATTTACTTTGCGGTTAGACTATTTTTATAATCTGAAGGGGTCACACCAAACCTGTCTTTAAAAACTCTGCTAAAGTGAGAAGCATTATTGAAGCCGCAATCGAAAGCTATGGAACTGACTGGATTGTCGGTAGTTTTTAGGTAAATGATAGCACGCTCCAAACGTTTTTTACTAAGCCACTTTCCTGGAGAGGTATCGTAATGATCCTGGAATTCTCGCTTGAAGGCTGACAAACTTCTATTTGCAATTTCTGCGAATTCCTCAAGCTTCAGATTAAACATAAAGTTGTTCTCCATGACTTCCCAAATGGGAACAATATAGCCTGTGGAGATAGCATTGACATAGGACAGGATATGCTTGTTGTCAGGATGTTTGAATATGTTATAGAGGAGCTCCTTAAACTTCATTTCAATGATTTCTTCGGGATAATCCTTGTCTTCATCGAAATAGGGGAGCATACTGAGGTAGCAGTTTTTTATCCTTTCATTTAAATGGACAAAAAGCAGCATGTCGTCTTTATGCGGTGGTAAGTCTTCCCATGATAAATGAGATCTGAATTCCTCTAAAACATTTTTGAAGTAATCGTCTTTCACGTAGAGAGCCAACACTTTCCAACCCTCAGTCTTATTATGCAACTCTTGATGAAAAGCAGTTCGTTTCAATAAAAAAGCAGTGTCCTCAGTGAGTTCCCATTTTTGGTTGCCTTTATAGAAATTCCGTCTGCCACCAAGAGAAAACACAAATTGATTGTAAGCACTGTACAGCTGCATCACTTTCTCCTTTTGGGGACAATTGTAAAATACATACAATTGATTTTTTACTGTAAAATGGCGAAATACCTTTTGGTCTGATTGGTGCACTTTGTAGGTACTGTAAACTGGCATAGGCTAGAGGTTAAATCATAGGAAAAATTTATATCCTAAAAGCTAAGATCAATTTGAAAAGTCATCTAGAGTGGGTTTTTCAAACTGATGAAGTTCATCTGCATGAAATGCAGTTAATTGTGTGTCTACTTCAATATAAGCAATAGATGCTTAGATTCCTTCCCCTAAAGCTATTAAACAACTATAAAAATATCTTGTTGAAATATTGATGGGTAGAGGTTTATAATCCGATTCAAGATTCTGCCAACAGTTTTTTAAAGGAAACCCTTCCAAATTGTCGTATTTTTATTTACGCCAATTGAAAACTTATTATTTAATTTCGATTGATTTGACTAGAAACTAAAGTGGGAAAAGTTATTTCTATTTCATTCTCTTTTGGGAATGAGACCAATTGGTTAAAGTCAACTTTCCAAAGATCAAGTTCGAATAAGTTCCCTTGCTTATCAATTGTTAACTCGAAATCAACTAAAATTCCATCATCATCCATAAAATTTCCCGAAACAATCCTTTCATTCCTTGATTGATTCTGATCTATATCAAATGAAATTGAACCCATTTTTTCATCTTTCAATTGGATTACCATTTCAGGAATTTCAACTTTTAAGGTAGAATGCTTCAGAAGGATTATAATAACCTGTTTTTCAGAATTCGAAATTTTTCTCATTGATTTTAGTTATTCCAAGCCACAATTATTCTTTCGAAATTTTATTTAGACCGATTTTCAATCCTTTGATTCCAGTATTTTCTATTTCAACCAAGTCTTCTGCCTGAATAAGGAATTGATTGGAAGAATTTCCATTGTAAAAAGTGGATCCTGAGGAAGTGAATAGAAATAATGTGTCTCCGATAATTTCAAAAGTTCCATCAAATTCAATCTCCCTTGAGGAATTGCCAAATTCCCAAGTTGAATCATAATATAGGCCAAGCCAATAACCCCCAATAGGAGCCTCTCTGTAGGCAGTCAATACGAGATCATCCAATTTAGGATTTGGTGGAAATAGAATTACTTCATGGACAAGGATAAGCAAAATAACCACCGCTCCAGATATCAGGAAACTATAAATAGACTTCTTCCAATGTTTAGGTTTTCGCTTGAAAATCTCAATTATGATGAAGGTAAGTGTCGCAAATAATCCGAGAAATCCAACCAATAAAATTATCAAACCAAAGAGAAATGAAGTCATTTTAAATTATTTGAAATCCCATCTATTTTGTTCTTTATTCCCTTACTACCTCAAAATAACCGCTTCCAATTTCTCCTCTACCATTTACCATTTTTGATAGAAACGAAGTAACTGTTATGCTTTTCGTCAATGGAAACTACTTTGAAAGGCTTTCCATTTTTGAAAATGATTCCTGCATTGTTGTCCATGGCATAGCCAGCTTTGAAGATGCCATTTGCGATGTTTTTCTCATAAAGCGGTCTTCGATACTCCTCAGCATCATAATGTGGGCTATGGCTATAAGGAAGAAAGCCTAAACCTTCCACTACACTCAGTTCAATAGGACGGGAATCGGTAGTTCCATTTTCAAACCAACAAAGAGATCCTGCACTTCCTCCCGCCAAAACAATTCCCTTTTCCAAGGCTTTTTTCAGCACCACATCGATTCCTTGGGCTTTCCAAATCGCCATCATATTCAGCGTATTTCCTCCGCCTACTACTATCGCATCTACATTCAACAACACCTCTTCAAAGGTCTGCTTTTGATTGTAAGAACTAATCCAAACCCGCTGAACCGATGGCTCTACAGAAAGATCATGGACCAATTCATACCAGCGAATGATGTTTCTCTCACTATCCCCGGAAGCAGTGGGCAAGAAACAAATCTTGGGTTTTTCTTTGCCTGTCAGTTTGATGATTTCATTGATAAATAACTTGTTGGGACCACTTCCGAAAGGAAAGATATATTGGTCTTGAGCATAGGAAGTTCCTAGGAAAAGAATTGAAAAGACTAATAAGAGTAGAGACTTTTTCATCTGAGTATAGGTTGCTGGATTGTGGAAGATTGAATATACATATGTAGCGGTTTCGTTTAGCAAATATTCCTCAAATGGTCGTTTGATTTCTTGAACTCGTATGCTATGATTTATTGCTAATTCAAACTATTAATTATAACCAAAAAAGAAAGGCCACCCATTGCTGGATGGCCCGTACCCTATAAATGAATCGGGTAGCTGGTTTATTTCTTGCCAAAGTATTGGTCGTGAAAATGATATCTAGACTCTACTTCTGATTTCTTTTCTTCGCTTACGACATCGATGACCAAATAGGGTGGATGGGTGTCGTTTCCTTTTACAGGGTTCCAATTTACTAAACCTTCTCCATTTGGATTGCCTGTTTTGATAAAGTTTGCAAAGTAATTTTGCATTTGGCTGGAAACCTTGTAATCATCCGCCGTCCAAGCATACTCATGCACCAAGGGAAGGTTGCCCATTGCATATTCGATTTCGCAGGCATGAGGAGCACCAATAGCTTTTGGAGCTTCCTGTCCATTTCTTTCCATCGTTCCCCCTGCTAATCCAGGAATCAAATCCTGATTTTTCAATTCAGGTCTCAGTTTGCTATACATATAACGATAAACCGGCTGATCTGAATTCTTAGCTTGGAGATCTAGCCATTTCCAGGTAGAATAAACAATAAATCGATCTGCTGCCAAATTGGTGGCGGCCCATTCAACTTCTTCAGGAGTCTGGTGCGGATGTGCCGCTAAAACTACCTCCCATTGTTCAGGATATGTTTCTTTTACTTTCTCTATAAAAGCCTCTTTAGTATAAGGTTTTCCTTGCATAAATGCCATTCCTGGGATCTCAGCGGAGTTCCATCCAGCCATCAATGGGACTTGGGCCTGCTCTTTTGCTTCAAAAATCTCAGGAAGTGTTTTCGGGAGGAAGTATCCATCTATGCTCACTGGAAAACCAAAACGTCCTGATTCCTGATAGATCTCATAGATATCCTTAGAGGATAAAGCTCTCAATTCCGCCAAAGAGTTTATCCCTGCTTTTTCAGCGAATTCTTTCCCTATTGCTTCAGCTTCTTTCATTGGCATTGGTGCGAGAGTTGGATTGATACCTGCGCCACTTTCACCAATTGCACCGGCAATTAAGTCTTTGGAAAGAGGAGAAGCCATCTGATAGCTGACAGAAATAGAACCCGCAGATTCTCCGGCAATAGTTACTTTTTTTGGATCCCCTCCAAAAGCTTCGATGTTTTCTTTCACCCATTGCAAAGCCATATTTTGGTCCAGTAGACCATAGTTTCCAGATCCTTTGTAGCTGCTTTCTGCACTTAGTTCAGGATGAGAGTAGAATCCGAAAATTCCCAATCTGTAATTCACGGTTACTACTACGATTCCTTTTTGAGCCATGCTTTCACCATCATATCGAGGTTCTGAGCCATCACCTGCTACAAATCCACCTCCATAGAAGTAGACCAAAACTGGAAGGTCTTTCGTGTTCCTTTTCGAAGGAGTCCAAACATTCAGGTAAAGACAATCTTCACTGATTCCATCAGATCGGAAATTCATATCTCCGAATACAGGAGCTTGCATCGCTCGAGGACCAAAGTGCTTTGTCTCTTTGATTCCAGACCAATTTTTTGCCGGAAGTGGAGCTTTCCATCTTAAATCACCTACAGGCGGTTGCGCAAATGGAATACCTAGATATTTTTGTACTCCGGTTTTGGTGTCATACATTCCTTCAATCGTTCCATTTTTGATTTTCGTTTGGACATCAAAGGAGTTATTGATTTGAGCAGAAGTTTCTTTTGAACTTGCTTGTAAAATCACCATAATTAGAAAGAAAACAAGATAGGATTTCATAGATTGGGATTATTGTTTCGAATAGAGACAATAGTACTAGCAATTCGATTGAAATCCTAGATTATTTATTAGAAAAAGCCCATGAACAAGCCAGACCCAAAAGACTTTCTTCCCCACATAGCTTATGATTCAGTTGTATTTGGATTTTCGGGAGACCAACTCAAAATTCTTTTGATGGAATACCATAATACTGGTTGGTTTGCTTTGCCAGGTGGCTTTGTGAAAATAGATGAGGCTTTGGATAATGCAGTGCAAAGAGGGCTTAGAGAAAGAACTGGATTGGACGAAGTTTATTTAGAGCAGTTTCACACTTTTGGTTCTATGGAGCGAGTGAAGCCAGAGGTCATGAAGAAGATTTTTAAAGCCAGAAATCAAGATGTTTCAGATGATTACTGGATGTTGGATCGATTTATTTCGGTGGCTTACTATGCTTTGATCGATTATGAAAAAGTTGAGCCTAAAAAGGATATGCTTTCTGATTCAATAGGTTGGTATGCAATAGATCAGATCCCTGAATTGATTTTTGATCACAATTTTATTGTAGAAAAGGCTTTAGAGCACTTGAGAACGCATTTGGATCAAAAGCTTCTTTCAGTAAATCTGTTGCCAGAAAGATTTACGATGAAAGAATTACAAACAGTCTACGAAGCTATCTTAGGAGAAAGCCTAAACAGAGCCAATTTCCAAAGGAAGATGCTTGGTTTGGGGATTTTGGAAAGACATGAAAAGCTGTTCTCTGGCGGCTCTCATAAAGCTCCGTATTTATATTGCTTTAAAGGGAAATGATTAAAAGTTTACATTTTCTGAAATAGTTGACCCTGCCAAATTCCCTGTAGGAAGCTTGAAATTTAGGTTTTTGGAATTTGAATTGAATTTAAATTCTCCTTTTACATTTCCTGAAAGTTTTTGGGTAGGATCAGCATAATTGATGGTCCATTCACCATCATCAGTTTGGCAGGCAAGGACTACACCCGGTTGGTCCATACTTATAGTATTCCCATTCCATTCCAATTTGCCCTTTTTATAAAATACTACTCCCAAAAGTTTGTTAGAATTATCCCAAACAGCCTGAATATCTGAGGAGTTTTCTACAATTTCTATTGATGAAACAGAAGCGGAGGAAATACCATCTGGAGACTCAATTCCCGGGAGAAGTATGTATGAATATTGACTATTGGACGGGTTCAATTGATGGTCGATCCATAAATTGAAAACATTCATTTCAATTTTTTTGTCAGATGAATTGGAGTTAATAGCTTTCCATGATCCAGATTGAGTTTGGGCTGAAAGTCGGATGTTTTGTGAACTTGGGAAATAGTAAGCGATCGCATCATGCCAAACCCATTTTAGATCTTTGTCAAAATGCGCTTCTTTTTCAGTAAACTCCTTAAGCGATGTATTTTCTCCAGTCCAGACTTCTCCTTTTTTCAAAGATTGATTAATAGTGGTATAGATAGGCTCGGGCCTATCAGCGGAAATACCTGCTCCTAGACAAATGACTTTATCATCAAAGAAAAACCACGCTTTTTTGGCTTTAGTTTTATAAGCATCCATTTGGTATGTAGTGACACCGTTAATACCGTCACTGACTCCTCCTACAAAATCAACATTGCCATTTTCCGCAACCCAATTGGTTCTTTTTTTAAGTTTTTGATTTGCTGGCGTGGTAGTTCCAGGGATCATATACCATTTCCAAACTGGAAAAATATTAAAGTATTCATTCCCGTCAACCGCTATATACATGGCGCCTTCAGTCAAAAACTGTCCATTTAAATTTTCTCCGTTTCCTGACTCTGTTCGAATAGTTCGGTTTGAAGCAATGTTGACACTCACCATAAATTCTGGCCTGTGGTGAACAGTGTAATCTGATCTCCAGTAGTGTGTGTGGCTTGGCTCTACCCCAAAAGAAGTGGATTCATCTTCTTGGATTCGTTTGATAGCATCTCCATAGGTTTTGGTAGATTCATCTGGCACAACATCTCTCAATTGCTTCACCAAATTTGAATTGGTTCTGGTGGCATTATTTCTGGATATTCCTCTGCCAATGACACTATAATCAATGTATTTGCCTCTGATGACTTGTAAGTAACCTTTTTTGACGAAGTCAGAAATTAATTCCATCTGCTCAGGAGTATATGAGAATCGGGTTCCTTTTACATATACTTCAATATTTCTTATGCCTGAAAGATATTCCATTCCATAACCATGCATGTAAAGTTCAGGACCATGTGCATGAAAAGAATAGTCTCGCTGAATGCCATCCTTCTCAGAAAACCTGATGGATTCAGAAGTCATTTTCACAGATTCTGAAAGTAAATTTTCATTTTTGGTCAATGCTGCCTGCATAATTCGATGCTGGGCGATATCTGTCAGATTAGAACCGTCTTTTCCTGGGGATTTGGAAGTGGAAACAGTCATATTCATCCATTTGATGAGGTTGTTTTCCAATTCTTGCGGTAATTTTTTTGTACCAAATCTCATCGCTGAAAGTAACTTTCCGATCTCTTGAGGAACACTGATACTGATCCACCACCAATTACTGGAATTAGGGGCAGGGTTTAGATTAATCCAATATTCTGCTGCTGAGATGATTTGATTATATACTTTTTCCGAACCAAAAAGCTCACTTTCCTTTCTCGTATAGGCTTTAGTCAAGGTTCCTATCCGCTTGATATGACGATCAGGTTTCCATCCAGTACCAGATTGATCTTTGTAGTTGATATCTTCCCAAGAACCGTTTTCTTTTATTGATTCACTCCATTCTTTCGCTTCTTTGTTTAGCGTAGCAGTATTGGGAGAGCTTTGGTATTCTTCAAAAACTCTTTCTAATATCAAGTCATACTCATCTCCATTTTGGGAGTATCCTTGACTTTGCATGAATAAAAAAGATAGGCATAGGAAAACAAAAATTTTGGAAAGGGCTTTCATATCAAACAATTTGGTTTAGCTAGTTAAATTTAAAAATGTACGTTAAGGATAGCAATCGTAATAAAAGAAAAGAGGGATTTTATATCCCTCTTGATGCTTATTTTTTATTGATGGTATTTTCCTGAATGGGCTCTGTGAGTATACTTAAGATAGTTTTGATGCCTTCTCTGTAATTCCCCAATCGAATATTTTCATTGGGGCTATGCTGGTTGTTGTCAGCATTTACAGTAGGAATAGTGACAGCTGGAACTCCTAAAGCATCTACAAAGGGTGAAATTGGAATACTTCCACCAGAGATTCTAATTTGGATTGGATCTTTATCAAATGCTCTTTTCATGGCTGTGCGCAACCATTCACCGGTTTCAGAATCCATAGGTGTGCGAAATGCCTGATAGGAAATTGAATAATCCATTTTTACGATTTTTGGATACTTCATTCTTTCCTCATCACTTGGGTCATGATCTAGGATTTGAAATCCTTGCTCTTTTATATGCTCTTTGATCAATTCGAAAAGCCTTACTGGATCAGATTCTGGGACCAAACGCATATCGATTTCGGCCAAAGCAGTCGCTGGTACTATCGTCCTCGCTTCAGAACCTACCCAAGCTGATTCCATTCCTCTGATGTTTAACGAAGGATATTGAATACTTTCTTGGTAAGTGTTCCCAACCTTATCTGTCCTTCCTAATCCCAATCGGTTTTGAATAGCCTTTTCATCATCTGGAACAGATTTTAGGATTACTTTTTCTGCTTCAGTTAGATTGATACCATCATAAAATCCCGGAATGATAACTCTTCCTTCCTCATCTTTCATACTTGCCAAAAGCTGAGCCAAAAGAAATGCAGGATTAGGAGCATAGTTTCCATAATGACCGCTATGTTGAGGAGTTTTAGGACCATAAGTTGTCAATGTCATTCTAGAAATCCCACGTGCTCCATAACTTAAGGTCGGGAGGTTGGAGGTATGTCTTGGGCCATCCATAATTAGCATCAGGTCGGAAGCCAATTCATTTTTGTATTTGTCCACAGCTGCAGGAAGGAGTGGAGAACCTTTTTCTTCTTGAAAATCCAAAATGATTTTGATGTTGTAATCCGGAGAAAGGTTTGCGCCAATCATTGCATCCCAAGCAGTCAAGAACATAGCAAAAGGGCCTTTATCATCTGAAGTCGATCTTGCAAAGATTCTCCATTCTGGATCATATTTTTCATCCAATAAAGACATTGGAATACTTTCCCATTCCCCATTTGGTTTTTTTGACTTGAGTTCAGGATTGTAAGGATCTTCTTGGTTCCATTTAGATAAGTCGACAGCTTGTCCGTCAATGTGGAAATACAAAAGCGCAGTTTTAGTCGCATTGGGTTCTTTTTTCTCTGCAAGAAGAAGAGGTATGCCTCCCGTATCCAGTCTTTCCGATGTCCAGTTTCTTTTGGAAAACTGATCTTCACACCAAGCAATATTTACTTCAATTTGCTCAGGGAAAGTGGCATCATTTGGCATAGAGACAATCTCTTTAAGGAGGTCAAGTCCATGATGCCAACTTTGCGTAGTTAGTTCATCCAATTGCTTTTGGGTTGGAGTTTGGGAATATCCCAGTATGGGAATAAGTAAGCCTAATAGGAGTAATGGTTTTTTCATAAAGGATTAAAGGTTCTATTTGGTGGTTATATTTCTTCGTCTGGGATTGCCATGGTATGATTGGCAAGCAATTGCCACTGGTTTCCTTTGAGGACATAAGTTCTCATGAAATGATAAGTGGTTGGTGTTGGACCCCGGTCAACTACAGTGATACCTGTGACGATAGCTGTTGATCCATCGATGATGACTTTTACATCCCTGGAATCGCGGGACCGGGTATTGTTATTAGGATTTTTGACCGCATTTTTTGCTCTCTTGACTACATCTTCCTTGGAGTCTACCATTGACATATGGTTGTGTACCCAAATGAAATCCTCTGCAAGAAAGGATTCCAAAAAGTCGGGATCGGGACTAAGGTTCACATCTTCCCAAGATCGGTCAATTTGCTTCAACTGGTCCTCTGTCCAAGTCTGAGCAAATGCGGAATTGGAACAAAAGAATATACAAAGAGCAAAAACTATTAAAAATCGAGTGTTCATCTTAAGGGGTTTTATCTGCTTAATTTCTATAATTTTCTTGACTTTCGGTTTTAAAGGATTCAATTCATTGTGAATTAGGCTTTTACTGTTTCAAATTGTATTTTAGAGTTGTTCTTTTAAACTATTTATTTGATTTATATGAGTTCAGTTGCTGCAATCAGTTCTCAGCCTTCCGATTTTTCTATTTTAAAGTCTCAGTTTTTGACTTGCTACGATGAGTTATCAAAAATGGCGAGACAAAAGTTGAAGTTTGAATACAATTCAGACACTTTGGATACATCTGCTTTAGTCCATGAAGCATACTTGAAACTGGAAAACCATGAAAATGGCTTCCAAAATAAATCTCATTTTATGGCTATTGCAGCAATAGTGATGAGAAGGTTTTTAGTGGATTATGCTCGGCAGAAAAAGAGACAAAAAAGAGGAGGAGATCAGATCCAACTGACGTACGGGGCAGTTAACCAGGCTATTTTTACTACTCCAGAAGAGGTTATTAATCTCAATGAAGCGTTGACCCGACTTAAGTTTATTAATAATAGACATTGCCGGGTCGTTGAGTATCATTTTTTTGGAGGATACAAGCATGAAGAGATTGCCAAAATGATGGGGGTGTCTATTGATACTATCAGAAGAGATTGGCGTCTTGCCAAAGCATGGCTTAGTAAAGAGCTTAAAAATTAGGCAAAAACCATGAGTAAAAGGAAAGAGGAGTGGAAGGCATTGGAAGATGCGTTTCACAAACTGACGGCTTTATCCCTAGAGGATCAGGTACTTTTTTTGGATGGCATTCTAGAGGAGGACCCTAACCTATATCATCAATTGGCGTCGCTTTTAGAAGGTGACCGTGAAGCACATCCTATTTTTAATGTTACTGCACCAAGCATTTTCAATGTTTTGGAAAATGATCAAGATTTGATCGGATCTTCCATTGGATCCTTTGAATTGGAAGAATTAGTGGGGCAGGGAGCCATGGGCTCTGTGTTTAAAGCAAAAAGAATAGATGGACAATTTGATCAAATAGTAGCCATCAAATTGATGAAGCCTGTTGTACTAAATAGCTCCTTTCGAGAGTTTTTTCAAAGGGAAAGACAGATACTAGCTAAGCTAAATCATCCACATATCGCTCGATTGTACGATGGAGGATTTACCGAAGATGAAAGACCTTATTTCACTATGGAATGGGTTTCTGGTAAAAACCTAATCGAACATTGTAATGCAGAGAAGCTAAGTTTAAATAATCGAATTGACTTATTTCTTCAGGTTTGCCAAGCTGTCAAATATGCACACCAATCTTTAATAGCCCATCTTGATTTAAAGCCTCAAAATATCATCGTTCATGAAGGTGAGCAGGTGAAATTGTTGGATTTTGGGGTTTCTAAGATGATGGAAGAAGGAGAAGATCAATCCGGTAGTTTTACTTTGGCCTATGCGTCTCCTGAACAGATCCAAAAGACAAACGTTGGCACCAACTCTGATTTGTATGCATTGGGAGTAATCTTTCAGGAATTGTTATCAGGAAAACATCCTTTTCATAACTTTTTTGATGATCGACAAAACCTGAAGGATGCAATTTTGAAAGGTGAAAGCTTACCTTTTTCTCTTTCCTCAGACTTTGGAAATGTTCCTTTTGCAGAAGATTTGGAAATGATCTGTTCCAAAGCCATGCAAATCAATCCAGAAGATCGCTATGGGTCTGTCGATGAGATGACAAGAGATATCAAAGCTTTCTTGAATAATTATCCAGTTCTTGCTGAAAAGACTCCATGGTCCTACAAAAGCAAAAAGTATTTCCGAAGAAATAGAGCGATGTTATCTTCGCTTGGAGGGGCATTCATTTTGCTTTTGGCTATGGGGATCTATTATACCGTTCAATTAGCTGAGCAAAGAAATATAGCTCAAGAAGAGGCCAAACGGGCAAACCAGATTACAGATTTAATGTCGGATGTGTTCTTGGCTGCTGATCCAAATGTGGGTGGAGCAGATACCATTACCGCTGTTCAGTTACTGAATAAAGGGTTGGAAGATTTGGAAAAAAACACTGGTGACAATCCTGAATTGTATGCGGATATGCTAGCCAGGCTTTCTCCAATTTTTTTTAACCTCGGTCAATATGATAAAGGAATGGAGACTGCTGAAAAAGCATTTGAAATCAATAGCTCACTCTCTAATACAAATCCAGAGACTACTGCTGAACGATTGACTCAGCTTTCAAGTGGGTATTATTACTATGGAAACATAGATACCTCTTTGGTTTTGGTGAATCAATCTGTTCAGTTACTCAAAGAAAATGGGCTTGGGAATTCAGAAATGATGGCCATCACTTTATACCAAAAAGGAAACTCCTTATATGATTTGGGAAGAAATGCCGAAGCTGATTCTTCCTACAGAGCAGCTTATGATATTTACCTTACTTATTTTGATCCTCCCAATTTAGACTTGGCTACAAGTCTTCACATGATCGGTGCAAATTTGATAGACATGGGTGAATTAGATGAAGCTGAGAAGTATTTGATGGAGGCTTTAAATATGAAAAAGCAATTGTATGAAGAACCTCATTTAGAAATTGCCTATACCTATAATTACCTAGGGACATTGAATCAGAAAAAAGGGGAGGATTCAATAGCACTCGGGTACGTTCAGGAGTCCCTTAGGCAGAGAAGGGCAATTTTGGGAGACTACCATGTGGAGACTGTTGCTAGTATGGGAAATACTGCCAGGACCTTGATTCGATTAGGAAAAGCAGAAGAGGCAATTCCCATTTATGAAAAGACTTTGGTAATCATAGATTCCTTGATGGGAGAAAGTCATTATTATTTTGGCGCATTGTCTGGATCTTTAGCAAATGCATACTTTAGTTTAAAAGATTATCCGAGTGCTAAAAAATATTACCAGAAAGCTGCTGAAAACTTTCAAGTAACTATGGATGCCAATAACCCAAGACAAGCATCGCCTTATGTCAATTTGGGAAAGGTCGAGGAAGCAGAAGGTAATTATGAAAAAGCCCTCACTTATTATAAGAAAGGGCTTGAAATTAGGGAAAGTATTTTTTCAGAAGGCCATCCGGATATCGCCCAAAGCCAACAGACTGTAGGAGAGTGCCTGCTAGCAATGGGGGATTATCCTATCGCCATAGAATATTTAGAGAAAGCCCGGAATGCATATCAGGAAGATAAAGAGTCGAACAAAGAGGCAATACTTTCATTGAATTCATCTTTAGCTTCAGCATACCAAGCAACCGATAATGAAGAAAAAGCTGCATATTATCGGGGCTTGGCATCTAATGAATGATTTAGCAGGATACTCCTCGGACCGTAACCGATGTAAACGTTTGGGTTGATTCCAAACATAGCTCTGTCGGTTTGCTGTATTCATAATCACTTAGGAATTTCCACTTAAATCCATCTTTGTATTCGACGGTAATTCGAATATCAAAAGCTCCGGCAGGGACGGTTTTGACTTTTTTCGTATTGGTAGAGATGTCACCACTGGCAATTGTTTGATTATAAGTGTTTCCGCCGGATTTTGTCTTATAAGCTATGGAAAACCTCATAGTTACTCCCAAAAATCCATTTTTATTATTCAATGAAACATTTTTAGCTGGGTATTTCTTGTCAGTGCAGGTTTTTACTTGATATTCAGTAGTATAACCGAGCTTAGCTGTTGTATTGTCTTTGAGATAGTGAAGCTTGTAAGAGATAGGTACTCCAGGGTTATTTCTTGAATAAACAGCATTATCTCCAGTGATGATATAGTTCAAATCTGCGAATGTCTTTGCTTCAACAGCATTTGAAGCCACAGATGCATTTCCTCCTATGGTTACCACTGTGATGGAGGATTTGTTCAATATGCTTTTGTACTTCGTTTCTACTGTTCCAGATACATTTGTGAGGCCTGTTGCATAGTTGAGAGTACCTTCCAGCTCCGCATCAGTAGCACTTTCAGTAGTTACCATTCTGAACATGATAATTCTTCCATAATTCACAGCTTGTACATATGCAGGAGGAGAGTTAGGTCCAAACTTAGCTTCTATGTCAGCTTGTGTAGCGGAAGGTCCGAAAACATTTCCCGGGTTAGTAGGAGGATCCATAGTTACTGAATAGAAGACTTGCTTGAACACCATCATCGCTACTCTTTCTGTATTGGTAGATTCGTAACTGAATTGTGCTGAAACATCTCCTCTTGCCCATTCAACATTTAGCCCAAGATCCATACTTAATTGACGAGAACTATAGGAAGTTTTAGCCACGTAGCTTGAGTTTGCTGCATTTACATATCCTTCTTGATAGGCGTTTGCATTCCAATATTCCAAAACCCCATCCAATGCTGATTGGACATTGGAATTGCTTGGACTATCAACGGTAAAACTTCCTTCTTCACCGATTCCAGGTAGATCA
Source organism: Algoriphagus zhangzhouensis (assembly GCF_900148515.1). Taxonomy (GTDB): domain Bacteria; phylum Bacteroidota; class Bacteroidia; order Cytophagales; family Cyclobacteriaceae; genus Algoriphagus; species Algoriphagus zhangzhouensis. Next base: position 961,873 of record NZ_FRXN01000001.1, on the reverse strand, counting down.
ATTCGTAAATCCAATGGAGCCCTATCCACTCCGGCAGGTGTTGGTAAGCCTCCCAATGTCGCTTCATCAGCTATTACCAATGCTCCTGGGTAAATAATGCCATTTGTAGGTCTTAGGATAGCGATGTCTTCAAAATTGTTTCGAAGGTCATAGGTGACAGTTTTGCATTCTGTATATCCACCACTAAAATTGGTGCTTTGAGTATTGGTGCCCATTTGAGTTCTCTGAGAAGACCCAGAAATACTTTGAACATTTAATACGTTGTTAGGGTCGTTGTTTAACCCTTTTAGATATTCTCCAATGGTCTCAGCATCTGGAGATATTTTGATCGGATCATCATTGTTTCCGAAATCACAGGAATACATAAAGATCCCCATAGTAAAGGCAAAAATGGCCTTTTTGAAAATTTGAAAATTTGCTTTCATGGCGAATAGAAATTTGGTTGTATTTCTAAAGGCGACAAAAGGTTTCAAAAGTGGTAACGTGGTATTGGGTTTTTTTCAAAAAACTTTTATTCCCTGATTAAATAGTATTTTTTGTGATTGTTTGTACTTAATTAATAGTAATATTCTAATATGGTTATTAATCCTTTTTTTAGTTCGTGATATTTATTAGGGTATTGAATTATTTCCGGTTTAAATATCTTAAAGTATTTGTAGTCAATTGAATAAGGATAATATTTATTGTATTTTTCTTATATTGATTAAACCATTATTGTTTAGTTCCATGATTTTCAATAGATGTTATACTCAAACTGTTTTTAAAATGAATAAGGAAAATTGTAATTCTCGAAGAAGTTTTATTGAGACCCTGGCTATGGGTTCTGCGATTGGAGGCTTGACTGCATTTTCGGGAGGAGTGGTTCAAGCTGAAACCAAATCCGATTCTAAAATTCTAAATGAAGCAGAAGAATGGTTCAAAGGAGTTAAAGGTACTCATCGAATTGTTTATGATGGTTCTACCCCCCATGATGGATTTCCAATAATTTGGAACTGGGCATTTTACCTGACCAATAATCAAACTGACGTGCCAGATTCTGATATGACAGCTATGACAGTACTTAGACATTCTGCAATTCCTTTTGCAATGAACAGCTCAGTTTGGAAGAAATATAAATTGGGAACGGTCTATGGAATCAACGATCCTAAAACCCAACAACCTTCGGAAAGGAACCCTTTCTATGCGCCAACCGAGGGGGATTTCCCTATTCCTGCTATTCAAGGAATTAAAGACCTTCAAGCTCGTGGTGCTATGTTCTGCGTATGTGATCTAGCTATGAACTTTTACAGTGGAGTTATCGCTGGGCAAATGGGATTGGAAGCGGCTGATGTTTATTCAGATTTCAAAGCAGCAGTAGAGCCAGGAATACAAATCGTTCCTTCTGGTGTTTGGGCGTTGCAGAGAGCCCAGAAACATGGATGTGCTTATGTATTTGCAGGTGGGTAATTCTTAGATTATGAAAAAACTCTTAGTATTTGGAATTGTTTTCATTTTGGTGTTGAATGCTTTTGGACAAAGTCCCGAAGTTCAAATTGTCTTTGATATCACTAGCCCTGATGAAGGGGTACATCAATCAGCTATTCGACATGTAACGATGATGTCTGAAGCTTACCCAAAATCAGAATTTGAATTGGTTTTGTATAGCAGCTCAATCAATATGGCATTGAAAGAAAAATCATCTGTTTCTGATGCACTTGTGGGCCTATTGAAAAAGGAAAATATATCCATGGTCGTTTGTGAAATGACTTTGAAAAGGCATGAAATTGATAAGGAAGATTTGATCGAAGGAATAAGTACTGTCCCTGATGGTATTTTGGAGATCATCCAAAAGCAAAAAGAAGGGTGGGGGTATATCAAGGAGAGTAAATAGAATGTAGATTGTCTCAAACTCTTAAAATTTGTCAGACTGAGCGGAGTCGAAACTATTTTGGTTAACATCTAATATAGATTTCGATATTACAGGTAAAAAACTGTTTTTCATAAAAAAGAAAAAATATATCCTATTGAACTCTCAGTCCTTTTTTCTGTGGGTGAAAAAGGACCAAAAACCACACATTTGTATTTTAGGTTTTAAAGGATTTTTCTTTTTGCCTGTTCTTTTGTCTTGATACAAAAGAACCAAAATATCAAGATTTGGCAAAGCTTCAGCCGCACAAGTCCCGCGCTCTCCCCGCTGCCAAATCCTCCCACCGCACCACAAAATTTGAGTTTTTTAGCAAAATTCAAAAGATCTTGGATTGTTGAAGATTATTTGAATGGTTAGGATTCTGCCTTGAAGTGGCTGGTGACGGATTGAGGTCAACAAGCGTTAAGAAAATCGGCTAGTTCCGAACTTGTTCGGAAATCTGGCGATTTTTAGCGTTTGACCCAATTCGGCAGAAAATGTCCGAAGGCATTTTCAAGCCAATTCAGGCAAAAGACTTTTGGGAACTTTTGGTCTTTCAAAAGTTCCAAACTTAAAGGTCTCTGACTTATTTTTTTTATAAGCATATGTAAGAGGCAAACTAAAGCTCTTAGGTGACTTAAATGATTTCCTACTTCAATTTTACTAATGGATAATTCAATCCATTCACTTCATTCCTTACAACGACGTATTTGTTGAGGCTTTTGAATAAATCAGTCAGATTTCGAAAACCATAAGTTCTGGGGTCAAAACTTGGATCAATTTTTCTAAGAGATGCTCCGATTTTGGCAATATGTATTTCTTCCTCCTCATCAGAAGAAATCTCAAATGCCCGATCAATTAAACGCAAGTCAATTTTTGGATGAGAACTCTTTTTGGGGCTTTCTGCCGCAACCACATTCTGTCTTGAACTTGACTTTTCTGGTTTTTTCTCTTCTTCAACTTCTTCACCCAAGTTTTCGGCAAATGTGAAAATCTCACAAGACTGTACAAAGGCCTGAGGGGTGATTCTTCTGCCTATTCCCATTACAAACATCCCTTCCTCACGGATTCTCTTTGCTAAACCTGTATAATCTGAATCTGATGAAACGATACAAAATCCATCCACCGAATTGCTGTGGAGGATATCCATAGCATCGATGATCAGGGAGCTGTCTGTAGAGTTTTTACCTGTTGTGTAGGCGAATTTCTGAATGGGATTAAAAGAATATTGGTTGATTACCTCCTTCCAACTGTTCATTTGAGGAGTAGTCCAATCTCCATAGATTCGCCGAATTGTGGCCTTTCCATATTTGGAAACTTCTTCTAAAATTTCTTTGATAAGCTTGGCTTGAGCATTATCTCCGTCAATCAGGACGGCAATATTGAATTTATTTTCTCTCATAAAAATCGTTCAATCTAAGATTGACTGTGGGTTAATTAAGGCTTTAAGTTAGGTAATGCTATAGTGGAGGCCAAAATAAAAGGGGCTTTTGGCCCCTTGAACTTTTTATTTATATCTATTTCAAATGCTCTTTAAAAAAAGCAATGGTCCGATCCCAAGCTAGATTTGCTGCTGCTTCATCATATCGTGGAGTTGTATTATTATGGAATCCATGATTAACATCTGGATACATAAACATCTGATATTCGACTCCGTTTGTTTTCAAAACCTCCTCATAAGCGGGCCATCCTGCATTGACTCTTTCGTCCAATCCAGCGTATTGAATCATCAAAGGAGCTTTTATTTGCGCAGCCTCTTCTGCAGAAGGCTGACCGCCGTAGAATGGTACTGATGCTCCTAAATCTGGAAGCCTCACTGCCATCATATTGGAGATCCATCCTCCAAAACAGAATCCTACTACACCTACATTTCCATCGCAGTCTGGATGATTTTTGAGGTAATTATATGCTGCTATGAAATCCTCCAACATTTCATCTCTATTTCTTTCACGTTGCATTTCACGACCTTTATCATCGTTTCCAGGATATCCTCCCAATGGCCAAAGCGCATCTGGAGCTATGGAAATAAATCCAGCCACAGCACATCTTCTACCAACATCTTCGATATAGGGATTCAATCCTCTGTTTTCATGAACTACCACAATTCCTGGAAATTTACCAGACCCGGCAGGTTTGGAAAGTAGCCCTCGGATTTCTCCGCCTCCTTTGGGGGAGTCATAAAAGACATAATCGGAGCTTTGCATACGCTCATCATTATCCAGAATAGTTGCCGTGGTGACATAATCAGGCATCATTGTACTCATGAGGGTAGTCAAAGTGATTCCTCCAACAGCATATGCAGAAAGTTTTTCCATAAAAACCCTTCTTTCAAGTTTATTATGGGCGTAATAGTCATACAGGTCAAAGACTTCCTGAGGGATGTCTTCTTTTTTGAGTTTATCCATGGTTGTTGTTGTTTTGAGCTATAGGAAGATGCCCAAAAAATCGCAGATTTCCATGGAGAAAGTGAGGAATTGAGAAATAGATTCGATGAAAGGTGGAGGTTTGATTAACCTCTGAGCTTTAATTGTAGTCCCATGAGGAAGTTTCTGAGAATCTGGTCTTTACATTCTCTGTATTGGTGCTGATCAGGTTTTCTGAAAAATGCGCTCAATTCATGTTTACTGATTCTGAATTTTCTTAATTCAAAAACCTCCAACATATCAGTATCCTGCATAGAAAGTGCGATTTTCAACTTTCGAAGGATCATGTTATTGTTGAGTGATTTTTCAGCAACAGGTGGGTTTTCACCTTTTTTACCTCTCTTCAATATGATCAATCCATTCAGAAATGAAGCGAGTTCTTTGTCGATGATTTTTTGATATGCCGGATCTTCCTCATTCTTGAGCCAATTGCTGACAAGCTCCCTGCTGACTTCCATTCCTCCTTTATGGAAAAGATCAATCATCACAAAATCATTGAAATCGAAAGAATAGCGAAGAGTTTTTAGAATGTCGTTGTTGCTCATTTGATTCAGTTTGGTGGGCGAATTTAAGGCTTTTTTGAGAGGGGAATGGTTTGAAATCTATCTTTTAGGTTTTGAGGAAGGTTTTTGCCAAATTTTAACCTGATCTTTGATTCCAAATTCAAAAGCTGTGACCGAAGTCTTATTTATCACTCCTCCTTTTACACAACTTAACACACCCTATCCTGCAACGGCCTATTTGAAAGGTTTTTTGAATACTCTTTTGATTCCTTCCAATCAGGCAGATTTGGGTATTGAGTTGATTTTGAGGATCTTTTCAAAAGATGGCCTGACAGAAATATTTGATTTAATGGAATCTCAGGAGCTGGAATTATCAGAAAATGCATCGAGAATTTTCCGATTGAAAAAGAATTATCTCCAGACTATTGATTCGGTTATTGGGTTCCTTCAGGATAAAAACCCCACTCTTGCTTATAGGATTGTGGAGGGAGATTATTTGCCAGAAGCTTCCCGCTTTGAGCAGAAGGATGATACGGATTGGGCTTTTGGAACATTGGGAATTCGAGACAAAGCTAGGTACCTGTCAACTTTGTATCTAGAGGATTTGGGAGATTTGATTTCAGAAGCTATTGATCCTCATTTCGGGTTTAGCAGATATGCCGAGCAATTGGCGATCAGTGCACAGGAGTTTGATGAAATGGATGAAGCACTTCAAGAGCCAAATGGATTGTTGGATGATTGGCTTTGGGAGTTATTGGATAAAAAGATTCGTGCATTTGAACCTCGGTCAGTTGCCTTTTCAGTGCCTTTCCCAGGGAATTTATATGGAGCCTTAAAATGTGCTCAATTCATCAAATCTCATTTTCCGGATATTTCTGTTTGGATGGGAGGGGGCTATCCAAATACAGAATTGAGATCCTTGAAAGATCCACGGGTATTTGATTATGTTGATTTTATCACCTTGGATGATGGGGAAGCTCCGGTAAGGCTATTGTTGGATCATATTGCTGGAAATATTCCCCAAGAGGTGTTGAAAAGGACTTTCCTCCGAGAAGATGGAAAAGTGAAATGGGTCAACAATAGTCAAGTCAAGGATATTCCTCAAAGAGAAACAGGGACGCCTGATTATTCTGATTTGCCAATTCGTGATTATTTATCGGTTATTGAGGTGGCGAATCCCATGCACAGACTTTGGTCTGATGGAAGATGGAATAAATTGACTTTGGCCCATGGTTGCTATTGGGGGAAATGTACATTCTGCGATATCTCACTCGATTATATTCAGCGTTATGAACCTATCAATGCCTCCATACTCTGTGATCGGATTGAAGAAATTATAGCTCAGACCGGTCAAAATGGATTCCATTTTGTAGATGAGGCAGCACCGCCTGCTCTGATGAGAGATTTGGCAATAGAAATCCTTAGAAGAGGACTTTCTGTTACCTGGTGGACGAATATTCGCTTTGAATCTAGTTTTTCAGCGGATCTTTGTCGTTTGCTCCGTGCTTCTGGTTGTATTGCTGTTTCAGGTGGCTTGGAAGTGGCTTCTGATCGATTATTGGATATGATCAAAAAAGGTGTGACAGTTGCTCAAGTGGCACAGGTTTGTAATCACTTTACCCAATCTGGAATAATGGTTCATGCCTATTTGATGTATGGTTTTCCAACTCAGACGGCCCAGGAAACCATTGATTCCTTGGAAATGGTTCGCCAGTTATTCGAATCAGGAGTTCTTCAATCTGGTTTTTGGCATCGATTTGCTATGACCGCACACAGTCCTGTTGGACTAAATCCTCAAAGTTTTCAGGTTAAAAACTTATATCCGCATCCAGGAACCTTTGCCAATAATGAATTGGCACATGAGGATCCAAGTGGTGCAAATCATGATTTGTTTGGAGAGGGCTTGAAAAAGTCTCTGTTCAACTACATGCATGGAGTAGGTTTTGAGATTCCTCTCGGTGATTGGTTTGAAACGAAAGTACCTCCGACGAGCATTCCTAAAAAATATATTCAGAGACAGGTGAACGATGAGCCAGAATTGGTTTACAAAGATCAATTGAGAATACTTTGGATTGGAGAGTTGCCTGAATTGGTTTATTTGGATGAAGAAAATGTTGATTTGATTTTCTCGGGCAAAAAGGAAGATTTTGCCTTGGAATTACCTTTAGATTTTGGGGAATGGATCATGGAAATGCTAGAAGAAATCAGCTATCAACAGCCATTAAATAGACTTAAGGTAATTCGTGAAAAATACGAGGCTAATTATGGTGATTTTCAGGAATTGATAGAATCTGAAGTTTGGCAGATTTTAAAAGAAAATGGACTTTTGATTATTTAAAATATTCAAAACTTATGCTTTGATATCCTATATCGAAAAATTGTTAAATTAACATCGAATGGAAGAGCAAATCATACATAAGGAGTCCAAGGATAAGACATCTAGAGAAAGACAAACCTTCTACAGGGTTACTTTCAATAATAATTCTCAATTGTTGAAAATTGCTGATAATAAGGCAAATATTATCATCAGTATCAATGCCTTGGTGATTTCCTCTATGGCTGCTTTGATTGGTTACGGTTCTATTTCCAATCAAATTGAAAGTTCAGAATTTGGATTGCAGATTCCCATTTTACTTTTTGTTGTTTTTTGTTTGGCTTCAACCATTTTGGCAATTCAAGCTGCCAAGCCAAAAATTGTGGGAAAGCCCCGTCAAAAAACAGATAACCCATCTCTCATTTTTTTTGGTTCGGTGTCTCATTTGAGTAAGGATGAATATTTCGCCCATCTTAAAAAGACTATGTCCTCCAGGCAGGATATTATGGATCAAATGTCTACGTCATTGTATTACCAAAGCATGGTCTTAAATCAAAAATACCGACTTCTCAGATACGCTTATTTGGCTTTTTCCTTCGGAGTGATCATCGGAGCTATTGCCTTTCTTACTCAATTGATGGCATAAAAAAAGCCGCTCAAGGCGGCTTCTCTTAATAAGTGAATTTGACGTAAACTCGTTTTTCTATTTTTTGACCATCTGGAGCAATCATCATTTTGGCCGATTCAGCTTGTGCACCATCTGCCATCATTCTCATGACTGGAAGTGGAGATGCTGGTTGATCCAGGGAAACATGAAATACTCGAATTGTTCTAATTCCTAAAGTCTCGGCAATTAAATTTGCTTTTGACTGCGCATCCAAAAGTGCTTCTCTCATCAATGTATTTTCCATTGATTTGGTAGTAGCTTCAGAAACTCTAAAACTCAAATTGAAACTCATATCTCCTGCATCTTGGATGGCATCAGAAATTTTTTGTAAGTCTTCATTTGTGCTTTTAGTGATGATTTGAAGAGATTGTCGTGCTACATATCCACTATCTCTAGAAACTCCACTTCTATAGATTCGATTAATACTAACTGAGTAATTGTCTGCTACCAGTTTATAATCTCTGATTTTCGCCTTTTTAAGTTGGTTAGCAAGGTTTTCGGTTTTGGTATTCAGCATTTTAGTTGCATCAGTCACTTTCATGGACTTTTCTTCCAAATTGATATAGAATACCGCTTCGTCAGGGGATACGGATTTCACTGAATACCCCTGTACTTCAATAAGAGGTACCTGCTGAACTTCTTGGGCTTGTAAAGAAAATGTCAAGCCTGCTGCCACTAGAAATGTCAATAATGCCTTCATATGTGTTGATTTTGGTAATGTGATCATATCTTCAAAACGCAGTCCAGTTTTGCTTCGCTACCTAATTCGATACGCTTTTCTACTTGATTTAAGGAAAATTAGGAATTGATTTACTTAGATTTTTCTTCCTTTTAATCTCAAACTATTAGCTACTACAGAGACAGAACTCATAGCCATCGCCGACCCGGCAATCATAGGATCCAAAAGGAATCCATTGATAGGGTATAAGATTCCAGCTGCGATTGGAATGCCTATTAAGTTGTAAATAAAAGCCCAAAAAAGGTTCTGCTTAATGCCATTTACAGTCAATTTTGAAAGATTGAAGGCTTGAGGAACTTTTTGAAGATCAGAGGTAATCAAAGTGATTTTTGCAACATCCATGGCAATATCAGATCCGTGCCCCATGGCGATGCTGACATCTGCTTGAGCCAAAGCCTCTGAATCATTAATGCCGTCACCAACCATTGCTACAATTTTACCTTGGGATTGGAGGATTTTAACATATTCGGATTTATCAGAAGGAAGGACTTCAGCTTTAAATTGTTTGATTCCAACCTCTTTGGCAACCGAGTCTGCCGTATGCGGATTGTCTCCTGTCAGCATGTGGACTTCAATTCCCATTTCGTGTAATTGCTTGATGGCGGCCTTTGAACTAGCTTTTATCTGATCTTGAATTCCAATCATGGCAATCAATCCTTCCTCATTCCCAAAATAAACCACTGTTTGGGCTTCTTGCTCCCATTTTTTGGCTTTGCTATTCCATTCAGTTGAGAGAGAAAGCTTAAAGTTTTCGAGAAGTCTTAGGTTTCCTACGAAATAGGATTTGCCTTGATATTGAGCTTTGACGCCTTGACCCGTGACACTCTCAAAGGATTCCAAAGAAATTGATTTACTTTGATTTTCTTGGAGAAAGGAAACTACTGCGGTTGCGAGTGGGTGCTCAGATTGACTTTCCAAAGCCAAAAGAATGGAGGATTCATCTGAATTTCCATTTAACCATTCTATTGATTTGATACTAGGTTTACCTTCGGTGATTGTTCCTGTTTTGTCCAAGATCACTGTATTGACTCGATGGCCCAATTCCAAACTTTCTGCATCTCGAATCAGGATGTTGTTTTCGGCGCCTTTTCCCATCCCAACCATAATTGCAGTAGGAGTAGCAAGTCCCAATGCACAAGGACAGGCAATCACCAAAACAGCAATAGATGTCAAAAGAGCATGGGTAAAGGCACTTTCACCTCCAAATGCCATCCAGATGATAAAGGTTAGAATCGCTATCCCTAGAACTGTTGGGACGAAGATACTGGCGATTTTATCGACCAGTTTTTGAACAGGAGCTTTACTTCCTTGAGCCTCTTGGACTCGCTGAATGATCTGAGATAGAAGTGTGGATTCACCTACTTTTTCAGCTATAAACTGAAAGCTTCCTTTCTGGTTTATCGTACCGGCAAACACTGGATTTCCGATAGTTTTTTCAACTGGAATAGGTTCTCCACTGATCATACCTTCATCAATAAAAGTGCTACCTGAGCTTACTTTTCCATCGACAGGAACCTTTTCTCCGGGCTTTACCAAAATTTTATCACCTACCTGTACTTCTTTTATTGGAATTGATTTTTCTCCATGATCGGTAATCAAAGTCAGCGTTTTGGGCTGTAATCCAATCAGCTTTTTAAGGGCAGAAGAGGTGTTGGATTTAGCTTTTTCCTCGAGCATTTTTCCGAAGGAAATGAAGGTGATTATGACTGTAGCAGCTTCATAATAGACATGGGGAACCAATCCTTTGGAAGTCCAAAACTCAGGAAAGAAAGTATTGAATAAACTAAATAGGAAAGCGATTCCAGTACTTAGAGCCACAAGAGTGTCCATGTTTGCTTTTCCATGTTTGGTTTGCTTCCATGCATTGATGTAAAAGCTTTTTCCAAAGAAGAAAAGGACTGGAATTGAAAGGGTAAGAGATATCCATTTTCCCGGTTCCCAATCCATAAAAAACATTCCAATAATAAATATTGGAAGGGTTAGGATAGCAGACCAGATGGTTCTTTTTTTGACATCTTGGTATTTTTTATCCTGTTCATTTTCAATGCTTTCATTGATGTCTTTTGAATTGATAATCAAACCATAGCCTATCGCGGTAAGAGCTTCGTTGAGAAGGTCTGGATTGGTGGATTGATCATATTCTACCTGAACAGTATTTGTCGCAAAATTGACAGCGGCAGACTGAACTCCATCTGTATGAGTAAGGATCGTTTCAACACTGGAGGCGCAAGCTGCGCAGGTCATTCCTGTAACTGGAAAAGTTTGTTTCTGAATCATTTCTTTGTTCATGATTCAAATTTCAGAAAAAATAGTGAGTGGGTGTTTACAGGATTTTAGATGAGTTTTATAAGATTTTGATCTCATACTTTATCCAAAAAAGTCCGTGGTTTGGAGTTGAGTTTTTTAAACTCTGAAGGTGTCATTCCAGTTTCCTTTTTGAATTGAGAAGACAAATAGGCCACGCTACTGTATTCCATCAAATCGGATATTTCTGAAAAACTCAATTCACCATAAGAAATCAGCTCTTTTACTTTTTCAATTTTTTGTTTGGTGATGAATTTCTCAATGGTGATTCCTTCAACAGTTGAGAAAAGTCGACTTAAAGATGAATAATCATGGTGAAGATTTTGCGCGATAAGTGTAGAGAAATTCTCAGTCCTTTTGGAATCATTATTCTGAATTTCCAGAATGATCAAATCCTTGATTTGGGAAATGATTTTGGCACTTTGGTCTTCTAAAAGTTCAAAGCCCAAATCTTTAAGCTCTCCAGCTAATCTTGATTTTTGATCTGTTGATAAAGAGTTTTCAGTCCAAACCGCACCTAATTCGATCCGCTGAACCGGGATTTGATGTTTTTCAAAAAGCTCAGAAACTGCGCTGACACATCTTTGACAAACCATATTTTTTATGCGGATTTCCATGCTTTTTTACTGGTGATTCAATACTTAACAGGGCTTACGCAAAAATAATTTCAAGGATTAGAAAAAGGAGAGAGGGACAAAGCAAACAGCCCAATCCTGTATAGAATGTAGCTGTGACAGCTCCATAAGGAACCAATTTCGGATCTGTGGCCGCCAATCCAGCTGCCACTCCACTTGAGGTACCCATCACTCCACCGTAGGCCATGGCTGAAGCAGGCGATTCTAAACCAATCTTTTTGGCGAAAATAGGCGTGAGTATGGTTACAGCAATCGTTTTGACTAAGCCAGTGCCTATACTCAAGGCAATTACTTCAGAACTGGCTCCTAAAGCTCCACCAGTCACCGGTCCGACAATATATGTACATGCTCCAGCTCCAATGGTGCATAGACTTACGGCATCTCGATAGCCAAAAGCCCAAGCCACTCCAACTCCAACTATAAAAAAAAGTAAAATCCCTACCATAAGTGAGATAAGTCCCAAAAGTCCGCTTTTACGAATCAGGATAAAACTAGCTCCCAATGCTGTGGCAACAATTGTGAAATCCCTAAACATAGATCCACCCAAAAGAGCTAATCCACTAAAATGTGGAACATCTGAAAATCCCTTTTGCCCACCAGTTAATTCCCCACCAATATACCCAAGGATCAAACCCATAAAAATGGCGATTGCGGAACCTGGGATTCTTTTTTTGAAAATAGTTCGAGAAAGATAGTCTGCAAATATTGTTAGGACTCCAACAAAAAGGAAAGCTAGAATAAGCCCGTTCTTATCGATTATTTTCAACAATTCATCCATGAGTCGATTTGTCGAAATTTTTGATTAGAAAAGGAAAAACCATTAAGCTGATCAGTACAGGGACGATACCCGCTAATATGGCCAAAGTACCTGCTGATATGGCTGATTTTACGTTGAGACTTGCTGCCATGGCAATGACAACAGGGATATAAAGCTTACCCCAAAAGTGGATTCCAAATTCCATTTCGGAGTTAAGTAAGTCCTGCTTGATTAGCCATTCTTTTGAAAGAAGAAGGATGATCATGGCAAATCCCACTCCGCCGACATTGGCATTGATACCTAACCAAGACCCAAGCAATTCTCCCATCCATTGACCAAGGAGGAAAGAAAATGCCAATAAAGCCAAGCCCTTAATCATGCCTAAAAGAGTTTTTTAAGTTCATTTTTGGTTACTTTTCCCATGACATTTCTAGGAAGGTCTCCAAGGAAAATGTACTTCCTGGGAGTTTTATAGGCAGGCATTCGTTCTCTGAGCCATTCGTTCAATTCAAGGCTGTCTAATTCATGATCACATACTAAACCTGCTACCACTAACTCTCCCCATTCTTCATCAGGAATTCCTACTACTCCGCAATCTTTGATATGCTCGTGTTTCCTTAAAACTTCCTCTATTTCCAATGCTGAAATTTTATATCCTCCGGATTTGATGATGTCCACTGAATCTCTTCCTAAAATTCTGAAATAGCCATCTTCAACTTCTGCTATGTCGCTAGTTTTAAACCAGCCGTCCTCTGTAAAAGCTTTTGCTGTCGCTTCAGGTTTACCCCAATATTCTTTGAAAACACAGGGGCCTTTTACTTGAATCTCACCAGGATGACCAGGCAGTACGATCAATTCTTCTTCATTGACCAGTCGAATATCTACTCCTGGAAGAGGAAAACCGATGTGTCCTGCTTTTCTGACTCCTTCATATGGATTACTTATGGCCATACCTATTTCAGTCATTCCATATCTTTCCAATAAATAGTGTCCAGAAATCTGCTTCCATTTTTCCATCACTGAAACAGGAAGGGCCGCAGAACCAGAAACCATTAATCTGAATTTGGGTAACTGTGAGGAAAGTAATTCTTGGGCTTCCTTGGAAAGACTTTCATAGGCTGTAATCAACTTGTAATAAATGGTTGGAACAGCCATGAAAACATTGACTCTGCCAGATACAAAAGTATCCAGTACTTTTTCGGCAGAAAATGGATGAATGAATTCGATAGTTCCTCCTGCATAAAGGCAACAGGAAAGCACATTGATAATCCCATGCACATGATGTAGAGGCAAAATCCCAATGGTATAATCTTCCTGAGTCCACATCCAGGCATCAACCAATGTTTTGATTTGAGACTGGATGATTCGATGGGTTGTCAAAACCCCTTTTGGAAGATTTGTAGTGCCCGAAGTATATAAGATCATGGCTCCTCGATCTAAAGGAACTTCAGGAAGAGCTCTGTCTTGTTCTTCAATATTCTCAATTTCAGATATCTCGATCCCAATGAGATTTTCCCTTTCCAAAAGTGGTTGAAGTATCTCCTTATATTCTGATCCATAAACTAAAATGGAGGCTGATGTATCATCAATGACGTAAGTCAAAGAGGGGAGTGGGTAGCTAATACACAGGGGGGCAGCTATTCCACCTGCCAACCAAATACCCCATTGGGTTTTCACATAATCAAATCCTGGCGAAACCATAAAAGCAACTCTAGCTCCATCCAAATCCGGTTTTTTATAAGATTGGAGGAGCTGAAAAGCTACTTTTTTGGAGTCTTCAAGTAGTCGAGAATAGGTGTAAGAACCGTGAGAGTCGACTATTGCAGTCTTTGAAGAATATTTAGCGGCATTTTGGATCAGTTGCATTTCTTGGATTTTGTTAATCTCCCAAGATAAAAGTAGAAATGAATATTTCCCTTCTAATTGCAAAAGTTTCTTTTTGAAAAAATAGAAAAAGAAAACCCCGACTGGTAGGCCGGGGTTTATGCTTTGTTTGGAGAATTTTACTTTTTAGGAGCAGCTGCAGGTGTTGGAGCATTATTAACTTTTGATCCTTCTTTGAGTTCCTTACTTACTACGAAGTATGGACCTGAAATCACTTCTTGACCTTCCTGAAGTCCTTCCAAAATCTCAATATTTTGGAAGTCAGAAATTCCGGTTTTCACTTGAGTCATTTTAGCTTCTCCATTATCCATGATGTAAACCAATTCTTTCATTTTGGTAGTACCATCGGAAAGAGTGTCTAATTGATCTTCTCTAGTAGTCACTGCTGAAAGAGGAATGGATAATACATTATCTTTCTGAGTGGTAATAATTTCAACAGAAGCAGTCATACCTGGTCTGAAAGGGTAAATATTGCCTTCTGCTACCAAATCAGAATAAGAACTATTTAGGATTCTGATTTTTACTTCAAATTCAGTTACGGCATCAGCAGAAGCTTTAGTGTTTGCGGTATTTGCGATGCTGGTTACGATTCCTTTGAATCTTTTCCCTGAGAAAGAGTAGGCATCCACATCAATGATAGTAGTATCTCCTTTAGTCAATCTTACGATATCATTTTCATTAACGTCCACTCTGACTTCCATCTTAGATAGATCAGCAATAGTCAACATTTCGGTACCTGCCATCTGTGCAGTTCCGACTACTCTTTCACCTTGCTCTACCAAAAGGTTGGAAACAATCCCACTAACTGGAGAGTAAACATTGGTTAGACGTAGATTTTCTGCAGCTTCATTTACTGAGGCCTGAGAACTTTTTACGACGAATTCAGATGCAATGACACTTTGTTTTGCAGCTTCGAGATCTTTTTGAGCAGAAGTGTAATCAGCTTGTGCTTGCTCAAAATCTGACTGAGAAATTGCCTTTTCCTCAAATAGTTTCTTTTGACGATTGTAAGTCAATTCAGTTCTTGTAAACTGAGCTTCAGCTCTTTGAAGGCTAGCTTTTGATTGTGCCAAATTAGCCTGTTGTTGGTTAAGGTTTGCCTTGGTTCTATCCAATGCAGAGATGAAGTTGTCAGGACGAATTTTTACCAAAAGCTTTCCAACTGCCACTGAGTCTCCTTCTTGGACATTCAATTCAATAATTTCCCCAGCAACGTCTGGACTTAGGTTAACTTCAATTTCTGGTTGAATTTCTCCAGAGGCACTTACTTTTTCAATGATTGAGTTTTTACCAACTTTGGAGACTTCTACATTGATCACGTTTTCACCGCCAATCCAGCCCATAGATCGACCGATGACTGCAACTACGATGATTAATCCAACTCCACCTAGGAGATAGTATAATAACTTATTTGATTTTTTATTGGCCATGGTTTAGTTGAGGTTGATGGGGTTACCCAAATAGAAATCTAAAACTTTTACTCTGAAAATGTAAGTGTATTTGTCGTACAATAATTGAGACTGAGCACTGAAAAGGTTGTTTTGCGCTGTTTGGAAATCAACTGAATTGATTGCTCCTAAGTCAAATCTTTGCTTGGCAATTCTGAATGATTCCTCCAAACTCTGAATTCTCGTCAAGGAAGCTTCATAGGATTGTTCAGCTGCAAGAGCATTGGTATAGGCAGTTTCAATATCCTGTCTCAATTGGTTTTTCGTTTCCAACTCGGTTATTTCTGACAATTGCTTTTGAACTCGAGCTCTCTGCACGGCTGCCTTATTTGAAAGTCTGGAAAACAAAGGGATATTCAATTGAAGACCTGCAGATTGAGAGAAGTTGAAATCAATCTGGTCAGAGAATTTTTCCTCGTAAATATCAACATAGTTTGTACCTAGGTTTCCTCCCAATGCAATAGTAGGGTAGAATCCAGCCTTAGCTATTTTTACACCTTCTTCAGCGCTTTCCACTCCTTTTTCAGCTGCTTTTACTTCTGGCATAATCTCCAATGCAGTATCATAAATAGTTCCAGAAGATTCCGAAGTCATAAATGCATCGTCAATTGTTAATTCAGGAGTTACGATTTGGAAATCTGGTGTATAAGGGATTTGAAGTGCCTGAGCCAAACTGAGCAATGCCCCATTCAAAGTAGCCTTTGTATTGATCAAGTCAACCTTATTAGTGGAGAGCTGTGATTCCAAGTCCAATTGATCGGCATAAGGGAGGGAACCTGCCTCTACCAACCTAGTAGTTCTTTCTAGTTGTTCTTGAGTTGTGTTCAGTTGATTTTCCGAAATCTTAACTTGCTCCTGATTGAAGATCACATTTACATACAGGTTGATCACATTTAGGATAATCTGATTTTTGGTAGCTTCTATATTAAACTGCCCTTGCTCCAGATTGATCTTGGTCTGTCTGATGGTATTATTGATTCTACCTGCATTGAATACAGTCATATTCGAGCTACCAAACAGATTAATGTTGCCGATCCTTTGTGTTTCAAAAAGGTTGGTTGCAGGGTTAATAGATCTACCCCAATTAAAATTGGTCGCCCCACCCACTGTCAAGTTTGGGTATCTAGCTCCTTGATTCTGGATCAAGTTAGCTTCAAGAGTCTGTTGGTTCAACTCACTTCTTTTGAGCGTCAAATTATTTTCTAATGCGATTTGAACAGCGGTTTCGAGATCCAAAGGACCAGAAACTTCCTGTGAAAAAGCATAAGAAAATGAACCTGCGACCCAAATGAGGCTTAATAAAAGTCTTTTCATGTGGTAATTATAGGTCAATATCAGGAATATAAATTAATTCTTTAATCCATGGCAGGGATCTCAAATATTCCAATGTAATGGGCTGGATTCCTGAATCCATTTCGATTACATGGCATGCTAGATCATTTTTTCCTTTTCGGGAAACTGACATGGTGGCTATGTTGGTTTTCTCCTGAGCAATCACCGATGAAATAAAAGCAATTGCACCAGATACATCATCTGCCTTAATGATGAGTGTATGCATTTGAGCTGAAAAGTTGGCGACAAAGCCATCTACTTCAGCAATATTGATCAAACCTCCCCCTAAGCTTTCTCCGACTACTTCTACTTTCCTATTTCCTTTTTTAAGGATCAGTTTGATAGTATTCGGATGGTGGACTGAGGAATTTCCAATTGATTTAAAGGAATATTTAAAGCCGGTCTCTTCAGCAATTTGTAGTGCCTGTTTGATACGTTCATCATCTGTTTTGAAATCCATCAGTCCGCCTATGATTGCTCTGTCACTTCCATGACCTTCATAAGTTCTTGCAAATGAATTATAAAAAGTGATTGATGTTTCTTCAGGCATACCGCCTAAAACTCGGATAGCTGCACGCGCTATACGAACTACTCCCGCAGTGTGGGATGAAGAAGGTCCTATCATTACCGGACCGATCATATCAAAAATACTACTTTTACCAGCCATCGCCCCAAATGTCCAATTATGATGCTAATCTTAGGAAAACTATTTATTCCTGCCAAAAATGATAATAATTGAGTGATTAAATGAAAATTTAGAGGGCAATTTCTACAAATTTAATAGTATTCTAAATTGACAGTTTTCAATACTGTACGATAATGAACGATAAAATGAGCGTTTTCGAAACAATTTTAACAAAAGCATACAAATCAACAGAATGGAATACGGAAAAGTCAATATCATCTCCAAATAGGGGCATTTATTTTGGTGATGGACTTTTCGAAACAATGGTATATCAAAATGATGAATTGAGATTTTTTGGTTTTCACTTAGATCGTTTGATGGAAGGAATGAAACTCCTGGGATTGAATGAGTCTAAAATAAGTCCTTCAGAAATTATTGAGCATTGTCAGGCAGCTTTCCGTGATGAACCTATGCGAGTTAGATTGACGATTTTTAGAGAGGGAGTGGGAAAATATGCACCATTATCAGTGGGATTCTCCCAAATCCTCCATTTGACCAAACTAGAAAAGGCCCCAAAAGTCAAATCAAAATCAATTGTTTCCAAAACCGTTCGGCTTAGTTTTAATAGTTTCTCTCATTTGAAAACTACCTCGGCTTTAGCCTATGTAATGGCAAATAAAGAAAGACAAGAACGGAAAGCTGATGAAGTGATTTTGTTAGATTCTTTTGGAAATGTGGCAGAATCAGGAGCCTCCAATATTTTTTGGTTGAAAAAGGGGATAATTTATACCCCTTCCCTGGAATCTGGATGTATAGCTGGGATAAGCAGGCGAGTATTAATGAATGAGCTAATTGGAAAAGGAAAAGAAGTTTCAGAAGGATTGTATCCGCTTTCGGAATTGCTTCAGGCAGAGTTAGTTTGGGTCAGTAATGTTTCCGGAATTAGTATGATTGAAACTATTGAAAACAGTGAATTTGATACCGATATGCCTGATTTTCTCAAAGGAATACTCTAATTGTTCATGAAAATTAGATTTGAGATTTTAAGACCTTTCGATGAAAGTCTTATATTTAACGGCTTATATTTTATCAATTAGTCCATTCACCAAAAACTATTGTAAAAACCCAACCTAACCTATGCTCTTAGAACCATTAGACTTAGCGGTATTCATTGGATACTGCTTGTTGATTGTCGGCATGGGCCTTTTTGTTTCTCAAGAAAAGAAAGGCCACGTCAAAAACTCCTCAGATTATTTCTTGGCATCCAAAGCGCTCCCTTGGTGGGCTGTTGGTGCTTCTTTGATTGCATCCAATATCTCTGCCGAGCAGTTCATCGGTATGTCTGGTTCTGGCTTTGCGCTGGGATTAGCCATTTCTACCTATGAATGGATGGCTGCGGCTACATTATTGGTTGTGGCAATCTTCTTCCTTCCAGTTTACATCAAAAAAGGCATTTATACCATGCCTGGATTCTTGCTGGATCGATATGATTCAAGAGTAAGAACGACCATGGCTATTTTCTGGCTGTTGCTGTATGTATTTGTAAACCTGACTTCTGTTCTTTATTTGGGAGCACTGAGTTTAAATACTATTCTGGATGTTCCATTGACTTATGGAATCATCGGTTTGGCGGCTTTCGCGATGATTTATTCCATTTATGGAGGGTTGAAAGCTGTTGCTTGGACTGATGTAGTTCAGGTAGTTTTCTTGATCGTGGGTGGTTTGGCTACTACCTATATTTCATTGCAATTGGTAGGCGGTGGAGATGTTTGGGAAGGGATTAGCCTTTTGAAAAAAGAAGTTCCTGGACATTTTTCAATGATCCTTTCTAAAGGTGAAATGATGATCCCCGATGGATCTGGTGGTGTTAGAGATGCTTATTTGGACCTTCCTGGTTTGAGTGTGTTGATAGGTGGTATGTGGATCACCAATTTGAGTTATTGGGGCTTTAACCAATACATTACTCAGAGAGCTTTGGCAGCTAAAAGCTTAGATGAAGCTCAAAAAGGGATGATTTTCGCAGGATTCTTGAAATTGTTGATGCCATTAATCGTGGTAATTCCTGGAATTGCAGCTTTGGTGATTGTAAATAAAGGAATGGATACGGGTTTCATTGAATCCATGAAAGATCCAGCAACAGCAATTATCAAATCTGATAGAGCTTACCCAACCTTGCTTCAATTGCTTCCAGTTGGTCTGAAAGGACTTGCTTTCGCTGCTTTGACAGCAGCCATTGTTTCTTCTTTGGCTTCCATGGCAAACAGTACTTCTACCATTTTTACAATGGATATTTACACGAAGTATTTCGGTAAAAATGCTTCTGAAGTAAAGCAAGTTAGGGTTGGTAGAATTACCGCTTTGGTGGCATTTATCATTGCAGCTATTGTTGCACCTGCTTTAGGGCAGCTTGATCAAGCATTCCAATTTATCCAGGAATATACAGGCTTTATTAGCCCGGGTGTATTTGCGATTTTCTTCTTTGGTGTTTTCTGGAAAAAGACTACCTCAAATGCTGCATTGGTAGGAGCTGCATTAAGTATTCCTCTTTCTGTAGTTCTTAAAATCGTATTCCCTGCGCTGCCATTTATTGATAGAATGGGTGTTGTATTCCTGATTTTGGCCGTATTGATGATCGTGATTTCGTTGGTTGAAGGGAAAGGAAAAGATCATCCAAATAGCATCGAGATCAACAAAGAATTGTTCCAAACCAGTACTCAATTCAAGGTTGGAGCCTTTTTGATCACAGGAATTATTGCAGCACTTTATACAATCTTCTGGTAAAATGAGAAAACTATTATTAGGTCTTGATATCGGAAGTTCTTCAGTAAAGGCTTCCTTATTAGACGCAGATACAGGAAAATCAATTATTTCAAAAGCATTCCCTGACCAAGAGTTGCCAATCGACTCGCCAAAGAGTGGATGGGCTGAGCAGGATCCTGAGATGTGGTGGAAATATGTGATGGAGGCAAGCAAATTTGTTCATCAAAAAGCTGAGGTCAAAAAAGGTGAATTAAAGGGAATCGGGATTGCCTATCAGATGCATGGTTTGGTAATTGTAGACAAAGATCAAAATGTCTTGAGGCCTTCCATCATTTGGTGTGATAGCCGAGCAGTGGGAATTGGCGAAAAAGCATTTGAAAATCTGGGAGAAGATTATTGTTTGAATAACCTACTGAATTCTCCGGGAAATTTCACTGCATCCAAATTGAGATGGGTCATAGAAAATGAACCAGAAACAGTAGCTAAAATTCATAAAATGATGCTTCCTGGAGATTTCATTGCTATGAAACTGACCGGTGAAATCTTGACTTCAGAAACAGGCCTTTCCGAAGGTATATATTGGGATTTTCAAAAGAATGGGATCAGTGATCAGGTTCTTTCTAATTATGGAATCAATCCAGAATGGATTCCGGAAGTGGTTCCATCATATTCGATCCAAGGAAAAGTATCAACTGCCGCCTCAATTCTGAGTGGTATTGAAGAAGGAGTTCCAGTTTCATATAGAGCTGGTGATCAGCCTAACAATGCATTCTCACTTCAAGTGTTGAAACCGGGAGAATTAGCAACTACTGCAGGTACTTCAGGTACTGTATATGGAGTTTGTGATACACCTCTTCATGATCCAAAATCTCGCGTGAACACCTTCGTTCATGTGAACCATAAGCAAGAAAAACCATCTTATGGTGTTTTGCTTTGTGTGAACGGGACAGGGATTTTGAACAGTTGGTTGAAGCAAGTCATGGGTGGAAATCATATTGATTATGATGAGATGAATACCTTGGCATCTTCGGCAGGAATAGGAGCGGAAGGTTTGTCATTTATTCCTTTTGGAAATGGAGCGGAGCGGATCATGCAGAATAAGCAGGTTGGAGCTCATCTTTTGGGTTTGGACCTACTTAAGCATGATAAAAGACATGTGATTCGTGCAGCACAGGAGGGAATCGTTTCTGCTTTGACCTTTGGTTTTAGAATCATGCAGGATATGGGCTTGGATTTGAAAACAGTGAAGGCTGGAAGAGCCAATATGTTTTTGAGTCCGATCTTCAGAAAGACATTTATCCATATGAATCAGGTAAATCTTGAATTATATGATACAGACGGTGCTCAAGGTGCCGCAAGAGGGGCTGGAATCGGTGCCGGAATTTTCTCCTCTGAGGATGAGGCTTTTGCCGGATTGACATTATTGGAAACTTTCGAACCTAACGAGAATTTCTTCGATCCATATGAAGAAGTTTATCTCCGCTGGAAAAACCAATTGGAAAGTATCCAAAAAATGAACTTATAATTGTGAGAAAATAATTAAACCTAAGAACCTATTATGGCTAAGACTTATTTTTCTGGTATTGACAAAATACCTTTCGAAGGAAAAGAAAGCGACAATCCACTTGCATTTAGATTTTATGATGAAAATCGAATAATCGGTGGAAAAACCATGAAGGAGCATTTCAAGTTTGCAATCGCTTACTGGCATTCCTTCTGTGCAACTGGTGCTGATCCATTCGGGCCAGGAACAATCGTACATCCTTGGGATGCTGCAGCTGACCCTGTGCAGAGAGCAAAAGACAAAATGGATGCTGCTTTTGAATTCATTACTAAAATTGGAGCTCCTTACTACTGTTTCCATGATGTGGATTTGGTGGATGAAGCACCAACTTTGGCTGAATACGAGAAAAGGATGCAAATCATCACTGATTATGCATTAGAAAAGCAAAAAGAAACTGGAGTAAAATTGCTTTGGGGTACTGCCAATGTATTCAGTAATCCTAGATACATGAATGGAGCATCTACGAACCCAAATTTCGATGTAGTTGCAAGAGCTGGCGCTCAGGTGAAAAATTCCATTGATGCTACGATCAAATTGTCTGGTGAGAATTACGTTTTCTGGGGTGGTAGGGAAGGTTATATGTCCTTGCTAAATACTGACATGAAGCGTGAGACTGAGCATTTGGCTCAATTCCTTACCATGGCAAGAGATTATGCTAGAAAGAATGGTTTCAAAGGAACATTCTTCATCGAGCCTAAGCCAATGGAGCCTACCAAACACCAGTATGATTATGATTCAGCAACTGTTGTTGGTTTCTTGAGACACTTCGGTTTGGACAAAGATTTCAAACTGAATATTGAGGTGAATCATGCGACTTTGGCTGGACATACTTTCCAACACGAGCTTCAAGTAGCTGCTGATGCAGGTATGTTAGGAAGTATCGATGCAAACAGAGGTGATTACCAAAACGGATGGGATACTGATCAATTTGCATTGAACCTACAAGAATTGACTGAGGCAATGTTGGTCATCTTGACTTCTGGAGGACTTCAAGGCGGAGGAGTTAACTTTGATGCTAAAATCAGAAGAAACTCGACTGATATGGACGACTTGTTCTTGGCTCATATCGGAAGTATGGATGCCTTTGCAAGAGGTATGTTGATCGCTTCTGATATTTTGGAAAAATCAGACTACCTAGAAAGAAGAAAGCAGAGATATTCAAGCTTTGATGCTGGAAAAGGCAAAGATTACGAAGATGGTAAACTGTCTTTGGAAGATTTGAGAAACTATGCTGCTGAAGCAGGTGAACCAACTCAAATCAGTGGTAAACAAGAATACTATGAAAATCTAATCAATAGATTTATCTAAATATTAATTAACCTATATCTATTAAGTCTGGCCCTGAGAAGGTGCCAGACTTTTTATTCAGTGGGTATCTGAAGATATTGAAGACCGGGAAGATTTTGTTGAAAGCAAAAATCACATATTGTTTTTTCATTTTGCTTCTAAGCTTAGGAAGTCTTTATGCCCAACAGAAAAATGATAATCTAGTTTTTAGAAGTCTTGATCCTGATTTAGGGCTTTCTAATTCCAATGTCATGTCCATTGTGAGAGGGCCTGATGAAATGGTTTGGTTTGGGACTGGATATGGACTTTATCGATATGATGGTACCCGAATCAAGACTTTTTTAAACTCTGGTGATAGTCTTTCGCTGAGTCACAATAGTATCCAAAAGCTTTTTAACGGTCCTTTTGGACTGCTTTGGATCAAGAATGTCAATGGGCAATTTGATCTATATGATCCTGTAATGGAACAAATCCATCGAGGACTTAATCAAGTCGCCAACAAGATAAAATTTGCCTCCGATTCAATAGGGATCATTTTAAAGGATAGGCAAAATCGTTTTTGGTTTACTCATCCTGAAAAAGGTATAACTCTCTATGATCCTGAAACCAGTAAAACCCAATACCTATCCTCATCCAAGGAATATGGAAACTTATCATCTGACCGTATCGCTTCTGTTCAAGAAAGCCCCGATGGATTAATCTGGGTTTTAAGTAGGGATGGATATTTGGATTTAGTTGATCCAAATCGATTGATTGTTACTCGTTCCACATGGATCAAAGAGCAAAAGAACTTCGGAGTTTCAAATTTCGAGTTGATGATCGATTCCGAGGGTGATGGTTGGATTTTTGACCCTGATAGAGATTTGGGGCTGATTTGGGTTCAGGGGCTGACTCTGGAATCAGAACAAATTACAAGTGCTACTTCACCTTTAAAATTGAATAATGACATGATTAAGGCGATCAGCGAAAATGTCAAAGGTGAAATTTGGCTGGGTACGGACCATGGTGGGATCAATATTCTCCATAAAAAAAAGAGAGAAATTGAGTATCTCTATGATCAAAACCCAAATGATGAAGCATCTCCTCAAAATGTTGTGTATGCACTGTATAAGGACTTAGAGGGGATATTATGGGTGGGAACTCACAAAAGAGGAGTTTCCTATTATCATCCTGGTCTGTTGAAATTCTCACATATTCAGAAGAATCTATCAGATGCCAATTCTCTTCCTTACAATGATGTAAATGCTTTTGTGGAAGACAGTTTAGGAAATCTGTTTATTGGTACCAATGGGGGAGGGCTTTTATTTCAAAATCGAAAAACAGAAACTTATAAACAATATTTAAATGATCCTTCCAATTCCAATAGTCTGGTGGGAGACGTCATTGTTGATATGACAATGGATAGAAATGGGGTACTATGGATAGGAACGTATCTCAATGGTCTTGGGAGTTTTGATGGAAAGAATTTCAAGTCTTTTCAATTCAAAGGTGAAGGAGAAAATAGTATCCCTGGTCCTAATGTTTGGAAGGTTTTTGAGGATAGCAAACACAGACTTTGGGTTGGGACTCTACGGTCTGGATTGGCTTATTTGGATTCAAGCAGAAGCACATTCACAAGTTTCAAAGCAGGGGACCCACCTTATTTCATCCATAACCAATACATCACTGGATTTGCAGAAGATACCGCCGGAAATATTTGGGTATCAGGTGGTAGTGGCTTGAATGCCTTTAATTTAGAAACAGGTTATCATCAATATTTTTCTGAAGAAACAGGCGAGGGGCTGGTCGAACCGAATATCACGGATTTATTTGTGGATTCTGATGGTGTTTTGTGGTTGACTACGATCAATGGGCTTCATTATTTTGACAATCAGGATTCAACATTCGTCCAATATTCTACTGAGTCAGGTCTGCCTTCGGCTTATTTGGTTGACGTATTGGAAGATCAAGATGGAAATTTGTGGATTAGTAGTCAAAAAGGGATCAGTTATGCTGAGGTGGATCGAAGCAAGAGACCTTTCTCCATTGTTTTTCAGAATTTTGACCAAAAGGATGGACTTCAAGCTTCACTTTTCAATAAAAATTCAGCGATTAGAACTAGAGATGGAGAGTTCATTTTTGGTGGTCCCAATGGATACAATATTTTCAGGTCAGAGAATTTTGCGTTTGAGCAGAACTATCCAAAAGTTGTATTCACGGATTTGTACCTATTTAATAATGAAGTAGGGGTAGGAGAAGTCTTTGGGAAGAGAGCTTTGCTTCAAAAGAATCTTCAATACACTGATGAATTGGTTTTGAGGCATGATGAAAATATGTTTTCAATTGGCTTCAGTGCCTTAAATTTTCTCTATCCTGAAAAGAATAAATATCGCTACAAACTTGAAGGCTTCAATAATGAGTGGATCTATTTGGATGAAAATGTAGCTAGAGTGAATTTCACAAATCTGGATCCGGGGAGTTACACCTTGATCGTCCAACCAGGTAGTGTTTTGGAAGGATGGAGTCCGCAAGAATTTGAGTTGAAAATCAGGGTGTTGGCTCCTTTCTGGAAGACTCCAATAGCCTATTTTTTATACTTTTTCATTGCTGTGGCGATCATCATTTATTTTAGAAATCAGCTGATTAGAAGACAAAAAGAACAATTCGAAAGAGAACAGAATCTATTGGAAACCAAAAGAATCCAGGAGCTGGACAGATTGAAAACAAAATTTTTCACCAACCTCAGTCATGAATTTAGGACTCCACTTTCTTTGATCCTGACACCGGCAGATCACTTGCTATCTACCACAGAGGATAAAAATTTGAAAACTCATTATGAAATTATTCAAAGGAATGCAAGGAGGCTTTTGAAGTTGATCAATCAATTGTTGGATGTCAAAAACATTGAAAAAGGGGCGATTGCTTTTCATCCAAGTGAAGGCGATATCGTCAATTTTGTCAATGATGTGGTTTTGGACTTTAAAGAATTGTCAGAAAACCAACATAAGGTGCTCATTTTTGAAAGTAATGTAGAGTCGAAACAGGTGATTTTTGATGCAGATAAATTGGAAAAGGTCATCTTCAACTTACTTTCCAATGCCTTTAAATTCACCTTCGAGGATGGTCAGATCAAGGTGAAACTGGAACTTCACCAAGAAGATGAAGAGAAGGTAATGATGGAACTATCTGTTTCCGACTCCGGTGTAGGCATTTCTCCTAAAAATCAACAAAGAATATTCGATCGTTTTTATTCGACAGATGCCCCTACCAACCAATTGAATCAGGGGAGTGGAATTGGACTTTCATTGGTTTGGGATTTTGTCAAAATCATGAAAGGTGAGGTCTTTGTCCAAAGCGAGGAAAATGTAGGCTCTACTTTTATACTTCAAATTCCATTGACTTTGATTCATTTGGAAGAATTAGAAGAGCGTGAGGAAATGCTGGATGAATTGACCAAAAATCAAAAGGAAGTGGTTCTGATTGCTGAGGATCATGCAGATTTCCGCACCTACCTCAAAGATTGCCTTTCAGAAAATTACCAGGTTTTGTTGGCTTCAAATGGAGCTGAAGCATTGGAGATTGCACGACAACAAATACCTGATCTGATTATTTCTGATCTGATGATGCCAGTCATGGATGGTAATGAGTTTTGCCAAAATGTGAAATCAGATATCAGCACCTCCCATATTCCTGTGATTTTATTGACAGCCAAAAAATCTGAAGAGCAAATGCTTCAAGGGTTGGATAGTGGATGTAACCTATATCTTACCAAGCCTTTTAATTTGGAAGTCCTACAGCTTTCGATTAAGAATTTACTCAAAGAGAGAAAGCTTTATCAGGAAGAAAACAGGAAATTAATTCAAGTGAATGCATCTTCAGTAGAGGTGGCTTCTTTGGATGAGCAGTTGATTCAAAAAGCTGTTTCTTTAGTGGAAAAGCATCTCGATGATTCAGAATTTTCGGTGGAGTTTTTGGCTAAGGAATTAGGAATGAGCCGTGTTCATCTTTACAAAAAACTACAGTCCCTAACTGGTAAAAGTCCGATTGAATTCATTCGATTGATCCGATTACAGAGAGCTGCCCAGTTGCTTTTGAAAAGTCAATTGAATGTCAATGAAGTTGCGTATATGGTCGGCTACAACAATGCCAAATACTTTACCAAGCAGTTTAAAGCTGAATTTGGTATTTTACCTTCCGAATATGCCTCCAATTCCTAGGAATTGAGAGGTTCATACGATTTGACTCCCATTTTAGAAACATTTCTTCCCCTTCATTTTTTTGAAATTGACTTAAAATTGGGTTCAATTAACCAACCCAAACATGAAAACCTTATTCCTCTTTTTTGGACTATTTGTTCTTCCACTATCTGTTTTTCAAACCATTGAACAAGATGATTCCTTGATTCCTGAAAAAGAATTCCCCGGAGCTCTTCGTGTCGATGGAACCCAATTAGTTGGAGAAAATGGAGAACCGATTGTCCTGAAAGGAGTCAGTTTAGGTTGGCATAATTGGTGGCCTCGATTTTACGATTCTAAGATAGTATCATGGCTTAAAAATGACTGGAACGCACAAGTGGTTCGTGCATCCATGGGAGTAAATGTTTCCAAAGGATATTTAGAGAATCCAGACTTTGGTATTCAAAAGATTCAGGAAGTGGTGGATGCTGCTATTTCGGAGGATATCTATGTCATAATAGATTGGCACAGCCATGATTTGATTGAGAAAGAGGCAATTGAATTTTTTGAAAAAATGGCTCAAAAATATGGAGAATCCCCACACGTGATTTATGAAATTTTCAATGAACCTGTAGACTTGGAATGGAGTGAAATAAAAAGCTATAGCGAAAAAGTAATTCAAGGGATAAGGAAACATGATCCTGACAATCTGATTTTGGTAGGAACTCCAACATGGAGTCAGGACGTCGATTTGGTTGCTGAAAATCCAATCAACGGGTATAGCAATTTGATGTATGTCTTACATTTTTATGCTGGTACTCATCAAGAGTCATTGAGAAATAAAGCTGAAATGGCTCTTGAAAATGACTTGCCAATTTTTGTATCTGAATGTGCCGGGATGAATTCAGACGGGGATGGTCCCATAAATTGGGAATCCTGGAAAGCTTGGTCAGATTGGATGGATTCGAAGTCCATTAGTAGGATTGCCTGGTCTATTTCAGATAAAGACGAAAGTTGCTCCATGCTGCTTATATCAGCTTCATCTTCCGGAAACTGGAAAGAGGATGAAATGAAGTCTTGGGGAAAATATATCCGGGAATCCTTAAGAACTGATCAAACAGAAAATCGATTTTTTGGAAATTGAATTATGCATTCTTCTGAAAATTCAGAGGTGTAAAATGCCTTTTTTAGTGGTTTTAGGCCGATTTAACATGGAGTTAACATTTGTTACCCTTATTAAAAACATTTGAATCCCCTCTCTACAGATAATCAAATCTACTTTCCGAGAACAATTAGTAAACCCAAAATCCTAGAATGATCCTATTAGAAGCTCAGTCTTCCTTTGACGGATTCTGCTCAATTTTTTTGGTGTTTGCTAAGTCCATTTACAACCAGCTTTAAACACTATGAGTATCCGACCTTCTCCAATTTCCCACATTTTTATTTCCGGGCCTTTTCCCGCAAAAAACCTATTACCTAGTTTAAACAATTAAACCCTTTATGATGAAAAAACTATTACCCATTTGGCTTTTCCTCCTGGCAGGAATGGTTCATGCGCAAGTCACGGTAAAAGGAACTGTGACTTCTGCTGCAGATGGACTTTCCCTTCCTGGAGTGACTGTGCTGGTCAAAGGTACCACGACGGGAGTAGCCACCGATGCTGATGGTGGCTATAGTATTACAGCTCCTTCTTCTAGTTCTGTTTTGGTTTTTAGTTTCATTGGATTCAAACCTCAAGAAATCCAAGTTGGAAACCAATCAGTTATTGATGTAAACATGGAAGAAGATATGGCCTCATTGGATGAGGTTGTTGTAGTTGGATATGGAACTATGAAAAAGCGGGATATGTCCAGTGCACAGGTCTCGGTTTCTTCAGAAGATATCGAAAGAACAGTCAATACAACTATTGAGCAGGCTTTGCAAGGACGTGCTGCTGGTGTGTATGTGACTCAAAATACCGGTGCTCCTGGAGGAGGTATTTCTGTAAACATTCGAGGGATTAACTCGATTGGAGGTACCAATGAACCTCTATATGTTATTGATGGAGTGCAGATTCAGCCACAGACTGTTTCCTATGGAAATACATCTTCAACCAATCCATTAGCAGGTTTAAATCCGAGTGATATTGAATCTATGGAGGTTTTACAAGGACCTTCTGCTACTGCAATTTATGGATCAAGAGGTACGAATGGTGTAATTATGATTACCACCAAAAGAGGGAAATCAGGGGATACTAAGATTAGCTACAATTACCTGTTTTCACTTCAGGACAAGCCACAATCTTTGGATGTGATGAATCTGCAGCAATATGCTACGATGACCAATGAAATCAATGAGATTTCAGGTGGCGATCCTCCCGCAGCATTTTTGGATCCTTCTCTTTTAGGACCTGGTACGGATTGGCAAGAAGCGCTATTTAAAACAGCTGCTTTGAATAAGCATACTTTGAATCTAAATGGAGGAAATGAGAAAACCCAATTCTACATTTCTGGTGAATATTTCGATCAGGAAGGTGTGGCTATCGGTTCCGGTTTTGAAAGATATTCAATGCGTGTCAATTTGGACAATCAAACCAGAAAATGGTTGAAGCTTGGAGTGAACCTTCAGCTTTTCCATACTGATGAACAATTGGCAACCGGTAGCTCTGATGTGATCAGCAATGCCATTCAAATGGCTCCGAATATTCCAGTGACCAATCCAGATGGCTCTTGGGGAGGTGCGGATCCTATTAATGGCTCCAGTCTTCAGTTTACTCCTTTGAACCCGATTGCCTTGGCTAATCTTTTGGACAGAAACTATAAAAGAAGAGGTGCTTTAGGAGGTTTCAATATTGAAGTGGACATCATCGAAGGATTGAAATTCCGAACCATGGTCAATGGGAATGTGAACTATAACAATGGACATTTCTTCACTCCAACCTATACTTTGGGTGTGATCAGTAATGATGTCAATCAGTTGACAAAGAATTCTGACAATAGCTTTTATTGGAACTGGAACCAGATCCTGACCTATAGCAAGACATTTGGAAAACATGCCATCGATGCGATGGTCAGCCACGAGGCCCAAGCATCTCAATATGAGTTCATGAATGCTTCTCGTGTTAATTTTCCTTCCAACGATTTGCCAGAGCTAGGTCTTGGTTCTGCACAGGGTGCAACCAATAGCGGAGGTGCTGGACATTGGGCTATGGAATCCTACTTCGGGAGAATCAATTATACCTTCAATGAAAAGTATATTATCCTAGGTGCATTTAGAGCTGATGGTTCTGCCAATTTTGGTCCTGAGAATAGATGGGGTTATTTCCCTTCTGTCTCTGCGGCTTGGAGAGTTTCAGAAGAAAACTTCCTGAATGATGTAGAATGGATGGACGAATTGAAAATTCGTTTTGAAACCGGTTTGACCGGTAATCAAGGAAATGCGAATGCAATTTTTGCTCCTTTAAGTTCTCCAAGTATCCCGACTCCATGGGGTGGTGGATTTTTGGTGTCAAGATTTGGGAACCCTTCATTGAAATGGGAAGAAACCCAAACCTATAACCTAGGTTTCAACTTGAACATGTTTAATAACAGAGTTCAATTGGAAGGTGATTTTTATCTGAAGAAAACTGATAATCTATTGCTTCTTAACCCATTGCCTTGGTACATGGGGACATCGGCGGAAGGAAGTATCGGGACTCCAACAGTAAATATCGGTGCTCTTGAAAATAGAGGTTTTGGAATCACGATCAATACCATCAATATTGATAATAGAGCTAGTGGATTTAGCTGGACTTCGAATTTCAACTTCTCTGGTTTCAAGACCAAAGTCACTCAATTCTTCTCTCAAACGGCTTTCATTGACAGAACTGCCTGGTACATGAATGACTTTACTCAAAGAGCTGTGATTGGTCAGGCACCTTGGATGTTCTATGGATACGTTTCTGATGGATTGTTCCAGTCTTTGGAAGAGGTTGAATCAAGCGCGAGACCAGTTGACAATTCTGGAAATCCTTTGCCAGTGGGTGAAGACGGGATTTATGTTGGTGATATCAAATTCAAAGATTTAAACGGTGATGGAGTAATTGATGAAAGAGATCAGACTTTCATTGGTAATCCTTGGCCAAAACTGACTTTTGGTACCACGCAGCAGTTTTCTTACAAAAACTTCACCTTGGACATTTTGTTGACAGGAGCAGTAGGAAACGATATCTACAACTTCAACAGATTCAGAAATATCGCTCCGAATAATATCTACTTGGGCAGAAACATGCTGGCAGAAACCTATGATTATGCCAGAATCGAAATGGACGAATCAGGTAATCCATTTATCGTGAATTCTGATACCAATATTCCTCGTATCACGATCACAGACTTGAATGGTAACAGCACCAGAATTTCAGATAAATATGTGGAAGACGGGTCATTTGTAAGATTGAAAAACATTCAATTGAGCTACAATATTCCGAGTTCTCTTCTAGGCGGTCAAAATGTGATCCGAGGAGGAAGATTGATGGTTGGTGTTCAAAATGCCTTTACATGGACCAAATACAAAGGATATGATCCTGAAGTAGGTTCCTATGTGGGTAACAATGTGTCTGCAGAAAATCAGCTGATCGGGGTTGATTACGCAAGATATCCTCAGACGAGAATGTATACTATCAGCTTAGGAATTGACTTTTAAACCCAAAAGAAGAATCAAATGAAAAAACATATAAATATCAGGAATATCCTGGCGGGTGTAGCAGCCTTGAGTTTGGGATTATCGGGTTGCTCTGATGAGTTTTTAGACAGGCCTCCATTAGATGCAATCGTTGATGCAAATTTCTATCAAAATGATGACCAAATTCTGGCTGCTTCTGCGCCGCTTTACAATATTGTTTGGTTTGCTTACAATGATAAAGCAAGCCATGGAATAGGGGATGCGAGAGGAGGAATATTGACTTCTGGATCCTACCAATTGGAAAATGTAAGGTTCAATACTACCGGTGAAACTCCTGAAAATGGAGCTGCCTGGAGAGCTTTTTACAATGTGGTAGCACAATCCAATTCCCTGATCAATAATATTGAGAGTTTTGCTGGGGAAGACGTGACAGACCGAATCAAAAATCATGGTTTGGCAGAAGGAAGATTTATGAGAGGTTTGGCCTTTTCCTATCTAGTCCAAAACTGGGGAGCAGTTCCAATTATCACCAATAATACGACTTTGCTTCAGGATACGACTTTGACCAGAAACACTGAAGAGTCTGTTTGGCAATTTATCATCAAGGATATCAGATTTGCTGCGGAAAACCTTCCGGAATCTAGTGTTCAAACTGGTAGATTGAACAAGTGGAGTGCAGAGGGACTTTTGGCCAAAATGTATTTGACTAGGGCTGGAGTCTCAGGATCAAGAAATCAAACTGATTTGGATTCGGCTGCATATTTCGCCAAAAGAGTCATTGATAATAGTGGAGCAAGCTTGATGGAGAATTATGAAGATCTCTTCAAGATGGCCAATAATAATAATGAAGAAACTCTTGCGGCTTTGCAATGGACTTACAATGCAGGTCAGGCTGGTGCTTGGGGTGCTCAAAACTCAGTGCAGGCTTTTTTGGCCTTCGGATCAGAAATCACCGGATTTGGTGACGGATGGGGAGGAGATATTGGAGCTTCTAAATGGATGTTGGATTTGTATGAAGATTACACTTTCGATACCAGAAGGAAAGCGACATTCATGTTTCCTGGAGATCACTACCCTTATATCACTCAAGTACCTGCTGGAGGTACAGCTCAAGAATTGAGAGTTCCAGCAAGAAGCAATGATGGAGCAAGAGATTATAATGGCAGAGCTTGGGTTAAGAAATACGTAGTTGGTAGGCCAGAGGACAACGATGGCAAAGTAGTGCAGCAGGGTACAGAGATCAATACCTATATCTTGAGATTGGCTGATGTTTACTTGGTTTATGCCGAAGCTATTTTGTCCAAAGACCCATCTGAAGCACTTACCTATGTCAATTTGGTTAGAGAAAGAGCCGGTGTCAGCCCACTTACTTCGGTAACTTGGGAAGATATTTTTGAGGAGAGAATGCGTGAGTTTGCCATGGAAGGCCAGGCATGGTATGAGTTTACCAGATTGCATTACTACAATCCTGAATTGACTTATCAAATTTTATCGGAGCAAGATAGAGGCACTTTCAGAATCTATCCGGACAAATTGCCAGATCCAACTTTGTGGGATGTTGAAATTCCTGATGATGATACATCTCCAAGGTTCTTCAATGTGAATGCGTCAAATTTCTTGATTCCCATTCCTTCCTCTGAATTATCCAGAGCTCCAAACCTGAGAAAACCTCCAGTTCCTTATGATTTCTCTTCTGGAGAGTGATTGTCCATGTTTAATTAAGATCTAATTATGAAACTTATAAATTATCCAAAAAACCTATCTCACTCTCTGGTTGTTGCTTCCCTTTTGACATTGGCAATTGGGTTGGGATCATGCCAAGAGGAAGATGAAATAAGTGTGGGGCCTCCCACAATCGAAAGGGTAAGAACAACTGATCCCACAACAGTGGACAGTTCGTTGACTTCAGCAACCCTGGGTACGACTTTGTCTATCATGGGAACCAATTTTCTTGGAACCCAACAAGTATACTTGAATGATTATCCTTTAGGTGTAAATACTGCCTATGTGACCAATAACGCAGTAATCGTTACAGTCTCTGATAGTGTACCAACAGTTGCTACCAATCCTGATGTACCCAATACCCTTCGTTTGGTAACCAAATCTGGTGAATCCATTATTAGTTTTCAAACACTTCCACCGGCACCACAGATTTTGCAAGTGAAAAATCAATATGTGAAGCCAGGTGATGAGTTGGAGTTATATGGTAGATATTTCTATTTCGTAGATACAGTTTATTTCCCGGGAACCGACGTGTTTGTTACATCTGGATTTGAAACCAATGGCGCTGGTACTTCCTTGAAAGTGACTGTTCCAGATGGAATGGATTTTTCCGAAAGTCAATCTATTTCAGTTGTGACTCGAAGTGGTGGTTCCGTTCCGGGTAGAACTTCTCAGATTTATGCAGGCAAAGGAATGATCGCTGATTTTGATACCAATGGTGCTCTAGAATGGCCATGGAATTGGGGATGGGGATTGTCAGGAGAAATGATCAAACCTACCCAACCAGGAATCGAGAGTCTGGAAGGAAGTTTTGCAGGAATGAATCAGGCCTTCCCAGCTAATTGGGGCTGGAACAATGATAAGGTAATCAACTTGACCAACTGGGGTGGAGTACAGATTTTCCCTACAGATCCAAGTGGAGAGTATGACCCTTCAACTCCAGCCAATAAGTTCGATTTTAGGGTAGAAATGGCTGTAAGTACCTCCGAATCCATAGATGGATTGTTACTTCAATTTTGGTTCCCTGACAAAAACGGAAACGAATTGAGTTACAATGTTCCGATTACTGATTTTGTGAGAGAAACTGATGGTTCTTGGTTTACTATCTCCATGAACGCAAGTCAATTAACCAATGGTACTACTCGCTTGAGTACCTACCAAGATTTATTGGACGGAGATGGTTGGGCGAAGCAAATTCGTTTGGTTGTGATCAATCCAACTTCAAATGATATTCAAGCTGTAATGGGTTTTGATAATCTAAGATTAATCAGAGCAGTAGAATAATTTCCCGTTTTCAGATTGCCTCCGGAGTTCAAGCAGCTCCGGAGTTTTCTTTGTTTTCAAGAAAAGAATCGCTTTGAATCACCCCAATCAATTTCTTTTTCTTCGCTTGTTGGCGATACCTATTTTCGCTTTTTTACTTCTTTCTTGTAAAAGAACTGATAGTGAAAAAGGAGGAAATCAAACTCTTTTTAGAGTATTACCTTCCGATTCTACAGGGCTGAACTTTACGAATCAAATTCAGGAGACTGCGATTGCAAATGTCCTTTATTATCAATATTTCTATAATGGAGGAGGAGTTGCAGTTGGCGATATCAATAATGATGGATTGGAGGATTTGTATTTTACTGCAAATCAGCAATCCAATAAACTTTTTTTAAACCTTGGAAACCTTCGTTTTAAAGACATCACTCTAGCAACTGGAACCGGTGGAAGAGAAGCTGCCTGGACAACTGGTACAGCCATTGTGGATATCAATTCCGATGGATTAAAAGATATTTATGTGTGTTATTCTGGTGACTTGGATGAGTCTTCCAGAAAAAACCAATTGTTTGTAAATCAGGGCTTGGATAAGCAAGGTATCCCTTATTTCAAGGAAATGGCAGAAGACTATGGATTAGCTGATCCTGCCTATTCTGTAGCAGCTTATTTTTCAGATTTGGATAGAGATGGGGATTTGGATATGCTGCTTCTAAATCATAATCCAAGTCTATTTACAAATCTCAATGAACAGGCATTCAAGTCTATGCTCAGTGAATATGATTCAATGAGTAGCTCCAAAATCTATCGAAATGAAGGAGGAAAATTTCACGATGTAAGTAAGGAAGTCGGCTTTTCTGGAAGCCCATTGAGTTATGGCTTAGGTGCTGTGATCTCTGACTTTAATCAAGATGGTTGGCCTGATATTTACTTAGGAAATGATTATTCGGCCCCAGATTATTTTTATGTCAATCAAGGGGATGGCACGTTCAGGAATGATCTTAATGAGGCTTTTTCGATTACCAGTCAATATTCAATGGGAGTGGATGCATCCGATTTCAATCAAGATGGCTGGACTGATCTGATTTCTCTGGACATGCTTCCTGCGAGCAATAAGCGTCAAAAATTATTGCATAGTCCTGAAAATTACGAGCACTATCAATTATTTGTCCGATCTGGATTGCATCATCAGGTGATGAGAAATATGCTCCAACTGAATAATCAAAATGGGACCTTTTCTGAAATCGGGAACCTTTCGGGCATAGAGGCAACGGATTGGAGTTGGGCTCCGCTGGCTGGGGATTATGACAATGATGGCTGGACCGACCTTTTTATTTCCAATGGATTTTTGAAGGATTTTACGAATCTGGATTTTATCAATTACAGAAATACTCAATTGGGTAACACTCATGTGACAACTGAAACGGTTCAGAATTTAATTCAGAAAATGCCTGCAACCAAGGTTGGAAATTTTGCATTTAAAAATCAAAATGGACTTCAATTTCAGGATGTCTCCGATGAATGGGGTATTGGTATTCCGGGAAATAGTAATGGAGCTATTTATGCCGATTTGGATCAGGATGGTGATTTGGATTTAGTACTCAATAATCTAAATGAGCCTTCTCAGATCTTTGAAAACACAGCTTCTGGAGAAGGAAATCACTTTCTTCAAATTCAATTGGAAGGCCCGCAAGGGAATCCTTCAGGAATTGGTTCCAAAGTTTGGTTGTATTCCAATGGAAAACTCCAGTATCAAGAGCAATTGATTTACAAAGGCTATCAAGGGAATGTGTCAGAAA
Source organism: Algoriphagus zhangzhouensis (assembly GCF_900148515.1). Lineage (GTDB taxonomy): Bacteria > Bacteroidota > Bacteroidia > Cytophagales > Cyclobacteriaceae > Algoriphagus > Algoriphagus zhangzhouensis. The sequence continues at coordinate 925,173 of NZ_FRXN01000001.1, read as the reverse complement.
TCCTGCATTTTGGACTTGGTCAGCAAGCTATTGATTCGATTAAAGTTGTATGGCCAGATGGAAGAAAGGAAAACATTGAGAAACCAAATTCAGGTCAACTGTTGAAGGTTTCTTATGGAAATTCTACCACCAATGTTGAATTTAAAAAACCGAATAAACCATTTTGGGAATTGGTGGATGAGTGGGATTTGGAAGAAATCGATGCTACTATTGAAGACTTTAAGAGTCAAAATCAATTATTGTATTCCCAATCAAACTCTAAGGTTCATTTTGCAAAAGGAGATCTTAATCTGGATGGAAACGAGGATCTGGTTTTTAGTGATGGAAAAGGAAATGTTTGGTTGATTGATGGAATCAAAAAGTCATTTCAGCTTAAAGAAAAATTGATTTCTGGAATTCAAAGTCGAGTTTCCGGTTTGGAGTTGATGGACTTGGATGGTGACGGAAAGCTCGACTTGATAATCTCCAAATTGAATGGTGAAAATGGAAGCCGAATCTATTTTCAAGGTCCAAATTTCAATTTTGACAATGAGGTTATCCTTTCAGTTGATGGGGAACAGAGATTCAATTCAAAGGTTTTGCCTTGGGATTTTGATCAAGATGGGGACTTGGATCTCATTTTGGGAGGAACCTATCTACCTGGAAGATGGCCTGAGTCAAGCCCAACTTTGGTTTTTGAGAATTTGGGGAAGAGGAAGTTCCAATATGTTTCATCTCAAATCTTAAATGAAATCAATCGGGTCACAGACATGACGATCTTGGATGGAAATGGAGATGGAAAAGAAGAATTATGGATTAGCTCCGAGTTTGAACCTATTCGAGCAATCCAATTCGATTCCGAAGAATTTTCATGGGTCCAAACTGGTCTTCCAATACAAAGTCGAGGACTTTGGAGAAAGTTATTCACCACCAAAAGTGAAAGTGGTAATGACCTTTTGTTTATGGGGAATTGGGGGCTCAATAGCCGCTTAGAAGCTGATTCAGAAAAACCTTTGTCTCTGTATTTTGCAGATTTTGATCAAAATGGCTCCGTTGATCCTTTGATGGAAATTCAAATCCAGGGTGAACTATTCCCTTTCTTTTCCAGAGATGAATTGAGCAGTCAACTTTATAAGAAGAAAGCAAAATTTCCTGATCACGAAGGATTTTCGAATGTGAAAATCTCAGGAATTTTGGATGAAAAGGAGTTGGAAATTGCCACCATTTTGAAGGTTGATACTTTAGCAAGTTTGGCTTTTGAGAAAAAAGATGGTGTTTGGAAATCTATACCTCTTCCATTGAATTTTCAATATTCACCAATTTCGATTTTCCTTGAGCCTTCTGAAAACGAATTATTGGTATTGGGTAATCTTGAAAGTACACGATTGAAAATTGGGAAGTTGACTGCAAATCCAGGAATTCAGTTTTCAATCGATTTGACAGATAAAATCCAATCTTTTGGACCTGAACAAACTGGTATTAATCTTAACCAAGAAGTCGTGGATGCGATACTTCTCGATGAAATGCTTTGGGTAAGTACTGCCAGTGGAAAAATTATCCAGTATCAAAAGTCAAAATGATCCCAAATCTTACCGATTCAATAATGATGAAACTTTACACAGGTAAAGATTATAGTAGATTCTCTTCAATTTTTGTCTGTCAAAAACAAGGAAGCTTCTTTTATTTAGTAGCTTTTATGCTTTTGATTTTTTCCTGCCAAACGAAGGTAGAATTGGAAAAATATCAGGTTCTTGAGAGTCTGAGAATAAATCAATTAGGATTTTTCACCAATCAAAAAAAGATAGCGATTTGGGTTTCTGAAGAGGAAGAAAAAGAATTTTGGATTGTAGATACAGATAATAAAGATTTGATCTTGAAGGGAAAGACATCTCTTAATCCAAGTTCTACTTTTTCTGGGAAGAAAGTTCAGATCATTGATTTTTCATCTCTAAACAAAGCTGGAAAATATGAGATTATCATTCCTTTAATTGGAAAGTCCTATCCATTTGAAATAAAGAAGAGCATTTTTGAAAATTTAGGCAAGGCTTCTTTGAAGGCATTCTATTATCAAAGGGCTTCCACTCCGATTGATTCTATTTATGCAGGGAAATGGAGTAGAAGCTCCTCTCATCCTGATACTAATGTTTCTATTCATTCATCAGCTGCCGATTCATATAGGCCAGTAGGGTATAAAATTGATGGGTCTAAAGGTTGGTATGACGCTGGGGATTATAATAAATATGTGGTCAACAGTGGGATTACTTTAGGAACGCTAATGTCTCTTTACGAGGATTATCCGCACTATTTTCAAGAATTGACATTGAATATTCCAGAGTCTCAAGATAGAATTCCAGACATTTTGAATGAAATTCAATGGAACTTGGACTGGATGATTGGAATGCAGGATCCATCTGACGGGGGCGTTTATCACAAGTTGACAACTGCCAAATTCGAAGGTTTTGTGCAGCCCATAGATGCTACTCATGAACGATTTGTAGTCCAAAAAAGTACTGCGGCTGCTTTGGACTTTGCGGCAGTAATGGCTCAAGCACATCGAATTTTTAAGACCTATTCTCCTCAAAATAGTGAGTGGTATTTGAAAGCTGCTGAAAAAGCCTGGCATTGGGCAGAAAAAAATCCTACTGCCATTTATGATCAAAATTCATTGAATGAACGTTTTGCTCCCCCTGTAACCACAGGTGCTTATGGTGACAAGAGCCTGGATGATGAAAGAGTTTGGGCTGCATCTGAATTATTTATTGCGACCCATAATCTGGACTATTGGAAAGTAGTTGAAGGTTCAAACTTGGATTTTATTTTACCTACTTGGTCAAAAGTCAAATGGCTGGGATACTATTCCTTGCTTCGTCATTCTCAGAATTTGAGTAATACTTCACCTATTTGGATTGACCATGTAAAACTTCAAATGCAACAAGCTGCGGATGAAATTGTGAAAGAAAGCAGGAAAACAGCCTTTTTGAATCCGATGGAAACCCAAAGAAGTAATTTCGTTTGGGGGAGTAATGCTGTAGCAGCCAATCAAGGGATTTTATTGATTCAGGCTTTTAAGCTATTTGGAGAGCCGAGTTATTTGGAAGGAGCATTTGATAACTTGGATTATTTGTTGGGTAGGAATTCCACAGGATATTCATACGCTACGGGTTTTGGGGCGAAAACGCCTCAATTTCCTCACCATCGATTGATAGCTGGTAGAGAATCACTTGGGCCTATTCCTGGATTTTTGGTGGGTGGTCCAAATCCTGGAAAACAAGATAAAGTCATGTATTCCAGTTCTTTTCCAGATGAAACCTATGTGGATGATCTGGAAAGTTATGCAAGCAATGAAATTGCAATCAATTGGAATGCTGCTTTTGCCTATTTGGTCAATGCTTTGCAAGCTATTGAAACAGAATAATTTCTGTTGGTGGAAAAATTGGGAAAACAGGCTAGAGTTTCAGATATTTTCTTCAATTTCCCTGTGAATCCAAGACTTAATATGAAAAAGCTTTCTGTATTGTTGATTGCATTGCCAATGTTGGTTTTTGGCTGCAAAGAAAAATTCCAGTCTGAAATCACCCTACCAAGAGTTATTTCGGAAGGAATGGTTTTACAACGGGACCAGCCTATTTCAGTTTGGGGAAAAGGGATTCCTGGAGAAAATGTCCGAGTAAGTATAGCCGGTGTAATGTCCAGCACTGAGGTAGAAAGTGACAGTACTTGGATTGTAGGTTTACCTTCGGTTTCTGCTGGTGGACCGCATATTATGAAAGTCAATCAAACAGAAGTTAAAGATGTGTATTTCGGAGATGTTTGGTTGGCTGGAGGTCAATCCAACATGGAATGGCCATTGAAGTCAGGAGTTATTGGGGCTGATGCAGAATATAAAGATGGCGGAAATCCAAAGATTCGTTTTTTTAAAGTGCCTAGGATCTATGCAGCTGTTAAAAAGTCAGACATTCCAGAAGGGGAATGGAAAGTTGCAGACTCTATCAATATGCCTGATTTTTCTGCTGTGGCTTGGTTTTTTGCCAAAAGAAATGCTTTGGAAAAAGATGTGCCTGTTGGAATTATAGAGTCCAACTGGGGCGGAACTCCTGCTGAGGGATGGACAGATGCTGAAATCTTGGCTGAAATGGAAGGAATGTCCTTTTTAGAAGAGGCATTGGATATGGTCGAAAATCAAGAGAAGTGGGATAAGGAGTTTCAGGCAAATGATAAAAGACGCGAGATGCGTGATATCATGGTGCATCATCCAGATTCGGCTACAGCTAGAGAGGTTTCTTCAGTAGACTATAGTGATTCTCAATGGAGTAAAATTAACCTTCCTTCAGCCAATCCTCTAAGTGATATAGCTTGGGTTCGGAAGTCATTTCAATTGGCTTCAACGGAAGATGTTACATTAATTTTTCCTTCGATTGATCAAATGGCATTTATCTATATCAATGGTGAATTGGTTCATCATAAAGATTGGGGAACTACGATGCCTGAGGTTTCGGTATCATCTGATTTACTTTTTGAGGGTAAAAATGTAATTACAATTCGAGCTATTAATACTTGGAATAATAAACCTGTTATTGGATCAAAAGATGAAATGTATTTGCTACAAGCAGGGAAGAAGATCGCTTTAGAAGGAACTTGGTCTTATTCTAACGCTATTGTTGAACCAAAGCTACCTGAAGTAACTTGGCAAAACTGGAAGCCTGGAGCCATGTATAATGCCATGATTTATCCATTGAAAGATTATGGAATCAAAGGTGTGATTTGGTATCAGGGTGAAAGTAACGCTGGTAGAGCAGGGGAGTACAAAGAGCTATTTGAGACCATGATAACTAACTGGCGAACTATCTGGGATCTTCCAGAAATGCCATTTCTTTTTGTTCAACTAGCCAATTTCATGGAAAGGGTCGATATCCAACCAGATAGCCAATGGGCTTTCTTACGTGAGGCACAGACAGAAACCTTGGAACTACCTAAAACGGGCATGTCTGTGATTATTGATATTGGAGAAGCAGAAGATATTCACCCTAGAAATAAGAAAGACGTGGGAGAAAGATTATGGCTTCAAGCAAGAAAAGTTGCTTTCAATGAAAAAGTAACCGCATCAGGGCCCATTATCAAAGAGGTTAGCAAAACTGGAGCTACTGTTACTCTCAATTATGTTTCAATTGGTGATGGATTACAATTGATTGTGGAAGGAGATGTAAAAGGCTTTATTCTGAAGAATGAGGCAGGAAAATGGATTTTAGCAGAAGGTAAAATTGTAGGTAAAGATCAGATTCAAATCAAGTTGCCAGATGGATTCAATCCAGTAGAAATTAGATATGCTTGGGCTGATAATCCTGAGGTGAATTTGATCAATTCAGAAGGTTTACCAGCTCAGCCGTTTCGAATGGAATTGGAATAATTAGTCTTGGGATTTGATGTCTTGAACTTCCATCATTTCATCTACTTTTTCTTGAAATTGTGGTCTTGGAGTTATTCCGACCACATTTTCCAAGAAATTGATGGTTTCAAACATGACGCCTTCCCAATCATCAGAAGTGATCGAACTTGAGATCACATGATTTCCAGACTTAGGAAATGCCTTTTCTACTTTTAGGTTTTCTGGAGTGGAAACTTCTTGGAACATTTCAAGCATTTTTTGGACAGAGACGGTACCGTCTTGTTCCTCCTCACTTTTGTAATAGTATCCTAAAAATAGAGGTTGATGAATTTTTTCGTAAGTGGATTTATTCATCATACTATACATCAATACAGCCAAGCTCTGGTAGCCATTGATATGATAATCTTCAGACCAGTAAGCGGCTTTGATTTCGCTTCTTTCTTGATGGATCATTTTGTCTTTCATGGCAAAATTTTCCATTAAGAACTTTGCCCAAGGAGTAAATAATTTCCCTAAAACCTCACCACGATCCCTAAAGGCTGGAGAATAAAGGACCAAAGCTTTGATGTCAGGCTGCTGACTTGCAAGGAGTGTAGTCAAGGCTCCACCCATGGAAGTGCCAATTATGATGACTTCATCTCCTAAGACTTTCCCAATTTGATATGCTTCACCAACAGCGTCAGCCAATTTCTGAGCTGTGAGGTATTCCATTCCATTTTCTCTTCGGATTCCATGTTCTGGAAGACGGGTCACAAACAAATTGGCTCCGAAATGCTCTGCCAAAAATCTATGAACAGGGTCGCCTTCCATGGGACTTGCTCCAAATCCATGGATATAGACGATAGAGTAGGGAGTCTTTCTTTTGTTGCTAGAATCTGCCCATTGGATATAGGCTTCATTGTCTGGTTTCAAGCCTTTCACACTGTCTTCCCTTTGGGAAATATATGCTTCTAATTCATTTAACCGAGTTGGGATTTCGGGAAAATGAATTTCAAGGTTTTCTGTTTCGACTTTTGGCCCTAGCATGTAAACTATGACCAAAACCATAGCCGTGGCAAATAATCCTAGGAAGATTTTACGAAGCATATCAAGAAGTTTTCAAAGTTGGAGAGCTCGAATTTACGACGATTTGAGTTCCATCCTTCAAAAATACGTGAGTTCTAAATTTTAACTTGGAATAATTTTCAATCTCACCTGTGAAATTGAATCCCAAGTAAGCAGGAATTTCTTTGAAATCTTTTAATTCTGAAAGCTTTTTGCCGGCATAATCTTCAAAAAGGAATGTGATATCTGATCCGTTTTGAAGATTCCCAAATGCTTCTGTCAAGGTGATTGAAATATTTGAAATATTCGAAAAGTTATAGACTAGTGCACAAGAAAGTGCATAGGCTTTACCTGGAAAGGAATTCAATAATTTGCTGGTTGTTGTTTCTTCTGGCTTGAAATTGAAAACTACACTGAAGTCTGAAAAAGTGACTGTATCTGACTCCACTGCAAACCGATCGTCTATAAATGGAGTGAAGTTGACTTCTAAATCTTCAAAAGTTGCTTTTACAGGATCGGGACATTCGCCAAATATGTAGGGATTTGGTTCCTCAACACATGAAACAATTACCATCAAGAATAAATAACCAAAACAAAGCACTAGAGTTGATTTTATAGGTTTGAAGTTGAAATTCATCTTTTCTTAGATTTTGGAAAATTGTGTACTATAAGTTTCTGATATTAAAACTTTAGCTTTCATGTGTATCGTTTCATTAATTTTGACGTATTAGACTTAAATTTTGATACTTATGAAGCGATATATTTTTGCCCTTGTTGTAGTTTTTTCTTTCCTATCTCAGGCTTTTGCCCAAGAAGATAAAATTCCTTCCAAATTTGTGTATTTGGAATTGGGTGGGGCAGGTCTCCCGTACAGTTTTAATTATGATTTTCGATTTAACCCAGAAGATATGAATTCCTGGGGGATGAGAGTGGGTGCTGGAGGTTATACAGTTTCTGGCGGAGAATCTTTTTTTTCAATTCCTTTGATGGTCAATAAACTCTACGGAAATGGTCCACATTATTTCGAGTTAGGTTTTGGAGCTACATTTTTTGGATTTAGCAATGATTCCTATTCCTATTGCATCGACGGGTATTATGATCAAAATACCGGTCAATATATCTGCAATACCTACGATAATGATGACTATAATTTCATCTTAGACGTAGATGGGTCTCCAAGTTTAATGGGGACCATGAATTTTGGATACAGAAAGGTTCCTGTAGATGGAGGGTTTATGTGGAAAATTAATGTCAACCCGATTTTCAACAATAATGGATTTTGGCCATTGTTTGGAGGAATAGGGATTGGATACGCTTTCTAAAGCTCGAATCCGTAATCCCTTTCTACCAAGCAAATTCTAGTTTTATAGGCTTTGTACCACTTGTCTCTTCCATTTTTTTGGGCTTCCAGATGGTCTTGTTGCTGTTTCCAAAATTTGATTGATTCCAAATCTTTCCAATAGGAAATAGTAATGCCCATTCCATCTCTTACACTTTCATGTCCTAAGTAACCAGGTGTTTTTTCTGCCAACTCAACCATATGCTCAGCTGTTTGTCCATATCCTTCATCAGTATCAGTTCTGATATTTGAAAATATCACAGCATAGTATGGAGGCGGTGGAGTGTTTGCAATCATTTTTTTTGATGTTCAATAGGGGGAAGAATCTTTTCAGTTGTCTTAGTATAAAGTTGATCAAAATATTTGATTCTGAGTGAGCTTGACTGCTCATAAATGAATTCAATAACGATCTCAAAAGAGAAAACTAAACCAACATTTTAATGCAAGCAATTATGAAAACTGGAAAGAAAAGACCATTTGTTTTAAAACTCATCTTGGGATTACTATTAACTCCTTTGCTTTTCTCCTGCGGATATGGGGAATTGGAAGTCGTCCAAACTATTGATGAGGAATTTTATGATGTACAAAAGATTGATATTGAATCAGGCTTTTTGGAGGTAGTTTATGAAGGAGTTGAGGGTAAAACTGAAGTGACATTGACAGGTACCTTAGAATCATCTCGACCTGGAGCTTATAAGGTGAAATACCAAATGGAAGGAGACGAATTGAAAATCGAATTGGATCAGAAAAATTTAATCGGATCTGGAAGACATAAAGGTGTTCTTTATATCAGTGGACCTGTGTCTATTGAATTGGATGTAGAATCAGGATCCGGAACTACTCAGATTTCCAATGTTGAATCTTCAGAAATAGAATTGGATGCAGGTTCGGGAAGGTTGGAATTGTATAATGTTGCTGCCAATACTATTGATCTTGAGGTTGGTTCAGGTACGATAAAAGGCTATAATTTGGTAGGGAATGTGAAAGGTGAAGCTGGTTCTGGAAGGTTAGAATTCGATCAAATTGATGGAGATGCTAAATTGAATGTATCCAGTGGTGTTATTAGAGTTAAGTCTATCACGGGGAAATTGAACTCTCAATTGAGTTCAGGTAACCTTTACATGGAAAGAGTAAATGAAATCGAAGAACTAAAAGTTAGTTCGGGTTCCATTGAAGGTGAAGATATAGGCTTAGGAGCAAAAACACGTTTGAGTAGCTCTTCTGGTAGAATAAAAATTCAAACTTATTCTGATTTAGCTGATTACAATTATGATTTTCAAGCAGGAAGTGGAAGAGTGAAAGTAGGAGATAGTTCTTCCTCAGGAAGTTTAGAAATCCACAATGGTTCACCATATACAATTCAGGGATCTGTAAGCAGTGGATCAATTGAGATTTTCAATTAAAATATTTTAACGTTCTAAATTAACAGATAAGGCACTTTCAGGGTGTCTTATCTGTTTTTGACTTATAGCCTGATTATTAATCTTTTGACGTAAATCAATTAATTAAAATTAGGATAACTGTTCTAAAATTCTTACCGTATATTTGTATGCATAACGAGTAATTCAGAATGTAAAACCAAATATTATTTCGTTAAGAATGCCTGATATCTTTCTTTAGTAAAGGTTTCATAAGGGTTGTTAGGTTGATGAACACGGGCATTCGAAAACGGTTATCCTTCCGAGTTCTAAAAAAGGAATAGTGAAAAGTTGTTTAAATCACTCCCGACCCCGGCTCCCCGCCGGGGTCTTGTTTTTTGATACCATTTGAATTAGTGAGGTAGGCTTTCTAAGATTTTCTTAACCAATTCCGCTTTATCACCATTTGGAATCCATCTAGCTACGATTACCAGTTCATTTTCTGGATCTACATATATCATATTCGTTCCTGCTCCGATGTGTAGAAAGGCTGATTTCGGACCTGCTGGAACTTGCTTTTGATCTTCATTCAAGAAGTAATTCATAAATCCATAACCAGGATTTGCAGGTGTTGGGATTTTAGATTTTGCGATCCAATCTTTGGAAATCAATTGTTTTCCAGCCCAATTACCTTCGTTCATTGTTAGGTATCCAAATCGTGCCTGATCATAAGCAGAAAGCATCATTCCACCTCCCCAATGTGATCCGCCACTTACAGATTGCATGATTTGGCCATCAATAATCACAAAGGAATTTTCATAACCAGTCCATCTCCAAGTATCACTTGCTCCAATTGGGTCCATGATTTTTTCCTTCAAAACTGTTGGAAGCGGCTTTCTCCAAACATTCAAAAGAGCCAAAGCCAAGACATTTACCCGAGTGTCATTGTATTCATATTTGGAACCGGGACTGTTTTGAGGCCTTGCTCTTTTCTCAGCTACTCCTTCAGCTGGTCTGTCTCCCCAATCAGGTTTTCCCCATAATGAACCTTCCCAATCTGAAGTCTGTCTCAATAAATGATTCCAAGTGATGGTTTTATTGTGTTCTGTGTCAAAAAGCTCAAACACATCATCATCCATCAAATGATCCGATTTATTCATTAATAACTTGGCTGGTTCATAAGGGTAAATAGGAGCCATGTAAGGATAAACCAAATCTTGCTCGCTTTGGATCAAACCCTCAGCTACCGCCAATCCTGCGGTAGTGGAAAGAAAACTTTTTGCTACTGAAAAAGTCAAATCAACTCTGTTAGGCTCTCCCCACTGGCCAACAACATATCCTTTAAAAATAATCAATCCCGTCGCTGGACCACGAGTTTTCATGGGGCCGACAGGATAACCGAAAGGTTCTCTACCGAAAGCCGATTCGTAGTGAGCGATTTTCAAATTTGGATTAGCATCACTTTCGTGAGCTATCGCAAAATCAATGGCCTCTTGAACCTTTTGGGAATTAAGTCCCAATTCTGTCGGTGATTTCTTCTCCCAGTTTCCTTTTTTAGGAAAGTAGGTTTGAGAAAAAGTAGTTTGTACTGCGAAGGCAGAAAATAAAAGAAGTAAGGCTGTTTTTTTCATGCTTAGGTGATTTATTGCGATTTTACAAAATTCCTGCTCCAATGCATTGCCATTGGTGGATTTGAAAAATGGAAATTCTTCAAAACTCTTTGAACACTTTCTGGTTACCTTTTAAGGAATTCTATAATCTCTTTGTTTTTGAAGAATTCTGACTGTTTTAACCCAGCCTTTAAATATGAAAGAAGATAAAATATATATCATCGGTGCCGGCTTATCCGGATTAGTAGCTGCTTTGGAATTAGAAAAAGCGGGATTTTCCCCTATAATTTTGGAGGCTTCAGATCGTGTAGGCGGTAGAATGAAAACGGATGAAGTAGAGGGGTTTTTATTAGATCATGGGTTTCAGGTTCTCAATACTGCCTATCCAGAGGCAAAAAGGTATCTAGATTTTCAGGCTTTAAACCTGAAGACTTTTGATCCGGGAGCTGTAATAATGGATGGTAATGAATCCTATATTATCACAGATCCTCTAAGAAATCCTTTGAAGGTGATGGGGATGGCTTTTTCTAAAGTGGGAACACTTCTGGATAAGATTAAAATGTTTTCTCTGACACAAGAATTGAAGAAAAAGACCTTTGAAGAGATTTTTGAAACTCCTTCGATCCCAACACACCAATACCTCAAAAAGTATGGTTTTTCGGATCAGATCATCACCAATTTCTTTAATCCCTTTTTTAGAGGAATTTTCTTGGAAAAGCATCTGAATACCAGCTCCAGGATGTTTGAGTATGTATTCAAAATGTTTTCCATTGGACATGCAGCGATTCCGGCTAAAGGAATGGGAGAGGTGGCAGAAATGTTGAGAAGACAATTGAGCACTACTCAGATTTTCTTCATAAGTCCTGTAGAAGAAGTTCAAGGAGATAAAATCTTACTTAAAAATGGGGATGAGCTGCATGCAGATAGAATAATTATCGCGGTGCAACCAGATAAAATCATGAAACAACTTCAGGGACAATTCGCTTCTCCGAGGAAGGTTACCAATCTCTATTTTTCACTGCAAAAGTCGTTTTTAGCTCGGCCTATGATAGGATTGCTACCTCATGGAAAATTGGTAAATAATCTTGTTTTCATGGATGATGTTTCAGATGCATACAGTCAAAATGGAAGAGCTTTACTTTCTGTGACAGTTTTGGAAAATGAATTGGATGACAAAGAGTTGATTCAACAAGTTCAAAATGAATTAGAGGAGGTGTCGGGAGTGAAAAGCGAATACTTCAAGTTCGTTCATTTGTATCATATTCCTTATGCATTGCCTGTTTTGGACGATTTGAAATACAGTATTCCGATTAGTGAATGTCAAATTACCGATCAGGTTTATTTGGCTGGAGATTATCTGTTGAATGGCTCGATCAATGCCGCCATGAGGTCTGGAAGAATTGCAGCTGAGTCCATCATCCATTCTTATATGCCGACTCATTGAGGATTTGCAACGGAATAGCTTCCAAAAAAGCTTATCTTTGCCGGCATGAATATACCTCCTTGCCCTTCCTGCGGATCTCCGTATGGATATGAAATGGACGATAAGCTAGTTTGTCCTGAATGTTCTTATGAATGGATTCCTTCATCTGAGGAAGAAGTTGAAGAAGGACTGATTGTCAAAGATGCCAATGGTACTCAGTTGGCGGATGGTGATGCTGTTGTGATTGTTAAAGACCTTCCTGTAAAAGGAGCGCCGAAGCCGATTAAGGCAGGTACGAAAGTGAGAAGTATCAGACTAGTGGAAGGGGATCACAATATTGATTGTAAAATCGATGGATTTGGATCGATGGCCTTGAAAAGTGAATTTGTAAGAAAGGCATAATTGCCATAAAATATAAGTGAAAAGGGTTCGGAATTGATTTCCGAACCCTTTTTTGTTTTTTATTTCCCGATTGACTTGTCATCGACTTTAACATCTCCAACTAAGTATTGCATACCGTCCAAGAAAAACTGTAGCAAATCTGCGTTTTCGAAGCTTTGAGCATTGTGAGAAGGAGAGCTATAAAGCACTCTACCTTTTCCGTCTTTTCTGATCCAGGCCACATAAGTCACTCCGTCTTTCAATTCTTTTTCTTTTCTCTGACCTTCAATTTCTGCATTGTTGAAATACAAAAGAGGTTTGAAATCAAGATTCTCATAAGCGTTTTTGTAAAAGTAAGGCTCATCTGTATGAACAAATCCTTCTTTAGGAAAAGCCTGAACCAAAGGGTGGTTTGGATCAACCAATCTTACCTTGATATCTTGTTGTTTAGGATGATAATCAAAGCTTCCTCCCAATAATTCAGAGAATTCCTGAGAGTTATTGAAAGTGGTATTTCCTCCATGGATTACGAATAAACCTCCTCCTTTTTTCACGAAGTTGATTAGGTTTTTCTCCAATTCACCCGCTTTTTTCCAAACTGCCACACTATCTGAATGCTGATCTTCACTTAGCTTATCAACGAATAGATTTCTGTATTGAGGTTTTGAGTTGGTGTTGTTTAGGACAATCAAATCAAATTCCTTCAAGTTTGCCTTTTCAAACATTTCTATGTCTGTGCTTGAAGTGACATCAAATGCACCACTTTTTTGTCCCAAGATTTTGAACATCTCTTCTGTATGTGGATTTACCCAATGAACGAAACCTGTGTGTAGTGAAAAAACTAGAACCTTTTTTGGTTTGGTGGTAGGGAAGGTTGGTTTCTCTGGAGCCAGAGAATAGATTTTATCCTTCCATGCATCAGTCAATTTTACTTCAGACATGCTTTGTCCAAAGGAAAATTGAGAGCTTAAGAGGAAAACGATTCCGTAGAAAATAGATTTCTTCATGGGGTATTCAATTAAACTTTAAATGGGTTTTAATAGAGAATTTATAACTTGAATTCGAATGCCTAATAACCTGAATCTTGCATGAATTTCAAAAGGAAATTACTTCTAGCGCCTGTTTTTCTACTTTTTTCTACGCTATCGTTTTCGCAAAAAGTAGTCTTGAATGAGACTCCTGATGGAGTTGATTTTAGCATCAATGGTCAGACTGTTTTGACCTATCAAAAATCTAAAGTTCCAGTTCCTGAAGGTATTAAGGAGGCCTTTAGTAAATCTGGATTTATTCACCCTCTTACCTCTCCAAGTGGTCAAGTATTGACCAGAATCCAGCCTAAGGACCATTACCATCATTATGGAATTTGGGGGCCTTGGACCAGGGCTACAATTGATGGTCGGGAAGTGGATTTTTGGAATTTGGGAGATGGAAAGGGCCGAGTGGACTTTTCACATGTTATTTCCAAAAAGCAAGCAGGTGGTGCTGCTGAGCTAAATGTGCGTCAAAATCACTATGATCTGAAAGCTCCTGAATCCCAAAAGATCGCAATCGAGGAGGATTTAAGGATTAAAGTCAAACCTGCTGATAAAGGACGATATATGGTTGATTACACTTCGACGATTTCCACGAAAAATCCGGGAGGAATACTATTGGATGACTATAGATATGGAGGAGGTTTAGGATTCAGAGCCACGGAAGTGTGGGGATCTGATAATAGTGTGATTTTGACTTCCGAAGGAAAAGATCGCAAAAACGCCGACAGCAGTGAAGCTAAATGGGTGATAATTACTGGTGAAACAAATGCTCCTGAAGGAACGAGCGGATTGCTAATCTTAAGTCATAATACAAACAAGGCTCATCCGGAGCCTTTAAGAGTTTGGCCAGAAGAAAATTATGACCGAAAAGGTAATGTCTTTGTGGAATTTACTCCGATTCGCCATGAATCTTGGGAGATCCTACCTAATAAAAAATATAGCCTTAAGTACAGAATGATTGTTTTTGATGGTACAATGAGTGCTGAGGAGGCTGAGGCTTATTGGAGAGCCTTCGTTAAATAAGAAACCCTTAAATTTATCTAATACCTTTTTCACGAATTATGAAAAGAAGAGACTTTATTATGAAAACTGCTGTAGCAGGTGCAGCATTCGGATTCCCGACGATCGTACCTGCTTCTGTTTTAGGTAAGAATGCCCCTAGTAATAAAATCAATATCGGTCAAATTGGATGTGGTAGGATTGCGAGAGATCATGATATGCCGGGAACCTGGAGACATGATGTAGCTCGAATCATTGCTGTTTCAGATTTGGATAGCAAAAGAATGGCTGACGGTAAGAAGTATGTAGAAGAATACTATACCAAGAAAATGGGTAGTCCTTACATTGATGTGAAGCAGTATGGCGATTACCGTGAAATGCTTTTAAATCCCGATATCGATGCTGTGGTTATTTCAACTCCCGATCACTGGCATTCTCAACCAGCGATGGAAGCTGCATTGGCAGGAAAGCATATTTATGTTCAGAAACCAACTTCCTTGACGATCAAAGAAGGTCGTCAATTAGTAGATGTTGTGAATAAAACTGGCGTAGTCCTACAGCTAGGAACGCAGCAAAGATCCAGTGAGCAATTCCGTATTGCAGCTGAATTGGTGAGAAATGGAAGAATCGGGAAATTACATACAGTTAGAATAGGTCTTCCTGGAGATCCTGCAGGTCCAGAAGCTCCTGAGATGCCAATTCCTTCTAACTTGAATTTTGACATGTGGTTAGGATCCACTCCAGAAGTGCCTTATACTGAAATCGGAGTACACCCTCAGCATGATTACAGTCGGCCAGGGTGGTTGAGAATAGAAAATTATGGAGCAGGGATGATCACAGGTTGGGGTCAGCACCACTATGATTCAGCGGCTTGGGGTATGGATACCGAATTGACAGGCCCGAGATATGTTGAAGCAGTTGCCGAATTTCCAAGATCTGGTCTTTGGAATGTTCATGGGGATTTCATGGTCAAGCAAGAATATGACAATGGTGTGAATGTATTTACTTCTGGAGGCTATCCAAACGGTATCCGATACGAAGGTTCTGATGGATGGATTTGGGTGTCAAGAGGTAGTTATCAAGCATCTTCCTCGGATCCGGTTGCCCAGGATAACAATGCAAAAGCCTTGGATGCTTCAGATCCAAAAATCTTAACTTCGGTAATTGGACCAGATGAAATCCATTTGACAAAAAGTACCGAACACCATGGTAACTGGCTGGGTGCTATTCAAGGAAATAATGAATTGCTTTCCCCTGTAGAAATCGGACATAGAGCATGTTCTGTTTGCCTAGTAAGCCATATTGCTATGAAGTTGGGTAGAAAATTGGCTTGGGATCCTGTGAAGGAAGAATTCATCAATGACCCAGAAGCAAATACTTATCTAAGTAGACCTCAAAGACGACCATGGGGAACTGATTATGTCAATGTCTAATCGAATTAGATTATTTTAGAATATGAAAAAACTACAAATAGGGCTCTTTGGAGCCCTTATTTTCTCCGCCTGTTCTTCACCAGAAATGAAAGACCAAACTGAAACCATGGACTCAAAAGTTAAAATCATGACTTTGGATCCAGGTCATTTTCATGCTGGACTGATACATAAATCCATGTATCCAAATGTGGATTCTACTATCCATGTCTTTGCACCGGAAGGGGAGGAATTACAGGAATATCTCAAAAGAATTGAATCCTATAATACTCGATCTGAGGATCCAACTGCTTGGAAACTGGAAATCTATGAAGGTCCAGATTTTGTAAATCAGATGATTTCTCAAAAACCTGGAAACGTGATGGTGGTTGCAGGGAAAAATGATCGGAAAATAGATTACATCTCTGCCGCTATAGATAATGGAATCAATGTCTATGCAGACAAACCTTTGGTGATCAATCATGATGGGTTTAAAAAGCTATTGAAAGCATTTGATTCTGCAGAAAAGCAAGACCTTTTGCTTTATGATATCATGACTGAGCGATTTGAGATTACGACCAAATTACAGCGCGAACTTTCCATGATTGAAGATGTATTTGGAAAGGTCGAAACTGGAACTGTCGATAATCCAGCTATTACAAAAGAATCAGTTCATCACTTTTTTAAATATGTTTCTGGACAGCCATTGATTAGACCAGAATGGTTTTTTGATACTGAAATCGAAGGATCTGGAATTGTCGATGTGACAACCCACTTGGTTGATTTGGTTCAATGGGAGCTTTTCCCGAATCAAATTTTAGATACTACCGATGTGTCAATGTTGGAAGCGGAGTTGTTGCCAACTTCTTTGGATGCTGAACAATATGAAAAAGTAACCGGTAAAACAGCTCCTTTTGGGCAAGATGGCAAATTGGACGTCTTGGCAAATGGGGTGATGAATTATACCTTGAAAGGTGTACATTCAAAAGTCTCTGTGATTTGGAATTTCCAAGCACCTGAAGGAACGGCCGATACTCATTACAGTAAAATGAGAGGAACCAAAGCCAATCTAATCATCCGTCAAGGTGCTGAGGAAAATTATAAACCGGCTCTGTATGTAGAGCTTTTGGGAGAGGATAAAGGGGCGCTTGAAAAAGCGGTTTCTGAAACTTTACAGGCTAAGTATCCTGGAATTTCTTTGGAAGAAAAATCATCTGGCTTAATTGAGGTGAAGATCCCTGAGGAATACCACAATGGGCATGAAGCACATTTTGCTCAGGTAACTGAGCAGTTTTTGGAATATTATGAAAATAGAAATATGCCAGACTGGGAGGTTCCAAATATGATTACCAAGTATTTCACCACAACAGCTGCTTTTTCTATGGCTCAAGAAAAATAGGAGACTAGGAATTAAACAGAATGAAGGGATTGAAGTTAAATGTATTCAATCCCTTCTTTTTTATGTCTAGTTCTCAAAGCGAAAAGAAAAAGCTGAAAGTTGCAATAGCAGGTGCTGGTGGATACATCGGAAGGTGGTTTATTCACCATTACCGGGAGCACTATGAAATTATCGGCCTGAGTAGGAGAAAGGTTAAATCAAATTTGCAAACCGAAGTAGAATGGAGACAAGTAGAGCTTTATTCGATTTCCTCTACAGTGGAAGCACTCAAGGGAGTGGATGTAGCGATTTATTTGGTTCATTCCATGAATTCATCTACTCGATTAAATCAGGGGAGTTTTGAGGATACTGATTTATTGTTGGCGGATAATTTTAGCCGTGCCGCCAAAGCAAATGGAGTAAAGCAGATTATATTTTTGGGAGGAATTATTCCTGATAATTACGAGGAGAATCTTTCTCGGCATATAAGAAGTAGGTTGGAAGTGGAACAGGTCTTGGGTTCAAGAGGGAACAATCTGACTGCCTTAAGAGCATCTATCATTGTAGGTCCTGGAGGTTCGAGCTTTGATATGATTAAAAATCTGGTTCAAAAACTACCCGTGATGATCTGCCCAAAGTGGACAGAAAGTAAGACACAACCCATATCCCTTCGGGATACTTTGACTATATTAGATCACTGTATAGGAAACTCAAATGTTTACAATCAAGCAATCGAAATTGGGAGTCCTGAAATATTGACTTACCGTGAAATGCTTGAAAGAACAGCCAAAGTTTTGGGTAAAAAAAGGATGATCTTTTCAGTTCCTTTCTTTTCCCTAGGCTTGAGTAAATTTTGGGTTGGTCTTTTTGGGGAAAGTCCATCACAGTTGGTTTCTCCTTTGGTTGAAAGTTTGAAGCATACGCTGACAGTAAACCCTAAACTGGCTCTGAAGGATAAAAATATCGATTATCTCAATTATGATGAGTCTGTTTTAGAAGCCGTTAATTCTAATGAAAAACCATATTTGCCCACTTTTTATAAGAGAAAGGGGATAAAAAATACAGTTAGAAGTATCCAACGACTTTCTAATGAATCAGGCTATTCAATACCTTGGGTTGCTAATCGATATAAAGTCTGGCTGCCTTGGTTTTTTAAATTTCTGATCAATGGAAAAATGAGTGGTCAGGAAGGGGTAGGCTTTTTTTTAATGAATGGAAGAAAGCCAATGTTGGAATTAACTCCTGTACATGATAGGAGTGATCAGCATAGGGAGTTATTTTACATATCAGGAGGATGGCTAGTCAAGAGGTTTGATTCTGGTTGGCTTGAGTTTCGAGGTGTTTTGGATGACAAGTATATTTTAACTGCCATTCATGATTTTGTTCCTCGATTACCCTGGTTTATTTATGTAAATACCCAAGCAAAGATTCATTTATGGGTAATGAATCGATTTAAAAATTATCTAGAGAAAAAAGTAAGATTTATAGGATGACACAGGCTGTCATTTCGTATATGATTTAAAACTCTTTTTGATACAAATGAAAAACTTACAATTCAGAAATGGAGATCTAATTCCAATCTTGGGATTGGGAACATGGAAAAGTAGCCCTGGTGAAGTGAAACAAGCTGTTTTTTGGGCAATCGAAGCTGGCTATCGACATATAGATTGTGCGGCTGCTTATGGCAATGAGCAAGAAGTGGGAGAAGGGATAGCTGATGCAATCAAGGCAGGGCTGGTGAAAAGGGAGGACCTTTTCATTACTTCGAAACTTTGGAATGATTCTCATAGACATGAAGATGTAGGTCCTGCCTTGGAAAAGTCTTTGAAAGAGTTGGGCTTAGATTACTTGGATTTGTATCTGATGCATTGGCCTGTAGCTTTTAAGCATGGAGTGGGCTTTGCAAAAACTCGAGAAGAATTTTACACCTATCAAGATGTGCCCTTGACTCAGACCTGGGAAGCCATGCAAGAGCAAAAAGAATTGGGTAAGACCAAACACATTGGAGTTTCTAATTTCAATCAGGCTAAGCTGAAAGAATTGCTGAAAATGAAAGGAGAAGGCCCTGAAATGAATCAGATTGAAATGCACCCATTTCTTCCGCAGGAAAAATTGGTAGAGTTTTGTCGGGAGCATGAAATTCTTTTGACTGCATATAGTCCATTAGGCACATCGGACTCTAGAGCCGAAAGGCATAAAAATGACCCAAAATTATTGGTTAATCCAGTTGTGCAAGAAATTGCCAATCGTCAAGGAGTTTCTGCTGGACAAGTTTTGATAGCCTGGTCAATTCAACGAGATGTGATCGTAATTCCGAAATCTATCAATCAGAGCAGGATCAAGGAGAATTTTGATTCTATCAATGTGAAGTTGACAGAACATGACTTGATGGAATTGAAAGATATTGGGATATCCCATCGCTTTTTGGATGGCTCCCTCTTTGCCGGAGATCATAGTCCTTATAAAAAATCTGATCTATTTGATATGTAAAGTAAAAGGCTCCTTTTGGAGCCTTTTACTTTTATTTAATCTTCAACTTCTAATTCTTCTAAGATATCCGCCAACTCATCAAAATCCTTTAATCCCGGTTTGATTTCTTCTCCTCCTTCTAAAGCTATTCCGTAAAGTTTCAACTCGGATACAAGCGATTTTACGTTGAATTCGGATATTCCTGAACCTAGAATGACAGATGCCTGACCTGTTACTTTAAGAATAATTGCTTCTTCCTCTTTAGTAAGTTTGTCATGAGGTCCTCGGATCAACATGAAAATATCCAAGTTGGCTAATCTATCAGCTACTTGGGCTTCGAGGTGCTTTAATTCATTGACATTGACTTCATAGATCAGGTTTTTACCTGAATCAGCCAAGTCAACAAGTGTTTCTAATCTTTGATGTTGGATCCAGGAGATGTTTGGGTATTTCTCCAGTTTTTGAAGAATGTAATCAGCTTCTTCAGTTTCAAACTCTGCCGCCAATTCAGTTCCAGAAACCCATCCTGTTATTTCTTCAAATTGCGTGGGATGGACGAATTTTTCTGAACTCTCCTCTAAACAAAAACCCAACACATCTACATACATTCCTGCACAGTAGCGTGCGTCACTCAAGTTGGTGATACCACCTATTTTTACAAAAGTACTTAAAGCCATTATTTCAAATTATTTCGCTAAGGTAAAAACAAATCAGTTTTCCAAAGGCAAATATTAGTAAGGATTCCACTTGGAGAAGGTTTTTTGATAGATTCCTTCTATTTTTAGGTGCTCATGAGGTATCCTTTCCGCATTGTTTTTTGCATGTTTTTCATGACCCTATTGATACAAGGGTGTGAGAGAGAAATAGAAGATCCCCAAATGGATCTGGGGTTGGAATATTTTCCACTCTTGATTGGGAATTTTTGGGTTTATGAGGTAAATGAGCTGATCCATTTTGGAGAGAATGATTCAGAAGAAAGCACTTTCTTTTATAAGGATAAAATCAGATCTGTTTATGTGAATGATGCATTGGAGCAAGTTTTTATCGTAGAAAGAAGTAAATCCGAAGATCAAGAAAATTGGACTTTTCTTTATGAATACACTTTACTTGAAAGAGGGGGTAGTTTGATAAGAACAATTCAAAATCAACCAATAGTAGTCTTACCGGCAACAATAGCTGAAGGTAGTTCTTGGAATGGAAACTTATATAGGAGTGCCGCTGATGATGAATTCCAGGTGAATTTTATTCAATCTGATGAATTGAAAGTTGATCAGGAAAATGAAGATGATCAAATTACATTTCGAGATATTCGCTATGAAATATTCCAAAAGGATATAGGAATGACCGAATTGTATACAGAAGTGTTAACTTATTGTTCAAGGAATGATTGCTTGGGTGATCAATTGATAGATTCTGGAAGTAGGGTACATATGAAATTAGTAAGTCATGGTTCAGAGTAAATGGCTTTTTCTTTTTGGTTTTGTTTTTTCCCTGACTATTTTGAAAGTTGAGGCACAGGATAGGTATGCCGTATTTTATAAATACAAACCTCAAGAGGCCTTAAGCTTGGAAAACCCACAGGGATTTTTGACCTCAAAAGCAATCCAAAGACGAAATAGGGAAGGAGTGGAAGTTGATAGCTTGGATTTGCCAGTCTCCCAAAAATATGTTGATCAAGTTTTTGATATCGCACATTATATCCTCTATCAAAGTAAATGGATGAACGCTTCATTGGTGGTGACTGATGAAGCAGGGATTGTCGAATTAGAGAGTTTGCCTTTTGTTGATCGGGTTGAATTGGTGGGTAAAGGATACATTCCTAATCCAAATGCTCGAGTAGGAAAGCGTATCTATGCTTCCACTACCATGAAAATTTGTCCTCCTGGAGGAAAAGCCAGTAGGAAATTGGAAAGTCAGGAGCTCCCATCTGATTTTCAAAATAACTTAATCGGAATTCCAGACATGCATGAAGAAGGCTTTTTCGGGGATGGAATCACCGTGGCTGTATTCGATGCAGGTTTTCCCGGTGCAAATACTGCATCTGCTTTGGCTCATTTATTCAGTAATGGACAAGTGATAGCTACGAGGGACTTTGTGAGACCTTGGAATGAAAATGTGTTTGAGGACAATCAGCATGGTACCAATGTTCTTTCATTGATTGCCTCTAATGAGTCTCAGACTTTAGTGGCAGGAGCTCCAAATGCTGATTTCGTGCTGGTAATGACTGAAGAAATTGCAACTGAATATCCGATAGAAGAATACAATTGGCTTCGTGCTGCAGAATTTGCAGATTCTTTGGGAGTGGATATCATTAACAGTTCCTTGGGATATTGGGATTTTGATGATGCCAGTATGAACCATACTTTGGAAGAGTTGGATGGTCAAACTACAGTCATAACAAAAGCTGCTAATCTTGCCTCAGAAAGAGGAATTTTGGTAGTGAATAGTGTTGGTAATTATGGTCCACAAACATCCACTTTGGTAGCTCCATCAGATTCACCAAATGTTTTGGCAATTGGATCTGTCAAGGAGGATTTGGATGTGTCTGCTTTTAGTTCGAGAGGGCCAACTGGTGATGGTAGAATCAAACCAGATTTGGCGGCTTTTGGAAGTGGAGTTGCTTTGATTCGATCCAATGGAGCAGTTGGATTTGCCAATGGAACCTCCTTTTCAGCTCCACAAATAACAGCACTGGCGGCAGGGTTATGGCAGGCAAGACCTGAATGGACACGAGAAGACTTGATTTTGAATTTACTTCGGAGTGCTACTCAATATGAGGAACCGGATAACATTTTAGGTTATGGGATTCCAAATTTTTATGATGCCTATTTCGGAGAGATTTTGGATGTAGAAGAAGAGCCAGAATTGATTCCTTGGAAAGTATTCCCTAATCCTCTACAGGAGGATGAATTGAAGATTTATTTTGGAACTGGACTTGAAAGCTCCTTTGAATTGGTAGATATGAATGGAAAGAAATTGGAATCTGCTATTTTAAAAAGAAACTCTAATAAGGAACCATACAAGATTCTTTTGGAGAGAATCAAACCAGGTCTTTACTTGATTCAATTGCAAGAAGGAACCTTCATCAAACAAACGAAATTATATAGATATTAAACTTGGGACTTCACTCAGGTGTAAAATAGAATTATGAATCCATTAATTGCCCCATCAATTTTAGCTGCAGATTTTGCCAATATTCAGAAAGAAGTGGAAATGCTGAATAGCTCTGAAGCAGATTATATCCATGTTGATATTATGGATGGGATATTTGTACCCAATATTTCTTTTGGTATCCCTGTCACAGAAGCGATCTACAAGCATGCTAAGAAGCCTTTGGACGTACATTTGATGATCCAAAACCCTGATCAATATTTGGAAGCTTTTCGAAAAGCAGGCGCGGCTGTTATTTCTGTTCATTATGAAGCATGCTCCCATTTGCATAGGACACTTCAAGCTATCAAACAATTGGGAGCAAAAGCCGGGGTAGCAATTAATCCTCATACTCCGGTTGAGCTTTTAGTAGATGTATTGGAAGACATAGATGTGGTCATCATCATGTCTGTAAATCCAGGATTTGGGGGGCAGAAATTCATCGAAAACACTTACTCCAAAGTGAAAAGACTGAAAAGTTTGATTCAAGAAAACGGAGCAGATACGCAAATTGAAATTGATGGTGGAGTAAACTTAGAAAATGCTCCCAAACTTTTATCCGCTGGTGCAGATATTTTGGTGGCTGGAAGTTTTGTGTTTAGCTCACCTGATCCAATCCTTACGATAGCCGAGCTAAAATCAATTACCATGGTTTAGGGCATGCGGGCCATTTATCATAAAAAAACTTAAAAAAGGGCTGTTTTACTTGATTTTTTGGCATATGAGCATTTCTTTGAAAGCTTATCGTAAACTAAACTCAGAAAAGATTATGAAAAAAGTTCTGCTATTTGGGGCGTTTTTTGCCTTCCTAGGATTAACCGGATTTGCACAAGAAGCTTCAGAAGAGCCAGTGACTGACGAGGAAATTGAGAAGTTCGCAAATGTCGAGTTTTTAACAGCCCAATTTGTCAATGATAAAACCGAGGAATTAAAAAATATGATTTCTGGCAATGAAATCTTCCAAGGAGGGGCACGATATAATGAAATCAAGGCTGCTTGGGGAGATGATACAAAAATGGCTGAAGCCGAAGTGACTGAAGAAGAAAAAGCTGCTTTTCAGGAAGTGATTGATTTTATGGGTTCATTGCAAGAGTCTGCTAAAGAATTCAAAACTGGATTGATTATGGATGATGAGGTTTTGGGTGTGTCTACTTATAATAAAGTAAACGGAGCAAAGTCTGATCCAGCAGTAAAAGAAAAAATCGATTCTATTGTAGAGGCAAAGAAAGCTGAAGCTGCTGCTGCAAAAGAAGCTGAAGAGGACGGAAAATAAATCTTTCCTCTCTCATCATATGATTGGCCTCCTTTTTGGAGGCTTTTTTTATGTATTTTGCACGAAAGCCGAACCTTAGAACGTTACCACTTTATGAAATTTAAAACTCCTTCAATCGCGTTAATTTTCCTATTAATAAGTTTTTCAGTGTTTGCTCAAGAGGAGGATATTTTTGGAATTTCGAAAAAAGCCAAAAACCCGAAAAGTGAATCTTCCATCGGAAATGTGACTCGGAATATAATGGAAATGTTTGCAGTTGAATTTTCAACTGGTGCAGCTTACCATCAGTTTGGGACTAGTTTTTATACCGAAAATGTGGGGCTTTATGATAATTTCAGTCGCTATCGAGAATCAGATTTGGTCTTGGATATGACCGAAGAGAATCCATTGGAAATGAAGTCTCAGGACTGGACCTTTCCTTTGTTTAATGCGGGTCTTAGAATCAATGTGTTTAATATTATCACCATTGGTGGGGGATATGGTCAAGAATGGGGGAATTTAAGTCCCATGCAAGGAGGAGATTGGCAGTTTGATTTTGAAGGAGCGACTTATCAAATGAGTAAATTCTATGGGACTGTTGGTTTGGTTCTATGGGATGCTCGAAAAAGAGCTAAATATCTGCAATGGAGATATCGTAAATATGCTGGTGCAAATATCTATATGCAATCCGAATTGAAGCAGAGAGTTCGTCAGATTTATCCTTGGAGATTCATTTTAGAGGGGGAGTTTGGACAATTGAACCTAAAAAAAGCATATGATCCATCTTTGGCAGCCAATGGTTCTTATACGCCAAGATTAGCGGTTGGGGACAAACCATACTATGCAATTGGCTTGAGATTGGAACGTGATTTCTCCGAATACACCAAGTTGTTTTTAAAAGGAAGTGCCGAATTTAGAAACTTTACTTATGCATCGGCGGATTATTCTGAGGTGCAAGATCTTGAGCAACAGGTGTATGCGATGCAGGTTGGACTTTCGATTCGAATACCAGGAACCAAGAGATGTAAAATTCGTGGTTGTGGAGTTGTGATGAAGCATATGCATAATGGAATCGAATATCGTGGTAGTTCGATTTTCAAACTTCAGGACAGAAAAATCGGACAATGGTATTAAGTCCTGATTTCCTGCACTAGACTTCATATTCTCTTTTCAAAAGCTTAGGCTTTTTACTATCTTGCAGGCTTAATATACCCTGTGAATAGCATATTATGGCTCAAGGAGAAAACGAGAACATTATACCCATTAACATTGAGGAGGAAATGCGAGGAGCCTACATCGATTATTCGATGTCGGTTATTGTTTCAAGAGCACTTCCAGATGTCCGTGACGGACTAAAACCAGTTCACCGAAGAATCCTTTATGGAATGCAAGAACTGGGAGTTTTACACAACAAACCTTTCAAGAAATCTGCAAGAATTGTAGGGGAGGTCCTGGGTAAATACCACCCACATGGTGACTCAGCTGTATACGAAACCATGGTTAGGATGGCCCAGCCTTGGTCTTTGAGATACCAATTGGTAGATGGTCAAGGAAACTTCGGTTCGATTGATGGAGATAATGCCGCAGCAATGCGTTATACTGAGGCAAGACTAAAAAGAATTGCTGAAGAACTATTGGTTGATATCAACAAAGAAACCGTTGACTTCCAATTCAACTTTGATGACTCATTAAAAGAACCTATCGTTCTTCCTGCAAAAGTTCCTGCACTTCTTTTGAATGGTGCTTCTGGGATTGCAGTAGGTATGGCAACTAATATGGCTCCGCATAACCTTTCTGAGGTGATTGACGGAATCGTTGCCTATATCCAAAATAAAGATATTACTGTTTCTGAATTGATGGAACACATTGTGGCCCCTGATTTCCCTACTGGAGGTATCATTTATGGTTACAATGGTGTGAAGGCTGCCTTTGAAACAGGTAGAGGAAGAATCGTGATCCGAGGCAAAGCCAATGTTGAGACCAAAGACGGAGGAAACAAGGAGATGATTGTCATCACTGAAATCCCTTACATGGTCAATAAGGCAAACATGGTTGAGAAAACAGCTGCCTTGATCAATGAAAAGAAAATAGATGGGATTTCTGCTATCCGAGATGAATCAGATAGGTCAGGGATGAGAATTGTATACGAATTGAAGAGAGACGCTATGCCAAGTGTCGTTTTGAACAATTTGTATAAGCATACACAGTTACAGACATCATTCTCAGTGAATAATGTGGCTTTGGTAAAAGGCCGTCCTCAGACTTTGAATTTGAAAGATCTGATTGTTCACTATGTCAATCACAGACATGAGGTAGTAGTCAGAAGAACTGAATATGAACTAAGAGAAGCTGAAAAGAGAGCTCATATCCTTCAGGGTTATTTGATTGCCTTAGACAATTTGGATGAGGTTATTGAATTGATCAGAAACTCTGCTGATCCTGAAACTGCCAGAAATGGTTTGATTGAAAGATTTGAGTTAAGCGAAATCCAAGCAAGAGCTATTCTCGATATGAGATTGCAGCGATTGACTGGAATGGAGCGAGATAAGATTCTTCAGGAATTCAAAGAAATTATGGAGTTGATCGAGGAGTTGAAATTCATCCTTGCCAACGAAGATAAAAGAATGGAAATCATCACAACTGAACTTCTTGAAATGAAGGGAAGATATGGTGATGATCGTAGAACTGAAATTGAGCATAATGCAGAAGATTTCAGTTATGAAGATATGATTCCAAATGAGGAAGTGATTATCACTGTTTCTCATCAAGGATATGTCAAAAGAACTGCATTGACAGAATACCGAACTCAAGGAAGAGGTGGAGTAGGATCAAGAGGTGTGAGTACCAAGGAAGATGACTTTACAGAATACTTATTCACTGCTTCCACCCACAATTACTTGTTGATCTTTACAGATAAAGGAAAATTGTTCTGGTTGAAGACCTATGCAATACCAGAGGGAAGCAAAACTTCAAAAGGTAGACCTATCCAGAATTTGATCAATATTGAGCAAGATGATAAGATTCGTTCTATTATTCAGGTGAACGATCTAAATGATCAAGATTATATTAATAATCATTTCTTGATAATGGTCACCAAGCAAGGTGTTATTAAGAAAACTACTCTTGAGCAATACAGCAGGCCTAGGTCTAATGGTATTATCGCCTTGAATATCAGAGAGGATGATCAGCTGGTAAATGTTGACATGACCAATGGGGATCATCACATTGTCATAGCCGCAAAATCTGGTAGAGCTATTCACTTCCACGAGTCAGCTGTAAGACCAATGGGACGTACTGCCACTGGTGTAAAAGCAATTACCTTAAATGATGTAAACGATTTTGTTGTTGGCATGGTATGTGCATCCGAAGAAAATGCAACCTTACTGGTAGTTTCTGAAAAAGGGTATGGAAAACGCTCTGATTTAGGAGAGTACCGAATCACAAATAGAGGTGGTAAAGGGGTGAAAGCCATGAACACCACTGACAAAACTGGTTCTCTGGTTGCGATCAAAGAAGTAGTAGATACAGATGACCTGATGATCATCAATAGATCTGGAATTACTATTCGAATTTCGGTGGATAATCTTCGTATCATGGGAAGGGCTACACAGGGAGTTCGATTGATCAAAGTAGGTGAAGGAGATGAGATTTCTTCCGTTGAAAAAATTTCTAAAGAAGAAGAAGATGAAATAGCAGATTCTTCAGAAATTGCGGAAAATAGTTCTGATTCAACTACAGAAGACAGTTCAGAAACCAAACCTGACGAATCAGGAGAAAATAACGAATAACCAAACAATTACCGAATAAACGCTAATCAATGAAAAAGCTAATTTTATCAATGGTTTTGGTCGGAGCAACGACCATTGCTTTTGGACAAAAGAAAGTAGTTAGATCTGCAGAGAAAAACTTTAAATCTGGCGATTTGGCAACCGCACTTTCAGAAATAAATGCTGCTACGCAGGATTCAGAGACAGGTAGTGACCCTGAAACTTATCTTATCAAAGCTCAGATCGAATTGAAAATGTTCGGTTCTGATTCTTCTAATACCATGGAAACTCTTGAAAAAGGAGTAGCTTCATTGGCTACCTTCAATGAGGCTTTCGAAATGGCTGGAGGAGATAAAACAAGTGGTGTAGGAGAAGATATTTATAAAGACGATATGACTGGTGTTCCAGATAATCTTCGTCCTTATTCTATCATGACTTTGAAAAACACATCTTTTGATAAAGCAATCAACCAGTACAATGTTGATGATTTTGAGATGGCTTATGAGTTTTTCAACCTAGCAGGTGAGATTGATCCAACTGATACTACTATCCATTACAATGCTGCTTACCTAGCAAATGAATTGGGTAAATACGAAGAAGCTAAGAAGCATTTCAACTTGTTGTTGGAGATCCCTGAATACAATAAGTTGAATACTTATTATTTCCTTGTTCAGATCTTGAGTGGTGAGGACAAAAATCCTGAAGCTGCTTATGATGTAATCATGGCTGCTAGAGAAGATTATCCAAGCGATAAGATTTTGGCAGAGTATGAAATCCAATTGTTGCTTCAATTGAACAAAATGGATGAAGCTATGGCTCAAATCAAAGAAGCTTTGGCAAATGATCCCAACAACACTTCTATCTTGTTGAGATCAGGATACTTGAAAGAGCAGTCTGGTGATGTTGATGGTGCTTTGGCTGATTATAAAAAATCTGTTGAAGTTGATCCTAACTTCTATGAAGGAAACTACTACGCTGGTGCTTTGCTTTTGGAAAAATCTAGAGAAATCTTGGCTGAGTTGAATAGCCTTTCTGACGATGAGTGGGAGAAAAGATCCGCATCTATGGGAGAAGAAGCAAATCAGCACTATGCTGAAGCTGTAACTTATTTTGAGAAGTCTTTGGAATTGAAGCCAGAAGATACCGATATCATGGGTATTTTGTATCAAATCCACACTCGTTTGAAAAACGATGCTGAAGCTGAGAAGTACAATAACAAATTGGTTGAATTGCTAGGTCCAAACTGGCAAGACAATTAATTCTGAAAAAGAATAGAGTAAGGAAAGGGTACTGAAAAGTACCCTTTTTTTTATGTTCATTTTTCTAAAACAGGTGAGTACCAGATGATTTTTGGTTTTTATATAGGCTATTTTGGTTTTCAATCGATTCCGTAGAATGCCTTGATTTTCATAGGATATACCTCTATAAATCATCAATTTTAGCCTCTCAAACCTATTTTATTCTATTTCCTACAATTTTTACAAAACCCTGTTGTATGAAGAATTTCAAATTCCCTAAGGAGAAAGAAATCCCAGAGGATTTCCAACTCCAAGATCCCATTTTGCAAAACACCTACTTGTGTAATGGGGAAATGAAAACCTGGAAAGGGAAAACACACGATGTTTTTTCTCCGGTTTGCATTGAAAAGAAATCCGGCCCTGTTCGGGTATTAGTTGGATCTTATCCGGTTTGTGGTGCAAAAGAAGCCATGTCCGCTCTAGATGCTGCTGAAAATGCCTATGACAATGGAAGAGGTGAATGGCCTACGATGTCAGTAGCAGATCGAATCAAATGCATTGAAAAGTTTACCAAGAGAATGTTGGAGAAGCGGGAGTTGGTTGGAAAACTGATCATGTGGGAAATTGGTAAATCCTATACTGATTCGCTTAAGGAATTTGATAGGACTGTTGAATACATCTATGCCACTGTTGATGCTTTGAAAGATTTGGACAGGCAGTCTTCAGGATTTCAAATTGTAGATGGTATAGCTGCTCAAGTCCGAAGGTCTCCATTGGGTGTAGTTCTTTGTATGGGGCCTTTCAATTATCCATTGAATGAAACCTATACGACTTTGAT
Source organism: Algoriphagus zhangzhouensis (assembly GCF_900148515.1). Taxonomy (GTDB): domain Bacteria; phylum Bacteroidota; class Bacteroidia; order Cytophagales; family Cyclobacteriaceae; genus Algoriphagus; species Algoriphagus zhangzhouensis. Next base: position 895,122 of record NZ_FRXN01000001.1, on the reverse strand, counting down.
TCCTGCCTTGATTATGGGTAATACTGTTCTCTTTAAACCACCCAAACACGGTTCTTTGTTGCATTATCCACTTTTGGAGGCTTTTGCAGAATGCTTTCCTAAAGGAGTTGTAAATTCTGTTTATGGGCGAGGGGCAGATATTATTCCTCCATTAATGAAGTCTGGAAGGATCAATGTTTTGACTTTGATTGGCTCGAGTAAAGTAGCAGATCAATTGAAAAAACAACATCCTAAAGTCAATAGATTGAGAGCGATTTTGGGTCTTGATGCAAAGAATGCCGCTATTATTACTGCAAATGCAGATATAGATAAAGCAGTCAAAGAATGTATCACAGGAGCACTTTCATTTAACGGCCAAAGATGTACAGCAATCAAAATCATTTTTGTTCATAAGTCTATTGTCGATAAGTTTAATCAAAAATTGGTTGAAGCTGTTCAACAATTGGTACCAGGTATGCCTTGGGAAAATGGGGTGCAAATCACACCACTACCAGAGCCACAGAAGCCAGCCTATCTTCAAGCATGTATTGAAGATGCTGAAAAGCATGGTGCTAAAGTTTTGAATGAGGGTGGTGGTGAAGTAAACGAAAGCTTCGTTTATCCGGCAGTGGTCTATCCCGTTAATGAAAAGATGAAATTGTTTCGAGAGGAACAATTTGGTCCAGTTATTCCGGTTTTACCTTTCTTAAGAATTGAAGAACCTATTCAATACTTGATCGATTCCCCTCATGGACAACAAGTAAGCTTGTTTAGTTCTGATTCAGAGGAATTATCTAAGTTGATTGATCCTTTGGTGAATCAGGTAAGCCGTGTAAATATCAATTCACAATGTCAGCGAGGGCCAGATGTATTCCCATTTACAGGAAGAAAAGATAGTGCGGAAGGAACGCTTTCGGTCTCTGATGCTTTGCGTTCATTTAGTATCAGGTCATTGGTAGCAGCCAAACTCACAGATGAAAATAAATTGCTGCTTAATGAAATAGTGACAAATCAAGAATCTAATTTCTTAAGTACTAAGTTTATATTTTAAGTGAAAAAGAGCCGATTTCAATGTTAAATCGGCTCTTTTTTTTGAAAAGGATTTATCTTTGCGGGCAAGATCTTTCCGATGAGATATTCAATTTTTATTAAATCCCTTTTTGCTACAATTCTAATCCTAAGTACTGTTGAAGTTTTCGCTCAAAAGAAATATCAACAGCTTCTAGAGGTGTCCTATGAAGCTGGTCCTTTGATCAGTAATGGGAAAGATTGGGCAAATGAGATTGCGGATTTGGTTTCTTATAGAGGAGCAGATGTCCGTATGGGGTGGAGAAAAGTTGGTGATGATTTTTATAATCAACTATACCGCTACCCAACCTTTGGGGTAGGGTTCTCTACAGCATTGGCTTATTATCCTGAGATCGGAAGACCTCAAGGTATTTATGCTTTTGCTGAACTTCCAATCACCAAAAATTCCCTTCAAAAAAAATTAAGCTTTTCTTATTTCAGCCAAATAGGGTTGGGGTTTAATTTGAATCCCTATGATTCTCTGGAGAATCCATTGAATAAATACATTGGTTCGTCTCTTAATGCTTATATCCATTTTGGATTTAAAGCGAATTATCAAATTCAAGACCGGATCAAAGTTTTTGGAACATTTGGTTTAAAGCATTATTCAAATGGCTCAGCAAAAAGACCCAATGCGGGAATAAATTTATCTCCTCTTTCACTGGGTTTTCAGTATAACTTGAACAATGAATTTGTACCTAAGGATCATGTGATGGTGTATCCGCCTTTAGAGAAAAGAGGTTTCTGGAACTTTGCTCTCTATTTGGGACATAAAAATTACGAAATAGGGGACCCTAGCTATTTCAGAGGAGGTTTTGGAATCAATTACCTGTGGGAGGCATCCTATAAATATCGTATGGGACTGGGGCTGGATTTCTTTTATGCTCCAGGATTTCATAGTCGGTTCCCTGATCAAAAAGGTACTTTCTCAAATCAAATAAGTACAGCAGTTGTTGGCTCTTGGGAATTTAAATTGAATGAAAGATTATATATGCCGATCGGCTTAGGAGCATATATCCACTACAATAGCGAAAATCAAGAAAGTTGGTTTTTTGAAAGGATAGGAGTGAGATATAGATTGAAACATAATCTTTTTACAGGTGTCCAAATCAAAGCTCATAAAGCAAAAGCAGATTTCTTTGAATTCACAGTCGGTTATACCATACCCGGGAAAGTGAAAAGTGTGATAAATCCATAGGTTTCTCCCTTTAATCATAAAATATTTTTTTTTCTTTCAATCTAAAGGTAGTTTGTATCGTTTTTTGAAAGAACTATGCTAAACCCAAACCTAACGCGCAGCTTGCTTAGCTTTATGCTAAGCTTTATCACCTTCTGTTCATTTTCTCAATCCATTCCTTCTTCAGAACTGTATCATGAATTGCTCAAAATTCAAGAAACAAGAAGGGTCTTGTATATCGCGGCTCACCCTGATGATGAGAATACACGATTGATTGCCTACTTGGCCAATCAGGAAATGGTTCAGGTTGCCTATATGGCTTTGACTCGTGGAGATGGCGGACAAAATCTCATAGGACCTGAATTGGGCATTGGATTAGGTCAAATCCGTACCCAGGAGCTATTGAAGGCCCGTGAAACTGATGGAGGTCGCCAGTTTTTCTCAAGAGCCAAGGATTTTGGTTATAGTAAAAACCCTACAGAGACCCTTCAAAACTGGGATAAGAATACGATTCTTTCCGATGTGGTTTGGGTGATTCGGAAATTTAGACCAGATATTATCATCACTAGGTTTAATACGATTCCTGGTGGAAATCATGGTCATCATACGACTTCTGCGATTTTAGCTGAAGAGGCTTTAACCTTAGCAGGAGATCCTAATTCATTTCCCGAACAGCTGAAATTTGTGGAGCCATGGAGCCCAAAAAGGATATTTTGGAATACCTATAATTTCAGAGGAGATTTTGAGCCAGAGGAAGGGAAACAATACTACGCTTTTCCGACAGGAGACTATAATTCATTATTAGGTGAAACCTATAGCCAAATTGCCTCAGACAGTAGAACTATGCATAAGTCTCAGGGATTTGGTTCGACAGCTTCAATCGGGGGAGCTTTGGACCATATTCAATTTATTAAAGGAGAGCCAATGGTTGAGAACCCATTCGAAGGGGTGAAAGATAGATGGGAGACAGTGGCTGGCGGTAAGGAAATAGAAGAATTAATTCAAAAAGCCTTAGATAATTTTGACTTTGTAGAGCCATCTTCAAATGTTGCTAAACTGTTAGAAATCAAGAAGAAATTAAACGATCTCAATACTTCAGAATCTTGGGTGACTGAAAAGAAAATAGCTTTGGATAAACTGATTATCAATGTATTAGGGATAGATTTTGAATACGATGTGAATCAAGAAACAGGATACCCTGGTTCCGAGGTAGAAACGAGATTTGTTTTTAATAATCCATCAAATATTCAAGTTTCAGATTTGGAATTTGAGGTAATGGGACATTCATATGGGGCTGAATTAGCAGTTGAAAGTAATCAGCCGGTTACTATTCCAATTCAGTTAAAAATCGATGAAAATGAGCCTTATTCTCAGCCGTATTGGTTGAAGGAATATGTCGATGGACCGATGTATCCAATCGAGGATCAGGAAATGATCGGAAAGCCTTTTAATGATATTCAAATTGGAGGTCGAATGGAATTTCAAATTAGTGGACAGAAATTTTCACTTCCTGTTCAGCTATTTTACAAATACAATGACCAAGTAGATGGAGAGGTGAAACAACCGTTTACCATCATTCCAGAAGTTGATTTGAAGGTTTCCAAAAACACGTTGTTCCTCCTAGGGGGAACAGACCCAAAAGTGACTGTTTCGGTCCATTTTAATGGTGAAATGTTGGATGGTGAACTGTCATTTAGTGGAATTGGAAAAGATCAATACCGAATTTTGGAGGTAGATGATATTCCAGCACAAAACACGAGAGTTTATCAAGTTGAATTCCTAAAAAATGGTGATGGGAAAAAGATTGTAACAGCTCAATATCAAGTTGCAAATGGTGAGAATTTCGATCAAGTAATGAATCAGATTTCCTATAAGCACATCCCTAATTTGACTTATTTCCAACCTGCCAATATTGCTGTGATTCAGGCCGATTGGAAAGTGTCAGGGGATAGGATTGGATATATTCCTGGTGCAGGAGATGATGTTCCAGCGGTTTTGGAAGCTTTGGGCTATCAAGTTGTTCCAATTGGTGAAAATGATTACAATCTGAATTATTTAAGCCAATTCAAAACAATTATTGTTGGAATACGGGCTTACAATGTCAATAAAGTACTGTCTGATAATCAACAAGTCATGATGGGCTATGTGAAAGCTGGAGGACATTTAATTGTTCAATACAATACCTCTGCTCCTTTGCTTGTTGATCAATTAGGTCCTTATCCATTTAATATTACCAGAGATCGAGTTGCTGTAGAGACAGCTCCAATAGATGCAGATTTTTCTCATCCACTTTTAGCAGGTCCTAATCTTATCAATCAGGATGATTTCAAAGATTGGATCCAAGAAAGAGGACTGTATTTCGCTGGGAATTTAGCTCCTGAATATTCTACTCCATTTACTATGAATGATCCCGAAGAAGATCCAAAGACTGGTTCTTTGATCTATGCGAACTATGGAGAAGGAACTTACGTGTACTCTGGACTATCATTTTTCAGGGAATTGCCGGCAGGAGTTCCGGGAGCCATTAAATTATTTATCAATCTGATCGAACAGTAAATTGGAGGAACAGAAAGTTAATTGGAAGAAATTGTACGCAGGTCTGGTACTTAGTTTAGTAGCGATGGTTGCATTGTTTTATTGGCTAATGGTGGCATTTTCATGAGTAGTATTGATTGGATTGTATTGTTTGGTACCCTTGGGTTGATTGCTTCATACGGGATTTACAAAACGCGAGGGAAAAAGAATCTAGATTCCTATTTAAAGGGTAAAAACTCCATGAATTGGTGGACTATTGGTTTATCAATTATGGCGACTCAAGCTTCCGCGATCACCTTTTTGAGTACTCCTGGCGAGGCTTATGAGAGCGGAATGGGTTTCATCCAATTTTACTTTGGATTACCGATCGCGATGATCATTATTTCGGTTTTTTTCATTCCCATATACTATAGATTAAAAGTCTATACGGCTTATGAATATCTGGAAAACCGATTTGATTTAAAGACGAGGACATTAGCGGCTTTGCTTTTTATCGTCCAGAGAGGCTTGGGAGCTGGGATTACCATTTATGCTCCTGCTATCATTTTATCGACTTTATTGGGTTGGAATTTGACCTGGACAGTTGTCTTGATAGGAGCCGTGGTAATTCTCTATACTGTTTCCGGAGGGACTGAAGCCGTTTCTATTACACAAAAGCAACAAATGGCTGTGATGATGGGAGGGATGATTCTTGCAGGAATTATCGTAGTTAATTTGATACCAGTTTCATTTACGGAATCTCTTCATATCGCAGGGAAAATGGAAAAATTGAATCTGGTGAATTTTGAATTTGACCCTTCAGATCGATACAATGTTTGGTCGGGTGTGACTGCAGCAGTCTTTCTTTTCCTTTCCTATTTTGGTGCTGACCAAAGCCAGGTTCAGCGATACCTATCGGGTCAAACTCTGACTCAAAGCCGAATGGGCTTGATCATGAATGGCTTCTTAAAGATTCCGATGCAATTCATCATTTTGTTTATCGGAGTGATGGTTTTTGTGTTTTATCAATTCTATGAGCCGCCAGTTGTTTTCAATAAGGTACAAACTGAAAAGTTGGAGAATAGCGTTTTTTCTGATGATTATGCCATTTTGAAAGATCGATATTCTGAGAATTTTGAGGCTAGCAAAGCTGAGTATATGAATCTGCTAGAAGCTGTAAAATCTGATGATGAGGCAGGTCAATCAGAGATTCAATCATCTCTTCAAACCTTGAAATCGGAGCAAAATGAAATTAGGGATGAGGTAAAAGCCTTGATAGTAAAAAATGATCCTGTTGCAGAAACTCGGGATACAGATTATGTATTTATGAGGTTTGTAATGGACAATCTTCCAACAGGGATCATTGGATTGTTGTTTGCTGTGATTTTTTCAGCTGCCATGTCTTCCAGTGCTTCAGAGTTGAATTCTCTGGGATCTACGACCACCATCGATTTGTACAAAAGATCCATCAATCAAAATGGGACGGATCAGCAATACCTTCTTTCTTCTAAGTTGTTTACCGCATTTTGGGGAGGAGGAGCGATCCTTTTTGCTTTGTATGCATCCTTATTTGAAAATTTAATTCAGGCCGTCAACCTTTTGGGCTCCTTGTTTTACGGAACTATCCTAGGGATTTTCTTAGTAGGCTTCTGGATGAAATGGATTAAAGGACGAGCCGTATTTATAGCAGCTCTACTTTCAGAAGCTTTGATTCTATTGGTTCATTTTAAAAATGGTGAAGGAATATTGGGCTTCCATTGGGATATTGGATTTCTGTGGTACAATGCAATAGGAAGCCTTTCGGTGATGCTGTTTGCTTCCCTGATTCAATTGGTTAAAAAATAAAGGCTGAATTATTATAGTCAGACTGAGTGGAGTCGAAGTCTTTTGAAAGTCTTATTCAAACATTTCGACTCCGCTCAAAGTGACAGTTTTTGGAATTAAGTTGATCTAATTCTCTTATTTCAAAGATTGAATCAATCTTTCATTCAGTCTTATATAATCAGGATTGTTTGCAGATTCTGCCAATTTCATGGATTCCTCCGCTGAAGTTTTTGCATCTACATTCTTACCTAGACTCGCTTCGATTTTTGCCTTCAGATGCATTGTCCAATACTTAGGATCTGATTCTACAGATTCGGAGATCCATTCATACGCCTGATTGATGTCCTTTTGATTTGTGTAGTAATAGTTTGCTGCTGCGTATAAAAGACTAGGATCGTGAGTGGATTTATCAATCACCAATTCCTTAATCTGTCCCATGACAATTGGGTCTACTTCAGTAGAAATTTTGAACTCAACTCTCGTGTTTTCCCATTTCAATGAAAGATCTGCGCTATTGTCAGTCATATTGTTGAAAGTGATTTCGAAAGTTTCATACTTTCTGCTTAGCTTGTTTGGTTCTACAGAAAATCTCACGATATCCTCGTCTGGGGAATATCCGATAGAACCCCAAAGGTCTGTGTTTTTGGAAAGGACAATTGTCCATTTAGATTTTTCAGGGATGGTATACAAAGCATACTTTCCTTTTGGGATCTGATTGCCATTTACTGATACATCTGTAGAAAAATCTAAGATGGTTGCAGAGTTTGCGCCGGTTCTCCATACAGCTCCAAAAGGAACTAGTTCACCGAAGATTTTTCTTCCTTTCATACTAGGTCGTGAGTACTCTACTGTTACATCTGTTAATCCTACTTTTTGGGAAATCTTAGCCGCTGGAGATGCTTGAGGCATCTGAATTTGTTGCGCTACTAGATGTGAGGTGAATAAAATACTTAATAGAGAGATGGTTAAGAGTAATTTTCTCATCTTTGATATTGTTGAATAACTGTTTTATATAAAGCAAAATGGGGATTTTTATTTCAAAAAAGGAGCCAAAATCTGCTCTTTTTTGATCAATGGGTAAATGTTTTTTTGCGGCATTTTCAAAGCCATTTAAGTTTTAAGAATTTTGTTCTATGAGTTTAGCGATCATTTGTCCTGGTAAGGACCCAAAAAGTTGGATCGATGCGATCCATTCACAAGACCCAACTATTGATATTCAGGTATACCCTAACATAGATAGACCTGAAGATGTAGAAGCTGCTGTGGTATGGCAACACCCCAAAGGTATATTAAGTAAGTTTCCTAATTTGAAATTGGTTAGTTCTATGGGAGCAGGTGTTGACCATATTTTAACAGATACCAGTATTCCTGAGCATCTACCTATCGTCAGAATAATAGATGAAAAGCTCACTTGGTCCATGACCAATTATGTGGTGATGGGAGTATTGAATTTCCATAGACAGATTACCCGATATCAAAAAGACAAAGCTCGTAAAGTATGGGATATGAGTAACCCTGAAATTGAGGTGAAAGTAGGAGTGATGGGAGTCGGAGCTTTAGGGTTTGATGTACTAGAGAAGTTAGACTATATGGGTTTTCCTGTTGTCGGTTTGGGTTTTTCGGAAAAAGATGATTTTCCCTTCCCATATTTTCCAAAGTCTAGAATGGATGAATTCTTGAAAGAGGTGAACGTGGTTGTTTGCTTGATGCCGTTGACTCCAGATACACAGGACATTTTGAATCTAGGCTTTTTTGAGAAGTGTAATCCAGGAACCTATTTGATCAATGTGGCAAGAGGAAAACACTTAGTTGAGGAGGATTTGCCAGTGGCATTTGATAAAGGATATTTGTCTGGAGCCTTATTGGATGTCTATCGTACTGAACCGTTGCCAGAAAATCATCCTTTCTGGAATCTTGAAAAATTGACTCTTACGCCGCATATAGCCAGTGTGACAAACCCCAGTGCTGCCGTTCCTCAAGTTTTGGATAACATTAAACGTGCAAAAGCTAACGAAGATTTGCAAAATCTCGTAGACCGTTCAAAAGGTTATTAACTTTTTAAACAGAATGAACCCAAATCACACCATCCTTTGTCCAACCGATTTTTCTGAATGTTCTCTGAATGCCATAGAATATGCAGCTAGATTAGGTGAAAAATATCAATCAAGGTTGATTTTGATTCATGTGGCCAATAAGGAAGATTACCTAAAGCTTTCGCCAATGGATACCAATGGCTATTATCAAATGGACTTCTTGAAAGATAAGTTGAAGAGTCTTAAGAAAGCTATAGAAAAAGAAAGTTTGGACAAAGGACTTCAATCCTGTGAATGGGAGATTTTGGATGGTGATATTGTCAATGAAACTCTTGAGTTTGCACAAAAAGAGAGTATTGATCTAATTATTGTGGGTACAGAGGGGATGAATGATCTTCGTAAAAATATAATCGGATCTCGCGCAAGTAGAATTGTTGAAAGATCTGATCGAGATGTATTGGTGATTCCAAGAAAGGTCTTTTTCAAAAAGCCTAGAAAACTTGTGTACGCTACCGATTATATTGAAGAAGATAAAATTGCTGTGCAGAAGGTGGTAGACTTTGCAGGGTTTTTCAAATCAGAAATTGATATTGTCCATGCCAGTCCGGGAAATCGAGCGATCGATAAGTCCTTGCATCAAGTGATGATTGAGGAAGTGAAGCCATTTATCAAATACCCTTTTGTGAATTTTGTTTTGAAGTCATTTCGGGATGATTTGGCTTTAGGTTTGGAAAATTACCTGCAAACATCGAAAGGGGATTTGCTCGTGACTTTGAGCGAAAAGAAGGACTTTTTTGAAAAAATATTCCATAAAAGTCTGTCAAAAAAAATGGCTTATTTCATCAATAAGCCATTGTGGGTCATCAAGTCTTTGAATTAATTAAAGGGCTTTTTCAGGAAAGAGATAAACTCTTTTCTGGAGTTTTTGTCAAATAATACGGACTTCAGCGTTTTCAGAAAGTATCCAAAAGTCATACTCTCTTCTTGTTTTTCTTCAGGTTGAATAGGTTTCTTAATGTCTGAAGAAGTTTCTACTTTAGGTTCTATCTTGTTTGTACCTTCTGGTTTTGCTGTGGATGGTTCGTATCCAGTTAATTCATCAGCTTTCGAAAAACTCTTCTTGGACTTTGCCTGATATCCTAGTTTTTCCTCAACCAATCCTTTGTTATTGTATGAAACAGCATCTTCAGGATCAAGCTCTATTGCTTTTTCATAATCCTCAATTGCCCCTTCCAAATCGCCAATACGATCTTTGAAAAAGGCTCTACTAGAATAGCGATAGGGGTTTTTAGGATCCAAATTGGCAGCCTGATCAAAAGCGGAAAGTGCCTCTTCATTTCTTTTCAACAAATGAAGAATCACAGCTCTATCAGAGATGTAATCCGTATTGTATGGTTCAAGTGCTACAATGGTATCAAAGTCCTCCAATGCCAATTCAGTTTTTCCTAACCTAGATCGTACTCTTCCCCTGAACAAATGGAATTGGGGATTAGAACTTCCCTGATTGATCAGACCATCGAAAACATCCAATGCCTCCTGAAACTTTCCGTCTTTATATAACTCGATTCCTTTTTCGAAACTCATTTTCAAATCTTTGATAATAATACAAAGGTAAGGCTCGAAAAGTTTTGCCAAATAAACTTCTTCAGGATTTTGCAGGCAATTGAGGAGTCCTGTTATCTTTATTGCAGGAATAATCACCAAGCATGCCACAGAATCCCACTACTGTACTCAAAGAATTAAAAGCAGGAAAATTTGCCCCGATCTATTTTTTGGATGGAGAAGAGCCATTTTATGTGGACTTGATTACGGAGTTCGTTGAAAAAAATGCCATTGCAGAACATGAGCGAGGGTTTAATCAAATTATCCTTTATGGAAAGGATTCCAATATGGGCTTGATTCTGAATAATGCACGGAAATTCCCTATGATGGCTGATCGGCAAGTGGTGATTGTGAAAGAATTTCAGAGCTTACCAGATTTGGGGAAAGAGGATTCTCAAAAGCTTTTGATCTCCTATCTCCAAAATCCTTTGCCAAGTACCATTTTGGTTTTGGCTCATAAGTATAAAAAACTGGATGGTCGTTCCGCGCTTTACAAGGAATTAGATAAGAGAGCGGTTTATGTGCGCTCTGATAAGGTTTCTGATTACAAACTCAATGCTTGGATTGATGAATACTTTAAGGAAATGGGACATTCCATTGATCCAAGAGCATGTCAGTTATTAGCTGATTCCATTGGGAACAATTTGGAAGTGCTGACCAATGAAGTGGGGAAAATGTTGATCAATTTTGATGGAGCAACTCAAGTCACTACCGAGCATATTTCCAAATACATCGGAATTAATAAAGAGTATAATAATTTCGAATTTTTAAAAGCAATTGGTTTTAGAGATGTAGGTAAGGCGAATAAAATCGTTTATCATTTTTCACAAAACCCTAAGAACAATCCAGTAATTCCGCTTTTCTCACTGTTGTATACTTATTTCACACGGATAGCTTTAATCCACCAGGCAAGAGTTTATTCTGATAGTCAAGTAGCAAGTGTGATTGGGGTTCCACCTTTTGTCGCCAAGGAATATGTGGCTGCAGCGAGAAATTATAAATTGGGCAAGGTAATTGAGGTGTTCAGATACATCAAAGAGGCAGACCTTCGTTTCAAAGGAGTAGACTCCGGGAGTTTGAGCGAATCAGAAAACCTCCGAGAGCTTGTGTATAAAATTTTACACTGAACCCCTAAACCAATTTATGAAATACCACCTGGTGCTTCTTGCAAGCCTGGGGATTTGTTTGGAGGTAAACGCGCAATCCACCGTTTACCAAACCAGTCCTCAGAGATCTTTAGATGAGCAGTTGGAGCTTTTTGATAAGCAACTCTTTTCTGCTTCCCTAATAGATAATCAACAAATTCAATTACTTCCTCTTAGTTCAGAGCAGAGTAGGTCTGGAAAACTGCATGCGGCAATGTCTGCTTTGCAGTTGGAAAGCCCGGATGGGCCTGGCCTGATGAAGTCTTATATCCTTGAAAATGGGAATCATCCTACCGTTGCAACCGCCGGTTTGTATATGGGGGATCATTTCTTTTTTAAAAGAAATTACAAAGAGGCTTTGGAAGGATATGCCTTGGTTGATAGTGAAAAACTAGATACGGAGGCCAAAGCAGATGTTTTATTCAAGCAAGGATATGCTTATTTCCAGCTCAATGAATATGCAAAAGCGGCTCCGTTTTTTGATCAGGCTAAAGGCTTGGGACAGCCGATTAGCTATGATGCCTATTACTATTCAGGCTATATCGCATTAAAAGACGGGAATACCCAAAAAGCGATAGCGGATCTACAAATTGCTGCTCAATCCAATTACTATTCTGGAAAAGTGCCTTACCTATTGGCGGCCATGTACTATCAGCAGGGGAGCTATGAGGAATTGATTTCTTACGCGGAGCCTAAGTTAACCAGTGGCCAAAGCTTGGATCGTAAAGAAATGATCCATTTGTATTTGGCGGAAGCTTACTTCGCAAAAAAGAATTTTGCCAAAGCTGCTGAGAACTACGATGCTTTTGTCAATGCAAGAAAGGGGGAACTGACTCGGGAACAAGTATATAAAGGTGGAATCGCACAATTTGAAATTCAGAATTATCAAAGAGCTGCTGACTATTTGAAAGTTTCGGCTTCATCCAGTGATGAATTGGGGCAGGCTTCCAGTTATTATTTGGGACATGCCTATTTGAAATTGGATAACTTCCAATTCGCAAGTACTTCTTTCAAGGCAGCGGCGAATTCAGATTTCAATAAAGAAATTCAGGAAGAGGCGATTTTCAATTATGCCAAATCCAATCTTCAAAAAGGAAGTTTCCAAGCTGGAATTTCCGGTTTGGATGAATACATCGAAAAATACCCGAGCGGAAAATATAGATCTGAAGCAGAAACCTTGCTTTCAGAAGCTCTAATCAACACTTCAGATTATCTGAGAGCCATCGAGCAGATGGATAAAATCTCCAATAAATCACCTAGAATCAGAGAAGCTTACCAAAAAGTGGCCTTTTATCAGGCTATGGTTTATTTCCGAGATCAAAAATATCCGGGTGCTTTGGCATATTTAGATAAGTCCTTGGCCTATCCAGTTAACAAGGATATGGTTTTGGAATCCCACTTTTGGAAAGGAGAGATTTATTCAGCTTCTGGGGATTTGAATGCTGCAGAAAAAAGCTATAAAACGGCCCTGGATATGGGAAGAACCACTTCCAGTGCTTATATCAATAAGAGTTTGTATGGCTTGGGATATGCATATTATAATTCCCAAAAATATCCTCAGGCAGAACAGCAGTTCAAGACATATACCGATCGGATGAGAACTCGTAATGACAAAGAAAATTACGATGATGCCATGCTAAGATTGGGGGACTGTTATTATGTCCAAAAAAGGTTTGGTGAAGCAGAAAGGATTTTTCAGGAAGCTATATCTGAAAGAAACACAGGCGTAGATTATGCTTATTTCCGACTGGCTGTTGTTCAGAATTTCCAATCAAATAATAATGCCGCTTTGGCAAATTTGGAGCGCTTGATCAGCAATTACCCAAATTCACTGTATTTAGAGGATGCTATGTATCAGCGAGGTCAAATCTTCATGGAAGAGACTCGTTACTCTGAGGCAGCAAATAGCTTTAGTGACTTGATCAATAAAAAGCCAAACAGCCCATTTGTACCTTATGCCTTGGAAGGAAGGGCTGTTGCTAATTTCTCCATGCAGAATTATGATCAGACAGTTCGAGACTACAGAACTATCTTAGATCAGCATCCTAATTCAGCCTCTTCTGAAACAGCTTTGAAAGGTTTGCAAGAAACCTTGGCTTTGGAAGGGAGATCTGGAGAATTCTCTGGATATCTGGAAAACTATAAAAACTCAAACCCAGGAGGAGGGTCTGTTCAATCACTGGAATTTGAAGCTGCTAAGAGTCTTTACTTTGAAAAGAACTATGCTCAAGCCACAAGTGCATTTGAAAATTACTTGAGAAGCTATCCTCAAACTAGCCAAAAAGCAGACGCTTTATATTTCTTGGGCGATTCATATTTCCAACTGGGAGATAAGGATCAAGCCTTGGTTTCTTTCAAGCAGTTGGAAAAAGAACCAGCCTCTCCTCAAAGAATTCGTGCCATGCATCGAATTGGATCCATTGAGTTGGAAAAAGGAAATTATGCACAAGCAATTCCATACCTAGAGACTTCAACCCAGAATGCCAGAAGCAAAGTGGAAGAAGCAGAAGCTTTAGAAGGCTTATTGTTGGCATATTTTGAAACTCAGAAATACAACCAGGTTATCAGCACAGCAGAAAGATTAGAGACTTTGGATGGAATCTTGCCAGAGTCCAAGCCAAAAGCTCTTTTGAATAAAGCTAAAGCTCAACTGGCATTAAATAGAAGAGATGCGGCAGAGGTGAGTTTGGCAATCTTGGTGGATGGATTTAAAACAGTCCAAGGAGCTGAAGGGCTCTACTTATTGGCAGAATCTTATAGTATTCAAGGGAATTTTGAACAGTCGAATGAGACTATTTTCGAGATGTCTGGACCATTTGCTGATTTCGGATATTGGTATGGAAACATGTTCTTATTGCTAGCTGATAACTACCAGAAATTGGGTGAAGATTTCCAAGCAAAAGCTACTTTGGAATCGGTTGTGGAAAATGCAACTGATCCAGAAATCAAAGCTAAAGCTCAAGCTAAACTTCAATCTTTAAACTAAACCTAACCATGAAAAAGCTAAGCATATCAATTTGTATAGCCCTAGGATTGGGGTTTGGAGCAGAAGTAAAAGCTCAGATCCAGAATAGAGGAGAAGTTCAGGATCAGGAATTTGTCATCAGAAAAGACAGAGTTTTGACTTTGCCTGTTCAACCAAGGGTTTATGAAAAACTTCCTGTTTTGCCTCAACCGAAAGGGATGAGTGATTTCATCTATTCTATCAATTTTCATGAAATCAATTTACCTCCTGTTCAATTGGAAACTGAACCTGTGCAAAAGGTTTATAGACCAGAGAGAATGGATCTTTATCCTGGTTATTTGAAGGCAGGTTACGGAAATTTTGCTTCTCCTTTGTTGGAAGCAAGGTTTATGGCCACTGAAGTAATCGATTGGAATTACTCTATCGATTTGCAACACCAGAGTTTTGGAAAAGGGCCAGTTTTGGATGAACAGTCCAAGGAGTCTCACACGACATTTGGTGGATCGGCAAGTTATTTTCTTGATCAAGTGGAAGTCTTTGGTGGACTACGCTGGAATCAAGACTCATATGCATTCTACGGCATGGATACCACAGGATACAATAATCCATTAGTGGATTGGGCAGGGATTCCAGACAATGTTTTGAATACGATTAAAGTAGAAGGAGGAATCAGGGATATTGAAAAAACTGGACCATTTTCTTATGAGGCTAAATTGAATTACAGGAATTTCAAGGATAGTTATTCCGCCAGAGAAAGTGAATTTGGTGTTAATGCCTTAGGGAAATTCAGACCTGCTGATGACTGGTTGGGGAAAGTTGGAGTAAGTTATTATTTCACAAATCCTGTTGGAGAAAATTTTGAAGAAAACAGAATGTTTCTAGCGATCAGACCTGAAGTAGGGTATAGCTATGAAGCTTTCCAATTTAGTGCAGGATTGAATATTATCTCAGAAGATGATGTAATTGAAGGGAAATCAAGTGATTTTCACATTTTTCCAAATCTAAAGGCAAGCTATCAGTTTGCTGAGGAGTTTGGGTTCTTTGGTGAGTTTTCGGGAGATGTCCAGCGAAATACCTACTACAGTTTTGTGATGGAGAATCCTTATTTGGGTCCGGATCAACAATTATTGAATACAGTTAATAATTACAAAATTGCAGGTGGCATCGAAGGTCAGTTCCAAGGAAATTTCCACTACAAAGCAGGAATTGATTTAAGTCGATACAATCAATATTATTTCTTTGTCAATTCCTTAGCTGATTCAGCAAGATTTGATATTGTTTATGATGAAAAAGTATCCGTTTATAACCTGAATGCAGAATTGGGATTCAAATTTTCTGATATCTATAGCCTTGGGTCAAGATTGGATATGTATCAATATGATTTGAGTGAGCAGGAAGCGGCATGGCATCGCCCAACTTGGAAATTGGCTATTAATAACCAAGTAACTCCAGTTGAAGGATTGATTGTCCAGGCTAATGTGATGATCATGGGTGGCTTGAAAGCTAGGGGAGAGGTAATGGATCCTACCGATAGTTTTTATACTCCGCCAACGGTTGTGAATCTAAAAACTATTGCCGATTTGCAATTGAAAGTAGATTATGGAATCACGGAACGTTTTGGAGTTTTTGCTGTAGGAAACAACCTAATGAATGGCCAAAACATGAGATGGAATAATTATCCTGTCCGTGGAGTACAATTGATTGGGGGAGCTTGGTTGAAATTCTAAAATTCCTTTGCCTTTCTATTCAAATCACTTAGTTTCGTAGCTATCTTTTTTCAGAAATGGCAGGAAAAAACGCTGAACAAAAATCTTGGACGAATCCGAATGACTATGGGCTTCCATTTGTGGAAATCAAGCCCTTGAGTGATATGGGTAAAACTTCTGTCGAATCTGAAGTAGATAAAGTTTCAGAATCAGTTGAAAAGCCAAAATCAGCAGCTGAATTGAGATCAGAGGTTCAGGAGAAATTGACCTTGGCAGCAAAGCAGAAAATCCATTCTGAAAAAGTTGAAAAGCCTAAAGAAGTTGAAGAGCCAGAAGTAAAGCCGGAAGAAATTCCTGTAAGTCCTTCAATTGATGATAAAAAAGAGGAGGTGGTCGAAGAAAAAGCTCCTGTCATAGCAGAGAAATCTCCATCACCTGAGACGAAAGTAATCGAAAAGAAGAAATCCAATTCTTGGATTGCTTATGCTGCAATTATAGCGTTGTTTTTAGTTGCTACAATCGTTTGGCAATTGATGAAGGAAGAACCTAATTCTTTGGGAGAACCAGTTGTTTCAGATGTGACTTTAGCTGAAAAAGAAAACGATGAAATTGCCCAAGAGGAAATAAAAAATACACCAACTGAAGAAATTCAAGTAACTGAAAATCAGGATTCTATTTCAAATTCCAATACTGTTTCCGCACCAATTCAAGAAAGTACCGAAACTGGTACAACTATTGATCATAGTGGGGAAAGGTCTTTGACACGAATAGAAGGAAAAGAGGCAAGACCACAATATTTTATTGTGGTTGGGAGTTTGCCTAATGAACGCCTTGCTATTCAAGAATCCAACCAGTATTATGATCGCGCAGAAGAACTCTTTTTGATTCTTCCTTATGAAGATGCGCCACATTATCGTCTTGCGATAGGGAAGTTCACTTCCTTCACCAAGGCAAATGCTGAGTTGGAACAAATCAAAGATCAATACACAGAAGCACTTTGGATTTTGAAATATTAATATGATTCTTCTTCAAACCCTCTCAACAGACTCACTTTCAGCAGTAGATAGTCTAGGTATGGACGGCGCTGCCCAAAACATTGGCCTTTTGGACCTCCTAATCAAAGGTGGTTACATGATGGTTCCACTGTATGCCTTGTTCATTTTGGCAATTTATATTTTCATCGAAAGGCTTTTGACACTTAAAAAAGCATCTACCACTTCCACCAATTTATTGGATCAGGTAAAAGTTTTGGTTTCAAGTGGTCAGATTGAAAAAGCAAAAATTCTTTGTGCTGGGGAGAAAACTCCAGTGGCGAATATGATTGCCAAAGGAATCGAAAGAATAGGTTCACCATTAAAGAATATTGAAGTTTCGATCGAAAATGTCGGTAAAATCGAAATTTACAAATTGGAAAAGAACCTCAATTTGTTGGCAACAGTATCAGGTGCGGCACCAATGATTGGTTTCTTGGGAACAGTTGCTGGTATGATTCAAGCATTTATTGCAATTGCTCAGGAAGAAGGAATGGTTTCTCCAAAGCTACTTTCTGAAGGTATATATGAAGCGATGATTACTACAGCAGCAGGATTGGTTGTGGGTATCTTGGCTTACTTGTGTTACAATTACTTAGTTACTCAGGTTTCGAAGTTGGTTCATAGCATGGAATATTCTTCCATTGAGTTTATCGAATTGTTACAAGAAAAATAAGATGGCACTTCAGTCAAAAAATAAAGTAGAAACAGCATTTAGCATGTCTTCGATGACAGATATTATTTTTCTGTTGTTGATATTCTTCATGTTGACCTCTTCATTTATTACTCCATCAGGCTTACCGGTAAACTTGCCTTCAAGCGAGACTTCTGATATAGCCATGCAGGAAGTGACGGTTTCTGTAACCAAAGACCTTCGCTATGCCGTTAATGATAGGGTAGTGTCTAGAGATCAGATCAAATCTGAACTGACTGCATTGTTGCAGGATAAAAAAGGACAGGTTGTTCTTCATATTGACAAGGAGGTACCTGTTGAGTACCTTGTAGAGATAGGTGGTATTGCCGCTGGTTTGGAAGCAAATGTTTCCATCGCAACAAAACCGTTTTGATATGGAATTTTGGGATGCCGATAAAGTAGAAAATCAAAATAGAAAGCGTTCAGGCTTGATCACATTGCTTATCAATGTGCTTTTGCTGATTGCCTTCTACTTTATTGTGGTTTGGAAACAACCCATTCCACCTCTTCCTACTTTCGGTTTGGAATTAAATCTTGGTTTTACTCCTACAGGATCTGGTGATGTGAGTTCTCCAACTCCTCCTTCTGAAACCGTTACCCCAGTCAAGGAAGCTGCAGCTCCTGGAGAAATAGCACCTAAAGTGGTTGAAAAGTCTACACCAAAACCAAGTCCCAAAACTGAAACAGCAAAGCCAAAAGCTAACCCTCAGCCTGCTGTAAATCAAGCAGTAACTACAAAGCCGTCTCCAATAAAAGGGGAAGAAAAGGCTACAGAGAATACCAAAAAGCCAGAACCTACCAAAACGGAACCTGATAAAGCGGTAACAACTCCAGCTGAATCGAAAGCGGAAGAAACTGTTCAAAAAGCTCCAGAGCAACCTAAAATCAATGAAAGAGCATTGATGGGTGCGGGTGGAACGAAAGGAACAGGTACCAATCCTTCTTCAGGTGGTGCCCAAGGTACTTCTACCGAAAAAGGAGATGCTGGCGATCCAAAGGGAACAATTGAAGGAAAAGCATTGATGGGCAAAGGTTCAGGACAAGGGACTAATTCCGGTTCTGGATATAGCCTGGATCTTGCTGGATGGGATTTTGCTTCAAGACCCAATATCAATGACCGTGTTTCAACCCGAAACGGTCGAATAGTTTTTAAAATTACTGTGGATGACTCAGGAAGAGTAGTGCAAGCTGTTCCATTGGAATACAATGTTTCCAATGATGTATTGGCATACTATCGCCAAGTAGTCAATCAGATTTCTTTCAAAAAACAGGGGGGAGCAGTTGCAGACTTCTCATCTGGGAAAATCACATTCATTATTAAGGTTGATTAATTCATGACCTATCAGGAGACTCTGGACTACCTGTTCAATGCCCTTCCTATGTTTCAGAGGGTGGGTGCCAGTGCATTGAAAAAGGATTTAAGCAATACCATTGCCCTTTGTAATCATTTGGGTAACCCTGAGAAAAAATTCAAATCTGTTCATGTTGCAGGAACCAATGGAAAAGGAAGTTCTTCTCATTCCATTGCTTCTGTATTACAGGCTGCAGGCTTTAAAACTGGGCTTTATACCTCTCCTCATTTAAAGTCTTTTACTGAAAGAATCCGGATCAATGGGTTGGAAATTCCTGAGGATGCGGTTGTGGAATTCGTAGAAGAGAATAAATCATTTCTTGAGGAATTGAAGCCTAGTTTCTTTGAAATGACGGTAGGGATGGCATTTTGGTATTTTGCCAAAGAGCAGGTGGATATTGCTGTCGTAGAAGTAGGAATGGGAGGTAGATTGGATAGTACCAATGTTTTGATGCCGGAGGTATCATTGATTACCAATATCGGAATGGATCATGTTCAATTTCTGGGCGACACTTTAGCTGCAATAGCAGGAGAAAAAGCAGGGATCATCAAAAAGAATATTCCAGTGGTGATTAGTAAGACTCAAGAGGAAACTACGCCAGTATTTGTACAAGTTTCAAAAGAACAGGATGCTCCCATCACTTTTGCTGATCAAAAATGGAAGGTTGAAAAAGTGGAAGAAAATGAAGGGAAAGCCCTTTATGATGTGATCTCTTCTGATGTAAAGCAAGAATTGGGATTTGACCTTTTGGGAAATTACCAGAAGTTCAATTTGCCGGGAATTCTGGAAACTTTGGTTCAATTGAAAGCCAAAGGCTGGGATATTTCTTCAGATGCTATCAAGGCTGGCTTGACAAATGTTACCAAAAGCACTGGGCTTAAAGGAAGATGGCAGGTTCTTTCTAAAGGACCTTTAACAATCTGTGATACAGGTCATAATGAAGCTGGTATTCAAGAGATTTTGAATCAATTGGAAAGTTATTCCTATGATCAATTGTGGATGGTTTTAGGAATGGTTCAGGATAAAGACATTTCTAAAATTCTTCAGTTATTACCCAAAACAGCTTCCTATATTTTTTGTCAGGCGAAACTTCCTAGAGCAATGAAGGCTGAGGAGCTTTTGGAAAAGGCCAAATTGAATGGACTAGAAGGTACTTTTGTGCCTGATGTGAATGAAGCATTAAACTTTGCCAGAAAAAAAGCCGGTGCAAATGACTTGATTTTTGTGGGAGGCAGTACTTTTGTGGTCGCAGAAATCGAAGAACTGTAAAATGAGCAGAAAAAAACTGGTTCGTTTCAAAGAGAACGAATACAATCCAAATGTTGTCCAGGAAGGGAAAGCCATCTTTGAAGAAGTAAAAGGAAACTGGAACTCCAAGCAATTTCAAAATGATAAACCTTTGGTTGTGGAATTGGCATGTGGAAGGGGAGAGTTTACTGTTGGATTAGCCAGAGTTTTTCCAGACCAGAACTTTATTGGTGTAGATATCAAAGGAAGTAGAATCTGGAAAGGAAGCTCAACAGCCACAGCAGAAGGAATTGAAAATGTTGCTTTCTTAAGAACTCAAATTCAGTTGTTGGAGAAGTTTTTTGCACCTGAAGAGATTTCTGAACTTTGGATCACCTTTCCTGATCCATTTCCAAGAGACGGTGATGAGAAACGCCGCTTGACTTCACCAAAGTTTTTGGAAATGTATAAAACCTTGGTCAAGAAGGACGGAATTATTCATTTCAAAACAGACAATACCGGACTATTTGATTATTCATTGGAATTGGTTCAATCTCGTGAAGACATTGAGGTAATTGGTTTTACCCATGACTTCTATCAAAGTGAATGGAAAGATGATCACTTTGGCATCCAAACTAGATATGAGAAGATGTTTTCCGAAAAAGGGGAAAAGATCAAGTATATGAAAATCAAGTTTGTATAAAGGACTGTCCTCTGGATTAAATATTGAATCCTCCGTCAGAGGTGAAAATTGAGCCTGTGATGTAAGAGGAGGCAGGAGAAGCTAAAAACAAGGCTAAAGCACCGATTTCCTCTGGAGTACCCAATCGTTTGATGGTCAGTTGTTTCATTACGAAATCCATGATTTTTTCATTGGACCAAAGCGGTTCCGAGAATTTGGTTTTGATCAAGCCTGGACAAATGGCATTTACCCTGATTTTGGCTTCCCCCCATTCTTTTGCATAGACTTTGGTAAGAGAAGTAAGAGCGGTTTTACTGACTGAGTAAATTCCCAATCCAGGTTCTGGAGAAAATGCACCAATTGAGCTGACATTTATAACGGAAGCATGTGAGGATTTCCTTAGGTGAGGAAAACATAGCCGTGTCAATTCGAAAGGAGCTTTGACATTCACGTCCATGATTTTGTCGAAGGCTTCTAAGCTAGTTTCATGTACAGGGCCAAAAACAGGGTTTGCAGCAGCATTATTGACGAGAATGTCAATCTGACCATATTTTTCAACGGTTTTTTCTACCAAGCCTGGTAGTTCCTCCATATTTCCCACATTGCAAGCAATGCCAGCAGCCTCATATCCTTTGGCTTTCAGGTTATTTGCCACCCCATCCAACACTTCTTGCTTTCTACTACTGATGACTACTTTAGCGCCTGCTGCAGCAAAAATTTCTGCGGTGGCTAATCCAATTCCTTTGGAGGCTCCGGTAATCAAAGCCACTTTGTGATCCAGTGAAAAAAGCTGGGAAAGATCCATGAATAGCGTTTTTGATGTCTACCCTTAAGATATAAAAAAATATCCCCCGATTTAGTCCTCCCAAAGAATATTACCTAGATTTATTTAAGAGGTAACACATAAATAAATTGGTATGAAAGAAGTAGTATTTGAACAAATAGGAATTCCTTCAGAAGTTTTAAAGTTGGTAGAATCTCCTATCCCTCAACCGAAAGAAGGTCAAGTATTAGTAAAAGTGACTGCAAGAAACATCAATCCTGCTGATTTGATGTTTATCCAAGGGAGATATGGAATTCAGCCAATATTACCAAGTAGTGCTGGTTTTGAAGCAGTAGGTGTTGTTGAAAATGCCTACGAAACTGGAAAGTTTAAAGCAGGAGATAGGGTGATGTTTTCGGCAATTGGCACGTGGAAAGAATATATCTGTATTCCTATTTCTTCAGCTATTCCAGTACCTCCGGAAATGCCAGATGAAATCGCCTGTCAGGCTTTTGTCAACCCTTTTACGGCATATGCTATGATTGAAAAATCCGGACTGAAAGAGAGAGAATGGCTCCTGATTACTGCTGGTGCATCCGCCTTTGGGAAGTTTGCAATTCAAATGGCCAAGGCGAAAGGAATAAAAGTTGCGGCAACCGTGAGGCAAGATGATCAGATAGATTATTTGAAAAAACTGGGAGCAGACCTGGTTGTTAATTCAGAATCTAAAAAAATCCATGAAGTGATTCCTGAAAGAACTGAAGGGGGAGTGCATGCTGTATTTGATGCAGTGAGTGGAAAATTAGGAGCTCAGGCATTGAGTTGTTTGAGAAAAAATGGAATCATGTTGGTATTTGGAGCCCTTAGTTTGAATACCATGCCTGTGAACAGTGGCTTAATGATTTTTAAAAACCTAAAAATTGAAGGTTTTTGGCTAAGTACCTGGATGGCAGAAGTAGATCCAAAGGAGATGAATGAGGCCTTTTTAAAGGTGTTTGGCTTTTTGATGAATGAGGATTCTCAGATTGATGTGGCTGGAAAATTTCCATTAGAATCCTTTCAAGAAGCCCTAAATGCGTATCAAATGCCCGGTAGAAACGGAAAAATCCTCCTTACTTAGTTATTTTCTCTAAAATCATTCTGCTTAGAAAAATGATATTCTCATCTTTGTGCTTTGAATAACAAACCAAACAAAAACATAGACCAATGAATTGGGACAAGCTGGATAAAGAGCTAACCGAAATTGTAGAAAAAAGAAATCAACTTGCTTCGATGGATTATAGTGATGAGAGCTATGATGATTTAGAAGAGGAAATCCATGATTTAGAGGATGATTTCAATGAGGAATATGAGGATGTGATTGAGGAGCAATTAGAGAAGATTTATTCTGTATTGAAATCAGATACAGATATTCTTCTTCCTACAGCCTATATCGCCAACAAGTACAAGCCTTTGCTTCCAGATGCAAAAGGAATTGTAAGTTATGAAGTAGGAGGACAAGAAGGTGTACCTATAGAGTCAGATCAATTTGATAGACAAGATGTAAGATTGGTTTTGATTCCAAATCCTGCAAGGATCGTTATGTTGATCAACGGTCGTCAATTGAAGGATGTTTGGAGAAGTAGATAATCCAATTATAAAATCATAAAAAAGCCCGAATCTGGAAAGATTCGGGCTTTTTCTTTATCTAAATCCGAGTTTTTCTCGAACTGTCTGAAGGAGTTTTTCTCCGATAGCTTTTGCATGGGCCTCACCTGCTGCAAGCTTCTTTTCGATTTCCTCTGGATTGCTCATGTAGAAGTCAAATGCTTTTCTTTCTTCAGCATATTTCTCTAGAATCAATTCCATAAACTCTTTCTTTGCATGTCCATAGCCATAGTTTCCACCAAGATATTTTCCTCGCATTTCCTGAATCTGATCTTCAGAAGCCAATAGAGAATACAATTTGAAAACGTTACAAGTATCTGGATCTTTCGGATCTTCCATAGGAGTACTATCGGTAACAATGCTATTGACATTTTTCTTCAATTGCTTTTCAGGCAAAAAGATATCAATGTAATTGTTATAGGATTTGGACATTTTCTGTCCATCGGTTCCAGGAATGGTTTTTACCGCTTCAGAAATTCTAGCCTCAGGAATAGTCAAGATATCTTCTCCTACGATTCTATTGAATGTGGTAGCAATGTCTCTTGTCATCTCCAAATGCTGCATCTGGTCTTTTCCAACAGGAACCAAATCCGCAGAATAGAGAAGGATATCAGCAGCCATCAATACTGGATAGGTAAACAAACCTGCATTGACATCTGCCAGTCTTTCTGCTTTATCCTTGAAACTATGGGCATTGGCCAACATAGGATAAGGAGTGAAGCAGTTGAGGTACCAAGTCAATTCTGTGACTTCGGGTCTTCTGGATTGTCTATAGAAGACAGTTTTTTCGATATCCAAACCAAAGGCAAGCCAGGCAGCAGCTACAGCTCTCGTGTTTTCTATTCTCAATTCAGGATCTTTGGAACTGGTGAGAGAATGTAAATCAGCGATGAAAATAAAGGATTCTTCAGCATTGGCTTTCGCCAATTCAATCGCAGGAACGATCGCACCGAGAATATTTCCCAAGTGGGGTCTTCCGCTACTTTGTATGCCTGTAAGTACTCGTGCCATTAGTTTAATTTTGGCGCAAAATACGTAAATCAAGCTATAATTCTTTTGGATTTATACGTTATTTGCGGCTATGAACTTATTTCGAAAACTATTCACCACAGCACTATTTCTATCGATTTTGGCGCAAGTCTGTCTGTCTCAGGAGACTGTGACTCCAAAACTCATTTGGGAGATCAATAAAATAGATTTGGGGACCATCTTAGAGGAACAGGGTCCTCAAGTGGCAGAGTTTCGATTTACACATACTCAAGATTCATTGTTTTGGATTGAAAGAGTTTGGACAGATTGTGGTTGTACCACAGTTACTTATACCGAGGATACTTTGAATGTGGGTGAGGAAGGGGTTTTGCAGATTTCTTATGACCCAAGTGCTTCAGCTGGATTTTTCTCAAGAATGGTAGTTGTAAAAGGGAATTTGATGGATACACAGGATACTTTGTACTTAGAAGGTACTGCAGTTCCTTTTCCTCAAGATCCAGACATTGATTATCCCAACCAACAATTGGGCTTTGGTTTTCGCCAGCAAAAGGTGAATATGGGAGATGTATTTACCAATGAACCCAAAATCAAAAATGTGGAATTCTTCAATTTTACAGGAGAAACTCTTTATCCAGATAGTTTAAGGACTTTCGGTCCGGATTACATCCAATTGAGGTTAAAGCAGGATAGCGTTCAGGCAAATGAAAGAGGATTAATCCAGGTGATTTATTCAGGTGCTGATAAGAATGATTTGGGCTTTTTTGAAGACCCAGTTCAGTTTTCTTGGTCAGATTCATTGGTCGTTCAGTGGGATGTTATTGCCAATGTTTTTGAATACTTTCCAGCATTTGCGAAAGAAGATTTAGGAGTAGTTCCTAATCTAAGTATTTCTCCAAAGGAGATCGATTTGAAGGAAATCTCAGCAGGTCAAAAGAAGAATGAAACGGTTACATTGACAAATAAGGGGCAAAAAGTCCTTGAAATCCGGAAGATTCAAGGCAATTGTGATTGCTTGAAAATGACAATGTCCAAGATGGAAATTAATCCAGGTGAGTCAGTAGATCTTCATCTAGAGTTTGATCCTGCTGGTAGGCAAGGGATCGATCAGCGCAATATATATATTTTTAGTAATGATCCTTTGAACCCAGTTCAACTGGTGGTTTTGAAAAGTAGGATAAAATAATGCTCCTACTTATATTTAAAAAAATCTGACTCTAATGCGTAGTTTTTTTAAATCTTTCATTTTTCTAATAAGCTTCCTTTCTTTTTCAAGTTCATTTGCTGGGATAAAATATGCCTCTCCCAATGGAAATGATTCTAATTCAGGGACTGAAATAAGTAAACCATTAAGTTTATCTTTTGCTTTTTCAAACCAATCCCCATTAAATTTTGGTGACACACTTTTGTTATTGGATGGTCAGTACAATGGAAATTTCACTTTGGATAAAAGTGGAAGCATAGACAAACCTATCTATATCCTTCCCCAAAATTCTGGGAAAGTTTTTATCAATCCAGGCGAAAATAAAACCAATGGGAAAGCCATTGTAATTAATGGTTCTAATGTATGGTTAATAGGGCTTCACATTAGTTCTTCATCTTTAGTGAAGAGGGCTGATTTGGGGGAAAACGTCCAAAATGAATCTGGAATTACTGTTTTTGGTGAAAATGTAAAATTGATAAACTGTTGGATTTACGACGTCCCAGGAGTAGCATTAGAACTTTGGAGGTCCTCATTAGATTTGGAGGTTTATGGCTGCGTTATTTTCAATAATGGTACTCAGTCATCATTGAGAGGTACTGGGCATGGCTTGTACATCCAACATAATCAGATAGATAAACCAAAAATAATTAGGAACAATATTGTTTTTCAAAATGCATCTCAAGGGATCGATATTTATACGACAGACCCAGTAAATGGTGGGATCAATGTAATAGAGAATACTTCATTTAATACAGGAGCAATCGCAAATTTTGATGGATTTGTATTTCGACCTCCCCATAATTTAACCATTGGTTCAAAGAATAACCTGAGTTACGAAATGAAGGTCTATGACAATATTTTTTATTCTGATTTGCAAGGTGGGCGCCTGACCGTAAACCAGGTAAGTAACGTTACGATTGGAAGGACATACCAGCCCAATGATAAAATTGAGTTCTATAATAATTTATTAGTCGGAGGTAGAAACGTTGTTGAATTTCAACCTTTGGAAAATCTAAAATTTACAGGGAATACTTTTTATAATAATCATGGCAAGTTTTTTCAATTCTTAACTCTTCCAACCTCGATGGATGGGACCTATTGGGACAAAAACTTCTACTACCAAACTTCAAGTGATGATTTCCCATTCACTGGGAATGATTTTGATCAATGGAAAATCTCATCTGGATTTGATCTTCAAAGCACTTATTCTAAATCTTTCCCCCAGGACCCAAAGGTTACAATCAGGCAGAATAAGTATGAGACTGGTAAATACTATGTGACTATAGTGAACCCGGGAAAGACCTCATCTGTAAAGGTGGATTTTTCCCAATTTGGGATCGAAAATGGTTCTACTTTCCAAATCATTGATATTCAAAACCCTTTTTATTCAGATTATTTTGTAGATGGTGCTTACAGTGGCCAATCTTTGGAGTTTCCCATGAATCATAATTTGTCATTAGCTCCTAAAGGAAATATGCCAAATAAACCCGTCCATACCGATGAGTCATTTGGGGTTTTTCAGGTAATCTTTAAATCTGAAAATTACATTCCAGTATTTAAGAGTCAAATAGAGTTAGCACTTAATGAAAATGGTGTTGCTAGTACTGATTTAGCAGATTATCTAGAAAATGAACCAGCACAGAATTGGACTGGAGAATTTTCAAAAGGGCCTAATTTCAATTGTGAAAATATTGGAACGAATGAGGTTCAGGTAAAAGTTTTGGATGGTGAAGGCAATGAATGGACCCAAGTAGTCAAAGTGATTGTCAAAGATCTTTTGCCACCAAGTTTACAAGTTGAATCAAAAACACTTGAATTTGATAAATCAAAAGGGATATTAGAAGTTGTTCCAGATCAGTTTATTACATCCTTAGACGATAATTGTGGGATTGAATCAATCACTTTAAATAAAAGCCGATTTGAATGTTCCGATTTGGAATCATCTCAAGAAATCACCCTACTTGTGAAAGATAAATCCGGTAATCAAACTTCAAAATCTGTAATTGTTGAATTTACCATAGTAGAATCTCAAAAAGTAAGCCTTCAAGCTACTGGGCCACTTTATTCAGGGGAAACAGTTGAATTAACCCTTGGTAATGAATTGGACTTTGAAGTCATTAATTGGTTTAAAGATGGGGAAATTATGGATGGAGTTCAGGGAAAAACAATTGCGATAAGTCAAGCAGGGAATTATTTTGCTTCCATTCAATTGACCTCTGGGTGCGTGGTAGAATCTAATCATCTGCAGATTTCTCAAGCTGACGTTCCATATCCTCCTGTCAAGGATTTGATTGAATTGGAATTAGATGAAAATGGTGAAGCTAGCTTACAGATTTCCGATCTATTTACCTCTTGGCCTACAGAACAAGAATTAATTATTACCACATCAAGTTTAATTTTTGATTGTGGTGATTTAGGTGAAAATATTGTTTCGATACATGTAGAAAACCTTACAGGACAAGTTTGGGAAGAAACAACTACAGTTCTCGTAAAGGATAATGAAAAACCATTTCTTGTATTAAAAGATCCAAGTCTAGTTTTTGATCTTTCAAAAGGATTTATCGAATTGACAAGCAGTATGTTCATTGAAAGTACTTCAGATAATTGCGAAGTTGCTTCAATTAGTCTAAATAAAAGCCGATTTATCTGTTCTGATTTGGATTCGCCGCAGGAAATTAAGGTGACAGTAAAAGATAAATCTGGAAATGAGACTTTTAAAACAATTTCGATTGAGTTTTCAATTATAGAATCCCAAAAAGTAAGTCTACAAGCCAATAAACCGCTTTATTCTGGGGGAACAGTTGAATTAACTCTAGGAGAGGAGTTGGATTATGAAGTAATCTCATGGTATAGAAATGGTTCAATCATGGATGGAATAAAAGGAGAAACCATCGTAGTGAATCAAGTCGGAAACTATTTTGCAACTCTACGATTAGCATCAGGTTGTATTGTTGAATCAAAGAAATTGGAGGTCTCAGCTACAGATGTTCCATTTGCTCAAGTGAAGGATTTGATTGAATTAGAATTAGATGAAAATGGGTCAGCAAGCATGGAGATTTCCGACTTATTTACTTCTTGGCCACCATCTCAAGAATTAGAAATCACAACATCTGATTTGGTTTTCGATTGCGAAGAATTGGGTGAACATACCATTGAAATAAGAATTGAAAGTCAATCAGGTCAAGTTTGGGAAGAAAAGACCACTGTTTTAGTAAGAGATAATCTAAAGCCAGTAATCGTTTCTAAAGACCTGAGTTTAAACTTTGATCCTTCAATAGGGGCTATTGATTTGACTCCTGAAATGTTTGTTGAAAGCGCTACTGACAATTGCGGAATCAAGTCTTTGGCGATTAGTCAACAAGAAATTGGTTGCGGAGATTTTGCTTCAGAAACCCTCATTGAGATAAGAGCTGAAGATAACTCTGGAAATGTTACAGAAACCACTGCTACTTTAAATCTGACTTGGGTTGATAGTAAACCAATCTTTATTGAGGGAGTAACGGAATTATGCGAAGGAAATAGCACAGAATTGTCTCTATCTTCTGAGGCAGAATTTGAAGTGATCAGATGGAGAAGAAATGGTGTTGAGATTTCAGGAGAACTTGGTAAAACATTAACTATCGAGGAAGGAGGTGCATATCATGCTGTGATCAGATATTCTGGTGGATGTCTGGCAGAAACTGGTGTGTTTGAAGTCAAATTAATTGATATTCCACAAGGTGAGATTACAGTTGATGGAAATATTTTGATAGCACCAGAAGGCATGTATTCCTATCAATGGTTTAGAAATGGACAAGCAATTTCTGGAGCATCTAATCAGACTTTTGAGGTTATTCAGATGGGAAGCTTTAGCGTTTCTATTACCAGTGAATTGGGTTGTTCTGCTCAATTGCAGGCAGTAGAAATGACGATATCTGGGTTACCAGGAGGAAAACAATTTGAAGCTGAGGCATTGGTGATTTATCCAAATCCAAGTAAAGCGGAAGTCGTTTTTGAACCGAAAGGTGATTTGGAGTTTGCTGAAAACTCTTGGAAAGTCTATGACCTTAATGGGAAGGATGTAGGCCAATCAGTTTTCATGATTCATCAATCTCCAAAACAAATCAAACTGGATATTTCGACTTTAGCCTCAGGAACCTATTCGGTGATGATCGAAAGTCAAGACCATCGAATTTTCTTGGGTAGGTTTATTAAACTGGATTAAATTATTTTTTAATGTAGCAATTTTGGAAAGGTAAACGTCTGATTTGTAATACGTAACCCAAAGTAATTTTGCTATGAATAGAATCTGTTTCGTCGCTATTGTTTTTTCTTTATTTGTTTTTGGATGTAAGGATAATGAGGATCCTGTCTTAAAGGTGACTTATGAAGTAATCACCACAGGTGGAGCCATGTGGTATGGTGAGTTTGATGATGAAAATGAAATTCGAGTCAATTCTTTTGATATGAATGGGGGACTGCTTCCAAGTGGTTGGAAATATAGCTTTGAACCGAAAGTTTCACCCATGATTGTAACAATCCATGGCACTGCTGACTGTCCAACTTGTGATGAACAAACCCAACGTGAATCCTCAGAGGACTTAACCGTAAATATTTACATCAATGATAAATTGGTCCAAACGCAAACAAATTCTTGTCGTGAATGCACCGTTGGGACTATTAAAGGGATGGCTACAGCATGGCTAAGAATCCCTGAAGAATTATAAAAAGAGAAAAATTCAAAAACGCCCTTGGAATCAACTTCAAGGGCGTTTTTGTTATTATTTAAAAGCTGAGATCCCAGTGATTTCATTCCCCAAGATCAATAAATGAATATCATGGGTTCCTTCGTAAGTAATTACGGATTCCAAATTCATCATATGACGCATAATCGGATACTCTCCGGTGATTCCCATACCTCCGTGGATCTGTCTGGCCTCTCTGGCGATATTTAAAGCCATTTCTACATTGTTTCTTTTGGCCATGGAGATGTGAACTGTTTTAGCTTTTCCTTCATTCATCATTTTGCCGACTTTCCAAGCTAAGAGCTGCGCCTTGGTGATTTCAGTGAGCATTTCAGATAGCTTTTTCTGAGTCAATTGAAATCCGGCGATTGGTTTTCCAAATTGAATCCGTTCTGCAGCATATTTTCTGGCGGATTCATAGCAATCCATCGCCGCACCGATCACTCCCCAGGCAATTCCAAACCTTGCCGAGTCCAAACACATCAAAGGAGCTCCTAAGCCGGATTTTCCGGGCAGTAAGTTCTCTTTGGGTACTTTGACGTTATCAAAAACCAATTCGCCTGTACATGAGGCTCTAAGCGACCATTTGTTGTGAGTCTCTGGAGTGGAAAAGCCTTCCATTCCTCTTTCTACAATCAAACCATGAATTCTTCCTTCTTCGTTTTTGGCCCAGACTACAGCGATATCAGCTTTCGGAGAATTGGAAATCCACATCTTAGTACCATTTAAAAGATAATGATCACCCATGTCTTTAAAGTTGGTGACCATACCACTAGGATTTGATCCATGATCGGGCTCTGTCAAGCCAAAACATCCCAACATTTCACCTGAAGCGAGTTTGGGAAGGTATTTTTTCCTTTGCTCCTCAGATCCAAATTTATAAATCGGATACATAACCAAGGATCCCTGTACAGATGCTGTAGAACGCATCCCTGAATCACCCCTTTCAATCTCCTGCATGATCAATCCGTAGGAAATATAGTCCAATCCTCCTCCGCCATATTCTTCTGGAATTTGTGGGCCGAAAGCGCCTACTTCTCCGAATTTTTTAACGATTTCTTCAGGAAAATGAGACTTTTGAGCCCAGTCTTCGATGTATGGTGAAATTTCTTTTTTGACGAAATCTCGGATAGAACTCCTGATCAATTGATGCTCTTCGGTAAGCAAATCATCCAGATCCAAGAAATCTACTCCTTCGAATGTGTCCTGTTTTTGGGATTTATGGATTTCAACTCCCGCCATGGTATTTTGGTTTATTAAAATGAATCAGTGATTTTTGTCGGGCAAATAAAAATGGCCGCCTTTCGAAGTAAATAGAAAGGGGGCTAAAAAACTATCATTTTTCCTAAAAAATACCCATGGCTGAGTACCAGTTTAATCCTGAAATTTTAGAGAAAATCAAACAGCTTGAGGAGAAGTATAAAGCATCCGGTCAGGATATGCTTTCTTATCTGGAAGGTCTCCTTTATGCGGATTATCTTACGTATTGGGATTATATCAATTTGGATGTGTTGCTTTCCCTGCAGCAGCCCAAAACCAATCAAAAAGATGAGAAGATTTTTATCATGTATCATCAGATTACGGAATTATACTTCAAATTGATAATCAATGAAATAGAGCAGATTGCTGAAGAGAAAAGCCTGACTGAGGCAGATTTTACGAAGCATTTGGATCGTATCATCATGTATTTTGATCAATTGATCGGTTCCTATGCGGTGATGTGGAAAGGGATGGATAAAGATCAGTTCCTGAAGTTCAGGATGTCTTTGCTTCCTTCCTCGGGATTCCAGAGTGCTCAATATCGGGAAATTGAATTGATGTCTACCGATGCGCATCATTTGGTGACTTTGTTGAAAAGAGATGAGTTCGATTACCATTCTCCAGCTGATGATATTTTTGAACATTTGTATTGGCAACAGGGAGCGATAGAATTGGCTACAGGGGAAAAGACTTTAACCTTAAAGACTTTTGAATTGAAATATGCCAAGCAGCTCAAGGATTTGATCGAAAATTATAGAAGAAAAAATATCTGGCAGAAATACATGGAGTTGGAAAATCCTTCTGATGAACTGACAGAATTAATGAGGAAATTTGACTTAAAGGCAAACGTGTTTTGGCCTTTGGCGCACTATAAATCCGCTGTCAGATATCTGCAAAGAGATCCTGTGGATATCGCAGCAACAGGAGGGACTAACTGGCAGAAATACTTGCCACCACGCTTCCAGAAGGTAATTTTCTTCCCTGAACTCTGGTCAGAGGAGGAAAAAGACAATTGGGGAAAAGGTTGGGTAGTAAAAGAGATATTTGGAGAGGAAGACTAGGTCTTCCTCTTTTTATGTTAAACCGGATAATTCTCCAAAACAAAAGCTTCCGCATTGTTGTAGCAGAATCCATCTACGGCTTTTTCTACATCTTCTCTTGATTTAAGATGATGCAAATGGGGTTTGGCTGGATCTTTTCTAGCCTGCTCGATTTCAAAAACTAGGTTGTTGCCAAAAAGCTCAAATTCTAAAGCACTTGGATAAGGGTTAACTGGATCGATCAACCCTTCAAAGTCAGTTCCGATGGTAATGGAATTCCAGATTTGAGGTTTTTCAAATTCATTCAAGTTAGGATTGTTATAAGCACTTAAGATGATGCCCTCAATATTCTCCCAAATCAATTGGACACCATTTCGTCTAGTTTCTTTATCCTTTTTGGTGATTCCCAGAATTCTCTGATCAAAGGAAAGTCCGAACAAACCTCTGGTTTTCACAATCATTTCTATGTCCTCATCACACATATTGATGTTCCAGGCATTAAAAAGGCCAGTTTCATCACAATAATCATCCTTTTCTTTGTCTTCTAACTCGATATGTCTGTCAAGTGACGAGATGCCTGAATAGCCACAATGAGAAGCTATCACAGGGATTCTATCATCGTTTTTTAGACATTTCTCTACAAGAGAATAATACTCTTTTCTAGATCGAGCACTCATGTGCTTTACATCTATCAAAATACGATAACCAAAATCATCAACTTTTTCAAAATCAGAATTGATCCCCAAAAGCTCTTTGATGATTTTCCTTCCGTTGTTGTTGAAGCCACCGTTCATTTTATCCCGCTGATTGAGCAATAGTTTACCTGTATCAGGAATGGAATGGGCATGTCCACAAAGCTTATTGTCAAAGTGATGGGCAAACGTGATAAAGAAGACAGGATGCTTCCAGACGTTCTTGATAAACTGAATTCTATCCGATACATCTTCGATAGAATTAATTCTATCAGTTCCTAAAGCATGGGCTCCTTCAATTGTTAAAACCATTGTGATTTCCTGGTCATTGGCTAATGATGCCTCAAGTTCTACTTTAGATTTAGGAATTCGATAGGTTGCATTAGTCGCGACATATTCTTGAGGGAAAAGTCTGGCTCTTTTGGTGGCTGCTTTGAACTCACCGACGATTTTTCCAGGGACATGGATTTCATTTTTCCGAATTAATTTCCCAGAATCCATGGTGACAAATTCCATCTCACGATTGAGTGATTCCCAATAGTCATAATCCGGAGACTGGAAGTAATCCACGACTTTATCAGGAATTCGCATATAGGCAACCTGAATGAAATCTCTGATAGGAAGATGATGGGAAGTAGCAAAAGCCACTAAAAACTTAAACCACTTGTCCTCTCCAACTTCTACTTTCATTCCCTTGACAAACTGTCTCTCCAAGGGATAGAGACTGTTGAAAGTCAATCTCAAGTTTGCATTCCAGCATTTGACCAAATCCATCTGGGAGTAGGAGGCTCCCATCTTTCCTTTGGATTTATTTCTTTCATTGGAAGCAATCACAGTCCATGGACTAAACTCACCTTTGCGCATGAATTTCTTATGCTTTTCCTGCATTTGAAAATGCGCACGCATATGGTTGTGACAGTGCAGATCTGAAAATTTCCTTTTCATAATTATCTGCTAAAAATGGAACCTTCACCCTTGAAAACGGCTGTGATATCCTCTACCACCGTTGTAGAATTGGTATAATACCAATGATGGACGACTTCATGAAGCAAGCCTTTGTCATCCTCAATTGCTGAAACATCGCATTGGTAGATGTCATCCGGAAGATTTACCGAGTTCTTGGCACCCCAGCGCCCCAATCTATTAAATGCATTTTTGGTCAGCTCTGAAACCCCTAATGCCTGATCCTTATTGTGATAATAAACATGGACTCTCTCACCGAAGTCAATTAGTCGATAAAGTGGGTTAGGTCTTTCCAACGCATAGTAGTCAATATCAGCACCTACTAAGATAATTTCGCTAAAAGTAGAATTGATCTCCATACCGATATCGCAAATTCCTTTGATCATATTTTCAAGAACTCGATTTCCCATGCTATGGCAGAGTAAATGAATTTTCTGATTACACATCGGCTTCTTTTCTTCCACAAATTTCTTCTTGAAAAATTCTCGCAAAGAAGCCATGGAACGAGCCAATGCAAAGCCAGATTGGATCGCATCGTAGGCGTCAGAACGGTATTTCAGCATCTTTTTCTTAGCAGGCCAGGTGAATAGTACCAAATGTTTGATTGTAGAAGTTTCAGGTTCTACATAGCGTTTATGTAGCTCAGAAAGCGTTTGCATAGCTGTTTCCAAATCGGATTTGAAACCGTGTACAAAGACCAAAATATCTTCTTGAATAAATTCGCCGCCTTTTCCTTTTGCAGCTTTGATACCTGACTGATAGAGTTCATCGAAAACCTGCGTAGAAGGGAATTTTGCCTTATTGACATCTTTATCATCTGCATATTTCTCCAAAGTGTCTTCCGGTACTTCAGGGAGAATCTGGATATTGAAATCTTTCAGTTTTTTAGCTTTTGCAGGGTCAAATGAGACTGTTCCATATCGCAAATTATGTCTTGCCTCCTCATCCCCATCTTTTCGCATATATTCCTTTTCATTGACTGAAATGTAGCTGCTAGATCGTCGGGAGGTTACTTCTCGGTTGGTTACGATATAATGGGTTACCATATATTTGAAAGTTTAAATTGAAAAATCATTAAAAAGCCTGAATAGTCAGGTAAAGGTGAATCCTATAATGGATACAAAATCAGTTGTTTAAATTGCTAAATATTCCGTGGAAGTCCAACCCGGAGCGGAAGGCATTTCCATGATTTTTGTTTCAGGGGTGTTAAGAAATTGATAAATTATATTTCCTGCTCTATCGGTGAAGATTAAAAAATGCACCTTGAGTAATCAATTCACATCAACCCTTTTTATCAATGTTTAATAGACGAGATTTTATCAAAGGCTTAGGTTTGACTTCAGTTGGATGGTTGAGCCTGGGAGATTTAGCTTTTTCAAAGGAATTTCAGAATCAGGCTGATTTTAGGATTCCAACTGTTTTTGCACCAATTAAAGTGAAAGGAAGAGTTACTTCTTCAGGAAAAGGAATCGCTAATGTGGCTGTTTCAGATGGTCGTGTTGTCAGCAAAACTGATGCGAGAGGAGATTTCGAATTTGTATCGGGAAATGACCGTGATTTTGTTTTTGTTTCCTTGCCTTCGGGGTATGAAATCGCCAAACAGGCAAATGGATCAGCAAGCTTTTTTAATCCACTAGATAAAAGTAAGTCTTCAATGACTGTTTCTTTTGATTTGAAAAAATCAGCCAATTCTGACGATAATCATCATTTTTTATTGCTTTCTGATACCCAGATTCAGGATGATTACGATGCGAATCAATTATTAACTGTTTCGATTCCCGATGTTCAGAAAACCATCAAGTCCATCAATGATCCCAATATTTTCGGGATAGGTTGCGGAGATTTGGTTTATGATCATTTGGACCTTTTCAAAGAATACAATCAAGGGATTGAGGCTACTGGAATTCCTTTTTTTCAAGTAGTTGGAAATCATGATTTAGACTTCAAAGTTCGTTCTGATGAACAGACCACTTCTACTTTCAAGGGCCACTTTGGACCAACTTATTATTCTTGGAATAGAGGAGAGGTACATTTTGTGGTGCTGGATGATGTCTTTTATTTGGGAAGAGATTCTGGCCAAAAGTATATTGGATACATACCTGAGGAACAGTTGGCTTGGCTAGAGCAGGATCTAGCTCAGGTTGAAAAGGGGAAAACAGTGGTGGTTTCTCTTCATATCCCAACTTATACAGGTGCAGTGACTAGATATCCAGAAAGGGATACCATCGGTGGAACCGTGAGTAACAGACAACATTTGTATAGAATGCTAGAGGGGTATCAAGCCCATATCATGTCTGGCCATACCCACTTTAATGATAATATGATTTCAGGCCATGTTTATGAACATTGTCACGGAACAGTCTGTGGAGCTTGGTGGTCAGGACCGATTTGCTATGATGGGACTCCAAATGGCTATGCGGTATATGAAGCGAAAGGCTCAGAAATTCAATGGCAATACAAAGGCACGGGATTGGATATCGAGGAGCAGTTTAGGGTTTATAAAAGCGGATATCATCCAGATTTCCCTGATTTCTATTCTTTGAATTGCTGGAACTATGATCCTGAATGGGATTTAGCTTGGTATGAAAATGGGGTTAAAGTAGCTGCTCCTATGAAGATTGTGGCCAAAGACCCATGGAGTATGGAATTGCATACTGGACCGAGCCTACCTGAAAGAAGGTCATGGGTAGAACCTCAATTGACAGATCACATGTTCTTCTTCCAACCAAACTCTACGAACAATTTGGTTGTGGAAGCAAAGGATAGATTTGGGAATTTGTATACTAAGAGGATTGTATAAAAGTTAATTCCATTTGATAGAAAAAAGTCCTTCTGATTAATCAGAAGGACTTTTTCAATTTTAAAATCCTGAAGCTGCATCATCACCTCGTGGATCAGCACCACCTTCTAGTTTGCCATTTGGAAGCACCAAAATAGCATCCACCTTTCCGATGATTGGATTATTGCTTTCTCGGATATTGTATCCTCTGCCTTTCAATTTTGCGATCAATGTACTATCGAAAGATTCCGGTTCAAAGCTGACTAAGTCTGGAAGCCACTGATGATGGAATCGTGGTGATTCCACCGCCTCCTGCATGCTCATATCGAATTGAGAAACATTCAGGATGGTTTGAACTACAGATGTGATAATCGTCGATCCACCAGGTGTCCCGACCACCATCCAGAGTTTTCCACCTTTCTCAACGATTGTTGGGGTCATAGAGCTTAACATTCTTTTCCCAGGAGCTATGCTGTTAGCCTCAGCACCGATCAATCCAAACATGTTTGGCTCTCCGGCTTTGGAGCTAAAGTCATCCATTTCATTGTTCATAAAAAAGCCCAGCTCGTCAATGTAAACCTTGGAACCATAGGCACCATTCAAGGTCGTTGTAACTGAAATAGCATTTCCTTCCTGATCAACGATAGAGTAGTGGGTTGTTTCCATGCTTTCTGCAAAAGCGATTTTCCCTTCAGCTATATCCTCAGATTTGGTGGCTTTTTCCATCGAGAAACTTGACATTCTCACTTTTAAATAGTTTGCATCCAATAGCTCTTCCACTGGAATATCAACAAAATCTGGATCTCCTAAGTAGAAGTTTCTATCAGCATAAGCTCTTCTTTCAGCTTCTACCAAAACCTGAATGTACTCAGGTGAATTATGACCATACTCTTTCAAATCAAAAGGCTCAATCATCTCGAAAATCTGACCAATTGTAATTCCTCCAGAACTTGGCGGAGACATGGAGATGATTTTCAAATCTTGATAATCAAAAACAATAGGCTCTCTCCAGGCGGCTTCATAGCTAGCTAAATCCTCTTTGGTAATGATTCCACCGATTTTTTCCATGTGGTCTACCAATAATTGAGCAGTTTCTCCGGAGTAAAACTCTTCTTTACCATTGGCCGCAATTCTTTTCAATGTTTCAGCTAGGGCTGGATTGGTGAGTGTTTGACCGGCTTGGATATCCTTTGCATAGAAAGTTTCTGGTCCATTGACTTCGATGAAAGTGTCTTTCAATCGAGCAAATCGATTGGCCTGGTTTTCGGTCACCACAAAGCCTTTTTCTGCCAATTCGATAACTGGAGCCAATACTTCAGCAGGGCTTAATTTTCCAAATTTTTCCTGAGCAGCAAATATACCTGCAATGGTTCCCGGTACTCCTGAAGCTAATGCTCCTTTGGTACTTAAACCTGGGATGATGTCTCCATTTTCATCCAGATACATGTTCCTGTCAGCTGCCAAAGGAGCTTTTTCTCTGTAATCGACAGAGCCAATGCTTCCATCAGCCATTCTGAAAACAGCAAAGCCTCCGCCTCCCAAATTTCCAGCGAAAGGGTAGGTGACTGCCAAAGCCATTTCAGTTGCCATCATAGCGTCAAAGGCATTTCCTCCTTTTTCAAGAATTGCAATCCCGATATCTGAGGCTTCTTTTCTTGCTGAAACCACCATGGCATGATCGGAAATCAATCCTGTTTTAGGTGTAGCTGTTGGAGTCTCTGGGTTACAAGAAGTAATAAAAAAAGCTATTGCTGATACCAGCAATAGCTTTTGAGTTAATATGAATTTATTCATTGATCAATGTACTGTTGAATAATTTTAAAATTCGTTTGTATTCATCTGTCCAAGAACTTGGCTCTACAAAGCCATGATCTTCCACTGGATAAATTGCCATTTCCCAATTTTCTTTTCCAAGCTCTATTAGGCGTTGAGATAGTCTCACCACATCTTGGAAATGAACATTCACATCTACCATTCCATGTGCCATTAAAAGATTGCCTTTCAATCCTTCAGCAAAGTAAATAGGAGAGGAACGTCTATAAGAAATAGGATCTTCTTCAGGAGTATTGAGAATGTTCGCAGTATATCCATGGTTGTAATGAGCCCAATCTGTAACTGATCGCAAACCTGCTCCGGATTTGAATACATCTGGTTCGGTAAATAGCGCCATCAAGGTGATAAAGCCTCCGTAACTACCACCGTAAATTCCGATTCGATCTGCATCGACTCCATAGTTTGAGATCAAGTGCTTGGCCCCATCTACTTGGTCAGAAAGGTCCTTTCCACCCATGTGACGATAAATTCCCGTTCTCCAATCTCTACCATAGCCTGCCGATGCTCGGTAATCAATGTCCAATACCGTGTAACCAAGGTCTGCAAGTAGATTATGGAACATATACTCTCTAAAATAACTGCTCCACCATTTGTGGACGTTTTGAAGGTAACCTGCACCATGTACAAAGATTACTGCAGCACCATTTTTCTTGGCTGGATCTGGTTCATAAATTCTTGCTGGAACCATCGCACCATCTTGAGCTTTGAAATGGATGATTTCTGGATCTCTCCAATCGTAGGACTTAAACTCATTGCTTTGACCGGAAGTCAATTGCTCTGCTTTTGCACCTACCTTGTTTTCTTGAAGATAAAGCTCAGCTGGCTTATTGGAGTAGGAATAAATGATTGCCAATTGCTTTTCATCAGGAGAAAGAGTGACATCATTGTTTCCAGTCATAGAAGTTAATTTCTCCATTTTTCCACCCATTAAAGGCATTTTGTAGAAATGTCTTTCCCCTGGATCCACTTCAGAAGTAGTCAAATACCAAGACTTTTGATCTTTAGAAATGAATGGATCAAAAATCTCAAAGTTTCCTGATGTCAAAGCTTTTTTCTTACCGGTTTCGGTATCTAAAACGTATAGATGAGAATAACCAGTTTCTTCCGATTGGAAATAGATATGCTTATTGTCTGGCAACCAACTCAAGGTTCCTCCCGAGAATGTCCAGCCAATTCCAGGTCCACCGATCCAAGCTTCGTCTCTTTGTCTATCCAGAGTTTTCAATTCTCCTGTCTCCAAATCAACTTCAGCGATCCATCTGTCCTTGTTGTCAAAGGATCTTGCTTGAATGATGGCTTTGCTGCCATCAGAAGAAAATACGGGTCCGAAAAGGGACAACTTACGATCTTCTTTTTTCCATTCTTTGTCTGGATAATCAGTTACATAGTCTGGCAAATCCTGCAATCCTGGTAGGGTAGAGGTATTGATGAAATAAACCGAGTCACTATGGATATCATAAATTCCAATTTCTGAAGTAGTCGGTTCAGTACCTACTTTTGGTCTTGCATTAAGTTCCTCAGTGTAGCCAGAAGCCGCGACATAATCAGGGACTTTGGTGTTTTTGTTTGAACTTGAATTGTAATAGGTAAAAGTGGCAAACCTTCCACTTGGCGAAAGTTGAAGATTAGCAGGATTCTTACCATCTGTATAATAGACAAATTCTTTTTCAACGTCATCGCGAGTGGCATCTCTGTATTCTTTACGCAATTCTGCGTTTTCTTCTCGTTCTCTGACTACTTGAAGCAATTCTAGATTTTCCCTTTCCACAAATCCTTTCGGCTTCTCATCCATTTTATCACTTCTGGATTCAGATGGTTTGGTTCCGTTTGAAATGTGAGTAACTCTATTAACAGCGCCACTTTCAAGATTTAAAACGAAAATGTTTTGTTCAGCAACAAAAGCAATTTTGTTTTCATCAGCCAAGAAAGTAGGGTTGTTGATTCTGGTATACCAATTCAAAACCTCTCTCTGTTCACCGGTTTTCATGGTTTCCAAGATCAATTTGTCATTGGGACCGACAAATATTCTCAGGGTTTTGTCATTATTGAAATCCGCTTGGTTTCTTTCCAGCTTATTTTCTTCTCTCCAAGAAACCTCAGTATAGGACTTAGGATTTTGAAGGTGGATGACGTAGGTAGAATCAGCTGGATTTCCTTCCGGGTTGTATTGGAAATAGATGCTTTTACTATCATCGCTCCATTGGGGTCTGGAGGGGAAAAACCCCATCCATTTGGGATCTCTCATGATGTATTCTACGCTGAGTTGGCTTTGTGCAAAACCAGAAAAAGACAGCCAAATAAGGGCTGCCAGAGTAAAGATCTTACGATTCATGAACGTTTACTTGGTTAGGGCAGTGCTTTCAGAAACTGATTGAGCTCTTTTTCTATTTCCCCAAGATGCTCCTTTAATTCGGAGTTTTTTTCCTGAGAATGTTCTAGATCTGCTTCAATATCCTCCAACACTTTTCGTGTTTTCAATGCTCCAATATAACTCATACTGGGCTTTGCCTTATGACATCTTTTTTTAATGGTAGGAAAATCTGCTTTATCAAAAAAATCATCGAGTTCCTGAAGATCTTTGACATTGGTTTCCAAAATAATTTGGATCATTTCTCGGATCATTTCCGGGTCATCATCACCAAAATACTGGTAGATAGAATGCTCACTGATAAACTTATACATAGTGTGTGGGCTAAAAAAGGATATGAATTAAAAATTCTGCTTGGTTATTCTTTAAAATTAAAAACATTTTTCAAAATGCATGATTTCTGTTGTTAAAGATTCACTTAAAACTGGCAGAATCGTCTGTAGTCTTTAATTTCGTGGCAGAGTCGAATTTTATGCAGAGGAACAAAAAAATATTTCTGATAATTTTCATCATTTTCATGTTGATCATGATGTGGATTGGGTATGATATTTCCCAGAGAACCACTTTTCCAGGTTCCAAAGGGAATTTGAAAGAGCGTATTTCAACAGATCAAGAGCAATAGATGAAGGGAAAAAAGGTAAATATCGATCAGATTGACCTGGAGGAAATGAAGGAGAAAATTTCTGAAACTCCAAACACTTTACCCTATGCTCATCATTCGGGAAGTGCTATTGTAAAGCCTGAAGACAAAGGGAAGATCACCGGAAGGGCTGTCGCAGCCATGCACAGTCAAACTGATATGCAGATGGCTCAAATCTATGAGCAAATGCAGCTTTTGGCGGAGCAGGCTAAGCAAATCCAAAGTCGAGTTCAAGTGTCAGAGCGAATTTATCAGGCTTCAATTTCATTCGAACCTTTAATCAATCATGTTTATTTCCTTTATCAAAAAGATGACGGCTTTGACTTTTTGAGTATGATAGCTCCTGAAGAATGGGGAAGGAAAAAGAACTTTGCTGCATTCGTCGCAGAGGTAAGACTTTTAGCGGATCATACTTGGGAAATCCTGAGAGAGAACAATTAATCAATGCAACATATTTTAGTAGAGAATTTTCTGGAGATCCTCCGAAACAGCGATGTGGATTTAGAGGAAAACTTTGAATTGGAAGTGAATCCAAAATTTCTGGATCAAAAAGGGAAAAATTGGCTTCAAGAAGTTTTTGAAGATTTAGGAGGAAATGGTAAAACCCCGCTTTTAGAAAAGCTGAAATTTGACTGGAAAATCAATCGATTTTTGTTCTTATTTGACTTTCATCTTCATTTTAACAGATATAGATTAACTACTTTTAGATCAGATCTTTATCATGAAATGAATTTTCCTTTTGTGGATGCACATAGAAGGCTTTGTAGAACCTACGAAAAGGAATGCCTGAAAGCTGGAATGCAAAGTAGAATTTGGAATGGTCCTCCGATTGCACAGACTTGGTTTGGAGAAGCTTCTGATGCTGGAGATTTCTCAGGAAATGGTGCGACGGGTTGGAAATTGCAAGCCTATAATGATGTCCAAACTGACCTGCAAACCAGAATCCATGGTTTTAAATTAGTTCGCCTGTCGCCATATGAAACCATCATGACTGGCGGAAGTCTTAAGCGATTGGATCAGCTTCTGGTCAATCCCAATGAAGAACAGCAGCAAATGCTATTGAATTGGTTTATAAGAAAATTGGCCTAATCTTTTCCCGAAAAATCTGAATACGAATGAAAAACATCTTTTTTAGCCTACTATTTCTAGTTTTTTCTCTTCAAGTACTAGCTCAAGATGTTCTGAGGATTTCAGATCGTATTTCTGAAATTGACGAATCCAATATTTTCAAAACTGAAGGGTATTATAATTGGGGAGGTTCAATCATAAAAGGAGATGATGGGAAATACCATCTTTTTTATAGCCGATGGCCCAAGGAAAGTAAGTTTACAGGTTGGCTTTTGTTCTCAGAAATAGCTCACGCTATTGCAGATTCGCCTTCTGGACCATGGACTTATGTAGAAACGGCGCTTGAGGGGAGAGGAAAAGGAAATTGGGATGCGATTACTGCTCACAATCCAAAAATTAAGAAGTTCGGCGATACCTATTACCTCTATTATATCTCCACCAATTTGGGAGAAGATCAGAATTACAATTCTGAAGATCTAATGGAAATCGCTCAAACTGGCTATTCTCATCCAGATTGGAAGATTTTGAGACCAAATCAAAGAACCGGAGTTGCCATTTCTAAAAGTTTAAATGGCCCTTGGCAAAGGAAAGATTCGCCTTTAATTGAGCCTTCTGGTCCGATTTCCACCTTGACTGTAAATCCAGCTATCACCCAAGGACGAGATGGGGAATTTTATCTAATCGTAAAAGGAGATAAACCAAATGAGACAAGATTCATTCGCAATCAGGCAATGGCAATAGGAGAGAAGCCTGATGGTCCCTTTGAAATCCTTCCCAAAGCTGTAATTGATGATTTGGATACAGAAGACATGTCACTTTGGTATGACGAGACCTTGGATCATTATTATGCAGTTTTTCATGCGCATGGTTTTATAGGTATGATGAGTTCTCCAGATGGAATTAATTGGGAAAAAGCCTCTGATTACGTAC
Source organism: Algoriphagus zhangzhouensis (assembly GCF_900148515.1). GTDB lineage: Bacteria > Bacteroidota > Bacteroidia > Cytophagales > Cyclobacteriaceae > Algoriphagus > Algoriphagus zhangzhouensis. The sequence goes on along the minus strand of NZ_FRXN01000001.1, from coordinate 851,225 downwards.
TCACACCCAAAGAACTCACAATGAAAGATGGTAGTATTTTGAAGCCAGATCGTTTGGAAAGACCTTTTGTGTTTCATGAAGATGGAAAAGTAATAGTCTTGGGTTTGGCTGGTAAAGTAGGAGATGAGTCTGTAGTGATTACAATTCCATTGAAATAAAAAAAAGCAGCTTTGAGCTGCTTGATTAAGAGAATAATCCAAAAATTTCTCGATGAACTTTTTCAAGGATTAGTGAAAAGTCCTCAGGATTTTCAACGAAATCTAACTTATTGACATCGACAATCAGAAGCTTTCCTTCTTTATAATTGGCTATCCATTCTTCATAATGGGAATTGAGGTTTTTCAAGTAATCAATTCTCATGGTAGTCTCGTAGGTTCTTCCTCTTTTTTCAATTTGTCCTACCAGTTTCGGAATATCTGCTTTCAGATAAATCAATAAATCAGGCGGATTGATATGCGGAGTCATACTTTCAAAAAGACTCTTGTAATTATAATAATCCCGCTCACTTAATAAGTGACTTTTATAAAGGTTTGCTGCGAAAATATAGGCGTCTTCATAGATAGTCCGATCCTGAACTGTATCGATTTGACTTTCTTGAATCCGCTTTATTTGATTGAATCTTGAATTGAGGAAATAAACCTGAAGATGAAAAGCCCACCTTTTCATATCCTCATAGAAATCAGGAAGGTAAGGGTTGTCATCTGCAGATTCAAATTCCGCTTGCCAGCCAAAATGTTTAGCCAGTTTTTCGGTTAAAGTGGTTTTTCCACTACCGATGTTGCCTGCAACAGCTATGTGCATTTTTCTTATTTCTTAAATCTTGAAGCTACTACCAAATCCTTGCTTCCTGGAGTGTATTTGTAAAAACCTTCACCGGTTTTGGCACCTTTGTAACCTGCTTCCACCATATTTACCAAGAGTGGACAAGGCGCATATTTAGGGTTTCCAAAACCATCATTAAGGACTTTCAATATTGAAAGGCAAACATCCAATCCTATAAAATCAGCCAGTTGCAAAGGCCCCATCGGATGAGCCATTCCTAATTTCATTACCGTATCGATTTCCTCAACTCCTGCTACTCCTTCGAATAGAGAATAAATCGCCTCATTGATCATCGGCATCAAAATTCTGTTTGCGACAAATCCAGGATAATCATTCACCTCAACAGGAGATTTATCCAAATCTTTGGAAAGGTTCATGACACTTTCGGTCACCTCATCAGAAGTCGCATATCCACGGATCACTTCAACAAGTTTCATCACTGGAACAGGATTCATAAAGTGCATCCCGATCACTTGCGTCGGTCTTTGAGTTACGGCCGCTATTTTTGTAATGGATATAGAAGAAGTATTGGTAGCCAAAATTGCCTCTTTTGGAGCATGTTGATCCATTTTTCTGAATAGATCGAGTTTAATCTCCAAATTCTCTGTCGCAGCCTCAATCGCCAAATCCACCGAAGTCAGACCTTTTTCTAGATCGGTAAAAGTGAAAATTCGGTCCAATGCAGCTCCTTTTTCATCCTCTGACAAAATCCCTTTGCTGATTTGGCGATCCATATTCTTGGCAATCTTATCGATTGCTTTATCCAAGTATTCCTGCTTAAGATCTATTAAAGAGACCTGATATCCATTTTGGGCAAAAACGTGAGCAATTCCATTTCCCATGGTTCCAGATCCGATGACTGCAATGTTCTTCATAATTCAATTTTTGTTTGTATTTGGGTTTATCCTTGACGACGGTTTTTTAGCCGCCATTTCAAAACTACCTTTGGCAATAAAGAATTCCAATTTTATCAGATCTTTCCTGACTACCATTGTCAGAATTTTTTCAAGGCCTATTTTGGATTAATCCCTACCTTTGAGCTATGAAAGAACTAGGACAGATCAGTCGCCTTCCCATCAATCGCTTTACAGATTTTGGTGCTTACCTCGAATTGGAATCAGGAGAGGAAGTTTTGCTTCCCAAAGGATACCTAAGTGGGGATGAGCGAGAGGATGATTATGTACAGGTTTTTGTCTACACAGATAGTGAAGATAGACCTGTCGCAGTGACTGATACTCCCAAAGCTATAGTGGACGAATGGGCTGTCATGGAAGCCAAAGAAGTTACTTCGTTTGGTGCCTTTATGGATTGGGGCTTGCCAAAGGATCTTTTGGTACCTAACTCAGAAATGGGGAAAGACATGGAAGTCGGTCGGAAATACCTTGTTCGCGTCTGTGTTGATTACCGTTCCAATCGTTTGATTGGAAGTAGCAAGCATAGAGATTTTATCATTCCAGCTACGGATGATTTCAAACCGGGAGACGAAGTGGATGGTTTGATTTATGAAAAAACTGATTTGGGCTTCAAAGTTTTAGTGGATGATGAATTTGAAGGTTTGATTTATTCCAATGAGGTGTTTCAACCCATCGAAATAGGAGAGAGAAGGAACCTGTTTGTCAAAAAGAAGAGAGATGACGGAAAATTGGATCTTCAACTATTACCTACCGGAAGAGTAAAGTACGAAGAAGGAGCTGAGAAAATCTTGGCGATTTTGAAAGAGAAGAAGTTCTTGCCACTTCATGATAAGTCCGACCCCGAAGAAATCAAAAAAGTGCTTTCTATGAGTAAAAAGCACTTCAAACAATGCATTGGTCAGCTTTACAAAGCACGTGAAATCCAGATTTTAGAGGACGGAATCGCCTTGCCTTAATTGAGTTTTAGAATATCACTTGGAGTTCGGCAAAGGATGGCTTTTTTGCGAAAAAGCACAATCGGAGCTTTGATCAAATAAGGATAATTAATCAAAATATTGAGCCAGCTTTCATGGTCCCAGTTTTTACCTGCGATCAGTCGTTGGTAATCGGGATGAGCCCGGTTGAGTAGGTCTTTAGGGCGTAGATTGAGTAGGAGCAAAATCTGATTCCATTGAGTGGGAGTCATTTTTTGAGAAACCACATCTATTTCATGAATGAATTTGGCTACCGAATGAGCATAAGCTTTCGTCTGTTTGTTGATAGGTTGAGCTGAATTATGATAGTAATAAAGCTCTGAGGGATGAGTTTTCATAGGTATTTGGGTTTAGCTTACTTAATATACCTAATTTTACAAACAATTGAAATACAGTTTGTTATAAAATTTATTAACGCATTTTGGATTTAGAATTATTCCAGAGGGAAAGCAAATCTGATTTTCCTGCCAATAAAAAACTCAAAGACAGGCTTCGAAAAGTAAAGCCTAAAAAGCTCGATGAAGAATTTGAAAATCTTCATGAGGAAGTCTTTGAGGAAATTGACTGCCTGGAATGCGCCAATTGCTGTAAGACGACCAGTCCTATTTTTTTACAAGTTGACATTGATCGTTTGGCTAAGGTTTTTAGACAGAAAAGCAGTGCATTTATCGATGAATACCTTCACAGGGATGAAGAGGGGGATTATGTTTTGAATTCTTCGCCTTGTCCTTTTTTAGGAAGCGACAATAAATGCTTGGTTTATGAGGACCGACCAAAAGCTTGTCGGGAATACCCTCATACCAACAGAAAAAATATGCATGGGATTTTGGGCCTAACACTTAAAAATACGTTGGTTTGTCCCGCAGTTTTCAAAATTTTCCAGCAGATTGCTAAAGATTATAGGAAGTAAAGCAATTTTTTGGCTTTTTTGGGACTCAAACCTATAAATAACAAAATGGATAAAGCAGTGACGCACTTTTTAGGAGTGGATGTAGGAGGAACCCATCTGAAGATTGGTCTAGTTGATAAAAACGGACAAATTGTTGATTTTCAGAAAGAAGATACAACGCCATTTAGAGATCATAAGGATGGATTTGGGCCTGCTTTTATCGCTGGATTAGCTAAATATTTCGAGAAATACCCAGAAGTAGAGAAAGTAGGCATCGGTTTACCGGGCTTAATCAGTAAGGATCGTACTACTCCATTGGAAATTCCCGCAATTCCAGGATTAAATAATTTCAATTTGAAGGAAGGCCTAAAAAATGCCTATCCAGATAAAGAATTCTTTTTGGAAAATGACGCTGCTGCTGCTGCCATTGGAGAGTTCTATTTTGGAAAAGACAATCCTTCAGATAATTTCCTTTTCATCACCATGGGAACCGGGATCGGTAGTGCCTTGGTATTGGATGGAGAGGTTTTCAAAGGTTCCAGAGGAAATGCCATGGAAATGGGCCATATGCTTTCCAAAGGAAGTGCGCGATTGGAAACTTTGATTGGTAGAAAAGGGATTTTGGATATCCTTGAGCGAATGATCGCTGCCTATCCTGAAAAGGCCGGAAGATTGGAAGGTGCTGAGCTTGGAACCCACCTTTTAGTAGATACCGCCAAAGAAGGCAATGAAGTTTCCTTGATGGTTTTCAAAGAGGTAGGCTTAATGCTAGGTGAGGCAATTGTATCTACGATTCGTATCCTCGATGTGACAGAAGTCTATTTCGGTGGGGGTATTTCAGCAGGTTTGGAATTTATGCTTCCTGAAATCGAGCGTACAATTAGACAGTACTTGACTATCTATTACAATAAAGACTTAGTGTTGAAGAAGGCGACTTTGGAAAACAATGCAGGAACCCTTGGAGCGGCTGCTCTTTGTTTTATGGGTTCAGGGTTGTAACAGTCACCTCAGAAACTTTAGAAATAGCATTCATTCGGAAAAGAACCTTGAGGGGTTCTTTTTCTGGTTTTACACCATCACAGTTTTCGCTAGGTTCAAAATAGTAGAAAAAGAAGCTTTGGCTTTTATCGACTAATTCAACTCTATCTGGTCTTCCAAAAGTCTTGATCAAAGCTTGGTTGTCAGCACCTAGGAAGGTGTTTTTTATTTTTTCAAATTCCTCCAAATCCTGAAGGCGAAGTCCTTTGCATCCGTATCTATCACCTTTCCAATTTTCAATATTGATAGCTCCTGTATCTAATTTAGAAGAACAGGAAGTTCCGATCATGATCAATAAAAAGGCGGTAATGCTCAAATACTTCATGGAGAAATGGATTCTTTATTCGGCTGCAAATGTACTGAGCTTTCTTTTTCTATGTAGGAAAAACCTGATTTTATCTCAATGGGAGAAAAATCAGTGCTAATTTGCAGGAAAGGCTAATTCGCTTAGGTTCACGGATTTTCATATTTGAGACAAATATTGTCGGAGTACCAGCTTGAATTGCTGCCCATCTGTTTGATCAAATCCTGTATATTAGCACATTCAATTACCCATTTCATATGTATTACAGATTCGGGAAGTTCTTCTACTTCGTAAGTATCATCATATTCCTCTTTTTCCTACTGTATTTTTATGCAGCTATGACCGATCAGCTCACTTACAGATTGGGAGAAAGCGGAGAAACCGTATCAACCATTGAGAAGAATTCCTTCTTTTATGCCATGATCGCAGCATTTGTTCTCTTAAATGCATTTACGATCCTTCCTCCAAAATTGCTGGAGACCAAGACAAGCAAAAGATTACACAGAGTTTTCCCAGTAGGTGACAACTACAGAGATTATCTATTGGCTTGGTTTTATTCCTTTGGAGGGGTGATCAATTTTAGTTTGGCAGTAGTGGTTCTATACATTCATTCGATTAACAATCAGCAAGAAATAACTCCAGATAATTTTAGTTTCTTCTTTTATCTGATTCCAGTTTTATTGGTGATCTGGATTATCGCACTCTTTTTGCTTTTTGCAGGGAAAGCCAAACAACTGCAAAAAGGCTCTTAAGTATTGAATTATGGCAGAAAACGTAAAATATACAGAGGATAGTATCAAGTCCCTTGATTGGCGAGAACACATTCGGTTGAGACCGGGTATGTATATCGGTAAGCTTGGAGACGGTAGTGCCCAGGATGATGGGATTTATGTTTTGGTAAAGGAAGTTTTGGATAACTCCATCGATGAACACATGATGGGGTATGGACGAACGATCGATGTTAAGATTTCTGAGCATAAAGTTGAAGTACGTGATTATGGTCGTGGTATTCCCTTGGGAAAAGTTATCGATTGCGTCTCCAAAATCAATACCGGTGGTAAATATGACTCAGGTGCTTTCCAAAAATCAGTTGGTCTGAATGGGGTCGGTACCAAAGCCGTCAATGCACTTTCCGATTATTTCAAAGTTCAGGCTTTCCGTGATGGTGAAACCAAAATAGCCGAGTTCGAAAAAGGAGTTTTGAAGGAGGATAGACCTATCGATAAAACTTCTGATAGAAACGGGACTAAGGTCATTTTTACCCCAGATGCCAGCATTTTTAAGAATTATCACTTTATCCCTGAATATCTTGAAAATCAGATATGGAACTATGCCTATCTGAATGCTGGATTGACGATCAATTACAATGGGAAAAAGTATTTCTCAGATAAAGGTTTGTATGATCTTCTTTCCAATAAGGTAGAAGAGGAGAGCATTCGATATCCGATTATCCACTTAAAAGGGAATGATATCGAATTGGCGATAACTCACTCAAATCAATACGGTGAAGAATATTATTCCTTTGTAAACGGACAATACACGACTCAGGGAGGAACTCACTTGGCAGCTTTCAGAGAGGCTATCGTGAAGACTATCCGTGAGTTTTTCAAAAAGGATTATGATGCCTCTGATATTCGTCAGAGTATCGTAGCCTCTATTGCAGTAAGAGTTCAAGAGCCGGTTTTTGAATCTCAAACCAAAACCAAACTGGGTTCGCATTCCGTAGGTCCTGATGGCCCTACTTTAAGGACCTTTGTGAATGATTTCGTCAAGACAGAACTTGATAATTATCTCCATAAAAATCCTGCTGTCGCTGATGCTTTATTAAAGAGAATCCTTCAATCTGAAAGAGAGAGAAAGGAAATCTCCGGTATCAAGAAATTGGCGAATGAAAGAGCCAAAAAGGCCAATTTGCATAATAAGAAGCTTCGTGATTGTCGCGTTCATTACGATGATAATAAGGCAAATGAGGAAGTGAAAAACAATACCATGTTGTTTATCACAGAAGGGGATTCGGCTTCAGGATCTATCACCAAATCCAGGGATGTTCAGACTCAGGCAGTTTTCTCTTTGAGAGGAAAGCCGTTGAACTGCTTCGGGATGACCAAAAAGGTGGTTTATGAAAATGAAGAATTCAACCTTCTACAGCACGCACTGAATATCGAAGACGGAATTGATGGATTGAGATATAGAAAAATCGTTATTGCAACGGATGCCGATGTGGATGGTATGCACATCCGATTGCTTATCATGACATATTTCCTTCAGTTCTTTCCTGATTTGGTAAAAAATGGTCACTTATTCATTTTGGAAACTCCGCTTTTCCGGGTAAGGAATAAGAAAGAAACCATTTATTGCTATACCGACGAAGAAAGACAAAGAGCAATACATAAACTAGGAAATAAGCCTGAAATCACCCGTTTCAAAGGATTGGGAGAGATTTCTCCTGAAGAATTTGGTGGTTTTATAGGAGATGATATCCGTTTGGAACCAATCATTCTGAATAAGGAAACCAAGATTTCAGAGCTTTTGACTTTCTACATGGGGAAAAACACTCCAAATCGCCAGAACTTCATTATCGACAATTTGAAAGTTGAAAAGGATTTGGCTTTGGAAGATCCAAAATCTGAAGAACCTGAAGAAGAGGCTGCTTAATGCGGCCCTTTTTAGCTTTGGGTAAAACCAAGTAATCAATAAAATTAGATTTGAATAGAGTTAGGCGTTCCTGACTTTTTAGAATAGTGGATGAATTAAATGAGCGAAGAAACTAACAAACCTGAAGAATCTGACGACAGTTTACACACTTCGGTTCCAGTAACCGGGATGTACAAAGACTGGTTTTTGGATTATGCTTCTTATGTAATTTTAGAGCGTGCAGTTCCTGCCATAGAAGATGGATTGAAACCGGTGCAAAGACGTATTCTTCATGCGATGAAGGAGATGGATGATGGCCGATTCAACAAAGTAGCCAACATCATTGGTCAATCCATGCAGTATCACCCTCATGGTGATGCTTCTATTGGAGATGCCATTGTGAATTTAGGTCAAAAAGACCTTCTGATCGAAACTCAGGGAAACTGGGGTGATATCCGAACTGGGGATAGTGCCGCTGCAGCTCGATACATTGAAGCCAGACTTTCCAAATTTGCTCTTGAAGTAGTCTTTAATCCACAGACTACAGAGTGGCAACTTTCCTATGATGGTCGAAAAAGAGAGCCTGTTACACTTCCTGTGAAGTTTCCACTTTTGCTTGCTCAAGGAGTAGAAGGGATCGCTGTAGGTCTTTCCACTAAAATCCTTCCTCACAATTTCATCGAACTTATCGAAGGGTCTATCGAGATCCTAAAAGGAAATAAAACCAATGTTCTTCCAGACTTCTTGACTGGTGGTTTGGCTGATTTCAGCGAATACAATGAAGGAGTAAGAGGAGGAAAAGTAAAGGTTCGAGCAAGAATTGAGGAAGAAGACTCTAAAACTCTTTTAATTAAGGAAATACCATACGGAACGACTACTGATTCTTTGATTGATTCTATCCTGAAAGCAAATGATAAAGGAAAGATCAAAATCAAAAAAGTAGTAGACAATACTGCGAAGGATGTAGAGATCCAGGTTCATTTGGCTCCGGGAACTTCACCTGATGTGACAATTGATGCACTCTATGCATTTACGGATTGCGAAGTTTCTATTTCCCCAAATGCTTGTGTAATTATTGAAGACAAGCCTGTTTTCCTTTCGGTCAACAGAATTTTGGAATACAATACCAAGCAGACTAAAGCCCTTCTGAAAAGAGAGCTTGAAATCCGTAAAGCGGAGTTGATGGAGAAGTTGCTATTCTCTTCCTTGGAGAAAATCTTTATCGAAAACAGAATCTACCGAGACATTGAAGAATGTACCACTTGGGATGCTGTTTTAGAAGCGATTGATCAAGGACTGGAGCCGTATAAGCCAGACTTTTATCGAGAGATCGTTCAGGATGATTTGATTCGATTGACAGAGATCCGAATCAAAAGGATTTCCAAATTCGATACTTTCAAAGCTGATGAATTGATGAGGAAGCTTCAGGAAGAGTTGAAGGAAGTGAATTACAACCTGAGACACCTGACTGAATACGCTATCAAATACTATCAGAATTTGCTGGCTAAATATGGCAAAGGAAGAGAAAGAAAGACTGAAATCAGGGCTTTCGATACGATCCAAGCCTCTGTAGTAGCAGCAAACAATGCCAAGCTTTATGTCAATAGGAAAGACGGTTTTGTCGGTTTTGGTCTAAAGAAAGAAGAGTTCGTTTGTGATTGTTCTGACTTGGATGATATCATCGTGATCCGGAAGGATGGCAAAATGATGGTTTCCAAAATACAGGACAAAAACTTCATGGGGAAAGATATCCTTCATGTAGGGATTTATAGAAAGACAGATGAAAGACTGACTTTCAATATGATTTATCTGGATGGAGCTTCCGGTAGAGCCATGGTGAAAAGATTTCAGCCTGGAGGTGTTACTCGAGATAAAGAATATGACCTGACTAAGGGAACTAAAGGCTCTAAGACACTTTACCTGACTGCTAATCCAAATGGAGAGGCAGAGATCATTACTGTTTACCTAACTCAAGGAGCTAAGGCTAGAGTTAAGGTTTTTGATTTTGAGTTTGCCAGTATTGAGATCAAAGGAAGAGGAGCTGGAGGTAATATCTTAACCAGATACCCAGTAAGGAAAATCCAGTTGAAAATGGAAGGTGTTTCTACCTTGGGAGGATTGGATATTTATTATGACCCTGTAGTAGGTAGGTTGAATACCGATCAAAGAGGAAATCTGATTGGAAATTTCTTAGGTGAGGATAAGATTTTGGTTTGCTATAAATCTGGCGAATATGAGTTGACCAATTTTGAATTGACCAATCGCTATGAGCCTAAAGAAGTCCTTTTGATTGAGAAATTTGAGCCTGAGAATGTGCTTTCGGCCGTCTACTATGATGGAGGAAGTAAAACATACTACGTGAAGCGGTTTATGATTGAAACGACTTCACTCAACAAGAAATTTAACTTTATAACAGATCATCGCTCTTCTTACTTGAAAGTGATTTCTTCTGAAAAACAGCCACAGGTAATGGCCCGCGTTTTGAAAGGAAAGGAGGAAGAAACTTTGGAATACGATCTGGATATGATTATTGATGTCAAAGGCTGGAAGGCCATGGGAAATAAATTAAGTACCTATGATGTCAAAGAGGTTAGTCTGATTGTTCCGGAGAAAGCACCCACCGAAGAAAAAGGAGAGGGAGATGGGAGTGAGGCTTCCGATGATGAAGATTTGGAAGTAGGTAGCACCATCGACCTTTCGCCGAAGAACGATGATGAAGAACAGTTGGGACTCTTTTGAAAGCCCAAGACCATTGATTATGAATTATGAAAATGGCCCAATAGATCAAGGATTACTGGATTATTTAGACCAGTATATCACAGATCACAAGAAATCAGTCATGGAGCGAGTTCTGAAAGACAGGACTCGCCATTTTACCGTGGTTTTGGAAGATATCTACAAACCCCACAATGCCAGTGCGGTATTGAGAACCTGTGATTGCTTTGGGCTACAGGATATTCATGTGGTTGAAAAGACCAATCAATACAAAATCAATCCTTATGTAACCCGCGGAGCATCTGAATGGGTTGATATCCATAAGTATTTTTCTCCTGCCGGTAATGCAGTGAAAGACTGTTTCAATTCTCTTAAATCTAAAGGGTATAAAATATTGGCTACCAGTCCAAATGCTGATTCAGTTTCAATTTATGATTTAGATCCTAATCAGAAGACCGCTTTGGTCTTTGGGAATGAACATGAAGGTGTAAGTGAAGATGTAAAAGATCAAGCAGATGGGTTAGTACACATTCCCATGTTGGGTTTTACAGAGAGCTTTAATATTTCTGTATCTGCTTCCATCTTTCTTTATGATCTGGTGAGAAAAGCTAAAGAAAGCCTTCCAAAGGATTTTTATCTTTCAGAGGAAGAAAAGCAACAATTGAGACTAAAGTGGTACAGACAAATTGTGAAGCGTTCTAAGCTTCATGAAAAGATGTATTGGGATTCTAAGAACAAATAAGTTATTTCTTTTCAAAGATTGATTTAAGCTTTTGATCGATAGGTACTTGGTCCTTTTGATTATTAGCTCTTCTACGCTGTCTCTGACGCTTCTTTTGTGTTTTTCTATCCAATAGTACCATTCGTACTGAAACGCCTGCTTGACCGCGGAAAAACTCTTCTCTTCCAACAATGTTGATATTGGGCTTGTAATCAAAGGCAATCACTGTTTTGAGTAGTGTCAATTCCAATCCAAGTATGAAATCCGTTCCCATGGTTCTATTTCCATAGGTTTGGATGATTTCCTTTCGGGTTTTGTCTTTAATGAAGCTTTCTTCATTACCAAAAGAAATACCTGCTCCATAGTAGTAATTCAGCCTTTTGGAAAGAAGAGGACGATGAAATTCATAAAGTAAGTGAGCTGTGGTGTTGGTAGAAAAATCTGACTGGAGGATTCCTTCCAAGGTTCCTCTTTTGGTAATTCTTTGTTGAAAAGTAAGTCCAACTGTTCGCCCTAAATCATTATTGCCAAGGCGTAAACCTAATGAGTTTCCATAATGCTGAGCATTCCCCAGAATGGGTAAAAGTGGGAAAAGTATAAACAATAAATAGAATCTTTTCATAGCTACATACTTAGTGGGAAAGCCCAAAACGCAATAACTATTCCAAGAATTGTTAAAAAAAAAGCCCCTTCGAGAGGGGCCTATTTTTAGTCTTCGCTAATTACAATCTTTTCAATCACATCACCAGCTCTTATTGCGTCAATGACTTCTAGTCCTTCTACGACTTTTCCAAAGCAAGTATGGTTTCTATCCAAGTGTGCAGTATTGTCTCTGCTATGACAGATAAAGAATTGAGAACCTCCGGTGTTTCTTCCAGCATGAGCCATAGAAAGTACTCCACGATCGTGATATTGGTTTCCACCCGTCAACTCACAATCAATTTTATATCCAGGACCACCTGCACCATTACCGATAGGACAACCTCCTTGAATCACAAAGTTTGGAATCACTCTGTGGAAAGTAAGTCCATCATAAAATCCCTTTTTGGAAAGATCTACAAAGTTTTTGACGGTATTCGGAGCATCATTTTCATAAAACTCCACTTTCATGGTTCCCTTTTCGGTAATAATTTCTGCAGTTTTCATAGGCATGCACTTAATCTATATTTATAAGGATGGCAAAATTATACTTTTCTATGAATTTTTTGTCCTGTAACTATTTCTTTCTGATGATATTATTGGACTTATTTTTTCTCCCACAACCTGTAATTTGTGCTTATGGACTAGAAATGAGAATTTTATAATTTTTATAAAAAAAGCCTACTTCAAAAAAAGTAGGCCTAGGTTAATTTTGGGTTAGTATTTTTTAAGGATTCGGAGCTCCTTTTAGAATGTCATCAGATGCAAAAGACATAAATTGATTGAAGTTTTTCACAAAAGCAAGCGCTAATTCATGAGCTTGTTTATCGTATTCTGAAGGGTCAGACCAAGTGGTACGAGGATTTAGCACTTCAGAGGGAACAGATGGACAGGACTGTGGAACCTGAACTCCAAAGACTTGATGAGTCTTGAATTCTACATCATTTAATTTCCCTTCTAAAGCAGCTGTAATCATTGCTCTGGTATAAGACAGTTTCATCCTAGAACCAATGCCATAAGGACCTCCAGTCCATCCCGTATTGATTAGCCATACATTGGTGTCATATTTCTCCATTTTTTCACCAAATAGAGTAGCATACTCAGTTGGATGGAGAGGAAGGAAAGCTGCCCCAAAACAGGCGGAAAAGGTCAATTTGGGCTCAGTGATACCCATTTCAGTTCCTGCAACTTTCGCTGTATAGCCTGATATAAAATGATACATTGCCTGACTCTTATTCAATTTTGAAATAGGCGGAATGACTCCAAAAGCATCTGCTGTAAGGAAGAAGATGTTTTTTGGAATTCCTGCCATTGATGGCAACTGAGCATTTGGAATATAATGGATAGGGTAGGCAGTTCTGGTGTTTTCAGTGACTGATCTATTTTCATAATCCACCTCTCTAGTTCCAGGCTTGAAGCGCGTATTTTCTACAACTGATCCAAATCGAATAGCATCCCAAATCTCTGGCTCTTTTTCACGAGTCAAATCAATGACTTTCGCATAGCATCCTCCTTCAAAGTTGAATACACCGGTTTCAGTCCATCCATGCTCATCGTCACCAATCAAATTTCTATTCGGATCTGCTGAAAGGGTTGTTTTTCCAGTGCCGGAAAGACCAAAGAATATCGCTGTATCATCATCCTTTCCCACATTGGCCGAGCAATGCATGGATAGAACATTTTTCTCATGAGGCAGGATAAAGTTCAAGACTGAAAAAATTCCCTTTTTCATTTCACCTGCATAGCCAGTTCCACCAATCAGGATCATTCTTTTGGAAAGATTCAGAATTGCGAAATTCGAGTTCTTGGTACCATCAGTCACTGGGTCCGCTTTGAAATCAGGAGCGCAGATGATGGTAAAGTCCCGAATAAAGTTGTTTAATTCATCATGTTCAGGTCTTAAGAACATGTTGTGGCAAAATAAATTATGCCAAGCCAAGGTGTTGATCACTCGAATGTTGAGTCGGTGTTCAGGATCTGCTCCAGCAAAAGCATCTCTTACGAATAGATCTTTATCCTGTAAGAAGGCTTTCATTTTTCCTAGAAGCTGATCAAACTTTTCACCATCAAAGGGGATGTTGATATCTCCCCACCAAACTGCATCGGATGTCTTTTCATCTTTCACGATGTAGCGGTCTTTTGGAGATCTACCGGTAAACTTACCTGTGTCTGCCATCAAGGCTCCTGTTGATGTAAGGCTTCCTTCTTTTCTGGCTAAAGCATGCTCAACCAACTCAGCTGGAGGGAGGTTGAAATGAATTTTTCCACTTGTTTCCAAGTCGAGGTAACTCAAAGGAGAGGTCTGGATGTCCAGAGCTAAATCCTGCATAAATATTTGGGTTTACAAACTGAAAATTGTCTCCCCAAAATTAGATAAAATGAGTTAATAGAAAATGAAAAAATGTTTAAAATTTCGCATTTCAATCGATTACGAAGAAAATTCCATCTTTTATTTGGGGCATTATTTTAATAGCTGATTTTCCTCATATTTTTTGCTTAAAAATCCTGTTTTTTGAAGCTTTTATCAGCCATTTAAAAGAAAGCTTTTTGAAGAACCTGTCATTTTATTTTATCATTGTGAAATTATATACACCTAAATCAGAGATTAATTGGAAAATACAGTCAACCCCCTTCAGGACGAGCCAACTATTTTTGGACATCCTAAGGGATTATTTTATTTGTTCTTTGCAGAACTATGGGAGAGATTCAGTTTTTATGGAATGCGAGCATTGCTCACACTCTATATGGTGGATGTCATATTCGAAGCTTTAGCGGATAGAGATTATGCCACTGCAGCAGTATATGCATCTTATGGATCCCTAGTTTATGCATCTACAGTCATTGGAGGTAGGATCTCAGATAAGGTTCTGGGAATGAGAAACTCCATTTTCTTGGGTGGTATCCTGATGTCAATAGGCCATTTTGTTTTAGCGATAGAAAACGATGTGGCCTTTTTTCTTGCCTTATCTTTCATCATCGTGGGTAATGGCTATTTCAAACCAAATATTTCAACTTTTGTAGGAACACTTTACCCAGATGGAGATTCTCGTAAAGATTCAGGCTTTACCATCTTTTATATGGGAATCAATATAGGTGGATGGATTGCTCCACTTCTTTGCGGCTGGTTGGCAGCTACCTATGGCTGGCATTATGGTTTTGCTTTGGCAGGATTCGGCATGCTTTCAGGTTTGATTTTCTTCTGGAGCGGTATCAAAAATGGAGTTTTTGGCGAAAGAGGATTGCCTCCTGTGAATAGCTCTATAGATGAAAAACTTTTGGGAGTTAAGAACAGATACATGATCCCTGTGATTTCTGTTTTGGCTGTGCCTGCTGTGGCTTTCTTGCTTTCTTCTTACAAAGCTTTGGGAGCGGAAGGTACTTTCTTCGGTGATCAAAATATCGTGAATGTCATATTCAAATTGGTAGGTGTTGGTATTTTATCTTATTTGGGATATATCATGTTCCAGGCGACAGCTGACGAAAGGAAGAAGCTTTTTGTAGCTGTGTTGATCACCTTCTTTATGACGATTTTCTGGGGCTTCCATGAGCTTTCTGGAAGTGTAATTACTTTGTTTGCGTCTAGAAATGTGGATTTGGAAGGTATTATGTCTGCTTCCCAGACCAATTCACTAAACTCCATGTGGATCATTATTTTGGCCATTCCGATTTCAATGCTTTGGACTAACCTTTCCAAAAAGAATTTGAACCCAAGAACTCCCTACAAATTTGGCCTGGGTCTAGTGATAGCGGGTATCAGTTTTTATGTTTTGGCAATTAGTGGAAACTCCGCAAATGAGTCAGGCTTGGTACCATTTACCTATCTGTTATTGATGTACTTCTTGCTTTCTATTGGAGAATTGTTCATGTCTCCTGTGGGACTTTCCAAGATCACAGATTTATCTCCAAAGCGGATTGTAGCCTTTATGATGGGGGTTTGGTTCCTTTCTTCTGCTTTCGCTTTCCAAGTAGTAGGATTTATTGGAAAACAGTTGGCAATTGAAAGTACCGAAAAGAATATCGGAGGTTTTGATACCTTGACAGTTTACACTGACGGATTCTTATTGATAGCAAAATATGCCTTGGGAGCTGGAGCTTTAGTTTTACTAGCCTCACCATTTATAAAGAAACTAATGGGCAATGTCCATTAATTGAAAAAGCCGGCTCAGCCGGCTTTTTTTATATCCATTTTTTTCAATTATTGAATCGACTTTTCTTTTTCATCGACCCAATCCTTGATCTTCTTTTGTATCTGATCAAGAGAATCGCGATCAAATACTTTTCCTTTAAAAATTACAGATTCAATAGCTCTTGTATTTTTAATGTCCTCCAATGGATTCGCCTTAAGGATTAAAAGGTTTGCAATTTTTCCAGCAGAGACAGATCCATAAGAATCCAATTTGAAATAGGAGGGACCATTGATAACAGAAGCTGTTAAAGCCTGTTGAGGTGTCAATCCATACTGAACCATTTTCTCTAATTCCAAATGAATAGCCCATCCCGGGTAGTCATAAGAATTCAAATATCCAGCATCAGTTCCAGCATAAATCTTCATTCCTGATTGTTGGATTAAAGGAAGCATTTCTGTTGCCGCTTCAAAACTTTCAACTCGATTTTGACGGGATTCAGGACTATCATTCTTTAGTCTCTCTATTCTCCAGGAATAGCTTTCTTTCAACTTTGGACCTAGGTAATCCAACATGGTATCCTGTTCAAATTTCCCTGGTTCCCAGTAAGCGATATTGTCACTGATCAAAAGAGTAGGAACAATCCCTGTCCCTAGATCTCTTAATTTTTCAAGGTTTTTAAGAGTTTTAGCTTCTGAATCCGCTTTGATGCGGGTGATATATCCCAAATGCTCAATGGTGGTCAGTCCGGCGTCTGCCAAGTCAAATAACTCAAGTTGGGAAGGAATATGAGCTGAGACACTCCAGCCTCGAATAGATGATTCTTTGACTGCTTTTAAAAAGAGCTCAGGTTGAAGCGCATTATCCGTGATTTTGATAAAATCCACTTGAAG
This sequence comes from Algoriphagus zhangzhouensis, assembly GCF_900148515.1. Taxonomy (GTDB): domain Bacteria; phylum Bacteroidota; class Bacteroidia; order Cytophagales; family Cyclobacteriaceae; genus Algoriphagus; species Algoriphagus zhangzhouensis. Next base: position 834,558 of record NZ_FRXN01000001.1, on the reverse strand, counting down.
CTGCTGTAAGGAATCCAAAGCCAATTCTAATTCTTCCTCAGTTTCTATTTCCAAATCCCCAGGCCAAATAGATTCCTTTCCTTCCAGCTTGGGCCCAGAGGTATAGAGTTCTGGTCCCAATCTTTGACCTGATTGGATTTCATTTCTCCATTTTAATACATCCAAGCTAATGTCACCTGCAGCATCTCTCACAGAAGTGACGCCTAAACTGAGATAGAGTGGAAGTAATTGCTCATTTTCATCAATGTATTCTGCACCTCCAAAATGGACATGGTTATCCCATAAACCAGGCATGATAAAATGGTCTTTACCATCAATTTCTTGCTTTCCTTGAGAAGTTGCCGCCTCAGAAGTAGCAATGATTTTGATTATTCGATCATCATTGATTAGGATGGTTTGATCAGAGATAACTTGATTATGCTGAATATCAATAATACCAACTGAAGAGATTTTCAGATCATAAGTTTCAGTCTCCTTTTGACAGCTGAAAGAGAGAATACATAAACCTATTATAAGGTGCTTTTTCATCAAAATAGACTGGTCTGTACAGTGGTTGGTTTACTTGCCTGGATTGTACCTCTCAACATTTCTTGCATCAATTTGATAAATCCCGGTTCCCAGCTTTCAGGATTGATCTTTATTTCTTTTCCTTCATACTCGATCGGACCGCGCATTTTTTCGAAACCTATCATCATACTCCAAATGGTGAAAAAGGTAATCTCTGGCTGTAGTTCTGGACGAATACTTCCGTCTTTGATCCCTTGGCTAATCATGGCAATTCCCAGTTTGGCCGGCTCATGATGGATTTCCAATAACTTTTGAAAATGGACACTTTCCAAAATCTTTGGATCTATTCCTTCACGTCCTTCCTCTGAATTGTACTGTTTCATCAAGTCAAGAAATGAAATAATGGAATCATACAGAATCTGATTGGTTTTTGCGAAAGCTGAAATACGAATCACCAGGTCACTCATTAATTGTAAACCTGACTTTCCTCTATTTCTATACACTTCACGAAATTCGTCCTTCAATTGGTCAAAAGCCTTTTTGGTCAAAGCCATAAATAAGTCTTCTTTGTTCTTATAATAAAAGTAGCTTAGGCCTTTACTGATGCCTGCCTTTTTAGCAACATCCTCCATTCGAGTTGCCTGAAATCCTTTTGTGGTAAAAAGAGAAATAGCTGAATCTAGGATGAGTTTCTCTTTGTTTTTTTCGCCCGCCATACTGAAGTTTTAAATTTTAAAAAGCTCTGTAAAGATATTAAACCTGGGTCAAAAAGACGAGTTAAACGCGGGTCAATTTTTGAGAAAAAGGAATAAAAAAAGGCCTTTGAAATTAATCAGAGGCCTTTTTGATTGGGTATCATAGGTTTAGATGATTTCCACAATGAAGTAGTTTTTCTTCCCTTTTTGTACCAATAGATATTTTCCTTGAAGCAGGGCAAAGGATACCGGGGCATTCGGATCACCTAGTTTTTCCTTGTTCACACTTACTCCGCCTCCTTGAATCATTTTTCTAGCCTCACCTTTAGAACCGAAGATCACTCCTTGGGAGATTTCACCAAATAGATCCAGCGTGTTTTCTAAAGCTTGGTAATCTGCAGCAGAGATTTTCACCTGAGGAACTCCATCAAATACTTGAAGGAATGTTCTTTCGTCCAAAGATGCCAAGTCCTCAGTGGAAGACTTTCCAAAAAGGATATCAGAAGCTTTTACGGCCATCTCATAATCTTCAGCACTGTGAACCATGATAGTCACCTGCTTGGCGATTTCTTTTTGCAAAGCTCTTTGATGAGGTGCTTCAGCATGCTCTTTTTCCAAATTCTCAATTGTTTCTCTATCCAAAGTGGTAAAGATTCTTATGTATTTGGAAGCGTCCTCATCAGAAACGTTCAACCAGAATTGGTAGAAAGCGTAAGGAGATGTTTTCTCTGGATCCAACCAAACAGATCCACCTTCGGTTTTCCCGAATTTGGTTCCATCGGCCTTAGTGATCAAGGGAACAGTCAAAGCGTAAGCGCTTCCACCACCCATTCTTCTGATCAACTCGGTTCCGGTTACGATATTTCCCCATTGATCAGATCCTCCAAGTTGGATGCTGCAATTGTTGTTTTTCCAAAGGTGGAAGAAATCATACCCTTGGATCAATTGGTAAGAAAATTCAGTGAATGAAAGTCCGTTTCCGTCCTCCAATCTTCTTTTAACTGAATCTTTTGCCATCATATAGTTTACAGTGATGTGCTTTCCTACATCTCTGATAAATTCCAAAAAGGAAAACTGGGCCATCCAGTCATAATTATTGACCAATTCAGCTTTGTTTTCAGTTCCTTGACCAAAGTCCAGGAATTTGGCTAATTGGTTTTGGATGGAAGCCACATTATGATCCAAAGTTGCCTTGTCCAAAAGGTTTCTTTCAGCAGATTTGAAAGAAGGATCACCGATCATTCCGGTCGCTCCACCTACCAAAGCAAACGGCTTGTGACCAGCTCTTTGAAAATGGAGCAGGGTCATCACACCCACCAAATGTCCAATATGAAGTGAATCCGCAGTAGGGTCAAAACCCAAATAAGCAGAAGCCATTCCTTTATTGAGGTGTTCTTCAATTTCTGGGGTCATATCCTGGAGCATTCCTCTCCAGCGCAATTCTTCAATAAATGGATTCATCTTGATAATTTTTACAAGCCGCAAATATAGGCTTGTCCTTGGAAGGATGGAAGAAAATTGAAAAAGGTTTCTTCAGGATTACCGCTCTTCCGTAATTTTTTATGTCCGTCCAAAATAGGTTACCAGCATTTCAAAAATGATTACTTTCATGGTTTAACCCAAAACTTATGAGAAATCTACAATTGATAGGGTGCTTATTGTTGACTTGGTTTTCACCTTTTCTTACGCAAGCTCAAAATGCCCCTCAATGGATGAGATATCCAGCCATTTCACCTGATGGAAGTACGATCGCTTTTACTTATAAAGGCGACTTGTATACGGTGGCTAGTACTGGTGGCGAGGCCAATCAGATTACATTTCATGAAGCTCATGATTATAAGCCTGTATGGAGCCCTGATGGTCAAAAGATTGCTTTTGCCTCTGATCGATATGGAAACTTCGACATTTTCTTGATGGATGCTGCAGGTGGTCCTGCTGATCGCTTAACGTACCATTCCAATGATGAGCAGCCTTTTGATTTTTCTTCAGATGGAAAAGAAGTGATTTTCGGAGCTGTTCGAATGGATTTGGCTGCGCACAGACAATATCCAACCGGTTACCTTCCTGAATTGTATCAGGTTCCAGTTACTGGTGGAAGAGTAGATCAGATCTGGACAATTCCAGCAGAATACGTTCAGACTAGTAAGGATGGTCAAAAAATGATCTACCATGATAAAAAAGGTGGAGAAAATGAGTGGAGAAAACATCATCAGTCCGGAGTGGCTAGAGATATTTGGATGTATGATGCCTCATCAAATTCTCATCAAATGCTCAGCACATTTTATGGAGAAGATAGAAACCCTGTCTTTTCTCCCGACGAGTCAGAGCTATTCTATTTGAGTGAGCAGAATGGGACTTTCAATGTATTTTCCATGGATTTGGCTGACCCATCCAAAACTCAGGCATTGACAAATCTGGAAAAATTTCCAGTTCGTTTTTTAAGTATTGCTGATAATGGATTGATGTCCTTTAGCTATGATGGTGAATTATATACTTTGAAAAAAGGGGATACCCCAAAAAAGCTTTCCGTTTCTATTAAAACTCAGGACATCTCCAATTCTGATAATTACATTTCTATCAACGGAGGAGTTAGAGAAATGAGCATCTCTTCTGATGGAAAAGAAATCGCATTCATAGCCCGTGGAGAGGTGTTTGTTACTTCTGTTGATGGATCTTTGACTAAAAGAATTACCAATACTCCTGAGCAGGAACGATTTGTAGAATTTGCTCCTGATGGCAAATCAGTCATCTACTCTTCAGAAAGAGATGGGAAATGGCAGATTTTTAAATCCACCAAAGTGCGGGCCGAAGAGCCATTTTTCTTTGCTTCTACACTTTTGAAGGAAGAGCCTCTATTGACTGTTTCAGAGGATGCTTATTTGCCAAAGTTATCTCCAGATGGGAAAAAACTAGCTTATATCGAAGGAAGAAGAACTTTGAAAGTGGTGGATTTGGCTTCCAAAGCGGAAGTAACTTTGATGACTCCAGAGCAATTGTTCCATATGAGTGATGGAGATCAGTATTTTACATGGAGTCCTGATAGTAAATGGTTGTTGGCATCCTATAGACCTACTATGGCCAATTCTGAAGTTGTGTTGTTGGATGCCAGTGGGAAAGAGCCATTCAAAAAAATCACTCAAAGTGGATATAGCGATGACCGTGCGACTTGGGTTAATGATGGAAAGCAAATGCTTTGGTTTTCCAATCGTGACGGATTGAGAAGTTACGCGACTTCAGGTAGAAGTGAAGATGATGTCTATATGCTTTTCTTTGATCAGGAAGCTTGGGACCAATTTAACCTTTCCGATGAAGATTATAAGTTGAAGAAGGAGCTTGAGAAAGTGGGTAAAAAAGAGGAAAATAAAGATGAGGATAGTAAATCGGATTCTGATAAGAAAGAAGTGAAACCACTAGAATTTGACTGGGATGGAATCGAAGATCGAAAAGCGAGGTTAACGATTCACTCAAGCAATTTAGGTGATGCCGTTTTGAGTAAAGATGGAGAGAAGCTTCTTTATTTGGCTCGTTTTGAGAAAGGAATGAACTTATGGAGTACAAATCTTAGAACCAAAGAAACCAAACAGGAAATTGCTTTAAATGCAGGTTATGCCCGTTTGGTTTGGGATAAGGATATGAAAAGTCTCTATATGCTTAGTGATGGAAGCATTTCCAAAATCAATCCTGAATCTATGAAGCGAGAATCTATCAAGATCAATGGCGAAATGACTTTTGATAAGGATGCTGAGTTGGCTCACTTATTTGATCACGTTTGGCAGAGAACCCAAGGGATTTTCTACACACCTGATATGCATGGGGTAGATTGGGAGCAGTCCAGAATAGATTATCAAAAGTACTTACCTCATATCGGTAATAACTATGAATTTGCTGAAATGATCTCTGAAATGATTGGTGAATTGAATGTTTCTCATGCTGGTGCTCGTTATTCCAGATCTATTCCAATGGCTGATCAGACCGCTTCATTAGGTGTGTTTTGGGATTACAGCCATCAAGGAAATGGATTAAAAATCACAGAAGTCATTTCTGGAGGACCTTTAGATAAATCTAATCTTAATATTTCCCCTGGTATGATTATTCAAAAAATCGATGGAGAAGTGATTAGCCCAAATGTTGACTTTGCCAAATTGTTGAACAGAAAGTCAGATAAATTTACGCTAGTTGAGATTTCTGATGCATCTGGTGGAAATACTCAACAACTGACCGTAAAACCGATTAGTTTGGGTGAAGAAGGTCGATTATTGTACAAAAGATGGGTAAAAAAGAACCAGATGGAAGTTGCAGAGAAAAGTGGTGGGAAGCTGGGGTATGTCCATATACCAGGAATGAGCGATGGACCATACAGAAATGTCTATGAGGAAATGATGGGTAAATACCATGATACAGATGCTGTGATCGTCGATACTCGTTTTAATGGTGGGGGAGACTTGGTTGCTGATTTGGCCATGTTCTTCACTGGGGATAAGTTTTTGACTTATGCTACTGCAGCTAGAGAAGTGGGGTACGAACCGACAGCAAGATGGACCAAACCAACCTTAGCTATGTTTAATGAAGCCAATTATTCAGATGGACATTGCTTTGCATGTGGGTATACTGATTTAGGAATTGGGAAGACAGTAGGGATGCCGACTCCTGGGACTTGTTCATTTGCTGGATGGGAAGGTTTACCAAATGGGGTAAGATGGGGAGCTGTTCCGATTTCTGCAAAAAATAAAGCTGGGGAGTGGTTAGAAAATAATGAAACTCGACCACAATATGAGGTAAAAAATATGCCTGGACAGATTGATCAGGGAATAGATCAACAATTGGAAAAAGCTATTCAGGAATTATTGCTGGAAGTGAAGTAACAAAAAATGCCGGTTTCAGGCCCGGCATTTTTTTTCGTTTTTCTCAATATTTATTATTGATAAGTCTTATTGTTTAAAGACTCATCATTTTTAAAGAATTGAGACATTTTAGCGAAAGAACTATCAAAGTATCCTTCTAACATTTTCTTGATGATGAATGTACGATATTCATCTTTAGACACGATTGGGAAGTATTCATGACTTTTTCCATAAGACTTATGGCTTACAAATCCTTTTCTTTCCAAAATTCTTACGATAGTGGAAACGGTGTTGTAAGCGGGCTTAGGCTCTGGCATTGGGGTTAGGATGTCTTTGACAAACCCTCTCTCAATGTCCCAGAGAATTTGCATGATCTCTTCTTCAGCTCTGGTTAATGGTTTCATAAGGTGTTAAGTTTTAATTTATTAGAAAATTATTGCTTTAGTTCCTTATATCCAAAAAATATTTAATAATATATTATGTGTTTTAGTTATAAAAAATTTAATTGATTGAATATTAGTGAAATAAAAAAGGGGCTTTAAATAAGCCCCTTTTATTTATGTAGTTTTTAATTTTATAATTCCTGATGCATGTAATAACTTAACTATTGGATAAGTTGGGTCAAATTCATACCATTTCACAGCAAAATTTGGTCTGTTTGGTAGTTTATGATGATTATTTTGGAATAATTCACCAAGCATCAATAAATCTAATAATAAACTGTTTTTAGATTTATCATTATTGTCAAAGTTAGCATATCCATATTTATGTCCACTCCAATTGACAATGGCACCATGCACAGGACCCATCAAAAAATGAATTGGAAGTAGAAAATACATCCACCAATGAGTGCCAGGTAGTTCGAATACTGAAATACATAAAACATAGATCAGGACATAAAGCAATCCCCAAGCAACTCTGACTCCCATATTGTCTGCAAATCGATCGAATTTATTCCAATCGGGAATATCTTTTGAGAATCGTTCTTCTGGCTTTAATTTGAAGCTGAAGTAATCGTTGTAAATGTTTTTGGTTTTCCACATCATGGTAAAAAGATTCTCAGTGTGGTGTGGGCTATGAGGATCTTTTGGTGTGTCACTGTAGGCATGATGCATTCTATGCAAAATCGCATAGGCTCTAGGAGAGAGGTAAGAACTACCTTGCCACATCCAGGTGAATAGGTAGAAGAATCTTTCCCAGAATTTTGTCATGACAAACATTTGATGTGCTGCGTATCTGTGCAGGAAGAAGCTCTGGCAAAACAGGGAAAAATACCAGTGCAATAAGAAGAAGATAATGATGATCACTCGGTACTTGGATTTGGTTAATTTTTTTGCAAATATACGGGCTGAAAGACCAATTTTAAAGCCAAAAAGGAAACTTGCTTTCCTGTTCCTTCATGATTTAAATCATTTTTCGATTATTTTGGAGTAAATATTCGAAATTATGGCACAGCAAGATAAAGCATCTTCATTTTTAGTTAAAATCGTTTTAGGAGGCATTTCGGTCCTAATTGCTGAATTTTTTCTCTCAGGAATTCACATCGATAGCTGGATTACCGGCTTTTTATTAGCAGCAATTTTGATCCTAATCAATTTAACGATTAAGCCCTTGATGATTGTATTAACTCTCCCTTTGACGCTAATCACTTTCGGTCTGTTTTTACTAGTGATAAATGCTTTAGTTATTATGCTGGCAGATAAGATTATTCCAGGTTTTCAGGTAGATGGTTTTTGGTGGGCTTTGTTGTTTGCAATTGTATTGAGTATAATAAACTCTCTATTTGGAAATAACCTGAACTCAAACTAAAGTAATTGTATGATCTCCTTCTCTTCTGTAGATCTTCCAATCACCATTTTTTGTTTTTGCCTTGATAGGATCTAAGGATTGGGGAATTACTATTTTTAATATGCTTTTTTCTTCATTTTCATAAGGACTTGGATTAGGATCCACCCATCTTATGACTTCTATTTTTATTTTTGGTTCAGGAAAACAATAAGAGCTAATTGCTGAATTAATCATATAGATTTCTTCATCTGGATCGATCCCAATTATTCTTTTTTGATCAGAAATTCCCACTACTAATATACCTCCTTCTGCATTTGCTAAAGAGGAAATAGTTTTGGCTATTTTTTCGTTTGAAGACACCTTTTGCTTGAATTCCAGATAGATACCTTCCTTTGATTTAAGCAAAGTATTTACAAATTCTTCATCAAACTTTTCTGACTTTTCTTTACTCATTTATATTTTGCTTGTATATTCCTTGGTAAATCACTTCCGAAAGCTATCTTTCCTAAGTGAAATCTAATTATCCATAATTTTTAATTCTATGTCACTAACCAATCCAGGATTTGATCCTAATGAGATCGCGAAGCTTAAAAAGGAACTGAGCGCTTCTGGAAAGCCATATAAATTGATTCCTGACGATGAGAATTCTGATGAATTTGTAAACTTTTACTTCATAGGTATGTATGAAGGTAAAGAAGTGATCTACGATGCTGCACTTTATACCTTAAGATTACATCATTCTAGTGAGGTATACGAATTAGCCGAACATGAGGCTGCCAAAAAGTTTCCCAACTTTAATGGTATCCAATATGAAGAAGATGAGAACGGTAATTTACTTCCTTTGGACAGTGAACAGGAAGAAATAGGTTGGTTCATCACTGAAATGATCATGGAGATCGAAGAGGAAGAAACTGTAAAGGTTCAAGAATTTATTGATGTGGATACCCACCATGATTATGGAATAGGCGTGGATGCTGCATTGAATATTGATGTGATTACTGATAAGGTAATCGCAAAATTTATCAAGGAATTCAATGACGATACCATTGTATTGGATGAGACCATGTTTTCTTTCCAATCAGAAGAAGAAGACGTTTGATAAAAAACTTGAGAACAATACCTTTGAACGCTTGTTGATTCAACAAGCGTTTTTTTATGCTTCATATCGCCTGGTCACCCGAATATTGTCATCCATTACCTACTGGACATCGTTTCCCGATGGAAAAGTATGAATTGCTTCCTCAGCAATTAATGTATGAGGGTACAGTTGATGAAAGCAATTTTTTCAAGCCTAAACCAGCTTCAGAAGGTCTCATATTGGAAGCACATGATTCAGATTATTGGAATCGGTTAAATTCTCTTCAGCTCACTCGATCAGAGGAAAGAGCTACTGGTTTTCCTTTGAGTAGAGCTTTGGTCGATAGAGAGGTGCTGATAGCAGGTGGTTCTGTGGAAGCAGCTGTTTATGCCATGGAAAACAAAATTGCCATGAATATTGCTGGTGGAACACACCATGCATATTCCAATCGAGGGGAAGGTTTTTGCTTATTGAATGACCAAGCAATAGCTGCCAGATATTTACAGAAAAAGGGACTTATACAGAAAATCTTGATTATTGATCTGGATGTTCATCAGGGAAATGGGACAGCTGAAATATTTAAGGATGATCCATCTGTTTTCACCTTTAGTATGCATGGTGCTAAAAATTATCCTCATAGAAAAGAAAAATCAGATTTGGATGTTGGTTTAGAGGATGGCACCTCAGATAAAGAATACCTCAAAACTTTAAATATTTCATTAGATCAGATTTTAAATAGATTTGAGCCAGATTTTATAATGTATCAGTCTGGCGTGGATGTATTGGAATCAGATAAATTAGGAAGATTGTCATTGACTATGGAAGGGGTAAGAATGCGGGATGACATCATTCTTTCGCTTTCTAAGGAATTAGGTTTGCCGATGATTTGCTCCATGGGGGGTGGTTACAGCGAAAAAATAAGCCAAATCATTGAGGCGCATTCACAGGTTTATAGGCTGGCCCAAGAAATATTTTTCTAAACCTTAACCTATTTTAATGCCGGATATGGGGCACTTCCCTTGGAAAATCAATTCTTTCTTTATATTTGCGCCCTTGTCAACAATAATCAATTCAAAGTGAAAAAGGGATTAAAATTCATCGGAGTACTAGGTCTTGCATCTGTACTTTTTTACGCCTGTGATCAAAAAAGCACTGAAAACCAAACTGCAACTGCTACTGAAAGCGCTGCTGGTTCTGGAGACTACAAAATCGCCTATGTATACACAGACAGTGTGATTAATAAATATGACTACTTCATCAAAAAATCTGAAGAACTAACCGAAAAAGGGAAGAAGTTTGAAGGTGATCTTCAAAGCAGAGCTAGAGGGTTTGAGCAGGAAGTTTCCAATTTCCAACAGTCTGGTGGAAACATGACTCCAAATCAACAAAGAGCTAAGCAAGAGGAGTTGATGAAAAAAGAGCAAAATTTGGTGACTTATAGAGATAACTTGATGCAGGAACTTTCTGTAGATGAGGCAAATCTTTATAATGAAGTTTACGAAAAAGTTCAAACCTATTTGAAAGGATATGCTGAAGCAGAAGGCTTGGATTTGGTCCTTAGCTACACTAGAGGTGGTTCTGTATGGTATGGAAAAGAGTCTTTGGATGTAACTAAATCTGTGATTGACGGATTGAACAAAGAATACGGTAAAGCACCTGTAGATACAGCAAAATAATTTCAGTAAAAACGAGATTAGAAACCCGGCCAAGTCCGGGTTTTTTTGTACCCTATTTTTGGGTATTTTTGAAGGCAAATTGAAAAAACTCAAATGAAAATCACAGAATTTTTAAAGCATCACTATCGTCATTTCAATGCTGCATCTTTGATCGATGCTGCTGAAGGTTATAAAACTCACTTGGAAGAAGGTGGAAAAATGATGGTCACTCTTGCCGGAGCAATGTCCACTGCAGAATTGGGGATTTCTTTGGCAGAAATGATTCGTCAAGATAAAGTTCAGATCATCACTTGTACGGGTGCAAACTTAGAAGAGGATGTTTTCAACTTGGTGGCTCATGACTACTATGAGCGAATTCCAAATTATAGAGAACTTTCACCAGAGCAGGAGCAAGATCTATTGGATCGTCATATGAATCGTGTGACTGATACCTGTATTCCAGAAATGGAGGCCATGAGAAGAATTGAAGATGTTATTTTGGATGAATGGGTGAAAGCTGATCAAGCTGGAGAAGCATTTTTTCCACATGAGTTCTTCTATAAAATTCTATTGTCAGGCAAGTTGGAAGATTCTTATCAAATCGATCCAAAAAACAGCTGGTTGCTTGAGGCGGCTAAGAAAAACTTACCTATCATCGTTCCAGGATGGGAAGATTCTACTTTGGGAAATATGTTTGCTGGACACGTTATCTCTGGCGATGTGAAAAATGTTCACACGGTGAGAAGTGGAATTGAGTACATGATGTTCCTTGCAGAATGGTATACAAACAATGCTACTGAAGAAAGTAAAGTTGGATTTTTCCAAATTGGCGGGGGAATTGCAGGAGACTTCCCTATCTGCGTGGTACCAATGTTGCATCAGGACCTTCAGCGTGATAATGTGCCTCTTTGGGGCTATTTCTGCCAGATTTCGGATTCTACTACTTCTTATGGATCTTACTCTGGAGCGGTTCCAAATGAGAAAATCACTTGGGGTAAACTTGGATTAGAGACTCCGAAATTTATTATTGAATCAGATGCAACAATTGTGGCCCCGCTGGTATTTGCCATCGTTTTGGGTCAATAATTATGAAAAATTTAAATACTAAAATACTTAAAGCAGGCAGTACTTTACTGCTTGCTTTTTGTGTTTTTAATCAAGTACAATCTCAAGAAATACAGGTCTTATCAGGGGCTAATAGCCCTCAAGATGACCAAAACCCAGTGTGGATTGGAGATGGAACCCTTCTTTTTACAAGAGCATTTCACCCAGGAAATATTGGAGGAGTTACCGATCCAGGAGATATCTGGATGACCAAGAAAAATGAAGCTGGAGATTGGTCAGAAGCGATTCATCGTCCAGATTTAAGTACAGAAGGGTATGATTTTCCTATTGGCTTGGAAGACCTGCTCACGCTTTTGGTTTACCATAGAGATTCTGAAAAAAATGGCATTTACCAATATTCTAAGTTTGGTACTGACTGGAATTTCCTAAGAAGAATCAATGTGGATGGTGTAGATGATCTTTCAGGAAATGTAACAGGGCGAATTTCCAAAGGTGGAGAGTTGATTTTCCTTTCTGCTAAAAGAGAAGATAGCCGTGGTAATGAAGATATTTATCTAATCAAGAAAGAGTCTGTTATCAAATGGGAAAGCCCTGTTCATTTGGGAAACGTAATCAATACTCCGGGTCAAGAAATCAGTCCATTTTTTAATCCTAAAACCAAACTACTGTACTTCGCTTCCAATATGCAGGAAGGAGCACAGGGGAAAGATATATTTATTTCCAAAGCTTTGGATGAGACTCTTTTAAATTGGAGCCAACCAATAAAGTGGGAGCAAATCAGTTCCCCCGGTTCGGAGAGTACGGTTACTTTCATCAATGATGATGAGGTTGTTTGGTCAAGCATCCAGAATTCCGATGGATTTTCAGATTTATTGACTTTCAAAAATCCTGAACCATTGGTAATCCCTGATGAGTTTGAAGCACCCAAAAGTGTGGCAATCAGTCAAGCAAAGGAAGAAAAACAGGTAAAGGTTCAGGAGATGACTCCTATTTTTCCCAGTAGTAGCGTAGGGATCCCAGAAGTCAAAATCCAAGAAAAAGAAATAGCGGTTGAAGAAGAACCTTTAAAATGGCTCTTGGTTGATCAAAAGAATAAAACGAGAATTCTTGACTATACACTATTTGGATTATCTCAGGGAAATTGGTTAGAAATGCATTCTGATTCCATTCTGATTTCTGGGTTGGAAAAAAATGGGATCTCAGAAATTAAATTTGAAGCCAGTTCTTTCTTTCCCAAAACCATAACTACATCTCAATTACTTTCAGAAGAGCCAAACGTTGTTTTAATGGCTAAAATTGAAGCAGGTTCAAGTCTTACTTTAGAGAAAGTGAATTTTAAAAGAGGAACTTCTGAATTTGAAGGAGAGGAAACTTTAGAATACTTGGCTGGAATTGGCGACTTTTTAACAAAGAATGAAGGCTTTAAAATCCGAATCAATGGCCATACTGATAGTGCCGGAGATCCCGGCCTGAATAAGGCCCTTTCCTTGGAACGAGCAGGTGCAGTTAGGGATTACTTAGTCGAAAAAGGAATCGAATTTGAAAGATTGAGAATCTCAGGATGGGGAGGTACTAGGCCTGTGGCTTCAAATGCTACGGAGGTAGGCAGAGCTAGGAATAGGAGAGTAGAATTGACAATAGAGAACTAATAAGAAAGCCCCGAAAAAATCGGGGCTTTTCTATTTTCCATATTTTGAAATTATAGGGAATATTCCCCTCTATATTCTCTTTTAACAAATTGGTTGGCTGGATCGAAGTTAGTGATCTTCATGTTTGGACCATCCCACATTAATTTGATTCCTCTTCCTGGATAGTCAAATTGATTGTCGCTTCCAGCTCTTGGAACACGATAATCATAAGATCTAATTGCTAGGTTACCCATTAATACGGATTCTGTCAAAGGTCCTGCAACGCTAAATGGTGAACTTAGATGCTTGTATTCTTCAGATCCATATCCTCCGATACATGCTTCAACCCAGTTTTTGTAGTGACCGCCATCTCCACCAGGAACTCTATATTCGGTCATTGGTACGCTTACTTCTTTGGTTCTTGAAGTAGGAAGAAGCTTAGGGTCTTTTCCGTAGGTAGAGCACATCATTTTACCTTTGGTTCCTTCGATGATAACTCCATTTCCGCCATCACCCATTTGCTCATTTGGTTCTAGTTCTTCTGGGCGAGTTGGCTGGATACCACCATCCATCCAGTGGAATTCCAAATCTTCCTTACCTGGTCTGTCAAATCTCAAAGTAATATGAGAGGAAGGAGGGCAGCTTTCAGGGAAATATCCTCGAGTAAATTCTCCCGTGTAAACAGATCCTACAGAACATTCGGCAGACTTTGGATAGCCTAATCCTAGAACTCTAAAAGGAGGCTCCATAATATGACAAGCCATATCTCCCAATGCACCTGTTCCATAATCCCACCAACCTCTCCAGTTGAATGGAACGAGATTTCCTACGTAGTCTTTAAAAGGCGCAGTTCCTAACCATAGGTCCCAATCCAAATCTGCAGGAGGCGTAACCGGAGTAGAAGGCCAAGGAATACCTTGAGGCCAAACAGGTCTATTGGTCCAAGAATAAACTTTGGTAGCTTCTCCAATAAGTCCTGCATTGTACCATTCTACCATTTTTCTAACACCATCTCCTGAGGAGCCTTGGTTACCCATCTGAGTTACCACTTTGTATTTTTCAGCTGCCTCGGTTAGCATTCTTGCCTCGTAGATGTCATGGGAAAGGGGTTTCTGAACATAGACATGTTTTCCCATTTTCATAGCTGCCATAGCGATTACCGCATGCATATGGTCAGGAGTAGAAACAGAAATCGCATCGATATTCTTTTCTTCCTTTTCCAACATTACTCTATAGTCTTTGTAATAAGCCGCTTTCGGGTGTGCTTCGCGGCTACCTTTAGCTCGAGTATCGTCAACGTCGCAAAGGGCGATCATGTCTACTTTCCCAGAGGCGAAAATCCCTCGGACATCACCGCCACCCATTCCACCAACACCAACGCTGGCAACTCTTAATTTGTCACTTGGAGCGATATATCCCGGTCCACCCAAAACGTGTCTTGGGACGATGTAAAACCCAGCCATAGCTAAGGAACTACTTTTCAAAAAGTCTCTTCTGGAATTACCAGATCCTTTATTTTCTTTCATGGTTTATTGATTAATCTTTGGCAAAAGTTGAAATTATCATTTTCTACGAAGTTATTAGCCTTGATTTTGATAAAATCACCCATTTATTCCATAAAATTCATTTATTCCCTTTTTCAAATATATTTTTTTGACGGGGTCAGATATTTAATTTTTTCCATTAAGTTTACCTAAATCCAATTTCCTACTATGAAAAAAAGTATTGCTATAATGGCAGTAGGGATTTCTTTGTCCCTTTTTTCTTGCCAAAATGATTCTTCAAGCTTGACAGATGCAGGACTGATACCTCTACCTGTAAGTGTTTCTAATTCTTCTGGACATTTTGAATTGACTTCAAATTCTGCCATTCAATTGGTTGGACCGGAAAGCGATCTAATTTTCATTGGTGAATATCTAGCCCAAAAATTAAGACCTTCGACAGGTTTTCCTATCCAGGTAGGAACAGATGAGGCAGATATTAAATTGGAGTTGGTAGGAGATGGATCTGGCTCCGAAGCTTATGAATTGTCAATTTCCGAATCCGGAATAAATATTTCAGCTGAATCTGAAGCTGGATTATTTTATGGTGTACAAACTTTGATTCAAGCTTTTCCTCCATCAATACTTGAAAGCAAATCAGTTTCTCAAAAATGGATTGTTCCAGCCGGTACCATCACCGATAGCCCAGATTTTGCATATCGTGGATCCATGCTGGATGTAGCTAGGCACTTTTTCCCTGTGGAAGATGTGAAGCACTACATCGATCAAATGGCTGAATTGAAATTGAATTATCTTCATTTGCATTTAACTGATGATCAGGGTTGGAGAATTGAAATCAAATCTTGGCCAAAATTGACCGAAACAGGCGGAAGCACTGAAGTAGGAGGTGGAGAAGGAGGTTTTTATACTCAAGAGCAATATGCTGATATTGTCGCTTATGCTGCTGAAAGATATATCACTATAGTTCCTGAAGTGGACATGCCAGGTCATACGAATGCAATTTTGGCATCCTATGGAGAATTGAATCCAGGAATCAATCTTCCTGATGGAGATACTGAGACCATTGTGAAATCTGTAGAGAAAGCAGAAGACTTACTGTCTGGCTCTAACATTGACAGACAAGCGGCGGAATTATACACGGGAATTGAAGTTGGATTTAGCACCCTTGATTCTGAATTGGAAGCTACGTATCAATTGGTTGAAGATGTAGTTAGAGAACTTACTGCATTGACTCCTGGTCCTTATTTCCACATTGGTGGTGATGAGTCTCATGTGACTAAAAAAGACGATTACATTTACTTTGTAGAGAGAGTACAGGAAATCGTAAAAGGCTATGGTAAAACAAGTATCGGTTGGGATGAGATTGCTACTACAACTCTTTTACCTGGAAACGTTGCCCAGTTTTGGGATAAAGCAAATAATGCTCAAATGGCAAAAGATCAAGGAAACAAAGTCTTGATGTCGCCTGCAAAAAGAGCCTATATGGATATGCAATATGATTCAACTAGTAGAATTGGCTTGCATTGGGCTGCATTCATAGAATTAGATGATTCCTATAATTGGGATCCTGCTACCTATACAGAAGGGATTTCTAAATCAGATATTTTGGGTGTAGAGGCTCCTTTGTGGACTGAAACAGTTACTGATAGAGCGGATATAGAATATTTGGTTTTCCCAAGACTAGCCGCGATTGCAGAGGTTGCCTGGACTCCAACTAATAGAAGGTCTTGGGATAGTTTCGCTTCGAGAATTCCTGTTCAGGGAAAAAGATGGGAAATCGAAGGGATAGGATTTTATAAATCACCGAAGGTCAATTGGTAAGCAATTAAGACTTTTAGAATGCCCAAGTTGAAATGTATCAACTTGGGCTTTCGTTTTTTTAGAAAGCTTCAATAAACTTTGATTTTGGTAAAATTGAGGCTATTATGGAAATTAATTTAATTAGATAAACGGGTTTAAAACCTTTAAATATTTTATGGCAGACATAGTTATTTCCTTTGCAAATTGGATTTGGGGAACGCCGATGTTGGTTTTATTAATGGGAGGTGGAATGATTTTACTTTTTCATTCCGGCTTTATACCATTTAGAAAAATCGGGCATTCAATAAGTTTATTGAGGGGGAAATATGATGATGACTTAGCCCCTGGACAAATCACCTCTTTTCAAGCTTTATCAGCTGCAATTGCAGCTACGGTTGGATTGGGGAATATTTCCGGAGTGGCAATTGCAATCAATATGGGAGGGCCAGGAGCCATCTTTTGGATGTGGGTTTCGGCATTTGTAGGCATGGCAACCAAATTTTACAGTTGTAGCTTGGCTATCATGTATCGTGGGACTGATTCTGCAGGAGTTGTTCAAGGAGGCCCCATGTATGTGATAGAAGAAGGGATGGGGAAGAAATGGAAATTTCTTTCAATCATATTTTGTGTGGCTGGGGTAATGGGCCTTTTAGCCATCTTTCAAGCTAATCAATTATCTGCTGTATTCAGAGCGGTAATGTTGGAGCCAGCAGGGATAGAAAATACAGTTACCTTAAGATGGATTATTGGAATTGTAATGATGGTATTGGTTGCTTTTGTAATCCTTGGAGGTATTAAAAGGATTGCAAGCGTCGCATCCAAACTGGTTCCATTTATGGTAGTGCTTTACTTTTTAACAGTTTTGATCATCGTTGGAAAGTATATTGGTGATGTTCCTGAAATGTTTGTAAGAATCATTACTGATGCATTTACTGGTCAGGCTATGGCTGGTGGTGCTGTTGGATCGGTAATCATTATTGGTGCTAGAAGAGCAGCTTTTTCAAATGAGGCAGGGATTGGTACTGCGCCAATGGTTCATGGTGCTTCCAAAAATAGAGAGCCTATTCGTGAAGGTTTAATTGCTATGCTGGGTCCATTCATAGATACGGTAGTGGTTTGTACATTGACTGCTTTGGTGATTATGCTTACTGGTGTTTGGCAAAGTACAGAGGCTGATGGAGTACGATTGACGTTGCATGCTTTTGATTTGGCTCTTCCGGGGATTGGAAGGTATTTATTGATGACAGCAGTATTGATTTTTGCCCTGTCTACCATGTTTACTTATTCTTATTATGGTCATAAGTGTTTTAATTACCTTTTTGGTGCAGATAAGGCAGATTATTACAATTACTTCTACCTTGTCACTATTGCAATTGGAGCTGTAGTTTCTCTTGATGTTGTGGTGAGCTTTGTAGACGGGATGTACGCTATTATGGCGATTCCAACTATGATCTCAACGATTTATTTGGCTCCAAAAGTGAAAGGGGCAGCGAAAGAATACTTTGCAAGAATTAAAGCTGGAAGATGAAAGTATTAATTGCTCCTAATGCTTTAAAAGGAACTTTGACAGCGATAGAAGCTGGAGCAATTATTCAAGAATTTTTTCAGAATGAATTTCCTGATATAAAAACTCAACTTGTTCCCATTGCCGATGGAGGTGATGGGACTTGTTTTTTATTGGGGGAATATCAAAATCTTCCTCAAGTCAAAACCTGGAGTTTGGACTCAGTCGGTAGGAGTAAATTAGGTTTCTTTTATTTCGATGAAGAAAACAAAGCGGCTTTGATAGATGTATCAACAGTTTCTGGATTGGGGGATTTAGCGGAAGAATTAAAGTCACCCTACCATACTTCCACCTTTGGAACTGGGATACTAATTAAGAAAGCTATAGAATATGGAGCCAAGGAGATTGTATTGGGCTTAGGAGGTAGTGCAACAGTGGATTTGGGGCTCGGTATTTTGCAAGGTTTGGGTTTTGCTTTTTTAAATCAATCTGGTAGAGAAATCAATCCATTTTCAGGTTCTTTGATGGAGGATTTGAGTCATATTCAATTGCCGGTTCCTTTTCCAAATATTAAGTTTAGACTCTTGTGTGATGTTAAAAATCCATTTTTTGGAACCAATGGTGCGATCCCAGTTTTTGGACCTCAAAAAGGCCTAAAAGAATCTAAGTTTAAGACTTATGAAACAAGTGCTAGAAATGCTGTTGTAAAGCTTTTCAGTAAAGCCAGAAAGGATTTTAATGATGAAGAGGGATTCGGAGCTGCAGGAGGAATTGCAGTTGGTTTATCAGCTTTTTTTCCAATAGAAATAGAGTTTGGTGCTCCTTATTTTTTCGAAAGAGTTCAAATCTTGGAATCGATAAAATCCTCAGATTTAATCATTACTGCAGAAGGGAAATATGATGAGCAGTCGAAAGAAGGGAAGGCATGCTATGAATTATTGCAGCTTGCTAAAAATCATAAAAAGAAGACTGTTTTGATTAGCTCGGGTGAGGAAGGGACGCTTGCTGGCTTTGACCAATTTATTCAACTCCCTGATTTAAATTTTGAAAATGCCGATCTTAAAGAACAGGCCGTTTTCGGACTGAAAAAGTGCCTAAAAAAAATGACTATAAAATAAAAAAAGGAGGCTTATGGGCCTCCTTCAATGTTTTTATGATTTAGGAATCAATGGTCGCTTTTTTTGCTTTTTGTGAAAGTGCTTCTCACATCAATTGCAGAAAGACCTGCGCCTAGGCCTATGAGGATACATACAATTAGAAGAAATAATTGAGCACCCGAAGCAATAGGAGAGCTGAAAATATCTAGTAGAATCATAGTTAATTTGATGTGTGACTATTTTGAATGCCCGAAGATACTTTCAAAGGCGGAAAATACCAACTTTGAATAGTAGGCAAATGAAATATTTAGCCTAAATCGTCGTCAAAATCATCCTCAAAATCTTCATCAAATTCATCCTCCTCGTCGAAGTCCATGATATTGTCATCTACAAATTCATTGTCTTCATCGAGATCATACTCATCTTCGAAGTCTGATTCAAAATCATTTTCATCTTCGAAGTCATCAAATTCGTCGAAATCTTCTTCAAAATCCTCCATAGCGTTGTTATAAGGGGTATTACAGTTGAACGATACGAATTAAAATAAAAATTCAATTTGCTCAATACACTGAAGGCTAATTTTTTTTAAAATTTTATTTCATTCAAAATAATGAGTCCTAATGTGTTGATATTCAATAAGTCTATTCCTTTAGAGTAGTGTGTTTTTATATTCAGATATTTAATGTTTGAATTTTTAAATAATCACAGCTTTATGAGCTTGTGAAAAGCTTATCCTGTATAAAAAAAATAGGCTGCCTTTTTTGAAGACAGCCTTAATTGAAAATGTTTTTGATGTATTTTTTTATCAGAGGTTTCGAGAGATAATCTTTTACAACTTGATATTTACTGGCTTTGGATATGTCCCTTTCATCTACAGAGCTACTCAATATGTAGATTTCGGCTTCATTCTTTTGGGAATCAAAATGATCTAAAAAATCCCAACCGGTCATTTCAGGCATATTCAAATCTAGAAAAAGATAATTAGGTCTTATGTCATAGATTTCATTGAGTGCCACTTTTGCACTTTGATATTTAAAGAATTGACATGGCTCTTTAACGTTTTTCGTTATTAATTTCTCCGTCACAAAAGTGCTGATCGGATCATCGTCAATGAGTACAATGGTTAACATCAAAATGCAAATATTTGCTACTGAAATACATTTAAGCTACTACAAAAGTAGTATAGTTTTGGTACTTCGCAAATAATTTGCCAATAAAGTACAATTCTATTTGATCAATTTCGATAGGCCTTTCCTTGACTTTCAATACACTAAACTATTTGGTGAAAAAATATAATATTTCACAACTTGTTAAGTCATATTTTTACAATTAAAAGGCTTTTTTGTCTAAAATCGACCTATTGGATTTGTGGTAGCAAAGAGATTTCTAATCCCTTCTTTAAGATTAGTGCAAAAACAGTGTCCTTTTTCTACGATTAGGAGTTTATGACTTTGCTTATTGAATAGTGTTTACCTCAGATGAAAATCTCTCCAAGATTTTTTCGGTTGTCTTCAATACTTTTTTCTCTTTTGTTTTCGGACTGGAAACTTCCGTGACACCTGTCAAAGTCATCAAAAATTTATCTTTTTCAGGATCAATAAAATCTACAATTACTTGGAGTAACTCATAATTATCTGTTCTTCTTCCATAATTGTTCATATATGGGTTGTACATGAATGGATCCCAAACTCTATATCCCCAATATGGATATGGATTGTTATAGTTATTGACTTCTCTTTCTCTTTGATCTTCATTTGATGTATAGCGAATCACCAAGTCAGGTTCCATTTTGTCATATATCATACCCTGACTTTCTAGATAGTCTCTGAGTTTTTCTTGGACTTTTTCATCAATATACTGTGCGGAAAAGCCTCTCATGTTCACCTCTTGATTGATGATCACAAATGAATTGTATGGTCTAGCAGCGGGGATTTCAGTGTTTTCTTTAAATATCTCAATAGAACTACAGGATATTAGAAGTATTGAAGCCAAGAATAGTAGGGGGAGGGTGAATTTGTTCATGTTGTCAATTAATAGGGCGATACCTCATAAAACGAAATAGATTTTACAAGGTTGAATTTCATGTATAACGATTAAATTCGGTAGGATATTTTTGATTTTCTATTTCATGCTGAATTGCATGTGCTATTTTTGAGCAAAATTTGAATAGATGAGTAGACCTGATTTTGATGATATTTTTATGGAGTTGGCAGTTAACCTTGCCAAACGTTCACATTGTATCAAAAAGCATGTTGGTGCAGTGCTGACGAAAGAAACTAGAATCATTTCAATTGGTTATAATGGTCCACCAGCTGGGACTCACAATTGTGATGTAGAATTTCCTGATCATGGCTGTGCACGTGATAGCAAAGGGAGTTGTTCATTGGCTCTCCATGCGGAACAAAACGCGATTCTTTACGCTGTGAAGAATAACACTTCTGTGGAAGGCTCTACCTTATATGTGACGTTAGCACCTTGTTTAGCTTGTGCTAGAATTATCTTTTCGATGGGAATCACTAAGGTTGTTTACCTTTTTTCCTATGCAGAATACAAAGGAATAGGATCAGATGAAGGTGTTGATTTCTTGAGAAAATTTGGAGTTCAGGTAGATCGCTATACCAAAGAGGTCGAAGTAAATGACCACCTGATTTAAAGGAAATTGACTTCAGGGCTTAGCTTCACGTTGAATTTCTCAAAAACTGATTTTTGTATCTTCTCGGAAAGCTTTGCCACTTGAGCTCCATCTCCACCACCATGATTTACTAAGACCAATGCTTGTTTGTCATGGACTCCGATAGACCCTTCTTTATATCCTTTCCATCCAGCTTGCTCAATTAACCAGCCTGCAGCTAATTTGACTCCATTCTCATTAGGATATCCTGGGATTGTGGGGTAGAGTTCTTTTAATTTTTCAAATTGTTCTGCTGGAACGGTTGGGTTCTTAAAAAATGAGCCTGAATTACCAATTTGGGCTGGATCTGGCAGTTTTGATTGCCTGATCTCAATCACCGCATCAGAAATCGCTTTGATGCTGAGCTCTTGAATTCCATGAGCCTTCAATGTTTCTTGAATAGCCCCATACGATATATTGAATACAGGTTGCTTGGATAATCTATAAGTAACCTCGCAAATGATATATTTTCCTTTGAGCTTATTTTTAAAAACACTTTCCCTATAACCGAAATCACAGGTTTCAAAATCAAAGGCTTCAAGCTCTAGTGTTTCTCGGTTCAAGGCTTTTAAGGAGTGAAAAACATCCTTGATCTCTACACCATATGCACCAATATTTTGCATGGGAGATGCGCCAACTGTCCCAGGGATCAAGGAAAGGTTTTCTATTCCAGACCATCCTTGGGAAATGGAAAACAGAACCCATTCATGCCAATTTTCTCCAGCACCAACTTCTACAAAAACTTCATTTTCGGACTCCTTGGTAACTTTTATACCTTTTATTTCATTTTTAACGATCAAGGCATTTTGATCTTGAGTCAGCAGAATGTTGCTTCCGCCTCCTAGAATGATAGCAGGTATTTTCTTTTCCTTTGAAAAAATGAGTGCTTCTTTAAAATCTGCAATTGATTCAGCAACAGTAAAAAATCTTGCATTTTTATCAATGCCAAAAGTATTATAAGGTTTTAAGGAAATGTTTTCTTGTATCTTCATAGCCAATTAGTCGATGCGAAATAAGTAAGATTTGCCCGAATAAGAAATATAAATTCCCTTTCGATTCTATGAGAGAAATTCAAATCAACGGAACAAAGATCCGACCAGGGCAGGCAGTCAATATTGAAATTCCTATTGCCAAGCTTCCAACTCATACTTTAATCGATTTGCCAATATTCATTCGATCTTCCAAAGAGCCCGGACCGGTGGTATTGGTTAGTGGTGGTGTTCATGGAGATGAAATCAATGGAATCGTTACAGCCAGACGTGTTTTGGAGGAATTGGACCATGGATTAGAGCTTTTGAGAGGAACTGTGATCATCATACCTTTGGTGAATATTTATGGCTTTCTTTCGAATAGTAGAACATTTCCAGATGGTAGAGATTTGAACCGAAGTTTTCCCGGGTCGAAAAAAGGATCACTTGCTGGAAGGATTGCCTACATTATCAATGAAGAGATCATCCCGAACATTGATTATGGAATTGACTTTCATACCGGTGGTCGGATGCTCACAAACCAGCCTCAGATTCGTGTAGATTTTGTTGATAAGAAAGCTGTGGAATTAGCAGAGGCATTTGGAACCCATTTCATAGTCAATTCCAAAATGATTGATAAATCATTTAGGAAGGCTGCATACAAAGCCAAGAAGCACATTTTAGTATTTGAGGGTGGGGAATCGATGAGGATTGATGAACTATCAACAGATGAAGGGGTAGCTGGTACCAAAAGATTGCTTCATTATCTAGGTATGATTGCTGAAAGTTCAGACAAAAAGGAAACCGTTATTTTAAAACAAAGTGATTGGGTAAGAGCAAGAGCCTCAGGTATTTTTAACTCTTCAGTTAAGCTGGGAGATCAAGTTAAAAAAGGGCAGATATTGGCGAGAATTTCAGATCCTTATGGACAAGTGAAAATTCCTGTCAAAGCTCCTTCCAATGGATATATTATCGGGATAAACAATCTTCCAGTAATCAATGTCGGAGAGGCATTGATTCATTTGGGGAAAGATTAAAAAAAAGCAACACTCGAAAAAGTGTTGCTTTTCATTTATAGGAAAAAGGATTTAAGAGAAATACCTTTTCAGTCCTTCAATTCTTTCTACTAGTTCTGCCTCTACATTTCTATAATCGGAAGTATTTTCCAATGGAGTGTTTACGGAGAAATAGTATTTGATTTTTGGTTCTGTTCCAGATGGTCTTGCAGAGATTTTGCTACCATCTTCAAGATAAAACTGCATAACGTTGGATGAGTCCAATGGTAATTTGTCCACGTTTCCTGTTTTTACGTTTTTCTCAGTACCTTCTTTGACATCCAAAATACGCTCAACAGGAACTCCATTCATGGATTTAGGTGGGTTTTGTCTGAAATCCATCATCAGTGCCTGGATTTGCTCAGCACCGTCTTTCCCTTTCTTGGTAACAGAAATCAAAGCTTCTTTATAGAATCCGAATTGGTGATACACCTCAGCTAAGACTTCAAAAACAGATTTACCTTGAGTTTTGTAATAAGCAATAGCCTCAGCAACCATAGCACAAGCACTCACTCCATCTTTATCTCTTACAAAATCGCCAACTAAGTAACCATAGGATTCTTCACCACCTCCGATAAAGGTTTCTTTTCCTTCTAATTCTCTGATGATGGCTGCGATATTTTTAAATCCAGTTAAGACATTGAAACATTTTACACCAAAACCTTCAGCAAGTCGATTGATCAATTCTGTGGTTACAATGGTGTTGACCATGAATTGTTTTCCATCCAGTTTCCCAGCTTCTTTCCACTTATTCAATAGATAATAGGTAAGGAGTGTTCCTGTTTGGTTTCCGTTCAATAGCTCAAATTCACCTTTTTCATTTGGAACAACAGCTGCATAACGGTCGCCATCAGGGTCACAAGCAAGAATAAGGTCTGCATTTACTTTCTTTCCTAACTCAACTGACATAGTCAAAGCCTCTCCTTCTTCTGGGTTAGGATAGATTACAGTCGGGAAAGTTCCATCTGGTTCTGCTTGCTCTTTTACCACATGAACATTTTCAAATCCAAAGGTCTTCAAAGCAGCCGGAACCATTTTTCCAGAAGCTCCATGAATCGGAGAGAAGACAATGCTCATGTCTTTATTTGCTTGAATAGCACTTGGAGAAAGACTTAAGCCTTTTACTTTTTCCAAATAGATTTGATCGAAGTCTTCCTCTATGTAAGTCACCAGATCATCATTTTTATCCCAATTGACCAAGTCAAAAGAGGTGATCTTCTTTACTTCCTGAATGATATTTTTATCATGTGGAGCTACTACTTGCGCACCATCTTCCCAATAAGCTTTGTATCCATTGTATTCTTTTGGATTGTGAGAAGCTGTGATCATTACACCACTTTTACACCCAAAATGCCTAACTGCAAAAGAAAGCATAGGGGTTGGACGCATTTCTCGGAAATAATAAACTCGGATTCCGTTAGCAGTCAATACATCGGTGGTCGCTGTTGCAAATACAGTATTGTTGATTCTACTGTCATGTGTGATTGCAACAGAAATATCTTGATCTGGGAAGCATTTTAATAGATAATTTGCTAATCCTTGGGTAGCCATTCCAACAGTATAAATGTTCATCCTGTTGGTCCCAACTCCCATTAACCCTCTCAATCCTCCGGTTCCAAACTCCAGATCTTGGTAGAAAGAATCTACCAATTCATTCGGGTTTTCATCTTTTAATTTCAGAATGGCATCTTTCGTATCTTGATCTACATTTCCATCGAGCCATGCCTGGGCTCTCACCATAATGGTGGGGTCTATTGAATTCATAGGAATAAAAATTAAGCTTGATTCTAAGATATGGAAAATGTAGTTATTTGCCACTCTTAAGGTGAATTTCATCTTCATCAAAAAACCACATTCTTTTGGAAGCCTTTTTTACCCTCTGATTTTTAAATGGATAGATAAAATTGAATATTAGTGGATTCAATTGCCCAAAAATAAATGATTCAACTAGTACAAGTTGCTTTTAAGTTTATTCTCTTGACATTCCTATTGGATTTAATTCCAATAAATGAAACAGATCTTTTCTCTTCAGGAGCAATAAGTGTGAGAGAATCAACGGTGGATCTTCAAATTCGTGTCGATCATAAAATCTTTGTATTTGAGAAAGCCAATGGAAACCTGGAAAAGGTAAAAGTTGGGATGCATTTACTCCCTTTTGCTCAGGTTCCAAAAATTGAAGGTCTTGAAAGTTCATTTAAAAATTTCACCTGGAAAAGGACCAAAGATGGATCTATTCAGATTAGATCATTTTATAGTCCTGAATCTGCTATTTTGATCTGGACAATTTTCCAAGATGGTAGATTAAAATTTGAGGCCGTGGGTGAGAATTTAAAAAATCAGGATTTTCTGGGCTTGGGTTTTGATTTTCAGGAAGATGGAATCAAACTTGTCCATTGGGAGAATTCCATTCAAGAACCTGGTGAATATTCTTTTGAATCTGTTAGCGATAAAGGAAACGTGCTAGAAGTTCAAAGTTTCAGCGTTTTGAACCTTGATTTTAAGGAGGTAAAAGTTGGAGTGAAAACAGAAACCCCTCAATCACATTTTAGGATAAGCGCAGATCAAAGTGATCCAGATATCAATTCAACCATTAATTTAAATTTTCTTTTCTATTCTTTACCAAATCAAAGTCTATCTGAAGAACCACGTACTCCAAATTCAATGAGTGATGTTGGTTCTTTACAAGGAAATCTGGTCAGAGATCCAATTGTACTTTGGTTTGATTTTCATTAAACCTTTCACTATGAGAAAAATAGTTTTTTCCCTGTTAATGTTGGCAGGGACAGTGGTGTATGGCCAAGAAGCAAAGTTGGTGACACCTTGGACTGAGGATATGAATCCTGAGGCACCTCTTCAAGAGTACCCAAGACCCCAATTGGTACGCGAAAATTGGCAAAACCTGAATGGACAGTGGGATTACACCATTCTTCCGAAAGGAAGCATTCCTGAAATTGGTTTTGCCGGATCCATTACGGTTCCTTTCCCAGTAGAGTCCTATCTGTCTGGAGTTCAAAAGGAAGTAGGGCCTGATATGGAGCTTTGGTATGAAAAGGAGTTTGAATTGAGTTCAAAACCTGGTAAAAACCGCGTTATCCTTCATTTTGGCGCTGTTGATTGGGAATCTGAAGTTTGGGTTAACGGAACTTCTGTTGGTGTTCATCAAGGAGGTTTTGATGGATTCTCTTATGATATCACAGATCAAATAGTTTCTGGAAAGAAGCAAACGATACGTGTTCGGGTTTGGGATCCAAGTGATGGAGGACCTCAGCCAAGAGGAAAGCAAATTCAAAAGCCACATGGGATCTGGTATACTCCAGTTACCGGTATCTGGCAAACAGTTTGGATTGAGCAAGTTCCTCAAACTTATCTAGCATCGATCTACTCAAATACTGATTGGGAAAATGGTGTTCAAGTTTTTTACCCTGAAGTGGAAGGTGCTACAGATGGAGCAGAAGTAGAGGTCAGTCTAAGTTTAGATGGAGTTGCTGCTGGTTCATTTAAAGCGCAAGCGAATAAGCCTGCTCCAGTTAAGCTTTCAACCTTGCAAGCATGGTCTCCTGACAATCCGGTTTTGTATGATGTAACCGTAAAATTGATCAATGGGAAGAAAGTTCTGGAGGAAGTTGATTCCTATGCTGCCTACAGAGATGTGAGAATGGGTAAAGATGCAGATGGGTTCCAAAGAATATTCCTAAATGGTAATCCATTGTTCCAATATGGTCCTTTGGATCAAGGTTGGTGGCCTGATGGACTTTATACTGCTCCAACGGATGAAGCCTTGCTATTTGATATAGTGAAAACCAAAGAGATGGGATTCAACATGATCAGAAAGCATGTGAAAGTTGAGCCAGCTAGATGGTATTACCATGCCGATAAGGAAGGGATGTTAGTTTGGCAAGATATGCCAAGTGGAGATATGGGGAATCGTTGGGAAGTACGTCCAGGTGTATATCGTCACGATATGTATAAAGACAGAACCAAAGAGTCCGAGGAAATCTTTAAAACAGAATGGAAAGAAATCATTCGTGAGTTCAAATTTTTCCCTTCTATTGTTGTTTGGGTGCCATTCAATGAGGCTTGGGGCCAATTTAAAACCACAGAGATTGTCAACTTGACAAGAATGGAAGATGATTCTAGGTTAATCAACTCTGCCAGTGGTGGAAACTTTGAAATGAAAAGTCAAGATATCGTCGGTGACATCATGGATTTGCATAATTATCCTGACCCTGTGATGCCTGATCCATCAGTTTTCGGAGCAAATAAGATAATGGTTTTGGGAGAATTTGGTGGTTTAGGATTACCTGTAGAAAACCATACTTGGCAAGAAAAAGACAACTGGGGCTATCAAAGCTTTGCAAATAAGCAGGAGTTATTTGCTCGTTATAGTTTATTGATGGAAGACTTGAAAAAGTTGATTCCAATGGGCTTAGCAGCAGCAGTTTATACTCAAACAACAGATGTCGAAGTGGAAGTCAATGGGATGATGACTTATGATAGACAAGTGTATAAATTTGATTTTGATGCTTTGAAAAAATTGCACCAAGAACTTTACAGATGATAATAGGAGATTAGATTTTAATCTTTCCTTTTAGAGTTTCAAAACTTGAAATTCCCAAAGACCGGCCAATCTTATGCACCTCATGCTGAGTTAGGTCGGTCTTTTTGATTTTTGATTTGTCAAAAATGATCAAATTTCCACTCCATGTTTCAGGAGAACCCGGTACAAAAACCAACACTTTTTCATCTTCCAGTTCTTCCACCAAAAAAGCCATCATCCATCCATCTATAGGGACCAATACGACTGGGAAATTGTGGTTTTGAGCAATTCCAGCTCTTTGCTCAAATGTGGTTTTCATTAATTTGTATCCAGGGAAAAGGACAAGAATATGATCCTCAATCCATTCAATCATCCTTTTGCCCATTCCTCTTTGAGCGATATATCCAGCAATCAAGCAAATCAATAATACCAAAGTCACCGATACTACAAAAGGAGTGATGATCCGGTTTTCTTCCAATCCAAAAATCGATTCGACATGATCAGAAAGTGGCTGGATTAATTCAATGGCTCTTTCAAAAAGTACGATAAGAAGGATAATGGGAATGAGAAAAAAAATACCTCCCTTAATCAATGCTGAAATGATATTGAGAAAATGCTTCATGGCTTTCGGATCTTTTCCAAAAGATAAATAAAAAAAGCCGACACTAGGCCGGCTCAATTTTATAAGTTTCCTCTAAGATCTTGCTCTCGCTCTATAGCCTCAAATAAGGCTTTGAAATTACCTTTTCCGAAAGATGTTGCTCCCTTTCTTTGGATGATCTCTATAAATAGGGTAGGCCTATCTTGTAAGGGTTTCGTAAAGATTTGAAGCAAATAGCCTTCATCATCTCGGTCCACCAGGATATTGAGATCCTTGAGAGGCTGTATATCTTCATCTATTTTCCCAACTCGATCCAAAAGATCATCATAGTAAGTTTGGGGAACTTCTAGAAACTCAATTCCTCTTCTTCTTAATTCTCCAACTGTATGAATTATATCGTCTGTGGCAATGGCCATATGCTGAACTCCTGGTCCATTGTAAAACTCTAAGTATTCTTCAATTTGGGATTTCTTCTTGCCTTCAGCGGGTTCGTTGATAGGAAACTTGATATAGCCATTTCCATTAGAAACTACTTTGGACATCAAGGCTGAATATTCAGTAGAAATATCCTTGTCATCAAAAGTGATCAAAAGCTTGAATCCCATCACTTTTTCATAGAAATCAACCCAATGGTTCATTTCACCCAACTCGACATTTCCAACGCAGTGGTCAATGTATTTTAGTCCGATTGATTCGGATTTGTAAGTGCTTTTTCTAGAAATGAAACCTGGTAGGAAAACTCCTGAATAGTTTTTTCTCTCAACAAAGGTGTGGATCGTTTCACCATATGTTTTGATTGAGGCTACTTTTACTTCACCAAATTGGTCTTTCAGTACTTTGGGTTCATCGACAGATTCAGCTCCTCTGGATGTCGTCTCATACCAAGACTTTTCAGCATCATCTACCCAGAGTGCCAATACTTTGACTCCATCTCCGTGTCGCTTTACATGCTCTGCGATATAGTGATCTTCTTGAAGCGCAGATGTCAAAACCAGCCTAATTTTATCTTGCTTGAGTACATAGGAGGCTCTATCTCTTACTCCAGTTTCTGGACCTGAATAGGCAATTAATTCAAAGCCAAAGGCATATTGATAAAAAAGTGCAGCCTGTTTGGCATTTCCTACATACAACTCTACATAATCCGTCCCATTGATGGGTAGAAAGTCTTCACTCATGATTTGTTATTTTTGGGTTTGTTCGTTACTCTCAAAGTTAAACAATCCTCCAAATAATATTTGGTTTTGAGCTTTATTCTTGTGGGCTCTTATTCCAAAGGATTGAGATCAGACTCATAATCAAAAAGGCCAAAGCCCAAGAACCTAAGGGTGAACTCAAGGCCAATAAAAACAGCATCAAAAACCAGATAGGGCCTAAGAAAAAACCGATAAGGAATTTAAAAGTAGACTCGAAAACCCGGTCTTGAATTTTGGGACTGATCCAAAGCCAAATCCAATACAATGGGAAATTGAAAATTTTCATCAATTTATTTTTGACTCCTGATGGATCGGAAACCTCATTAGTAACTATGCCATCTTTCAAAAAGGTATCGACAGCTTCTTTGGAAGTAACGTCTACTCCCGCTTCCAAAATGGAATTTAGATTCTCCTCATAATGCTCATCCGGAATCTCCACAACCATACTTTTGAGCGTCTTTTCCACTGTCTTGGTTAATAGTCCTGATTTAGAAGCCGGCATATCCACAGGGATAGCATCTCCAAAAGTGATGCGAACCAAACTTCCTGAATGCTTATGGGCACTATATTCCAATGCAACTGGCAAAATTACAGGTTCACAGTTGGGGTATTTTTCTTTGAGTCCAAAAGCCATTCGGGTAAACCCTTTGCTCAATGGTCTTACATTTCGAACCACACTATGACTTCCCTCGGCGAAAATGATTACAGCACCATTCTTTTTAAGAACCTCAAAAGTGGCTTCAAATGTCTTTTGATTTTGCTGAATGGTGGAAAAACCATCTCTTACTCGATATACAGGAAGCATCCTGATCAAATGAAGGATCTTTGCCGCGATTGGATTTTTAAAAACAGCAGCTCTGGTCAAAAACCAGGGATTTAACTTGGTGTGGGTGGCTAGAAGTAAAGGGTCAATCAGTGCATTTTGGTGATTGGCTACCAAGATGACAGGGACTCCTGTTGGAATATTCTTTTTACCAGTAACAATGATTTTTCTGAAATATCCATGTAAAGCAATTTTCACTAGGAATCTCAGAATAAAATTAATCAGGTTTTTCATGTTTTAGATTTCCAAATACTGGCTATGGTGATTCCAGATATTAGATGCCAAATCCCCCACAAAGCTGTAATGACAGCCATTCCTCCCAAACCTTCAAAGTAAGTAAAAATCAAAACGAGCCCCAATCCTGAATTTTGAATTCCCGTTTCGATTGTCAGTGTTTTGACATCGGGTAAAGGGAGTTTGAAGCTTTTAGCTGTCAGAAAACCAGCACCTAATGCAACCAAATTATGGGCAAAAACCCAAAGGAAAATTTTTCCAATGTATTGAAGAAAAATGTCAAAGTTACCGGCAAAGGCCAATACAATGAATGCTGCAAATATGAGCAGACTCAATGGTTGTAGGATTTTCTTAAATCGTTCAGCCCATTTTGAGGCAAATGTTCTAGTTAGTATTCCCAATATCAATGGGATTCCTAAAATGAGTCCAACAGTCATGAAGACATTTTCTATGTCTAGACTGATTTCCTGAAGTAGAGTGGAAGTCGGTCCGTATAATCCTGCCCACAAAGCAAAGTTGAGTGGAGTACTGATTATGGAAAATAGTGTCGAAAAACCTGTAAGACTGACTGAAAGTGCCGCATTTCCTTTTGCATAGCTACTTAGAAAATTTGAAACATTTCCTCCTGGACAAGCAGCTACCAAAAACATTCCAAGAGCCACACTTGGAGGAGGTTGAATGATCGAGATCAAGGCCCAGGTTAAAAATGGTAGTAATATAAATTGAGAGAAAACTCCCAAAAAGAAAGCTTTGGGATTTTTAGCCAAGTATTTAAAATCCTCAAATCTTAAATCTAAAGCAACTCCATACATAATAAGAGCCAAAGCTAGATTAAGTAGAAGAAGGTCGTTTTGGGAAAAATTTAACTGGATAGAATCCAGTTCTGTGGGTGAACTCATGGCTGGCAAATTCTTAAAAAATCCCTGAATTCAAAAATTATTATTGATGAGGAAAGCTAATTGTATCACCTGAATGGTGGAATTCGTCATAATTCAATTAAGTTTTAGTTTCGTTGATCCTATTGTATAGGGTCTCCTTTTCTTTGAATTTGATAGATAATTTAAATTTTCAAACATGAAAAGAATCCTTTTTATTTTTTCAATGGCCCTTGTTTCTATTCTATTCCTGGCTTCCTGCAAAGAGGAGGTGGATCCTATTTTGATCTGTGGATCCTCCAATCCGACTGATGAGATAACCATTATCAAAGAAATGGTCGAAAATATAAAAAGCTCTGAGTTTGAAAAGCAAAACAATTATGTCAGATCAGGAACATACAAAGGAGTTAGGTACATCTATGTTGGAAGTTGTTGTGCTACATGTTATTGGGTGCCTGTATTTTATACATGTGATGGAGAAAAAGTTGAGAATGCAGATTTTTCAATCGTGGACCTAGAGGATAAAGTATTGATATATGCTCATGAGACCAATACCTGTCAATTTGAAGAGTAAATGATAGAAATAAAAAAATCCTTTGGAAAACGCTTCCAAAGGATTTCTGATTAGTAGCTAGGGTAGTTTATTATTTTTCGATTCCTTCAAAATCATTCGGATCCAGATTAAAGAACCTGACCGCATTATTGAAGAAAATATCTCTTTTCTGATCCTCAGATAGGTAATTTGCATTTTCAATCACCCCAATGGAGGTTTCCAAAAGTTTTGGCCACATCATCAAATCCGTGCCATATAGAATTCTTTTTCCGAATCCTGCCTGAACCAATCTTTCCAAATACATATGGATTTCTGCCAATGGGTAAGACCAGATAAATCCTGCCAAGTCCACATAGACATAGGCATTCGCACCCATCAAAGCGATCATTTCATCGATCATAGGATATCCCGCATGCATTACCCAGATTTTTAAATTCGGATGTCTCGCTAGCAGGTCTTCTAGTAGAAAAGGATTACCCATGGATGCACGATATTTTGGGCTGGTGATATTGGCCATACCATTTCCACCCGTTCCCATGTGAATACCAACTGGAATACCAAGTTCCTCTGCTACTCCAAAATATTCATCCAAAGACATGTCACTAGGAGACATTCCTTGATATTGAGGAGCGATTTCTCCCATGACAACATAAAATCCATTGGAAAGGGAATCTTTGAAAGCTTCCACGGTCATTCCCGGAGCAACACCGATTGAAGGCATCACTCTTTCGGGTGCGGCAACTTTCCATTTATGAAGAACTTCTGCATCTCCACTCGCCACAAAGGTGATGTTTAGCCTTTCAGCAGTTTCCATTAATTGATTCTGAAAATCTTCATCAGATGTAGCTGCTTTCAGAGGAGTTGCGCAATCAGTATTGATAAAAGATGGTGGATCTTGCTTAGGTCCACTTCCAGGCATACTGCTTAAGAACCAAGGGCACATATCTGCTGTAAACGCCGGATTGACTTTCATAGCATGTACATGTACGTCAATGATAGGAGGGTGGACCTTTTTTTCCTGAGCAAAGCTTAAAGAAGCAATGCAGGTCAGGAGGGCCGTGGTAAGTAAACTGGTCTTTTTAATTAATTGATTCATTATTGAATAGATTATTGGGTTTGATTCCTAAATCTAACCAAATGTGTCATTTTGACAAAATAAAAAATTAGAATATTAATTTACCAGCTTCCTCCGCCACCGCCGCCACCACCACCGCCGGAAAATCCTCCTCCGCCACTACCACTGCTCCAACTTCCACCACTACTGCTCTGAGGTTTGGTAGAAGTACTACTCAGAGTATTGGATAGGCTTGAATTAAGGCTATGACCAAAGCTTCCCATAGAGGTGATCGGGCGATTATACCAATGAGGATGATATTCTGATGGTGCCATGGTAGACCTTTTTAGGAAGTTGTCAAACTTATCTCCCCATATTCCCTCAACATCCAAAGCAATGGCATAGGGTAGGTATTTCTCGAAAATTTCCGGAGTCATGCCCGGTGGATTGAAATGTTGCAATTGTCTTTCTTCTGCAGCTCCGAGATACATTTTGAAACCCTGAATTTCTGCTCTGAGTTTTAATTTTCGCTCTGCAGGTCTTCGAATCAGCCATTGATAAATTAAAAAAGCCACAATATTCCCGAGCATAAATAGGATCAACAGGGCTGTTTTTCCTTCATAAACAAAATAGTCCTGGAAGCTCAGAGCTAAAACGAAATACAGGAAGATTATCAATATCGGGAAAATCCAAAGGATTCCATTAAAGCCTTTCCAAATCAATGATTTCCATTGAGAATTGATGTTTGTTTGAAACTGAGACATGGCACTTGCGATATCAGAATCATATTTTCCATCTATCGTAATGGAGTCACTACTTTTGAATAGCTTTTCCATTAGCTTCTTTTCTTCTTTTGGCAATGAATCCAACTCATTTTTTTCCTTAACCAGGATGTATTCATGATGCTTAAATACTCCGAAAAAAGAACTACTGGTTTCATCTTTAATGCTGATAAAGCCTTTAGTAGCTAAATTGACAATTGCTGCTGTTGCAATATCCTGCCAATAATACCCTTTGCTAATCATAGCTACAGAAGCTGGCGAAAGATTTTCTGGAGGAGAAAATAAAGGGATGACAGTGGGTTTTGGTGGATCAATTCCCCATTTGATCCAAGTAAATAAATAATATAGGAGTAAAATTCCTCCAATTACCCCTGCTAGTAATTGACCTCCATATCTTTGAAGCCAACCTGGTGGGGGAGGTTTGGACACGATGTCTGGTGTAAAACCAACCGCTATACTTAGATTATCGCCTGCTCTTGCATCTAGGGTTTCAAAGTAGATTCCATTCTCATTAATTGTAGAGCTACAATTACTTTGGGTACTTCCATAAGGACCTGTATAACATGCATTTTGTATTACAGATGCACCAACAGGTAAATCAATCTGTGCACTGATCTTTTGTATTGGGAAATCCCAATCGGTGCCATTTACATTCCAATACAGTTCATCATAACCCTCAAAAAATCCGATTTGATAAGGTATTTCATATACCAATTCATAGGAATAAGTATTTCCTTGATCTAAAAAGACGTCGGATTCACCGACATAGATCAATAAGTATCCATTTGATCTTTCTGTATGATATTCAGAGCTACTTCCATCTCTAATGATTTCTTGGATGTCGAAGTCATTTTCGAAAGAAGTTAGATTTCTATCTTTTCTGATAAGAGGTAATCTTCTGACTATTCCTCTTTTGCCAGAGATTTCTGTGTGATATTCTATTTGTTCTTTGACTAGAAGGTTTCCATTGGGTTTTATTTCAATTTCCGAATGAAAACTTTCAAGCCATTCGCTTTGAGAAAAACCTAAAGTGATAAATGAAAAAAATATAAAAAAACCTAAAAGATATTTCATTAGAACTTGACTTGAGGTACTGTTCGCTCTGCTTCATTATCCAATTCGAAGAATGGACTTTTGGAGAAGCCAAACATGTTTGCAAATAGGTTGCTTGGAAATGATTCTACCAAGGTGTTTTTATCACGGACAGTACCATTATAATAGCGTCTGGATTTTTCGATGTCTTGCTCGATAGAAGAGAGTTCATCTTGAAGTTTCAAGAAATTAACATTACTCTTCAATTCTGGGTATTGTTCAGCTACTGCAAATAAATTAACCAAGGCCTTGTTGAGTTGGTTTTCTGCGTTCTGGTGTTCTCCAACAGTTGAGGCGGACTGTGCGGCAGCTCTTGCTTTCGTTACGTTTTCGAAAGTTTCTTTCTCGTGAGTCGCATAGCCTTTGACAGTCTCCACAAGGTTAGGAATTAGGTTATAGCGTTTTTTTAATTGTACATCTATTCCGCTCCAAGCTTCTTCTACCAAATTCTTCAGTTTGACAAGTCGGTTATAAATTCCGACTCCATAAAAAGCTAATAGGATTACAATCAATCCAATAATGTATCCGATCATAGTTTTAAAATTTATGGTTTAAAATACTGCTTTTTCAGGAAAACTGAGGTACAAAGAGCCTAATTCTAAGTTTTACATAATCAATAGTCCTTTTTTCATCAAAATGTAAGGCTTATGTGAACTGATTTTTGTG
Source organism: Algoriphagus zhangzhouensis (assembly GCF_900148515.1). Lineage (GTDB taxonomy): Bacteria > Bacteroidota > Bacteroidia > Cytophagales > Cyclobacteriaceae > Algoriphagus > Algoriphagus zhangzhouensis. The sequence goes on along the minus strand of NZ_FRXN01000001.1, from coordinate 798,294 downwards.
ATTTTTCAGTAAAAGTCAAACTTTTAGAAATTTTTAATAGGGTTAAAAAATGATCCATTTATAAAATATTTTTGTGAAAAAGATAAAAAGTGGTTTTCATATAGATTCATTATTGCTACATTTCTGTTGAAAAAATAAATACAGGGTAAAAATTATATCTGTATTGATTTTTAAACAAAGATTTTTCTGGGATTACTCCAGAGACCCGCCCAAAATACCTTCCAGTAGTCAAAAACAGATATGTTTTTGCTGGAAAACGATTGAATCGATACCCAATTTCAGAATAAATTCAACCCATTTACTCATGAACAAATCCATGAACCGTAGAGATTGGCTAAGAGCAAGCATGCTGGCCGTAGGAGGTCTAGCAAGTGCACCTGCTTTAGCGTTTAAAGGAGCTTCTTTAGTTTCCCATGCTCCGGGAAGTGTAATCAAGGAATTGGTTCCTCATGTTCCTTTAGACGAAAGTCGCATGATGGCCAAGCTAAATGCAAATGAAAATCCCTATGGTCCTTCGCCAAAGGTGATTAAAGCAATCGCTGACTCTGTAAGCCTAGGTAACCGCTATGGGCATGGTGATGCTGCCATTTTGATAGACATGATTGCTGAGAAAGAAGGTGTAAAACCTGAAAACATCATGTTGGGACCTGGTTCCACTGATTTGTTGGAAAAGACTGCGATTGTTCAGTTCCAGCAAGGAGGAAATATCGTAGCAGGTGATCCAGCTTATATGTCAATTATGAATACTGCTCAGGCAATGGGTGGTAACTGGAAGGCTGTTCCTTTGACCAAGGATTATGCTCATGACTTGAAAGCCATGGCTGCTGCTGTAGATTCCAACACCAATTTGGTTTATGTATGTAATCCAAATAACCCTACAGGGTCTATCACTGATGCGGGAGAATTGAAAAAATTCTGTTCAGAAGTTTCTGCCAAAGTTCCTGTATTCGTCGATGAGGCTTATTTGGAATTCTTGGAAAATCCTGATTCCCAGACAATGGTTGGTCTAGTTAGTGAAGGAAAAGATGTGATCGTTGCCCGTACCTTCAGTAAAATCCACGGAATGGCTGGATTGAGAATCGGTTATATCGTAGCTACTCCTGAAAGAATCGAAACTATCACCAATAAAGTGAGAAGCACTATGGGATTGTGTGTGACTTCATTAAAAGGTGCGATTGCAAGTATGCAAGAGAAAACTTTCCTAGCTCAATGTAAATCTCAAAATACTGAGTGTCGCGAGTATGTGGAAGATGAAATCAAAAAAATGGGCTTCAACCCAATTCCATCTTATACCAGCTTCATGATTTTCCCAATCGCTATGGATGGAAGAGAATTTATGAAGTCCATGTATGAAGAAGGTGTAGGGATCCGTACTTACCAAATGTATGATCAATCTTGGTGTAGAGTCAGCATGGGTACCCATGATGAACTTGCCTACTTCGTAGATACTATCAAAAAAGTAACTAAAGCCTGATTACCATAATTTTATGCCGATTGCCATTCAAAAGACCCTTTCTTTATTATTGATGATTCTTTTGGGTTATCTGCTCCGCAGCAAACTCAATAAGGACGAGCATAGAAAGGGGATGAAAGTAGTAATTCTCGATTTGGCTCTCCCTGCCATGATATTTGTGGCGTTGATGGGAGTCGAATTGGATAGCGACTTATTGTTGCTTCCTCTTGCTATACTTTGTTGGAATGGCTTTATGTTGGCTGCCAGCTATTTTACTCTACCATTTCTGGGAATAGATCGTCACAGTGCACAGCATAGGACCTGGATGATGCTATTCCCATCTTTGGCCCCCGGATTATCTTGTTTTCCATTTTTGATTGAATATTTGGGAGACGATGCATTGGCTTGGGGAGCATTAGCGGATGTAGGAAATAAGGTCTATGTCCTGTTGATTGCCTATTTACTTGCAATGGCTTGGTACTATAAGGTCCAAAAAATGGGAGAGCAATCGAATGGTGACAAAATCAAACAATTACTATTGGCTATGATCAAAGAGCCAATCAATATGGTCATTATCGCTGCTTTGATTCTATTGTCTTTTGGTCTAAACATGACTAGTCTTCCAAGCTTTTTGGGAGAATCTATTACCATGTTGAAAAACATCATGACTCCTTTGGTTTTGTTATTCATTGGAATGTCAGTGATTTTGAAATGGAAACAGATTCAGTCTATTTTCTCCCTTTTATTATTTCGGGCAGGTCTTTCCTTATTGATCTCTGGAATTTTGATCAGTTTGGTTGATTTGCCTTCTACTGCGGCTATTCTTGTGGCTATAGTGTTCCCACTTTCAAGTGCTTCATTCTGGCCATTTGCACATATGTCAGCAGTTCATCAATTGGAGTCTCAAAAGGAGTCTAACACCCACACATTTGATTTAGGATTGGGTATAAATATTCTTGCTGTTTCATTGCCATTCAGTACATTACTGATTTTGGGGATTTTCAGTGCAGGAGAAACATTTGCTAATCCTAGTCCAGTATTTATCCTTGGAAGCATTCTATTCTTGTTACCTCTTATTCCAAGATTTTTCTCTTGGATCAAAGATCAGGAAATTGATTTCAGCTTTTTAAAGAGTCATGATTTCAAGGATTCTCCTTCTCAAGAAAGGGGATAATAGATTATTATTTCTAAAGGAAAATTTAAAGGCTTCTCAATTTGGGAAGCCTTATTTTTTTGAGAAAGTCTGATCAACTTCGGTTAAGTTTTGGCTTAGGTCCAAAGTTCTCAAAAGTCTGAGGCTTTTTAATGTCTTTGAATTTTATCGTATATTCTGCTTGAAAATCAATTATTTAACCCAAAATAAACAGATGATGGATAAGATAGAAAAGGTAGAAATGATGGATAAAATCCTTCGTGAATTAGAGGATTTGAGAAATAGCCAAACATCGGTAATGAAGAAGATTTCTAAGATCGAGGCGGACAATATCAATCTTGGGATAGAAATGTTGGAGACTAAATTGGTAGATGTTTTTGTAGCTGTAGACTCCAATTTGAATTTGGTTTCTTCCTTGGAAGAAGAATTTCAAGAATACCGAGATAAGTTCTATAAGGACAATAAAATTGATGCTTTAAAGGCTGCTCAGGAAAAAGGATAACCATATTTTATTGTAATAATTCGCCGATTATCACTTTTTATTAAATTTTTCTTGAGAAATTAATCTTATTAGTTCTATTTAACGTACTAAAACCAAAACAATCTTTTATTAACCCTATTGACTATGAAAAAACTTTCTTTACTCCCAATTGCCGCTTTAGTCGGTGTATTATTTTTTCAAGCAATTCAAAAACCAGAAGTAGAAACGCATCCAGAGATAGATATGGAAGCTCCTAAAATCCCTGCGAAAGTTAAGGCTGTGATTGACCAGAAGTGTTATGGATGTCATAATGCAGAAGCAAAAGGAGAAAAAGCCAAAAAGAAATTAGATTGGGATCAATTCGAAGCTGAGAAAAAGGCAAAACAATTGGCAGCAATGTCAAAAATCAATGAAGCTCTTGTGGAAGGTGAAATGCCTCCTAAGAAGTTTTTGGAAAATAAGCCTGAAGGCAAATTGACTGAAGAAGAAATGGCTATCCTTTTGGATTGGAGTGCTGGTAAGAAGAAAAGCGGAGAGTAAATGAAAGTATGGCAATACGGATTACTAGGATTAGGTATTATTTTCCTGGTGATTCAGTTTGTACCCAATCAACTCCCTGAAGTAATAGAAAACAACCCGAAGGATCTTATGGGGTCTGGGTTGGTGGAAGGGGAGATGGCAACATTACTTAAAACCGCCTGCTATGATTGTCATAGCAATGAAACTAAGTATCCTTGGTATTCCTTTGTCGCTCCTGCTTCTTGGCTTGTAGCAAAAGATACTCGTGAAGGTAGAGAAGAAGTTAACTTTTCTTACTGGACAGATATCGATATGATGGATAAGCTTGCCATTTTGGATGATGTTTATTCAGAAGTTGAAGAGAAGCATATGCCTCTTCCTATTTATCTGAGCATGCATTCGGAAGCGAAGTTGACTCCTGAAGACAGACAAAAAATCATGGAATGGGCTGAGGCCGCCATGGATATAGTCGTTGAGGAGGAATAAATCCATTGAGTATTTAAATAGAAAGACCTGTGATTACTAATTACAGGTCTTTTTTGTGATGATATTAAAATCCTATTGGTAGATGTTCTGTTTTTTAATTCCTGGTATCTTTTGGCTTTTATCAGCTTATAATAATACGGGAGATTCATTGCTTGTTGATAAAGTTTTAAAAACATCAAACTTGATAGCATTATGGACTTTTGAAGAAGACTCTGGAATACCTAGATTATCCTTAACTAATCAAAGTTTAGCATTATTGGAAGGTGATAAACCAATCCCTAAAATTGATGATGGTCCTTTATCAGGATCTTCAATTCTTCTGGATGGATCCTCCTATTTATCCATACCCAATAAAAAAACAGGAAGTTTGAATATATCTGGCCCTGGTAGGCATGTTACTCTAATTGCCTGGGTCAAATGGTCTGGAGAACAAACAGGGTTTGTGGGGGGGATGTGGAATGAATATCAAGATGGAGGAAAGCGCCAATATGGTTTATTTGTTTCCCTGCCATATTACAATGGTAAAGATCAGGTTTGCGGACATGTTTCATATTCAGGAAAGGCAACGCCACCTTTTCCTTATTCAATGGATTATTCTGCTAGTGAGCAAGTGGTGGCTCCCAATGAATGGGTTTGCATCGCTTTTACCTATGATGGAACTTGGATTAAGTCTTTTGTTAATGGCGAATTTATTAATAGAGAAGAAGAACTGATTAATCATACTATTGGGTATCCCGGTTTTCCAGACGGTATTACTCAAAGTAAAAATCCATACTTTTTTCCAGATGGGATAGGTGATAATGGTTCTGATTTTACAGTCGGGGCAGTACTACTCAAAAGTGGAATGGGTAATTTTTTCAAAGGACAAATAGGCGGATTGGCTGTTTTTGACCGTGCCCTAGATGAGGAGGAATTAAAAAATTTGGTTGATTAATCTATTCTTTCAGATCATATTGATCCAGAATAAGTTTTCAAAAAAAATGAAACAGCCTGAGTTATCTCAGGCCGCTTCTTTGATTAAAAGTCCTCTTCTGGGACTCCCAAAGCTTTCATTACATCTTCATAGGACATCTGACGATAATTGAGACGTCCTGCTGGTGTATTTCCAGGAATGATTACATATCTAAATTGATTGTCGCATAGTGAGATGATTTGGTTGTCTGGTGGAGTTCTGGTTCCTTTATGTAAAATATAAAGCCTCAAAAGTCCTGGATCTATTGTACTAAAAAGATAATCCCATGTTCCTAAGTCATAAAACATGTCATAAGGTAATGGGGTAACTTCATCAGGCATCCAAGAATTATCACAAAACTTTACATATGTCAATACAACACCTTGGTTGATGATATCTTCAGTAATTGACGTAGCAGTGATATCGAAATATCTCCCAGGTTTGTTTGGAGAAAGAAAAGGATACGTTCCTGCTGGAATTTGAGTCCAATCTGAGCTTTCTACAGTTATCCAATCACTGTAAATCACCGATTCGGTAATTGTTTCCCCTGGATCCCCTTTATCACCTTTGGGACCTGTATCTCCCGTGTCACCTTTAGGACCGGTATCTCCTGTTGCACCGGTTGCACCAGTTGCTCCTGTGGCACCAGTTGCTCCTTGTGGGCCTGTTGGGCCTTCAGGTCCTTCGCAAGCAGAAATCATTATAATGACTCCTGTAAGAAATAAAAATGATTTTAATGTCTTCATATTTAAATTGTTAGGTCGAAAAATAATTTAACTAAAAATTATTAAAAAATTGTATTAATATGATTTCAGTATTGGTTTATTAATTATATGTATGGTTATAAATATAATTAATATAAATAATGAGAGAATTTTCTTTTTTAGGCATTATCCTTCTAGAAGGTTAGTATCTCATATTTTATTTCAACCTTAACTTTTTAAAGACGTAGGAGTAGGAAACCCATTTTCCATGTTAAACAAACTAACGGCAATCATTTTTATTCTTGCCAGTAATTACATTTTTGTTCCTACTACAATTGCTCAAAATCTAAGTGAGAAACTTGGAGCTATAGAAACTGGTTTTAGCTTTACGACTCTTGGTCAATCTGTCAATGTAATAGATCAGTACCTAATAAAAAGGGCTGAAAAAGTTGTTTTTAGATATGTTCCAGATGAGGTTTCCGCCGGTTTAGGATATGAATCTTACCATCTTGAAATTACTATAAAGGAAAAATTGGAGGTTTCAGATGCTGATAAAAAGAGAGAGAGATTTCATTGGTCCTTAAATTTCTTTGATTCTCAGGGTGAAGTTATTTCTACCTTTATTATTGCCAAGGAACAAGTCAAATACTCAGGTAATCAGAATGAATCATTAAATTTTTACAGCATAGATTTAATTGATATCCCTTTAAACCTATTAGATAGGACCCATCATATTGATTTGTTCTATTTAAGGTAGAGGCAAATTTGAATATGGAAATCATCGATCTAAGTCAGGAGATTTTTGAGGGAATGCCTGTTTTTAAAACCCTTCCTCAGGTAAAAATGGAAATTCATGTCAGCCATGAAGATTGGGAAGGTATAGAAAACCAAGAAAATCCAACACCTAGTGTTCATCGATTGGAGATGGGTGAACATACAGGAACCCACGTGGATGCTAGGAATCACATGGCTAAGGAGTATGTTGGGCACTCTATCGATAAAATGCCTTTAGCAATGTTTTATACTTCAGGTTTCTGTGTTGACTTTAGAGGAAAAGGTCTTCAAGAATTGATTACCAAAGATGAATTGAGATCTGCCATTCAATCAACTGGTGAAAGTTTGAAGAAGGGAGACACTTTATTGATTTGTACAGATCATTACAAAAAGCATTTCCAAACAGAAAACTGGTCAAAAGGTCCTGGAATTGATGCTGAGGCAGCAGAATGGCTAGGACAACTGGAAATAGCAGCCTTTGGGGTAGAAACCATGAACCCTGGCGTCAGTGGAGTTTCTAACCGCCAAGTTCACGAAATCTGCGGTAAATACAATTTTACCCATTATGAAAACCTGTTCAACCTAGACCAATTGCTCGATAGGGGAAGATTCAGATTTATAGGGCTTCCATTGAAAATCAGAGGTGGAACGGGTTCTCCGGTTCGTGCTGTAGCTGTTTTTGAATAATCAGTCTACAAACTTAGGTGGATGCTTTTCATCAAAATCTGTCAATTCCTGGTAGGCTTTCGCAAAAGCAATAATTGAACCTTCATCATACAAATTTCCAATCAGAGTAATACTAGTAGGTCTACCTTCTTTGTCAAATCCATTGGGCACAGAGACTACTGGATGCCCTGTTAAATTGGTCAAGAATAGTTGACGGCCTCGGTTGGATGGGGCAATAATCACATCATATTTCTGAAACAACTTGTTGGTTTCTTCAATCATTTGTCTTCTTTGACGATTAGCTTGAAGATATTCTACTGCAGGAATAAATCGAGATTGTCTTAATGAATTTGCTCTGGAACCTCCATGTTGCTCAACCATGACATCAACTTCGCCAGATCTCACTAAGTCATCGAAGAATGCTCCTGCTTCAGCTCTTAAAATAATGTCAAATACAGAATATGGATAGTTTGTTGGCAATTCAATAGAATCCATTTGGATACCCAAATCTTGATAAACTTTCAATGCAGCTCTGGTATTATCTCCATATTCAGTAGTATCGGAATCAATGTCCTTTTTGAGATAAGCAACTTTGAAGTCTTTTACATCTTTCTTTGGCATACTAAAACCTACATTATTGGTAGATGGATCTTGCCAGTCTTTTCCATAAATGGCTTCAAAAACAATGGCACAATCCTCCGCATTTCTCGCCAAAGGTCCGACTTTGTCCATAGACCAACTCAAAGCCATTACCCCATATCTACTGACTCTCCCGTATGTTGGTCTAAGGCCCGTTACACCATTTCTTGTAGCTGGGGCCGTGATGGATCCCAAGGTTTCTGTTCCTAAAGCAAAAGGAACCAGGCCTGCTGATGTGGCTGAACCTGAACCTGCAGATGAGCCACTAGCTCCCTGTGTCAAATCCCATGGGTTTTTAGTCTTTCCTCCAAACCAAACATCACCTCTTGCCAAAGATCCTGAAACCAGTTTTGCTACTAATACAGCTCCTTGAGATTCCAACTTTTTGACAACCGTTGATGTGTAATCAATCATTTGATCTTTGTAGGGCTCAGCTCCCCATGTTGTTGGATAACCTTCCACTGCCATCAAATCTTTCACCCCGTAGGGAATGCCATGAAGTATCCCTTTATAATTTCCGGATGCGATTTCCTGATCTGCTTTTTGAGCTTGAGTCATAGCCAAGTCTTCCGTCAAAGTAATTACAGCTTCCAATTGGCCATCATATTTCTTAATTCGGTCAATGAAAAGTCTGGTCAAATCCTCGGAGCTAATCTTTTGATATTTGATCAATGAAGCCAATTTGGGAATCGGATAGAACGCCAAATCTTGGAGGTTTTCGGGTAATTCTACTCCATCTGGGATTTCAAAGGTAGGAGCAGTGCCTTTCTCTGGAAATTGAAATCCGAGGGGATGCGGATCAAATGTGACGGCAGGAAAGGTCTCATTGAAAGTTTCATAGGCTCTCAAACTATCATATCCACTTCTATTCCTTTCCAGATACCCATGCATCGTCTTGATGTTCTCCTTAGAAAACTCTAACCCAATCAACTTTTCACTGTGCTTGATATCCTTATTATTAAAAGTTGACTCCTTGGTTTTACAGGAATCAGTGGCCCAAATGAGGGTAATTAAGCCAATTATTGGGTAGATTTTCTTCATGCTTAAGGAGGAAAGGTGGTTGTTTGTTTGGTTTTGGTTGAATTTTCAACCTTTGAAATTCTATTCAACAAATTACTCCATTTCACTAGACTGGAAAATCATTTGGGGATGATTGCATTCATTTTTATATGAATAGAAAAAGGGATACTGATTCAGTATCCCTTTAGATTTATTGGTTTTCTAATTGGTGTTTTTAGTTCCAACCGCCGCCAAGGGCTTTATAGAGTTTTACATTGGCCTGAAGTCTAGAGGCTTTCAAATCGGCCAATTCAATAGCTGATTCCAAGGTTCTGCTTTGGGCATTGATTACCTCTAAGTAGTTTGCATAACCCACAGAGAATAAAGTATTGGAGTGCTCAATTGCTCTTTCAAGTACTGAAACTTCATATTGCTTCATTTTCAGTTGCTGATCATAAGTATCCATTTGATTGATCAAATCCAATACTTCTAAATAAGCATTCAAGGTCTTCTTTTCGTATTCCAATAGAGCAATCTGCTGATCAGTTTTAGCAACTTCATATAGAGATCTGATTTCTCTTCTGTTGAAAATTGGAGCTGTCAATCCAGCACCAAACTGATAGATTCCTGATCCAGGACTCAAGAAGAGTTTGCTGAAATCAAAGGCATTGAATCCTGCCATTCCAAACAAATTGAAAGAAGGGTAGAAGGCAGCTTTTGCAGCATGTACATCAGCTTTGCTTGCTTCCAATTTCATCTCAGCCTCTTTTAAATCAGGACGATTTTGAATCAATTCAGAAGGAAGACCAGTTTCTAATTCATTTTGAATGGTGATGGCTTCATCTAAATCCATTCTGTTTAAAGAGAAATCCAAGGAACCAACCAATCTTGCCAAATCGTATTCAGCACTTTTCAGCTCTCTGTTTTTAGCTTGTAATAAGGCTTTTGTATTCAATACCAAAGCTTCAAATTGATCGATTGCCAACTGATTGGCTTTTCCACCTTCTTTGAGTTCGGTAATCAATTGCAGCGCCAATTCCTGAAGACCGATGTTTTCTTCCAATACTTCGATTTCCTGATCCAATGCCAACAAATGATAGTAATTGGAAGCTACTTCAGAGATCAACCAAGTTTGGATATTTCTACTCATTTCCTCTGAAGCCATCAACCTAGCCACTGCTGCTTTTTTCCGACTTCTCAATTTTCCCCAAACATCAATTTCCCATGAGAATTCAGCTCCCACTAAGAAATCCTTGTAAGGAGAAGGGATCTTTTTATCTGCTGGAACATTGTCGGAAAGATTGGTATCCGCATTACCAACTCCATCCATGGTATACTCTCCAAACTTCCTTTTTGCAGCTCCGGCATTCAATGAAAAGGCTGGAAGAATCCCTCTTTTAGCATTGAGCATCGTAGCCCTGGTAGCATTGATTTTCAACAAAGTCTGTTGATTGTCCTGATTATTTTCTAGAGCAGCCTGAATCAAAGATTTCAGCTCTTCGTCTTGGAAAAATTCTGTCCAGATGATTTGAGAGCTATTGGAAGCACTATCTAAAACAGCTGTTTCATAGGTTTCTGGCAATCTTAAACTTGATTCAGGTAATGAATCTTGCTGTACTTTACATCCGGCCAGAAGGACGAAAGACAAGGCGATTTTTAAAGTCTTGGATCTCATAGTTCTAGTACCGGTTCTTGTTTTACTGTATTTTGTCTCTGTGCTTTTTTAGCTCTCATTTTGGTATCAATGGTTTCAAAAACCACATACAATCCAGGAATCAAGAATACTCCGATCAACGTACCGATAAACATTCCGCCAGCTGCAGCAGTACCAATGGTTCTATTACCAATTGCACCTGCTCCCGAAGCGATAGTCAAAGGAATCAAACCACAGATAAAGGCGAATGATGTCATTAAGATTGGTCTCAATCGCTCAACCCCACCTTTAATCGCACTTTCCAAAATGCCCAAACCTTTGTTTCGGTTTTGGATCGCGATTTCGATGATTAGGATGGCGTTTTTACCCAACAAACCAATCAACATGACCAGTGAAACCTGAGCATAGATGTCATTTTGCAAACCCACTAAATTCAAGAAAAAGTAGGAACCGAAAATCCCTGCAGGAAGTGAAAGAATTACAGAAAGTGGTAGCATATAACTTTCGTACTGTGCTGCCAAAAGCAAATACACAAAGACCAAACAAATCAAGAAAATATAGACTGCCTGATTTCCAGAAGCGATTTGCTCTCTGGTAATTCCGGACCAGTCAATCGAGAATCCTCTAGGTAAGGTTTGTAAAGCAACTTCCTCTACTGCTTTGATGGCATCACCTGATGAATAGCCTTCTGCTGCTTCACCTGATACCATCGCTGAGCTAAACATATTGTATCTCGTTAGCTGTTCTGGTCCATAGACTCTTTCCAAACTCACAAAGTTGGAGTAGGGAACCATCTCGCCATCCTTGTTTTTGGCAAACATGGTCAATAGTGATTCCGGTGAAGTTCTGTATTCAGGAGATGCTTGAATCATCACCTTATACATCTGACCGTATCGAATGAAGTTAGAAGCATAGAAACTACCGATATAGCTCTGTAGAGTCGCCATTGCATCTTGAACAGACACTCCAAGCTTTGCAGCCTTGTCATGATCCACACTGATCATAAACTGAGGGAAGGTTGGGTCAAAGTTGGTGAAAACAGCATCCAATTCTGGTCTGTCATTCAATGCCTGAACAAACTCTTCAGTCACCAAGGCCATATTGTCCAAATCACCACCGGACTTATCCTGAAGTCTCATTTCAAAACCAGAAGCATTACCAAATCCAGGTACTGGAGGAGGAGCAAAGAATTGAATATCGGCCCCTTTGATATGGGAAGTTCTTTCAGAATAATCAAGAATCAATTCATTGACACTCATTTCTCTTTGATCCCATGATTTCAAGTTGATCATACCCATCCCGTAGGATGCACCCGCTGTTTCTGTCAAAAGGGAATATCCAGCAAGGGTAGAAACTGTCTCTACTTCGTCTAAAGGTAAAAGCGCTGCCTGAACCTGATCCATGATCTCGGTTGTTCTATCGACCGTTGCTCCTGGAGGTGTAGTGACATTCACATAGATCATTCCTTGGTCTTCATTTGGAATAAAGCCCGTAGGTACGATTGAAATCATTCCATAGGTCAGAGCAAAGAAGATAAACAATGCCCCAAAAGTGACTGCTCTTCTACCGGCTGTTCCTGAAATGATATTTGTGTATTTGCCTGCCAAAGCATCGTATTTCGCATTGAACCCATCAAAGAAACGCTGCATAGCACCTTTTTTCTTATTTGGATCATGGGACATCGGCTTCAACATCATCGCGCACAAGGCAGGGGACAAGGTCAAAGCATTGATACCTGAGATCACAATGGCTATGGCGAGAGTCAGAGAGAATTGCCTATAGAAAATCCCAACTGGACCTGAAAGGAAACTAACTGGGATAAATACCGCAGACATTACCAAAGTAATAGCCACGATTGCACCTCCGATTTCTTTCATCGCTTCGATCGTTGCATCGAAAGCATTGAGGTGGAGATCATGCATTTTTACGTGCACTGCTTCCACAACAACGATTGCATTATCCACTACAATACCAATCGCCAATACCAATGCAAATAGCGTCAACAAGTTGATCGAGAAGCCAAACATCTGCATGAAAAACAGGGTTCCTACCAAGGAAACTGGTACAGCAATCGCTGGAATCAAAGTAGATCTGAAGTCCTGAAGGAATAGGAAAACGACAATAAATACGAGGATAAATGCTTCAATCAAGGTTTTGATTACCTCATGAATCGAAGCATCTAGGAAACGGCTGACATCATAAGAAACATTATAAGACATTCCTGGAGGGAAGGATGTACCTTCCAATTCTTCCATTTTGATTTTGATGTTTTCAATCACCTCACTTGCATTGGAGCCAGGTCTTTGCTTCAACATGATGGAGGCAGAAGGTCTACCGTCAGTCATGGACATCATGTTGTAGTCCAAAGCATCAAATTCGATGTCGGCAACATCTTTTAATTTCAGTAAAGAACCATCAGGAAGGGCTTTTAATGTAATATTTTCAAACTCACTTTCTTGGTTAAACTTACCGGTGTATTTCAGGACATATTGCAAGGCTTGAGGATCCCTATCAGAGGAAATCCCTGATTTACCAGGAGCTGCTTCCACATTTTGGTTTTGGATCGCATCTGTTACATCTTGAGGAGAAATATCATAGGCTGCTAATCGATCTGGTTTCAACCAAACACGCATTGCATAATCTTTCATTCCCATGATTTCCGCAAAGCCAACTCCATCAATACGCTTCAATTCAGGAAGAATATTGATATCAGCAAAGTTGTAAACAAACTTTTCATCCTGTGCAGGATCAGAGGTGATCAGGTTGAGGTAAAGCAACATACTGTTTACCTCTTTTTCGGTCATAACACCTGCACGGATAACTTCTTCTGGTAATTCATCGACTACAGTCGCAACCCTATTTTGGACGTTTACAGCCGCTTGATCTGGATCGGTTCCTACCTGGAAAATAATAGTAATCAAAGTGATCCCTTCATTGGTATTTACAGAATACATGTATTCCATACCTGGAACCCCATTGATTGCTCGTTCTAGTGGGGTTGCAACTGCTTTAGCCAAAACTTCAGCATTTGCTCCAGTGTATTTTGCAGTCACTGTCACCGAAGGAGGAACGATGTCTGGGAATTGGGTAATCGGCAATGAAGTCAGCGCCAGTATTCCCAATAGGGTAATAAAAACCGAGATGACCGTTGATAAAATCGGCCTTCTGATAAATAATTCAAACATAGTGGGTACTAAATGTGGTTAGGCTTTTTCAGCGAACAGTTACAAAATCTTGGTAAACATCAGCAGCAGCGATAGATTTTGGATCAACCAAACTACCATCCTGAACCTGCTGGATACCTTCATAAACAATCTTATCACCTGGGTTGAAACCTTCAGCCAAGTAATAATTGCCGTACCGCTGGATTGGCTTAAAGCTTCTCACTTTTACCACATTCTCTTCATCTACCATGTAGACATAAGTAAAGTCTTGAATTTCAAAAGTTGACTTTTGAGGGATCAAGTACACGTCTTCAAGCTTGGAAAGCATCTGAATTTTACCAGAAGCACCATGCTTGATCAATTGATTAGGATTTGGGAATCTAACACGGAAACCGATGGAACCTGTACCTGATTCAATATCACCTTCTGTAGTTTCCAAGATTCCTTTGTCAGGATAAATCTGTCCATCGGAAAGAATCAAAGTCAATTGCTCATTCAAATCATCAGCTGAACCGTCTTCGATTTTGGTTCTCATGAAGTTCAAATATTCGTTCTCATTGACTTTGTAGTAGGCAAATACTGAAGAGATATCAGTGATAGAAGTCAACAAATCATTTTCAGCCACCAAGCTTCCGATTTTATGAGGGATTCTATCGACGATTCCATCAAATGGAGCTTTTACAGTGGTATAAGAAAGCCCTGTTCTTGCAGCTTTTAGTTGAGATTCAGCCTGAGCAATCTCTGAATCAGTCACCGCCTTTTTGGATTTTGCCAGTTCCAATTCAGAAGGGGAGATAATTTTTTTATCAACCAAGATTTGAAGTCTTTCAACCTCAACCAATGCTGCCTTTTGCTCAGCTTTTGCCCTCATCAAGTTTGCACGTGCTGAATTGACCATTTCATTAAATTCCTCGCTGGAAAGTTGGAAAAGGCTCTGACCTTTTTTCACAAACTGTCCTTCATCGACATAGATATTGTCTACGAATCCAGAGACTTTGGATCGGACATCAACAAATTGTACAGCTTGAATGTCACAGATATAGGTTTGAGGTACTTCTACATCTGTTGGTTCCAGTGCCAAAACTGGAATCTCCAATGCTTTTTTGTTCTTTTTGGACTTGTTAGGATTGGATTGACATGCCACCACAGTCACAAAAAGTAAGACTAAAATTGGGATAGATAAATAGGAGTCCAGGCTCTTCCTATTGGAAAAACCAAGGGGCTTACTAGTTTTCATTTATAGGGTATTTAAAGATAGAATTAGAATTGATCAGGGGCCAAAAAACCCGGAAAATCAAGGAGCGTTTGCCTTAATGGCAGTTTTTATTCTTCTGGAAAACTCATCAACCACATCTACTGGAGAGTAGCTATTGCTGATTTTACATTGAAAGAATGTGAGACCCAAATCTTTGGATGGATTCAAAGGACTTTGGAATCGCTCACTTGATCTGTGTTTTTGAGTTGCCCTAAAAATTTTGACAAGGGCAGAAATGCTTTCGGAGGAAGGTTGGAGAACTTCTATCACGTTCTCTTGCAGGCATGGTTCTACTGCGTAAGCTGTCGATAAGTCATCGGCAGATAATGGGGTGATCCCTACTGTAAAAAGAAAAATCAGAAAGAGAAACCTCATAATTAATACTCCTAATTTTGTTCTTTAGAATGAACTTGTGAAATGGGGGTTTAGTGTCTATTGAATGCTTTAAATTAATACAGTATGTTGAAATTCTTTTTATAAAAATTCAAAAAAGTATCGATTTTTTTGTTGAGTGGTTGGGAGATTGACTCATTGGTTAACGAAAAAATAAATTTTGGGCATATTATTTACATTTTGTCATTTTGAAAAAATAGGCTTGTTCCCAATGCTAATTATTGATTGTTAAAGAGGACTTGTGATAACGTGACAAAAATTATCTCCTAGATTTAAATAAGATCAGGGAAAAAGGAAGATTCAAATCTTAAGAGAAAATTAAGACAAAAGATTTAGTTGTGCTTTTCTGAATTGGTACATTTCGAATTGTTTTTCGAAGAGTAACATGTCAGATTTAACAATTCTAATTCCTATTTTCAATGAAGAAGAAGGAATAGAAAGAATACCTCAAGCATTCGAACCTTACCTCAGGGAAACTGATCTAGAGGTTGAAGTTTTATTGATCAATGACGGTTCAACAGATGGAAGCTTAGAGAAGATCATTAAAGTCTGCCGTGATAACCCGCAATTCAATTTCATTTCTTTTTCAAAAAATTGTGGGCTGAGTGCAGCTCTTTTCACGGGTTTTCAACATGTAACTTCCAAATGGGTAGGGTATATCGATGGAGATTTACAAACTGACCCATTGGACTTTTTGAAATTAGAGCCTTTTCGAATCGAATATGAATTGGTTACAGGGTATAGAGCCAATCGAAAAGACACTTGGGTTAAGCGGCAAACCTCATCAATTGCCAATGGGTTTCGAAATTGGGTATTGGCGGATGGAGTGCGAGATTCAGGGTGTCCATTAAAAATCATTCAGACCAAATCTGCAAAAAGACTTACTCCATTCAAGGGAATGCACCGGTTCTTTCCGGCTTTGATCCAGATTCAGGGTGGAAAGGTCAAGGAATTGCCTGTCAATCATTTTCCAAGAATTTCTGGTGAGAGCAAATTCGGTTTTAATAACCGACTTTTCGGGCCCATCAGGGATATGTTTGCCGTCCGGTGGATGAAAAAAAGGAAACTTGGCCTGCCCAAAAATTCTGAAATAAGTCAAGAAAAAACTCACCTCATTTCATGAATCCAATGCTATTATTGGGACTTGGCTTTTTGGCGCAGGGAATGTTTTCTGCGAGGTTTTTGATTCAATTAGTCAAAACAGAAAAATCTGGAAAAGTTGCCAATCCACTAATCTTCTGGCAGCTTAGTTTGTTTGCCTCCTTGCTTTTAATGGTTTATGGTACTTTCAGACACGATGTGATAATCGTAGTAGGGCAATTGATTGGCTATTATATCTATATCCGAAACCTTCAACTGAAAAATTCCTGGGAGCTATTCCCCAAAGCTGTTCGACGTATTTTCCTGATAATTCCAATTTTCTTTTTTGCCTATATCTTCGGTTTTAGAGAGAAGGACTTTTTTCAACTAATTAATAATCCAGAACTCGATGCAGTTTTATTGACTTGGGGGAGTATTGGACAAGTCATTTTCACAGGCAGATTTCTGATTCAGTGGTATGTTTCGGAAAAGCAGAAAAAGTCGGTTTTCCCAAATACATTTTGGATAGTGTCCATCCTCGGAGCAATGATCATAGCGATATATGCCATTATCAGAAAAGACGCCGTGTTATTTATTGGGCAATCATTTGGCTTGGTGGTTTACTTCAGGAATTTGTGGGTATCCTATTGGCCAGATAAAAAGAAAAAAGGAGATCTGATTCTCAAGCTGAAGGATAGTGGGATTTATATTCTTTTAGTACTGATGGTCCTAGTTCTCTTTTTCAATCTAGGAGGATGGTCTGTCACAGAAAGTAGTGAGGCCAGATACGCACAGATAGGAAAGGAAATGTTCGAATCAGGAGACTGGATTCATCCCAAACTGATGGAAATCCATCATTATCATAAGCCTCCATTTACTTATTGGGTTACAGCCATTTCTTATAAAATCTTTGGGATCTCACCATTTTCGGCTCGTTTCTTCCTTCAGATTTCTGCCCTGATTCAGATCGTATTAGCTTATTTATTGGCAAAAGTTGCCTTTAAAGACCAACGAAAGGCTTTGCTTTCGGCAATTCTATATGCAGCATGTCCATTACTCATTATTGGAGTCAGAGGATTGACAACAGATATGTTTTTGACCACATGGGTCTTGGCAGGGATCTATTTCAATTGGAAATATAGAGATGAGAAAAAGCCTCTTTTTGCTGTGCTGAGTTTCTTATGTTATGGTTTTGGATTCCTAACCAAAGGCCCTGTCGTCTGGATTGTTCCTTTCACTTTAGAGTTGGCCTGGTGGATCAGAGGGAAGAAGAAACCTCAATTCAAATGGCCTCAAATTGTTGGCTGGTTCTTGATGCTCGGAATTGGTTTTAGCTGGTTTATTTATCTCTACATAGAAGATTCCAGGTTCCTGGATTACTTCCTGTTTAAGCATACGGTTCAGCGTTTCGCCTCGGATACCTTTAAGAGAGGTCAGCCATTTTATTTCTATTGGGTGATTTTATTGGTATTGAGTTTCCCTTGGTTCTTGTTGATATTAACTCGCCTTAAAAAACTCTGGAAATCTAATACCGAAACCGCCGTTTTAATGTTTGGCTTTTTGGTTTCACTTGTCTTCTTCTCCATCAGTCAATCAAAGCTGATTTTATACATTCTCCCCTTGATGGCAGGGATGATCTTAGTGGCTGTTGTTGCTTGGGAGGACTTGTCGATTTCTCAAAAGAAAAAGTGGGAAAAAGGACAATTAATACTTCATCTGTTGATTTGGGGAGGATTTTGTTTACTTCCTTGGATCGAACCAAGAGCGATTTTGTCCATGAAATTTTGGTTGATATGGTTTTTGACAATCTCGTTTTTGTTGGCTTTATGGAAAACCGGTATCCATGTTAAAAATAGAGCGATATTTTCCTCCCTAGTTTTTACAGTTGGACTGACCTTGATTGCCTCTTATTTCTTCTCTGCCAATCTAGGCTTGGTAAATGATACCAAAAGGGTGGTGGAGCTTATCGATGAAGTCTCTTCTCCAGATGAAAGAATCGTCATTTTTGACAAAAGACTTCCATCCATATTATTTAATTCAGACAGGGATGTGTTATCCATATATGATGGGGATGATGGCTTGAATCGAGAAGTTCAATTCGAGGAGGATGACAGATGGAAAGAGTATTTGATCAATTTGAAGGAAGACCCAAATTGGATTCAAGTTCCAAATCATCAAAGTGGAATTTGGCTAGCGAAGGAAAGGCGAGAAATGCCTGCTTTGGAAAATGGAAAAGTCTGGAAAGAACTTGGTAGGATTGATGGTTATAAGTTGTTGAGGATAAAGTGATTTTAAAGAAATATCTATATGTTTTTTCTTTCTAATAGTTGAATTTCGAACCTTTGAGAATCAGCCTTAATTTCCTGTGAATCAGAAAGAAAAAAGAATTATTTAACTCAAAAAAAATAAATTTTAGGTT
This sequence comes from Algoriphagus zhangzhouensis, assembly GCF_900148515.1. Taxonomy (GTDB): domain Bacteria; phylum Bacteroidota; class Bacteroidia; order Cytophagales; family Cyclobacteriaceae; genus Algoriphagus; species Algoriphagus zhangzhouensis. The sequence continues at coordinate 779,503 of NZ_FRXN01000001.1, read as the reverse complement.
GCCTATTTCATAAGATTTTTTTTCATCTACATTTGCTCAATTTATTTAAATCTAAGCCTAAATAATCTGACATCTGTATGGTGATACTCCCCCCAAAAAGCAGGTTTCTCTTTGTGAAAACGTGTTTTTACCTTTCTTTCCTAATAATCTTTGCAAATGAGGTGGCTGCCCAAAAAAAGCAAGATTATGTGGTTATTTCAGACTCTATTTTTTCTCATGGTTATATCCAAGAGCTTCCTTTATTTCCAAAAACTGACATTCAATTTAAATTCAGAAAAAGGGAACCTTTTAAAACTTACAGAATAGAAGAAATCAGTGAATTCAGGCTTGACAAAATGCTTTTTCAAAGGAAGCAAGTTTCACTCCAAGGGGAGCCTAAAACGGTCTTTTTAGAGCTATTGAGTGACTCTGTCAAAAACGCTTCAATTTGGAAGCTCAATATGGAGGTGAATAAATATTTCATTATCACTCCTGATGGTCCTGAGGAACTCACGAAAGAGAATTATAAAGCTTTATTATTAAAGATTTTTGAGAATGAGGAGTTGGAGCCTTTATTGGAAATCTCAAATCTAAAAGACTGGCCTTTAGAATATGTCTCCAAGACTGTAAATACTTGGCAAGGACCAAGGACATTTACCAAAGCAGTAAGGGTTTCACCAATGTTTGGGTTTGCAAGCCTTCAAAATAAATTTATAATTCCTGATACGAACGTACCCTTTAAATTCTCCAGTTATAGTCCTACGATTGGAGCCAATGTTGAGTTGTTTTTGAACTTTTTAAGAAACGTTTCTTTCAATATCGGAGGTACTTGGAATGCTGTTGATGATCAAATTACCAAAACCTATGTTTATGGAAGTTCCTTGGAGGATTCAGATTTCTTTTTGGATTATAATCTCTATCGTTTCCCGCTTTCGGGTAGGTATTATTTGGATTTGAATCCGAATAAATTCAGAGTGTTTGGCCAAGCTGGGTATGAGCTGGGTGTTTTATCTATGGATAATTCCGGTATGTACGTGGCTTCAAGGAAATTATCAACTATAGTGACGCAGGAGAAACCATTACCAATTTCTAGTAATTATTCAGGGATAAAGCTAGGCGCTGGAGTTGAAAAATATTTCCGAAACCATCAGGCTATTTTGGCGTCACTTCAATTTTCAAATCTTCAAAGTGATGTAGAGGATTCGATTACGGCTTTAGAATTTTTAGTAGGTTATAAATTTTAAGAAGATGAAAAAATCAATTTGGTATGCCATCATAGCTGCCTCCATCTTCTTTGGATGTGAGCAAGAGGAGTTTATAAGTCCTAGAGATTACCCCTTTATTGAAAGCCTTGGAGTTACTCAAATCAATCCAAATGGAGCTACCATTGAGGCAGAAATTCTCAAAGAAGGGTCAAGTTCGATAACTGAATATGGAGTTTATTTTAATATGTCAATTGATAATCCATATGCAGAGCCAGATATTACAGATTTTCAAAGTGTTGCTATTTCAGGAAAGCCTGATGAATCAATTTTCTCGGTTAGAATTGATTTTGACCTGGTTGATCAGACAAATTATTTTGCAAAGCCCTATGTCAAAATGGGAGAAACTGTAATACTGGGTAAATCCTTGACATTCCTAAGCCAAGGTGTTCATTCACCAGTCATAGATTCTGTTTCTACTAATAAGCTTTTTGAAGATGGGGAGTTTATAATTTATGGTGATTTCTTCCATTCCGAACTTGATAGAAACTGGGTTGAAGTACCTGGCCTTGAGGATTATTACAAATTCCATGTTACCGAGGTGAGTAGGAATGAAATGAAAGTTAATGTGGATAGGAGGTATATGAATATCCAAACTTCAAATAATAAATTTGATTTGGTTGTAAACAGTGCTGGTAAGAAGACTGTTTTACCAGAACACTTTTCATTTGGTTTTCCAGTAATCGAGGAAATTTCTCCACTCAAAATATACTCAGGCGATCGAATAACAATAAAGTTTTCTGAACCTGTTGAGGATATGCAAATCTATTTTCAAATCATGTATGATGGAGCATTTGTTTCTTTTATTGAGGAAATGGAGGTAGTTGGAAATGAGGTAAGAGGGATACTAGGGGATACTGCTCCCGGAGAATATTTGATTAAATATTCTGGTGGTGGTTTTACATCTACTTTTTCTCAGCCCTTAGAAGTTTTATCTTCTTGGGAAACAGTTTTCGATGACATAAGTGCACCAAATTTCGATAATCATGAATTCCTATCCACTCCTGATAGGTTATTGGCTTATGAGTATATAATACGGAATGAACCTTCAATTTTGAGTTATACATTAGGAAGCTCTGGCTTCATTCCACTTACGAAATTCCCTAATTCTGCAGAATTTAGAAGAGGTTTCTTATCTGCAGTAGTGGATGATCGATATTTCTATTTTGGATTGGGTACCAATGCTGATGTTTATAACAATGGGTATTACAAAGATTTTTATCGCTTTGATTTAAACCTAGGAACTTGGACCAAACTCAAAGATTTTCCTTTTGACTATACTATGGTAACTCAGGCTTTTGAATATGAAGGGAAACTTTATGTTGTAATGAATGATTACTTGAATTATAGGATTTACGACCCAATAAAAGATTCTTGGGAGATGAGTCCCTTTCAAGTGATCGATGGTATCCGAAAAGGAGGATTTGAGGTTGTAAACGATGTGATTTATTATTTGAATAATTCTTATGATACTATCGTTAAAAAGCTCAAGATAGGTTCGGAACCTGTTGACTATCTCGAAATTAAAAGTTTTGAATATGGAATTGGGTTTAACTTCTTTAACGTGTGGGAGAAAAATAAATTTATGATAGGTTTTGGGTCACAGATTAACATGGTCAATAGTGATACAAAAGAAAGTTTCAGCCTTCAGCCTGTTTATGAAAGTTCGTATTCAAGCTTTATTCCTTGGGATTCTAAAGATGGATTTTTAATGGCATTTCCTAGGCATCGAAATACGTATGAACAAGAGAATAAAATTTATAAATTGATTCAACCGTTTGATTAATAAAAACAAAAACGCAGGCCTAGACCTGCGTTTTTTTATTCTTTTTCGAATGATTCTAATTAATCCACTCTAAAGGATACTTTACAAATGGCTCCATAGGAAACTACTTTTCCATCTTTTACATGAGCTTTGATATCCTTTACATAGACTGAATCAATATTTCTCACAGTTTTTGATACTTCCGTTACTGCATTTTGAATTGAATCTTCAATACTTTTTTCCGATGAGGCGATTACCTCGATTACTTTTACAATTGACATAAACTTTGGGTTGTTAGTGAAACTTATTCCTATAGGTTCAAAACCTCAGCCAATTGCGAGAATCGTCCATTGACCATGTTTTAAATTTTTAGGATTAATAAAAAGTAAGAAATAATACCCAAAGTGAGGAAAGTTTTCCCCTTAAATTTTAGTGATAGGCAGTTGACTTTATCTCAAACAAAGTGCTGCAGCTAAATAGATTACCTCTTTTGGAGAATCCTGTTCAATCCTAATCGCAACATTTTCCCTTTTAGTAGGATCAATCTCAGAGCCTTTTAAGGTTACTTCAGAATACTTCCATGCCTTATCAAATTGTTTTTGGATTTCATCAGCTTCACCCTGCTTACCCTGAGCTATCAAACTGCTTTGTAAACCACTCAAGGCAAACCCATTTTTCGGCCAATTGTAAAGATCTTCTCGATAGATTCTTTCTGCATCTTCAAAGTCGCCAGTTTGCAAATTCAAGTTTCCTAAAATATGTCTTACTGAGAAAAACCAGTCCGGTGGTTCATTGTAATTCAGATTATCTTCAATCAAAATTGCTTCAGCCAAAAGAGATTTAGCCTCATCAAATTGACCTTCTTTTGAGAGAATTTTGGCTTTTAAAACTTTCGAAGCTATCTGGCAAACTTCTGTGACTTTATTGATTCCCCAATTCATTTGCTCAGCTATGGTGGTATCTTGGCTTAAAGCAATGAGTAGGTTTAATTCTTCTTCGGCCTCAGCTAGTTTTCCATTTTCAGCCAAACGCATCCCTTGCGCATAATGCCAAATAGCCTGAGGATAGATGAGTTTTTCATCAGGAATAGGTAGTGCTTGGATTTTTTCCCATTGAGCAAACTTGACCAAAATATGATAGGGTATGGTCATGTAATGTTGAACCATTTCCAATCCAGGTTCAAACCAGTATTCAGGTTCTACCAAATTCGCAGTCTTGAATGCTGCTTCGATGGATCTGGATGCTCTTCCTTCAAATGCAGAAGTAGCTGCCAAGAAATGATAATTATGTGTAAAATACATCTGAGGATAATATCCCTGAGCTTTACATTCAGCTATATATGTACTATCCGCCAAGACTGCCCTTTCATTGGCCAATGATCCCTCATGATAATCGCCTGTATTGATATAAATATGAGAAGGCATATGAACCAAATGACCTGCAGCAGGCACTAGATCCTTTAACTTTTCTGCTATGATTTCGGCTCTTTCCAGTTTCCCACTAGCTTCGGTAGCGTGCAGGTAGAGATGATTTGCCAAAGGATTTTGCGGATCTATTTCTATTACTTTTTCCAACAGTGAAACTAATGGTGGAGTCCAAGCTCTTGGTTCTCCTCCTCTTTTTTCATAGAAATCCCAAGGGTGAAGGTTCATTACAGATTCTGCATAGAGAGTTGCGACGAATGAATTTTCAGGAAAGTCTTGATAGGACTTTTCCATGGCCTGAGAGAAACCTTCATCATTGGAAATGGTTGCATCTGCTGGGAATTTGATGGCAATTGCCTCAATTACTGCCTTTTCCCAGGGACTTGATTTTTCGCTTAGCTTCGATGCTTCTGAAGCTGCTTTTCTGATTGCTTCAATATCTCCCAGACTAGCCGCAGAATTGAAATTTGGGCCTAAGACATAGGCGATACCCCAATAACCCATAGCAAAATCAGGGTCTAGTCGTACAGCTTCTCTAAAGGAACGTTCAGCTTCAAAATGGTTAAAATTGTTCGCCATGATGATTCCCTGATTGAAAAACTTCTGTGCATCAGGGGAAGAGGTACTAACTTTTACTTCATAGCTTCCAATATTTTCTAAAAGTGGGGCTTGAAAGGTCTTCGTGGGTTCTTGGCATGCCGAAAGAATCAAACCGAAAAGAAGGAGATAGGATAAACTTTTCATTTGGTAAATGGTTGAAAATGAGTGATAAATAAAGAATAGGTAATCGGACTCAAAAATCTCAATTCCAAAAAAGTCTGAATTGAAAATAATCAAACAACAATTGAAAAATCAAAAAACTTATAACCTCCCTATTGAATAAAAACTAAAGGGAAATTCTGCGAATGAAGAATATTTTTTGCACAAAAAAAAGGACTTATGGTAAATATATTTTACCGATAAGTCCCTGATATATAGGAGGATGATTTGTGAAAATTATCAATGGTCAATCCCGATGACTATCGTGGATCAATTTTCAAAGCTCAAAACCTCCAATCTTCACTCGGATATTCTACTGAAATAACATTTCAGATTTCAAAATTCAGAATTCAGATTTTTTCCCCTATTCCAAAACCTCAATGGTGTAGCTATTAACCTCTGTTTGGTTTGGAGAAAGCTTTCTGATTCCATCTTTTTCTGATAGGATTCCTGAATGATCAGCAGCATCACCAACTCCCAACCAAGGTTCAATACACACATAAGGTGCTCCCGGCTTTGCCCAAATTCCCAAGTAATCAAAGTCTTTGAACTCCATGGCCACTAAAGGCCCTCGGTCTTTGTGGTTCAAGGAAATGCTTCTGGATTTTAGATGCTTGAAGATCAAAGCATCTCCATCGAAAATATGTTCGTGAAGCTGAATTGTCGAACTGTTGTCCAAGACTTTGTCGCTCTTTTCTCCAATCAATCCACCTGGGAGAATATGGTAAGTATAATCATTTTCTACCTCGGGAAACTCTAGTGAATAATCGCTTAATTTAGTTTCTCCATCAATTGGACAATTGAAAGCCGGATGCCCTCCAATAGAGAAATACATGTCATCTGTTCCGGAATTTGAGACAGAATGTGAGACTTTCAGACTTTTATCATTCAATTCAAAACTTACTTCAAACAAGAAATCAAAAGGGTAAATTGCCAGGGTTTCTTCATCTGATTTTAGTTGGAATACAATGGAATTCTTATCCTGCTTGACAAATTCGGCTTTTTCATTATTTCGGATAAATCCATGTTTTTCGAGATGATATTCTTTACCCAAATGGCTAGTCTTACCATCTTTTAGGGCTCCGACAATTGGAAAAAGTATTGGGGCTTGACCAGCCCAAACTGCAGGGTCTCCCTGCCAAAGGTATTCGACTTCGGTTTTTTTGTTTTTGATGGAGCTTATCTCCATTCCACGATGATTGATTTGTACTTCAAGAGAATCTGATTCTAGTGTATAGGTCATAGGTTTTTCAATAAAGCCCCGAAAATAATGGAGAATTGAGAAATACGAAACGAGAAAAGAGAAATACGAAATGAGAAAAGAGAAAATCGAAATACGAAATGAGAAAATCGAAATACGAAATCAGAAATGGGAAGAGAGAAAATTGAAATACGATAAGAGAAATGCGAGTTTGGTGAATGATCAATCCCGATGAATATCGTGGATCAATAAAGAATATCTCTGTGAAACCTCCGAGTTCTCTGTGGCTCTGTGGTAAAAATGGATTTAGGATTTACGAAGTGAGAAATACGAAATACGATGGGAAATGAGAAATACGAATTTAGTGAATCTCTAATCTCCAATCTCTAATCTCTTTTCCCTAACAATAAAAGATCCGTAAAGACACGGATCAGGGCGGAGGATGAATTTTCAATAATCAATCCCGATGACTATCGTGGATCAATTATCATAAAGAAATTCACTGTGAAACCTCAGGGTTCTCTGTGACTCTGTGGTAAAAATGGATTTAGGATTTGCGATCTCTGATTTACGCGTATTAAATCTCGAATCTCTTCTCTCCAATCTCTTTTCCCTAACAATAAAAGATCCGTGAAGATACGGATCAGGGCGGAGGATGAATTTTCAATATTCAAGGTTCAATGACCAATGATCAATCCCGATGAATATCGTGGATCAATAAAGAATATCTCTGTGAAGTCTCCGTGTTCTCTGTGGCTCTGTGGTAAAAATGGATTTAGGATTTTCGATCTCTGATCTACGTGTATTAAATCTCTAATCTCTTCTCTCCAATCTCTTCTCTCTAATCTCTTTTCCCTAACAATAAAAGATCCGTGAAGATACGGATCAGGGCGGAGGATGAATTTTCAATATTCAATCCCGATGACTATCGTGGATCAATGATCAATCTCGATGATTATCGAGGATCAAGATTCAATATTGTAGTAGATTAGGAAGTCTTGGTTGATGTCAGGTCTTTCTCGCATTTATATCCGAAATTTTATATCTTGATTATCAGATATTTTTAGAACAGGTTTCTTTCAAAATCTTGATATATGCGATCATTTTTAAATCTTAAAAATCTAATATTTCTATTAGCACCTTTTTCAATTTTCTCCTGTGTCAATTTGAAAACAGTCCAAGGTTTTTCAAATACCTCATCTACGGGTCTTCAGCAGTTTGAAGAAATTCACTATACGTTTTTGGATCATTGTCAGGATAGATGCTTTGAAATTGCCGTTCATGAATTTCAGTTAGAACGAGAATTGGAATGCGAGTGTGGAGATTTCATTTCAGCGGATAGTGTGACTCAGGTGATTTATTCTACGATCAATGGCTACCTATTGGGTTTAGGTGAATTGGCTCAGAATAATCTGACCACTTATCGAACCAATGATTTGAATGTAGCTCTGACAGCCCAACAGCTGGGGCCTGTATCCATAGATGAATCTGTTGTCGGCGCTTTTTCAGCTCTTTCAAATACGCTACTTCGCTCCACAACGGACTTTTACCGTCGCCGAAAAATCGCCTCCTATATTGAGCAGGCCAATGACCCTCTTCAAGTTTTATTGAAGAAGTTTGAACAGATTGTTCAGGCTAATTTGAAAGGAGAACTGCAGTTCAAAAAAGAGCGACTATATGGAAATTTCATAGAGTTGAAATTGAACAATACGCTGGAATCAGACTTTGAAAAGCGAAAAGCAGGGGAGGATTATTACAATGCTCTTTTGGAAATAAATCGACTTGAAAAAATGATTGATATCTACGCAAAAAGCCTTCATGAAATAGCTGATGGCCATCAAGTTTTGTATGATAAAAGAGATAAACTTTCTCTCAAAGACCTTGCGGTAGACCTGATGGATTATTCATCAGAAATTCAAGTTTTGTACACTGAGTTTAATAAACTAAATCAATGAAAGTATGGCTAATTTGACATCAGAACAGGCTAAACAACTTTCGGATAACTTTTTTATGCTTTCCACGGCTTTGCTGGATTTTCGTGTTGCCAATTGGGATTCTTTAAGTAAGGACGATCACCAGATTTTAAGTGATGCAAGATCCAAAAGTTTGGAGTTCGGGGAGCAAATCCTGGCTTTGGCTACAAGTCTAATTATGAATGAAGTTGCCGAATCTTTAGATACCATCAATCAGGTGACTACAGATATCAAGGGAACGATCAAAAACCTCAAGAATATCCAGAAAGGCCTCAATATCGCTGCAGCAATTTTGGTTTTGGGAATAGCGGTTTTGGAAAAGGATCCTGGGAAAATAGGAGAGTCCATCAAAGGAATGGTAGGTGCTTGGGGAGAAGGGTGAAATGACCAATGAACAATGATCAATCCCGATGAATATCTTGGATCAATCATGAATATCTCTGGGGTCTCTGTGGCTCAGTGGTAAAAAAATGGATTTACGTATTGCGATTTCCGAATTACGGGCATCAAATCTCCTACCTCCCTTAAAATTATCAGAATCCCTATTCTTGGCTCTGAAATTTAAAGATTTAAAAGGTTTTGATAATGTTCATCAGAACATCATCCTTTTAATTCATCCGATTTTCCTTTCGATGTAATTAATTTTCGACTTAAAAAAGAAGTGGGTTTGCCGATTTTATTAATTGCATTAAAATAATATTAGTGTAATATTTTTAATTAATAAATGGATATATTGAATAAAATATTTTAAACCCAAAATAATTAATCTATGGAAAAGTTCAAGAGTATGATTGGGAGTGCTGCAATTTTTTGCATGCTTTTGGTAGTTGTATCCTGTAATATGGATGAGACGGCAAATTCGCCGGATTTAGGAAATGATAATATTAAATTGGTGAAACCCGGAATTCCGGTACCTGCAGATTACATCCCTGGGAAGGTAAATGCTCGTGAAAATTGGATGGCTGGTGAAGGCTGGGCCAAAGCTTATGAGATCCCTTATTATACTGAAGTTTTTGGTGGAATTCAGGAGACCTATAGTTTTGAGGCCACTCTCAAAGCTGGTGAAATTTCAGGAACTTTTGAGGTAACTGACTACTTTGAATTATTTGACCAAACTAACTGGGTAAAAGGAGAAGTGACTTGTATGGTTTTCGAAGATGATTGTAAGACTGTAAGAATAACAGGAATCATTACAGATTCTGACGATCCTAACAACATTGGTGATTTTGCTTATTGGATTGCTGAAGATAATGGGAATGGTGGTTTAGATGCAAGCACCGATATTCGATGGGGAATGAGTCAGGAAGCAGCAGAATATCATTGTGAATTTGGATTTACAAAAGAGGAATTTGATTTAGCCGGTTTTTCTTTATTCCTACCAACTGAAGGAAATATCAAAGTAAAATCATTGGATTGCAATGGAAATGTCACCGGTGATCACGGTAACTAATTCAAAATCACATACTATGATTTTTTAAAAGGGGAAGAGATTCCCCTTTTTTTTCTGTTTATTGATTCAACTCAATTGACAAGACAAACAATCAATCCCGTTGATTATCGTGGATCAATAAATAATATCTCTGTGAAACCTCCGAGTTCTCCGGGGCTTTGTGGTAAAAACGGATTTAGGATTTGCGATCTCTGATTTACGAATCTCTTTTCTCTAGCGTTGAAAAATCGGTGAGGACACAGATCAGGGCGGGGAATTCCTAATTGCTAAAAATTTGGACTAACCATCAAACCAAATGATATTAGCTTCCCATTTGAAAATTGATGCCCATGAACCTAAGTTTTACTGTTAAGTCCTTTTCTGAATTGAGCAATGAAGAACTCTATGAATTGCTTCGATTGAGATCAGAAGTCTTTGTAGTGGAGCAAAATTGCGTTTTCCTGGATCAGGATAACAAGGATCAGAAATGCCATCATCTGATGCTTTGGGAAGGAAAAGAGATGGTCGGTTATACCCGATTGGTTCCTGCAGGATTATCTTATGGGGAAATGGCAATAGGAAGAGTAGTGACTTCTCCAGCTGCAAGAGGGAAGGGATATGGAAGGGTTCTAATGGAAAAATCGATAGAACAATGCCAAGAAATTTTTGGAGTTGGCCCCATCCGAATTGGAGCCCAAACCTATGCTTTAGGCTTTTATTCCTCCTTAGGTTTTATGGCAGAGGGAGAAACCTATGACGAGGATGGCATCGAGCATATTGAGATGGTCTGGAAGCCTTGAAACCTTTTCAAATGGCCTGCAAAAATGAATACTCAGGCAATTCATCCAATAGGTTGTAGATATATCCCTTTCCTGTAGAAGTCAGGTAAAGTTCAGAATCATAAAGTGATGCCAGACGCACCGGGATTTCCAATTGATTTTCTACGATAAAGAAATTCCAATTATCATTTTGGATCTTTTCAATGGCTTGGTCTAGGGAAAGATTCCAAATCTCACCGTTAGGAGTTACACCCCCAAAAGATTTCAAATCACCATGATGCTTTCCTCCTTTATATCTTACTGCCCAAAAAATCTGATATCTCTTCATAGCTTGGTTTAGTTTTATTTTAAACTGTAAAAACTATATTTTATTGTCAAATGTTTCGAATCCCCAAATTGATTCTTGTATCTGTATTGGATTGTTGCTTAACGGAATATCTACAAAGCTCGAGTAACTTCAAATTTCGTTAAGAAGATTTAAGGAATGGGGGAAGATTAAGAGAATAAGAGATTTAGAGAATATGAGATTGAAGGGAAGGCTGAAATCAGAAATTAGAAAGCTGACGTCTGAAGTCTCAATATTCAATTTTCAAATCTCAATTATCAAAGTTCTAGGCCCCAAAGACTGTGATTCATAATGAAATTGAATCCCTTAAAAACTAAACTTCAGAAGGGGGAATTTGAATAAGGAAGAAAGCACCAGAGGTGCGAAATTTATGTAGCCGTGGGTAAGCGAAGCATAGCCCACGGTATCAAATGAATAATTATTTTTTTCCTCGGCCCGGAGATTTAAATTGGAAACGGAATTTATTGCCGAGGAGGTGAACCTTATTCAATTAAAAGACAATTTTGTTCATTTTAGGAGTTTCAAACTCCTAGGATAATAGGTCAGGATTGCTCCCGCATAGCAATCGGGATCCTGACCAGCATTAGAAGTTTAAAATCAGAAAGCTAAAATCTGAAATCAGAATTCTGAGGATTAAGCGATGAATCTCTATTCTCCAATCTCTATTCTCACCGAATAAACAGGCGAAAGAAAACTATTTTAAACCCCCTCCTGTTTTAAATTCATTAAATCAACTTTTCTAATCAAAAACAACCCTAAAAATGAAGTACAATTATATTGGAAATACAGGGCTTCGTGTTTCCGAACTTTGCTTTGGTACCATGACTTTTGGAGGCCAAAATGGCGGAATCTGGGAAAATATCGGAAAGCTGCAGCAGCAAGAGGTTAACGCGATGCTTTCAGCTGTGGTAGAATCCGGAATCAACTTTATTGATACGGCAAATGTCTATTCCTTTGGGCAATCTGAAATGCTTTTGGGACAAGGGCTGGTCGATCTGCAAATCCCAAGAGATGAGATTGTGATTGCTACCAAAGTGCTTGCAAAGATGAATGATAAGCCGAATAGCACAGGACTTTCCCGCTACCATATTTTCAATTCTGTAGAGGCTAGCTTAAAGCGTCTTCAGCTCGATTATATTGATATCCTTTATGTGCATGGAGTAGATCCTGCAACGTCATTGGAGGAGATCGTTCGTTCGCTCAATGATATCGTGGAAACTGGCAAGGTTCGCTATATCTCCATTTGCAACTGGCCTGCATGGATGGTGGCAAAGGCTCAGGCTATCGCCGAGTACAAGGGCTATCACAAGTTTATTGGCTTGCAGTATTATTATTCTGCGGTCAGCAGGGATATAGAGCATGAGCTCGTTCCTATGGCTCAGGATCACAAACTGGCCATCTTCCCATGGAGTCCCTTGGCAGGTGGATTCTTGACGGGTAAGTTTACTAGGGAAGGAGAGGATTCAGGTTCTCGAAGGGCCAATTTCGATTTCCCACCGATCAATAAGGACAAGGCTTATGATTTGGTAGAAGAGATGGGAAGAATCGCCAAAGATCATGATGTGACTATCGCACAGGTAGCTTTGGCTTGGGTAAGGCAGCAGCCGGGAATTACCAGTACGATTATCGGTGCCAAAACCTTGGATCAGCTACATGCCAATATCGCTTCCACGGAACTAGAATTGAATCCGCATGATCTGACTATGATCGATGATATCAGCCCATTGCCTAAACAGTATCCCGGCTGGATGGTCGAGAGACAGTCTTTGTATAGGAAATAATAGGGATTGGCCTAAAGGCCAATCCTATTGAAATTGGAATAATTGAATTATCTCGAATTATGATTTGAATTGCCTCCAGCTTTAGCTGGAGGTTTATTTTTTTCATCCTCCATTAATGGGCTTTAGCCCAATAAATCAATAATTGGGCTAAAGCCCCAAATTATAAATGTCCATCGGTTGGGAATGGCCTAAAGGCCAATCCTATTCAAAACCTATGAATTTTATCTTGGTATGACCTAAAGGCCGATTCTATTGAAAATGGAAAACCATTATAAATGTTTGTGTTGAATAGACCCCGGTTTCAACCGGGGTTATCAATAATACCCCAAAACCCAATCGGGCTTTAGCCCAATAAATCAATAATTGGGTTAAAACCGCATTAAAAATATGCATCGGTTGGGAATGGCCTAAAGGCCAATCCTATTCAATCCCCATATTTATCAAATTGAATAAAAGGCCGATCCTATTCAACACCCAATTCGAAAGGAAAAGCCTCCTGCTTGATACCCACCATTTCCCTCCATAGAACAAGGAAAACATGCAGTCCAAACGCTTTTTGTCAGAAAAAATTATTCTTCTGAAGGGGCTAAATCATTCGATATAGAATATTGTATCCCATTGAAATACATGATATTAGATCAGAATCTAAGAGAAAAAAGATGACTTTTAATCCTATCTAATTACTAGCCCCTTATTTGATGAATTTGAATTTTGATCATAGCGTAGAAGAGTTGTTTGATTCCTATCTGGAGGAGGATATTTCCTTCTATCTCTGGGAGATGTATCAGTGTTGGTTGCTGGAGCTTTCCCAAAAGGACAAGACCCATCAAGAAGTAGAAAACAGGCAATACTTCTTCCAGCTCCTAGCTGCTCATGTCAGCAAGAATCTCAAGCAATATCAGCAGAAAGCTCCCGCTAATGAGACGGATGCTCAATAGCAATGAAGGCTTAGAGACCCATAGCAAATAGAGGGTTTATTCAGGGTTAATACAGGGATTCTATAGGATTTATACAAATCCCACCTATATAAACCCAGTAAAAGCCCTATAAATACCCTAATCTTTAGTTGCTTAAGCTTTTGATTATTAAATATTATTTACTACTTTATCTATAGTTCAAATAGATTTTTTAGATATGGCTACCATCTCAGATTCCAGTATTATTCAGCCAAAAGGGAAAGTAGGAAGGTTTACATTCTACCAACTCAATGGAAAAACTATCATGAGGAGTTTGCCAAGCGGCCCTCATAAAAACAAAACCCATCCTTCTGCCCTTCAAAAAATATATCGAATCAGGCTGAAAGAAATCAATGCCTATTTGCGCCCCTTAAAGCGAGTGCTTGATTTTGGCTATCAGAATTTCCTGGATCAAAAGACCGGGGTGAACTGGGCACATACGGATCTGGCCACCAAAGGCTATAATCATCAGGCAAATCCGAGAATCAATCCGGCTTACTTGCAAATCTCTAAAGGAAGCCTGGTTGGAGCAGTCGAACCATCTGCAAATAGGGAAGGGGATGAAATTAGGATCACTTGGTCAGATAATTCCTATGAGGCCAATGCCAATCCAAGTGATCAGGTATCTGTTCTCCTGCATCAACCCGAAGTGCAAAGACATCTTTGGATACAAGAGATAGCTAAAAGAGAAAGCTTAAGCCTTTCTATCCCCTTAGACTCCAGCAATCTAGAACTGGAATGGGAACTTTATCTGGTATTCCATAGACCACAAAGCCAGAAGAAGCTATTGATTTCTGATTCCCAGTATTTGGGTAGGAGGTAGAGGGGTGGTTTTTAGGGAAAAGGATTGAATCCTAAATTTCTATACTTTTTGAAAACAAGGAGCTTTCTGGTATTTTACTTCTATGAAACCCAAACCTTACAAAAGGCCCAAAGTAGCAGTTCCCAAGTTTTCTGAGGAGAATGGTCTTATTGGCTTCGATACTAAGATTTATTACTAATTTTTGATGCTAGTTTTGGATTGAAAAATTTGAACTTTTGATTTTTTTATTGTTTTTCGTGGTATTGATTTTTATTTTTTTAAGCATCCAAACAATTTGTTTCATTAATTTAGAAAGAGGATTTTCTAGTATAATTAAAGGTTTAAATCATTTTCTGGAGAATTATCAATGAAACAAGTTCCTATTATTTAATAGAAAAATTATTAATGAAAAAAGTTGAAGTTGTTGCAGGTGTAATATATTTTAAAGATGAGATACTCTGTGTTCAAAGACCAAAAAACAAACTCCATTATATATCAGAGAAATTTGAGTTTCCCGGAGGCAAAATTGAACAAGGAGAAACCAAAGAAGAAGCATTACATCGCGAGCTTTTGGAAGAATTGAATGTTTCAACCAATATCAAAACCTTCTTTCTTACCGTTGTTCATGAGTATCCAGACTTTGAATTAACCATGCACAGTTTTATCTGTGAGGTTGATTCCAAAGAACTCACACTTCATGAACATATAGATCAAAAGTGGCTGACTATTAATGAACTTCCAGATTTGGATTGGGCTGCAGCAGATATTCCGATTGTAGAAAAACTGGTTTCGAATGGATGAACTAATCCAAAGTTTCAACCAGAGCTTACAAACGGGTTATGTAGATAAATCCATTTTATCAAGTCTGCACTATCAACCAGAATTGCTCGTCAATCAAAAGAATCCGCCAAAAAAGGTTCTGACAACAATTCTTCACGAACTTGAAAATTGCAACCAGTTTTTTATCTCCGTTGCATTTGCAACAACTAGCGGTGTTGCCGCCATAATCAACAAACTCAAAGAGCTTGAAAGCAGAGAAATAAAGGGTGAAATATTGGTTTCTCAGTACTTAAATTTTACCCAACCTGAAGCACTAAAAAGACTTTTACAGTTTAAAAACATAGACCTAAGAATCGCCACAACAGGGAACGCTCATAGTAAAGGATACATTTTCAAAAACAGAGATCACTTCAACTTAATTGTTGGCAGCAGTAACCTGACTGCACAGGCGTTATCCACCAACAAAGAGTGGAATATTAAAGTCTCTGCATTAGACCAAAGTGGTATTGTTGAAAAAGTGTTGCAAGAGTTTCACTCAGATTTTGAAAAAGCAACACCTGTTACCGCTGAATATATTAAGACTTATGAAGCGATTTATCAAAGTCAATTTCTTTCAAATGGAAACAGCACTCCTGAAAGCTTAGACACATCTCAGCCGCTTATCAGTCCAAATTCAATGCAAAAAGAAGCATTGGAAAATCTTAGTAATTTGCGGGCTGAGGGCAAAAACAAAGCGCTGATCATTTCGGCAACAGGAACTGGAAAAACGTATTTATCCGCGTTTGATTCTCAAGCTTTTAACCCTAAAAAATTACTTTTCGTAGTTCATCGGTTGACAATTGCTAAAGACTCACTGAATACATTTCGGAATGTCTTCGGCAGCGATAAAACCATGGGTTTATATTCCGGGAGTCAACGGGATTTAGATTGTGACTTTGTATTCTCAACTATTCAAACTATTTCGAAAGCAAATCACCTGGACAATTTCTCGAAAGATCATTTTGACTACATAATTATTGATGAAACTCACAGGTCGGGTGCTGATTCATATTTGCGACTGATTGAGCACTTTGAGCCAAAGTTCCTGCTAGGAATGACTGCTACTCCGGAGCGGACAGATGGTAACGATATTTTTCAACTGTTTGATCACAACATTGCTTATGAAATCCGATTAAGCAGAGCAATGGAAGAGGAAATGCTTAGTTCCTTTCATTACTATGGAGTTACCGATTTATCGATAGACAACGAGGAAGTCGACAAAAAATCAGATTTCAGATATTTAGTTTCAAGTGAGCGGGTTGAACGAATCATTGAGCACGCACAGTTTTATGGAAGTGATAATGGAATAACGAGAGGTTTGATCTTCTGTTCAAGAAAGAACGAAGCAATTGAACTATCCGGTTTATTCAACTCAAAAGGACTAAAAACTATAGCCTTAACGGGAGATGATTCTGAAGAAGAAAGAGCAAGAGCAATTGAAAAGTTAGAGACGGATAACCTAAGTGAAAAAATCGACTACATTTTTACAGTAGACATTTTCAACGAAGGGATTGACATTCCAAAAATCAATCAGATTATCATGCTCCGACCTACAGATTCAGCTATTATTTTTATTCAACAACTGGGAAGAGGATTAAGAAAAGCTGAGGGAAAAGGCTATTTAACGGTTATCGATTTCATCGGAAATTACGAAAACAATTACCTCATCCCTATTGCCTTGTATGGCGACACATCATACAATAAAGACTCTCTAAGAAAATTGATAACTGAAGGCAGTAGAATGATCCCGGGATCTTCTACTATCAATTTTGATGAAATATCAAGAGAGAAAATTTTTCAATCTATTGACTCTGCCAACATGCAATTACTTGCTGACTTGAAAAAGGATTACAACCTTTTGAAATTCAAGTTGGGTAGAGCTCCAATGATGATGGACTTTATTGAGCATGGTTCTCGCGATCCTTTCCTGTACGTAGATTATTCGAATTCTTATTACAACTTCTTCTTAAAAGTTGAGAAACCAGAAGAACCAGCATTATCAAAACAACAAGAGAATTTGTTGGAATTGTTTTCTAAAGAAATTAACAACGCAAAACGAGTTGAAGAAAGTTTGATTCTCAAAATAATAATTGACTCTGGAGAACTTAGGGTGAAAGACTTGAGAGAATTGGTTCTTAAAAAATATAACTATTCCATTTCTGATGAGACCATACAATCTTGTGTTTCTAATTTGAATTTTGAGTTTGTTAGAAAGAATGAAAAGAATATCTATTTGAAGGATAATATCTTTTATTTATATGACACTTTCATAAAATCTTTAAGCAATCCCATCTTCAAACATTTTCTCTTAGATTCAATTAATTACTCAATTCATACTTTTTCTATTCTATACAAGGAAGATAACTATAAAAATGGGTTAATTCTGTACAACAAATACAGCCGCAAGGACGTATGCCGCTTGTTAAATTGGGAAAAAGATATCAGTAGTACAGTTTATGGGTATCGCACACACGGTGGGATTACACCTTGTTTTGTAACATATCATAAATCTGATGAGATAGAAAATACCATAAATTACAATGACCATTTCATTAACCCATCAACATTTGCTTGGGAATCGAGGTCAAATAGAAAACTTAATAGTACTGAAATTCGATCAGTGGTAAATTCAACTCGAATTTTATTATTTGTTAAAAAGGAGGATGGAGAGGGCTCTGATTTTTACTTTATGGGTGATGTTTCAATTATTCCTAATTCAATTGAACAGGCTTTAATGCCAAATTCTAGGATACCTGTTGTTCATTTTAAGTTTCATCTTGAAAAACCTGTAATAGATAGTCTATATAAATACATGACAACAGACAAAGTAAATCAAGTCGAAAAATCAAAATATAAAGAAAAAATAAACAAATCTATTCCAATTCAGCAAACTATCAATTTTGAAAATGAATTGAGAAATCCCATTCCATTATATGATTTCTATGCAGCTGCAGGAACATTTAGCGAATTACAATCCGAAAAGAACTTTACACTTATTGAGGGCCCCGAGAACAGTTTTGGTAAAAAATATTTTGCTTGTAAGATAATTGGAGAATCAATGAATAGAGTTATACCGAATGGGTCTATTTGCGTATTCAAACCATATACTGGTGGTTCAAGGAATGGAAAAATTTTGTTGATAGAAAACAGAGATATTCAAGACCCTGATTTCAACTCGGCTTTTACTATCAAAACCTATTCTAGCGAAAAATCTGTTTCAGAAGAATCATGGGAACATACTTCCATTGTATTAAGACCTAACTCATACGACAACTCATATCAAGATATTATCATAACAGAAGATAATGCACCAGAAATGAGGATTGTTGGAGAATTTGTTATGATTCTACGCCAACTCCCTTAAATCCACCGGTACCACTCTGGAAACACCTGCTTCGATCATGGTAATGCCATAGATAATATCGGTGCTGGCCATGGTTCGCTTATTATGGGTCACGATAATAAACTGGGACTCTCCACTAAAGCGCTGGATAATCGTATTGAACTTATCAATATTGGCATCATCAAGCGGCGCATCCACCTCATCAAAAATACAGAATGGCGCAGGCTTCAGCAGGTAAATGGAGAAGAGTAGGGAAGTGGCGGTTAGGGTCTTCTCTCCTCCGGAAAGCTGATTGATCGTCAAAGGTCTTTTGCCCTTAGGCTTCGCCATAATCTCAATGGTAGATTCCAAAGGATTATCCGGATCAGTAAGCTTCAGATCACAATCATCCTGCTCGGTAAATAGGGAACGGAATACCTTGACAAAGTTTTCCTTGATCTGGTCAAAAGCAGTCAGGAAGGTCTCTTTGGCCACATCATCTATCTCCTGAATCGTCTTCAATAAGGATTCTTTGGCCTTTTCCAGATCTTCTTTCTGTCCCTGAATAAAGTCATGTCTCTCCTTAATCTCATCGTAGGCTTCCATAGCCATCGGGTTGATCGGACCGATCTTTTCCAGCTTTTCTTTCTGCTTGTTGACCAAGTGGCGAAGTTCTTCTTCAGAAAACTCCAAGAAAGGTTCATCCAAGCCCGGATTTTCCTCCATCAGCTGATCCAGATCCAGTTCAAACTCCACGCTAAGGCGTTCCTTCATGGAAGTCATCTTGAGTTTGACTTCATTGATAGAGTTCTGAAGCTCATGCACCAAGGTATCATGGCTTTCCTTGGACTTTTGCAAGGAGCGAATCTTCTGATCCGTCTCATCGATCAGTCCACGGCTTCCATAATAATCTTTCTCAGCCTCGGTAACACCGGCTTCTATGGTTTCCTTTTCCGAATACAGCTCAATCAATTCATCATCCTTGACCTCATTGTTTTCCAACAAAGACTTGATCTCCGAATCCAGTGAAGCCAATTCAGCCTGGGACTTTTCTATTCTTTCCTTGGAACCCTCGTAAGCATTCTGCTTGAATT
The DNA here is from genome assembly GCF_900148515.1 of Algoriphagus zhangzhouensis. GTDB lineage: Bacteria > Bacteroidota > Bacteroidia > Cytophagales > Cyclobacteriaceae > Algoriphagus > Algoriphagus zhangzhouensis. The sequence continues at coordinate 759,812 of NZ_FRXN01000001.1, read as the reverse complement.
CAATCTCCTGCTCCAGGCTATTCACCCGGTTGAGCTGCTGATGATAGAGTATATTCTCCTGATTGAAAGCCTGAGATTTCTCAGTCAACAAACCGGATTCTGTTTCTAAATCCGAAGTCAAAATATCCAGATCCTGAGCAGCGGATTCATATTCCCCACGATTGTCCAGGAGTTCCGGTTGGATATAAGCCAGACTTTCCTCTAGCTCCGCAATACGATCCAGGATATCCTCCCGCTTATTGGCATTAGAAGAAAGCAGCTCCGCCAATTGTTCCTTTTTGGTTCGGATGGAAACGTACTGCTGATTGATTTCAGAAATCTGTGCCTGCTTTTCCTCGAGAGATTTTTTGTAGGAAATCTCCTTCAGCTTCATCAGGTCAGAAAGCTTCTGATCCAGATTGGAACGGGTAGCTGAAACTTTCTTATTCAGGTCTTTGATCTCCTTATCCAGCTTTTCCAAGTTCTTGGCTCTACCGATTCTTTTTCCTTCGAAAAGCCCCACAGATCCTCCGGAAAGAGAGAATTTGCGTTTGGTGTACTTTCCACTTTCGGAAATAAAGATGGCATCATTATCGTCTGGAAACTCCTTGTAATCCCCCTGAACGATGTAGACATTGTCCAGAATATGATTGATCAGTCGGGAGTATTTGACATCAAATTCAATGATCTCCGTTGCCGCGATGGCATTGGCAAATAACTTGGATTGACTCGGTTTGAACCGCTCAAAATGCTCCAAAACAAAGAAGTTGGCCTTGCCACGGGATGCATCCGAAAGGAGGGAAATGGCAGCGATTGCCTGGGCTTCGGTTTCCACCACATAGTAGTTCATATAGCCCTCCAGGTAGTTTTCAATCGTCACCCGGTATTTCTCATCCGTGGTCAACAAATCGGAAAGGAGAGGGGTATCTTTCCCCCAGGAATTGTTCTTTTTCAGGAATTTGATGGCCTCTGGAAAACCTTCCAGATTCTCCACCAAAGACTTGGTCAGGTTGTATTCGTTTTGCTTGGAATCCAGCTTTCTGGCCGATTGGGTCAGTTCCTCCCGGATCATTTCAATCACTTTGTTCGAATCCTCAATCTTCTGATCCAGATCTTCCTGCTTCTTTTTTAAGCTTTCATATTCCGCAGTGGCATCATCCAGTTCAGTTTTGAAATCAACAATCTTGGCTTCGAAATCCACCAAAGAAGCTTCCTGATGGGAATCATCTGATGAAGTTCTTTCCAGTTCTTGTTTCAAGGTAGAAAGCTGAATCTGCTTCACTTCCAGATCCTTGGTCAATTGATAGACCTTTTCTTTCAGAGATTCAAAAGCCTGTTGCTGGCTCTTTTGCTGCAATTGCTTTTCGGATTGAATCTGCTTTTGGGATTCATAGGCATCCCTTAGTTCGGAGACGATATGTTCCTTTTCTGCCAAAATCTTGGCTGCGGATTCCATTTCCTGTTGCAAAGAACGAATGGAAAAACCCGCTCGATCATTGGATTTGCGATCTGCATCGATCTGCTCACGCAATTTCTGGGAACGATCTTCCAAAAAGCGAAGACGCTCGTTTTTTATCTTTTTCTCCGATTCGAATGAACGGATCTTATTGACATGTTCGTTTAGGGTTTTCTGACGGGAAGCCAGCAATTTTTCCTTCGAAATCAAATCCGTCTTCAGCTGAGTCAACATTGCCTCCTGATCGGCGATTTGAGTTTGGAAAGAAAGCTTGCGATCCGATTCATCCTGGATTTTCTGGTTGGTTTCCAGCAAGGAATTGGTGTATTTCTCTATGCTTTTCTTAGCCAGATTGATGGAAGCGGCTTTGTATTCCTTTTTAATTTCAAAGTACTTGGCTGCTTGCTTGGCCTGCTTTTCCAGAGATTTGAGGTTTTTCTCGATCTCATAGAGCAAATCTTCCACACGATCCAGATCCGCATCAGTATCTTCCAGCTTTCGAAGGGTTTCTTTCTTTCGGGTTTTGAACTTGGATATCCCTGCAGCTTCCTCGAAAAGATCCCTTCTGGAGTTGTTTTTATCATTGAGCAACTCATCGATCATCTTCAACTCAATGATGGCGTAGGAATTGGAATTGATCCCTGTGTCCATAAAGAGATTGGTGATGTCCTTGAGTCGGCAAGTCACGCCATTGATCTGGTATTCACTTTCCCCAGAACGATAGTATCGACGGGTAATCGTCACATGCGTGTACTCGGTAGGAAGGAGGTTTTTGGTGTTTTCGAAGGTCAGAGAAACTTCGGCAAGATTAGATGGCTTCCGGTTTTTGGTCCCGTTGAAGATGACATTTTCCATCTTATCGGAGCGCAACATCCGTGTTTTCTGCTCTCCTAAGACCCAACGGATGGCATCGACTACATTTGACTTTCCACAACCATTTGGCCCAACTACTCCGGTAATCCCCTTGTCAAAGTTGATCACCATTTTATCTCCAAAACTTTTAAAGCCCTTGATCTCCAGTTTACTAAGCAGCATGCGTTTTTATCTCCTTCTAAAAGGAAACAAAATAGTACCATTATTGGAAAATTGAAAGATATATTGTGAGATAAGGCTATGGCGAGATAGATTCCTATCTGCGTCAGCTATCCAAATATTTATCAGCCCGAAGGGCTATCTTGATCTATTTCAAGATAAGGCTTCGTCTAGATACATTCTCCTTCGTCGATTGAGATAAGCCTACGGCAAGATATGATTTTATATGCATAGCTATCTTAATCTATTTCAAGATAAGGCTTCGCCTAGATACAATCTCCTTCGTCGATTTAGATAAGCCTTCGGCGAGATATGATACTGTCTGCATAGCTATCTTAATAAATATCTGCTAACGGGGCTATCTTGATCTATTTCAAGATAAGCCTTCGCCAAGATTTACTCCGCTTCGCTTCGTGAGATAAACCTATGGCGAGATAAGTCCTTATCTGCGACAGCTATCTTAATAATTATCTGTCCGCAGGGCTATCTTGATTCAAATGTTAAAGCTATTCAGAGATATATTCCGACCTTGTCTGAAAGAAGTATTGTATTTCTATTGAAATTAGTACCTTAAACTCATGGATATCGGAAATATCATTTATATCGTCGCATTGATCGCCTACTTCATCTATCAGGCAACAAAGAAGAAGAAAGGTGCTGAGGATATAGATATGCCTGAATCTGAGCCATCTCAGCCTGAAAAAGGGGTGTCTTTTGAAGACCTTTTGAAAGAAATCCGTGATGCTCAGCAAGGAAAAAGAAGACCATCTCAACCTGTTCCAGCTCCTCCTGCTCAGGAGAAAAGAAGAGAAGAACGATTTGAACCGGTAAAAGCTGAACCTATCAAAAGAACTCGATATAAGAGTTTGCAAGAGCAAGATGATGAGATCAGCTATTATGAAGAAGCCTTTGAGAAAACCCAATCTGAATTGTTAAAAACCTCCAAGGGAATCCCTACGATTCCATCTGTTGTGGAGAAAGTATACGAACAAAAATCAAAGCCAAGAAACCGTTATTCCTCCTTGCTCAAAGATCCCAAAACTGTCAAAGATGCGGTGGTTTTGAAGGAGATATTGGATAGGAAGCATTTTTAGGATTTAATCCCCCTTCCCCCCCTTTGAGAAAAGGGGATTTGTAACGTCTAATTATTATTTTCTATTTCAAAATTGTATTCCTAACTGGATAAAAAATCCTATTAATAAGCAGTAGGTTGAAATCTGGTAGAGACAATTCCCCCTTGGTAAGGGGGTAAGGGGGATTGATTTGAATATTTATTTTCTGTATCAAAATTGTATTCACAACCAGATAGAAAATCTAATTAAAAGCAGTAATTGAAATCTGGATGAGTCAATTCTCCCTTAGTAAGGGGGGTAGGGGGATTAATATAATGGGACTAGGGGGATTGATATTATAAAAAGGGATCGATCAACTAAAAATCACTAAATTCCTTAATGTACTTTTTACCTTATAACCGAAACCTTAAAGATTTTTCAAGAGAGCTTAGATCTCACTCAACGTTATCTGAGGTTTTACTTTGGAAATATTTAAGGGCTAAGTGTTTTCGGGGATATGGATTTAATAGGCAGAAACCTTTGGATAACTACATTGTAGATTTTTACTGTAAAAAATTGGATTTGGTTATTGAAGTGGATGGAGATTCACATTTTTCAGAATTCGCTGTTACTGAGGATGCTGAAAGACAAAAAATATTGGAGGAGTTGGGCCTAAAATTCTTAAGAATTCAAGATTTTGAGATCAAAAGAAATATCATGCAGGTATTGGAAGACCTGAATGAATTGATTGATCAGATTGAGGCGGAAAAGGGTTTGGAGAAGACATATTTTAAGTAAATCTCTTTATCAGCTTTGAGATAGTGACATGTCTTCTGCTTTCTAATCTCCATTACCCCATTTGAAGAGGGGTTTGCTGCGTTTTTTAATCCCCCTAACCCCCTTTAAGAAAGGGGGATTGGTTACGTCTTAAATTTAACTATCAATTATAAAATTGAATTCTCAACACATCCTGAAAGGCTTAAATAATTGATAATTTGAATCTTAGCAGTGACAATTCCCCCTTAGAAAGGGGGATTGATTTGAACCTATTTCTTCCTAAACTCCCTTATCTCCACCAATCCCTCTTCTCTTTCCTCTACCAACTCATATTTGCCCTTAAATAAACCTTCCATTTTTTCAATATCCTCTTGTTCTTGAGGATAGGCATGTTGGTAATAGTTGTAAATCAAAACTCGGAGTTTTTCGGGATGAGTTTGTAGGATGGAATCAGCCTTCTCAATGGGAATCAAAAGGTTATTCTGATTCTGAACATCATTTAAAAGCAACTCTTTGCTGAAATACACAAAGTTATTGACCAAGATAGGAGAATCCTCTACTTCTTCTAATTCGGATTCTAGGCTATGAGTAAAAGAACTGTATTGCTTGGTTTGGAATTGATAAACAGCTGAAGCAATAGCCGGTATAAACAGCAGGATTGCAAAGTATTTTAACTGGTGATTTCTCTTGAAATTAGACCATATCAAGTAGATGAACGCCACTGAAAAGCCAATCATTTTTTTATCCATGATGATTATGGAATATATGGCGCCAAGGCCTAAAAGGATGGTTAAAATCCATTTCCAATTTTTGGATTCATTCCAGGTTTTCCAGCCTTTGGCTATCAAGAAAGCCATGATTGGAACCAATATGATCAAGTGTCTTGGGTTCAGATAAATAGGATTGTAAAACTCCAAGGTGGAAGTCATAAACCAGAAGCCAATCAAAAGACATAAAAAGGCAATTGAGAATTCGAATATGACATCTTCTTTCTTCTTTAATCCTCTGTAAAGTCCTGGAATAGCAAATACCAACCAAGGCCAATAGGCTCTTTCGATAAAAGTCAAAATAGGAGTAATCGTAATCCTTTTAAGGATAGAAGTCCAACCTTTATCCGCATAAGTGAACTCGGAAACATAATGTCCCGCATTGATACTGGTAATCCGATACAAAGGATCTCCAAACTTTGCCCAGAAATAGCCCAAATAGAGCAATCCTGCCAATGTTGAGAAAATGAAAAAGGTGAGGTAAAAGGACTTTTGGAATTTGTTTGACTTCCAGTCAATCCACATCAAAATCAAAGGAAGAGGAAAGAGAAGGACAATTGTTTCCTTGGTGATAAAGCCCAAAGTGAGTCCTACCATCAATAGTTTTCCTCCGCCAACGGGATATGTTCTCCGAATACTTGCTCCAAATACAGCCAAGACGACGCAAAAGACCAGAAGGCTATCTGGATAGACTTTGGTCAAGAAATGAAGGAGATAAACCTGAGTTAAAAACCATAAAGAAAAGATGATCTTCTCCTTAGGATCGGTAATTAATTTGAGAATGAGTAAATAAGACCCAACATAGGCTAGCAAAGAAATCAGGGAAAACCAACGGGCGTCAAAGCCGAAAATCAAGCCCATCAATCCTGCTGGAATATAGGCTCCCCAACGACTGGAAAAATGGTAGGAATTGACTTCCATTTCACCATTCCAAAAGTCCCTTCCTGCCAAAATATAATAGACATCATCGCTAAAGGTGATTCCATCATATCCCAGGACCCAAAAAAGAAATAAAAAAAGAACTCCTGTAATAGGAATCCATTGCTCTTGGGTGAAATGTCTTACACTAATCTGACTCATCTTCTTGAACAAGATAAAAATAAAAAATAGGGGGAGTTTGTTATTTGTATGAAAAAGAAATTTGAATATCCGCTTTAGCCCAAATCATTAAATCACCGATTGGGCTAAAGCCAGGTTAGAGTAATCATTGATTTTGAAGGAATAGGCTAAAGCACCATTCCTAATCAAAATTTGAACTCGAATCATTCCTTTTTCCCTTCTTCATTATTCAACATTCATCATTCGATGTTCGATATTTTTAGAGATTGGAGAATTAATGGTTGAAAGATTGAAAATGGCAAAATTGCGGACAATCATAAAAAGAAAAAGGCTCAAGTGTTTAACTTGAACCTTCTCCAAACATTTTATTTTTTTAGAAAACCTCGTTTACACTGAGATAGAAGCCGCTCGCTCCGTAATTACCCCAAGCGTAATCCAGGGCCAAGTTTTGTCTTTTTTGCTTGTCCAACATAAATCTCACTCCCAATCCAACACCTGTATTCATGTATTTGAACATTTTGATTTCAGCATCTTTATTGGTAGCTGATGAAATATTTCCAAAGATTACACCACCCCAACGATCATTGTTTTGCTGCAGTGGAAACCTCCATTCCAATTCAGAATACACCAAAGATTGTCCTCTGAACCTTCCTTGAGGATAGGCTCTGCCGGATCTGCCAAATTGATCCCAACCCAAAGCAGGCAAATCCAAATATGGAAGAGCTCCACCAGTTTGGAAATTACCATATGCCCAGAAAGCAATCAGGTTTCTCGGTCGATCCGGATTCAAAGTGAAATAGTCTCTATACTCAGCCCAAAGGGTAGAAGAACCTACGGTGCTTCCCAACCAAGTTGGATTCCCTTTCAAAGAAAGAAAAGCATAGCGGCCATGATAGGCATTGACGGTGTTGTCACGAGTGTCGTAGATCACATTTCCAGAGACACCAGATAAAGTATATTTCTCAGGATTGATTCCATACTTGGTGCTATAGGCATAATGACTTGTAATCACAGGTGGATCAGCTTCTAGATCCAACAATTGATCTTCGATCTTGGAATGAATATCCAAATGGTACCCAATACCGGCATAAAGCCCATTTGAATTCACTTTTTTCAATAAGGTCTGATGCAATCTCAGAAAGTTGAATTTCATGAATTGAGCCTCGTCAATTGCCTGGCTAGTCAATCCATCCTCATATTCAATTCCTGTACTTACCAATCGAGCTGATTGTGGACCAGTTCCTAATCCGAAAGTAGGCTGGGAAGTGATGAAATATCTCCAGTCATTCATCAAAAGCCATTCGTTGTTTTCAAAGAAAAGATTTCCCTTGAATGTCAGTAATAGCTGCTTTTGAGTTGTATAAACAGCTGATCCTAAATAAGATGAAATAGCAGTTGTCTTGGGGTCTCCTTTGATAAATGTAATCGCAGGAGCTACTCCAAACATAAATCCTGTAGCAGGCGAAGAGGCTAAAACAGGTATGAGAAGTAACTTCATGTTTTTCTCTTCTTTCACCTTCACACTATCAGCTTCTTGAGCAAAAAGTGATGCAGATAAAAAGAAACTCAATCCCAAACTCAATATGATCTTTTTCATAAATTTTGGTATTTAAAAACTGGGTTTAGTATTTCAATTAAATTTTTGAATAAATAAATCTACCTATATAATTCATGAAGTGAATATTGAAATTTGATTATTTGATGTTTTTGTGCAAAAAATCATAATTCTGGCTGTGACAAATAGTGTCATGAGAAATCATATTGTAAGGTATTGTCTCTATTTTTGAACTGTTATAAATTTTGATGATATGGCTCAGGCAGGTAAAGTAGAACAGCAGAAAATCCTTCGTGTTTTTAAATTGATCAATCTTCTTCAGGGTAATATTGGAAAGCCTGTTCATCGTTTGGCCGAGCTATTGGAAACTGATGAGCGAACTATCTATCGCTATTTCAAATTGCTAGAAGCTTTGGGCTTTGAGGTTATCAAGGAGTTTAGCAAGTACAAACTGAAAGAGCCTGCGGGCCAAGATCCAACGATGAATTACAGTACTTTTTCTGCAGAGGAAAGTCAATGGCTTCAGTCGATGATTGAATCTCAGGGGAAAAAGAACTTGTTGAAGGATTCTGTATTACAAAAGCTACAGCTTCGATCCGAATTGAAGCAAGGTACTGCTGAATTGTTCAAAGCAAATCTAGGTCGATTGGTAGATGAAATAGGGAAGGCAATTCAGGGACAAAAGCAGATTTTATTGAGAGACTATTATTCTTTAAGTAGTGATACCACCAGTGATCGATTGGTCGAGCCAGTGGCATTTTCAAGTAATTACGAGTCTATCCATGCCTTTGAAGTGGAAAGTAAGTCCATGAAGATTTTTAAAATCGAGCGAATTGGTGAGGTTTTGATTACTTCTGATTCTTGGAAATATGCTGCCAAACATGAATTGCCACAAGAGTCACTTTTTGGATTTACTGGTAAGAATCGTTTTAAGATCAAATTGAAATTGAGTAAAAAGGCTTATCAATTGATGTTGGAGGAGCATCCAAATGCGAAGCCATTCCTTTTCATTAAGAATAGGAATCAATACTTTTTTGAAGGAGAGGTACCACATCTTCCAGGGATAGGGAGGTTTATTATGGGTCTTCCTGGCGAAATCAAAGTTGAAGAAGGAGAGGAGATCAAAGCTTATTTGCAGGAGCAATTGGAGAAGGCGGTGTTTTAAATCAAGATAGCCCTGCGGGCAGATGGATTAAGATAGCTTTCGCAGATAGAATTAAATCTCACCGAATGCTTATCTCAATCGACGAAGGAGATTGTATCTAGGCGATGCCTTTTCTTTTAATTAAGAAAGCCCTGCGGGCAGATAATTATTAAGATAGCTGCCGCAGATAGAATTATATCTTGCCGAAGGCATATCTCACGTAGCGAAGCGAAGTATATTTCGACCCAGTCATATCTCTTCTCTTAATTGTATTTTTTAAAGAATTCACGTAAATTCCTCATTATCATTAACCTAAACCCATTTTTATGATGAAGAATACTTTTAAAATTCTTTCAATGCTATTTTTTCTAGCGTTGATATTTCAAGCTTGTAAAGAAGACGAGCAGCCAATGATATCCGGTTCGGATCAAATGAAAAATCAGGATTCGATTATTCCTCAAGATGAAATTGATCAGCTGATTTTACAGTCACTTAAGGAAACAGGAGATTTTATTTGGGCAGATCAAAGTGACCGACTGGTTTGGTCGGCATTGATGCATTCGGATTCTACTTTGACAATTGGGTATCAACCATCGGGCGAAACCTCTGCAAATTCAAGAATTGGATTAGAGGAAGTTTCAGATCCACGCTGGCAAAATGCTGCTAGAAAAGTTTTGGAGTTGGTGGAAGAAACACAGACCCAAAATCAAAGTCCAAGATTCAGAATTGCAGGTGAATCATCTGTTGTTCATAGTGATTTGCCATTTATTGAAGTGAAGATCACTGACATTGGAGTTTTGACCAATCTCCGTCAAATGGGAGAGGTTCGTTATTTAGAACCTCGAGGATATGAGTTTAACTACGCTTTATTGGACACTGCCGATCCTGATGCTCGGTATCTAAGTGATTCTGGTTGTGAAAATGATCCTCAAAGCATTTCCTCTTCAGATTATGTAGTGATTAATCCTTCTGCGAAATCTTCATGGAACTATGAGGATATGGGAATTCAAAATGCTTGGCCACAAAGCACTGGACAAGGGATCACTGTAGGCTTGATTGATACAGGTCTTTCACCAGATCAACCTTTATTGAATGCTTCATTTAATTCAGGTTATTCATCAGGAAGAACGGTTCAAAAATATGGTACTTATCAAACTGGATATTGGTGGTGGAAGAAATATGATGGACCCAATGATCAATGCGGTCATGGAACAGCTATGGCAGGTGTAATTGCTTCTCCTAGAAATGCTGTTGGAAATGCAGTCGGAGTGGCTTATAACTCTAATTTGGTATCTGTTCGAGGAACAAGTGATGTGGTAGTCAATAGCGGAAATGAAAAAGATGGAGTAGCTGAGGCTTTAGTGCTATTAGGAAAAAGATCAGATGTCAAAATCATTTCCATGTCCATTGGAGATATATTCTCTAATTCCAAAGTGGCAGATGGGGTTCGATACGCATACAATCGCGGCAAATTGATCTTTGCGGCGGCAGGTACCTCAACTTCTTTTACAAATTGGTATGGTGTTATATTTCCTGCTACGATGTCTGAGACAGTTGCTGTAACTGGAGTAAAAGAAGGGACAGGATATCAACGTTGTGATACTTGTCATTCAGGCTCTAAAGTGGATTTTACTGTGGTGATGGAAAGGTCTGGTACCAATACCAAACCTTTGACAACAGCCTTGTATAGTAATACTCCATCAACGGTCGGTGGTTCATCTGTAGCTACATCCACAGCATCCGGAATTGCAGCTCTGGTTTGGGGGAAAAATCCAGGATGGAGTAGGGATCAGGTTTTGCAAAAAATGAAAGAGACTTCTGATTTATACCCTTCTAAAAGTTCTGAATATGGCTATGGTAATTTGAATGCTGCTGCAGCTGTTAATTGAGTAATTTCTCTTATTAAATTAAAGAGGTCCAATTCAATGAAGAATTGGACCTCTTTTTTCTATTTTTTCTAGCCATTGTTCGTGTCATCAAGAACAATTCATTCCTTAAATAAATCTATGATTGAAGACACTCATGTGGCTCACCTGAGAATTCAAGAAAAAAGCCCAATTGAAATATCCAATTGGGCTTTTTTCTATTCTTAAGATTGAGGCTTCGATTTCGCTCAGCCTGACTCAAAAGAGATCTTCTTAAAGTTGCTTCGTAATCTGCTCGATTTTCTTAGCCAAAGATGAAATAGCTTTTGCATAGCGACCATCCCATTCTTCTAATTTTTCTGTTCTGTTGATCGCTACTTCATATTGGATCCCCGGTAGGATCCAGGAAGCGTAGCCAGAGAAAGGATCATTACAAACGTAAAGTGATTTGTACCACTCTCCGTAATACATTCCCTTAGGATCGATCCAGCTTTTTTCCAAGCCAATCAATTCTTCATTGATCTTTTTCAAATCCTTGTCTGAGATTGAACCACTCTTCAAAGCCGCATCCAAAGCTGTTTGGTATGCTGTAGAGCTTGCTTCTAATTGTGCCAAAGCGGCATTGGATTTATCAAACTCAGTGAAATCTGGAGCAATGGTTTTAACATTTTTCACAGCATTTTCAAAGTGACCTTTCAAGTCTTGAGCATAGCGAGGGACATCGTAAGGAATCACGTCACCGTTGGCCATACGCAAAGCTACCAATCCAAATACCTGCGCAACCATACCACCCATTTTGAAGCTAGGATCAACGAATTTGCTGTAATAATGGAAATTGTCATAATTAGAGTGATATGGAGTCAATCCTCCGGTACCACCGCCTAAACTAGGAACACCTACGTGCATATAGAAAGCAATGTGATCAGATCCACCACCTAGGTTACCCATTCTTGGCTCCTCTTTATTGCCTGCCCAAACTTGATAAACAGATTTTGCAGAATCAGGATAGGAAACATCCTTAGCAGCATCCATGATGATCTTTTTCAATGAAGGAGCAGCTGAAGCACCAAAGTTTCTACCATTCACACCACCGTCAAAGTTCATATAAGCAATAGCATTTGCTTTCAATTGATCTCTCATTTCTTCTACCCATTCAGTAGAACCAATTACACCTTGCTCTTCAGCATCCCAATGACCAATCATAATGGATCTTTCTGGTCCTTTTCCGTCTTTCACCAATTCTCCAATTGCTTCAGCCAATGTTAAAAGCATTGCAGTTCCTGAGTTAGGATCAGTAGCTCCAAAGCTCCAAGCATCAAAGTGAGCTCCCAAAATAATCCACTCATCAGGGTATTTAGATCCTTTGAAAGTACCAACCACATTGTTTGCACGGATGAAGTCAACTGGCTGCTCAACCATTACACGAACTTTCAAATCTGCTCCACCCTCGATCTTGTAATCGAAAGGAAGACCTCCTTGCCATGCTTCAGGAACAGCCTGTCCTTGCATTCTAGATAGGATTTCTTTTGCAGCGCCATATCCAACAGGAGTTACTGGAATATTGTGTAGAGCTACATCTTTTGGATCTAGTCTTTTTACCTTCTTGTCACCTTCTAGTGGCAAAGCAGGTTCATTTGGAGTCAATGGGTCACCAGTCCAATCTAAGGTCAACATGGAACCTCTTTGGATGGTGGTTTCGTTGTAGTAAGGTCCATCAGGATAGACATCTCCTTTCGTGAATCCATTGTCTTTAGGATCTGTATAAACTACCAAGCCAATAGCTCCGGCTTGTTCTGCATATTTTGCTTTGTAGCCTCTGAAATTTCCTCCATATCTGGCTATGACAACTTTTCCTGTCAAATCGATGCCCATTTCTTTGAGCTTCGCAAAGTCTTCACGGGTTCCATAGTTCGCATAAACCACTTCTGCAGTCACATCACCAGAACCAGAAAAGGCATTGAATCCTAGGTATAATCTTTTATCTGCTGTAAATGGATCTTCTTCGAGAATTGCTTCCTGTTGAGAAAGGGTCATTTTAACAGGTGACACGATCTCTAAATGAGATTCACCCGGATGATTTGGAAGGTATACATCGTAAGGATACAATTTCACATCCATTCCTGCATCGGACATGACTTTAGCCATGTATTGCTGTACCAATTCATTTTCCGGGGTTCCCGCAATGTGTGGGTTTTTGGTGATTTCCTTCAAATGAACTTTGAAGCTTCCAAAGTCTACGGCATCAAGATATTCTTTCTCAATAGCCTTTTGTTTTGCGAGATGGCTTTGGAAGAAACCATCCTGAGCCTGGGCAGAAAGTGCCAAAGCCAATGATCCCAATACAAGGGATTTCTTGGGATTGAAATTTAGTTTACTCATTTGTTAAAAGTTCGGAGACGGAAATTACTCCGTCAGATTGTTTGTTGATGATTCGTTTGGTTCTTAGGTATCGATTGAGCTCATACTCATCGAAATTAGGGCTATTTGGGTCAAAACTTGAAATTCTTACTCTACCTCTAGAATGGATAAATTCATTGTTTCCAATCCACATTCCCACATGTACAACTCTCTCTTTCTTGTCATCAGTGGCTTTTTCACCAAAGAAAAGCAAGTCCCCAACCTCTAGGTTCTCCCAGTTTTTGTCAACATCCACTTCTTCGCCTTCATTGACTTGTTGAGATGCATCCCGAGGAATTACTTTACCATTGAGGTAATAGATTGTCTTCGTAAAACCACTACAGTCCACACCTTTGATAGATGTACCTCCCCATAGATAGGGAATGCCCATCATAGATTTGGCGGTAGTGATTAATTTATCAGCACTAGTTTCTCTTGTTGCTATCCATTGTTCCCAAGGCATTAGGGTTTCATCTTCCACCCATCCTGATCTGCCATCTGGAAGACTTACTTTCACCCATTTTCCATTGCTTTCTTCAGCTACAAGGATATTTCCAGCTACCAAGTCAGAAACCATCATTTCTTCTTTAGGACTATCCCAAACATGGCCAGAAAGGGGAGTGAAGACTACCTTCGGTTTGGTAAACCAAGAAGCCAATTCCTCATCAGTCATCAATTGGATTCCAGCAGCATCTACCCATGAAAGATAGCCATCGGGTGTTTGGACCAAATACCAGGTTCCTTCTTTTTTTAAGACTTTCAATGGAGTCCCCAAAAGCGCCTGAGTAGCTAATTCTGCTGAATGTCTTGGATTGCTTCTGATGTTTGCCACTGAAATCGTTACCAGAGCCCGTGTTTGATCTCCTAAGGAGGCTTGAGGTAATTCTTCGACTGCATTGATGTAGTCTATTCCATCAGCTTTTAAACTTGAGGTTAAAGTCTCTAAAGCTTGTGGTTGGTCAGTTTCACCTTTTAATGAATCATTTTCGAAGGAAATATTCCAAAGTGCAACTCTTTTATCCGGAGCGACTTCCAGTCTTAATTCTTCGATTTTTTGAGTAATCCGTGGGTCCTCAGATTTTTCCGAGCATCCAAAAATCAGAGATAGAAATAGGAGAGGGTAATAGTTGGATTTGAGTTTCATGTTCTCAATATAATCAAGGCAAAAACCACAAGTAACCCTTCTCGAAAGAAGGATTAACTTGTGGTCATTTTAATTTGGGTTAGGAAAGATTAGTTTTTATTTAATCCAGGAGATCTTTCCAAAAATTCCTGATACAATCTGATATGTCTGTTGCTCAAAGGAATTCTGTATCCATTGATGAATACATGCATTACCTGAGAACTAGTTTCAAATGGATCTTTTGTTGCAACGATCAAGTTGGCAACTTTTCCTTGCTCTACAGATCCCAATTGATCAGCTAAACCGAAGATTTCAGCAGGAGTGATAGTTACAGCTTTCCATGCTTCTTCTTTACCCATTCCATAAGCCGCAGCAAATGCTGCATGGAAAGGAAGGTTTCTTACATTTTCTTGGTCATTTGTTCGGATTGCTACTTTCACACCAGCTTTGGACATTTTACCTGCATTGGAATAGGCTGCATCATAACGGTCAGACTGACGAGTTGGAAGGGCTTGGATAGGACCAGTGATTACTGGTATTCCAGCTTTTGCAATCTCATCTGCTACTCTCCAACCTTCAGAAACACCACTCAAAATGAATTTGGCATCTTTGCCTTCGATCCATTTTAATGCTCCCTGAATATCAGATGCTGTATTAACTTCTATCATCAAAGGAAGTTCTCCAGAGATTACTTTAGCTAACTGAGCCATTTCTGGGTAGTATTCCAATTCAGCTCCTTTTTCAGTTAATTCGTAGTAAGACGTAGCATTATCCCAGAGCTCATTTGCTTCTTTCAATGCTTTATCATTTTCTTTTTTGATATCATCATCGCTACGACGATCCCATCTACCTCTTCTACCAGAGCTAGGGAAATTCATCACAACAGCTTTTGCTCCAGCATACATTTGATCAGGAGTATAACCTACCAAATTGATCAAAGCTGCAGTACCTGGGAAAAGTCCACCTTGAGGAACTGTAAGAACCGTGGTTACCCCAGAAACTCGAGTCACTGGAACAGCCTCAGAATTAGGGTTCACAGCAGTCAATGCCTGCATGTTTGGAGCAAAATTTCCAATTTCACGTGAATCGACAGTTTCTGGAACAGAGTTTACTTCGACCAATCCTAGCGTAGTACCGCCATCAATCATGCCTGGATAAATAACTAAACCTGAGCAATCAATTACTTCTGCATCTCCTGCAGTAATACTGGAACCGATTTGTGCGATTTTTCCATTTTCAATCAAAACTGAGGTATTTTCCAATACGCCTTTAGTGATTGTATGTACAGTTGCATTTTGCAACAAAAACTTTCCTGAACGAGGTTTTACAAATTCCCCGTCGATCTGAGCCATTGCAAACATAGGAAGCAAGGCCAGTAGGAAGGCGAAAAAGCTTTTATTCAATCTTTTCATGTCTTCTTTTTTTCGGGGTTATTAATATTGATTCAAAGAGAACAATGCCTCAGCAGTTTCGAACAAGTATTCGGTATCCTGCATACACTTATGGGCTGTTTCTTCATGTAGATAAATAGGCTCAACCATTTCAGTTGCACTTACCAGCTGTCTTTGATCATCTTCATCAGAGTTGATATCAAAGTACTTTACACCATCCACAAAAGTCATTTGTGGGATAGCGTAAGAGGAGAGAGGATGACCTTCGAAAATCACCATATCAGCCTGCTTACCTTCTTCGATAGATCCAACCTTGTCAGATACGCCCAATTGCTTGGCTGGATTGATTGTGATCATTGCCAAAGCTTCATCATCAGTCATTCCACCATATCTCTGCGTCTTTGCAGCTTCATGATATAGGTGTCTGATCAATTCAGCATCATCAGAGTTGATGGAAGTGATTACCCCATTTTTCTGAAGGATAGCTGCGTTGAAGGCAGTTGAATAATATACTTCAAACTTGTAAGCCCACCAGTCAGCAAAAACAGATGCCCCCATAGTGTATTCTGCGATTTCTGGAGCTACTTTGAAACCTTCGTTGGTATGTTGGAATACCAATTTTTTGATTCCAAAATCTTTAGCAACATTGATCAACATGTAAATCTCATCTGCTCTGTAAGAGTGACAATGGATGATGATCTTTCCATCCAAAATATCCGCCAAAGTCTGTAGCCTTTCATTGTATTCAGGAGCTACAGCTGTGTTTCCTTTTTGTGAGCTAGCAGCATTGAAATCAGCCCAAGCTTTTTTGTATTGAAGAGCTTCATTGAAACCATTTCTCAAAATAGCTTCAACACCCATTCTAGTTCTTGGCTGAATTCCGCGACCACGACCATGAACACGAGTTGGGTTTTCACCCAAAGCGAACTTAATCGTACGAGGTGCATCTTGCATAATGATATCAGCAGGATCTGTTGATCCCCATCTGTGTTTCAGTGTCGCATTCTGTCCACCCACCACGTTTGCAGAACCGTGCATTGCATGAGACATGGTCACACCACCTGCCAATGCTCTGTAGATTCCGATTTCGTATGGATTTACGACATCCTTCATTCTCACTTCAGCTACAATAGGAGCCGTCGCTTCATTGACTACATCCAATGCGATGTGAGAGTGAGCATCGATGATACCTGGCATTAAGTACTTGCCAGTAGCATCGATGGTTTCTACTCCATTTGGAGCTTTTATATCTTGACCGATTTTCTTAACGATACCGTCCTGAACCAAAACATCGGTGTTTTCATGAGTTCCATTGGTAACCGTAAGCACAGTCGCATTTTTTATCAAAACACTGCCCTTTGGGGTCTGAGCCATAGCATATTGCATACTCAGTCCTACCAGTGCAGCAAGAAAATAGCTTAATTTTTTCATGGCTTACTTATTTGCGATTAAGGTTGGATTGAGTGTGCCTGAGATAGGGAAGGAGCCAAATTCTCCAATTATCATACTACCGTCCATGGTATTTCCAGATACCTCAGCACTTACATCAACTTTCAAATTCATTCCACCGGCACTAACACCAAATGAAAAAGTCAAGGAAGATCCTTCATAGGAAATGTCTTCCAAATCAGAAGTTGCAGCTCCTGATCCAGCTGGATCGTCATAAGTAATAGTTCCGCTGTATGAACTGCCATCTTTTGCGATAGTAATTTTACCACCAGAAGAGCCTGCAGGGGTTTCAGAAGTGTAATCCCAAGTTCCAGCTATTGCTCCACCTGATCCTTCAGCTCCTTCTTTTTTCTTTTTAGCTTTTGTCTCGTATTCGAAGATTTTCCCATCAACAACTACATGTTTGATTTGGCTGTCTTCTTCGAAAATAGGTCCTGTCGCAAGTACCAAGTTTGCCATTTTACCAGATTCTATAGATCCAGCAAATTTTGAAACACCTAGAATGTCAGCTGCATTGGTAGTCAAAGCTGCTAGAGCGGCTTCTTCACTTAATCCGGCTTCAATCATCGTTTTCAATGATTTCATCAGATCATTTGGCTTAGCACCTATAGTGGTAAAAGCAAAAGGAACGCCTGCTGCTTCTAGCTTACCAGCCTGAGCAATTGCTTTATCATAAGAAGCTTTTACTCTTGCTTTCAAAGCTTTTACTTCTTCACTTTCATCTTCTCCTTCCTTAGCTTTGATAGCTTTATCATCAGGAACAGCCAATTGAATAAGAACTTTAGTTCCGCTTGACTTTAGAAGATCGATTACATTTTCATATTCTTCCAATCCAGTCAAAATCAATTGGAAACCCAATTCATTTTTAAGGCTTAGAGCTCTTCTAACTTCTAGATCATTTCCAACTTCAAATAGAACCGGAACTTGGCCGCTGATCACATCCATCATCGCTTGATAGGTAGGAGTGATTTCAGGTCTAACTACTCCAGTGTTTGAAGCAAAAGTTGCTGTACGGTTCTTTGTTAGTTCTGTGTTTTTATAAACATCTCTGAACTTAGCCATGACGCCGACTGTGGTTCCTGGGTACATTCCTCGTGCTCCATTTAAGTTTGAGGAAAGAGAAGTGTTTTCTTTGATCACATTGGTAGACTTATCATCACCCAAAATAACCAATGCAGATTTCCCTGCAATCATTCCACCTTCAGGAACAATTTGGATCAATGTAAATCCAGCCTGTCTCATGGCATCAACTTGAGATCCATCTATACTAAACTGATCTACAGCTGATCTCCAAGGAGTAATTCCAGCTATTTCATCAGATGGCTTTGATGAATCAAAATTGTCAGGTCTTTTAGGATCTTCAGGTTTGGTGATACCTGCTTGGCTGGCGCCGTCGATAAATCCTGGGTAGATAAACAAGGAATCACCAGCAATTACTTTCGCTTCAACTGGAAGAGACAAATTGGAGCCAACTCCTTTGATCACTCCATCTTTGATCAAAATTGTAGCCTTACTTCCTTCACTTCCTGGTTTTGCGAATACTGTGGCATTGGTAATTGCATATGTTGAAGTAATTGGTTTTTTACCAGTAGGATCACTTTGTGCAAATAGACTCGCTCTACTAATAAACCCACTCAACATTAAGCAAAGAACACTTGCCTTCAGAAGTGTTTTTCTCATAGGGTTTGATGGTTTGTTATGATCTAGCAAGCTAATAAAAGCTTCTTCGGAATCCATTTAGATTTATTTTTTGAAAGTTTTTTTTTGATCAGTGGCAAAGTATTAAATATGAAATGCGATTTTCCTTGATCAATCAACAAGAGAGGTTTTTCAGATTTCTTTGAATGGCTTTTTACTAACAATTTATTACTTGATACTGTTATATTTAAATCCAGAATCACCCACATTATGAAAAAAATCCTGATTATCGAGGATGATTTATTAATCTCCAGTCTTGTTCAATTCCGCCTTAAAAAGGATGGTTATGAAACAGTTCTGGTCAAAGATGGCAATGAAGGAATAGATGCGATCGATCATCAAAATCCCGATTTAATCATCACAGATGTAATGATGCCTTTCAGAAGTGGAATCGAGATCATCCACCATGCAAAAAAGAATCACCCTGAGGTTCCGATTATAGTTTTGAGTTCATTGGGTGAAGAGGAGGAAGTGGTATTAGAGGCGTTTAATTTAGGAGTGGTGGATTTCATTCCTAAACCCTTTAACCCCAACGAGCTAGCCATTCGGGTGAAGCGCGTTCTCCGTTAATTTTATGCTCAAAAAAATACTCGTATTTTGTTGCTTCAGCTTACTGATGCTCGAAAGCTTCGGTCAAGGAGGACTTTCTCGTCTGGAGGACTCAATTTCATTGGTGAAGGAAATCAAACAACAGGAGAATATTCCTAGCCTGACATATCGATTAGAATTTCCTTTTAAGGATTCTTCATCTCAATTTTTATCTGATTCCACTTATTCTTGGAGCCAAACTGACTCAAGCTATATCTCCAAACAATTTTCCAATGGGAAAGAGATTGACTCATTATTCCAAAGCCTTCCAGCTGATAGTATTGATTTAAGGTTTTTTGTTTTTGATGAAAGATCCGATGTCAGTGGTGTAGCTTCCTACTTGGAGACATTATATAATACCGGTGATTTTATTTTGTCAGAAGATCAACAAAGACCTGAAAAGGATTTGGTCTTGATGGCATCTAGAAATCATTATGAACCCCTTGATGAGTATAAGAATAAGTTGCTCTCTGATAAGGGTTTGTTTAGCGTTACTTTAATTAATTTCTTATTCATTTTTCTGTCTATTTGTATGATCATTTTTATGGTGATTTTCAAAAGAAAGAGAAATCAGAAAGAGGATAATATAAAGGACTTTGAAAATGAAATAATCGAACCGCTGACTTCTATTTTATTTGAAAAGTCTTTGGAAGAAATCAAAGAAATGACTCCAGAGATGATTTCTTCGATTTACCCAAAACAGATTTTCCAAAAAAGACTTTTTAAGAAGGTTTTGATCGATAAAATCATCAGCCTAAACAAAAAAATGAAGGGTGACTTCAAAGATAAATTGAAAGTTCTCTATAAGAAGTTTGGGCTTGTAGATATAACTAAAGCCAATCTGAAGCATCGACATTGGGATAATGTCGTTTCGGGTTTGGTGCAAGTGAATGAGATGGATTTGAGAGATTTGTTACCTCTTGTGAAAGAACATTCTCAGTCATCTAATTTCCATGTTCGATCTCAAGCTGGTGCTACTTTATTGAACCTTTCTGAAAAAGTTGATTTGAAGTTTTTGAGGGATCAGAACTACCCACTTTCTGATTGGCAACAGATGCATTATCTCAGAATTATCAAGTTTGTAGCAGCCACTAAATCACTGAATATTCCAATTCTATTTTCCTCAGAAAACCAAAGTGTTAGAGAGTTTGGGGTAAAGCTAGTTAGAATGCTTGGTAGAATGGATTTGATTGAGGAGTTGCATAAAATTAATGATCAGGTATTAGATGAGGAAAAGGTTGAATTAATTAAGACCTATGATGTCCTTGGAGCTCATATGGAGGTGGATTTCATTAATCAATGCATGAGCTCTGATTATCCTGAACTGAAAAAGGAAGCAATCAAATGTGCTGGAAATTTAGGGAATGAAGAATCGGAGAAAATCTTATTGGATTTACTCGAACAAGAACCAGATTTTCAAAGCAGAAAGAACCTTCTGCAAAGTCTTTTTAAACTAAATCAGCAAACGTTTGATGTGTTTATATCCAACCATCCTAATCAAGAAAATCTTGCAATTCAAGCTCACCTCTTAGACCCGGTTTTGAATCATGTATAATTTCCTATTCTATTTTCTGATTGAGCTTTTTGGGGTGGCATTCATGATCCTGAGTTTTTCTGTGGTATTAGTTTACCTCACAATCATGGTATTGAGTGCCTTGGAAATGAGAGATTTTCGAAAGAAAAATAAATACGCAGATTATCAGGACATCATTACTTCTCCAATAGCTCCTGGGGTTTCTATCATTGCTCCAGCCTTTAATGAAGCTTCAAACATAGTTCAAAATGCAAAAAGTCTCCTTTCTCTTCATTATGGTCGGTTTGAAGTGATCATTGTCAACGATGGATCTAAAGATGATACGCTTCAGCGATTGATTGAGGCATTTGAGTTGAAGAAAACGGATTATGCATTTCATCCTGAATTGGAAAGTCAACCAATCAGAGGGATCTACAAGTCGCCTAATAAATCATTTAGGCGATTGATTGTGGTAGACAAAGAGAATGGTGGTAAAGCGGATGCTTTGAATGCAGGGATCAATATTTCCCAAATGGAAATTCTTGCATGTATTGATGTAGACTGTATTCTTTCTAGTGATTCCATAACGAGAATGGTTCGCCCATTTATGGAAGAGACCAATAGAAAAGTGATTGCAGTAGGAGGGGCGATTGGGATTGCCAATAACTGTGATGTAAAAGACGGTACAGTAACCAAATATAGAGCGCCAGAAACTACACTTGGTAGGTTCCAGGTAATTGAATATTGTAGAGCATTTTTGATGGGCAGGATGGCTTGGAGCCGAATCAATGGCTTGATGTTGATTTCAGGTGCCTTCGGTTTCTTTAAAAGAGATTTGGTGATGGCTGTGGGAGGCTATTTTCCAAAAACAGTAGGAGAGGACATGGAATTGGTAGTAAGAATGAGACGCTATATGGAGGAAAAGAAAATTCCATATAAAGTCAGTTTTATTCCAGATCCACTATGCTGGACAGAAGTCCCAGAGGATCAAGATGTCTTGTCCAGACAAAGAAATAGATGGATGAGAGGAACCATAGAGACGCTTCAGCTCCATAGAAAAATTGGATTCAACCCTCGATATGGAATTCTTGGGATGATATCCTATCCATTTTGGGCTCTCTTTGAAAAATTCGCTCCAATTATCGAGATAGTCGGATTGATATATACCCTGATTTTGATGGTGATTGGAGACTTTTCTGCGGTTTACTTTCTAGGGCTTTTGTTGATGGTTTATCTCCTTTCATTGATGGTTTCCTCCTTTAGTTTGCTTTACGAGCAGATAGCCTTTAACAATTACAAGGATAGAAAGGATTTGAATCGACTGATTTGGATCATCTTATTAGAACCCATTTTGATTCACCCTAAAGTGGTTTTGTGGGGAATCAGAGGCCATATCGACTTCATCATCGGTAAAGGTGGCTGGGGTAAAATGATCCGAACTGGCTTTAAAACAGCTGAGGACAGAAAAAATATTGAAACTCAATCCAATAGTATATGAGAAAGTCGTTACTCATTCTTTTATTTTCTGCAATTACCATTGGAAAATTGGCTGCACAGGACAATTTTGATCCGGATGAATTGTTCTATGAAGCCCGTACATTAATTCTGGATGGAAAATATCAACAAGGAAGAAAAATAGCCTTTCGGGCTTTAGATAAGTATCCGGAATATGCTGATATCTTGATTTTGGTAGGCAGAAGTTATGCTTGGGAAGGAAAGAATGACTCTGCAAGTATCTATTTGGATCGTGCAATTTTAGCTTCTCCTACCTATGCAGATGCTTATTCTGCCAATATGGACAATCTATTTTGGTCTGAGCAATACACTAAGGCTGAGGAAGTTTTAGGAAAAGCTAAAATGAATTTTAATGATCAACTTCCACCTGTTCTCAAATACAAGGAATCTAGGCTTTTATATTATCAAGAATCCTATGATGAGGCTTATGAAATAGCAGAAGATCTATTTGATGGGGGGTATAAGATTGATGGTTTTTTGGGATACCTTCAAAACCTTCAGAGGTTGAGAAGGAATTCAGCTGTTGGAGTTACTTATGATTACGATAATTTTAGAGGAGAAATAGACCCTTGGCATACTTGGTCTTTCTATGGAAGAACTAGGACAAATCTTACTGGATCTTTGATCGCTAGAGTTACTCAGAGTTCTAGATTCGATAGTTTTGGGACTTTATATGAATTGGATGCTTATCCTTCTTTGGGCGAGAATTCCTATGCTTATTTAAATATTGGTGGATCTGGAGCTTCATTTTTTCCAAAGTTGAGAATGGGTGCTTCGGTTTATTTCAATCTTCCAAAAGCTTGGGAAATTGAGGGTGGATATAGGTATTTGGGCTTCTCTGAAGTAACCCATATTGCAACAGCCTCTTTGGGTAAATATGTAGGCAATTGGTGGTTTAACTTCCGATTGAATGTCATCCCGTCAGCAAATGATGGTACCAGTACTTCGGGAAATTTTCAAGGTAGATACTATTTCAAAACTGGAGAAGACTTTTTCTCATTCCAGTTGAGCTCTGGTGTTTCTCCAGATGAAGAAAACCGAGATCTATCTCAATTATTGAATTCCTATCGATTTAGATTGGGATATCAACAATTAGTCAGTCCCCGATTTATGATTTATGGCTACACAGGATACAGTTGGGATGAATTGTCCTCAACCAATACAAGGAATGATTTGAATATTTCAATTGGTACTGAATACCGCTTCTAAGGTTTATGGGACAGGAATTAAAAGTATTCATAAGCAAACTGTGGCCATTATTGGTTGTCCTCATAGTGATTCCAGCATTGAGTTTCGGGACTTGGTGGATTTCTCCTCAAAAATCTTTGGACGTAATGGTCTTAGATAAAACAGTTCCTAGAGCAAATTATAGAGAACATTCTGGACTTTTTTGGGCTTTGGATTATGATAAATACTTAAAACACAACGGTGAAGAGTACTTTAAGGAGAAAGACTATTTAGGTTTCTTTCCTTCAGAGGATAAAGAGAAAAAAGGTGAAGTAAATGATCTTGCCAAGCCTAACAAGAAGGATTTTGAAAAGCTAGCATCAGATTCTGACCTAATATATGTTGCTGATACTTATGGAGTCTATGAGAGAGATTTCTCCGGAGGTGACAATGAAATTGAAATCAATGAGAGAGTCTATGGTGGAATGAGTCAAGATGATGTGGATTTCCTTACTCTAGCCAAAGAGAAGGAGAAAACTATTATCGCTGAATACAATACGATGGCTTCTCCAACTCCTAAATCCATTCGAACACAGTTTGAAATGTTGATGGGTTTGAAATGGACTGGCTGGATAGCTCGATTTTTTGATGAACTGGATCCTGTAAAAAACGGAGATCTTCCTCAATGGTTGATCCAAAATTACTTGGCACAAAACCCAGGTGAATGGGCTTTTTGGGGCCCTGGATTGGTTTTTATCCATGAATCAGGAGAGATCCAAATCATGAAATATGATGAGGATTTTTCAAGTGAAACACCTCTAATAAGAACTCCTAGATTCAATAAATTAGGATATGATCTTCCAGAGGTAGTCCCTTATCCAGATTGGTTTGATATTGTTTTAATTGAGCGAGAATATGAAGTTATATCATATTTCGATATCGGTGTGACCAATCAAGGTTTGGAAAGGCTTCGTGAAATGGGATTGCCGAGATTTTTTCCTGCCGCAGTGGTCAGAGAAAATGGTGCTGGTAAAATGTTTTATTTCTCAGGAGATTTTTCCGACATGAGAGGGGATTTGGGCTCTGCTAAATTCAAAGGACTTCCATTCCTTTATAGAGGGCTGTATGTACCCGCCAATTACCGTGACAGACAAAGCTTCTTTTGGAATTATTACCTTCCATTGACCCGTCAAATTCTCGAAAAAACTTACGAAGGGTTGAATTAGTTAAGCTGATTTTTTGGCTCAGGATACAGCTTTCTGGTTTGAACCATGTAGTTGTTCTTATTCTTAAAGTCTTCAAACTCGCCTTTCAGTTGAGTCAAATCATCCGGTGAAATTATTGGATCAATTACCAGGTTATCAGAGACTTTAAATAGCTGACCGTCAGAATAAAACAAGTCTCCATGGATATAATCGATTAACTGATTTTTATTCCTCATCAAAGGCATGGCGATTCTGGATTGGAATGTTCTAGCGGTGTCCAAAACCTGACCCAACCAAGTCTTCTGCTCTGGAAGCTGGATACCAGCTTGATTTTTTAAGAATGATAGTAGGCTAGGGGTAATTTCAAAATGGCTGCTTACTCCTCTGAAGTATTCTTGACCTTTGAGTAGGGGAGAATAGATCATTAACGGCACATGAAATCTATCCAATCTATTGGACATGGGGATTTCAGGTAGTCTATGATCCCCAGTGATAATGAAAATCGTATTCTGGAATTCTGGCCTTTCTTTGTATTTGGTGATAAACTCTTTAACTGCATCATCCGCATACAATACAGTCATATAAATATCCTCATAAGCCATGTAATCTGAGATTTCAGAACTTGGAATATTAAGGTTTTGCTCCAGATGATTCTTCAACTTTTCTTGGTAAAAAGGTCTCTCAGGAACAATGTAAGGGTCATGAGAAGTTTGGGTTTGAAAAGTAATTACCTGTGGCTTAGAATAGCTTTGAGGTAATTTTTCCAGTCCATTTCTGAAAAGTTCTTTATCTGCAAAACCCCAGGTAAAATTCCCTGATGCGGCTGGAGCCTTGGAATATTTAGGATCGTAATCCTTTTCGTCTACAAACTGTACAGGCTTTTGATAATCAATGAAATTACCCACATGATCAAAGTTTTTGTCTGCACCAGTGAAATACCTAATCTCGTAATCATTATCTCTTAGAATACTGAGAAATGATTTATGATAAGGGAAGTTTTGATACAAATCCAAAAAACCTTTTTCTCCAAAAGGAAATCCTCCGAATACACCTGGTTGAAGTCCAAAAGTCCTACCAGTGGAAGAAATTGCATTCAGCCAAACCAAACTGTGCTGTTCCAAGGAATCTAAGAAAGGAGTGAAGCTTCCTAAATAGGCATCAGTACCCGAATAGGCCTTTCCAAAGCTTTCTAAGAAAATAAAAACGATATCTGGAGCTTGCTGAAGAGTATCAAAATAGGGACTTAATACATCAGGATATTCAGCAGTATGCAGAAATGGATAGGCGTCGCTTGTGTAGCTTTTTTGAACTACCATATCATCGGTGCCAGATCGCAGGTAGAAATCAAAATAATACTCGCCACCATACATGAAATAATCAAAAGATTGCTCAGTCAAAAACCTGGATTTATTGGTAATGATGTTTTCTTCAGTTTCATTAAGTACATGAGGTTTACCTAAGCCGAATAAAGAAAAAGTCAAAATCCCAGCTATCATCAAGCCAGACATAACACCATAGGTGGTCAATGAAAACCTAAACAGTTTTGTACCTAAATGAAATAAATAGAAGAGGAAGGCAAATAAAATGACAAGCCCTATCAGATTGAAAATATTCCATTGACCTGATGCTTTTACAGTCATTAAAAGATCATCGGGACTATAAGCGAACAAGTCTTTACCTAAAGGCAGTAAGGTCTTATAAAAGTAAAATACCAGACCGGTATGAATAACTACTAAAATCGATAGTACAAATTGATAGGAAATTTTAGCAAGTTTTCTTGAAAGAAGAGAGACTAAAATAAATAGTATAAATAAAATTCCTAAGAGATATAGGTGCCATCCAATATCTGATAAAAAACTATCCCAAAGGATTTCTTTGATGTCAAAATTTAGGGGATGATTTTCGAAAACTAAATAAATTTCCACCATCCTAATGGAAGTCATTAATAGTATAAAAATCAGGGATATACCCCAGAAGTTATTCAATAATGATTGTGTTCTAAATGGTAATGTGGAGCGTATCGCTGCCTTTTGAGACATAATTAATTGTCAAGTTTTAAGGATGAAGCGGAAAATATAGGGCAAAATCGGGTATCTTCAAGTATCAAAGATTGATATATGAGTAAATCCAACCTTTTGATCGAGTTGTATTCCAATTTAGGAACAACTGGAGCGCTGACTTTTAGTTCAAAAGCCCTTGTTAAAAAGATGATTTCCCAAGCCGACTTGTCTCAAGCAAGATTGATTGT
The DNA here is from genome assembly GCF_900148515.1 of Algoriphagus zhangzhouensis. Lineage (GTDB taxonomy): Bacteria > Bacteroidota > Bacteroidia > Cytophagales > Cyclobacteriaceae > Algoriphagus > Algoriphagus zhangzhouensis. The sequence goes on along the minus strand of NZ_FRXN01000001.1, from coordinate 732,832 downwards.
AGAGATGGGGGGTGGTGACGGTAGTATTACCCAGGGTATTATTAACCAAATGCATCCAGAAGCTGAATTATTAGTTTTTGAGATTAATGAATCTTTTTGTGAGGCTATGAGATTGCAATTTCCGCAAGAAAATGTCAAAATCATCAATGACTCTGCTGGGAATTTGGACGAACATTTATTTGGGAGAAAAGTAGACTATATTTTCTCCTCGTTACCATTTTCATTCCTTTCCAAAGAGGTGACAGATGCAATTCTTTCTCAATCCAAACAAGCTTTGGGAACTAGTGGGGCCTTTATTCAAATTTGTTATTCCTACCTATTAAAGAACTTATTTAAGAAATACTTTAATCAGGTCAATGCCAGTTTCACTCTTAAAAATTTACCGCCGGCATTTGTGATGGTTTGTAAATAAGAGTCTTTAAAAAATCAGGATAAATCGAATCTTTTATCCCTGACTTTTGGTTACTAATTTATATCAAAACCTATTCACTTGGATATTTTAGAAACAGCCATTTTAGAGATGTGTAGAAAATATCAAGCAAAAAGTTTTCCTCCCTCAGAGGTAGTCCAATCGATGTATCCTGTGGATTGGAAATATTTTACTGAAGAGGTAAATCAAAAAGCTTGGGAACTTTACCAGAAAGGGGTTGTTTGTCTGACTCAAGATGGAAAGGCTGTGGATAAAAACCATTTTCCAAAAGCTGAGTTTTTGATTTACAAACCCAAGGATTCAAAGAAATGAATGAATTGAAATTGCCCAAGACAATTGTGGAAATTCCACAAGGATTGGATCTGATCACTTTAGGTGCAGGATGCTTTTGGTGTACTGAAGCTGTTTTTCAGAGATTGGAAGGAGTGGAGAAGGTAGTTTCCGGATATGCAGGTGGTCATATTGATAATCCAAGCTACGAGGCTATTTGTACAGGTACTACTGGACATGCTGAGGTTATTCAAGTTTACTATGACCCGAAGAAGATCAACTTGGTAGAGTTATTGGAAGTGTTTTGGATGACTCATGATCCTACTACCATTAATAGACAGGGGGCAGATGTGGGGCCTCAATACAGATCAGTGATATTTTATAATTCTGATATCCAGAAAGAAATTTCAACTGATCTAAAGCAGAAATTAAATGAAGCTCATGTTTTTCCTAGTCCGATTGTGACGGAAATCAGCCCATTTAGTAATTTCTATCCTGCGGAAAATTTTCACCAAGACTATTATAATTTAAATGGTCATCAACCTTATTGTCAAATAGTAGTCAAACCTAAAGTTGATAAGTTGAAGAAGTTTTTTGGTGAGAAATTGAAGAACTAATCCATTTTAAGTCCACTTTATAAGTGGACTTTTTTATTGGTTTAAAGCCTAAAATTCATGTTTTGATGTTGATTCTTTAACTTCAATTTGAATATTTTTTAGAAACTTTCGACAAGAATATAGTTTCAGATCCAAGAAAAAGAGGTACTTTTGCTGAATTTAACCTATTCCAAATAGCATGATAAGAACCAGAGCACAAGAGTCCAGAGCAGCGATTGAACGCTTGTACATCACTATGAGACACCTGTTTACCAGAGGCAGTTATAAGCCAATGGGAGTGTCGGGTGAAAGTTTAGTACAGGCATTAATGGTATTGAGCCCAGAGATTTATGGGACAATAACAGATACTGAGAAAGTAGAACTAGACGGACTCTTGTATGTGATGGAGAGATTGCCAAAAGGGATTGAAGAATGCCGTTTTGTAAGGCTTATCAGTCGTGAAGGCTATGAAACTTCACACCTGACTCCATTGGTTCCACCTAAAAGAAAAAGAAATTGCTACAGACTGGATGAGCAAGTGATGTATGTAGAAATGACCCGAGGAAGATCGGATATCTACGATATATTGACCCACTTGACATTTTTATACATCGAGTCCAACAAAATCTATCGAAACAGTACTGATCCAAAAGGAAAGATTTCCTTGAATTGGACAATGTTAGAAGAAGTTGTTCACAAAGAGGCGAGAGGAGAGGAATTTGATAAGGAAGCAGCTTCTGCTTATTTAAGTCATCTCATTGGCAGAACCTATGAGGAGACTGTCCGGGCAGTTGACAAATTTGGAAAAAGTAACAATTCAAACAGCTTGTTTTCCATTGTGTATAATATGGGGAAACTTGCTTTGGAAGAAGCTAAGCACCATTTAGATAGAGAAATATCATTCTCAGCTACTTTGAGAGAACGAATAGGACATCATGTTTATGGCGAGTTATGGGCAAAAAGAATCAAATCCACTTTGGATGAATTAAACTTGATCAAAAGGCCAATTCACATTATATCTGCTAATCTTCACTCTGTACTGAATACCATCTATGCTCCTCAAAAACTTGGATCCAAAACCTATGAAGAAATAGAGCAGGTAGCGATGGATATTTCAGTGAAATCAAAAGGAAATCATGGAAAAGCCATTTATGAGTATGCCTTGAAACATGGTTTTGTTGACCTTCCAGATGAATCAGGGACCAATATAGGAGCTCAAATCATCGATACAGCCAAACTTGAAAAGAGCGAGCTTTTACCAGGGATTCTACTCCCTGAAGAGGAGGATAAGAAACCAGTTTTTGTCGTGATGGATTATGCATTTGGTGAGCAAGCATATGAATGCTTTGACGAATTGCTGAAACCTTACAAAAAAGATGGAAAAGCCATTCCATTGAATGTAGTCTCTACTTCAATCATGGGGAAAGCTGGTATACTTTACGGTGGCAAAGGGGATTTGATGATTCCAGATGCCCATGTTTTCGAAGGAACTGCAGATAATTATCCTTTCAAAAACGAACTCAAAAAATCAGATTTTGAAGGTTTTGGGTTAGGAGTTTATTCTGGAAGTATGGTGACAGTTTTGGGAACTTCCCTTCAAAATAAAGATATCCTCAGCTACTTTATGGAATCTTCTTGGAATGCGATTGGACTTGAAATGGAAGGAGCTCATTATCAAAAAGCCATTCAGTCAGCCTCTAAAATCAGAAAGAGCATCAGGTCCAATGTGAAAGTCTTGTATGCTTACTATGCTTCTGATAACCCCTTAGAAACAGGAAGTACCCTTGCTTCTGGCGCTTTGGGGATGGATGGTGTGAGACCAACTTACTTAATCACCTTCAAAATACTGGAGAAGTTATTCAAATAAGGAATAGAAAGTAAGACCGGTTGTAGCAGCCGGTCTTTTTTATTCGTATTTGGGGAAAGTTGATTTATGAGAAGAAAGCTAGTAATAGGTATTATCCTTTTGATTTTTGGGGCTTGTCAAGAAAATGGAAATCCCAATTTGATGGAGTTTTATTGGGAGCAAACTGGTTGTGCTGACCCTTGGGTTGTCAACTCAAACCTTTCTAATAAAACATTGAAATCGGCTGTCGAAGAATACTTAAAAAATGAAGGAGTTGTTGGCGCCAGATTTACGTCAATACAAACAGAATGGTCAGGGGCGGTATGTTTAGCCTGTCATTGTAAAACGGGGCAATGGATTTATGTTTCCGCTCCATTAAGTCAAAAGGAGAAAATGTTAGAGCTAGGTTTCCTGGAAAAGGATTAGGACACTATTTAGTCGTTTTCAACTCTGGTGGAATGCAACATATCCAATCTCCAACCATTTTGAGTTTTGATAGCTGTGGCACTTTCTAGCCAATGAATTTCTCGAATCACCTCACCATTTCTGCTTATTGTCGCAAAATTATGATAAGCAATCCATCCTCGATTTCCTTCTACTTTGGTTTCTATAAATTCAAATCTGTTCGTTCTGGTAGGTCGATCTTCATTTTTTAAAGCCTTTTCGAAATACCCTCGGATAATTTCATTGTTCCAGACCTCTCCGTTTTCTAAAAGGATAAAATCTTCAGTATAAAACTCTGATAATTTTCCAGAATCAAAATTGGAAAAAAGGTGATCAAATGAGTTTTGTATAAGTTCCTGAATAGCTTTTTCATCAGATTTGTTTTGGGAAAAAGCTCCAAAAGAAATCGTAATAAAGATCGTAATAAGAAAGGTTGATTTAATTGGGTTCATATTTTATAGTTTATTAAAAAAGCGCATGATTAAAGATACCATGCGCTTCCAGTTTATTGCAAATTTGATTTCAATGGGGGAGGTCCATCAGGAACCATTCCTTCATATACATAATCACCCAAATGTTCTTTGAAGTCAGCTTTTACTGCTTCAACCAATTCTGGGTTTTTAAATAGATCAACCATGGTCATGGATAATGCTTTTGCTGCATAAGCCATTCCTTTATGTCCGATTGACATACCTCCGGCAGCAACTACCGCCCAAGAGTGCCAAGGTGTACCATTTGGAGCAGTTGTGGCAGAAAGTCTGATAGTAGGAACTACATAACTAACATCACCCACATCGGTACTTCCACCCATACTGTGTTCAGCAGTCTCTTCCATTGGCTCAATTACTGAAACCAATCCAATTTGAGGCTTTCCAGTAGCTTCCTGGATCTTTTTAGCAAAATCTTGTTCTTCTTCAGTGTAGGAAATAGCACCTAAAGTTTCTAGGTTTTTCTGAAGGGCAGCAGACCCGGTTCTATTCACCAATACTTCATGAATGCCAGAAATCAAGCTTACCTTATAATCTACATTGGCCAATATCGCGGCACCTTCTGCCATAGCTTTGACTCTTTCATATACTGGCATCAAGCCTTCACGACTACTGTCTCTCACACGAACCCAAATTCTACTGTAATCAGGAACTACGTTTACAACCTGACCAGCATCCTGGATATGGTAGTGAATCCTAACAGTTGGTTTGATATGCTCTCTGTAATAGTTGATCCCATTGGAATACAATTCCAAAGCATCACTAGCGCTTCTACCGTTCCAAGGATCAGCTGCAGCATGAGCTGCCTGACCAAAGAATTCTACTTGGAAATCAACCAAAGCCAATCCTTTTTGAACTGCAGCTTTTGTTTCAGCAGCCGGATGCCAGTCCATCACAACATCTACATCATCAAATAATCCTGCACGAATCATCCAAAGCTTTCCAAAGAACTTCTCTTCAGCTGGTGTACCATAAAAACGAACTGTTCCTTGGATTTTACCTTCATCGATTAAGTCTTTGATAGAAGCTGCCGCTCCTAAAGAAGCTACACCAAATAGGTTGTGACCGCATCCGTGGCCAGGAGAACCTTCATGTAAAGGGCTTTTGAAAGGGACTTTATTTTGGGAAAGTCCTGGCAATGCATCAAACTCACCTAAAATCCCAATTACTGGTTTTCCAGACCCATACTCTGCCACAAAAGCGGTAGGAATTTCGCCAACTCCTCTTGTTACTTTAAACCCTAAAGACTCCGCATAATCAGATAAAGCAGCGGCAGATTGAGTTTCTTGGAATGCAATTTCTTCAAAAGACCAAATCTGATCACTCAAATTGGTTAATTCAGCGAAACGTTTATCCACTGAGGCCTGAACCTCTTCCTTAAGCGGATCAGGTTTAGATTTTTTTTGAGCTTGTACAGGAAATACAGCTCCAAACCCCAAGACCATTCCTAGGATAGGTAAGTAAATTTTTCTCATTTGGTTGGTTGTTTTTACTGCCTTTAAAGTAAACAAAATGCTTGGGTTTTATCGAAGGAATTTGAAGTAATGGTTCTAAAACAGACAGTATCTTTTGAAAAAATATGACATATCAAAAAAGGCAGCTCTAAAGCTGCCTTTTTCATAGATTTTTTCGTCTTGATTGCGAAAAGTGGTTTTACCAAGCTATTCCGTAATCATCTCCATAATCGCTGGATCCACCCCAGAAACTTCCATGCTTCCAGTCAAACCAGATGGCATTCAAAGGACCAGAGGTTTTATTCCATAATTCGATTTTGTAACCTCTTCCTGCCAATTCCTTGGTGATCCAAGATGGTGTGTCTTCTCTCAAAACGATAGCGCCAGGTCGAATTTCATGATCACCAAATGAACTTTGCATTTGATATGAATTGAAATTGGCTGCTTCAGTAGCTTCTTGGATGTCCATTCCAAATTCTACCACATTTAAGAATAATTGCAATAGGTTTTGATCTTGGGAATCCCCACCTTGAACAGCGAATGCCAAGAATGGCTTTCCATCTTTCATAGCTAAGCTTGGAGTTAATGTCACTCTAGGTCTTTTTCCAGGTTCAGGTAAGTTGTATGGATTGAGATTTTCGTCCAAAACGAAACTTTGCATTCTTTGAGAAAGGCCAACGCCTGTATTTCCTGCAACTACAGCTGGTATCCAACCACCACTTGGAGTTACTGAAACGACCCAGCCTTCCGCATCAGCTGTTTCCACAGAAGTAGTTCCACTCTGAAAGTCCTGGATGAACTTTGGATCCAATTCCTGATTAAAGTCTTCTGGATTCAATGCTGCTATTCCTTGTTGATTCTTTTTGAGAATATCAGAATAAGGATTTGTCCCATTTTGGTATGGATAGGGGTCACCTGGACCTATTTTAGGATCATTTATATCACCAATCAACTTAGCTCGATCCTTCGCATAGTCTTTGGAAAGTAGTCCTTCCATGGGAGAATCTACATAGGCTGGATCACCATAGTAAAAGTCTCTGTCCGCAAAGGCCAAACTCATTGCCTGGTAAACTGTATTGATATAATTAGCGGAATTATAGCCCATTGACTTCAGGTCAAAATTTTCCAGGATGTTTAAAGATTGAAGCAATGCAGGACCTTGAGTCCATTCCTGAAGTTTGTATACGTCAATGCCTTTATAATTTACATGTAGGGGTTCTTCGATTTTCACTTTCCAATTTGCCAAATCAGATTCAGTGAATAATCCCCCTTGCTCTCGAGTACCTCTTACAATCTCTTTTGCGATATCTCCTTTGTAAAAGCGATCATAGGCAGCGTAAATCGCTTCTTTTCTGGATTTTCCAGCTGCTAAAGCTTCTTTTTCTGCCTGAACCATTTTGGAAAGCGTTTCATATAGGTCGTCTTGTACAAAGATCTCACCCACTTCAGGAGCTTCTCTTTCTTCACCTAAATGAGGAAGGAAAATCTTTTTAGAATATGGCCATTGCTTGATCCTTGCCTTTTGAGCCTCCATGGCATTGGCAGTTTGAGCTTCTAAAGGATATCCTTTTGCCAAATCCATTGACGGTTTTAGAATTTGTTCCAAACTCATGGTTCCATACTCAGCAAGCATGGTCATGATTCCACCGGGAGTTCCTGGAGTGGTCGCTGCTAATGGTCCAAATTGAGGTGGGTAATCCATTCCTTGAGATTTGTAATATTCCACAGTGGCACCTGTTGGAGCGTATCCCAAAGCATTGATAGCGATAACTTTTTTGGTATGAGGATTATAAATCAAAGCTTGAGTTTCTCCTCCCCATGATAGTACATCCCACATCGTACTAGTAGCTGCAATCATGGCGCAAGCTGCATCAACAGCATTACCGCCTTGCTGGAAAATGGAAGCGCCAGCAGTTGCCGCTAAGGGCTTTCCTGTGATGGCAACCCAGTTTTTACCATGTAGAATTGGTTTGTTATTGGGAGTTGTTCCTGCTCCTAATCCTGGTAGACCCTGTCCATAAAGGTTCCAGGAAATCAAAAAGGTGGCAATCAGGTAAAGTTTTTTCATAATTGGGTGAATGGTTTAATTGGTGGTTTCATCAAGTAATTGGCTCATGATGGGTTCAAAACCTGGAAATTGTGAATTATAATAGGTGAAAACTTTAAAGATATCACTGGCTTGTTTTACATCCAGGTTGTTTTCATCGGCATAGTCCTTCATTTTTTGTGCTTGATCCTCAAAAATCAGGTAAAATTTCTTCCTGTTTTTAGGGATTTCCATCAGATCCTTTCCTATCAGGTAATAATAATAATTCCTTTTGATGATTTGATCATTTCTTTCACCAACCATCAAAGCAGCATTATAATTGGATTCTTTTAGGACAGCCATCGTCCTTCTCATCAATGGAAGTTCTCCCTCAACCAATACTTCGAAAAAGCCTGAGATAGGAACTCCTTCATCCAAAAAGTCCATTCCATTTACGAAATATCGTGGGACTTTATAGGTAGAGTCAACCCATACAATATTTTGGATTCGGAGACCAGGCATCACTGATACCAGATTGTTTTCAGGCTCCATCAACTCAAACATATTGGAAACAATATTATATCGTACTCTGAAACCTTCCAGCATTTGTTGATCACGATAAAGGAGAATAGAAGCCGCATTCCATTTTGTGTCTAAATAGTTATTCCCCTCAACTTTTTTTGGTTCTGGCGGAATACCCATGATCATATTGCCTCCAACGAAATTGGGACGGTCGTTCATCAGAGCCACAATATTATTAGATCGAATAGACTTTTGTAAAGCAGCTCCAGAACCTTCTGCTCCAAAACGAGTCAAAACGACTTCTTCCAAATCAATATCTTCTTTTAGATCGATCACCTTTTCCAATTTATTATACCCATCTAGATTAAAGCTGATAATGTATCTTCCTTCAGGTATTTCTGAAAATTGAAAAAGCCCACCAGCAGCACTTACACGGCCATAGGCTGTTCCTTTTAAAGTGATTGAAACCTCATCTAGAAAGTTCTTTGACTCTGAGTCAATGGTCTTTCCTGAGATATTAAATACCTGTCCAAAAAGCTGTGGAGAAATAAAAAGTAGGAGCAGGCAAAACAATAATCGATTTGCGGGTTTAGGTAGCATAGAAGGATTAGATTGGGTAAATAATATAGCTTTTTAAAAGTTACACAGATAATCTTGTGAAAGCAATGCTCGTAAAAACTAGAATTCACCGACTAAACTTTTGCAAATTGGCTTTCTGAACGAATTCCCACTATATTTGGTCAGGCTGAAGCCGAAAGTTTTTCATTCTAAAATTATCCCAATTTGGATTTCTCTTCATTTAATTTTGAACCTGCACTTCAGGAAGGTCTTGATGCTATGGGGTTCGAACAACCCACTCCAATTCAGGAAAAGTCAATCCCTGTAATCCTTCAAAATAAAGACTTGATTGCTTGTGCTCAGACAGGAACAGGTAAAACAGCTGCTTTTATTCTTCCAGTTTTAAATAAAATATGCCAGTCAGGTTCTAGTTCTTTGAACACATTGATACTTGCACCTACGAGGGAATTGGCAATTCAAATAGATCAGCAAATTCAAGGTTTTGCATATTTCTTGGGAATTAGTTCTATCCCTGTTTATGGAGGGGGAGATGGTGTAGTTTGGGAACAACAAAAAAGAGCTTTGGTGACTGGTGCTGAAATCGTGGTCGCTACTCCGGGTAGATTAATCGCATTATTAGCTGGAGGAAAAATTGATTTAAAATCTCTTAAGCACCTGATTTTAGATGAAGCCGATAGAATGATGGATATGGGATTTTCTGATGATATTTTGAAAATCGTCAATTATCTCCCTAAGAACAGACAAACCATTCTCTTTTCAGCCACTATGCCCCCAAAAATCAGGCAGTTTAGTATGAAAATATTAAATCAACCTGAAGAGATTTCAATTGCTATTGGAAAAACTGCTGAAGGGGTTACACAGTCCTTTTATTCTGTCTACGATACACAGAAAGAGGATTTAGTAGCAAATATACTTTCTCAGAAATCTTATGAGGCCGTAATAATTTTTTCTTCTACCAAAGAGAAGGTAAAAAACCTATATAGGGCATTAAGAAAGAAATTTGATGTTGAAGCCTTTCACTCAGATTTGGATCAGGTGGAACGTGAGAAGATCATGTCAGCTTTCAAAAACAAGTCTGTAAAGATTTTGATTGGAACTGATATTATTTCAAGGGGTATAGATGTTGTGGGAATTGAATTGGTCATCAATTATGACACTCCAAGCGATCCAGAGGATTATGTTCACAGAGTCGGCAGGACTGCTAGAGCTGACAAAGAAGGGGAGGCTATCACTTTTGTAAATCCTAAGGATCAATACAAGTTTACCAGAATTGAAAACCTAATCGGGATGGAGGTGAATCAATTGCCTTTGCCTGAAGGAATGGAAACTGGACCTACTTACAGCCGCGAGCCCAAAAAGTCAAAATCTGGAAATAAAGGAAGCTTTAAAAAGAAGCCATTCAATAAAAACCCGAAAAGTAACTTCAAGAAAAGAAGTAATGATCAAGCTTCTTCCCAACCACAACAATCTAAGCCGAATCAGGAGCCAAATCCAAGTGGAACAGCCAAAAAACCAGGCAGATTTGGTCCAAGAAAGAATGTGGTAGATAATGGGGAATAAGCTCTAAATATTGGAATTGTCCATGGCAACTGGTAACTTTTAGAACAGATCTAAAATTTTTCATGTCATGGACTTTGTTAAATATAAAAGCCGTGGCTCCAGCGTTGCATTTTTACAGGAGCTCCTGGCAAAATTAGGTTATCAAATTACAGCTACTGGTTATTTTGGAAAAAGTACTGAGTTAGCTGTTATTGATTTTCAATCCAAAAACCATCTAGTGGTAGATGGCAAAGTGGGTATTAAAACTTGGACTATAATTATTGAAAAAACCAATCCTGCTGATGCCTTTGGTGGCAAATTTTTGGAAGAACAGGATTTAATAAATTTCGCGGATCAATACGGACTTGAATTGGCTGCAGTCAAAGCTGTCAATGAAGTAGAAAGCAGCGGAAAAGGCTTTTTAATTGATGGTCGGCCCAAAATTCTATTTGAAGGTCATATTTTTTGGAAGGAACTGAAAAATAGAGGAGTGGATCCTACTTCTCTTTCCAATTTTAATAATTCTGATATTCTCTATCCTAAATGGACCAAACAGCATTATTTAGGAGGAACGAGAGAATATGAAAGACTTGAAAAAGCGGTTAATCTTGGAGTTAATCCAATGATCAAAGACGCAGCACTAGCATCTTGTTCCTGGGGGAGCTATCAAATTATGGGGTTTCATTATAATGCTTTAGGATATGACTCTATTTCAGAATTTGTGGATGAAATGGAAAAACATGAGCGAAATCATCTGGAAGCATTTGGTAAATATTTACTAAAATTCGGATGTTTAGTTCACCTAAAATCTCTCAATTGGACTAAGTTTGCCATATGTTATAATGGACCTGCTCAAGCTCAAAACAAATATGATGAGAAAATGGAAAGAGCTTACCTCCGTTATAAATAATGACCAATCACAAATTTTTAAAGTTTATCACCAACCATGCTTAAATCTTTAACAGAACTATTCGAACGTGATTTAAAACGTTTGCAAAATGAATTGAAAGCCTTCCAATCCGAAGAAAAACTTTGGGAAACAACAGGAGTAATTACCAATTCATCTGGTAACCTTGCCCTTCATTTAATCGGTAACCTTCGAACATTTATCTGCCATGATATGGGAGGCTTTGATTATGTAAGAGACCGAGAGTTTGAATTCAATGGAAAAGGGGTATATAGAGATGAAATGCTTGAAGAAATTAATTTGGTTATCAAACAAGTTACAAGCAGTTTGGAAGGATTATCGGATCAAAAATTGGATGAATTATATCCAGATGAAAAATTTGGTAGACCAATGACTTATGCTTTCTTTTTGAATCACTTATATGGTCATTTCAACTATCATCTAGGACAAATAAATTACCTCAGAAGGGCATTAGAAGCTTAAAAAAACAATATAGTTTTATATGTTTTTTCTTAAAATTAGGGCCAAAATTGTTGGGGAAAGTTTTTTTATAATCTTGGAACATAGAAAAAGGATAAGACAAGGCTTCTATGTTTGGCACTTTTGAAAGACCAAAAGTCCCCCAAAGTCTTTTGCTTGAATTGGCTTGAAAATGCCTTCGGTCATTTTCTGCCGGTTTGGGTCAAACGCTAAAAATCGCCGGATTTCCGAACAAGTTCGGAACTAGCCGATTTTCTTAACGCTTGTTGACCTCAATCCGTCACCAGCCACTTCAAAGCAAATGGTATAGTTTATATCCGGTGGAAAATTTTAGACCATTAGAAAATAGACAACTATAAATCAAGTCAAGAATATCAATTTTAGTCTGGACCCGCCTTTCAGTTTTGGGTGTTAAGAAAACAATTGTGAGGGCTGCAACTAGGAGGCTTGCCTGCAGCAGGCAGGCTTGTTTGACGAAAATTTTTCTAGCACATACTTCAAGTTTAGACAAGAGTCAATGCAAAATTGAGGAGTTTGCCGACGTGTGGGTAGGAAATTGATTTTAACCCAAAAATGAACAGCGGTGGTCCCGTACAGCTGTCGGGATTGGTCCTTTTTCACCTATAGGAAAAAGGACGATAAAGTTATATACTGAATTGTTTTTATTTAAAAATTAAGGGTTGATTCAATTTTAACTGAATCAACCCTTATTAATAATATTGAAAGCGAGATAAAAGAAATATTTTTAATAATACATTTCGACTCCGCTCAATGTGACAAACTCAATTATTAATTAATAAAGAATTCTAAACCTTATTGTTCCCGGGATGGCTTTAAGTGCTTCAATCGCTTCCTCAGTATATGCCTTGTCAATGTCGGTAATTACATAACCGATTTTTTCATTGGTCTTTAAATACTGACCATTGATGTTGATTTCATAATTAGCCAAAACTTGATTGATTTTAGCCAAAACCCCTGGTTCGTTCTGGTGGATATGGATCAATCGATGTGCATCTTTCAAGAAAGGAAGTTGAATATTAGGGAAATTCACCGAGTTGAAAGTGTTTCCGGTATTCACATATTCCATGATTTTACCCGGAACGAATCGGGCAATATTTTGCTGTGCTTCCAAAGTACTTCCACCGATGTGTGGGGTAAGTATTGTATTTGGCAAACCGATTAATTCAGAAACAAATGGTTCTGAATTGTTTTTAGGCTCTTCAGGGAATACATCTACTGCACAACCAGCCAAATGACCAGAAAGTATTGCTTCTTTCAAAGCTGGGATTTCTACCACATGACCACGGCTCAAGTTCACTAGGTAAGCACCCTTTTTCATTTTATTGATCTTGTCAGCATCAATCAGGCACTTATTATCTTTTCTTCCATCCACATGGAGTGAAATAACATCACAAGTACTTAATAGCTCATCCAAAGAATCAAGTTTCGTAGCATTTCCTAGAGCTAACTTTTCAACTACATCGTAGTAGAAAACATTCATCCCCATGTTTTCAGCCAAAACTGAAAGTTGAGCACCAATATTTCCGTACCCAATAATACCTAGCTTTTTACCACGAATTTCAAAGCTTCCAGTTGCTGATTTATCCCATTTGGTCTGGTGCATACTCAGAGACTTATCATGGAAGTTTCTCATCAAGAAGATGATTTCCGCGATCGCCATTTCTACCACAGATCTAGTATTGCTAAAAGGTGCATTGAATACTGCAATTCCTTTTTCCTGACAAGTCTCCAGGTCAATTTGATTGGTTCCAATACAAAATGCTCCAATTGAGATCAATCGATTCGCATTTTCTAAGACCTTCTTGGTCACATTAGTCTTGGAACGAATACCAAGGATTGAAACATTCTTGATCTTTTCGCATAACTCATCTTCGCTCATGGCGGATGCCACGACTTCCACCTGATAGCCTTCTTCTTTTAATAATTCCACTCCGATAGGGTGAACATTCTCAAGAAGAAGAACTTTAATTCGGCTTTTTGGGTAGGAGAATTTCTTGTTCAAATTATTGATGTATAGAATTTCGTCTAAACTAAGAGCAACATGATCCGCTTTCGAAGTTACTTTCGGTCTGTGAATATTTTCAGTGAAAGCATAAAACTTGTTAGCAAGACCTGAAGCTTTGATTTCATAATCGGTATATCCATCACCGATTACATAAATATCGCCATCTAAATTGATTTGTTTGATGGTTTCCGCTTTTCCGTTGTTTTTAGAAAGAGGGTTTTCTCTATTAAAGTCGACGATATTACCCACTTCATCATAGACAAAGTCATTGGCAAATACATTTTCTTTTTTGATTCCGAATTCACCAACAATAGGAATAATGAAATCTTTAAATCCATTGGAAACAATGAATATGTCTTCAGCATTTTCCTGAAGAAATTCTTTATTTCTCTCAAATGATTTAGATACTTTTTGCTTCAAAGCATCGATCAAATCAGAAATCTGAGCTTGGGTTGCTTGAAGGATATCTAATCGCTGCTCTAGACTTTCACGAAAAGTCAATGAGCCTTCCATTCCCTTATCAGTTATATCTTTGATTGCTTGAAGTTTTTCATTTGCTTTTGGATCTCCTTGCAAAGAGATTTCTCCCAAGATATCCAGAGCTTCTACCTGAGTAAAGGTACTGTCAAAATCAATGATGAATTTTTTGGTTTGAGGCATGAGTAGGGTCTATTTATAAGAATCTCCTGTAAAATTACAGCATTGTTAAAGATTTGGAAGATTTGTTAGCAAAATTGTTTCAAATAGTTTTCTAAGCCTAAATTTTCGCAATCGATTGTGTGGTCTATCTTGAAAATTAGGCCTATTTTTGATTTCAAAAATTCAGAGAAAATTCTTCTGTTATATTCTCTTCCACTATTTTTATAAAAAATTATCAAAATGAAAAAGGCACATTCGATATACACGCTATTACTTTCAGGACTTGTCTTGTTTTCTTGTTCTTCCAAATCACAAGATCCTTTTGCAGATTTAGAAACCCATGAAATGGGAAAAGTAGTTGGTGAAATAGAAACAGTTCCAGGCAAGTATGGGGAGGATTTTGCTGAGCCAAAGATCCTATTAACTCAAATTCCAAATTTAATTAAAGAAGTAGAAGAGAAAGGTTCTGTTGAAGCAACGATTCAGGGAGAAATCCAGGAAGTCTGCACCAACAAGGGTTGTTGGTTCACCATGGACTTGCCAAATGGTGAAAGTATGAGAGTGACTTTCAAGGATTATGGATTTTTTGTTCCTACCAATAGTCAAGGCTTCCCAATAATTTTGAAAGGCGTAGCTACCATGACTGAGACAGATGTTGATACCCAACGTCATTATGCAGAAGATCAAGGTAAGTCTAAGGAAGAAATCGAAATGATTACTGAGCCAAAAAGAGAAATCACTTTTGAGGCTACGGGAGTTATCATTGAAGGGAAAGAAGCTTAATCTATGGCAATAGCTCTTGACAATCTCCGAGTAGGTAGGAGATATCTACTCGTCAATCAGGGAGAGGTTCGTAAATTGGAAATCATGTCTAGACTCAGTGGTGACAATTTCAAAGTAAAAGACCTAGAGACCCTAGAATATTATACAATCGAAGAGCTTTTGAGATGGGGGAAAGGGAAGGATTACGAATTGGATGAATTGGGATCTTAAGTCAGTTCCCGGTCCTTGCCCTCTAAGGATCAGAAAATCATTTTCATTTGTGAATTAAGTCACTTTCGAAGGTGTGTATAATCTATACTTTCGGGAAAATTATTAAGATATGGCTAAAGGAATCGTTTCGTCTATGTTAGGCGCTAAATGTCCTCAATGTAGAAAAGGGAACTTGTTTCCTGTTTCAGTTTTCAGTTTCAACAAACTCACGGATATGAATAAAAGCTGTGATTGTTGCAATGCAAACTTCCAACCTGAGCCAAGGTTTTACGATGGTGCTATGTATATCAGCTATGCGTTTTCTGTTGCATTAGTGATTACTGTTTTTGTAGCAATCAATATTTTAGTAGCTGAACCGGAACTTTGGATGTATCTGACCACTATTGTGGTAATCAATATTTTATTGTTGCCTGCAATGCTTCGGTTTTCTAAGGTGTTTTATCTCTATGGTATGGGGAAATTAAAATACAAAGAAAAGAAATCAATCTAGATATTTTGAAGGATTGATAGAAAGCAAAAGCAAGCTTATTGTAATTAGGATTAGAAAAAGGAACGCGGGAAATCCACCAATAGCCGAAAGGATTCTTACTCCATCTATTCCTGAATAAAAGATCATTACAAAAGCAATTGCACCTACAAGCAAACCCCAAACGATTTTTATCCCAGTTGGTATTCTAAACTCATCTTTGGTCTGACCTTTCAATGATAGACTGGCCATTGCTTCGGTGCTGGAATCAGCTGCTGTCACATAGGAAATAAACATCCCGATTAAAAATAGAAATGTCATCAACTTTTCCTGATTGATCTCTTTGAAAAGTAAGTAAATAATGGATTCAGGGCCGTTTTCCGTAAAGCTTTCCTGATACATATAAGGATCTGCTGAAGCAAAACCCAAAGTGCTACCTCCAAATACTGCCATCCAAACCAAGCAGAATGCTGCAGGAAGAATACAATTGACTAAAATGAATTCTCTGACTGTTCTGCCTTTTGCAATTTTCCCTAAAAATAAAGCGGCCATTGGTGCCCAAGCCATCCACATTGCAAAATTAAAAACTGACCAGTCATAAGTCCATTGATTACCTTTCCCGGACAATTGAAGACTCAGATCTAAAAACTCTTTTCCATAATTTTCTATCCCTAGAACCAATGAATTGAGGAAATCACCCCCTTTGGAAATAAATAGGAACACGAGTACAAACCCGAAAAAGAAAAACAGATTGAAAAGTGACAGCCTTTTGATTCCTTTTTCAATCCCGGTACTAGCTGAAATTATGAACGTGCTGACAATGCAAATAGTGATTATAGCTGGTACAGCTACTTGAGATGAATTCGGACTTAAGTGCAAAATCCCACCAGATAAACTTAAAATTCCGGCACCTAAAGCTCCA
Source organism: Algoriphagus zhangzhouensis (assembly GCF_900148515.1). GTDB lineage: Bacteria > Bacteroidota > Bacteroidia > Cytophagales > Cyclobacteriaceae > Algoriphagus > Algoriphagus zhangzhouensis. The sequence goes on along the minus strand of NZ_FRXN01000001.1, from coordinate 716,205 downwards.
GCCATTCCAGAAACCATTGCAAAGAGACTGAGCATATCAACTCCATTTTTCAAAAAACTTGGCAAGTTTGACCCAAAAAGTGGTTTGATCATCAAGCCTAATTCAAAGGAATTTTTACCATGATAGTATAAAAGACCAAAAGTTAAAGCTGGTACGGCATAGATCGCATAGGGTGTAAACCCCCAATGAAAAAAGAGAGCGCCCAATGCGAACTCTTTTGATTCAGTGCTTGCTGGTTCAATGTTTTTAAAAGAAGGTGGAAATAGGTAGTGCGAAAGGGGTTCAGCACTTCCCCAGAAAAGAATTCCTACTGCAATGGTTGTACATAAAACAATAGCAAACCATGAAAGAAAACTCAAACGTGGTTTTGCTTCTTTTCCGCCAATTCTATAAGATCCTAGTGGTGATACCATGATCCAACAAATAAGTATCAGCATAAAAAAGGAGAGATAACTATAGCCTATTGAAAAATTTTGGAGTAACCAAGATTGTATTCCTTTCATATTTTCTTCAAAAACTCCAGAAAAGAGTATTGATGCAACAAGGGTAAGTATCAAGAAAAGAACTGGAGGCCAAAAAACTGATTTTCGGATGGGTAGCCGAAATTTTTGTTGAAAGTTCATGAATTAAGAAATGTTTGATAATTCCTTCATAGGACAAAGTGATAAGTTAATGAAATCATTTCTATATACTAATATTGAGATAGTTATGGTTTTTTATCAGGTAAAACTTATCAATAAAAAACCTTAACTTTATTTTATTGTTAACAATACTAACAAAACACGAAGTTTTACTAAACCTATTTAGGTTTAATCCGTAAAAACTCGAAACCGAAAAAAGACTATGGAAGCAATTTTGAGCAAAATCAAAGTTGAAGTCAGTAATTGTTTGTATCAAAAAGAACCTTTTAGCTCTGAATTGGGAAAATCAATAGTTCAAGAAGGGTCTAAAATGATTTTAGAATTAGGACTTGAACATTTTACTTTTAAAAAACTGTCACAAGTTATTGGAAGTACAGAGGCTGCTATTTATCGGTATTTTGATAATAAACATAAACTTTTGCTTTATCTCTCTGCCTGGTATTGGGGTTGGATGGAGCACAATTTGGTATATGGCACAGCAAATATGATTGATTCGGCCGAACGCTTATCGATGGCAATTAGGCTCATGTCTGATGGTCCAATTTTCCTTAAAAATGAATATTTAAATCCTGAAACCTTAAGAGATATTGTTGTAAATGAAGCCTTGAAAGGCTTTTTAACCAAAGAAGTCGATTTAGAACATGAAACTGGACTTTTTACCCAAGTTTATAAATTCAGTGACAGGATAGCCAATATTATTTCCGAAATTAACCCATCTTATAACTACCCAAAAACCTTGGTTTCTACTGTTTTGGAATCCAGTCTGATGCAAGCTTTTCATTCCCAACATTTACCGGGAATGACAGAGAATGGCATTCAATCAGCCTCCAGGTATCAATTCTTTCATCAATTGGTCGTAAACACCATTCAACATGACTAACAATTCTGGTATCACACCTCTCAAACGCTTTTTTAGGTTACTGAGGGAAGAAAAGAGCCAAGTCTATTCCATTTATTTTTACGCCATACTGAATGGATTGATCACCCTTACTTTGCCTTTGGGGATTCAGGCGATTTTGAATTTTATTTTGGGTGGTAGGATATCTACTTCTTGGATTATTTTGGTGCTAATAGTAGCTGCAGGTGTTGCATTTGGAGGTTTTCTTCAAATCTCGCAGCTTCAAATCATGGAGAAACTGCAGCAAAGAATATTTACCAAATCAGGTTTGTCTATTGCTTACCGACTACCTAGGGTAAAAGCAGAGATCCTACATGGAAAATACGGACCGGAAATCGTCAATAGGTTTTTCGATACAGTTAACCTTCAAAAAGGGCTTTCCAAGATTTTGATTGATTTCTCCACAGCATTACTTCAAGTAGTTTTTGGCCTTCTTTTATTGTCAGTTTACCATCCTACTTTTATTCTTTTTGGATTGGGTTTGGTATTTATTCTGGGTTTGATTTTCTATATCACAGGACCAAGAGGCATGGAAACAGCCTTAAAGGAGTCTTCCTATAAATACGATACTGCCTATTGGTTGGAAGAAATCGGAAGAACTCTGAACACATTCAAATTGGTAGGAAATAGTCGTCTTCCAATACTGAGGGCAGATAAGCTTTTGCAATACTATGTGGACTTTCGCTCGAAACATTTTGCTGTATTGATTTTTCAATATAAGATCATGATTGCCTTTAAGGTATTGATCGTTTCCAGTTTATTGGTTGCAGGAAGTTTGTTGTTGATCAATGATCAAATTAGTATCGGCCAATTTGTGGCTGCCGAGGTAATCATTGTATTAGTAGTAAACTCTGTTGAAAAACTGATTCTTTCACTTGAAACAGTTTATGACACTTTGGTGGCCACAGAAAAACTGGGGCATATCATGGACTTGGAATTGGAGAATCCTAAAGGGAACGAGAAAGTAATCACTTCTGAACCAAAAGGATTGAAGTTTGGAATGGAAAACGTATCATTTCAACCAATAGATGCTAAAAAACCTATTCTATCTGATATATCACTAACCATCAATCCAGGCCAAAAGGTGGTTGTTACCGGTGAAAGTGGTAGTGGAAAATCCGCCTTATTGGCATTGCTGTCAGGATTATATGAGGAGTACCAAGGAAAAATCATGGTTAATGATTTATCGATCGATATGATCCAATTGGACAAATTCAGATCTATGGTAGGGGATTGTCTGGAAATGGAGCAGATTTTCCATGGGACTATCCAGGAAAATATCATCGTAGGTCGTGAATTTGACGAGAAGCAATTGGATTTCATTTTGGATTTGGTGGATTTGAAAGACTACATCTATCAATTGCCTGATGATCTCAATACAGAACTTCAACCTGAAGGTAAAGGACTTTCTAAAAGATTGGTCCAGAGTATTTTGGTAGCAAGATCTTTAATGGGTAAGCCAAAGGCCATGATTATGGAAAATGCATTGTTGCATTTGTATGAGGATGTCAAAAAGCGAATCATTAACTACCTCATGACTGGTGAATGGACACTGATAGTAGTCACCAAAGATGAAAATGCCATCAAGTTAGCTGATGAATTAATCGTTCTGGATGGCGGAAAAGTCGCATTTAAAGGAGACCAGGCATCCTATCAAACATTCAAAAATAAAGCTCTTTAAGTCATGCTGAATATTTCCAGAACAAAAATAAAAGAGTCAATCCCATTCAGCGGGGCGAAAAGTCTCGTGATGACTCTTCCTGTTAAGGAAGCTCAAAAGAGAGTTAGAATTTTGACGGCTGTCGTTTTAGTTTTCTTTTTGATCCTCTTTCTTCCATGGACTCAAAATGTTCGATCCAAAGGATATGTGACAGCTTTGAGACCAGATCAGAGACCTCAAACAATTCACTCTATCATTGCGGGTCGAATCGAAAAGTGGTATGTCAGTGAAGGTGCTTATGTAGCAAAAGGAGATACTATACTTCAGATTTCTGAGATTAAGGATGAATATTTCGATTCTTTACTTTTACCTAGAACCCAACAACAGGTCGATTCAAAAGCCTTGTCTGCCCAATCTTATGGTGGTAAAGTAGATGCTCTCAAAAATCAAATCGAAGCATTAAAAAGGAACAATATTTTAAAGATCCAACAGGCAAACAATAAACTTAAAATGGCTGAGCTGAAGGTGGAATCTGATAGTATCAAATTTCAACAAGCACAGGTTAATTATGAGATTGGAGCACAACAATTGGAACGCTGGGAAGCCCTGTATAAAGAAGGACTAAGATCTTTGACAGATCTAGAAAGCAGAAGGTTAAAGTTTCAGGATGTCCAAACGAAAGTAATTGCTGCAGAAAATGACTATCTAAGTAGTCAAAATGCTTTGATCTCAGCACAGATTGAGTTGGAAACTATTGACAATGAATTCAAAGACAAATTAGCAAAGGCTGAATCCGATATGTATTCTGCTATGTCTTCTCAGTTTGATGCAGAAGCCACAGTTTCCAAATTGGAAAACCAATATTCCAACTATGAAGCGAGGACTGGATTTCGCTATATTTTGGCTCCACAGAATGGGTATTTAGCTAGGGCTATACAAGTAGGTATAGGAGAAACCATCAAAGAAGGAGATGCTATTTTGAATATCGTACCTGCTGATGCTTCATTGGCTGTAGAAATGTATGTCCAGCCAGTTGATCTTCCTTTAATCAAAGTGGGAAATAAAGTCCGCTTTATTTTTGACGGGTGGCCTGCGATTGTATTCTCCGGATGGCCTCAAATTTCGAATGGTACATTTGGGGGAGTTGTAGTTGCTATGGATCAATTTGCAGGATCCAATAATCAATACCGAGTATTGGTAATAGAAGATCCTGAGGAAGAGCCTTGGCCAGAAATGTTGAGAATGGGTTCTGGTGCAGATGGAATTGCCTTATTGAACGATGTACCTGTCTGGTATGAAATCTGGCGACAGCTAAACGGTTTCCCTGCCGACTACTATACCCAAGAACAAAAAGATCAATTGGCAAAAGAGAAAAAATGAAATACCTATTCACTGTAATTTTTTCTGTTTTACTGATCTTCAACAGTCAGGGCCAAGGGACGGACACCTTACAATTTGAGGTGTTTTTGGAATGGATACAAAGCTATCATCCCCTGGCCAGACAAGCTGATATCCAGTTGAGATTAGGTGATATGCAGGTCAGAACTGCAAGAGGCGGATTTGATCCTTTACTTTATGGCAACTTGGATAAAAAGGATTACAAGGAAACCTTGTATTACGATAAAAGGGAGGCAGGCTTGAGTATCCCAACTTGGGCTGGGATTGAGCTAAATGGAACTTTCGAACAGAACTCTGGATATTATTTAAACCCTGAAAGTACTGTGCCAAATGGAGGGTTGTTTGCTGCTGGAGCTTCTGTCAATGTTGGACAAGGTCTAATCATGGATGAAAGAAGGGCCGCCTTAAGACAAGCTCAAATTTATCAAGATGCCACTCAAGTAGAACGGCAGAAAATGTTAAATGAGCTTTATTTGAAGGGGTTTGAAGCTTATTGGAATTGGTCTTTGACTTATGCAAACCTTCAAGCAATTCAGGAAGCTGTTGAATTGACCCAGTTTAGATATGAAGGGATCATCAAGAGTTTTGAGCAGGGCGACGTAGCTGCTATTGATACAGTAGAAGCTTACACTCAGTTGCTAAATCGTCAATACAGGCTTGAAAACGCCCAAAATCAATTTTTCGCAGCAGGTCAGATTTTGAATTCTTTTTTATGGAATGAGGAAGAAGAACCCATGATTTTAGACCCTCTTTTGATCCCTTCTGATTTATCGGAGGAAATTGATCACATCGTGGATCCAGAAGAATTAAGGAATGCAGTAGGAGCACATCCTGATTTGCAATTGGTTAATTATGAAATTGCCGGTTTGGAAATTGATAAAAAGCTAAAAGGGCAATCCATCTTACCGGTGGTTAAGCTTAAATACAATTTCTTGGTTGAAAGCATGGATGGTTTTGAGCAATCCCAATTTTTTGAAAATAATTACAAGTTTGGAGTTTCAGTTTATACACCACTTCTATGGAGGAAAGCTCGCGGTTCTCTAGGAATGACCAAAGCAAAAATTGATATCAAGGAGAATAGTAGAGAATTGAAGGAATTGCAGCTACGAACCAAATTGGAGTCTGAAATCAATAACTTAAAAACTATAGGAAATCAGGTTTCTATATATGATACCAATGTTGAGAGTCTCGAAAGACTACTTGCCGGAGAAATGAGGAAGTTTGAAATTGGAGAAAGTAGTTTGTTTCTAGTAAATGCAAGAGAGGTGTCAGTATTTGATTCCAGATTGACTTTAAATGAACTTTTAGCCAAATACCAAATTGCCATAGCCAAGACTAGAGTTGCAGCTGGTTTAGGCTTTCAAAATTAACCTCAATAAAGCCATGCCAGCATACATTATTGTCGAAGCGGATATTCAGGATCCTGTTGCATATGATGAATACAAAAAAAATACTCCAGCAACTGTTGAAAAATATGGAGGTAAATTCGTGCTACGAGGGAATCCGGTAGAGGCGTTAGAAGGGGAGTGGAATCATGATCGTTTAGTTATGCTTGAGTTTCCGGATAAGAAAAGTGCAAAAGATTGGTATTATTCAAAGGAATATCAAAAAGCAAAGGAAATTAGAGCTCAAGGAAGCAAAGCAAAATTTTTATTGATTGAATTTTAAAAAATTGGCATTTTTATTGGTATGAAATGCAATTAATTGATGTTTAGAGTATTCTATTCTGAAATTAAAATTTTAGTATTTTCAAACCAAATCACCATTTAATTCAATCACCCTAAAAATTATTCAAATGAGAAAAATTCACTTTACGGGTAGGGCTTATTCATTTTTAGTAGCTCTATCAATCCTGACTTTCTCCTGTATTTCGGAGAGTGAAACACCTCTTAATGAGGATCTTACTGTAGAAAAAGAAATTGCTGAAGAGGTAGTTACTGGCGGGGAAAATTTAAGAAAAGGCGATTTTTATCGCTATCAAGAGAAGTTTTCAAACTCAATTTTCCCATTTGGAACTGAGTCTGGATTCTATTTACCTGGCACTGGTGTAGGAAACGCCACTTTTATTGGCAAGTCACTTTCTTTCATTAATCAAAAAGCATTAGATCCAATTACTACAGAAGGAGCACCTGTCTCTTTGGTTTTTGCAGAAGAATTAGCGGCATTGGGAATTACAAATCTTTCTGATGATATACATTCTGTGACAGTAGATAAAAAAGGAAATGCCTTATTCTTTTCTTCTGGAACGAACAATGGAGTTCCTGTTTCAGAAGATAGAGTAGAATTCGAAGCAGAAGTGACTGTTGTAGGTGGCATGGGAATCTTTGAAAATGCCTCTGGCAGCGGAAAAGTTACAGGATTTTATAATCCATATACAGGAGCAGGAGAATCTTCAATCGTTGCAGAATTAATGTTTAAATAATTCGAATCTTAAATCGGAAAAAAAGGGAGTGAATTATTCGCTCCCTTTTTTTTGCATTCGATTCCGCTAATTTTTTCTCTCTTAATCCCACAGATTCTTCCTCGATTTTCTAATTTGAGTTCGATTTGAATCAAAGGAATTATCATGAAAAAAATAATCACCCTTGGAGAGGTGATGTTGAGACTTTCTCCGCCCGGAAATAGCCGCTTTGCCCAAACAGATGAGTTTCATGTAGAATTTGGAGGCTCTGAAGCCAATGTTGGTTCAGCTTTAGCCTATTGGGGTGAGTCAGTTAGCCATGTTACTGCATTTCCGGATCATGAATTGGGAAAGAGAGCAGCAGCACAACTTCGTCAGAATGGAATTTCTACTGAGTATGTGAAATTTTTACCGGGAAGATTGGGAGTATATTTTCTCGAGAATGGAGCCTTGCAAAGAAGTTCTAAAATTATTTATGATCGATTTGATTCCAGTTTTTCTCAATATGATGGAAGTGAAACAGATTGGGATGAAGAAATGAAATCTGTTTCATGGGTTCATTGGTCAGGTATTTCTCCGGCTATTTCCCAACAATCAGCAGATCTTACTAAGCGAATCTTAAAAGCAGCAAGGAGTCAAAATATCCCTGTTTCAGGGGATTTGAATTACAGAAGTAATCTTTGGCAATATGGGAAGAAGGCCCATGAAATTATGCCAGAGTTAATGGAATTGACTACAGTCATGATAGCTGGAGCTAGAGATTTTAGTCAATGTCTAAACAAGGATTTCGATAGTTTCGAGGAAGCCAAAACCTATGCCTTTGAAACTTTCAAAGATTTGAAATATATCAGTAAAACGAACAGAATCACTCGTAGTGCCTCAGATAATGCAATCTCCGGTGAACTTTATACTGCCTATGAAGTCTTTTCTAGTCAGAACTATGATGTCAATCCAATAATTGATCGAGTCGGTACAGGAGATGCCTACGCTGCTGGTTTAATTTATGGATTGCAAAATTTGGAGCCTCAAGAAGCCATTGAATTTGCTTTGGCTTCAGGTGTTTTAAAACATTCAGTTCCAGGAGATATACTATTATCAAGTAAAGAAGAAGTAGAAGAAGTTGCAGCGGGAACTTCCGGAAAAATCAAAAGATAAAAATGAGAAATCCATCAAGCCCTTTTATACAAAAAATGAACGCCGCTGGCGTCATGCCCATATTTTTTAATCCAAGTGAAAGTCTATGTCTAAAGATGCTGGAAACTGCCTATGAAGGCGGAATCAGGGTCATAGAGATGGTAAACAGAGGGAAAGAAGCTCCAAGTATTTTTCCAGCCTTAAGAAAAATGGCTGATCAGATGCCTGGTTTAAGCTTGGGTATTGGAACCATTTATCATCCAAGAGAGGCTGAAGAGTTTTTGGATATGGGAGCTGAATTTATTGTCGCACCTGTTATGAACCCGAAGTTGGGAGAATATTGTGCTAGTAATGATGTTCCCTGGATCCCTGGATGTGGAAGTGTCACAGAAGTTTGGAATGCTCAGGAATTGGGAGCAGAATTGGTGAAAATCTATCCTGCAAATATCTTAACTCCAGCATTTGTAAAAGCAATTCATGCAGTATTGCCAAAAATAGAAATCATTCCAACAGGTGGTGTCGAACCAAGTATGGAAAGTATTAAACCCTGGTTTGATGCAGGAGTTCTTTGTGTGGGAATGGGATCACAGCTTTTTAGAAAAGACCTCGTACAAGAAGGCAAATTCAAAGAAATAGCCGAATCCATTAAAGTGGTGATGGAAACTGTAAAGCAGTTAAAAGGGAATTAATAAAATAGGGGCTTTTAAAGCCCCTTCTATTTTTTTATAAATCCGGTTGTGGAGTAGTTCTCAAATAAGGTTTAATCACTTTATGTCCTTTTGGGAACTTCGCTGGTATATCCTCATTCTTGATAGCTGGAGCGATCACTACATCTTCACCCTTTTTCCAGTTAGCCGGAGTAGCTACTGAATAGTTTGCTGTCAATTGAAGTGAATCAATTACACGAAGCAATTCATCAAAATTACGGCCTGTACTGGCTGGATAAGTAATGATCAATTTGATTTTCTTGTCATTTCCAATCACAAATACAGATCTAACAGTAAAGTTTTCGTTTGAGTTGGGATGAATCATATCATACAATTCCGAAATCTTTTTGTCCTCATCGGCAATAATTGGAAAATTCACTTCGGTGTGCTGAGTTTCATTGATATCCGAAATCCAACCTTTGTGACTTTCGACTCCATCAACTGAAAGCGCCATCACTTTCGTGTTTCTTTTTGCGAATTCATCTTTTAGTTTCGCTACTGTGCCTAACTCGGTGGTGCAGACCGGAGTATAATCAGCAGGGTGGGAGAAAAGAACTCCCCAGCCGTCTCCTAGATACTCATAAAAATCAATGTTTCCCTCAGTTGTTTCCGCTTGAAAATTTGGTGCAAGGTCACCTAATCTTAGTGTCATAATTAAATTAGTTAAAGTCTATAGGGTTAATAGGTAAATGACTTAAAATGTTCCATTTTCACCATTTTTTTTTTGAATAATTTCTTCCATAATTAGTTTGGCTTACCTTTCGACATATCAATTTGACTTAATAAAAATCATCAAAATTGTCCCCGGAAACCTGCGCAATTATAGTCTTTGAGAAAAATCCAAAATTAGGGAAAGTAAAAACCCGATTGGCTGAGACTATCGGCGCTGAAAAAGCACTGGAAATCTACCGATATCTTTTGGGCTTAACTCACTCAGTTGTTGATTTAACTCCATACCATAAAATCATCTATTTTTCAGAATTTATTCCTGATGACACTTCCAAAGGAAATTATAGTTTTGGACTTCAAAAAAAAGGAGATTTGGGAAACAAAATGAGCTATTCATTTTTGGAATCATTTGAAAAAGGATTTGAAAAAATAATCATTATTGGGACTGATTGTCCTGAAATTTCCCCTGAACTTCTTCATCAAGCCTTTGATATTTTGGATGAAAAAGATGCTGTAATAGGGCCTGCTTCAGATGGAGGGTATTATTTGCTAGGGATGAAATCTTATCATCCTGAGCTATTTAAAAATATGATCTGGAGTACTTCAAGCGTCTATAATGAGACAACGGAAAAATTTAAAGAATCAGATTTAAGCTATGGAGTTTTGGAGGTTTTAAATGATATTGATACCGAAGATGATTGGAATGCCTATTTGGAAAAAAACTCAAAAGAAGGCTTATCCGACAAATTTTAACGAAGATATCATATAATCCAATGAAAAGTCCAAAACTGATTTTAACCATCATTCTAATTGGTTTTGGAATTTTCATGGTACCCAAATCCTATGGTCAAAGAGTTGATTCTGCCGCCTTTGCTATCAAAGTCCTAGGAATCACAATAGGGGAAATGGAAGTCGCCAAAACAGGCTCTTCAGACCAAAATTCTGTGTATGATTTACATAGCCAGGTAAACTTCTGGTTCTTTGGAAAGATCTTTTTAGATCACCGAATCAAATGTATGTTCCGAGATGGACAGTATATTTTTTCAACGGTAGATTCTAAAACCAACAAGGGTGATTTCTTATCAAAAATCGAATGGAAGGAGAATCATTATCAAATCAATGCCAATACCTATAAATATGAAAATCAAAAGCCAATTGATTTCCCTATTTATAGCAGTATCAGTGAATTATATTTTCAGAAACCCAAAGTTGGAGATGTGATCATTTCGGAAACATATGGACTTACAAGTCCCATTGTAGAAATTGAACCTGATGTATTTGAAATTACTATCAATGGTCACAAAAATCACTTCTATTACCTCGATGGAGTTCTCGATAAAGTGATGATTGAAAACCCCATCAAGAATTTCATCATGCAGAGGATTTATTAAATCCTATCCTAAGTGACTTGCCAAAAGTCCCGATAGCTGCACCAACCGATTTGCGTAACCCGCTTCATTGTCATACCAACCTACTATTTTCACCATATTTCCTTTCGAAGAAGTTAAGGAAGAATCGATGATACAGGAGTAGGGATTCCCAATGATATCCATTGAAACGATCGGATCATTTTCTACCTGAATAATACCCTTTAATTCGTTTTCAGATGCATCCAAATAGGCTTGATTTATTTGCCCGACTGTAGCCTCTGTTTTTAGCTCAATGATCAAATCGGTCAAGGAACCATCTGGAACGGGTACACGCATCGCAGAGGCCTCAATTTTCCCTTCGATTTCAGGCATCACTCGATCCAAAGCTTTACCTGCATTGGTTGTGGTCGGAATAATGGAATAAGCAGCCGCTCTAGCCCTTCTCAGATCTCTGTGAGGTGCATCATGCAGGTTTTGATCATTCGTGTAAGAATGAACCGTCGAAGCATATCCCTTTTCAATTCCAAAGTGCTTTTCCAAAACCTGAATCATAGGAGCCAAGCAATTGGTCGTGCAGGAAGCATTGGAAACAATTTTTTCATTTCCATCTAAGATTCCTTCATTTACCCCAAGAACAACCATTTTGATGCTAGGATCTTGGGAAGGGGCAGAGATGATTACTTTTTTGGCTCCTGCCGAGATATGTTTTTCTGAACCGGCACGATCAGTAAACCTTCCCGTGCTTTCGATCACCACATCGATATCCAATTCTTTCCAAGGAAGCTTTTCAGGATCTGATTGACTCAAAAGCTGAATGGTGTTTTTACCTACTTTCAATTTTCCTTCCGAAACAGAAATACTTGCATCCATCTTTCCATGGATAGAATCATATTTCAAAAGATGGGCTATCGCATGATCATCTGCAAGATCATTGATGGCCACCAATTCAAATTCTGGGTGCTCCAAAATCAGCTTGGTAGTGTATCTTCCTATTCTTCCAAATCCATTGATGGCAATGCGTGTCGGTTGGTTCATATTCGGGCTTTTCTATGAGTAAACAAAAGTAGGAAAAAGGAATTCAAGTCCAGAAAAGAAATTTTAATTGCTTTGGTTCAGCTTTTTAGCTCTCAAACCAAATAAATTTTTGTGACCATTTTGTTATTGTAAAATGAACCCTCTATATTTGCACAACCTTACGGAAAAGCACGTTTTCTGAGGCAAATAATGGTCCGTTCGTCTAGGGGTTAGGACGCATCCCTTTCACGGATGAAACACGGGTTCGATTCCCGTACGGACTACCATTATATTGATTTTCAAGGAGTTATAATTTCGTGTTATAACTCTCTTGAAATCAGAAAAAGTACTTCTAAGTAAAATACCCCATGGTCCGTTCGTCTAGGGGTTAGGACGCATCCCTTTCACGGATGAAACACGGGTTCGATTCCCGTACGGACTACAAGACGTAAGCTCAATCACCGAGCGTCACCCAATTTTTGTTTTATGGTTGTTAGTGGTTAAAGTGAACAAAATCCCGATTTCTGATCGGGATTTTTGTTTTATAGACCTTTTTGATCAACGGGAATTTCACCTCAGTTCATTTTTCTTAATTTGCATTTGTCAAACGAATTTATTGCCAAAATGCATCAAACCCGTAACCTATTTTCCAAATCGCTTTTTGCGATCATGTTTGGGGGGATTCTTATCACCACTTCCTGTAAAAAAGAGGAGCCAGTTGATCCCCGAATTCAAACTTTTACCAAAGAAGAACTACAACCACAAGCAAGCGCTGCCAATTCCCAAGTTAATCCTGTCCTTAAAGAAGGATTGAAACTTTCAGTCTGGGGCGTTGACTCCTTGGTTTTTGATCCGATCTCGATCAACATCACAAATGAGGGCGACCTCTATTATACTCGAACCAACCGTCAGAAAAACTCTGAATTTGATATTCGTGGTCATCAAGACTGGGAAATCAGGTCAATAGGACTTCAATCTATCGAGGATAAAAGAGCTTTCCTGCATTCTGAGCTTTCTCCAGAAAGAAGTGAGGTCAATACTTGGCTTTCTGATATCAATGGTGATGGATCCCACGACTGGAAAGACATGACGGTCGAAAAAGAGAATATCTATAAGTTGAAGGATACCGACGGAGATGGATTAGCTGACTTTATGCAACTGGTGGTTGAAGACTTTAATGATGAAGTCACCGATGTAGCAGGAGCCGTTATGATGGGAGAGGATGCACTCTATGTAGGTGTAGGTCCTGATATGTGGAGAATGGTCGATAAGAACGGCGATGGAGTTATGGATGAGAAAACCTCCATATCTCACGGCTACGGGGTTCATATTGGTTTTGGAGGTCATGGGATGTCCGGTTTGGAAATGGGCCCTGATGGACGTGTTTATTGGGGAATTGGAGATATTGGTTTTCATGGTAAAGGACCCGATGGAAAGGATTGGAATTATCCGAACAGAGGTGTAATCGCCAGAGCTAACCCTGATGGTTCGGATTTTGAAATCTTCGCCATGGGTGTGAGAAATACCCATGAGTTCGTTTTCGATGCCCATACCAACCTGATTTCTGCAGATAATGATGGAGATCATGCAGGTGAAAAGGAGCGTTTGGTTTACATCACCAACGGATCTGATTCGGGATGGAGAACCAACTGGCAATTTGGAAAGTATCGCGATCCTGATAACAATACCTACAAGGTTTGGATGGATGAGCTTTATTTCAAACCCCGATGGGATAAGCAGGCAGCTTTTATCACGCCACCAATCATGAATTATGTTTCTGGTCCAACAGGTATGTTGTATAACCCAGGAACTGCCTTGGGAGATAGATGGAAAGACAATTTCTTCCTAGTTGAGTTTGTAGGAAATCCTACTAATTCAGGGATCCACGCTTTCACTTTGGAGCCAAAAGGGGCAAGTTTTGAATTGAAGTCAACCGAGAAAATCTTATCTGGAGTATTAGCAACTGGGATGGATTTTGGACCCGATGGAGCACTGTATTTTGCAGATTGGATCAATGGATGGGATACAAAAAACTATGGTAGAATCTGGAAATTGACAGATCCAGAAACTGAGAATAAAGCAGCTCAAGCTGACACAGAAAAAGAATTAAAAGCTGATTATAAGGCACTTTCAGAAACTGACCTTCAGTCAAAATTATATCACGATGATATGCGGGTTAGAAGAAAGGCTCAATTTGAATTGGCAAAAAGGGGAGATAAAGGAACTGTGGTATTCCAAAAAGTCTTGGCAGATCCTTCTAATCAATATGCGAGAGTTCATGCGATTGTTGGGATTAGTCAGCAAGCCCGAATGGAATCGATGGACATTGCAGATGCTTTGATTCCTTTCTTAAAAGATTCTGATCCTGAGATCAGAGCACTTTCAGCCAAATGGTTGGGAGATATCAAGTTTAAAAATGCGAGTGCGGATCTAATTGCAAGCTTGAAAGATGAAAATTCCAGAGTAAGATTCTTTGCCGCAGAGGCTTTGGGAAGAGCAGAAGATAAAAACGCCACTCAACCATTAATTGCTCTTTTAGAAGCTAATAATGATGAAGATGCTTATATCCGGCATGCAGCGAGTTTGGCTTTATCCAGAATTGGTGATGAAAAAGCTCTTGCAGCTTTAAATACCAATCCATCTGATGCAGTAAGAATGGGGGCTGTCTTGGCATTGAGAAGACTTTCAAGTCCTTCTTTAGCAGGATTCCTCAATGATTCCGATGAATTGATCGTGACGGAAGCAGCTAGGGCTATTCATGATGATTACTCCGTACCAGAAGCTTTACCAGCTTTGGCAGGAATCCTAAATACAACCTCTTTCACCAATGAACCATTGATCCGTCGAGTTCTCAGTGCAAACCAACGTGTAGGTGGAGAGGAACAATTGAATCAGGTTTTGGCATACATTGCTAAAAACAGCGCTCCAGAAGCCTTAAAATTAGAAGCTATTGCCGTTATCGGTACTTGGGCTAAACCTTCTTTAGTAGATCGTGTCGATGGAAGATTCAGAGGTGAGGTAAGTAGAGAAGCTGGATTGATTAAGGAAAGAAGTAAATCCACTTTGATTTCTGCACTAAATAATTCCAATGCAGCAGTGAGACAAGAAGCTGCAAAAGCAATTGGAAAATTGGGAATGGAAGAAGGAGGCGATGCTCTTTTGGCTCATGTCAAAACAGATCCTTCTGCTGAAGTGAAAGTGGAGTCTTTAAGAGCATTAGATAGAATGAAAGCGACTCAACTTCCAGATGCTATTTCCTCAGCTATGAATGATGCAAGTCAAGAAGTTCGAGTTGGAGGCTTGGCTTTACTTTCTGAGACATCAATTCCAACCGAGCAAAAAGTTAGTCTTTTGATGGATATCATTCAAAAGAGAACCAATCCTGAAAAGCAAACGGCTTTATTGACACTAGGTGGGATTGGAAATAGCGCTTCTCTAACTGAATGGAATACTATTTTAGAAGATTTTGAAGCGAATAAGCTTCCAACTGCCACTTGGGTAGAATTGGAAGAAGCAATAGAAGAAACAGGCTCAGAAGACTTGAAAACACGCTTCAATGCTTTGCTAGATGCTAAAGCAGGAGATGAACCTTGGAAAAAATTTTCCGGAGCATTGGCAGAAGGAAGTGTACGAGCCGGAAGATCTTCTTTCTTCCAAAATCAAACTGCTCAATGTATCAGATGCCATGCCTATGATGACATGGGGGGAAATGCGGGGCCACGATTAAATGGAATAGCTAATAAACTTAGCCGCGAGGATTTATTGATTGCTTTGGTCGATCCAAGTCAGCGATTGTCTCCAGGTTTTGGATTTGTGACCCTTGAGTTGAATAATGGTGAAACAATCACAGGAACCGTGATGGCCAATTCTGATCAGAGTGTTACTGTGAAAGTTGGTTCAGATCCAGAAAAGACCTACCAAGCATCTGAGATCAAATCCAAAAAATTGGCTCCTTCCAGTATGCCAAATATGGGTGATATTTTAAGTAAAAGAGAAATCAGGAATTTGGTTAGTTTCTTAAGTACTTTGAATAGAGACGAATAATGAAAATATTCCTTTGGGTGATGGGAGTGCTACTTTTGTTGGTACTCTTATCCCCCTTTTTTTTGATTCAGATTGGAAAAGGAGCTCTGCACAATCCTGAGATCCCTAGTAGGGATTTGCCTTTTTCTTCAGACTCTAAATTGAAAGTTTTAGCATTTTTTCCTCATCCAGATGATGAAGTCACTGTCTCTGGAACCTTGATGAAATTAATTGAGGAAGGACATGAGGTACATCTTCTTTGTTTGACAAGGGGAGAAGCGGGTAATTCTGGAGAAGGTTATTCAAAAGATGAGCTTGCTGAAATTAGAACCTTAGAAATGACCCAAGCTGCCGATCGGATTGGAGCTACAAAATTACATTTGCTTGAATATGCAGATAGTGGATTAAATGAATTAGGCTTGGATAGTCTTAAATCAATTGCCTTAGATCGAATCTATGCCATTCAACCGGATATACTGTTTTCTTATGATTCCAAAGTTGGACTTTATGGTCATCCCGACCATCGCTTGAGTGGTTTGGCGGTTGAGCAGGTATTTCAAGAGAATAAAGGAAATAGCTTATTTAAGCCTCAGCAGCTATTTCAAGTAACCCTCTCACCCAATCAAATAGAAATTGCTTTGGAGCTTTCAGAAGGCTTTAAAAACAACTATCCAAAAGAGGAAGGAGAGGGCTTACCTCTTCCTGATTTTTCTATCAAAACTCAAGCTTATTTTTCACGGGTACTTGATGTAATGCAAGCTCATGAAAGTCAACAAGCAGTTTTAAAGGATTTAATGCCATACCATGATCAGGTTCCTGCTTGGATTTATTCCAGGATTTTCGACCGGGAATATTTTCATGAAGTGAAATAAAAAAAGGCCACATAAGTGGCCTTTTTCATTGAGAATTTATTGTTGATTAATTCAAGAATTCATCAAAAGTTAAGCTTACAAAGTACATCGTTCCTACTGTTGGGTTACCCCAAGCTTGACGATACCCATCAGAGAATAAGTTAGATCCACCTACTTTTAGGATAGACTTGATGCTCTTCAATTTGTAGCTTACTTGTGCATCAAATGTTCCAAAAGCAGGCATCACAGACATTTGTGAAGAGGATACCGCTGGAGAAACAAAAGAGGATTGCCATACGAATTCTCCTTGCCATCTATAAGCCATAGAGAAGCCAAAGTTTTTCCATACCTCTCTGTTGGCAAAATTCAATACATATCTATACTCTGGAGTATTAAAGCTAGGCTGGAAACCAGTTTCAGCTAATTCATCTAGGTTCGAAAGAGTGTTGAACGAGACGTTACCTCCAATCGTATAATTCTTCGGAAGCTTATAATCCATTCCAACAGCCCATCCCCAAGATTTGATTACTTCAGTTCTGTTTACAGGCATGGAGAATACATTTCTGCCTCCTGGGCCTACACCGATTAGGTTCAAACCAGTGATTGGATTAGGACCAGCTGATCCAGTGTCAGGATTTCCATCTTGTATCAATACTTGACCGCCAATAAAGTTTTCAAATCTGTTGAAATATGCATAAGCATCAACCAACAATCTATTTGCAAACAATCCTTTGTATCCTACTTCAAATGACTTCACTCTTTCTGGCTTAAATTCAGACAATTCATATGGCTGAAGAGTAGCCAAATTGTTTTGTGCAGCCAATAATGGAACCACTTGAGGAACTAAAGCGGCAACTGCAGCTTGTATTGCGTCTGGATCATTCGGAATCTGACCTGCAGCCACTTGTTGCAATACCAATTGAGTCGCTTGTTGGATTGCAGCTTGAATAATTTCAGGGTTATTAACATCCGCAGCTACTCCAGCACCGTATTGAGTTACATTTGTCAAAGTGTAACCAGGGTTGGAGTTAAGGTTATATCTATCTCTAAAGAAATCCAATCCACCAATCAACCTCGCCTGAGGTGTCAACAAATCGATGTATTGATCTTGAGTGGTTGGAATTCTAAAGCCTGTTTGGTAAGAAGCTCTGAAATTATGATCTCCTACAGAATATACACCAGAAACTCGTGGAGACCATTGACCTTGGAAGTTTTCATTTTTATCATAACGAACAGATGCAGTCAATTTGAATCTATCATTGAATAGCGTTTTAGATCCTTGAACATAGCCACCGTATTCTTTGATATTAAACTCATTTCCATTTTCATCAGTCGCGAAAAGAGTCTTTTCTGAATTCAATTGATAAATCCTATAATTAGCTCCAACTACAAATTCAGCAAACTTGATTTGATCAGCTAAATTGTAAGAACCTTCGAAATGATACAGATTGGTTTTATCAACAAACTGTGCACCTACACCTGAAGCGTTTCCAGGTATTGGACGGGAAGTCACGTCTGCCAAAGAATTTTTGAATTCAGTTGTACCAGGCATATATCTACCTTGATCTGCAAAAGCTCTAGCGGCTCCATGAGCAGCATCTGAAGTCATTCCACCTAAAACAGCTTGCGCATATGCACCGACATATTCTGGGAACCACTGGGTACTTGCTTTCCAAGCTTCATTGATCCCCTGAGCTGCAGTACCTACTGCAAATGCATCTCCTGATCTCTCCTGAGTAGTATAAGCTCTCACATACCAGTTAGCACCTTTCAATTCAGCTTTGTACTGGCCCATGTTGAAATTACGGATTGAATATCTATCAGCTCCTGTATATACCGTCGTTCCGTATCCATAATTACCTTGAAGTACTGCTTCAACTCTGTCATTCAATCTCCAATGCAATGCTGCATTCAATTTCAAAGATTTGGTGCCATAATCTGCCAAATCACGCTCCATATAACCCGTTCTGGAAACATAGGTTTGAGGAATGATTCCTAATGCTGCTGCAGGTAATACTCCTGCTCCAACCATGGATTGAGCCACAGAGAACATATTGACATTGGTCTCATCACCGTAGATGTTTACTCCATTGTATGCAGGATTATTTTCTCTAGTTCCTCCCTCAATTGTTGATCCATTCAATAGAGATTGATCTCTGAAATCATTGGCTTGCCAATCATCTGCTCTTAGATATTGTAAGTTTACTTTGAAAGCGACTTTATCATTGAAAGCCTTAGCATATCTCGCGCTAAAGTCATAAAATCCGGTGGTAGCAGTACTTCTATCACCTTGATTCATGATACCTGTTTTCACATTAGCAGAGAGGCCTTGATATTGAAATGGATTTTTCGAAGTCATCAGCAAAATACCATTGATGGCATTCGGTCCATATAGGGCAGAAGAAGCACCTGGAAGCAACTCAACGCTTTCCAAATCCAATTCTGAAATACCTAAGATGTTACCAACAGAGAAGTTCAAGCCCGGGGCTTGATTATCCATTCCATCGATCATCTGAACAGTTCTTACGTTACCGTTGGCATTGAATCCACGCGTGTTGAAAGATTTGAAAGTGAGTGATTGAGTACTCATTTCAACACCTTTCAAATTATTCAACGCATCATAGAAACTTGCTTGTGGCACTTCTCTGATTGCAATGATATCCATCTTCTCCACAGACACTGGAGACTTCATGACACTTTCCTCAACCCTTGAAGCAGATATAACGACCTCCTGTCCGAGTACCGTAGACTCTTGGAGCTTCACATCTAGGTTTGATACTCCACCACTAATTTCAATTTCCTGGCTGGTATATCCGACCATCGAGAAAATCAAAGTGAAAGGAGGTTCCTGATTTACATTAAGAGAGAAATTTCCGGAAAGGTCTGAAATTGTACCAATTACCTTTCCTTTTACAATAATATTAACTCCGACTAAAGTCTCTCCAGACTCTGCATCTGTCACATTACCAGATATGGTAGTTTGTGCAAACACTGTTCCTATACTCAAGGAAACTAGGATGACAAATGATGCCATATACCTAGAAAATTTGTGAGTAAAATTGCTCATAGGCTATTAAGGGTTTTAAATTATAATCTATTAGAAATAGACCATAGGGATTAGTTTCGTACCGAATTTATTGTAAAAAGTAAATATAAAACGGTATATCCAAAAAAAACATTTTCGCCCTATACGGGAAATTAGAGGGGGATTTAGGAAACTTTGGCTCTATTAATGAAAAACTGAGAATGAATTGCGGAGAACTTTAGAGAATCGGAATAAGACTCTAATTATTATTAAAAAATCCTAAATAAAAATCTGAGATTTGTTTTAGATCAAAAAAAAGCCTGATTAAATATCAGGCTCTTATTTTATTTGTTTTTGGCGTTTTCTTCGTTAACATGTTTGACTAATCGGTCACATAAATCTTTCATCTCTTCAGACATATATTCATCTCCCGTACTAGTTAATATAGTTTGTGCCATACCACCTATCACATCTATATAAAACCTTTTCATCTCGACTACAGACATTTCATCTGTCCACAAATCTATTCTAAGAGTACTTTGGTTTAAGTTGTCCCAAACATTCAAACTGATACTTTTGGTTGCTTCTAAACCTTCACCTTCTTTGTCGGATGCCTCCCAAAGAATTTCCTTAGGGATGTTTTGTTCGTCTAGGGCGATTTGAAATTTTATATCTGACTTTTTCATTTTATAAATTTTGGGTGAAACCAAATCCAGCTTCCCCGGGTTCCATTTTTTCTTAAAATTTCATTTCTGGGATTTCTCCCTCAATAATCAGCTTTCCTTCAGTTTTGGACTGTATTTCTTCAACTGATACTCCAGGTGCTCTTTCTTTGAGAATAAAGCCTCCTTCGGGCGCTATTTCCAAAACTGCCAGATCGGTTACTATTTTCTTCACACATCTGATACCTGTAATAGGTAAGGAACATTCCTTCAATAGCTTGGAGTCACCACTTCTACTACAATGCTGCATGGCAACAATGATATTCTCTGCGGAAGCAACCAAATCCATCGCTCCACCCATCCCTTTGACCATTTTGCCAGGAATCTTCCAATTGGCGATATCTCCATTTTCAGAGACTTCCATAGCTCCCAAGATTGTAAGATGTACATGACCTCCTCTGATCATTGCAAAAGATTCCGCTGAATTAAATAATCCAGAACCTTTGACCATCGTGATGGTTTGCTTTCCTGCATTAATTAAATCCGGGTCAATTTTATATTCCGTAGGAAAAGGTCCAATTCCCAACAATCCATTTTCTGATTGCAAAACTACTTCCAAATCCTCCGGAATATAATTGGCAACTAGGGTAGGGATGCCGATTCCTAAATTGATGTATTGTCCATTTTGGACTTCCTGGGCTATTCTTTGGGCTATTTGTTCTTTTGTCAACATGATTCTTGATGTTTTGAGATTAGAAAATCAGGAATGGGATACAGTCCTTTGTTCAATACGCTTTTCATAATCTTTCCCTTCAAAAATCCGCTGAACATAGATTCCAGGGGTATGAATCTGATTGGGATCCAATTCACCAGCAGGGACCAATTCTTCCACCTCAGCTATGCAGATTTTTCCGGCTGCTGCCATGATCGGATTGAAATTCCTTGCTGTACCTTTAAATATCAAATTTCCTGCTGTGTCACCTTTCCAGGCTTTCACAAGTGAAAAGTCAGCTCTTAGCCATCTTTCCATCAAATAAAGCTTTCCGTCAAACTCACGGATTTCTTTTCCTTCAGCCACCTCTGTTCCGACACCGGCAGGAGTGAAAAAGGCTGGAATTCCAGCTCCACCGGCTCGGACTCTTTCTGCCAAAGTCCCTTGCGGAATCAAGTCTACTTCCAATTCACCAGAAAGAAGCTGTCTTTCAAATTCTGCATTCTCTCCTACATAACTGGAAATCATCTTTTTGACCATTTTCTTTTTCAGCAAAAGGCCAATTCCAAAGTCATCGACTCCGGCATTATTGGAAACAATGGTCAGACCATTGATGTTTCTTTTCAAAAGGGCGGAAATGCAGTTTTCGGGAATCCCACTCAAACCGAATCCTCCCATCATCAAAAATGCACCACTAGGAATGTCCTTTACGGCTTCCTGGGCGTCTTGAATTACTTTATTGATCATAATTGGGTTTATAAAATGAGTTTGGCTCTCTGCTGATCTTTGTGCAATTGAGCTTTTAGTCCTTCTAAATTCTCAAATTTTTGCTCTTCTCTCAAGTAAGCCTTCAGATAAATTGTAATTTGTTTATCATAAAGGTCTCCCTGAAAATCAAACAGATGGGCTTCCACTGATTTTTTGCTACCGTCAACGGTCGGACGATTCCCAATATTTAGCATGGATTTGTATATGCTTCCATTCACAGAAGCTTCCACGGCATAGACCCCGTCTTTGGGGATTAATTTATAATCATTTGGAATGTGAACATTGGCTGTAGGAAAACCGATCGATCTTCCGATCTGCTGTCCTTTGACGACCAATCCATTCAATTCATAGGGTCTTCCCAAATAAGAATTTGCTGTTTCAATATCCCCAGATTCCAACGCTTGGCGAATTTTGGTACTGGAAACACCGATTTCATCGACATCTTGTCTAGAAATCTCCTCCAATTCAAAACCATAGGAAGAACAGTTCTCTTTCAAGTATTCGAAAGATCCTTCACGGTTTTTCCCAAATCGATGATCATAGCCAATAACCAGCTTTTTGGTTTGGATTTTATTGACAATCACCTCTTCAATAAACTCTTTGGAAGTCAATTGAGAAAACTCCTTGGTAAAAGGGATGGTGACCAAATGATCGATACCAAATTGACGAAGTAGTTTGGCCTTTTCTTCAAAAGTTGATAGTAATCGAAGTTTGTGCTCTTCTGGATAAAGAACCAATCGGGGATGAGGCCAAAAAGTGATCAAAACCGTCTCACCTTCCACTGAGCGGGCGATTTCACGGATTCTATGTAATATTTTCTGATGACCTAAATGAACACCATCAAAGGTTCCACTAGTAACCACTGGATTTTTGACTGGCAAAAACTCATTTAATCCCTCATAGATTTTCATCAGCTCTTCGGGCTTTTATTTCTTCTATTAAAGGCAAAAGATCTTTGGCATCTTCCAATCGAAATTCTCCAATTCTGGTTCTGCAAAGTGAACTCATGTAGGCACCAACACCTAATATTTCTCCTAAATCTCTCGCTAGGCTTCTAATATAGGTTCCTTTGGAACAAGAAATTCTAAATTCGACGACTCTATCTTGAAAAGAGGTAATTTCAAATTCTCTTACCTGGACAGGTCTAGGTTCCATTTTTACATCCAATCCTTTTCTTGCAGATTCATAGACACGTTTGCCATCAACTTTGATAGCTGAGTGCATAGGAGGGACCTGCATGATATCTCCAGTCAATTGAAGAGCTGCAGCTCTTACATCTTCCAAAGTTATATGAGATGCATCGGCAACAAATTCAACTGGTTTTTCCAGATCAAAGGACTCTGTGGTTTCACCGATGACGAATGTTCCGGTGTATTCTTTTTCCTGCCCCATGAAGGTTTCGATCTGCTTGGTCATTTTACCGGCACAAACGATCAATAAACCAGTTGCTAGGGGGTCAAGGGTACCTGCATGGCCAACCTTTTTGATTTTGAGTGCATTTCGCACCTTTTTGACAACATCAAATGAAGTCCATTCCTTGGGTTTGTCAATCAAAAAGACCTCTGCGTAGGCTTGTTCTTGCATGTGTTGAAATAGAAATTTGGCCGAAAGAATCAGCTATTCTTTTCTGATTTTGCCAAGATGGCATAAAACTCAAAAATAAATCCAGCTAGGGTAACGATAGGACCGATGGTCAATCCAAGGACTCCGTTTCCGTGTGGCTCAGGATCTAAACCAATCAGGATAAAGCCCAAAATGATCAAACCGATCCCGATAAACATCAGCTTGTAATTTTTTCTGGAAAAAGGAAAAGATGCTTTACTCATATTAATACAATTCGTCCAATGTCATATTGAGATACTTATTAACAGCTCGCAAGGTACTGAGAACTGATAGAATTCCACCCACAACGACCAAAATTCCAAATAGAATCAGCATCAGTTCTTGGTTTTGAAGTAATGCAAAGCCCTCAATAGCTGTTTGTGTGTAGGAGATCAACCCAAATAAGATGAGTGAAGCGAAAGCTCCAGCTAGCATTCCAAACACCCAAGAGCGCATAAGGAATGGCTTTCTGATAAAGGCTCTAGTTGCCCCAACCAATTGCATGGATCTGATAAGGAAACGCTGCGAGAATAAAGCCAAGCGAATCGTATTATTGATCAACATGACTACAGTAATGATCAAAATCAGGATAAAACCACCCATGACCAAACTGACTTTCACCAAATTTTTATTGATGGATTCTACCAAGTCTGTCATGTATGAAACTTCGAAAACACCTGGAATTGCCTCTAATTCTTTAGCTATACTTTCTAATTGATCAGCCGTTTGGAATTCCTCAGAAATGGTGATCACATAGCTATCTCTCAAAGGATTATCCTCCAAAAACTGCGTAAAATCCTCTCCTGTACTTTCAATAAATGTCTTAGCAGCATCTTCATTGGAAATGTATCGAAGACTAACTGTATCTGACTTGATCAAAACAAAAGGACGGCTGGCAAGATTATTTTTAACTGCTGTGATTTCTTCTGCCTTAAGATTCTTATCCAAAAAAATCTGGACTTCGACATTTTCCCGAATCAAACTGGTCAATGTTTTTGCCTGAATCAAGATGACTCCAAAAAGTCCAACAATAAATAAAGAAAGAGTGGTGCTAAAGAGTACGCTTCCGTATTTGAAATGCCCTAAAGTCTTTTTCTTACGAGGGTAGTTTGCCATTTGGTTTTATAAATTCCTATCAAAGCTAATCATCCCCAAGGATTTTGCCAATTTGTTTCAGGATTGGATAAGAATGACTTTTTCTGTGGTAATTCCATAAATTTTTGATTGGGATCGAGGTTTTATCAAGGCTAATCCTGTAAAATTCCCAAAGGCAGGAAGAATCATTCTGTTCTTTTCCAGATAAAAACATGAGATTTTTACAGATTGACGTCCCAGTCCTTTCAATCTCACACCGGGATGAATATGTCCACAAAGATTTAAAAATCCATCAGGCACAATTTCAATCGGCTCATGGGAAAGCATCAAATTGGATAGGAAAACCGGCTGTTGATGAATTTTCATCGGACTATTTTTATAAAAATTAGGAGAAAGGACATCATGATTTCCTTGAACCAGATGAAATGAAATTTGATCAAACTGATTTAAAAATGTCATCAAAATGTCCCATTGCCCATTCCAATCGCTGTGAAACAAATCTCCTAAGAAGTAAACATCGGATGGGTCATAATAAAGAAATAGTCTTTCCAAACCTTCTAAATCTTCCTGATGTATTGGTTCAGGTATGGGAATACCAGACTTTCTAAAATGAGCAGCCTTTCCAAAATGAACATCTGAAACCAAAAGAGTTCTCAATTCAGGAATCCAAATAGCTTTTTCCTTTAAAAGCCACAATTCCATTCCCTTATGTTCAATGATTGCCTGATTCAATTCTTGCTTCATTAGAGTTCAAAACTAATTTGAAAGCCATAATTGAACTAATAGAAAATTGATTTTTCTGACAATAGGTGTCTTTGCATAAAAAAACCTCCATGGAATCTCCAAAGAGGTTTTTAAAAACTTAATCCAAATTAAAATCTTTATTGCTGCTCCAAATAAAAGGATTGCAGGAAATAACTTAATTGTTCAAACTCAATCAAAAAGGCATCATGGCCGGCAGAAGATTTGATTTCTTTGTAAGTTCCTCTTTTGACATACTTGGAAATGAATTGAGATTCTTCAGGTAAAAATAGCAAATCTGTATCTACTCCAACAGTCAATACTTTGGCTTCAATTAATCCCAAAGCAGCTTCCAGACCACCTCTGTTTCTCCCCAAATCATGACTGTCCATGGTTTTGGACAAAGTCCAATAGGAGAGAGCATTGAAGCGCTTGGCAAGCTTTTGTCCCTGATAGCGCAGGTATGAGGAAGCTTTGAAGTTATCCAGTTTTGTATCCTGATCCTTTTGTTTTTTCTGGAGATCTCCAGGATGTCTGTAACTCAACATCGCTATAGCTCTAGCTGTTTCAAGACCTTTTTGACCAGCAAATTCACTTTTTTCTCCCCAAGTACAATCAGATTCGATTGCCATTCTCTGGGTTTCATTAAAACCAATGACCCAAGGAGAAGATTGCGAAGTAGAAGCCAATACGACCAGATTTTTCAATTTTGAACCCAAAGTGATAGCCCATTCCAATGCCACTTGGCCACCCAAAGAACCTCCTATTAAGGTATGGATTTGTTCCAAGCCTAAATGATTTCTAAGCCTTTCCAATGAATTGGCCAAATCACGAGGAGTCACATGAGGAAAATCATAATAGTAAGTTTCCCCAGTATCCGGATTTTTACTCAAAGGGTTGGTAGAACCATAATTGGAACCCAACAAATTGGCACAGATGATAAACTTATCTGAAGGGTCAAAGAATTTGTCTTCACCAATTAATCCATTCCACCAATCTGAGGCATTTGAATCGCCGGTCAAGGCGTGGACAACCCAAACAACATTGGACTTGTCCTCATTGAGACTTCCATAGGTAGTGTAGGCCACATCAAATTGTGAGAAAGATTCCCCTGACTCTAGTTCAAGGGGTTCAAAGGACTGAAATAATTCCAAAGACATGGTAATCGTTGCGTATTGACTTTTAAGGTTCATTCTTGATTTTAGATTGAATCAAATGCTTGTTGAAGATCAGCTTTGATATCTTCTATGTGTTCTATTCCCAAGGAAATGCGAAGTTGAGTCGGTGTAACACCAGACGCTTTTTGCTCTTCTTCTGAAAGCTGTTGGTGAGTAGTAGCAGATGGTTGAATAATCAAGGTCTTTGCATCACCTACATTTGCCAAATGGGAAATCAATTTCAAATTATTAATGATGGCAGAGGTTTGTTCTTTGTCTCCTTTCACTTCGAAACTTAAAACACCACCAAAACCATTTTTGAGGTACTTTTTAGCCAAAGCATTGTAAGGAGATGAATCCAATCCCGGATAGTTTACTTTTTGAACTTTCGGATGAGTCTCTAACCATTTAGCCAATTCCAAGGCATTATCAACAGTTCTCTGAACTCTTAAGGAAAGCGTTTCCAAGCCTTGCAAAAGCAAGAATGAATTGAATGGACTGATCGCAGGTCCAAAATCTCTCAAACCTTCAACTCTTGTTCGGATCGCAAAAGCAATATTTGGAAGTCCTAGAGGATTCCCTTCTCCAAAAACATCCCAGAAGTTCAATCCATGATAACCTTCAGAAGGCTCACTGAACTGTGGATATTTTCCATTTCCCCAGTTGAAATTTCCAGCATCGATAATGATTCCTCCAATAGAGGTTCCGTGACCACCAATCCATTTGGTAGCAGAAGAAGTCACAATGTTGGCACCATGTTTAATTGGGTTGAATAAATATCCACCTGCTCCAAAAGTATTGTCAACTACCAATGGGATATCATGCTTTTTAGCAACTGCAGCAATGGCATCAAAGTCAGGAATATTGAATTCCGGATTCCCGATTGTTTCCAAATAAATTGCTTTTGTTTTGGAATCAATCAGTTTTTCAAACGCCTCTGGAGAATCTCCTTTGGCAAATCTAGCTTCAATGCCGATTCTTTTGAAGGCTACTTTAAATTGATTGAATGTACCTCCATATAGGAATGAGGTAGATACAAAATTATCACCGGCCTGAAGGATGTTATTCAAAGCCAAGAATTGGGCGGCTTGACCAGATGCTGTAGCAACTGCAGCCACACCACCTTCTAAAGCTGCAAGACGTTTCTCAAAAACATCTGTGGTAGGATTCATGATCCGGGTATAAATGTTCCCGAATTCCTTTAGTCCAAAAAGGTTTGCTCCATGTTCTGCAGAATTGAAAACATAGGAAGTTGTTTGGTAAATAGGAACCGCTCTGGCGTTAGTTGCTGGGTCTGGTTCCTGTCCAGCATGTAGCTGAAGTGTTTCGAAACGATAGTTCGCTGACATAATTAATGGGTTTATGGTTTTAGAAAAAAGACATAGAAAAAACAGCTCAATGAAAAGATTGAGTTGAAATAAATAGAATAAAATCTCTTTGAAAGAGGGGAGGTTTGTCCAGTAAGTGGGATTGAAAATCCTTTGTTCATATCGCAGAGAATTTATAGTTCCAAATAAGACCATCTCATTTGGCAGGAATTGGCACCTTGGTTTTTCCAGGTTGCCAGAGGGTCATAGAGCCTGTCTCTCGCCTCTTCTTTATAAATCCTTGCACGGAAAAAGTGAAAGGATGATGCAAAGATGTGTGAACTAGGTGAAATTTCAAAAATTATTTCACCTAGTTTCTAATTTTTATGATTCTTTGAGTTGGTCAATATCATAACGGAAGATCGGGGAGATGTTTTCAAAATCAGGTTTGATTGTGACTAACTCCTTGACAAGACCATCTTTAAGGCCATATACCCAACCGTGAATTTCAGGGGCTTTTCTATTGACCCAAGCTTTTTGAACGATAGATGTTTTGATCAAATCCTGACATTGTTCGATGACATTCACTTCGACTAGTTTATCTACTTTATCAGCATGTACCTCAATAGCGTCAATCTCTGACTGATGTTTAGAATATACCTCTTTGATATTTCTGAGCCATTTATTGATCAACCCCAAGTGATTCGGAGTCAAGGCTGCATCCACACCACCACAGCCATAATGACCACAAACTATGATATGTTCAACTTCCAATACTTCAACTGCATACTGAAGAACAGAAAGCATATTCAAATCAGTATGAACCACCATGTTGGCAATATTTCTATGGACAAAAATCTCACCTGGATCAGTTCCTGTTACTTCATTTGCTGGAACACGACTATCAGAACAACCAATCCATAAAAATTTTGGCTTTTGCTGTTTGGCTAATCTTTGAAAAAATTCCTTGTCTACCTCTACCATTTCTTCAGACCAAGCTTTGTTTTGGAGAAGTAGTTTTTCGTATGGATTCATATAGTTTTGTTCAGGTTAAAGTTAAATCCTTCAATAGTTACGGTAATATTTTTATCAGGAGAGCTATCAATGAAATCATTCAAAACCTCCTGAATATCATGATCAATGAATCGGGCTTTTGTAGCATTTAAAATCACTTCACTGCCAGATGGAATTTCGGATAGTTTTTTCATCAAAGGGGCCTTATTCAGAAATGACACATCTTTTTGGAGCTTCACTAAATAGCTTCCTTTTAGCTCAGTCACGATTACAGATCGCTGATAATTTGTTCTGATCACGAAGAAAATTCCAAAAATCATCCCTATGCCAATACCCACCAAAAGGTCGGTAAAAAGGATTGCTACAACAGTTACAATAAATGGCAAAAACTGGTTGAAACCTTTATTATATTCATTGATGAAAAGGCTTGGTTTGGCCAATTTATATCCTACCACAAAAAGAACTGCAGCAAGACAACTTAATGGGATCAAATTCAAAATGCTTGCAATTCCAATCACTAAAACCAATAATAAGACGCCATGCAAAATTGCAGAGAGTTTAGTTTTGGATCCGGAGTTGATATTTGCTGAAGTTCTTACAATAACCGCAGTGACAGGTAGCCCTCCAATCAATCCAGAAACTGTGTTTCCTAAACCTTGTGCTACCAATTCTTTGGATGCAGGAGAGATCCTTTTGTAAGGGTCCATTTTATCACCCGCCTCTAGGCAAAGTAATGTTTCGATACTTGCAATAATCGCCACTGTAACGGCTATTACCCAAAAATCAGGTGTTGCCAATAATCCAAAATCTGGAAAGGTTACCAGTCCACCTAAACTTGCAAAACTGTCAACCACCGGAATACTCACAAGATGCTCTCCGTCCAATTGCCAAGAAGGTTGAAATATTCCATAAAATTGATTGATCAAAATTCCAGCAATAACCGCCCAAAGCGCTCCTGGAACCAAGCCCAATATTTTATGATTTTTGATTTGGGGCCTATCGAAAAAAACAATGATTGCCAAAGAAATCAAGACAATTGGAATGGCTCCTGGACTAAAATACTTGATTGCATACCAAATCTCAGTGATGGTATTATGTGAATCAGCTTGAAGAAATGTTTCATCACCCATTGTATCCTTATCATAACCCAAGGCATGAGGGATTTGCTTCAAAATCAGAATTAAACCAATAGCTGTTAGCATTCCTTTAATCACAGAGTGGGGGAAATAATACCCCAAAACCCCAGCCTTTAAAAAGCCCAAAATTATTTGGATTAACCCTGCTGCCACAACGGCTGCAAGAAACAATTCGAAAGTCCCTAATGAAGATATAGCGTCTAATACAATGACAGTTAGGCCTGCTGCAGGTCCACTGACACTTACATGGGAACCAGAAAAAGAACCAACTACAATCCCTCCAATTATTCCTGCGATCAATCCGGACATAGGAGGAGCTCCACTGGCTATGGCAATCCCTAAACATAAGGGAAGGGCCACTAAAAATACTACAAGGCTCGACTTTAAATCATATTTCAGATTGGAACCAAAAAGGGAATTATACATAGATGTGGGTTTATTGATGAGGATGGGTTTTCCCCATCCTCATCAAAAATAACTTTATCTAAGATAATTAAAACCTGAAGATTAGTAAAAAGCGACTATTTTAATCGATCAGCTTATTAAAAGCCTCATCAATTTTATCAAATTGGAAAGCTAGAATAGCTGAATCAAGTTTTCCTTTGATTTCAGAAAGGTTCAAATTTCCAATACTTCCTTCGTGGCTATGTTTTAACTGGCTTTGATCTGGATTGAAATCGTCCTTTTCAATATCCAAACCTACTTTTTTATAGGCATCTCTAAATGGCATGCCTTCCAACACCAAGTCATTTACAACTTCCACAGAGAATACATGCTTGTAGAATGAGTCCTTTAGGATATCAGATTTGATTTGGATTGATTTCAACATGAAAGTTGTCATCTCAAGACAAGATTGAAGTGAATCAATTGCCGGGAATATTTCCTCTTTCAACAACTGAAGATCTCTATGATAACCAGTTGTAGAATTCGTCAAAAGAAGGGCTATTGTATTTGGAACTGCCTGAATCTGATTTGTCTTTGCTCTAATTAACTCAAATACATCAGGATTCTTCTTATGAGGCATGATACTGGAACCAGTTGTCAACTCATCCGGGAATTTGATGAAGCCGAAATGTTGGTTCATAAATAAACAAACATCATCAGCAAGTCTATTGAGTGTTCCTGCCATTCCTGCAACAGCAAAACCTAAGGTTCTTTCAGTTTTTCCTCGGCTGTTTTGAGCATTGATCACATTGTGATGCAAGTCAGCAAAGCCCAAAAGTTGAGTTGTCAATGTCCTATCTAAAGGAAAACTAGAACCATATCCCGCAGCAGAACCCAATGGGTTTTTGTTGCTTAAATCAAATGCTGCCTTCAACAAGCCTAGATCTTCACTGATCCCTTCTGCAAAAGCTCCAAACCACAATCCAAAAGAAGAAGGCATCGCCAATTGTGTATGGGTATAGCCCGGCATTAAATCCTTTTTGTGCTTTTCTGCCAATTCGAGAAGCAGGTCAGTTAACTCGGTGCTAGCCTCAACCAAACCACGGATCGCAGCTCTATAGTACAATTTCAAATCCACCAAAACTTGGTCATTTCTACTTCTTCCGGAATGAAGCTTTTTACCAACATCACCGTATCGCTCTGTCAATAGAAATTCGACCTGAGAATGCACATCTTCGACACCAGGTTCAATTACAAATTTTCCTGTTTCTATTTCCAGATAGATTTCTTTTAATCCCTTCTGGAGAATCTCATTTTCCTCGGTTGTTAGCAATCCAATTTTGGCCAACATGTGAGCATGAGCCATAGAACCTAAGACATCAAAGGGAGCGAGAACCAAATCAAATTCCGGGTCTCTACCGATAGTAAAGGATTCAACTTCTTTTTTGCTATCGGTGGCTTTTTGCCAGATTTTCATAGGATTATAAATTTGAAGATTTTAATGAGGCGTATTTTTCAAGGAGCTGAACGTATCCAGCTATTCCTTTTTCTATTTCATCCAAATAGATGAATTCATCAGCTGTATGGGATCTTGCCGAATCTCCAGGACCGATTTTTACAGAAGGGAATGGAATCAAAGCCTGATCCGAAAGGGTAGGGCTACCATATTGCTCTAAGCCCAACTCTTCGGCGACTTTCAAAATCAAATGACCTTTTGGTACATGAGAACTTTGAAGCCTCAAAGATCGTGGAGTCAATTCCGCAGAAAGGCTATTCACCAATTCTCCTAATGCTTCCTCCAAAGTATATGCATCAGTTACCCTTACGTCTAATGTGTATTCACAAAGATCAGGAACTACATTATGTTGGCTACCTGATTGGATGATGGTGGCAGATACTTTTGTTTTTCCTAAGAAAGGGGATACCCGATCGAATTTGAAATCCCTGATCGTTACCAAGTCATCCAAGGCTTTATAAAGTGCGTTTTCTCCTTCTTCACGTGCTGCATGACCTGCTTTTCCATAAACCTTTGCATCGATGACCATCAGGCCTTTTTCAGCTACAGCCAGATTCATCAAAGTTGGTTCGCCCACGATGGCTAATTCAGGTTCTGGTAATTCGGAAATCACATGAGCAATTCCATGTGGCCCAGAAATTTCTTCTTCAGCCGAGGCAATCATGATCAAGTTAAATGGAAGATCAACTCCTTTGAAATGAAGGAATGCGGCTATCAAAGAAACTAAAGGGCCTCCTGCATCATTGGAACCCAGACCAAAAAGCTTCCCATCTTGAACTATAGCTTGGAAGGGATCTTTGGTATAGCCGACATTTGGTTTGACCGTATCATGATGGGAATTCAACCAAATGGTAGGCTTGGATGCAACAAACTTGTTGATACAAGCCCAAATATTATTCCCCTTGCGCTGAAATTCTATATCTCTTTCAATGAAAAACCTACTGATCAAAGTTGCTGTATCTTCTTCTTTTCTAGAAAGGGAAGGAGTTGATATCAAATCCTTCAAAAGTTGAATAGCATCCTGAACAATTCCTGTTTGTATTTCCATTAATATAGATCGTATCTGTGTCGTTCGATAATCGTTCCTGAAAGTTTTCCTTTGGTGGAAAGCATCAAATTTTCAGCTTTTCCAATCCATACATTATGCACCCCTTTTTGAAGCGCTTCGAATGCATTGTCTAACTTTGGAATCATGCCTGAATGAATCACATTCTCCTTTCTCAATTCAGCATAGATATCCTCATTGATCCTAGGAATGATGGAGTTTTCATTCTTTTCATCCAAAAGAACACCGCTTTTATTAAAGCAGAAATAAAGATTCACTTGATGCTCTTTTGCCAAACTAGTAGCTAGGGCAGAAGCGATGCTATCAGCGTTGGTATTCAAAAGTTGTCCCTTTTTGTCATGAGTGATTGCACTCAATACAGGTACCAAATCAGCACTTAACAAATGCTTGATCAAATCAGTATTAACTTCTTGAATATCACCAACAAAACCATAGTCAATCCCCTTAACAGGACGCTTCTTGGATCGGATGATATTTCCATCAGCACCACTCATTCCTATCCCATTGACATGCAAGGCCTGCAATTTGGCAATGATGTTTTTATTGATCAAACCGGCATAAACCATTGTTACAATGTCCAAAGTGTCTTTGTCAGTAATCCTTCTTCCATCGACCATTTCTGGCATTACACCCAAAGATTCACCAAATCGGGAAGCCATAATTCCTCCTCCATGGACCAAAATTTTATGTCCAGGAAATTTGGCAAACTGTCCCAAAAACTCATCGAGTTTTTCAGGAAAGTCAATCACATTGCCACCGATTTTGATAATACTAATCTTCATAATAAGGGTACTTAAAAATTGCTATCCAACAAGTGATTGATCACAGATTGGGCAGCGTAAATTCTATTTTCTGCTTGCTTTTGTACCAAAGAACGTGGTCCATCCAACATCTCATCAGATAATTCCACATTCCTTCTTACAGGTAAACAATGCATAATTTTTGCATTTGGCGCATTTTTCAAATGATCCTCAGTCAACATCCAAGAAGTATCCGTACAATGAATTTTACCATAATCCTGAAATGAAGACCAATTTTTTACATAGACAAAATCAGCATCTTCCAAGGCTTTGGATTGATTATACTCGATTTTAACACCTTTGGTAAACTTCTCATCCAACTCATAACCTTCAGGATGGGTAATCGTCAGGTCATGTTCCATTCCAGACGTCCATTCTGCAAAGCTATTGGCTACAGCATGAGGAATCGCTTTGATATGAGGAGCCCAAGTCAAAACAACCTTTGGCTTTTTGTTTTCCTGACTATGTTCCCGAATCGTAATCTGATCGGCCAAACTTTGAAGTGGATGTCTGATAGCAGACTCCAAGCTGACGATAGGAGTACCCGTGTACTTCATAAACTGACTAATCACATAGTCATTGATATCACTTTCCTTATCTGTAAGGGTAGGAAAAGCACGGATTGCCAAAATATCAAAATAAGTTCCCAAAACACCTGCAGCATCCTTGATATGCTCCACAGTACCTTGGTTCATGATAGCTCCTTCTTTCATTTCCAAGGCCCAGCCTTCTTTGTCCATGTTCAGGACAATAGGCTCCATTCCCAGATTTTGTGCTGCTATTTGAGTAGAAACTCTAGTTCTTAGGGATGGATTTAGGAAAATACAACCTATTCTTTTTCCTCTTCCTTTGGTGATATCCGCACGAGGATTGGTTTTGAAATAAAGGGCATCTTGAATCAATTGTTCACCTAATGCCTTGGAGTCGAACTGTGTAAAATGGGTAATTGAAGAATTCATCAAAAATTATTTGCTGAGGATTTCCTTTAGGGCTACTAAAAACGAATTTAACTGATTCCATTCAATGGACAAGGGTGGAAGCAAACGAATCGTTTCCTTTTTTGAGGCTGAGCCAGTGAATATTTTGTATTTGTTTACTAATTCAGATCTTACAGGTCCTGCTTCGCGATCCAGATCAATCCCAACCATCAAACCAGTTCCTCTAACTTCCTTCACTCCAGGGATTGATTTTAACTCTGCAATCACTTTCTCACCAAGCTCCTGAGAATTAGCAATTAAGTCTTCATGTTCCATCACTTCCAAGACAGCAATACCAGCTGCACATGCCAAATGATTGCCTCCAAAAGTGGTACCCAAAAGTCCATAGCTAGCTTGGAATTCCGGGGAAATCAACAAACCTCCAATTGGGAAGCCATTTCCCATTCCTTTAGCCATGGTAATCAAATCTGGATTGATTCCATCTACATTTTGGAAAGCAAAGAACTTACCTGTACGTCCAAATCCAGACTGAACCTCATCCAAAATCAATTTGGCTTCATATTTCTTAGCCAAATCAGCCAAGCCTTTTAGAAAGGCTGGAGATGGAACTTGAATTCCACCAACTCCTTGGATTCCTTCTATGATGATCCCCGCTATGTTTCCTTTTTTTAAAGTTTTTTCCACTGACTCCAAATCTCCAAAAGGAAGGATGTGAAAATCCTCGCGCGCATTACAAGGAGCGACAATTTTAGGATTATCCGTCAATGCAACGGCACCTGATGTTCTACCATGAAAACCACCTGAGAAAGCGATGAAACCCGACTTTCCAGTCGCGAATGAAGCCATTTTGATAGCATTCTCATTCGCTTCAGCTCCGGAATTACAAAGGAATAATTGATAATCAGGAAGGCCCGAAAGCTCGCCTAATTTAGCTGCATAGTCTTTCTGAATAGGGATCTGAATGGAATTTGAATAGAATCCCATTTTGTCCAATTGGTCTTTGATCCGCTTCACATAGTGTGGATGGGTATGACCAATGGAAATAACTGCATGACCTCCGTAGAGATCTAAATATTCTTGACCGTTCTCATCCCAAAGTTGAGCGCCTAGTGCTTTGTCAATTGTGACTGGGATAAGAGGATATACATCAAATAATTTCATTTTGAATTACGATTTAAGAATTGGAAAATAATGAATTCCGAATGATGAAAACTGAATATCGATTGATCATCATTCAAACTTGATTCTAGCGCCTAGATTCTAATATCTTAGAATGCTATACTTTTCAGATTCAAGCCCATCCTCTGATCCATTCCAAAGGCCAAATTGTAATTCTGTACTGCCTGCCCTGAAGCTCCTTTCAAAAGGTTATCAATCGCAGAGTAAACTACCAATTGTCCAGCTTCTTTTTGAACATAGACAATGCATTTATTAGTGTTTACAGCCTGCTTCAAATCAATATCTTTCTTAGAAACATGAGTGAAAGCAGCATCCTTATAAAACTCCTCATAAGCTTGAACAGCTTCTTCCTCAGTTCCTTCGAAAGGGAAGTAGGCAGTCACCCAAATACCACGGGAGAAGTTGCCACGATATGGAACAAAAAGCAATTCTGAATCAAAGCCTTGGTTCAATTGTCCAAAAGTCTGCTTAATCTCTTTTAGGTGCTGATGCGTGAAAAGCTTGTAAACAGAAAGGTTTCCTGTTCTATAGCTGAAATGGGAAGTTTCTGCCAATTTCTTTCCTGCTCCGGTACTTCCAGTAGTTCCTGAAATATGTACAGCATCTTTCACCCAACCTTTGGCAATAGCAGGCGCCAAAGCCAATTGGATACCGGTGGCAAAACAGCCTGGATTAGCAATCTTTTTAGCAATCTTGATCTTCTCAGCATTTACTTCAGGAAGACCATAGACGAAACCATTGCTTTCATCACGGAAATCTGTCGATAAATCAATAACTACAGTGGTTTCTGGGAAGGAATGTTCTTCTAGAAACCCTTTGGTTTGACCATGAGGCAATCCTAAGAAAACTGCGTCAATTCCTTCTGTTTGTACCTCGCCAGTAAAAACCAAGTCACAATCCCCAATCAAGTCAGGGTGTACTTCTGAGACAGTTTTTCCTTTTTGGCTATTTGAATGCACATAGACCAACTCACAGGACGGATGATGAACCAATAATCTTAAAAGTTCTCCTCCAGTATAGCCTGCAGCGCCTATGACTGCTGTTTTGATCTTAGTCATCGGTACTATTTACTTTATGGAAAATAGCTGTTTGGTTACCCAAAATTCGAGTAAATCCTTTCACATCTTCTCCAGTATAACCTTTGTTCATTTCTCCATAGCTACCAAACTTGGAAGACATCAAATCATGATCTGATTCGATACCAATCAAGGTAAATCTGTATGGCTGAAGTAAAACTTTCACATCACCACTGACAAATTGCTGAGTGCTGGCCATAAATGCTTCCAAGTTTCTCATCACTGGATCCAAATAATGTCCTTCATGCAAGTGGTTACCATAGAATTCAGCTTGCTGATTCTTCCAGAACAATTGCCATTTGGTCAAAGTGTGCTTTTCAAGCAACTGATGTCCTTTAATAATGATCAAAGGAGCAGCAGCTTCAAAACCAACGCGACCTTTGATACCGATAATGGTATCACCTACGTGAATATCTCTTCCGATTCCATAAGGAGCAGCCATGGCTTGTACCTTTTGGATTGCATCTACTGGGTTTTCAAATGTTTCACCATTGACTCCTTTCAACTCACCTTGAACGAAAGTCAATTTGATCTCTTTTGGATCAGTTTCAGTGACTTGAGTAGGCCAAGCCTCTTCTGGAAGGTACTCTGAGGAAGTCAAAGTCTCTTTTCCACCTACAGAAGTTCCCCAAATTCCTTTATTGATTGAGTAAGCAGCTTTTTCGAAGTTCATGCTTACACCATGCTTTTTCAAATATTCGATTTCTTCCTGACGAGAAAGTTTCAAATCACGAATAGGAGTGATGATTTCGATATCCGGAACAATAGTTTGGAAAATCATGTCGAATCGAACCTGATCGTTACCTGCTCCTGTAGAACCGTGAGCTACGGCTTTTGCGCCAATTGATTTCGCATACTCAGCCAAAGACTTGGCTTGCAAAATACGCTCAGCAGATACAGAAAGGGGATAGGTTTGGTTTTTTAGCACATTTCCAAAAACCAAATACTTAATTACTTCTTGATAATAAGTATCAACCACTTCCAATATTTTAAAAGAAGCAATTCCCAAGCTTTTTGCCCTGGATTCAACTGTCTCTAATTCTTCTTTTGAGAATCCACCTGTATTCACTAAAACAGCGTGAACTTCATATCCTAAATCTTTGGACAAGTGCAGTGCACAAAAGGTGGTATCCAGGCCACCGCTATAGGCTAAAACAACTTTTTTCATTTTTGAAAGGGTTGCAATTGGTTTTTAATTAAAGGAATAAATTAAGTGCTGAATCTTTGGTTTTATTCAGCTTCAACATCACATATTTTTTCAATCTGACCCAACGGTCAAATAGTTTCAAATCTTTTTTGAAATCTTCTCTCAATGCCATTTCTGCCATTTGGTTCTTTTTTGCCAATGGATCATAAAGCATGGCAGTACAAAGACAGTTTTGTCTGTTTTTGGAAGTCAAAATCTCAAAATTGATACAGCTTTGGCAACCTTTCCAGAATTCTTGATCATCTGTCAAATCAGAATATGAAACGGGAATATAGCCTAGTTCAGAGTTAATTTTCATCACTGCAGCTCCTGTCGTCAATCCAAAGATTTTCGATTCTGGGAACTTCAGTCTACTCAATTTGAATACTTCTTGCTTGATTTTTCTGGCCAATCCGTATTTACGGAATTCTGGAGAGACGATTAGACCTGAGTTTGCCACATATTTACCGTGACCCCAAGCTTCTATGTAACAAAAGCCTGCCCACACACCATCAGAAGTCAAAGCGATAACTGCTTTGCCTTCATCCATTTTTGTTTCGATGTAAGCAGGAGTTCTTTTTGCGATACCAGTTCCTCTAGCTTTGGCAGAATTAGCCATTTCTTCGGTGATGATCTCCGAATATTTTTTGTGAGAAGGATCTGCTACTATGATTTTAAATGAAATTTCTTCCATGGACTAAGACATGAATTGAAACCCGTAATTTCGGGAAAGATAATAAATGATTAAAGGGAAAATTTGGCGGGGACAGTTTTCCGCGTAGGAAAACAAACAATACTACAGGGTCAAACCCTGAAAAAGAACCTGTGCCTCCTCAAAGGAGAAAAAAGCAAAGTAGCAGCCAAACGCAATTCGATTGCGATAGGATGAGATGTTTTTGGCGCTATGTTTACTGTGTTAATCATTTCTAATGGGCAGCAAAGGTGATGCCTTTGTAAAGGAATTGCAAGAAAATTTCTCAAAAATTTAAAGATTCTTGGACTTCCTTGAATATGCGCCAATGAAAACAAGCCAATATTCCCAATAAACCAATGAAACCAAATAATATTTGGTGTATTTTAAATATTAAGCATTGCCAGAAAGTTCCTTTAAAGCGATTACAAAGGCATCCATGTCCGTTTCGGATGTATAAACATTGGGGGAAATCCTACAACCTTTTACACCTGCACCATCTATTGCTACAGTGAAGATTTGATATTCTTCCAAGAGTCTTTTTGCCAAATCTGATGGCTTCATGTTAACAATTCCCACATTGGCAATGGCACAAGACCTCTTTGGATCCAAAGGTGTATTTACTACTACATTTGGTAATCCTCTAACCTGATCAGACCAATACTTTTGAATGTAGCGAAGTCTTTCTTCCTTCCTTTTTGCACCCATTTTATTTTGGAACTCGATTGCATTGATCACCGCCAAATCAGTAGAAACAGCATGTGTTCCCGTATGATTTAGATTTGAAATGGTCTTTTGGTCTAATTGGTAGGGAGCTAAGAGAGGTCGGATTTTAGGTGCTTTTCCATTTTTCACATACAATAATCCTGAACCCAATGGAACACTCAACCACTTATGAAGGCTACTTCCATAATAATCGCAATGCAAGTCATTCATATTAAAAGTAAAATGACCAACTGCATGCGCTCCATCCACCATTACTTCCACTCCATGGCTATGAGCCATATCACAGATTTTTTGAATAGGTAAGATGTGCCCAGTGATATTGACGATATGGGGCACCATCATCAGCTTTGTATTGGGAGTAATTGCTTTTTCATATGCTGCCACCACTTCTTCATCATTTTCAGGATGCATGGGGATGTCAATTTTCACAGGCTTCATTCCATGTCTTCGGCTGGCCAACTCAAACATATTGAGCATACTTCCATAGTCCTGATTAGACATAATCGCTTCATCACCTTCTTGCCATGGATATCCAGCGATGATTAGATCCAAAGATTCAGTGGTATTTCTGGTAATAATTATTTCCTCAGGAGAAGCTCCAACCAATTCGGCTAGCATTGCGGCACTCTTAGCTTTGTTTTCCCACTGAACAGTTCTCATATAATGAGATCCCTGGTAATTCACCTCTCTTAAATGTTCAATGTATTTTTCAAGTGTTTCTTGTGGAAGAAAGCAATAGTATCCATTTTCTAAATTGATATAATCAGGCTTCAGTTTATATCCAGCACGGATTTGATCCCAAAGATCATCTGCTTCAAAATCTATTGATCCAAAACCTGATTCTTTCGCTTCAGATTTTAGACTGAAAGAAGTTGAAATACCTAAGAATGCCAAAGATTTAAGAAAGGAGCGCTTATTCATGATGGGGGTTGGTGGTTAGAGAATGTAAGTCAAAAGCCAAACTATCAATAAGAAAATCGCTAACCAAGTAATCCAAGGTGCTCTTTTTGGAAATTCAAATTTACAAATTGGGCAAATTTCTGCTTTGGAATCAATCTCCATCGCACAAGAAGGGCATTCTTTGGTTTTCACGATACTTTACTGAACTCTTTTCGAGGCTTTTTGATTTACCTGTAAATAAATCAAAATCTATGAAAATCGAAATTTGGTCGGACATCGTTTGTCCATTTTGTTATATAGGAAAGAGAAAATTGGAAAAGGCATTAGCCAAATTCCCGAATAAAGAAGAGATAGAAATCGAATGGAAAAGTTTTCAGCTGAATCCTGAAGAAAAAACCAATCCATCCATTTCAACAATCGAAAACCTTGCAAAAGGAAAAGGTTGGTCTTTAGAGCAGGCAAAAGATGCCAGCAATTATGTGATTGAAGCTGCTTCCAAAGAAGGCTTGACTTTCGACTTTGATAAAGCGGTGGTTGCAAACACCCTAAATGGACATCGAATGATCCACTTTGCCCAGGCAAATGGAAAAGGATCTGAAATGAAAGAAAGGCTGTTGAAAGCTTACTTTACAGATGGATTAAATGTCGATGATGCGGCAACTTTGAAAGGGATTGCAGTTGACTTGGGATTGAATCCTGAAGAAGCGCAGGCTGTTTTGGATTCAGATAAATATCTGGATGAAGTAAATCAGGATATCTATGAATCAAGACTGGTAGGAGTGAGAGGTGTACCATTCTTTGTGTTGGATAGAAAATATGGAATCTCAGGTGCTCAACCAGATGAAGTATTCGATGATACTCTGAATAAAGCTTGGACAGAATTTTCTAAAAACAATACTGAAATTTTGCTTCAAGGATCAGATGGTGAAGCATGTGATATAGACGGAAACTGTTAAAAAAAGCCAGTTAAAACTATTTTTATCAGAATTAAAGGGAGGAAAAAGATAAAATTTTTTCTCCCTCATTTTTTGTCTATCAAGTCTTTATAAATCAACTTTTTAATCAATCTAAATAAGCTTAAGTTTTTCTAGGATTTAAGCCCTTATTTAAATAAATTCTAATTACTATTTAGACTAATTACAAATAGATTGTAATTTTACCCCCGAATTAGAGTCAATCATCTATGAAAAGGGGGATCCTTCACATCTTTTTTAGCCTTTGTTTCTTAGGGAGCTTACAGGCTTATTCTCAAACTGGAGTTCTGACAGGAACCCTAAAATTTGAGGATAAAAAGCCGGTTGCATTTGCAACAGTTCATATTGTATCCCTTAAAAAATATGGATTAACAGATGAGCAGGGAAATTTCACTATCTCGGATATTCCTCATGGAACCCACCAAGCAGAAATTTCGAGCATTGAAATAGAAAGAACTTCATTTGAATTCACACTTTCTTCTGACAAGTACAGGCATACCCAAACTTTAAAAAGAGTTGGAGAAACCCAATTAGACGAAGTTCAGGTCATTGGTGAATCTTATAAAACACAAGTTGAAAAGTCTGGATTTGCAGTAAATATTGTCGACACAAAAGAGGCAAGTCTTCGAAACATTCAAACAAATGAATTACTGAATACAACAGTAGGCGTTAAAATCCGACAAAACGGAGGATTAGGGTCAGAGGTTAATTATAGTTTAAATGGATTGTCTGGAAGTGCCGTTCGGATTTTTATAGATGGTATTCCCATTTCATCATATGGTAATTCATTTAACCTGAATAGTATTCCACCTTCAATGATTAAGGAAATTGAAGTCTATAAAGGAGTCGTTCCGGGTCATTTGGCAGATGATGCATTGGGAGGAGCAATAAACATTGTACTCCAAAATTCCATCCAATCAAATTTCAATGCCTCAGTTTCTTATGGTTCATTTAACACATTACAAGCTAGTGTAAATGGCCAGTACAGGTTTAAAGATTCTGGTTTTACCGTCAAAGGCTCACTTTTTCATAATTATTCTGACAACGATTATAAAGTTTCTGGAAGAAGTGTGATCGTAACCGGATTAGGAGGGGTACAAACCCCTGTTACTGCTAGACGATTTAATGATGCCTATAGATCCTCAGGGGGAATGCTTCAAATAGGATATACAGATGTTAAATGGGCAGATCAATTCTTAATAGGTTTTACAAGTTCGAGTGACTTTAAAGAGATTCAACATGGGGCTTTTATGACCATTATGCCTTATAAGGATAGGTTTATGGAATCAGATGCCTTTCTAGGAAATCTTACATACCAAAAGAAAAATCTATTTACCAAAGGACTTGATTTAACTGTAAATGGGCTATATGGAAATAGAAACCGGTTTGTGAGTGATACAGTAGCTTGGGCCTACAGCTGGAGTGGAGAAAAGGCCATTGATTTTAGAGGAAATGAATATCAGTATTCATGGAGATCCCAACAAGAGGGAGGCCCAACTTTGGCTAGAATAAATCGAGATGTTGCTTCTATAAGAACCGGGGTATCCTATTCGATAAACGATCATCACAAAGTATTAATAAATCATGTGTATAGTGGTATAGACAGGGTAGATAGTGATGAACTAAGATCTGTCTTGGAAAACACATTCCGGGGAACTAGGGATTTACAAAAGAACATCACTTCCCTCACCTACGAGGTAAATGCATTAGAAAATAAGCTGAAGGCCAATTTATTTGGAAAATATTACCAACAAAGGACTGTAAATATTGACCCTGAAATAAATGATGAAACCAATAAAATTGTTGATGATATCACCAGTTCCAATACCAAAGATGAAGGCTATGGTTTTACAGTTTCATACGCTCTAATTCCTAACGTAACGCTGCTTACATCAGCCGAAAAAGCCATCAGATTGCCAAATGAAAGTGAAGTATTTGGAAACGACGGAGATAATGTAGTCGCCAACCCAAGTATCAGGCCTGAACTTAGCAACAATTTTAATCTAGGATTTCGACTCGGAAAATTCAGCCTATCTGGGCATGATTTTACAGTTTCTAGTAATCTTTTCACTAGAAATATCAAAGATAGAATAGGTCTACCCATTGAAACATCTTTAAACGTCAACGATGAAACCATTCTTTATGAAAACCAAGGGAATGGGACCTCCAAAGGCTTTGATGCACAATTGGATTATACCTACAACAACAATTTTGGGATCAATTTCAATGTTTCACGTTTTGATTTGAAAATTGTAAACAGGGGTGTAGAAATAGACGTCCCTAATACTCCATTTTTTACTATGAATGGCAATATCCGCTATTCATTCAAAGATTTAATCCAAAAAGAATCTCGATTAAATCTTTTTTACACCATGTACTTTACTGATG
This sequence comes from Algoriphagus zhangzhouensis, assembly GCF_900148515.1. Lineage (GTDB taxonomy): Bacteria > Bacteroidota > Bacteroidia > Cytophagales > Cyclobacteriaceae > Algoriphagus > Algoriphagus zhangzhouensis. Next base: position 672,396 of record NZ_FRXN01000001.1, on the reverse strand, counting down.
AATTTTCCTATCTGGTCCCTCAGGGATCCAATACTGTAGGAGATGAATTCTTCAAAGTTCCCCAACAAATAGCACAGGATTTAGGATTCAGCTATGTCTTTCCTAGTAACAAGTTGGTGGCAAGCTTTGACATCAAAAACATATTTGACAAACCGGTTTATGATAACCTATCAGTCCAAAAACCGGGACGTGCATTTTACCTCAAATTAAACTATAGAATCAACAAATTTTAACTGTTCACAAACAAATATCATGAAAGGAAACTTTATAGATTTTAAAAAATTAACTGCCATTATTTTGGCTGGTGGTTTAGTATCTGCATGTACTGAAGATATTACACCGAACCCAACGCCAGATCCAGATCCAGTGGTTGAATCTAGATGGATTACAGTGGCAGCCGCAAAAATGGGTGATAATCCAGGTGATGGAAATGGAGGAACATTAATTTATTCTCTTACTAGTGATGAAGCTAAAGACCCTACAGTTTCTATCGCACCTTTCGATAATGGATTTATTGTTCCATCTAACAGAACAGCGAGATTGCAATCCTCCGAAGACGGTACTACAATATTTAACATTAGCTACGCAGGAGATACAGGTGGAAATTACACGAAATACACTGTTGGTGGTGGACAAAGTTTTTCTCAGACAGGTACTTCAGTAAGTATTGCACCATATGTCGGTTCTGCTCCAAGATGGATAAAATTATTTGATGGGGACAATACTGGAGCTGCTGTATATGTTTCCACTGAACATCAATTTGATGACAATGGTACACCAGAAGATGCTACTGATGACACTTACCTTCGCACAGAGGCTACTATGGGTATAGTAACTCTTGATTTAGTAAATTCTGTAATCGTAGATTTTCAGGAAAGTGTTGTTCCATTGAGTGAAGAGGAGGAAGCAAATGGCTATTATATTTCTAGAATTGATATGCCAACATTGAATGCTGCCGGTGATAAACTATACATTGGCGCACGTGTAAGCAAAGTTGATCCAGCCACTGCAGAAACTGACAGAGAGGGAGAAATTTTAGGCTCCAAAACCATTGTATTAGATTATCCTTCATTATTAAATCCAACTGTAATCACATCTACAGTAGGTCACGGGAATACAAATGGGTATCGTAGCATTAATTCTTTTGAATACAATGGAAGTGTATATCAAGCAAACCAAGGAGACCCTAATGGCTCTCATATATTAAAAATTGGGGCTGATAACCAATATGATGATTCGTATGTATTTAGCCTAGACAATGCATTAGGAACTGATGAGGCATACATCTTGGCTTGGAGACCAGCATCAAATGGAAAAGCAGTGGTAGCCTACAGAGATGCTACTTCCGAAACAGGTGCTGCAGGAGCTCAAGGTTTCTTTGCTTTGGTAGATCTGGAAACAAGAACTGCTCAAAAAATTGAAGGCATTCCATATGAAGCAGATTTTTACTTATTCCAGTACCAAGGCTTTGTAGTTCATGGAACAGAAATTTTCCTAACTGAAGCTCCTGTAGGTAAAAATGGAAACATTTACGTCGTAGATACTGAAACTGGTGATGTAACAAAGGGTGCAGAATTAGTTAATGTGGCTGGAAGTCACTTTATCGGAGTATTCTAATTAGAAATATCTATTAAATAAAAATCCCGGAAATGAGCTTTTCAGCTTTATTTCCGGGATTTTTTTGTTTTTAGATTTTCAATTTACCAAACGCCTTGCGCTTTCATATCCAAGGTATAAACAGCATCCATAGCCGTGATGAATAGTTTTTTTCGAGTTAAAGAACCAAAAACAACATTGGCTGTCCAATTTCCTGGAACAGGAATATGTGCTATTTGATTTCCTTTTTTATCAAAAACCGTAACACCATCACCAGTCAAATACACATTTCCTCTCGCATCGATAGTCATACCATCTGAGCCCATTTCTACAAACAAGGTTTTATTGGTCAAATAACCATCTTCTCGGATATCATAGCGATAGGTTTTTTTGGCTCCGATATCAGCAATATATAGATACTTACCATCTGGAGTACCTACGATTCCATTTGGTTTCACCAAATCGTCAGCTACTCGGAATAACTCAGACCTATCATCAGAAAGGAAGTAAACATGTTGACCATCTTGTTCCATTTCTTCGCTTCTGATCCCATCCCAATATGGTCTAGGATAGAGAGGGTCTGTGAAATACAATCCACCTTTCGGACGAACCCAAAGGTCATTTGGGCCATTTAGTTTTTTTCCACGGAAACCTGATATCAAAACTTTTTCATTTCCATCTGTATCCATGGACCAAAGCTCATTATTTTCATCAGCACAGGTCAGTAAAGTCCCATCCAGCATGAAATACATTCCATTGGATCGTCCCGCATTATCTTTGAAAAGAGATACTTCATTGGTATTCGCTTTCCATTTATAAATTTTATTATTTGGCTGATCTGTAAAAAAGACATCACCAAATCTATTAACAGCTGGACCTTCTGTGAAGGAAAATCCATCCTGAACTTTGACCAATTCAGCATCTTTGGCTACCAGTCCTTTTTTATCTTCAATTTGGGCATAAAGTGCCGAGGTGGCTAATAGGATCGCCAATCCAAGTGTTCCTAATTTTTTTCTCATTGGTTTATTGTTGATTTCTTTCCATAGCGACTACGATTACATCCAAATCAAGACTGTAGGCCAGGCGGGTGATTCCATGATGTGTATCTGATTCAAGGGTGCCTAAGAGCTCCCAGTTTTTCTCATTCCATTTCCGAATATAAAGGGAATTTCCTCTTCCCATCAAAAGAGTGTTTTTGTCAAGCCAAATAAAATCCTGAGAACCAGCCAAACTTAAACCTAAATCAGCTTTGACCATGGTCTCTAAATCATAGGCATACATTTCAAAGGCTTTTCCATCAGGTAATTCGGCAGAATTCTCTGTTGACAAATATGTTATCTGATTGGTTTTGGGTCTCCTTACTATAGATCTTCCTATTGCTTCATCCATTTCCACCAAATCATTTCGACCTCTTGCGTAGATCAATTCATGTGGCTCTCCCAAGACAAACATGGCGGCTTTGTTATCATACCAATCATAATATCCAACCGGCTCGATGTCATCATAAAGCAGTTCCGGTTCTCCAAAATTGGTAGGGTAGAGCCACAGTCTTTGTTTTTGATCTGGCTCCATCACCACTGCCGCTATATATTGACCGCATTCTGTGATTCTTGGAGAATATTCACTTCTATCAGCTGTCTTTGTTAGGTTGGTAAATTTCCCACTTTCAAAATTATAGACGATGATATCATGGTTTCCTTTATCATCTGCTGCCGAAAAAACCATTTGGTATTCGTTGATAAAAGAGGGTTGATTATCATATTCGACTCGATCAGTGATGGCTTTTTCCGACCCGGAAACCAATTGTAGGCTTTTACCTTTTCCTTTGGTCTTGATTTCCCAGAGATCGGTAGAAGTTTGAGCCTGGGCCACAAAAGCTCCCAAAAAGAGAGATAGGGTACAAGCAAGAATTTTATTATTCATGTTTCGATTTCATTCTGAGCCGACCAAATTACAAAATCAAAGGAAGAAAGAACCATTTTCTTATATTCATTATTCAAACAGAAAAATGCCTAGGTAAAAGGCATGTCAATTCTTATTTTACACAAAATATTGTTCTGAACCGTTCATAATCGAACACTTTTTTGTACGGATATTATGCAATCAAAAAATGGAAAGTGCTTAAAAATCGAAATGAGGGCACATTTAAGCACTGGCATCCTTTTCGTACTTCTGCTAGCATGAAAGCAATCACCGATCGGCTAAGTCAATTTCCACTGGAGTTGATATTTTGGATAGGAAGTATTGTAGCGATTTTGACAATTGATCCATCAGTTTCAAATCACTTCACACTTTGTCCATTAGAAAACTTGGGATTTGACTGGTGTCCGGGATGTGGATTGGGAAGATCTATGAACTTACTCGCAAGAGGGGAGTTCCAAGCCTCCTGGTCTATGCATCCTCTAGCGATGCTCGCTTATGTGGTGATCTTCTCTAGAATTTGGAATTTGATTAAAAACCTAAAAACAACACACAATTATGGCTAATGTATTAAGACACCTTCCTGAATTGGAAGGAATGGAACTGGGCTACATCCAGGGATTGATGAAAAACATGGATGACGATCAAGCTTCTCTATTTGCTCAAGTTTATCGTGCCCGCAGAAAGGACTCTCAAATGATCTTGATTTTGACTTTGCTTGGATTCTTTGGATTCGCAGGTCTTCACAGATTTATCTTGGGACAAATCGGACTAGGTATCCTTTACATTCTGACTGTAGGTCTATGCTTCATCGGTACCATCGTGGATTTGGTCAACTACAAAAGCTTGGCCTATGAATATAACGTGAAAATGGCCCATGAGACTTTGGCAATGCTTTCTAACACCATGCCTGGAATGGGAGATGATAAATCAAACGAATAAATATTACCTGATTACCACTTAACACCAACCTGAGCCCCGAATTTTCGGGGCTTATTTTTTTACCAATCATCTTCATCAGGTTCACTTTCTTTTGAACCTGAAAGCACTATTTCAATATTTTTATCAGAGTTTGGTAACCAATGAAACTGATTGATCAGCTTTCCTGCCATTTCCAATTCTTCATAAGAACCTTGATGAAAATGAAATGGCAATGACCTTAAAAGTTCCGAACCAGATTCAAAAGGGGGAGTAGTTTCACTTCCGAAAAAATAAGGCCAAAGAGTTTTTGCACAAGAAATCCCCCAGACGGAAATTGGAAAATCATTTTCATATCTATTCAATCTTTCACTGATATCCTCAAAAAATCGCTCAGTTTCTTCTAATCGAATTCTGGAACCAGCTCGGGACTTTCCTTTGGTTTTCAAATGCTTGATTTGTGATTTCCCCTGTTTTTGACGGACCATATATGCTCTGAAAACCTTATGATCCAATAATTCTTTCTCGTGAAAATAGCCAACAGCAGCTTGACCAGCCTTAATGGCCACCAAAACACAATGGAAATTATCGACAGGGATTAGCTTTTCATTTTCCCAATTCATATTCCATGGAAGAAAAATCCTCGCTATCCATTCTTCCTCATTTGAAATTACCAATTGATGTTTCTCAGAGCTATATGAAAGCTCCCAAGCATTAGAATTTGCATGTTCAAGAACTTGGTCAAATTGCTCCGGAAGGATTATTTTAGAATTGGGGATTTTCATAGGCACTCCACTCTCATTTCGAGTATATTTGTGCAAATAAAACAAAAAAGATGGACCAGGACCTTGAATTTCTATTTTCCAAAATTACAGATCCCAATGAATCTGAAGCTTATGTTTTTGCTGATAAATTGGGTTTGAAAGCCAATGAAGAAGCGAAGGACAAATTATTGGAATTGGTAAAAGGTGATAATTGGGAAATCTCATACCTGGCTTGTCGAGCTCTTTCTAAAACAATCTGGCAGGATGAAGCTTTGGACGCTATCTTTGATGTCATTTTTGACAGGAAAAATAAAAACCTCCAAGGGGCTTTCGTTCAGATCTTGGAAGAGTATGATCTAAGCCTTCGGTTTGTCGATATTTTTAGAGTTTATCTATTCGGAAATTTCAAAGCTTCCACTTTGGCAAAAGACTATTTGGACCAGGTGGAATTTGAGATCACTCCGCGAACAATCAGAAAGGCTGAAAAGCATTGGAATCATTATCTCCATAATCCAGAAGATGAAGGTAGTATGGCCATCAAAAAAGCAGAGATTGAGCCTATGTTGCTGGAAATGAAAGAATTATTTTCATAATCTGACACAACATTTCTAACTTTCTGTAGTTTTTTAATAGATGAGAAAGTTGGAAGTTGTAGAGCGTCACCATGCATTTTTTTTGGATTCCGGATTTATTTATGATCCGGCTTTCTCTTTGTATACCAAGCAATTTTCTCACGGAAAGCAGGCAGTTTTTCTCCATTTCACAGACTCTGAAGATGGCAACCTTTTAGAGTACTCATTAGGAGTTCGGATTGATCAGGTAGAAAATATTATCCATAAATTTTTACCCTCGCTTTCTGATTATTCAGAACGGAGTCTGACTTTGGTGCAAACTCCCAATAAGATTGGAAAAGAATTACCTAGGGTTTTTCATGTTTCGACAAATTGGGAGCTTTCACAAGCCATGATGAAAGCAGAGAAATTCTTTGTTTCAGATGGTTTCCCTTGGTTAGATCAAATGATAGATCCGGTCTTGTTAGAACGGGCCTTCTTTCATAAAAGAGACTATTCTTTCAAAACCCAAAACTTTATCTACAATGCTTTTAGGGCAACGGCTTTAGCAAAATTATTCAACCCAAAAGACTATCACATTATTCGCGATGGATTTCTTAGTCAAATTAATCGACAACATATGACACCTTTTACAATTGCTTCTTACTTACAATTTTTGAGCTTTTTGGATCAATTGCATTAACTCTTTCTCTTTACTCCACGAACAGCTTCAGCAGAATTGGGATCTTCGGGCCATTCATGCTTAGGGTATCTTCTTTTCAATTCTTTTTTGACCTCAAAATATCCATTTTCCCAGAAGCTTTTCAGGTCTTGAGTCAATTGAACAGGTTTAAATCCAGGAGAAAGTAATTCAATCAAAAGGGGAGTCTTGCCCTGATTTACACGAGGTGTTTCGGTCATTCCAAATAACTCCTGAAGACGTACAGAAAGCAAAGGGATATCTCCATCTTTTCGATATTGGATTTGAATCATACTCCCAGAAGGTACTTCCAATTTGGTAGGAGCAAGTTTGTTCAACTCTTGCTGTAATTCATAATCCAAACTATGGGTTAAAATCTCTTTCAGGTTGATTTTCAATAAGTCCTCATTCTTTTGAATATTGGTCAAATATGGGCTAATCCATTCACTTGCTGACTCACAAAGACCCGAAATAGACCAGTCTAGCAATCTTTCATCTTGATTCCAAATTCTTAATGAGTTCACCCGATTGATCAATTGGATGACCGACTCATCAAAATTCAACAAGAATTCACCTTCTTCTTTGATAGCTTCCAAAATAGCTTCTTGAGCTTTTTCTGAGCTGTAATTTTTCAATGGTCTCGAACCCAAAATAATGGCTCCAATCCTTACTTCAGTCAAAGCAACCAATCCTCCTTTTTTTCGATCCCACTCGAACACTTCCTTGGTTTTCACCAAAGGCATCAAATCTTTAGGGTTCAATGGTGCTGCAGACCATATTTTTCCCATACCATCACGTGCATCTACTTCAGCAACAGCCAGCCAAGATTCATGAGCCAAATCATCTCTATGACCAATTTGAGCTATTTTTCCATTCGCCAATTGGAATTGAGCATTGTTGCCAGGTCTGGCGGAAGCAATTCTTTCTGGATATGCATAGGCCAAAAGAATCCCTGTTTGCCAAGGATCTACCGAACCATTCTCAGGTTCAATTTTGAAAAGCCTCCGATACTGTTGAGCGACTTTTTCGATCTTTTTGATTCGAGGAATACTGTGGCCACGAGATCTAAATCTTCTTAATGCTTCAATTCTCAAATTCAGATCAACTCCAGCATCTGGACCCAAAGGATCCCTTTCTTCCAAAATAGCTGCTATGTCTGTTCCTAGTCCTAAAATGTCATGCTCCTCAGCATAAAGCAGCATGTGGGCAATTCGAGGATGGCAAGGCAAGGAATGGATCTCTTTTCCATGCTCAGTTAAACCATCTTCATTTATGGCATCCAATGATTCCAATGTCTTTTCGGCCAAGGCTAGATTCCCTTTCGGAGGGGGAGTCAACCAAGTCATCTCTCGGATATCAGATTTGCCCCAAGCCATCATATCTAAAACAAGCCCAGTCAAATCTGCCTCCATCAATTCTGGAGTTCTGAATCCCTGTAATTGGTTTTGTACGCCTTTGTTCCAAAGACGATAGGCATGACCTGCTGTCAATCTCCCTGCTCTACCACTTCTTTGGTCTGCTGAATCTTGACTAATTCTATGTAATTCCAATTTTGAGAGTCCCGAACGCGGATCAAATCGATTTGATTTAGCAAAGCCAGAATCAACAACTACTTTCACTCCTTCAATAGTCAATGAAGTTTCTGCGATATCAGTTGACAATACAAATTTCCTTTTTCCAGCAGGATGTGGTTGAATAGCTCTGTTTTGTTCACCCGGAGAAAGTTGTCCGTACAAAGGGAGAATTTGATCCTCAGGAAGTGACTTTCGAAGGATAGCCTCTGCTTTCTTGATATCTCCTTGCCCAGGTAAAAAAACTAAGAAATCACCCTCATGGCTTTTAGCTAAGGATGAAATTACACGAGCCGTATCTTCCCCAATATGATATTCATCAATAGGATTGAGGTAATTGACTTCAACTGGATATTGTCGCCCCTTACTTTCAATAACTGGTGCATCAAGTAATTGAGACAATTCTTCACTATTGATGGTTGCAGACATCAACAGAATCCTCAAATCTGGACGGAGCACTTGTTGTACTTCACGGCATAGAGCCAATGCAACTTCAGAATGAAGATTTCGTTCATGAAACTCATCAAAAATCACCAAACCAACATCAGACAATTCGTTATCGGAATGCATCATTCTGGTCAAAATCCCTTCAGTAATTACTTCTAGTTGGGTTTCTTTGGAGATTTTGGACTCAAATCGAATTCTGAATCCTACTGTTTTCCCTACTTCTTCACCGAGCATGGAGGCCATGCGTGTAGCAATACTTTTGGTAGCGAGTCTTCTCGGTTCGAGCATCAGGATTCTTTTTCCCTTCAACCAATCTTCTTCTAGCAATGCTAATGGGAGGAGAGTACTTTTACCAGCACCTGGAGGCGCTTGAACTATTAGGGAATTGGAATCTGAAAGAACCTTCTTCACCGAAGGGATGATCTCCGAAACTGGAAGATCGAAGGAATTAAAATCGAATTTTGACATGCGCTACAAAAATAAAAAGGCCATCAGGAATAATCCCGATGGCCTTCAATTCTTTTTGAAATCAATTTACATAGCAGGAGCAATTTTAGCTTCTGCTTTGCCATATTCCCATGCAATTGAGAATTTTCCATCTTTCACTTCATACTTCAATCTTTCTTCCATTGTAGAAGTCTGCTGAGAAGGAACACTTACACGAAGTTGATCTTCTGCTGCATCATAATTGAACGCTCCCCATTGCTTATCTACTTTATTGAAAATAAATGTAGACTGATACTCGTCAGGGATTATAAAGAAACTATATGTTCCGGCAGGAAGCATTTTTCCCTCTACCATCAAATCTTTGGTTGTGGTAAAGGTTGTTGCCTCATTGGCACCAGCTCTCCAAACTTGTCCTAACGGAACCAAATCACCCCAAATAACTCTACCTTTTACAGCAGGAGAGGAGTATTTGATCGTAATTTTAGCATCACCGACAGTGCCTTCAGCAGTTTTTGCAGGGCTTGGTTTTTCCTGAGCCATTACAGCTGCAGCGAATCCAGCGAAAAGAAGAAATGAAAATAGACTTTTCTTAAAGTTCATGGGTTTCGAATTTTTATTTAGATGTAAAGGTTATTTCTACTCAACAATAAATCTATTAACTGAAATATAGAATTAAATGTTGTTAAATCTTCACCCAAGCCTCTTTTTCGTTGCTTTCGACGATTGCTTCACCAATAATCAACTCTCTCAATCCATCAGCAAAAGTTGGGAAAGAAGCTTTCTCAGGCATTTTGCCTTCTCTTACTGCAGCGTAAACCTCTTTGAATAGCTGCTTAGAAGTATCAGGAAAACCTTCTTGATGACCACCTGGGAAGCTAACCAAAGATCTGGCACCTTCGTCTACCAAAGCTGGATCTTTCATCAACACCTGATTCAATCCATCTCTCTTACCAATCCAAAGTTCATTTGGCTTCTCTGCATTGAATTCAAAGTTTGCCTTAGAACCAGAGATTTCAATGTTCAATCGGTTTTTACGACCAGCATTCACCTGGCTAACTGTAATTGAACCAGTGTTTCCATTGTCAAAACGAAGCAAAACAGTCGCGTAATCCTCTGAAGTCACTGGATATTCCTTGTAATCAGAAGGATCCAAAGCCTTACCAGAGAAAGTTTCAATTGCTTTCAGAGGCTTCAATCTTGTTTTGTGAACAGTGGAGAAATCTGCCATGACAGCAGTGATTTTCAAACCAGTTACGTATTCAGTCATATCTAAAAGGTGAGAACCGATATCAGCTACAGCTCTTGAACCGCCTGATTGATCTGGCTCCAATCTCCAGTTGTAGTCCGTATTGAAGAATAGCCAATCCTGTAGGTAAGATCCCATCACAGAATAAACTTCTCCCAATTCACCTTTTTCTCTCATCACTTTCATCTGTCTTACCATTGGGTAGTAGCGCAAATTGAAGTGAACAGCATTAACAAGTCCTTTTTCAGCAGCAAGTGAAACCAATTCTTCAGCTTCAGCAATGGTATTTGCCAAAGGCTTCTCACAAATCACATGCTTTCCAGCAAGTAGACAGGCTTTGGTTTGAGGAAAATGAAGGAAATTAGGGGTACAAATATGAACCACTTCGATGCTGTCATCTTTCAGCATATTTTCAAAAGTGTAAGCAGAAGGAATTCCCAATTCATCCGCTTTGGCATCAGCAACTTGCTGATTAACTTCCACAAGAGCAGTGACTTCGATATTTGGAATTCTTCTCAATGCTTCCAAATGAGCTGGCCCGATAAATCCAGTACCAACAATCGCCACTTTGATCTTCTTCGACATAGGTTATTAGGTTTTATAAATTTTAGATTAAAGTTTCAAATTAGGAAAAATGCTTCTAAATCACTCATGTGAATTTTGTCATTTTATGAATTTTAAAGAGTTTTTGTAGAGTTGCTTAGTTTTTTCAGCATAAATCTGGCACTTATCCCCTGAAAATCAGATAAAAAACCAAAATCAAGGCTTAATCCACCACTTTTCTCTGATTTCAGGATTTGCACTCAACTCTATCTTGGAGCCGATTTTAGGGACTATGATAGGGAGGTTAAGTTCTTGAGCTTTCACCAAAACTCTTTCCACTGGATCGGTCCATGAATGCATTGCTAATCGGAAAGCTGCCCAGTGAATCGGCATAATTACTTTCGCATTAATATCCACCCCGGCTTGAGCAGTTTCTTCTGGCATCATGTGGATTTCCTTCCAATTTTCATTGTATTGGCCACATTCAAGCATAGCAAAATCAAAAGGTCCATACTTTTCACCAATCTCCTTGAAATGTGGGCCATACCCTCCATCTCCACTAAAATAGATAGTGTCATTTTTCCCTCGAATCACCCAAGAACCCCAAAGAGTACTAAATCGGTTGGTCAAGCCTCTTCCTGAAAAATGTCTACTAGGGGTAAAGGCTAGAAAGATTTCATTTTCATTTCCTTCTTGCCACCAATTCATTTCATGAATTTTATCTACCGAAACTCCCCAAGATTCCAAATGTGAACCAACTCCCAAAGGCACATAAAAAGCCCTCGTTTTATCTTTCAGTCTTTGAACTGACTCATAATCCAAATGATCATAATGATCATGTGAAAAAAGGATGATATCGATTTCAGGTAACTCTTCGATCTCGATTGGCAATTCTTCAAAGAATCGTTTATCTCCTAGCCATGGATGCGGAGCAGGAACTTCACCTAGCATTGGATCTAATAGAATATTTTTCCCATCCAATTGAAGTAAAAATGCTGAATGTCCGAACCAAACCAATCGAGTAGGGAAGACCTTTCCAACCAATTCGCTGGAATCCACTGAGACTATCGGTAATTCAAAATCAGGCTTTCTGGATGGGTCATTTTTGAAAAATTCCGGCATCATTCTCATGGCTTTAGCAAAACCCATATCCATGTTTGTAGGGATAAGATTTTGAAATTTCCCATCTGAATAATGGTCCAGATTCTCAAATTCAGCTTGCCTTTCTTCACTTGGTTCTTCTCCGAATTGTGGACTTAAATTCACAAAAAGAACTCCGGTAACTACTAATATTAAAATTAGGCCTAAAAGGCCCAGAAATAGTTTTTTAATCACTTTTATAAAATTTTACTCCACAAAAACAGAGCGATAAAATACGATATTGAAGGCAACAAGAATCAGGAATAAATAGGTCCAAAGCCTTCAATATTTTTATGGGTTGATTGCTTAGTTTCCTACTAATTAAGGATATAGAGTGTTCAATTACTACAATTTTAATCTTGGAATTCCACAAATGGCATTTGGAAGGGCTTGATTTTTTGTAACTTAAATCCAAACAACATCTATCCATGGCAACATTAAACTTAAAAATTAACGGAAAAACCCATACCGTTGATGTCGAGGACGATACCCCATTATTGTGGGTGCTTCGAGATCATTTAGGATTAGTAGGAACGAAATATTCTTGCGGAATAGCCCAATGTGGAGCCTGTACTGTCCATTTGAATGGAAATGCCACTTTTTCCTGCGTGACTCCAGTCTCCAGTGTTGGAAATTCTGAGGTTACTACCATTGAGGGATTGTCAGAAAATGGAGATCATCCGGTGCAAAAAGCCTGGGAGGAGATTGACGTGGCCCAATGTGGTTTTTGTCAACCAGGTCAAATCATGCAAGCCGCTGCATTTTTGAAAAATAATCCTAGCCCAAGTATGGAAGAGATTGACAATGCAATGAACCGCAATATCTGCAGATGCGGTACCTATCATAAAGTAAGAGAAGCTGTAGCCCAAGCCGCAAAAACCAAATAATCATGAGCACTATCACTAGAGAAGGAAGAAGAGATTTCCTCAAAATAGTCGGAACCACTGCCGGAGGATTGTTTATTGGCTTTAATTGGTCCAGTTGCGACTCTCCGAAAGTAGAAGTATTGAGCACTGAAGAAGTTTTGGCTCAAGTCAAAAACTTCAATGCTTATTTATCCATTGCTCCATCAGGTGATGTGGTAATCTATTCACCAAATCCTGAATTGGGTCAAAATATCAAGACATCATTTCCAATGGTTGTAGCTGAGGAATTGGATGCTGATTGGTCTAAAGTCCGGGTAATTCAAGCGAATCTGGATACAGAAAAGTTTGACAGGCAATTAACAGGAGGATCAGGTGCTATGCCTCATAGCTGGGAAAGATTGAGAAAAGCAGGTGCTACCGCCAAATATGTTCTTGTAGCTGCTGCAGCCCAAACCTGGAATGTTCCCGCAGAAGAAATCACAGTGGAAAGTGGTATTATTTCTCATAAAGAATCCGGTAAATCAGGTCATTTTGGTGAGTTTGTAGAAGTTGCTTCCACCATGTCAGCGCCTGAGGAAGTGACTTTAAAGGATAAAAAGGATTTCAAAATCATAGGGACTCCAGTAAAGAATGTTGATGCTAAAGAAATCTACACAGGAAAACCAATGTACGGCTTGGATTTTTACCGTGAGGGAATGAAGCATGCAATGATTCAGAGAGCTCCTTTTGGAATGAAAATCAAATCAATGGATGACGGAGCAGCAAGAGGGGTTTCAGGTGTAACGGATGTTGTTACTTTTGGGAATTCGGTTGCCGTGGTAGGAACATCCACTTGGCCTCTATTGAAAGCAAAAAAACTGCTGAGAATTGAATATGAAGCAGATGGTAATGTTGAGAGCACTGCAGATCATGATCGTATTTTTAAAGATCTCCTGGAAAATGGAAAGGCAGATGTAAGAAGGAAAGACGGAAATGTAGATAAGGCTTTCAAAACCGCAGCTAAAGTGGTGGAAGCGGAGTATCAATGTCCATTTTTGGCGCATTCCCCGATGGAACCAGAAAACTTCTTTGCACATGTCCAAGGTGATCGTTGTGAATTGATTGGTCCAACTCAGACACCAGATAGAGCTCGACAGACAGCGGCTCAGATATTGGGGATTCCACCGGAAAATATCACTGTAGAAATCACTCGTTTAGGAGGTGGGTTCGGTAGAAGGTTAAGAGCAGACTATGTAGAGGAGGCTGTAGAAGTTTCCAGAGCAATCAATGGTCCTGTAAAAATCGTGTGGAGTCGCGAAGATGAATTGACAGGTGGGGCTTATCGACCAGCTGTGAGATATAAATTTTCGGCGGCATTGGATAATGCAGGTAATATGATTGGCTATAAACTCAAGGGTGTTGGAATGAATGCCGGAAACACTACTCGTGAGAATAATTTCCCATCTGGCGCTGTAGAAAATGTCCTGATCGAATCCATAAGCTACGATTCCAGTATAACAACAAATGCTTGGAGAGCACCAATCACAAACTTCCTCGCTTATGCCGAGCAAAGTTTCTTGGATGAAGTCGCTTTGGCCGCAGGAAAAGATCCAGTTCAACTTCGATTGGAATTATATGAAAAGGCCAAAAACAATCCGGTAGGAGAGTTGGGATACAATGTTAATCGAATGATCGCCGTGACCAAAGAAGTAGCTGAAAAGTCCAATTGGGGTAAAAATCCAAATGTAAAACAAGGGTTGAGTGTTTACTTCTCCCACAGATCATATGTGGCCCAAGTAGCAGATATTGAAATGGATGGAGGAAGCCCTACGCTCAAAAGGATCACTGCTGTAACAGATTGTGGAATGGTTGTCAATCCTACAGGTGCAAACCATCAGGTAAGAGGTGGGATTGTAGATGGAATGGGACATGCGATGTACACCAATTTGACTTTTGAAAATGGTGTTCCAAAGCAAAAGAATTACGATTCCTATCGCCTGATTCGTTTGAAAGAAGTTCCAGAAATCAATACCCATTTCTTGGATAGTGGATTTGATCCAACAGGTCTGGGTGAACCAGCCTTGCCACCAACAGGCGGAGCAATTGCCAATGCAATCTTTGCTGCAACAGGTCGAAGGTTGAGAAGTCAGCCTTTCATTGAGCAAAAGGAATTTTCTGATATCAAATTAGAAATCAAGAGAACCTGATGATAAGTCTATTGTCGAGAGTTATTAGACCATAGAAATAGCAAAAACGCCTTTGAGTAAAACCCAAAGGCGTTTTTTTATTTATTGTAGAAAATGAATTTCCAATATTGAAATCAACCAATCGCCTCAGCTTCTGCTTTAAGCAATTCATTGGAATCATTTAAACCTGCTTCGATGAATACTTTCGCAGCCTCTGTTTTTTCTTGACCTTTCTCAATCAAAACTCCTAAAATCAACATGACACCGATTCGAGTTCCTACTTTCTTTGCAGCGGTATTAAACAAAGGTTCAATCTCTTCATAATTGATCTCTTCAGCCAATTTCTGAATGTTTGCCTTTGTGGAAGCATATTTTTCTTCAGGAAGATTGGTCAATTTTTTACTCAATTGCTGCATCTCACTCAAAGGATTTTTCTTTGGCTGATTTTGAGGAGCAGGAGCTGCTGGTTTTGATTGCTCTTTTTGAGGATTTTGCTTCGCCCATGAATCTTTCAGACCAACTGTTTTGTTGAAAACCAATTGATCAGAAGTGGTGTCAGTATCCAAAGTGAAGTAACCTAATCTTTGGAATTGGAATTTGTCTTCCAAAGTCGCATTCGCCAAAAATGGCTCCAAATAAGCTTCTTTGATCACATTCAATGAATCTGGATTGATGAACTCCAGGAAGTTTTTATCCTCATGAGAATCCGGAGCTTCGTCCAAGAACAAACGATCATATTCACGAACCTCTGCTTTGATGGCATGCTCAATGGATACCCAATGCAAGGTTCCTTTGACTTTTCTCAAGCTTGCTTCTGTTCCCGTTCCTGACTTTGAATCCAAGTCAACAGTACAGTGAATCTCAGTAATTTTTCCAGAATCGTCTTTTACAACTGAATCTGCTTTGATGATATAGGCACTTTTCAATCGAACTTCAGTTCCCAAAGCCAATCTGAAAAACTTCTTGCTTGCCTCTTCCTGAAAATCAGCTCTTTCTATATAAAGCTCTCTGGAAAAAGGTACCTCATGCGTTCCTGAATCTGGAAGCTCAGGATTGTTTTCCATGTGTAGAATTTCCGTTTCCCCTTCTGGATAATTCGTCAAAACAAGCTTCACGGGATCCAAAACAGCCATTACACGAGTAGCGGTTTTATTCAAATCTTCTCTGATGCAATATTCAAGAAGTGAAACATCCGTCACATTATCCCTTTTGGAGATACCGGATAGGTCACTGAATTTTCTAATTGAGTCTGGTGTATAACCTCTTCGTCTCAAACCAGAGATAGTTGGCATACGGGGATCATTCCAGCCCGAAACCACCTTTTTCTGTACCAATTCAAGAAGCTTTCGCTTACTCATGACGGTATAGCTCAAGTTTCTACGAGCAAATTCTCTTTGTTTAGGACGTAGATTGGCTGAATCATAAATCTGATCCAAATACCAGTCATACAGCTCTCTATGAAGCTTAAATTCAAGCGTACAAAGGGAATGGGAGATATGCTCGATATAATCTGACTCGCCATGAGCCCAGTCATACATCGGGTAGATACACCAATCGTTGCCGGTTCTATGGTGATGCGCATTGATGATACGATACAAAATCGGATCTCTCATATGCATATTCGGAGAAGCCATATCGATTTTTGCACGAAGAAGGTAAGCGCCTTTTTCAAATTCCCCATTCTTCATTTTCTCGAAAAGCTCCAAACTTTCTTCTATTGGTCTGTCACGATAGGGACTTGCAGTCCCCGGAGTGGTAGGAGTTCCTTTTTGTTCGGCGATTTGCTCAGAAGTCTGCTGATCAACATAGGCTTTGTCTTCTTTGATCAACTGGACAGCCCAATCATATAACTGCTGGAAATAATCCGAAGAATAGCATTCATTTGCCCATTTGAAGCCCAACCAAGCAATATCACGCTTGATCGCGTCCACATATTCCTGTTCCTCTTTGGCAGGATTGGTATCATCAAATCTCAGATTGACAGGAGCATTGTATTTCTCTCCCAAACCGAAATTCAAACAAATGGAGGCAGCATGACCAATATGCAAATAACCGTTAGGCTCCGGTGGAAAACGGAACCTTAGTTTATCTTTTGGAAGGCCATTGGCCAGATCTTCTTCTATAATTTGCTCAATAAAATTGAGTGCTTCTGGTGATTCTTTCATAAGTGAAAACTGATGTTCAAAATTACTTCAATTGAAAGGAATTGCAACAATCAGCGAAAATGAAGAAAGAGATTAGATTAAAAAAATTCAGATTTGGCAAGTTTCACCTTAAATCTCATCCATTTCTCTTTCTGGCCAGTAGGGACCTATTAAATCCAATTTTCTATTTTCTCTATCCAGCTTGAATTTCAGCACCATTTTATCATGGTCTTGCTCATGAATAGCCAAACAGGCATTGAAATAAACTACGTTAAATGATAAAGTCAGCTTCCCGGATTTTTTACCGTCCAAAAGCAAAGTATTGATCACACTTACGTTTTCGGCAACTGCTCCCTGCTTTTTGTAATAAAAGGAAAGAAAGATCCCTAGTTCCTTTTTTCTGGCTGTCAAAAAATCATCGATTTCCATTTCATTACCCAGTGGCTCTTCTCCAATTTCAAATGTCCAATTTTCTTGCATGATCAAATAGACTGATTCAGATCGAAGTTACTTGAAATTTGTAAGGGGATGGAATTAGAATCACTTATTTTAGTCACATGAACTATCCGATTTACCTAGATTATAACGCCACCACGCCTTGTGCTCCTGAAGTCATCGAAGAAATGATCCCATACTTTGGGACTCATTTTGGAAATGCATCCAGCAAAAGCCATCCCTTTGGCTGGGTAGCCGAAAATGCTGTTGAAGAAGCAAGGGAAAAGGTAGCTACTTTGATAGGAGCAAAGTCCAAAGAGATCGTATTTACATCGGGTGCTACCGAGGCAATTAATCTAGGAATCAAAGGAGTTTTTGAGCATTATTTGGGAGAAAGACAACACTATATCACTTGCCAAACCGAACACAAAGCTGTGTTGGATACTTTGGAAGAAATCGAAAATAGAGGCGCTGAAGTCACTCATTTACCTGTTGATTCCAAAGGAGAAATAGATTTTGATCTGCTCTTTAAATCAGTAAAACCTCATACAAAAATGATTTCATTGATGTGGGCAAATAATGAAACAGGAGTCATTCATCCAGTTTCTGATATCGCTGCATTATGTGAAGATCAGGGGATAATCTTTTTCACTGATGCAGTTCAGGCTGTTGGTAAAATCCCTGTTAATGTGAAAGGAATCCATCTGATGGCGATGTCTGCTCATAAATTATATGGACCAAAAGGAGTAGGAGCCTTGTTTGTTCGACATAATCATCCCTTGCCCAAACCTTTGGCTCAAATTCAAGGAGGAGGGCATGAAAAAGGGATGAGAAGTGGTACTCTAAATGTACCAGGAATTGTGGGATTTGGAAAGGCAGCTGAATTACGTTCAGCTCATTTGGTTTCTGAGGAAATCCGTCTAAAAAGCCTGCGTGATCTATTAGAAACAGGCCTTTTGGAATTATCAGACACTTTTTTGAATGGAAGTCAAACTCATCGTTTGCCTCATGTTTCCAATATCTCATTTGCTGGAGTAGAAGGAGAGGAGCTATTGAGAAAGGTTTGCCAAAAGGTAGCAGTAAGCTCCGGTTCAGCTTGTACTTCTATTAACCCTAAACCAAGTCACGTTTTGGAAGCAATGGGCATAGAACCTGATTTAGGAAGAGCTTCGATACGATTTAGTTTGGGAATGAATACTAAAGAAAAAGAGATTCGGGATACTATTGAATGGGTCAATAGTGTAGTTTTTGAATTGAGGAACATTTAATTTTTTTAATCACCCTGTTTACTTTTTTGTGATGGAGTTGATAGAGGATTGAAAGTCAAATGACTTTTTAGAATCCTATCATATTTAACCTCCTTCTCAATGAAACCTAGACATTTACTTTTTATCGGCCTTTTGTCTTTTTTGCTCCTATTTACATATTCCTGCAAAGATGAACATGAGCCTACAGTTGACCCAAATATTCCAACGGGCGAATTTGATACAAAGAACATTTCAATCGAAATTCCTTCAGAAGCTGGAATTGATTTAGCTACAGCAGAGATTTTTTCCTTTGGCAATTCTTTTCCAGTAAGCTCAAATGGGGCATCCCTGGTTGTTTCCACGCCAAATGTTCCCAGCCTCGCATATTTGTTTGATCAGGAGGACAACCTACTCTTGGCAGGTTTTATTACCGATTCTACTTCAACTTTAAGCCCAAAAACGACAGCTCAGGTGTTGGTTTATTTGGGCATGGCATTGGACTTTAGGGACGAGAGACTCACACCAATATTTCTGGAACAATATAGCTCCTTGCCCAAAACAAGCATTTGGGATTCGGAATTTGAAGAGCTCTGGAAATCAGACCCTTTGATTCTAGGAAAAGAAACCTATTTAGACCCACTTACAGAGGTACTAAATGGGATTTTACCCGAAGACAACTACAGCGATATTTTCGCAAGAACTCAAATAGAAAAAGCTTCCACAATTCAGGTGGAAGGAATAAGTATTAAAAGTGGAATTCAAGTTTTCGACCCTTCAATTGGTCAATTGTCAATTAGAAACAGCTACCGGAGAAGGGCTCATGCTTTCCTTTATAAAATGTATACCAAGGATGAGGCAGGGAATAAAAATGTGTTGCTATCTGAAGTCGGAACCGGTACACAATCAGACATAGATTTTGAAGTTTCTCCAGCAGATGCAGCAAATTCCATAACAGGAATATTGGGGGCGACTATTGAAAGCAAAGAAAATGATTTTGTCTACAAGGAAACTACTCCAATAGATCTCAATCTACCTGATGGAGTAAGTGAAATTGGATATAAAGTCCATGTTATAGGGCCTGGAATAGCTGATCCTAAGCCCAAAACTGAAACTGAAACAGCCAAATTGACTAGACTTGAGATTGAAGCATTTGCCTTGGATTTCATGTTTCCATTAGTCATGGAGATATTTGGTTGGAAAGATGAATTGAAGGGAGCTGGATTCGATATAAAAAGTGGAACAGTTGAAGCATTTATTGAAAAGACAGAAGTGTTTCTTAAAGCTTCACCAGATATTTATGAAAATGTTAAAAAGGGAGATTTTTCAGGAGCTATAAACACTTTTCTATTAAAATCTAGTACAAATATCCTTGAGAATAGTTTTCCGGATTTGGCAAATGCAGCCTTTGACTTAATGGTTGATCGTGCAGATCAATCCGGATATGAGCTCCCACAATTTGATTATGATAAGGTAGACGACGTAATGAAAAAGTCTGCGAAAATCATGAAAGTCGTCAATGTAACATTGCTCGCAGGGGATTTTATAAGGTTGGCATGGGATTATAGAAATTCAAATCAACTCGAAGAATGGGACGTCAGAGCCAAAAGCTCAAAAGTCACCTTAAGCCCACAAGAGTCTACTATTAGCGCCTATTCATATGTAGACTTGGAGCCAATTATTAAGGATCTGACTATAGAAGATGGTACCCATCCTTATTTTGTTTTTGAAACTCCCGGAGAATTTGGAGAGGTTAGAAATGCCGATGGAGATAAAGGTAAGAAAATCGAAACTGCCACTCCTAAAATCACCTACATCACTCAAGTAAGTGCTGCAAACCTTCCGGATGAATACAATGTAGAATATGTCTATGTTGAGGCCTATTACAAAAATAAATTAATAGGACGGGATACTGCAAGCATCACGATCCGCAAAAGCAACTATCAGCTTTTACCCAAAGGGGTAACACTTTCTGGAAAAGAAGGAAATGTAAATATGGTGGACGTATCTATCGAGCCCATCATTAGAAACCAATCTTTGATGGATTTCTCAGAAATGAAGATAGTTTGGGAAACATCCGGTAAGCATGGGAAATTTCTATATGAAGGGAATTATTCTAACATCGTGAATACATTTGGCACTAATAATCTGAAGTATAGATGTTTAGATAGTGATACACAAAATGGAACAGAAACCATCACTGCAAAGATTTATGCAAAGTCAGAGGTCGATGACGAATACTTTTTATATCAAACATTAGAGACCACTTTAAAAATTCTAAATGATGATAAATACAAAATCCTTCACCTTCCCATAGATTATTATTCCTATTACAATTACAAGCCAGATGAGCTTTATTCCAGCTGTGGTTCAAATACATATTTCACAACACCTCCAATTGAAGGGGCAGAGTCCTATCAAGCAAGGGTACTCTATTATTGGCCAGATGTTATACCTTCTCAAGTAGGAAGATCTATTAGTTGGACATCTGAATCAATGGAATTGATTGATGGGAGGTATGAATTTTTCCATTTATTAGTATCAGGGAGATCTTGGCCATCCTGGATGGGTGATGGCGCAGCAGAATGTGCTGAAGGAGAGGAACGGGCTAAATCATATCAAGGAATGGCAGAATTGATTGTGAAATTAAAATAAGTGATAGGACTGAATATGCCTGACTCACATTAACCAACTATGACTTATGGTATTTTAAACAAAACTTAATGAAAAAATGAAACTAGCAGTTTATCTTGATGATCAAATAATTACAAGGTTTGGGTTCATCAGAAGAATATTGGTTTCAATCTCCAGAGAAAGCTCTTTCACAAGCATACTCCATGAATATCGAGTGGTGCAAAAGTTACGTGGTCAAAAACTCAGGTACGATTGAAGATGCAGAAGACTTATTCCAAAGCTGTATTCACGTTGCCTGGGTCAATTTAAAAACGGGAAAGTTTGTGGGTAGTCAGGAAAAATTCAATGCATACCTAAGACAAATCTGCAAGTATAAATGGATCAATATCCTAAAAACTAGAAAACCTACCAGTAGCATCAATGAAGATAGAAATGACTACAATGAAGGAAATCAACAAGATGAAAATTGGGAAGAAAATGAAATACAAACCAATTTATTGATTGAATCACTTATGCAATTGGGAGAAGGTTGCAGAGAGATTTTATCAAGATTCTACTTCAAAAAATCAAGTCTAAAATCAATAGCATCCAGCAGAAATACAACTGAGAAAAGCATCAAAACAATCAAGTTCAGATGTATGAATAAACTAAGAAAAACCTACTTGGAACTCCAACGCAAGCATGAATAATAAGCCTGAAATATCGCTAGAAGAATTTGAAGAGATCGAAAGATTTATTTTGGGAGAAATATCATCTGAGGAAAAAGGAGCTTTCGAAGAGAGGATAATTACAAATCAGGAACTTAGAAGAGAAGTTAACTTTCAAAGAAGCTTGCAGGCGACTATTGAAGTTGATTCTTGGATCAAAAACAAAGAAAATTCTAAAGTAAGTAGAAAGTTGATTTCTTTCCTCAAATATGGAATTGCTGCTTCAGTTGTCTTCATTTTAGGTTTATTCATTTGGTTGCAGCCATGGAATTCGGAAAGTTCATCTGGAGACATTTATACCGCCTATTTTTATCCTGATCCAGGATTACCAGTACCAATGAGTAGCACTGATTCTTATCAATTTGATGATGGAATGGTCAGTTACAAAGAAGAGAAATATCAGGAAGCACAAGATATTTGGACCAATCTAGCACAAGATCAGCCAACTGATACATTGGCTTTCTATTTGGCTATGGCCAAGTTAAATCAAAAAGAATTTGAGTCTTCAGCCCAATTTCTAGATCAATTATTAGAAGATTCCAATTCTGAATTTTATCAAAAAGCTCTTTGGTATAGATCATTGATTTACTTGAAAGAGGAAGAAAAGGAATCAGCGATTCAATTGTTGGAAAAATTAAATAGTCCTCTTTATAAAAAGGAGGAACTTTTGGAAAAATTGAAATAGTCACTTTGACATGGCTTGGTTCAAAAGATATTTCCTTTTTTTTCTTTTTACTAGCTTTTGGTACACCTCTGCATTAGGTCAAAATTGGTATGCACAATCCCAATCTGCATTCAGAGATGGGGAATTCGAGTCTGCCAACCAGCTTATTCAAAAGGCTATAAAGCAATTCAAAACTGAAAATGAACCCGATAGCATAGTATTCGCTTACGTCCACAAATCTGCAATTCAATGGGATTTATTCGGAATAAATGAAGCCCTTGAAATGGCCGATTCAGCCATTTTTCTTTCCGAAAATCTTAACACTTCAACAGATTCCAAAATCGCTGCTTTGAATAAAAAAGGGCAGTTGCTGGTACATGATTTCTATTGGAATGAAGCGGAAAACACTTTTCAAAAGGCCGAGTCTTTAATCAGGGAACAAGACAAAAAATCGACTTTGATTTCGACTCTTTACAATAATATTTCTTGGCTTTATCTAAACCTCCAAAACTTGGAAAAGGCATATTCTTATGGATTGAAATCTCTGGAAATTCAAAAAGAATTGTACGGAGAAAATGATCGAAAATTAATGGGGGTATATCAATCATTGGGATTGATAGCCAATGATCGAGCGGATTATGAAAATGCAGAGAAATTCAGTTTCAAACTGTATGAAATAGCCAAAGCTAATTTGGATCCGGACCATCCAACCATGGCCTTGGTCTATAATCAATTGGCGATAATTCAAGAATCCAGATTCCGCTATGCAGAAGCGATTCAATATTTGCAGGAAATGGCAAACGTTTCCCAAAAGAATTATGAGAAAACTGGAAACCCTCAGTTTTTGGCGATTGCCTATAATAACCTTGGAAATATCTACCACAAACTCAATGAATTCCCGCTTGCAGAGCCCTATTTTTCGAAATCCGTAATCCTTCACAGTGAAAATTATGGAGAAGATGAAATTGGAATAATTCAACCAATTATTCATCTGGCT
This sequence comes from Algoriphagus zhangzhouensis, assembly GCF_900148515.1. GTDB lineage: Bacteria > Bacteroidota > Bacteroidia > Cytophagales > Cyclobacteriaceae > Algoriphagus > Algoriphagus zhangzhouensis. The sequence continues at coordinate 648,697 of NZ_FRXN01000001.1, read as the reverse complement.
AGTAGTAAAATGCATTTAGGAAAACTGGATGAAGCTGATTCACTTTTTCAATTTGCTTACCTAAAACAGCAGATTCTGGAAAAGGAAAATCTTCCGGGATTGGCTGCCTTGGAAAGCCAAATAGGAGATTTGTTTGCATATAAATCCATACCTGAGGAGGCTATTTTGTGGTATACAAGAGCACTTGAGCATTATCAGGCCTCAAATATTGAGAATTTCTTTTTGGTAGGAGAGACCCATACTTCAATAGGGAAGGAGTTCCTAAATTCTGAAAATTATAAACAATCCATTGAGCATTATGAGAAGGCTTTAGAAATCTATAAAAAGCTTTACCCTGATTCCAGAATAGTAGTTTCCAGTAAGTACAACGATCTCAGTTTGGCATTTTTAAAAGAGGGTAACCAAGAGGCGGCCTGGAAATATTCAGATAGTACATTCATCCGAATTCTAGGTCAAGGTTTTATTAGATCAGAAAAATGGACCGATCTCCTTCCTCCCAATTATCGAATTGCTTTTTTTATCGAAAATCGAATCAATTTGATTTGGGCAAAGAATCTTGAAAATGAAAGTCAGGAAAATCTTTTAGAAATTATTGAGTTGGCAGACGGATATTCTCGGAATTTTCAAAAGAGCATTTTTAGCCTCAGAACTCAATATTCTTTGATAGAATTGGCCAAAGAGCATCGAAAAATCCTTCTGCATGCGATTGATGCCTGCTGGATTTTAGCTGCCAAATTTGAAAAGAAGGAATATTTTGAAATAGCCTTTCGATTTTCAGAGTTGGAAAAGGGGGTACTACTGAGACTAGCATCAAATAATATGATGATTTCTGAATCCATAGATGCCGATGATTCCATTGCTATTTTAGATCAATTTTGGAGAGATCAGATCAATGGCTTGAACTCCAATTTCATGAATAGTCCCAATGACTCTATTTTGAATCAATTGACTTATTCAATGGAGAGCTATTCAATTTTTCAAGACAGCATCATCAATCTGGACATACCTATATGGAATGAACGCTATTCTTTGGAACCATATTCAATAGAGGAGATCCAAAGAAAATTGTTGGGAAATAATAATGTTCTTATTGAATTTTCAGTGTCTGAGAATAGGATTTATGCATTCGTTTTATCAGATGCTGGTTTAAAAACCCACATGATTGACCGAAATTCAATAGGTAGGCAAATAGAAAAATTGAATCAATTAAAAAACCTTGAATTTGAGGAGTTTAAATCAGTTTCCCATGTGATTTTCAATGAATTGATTTCTCCTTTCTATTCAGATTTAAAAGATAAAAACATAATAATCATACCTGATCGGGAGCTTTATTCTGTCAATTTTGAATCCTTAATCAAAAATCAAGATGGAGAGAATTTTTCTGAGCTCTCATACCTCATCAAAGACCACGAGATTTCATATCTTCTATCTACTTCGACTTCCAATCAATTTTTTGAAAAGAAGAAAAAGGATTCAAAAAATGGGCTTTTCATAGCCCCTGGTTTTACCGATCAGATGAAGCAAAGCTATATCTCTGACCATCCAAATCAAGCTCCAATTCAGAGTCAATTGATCAGACAGCCTTTTTCTCTTTTAACAGCTAAGCTGGCATCAAACATGGTAAAAGGCTCATTTTATCAACAGACCGAGGCTCAAGAATCCTTGTTTTACGAGAATGCTTCCGATTTTGAGATATTACACCTCGCAACACATGGAGAGGTCGATAATGCCTATCCGATGAATTCCCATTTGTATATGGCCTATCCTAATGAAGCTGACAGTGCCAACCAAGATGGGATAATCCATGCTTTTGAAATTTACGGTTTACAGCTTCAGGCTGAATTAGCTGTGCTTTCTGCGTGCAATACGGGCTCAGGAAAGTTCGAGGACGGAGAGGGATTGATCTCACTGGCCCACAGTTTTTTACATGCAGGCTGTTCCTCTGTCTTGATGAGCATGTGGGAAATAGACGAAAAAACCAGCTCAGAGATTCTGATGGATTTTTATAAAAATCTGACCAATGGAGAAAGCAAGTCTGCTTCTTTAAGAAATGCAAAATTGAGTTTTCTGGAGCAAAGCCCGCCGGAATTGGCGCATCCATACTATTGGGCTGGCTTAGGATTGATAGGTGATACGAGCCCTTTAGAATCGAACAAAGGGTTCAAAAACCTCCTTTGGATATTCTTAGGAGCCTTGATTGTTTCTGCTTTGATGTATTTTTTTCTTAGGAAAAAAATCTAAAGGTATTGTAAATTCTCCCAATCAGCCTGAGTATCAATATCTATTTTACCATTTTCAAAAGGAATTTGTACCAGGTCATCTAAATGATGTTTGATCACCTTTTTAGCGCCTTGATCACCTTTTAGATTTAATAATTCCGAGAAGTACTTTTTTTCAATAATGGCAGGAACACCAATGGTATCGGAATAGCTACAGGCTGCAATTCCATTAGCAGAATTTTCCTTTTTAGTCATCAATTGATGGATCAATTCTGTACTTACAAAAGGCTGATCACTAAGAAGCACGAGTACTTGATCTGGATCATAATTTTCTTCCAAAAATTTCAAACCTACCTGAAGACTTGAAGCCATTCCACTTTCCCAGTTTTGATTTACAATCCACTTAACCCCATCAATTTTTAAAGTTGATTTGATAAGGTCGGATTGACTACCTAAAACAACTAGAACAGGTCCTAAAATGGCCTCCTGAGCTGATTTGATGGTTTTTGACAGAAGTGTTTCTTCACCAAATTTCAGAAGCTGTTTCGGTTTTCCAAGGCGAGAAGAAGAACCCGCTGCTAAAATTAGTACTCCTGTTTTCATGATGGGTTTTCATGAATTGGCCCCACTTTATCCTTCAAGAATATTGGTTCCTTTTTATTCAAAACAGCGGTGATTTCTGACAAAGCTGATAAGGCAATTTCTTCCGATGTCTCAGCACCGATTTCAATTCCGATTGGAGCATAAATATTATCCATACTCACAGAAATTCCTTGATTTTGAAGCCGATCGATTAGCTTTTCTGTCTTCTTTTTAGGGCCCAAAATTCCGATGTATGGAATCATGCAATCCAAAAGCTTTTTCAAGACTACGGCCTCATACTCAAAATTATGAGTCATCAAAAGAGCCACTGTTCTCAAGTCAGTTTCTATTTGTTCAGAAACATCCTCTGCCGAACCTTGAATTATTTCAATGACACTTGGGAATCTTTGCTTCGTTGCCAAATTCTTTCTGCCATCAATCAAAACCACTTCATAACCCAGAATATCAGCCAATTTTGCCAATGGAATAGTATCGTTTCCAGCTCCAAATAATAGAATTTTCACCGGAGGTCTGATCAATTCATAAAAGACTGAAATGTCATCAAAATCCGGATAGGCTTGGATTTTACCAGATGCAAATTCCCAACTGGAAAGTTCATGCTTCATCTCCAGCCATAGAGCAGGAGGAAGATGGTCCACTTTCCCATATTCGTGATTCCCTTTTTTTAGAAAAACAGTCCCAATCTGTTCTGATTTACTTCTTTTGATAGAAAACAAAGTCAGCAAAACACAGCTAATTCTTTCTGCAAGAGCCAATTTTATCAACTCAACAGGATTCGCTGGATTTTCATAATCAATAGGCTCAATCAACACATGAATGATACCATTACATCCTAAACCAACTCCGAATTTCTGATCATCCTCATCAGTGGTATCATAGGTGACCAACATAGATTTTTGTTGAAAAATCACCGTTTGGGCCTTTCTTAGAGCATCCCCTTCCAAACATCCACCACTGATAGCTCCAGTCAAGTGACCTTCTTCAGTAACCATCATCCGTGCACCAGGACGGCGATAGGAGGAGCCATCCACCTGAACCACCGTCGCCAAAGCAACTTTTCGGTTTTCAGATTTTGCCAGTTCGTATGATTGGATGATTTGTTTGAATTCCTTCATTTACCTTGATGATGATTCTTTTAGAATTGAATCAAAATATAGCCAAAATTGAATGTTTAAACACTCGATTTTATTTCAATTCTGATGAAAATCACCTGGGTATTTAAATTGAATAAGAATTTATTTGAAAAGGATAATAATTGCCCCTAAGGCTGTAAGGATCAAAATCATCTTTCTGAAAAACTCCTCATTGATCATTTTTACGACTTTGATACCGACCAAAAATCCGAGCATAATTCCGGGGATGAGTTTTAGATCCAAGAGCAGAGTTTCTTTGGAAATAGTCTCCCAAACGAAAAAATGGAAAGGCAATTTGAAAACATTGATAATCAAAAAAAGCCATGCAGCAGTCCCAATGAAATGATTTTTGGGCAAGCGCATAGCTAGAAAATAGATATTGGAAATTGGACCTGCTAAGTTTCCAACCATCGTAGTAAATCCTGCCAAGGTTCCAACTCCACTCGAAAATGCCCAATGAGTAGGAACTGTTTTGGTTTTCTTTTGATCCCACCAAACTATAAATCCAACTGTAAAGAAAATGATGATGGCCATGAAGATTTTGAAAGCTTTCTCTGGCAAATCCATCCCTACCAAACTCCCTAGAATAATTCCCAAAATCATCCATGGAAGGAATTTGGCGACGTATTTCCATTGGGTATGACGATTGTAATAGATAACGGCGAATATGTCCGCGATCACCAAAAGTGGTAGAACAATTCCCGTTGATTGCTTTGCTTCAAATGCAATAGCCATAAATGTCACATTAATGATCGCAATTCCTTTGATTCCTGCCTTGGACATACCAATCACTAAAGCAGCTAAAAAACTAAGAATCCACGAAGTAGTACTGATTTCAGAGGTAAGTGACAAAAACATAGGTTGGGGTCAAGAGCAAAGAACAAAAATATCCCGATTTCCCAAACTTAAAAAAATCCAAGCTAGAACACCTTAGAATGTCTATCTGAATCAATTGGTCAATTGAACTCTTTCCTTGTTAAGTGAAAACACAAAGGAAAGGAGTAGAGATACTAGTAGGTAGCCCACAAATCCATAAATAGCTCCCGGAAAGGCTGTATTCATACCAAACCAATCACCTGATGTAAACACAAAATACATGGCGTATACTGCTTTCAAGAGTTCCCAGGCCCAAGCGTTGGGATTTCTATCCATCAATTCAGTGTAGGCATAGACAGTTAAAAAGACAAAACCTCCATAGTAGAAAATACCAGGAGCGCCTATTGCAGCCAGATTTCCAAAAAGGTAACTCAAGAGTAAAAGCAAAACGATTAATTGTGCAAAGCTCCAAATGAGCATTCCCTTAGATAAATGAGAATCATATTTTTCAAAATGATAGACATCCTCAATTTTATTCACTGGATATTTTTGAGCTACATCAGCAGGTCTCCATCCCAATGGCATAAACCAGATTTTCAATTTATCAGACCAGTTTTGAGCTCTCCAAGCGTCCTTGATCAACAACCATAAATGCATGAAATTGATCTTGATTGGATTCCAGGTTTGTACAGGTCTAGTCACTCCATATACGGCAGGAACATCTTCCAATTCATCCTGATAAGTCCCAAACCACCTGTCCCAAAAGATGAAAATCTGGCCATAGTTTTTATCCAAATATTCTGGATTAATGGCATGGTGAACTCGGTGATGGGAGGGGGTAACGATCACTTTTTCCAGAATCCCCATCTTTCCAATATGCTGGGTGTGATACCAGAATTGAGCGAAAAGATGTAAGGGTGCTACGATAGCAATTACTTCAGGTGGAACTCCCAAAATAGCTGCAGGAATCAAGAAAACAGCGAAAATCTTTACTATCCCTGAAATACTTTGGCGCAAGGCACAGGCTAAATTGAATTCTTCAGAGCTGTGATGAATGATGTGATTATTCCAAAAGATGTTGTATTCGTGAGCGATCCGATGGGTCCAATATCCGGCAAAGTCCAAAGCAAAAAAGGCTATTACATAAACCAACCAAGTGGCTTTTATTTCGAAGAATCCGAGTTTATCATAAAGCCAGGCATAGGAGATCACAACTAAACTCAAACCTAAAACATCTTTGGTCACATTGGTGATTCCAGAACTCAAACTGGAGATCATATCTGAAACAGGAACCGTGTCTTTCCCTTTCCAGATCCCCCAGAATTTTTCAAAAAGTACCAAGCCAAAGAAGGCAGGCATTGCAATCAATAATATTTCTCCGTAGGCTTCCATTTGGGTTTAGAATGGCGTGATAACTCCTCTAAACCTAGGAAAAATGGTCTTTCAGAACAATAGCTCAATTAATCAATTAACTGAATCAGTAGCTTTTTTGATCTATTTCAAGGATTTGCCTGTCTATTCAAATATTATAAGATGCACTAATTGGTAAAGTCACTTCACCCAGTTGTACTTCTTTGCTTGATTTGGCGGTTATCTTATCTTCTCTGATGATATAGGATTTATGAATTCTTAAAAAATCAGAATCGAGCATTTCCATCATTTTTTTCATGGTCATCCTTGTCACGATTGGCTTTTCCTCATCCAAATGAATTCTTAGATAATCGGCCATACCCTCTATGTAAACCACTTTTTCCAATTCAATTTTGACTTGTTTGGAATCAACTTTTACCCAAATAAAAGTTCCTTCTTTGGCTGGGGAAAGCATAGCCAGATGCAAATGGGCTTTTTCTACAGATTTTTTAAACCTCTCAAAATCAAATGGTTTCAATAGATAATCCACAGCATTCAGATTGAAACCTTCCAAGGCAAATTCAGAAAAAGCGGTCGTTAAGATCAATAACTTATTTTTTCCAAAGAGCTTATAAAACTCAATTCCTGACAAAAGAGGCATTTGAACGTCCAAAAAAATCAAATCTACCTGCTCAAACTCTAAAAACTGTTTGGCATCAGTGACTTTGGAAAAGGTTTTGACCAATTGAATTTCTTCCGGAATTCGTTCACAGAAAGTCTGCAAAATCTCTAAAGGAAGTGGTTCATCATCTAATGCAATCGCTTTTAGCATTCAAGGTTTATTCTCAGGTGAACCCGAAAATAACTATTTCTTTCTCCTATCTCAAGTTCTTGCTTGTCTCCATAGATTAATTTTAATCTGGATAGAGTATTTCCTAGGCCAAATCCACTTTTCTCATGCTGTGCCAATTGATGAGAAACAATTTTGTTTTGAACCATTAAAATAAATTCGTCTCCTTGAGTTTCTAGAATGATTTTGACTTCACCTGTCTCTTCTGGGCTAACTCCATGTTTGAAGGCATTTTCGACAAAGGATATCAAAATGAGCGGAGCAATCTTTTTTCCAGCGAAGCTTCCCTTTTTTTTATAATCCAATGAAAAATCTATAGGCAATCGAAGCTTTTGTAATTCTAGGTAATTTTCGATGTATTGAATTTCGCTTTCCAAACTGACACGGTCTTCCATTGAATCAGAAACAACATACCGCATCATCTTCGACAACTTCATAACGCTTTCTCCAGTTTTATCTGCTTTTTCTCGAATGCTTAAAGCATAAATGGAATTCAATGTATTGAACAGAAAATGGGGATTAATCTGATTTTTTAAGGACCCAATTTCAGCCTTCGATTTTGCTTGCTCAGTCTGGAATAAAGCCTCTCTCAGCCGCAAAAGGATTGAAAACATGACAACTACAGAGAATAACAATAGCTGATAAGCATAAGAAGCCAACTCTTCCCAAGGAAATAGCTTATCCAAAAAGGAATTGGGCCCTGCACCAAATCCTGGGGGTTGATGTCCCGGACCGCGATCTGGTCTAAATTCTGAATTTGGTTTCGGAGGGGGATTGTGGTTTAAAGCAGGAATATTTCCTCCAGGCTCATTTGAAAAAACAACCTCAGGTATTCCTATTATCAGCAGAAATGAAATTCCTACCCACAAAAAGTAGATGAGATAGTGACCTTTTTGAAAGAATTTAGGAATAAGCAAGAAGTAGTTCAAGTAGAAAAAGCCTAGCATCAAGGCATTACTAAATAACTCCTGAATGGTGGCAGGGTCCAAAGCAAATCTTGATACCTCAGGAGGCTGAGGAGATAAAATCACTGGTACCAACAAAAAAGCAACACCTCCGAAGAAGTGAAGCCACCAACTGCGTATAAATTTCATAAAGCCTATTTACAAAAAGGATCTCAATTTTTACAAATTCAAGTTTTTATATTCCAAAATCAGGATCATAGCTTCTGTCGTCAAGGCTTCCATTTCAAGGATTCCACTTTGATTGATTGAAAGAGCGTCTCCTTGCTCCAAAAGACAATTTTCAAATTCGAATACACCTGTAACAGCCATCGAAAATGAAGGACCATAAGACTGATGTTCGACGTCGGTTCTCCCTTGCAAATTCCCTAAACTCAATCGGAAAGATTCATCTCCATTCTTGAACTCAGCTATAGTAAAAACCTTATTGGCGATTTCTTCCAATTCAAAATCGAATGTTCTTTCACTATAGAAATTTCTGGTTGGAACCTCAATCCTAATAAAATGGACGGGATCCTTATCAAATGGATTTTCCAGTGATAAAGACATTTTCTTTGGAATAAACTTAGACCAAACTTCCCCGGTCTCTACGAACAAACCGGACTCTAATTTTAACTCACCCACAACTGGAATGATAAGCTGTAGAGAGGGGAAGTTGGTACCAAGATCTAATTTTTCTCCCGGTAAAATTGTAATCTCAGAAATAGCTATGGAGGCCTCATTAGAAACCTCCAAAACTCTATTTCTTAAAATCATTTTTCCGACTTGATGCATTTCAGCATTCTTACCTAGGAAAATTCTTTTATCTAATATTTCAGTTGTATTCCCCATTAAGATGCTGCAACAATAGAATGAGTCAATTTAAATCCTTCAGAAATTGAACCTGAAACGATAGCCATTTCAGTAGAAACACCATCACTAAATACATTGTCGCTACTATTGTAAGTGTAGCCTGACATTCCTTTAGTATATCCATTTGCAGTACTTGAATTCACCTGAACCACAGCTGAGTTACTTCCTTCAGGGAATGCAATCTGAGTTACTTTGATAGACTTCCCTGATGCAGTATACACGTGGACATGAATGTGGGTAGCGCGGCCGTTGTACCAACCTGGGAAAATAGTGGTGAATGCAACTTTGCCATTTTCGTCTGCTGCTTGACGGCCGCGCAAGAATGAACTTGAAGTATATCCACTGTATTCAGAATAATTTCCGTCTTTATCACAATGCCAAATATCAACTAAAGCACCTTCGAGAGGTAGGCATGATTGTGATTGGTCCAAAATGGTGATTTCTACATCAAGTTCGATCCCAGTTCTATCTCCTCTGATATCTTCTCTTACCAATGATCCCGGTGAATGGGTAGGGTAAGGACCAGCAGTTTCTGTATTTGTCAAAGTACAATCCGAAGAAGTAGTAGAAGAATTGGTACTACTTGAACCATCGTCTGTAACCGTACTTGTTTCATCTATGATTGTATCCGATTCATCGATACATCTTGTCAGCAAAGGAAAAGCAAATGCACTCATGCTCAACCTTTTGATAAATTCTCTCTTTTTCATGATTTCATGGGTTAGTTAAATTCGATACCCAAATCAACGGCAAATTCTTTCGTGTTGGTTGCCCTTAAACAGCCCTTTGCGACGAACACCTAAAATCTTACGATGAAAAGAAAGTTTTTAATTTTTTTTAAGGAGGATTCTTATCTTTTATGAAAATTCAACCTATGAAAAAGCCATTGATTACCTTAATTCTATTTTGTATTGTATTCCAAAGTCAGGCCCAAATCAAAGCTGATGACATTAGGAGAGAATCAGAGAAATATTTAAAACCATCTCTAGATCAGTTTATTGAATTTTTGAAAATCCCAAATAATGGGAATTACCCTGATCAAATCCTAGATAATTTGAAATGGAGCCAATCTCTTTTAGAAGGTTTAGGGTTTCAAACTCAAATCGTTCAATCTGGAAATATTCCTCATTTATTCGCACAGGGGGCTCAAGATCCTACTAAGAAGACTATTTTGGTTTATATGCAAATAGATGGGCAACCAGCCGATCCGAAGGCTTGGAATCAACCAAATCCCTATATACCCGTTTTGAAAGAAAATAAAGATGGTGAATGGAATGAAATTTCAATGGACCATCTTCAAGGTGATATTGATTTGGATTGGAAAATCTTTGCAAGATCTGCTTCAGACTCTAAAGGACCGGCAAATTCCTTTTTCTCAGCACTTCAGATCATGAAAGCCCAAAATTGGGAGCCAGCTGTAAACTTAAAAATGATTCTAGACTTTCAAGAAGAACTTTCTTCTCCTGAATTAGCTGATGTAGTAGCCCAAAACAATGAACTCTTTGCTGCAGATGGAATTCTGATCATGGATGGAACACGCCATCTTTCAAACCTCCCAAATTTGACTTTCGGAGCGAGAGGAATAGCTACGGCAACCATCAAAGTATTTGGTGCTTCGAGAGATCTTCATAGCGGTCAATATGGGAATTTCGCCCCTAACCCAGTGTTTTCCATGGCTAGATTGCTTGCAGCGATGAAAGATGAAGATGGGAAAGTATTAATCCCTGGCTTTTATGATGGAGTTAATTTGACTGAGGAAGATATCAAGGCAATGGCTTTGGTACCAGAAACACTAGAAGAAATTGAAGATGATTTGGGAATAGCAGAGGCTGAGAAAGTCGGTAACACCTATCAGGAAGCATTGCAATATCCTTCCTTGAATGTCAGAGGAATCAATGCGGCTTGGGTTGGGAAAGAAGTTCGGACTTTGATCCCTTCAGTAGCAGTGGCAGAATTGGATCTCAGATTGGTGAAAGAAACTCCAGGAGAAAGACAATTGAACCTCCTAAAAGACTTTATAGAAGGACAAGGGTATCACTTGATAGAAGGAGAAGAACCAACTGATGCCGAGCGAAAGACATATAAAAAACTAGCTTCATTTACTGTGAAAGAAGGTTCTGAGCCCTTTAGAACTGATATGAACTCAGATTTTGCTCATTGGCTGGAAGCTGGAATGAGACATGTATTTGGAGATAATTTTATCAATACGAGACAAACTGGTGGCTCTCAACCTATGGCTCCATTTATCAATATTTTGGATGCTCCAGCGGTTTCTGTTAGAATTCCCAATCCCGACAATAGCATCCATGCACCCAATGAAAATATCCGAATCGGAAACTATTTGGAAGGTATAGAGACCTGCTTAAGTATTCTGACTCAACGGTTTTAATTATGAGTTTGGATTTAATAGCAACAGGAATCATTCTTCTCACAGTTCTTTTTGTACTCAAGATCACTAAAGTTCAAAATAGAATAGTCCAAAAGGTTTTGGACTGGTTTCCTGCTATTTTATTTGCCTATGTAATTCCCGCTTCATTTACTCATTTGTTTCATTGGGACTTATCAAAAGTTTATCTCCATGATTTGAGCCGACATTGGATTATTCCGGTGACCTTGTTGGCAGTCATGTCGGCTTTACCAATCAAAAAGCTAGCAATTGTAGGAGTTAGGCCTATTATCTTATTTGTGGTAGGAAGCTTATTAATTGCAACACTTCCAGTATTCCTTGTTTCCATTTCTTCCTCAATTTCAGGAGACTCCGATCAATTGTTTTTTGAAATGGAATATTGGAAAGGCCTAGTTCCAATAGTTGGAGGGTGGATTGGAGGAAGTACTTCTCAGCTGATTTTGAAAGAATTAGCAGAAACTCCAGAAAATCTATTTCTCTCTGTTTTGGTATTGGACAATATTCTTGTGAATATCTGGACAATTTTGATGTTCCAGTTTATCAAAAAGGGTGATTCATTAAGTAAAACAATAGGAATAAGTGATATTATTCCCGCAAATTTGGAACAAAATCAAAGCAACAGCGCAAAGAAAATTCGTCCTATTTTTATTATTGGAATCTTCCTTCTTTTGGCTTCAGGTACATTTTTCTTACAACTATCATTTTTATACTTAGTAATAAGTCTTTCAATTATAGGCTTACTCCTCGGGAATATCATTCCATCATGGAATACAGAGTTTTCATTAAAGCTAGGCGGAATCTGTATTGTGTTGGTGATGGCAATTCTGGGACTGAAGCTTGATTTCAGTAATTTGACCTTACCTTTCACCTTTATAGGTATCGTACTTTGTTGGTTGATTCTACACTTCGTAGGGATGCTTCTAGTTGCAAAAACCTTGAATCTAAACCTTATTTGGGTTCCAATAGCCTCGATGGCAAATCTTGGAGGAATCTCTACAGCTCCTGCAGTGACGGCAGCTTATCGCAAAGATTTAATGCCCCACGCAGTACTTTTGGCAATATTGAGTATGGTCACGGGAACTGCTTGGGGTATGTTTACGATTTACCTATTTCAAATGATCTCTTGATATAAAAATGGAAATCCCCAGTCTGGCTAACCTTAAAAAAGAACTTTCTTATCTCTCAGAATCTGAAATCAAAGACTTACTAATTGAGTTGATCAAATTCAGTAGGGATAACAAGGCCTATCTTTTTTTCAAATTGTATGAAAAGGATCAACCGGGATTATTTGTAGAATTGGTCAAAGAAGATTTGCTTGTGGAGTTTGAAAAAGTAAGAGTGGATCATTCTTATTATGCCAAAAAAGGGATTCAGTCCATTCGCAGGAAAATGAACAAACTTTTAAAACTTTCAAAAAATAGGGAAGACCAAGTCGAAGTTTTGTTGTTTTTCAGTGAAGAAATGAAGGAGAGAGGATTTTTAAAACACAGGAATCCTGTAATTAAAAACCTGTATGAAATCCAAAAAGGAAAAGTGGAAAAACTGATTGAAAAACTTCATGAAGATCTCCAGTATGATTATATGAATAGGCTAGAAGAGTTATAAAAAAAGAGGCCTCCAACGAATCAGAGACCTCAAATTAACCATTTTAACCAATGCTATTTATTGGGCCAATTTGCCCAAATGCTGCAATGTCCAGCCAAATCAGTTTTCCCAATAGTTCTCTGAATTCCAGTATAACCTGCATTCATGACAGCCCTCGGAGAAAATTGAAAATCTCCTTTTTGTTTTTGGAAAAGTGTTCCAAAATGTGCCTGACTAAGACCATGACCATTTTCATGCAAAGCTACAGTCTCTAAGTCAATGTGAGATCCATCAACCGCCCAATTAAAATTATCATTGTAATAGATTTCTCTAAAAGCGGCGTCTGGCTTACCATCATTATTTTGATCTACAGGATCTCCATTCTCATCTATCCAAAAGAAAGTAAAAGTTACACCTAAGATGGAGTTTTCACCACCTGGGGCAAGGAAATTAAAAAAGGCACCAGGCATAAAACCTAAGTTCTCAATGTCTGCACCATAAGCCTCAACACTAGGAAATCCTAAAATACTTGCTACAATACCCACAGGAAAAGGTGCAGGTCCTATATCATACAAGTTAAGTTCTGAACAAGTTGCACCTTCCCAAGTCATAAGAGAATTTTCAATGGCCATTCTAGAATCCGCAGGCGCTAAAGATGATGCAGGTCTATAGCTATCAATGTAATAAGACATGTCAGGAGTACCATACATTTTACTTTGAGGAGCAAAATCTATACTCAGCTTTTTGGATCCTTTATTGTCAAACAATACTGTTCGACCCATTTCGGTGCTTCCCGGTGCAACGATATATTCTGCCATATAAAGTTTAGCCTGATATTCGGACTCCACCATTCTTGCATTTTCGGTTACCCTATTCACTTTCATTGGTGGAAACCGCAAGTCACTGTAAACAATTTCCTCTTCAACCTGCTGCTGATTAGGAACAACATTTTCATCGGTTTCCTGACAGGAGAAAAGTAGGATACCGGCACATAAAGCAATTACTATTCGGTTATTTTTCATAAAAATTTGGGTTTGGTTGATAATTACTCCTATTAAAATAATCACATTAATACCAAGCTCAAAACTCCTATAAAATATTGTTTATCACCTATTTATGATTTTTTATTCTTAATATTTAAATTATATAAATTCAATTTATAAACTAATAGTACAATTTTATTCAAAACTAGATTTAATGAATTATTAAGTACTTTGCTTAAAGAAAATTTTGAATTGAAAGCCTTCTTTGTAATTTCATTCCGCTTAATTTATTACCCTACCAAATGAAATTTTTAAAAGCAATTCTACCATTAATCTTCCTTTCCAATTCCTCTTTTAGCAGTTATGCACAGGTTGTTCATTTGGGGAGTGCAGGCTTTGAACCTTGGAAAAAAGATAGGTTTGAGGAGATTACCACAGAAAATGGATGGCTCAATCTTTCCGGATTATTTTGGTTAGAAGAAAACAAGACAACGCTTAATGAGGCTGGGAATAATTTGAGTTTGGAATCAAATCCCAATGAAAAGAACCTCGGATCATTTATTATGAAATCTGATTCGGTTTGGTTTATCCCAAACCCAGAAACAAAGAGCAAATTTAACCTGCCTTCAAAAGTCCTGCAGTTTCCCGAGGAGCATTATGGAGACCTGGCTTTGAAAGTTGGTCAATGGAAATGGTCCATCATAGAAAGGGGAGGATTATATGGGGTTCGAGTTAGAAATCTAAAACATCCAGCAGTCGAACAATTTGATGGAATTCCTGTCTATGACTACAATCCCGAGTGGAATTTTGAGGCCAAGTTTATTCCCAAATTCAACGAATCCATCACTATCACCAATGTACTTGGTCAAGAATATGACTGGAATGTCATGGGACATATACTTTTCAATTTTAATGGAGTGGATTACGAATTACTCGCTTTGGAAGAAGAGGGAAAACTCTGGGTAATATTCTCAGATGAAACCAATCTAGCGGATACTTATCCAACAGGAAGGTATATGTATGTTGGCTTCCCGGATCGTACAGGAAAATTGGCCTTAGATTTCAACTATGCCTACAATCCACCTTGTGCTTTCACCAGTTTTGCAACTTGTCCCATTCCTCCAAAAGACAACAGATTAGACTTTGCTATTCCAGCAGGTGAAAAGATGCCTAAGGTTCTTCAAATCCATTAATAAAAATGGAAATGAAGAAGCTTAATATCATTCATATTTACTTGATATTATGGACTTTAATATCATTTACTTCATGTAAAGAAAAAAATTCAGCAACCTTTCAATCAACTACCCAATCGCAAGAATTCACTTGGGTAAAAGGAGGAATAACCCGAGGAGATTCATCTGAAAGAATGATAGCTTTAATGTTCTCTGGAGATGAATTTGCCGATGGTGGAGAAACCATCTTAAACACTTTGAAAGAGGAGGAAATACTAGCTTCATTTTTCTTTACAGGTAACTTTTACAGAAACCCAGATTTCAAAAGCATCATCCAAAACTTAAAGACTCAAGGCCATTATTTAGGAGCACATTCAGATAAACATCTTTTGTATTGTTCTTGGGAAAATAGAGATAGTCTTTTGGTCACAAAAGAAGAATTCGAACTTGATCTGATGGGTAACTATGCCGAGATGGAAAAATTTGGAATCAATCCAAATGAAGCCCATTATTTCCTTCCTCCTTATGAATGGTACAATGACAGCATCAGCCAATGGACACAAGAATTAGGTTTCCAACTGATCAATTTCACGCCGGGAACGCTTTCTCATGCCGATTACACTACTCCAGATCTAAAAAATTACCGAAGCAATGAAGTTATTTTGGAAAGTATTTTAAGCTACGATAAAGAAAAAGGGCTTAACGGATTTTTATTATTAAGCCATATTGGAGTTGCTCCAACAAGGGAAGAGAAGTTTTACTTGGAGTTAAAAAGTCTGATTCAGGACTTAAAGACCAAAGGATATCAATTTGTGAGGGTTGATGAATTATTAAGTAAATATTGATTTTATAGGCAATATTAGGTCATAAATGGCGGAGTCAAAGGTTTTCCGACTCCGCCAAGAATGACAAATATTCAAAGCAAAGAACTATTTCTTTTCTAAGTCAATCTTCTCAGGAAGCATTTCATTCAAATCTTTCAATTCATTCTGAAGAATCTCATCTAGTTTTTTTAGATGACCTTCCAATTCCAGACTCAATTCCTCAAATACAACATATGCAGCATCCGTCGGCTTGGCTTGACCACTTTCAACACTTCTTTGAAGAGATGCTAGTCGGTTGTTCAATTTGATAGGGAAGTTCAATGGATCTTGACCACTTTGGTTTCTCACCTGATACAAATCTTCCTCGACTACCTGAAGCTTAGACAATAGCTCACCCAACTTTTTCTTGATTCGATTGGATGCAGATTCTTCGATTCCCTCAGCCTGAGATTTGATTTCTCTAATCAAAATAACAGCTTCATTGGCAGCTGAAACCTTATCTCTGATCTGAATTGCCAAATCAAATTGTTCCTGAATATCTGCAGCAGAAACACCCTCCAGATTAGGATCCATTTCTAGTTCAAAGGAAGTTTCTGGATTTGACCCAAGTGCTTCTAATTCTACCAAATATTCACCAATCGGTGCCATAGGCCCTCTCTGTGGTCTCGCTGACCAAATAATCATCCCATCAAAAACAGTAGCTCCAGGATAGCGCATATCCCAATTGAAAGTATTTAAACCAGCTTTCAAACCGGGATTATTTCTCCCTTTACTATCTTTTTTACCTACATAAGTTTGAATCAAATTCCCTTCCTTATCCTTGATATGGATAGTTACAGAATCAGCTTCTTCTGGCAAATAATACTGAATTGCTGCATTGTAGACTCCACGAATTGGATTCGCTGGCTGAAAGAGCGTGACTTGATTGGTTTTCTCTACCTCCATCGCATCACGAAGAGGTCGGATGTCATCCAAAATCCAGAATCCTCGTCCATGGGACCCTAGTACTATATCATCATTTTTCAATACCAAATCACGGATAGGAGTGTCCGGCAAGTTTAACTGTAGGGATTGCCACATTTCTCCATCATTGAAAGAGACATAAACTCCATGCTCAGTGGCCAAATAAAGAATTCCAGGCTTTTCCAGATCCTCTCTGATAGCTCTTGCAAAATGACCATCTTCAATTCCATTGGTGATTTTGGTCCAGCTTTTACCAAAGTCTTTGGTTTTGAAAACATATGGCTGACGATCATCTACCTGATAGCGATTGGCTGCCAAATACAAGGTTCCTGGTTCAAATTTCCCTTCATCGATAATACTTACCCTTGAAAACTTAGGAAGATCTGGAGGGGTGATATTTTCCCAGTTTTTTCCACCATCTCTAGTGATATGAACCATTCCGTCATCTGAGCCGGCCCAAATGGTATTGACATCATGTTGTGATGGAGCCAAAGCAAAAACTGTCGCATAGATTTCAGGCCCATTCATATCCATGGTGATCACACCACCTGTTTTACCAAGTGTTTCTGGATCAGCATAAGTCAAATCCGGACTGATTTTTTCCCAAGTCTGTCCATCATTTGTCGTTTTCCAAATATGTTGAGAAGTGGTATACATAATGGATGGATCCAAAGGAGAAAACATAATAGGAAATGTCCATTGCCATCTTTCAGGGAGGGCAGAAGCTGGCTCACCAGAAAAGAACCTAGGGTAAACCTGAATATCTCTAACCTGACCTGTAGCTCTATTGTATCGAGTCAAAAGGGCTCCTTGAGAACCCGCATAAAAGACATCTGGGTCAGTAGGACTTTGGGTAATCCAGCCGCTTTCTCCTCCGCCTACTGCATAATGCCAACCATGATTTGGGCCTCTTCCTGACATGTGATTCCAGCCTTCAGAAGGCATAGCCAAAGTTGAATTATCCTGTTGAGCACCAGCTACATGATAAGGCACATCTGAAGTAGCCATTACGTGGTAAAACTGTGACGTTGGATAGTCTTCTTCTGTCCAAGTTTCCCCTCCATCAATACTCACTACACCACCTCCATCATTGGAGCTGATCATCCTTTTTGGATTATTGGGATCAATCCACAAGTCATGATTATCTCCGTGAGGAACAGTGATTTCTACATCAAAGGTTTTACCGCCGTCAGTAGATTTCCAAAAATCAACATTCAATCCATAAACCGTTTCTGGATCTTTTGGATCGGCATAAATTCGAGAATAATAAAATGCTCGCTGACGAAGCTTTCTTTCATTATTCACCATTTCCCAAGTTTCGCCAGCATCATCAGAACGGAAAACTCCTCCTTCATTTGCTTCAACAATTGCCCAAACGCGATTAGGATTGGCAGGGGAGACGGTTACACCTATTTTTCCGATTGGGCCTTCAGGCATTCCGGGATTAGAAGTCAAATCCGTCCAGGTATCTCCACCGTCAGTAGATTTCCAAAGCTTGCTATCAGGTCCACCTCCCCACATTTTCCAGGCTTTTCTATAAACCTGCCAAGTAGAGGCATAAAGGACTTCAGGATTGGTACTGTCGATTATCAAATCAGCTGCACCAGCCTTATCACTGACATAAAGAACTTTTTCCCAAGTTTTTCCACCATCATTGGATCGAAAAACGCCTCTTTCTTCATTTTCTCCGTAAGGATGACCCAAAGCAGCTACATAAACAATATCTGGATTGCTAGGATGAATTCTGATTCTTGAAATGGCCTGAGTTTCCTTCAAACCCATATGCGTCCAGGTCTTTCCAGCATCTGAAGATTTATAAACTCCATCTCCTTGGGTAATGCTACCTCTCAGCTGAGTTTCTCCTCCTCCGATAAAAACTATATCTGGATTGGATTCGGAAACGGCAACGGCCCCTATACTGGAAGAAGAAATCTGGCCATCCGTAACAGGAAACCAATCATTTCCTCCGTTTACAGTTTTCCATAATCCACCTCCTGTGGCTCCAAAATAATATTCATTAGGTCTGCTTGGACTTCCTGCAGATCCTAGAGATCTACCTCCTCTGTCAGGACCGATATTTCTCCATTTATAACTACTGTAAAAGGCTGTATCAACGGGGAGTTGATCTTGGGCTTGTCCCAATGAAGGGGACAAAAATAGCCCAAATAGGCCCGCCAAGGCCCATGGGTAAGGGTAATTCTTTTTCATTCTCTTAAGGTTAGTTGATCTTAGCTGAAATTACGAAATTCAGGTTAGTGATTGATGCAGCTTTTTGAGATTGGACTGACTTTCTGATGAAAGGTGATTCCTCCAAATCCAAAACATATCTTTTTACATGAATTTTCTTCAAATGAGGTTAAAGGATGCATTCTTCAAAATTTTCTAGTATCATAGAAGAGTACACTTGACACTTACAACTTTTATGATCCACAAAACAATAACTAAAGACTCAAAGATTTTAGGCCAAATGGCAGGCGAAATTGGAGCTTCAATGATTAGAAACACTATCGCCTCAAAAGGAGAAGCCTCCATTATTTTAGCGACAGGAACAAGCCAATTTGAAACTCTCAATCAACTCTTAAAGGAAAAGGATATTGATTGGTCTTTAGTGACTGTTTTTCATTTGGATGAGTACATAGGGCTGCCAATCACCCATCCAGCGAGCTTTAGAAAATATCTGAAAGAACGATTTTTTGACTTGGTTGAATTAAAAGCTTACCATTTGATCAATGGAGAAAATGATCCTGAAAAGGAATGTGAAAGACTAGCAGGCCTAATCGAAAAACATGCTATTGAGGTGGCTTTTGTAGGAATAGGAGAGAACGGACATCTAGCTTTCAATGATCCGCCGGCAGATTTTGGGACCAAAAAACCCTATTTGGTAGTCGATTTGGATGAAGCTTGTAGAAAACAACAATTGGGTGAAGGCTGGTTTCCTAACTTGGAAGCAGTTCCAGAAAAAGCGATTTCAATGTCGGTTCATCAAATTATGAAGTCCAGATTTATCATTTGTTCTGTTCCGGATCAGCGAAAAGCGCAAGCGGTCAAAGATTGTTTGGAAGGAGAAGTAGATCCTATGCATCCAGCTTCAATACTACAAAATCATCCTGATTGCAGGCTTTTTCTGGATCAAGAATCTTCATCCTTACTTTCAGGCACTTGATGGGAAAAGACTTGTTTGATTGAGTGAAAATTTTGTATTTAAAGGAAAACCGAAAAATCATTTCGAAAACCCCTTATAACTCAATCAATCTGTATTCTTTATGTCTTCAAGCCCCGCGGCAGTAAAAGCAGAGTCACTTAGTCAAAAAGATACCTGGATTTCAATAGGTATCATCGGCATGCTTTTCTTCATTTTTGGATTTGTTTCCTGGGTAAATGCAATCCTGATTCCTTATTTCAAAATCACTTTTACCCTCAGCAATTTTGACTCTTACTTAGTCGCTTTTGCCTTTTACATTTCCTATTTGGTCATGTCTCTTCCTTCTTCCTATCTCCTTAAGGCGGTGGGCTTCAAAAAGGGAATGATGTACGGATTCTTTGCCATGGCAGTTGGTGCATATCTGTTTATCCCAGCAGCTCTAACCAAAACTTATGAACTGTTTTTATTGGGGCTTTTTACCTTGGGAACAGGATTGGCAGTCCTACAAACTGCAGCCAACCCCTATGTGACCATTCTTGGACCAAAAGAAAGAGCCGCCCAGCGAATCAGTATCATGGGCATTTTCAATAAAGGAGCAGGGATCTTGGCACCGATTTTATTTGCGGCTGTGGTTCTTCGGGTGGGAGATAGCGAATTGTTCCAACAACTGGATCAAATGAGTCCCGAAGCCAAAGATGCCGCTACCACCGAGCTGATTCGAAGAGTAATTAATCCTTATGCAGTAGTAGGCACAGTCTTGGTTGCATTAGGAGTCTTTGTGAGATTTTCTCCACTTCCTGAAATAGATACAGAACATGAATCCGAGGAAGTAGCTCAAGCAAATTCAGGAAAAACAAGCATCCTTCAATTCCCTCATTTGATTTTGGGAGCTTTTGCGATTTTCCTTCATGTTGGGACTCAAGTTATTGCCATCGATACAGTCATCCCTTATGCTAATTCATTTGGGATCTCTCTCTTGGATGCGAAAGTATTCCCATCATTCACTTTGGCATTCACCATCTTGGGCTATCTGATAGGGATTTCCCTAATCCCCAAATTCATCTCTCAGGTAAATGTTTTAAGGATTTGTACCCTTTTGGGAACCGTACTCACATTACTCATCGTCTTTGCTAGTGGACCCATCCAGTTTTGGGGAATGACAGTTGACATCTCAATCCTGTTTGTAGTCTTATTGGGTTTGGCAAATTCCCTGGTTTGGGCTGGAATTTGGCCTCTAGCATTAGATGGACTGGGAAGATTTACCAAAGTCGGAGCATCGATCCTGATCATGGGATTGTGCGGAAATGCAATCATGCCTATGATTTATGGCTATTTCGCTGATTTGTATTCGGTGAAAATGGCCTATTGGGTACTTTTACCCTGTTATCTGTATTTGGTTTTTTATGCTGTGAAAGGTCACCAAATCAAGTCATGGAAAAGCTAATTGCCCAAAATATAGAGGATGGATTTTCCTATGAAATTTCGATTCATGAAAATGAAATCCAATCCATAAATAAATCTGAAAATCCTGTAAAATCAGCCTTCTATTTTGGTCCTGGATTCTTTGATATTCAAGTCAATGGATATGCAGGGCATGATTATAATTTGGTTCAAAAGGATTATTTGAACCTAGGTCAAATTCCTTTTGAACTTGCAAAAAATGGGGTTACAAGCCATTTACCTACAGTAATTACCAATAGTAAGGAACAAATAGGAAAGTTATTTCAACAACTAACAAACCTGCTCAAATCAGATTCAATCTTTGATAAATGTATCCCAGGTTTTCATATGGAGGGACCATTTATTTCTCCAGAAGATGGTCCTAGAGGAGCTCATTTCAAGGAATTTGTTTGTCCTCCAAATTGGGACTGGTTTCAGGATTGGCAAGATATTGCAGGAGGAAGAATCAAATTGATCACACTTTCACCGGAATGGGAGGGTAGTAATTCTTTCATAGAAAAATGTGTAGAATCTGGGGTTAAAGTTTCTATTGGTCATACGTCTGCCAATCAACAACAAATAGAAGATGCTGTACAAGCTGGGGCAAGTTTGTCAACCCATTTGGGAAATGGAGCAAACGGAATTCTTCCTAGACATCCTAATTACATTTGGTCTCAATTGGCTGAAGACCAACTCCATGCAAGCATCATTGCTGATGGGTTTCACCTTCCTAAAGAAGTCATCAAAGTTTTCCAAAAAGTCAAAGGAGATCAACTCTTCTTGGTAAGTGATTCGGTTGCTTTGGCAGGGAAGAAACCGGGTGATTATGAAACACCCGTTGGTGGAAAAGTAACACTCACCAAAGAAGGAAAATTACACCTCAGAGATAAACCTGGAATGCTTGCAGGATCAGCCATGAACCTACTTCAAGGGTTTAATTTCTTAATCGAGCACCAGCTCGCCTCAATCCAGAAAGCTTGGAAAATGGCATCTCAATGGCCTGAAAAGTATATTTTTCCTGATTCACCTTCATGGGAACCAAGCAAAAAACAAGATCTCATCATCTTAAAAAAGACAGTAGATTCTCAATTCGAACTTTATAAAACTTTTAAAACAGGAAAGGAACCTTTTCCCAATTCCTATCAAATCACAGACCATGAGCAATAAATCCAATCGTCGAAATTTTCTAAAAACTGTAGGAACAAGCACTGTGGCTTTGGGCGCTATTGTCCCGGCATATTCATTCAATATCCTATCCTCATATCCTTTGAAAGATAAATACAGGCTTGCAGTAATTGGGGTTAATAGTCGAGGAAGTCAACATATCCAAGCCCTCTCCAAGATTCCAAATGTGGAAATCGCTTACATCTGTGATGTGGACACCAATGCCTTGCAAAAAGGAATTGATCTGGCGGTGAAATCGGGCAGTCCCAATCCTCCAAAAGGTGAAAAAGACTTTAGAAAAGCCTTAGATGATAAGACTTTGGATGCTGTGACCATTGCTATGCCAGACCATTGGCATATGCCAGCGGCAATGATGGCACTTCAAGCAGGAAAACATGTGTATATCGAAAAGCCAGGCTCGCACAATCCCGCTGAAGCGGATCTGTTAACTGAAGCCGTTCAGAAATATGGAAAAGTGGTCCAAATGGGAAATCAGCGCAGATCTTGGCCAAGAGTGCGTGAAGCGATGAATGAATTACATTCTGGAACATTGGGGAGAGTCTATTATGCGAGAACTTGGTATTCGAACACAAGACCTTCGATTGGTTTTGGAAAACCTGCCAGTATTCCGGATTGGTTAAACTTTGAATTATGGCAAGGGCCAGCTCCAAGACAGGAATTCAAGGACAATCTTATTCATTACAACTGGCACTGGTTCTGGAATTGGGGAACAGGCGAAATCGTCAACAACGGTGTCCATTTCTTGGATTTGGCTCGATGGGGGCTACAAGTCGATTATCCTTCAAAAGTCTATTCTAATGGTGGCAGATACCAATATCAAGACGATTGGCAGACTCCTGATACGCAAACCGCTTCTTATGATTTCGAAGATGGAAAATCAATCCTTTGGGAGGGGCGAAGCTGCAATGCAAGGAGTATCAACGGAATGGGTTCTGGGGTATCTTTTCATGGAGAAAACGGTACACTCGAACTCCTCAACAATTCCTATAAAATCTATGAAAACAAAAATGAATTGATCAAAAGTGCGGACCCTACCACCAACATTGTGGTTGATCAAAAAGGGGCAGGTTTTGACATGGATGTCGATCATTTTCAAAACTTTATCAATGCGATAGATAAAGGAGATGCGTTGATTTCACCTTATCCAGAAATCAAAAAAAGTGTTTTGCTTTGCCATTTGGGTAATATCTCATACCGAACCGGTAGAGCTTTAAATATCGATACGGCAACAGGCAAAATTAAAAACGATCCAGAGGCAATGAAACTTTGGGGGAGAGACTATCAACCTGGATGGGAACCAACTTTATAAGCCATGGACCTCGAACTCAATAAACCCTCAAAACGACTGATTTCCATAGATGCACTTCGTGGCTTTGACATGTTGATGATCTGCGGTGCCGATGCCTTTTTCATGAGTTTACATGGCAAAACAGATTGGCTTTGGCTCAATGGATTAGCTGAACAATTTGAGCATCCTGAGTGGATAGGATTTGTCTTTTATGATTTCATTTTCCCTTTATTTCTTTTTCTGGCAGGGGTTTCTATTCCTTTTTCACTGAAAAAAGCCAAAGAGAAAAACCTTCCCAAAAAGGAAATCTATAAAAAGGCTGCAATCCGAGCTTTGATCCTGATTGGCTTGGGTATGCTCTATAAAAATGCGCCATTTCCATTCTTTGAATGGGATCAGATCAGAATGGGAAGCGTATTGGGAAGAATTGGTATTGCCGGCCTGGTTACCGTCATTTTATACCTAAATCTGGATTCGGTCAAAAGGCTAGGGGTGGCTGCATTGATTCTGATAGCATATTATGCTGCAGTCTTTCTAGTTCCAGTCCCGGGTTATGGAGCTGGAGATCTTAGTTTTGACGGAAACTTGATCGGTTGGTTTGATAGGACCTTTCTCCCTGGAAGGCTCCTTCAGGGTAATTTCGATGAATTGGGAATTCTCACCACCTTACCAGCCATCTGCTTGACTATTTTTGGAGCTCAAGCTGGTGAGATACTAAAAGATCCCAATCGGACTGATAGCAAAAAGCTTCAGCAATTGATGTTTTTTGGTATAGCCTTCTTATTGATTGCCTTTATCTGGAACTTCCATTTCCCGATTTTCAAAAGAATGTGGACAAGTTCCTTTATCATGCTGACTGGTGGGATGGCTTTCATCGTTTTAGGCTTGTTTTATTGGGTGATTGATATCCTAAAATTCCAGAAGTGGACCTTCATTTTTGTCGTGATTGGGATGAATAGTTTGACCATTTATTTGGTTTATCGATTTGTCAATTTCCGATATACTTCCAGGATGCTTTTCGAAGGACTTTATAAGCCTTTTGGTGAAAACTGGATGCCAGTTTTTGAAAGCTTAGGAGCATTGCTTCTCGTTTGGCTTTTCCTTTATTTTCTCTACAAAAGAAAGATATTCTTCAAAGTTTGAAGAGACAAAAGCCAGGGGAGGGAAAATCGATATTGAATATGCATTAAAAAGAAACTATCCAACAATTAAGTTTAAACAAATAATATTATCAATCTATACTTCAATAGTTTATGAATTCATCAAGAAGAAGTTTTATTCAAAAATCCATGGTATTGGGAGCTGCTGCAAGTGTGGGAACATTTACATTTTCGAAAGATGGAATAGCTCAAAATGCTCTGATAAAAATTGGAATAATTGGCTTGGATACTTCCCATTCTCCGGCATTCACAAAACTCTTCAATGCTAAAAACCCAAAAGCTGAACTTGCAGGTTTTAAAGTTGTAGCCGCCTATCCTTATGGAAGCAGAGACATAGAATCGAGTTTTAAAAGGATTCCGGACTATATCCATCAAGTAGAGGAATTAGGAGTGGAAATCGTGGATTCAATTGATTCATTATTGAGCAAAGTGGACGTAGTTCTTTTGGAGACGAACGATGGAAAACCGAGACTGGAACAAGCTCTCCAAGTGATTAAAGCCAAGAAGCCATTTTTCATAGACAAACCGGTAGCTTCCAGCTATGCAGACACTTTGAAAATTTACCAAGAGGCAGAGAAAAATGGAGTCCCTATATTTTCTGCTTCTTCTTTGCGCTATTTGAGCAATGCACAGGCGGTAAGAAATGATAATAAAATCGGAAAAGTACTGGGATGCGATGCATTTAGTCCAGCTACATTGGAACCGGGACATCCTGATCTATTCTGGTACGGAATCCATGGTGTAGAAATCCTTTTTACCGTAATGGGGCCTGGATGTGAATCAGTAACTAGATTTCAAACTCCAGAAACTGAAGTGGTGGTAGGAAAATGGAAAGATGGGAGAATTGGTACTTTCAGAGGGATGAGAGCTGGAAAACATGAATATGGAGGAACTGCTTTTGGATCTGAAGGAAACCTCGTTTTAGGAAATTATGAAGGATACGAGCCTTTAGCTATACATATTGCACAATTTTTCAAGACTGGAAAATCTCCTGTTTCTGACGCTGAAACATTAGAAATATATGCTTTTATGGAAGCAGCAGACGAAAGTAAAAGAAGAGAAGGGGCAAGTGTAAATCTTGGAAGTATCACATAAAATAAATAGGACAGGAGGAATTAATTATGTTTAGCAATCCTACCATAAAAAGCCTCATTTTTAATAAGATTTGAAATATTATTAATCCATAAAAATTTTTAAAACCATATTTTTTCTCTATTTTTTCATAATACAAATACATTTTTATTGAATTCAAAGACAGTAAAAAGCTGTTTATTATTATTTATAACTTATTGATTTTTAGTGACTTAAAAACATTAAATTAGATTACATTTTAAGTTCATTTTTTATTAACCATAAATCTTTTAGAGTATGTATTATTTCAAATTTCCCCAAAGGGTTAAATACCTTTTGTATTTATCCTGTACAGTTTTCATTTTAAATTCCTGTTCTCCTCCAAGCACCTCCACTGAAAAAGTTGAAGAAACAAATGGAAAGTTTGTCAAAAATAACTTTCCTGATTTTGGAAGGATGATC
Organism: Algoriphagus zhangzhouensis; assembly: GCF_900148515.1. GTDB lineage: Bacteria > Bacteroidota > Bacteroidia > Cytophagales > Cyclobacteriaceae > Algoriphagus > Algoriphagus zhangzhouensis. The sequence goes on along the minus strand of NZ_FRXN01000001.1, from coordinate 622,231 downwards.
AGTCCGGCCGAGTTTCATTCTAAGTTTCCCAACGATCGTGTGTTCAAATTGAGTCAGGATTATCCATTAGAGATGCCTGATGACTCGCAGATTCCAAGCTTTTTTGATATTCCATTTGATGACGATGAAAGATGGATGGAATATATCAATGCCGTAAGAGATTATGCATTCGAAGGTATGATTGATGTCGATTTCATCGCTCAGGAATCAAAAGTCAGAAAGTGGTACCATATGCCTTGGATGCATTGGGGTCCGCAAGGGTCAGAGGGTTTTCATGGATTGGCTAAAGAGGCAGAAATAGGTCCTTATCAATTAGGCCCCGATCAAAAGACTTCGCATCAAACTTATGCTTTGGGATTTTACAATGAATTTGCGGGATATACATTGGCTCAAATGTGGAAAGACAAGGATAATCCAGATCCATATGCGACACAAAAACCCAATGGATTCCCTGTTGGAACTGTAATTTTCAAATTGCTTTTTACAGATGCGGATGAGTCAGAAGTTGACTATTTGGTCAATCCTATGACCTGGAATGCTTATATCACACCAACCTGGAATAATGGTCAGGATACTGGAAGAGTTGTCAAAAAAATGCATCTGATTCAAATGGATGTGATGGTTCGCGATCCTAGAGCTGATCAATATGGCACTGGATGGGTCTTTGGTACCTTCTGCTACAATGGCAAGCTGAATAATGGAAAAGAAGGCTCTTTTAGAGCTGAAAACCTGGTTCCCGTTGGAATTCAATTTGGGAATGATCCTCAGGACACCACGAATTTCATCAATCCATATCCGGTGACTAAAACCATCATCAACCCCAATCTGAAGCAAACCAAAATCAATCCTGATTCTACTCAATTACCTCCACAACACTTAGGCTGGGGCGGAAGACTGGATGGTCCAGTGGATTTGAATACTTCTTCTTGTATGTCTTGTCATGCAACAGCAGAATTCCCACAAATAGCAGCATTGGTACCGAAAGAATCATTTATCGGAGACACCAATGCTTTGGGACAATTAACCAAACTGACAGAGACTCAAGCTGAGGAATTCATCGATTATTTTAAAAATCTGGAATGTGCAACCCCGTACACTGCAGATGCAACATCATGTGATTTTTCACTTCAAGTTTCATTGGCACTTGGGTATTTCACAGAATGGAAGGATGAAGAAGTAGAAGGTTATTGGACTTCAGAATTTGAAAGGCTACCTGTAGAAATGAATCGTGACGGCTCTTTAAAAATCAATGTACCTCAACTAGATTGATCATGAGCCAATATTTAGAAGATCAAACCGCACGTTTGCAGCAAAACATCAAGCACATAGTAGTCTTGATGCTGGAAAATAGATCATTTGACAATCTTTTAGGTTGGTTGTACCACGATCAGGATCCACCTAATGGACAAGATTTTGAAGGACTTGATTATGGCCTTTGGAATCCTTTGAATAACATTGATTCGGATGGAATTCCGTTCATTGAAAAAGTCCCAATCGAACAGAACGGGGAGGTAAAATACAGTTATGGAAAACCGGTGAACAATCCTGTTAACTTTTGTTTGCCAGATCCAGACCCTGGGGAAGGGTTTAAAGACACCAATCACCAGTTGTTCAGCCATTACAATGTGGCTCAGCTTTATCCGCCTGACCCAGTCAACATGGGTTTTGTACAGAATTATCAGAATGCCATGTTATATGGAGCATACACCTTTGGTGATCAACCGAGCAATCCTCGGAATATCATGAAGTGTTTTACACCAGCTCAAACTCCGGTGCTTTCAGGACTGGCAAAAGGTTTTGCTGTCTGTGACAATTACCATTGCTCTATTCCAAGTCAAACCTTGCCGAATAGGAGTTTTATCCATGCTGCAACTTCTGGGGGCAATGTGAACAATGATCCAAATGCTTTTACTGATCATCAAACTATTTTCAACCAAATTCAAACAGCAATTGATCAGGGAAGAACTGATTTGAGTTGGGGAATTTTTGGCAACAATCTGATGCCTGAATCTGAAAAACAAAAAGCAAAAGATGCCGACGGAGAGTTTGGAGAGGGATATTTTAGTCTGACCCGACTTTGTATGACAGCACTTCATGACCCAAAATTCAATTCGAATTTCGGGAATTTGGATCAGTTCTATCAGCTATGTAAAAGTGGGAAACTTCCTAGTTATTCATTCTTAGAGCCAAGTTTTGGAGGGGATGATCAAAATGATCAACATCCACCAACTGATATCCGGCCAGGCGAACAACTCATCGCAGATATATACGATGCAGTTCAGCAATCTCCTTGTTTTGAGTCCACTCTATTGATCATAACATATGATGAACATGGGGGCTGCTATGATCATGTTCCTCCACCAGGAGAAGCGCAAAATCCTGATCCAACAAATCCTCCTGGGCAAGATGGTTTTCTTTTTAATAGATTCGGGGTGAGAGTTCCATGCGTCTTAGTGAATCCATATATTCAGGAAGGTTTAATAGCTAGACCAAGTGGATACACTCCATATGATCATACTTCGGTGATCAAAACCATTCAGGAATGTTTCCAACTTCAAGGAAACTTGACCGAAAGGGATAAGGCTGCTCCAAGTTTATCGGGAGTTTTGAATTTAGCCACTCCAAGAACTGAATTTCCTTCTGTTCAACCAGTATCTGGGACGACCAAAGTGGACATAGATCATGTTAATGATCTTCACCGCACGATGGCTAACATGGTTCAAAAACTCAGTGGTAAAACCCCAAGTTCAACAGAGCATCCACTTACCTATATCCAGAAGAATTTCAATCAAATTTTTAATACCAAATCAACGGGATCTAAAAAGACCTCTTGATTCCATTTTACATTTTAATTATGAAAAATTCCGTTTCATTTTTTCTCAATGGAAAACCAGTAACCATTGAAAACCCAAAGCCCGATTTACTATTGCTGGATTACATTAGATCCGAAGAAGTTGGTCTGATTGGAGCCAAAAAAGGCTGTGGTCAAGGCGGTTGCGGTGCCTGTACCGTGATTTTATCCAATTGGAATGAGGAAAAAAATAAAGTTGAACACAAGTCAATAAACTCCTGTTTGAGGCCTGTTTGTGCTTTGGGAGGGCTAAGCGTGACTACTGTCGAAGGTACAGGTGGAGTAGAAAGACCAGAAAACAAACACTTGACTTTCACACCATCAGGATCAAGAGGAGTCTTACCAAGTGAAGTTCCTCCTCCAAAGGCTTGGAATGAGGCGAAGGCAAACTTATTGAATCTCCATGAGCATAAGTTGGATAAGTCTATTAAAAAGCTAAAAAGCACTTCCCAAAATGGAATAACGGCAACCTGTGTATCAGATCCTGATAATTCTGATGTGCATGAAGGGATGAATCCAGTTGCACACAGACTAGCCATCAATAATGGGACCCAGTGTGGCTATTGTACCGTCGGCTTTGTGATGAATATGTCTGCTTTTCTTTCTGAAAATCCAAGTCCGACCAAACAACAGATAGAGGAAATATTTGACGGGAATATCTGTCGCTGTACGGGTTACAGATCGATTTTGACGGGAATGAAGACTTTTGCTTCAGATTGGTCAACGCTGGATGAAGAAAACAGGATGAAGTGCGTCACTGAGGATAAATGCGAGGAAGTCATGATCCATGACACGATCAACATTCCTTTCCCAGAGGCTGCAAAAGCTCCATTACCTCCGGTTAATGTGATAGAAAGCTATCAAAGCTGGATTACTCCCCAGTCACTAGACGAGTTAAAAAAGGTATTGAAAAATAATTCTGCCAAGACTACGCGAATCGTTTTTGGCAATACTTCTTATGGGATTTATATAGATGAATTCCCAGAGGTAAAGCTTTTTGTCGATATCAAATTGATCCCGGACTTCTATGGAATAAATAAACTGGAATCGGAAATAGAAGTAGGAGCATCTACAACCTATTCAGAGTTATTGACTCTCCTAGAAAATTATATATCCGAGAATGATCTTTCTCCAACCTCAACAATAGGGGCTTTGGAGTTTATGTGCCATCGTACAGCAGGTATGATCGTCAGGAATGCTGCTTCCTTGGCTGGAAATACCATGTTGGTCTTACATCATATTTTTGAAAGAGAACCCTTCCCATCAGATCTCTTTACCGCTTTGGATGCCTGTGATGCTGAGATTAGTTTACTGAGGATCAAAACTGGAAAAGAAGTCAAATGGAAGGTTTCCAATTTGGTAAATCAACTATTGAAGAATCCAGATTTGGCTCAGGATATTGTCATATTGAAATACCATTTGCCTATCGGAAAGGAAAATGAAGTTACACTCTCCCAGAAAGTAGCTTTAAGAGAAGTCAATTCCCATTCAATCGTAAACAATTGTACTCGGATCTCCTTCAATGATACTTATGAAATTACAGATGCAAGTATAGTTTTTGGTGGAATAGCTCCAGTCACTTGGCATGCTTCCAATTCTGAACAGTGGCTGAAAGGGAAGAAATTAAGTTTGGATTTGCTACCAGGTCTGCTTCGCGTCCTAAATAGAGAAGTAAGTAAAGAACTGGCATATTGGGAGGAAAAAGGGCGTAATAAGGGACTTCTTTCCGAAGGCTTTACAGATGCCTATCGAATCAACCTAGCAAATTCATTTTTGTACAAGGCGATTGTAAAGACTTTGCTGGAGACAGAGCCTATGTATGTTCCAAAGTATTTAAAATCGGCAGGAGAAATCAATTGGGGTAATTGGGGCGTAACTGGAGGCACTCAGTATTATGAAAACCAAGATTTCAAAGCTCCCGTTTCTCAGCCTTACATCAAATTGATGGCATTTCATCAAGCGATGGGACAGGTTCATTATACCCATGAAATCAAAATCCCACCAATTGGTAAAAATGCAGCATTTATTCAATCTACCAGGTCTCTGGCAGATTACTTTTTCATCGATCCAGATTCCAAGGAAAAGATAGATGCAGATCAACTGGAAGATGTTTTAGCTGACAAATTCACCTCATTTTATACATTGATTACAGCAAAGGATATCCCTATCGGAGGACTTAATCTTCAGGGAATGGGCTATGATCAACCCATGTTTGCAACCCAAAACATCATGTATCCAGGACAGGTGATCGCCATGGTCATCGCCGAAAAGGAGAAAGATGCAATTGAAATCGGTGAATATGCTTCCGAATACTGCGTGGGTTATGGTCCAATCACTTGGCAAGGAGGAGAAACTCCAACAAATCCAGGATGGGAGCAACCCATCATTTCAATCGATGATGCTATTAGGCTGGGAAGTATCTTCCCTGACAGTCCAAGTACGGCTCCATTTACAACCCATATTTGGAAAATCACAAGACCAGGAACGGAACTGTATTGGACCGATCAGCAAAAGGATCCTTTGGACAAAAAGCCAAAAGTGAGAAAAGAAAAATTGGATGGTGCTAAATGTCTAGTGGTAGAAAACACCCAGATATCTGGAGAACAGGTCCATTTCTACATGGAAACCCAATCTTGCGTGGCTTTTCCTCAGGACGACAATCAAATTTTGGTTCATCCATCTTCACAAAGTCCAATGGAGATGCACCAGACTATCGCGAGTACTCTGGCATCTGAACAAAATAAAGTTCAGGTGGAAATCAATCAAGTTGGAGGTGGCTATGGAGGTAAGACAGAACAAACCAAATTCATTGTTGGGCCAGTGGCTGTGGCAGCTAAAAAACTCAATAAACCGATTCGCCTGATCATGAAACGAGAACATGATACTGCAATGATCGGTAAGCGTCATGGGTATTATGGCCAATACCAAATCGCAGTTGATCAAGGGAATTTAAGACCTGAAGATAAAGGATTGATTCGAGGCTTTTTCGTTAAAATGTGGGCAGATGGTGGGGCTTTTTATGATTGTTCCTATATCGTCAGTAATTGCGTTCAGCTCCGAATCGACAATGCCTATAAGGTTCAAAATTTCGAAAGTCAATTGGATGTTTGTCGAACTAACAAGGCCCCAAACACAGCGATGAGGGCTTTCGGAGATATCCAAGGAAAATTGATTTTGGAAAATGCGATTGATGATGCTGCTTATGCCATCAAAATGGATCCGGCGGAACTCAGGCTCAAAAATATGTACGAAAGGGGAGATGTTACTCCTTTCGGCCAAGCCCTTTCTTTTTGCTACATGAAAGATGTTTGGGATTATGTGGCTGAAAAAAGCAATTATCACAATCGTCTAAAAGCCGTCCAGGAGTTTAATAAAACCAATAAATGGAAAAAGCGGGGGATTTATATGCTTCCTGTAAAATATGGCTCAGGATATAATCTGGTCATGATTGAGCAGGCCGCAGCTGTGGTTTCGGTATTTTCTGGTGATGGAAGTATTTCCATTAATCAGGGAGGGGTAGATATGGGACAAGGAATGATGACCAAAGTGGAGCAAGTTGCTTCCTATGTTCTAAATGTCCCAATGGACCTGATCCAGATTCACGGACCAAATACCCGGATTATACCTAACCCAACCAGCACTGGTGGTTCAACCGGTACGGCATACAATGGAGAGGCTGTGAAGCAAGCTTGCGAAAAAATGCGCAAGCGTATGACTGAGTTCGGATACCAATTACTCAAGGACAATGGGGATGAATGGTGTAAGGAGCAGGGAATTGATTTTTGGAACTATGGAGTCGAAGGTTGGGCTTCGTCAGTCACCAAACCTGGTGACCAGCATCCCAAGTTGATTTGGCAAAATTTGGTGGCTTTAGCTTATCAGTATCGAATAGACTTGATTTCATCTTTTACAGCACCAATTCCGGGAGGAACAGTTCCTATTCCTGCTATGACTTTTAAGACCGTGGAAGAGAATAAACCGATTCCGGGAATTTCGATAGCAGATGTACCTTCTAATACAGGCGCTGTGGATTCATTTGTCGGGTTTACTTATTCGGCAGCTTGTTCAGAAGTTGAAGTAGATGTATTGACTGGGGAGGTAAAAATCTTGAGAGCAGATATCGTCTACGACATGGGCTGGAGCTTGAATCCTGCCATAGATATTGGGCAAGTCGAAGGAGCCTTTATCCAGGGAGTTGGTTATGTGATGACCGAAAAACTGGTCTTTGAACCAGATGGTGAGAATAAAGGACAATTGAATACATTAAATACTTGGCGGTATAAGCCACCAGCGATTACTACAATTCCTTTGGAAATGAATACCTATCTATATCCAAGAAGCAATTCCAAAGAGGTACCAGAGAATCCTAATGGACTTTTCTCCTCCAAAGAGGTGGGAGAACCACCCTTGGTTTTAGCAACTTCCGTATTCTTTGCGATCAAGTCTGCTATTCGTGATTCTAGAGTAGAAAGAGGACTTTCGGGCTTTTTCAAATTGGATGCGCCCGCTACTGTACAAGAAGTCAGCAATGCTTTAGAAGTAGGAAAAAGGGATTATATAAAGGTTAAGCAGTAGTAAAGTTCATTAACTCAAATTAAAGGGAAACGGCCTTATTTATCGAGGCTGTTTCCCTTATTTTTTGTCTATTCCAGAATTCTCAAACTTTAAAAGACATTAAACAGCACGAGTTCATCGCAGAAAAAGCCTTGTTCGTCTCATTTTGAAATTGGAGACAAACTAAAGATGGAATGCCAGCGTAATTTTCACACAAGATTTTAATCCAAGGAGTTTAAATCAAACCAACGCTGTTATGAAAATTACCCAAGCCATTTACCCGGTCCTTTTCCTGGGAATCCTTTTTTCTTCCTGTAATCAAAACGATGGTGATGACATCATCATTGAGGATGAAGATGAAGTAGAAGCACCTGTCAACTCAGATTATTTTGATGATGACATTTCCTCCGCGATGGAAGCTAATAAAGCTGACCATGAAGAGTCCGGAGATGATTCTTATGATACCAACGATGCCACAATTATACAATTGAACGGAAGCAGTATATCTGTTTCTGGCACAGTGGCCGATGTTACTGTCTCAGGTACATTGGCCACTATTACCAATTCTGGAACTTACATTATCCAAGGAACCTTGAATGATGGTCAAATAGCGGTAGATACCGAATCAGAGGAAGCTGTTAAAATCATCCTAAACGAAGTCACAGCAAGCAACTCTTCCAATGCTCCATTCAATGTTATCAGTGCTGAAAAAGTGATTGTATTCCTTCCAGATGGCACATCTAATACTTTTTCAGATACAGAAAACTATGTTTTCGAAGATGACGATGACGAACCCAATGCAACTTTCTTTAGTAAGGCAGACCTCTCCATTTATGGAAATGGAAAGTTGACTATTAATGGCAATTACAATGATGCTTTAACCAGTAAAGATGGCTTAGTCATCGGAGGTGGAGAATTTATCATCAATTCAGTGGATGATGGGATTAGAGGTAAAGACTATTTGGTAATCAATGGAGGAGACTTCACACTAAACACAGATGGGGACGCTTTCAAATCTGACAATGACGATGATGAAGACCGTGGTTATATCTTAATCAATGATGGAGTTTTTGATGTGACTACCACAGGAGGAGATGGTTTTTCAGCTGAAACAGACCTCATGGTAGTTGCAGGAACATTTGAATTGAGTACAGGTGGTGGAAGTTCAAATTATGATGAAGATGTCTCAGCTAAAGGCTTAAAAGCTGTCGTAAACAATTTGATTGAGGGAGGAACATTTACGATCGATTCCGCTGATGATGCAGTCCACTGTGATGGGAATATCGCCATCCATTATGGAACATTTGATATAGCATCTGGAGATGATGCGATCCATGCCGATGAGCAACTAACCATCAATGACGGAAAAATTACCATCACTGAATCTTATGAAGGTCTAGAAAGTAATGTCATTACCATAAATGGAGGAGAAATTCGATTAGTTTCTAGCGATGATGGAATCAATGCCGCGGGTGGAGCCGATAGCTCAGGAACAAGACCTGGACAAAGCAATGGATTCTCATCTTCAAGTAATAGCTACATCTACTTCCAAGGAGGATATATCGTTGTGGAAGCAGGAGGTGACGGGATCGATGCCAATGGATCTATTTCAATGACAGCAGGAACAGTAATAGTCAATGGACCTGCATCTGGCGCAAATGGCATTCTGGATTTCGATGGCTCATTCCATATTTCTGGAGGAACATTGATCGGAGCAGGAACTTCCAATATGGCCCAAACTCCTAGCTCAGATTCAGATCAAAACTCTATGATCGTTTACCTCAGTCAACAAACTGCGAATACACTTTTTGCAATCGAGGATTCTGATGGAAATAATGTACTGACCTTCAGTCCTTCCTTACGATATGCAGCTGTAGTCTATTCTTCTCCATCACTAGAAGATGGCAAAAAATTCAACATATACACCGGTGGTTCCGCATCTGGAACTGAGTCGGATGGTCTATACACCAGCCCAACTTATACCCAAGGTACATTGGTAGGATCATTTACTGTCACCAGTAATATCACAACAGTTAGGTAATAATTGTAATTGCGGGTTTTTTCTTTGGAAAACCAGATCTGATTCAGGTCTGGTTTTTTTTTGCCAAAACAATATTAGGCCATAAGGCCAAAATGAATTCGGATTTTTTCCTAACTTTTGATTTTGAATAACAAATCAATCCCCAAAATCGCAAATACATCTAACCAAATGTACAAAAACAACTCCTTTTTAAGGCTAGTAGGACTCCTGCTTCTTTTTATTTACTCACCATCTTCATTTGCTCAAACAGACTGGCTAATAGATAATTCAGGCTATAAATCTGAAGTAAAGAAAGAAGGAGATCAGCTGATTCTAACGAATGGCTTAATCCAAAGAGTAATAAAAATCAGCCCCAATGCAGCAACTATTAAATTGGACAATTTATACAGTGGGGAGTCATTTTTAAGAGGGGTGAAGCCAGAAGGGGAAATCCAAATCAACGGAATCACATATGAAATTGGAGGCTTGAAAGGTCAACCTAATTATGCTTTCCTGAAAGAAGAGTGGATTCCAGAATTAAGCAATAATCCAGCTGCCATGCAGTTTGTGGATTATGAGATTTCAGAGACTGAAATGCCTTTTGATTGGGCTAGAATCAGATATGGAGATGAAAATGCAGAATGGCCCCCAAAAGGAAAACATCTTCGATTGGATTTTCAATTACCAGAACCCCAAAACCTTTTGGCCAGTGAAAACCCTCTTCCGAGTTTTCTTGGAAGAAAGGCCATTTATCAAACCGACTTCAATTCATTGGATCCACAGTGGACGAGTCATCAGTCCAAATCGCATCCAAGATCCTCTTTCGAAAATGAAGGGAAAATGGGAGAGATTTACACCCCACAGAATTCCGCTGTTTATATAGAAAAAGAGTTAAATCCTTCTTCAAAAATCATTGAAGCCACCTTCAATACAGGTACTGACAAAGCCAAAGAATTCGGACCGGGAATCACCTTGGTTTGGCCTGAAAAGACCATCAAGTTTTACTTGAGACCTGGAGGAAATGAATATGACCAGAACATCCCGATGTTTGGGCTTTGGGATGGAGAAAAGGAAATCAAAGCCGCTGGAGGAAGACAAAAACTGGATCTTTCGACTCCATGGACCTTGAGATTTAGAATTACGGATGAGGCTGTTCTTTGTGAAGCAAAACCTCAAAATGGAGAATGGATAACCATCGAAAAACTTCCAGTTTTTTCATCTTTCCCAGAAAAAGTCAGAGTTGGAAAAACGGATGGCAAAGGAAATGCAGTAGATGCTGAAGAAGTGGGGGAATTAGTACGGATGCAGGTGACTGATTTTGCTACTTATGGAGACTTGGATGATCAAATTGAAAATGGGCTAAACCCTGAAGATTTGATTGTTTCTGTGCACTATGAAATCTATGATGGCATCCCTGTCATGGGAAAATGGTTAACAGTAAAAAACAACAGTAACTCAAGCTTTACAATCAATGATTTTACCAGTGAAATCATTGCAGCAGTGGAATATGAATCCAAAGTTGAAATGCGTGAAAGCACTGTTTTCTACAAACCCAACATCCATGTCGAGACAGATATGTCTTTTTCAAGTATGTCGGTGGATGATGCAAATGCCCATGTGGTTCATTGGCTATCAGATCCTGAATATCAAACTCAGGTTAATTATCTGAGGCAAACGCCTTCACTTTTGAAAGTCAGTCCTACCTATGGACCAGAAAAGCATTTGGAGGCTGGAAAGGAATTTAAAACCTTCCGAACATTTGTATTACCTCATGATAGTTTTGACAGAGAAAGAAAAGGCCTAGCACTTCGTAAATTATATCAAACGCTGGCTCCATGGTCTTCTGAGAATCCCTTGATGATGCATGCTCGATTTGCAGATTGGGAAAGGGTCAAATTGGCAATTGACCAAGCTTCAGAGGTTGGTTTTGAGATGGTGATTCTGACTTTCGGAAGTGGATTCAATATCGAAGATGATAGTGAAGAGTACATTGCCAAAATGAAATCCTATGCTGATTATGCGAAAAGCAAAGGAGTAGAAATAGGAGGATATTCCTTATTGGCTTCCCGAAAAATAAGCGCTGAAGATGATGTTGTTATGCCCGAAGGCATGAAGCCAGCTTTTGGAAATTCTCCCTGCCTGGAAAGTGAATGGGGACATGAGTACTTTAGAAAACTTTACAATTTCTACGAAAAATCAGGTTTTACACTTTTGGAGCATGATGGATCCTACCCAGGAGATATTTGTATTTCAGAAAACCATCCAGGTCACAAAGGGCTAGCAGACAGTCGTTGGAACCAGTATCAGCGTATTTCCGATTTTTATAAATGGAGCCGTGAAAAAGGTATTTACCTGAACATCCCTGACTTTTATTTCATGACCGGAGGCAGCAAAACCGGAATGGGATATCGAGAGGTAAATTGGAGCTTGCCAAGAAATGAACAATTGGTCCACGCACGACAAAATATCTATGATGGTACATGGGAAAAGACTTCTAGTATGGGCTGGATGTTTGTTCCATTGACAGAATATCATGGAGGTGGCGCAGCAGCTACAATTGAACCTTTAAATGAGCATTTGGCTCATTATGAATCAATGATTTCCAGTAATCTGGGAGCTGGAGTACAGGCTTGCTATAGAGGCCCAAGGCTTTTTGATACAGAAGAAACCAAAACCATGGTAAAATCAATGGTAGATTGGTACAAAGATCACCGCGAGGTATTGGAAGGTAACATCATCCATTTGAAAAGAGCAACAGGTCATGATCTCGATTATTGGTTGAATGTAAATCCCGGTGGAGAGGAAAAAGGAATGTTGATGGTTTACAATCCAACAGACCAACTAATCATCAGAAAAATCAAAGTCCCGCTTTATTACACGGGTTTAACTGACGCTACTCAAGTTATCATGAGCAATGGTCAAGAAATGAATCTACAGCTTGCCAGAGACTATTCTGTAGAAGTAGAAGTGGCTGTTCCAGCAAATGGAGATACTTGGGTTTTGTTTAAGTAAAGGGACTTATCAAACCCGAATGCATATCTCTTTGACCAAAGGGAAGGATAAATCGGAGAAACCATATTTCAATACTGAAGATAGCCCTACGGGCAGATAAGAAAAGATAGCTACGCAGATAATTTCCTATCTCGCAGAAGGTATATCTCACTTCCCGAAGGGAAGTATATCTCAGCGCAGCCATATCTTCAAAATATTTCGCCGAAGCCCTATTTTCACCTTATTTCACGAAACGTATTTCTTTGAATTTCAATCCCCCTTGCCCCCTTGCTAAGGGGGAATGGTTCATATTTCCAGAATGAATTTGGGGATAATTTATTTCGCCGAAGGCCTATTTCCATCATATTTCGCGAAGCATATTTCAATTATTTCCATTACTTCACCTCAATCTATTTGAATTTAATTTTTCAATTTTTTAATCTTCCAATTTTTCAATTTATAGGGCTCTTACATCAATGGCTTGATAACTCATTAGGATTTCCACTAAATTCCGTCAAACAAACCACCAGCTATGAAAAATAAAATCCTTTTACCCCTTTTGGCTTTGGGTGCTGCTTGTACCTCTGAACCTTCCGGGGAAAATATGACAGAAGAACGACACTTTGTAGACGTTGCTGCCGTCGATAGCACCATTCGTCCAGGCGACAACTTCTTTATGCGTGTCAACGGGACTTGGTATGACACTGTCAAAATTGCTGACGATCAGGTAGGAGTGGGGTCTTACTCTTTTTTGAATATTCCTCAAAAACAGCTTTTGGAAAATATTTTGGAAGAGGTTTCGGCATCTCCAGAGCATCCAAAAGGCTCTATTGAGCAAAAAGTAGGGGATTTTTATGCCTCTGGAATGGATACTATGGCCATCAATGCCCGTGGATATTCACCTGTTCAGCCTGTTTTGGATCAAATTGATGCTATTCAAAGCATTCCTGATCTTGAAGCATTCCTAGCTTCGGAAATCAAGACATCCAATCAGTCATTGATAGGAATGAGAATCTCTCCTGATGATGAAAATAGTACCATCAACATCATCCACCTAAGTCAGAATGGCTTGGGATTGCCGGATAGAGATTATTACTTCAAAACTGATTCGTCCACTGTAGGAATCCAGAAAGCCTATCAAACTTACCTGACTACTCTATTTGAATTGACTGGAAGTCCTGCAGCAGATGCAGAAAAAGCAGCCACTACGGTTTATGGAATTGAAAAGGATTTGGCTGAATCTCACAAAACCAGGATTGAAAGACGGGTTGTAAAAGAGAACTATCACAAAGTAGCAGTTGCCGATTTGGATAAAGAACATTCCCAAATCAACTGGTCTTCAATCTTTGAAAATGTAGGCTTAAAGGCTGATTCTTTGGATATCCGTCAACCGGCTTATTATAAAAAGCTCGATCAAATGCTGGCTGCAGTTCCTCTAGAAGATTGGAAAACATATCTGAAAGCTCAAACACTTTCTTCCTATGCCAATTTCCTAAGCTCTCCTTTTGAAAAGGCCTCTTTTGAATACACCAAAGTAGTTTCCGGTCAATCCAAGCAACTAACCAGAGCTCAGGAAATGGTTCAGCAAGTGGATAGACAAATCGGCTTCGATTTAGGTCAGCTCTATGTAAAGCGTTATTTCAATGAAGATGCAAAACAAAGAGTATTGGATTTGGTCAATAATCTTCAAAAGTCCTTTGAAAACCGAATCAATGAGCTGGATTGGATGAGTGACAGCACCAAGACTCAAGCCAAGGAAAAGCTGTATTCCATCACCAAAAAGATTGGATATCCAGACAAATGGAGAGAATATAAGGTAACGATAGACCGTGATAGCTACTTTGAAAATGTAGTAGAATTGAGAAAAGATGCCGCCAAATATCAATTGGATAAATTTGGTAAGGCTCCAGACAAAACAGAATGGGGAACGACACCTAGCACCGTGACAGCCTATTACAACCCTTCTTTAAATGAAATTGTCTTCCCAGCCGGAATCTTACAATATCCTTATTTTGACCAAAATGCGGATGATGCAATCAACTATGGAGGTATCGGAATGGTAATAGGTCATGAATTGACTCATGCTTTTGATGATCAGGGAGCACAATTTGACAAAGATGGAAATCTCAAAAACTGGTGGACAGCTGAGGATTATGAGAAATTCAAAGCCAAAACTCAACAGTTGATCGAGAGATATGATACATTCACCGTTTTGGATTCGGTTCATGTAAAAGGAGCCATGACCATCGGAGAAAACACAGCTGACAATGGTGGAATTTACATTGCCTATGATGCTTTCAAAATGACGGATCAAGGAAAAGGTAATACCCCGATTGACGGATATACTCCAGACCAACGATTCTGTTATTCTATTGCTCGAATCTGGAGAGTGAAGACACGGGATGAGTTTATGAGAACCTATGTAAATACCAATTCTCATTCACCGGCAATGTGGAGAGTAAATGGCCCACTGATGAATTTTGAGCCATTCTACAGCGCCTACGACCTCCAGCCAACAGATAAGAATTACAAACCGGAATCAGAAAGAATCAAAATCTGGTAAATATTATGGGGAATCAGAATGAAACTATTCTGATTCCCTTTTTTCTTGATAAAACCTGAGGGTAATTGAGCTAGAAATCAGGAATTATAAACCATTTCTTCATTCCAGGTAGGAAGGAAAAATCTAAAAGTAGCTCCCTGATTGGGCTTACTGATGATATCTATAGTTGATTCGTGAAGCTCTATGATTTTTTTGACGATGGCTAATCCCAATCCAGCACCTGCGTTCTTCGGATAATTTCCTCCTTTTCTAAACCTTTCAAATATGAAAGATTGCTGATCCTCAGGTATACCAGGTCCGGTATCCTTGATTCCAATAAATACCTGCTGATTATCTGAGTCTAAAAAAATGGTGACTTTCCCATTTTCAGGGGTAAACTTCATTGCATTATCCATCAGGTTTTGGAGAATCCTTTCGATCAGACTAATGTCCCCAAATACGAGGGGTAATCCTTTTTGAGCATTGAGCTCAATAGTGATATTCTTTTCTTTGGCCAAAGTTTGATAATTCAAATACACATCACTTGCCAATTCTGAAATTTGAAAAGGCTCTTTGACAGGATGGATTTGTTTGGCTTCAAGTTTAGAATATTCGAAAAGCTGCTGAATCAAACCATTCAGTTTTACACCACTTTTTTGAATGATTTTGAGATATTCATTCCGTTGTTGTTCAGACATACTGGCACTTTTTATCTGAAGTGTTTCAATGTATCCCTGCATGATAGCCAAAGGAGTCCTAAGATCATGGGAAACATTGGAAACGAGTTCACGGCGAAGGGACTCAACAGATTTCAATTTCTCAATATTATCCACCAGTGTATCTGCCATATTGTTGAAAGTCAATGCGAGTGACGACAAATCTGAATCTGATGCATTTTCTATCCTGGCAGTCATATCACCTTCTCTGAATCTTTCTACGGTCCGAATTACTTCCCTGAGGTTTTTGGTAAGATACCAGATTACCAAAGTTCCCAAAAGAGCAGTGAAAAGTAGAGTTGCCAGAGATGCAAAAAAGCCTAATCTCAAAAAGTATGAACCGATTAATCCAGATGTGATTTTTTCAAATTCCTGACTTGCCAGGACCACATAGATATAGCCTTCATTTCCATCAATATCAAATTTTGCTGCCGAAAAAATTTTCTTCTGTAAAGGTTCTAAAGGATCATCACCCAAAATGAACTGATTACCTCCAGATTGAATAAATTCCTCAATAGGGGCAATTGCTACATGGGGAATGGCTTTCTCCGGACGCTCGTGATCCAAGACAACAGAATATCTTACGGAACCATCCAATCCCAAAAGGTAAACTTCAATTCCTCGATTGACAGCCATCATATCATGCATGATATCTCCAAAAAGAGGCTTATTGATTTCTCCATCTGCCAAAAACGGGGAAGCATTCTGGAATTTTTCTTCTATCAAATGTGAAGCGACATTGGCATTGAGCCTTTGGGAAGATTCCTCAAAATATTTGGTAGTGAAATAATAGGTCAAAAAGATATAACCGATCCCCATCACCAAAATCAAAAGAAGGAAGGTCAGGATAATCTTTTTGACAAGTTGATTGGATAGAGTTTTGTTCATTTTTCCTGAATTTCTTCATTAAACTTATAGCCAACTCCCCAGGAAGTAAGAATATAGGTGGGATTGCTCATGTCGGGTTCTATTTTAGCTCTGAGCCGGTTAATATGTGAATTAACCGTATGTTCATAGCCTGCAAAATCATAGCCCCAGATTAAATTCAATAATTGGGACCGCGTATAGCTTCTACCTGGATTGGAAGCCATAATGACAAGCAAATCAAATTCTTTGGGTGATAATTCGACTTTTTGCTTTTCTCTAATTAGAACTTTCCTTTTTTCAATATCTATGGATAATCCTCTAAACAAGAACTGATTTTGCTTTTGTCCGGCATCTTGCATTTCCGAAAATCCCGTTCTTCGGAAAATCGCCTTGACACGGGCCAAAAACTCACGAACAGAAAATGGTTTTACCATGTAATCATCTGCTCCGACTTCCAATCCCAAAACCTTGTCTATTTCTTCAGATCTTGCAGTAAGCATTAGGATCGGAGTAAAAATGTCTTTTGCCCTCAGCTTCTGACAAATTTCAATCCCGTCCATTCCTGGAAGCATCAGATCCAAAATTATCAGATCAAATGATTCAGCCCGGGCTCTTTTATATCCTTCGTCTCCGCTACTTTCTTTGGTTATCTCACAACCAACATCTGAGAGGTGGATTTCGAGCAGTTGGCAAATTTCAGCGTCATCTTCTATGATGAGTACCTTTTTGTAATCCATGATTCAATATAAGGTAGAAAGTATCACAAAAGAATCACGAATTGTTAAAATTCTGAGGACAAACAGAGGTGTTTTCATGAAGAAATTGATTAATTCCTAGACCTCAAAATATAAAAAAACGGTCTTTTTAGTAATTCTGGAAGGTTTTTTAAATGAATAGTGGGTTGTGATAAAAAGTTTAAGCTTGTGTGACAGCTTTGAGATACCTCATCTCCAATTTTGAATCATTACAAAACACAATAGCTATGAAAACAAACAATTCTTTATTCACGCTTTTTTTTGCAATGATTCTATTTGTCAGTTGTAAGGAAGATGAACCAAGCCCAATTACCGATTTGACTTTGAATGTGAATTTTTCAGGACTGGAAGATTTAGGAAGTGACTTCGTTTATGAAGGTTGGATATTAGTCAATGGAAGTCCTGTGTCCACAGGTACTTTTAGAGTTGACCCTGAAGGCAAAGCCACACCAAGTAGTTTTCTGGTTTCAAAAGCAGATTTGGAAGAAGCAAGTATGTTCGTTTTATCTATTGAGCCTGCAAATGATAGTGATCCCGGGCCTGCTGCCACCAAAATTCTTGCGGGAGAATTTTCCAATAATTCAGCTTCTTTGAGTTCGGGGCTGATTGGTGATTTTTCGAATGCAGCAGGTTCTTTCTTTTTGAGAACACCAACAGACGAAACTTCAGGAAACAATGGAAATGATCAAAACGGAGTTTGGTTTGGTCTACCTGGAGCTCCACCTTTACCGGATTTTGTGCTTCCTGAATTACCTGAGGGTTGGGCCTATGAAGGTTGGGTAGTGGGAGATAATGGACCTCTTACTACCGGTACATTCACCGAATTCAATATGATGGATGAAGCGGCTCCATTCAGTGGGCCCAATCCAGGACCGCCAGTTCCGGGTGAAGACTTTTTCCTAAATGCACCTTCCGGAGAAACGTTCCCATTGGATATTAGAGGAAGAACAGTAGTCATTTCTGTAGAGCCAGTTCCGGATAATTCTCCGGGTCCATTTTCAATCAAGCCATTAGTTGGTACCGCTGGACAAGAAACTGCACCCACGACTTATTCCTTAGGAAAAAACCTAGGTTCATTACCAACAGGTACTGTTTCTTTTTGAGAAAAAATAAATTAGAAAGTTTAAAAGAATGCCATTTTCAGTTGATTGAAAATGGCATTCTTTTTTAATCTGAATTAAAATGAAGATACAAACTATCTTAATCTTCATTGAATCTTTTCATCAACTGATAGGTAAACTGGATCATTTCCTTGTAATTCTCTTTGGAGATTTTCTCATCAATCCCATGAAAACGAGTCATCCCCTCAGGACTGATTCGAATCGGGTAAAATCGGTAAACACCTTCAGAAATACCGTAGAAATAACGTGCATCTGTACCACCGGCAATCAAACCAGGCATTACAACGGAATTAGGGAAAACAGACCGAATAGTCTTTTCTAGTTTCTTAAATGCATCCAATTCAATGCTTGAAGAAGGAGAGGGGTTTGTCAAAAATCCAACTGGTTCTACACGAACCTTTTCATTGATCGTACTTTGGATATGCTCCTGAACCGATTCAATCGTTTCTCCAGGAAGAATTCTAAAATTAATCGTCGCCTCTGCAACAGTTGGAATCACATTGTTTTTAAAACCTCCATCAATAATCGTTGGAGCAGTAGAAGTATGGGAGTTTAAAGCTTCCAAAATAGGTCCTTTCAAAAGCCAAGGATTGGCAAAAGCCATCTTTTGAAGGAAGGGTAATTCCGGACCCAAATATTCCAATTGATATTCAACAGGCTCCACCAATCGATATGGCAATTGATTGTTTTCCAGATCAACGATTGCTTGAGCGAGCATTCCTATCGTGTTTTCCTTAGGAGGAGAGGAACTATGTCCACCTTGGGTCTCCACAATTAACCGAAAAGAAGCAAAACCCTTTTCAGCTACATTGATCATGGATACCGGCTTGTCCACTCCAGGAATCATTCCTTCAGCAATCATTCCTCCTTCATCTAAAGTAAAGGCTGCCTCAACTCCCTTCTTTTCCAAATATTCAGCAATTTTGGATGCCCCTTTGGGACCACCGACTTCCTCATCATGACCAAAAGCAAAATAGATGGTCTGCTTTGGAACAAACCCTTCACCAATCAACATCTCGGCACTTTCCAACAAAGCAATTAGTGAACTTTTATCGTCCAGAGTTCCACGACCAATAATATGATCAGCAGTGATTCTTCCCTCAAATGGAGGCGCTTCCCATTGTCCCAACGTCGGTTCATCCACCGGAACCACATCCTGATGAGACATCAAAATGATGGGCTTTTGGTTGGAGTCAGAACCTTTCCAAGTATACAAAAGGCTATACTCATTGATTTTGGTAAGTTCCATAGTTTGGTGAACCTTTGGAAAGGTAGCTTCCAAAAACCGGTGAAAACCATTAAAAATGGCTGAATCTGGTGGTGTATCCTCATTGAAGGAAATCGTAGGAAACTGGATGGCTCCAGAAAGGTGAACGAAAGCAGAATCTGAAATAGCAATGGGGTCAATCGGATCTGGTTCGACCTGCTTGGAGGATACTCTAAATGTATTGAAGAGTAGAATTGCTACTAGAATAACTATTAAGCCGAGAAGGCCTAAAAGTAGTTTTCCAATGATTTTCATAATGCTGGTTGGATGGTTTTGGTGATATTAAGCGAATATAGAAAAAGAGGGCTTGATTAAAGCTCCAAAACTCAATTTGGAGACACTATTATTAAAATTAGGGTCATTTTTTTTATCTATTCTTTAACTGTGGTAAAAAATTGGAGCACAATTAGGTTATTTGATATTTATCAAGATGTTCCATTTTCACGACAAGAGGATAAAAACCAAGCTATTTTCTGATAACCTCTATTAATTAAATAGAATATATTTTCGGTAAAATTCCTCTGAAAGAATTTCCCTATATTCCTTTTTAAACTTCAAACCTTATGAATAAAAGCCACCTGATTATAGTCTTGATTTTTACTTTGTCATTTTCAGCATTTTCTCAAGATGACCCACATTTTCAAACCGAGTTTTCTAAGGAAGAATTTGCCAAAAGGAGAAATACCGTTTTTGATCAAATTGGAAATAATGCAATCGCAGTAATCCAAGGAGCTAGCGGAATTCCGGGTTTTTCGGTTTTTAGGCAATCCAATAGCTTCTTTTATCTCACAGGAGTAGAAACAGCCAGAGCGTATTTAATGCTCAACGGAAGAAGTAAAAGGGCCATTTTATACCTTCCTCATCGGGATGAAGGAATGGAAAGGAACCAAGGGAAAGTCCTTTCAGCCGAGGATGCAGATTTAGTAAAGGAACTGACTGGAATTGATCAGGTGAAGGGCATTGAGTTTTTGGCAAATGATCTGGTTGGAGCAGGATTGATCAAACCGCCAGGGCCTGTACTGTTTACCGAATTTAGCCCTGCAGAAATTGGAAATGATAGCAGAGATGAGATCCTTTTTGGGCAAGCTAGAAATGCATCTGACCCATGGGATGGAAATCCCACTCGAGAAGCATTGTTTATTGAAAAATTGCATGACAGATATCCTCAATATGATATCAAGGACCTGACTCCGATTTTGGATGAAATGAGGTTAATCAAAAGCGAAGAGGAGATTAAAGTCATTAAAAAAGCTACTCATATCGCTGGTTTGGCAATAATTGAGGCAATGCGATCGACCAATCCAGGTGTCTATGAATATCAATTGGATGCGGCTGCCAAGTATATTTTTTACCTATACGGATCGCAAGGAGATGGCTATCCATCCATCATCGGAGGAGGAACCAATGCCTATATGGGCCATTATTTTCATAAAACAGATCAGTTGAAAGATGGTGACTTGGTCTTGATGGATTATGCTCCGGATTATGAGTTTTATACCAGTGATGTCACCAGAATCTGGCCTGTAAATGGAAAGTTTGATGCTGAACAAGCTGAGCTATACAATTTCATTGTGGCCTACCGAGATGCTTTATTTCGATACATCAAGCCTGGAGTAACAGCTGATTATGTTTTGGATAATGCAGCCTCGGATATGAAAGTCTATTTAGAGGATAAAACTTTTGTTAAGGAAAGTCATTTAAAGGCCGTTCAGGATGGGTTGAAGTTCAGAGGGCATTTTCAGCATCCAGTTGGAATGGCAGTTCATGATGTGGGAAGAGTTCGTGGAAGACCTTTGGAAGCAGGAATGGTATTTACCATAGATCCAATGATTTGGCTGCATGAGGAGCGCCTATACATCCGTATTGAGGATGTCGCTTTGGTTACTGAAAATGGAGTAGAAAATCTTAGCAGTTTTGTACCCTCCAAATTGGAAGATGTGGAAGCTATCATTCAAGAAAAAGGACTGATTGAATTCAGACCAGAAATCGATCTTTCTAATTTAAAATAGAGCCATGCTAGTTTATATATTCCCCCAAAAATTCCTGAAGAATTTCCTGATACTTGTGCTTGGCTTCGTATCCTCAGCCAGTTTTGCCTGGACAGATTCCTATCCTAAAAATCCCAAGGTTGATGTCCTGAATTATCAATTCAAGATTGAGCTCTCCGATGACACAGATGTCATCAAATGCGAAGTTTTGGTGGATGTAAAATATTTGGGCGAAGGTGTCGAAAACCTTCGTCTGGATCTTGTAAAGGCTTCTGAAGCTTTGGAAAACAAGGGAATGATCATTTCATCCATTCAATCTGATGGAGTTGATTTATATTATATCCATGAAGGCGATGAATTGCAAATCAAGCTTCCATCCAGGTCACAAACCAATGAAGAAAAGCAATACAAAATCGTTTATTCAGGTATTCCTGCCTCTGGCCTAAAGATCGCCGAAAACAAGTATGGGGATAGAACCTTTTTCAGTGACAATTGGCCGGACAAAGGAAGAAATTGGTTGGCTATTGTAGATCATCCTTATGATAAGGCAACCAGTGAATTTATAGTAACAGCGCCATCACACTATCAAGTGGTTTCCAATGGTCTAAAAATCGAAGAAACAGACTTGGGCGATGGAAATCGAATCACTCATTGGAAACAATCTGTTCCCATAGCATCTTGGCTTTATGTCTTGGGAGTGGCTCGATTTGCAATGCAGGAAGTAGATCAATTTGATCATAAGTCTATCCAAACATGGGTTTATTATCAGGATCGGGAAAAGGGCTTTTATGATTTCGCTGTCCCAACTAAGCAGGTTTTGGAGTATTATAGCGATTACATCGGTCCATTTTCCTACGAGAAACTAGCCAATATTCAATCCAATAGTGTCAGTGGTGGGATGGAAGCAGCATCAGCCATTTTGTATAGCGAAAGTTCCGTGGTGGGAGATCGGAATACCCGCTGGAGAAATGTAATCATCCATGAGATCGCTCACCAATGGTTTGGGAATTCGGTAACCGAATATGACTGGGATGATGTTTGGTTGAGTGAGGGATTTGCGACCTATTTCACCTTGCTTTTTCGGGAACATGCATACGGAAGAGATGACTTTTTGGAAGGTTTGGCCAATAGCAAAAGGACCGTTGACTCTTTTCATGAGAAAAATCCAGAATATCGAATAGTGCATGACAATCTCAGCGATATGAGTAAAGTGGTGAGTTCACATACCTATCAAAAGGGGAGTTGGATACTCCATATGCTGAGAGGAGTGGTAGGAACCGAAAACTTTTGGAAGGGAATCCGGGCCTATTATGCCAAATATCAAAATAAAAATGCCACGACTGATGATTTCCGATTTGAGATGGAAAAAGCATCTGGACAGGATTTAAAGTGGTTTTTTGAGCAATGGTTGTACAAACCAGGAACCTTGAAATTGGAAGGAATTTGGACCTATGATCCTGCACTTAAATTGGTTAAAATCGATTTGGATCAGGTTCAAAATGATGGAAGTCAATTTCGAATGCCTATCCAAGTTGCTATAAAGACAAAGGATAAAATTGAGGAAAAGTTAATCTTGATAGATAGTAAAGAGAATCAATTTGGGATTCAAGTAGATGAAGAACCAGAAGAAATCATCCTTGACCCGAAGACTTGGGTTTTGATGGATTGGAAATTGGAGAAAGGAAATTAAGGAGGAAAGACCAGGAGCAAAGGGAAATATATCTCGGCACCAGAAAAGCCCTGAAAGGGTGAAAGATTCTAAATCTAATAAGAATTGGCTTTGGGATAAAAACTAAGTAATTAACACCTCCTCGGCAATAATTTTATTCCTAAAAATTGGTTTAGAGGGCCGAGGAAAGGGTTTTCTTGCCAGTACCCCGAGTTTCACTCGGGGTTACCTATCTTTTGCCCCTTTGGGGCATTATCTCGCCGAAGGCATATCTCGCTGAACGAAGGGAAGCATATCTCGGCGAAGCCGTATCTTAATTAATAAAAAAGATAGCACTTCGTGCAGATAACCTAAGATAGCTTTCGCAGATAATAATTGTCAATCTAAAAATCTTATTTCTCCCATCCCAATACTTACATCCCTATCTCGTAGGAGATGATTATAAACTATCCCATTTTCAAAGTCCAAAATCTGGCTAACACCAATTCCATTAGCTTCTCCCCAGGTGATAAATAGCTTCTGAGAATCAATCCACTCGGCTTTGTAAGTTTCGAATTCTTTAGCACCGGTTTCATCCCCGGCAACAGCCTCCCAATGCATTTCTGAATCTGAGTCAAAAGTAACGTGATAGATGCTTTCACCATATTGATATTCCAGTGTTTTCCCTATATAAGTCACTGATTCCGAATCAGAACAGCCAGCAAGAATGATTGAAGCAAGAACCAAAAGTGAAGCAAAGTATTTCATATCAAAGGTTTCCATTTTGTAAAAATTCCAATAAATCTGCCATCTCTTGAGAGCTCATGCTGTTTTCCAGACCTTCCATCATCAGGGAAGATCCCAAAGATCGGAAGGATTCAACTTCTGATTTTGGAATAATCACTGATTCGCCTCCCATCTTTTTAATGGTGATTTCATCATCACTTTCATGAGCGATGATTCCCATATGAATCGTCCCATCCTTGGTTTCCAAGCGATGATTGATGTATTCGGGATCTGCAGCGGCATTTGGATCCAAAATATCATGCATGAGGGTTTCCTTGCTTTTTCTGCCTATTTCTGTCAAAGCAGGCCCCACCTCATTTCCAATCGATTCATATTGATGGCAATTGGCACAAATACGTTCAAAAACAACTTTTCCAGCTTCCAGATTTCCAGTCAAGTCCAAAGCTGGTTTCATCTGATCAATGGCTTCCTGTCGATTGCTTACCCCAGAATCAGAGAACAGCAACTCAGCTCTTCTTTTGGTTTCCTCATTATCAGTCCACCAAAGCAATTCTCTACGGCGTTCCAAATCAAAGTTCATCTCACCGATATTGATAGTTCCATCTTCCAAACCCGTCAACAAAGCATCATGATGAATTGCATTATATAGTAAAAGATCACTGGCATATCTCCGCGTTTGAGGACTTAGATCATTCCAGATTTCCACCAATTTGTATCCAATGGCAGGTTCCTTTAATGCTGCTAACTGTTCCAAAGATTTCTCCTGGATTTTTAACGGTTGGGATTGGTTCAAACCTGTAAACAGCACCTCCGATTTTTCCGAGTAGGGGAGCAACTTGATGAGTTCCAACTGCTCTAATCGCACAGAATCAGCCAGATCATCATCCATTACCGTTAGCAAGGCATTTCTGCTGTATTCCAGGAATTCAGCAGATGGAGCAAGTTTTAATTGGTTTCTCGTCACAGCCAATTCTGAAATAATCCCTGCATTTCCTGATTTCTCCAAAGCCTGAATTGCAGATAGCAAAGCAGGAGAGGAGCTTTTCAATTGCGCATTAAAAGAATGAATCAAACCTTGTTTTTGGGCTAAAGGAATTGGAGAATCCACCAAAGCGGCAAAAGCCTGATCAGCATCTTTTTGATCACCGGATGCATGGGCCAAAGAAGCTAAAAACTCAAATGAATAGCTTTTCACATCAGATGACTTCAATAAACCGGCAATCAGTTCTGCCGAAGCATCATGAGTAGCCAAAGTCAAAGCAGTAATCACCCAAAGGTCTGTCGCCTGAATCCCTACACTTTGAATTTGATTCAAAATTAGATCTTTATCTTTTTCAAAATCAGCAGGAGAGAGGACAGAAAGTGCCAATCCAGCCTGCATAGCCACTCTTTGATTGGAATCAGCTACGAAAATTACAATCTTTTGAATCAATTCCTGATTTCCATCTAATCTAGTTTCAGCGATCTTTAAGGCTGTTTCTCGGATGACTGGAGATGCACTTTCCAAAGCTTTCAGAATATCAGAATCATGAATATTCCCTGAATTAGCCAAAATCCACAATGCATGGATTTCGGCCATTTCATTGGAAGAACTGAGCAATTCTCTCAAGGAGGTAATCATAGATTCAGTCAGCTCACTTTCCAAAAGAATTCGCTGAGCAGTCATCCGAACCCATTGATTGGGACTTGACAAAGATTCAAGCAAGCCCTCGGCACTTTGAAATTGCTTTAGGTTAAAACGGTCTTTATTTCCTTCTTTCCGGATTTGATAGATTCTTCCCTGATCTTTTCCGGCTTCCAGATCCAAAGTCTTTTCTATCTCATCGGGAATCCATTCGGGATGCTCGATGACTTTTCGGTACATATCCACCACATACATTGCCCCATCTGGCCCAACAGACATATTCACGGGACGAAAAGACCGGTCTGTGCTTGCCAGAAACTCCCGTTTCTCAGCATCCCGAGAAGCCTCAAAGGAAGCTCCATTTGCCGAAATATGATCCACATGAATCAGATTCAGGACCACATCAGCCACCCAAACGGTATGATCATAATTTTCACCCAAAGCACCACCTCCATAATGTGTAATCCCACAAGAACCTGAGAAAAAGCCAGACTGCTCGGGGTGATTCACCCGTGATTCCTGTTCTCCGATCGGATAAATACGCGATAAACCTTTCTCATCGTGATCAGACACATTTTCCAATAAGTATTCTTGATACAGCTGCTTTCCCTGAACATAGCGATCCGGGATCACCAAATGGAAAATATGAATCAGATTATGGGTTTCAAAGACTCTTCCCAGCTCATCCACACCCAATCCAAAACCACCTGAAGATTCTCCCAGTCTTTCCAGCGTTTTCGTTTCCAGATTAAATCGAAAATCCTGACCTCTTAGATCCATCTGACTTGTGGGATCTCCCCACCAATAGGGCGCACCATCATTTCCGCCATTGGCTGCATAAATCCAATTATCCAGCCCAAGAGTCAAACCATTGTAATTATGCTGGAGATTTCCGGTGGAAAATCCTCCCATCAAGGTATCTACCTGCTCCGGGATATAGTTTTGATCTTCATCGCGGACAAACAATAAATAGGGGGGAGCAGCCACTAAAAGCCCCTTTTGATAGGGTAAAAAAGAACTGGCCAACTGGAGATTTTCAACAAATATCTGAGACTCATCATAAATCCCATTTCCATCCAAATCCTTGAGCAACTTGATCTTACTTTGCTGATCCTCAAAAGGATATCCCGGCATTTCTAAGACCAAAGCATTTCCCAACTCATCAAATTCCAAATCCACCGGATCCTGAATCAAGGGTTCCGCAGCCACTCGAGTCAATTCAAATCCCGGTTCAATCTGAAATCCCTCTGGAATCTCAGAAGGCCGAGAACAGGAAAAAACGCAAAAAACTGAAAACAAAAGGATTAGAGGAAGGATTCGAATCGGCATAGGAAAAGATAAGCATTCTTTACCTTATAAGTACTTGGGAATGGGGGAGATGGGCTAGTTAAAAGCTTATTCTGCTTTATAAATATTAAAATAGGCCAAATCAGAAACCAAGGTGCGTGAACGAAGTTTCAACAATTTAATTTTATACTTATTGGAGTTTTGTTCAAAGGGTACCGACTCACCTACGTTCAATGTCTTAGATAAAATCCTTTTACCCTGACTATCTTTAATATATATATCGCATTTTTCAGTATCCATGTGAATTTTTGATGGATATAGCCTATAATTATTATCATCAAAAGGCAAATACCTTTGTTCTTTCAACACAAACCATTCATTAATCAACGTATAGGAGGTAGGCTTCATCATCATGGCTTCAGTTGCTCTAGGATTATTAGGGTTGGTTTCTGTTACCGCTGGGTTTGAAGAATTGGTTTCCGTAACCCTTTGGTTCTCGGCAATAGCTTCAACACCAAAATCCCTAGCATCCAATGGGAGTACAGGTCTTCTCCCTTCATTACCATCAGCATCTTCTTCTTTTCCACCTTCTTCTGCAACTTCATGATTGTCGAAAATTTCTTCTTTATCAGCTTGGTTAATCTCGGCTTCACCTCGTCCCATAACATCCAAAGCTTTTATTACTAATGGGCTAAATGCGCCAATCAAAGCAGCAATAGCCAAAATTCGGTTACTGAATTTATCCTTAGTTTCAGTCATTTTTAAAAATATTTTTATTAAAAAACTATAAATAATATCATGATTTCTATTTTAAAATCCCAACAAAATTTAATTTAATAGACTATATTTCAATTATTTAAAATGTTTTTTTTCAAAATCCAATTAGGCCTAAACGCATTGAGATATTAATATTTGGAACCAGCTGACCATTGATACGGAATATTGAATTCTAAAGCGTTTAGGCCGGCGGCCTGCCTGATCCGCTACCTCAAATAACCTCTAACTATTCCTAGGATTCGTAAAAGACTCGTGATTTGCTTTAACATAAAATCCTTACCGTTATTGATCTGAAGTTCAATAACTGATTTTATATTAATCAGCAAGCTGATCGCAAATAACTAGAAACGTTACATAATTTATATTATGTTAACTAGAATATTTCAAACCTTCCCTTTTCCAAGATTATTTATAAATTCAGCAAATTTTAAAACCACCACCCTTAAAGCGCTGAATGAAAATTAATCTTTCAACTCTTGGCCTATTTGCCGGACCTCTAGCATTCCTAGCAATTCTTTTTTTGGTAGAGTCTCCAGATTTAAATCCTCAAGCTCAATCCATGTTGGCAATTGCAGTCTGGATGGCTATCTGGTGGATTACCGAAGCTTTACCTATTGCAGCTACAGCATTTTTGCCATTAGTTCTGATGCCAACCATGGGAATTCTCAAGATTGGAAGCGTTTCAGCAAATTATATGCATCCTACGGTGATGTTGTATATGGGTGGTTTTCTAATGGCTACTGGTATAGAAAAATGGAATTTGCACCGAAGAATCGCCCTATCGATCATTAATTTAATTGGAACTAACCTGAGAACTATTGTCTTGGGTTTTATTTGTGCCACAGGATTCCTTTCCATGTGGATCTCCAATTCTGCGACTTCTTTGATGATGCTACCGATTGGTTTGGCCGTTGTCAAGCAGTTTCAAAGCCAGTTTGGTGATGATAATGAGTCACTTGGAGACAGATTAGGTAAAAATATTATGCTGGGAATCGCCTATAGTGCTTCTATTGGCGGTTTGGCAACATTGATCGGAACACCCACCAATACGATTTTGGCGGCTGTAGTTTCTGATTTATATGATTATCAGATCGGTTTCAACGAATGGATGCTATTTGGTTTCCCTTTGTCAGTAATTCTGATTTTTATCTGCTGGTACTACCTGGTGAATTTCGCTAACCCTCTCCCCCGCAAATTCAACCTTGAAAACGCCAAATCCATCGTTTCTGACCGTTTGAAAGAACTTGGAAAGATGTCTTATGAAGAGAAAAATGTGCTTATCGTCTTCTCTTTGGTTTGTTTGGCCTGGATTTCCAGAAGCTTTTTCCTTTCCAAATATATCCCCGGAATCGATGATACCATTATCGTTTTGACCGGCGTGGTCATCCTCTTTATGCTTCCAGATTCCAAAAAGAAAGGAAGAATTTTGGACTGGAAAACGGCAGAAAAGATTCCTTGGGGTGTTTTGATCCTATTTGGAGGCGGATTGGCATTGGCTGAAGGGTTTAAGGAAACCGGCTTAGCAGAATGGATCGGTCAGCGCTTCACTTTAATAGAAGGTGTCGGATTCTTTGTTTTGCTCCTAGTCATCATCGCATCCGTAAATTTCTTAACCGAAGTCACTTCCAATGTGGCCACAGCTTCCATGTTATTGCCGATTTTGGCTTCTGTAGCTGTCAAGTTGGATTTACATCCATTTGGATTGATGGTTGGAGCAACTTTAGCAGCAAGTTGTGCCTTTATGCTTCCTGTCGCCACTCCTCCCAACGCCATTGTATTTGGTTCTGGCTTCCTACAAATGAAAGACATGGTTCGAGCAGGTTTCTGGCTCAATATCCTATCCATTATCCTGGTCACCATGATGGTTTATTTCCTTTTACCAGTCTTATGGGGAATCGATTTGGAGATGTATCCTTTTTAAGGAAAATTATTTACCACAGAGCGCACAGAGAGGATTTAATAGAAATACGCTTTGCGAAATAAGGTGGAGATAGGCCTTCGGCGAGATACAATAAAGATACAGCTGCGCTGAGATATACTTCCCTTCGGTCAGTCAGATAAGCCTTCGGCGAGATGAGATCAGTGAAAATCTGTGGCCCGCGATGATTATTGGGGCTGTGTGAATCTGCGGGAGAAATAGATTGCTTAGTATCTTTCCTCTCCTCGCAATGACGTTAAAGACTTCGTCACTGCGAGTGGAGCTTACGGAACGTGGCAGTCTAAATTTTTAAAGAAATACGTTTCACGAATTAAGGTGGAAATAGGCCACTATCCATTTTTGGTTTAAAATCAATTTCCTCCCCACACGTCAGCAAACTCCTCAATTTTGCATTGGCTCTTGTGGTGACTTGAAGTTTGAAGTAGCAAAATTTTCGTCAGACAAGCCTGCCTGCTGCAGGCAGGCCTCCTAATTACCTCCCTCACAATTGATTTCTTAACTCCCAAAACTGGAAGGCGGATCCAGACTAAAATTGAAGTCCTCTCCTCAATTTAAAGACACCTTTTTGCCAATTGTTTGAAAATTTACCCATGATTTCAATTGGACAATTTGCTTTGAATTGGCTGGTGACGGATTGAGGTCAACAAGCGTTAAGAAAATCGGCTAGTTCCGAACTTGTTCGGAAATCCGGCGATTTTTAGCGTTTGACCCAATCCGGCAGAAAATGTCCGAAGACATTTTTAAGCCAATTCAAGCAAAAGACTTTTGTAACTTTTGGTCTTTCAAAAGTTAGATAAAAAATGATTTGAATTCCTCTTATGAATTTAAGGTAAACTTTATAGTCCTGACTACCATTACTAAAGCAGTGAAAAAATCTCTAGACACATTTAAATAATAGCAGTTTTAACCTGCAACATTGAAAAGCACAAGTCTGGAGACTTGCGCTATTCTGTTTAAAAACTATAAGCTAAAAAATTCCATCCCACCTATCCCCCATTTCATCCCAACTAATTGAGTAAGGTGTTGCTGTGCTGTATTCTTGTTTCATGAAAACAAAAAGCAGCGAAACACCTAACCATCTTAAGGAATCCAACCGTGGATACTTATTTTTGATGCTTCTGGCGCTGTTGTATCAATTATTCACGCTAGTTTCTTTCAACTAATCCCATGAAAAACAAAAGTTTAGACTTTCGACAGATCGAATGGTGGATGGTAACCATCACTTTCGTCTGTATTATTCTGTTCAACTTAATTTCTCAAAGCAGCTATCTCAGATGGTCTGGACTTGAAGGTGTACGATCCTTAAAGAACGTGCTGGTACCCAGTGTCATATTTGCGAGTTTCTATATAGTTCATATGAAACTGGTCCCTACCTACATCAAAAACCGAAACGTCTGGCAATTGGTGGGGTTCTCTTTACTCACATTAACAGGAAGTCTAATCCTTTCGGTTATTGCTACTGTTAGCCTTAACGGAGCAGTGCCCAATGTATTTTTCCTTTATTTCGGAATGGTCCTTTTGTATGCCAGCTATCACCTTTCGGCATTTGTGATCAAAGAAATGCTCACTCCTCCCCGTTTTCAGGATTTCTCCTTTTATAACCAATTAAGGCTCATCCTCGCCTATTTATTTCTGATTTTGTTTTTGGTGCTGTCGCAAAGAACAATTACCAATGAAGTAGCTCTGGTATTCTTTATTCTGATTGTTCCAGCTATTCTGATTGTTATCGCATTTAACTACTTCCTGATTTATAGAAATAGACAAAAAGGAAAAACCAAAAGAGCAAATTGGTTTCTGGCTTTACTGTTAGGTATTATCCTGTTGATTTTCTTCATTATTGCTGCAGATAACAATGAAGAATTTATCTTCTTGATTGGAGTCATGGTAGCCGCTATTGCAGCATTGATTGTGATTCCTTTAAGCAATTTGGTTTTCAAAAAATACGATTCATTTACAGGAACTATCACCACCTTGACTACCCAAGTAAATCAAGGAAATGCAAGCATGGATTTCTTGCGTTCTCAGATCAATCCACATTTCTTGTTCAATGCACTAAACACGCTTTATGCGAGTTCTTTGATGGAAAATGCAGAAAAGACCTCCGATGGAATTCAAAAGCTGGGCGATATGATGCGCTTTATGCTTCATGAAAATCAGATGCCTCAAATTCCTGTGAGCAGAGAAATAACCTATCTGAAAAACTACCTGGATCTGCAGATGCTGCGATTTGGAGCGCAGAAAAACCTAGATGTAGACATTCAGATCAATGAAAACCAATGTTCTGGCAATATCGCTCCAATGCTGATTATTCCTTTCGTAGAAAATGCCTTTAAACACGGAATCAGTTCCAAAGAAAAATCTTGGATCAAAATCAATTTGAGATGCATCGCCGGTTCTCTTCATTTGGATGTGGTTAATAGCGTACACCCAGAAAAATCCAAATCAGAACAAGACCGCGAAGAATCCGGAATCGGATTGGAGAATGTGAAAAAGCGTCTGGAGCTGACCTATCCTGAAAAACATGAACTCAGTATTGTTTCCAATGACTCTGATTTCTTTGTACATTTTTCCATCCAACTACAATAACCTATGCTGACGGCAATCGCCATCGACGACGAATCTTTTGCTTTGGAGGTGATCAAATCGCACGCCTCCAAAGTGCCTTTTATAGAAGTCAAAGAATATTTTACCAATGCAATTGAGGGGTTGGAATATCTGAAAGCCAATCCCGTTCAATTGGTATTTTTGGATATCAATATGCCTGATATCTCAGGGATAGATTTAGCTGAATTACTTCCTACGGAAACTCAGGTGATTTTCACTACCGCTTATTCGGATTTTGCTGTGAAGGGTTTTGAATTGGATGCTCTGGATTACCTGTTGAAGCCTTTTTCATTTTCCAGATTTCTCAAGGCCTGCCAAAAAGCTCAGGATTGGCTTTCTCTCCAACCTGGAAATGATCCGGCCTATATTTTTGTCAGAACAACCGATGGAAGCGTTCGGGTGGATTTTCAGGATTTATTGTATTGTGAATCCCAAGCCAACTATGTGAACTTCCAGCTTACGGATCAAAAAGTAGTAAGTAGAATGACTTTGGCTCAAGTAGAACAGGAACTGCCCTCCTATTTTATCCGGACACATCGATCCTTTTTGGCTAATGCCCAATTAGTAAATCGTATTGAAAGACATCAATTGCATCTGAAAGGTCATACTGTTCCGGTGAGCTCTACGTATTTAGACGGGATTCAGGAAAAATTCAAGGCTTAAGCCTATAACCCGGATTATGCAATAGGTTTCGTTATGGAGTCATTAATTGCAAGAAAATCAGACTGTTTGGAAACTGAGGCATAGCACCGCTATGGTGAAGTTGAAAACAGCAATGTAATGACTGATTTTGAAGCAATTAATGGATTAAATAGAATTGCTATTGCATATTTCGGGTTTAATAGCGGGTGGTAAACTCCTTTCTATATTCCAAAGGGGTCTTTCCGCTTCGCTCTTTAAACTGCTTATTGAAATTGGAAAGGGTGAAAAATCCGCATTCATAGCAGATTTGACTGATGTTCATGGATTCATCCTGTAGGAGCTTATAGGCATGATTGATCCGGATTTGGCTTAGAAAATCAGAAAAGGACTGATTGGCTCTACTTTTAAAATAGCGACTAAAAGCACTTTCGGAGAGATTACAGATATCAGCGACTTCTTTTAAGGAGATTTTATCCCGGAAGTTATGCATCACAAAATCGAATACCATCCCCATCCGATCCTTTTCTGATTCCTTATGAGTATTGATATAGGTAGCTTCCGTGATCAGTCTACAATCTTCAGAAACGGCTATTTTTTGCAAAATCTTCAATAGATGGATAATACTTTCAATCCCCTCAACTTCCAAAAGCTCCTTCATCAGGCTCGTAACTTCCAAATTGGTTTTTCCGGAAATCTGAATTCCTCGGGATGACTTATGGAGCAATGAGGAGATAAAACTGAACTCTTCGAGCTTGAATACCGAATTATTCAAAAAAGTATCTGGAAAATAGATGACGATTCCATGGGTTTCCAAACCGGAGTTGGAATCAAAATATTCCAGGTCATTTCTCCAAAGATGAGGCAAGTTGGGACCGGTCATGACCATGTCTCCTTCCTCGAAGGATTGCATATTGTCTCCGATAAAACGGGTCCCCTTCCCTTTCAAAGCTACAAAGAGCTGAAACTCAGAATGGAAATGCCATTTATTATCAAAGTAAGGAGCAATCAACTCCTTGATTATAAAAGCTTTATTTGCTGGAATTCTTGACTTTTGAACAGGTTTCATTCCTGATTATTGATAAGATTTGCTTACAATGTAAAAATAAATATCAAAAAACAGTCAGAATTTAAAAGTATACAGTTGGACTTCCTCTTCTAAAATTAGGAATATAGTAGCCTAAAAAAATTCATAAACCCAAAGGATGAGTAAATACAACAAATCGGGTTTTAGAGGTTTCATTGTCTTAGCCTTCTTGACCCTGCTATTCGCCTGCAAAAAAGAGCAGAGCTTCCTTTCCATGACCGAACCACGTAGAGTGGAGATTTTGGTTTTAGGACACGAGAGTGAACATCACAATTCTGAGAAATTGATGATGTATTTAGAAACTCCTCTTTTTCAAAAAGGGATCAACCTAACTTACACGACCGATCCCAATGATCTCAATCCAGGCACCCTTGCCAACTATGACGGATTGATGATTTATGCCAACCATGATCAAATTTCTCCTGATCAGGAATCTGCTCTTAAGGACTATGTTCAAGGTGGTAAAGCTTTAATTCCTATTCACAGCGCCTCTTTTTGCTTCCAAAATTCCGATTGGTACATATCAGCCGTCGGAGGGCAATTTAGCACACATGGTGTGGGAGATTTTACTGTGGATATTATAGATGCTGAGCATCCAATCATGGATGGAATTGAGGAATTTGAGACTTGGGATGAGACTTATGTCCATTCCAAAGTAAATCCTGACATGCATGTATTAATGGAGCGAGTGGAAGGTGACCATAAAGAGCCTTACACTTGGACTCGTGATGAAGGAGAAGGACGTGTGTTTTATACTGCCTACGGGCACAATGAAAAAACTTGGGAAAAAGAAGAGTTCCAGCAGCTTGTAGCAAATGGTATTCTATGGGCTGTAGGTGATAAAGTCAATGAGCTTTTGACTGCTTACAATATCCCTACTCCTACTTTCGAAGATGCGGAGATTCCTAACTACGAAAAAAGAGATCCAGCTCCACGTTTCCAGCATCCACTTTCTCCGGAAGAGAGCATGAAATTGGTTCAGGTGCCTGTAGGCTTTGAATTGGAGCTTTTTGCTTCTGAGCCAATGATCATCAACCCAATTGCAATGACTTGGGATGAAAGAGGAAGATTGTTTGTGATCGAAACTACTGATTATCCAAATGAAATCAGAAAAGAAGGTGGCGATGACAAAATCAAGATTTTGGAAGATACTGACGGAGATGGTAAAGCTGATAAAGTGACCATTTTCGCAGAAGGATTGAACATTCCTACATCTATCATGGCTGTTAATGGAGGTGTTTTAATTTCTATGGCTCCTGATTTTGTATTCTTGAAAGATACCGACGGAGATGACAAAGCAGATGTAAAAGAAGTAGTAATGACTGGCTGGGGTAAATCAGATACTCACGCAGGTCCATCTAACTTGAAATACGGATTTGACAATAAAGTATGGGGTGTTTTAGGTTACTCTGGCTTCAATGGTGAAGTAAGCGGCCAAAGACATTCTTTTGGACAAGGCGTTTATAGATTTGAGCCATCCGGCGAAAACTTGGAATACCTAGGAAATACCTCCAACAACACTTGGGGATTGGGTTTCACTGAAGATTTCGAAACCTTTATCTCTACTGCCAACGGACAGCACTCTGTGTATTACTCCATGGCAAACAAGTATATCAAAAGACCTATTTACCAAGGTTCTGCCAATACAGTTCATGGTATCGATACGCACTATGATATGCCTCATTTGACTCCATTCTTGAGACAAGTTGACTGGCATGGATCTTATACTGCTGCTGCTGGACACAATTTCTACACTGCTAGGAGTTTCCCTGAATCTTATTGGAACAAAATTGCTTTCGTAGCTGAGCCAACTGGACGTGTACTTCACAATGCTCAAATCAATGCAAATGGCTCTGGTTATACTGAAAAAAACAAATTCAATATTCTAGCAAGCTCTGACGAGTGGTTCTCTCCTGTTCACGCAGAAGTAGGTCCTGACGGAGCACTTTGGGTAGCTGATTGGTACAACTTTATCATCCAACATAACCCAACTCCAAGAGGATGGGAAAATGGTGAAGGAAATGCCTATATCAATCCAATGCGTGACCGTCAGCATGGTAGAATCTATCGCGTAGTTTATAAAGGTGGTACGCCTTCCAAAACTTTCGATTTGAAAGATGCTTCCAATTCTGAATTGATTGAAGCATTGAAGAGTGAAAACATGTTCTGGAGATTGACTGCTCAGCGATTGATCGTAGAAAACAAAAACACTGAGGTTCTTTCTGATTTGTATAAAATCATTTCTGATCAGTCCACTGACGAAATAGGAATCAATGGTCCTGCTATCAATGCGCTATGGGCTTTGCATGGTCTAGGACAATTGGACGGAAGCAACAGAGAAGCAGATATGATTGTGGAGAAAGCTTTGAAGCATCCTTCTGCAGGGGTTAGAAAAAATGCTTTGAGAGTCCTTCCTCCTACTCAAGAAACTTTGAAAGCCATTTTGGGTTCAGGCATCTTGGAGGATAAAGACCTTCATACAAGAAAATATGCATTCTTGACACTTTCAGAAATGCCTTTCTCTGAAGATGCATCCAAAGAATTGGTGAAAGCCGCTGCAAATGCTGAAAACGCCGATGATCCTTATTTGCCACAAGCAGTTTTTGCAGCTGTTTTGGCTCATCCGACTGAGTTTGTTGACTTGGATCCTGCATTTGACAAAGAGGAAGAATTGACCTTGACTGAGAAAATTGCAAGAGGTTTGGTTAGTGAGCAATATCCTTTGGATCAGCGTAACTCTATCCTTTTCCCACCAGATGCAAGAGGGAAAGAAATCTCTATCAGAATGATGATTTCCAAAGCCGATGATCCTTTAGAGGGTGTTTTGGTAGCTCAAGGAAATAATACAAACGGCTACAGTTTGTACGTGATGGATGACAAATTGTATTTCGCAGTAGCTCAAAACGAAAAGCAAACTATCATCAGTTCTCCAAAAGGTCTTCCTGAAGAATTGTTTACGATCGATGCAACTTTGGTTGAGGATGGATCTATGACTTTGAAAATAGATGGAGCTGAAGTAGCAAAAGGAAAAACTGCAGGATTGTTTACTGAAGAATTGACTCCAAGCCGAGTAAGAGCTGGTACCAATGACAGCAGATATGTAGTTGGTAAATACGAAGGAACTTGGTGGTTCAACGGTAGATTGAGTAACAAATCTACTCTGGGCTTGAAAAAACCTGGTTCTGGAATGACTTCTGGCTCAGAGGATACCTCAGCATCCAATGCCAATGGTACTTCTATGGTGAAAATCGCTGTTGTTCCTCATGAGATGAAATTCAACAAGTCTACCTTCACTGTGAAAGCAGGTTCTCAAGTAACAATCGATGTAGAAAACCCTGATTTCATGCAGCACAACCTAGTAATAGGTAAAAAAGGTACCATGGAAATCATCGGAAAAGCTGCAGATGAATTGGCTAGAGATCCAAAAGGAGCTGAACAAAACTATGTTCCAAATATCCCTGAAGTGATTGCGGCGACTGCGCTTGTTGATCCTGAAGGAGTAGAAACCATCGTCTTCACTGCACCTACCGAGCCTGGAGAATATCCATTTGTATGTACAGTTCCTGGACACTGGAGAATTATGTTTGGAACAATGATCGTAGAGTAAAATGGCATTAGACGTAAAATTCGGAGTCAGTACCTGGTTATGGACCTCCCCTTTTAGCTCAGAAACCATAGCTCTATTTCCAAAGATCAAAGAATACGGATACGATGCAGTGGAAATCCCTGTAGAAGATCCTGACTTAATAGATATACCTGTTGTAGCAGATGCTTTAGCAAGTAATGGGTTAGCACCCATTATTTGCGGGGCATTTGGACCTACTCGTGATTTGACAAACGAGGATCCTAAGTTTCATCAGACCTGTTTTGATTACTTGGATAGATGCTTTGATATCGCAGCTCAATTAGGCGCCGGCTTTGTTGCAGGTCCTATGTATTCAGCTGTTGGAAAAGCTAGACTTGTTTCTCCTGAGCAGAAGAAAATCGAATGGAATTTGGCCGTTACCAACTTGAGAAAAGTTTGTGAAAGAGCCAGAGTTCAGGGTTTGGAAATTGCAATCGAGACTTTAAATCGATTTGAAACCGACCTAATCAATACAGCTGCAGAACTCAAGCAATTGATCACCGATATCAATGAACCTGAAGCAAAAGCTCTTTTGGACGGATTTCATATGAATATCGAGGAGCCGAGCATCGAAGAAGCTATCAAAACTGTTGGTGACAAATTGATCCATGTTCAGGTTTCCGAGAACTACAGAGGAACTCCTGGAACAGGTCAGACTAACTGGGCAGCTTGGAAAAGAGGCTTGGAAGCTGTCAATTACAAAGGAACGATCTCCATCGAAAGCTTTACTCCGGAAGTGAAAGAACTTGCTGGAGCAGTTTGTATCTGGAAACCATTGGTTCCAAGTCAAGATGGTTTTGCCAAAGACGGATATACTTTCCTTAAATCTTGGGCATCGGAATAATAGTCAATTAACCATACAATAACCCTTTTTTAAAATAGATTATGAGTAAGAAACCAATAAACATAGCAATTATCGGCTTGGGTTTTGGAGCGGAATTTATTCCGATTTACCAAAAACACCCATGGGCAAACATGTATGCGATTTGCCAAAGAAATAAAGAGAAAGCAGAGGAAATCGGCAAGGCTTTCGGAATCGAAAAAGTATATACCGATTATGATGAATTGCTAAAAGATCCAGACATCGACGCAGTTCACATCAATACACCGATCCAGAATCACGCAGAGCAGTCAATTAAGGCCCTAAAGGCAGGCAAACACGTGGCTTGTACAGTTCCAATGGCTACTTCTGTTGAAGATTGTAAAAAGATCGTAGAGGAATGCGAAAGAACTGGATTGACTTATATGATGATGGAGACGGTTGTTTATAGCCGTGAATTCCTTTTCATCAAAGAGATGTATGAGAAAGGAGAATTGGGTAAACTTCAATTCTTGAGAGGCTCTCACCAACAAGAAATGGCTGGATGGCCAGGCTATTGGGAAGGTCTCCCTCCTATGCATTATGCTACGCACTGTGTAGGACCTGTTTTGGCATTGCCTAAAGGCGAAGCTGAATACGTTTCATGCTTCGGATCAGGAACGATTGATGAAAACCTGATTCCTAAATACGGTTCTCCATTTGCCATTGAGACTTGTCATATCAAGATGAAAGATTCTGATCTTTCTGCTGAAGTGACCAGATCTCTATTCAATACGGCACGTCAATACAGAGAAAGCTTTGATGTCTATGGTTCTGAAAAATCCTTCGAATGGACTTTGATCGAGCATGAAGACTCTGTCATTCACACTGGCGAAGTTCCTGAGAGAGTGAAAATCCCTGATTACGCGCATTTATTGCCAGATGAAATCGCCGGATTTACCATGCAAGGAGTTTATGATTCTGATGACAATCAGCACTTGTCTTTTATCCAGGGTTCAGGTCACGGAGGTTCTCACCCACATTTGGTTCATGAGTTCCTTTCAGCGCTTTATACAGAAAGAGCTCCTTATCCTGATGCAAGACAATCTGCTAACATTACCTGCGTAGGTATTTTGGCTCACGAATCAGCCATGGAAGGTGGAAAGATCAAATACCTTCCAGAATTTACTTTGAAAAAATAATTTGGGTTTAATATGAATTGGAAAAGGCAGCTTGGTTTCGAGCTGCCTTTTTTTTGTCTTTAACCCGAAATATGCAATAGCAATTCTATTACTGCCATTAATTACTTCAAAATCAGCCATCACATTGCTGTTTTCAACTTTACCATAGCGGTGCTATGCCTCAGTTTCCAAACAGCCTGATTTTCTTGCAATTAATGTCTTCATAACGAAACCTATTGCATAATCCGGGTTTCGTAGAATGGAATTACTTCACTCTTTTTCCTTCAGCAGGAAACATATCCATTAATGAACCCGAAGCATTGTCATCATCTATTTTTTGAAGGCTGATATACACGTCATAACCTGTAATAGTAAAATAAGCTGTCAGCTTACCTTCTTTGATACTTACAGATGTCATCGCTTTTTCCTCTCCATCTGGAGTTTCCAAAAAGTAGCCTTTTGTAGCTCCATCTACTGTTTCAAATCGCATGGGGATTGTTGCATTTCCTTGGGGAGTATCTTTGACCAAAACTTCCCATTTTCCATCAAAAGACTCTTCTACATTGGAAGGCAATTGAAAGGACATCAAAGAAAAAATAAGTACTAAACTGAATAGGAATGTGTAGTTCTTTAGTTTCATGGTTTTTTGGGTTGAAGTAAATAATATTCTATTATATCCAAATGAAACAATAATAAAAATAAGTTCAAACACCCTTAGCAAAATAGTTGATTGACAAATATCAAATTAGCCAAATAAAAAAGGAGTGGATCACTCCACTCCTTTCTGCAAATAAATTTCTATTTATAATAAACGAGCAAACAAAGTCAAATTCTTCATAAACCAAGCCTTGTCTCCGCCTTGAGTGGTTTGAATCTTTAAGTATCTGAAAGCCTCAGAAGCATCCCAGCTTGAAGAGTTTACTCCAGGAATACCAACTTCTTTTGTTACAGCAGTCCATTCGGTTCCATCATTGGAAACCATTACCTGATATTCTACTGGGAATTCTTCATTTCCTGAATCAAATTGAACTTCAGTCAATATTTTGGCTTCTGGTAATTCAACCTGGAACCACATTCCAGCTTCTTGATTACTATCTGTCTTCCAACCTTTGAAAGAAAACGCATAGGAAGCATCTCTGGTCGAACCAACACCTCTTAAAGCAGTACTGCTCGCAGTCGCTTTCCAAGTATCCATAGCTGTCAAAGCTTTAGGAATTCCAGCTGATAGTTCTTCATACGTATACATTCCCTCTTTATCGGCTGTTTCCTGACGAATCTTGGCTACAAATTCAGGAGTCACAAAACTTCCATTATTTCCAAAATCGTTTCTGATATATGAAATCACAGATGCGATATACTTATCATCGTTAGAATTCATTGCGATCATCACACCTTCATACATTTTCCCTTCAATGTCACCAGTAAGACCATGCAAAAGGGTTTTAACGGCATACTCTGGATGTCCCTGTATCCTTGGGGAACCTGAGAAAGCCGGAGCAATCAATTTGCCTTCACCGGCAGGAGAACCAAGACCTTTTGGACCATGGCAAGTAGAACAGTAGCTATCAAAAATAGATTTACCCTGAACGAACAAAGCCTGTTCTTCAGGAGCAAATTTGGTGTTAGCCGCTTTCTTGGCTTCCTCCATCTTTTCCAATAATTGAGCACCAATCACCTGGATACCATTTGCTGGATTGGATTTCATCGTGGTTTGTATCAGGCTTTCCACCTCATCAATATTCAAAATATAAGCACTCAATAGAGCTTGAAGCGCTACATCCACATCTGGATCTTTGGTTCCTTCTCGATAGAGTTCAGCTAAGCTCTTATTACCATACTTGTACAAAGTTTCCCCAGCTCTCATTGCTTGCATTTGAATCTTAGGGCTAGAATCATTGACTAAAGACTGAACCATCTCAGCTTTCAATTCTCCAAGACCTTCCAAAGTCCAAATAGCATGAATTCGAGCCAATTCATTTTCAGAATTTTTAGCCATTTCTTCCAAAGCTGGTGCAATAGATTTATCCTGTCTCATGACCATGATCTGCTGAGCCATATCTCTCCACCAGCCATTTGGATGCTCTAAGTGCTTAACCAACTCTGCACTGGTTTGATCATACATTCTAGGCTTTTCGGTATTCCTGGGCATTCCTTCATAGCTCAATCTCCAAATTCTACCATTTCCAATGACATCATCCATTTGATACTGCTGAATTTTGGTTCTCAGGTAACTTCCATCCTGAGTCCACTCCCCTTCTTGAATAATACCTCGATACATATCCACGATATAAAGTGTGCCATCTGGAGCTGTAGCCATATCTACAGGTCTAAACAAAGGGTCTGTAGATTGAATGAATTCAGACTTTTCTTCACGGTAAACATTTTGAAGATATGACAAGCCTTCCACCTTTTCAGTCTCAATACGGCGAATAATACGTCCTACAGGCTCGCCATAGATATATTGACCAACGAGGTCAGAAGGAAGACGATCTCCCCGGAAAACATCATTTCCAGCAGCCCCTGTCACATTCCTCAATGATCCATCAGGTTTTGCCTCCTGCATCCCCGGTTGGAAGTCAAAAAGTTTCACCAAACTGAATGGCTCTCTAAACCCTTCTTTCAAGCCGCCTTTTACATTGAAATTTCCATAGACAATCGGGAATTGAAAACCTTGAGGAACTCCACCTGCCCCGTCTTGGAACCACTGCTGCCCATAATTATCCTGGGTCACTCCCCATTGACCCCATGGATTACCACTGGGTTCCTGAATTACAACACCACTTGGAGTCCATCTTATTCTCTTGGAATTATAGGTACTGTACATCCAGTTGTCTAATGTCCAAGTCAAAAAGCTCGTTTGATGCTCCACATTCCCGGATCTTCCCAAGCCGGATGCAAAGAGTTCTTTTTTATCCGCCTGACCGTCTCCATCAGTATCTGTGTATTTGTAAACATGATCTTCATTGGATTCCATGGATAAAATACTATTTGGGCCAAATGGAACCACATAGCGAGGAAAAACCAAGCTATCTAAGAATACTGTTCCCGTTTCATAAACCCCATCATCGTCCAAGTCTTCCCATCTTGAAATTTGGGAGGTTGGTAGAAGCTCCCCATTGGCATCCAAATCCTGCATGTAAGTCCTTAACTCCAATACATACATTCTTCCATTTCCATCAAATTGGATGGCCGCTGGCTCCTTGATTTGAGGCTCAGAAAGCACAGGATCAATTTGATATCCAGGATGCAATACAAAGGATTTCTTCTGCTCATTTGCAGAAACAGGAACTACTGGAGGTTTGGGACTTAAATCAATCCCTTTCCAGATGGGAGATTCCATATCAATTCCTTCCGGTAACTGTACTTCAGGATATGGCTCTTCCAATCTTGAGGGATCCATGGATTCGGCAGGGCTTACATCAAATGGAGACCTTTTTTGCTCACATGAAAAAGCAATACCAGAAATCAAAGCAGATACAACAAGGGCCTTATTGCTAAAACGCATAATGGTAATGGATTAAATTCTTAAGGATCAGGAATCCCAATCCTTCCAATTAAAAGGATCTACAAATTATGGGTTTATTCCTTGTTGAGGGTAACCAGTTGCGTAAAAAATTCAAGAAAGATTTAACGTAAAGCTTAAAATTTTAAACAAAGAGATAATCGAAAGTTTCACTCATTTGGTGAGGATAATATTGTATCAAAATATTGAATGTCGAATGATGAATATTGAATAAAGAAGTTTGAAATGATTATTGTGCTCCTTTATCCTTTCCTCTAGATTGGTAGTTTGTCCAATGTAATATGTATCAATTGTTGGAGAATAGAGGATGTACACAAAAAATTCAATATCCATTCTCTAATTAAAAAAACTCCTTAAAAGCAAAAAACCACCCATTTCTGAGTGGTTTTTTGAGCCCCTTGCCGGGATCGAACCAGCGACCTACTGATTACAAGTCAGTTGCTCTACCAGCTGAGCTAAAGAGGCTTTTTCCTTTAACGTGGTGCAAATATAGGCCTTCCCTTTATTCACTCCAAACTCTCAGAAATTAAAATTTAGAACTATCTCCTATCTTCCTTATTCTGAGAGAGAAAAATTTTAAAACTCTCTTAAGATCGATAGCTTCTTCTTCAATTTTTCGATCTCCTCTTCAGCTTTCTGAATCTTCACATCAAACTGGTCTTTCAATTTATCTGCGGTCTTGGAAGCTGCAAAGAACTCCAAGTTGTTTTTCCAAAGAGTAATATTGTTTTCCAAATCCGAAATCTGCTTTCTGATACCATGTTCCTTTTTATTCAAAGTCTTATTGGCATTAGGATCGGATTGAATACGGTTCAAATTCAATCGGAACAAGAAATCTTCTCTGTCAAAACCATCATCTAGCTTCTCCAAATAAATGTCAACAGCTTCTTTAAACTGAGCCTGGATATCTTTCATGTTCTTTCTAGGAACGAAGCCAATTTCATTAAACTGATCAACAAGACCAGTCAATTCACTTTCGCTTGGATTTCCTTCAGCAGCACCCACGATCAATTCACAAATCGCCTGCTTCTTTTTGTAGTTCGCCTCGTATTCAGAGTTTGCCTGCTTATTGGAGTTTCTTCTATTATCAAAGAAAGTATCACATGCTGCCTTAAATCTCTTGTATAAGCTATCTCTGCTTTTCTCTGGAGTTGGACCTAGCTTTTTCCACTCTTGCTGCAATCCGATCAAGGCATTAGCTGTATTTTGCCAATCAGTAGAATCTTTCAATTCCTCAGCTTTTTCAATCAAACCTTCAGCTTTGCTCTGATTAGTAGCTCTGATCTCATCCAGCTCTTTGAAGAACATGTTCTTATTATGGAAGAACTTCTTAAATGCTGTCCAGAAGGCTTTATTTATTTCTCGCCCTGACTCTCTAGGAACAGGACCGACTTTTTCCCAATCTTTCTGAATTTCAAGAATCTCCTTCGTCTTGGAATTCCATTCTTTGATTCTGTCGGCTTTGAATTCAGCAAAAACGGCCAATTTTTCGATCAAAGCTTCTTTTTCTACTTGGTTTTTCTTGAATACTTCTTTTTGACCTTCGTAGAACTCTTTTCTTCTATCATAAACAGCATCTGAAGCAGTTTTGAATCTCTGCCAAAGTGCCTCTTGATCTTCTCTTGGAACAGGACCAATGTGCTTGAACTCTTCGTGAAGTTCATTCAATGATTTAATTGCCTCTTTTAAATCAGCTACAGAAGTTAATGCTTCTGCCTTTTCGCATAGTTCCAGTTTGCTTTCTAGATTTTTCTTTCTGTCAAGCTCTTTCAACTCAAAATAAATCGATCTATTGTCATAGAATCGATCCATCAAAGCATTGTAATTAGCCCAAAGGCTTCT
Source organism: Algoriphagus zhangzhouensis (assembly GCF_900148515.1). Classification (GTDB taxonomy): domain Bacteria; phylum Bacteroidota; class Bacteroidia; order Cytophagales; family Cyclobacteriaceae; genus Algoriphagus; species Algoriphagus zhangzhouensis. The sequence goes on along the minus strand of NZ_FRXN01000001.1, from coordinate 577,237 downwards.
GTTTTGAGAAGATGGTACAGGTCCCACAGATTTCCATTCTTCCTGAATAGCCTTGATGGCATTCATACTCAAAGTGGTTTCCTCGCCGTCTACCAACTCTCGAAGTTTATTCAAGATTTCAGTTTTTACCTCCAAGTTTTTATCCTTTTGCTTTTCAGCTTCTTTACGGATTGAGGAAACTTGCTTCTTGAATTCGTAATAATATGTATTGAAATCCCTTTCCTCATCGGAAGGTCTAAAATCAAAATCGTCTTCTACTCCGCCGTCAGCCTTGAATTTTTCCAAAGCCTCTTCTCTCTCCTTAGATGTAAATTCATCAAAGGCAGCCTTAATAGCATGAACAGTCTTGTCTAATTTTAATGGACTCAATCCCTCACCCAATTTTTCTTTGATGAGTTTCAAAAGTTGAGTCTTGGAAAGCCCCTCCAAATCCAATTCTTCTTCATGGTGCTCTTCCTCTTCTTCCTCATCATTGGATGAAGATTCTTCTTCAGAATCACTTGATTCAACTACTTCTTTTTCAGTAGCTTCATCATCTTTAGATGGAGTTTCACTTGAAGAAACTTCGGCCTCTACAGATTCTTCTGCAACTGGCTCTTCCTTAGGGGTAGGAGCTTCCACGGTTTCTTCTGGAGAAACCTCTTCAGTGGATGTGTTTTCTACTTCTTGTTCTTTACCCTTTACCTCTGAATTTTCAGAAGCTTGGGTCACCTTGTCCTTGTCGGACAAATCGTTACTTTTCTCGGTCATAAAAACGGAACTATTTCAAGGCAATATGGGCAAAAGTAGGGATTTTGCCTAATTTAATCTTGGGTCCATGGGATAATTTGCAATTACCTTAAACTCCCCTCCCATGTTTTTCAAAAGATTTCTCCACAATTCTTCCGGAGTCAGGTGAAAGGTCTCCCTATCGACTTCTTCTTTACAAATTATCCAAGTATCCTCAGTCAATTCATCTATTAATTGTCCAGGAGCCCATCCAGAGTATCCTAAGAAAAAGCGGATATTTTCTAGATCAAAGGTCCCTGTTTTCAATCTGGATACCAACTCCTCAAAATCACCTCCCCACCAGAGATTTTCTCCAATTTGAATACTCCCCTCTAACTCTTTATTTCCCCAATAAACATAGTGAAGGGTATTTTGCTCTACCGGACCACCGACATATACTTCTAGGTCCAGAAAATCAAAATCCTCCAGAATTTCATTGATTCTTAAAATGGAAGGTTTGTTGAAAACTAAACCAAAACTTCCATCATCATTATGCTCACAAAGCAAGACTACGGAACGCGAAAAGTTCTCATCTTGCAAAAAAGGTTCGGAGATCAACAAATCACCGACGTGGGGAGTTGGAGTTTTTTCTTCACTCATAGGCACCAAGTTGGAGTTTATGAAAGGAAAAATATATATCTAAATTTTATAAATGCAATGGTCATCGTACTTTTATTCTGTTAAAATACTTTTGCCCCATCTACTATGGACATTTCATCAATACGTAAAGACTACAGCCTTAAATCATTGGATATCAACAATGTAAACAAGGATCCTTTTCAACAATTCAGCGCTTGGTTCCAAGAAGCAATTGAATCTAAAGTTCTGGAAGTGAATGCTATGACTCTTTCCACACTCGGAAAAGATGGTTTTCCTAATGGAAGGATCGTCCTTTTGAAGGATGTTGATTACGGATTTGTTTTCTTCACCAACTATTCAAGCGAAAAGGGTGAAGAATTAGCTGCTTGTCCAAAAGCTTCCCTTACTTTCTTCTGGCCTGAATTAGAAAGGCAAGTAAGAATCATGGGGAGAGTTGAAAAAGTAAGTGATGAGCTTTCTGATGAATATTATTTCAGTCGACCAGTGGGTTCACAAATCGGGGCTTGGGCTTCTCCTCAAAGTAAAAAGATTGGATCTAGAGAAGTATTAAATGAAAAACAGGCTGAATTTGAGGGTTTATTTCAAAGAGAAAAAATTACCCGTCCACCGCATTGGGGTGGCTATAGAATATTGCCAAAGCGATTGGAGTTTTGGCAAGGTCGTCCAAGCAGGCTACATGATCGAATCATGTTTGAAAAAAATGAAAGCGGAAGTTGGACTATCTCCCGCCTTGCACCTTAATTATTTCAGATCAAATAAATCGTCTGTTCCAATCATTTTCTCTACGGTGAAACCCTCGCCGTAGGTTTTCATGATTTTATGTCCCATTTCCCTGGATCTTGCTTCTATAAAAGGCAAGAAATCAGGCGTGGAAATAAAACTTTCCGGTTCCTTGCTATTTGGATCATGAAACTGGGACTGGAATGCGAGAATACTTTTCACTTTGGTGTCCCAGAATGGGGTGATATCCATCACAAAATCAGGCTCAATGTAATTGTTCTGAATATAGTGATAGACAAATTTGGGTCTCCAAGCTTCTTGGGCCACCCCATCCAATTCAGTTTCTATCTTCCTCAATCCACTCATGAAGCAAGCATTGGTAGCCAGACTACCTCCTTTTCCATGATCTGGATGTCGATCACGAATCGCATTTGCCAGTACAATTTCAGGCCTATACTTTCGGATCATTTTGATTAACTCTACCTGATGAGCTTCATCATCTTTATAATAAACATCTTGGAAACCCATATTTTCACGCGCAGACAAACCTAAGATTCTACCAGCTTCTTCAGCCTCTTTTACGCGTAATTCCGGAGTCCCTCTGGTACCCATCTCCCCTTTTGTGAAATCAACGATACCAACCTTATGTCCTTTGGCTACATGAGCTGCAATAGTACCTGAACAACCTAATTCTGCATCATCTGGATGAGCAGCAAAAACTAAAATATCCAGTTTCATAGTTTTATTATCTTACCCGAAGGTTTTGACCAATTCTCAATATACTGCGAGAAGAAATACCATTCATTCGAGTCAATGCACTGACTGATACTCCGTATCTTCTTGCAATTGAACCCAAGGTATCTCCACTTTTCACTCGGTGATAAGCTCTCGCTCTAGCCTGAGCTATATGGGAGAAAGTCTCTGATGTTATAGTAAACAATTGATTTTTGATTCTATACTCTCCGAAATCATACACGTTTTCCGGATCAAAGGCGAGACCTTTGTATCTCATCTCATAATGAAGATGAGACCCTGTACTTCTTCCTGTACTTCCACCTTTGGCAATGATATCTCCTGCTTTCACTTCCTGTCCTACTTCTGCTACAAATTTGGATAAGTGGCCATAGAGTGTTTCCAAGCCATTTTTATGTCTAACTACAACATAATATCCCCAGCCATATCGATCATAAGACCTAACTCTGACAATCCCATCAAATGTACTTCTCACTGGATCACCTGTATCCAAATCTAGATCAGTACCATAATGCCATCTTCTCCAGCGGTAGCCAAATCCTGATGTCTTCCTGGTCTCATCATCCAAAGGCATTTTCCAATCATAGCCAAAGAATGGGTCGTAAAGCCTGATGTTGACAGAATCCTGAAAGTCCTTGATATCAAAATTATAGATATCAACTTTTTTGGAATCCCAAGCGGAGTAATATTCATAAGCGGTTACCCAGATACTATCAATCTGAATTTGTTCTGAAACTTTAACCAGACGATTGGTGGGTGCCCAAATCATCACATTTTGATCTTCTGAAATAATGGATCTGACTTTACCCAGATTTACATTATTTTCAAAAATCAAAGAGTCAGTAACAGTAGAAAGAGTCCTTAGATATGACTCTTGATCAAATCCTCTCAGCTCAATATTTTTTCTCTCTTGGGTTGTTACTGGGGTGGTAGAAGTATTCTTCTTTATAATCTTAGGAAAAATTTGAGCATTGGACTCAGTTAGTCCAATGCTCAAAAATATTCCTAGAATAAGTATCAGTTTGAGATACCGCATGAATTCTTTTAGTGATTTTCAGTTTCGGCCAAATACCGTTCTGCATCCAAAGCTGCCATACATCCTGTTCCGGCAGCAGTCACCGCCTGTCTGTAAACGTTGTCTTGAGCATCGCCACAAGCAAATACTCCTTCAATGTTTGTTTTGGCTGTACCTGGAATCGTTTTGATGTACCCTGATTCATCCATATGAATGAAATCTTTGAATACCTCGGTGTTTGGTTGGTGACCAATAGCAACAAAGAAGCCAGAAATTTCAATTTCTTTCTTTTCCCCTGTTTTATTGTTCAAAATCCTCATACCGGTCACTTCTTGATCGCCTAAGACTTCTTCAGTCTCTGTATTCCAAAGGACTTCAATCTTAGGATTGTTCAAAACACGCTTTTGCATGATCTGAGAAGCTCTCATTTCTTCTCTCCTTACGAGCATGTAGACTTTGCTACAAATATTTGCCAAGTAAGACGCTTCTTCACATGCTGTATCTCCAGCACCCACAATGGCGACTTCTTGACCACGGAAGAAAAAGCCATCACAAACAGCGCAAGCAGAAACTCCTCTACCGTTCAATCTGGTTTCACTTTCTAATCCTAACCACTTAGCTGAAGCACCTGTAGAAATAATAACTGTATCTGCATGAACAGTTACCTGGTCATCTACTGTAACCACATGTGGTTTAGCAGAGAAATCAACAGCAGTCACAAGTCCATAACGGACTTGCGTACCAAATTTCTCAGCTTGCTTTCTGAAATCTTCCATCATTTCAGGCCCCATGATTCCATCTGGATAGCCAGGATAGTTTTCAACATCAGTAGTGATCGTCAATTGACCACCTGGTTGCCCTCCTGTGTATAAAACTGGGTTCAAACCTGCTCTAGAAGCATAAATAGCTGCAGTATAGCCTGCTGGTCCTGATCCAATAATCAGAACTTTTACTTTTTCAATTTCTTGACTCATCAACGGGATTCGTTAAATCGGGTAAATTTTGATATTTCTTAATTGGCAACAAAACTACTACATGTTAAAATTCCCAAAAGTGATATTTATCTCATGGGAATCCAGCTGGTAGTTTTTAAAAGGTTAAAAATAAAAAAAGGGGTTTGAAACCCCTTTTTTGAATTATCCTAGATAAGGCTTCAATGTCTTACTTCTAGAAGTATGTCTCAGCCTTCGAATTGCTTTTTCTTTGATCTGTCTCACACGCTCACGGGTTAGATTGAATTTCTCTCCAATCTCTTCCAAAGTCATCGCATGTTCTCCATTCAAACCAAAGTACAAAGTGATCACGTCAGCTTCTCTTTGTGTCAAGGTAGACAAGGCTCTCTGAACTTCCTTTCTCAAGGAATCATTCATTAGGCCGTCATCTGGCTTTTCATCACCATCATTTTCCAATACGTCCAACAAGCTATTTTCTTCACCCTGTACAAAAGGTGCATCCATAGATACGTGACGACCTGAAATTTTCATGGTGTCTACCACCTCAGAGGCGGTTACTTCCAATACCTCAGCTAGTTCTTCTGGAGATGGCTCACGCTCGAACTTTTGCTCCAATTCACTGAAAGTTTTGGAAATTTTATTCAAAGAACCAACTCGGTTCAATGGAAGTCTTACGATACGGGACTGCTCAGCCAAAGCCTGTAGAATTGACTGACGGATCCACCATACTGCGTAAGAGATGAATTTAAAACCACGAGTTTCATCAAAACGCTGTGCAGCTTTGATCAAACCTAGGTTTCCTTCATTAATCAAATCTCCCAAAGAAAGACCCTGGTTCTGATATTGCTTGGCTACAGAAACCACAAAACGAAGGTTTGCTTTGGTTAATTTTTCCAATGCCAATTGATCGCCCTCACGGATTCTCTTGGCTAACACTACTTCTTCGTCTGCAGTTAACAGATCCACCTTACCAATCTCTTGAAGGTATTTGTCCAATGATTGGGACTCTCTATTGGTAATCTGTTTGCTAATTTTTAGCTGCCTCATTCAGAATTTTGATTGATGTATTTGAAATTAAGTTAATGAATTTAATCAATAGAAACTTAAGACTCCTTTTTTGGTTCCTGTTTTTCAGGTTTTGGCAATAGAACCTTTCTAGAAAGCTTGAATTTACCAGTCTTTTTATCAATGTCTATCAACTTAACCATAATTTCTTCTCCTGGTTCCAAGACACCGTCCATGCTTTCCAAACGTTCCCATTTGATTTCGGATATATGAAGTAAACCATCTTTACCTGGCATAAATTCCACAAAGGCACCAAATGGTTGAATATTCTTCACTTTTCCTGTATAGGTCTCTCCGATTTCCGGCTGAGCCACTATAGCTTTGATACGTGCCAAAGCTGCATTTAGGTTTTCTTGATTTGCAGAGAAAACGTTAATTTTTCCTTGATTGTCAATCTCTTCGATCACAATCGTAGTATTTGTATCCTTCTGCATCTCTTGGATCACTTTTCCACCTGGACCGATCACAGCACCAATCAATTCCTTAGGAATAAACATGGTGTAAGATCTTGGAGTATGAGGCTTCAAGTCAGCTTTAGGAGCAGCCAAAGTCTTAGAAATCTCATCCAAGATATGCAATCTACCTTCTTTTGCTTGATACAAAGCTTCTTTCAAAACATTGTAATCCAAACCTTCTACTTTCAAGTCCATCTGGCAAGCAGTAATACCTGCGGCTGTACCTGTCACTTTGAAGTCCATATCACCTAAGTGATCCTCGTCTCCTAAAATGTCAGAAAGGATAGAATAGTTCCCTGTCTTCGAATCAGAGATCATTCCCATTGCAATTCCAGTTACTGGAGCTTTGATTTGAACACCTGCATCCATCATAGCCAAAGCACCTGCACAGACAGTCGCCATAGAAGATGAACCATTGGATTCAAGAATATCAGAAACTACACGGATTGTGTAAGGGTTTTCAGCTTCAGGAGGAAGAACTTTTTTCAAAGCTCTCATGGCCAAGTTACCATGTCCAACCTCTCTTCTACCTGGTCCTCTGTTAGGCTTTACTTCACCTGTTGAGAATCCTGGGAAGTTATAATGCAAGAAGAATTTGTTGTAGCCAGAAATCATGGCTCCATCAATCATTTGCTCATCCATTTTGGTACCCAAGGTACAGGTGGTGATAGATTGAGTTTCTCCTCTCGTAAATACAGCAGATCCATGAGCTGATGGAAGGTAATCAACAACAGACCAAATAGGTCTCACTTCGTTCAATTTTCTTCCATCCAGTCTTTTCTTTTCATTCAAAGTCAAGTTTCTGGCAGCTTCTTTATGGATTTTGTGAAAGTAAGGACCGATTAAGCTCGCTTCGAACTCATGCTCCTCACCTAAATTTTCTACGAACTCTTCTTTGATGGCTTTCACCAATTCAGAACGCTCGGATTTATTAGCAATTTGCTTGCTTACTGAATCGTACAATTTGTCATACAATTCAGATTTCATTTTTTCGTAAAGAGCTTCGTCAGACTTCTCATGACAATACTCTCTTTTGGTTTCTTTTCCAACCAATTTGGTCAGCTCGATTTGAGCTTCGCAATGTCTTTTGATCTCATCATGAGCAAATTGCAAAGCTTCTACCATCTCGTCTTCAGAGATTTCATTAGCTTCACCTTCTACCATCAAGATATAATCTAAGGAACCAGCAACGATGAATTCCAAAGATGCTTTTTCCAATTCAGATGGACTTGGGTTGATGACCAATGTTCCATCGATTTTTGCAACTCTGACTTCTGAAATGGGTCCATTGAAAGGAATATCAGAAACTGCCAAAGCAGAAGATGCTGCCAATCCGGCCAATGCATCTGGTAGCACGTCCTCATCAGAGGACATTAGGGTGATTGCTACTTGAGTATCCGCATGATAATCATCCGGGAAAATAGGTCTGATCGCACGGTCAACAATACGGCTGATCAAAATTTCGTAATCGGAAAGTCTTCCTTCTCTTTTCAAAAAGCCTCCCGGAATTTTTCCTGCAGAAGCGAATTTCTCTTGATAATCTACCGATAAAGGTAAAAAGTCTACTCCTTCCTGAGCATCTTTCTTTGAAACAACAGTGGCCAACAACATGGCCTTTCCCATCCGCACAACTACCGAACCATCCGCTTGTTTGGCTAAAGCTCCTGTTTCAATGGTGATTTCTCTACCATCGGAAAGGGTGATGGTTTTAGTGATTAAATTTGGTAACATAAGTTATGATTAGTATTTCTTCTTTCGTTTTAAAAATAAAGGCATCCAGCTTAAAAAGAAAAAAAGTAAGGTTCTCAACATAGAGAACCTTACCAAGGATTATTTTCTGATTCCTAGTTCGGCGATGATTGATCTGTATCGCTCGATATCTTTCTTGTGAAGGTAATCCAACAAGCTTCTTCTTTTACCTACTAGCTTCAATAGGCCTAGTCTTGTGGAGTGATCTTTTTTATTTGACTTCAAGTGCTCAGTCAAATGCTTGATTCTGTGAGTGAACAGAGCAATCTGAGACTCAGGAGATCCTGTGTCAGTAGCAGATTTTAACCGTCCATGATTTTGAAACAACTCTTGTTTTTTCTCTGATGTTAAATACATGTTTAGCTAAATTAATTAAACCAGCCACAAAGGTAAGGCTATTATTTCGAAAATAAAATATTATGCACTAACAGTATTTTTCTTAAACAATCGTTTCTTCACCCCTTTCCACCATTCCAGATAGAAATCAGGTTCGAATAAACGAGCGTCCTTTCTAGCCTGCTTCAAAAAGAATAAACCGAAAGGCAATAACATCACACACGAAAACCAGGTACCAATCAAAGGATCAGTCAAGCCTTCTTTTGCCCATTTTTCTCCGGTGATAGTCAACATATAATAAACTATAAAGAAAATAATTGAGACCAAGACAGGCATTCCCAATCCACCTTTTTTGATGATAGCTCCCAAAGGCGCCCCTATGAGAAACATTACAAAACATGCAAAAGCCTGAGTATACTTTTGATACCAAGCGATTTCGAAGCGGCGGTACTCTCTTTCAAAGTTTTCTATTTGGGTTTTCTTGATTCCAAAATTATTCTTCAAGCTTCGTGAATTATTCAATGCCATGGTGATTGCATTGGATCGATACCCTCTTTTGAAAACTGCTGAGTCAATAGCCTCTTTTTCCTCATCAGTAAGTGGAGCGGTTCTTCTATTTTTACCTAAAACTACTCGAGTATCTTCTTTTGGATTCGCAACCAAGTCCTCCTCCTCTTCTACAATTACATTCCTTTCTTTTCTCTTTTGAGTTTTTGCCGCAAAAATCGAATCCGATTTAGCTAGGTTACCATTTGCCCTTACAGCCAGAACTTTCCCAGAATCTTGATCGACTTTTAGATTGTTTTCGGGATTTGAAACAAGAATTTTTGAGGTGCCTGGCTCCATAGCGAGCTTTTTGGCTTGATTGAGAGAGTCCTGAATTGCCCTAAGCTTTTCAACTTTTTCCTTTCTAAGAGAATCATCTATGGCTTTTCTATTCAAAATATCATCCACTGGATCCAACCCTCGCTCTCTGGCATAAAATGGATATATACCTTCAGCACTTTGGTAAGTGTTGAATTTCTCATCATTGATTTTTGTATAGATAGAATCAAGTCCATCCTTAATCTCTGAAATGTTTTTGATAGCTCGATTAGTCGACCATAAATCTTCCGGTGTTCGACTTAATTGAAATTCATCCATACTAAAGATGATGACATTTTCATCAAAAGTAGATCTATCAAAAGGAACAGGGTTTTCATTAATTCCCCTCATAGCTCGATCCTCGCTATAATTTGTTCCATGATAAAGGGTCAATTTCATGTAGTTTTCATTGAAGAACTTTTCCATCCTGCCTGAATCAGCAACGGTCACTTCCAAATTCCCCAACTGGCCGTTTTTTTGGCTATAGATGATTATATCCTTCAAATCATTATCACCAATTTTTTCATTCACCTTGATACTAAAACCAGGGATACCAGCATAAAAAATCCCTTCTCGAATATCCAAAGCTGGAGACTTCATTCGGATATCGTACAGTAAGCCGAAAGTCTTCAAATTAACCTTTGGAACAACATAATTATTGGAAAGAAAAGCTGCAATAACCAAAAAGATTGTAAACACAGCTATAGGTCTTAAGGCTCTTACCAAAGAAATTCCAGAGCTTTTGATTGCTGTTAATTCGAAATGCTCTCCCAGGTTTCCAAAAGTCATTAAACTGGAAAGCAATACAGCCAATGGAAGTGCCATCGGTGAAATACTCACCACAAAGTATCCGATCAATTCGGCATAGACCCAAAAACTAAGTCCTTTTCCAAATATTTCATCGAAATACTTGAGCATGTTGACGATTAGCAAAATGAAATCGACAACTACAAAAGTCAATAAAAATGGGCCTATAAAAGACCCAAGAATTAATTTATCTAATTTCTTCATGACACCTCTGCTACCTTGTTCCTAACGGGACATAGTATTGGATGTTCAAATTTGGTAAATTCATTGAAATTAACCTCCAATTATCTCTTTCAATTTCCCGATTAAGCCATCCCAGATAGCAATCGACTCCTCGTCATCATAGCTATCAGAGTAATCGATAACTTTCAAAAACATTGTTTGAGTCAATTCATTTTCTTCAAGCTTAAATTCGATGTAGGCATGATCTGACTCCACGGGATCTTTGGGATCAAAGAACTCAAATTTTATATGTGAATTAGTCCTAATAGATGCGATTTTGGCGTAGTGCTCTTCATTATCAAAATCAAAAATAAAGTCCTTATCCTCGTTAATGCGCACTTCATCGGCAAACCACTCCTCTAAACCACTCGCAGTACTCAAATATTGGAAAATTATTTTTTTTGAGGCATTGATTTGATAATCAGCTACAAACTTGTTTTTAACCATGATTTTTAAATTATCCAGCGTGAAAATTTCACTTTTTTAAAGAACGTCAACTTGCATTTCACAGTACAAGACCTCATATTTGCATTCCCAATTCGAACGGGAGGGTTACTAAATGAAAATAAAAGATTTTCAGCCCAAGTATTTTGAACTTCGACCGTGCTTTAATATAGGCATTAATTCGAAAATTCAATACTTAAAAAAGATTAATGGATAAAATTGTAACCAGCATTTTCTAATCTCAGATTGAAACTGGTTTTATAGATATTCGGCGAGGTAGCTCAGTTGGTTAGAGCGCAGGATTCATAACCCTGAGGTCACGGGTTCAACTCCCGTCCTCGCTACAAAGGCTTTCAGAAATGGAAGCCTTTTTTCATTTAAAATCAACAGCTGCAGTTTTCATATCCGCCGCGGCGGACACGGCTCAACTCCTCCCGGTACCTATCGGGACCCGCTATGCCGAAATGCATCGAGGATCTTTCAGAAATGGAAGCCTTTTTTCATTTAAAATCAACAGCTGCAGGATTCATATCCGCCGCGGCGGACACGGGCCTGCTTGCAGAAGGCAAGTTCAACTCCTCCCGGTACCTATCGGGACCCGCTATCCCGATCAGCATCGAGGATCTTTCAAAAATGGAAACTTTTTTATTTTTATACCTATGAAAGAATTCGTTGTATATGTTCTTTATTCTTTTCCAACATGTAAATCAAACACCGGAATGACTTCCAATTTAATCACTAGGTTTCATTTTCATAAAATGAAATCAACAAAGGGATTTACCATAAGATATAGACCCTGGACTGTCATCTGGGTTGAATTTTTCAACCTTAAAACAGATGCATTGAGTCGAGAAAAAGAATTGAAATCCGGAAAAGGTCGGGAATGGATAAAAAAGGAAATACTTCCCTTCTACCTAAAATAATTGTTCAGGATTCATATCCGCCGCGGCGGACACGGGCCTGCTTGCAGAAGGCAAGTTCAACTCCTCCCGGTACCTATCGGGACCCGCTATCCCGATCAGCATCGAGGATCTTTCAAAAATGGAAACTTTTTTATTTTTCACCACCCCTTACTCCAAAGGGATATTTTTGTAATAAAATCTTCGAAAAAGAATTATTGAAATAGGGAGAGCTAATATCAAATACCAACCATACCCTCCTAGAATAAGCAAAATAGCGCCAAAGAACATCCCGAAGATCACTTGATAGAATTTCTGAATTTCACCCATTCGCAACAGAAGTACTTCAAATAAGCCTCCAATCCCCAAAAGAAAAGCAGACAGTGGAATAAAATCAGTTATAGGGAAAATTACCAGGATCACAAACAACTCGGGTAGAAACAAAACTACCAGCTTAGCTCCAACCCTTCCCCAGATCTGAAATATTGTCTCGGGAAAATTTCTACTAAAAATCAGAAATTCATCCTCGTATTTTTTCATAGTATAGACCAAATAGCTATTGATCATTGCCATAGTAAGAGTAATCAATTGAAAAACTCGAACATCCCCATTCAAATCTTGAAACAGAAATACTCCTCCAATCGCAATTACTATTGAAAGAAGTTTAAATAACAGAAAGACTATTTTTTGATGGAATAGAAAATTAAAAAGTGGAATTGACCAAAGTGGTTTTTTGATATGCTGAAAAGTAATGGATAGAAGTGAGTTCCTTGGAGCGTTCGAACCACGATTCAGATTTCTAACAACAAAAGCTGAAATTCCATAACAAATCAAGAAGATGATAACTGGATAATAAATTAAAAGTGAGAGTTCTCCATATTTAAATCCGGCATAGAAAATCCCACACACCAATAGAATTGCTGGAGCAAATATGATTGTAAACACCCCAAACCAAATTCTAATTTGTTCGCTACTTGGCAAAGCATTGATAGAATAGAAAAGGAATTGGTTGGACTCCAATTTCAATAGTCTCTCCATAAATCCAACTACCCTCCAAGCGTAAACAATCAAAAGAATCAGAAAAAGAATGAGCATAATCAGTTCACTGGCGAATGAATAGAGCAAGATCAAATGGAACTTGACCGAATCTTCATGGTTTAAGTGTCCCCCAAGAGGCTTTATCCAAAATATGTGGCTAAAAATCACTCCGAAAACCATCAGTAGAAATCCCATTTGCTCCTTATAAAAGCGAAAAGAGATTAGCCGAATCAAAACTCTCAAAGTCCCAGCTTTCATGCCTCTACCCAATTCAAAGTCTTATCCTCAATAGCAATTACTTTACAGGAAGATTGAATCTCAATTGGCAAAAGTTGATGGGAGGAAATAATAAAATTGCTTCCAAATTTTTCTTGGTAATGTAAAACCCATTGGATCAGATCTTCCACTGATTTATTATCCAAAGTGGTAAATGGCTCATCTAAAAGAATCCATTGGCTTTCTCCCAAAAATGCACAAAGCAGAGAGAGTTTTTTGAGCATTCCAGAGGAATATTCTCCGATTTTTTGATTGATAAAGGATTTCAATCCCATAAAAGAAATCAAATATTCAACATGTTCTCTTTTGCCTCTTTTCCCTGTCAAAAAGATTTCAATCATATCCTCTCCTGTTAGAAAATCAGGGAATTTTGGCTCAGCAACACCATAATTCACCAATGATCTAAAAGCAACAGGATTTGACTTCAGGTCAATATTTTTATTTAAAACTATCTTACCTTCAAAATCTATTAACCCTGCTATTGATTGTAGAAGTGTTGTTTTTCCAACCCCATTTGGACCCTTGAGAAAGTAGATTCCTGAATCCAAATTGAATTGCGGAATGGAAAGAATCAGGTTAGAGTGATAAGATTTTTGAAAGGATAAAAATTCGATCATGAAGAAAAATACCAAAAAAGTAATTTCTCAATGCACTGATTCAGATTAGATTAACCTGATTTAACAGGTTAGTTAAAATAAACAGTTCAGTAATTACTCCTTTAATTCCAAAATAAGCACTGCATCTTCTTCGAAAGGATTCTCAAAAGTCAGTATTTGATAAATTTGAATACTTTCACCAGGAAGGTATTCATTGGTTGCTGGATTAAACCAAGTCACTTTATAAGACTTGCCAAAAATTGGTTTGATTTGAAAAGTCTGCATCTGAGGAGTATAGACTAAAAGGAGCTTATTTTCAGCATCAGATAAAATTGAAACAAATTGATCAAAGGATTCCTCACCAGGTTGGTGGACTAGCAAAGTTTGATTGGGTTTCAATTCCCACCACTTGAATTTGGTAAACAATTGATTCAAATATCCCATCTGGATGCTTCCTGGAAGTTCCAAACTTTCTTTCCAGCGTTTCACATGTTCAGATGGCCCATGGTTTTCGATCTCCTCTCCTTCTCTGAGCCAAGGCCAAATTCCATTTGCTCCATACGTTAATCCGGCAACTGGGGCAGCAAAAACAGACCAATACCAAGCGTTTCTAATATCCTGTGGACTGGCATCCTTTCGAATATCTTCATACAAAGGCTCAGTATTTATAATAGGTAAAGGACGAATCTTGGACCAGCGATCCGTAACAGGGCCTTTATTAATCCAATTCACTGTTCCTTCAGCTTTGGAATGAGAAGATTGATAGGTATACACTTCATACCATGGTTCATCTTCATAAGTATCACCAACCCAACTCAAGCCATGTGGATGAAGAGTCACCAATCCTTGATATTTTCCTTCTCCAAAAACCTGCTCTCCAATCGATTTCCATCGATCCTCCAAATCTCCGTAATACTTACCATCTCCTCCCAGATTCCACAAAACATGGTTTCCCTGATATCTGGCTACAATGTATTTGGCAAGAATGACAGCTTCTCTGATTGGCAAATAATATCCTGGACTATATTCAGTCCCATCACCAAAAGGCAATGCCCATAAAATCACCGGTGAAACCAACAAGCCTTTCCGATTAGCCTCATCTATTCTTTCATCGATTCTTTTGAAAAATTCGGGATTGATCTGGATATGACCCGATCCTGTAAAAGCGACCTCTCCTTCCCCATTCTTCTCACTACCTCTCCACTGGGTCGTCACCAATTGAATCGTATTGTAAGAATTCTCAAGCCTATTCTCCAAATAATAATCCCATTCCTCTTGGGTTGATTTTAATGCTCCATTCCAAGCCGTACAAGCTGTCCAAAAGAAAGGTGTACCATCTTGATGCCTAAGCTGGTAAGTTCCGGGAAAATGGACAATCGGCCCCTTTTGATAAAGGTCCAATTCATTTTCTGAAGCTTTGCATTCAAAGGATCCTTCAATTTGATGCAAACCAGAATTTCCTTTATCTGAGGAATTGGAAATATATGTCCAGGTGCCGATTTCATCCGGCATAAATCGAACTTTCCAAGTATCTCCACCATCCCAAAAGCCACGAACAGTCTTCTTTACCCCGGTTGGAGAAGTAAATACTATCTCAAAATTCTGAACTTGATAAATGGGATCATCATAGGTTTTGTTACTCGTAAAAACTTGCTCAAATCGTTCATAAATCGGAATTTGACCAAAAGTGAAGGTCGAGACAGAAAATAGAACTATGCAAAAAATGAAAGATTTCGGGTTCATGGTATGGTGAATAGATTAGGAACGGTCAAGATAACAGAAATCAATTGTTTCACTCAACCTTTTGATATACACGCACATAATCAACGAGGTATTTACCAGGAAACTCTGAATTACTTGGATCACCTCCATTGGAGCCAATGGCCATATTTAAAAGAATATAATGTGGCTGATGAAAAGGATTACTACCGTCTGGATTAATTGTTTCCTCCAAGTTGACCTCATTTAAAACTTGATCATCCAGAGAAAGAATGATTTTCTTTTCATCCCACTCCATTTTCCAAATGTGAAATTTCTGAGGCCAATCCGGATCTTTGGCTAGAAACTCTTTGAAAGAGATTTTTGCCTCATCCCAAGCAGCTCTCTTATCAGGATGAGCCCATGCAGCGTTTGCCAAAATCGTAGCATCTCCATCTACTCTATAATATTCCATCACATCTATTTCTCCATTTGCAGGCCATCCTTTTTTCATTCCCAAAGTCCAGATAGCTGGCCACATACCCAAGGCTGTATCTAGTTTTGCCTTGACCTCAAGGATCCCGTATTGGAAGGAATATTTCCCTCTTGTATGAATCAATGAGGAGCTGTACTCGGCAAACTCTCTATTCTTTCTCCAATCCTGACTTTGAGGATCATATTTGGAATTAGGAATCTTTTCTCTTTTGCCTGTAATCACCAAATTTCCATCCAATACTTCTGCATTTTCTGGCTGATACCATTGGAGTTCATTATTGCGAACAAACCCATGCTCATAAGACCAAAAAGTAGAATCTGGTTTTCCTGAATAATCAAACTCATCCGCCCAAACTATATCATAACCTTCATAAGGGCCTGAGGTCTTAATATCTTCTGAGTCTTGATCTTGTGAAGGAGATGGTTTGCACTGAAAAAAAAGCAGAGATATAAAAAGGAAAACAGGGAGTTGCTTGATTTGCATAGGAAAGATATGATTGAATTCTAAAAATAAACCTTCCAAAAAATCTTCGGCACCCATTAAAATAAAAAAGCCTTCCCGAATAGGAAGGCTTTCCGCTAAATAAGGTAAGCAAACCTTATTTAACTCTTTCAACTACAGCTTTGAATGCCTCTGGGTGGTTCATAGCCAAATCAGCCAAAACCTTACGGTTCAACTCGATGTCAGCTTTTTTCAACATACCCATGAATTGAGAATAGGAAATACCGTGCTCTCTAGCACCGGCGTTGATACGTTGGATCCACAAAGCTCTGAATTCTCTTTTCTTCGCTTTTCTGTCTCTGTACGCATACTGAAGACCTTTCTCATACTTGTTTTTTGCTACAGTCCACACGTTGCTACCTCTTCCGAAGTAACCTCTTGTGGCTTTAAGCACTTTTTTTCTTCTTGCTCTGGACGCTACCGCGTTTACTGATCTAGGCATAATCTTTTGTTTTTTGACACTTGGTGTTTCGATTTCTCGAACTCTTTAGACCAAAGCATCTGGTGAATAAATAAACCTTAATTTTTAAAACAGGTTGATCAGATTCTCAACATGTCTCTTACTCTACCCTCATCGGATTCGTGAACCAAACCAGCTTTGGTAAGTTCTCTCTTTCTTTTGGTAGACTTCTTAGTCAGGATGTGGCTTTTGAAAGCGTGTTTCCTTTTGATTTTTCCTGTTCCGGTCAAAGCGAATCGCTTTTTAGCGGAAGATTTGGTTTTTACTTTTGGCATTTTGCTGTTTGTATTTAGTTGAAATTATTTCTTCGCTTGTTTCGGCGCGATGAAGATGCTCATTCTTTTTCCTTCCAATTTCGGAAGTTGTTCCACTGCTCCGTAATCTTCCAAAGCCTGTGCAAACTTAAGCAACAACATCTCTCCTCTTTCCTTAAATACAATACTTCTACCAACGAAGTGCACATAAGCTTTCACTTTGGCGCCTTCTTTCAAGAAGTTGATGGCATGCTTCAATTTGAAATTGTAGTCATGTTCATCTGTATTAGGTCCGAACCGAATTTCTTTCAAAACAACCTTAGCCGCATTGGCTTTAATCTCTTTTTGTTTCTTCTTCTGCTCGTATTTGAATTTGGCATAATCCAAAATCTTACAAACAGGAGGATTCACATTCGGAGAAATCTCTACTAGATCGAGGTCGTTGTCTTGGGCAAGTTTTAGTGCTTTGTCTAGGGGTAGGACGGCATTTCCTCCATCTACGTATTCACCTACTAATCGTACTTCTCTGGCCCGTATTCTTTGGTTTACCTTGTATGGCTCTTCCTGCCGACCTCTTTTTGGATTTCTGTCTCTCAAGTTAGCTTTAGTTGTTTTTTTGAAATTGACTGCAAATATCGGAATTATTTCTAAATTCTAAAAAAGCAGAAGAAAATTTTCCAATTTTATTCTCTACTCAGTGATTCTGAAATAATCCCTTGAAAATACTTTATAAACTCCTCCGGTGAGAAGTTACCGATATCTCCCTCCCCGTGTTTACGGACAGAAAGTTTTCTTTCTTCTTGTTCTTTTTCCCCTACAATAATCATGAAAGGGATTTTCTTCACTTCTGCATCTCTGATTTTTCTTCCAATCTTCTCATCTCGATTGTCGATTGAACCAGAAATATCATGCTCGTCCAAAATAGCTTTAATTTCCTCAGCATACCCAACAAATTTCTCAGAAATAGGCAAAATAGTTAATTGCTCTGGGGAAAGCCAAAGTGGGAAATTACCAGCACAGTGCTCGATTAAAACTGCCACAAAGCGTTCCAAGGAACCAAAAGGTGCTCTGTGAATCATCACTGGACGGTGCTTTTGATTGTCCGAACCAATGTATTCCAACTGGAATCTATCAGGCAACTGGTAGTCTACCTGAATAGTTCCCAACTGCCACTTTCTACCCAAAGCATCTTTCACCATGAAGTCCAACTTAGGACCATAGAAAGCTGCTTCGCCTAGTTCAGTTACAGTATTCAGACCTTTTTCAGCCGCTGCTTCAATAATCGCAGTCTCAGCTTTGTTCCAAGCTTCATCTCCTCCGATGTATTTGGAAGGATTTTCCGGATCTCTCAAAGAAATCTGAGCAGTGTAATCATCAAAGCCCAAAGCCTTGAATACATACAATACTAAGTCGATTACTTTGATAAACTCTTCTTTCACCTGATCAGGTCTACAGAAGATGTGTGCATCATCCTGAGTAAATCCTCTCACTCGGGTCAATCCATGCAACTCACCACTTTGCTCGTATCTGTAAACCGTTCCAAATTCCGCATAACGGATTGGAAGCTCTTTATAAGAACGTGGCTTGTATTTATAAATCTCACAATGGTGAGGGCAGTTCATCGGTTTCAATAGGAACTCCTCCCCTTCGTTTGGAGTAGCTATCGGCTGGAAAGAGTCCTTTCCATATTTTTCATAATGTCCCGAAGTCTCATACAAAGCCTTATGACCGATATGAGGGGTGGTTACTTGTTGATAACCAGACTTATCCTGAGCCTTTTTCAAGAAACTCACCAATCTTTCTCTCAACAAAGTCCCTTTCGGCAACCACAAAGGAAGTCCCATCCCAACCTTTTCGGAGAAGGTGAATAGCTCCAATTCACGTCCCAATTTTCTATGGTCACGCTTTTTGGCTTCTTCCAACATGGTCATATATTCCTGAAGCTCTTTGGCTTTCGGGAAAGTCACACCGTAAATACGAGTCAACATTTTGCGGTTTTCATCACCTCTCCAATACGCACCAGCGATATTGGTCAACTTCACAGCTTTGATGAAGCCGGTATTTGGGATATGTGGTCCACGGCAAAGATCCGTGAAATTTCCCTGCTCATAGAAAGTTATGGAACCATCTTCCAAACCTTCCAAAAGGTCTAATTTGTATTCGTCGCCTTTCTCCTGGAAGTAAGCAACGGCATCTTGCTTGGAGATGTCTTTTCTGACATACTCATTCTTTTGGCGAGCCAATTCGATCATTTTCTGCTCGATCTTTTCCAGCTCAGCACCTTCCAAAGTATGATCACCGAAATCTACATCATAGTAGAATCCCGTTTCGATTGGAGGTCCAATACCAAATTTGATTCCTGGATACAATGCTTCCAAAGCTTCCGCCAATAAGTGAGCAGATGAATGCCAGAATGTGTTTTTTCCATCTCCGTCATTCCAGGTAAGCAATTGTACTTCTGCATCAGAATCGATCGGGCGGGTAGCATCCCAAACCTGACCATTGACTTTCGCAGCAAGAACGTTCCTAGCCAAACCCTCGCTGATACTGGCAGCAATCTGTAGCCCGGTAGTTCCTTGTTCATACTCCCTTACCGACCCATCCGGAAGGGTAATTTTAATTTGTTGTGACATAAAATTGTTTTGGCCTATACAAACAGGCAATTGGTTTAAGCTGCAAATATGCCAAATGTGTATTCAAAGGAAAAATTTCAGGGAGGTGAATAATGAAAAGAATCGTTATTTCTTCAGGGTATAAATGATAAGGACAGGATTTTCAGAATCTTTGGCCGCTGTAGCCACTTCTGCAAACTTTTTCCCTTTGCCATTGATATAGGATTCAAAGGCTTCTTCCCCGAGTTCTTCTTTTTTCTTTTGTAAAACCTCGTAAAGGTCAACTCCGGGGATTTTACTACCAACTTGATTTGCTCCATCAAAATTATAATTGAAAAAATAGGGGTTATACCCTTCATCAATGTCATTTTCTATACCCCAATTCAAAACAAACGTTTTTCGATTCTCTCGATCATAAAAAACATTGTAGGAAGTTTCTTCACTTCTAAAAGAGTTAGAAAAATACTTATCGGATAGTACTGTTGCCCGAGGGACAAAATAGAGTTTCGACTTTTTATTTATAAAGTCCATTCTTTCCATGGGATCGAGATTCTCCATTTTCATTTTATACTCTTCTATGTCTTGACCATAGCTTCCATATTCAAAAACCAATTTGGGGATGTAAGCCTCTTCGCTTAATTGAAAAATTGTGTCTTGGAAACCATAAGTGAAATAGGTATCATAGCCTGATAAAATATAATTATTACGACCTGAAAAATTCCCATAATATCTCCCTTCAACAGTTGGAAAATAGCCAGTTGAATCCTTAAAATCAGCATTCACACTAGTAACTATATACTTTTCAGTCCTATAGGGAGACATGGAAAAATGATATCGGTTATTAGACTCTAGATAAACTCCGGCATTTATCCCCATCTCAACTTTCATTTCCCTTAAAAAATCTCCTTCCATATTAAACCACATCAACTTTGGAGGATAGACTCCCAAGAAAAGGACTTCATTTTTATCAATTATGAAATTATCAAACTCCTTATATTTTTCCGGTCCATCTCCGAATGCCCGGATTTGATTTAAAAAATTGCCTTTAGAATCAAAGATTTTGATGCACTTACATCCGAAAATATCCATAGTCATGATTTTATCTTTATAAAATAAAATCTTGTGTAGACCTGCACTCAATTGAGCTTCCTCTGAATCATCTTTCAGCCAGACATAATCAATTTCAGGCTCGAAAAACTCTGAAAGTTTCCCATCATAGGCTTTTGATAAATCAATGGAAATGACCTCAAGGTCATCTTGTGATAGGCTTTCATCTTTTTCGGAACAAGAAAAAAGCAAAAACGACAAAAGAATAGTTACAGCTAAAAGTTTCATCCTTAAAACTAAGGAATTCACTAAATCTATAAAATATCTTAAAGGATTATCTGGGCGCTGACTTTTACAACAAATGGCTTAGCATCAGGAACATCCAAATAAGTCATTCGATGGAAAAAGTCCACTCGGAAGAATTTGAAAATATTTTCCACACCATAACCCAGCTCAACATAAGGACGATTAGGATCCAATCTTCCAAAGCTTTCCAAAGTGTTGCCCTCAGGATCTACTCCCGGAACATTCAGGATATTCTCGTTCCTCACAGACCCAAACAAGATATTGGCATTTGCTACCGCTCTCCATTTGAGTTTTCTCATCAGAGGAATTCGGTTCAGTAGGAAGCCTTCAAAGAAATGTCTGTACCTCAAGCTCATGTATTGATCTGAGGCAAACTCATTGAAATTCATCGTATTGAAAGCAGCCGTTGTGTAAAACAGCGTTCCATTACCCAAATGGTTTTTAAGGATAGGATAAGGAACCTCACCAAAGATTTTCCCAGCATCAAATTCATAGCGAGAAACCCCTAGCAAGCCCATTTTCAGACGTTGATAGACATAAAAACTGAACTTTTCATAGCTCATATCTCCGCCCAACCATCTCAATCCTTTGGTAAAATTCACCTCGACAATTGGCCAGGTATCAGGACCTAAAGAAACCCGCTCATTATCATTGATGATGATGATTTCATCCCTCCCATAACGCAATCCAAAACGAGCCTCCATGGTTTCAAAGCTGGATCTATACTCCCGGCTTTTCTTGTCTAAGAAATAGAAATCAAATAATGGATCAAATTCGCTTTTCCTCAGCCCTCCAGTAAACAGGAAGCCTTTGAAAAACTCCCGCTGGAAATTCAATTGATTTCCCGTAGAAATAAAAGGTCTTCGAAGAGTCCCAAATCTACTGGCAGCCAAAAAGACACTGTTACCTGCCAAAGATTCCATCTCCAAGCCCACCTGATCAATTTCTTTGAAAGTCTTCAATTGGACAGTAGTCCAGCGTTTTCGGTCTAATATCCGAGTAGCAAAAATGGAATACTTAAAGCGCTCATCTTTAAATCCATAGGCTCCATAGCCTTGCAAAAGCCATTTTTTACTGAATTTGTAATTCGTGCGAAGCCCAAATCCACCACGCAGACCTTCTACATTATTATAATTCCCAAATTCTGTCCAGGGTCCCAAATCAACTTTCCCAACTGGCAAAAATCCAGAAGCAAAGAATTTGAGACCTTCTGAGTAAAACCGTACAACGGGGATTTTCTTCAGGGTATCAACCATTTGAAGCACGGCCAATTCCTCCTGGGTAAGAGGGTCTATCCTACTCTTTTGCCAAAACTCATCAGTGGCATTGCCGAAATCCGGTTTGAGTTCTACCGCATTGTTGAAGAATGAAGTTGGTTTAGGATCAGTCAAAACCACCGAGTCTGTAGCAGTATAAAACTTAGCCAACAAACCTGCAGTGTTCTTGGTCACCTGGGCAATCTTAATCTGAACTCGGCTTTTAGAAGGAATCAGATGCCCGCTTGAAATAGGCTCCAATTCTTGTTGAATCTTGATTCTTTCAATAAAATTCAGGTTGGCGGTCTTGGGAATGGTCAAATCCACCTGCTTCAAGGCATAGGTCTCCTTATTGATCCAAATAGTTCCTGCAAAGGCCAAATCCTCCTCCTGACGTGGATAAACCTGTAGCATGTAGCAAGAATCTTTGCCAACTAAGACCGAATCCATCAGATCATAATCGTAAAAAGTCTTCCAACCATCTGCTATTGGGGACACAAACTCTTTATTCAAGATCGAAAGCCAGTTTTTATAAAAATTATATTCTTGAAATACCGAACCTGTGATTTGTGAAGTTGTCGAACCATCTGTAATCCCAACCCCAGTTACCTTGGACTTTTCTACAATTTCCTTTTTTAGGACTGGATCGTTTCTGAAATAGAATTTGGAAACCGTCTCAGAAAAGAAAATCGGGAGGATCTTTTCACCCTCATCATCCTTTAGCTGCTGAATACTATCCAGGATTGCCGTGACTTTCTGAACTGATTTTCGTTGGGTGAATTTGTCAGAAACTTCATCAATATCAATTTCGATCTTCGTATAATTCTTTGTCTCATAAGCATCTAGATTACGCTTATCAAAGTCTTTCTTTCGATCTACAGCCCTTCGAATGATTTCAAATGCAGGATTCTCCCCAGCCTCAAAAACGAATGCTTCCAATTCAAAATCCGAAGGCCTCAATTGAAAATTAAGCGTTTGAAGGGGTTCTTTGGAAAGTGCTTTGGTTTGAGTCAAATAGCCCAAATAACTCACCTGAATACTATCCACCTGACTAGAGGTTTTCAGCTCATAATTCCCTTCAAAGTCAGTATTCATGCCTGTGGTAGTCCCCAAAAGCAAAACAGAAGCAAATGGAATCGGGTCACCAGTAGTCGCATCAGTCACTTTCCCTTTGATAGTGGTCTGGGAAAAAGCAACGAGTGTTTGTAGAAAAAGAAAAAGCAGGAGAAAGAATCTATTCATCCTAGAATTCGGTGATAACAAATGAAGACACAAAATAAAGCCATTCGGACGGCATACCGCTACCAAACGAGTGAAAAATTCTAAATGTTGTTCAAAAGTCCTTCCTTCACCCAATTTAATTTGAATTTCTGATCGGTATATTTGGGGCACAAAACAGGATACTATGCGATACGATATAGCCATTGTTGGTGGCGGAATTGTTGGCTTGGCCACAGGATTGAAGTTGTTGAAGGAAAAACCAGCCTTGAAAATTGCCATTTTGGAGAAAGAATCCCAATTGGCAAAACATCAGACCGGAAATAACTCTGGTGTGATCCATTCTGGCTTGTATTATAAGCCAGGATCTCTTAAAGCCACCAATTGTATCAATGGATATCATGAGTTGGTTCAGTTTTGTGAAGAGGAAAAAATCCCTTTCGAGATCACTGGAAAGGTGGTTGTGGCCACCCAAGAAGAGCAGAAACCACTTTTGGAAAACCTGCTACAAAGAGGCCTTCAAAACGGATTGGAAGGAACTAGAAGAATCAGTTTGGAGGAATTAAAGGTTTATGAACCACATTGTACAGGAGTAGATGCCATCCATGTTCCTCAAACAGGAATCGTCGATTATTTCCAAGTTGCATTGGCCTATGGAAGAAAAATCATGCAAGCTGGAGGCAACATCCTATTGAATCATAAAGTCCTATCATACAAGCATCAAGGACACACTAATTATATCGAAACTTCAAAAGGAACCATCGAGGCAAACCTGATTGTCAACTGTGCAGGGCTTTATTCTGATAAAGTTGCCCAGATGGATTCTGATACTGAAAAAGATGTAAAAATCATTCCTTTTAGAGGAGAGTATTTCAAATTGAAAAAGGAAAAAGAATACTTGGTTAAAAACCTGATTTACCCAGTTCCAGATCCGAATTTCCCATTCTTGGGTGTTCACTTCACCCGAATGATGAAAGGCGGTGTTGAGGCTGGTCCAAATGCCGTATTGGCATTCCGAAGAGAAGGTTATTCCAAATCACAGATCAATTTGGGTGAATTAGCCGAATCGTTGGCTTGGCCAGGTTTCCAAAAAGTAGCAGCCAAATACTGGAAAACCGGTTTTGGAGAAATGTATCGTTCCTTCTCCAAGGCGGCTTTTACCAAAGCATTGCAGGAATTAATTCCAGAGATCCAAGAGTCAGACTTGGTAGAAGGTGGAGCCGGAGTTAGAGCTCAAGCTTGTGATAAAAATGGGGGATTATTGGATGATTTTGCAATCCGCGAATCTCAGTATGTCATCAATGTACTCAACGCCCCTTCCCCAGCAGCTACCAGTTCACTTTCCATCGGAGGAACAGTTGCCGGAATGGTTTTGAAGCGATTGGATTGAAAAATTCACTCAGGCCCGATTGTTCGCGGGTAACAGATCTACACAGAATCTAAAATGGAAACGTTACAAATTCCCACTTAAAAAGGGGGTTAGGGGGATGTTGTGATATACCATATTAAGGAAATGGCAGTCTGGAGACTGCATTGAAATAGGTCCAAGTCAAGAGACTTGAACCTGATAAAATGTTTTTCGAAAATCTTGTTTTTAAACCTGAGTATTTACCGTATCCGGGAAATATCTATTTGCCAATTTGATCATCTCATCACCTTTGACTAGATCATGGATTGTTAATTCTGAAGTATGATGATGACCTGATGCTCCTAAAAGCTCTTTTACGGCATTAATCGTGTTTTTATGGAAGTTATAAACGCGCTCTGACTTATCCGTCACCACCAAGCCTTTAGCTAGTCCATGTTTTTGAGTCGCAACACCTGTAGGACAATCATTGGTATTGCATCTTAAGGCTTGAATACATCCCAAACTAAACATAAATCCACGAGCTGAATTACAGGCATCTGCCCCCAAGGCGATGTTTTTCAAAATGGAAAAAGCACTTAAAGCTTTCCCTGAAGCAATCAATTTGATATCATCTTTCAGATGGAATTTTTCCAAAGCAGCTCTTGCGAAAATCAATGCCGGCTCCAATGGCAAACCCACGCTATCTGAAAATTCCAAAGGCGCTGCTCCAGTTCCACCTTCTGCTCCATCAATGGTTATAAAGTCAGGCTTACAACCTTTAGCTACCATCTCTTTACAGATCTCAATAAACTCCTCAGTTCTTCCTATACATAGCTTAAAACCAATAGGTTTACCTCCTGATAGTTCACGTAATTCTCTAACAAAGTCAATCAAACCTTCAGCATCAGAAAATGCCGAATGAGCTGGAGGAGACAGAACCGTTGTACCTGCTTTAACTCCTCGAATATGGGCTATTTCCGGAGTGTTTTTCACACCTGGAAGCACTCCACCATGACCAGGTTTTGCACCTTGAGATATTTTGATTTCAATCATTTTCACCTCTGGACGTGCTGCTTTTTCTTTGAATTTCTCAGCATCAAAATTCCCATGTTCATCCCTGCATCCGAAATATCCCGTTCCTATTTGCCAGCATAAATCTCCACCCTGCATATGATATTCAGAAATCCCTCCTTCTCCTGTATTATGAAAGAATCTTCCCTTTTTTGCTCCTAGGTTCAAAGCTCTTACCGCATTGGAACTTAAAGATCCAAAGCTCATAGCTGAAATATTGAAAATTGAAGCTGAATACGGTTGCTTGCATTCTGCCCCACCAATCTCAATTCTTAGATCCTCATCCTTGACGTGTACAGCGTATATGGAATGCCTCAATGCTACATAATCCTCCCCATCAATATCTCGCTGAGTTCCAAAAGGATGGGTATCGTTTACGCTTTTAGCTCTTCGGTAAGCCAAGGCTCTGATATTCCTGCTAAAAGGTCTCCCATCAGTATTGCTTTCTATGAAATATTGCTGGATTTCAGGGCTGATAGATTCCAAAATGTATCTAAAATGGCCTACAACAGGGAAATTTCTTAAAATCGCATGCTTGGTCTGAAAGGAATCGTAAATCCCTAAAACTGTCAAAAAGCCTAAAATCAACAGGACGAAATACCCAAAACTAAACTCTCTAAAAGAGTAAAACCACATCAAAAAAAGCGTCAGGGAAAACAGGACTAGAATAGAAAAGAAAAACAGCTTACGCATTAATTTTAAATTTAGTTAGCACTAATATACTAAGTGAGTTTGAGTTTTTATGGATTTACCAAAAAGTCCAAAAACCGCTTTTCTGCCCATGTAAACTCTTCCCCACTTTGAACAAAACCGGTATGTCCCCCTCTTGTTGGCATTTCTAGAAAGATTTCTGATTTATTCTTTGCCAATTCCACTGGGTAGCATTCCGGTCCCAAAAGTGGATCATTTAAAGCATTGATAATTAGTGTTGGAATGGAAATATCTTCCATCCAGTTATCAGCACTTACAGATTGATAAAAGTCCGCCGCATCCTTGAATCCGTGCAGTTTAGCAGTGAATTGAGTATCAAACGTATCAAAATCTCTAACCCTCTCTAAAGCTTCCAAATCAATCAAATCAGGGAACTGAAGCGCTTTTCTTCTGATTTTCTCCTTCAGTTTGTTCAAGAATTTCTTTTTGTATATCGCATTCCTCTTCATTCTCAATGTGGCAGCACTGGAAGGAAGATTACAAGGAGTTGAGTAAACAGCAGCTTTTTTGATTTCAAAAGGAATGTCTGCTCCATTTTCACCAAGGTATTTCAAAGTTTGAGCTCCTCCCATGCTAATTCCGCAAAGGTAAATCTCTTCGTATTCATAATTGGAAACCACATGTTTGATAGTAGAATCCAAATCATAGCTGGCACCATGATGGTATAGAATAGGCTGAAGATTCATTTCTCCCCCACATGTCCTATTGTTCCAAACCAAGGCGTCAATTCCATTTTGGTTAAAAAGCTTTACCAAAGCCATGGCATAATGACGATAAGAATCACCTTCTAATCCATGGGAAACAATTAAAAGCTTTTTGGAACCTACTCGAGACCAATCCAAATTCAAAAAATCCTGATCAGGAGTATCGATTTTCTCTCTTTCGTAAAGGACACCTTCTATCTTCCTAAATAAACTAGGAACGATAGTTTCAAAGTGTCCATTGATTAAATATCCTGGAGGTTTGGTGTAGGTAGAAGGAACAATTGGCATGAAATCGAACGCTGAATCAATCTGCTAAATAAAGCCATTGAAGTCAAATTCGTTCAATATTCCAGAAAATATCAGGAATTGAGCTTTGGCTCCAACAAATACTTCACTTCTTGGATCGCAACTTTGAGTTTACTTTGAAATAATGAAAAATGAGAATCAAACTCATCACCAAATCCAGATGTTTCGATAATAACTTTTCCAGCAATCAGGATTTCGCTCAAATCATCGAAACCAAACATGGCCAAAGTAGGCTTTACCTTATGTCTTATCTGCTGAATGATCACATCATCCTTCAATTGCTTTCCTTCAGCATACTTTTCCTGAAGTTCAATCAAACCAGAATGAATAGCTTTGGTAAGGTCTTCTCTAAACTCTTCATCGCCTTCAGCCATATCGAGGATATGCTGATTCAATTCAGGGTAGGCTAAGCTCATATTGTCTTTTTAAAAGGTGGACTTGCCGGCCAAATACCCAGTTGACCAAGCTGCTTGGAAGTTAAAACCTCCTGTAATTCCATCTATATTCAGTACTTCCCCGGAAAAGTAAAGATTAGGGTGATATTTACTTTCCATGGTTTGGGTGTTTACCTCATTCAAGCTGATTCCTCCGGCGGTGACAAACTCCTCCTTGAATGTGGTTTTCCCTTCGACCTTCAAATTATAGCAAAAAAGATTTTGCACCAATTTATTGATCTGCTTTTTATTCAAATTCCCATAATTACTTCCTTGAGAAATCTCAGATTTGTCCAAAAAATGAGCCCATAATCTTCCAGGAATATCAAAAAGCGGGTAATTTTTAAGCAATCTTGCTCCATTGGCTTTTCCATATTCAATCAGGTGATTCTTGAAATCTTCCTCACCATATTGTTGATTCCAATTGATCATAGCATGAGCCTTATAATCCTGCTCAAACAGCCACGAAGCACCAAAAGCTGATAATTTCAACACAGCAGGGCCACTTACTCCCCAATGGGTAATTAGCAAAGGACCACTGTATGAAAGTTTGGTCCCCTGAAGTCGTATATGAGCATTTGGAACCGATAAGCCCATCAATTCTCGAATTGATTCTCCCGGAGTATTAAATGTGAATAAAGAAGGTATGGGGGAAATCAATTCATGCTTAAGTGCAAAAAGAAATCTATAGCCTTCCTTCTTGGGAAAGCCTCCTGTAGCAAGAATGACTTTATCAGCCACTATTCTTTCCGAACCGAATTCGAGTACCCAGGCTTCATCTTTGGGCTTAAGGCCTGTCAATCCCATTCCAGTCTGAATTTGAATACCACTTTTATGAGCTTCAGATTGTAGGGCAGAAATGATGGAAGAGGAACTATCAGAGACGGGAAACATTCTTCCATCGTCCTCGATTTTCAACGGAACTCCCCTGCTTTCAAACCATTCGATGGTATCTTCTTGTTTGAAATGGCGAAAAACCTGTTTCAAAAACTTCTCTCCACGCGGATAATTCTTAACCAACTTCCCTATTTCCATGGGACGATGTGTCACATTACACCTTCCTCCTCCTGAGACTTTTACCTTGGAAAGCAACTTGGGAGACTTCTCATAAATGGTCACTTTCCTACCTGGGCCAGATGCATGAATTGCAGCAAAAAAGCCCGAAGCTCCACCTCCTATTACCGCGATATTCAAACCTATACTATTATGATTAACAAATAGTTAAACTAATTACCTTCTACGCGTAAATGAACCTAAAATACCTCTGGTTAATTCGCGGAAAATGGTCCTTCCGATTTGTCTCACCATGGTGTTTTTGCTGAGTTCTTCTATGATAGATTCGTCTTGCTTAGTTCGTCGAGTTGTTCTAGGTTTTGGTCCAGGTAAAACTGCTTTTTCCTGTTCTTTCTCGATTTTCTCTAGCTTGTCTCCCAAGATTTCAAAGGCACTTTCTCGATCGATTTCCTGATTGTATTTATCAATCAAATCAGAAGATTTGCATACATCATCTATTTCTTTTTCAGTCAGGATATCCATGCGAGTGATTGGCGCACGAACCAAAGTATGAGCCAGCGGAGTTGGTATCCCTTTCTCATTCAATGCTGTGATCAATGCTTCACCAATCCCCATAGAAGTCAGAACCTCTGAAGTTTCATAATAGGGCGATAAGGGATAATTTTCAGCGGTTTTGGTAATTGCTTTACGGTCTTTTGCTGTAAAGGCTCTCAAAGCATGTTGAACCTTCAAACCTAATTGACCTAAAACAGAATCAGGAACATCAGTAGGAGTTTGTGTACAGAAATACACTCCTACACCTTTGGATCGGATAAGCTTTATAATTGCCTCAATCTTTTCTAAAAGATCTTTGGAAGCATTGTCAAACACCAAATGAGCTTCATCGATAAACAAACAAAGCTTTGGCTTGTCATCATCTCCTTGCTCTGGGAAAGTTTCATAAATCTCAGAAAGAAGACTCAACATAAAGGTTGAAAAAAGCTTTGGTTTGGATTGAACATCGGTCAATCTAATAACCGACACCACTCCTCTTCCATACTTGGTTCTCACAAAGTCCTCAACCTCAAAGGATTTCTCACCAAAGAATCGTTCAGCACCTTGCTGTTCCAACTCAATGATTTTTCGCATAATAGTATTCACGGAAGCAGAAGAAACCTGACCATATTCTTTGGTTACAGCTTCTTTACCTTCATTAGTGATGTATTGCAGCACCTTTTTGAGATCTTTTAAATCCAGCAATGGAAGTTGCTGCAAATCACAATAGCGGAATATCAAAGAAATGATGCCACTTTGAGTATCATTCAATTCCAGAATCTGAGAAATAAGAACTGGCCCAAATTCTGAAATAGTGGCCTTCATTCTTACTCCCTTTTCATCTGAAATAGACATCAGCTCAACAGGCAAGCCCATTGGATCATAGTCCACTCCTATTTTTTCGGACCTTTTCAAAATAAAATCAGATGCATCTCCGGGTTGAGCCAAACCTGAAAGATCACCTTTCAAATCCATCAAAACTGAAGGAATACCCTTTAGAGACAATTGTTCTGCTATCACCTGTAAGGTCTTGGTTTTACCCGTTCCGGTAGCACCCGCAATCAAACCATGACGGTTCATTGTCTTCAAAGGAACTTTGATCTGGGCACCAGTGATAGGCTCACCATCAAGGATTCCTGTCCCCATGATGATGTAATCTTTTTTATAAACCTGACCATCAGCCAAGTATTTGGTAAACTCTTCTTGTCGATTCTCTGTACTCATTTTCGAAAGATTTTAGAAAAAGCAAACTACAAAAAAAACCTTTTTGCTCAGGGCAAAAAGGTTTCTAAATGAAATTACTATTTCAAATTTTAGTATGTCACCATTGGTTCCAATGCTTTTGCTTGGCTGATAAAGTCTTCCACTTTAGAAAGAGCTGGAACAGCTTTAGTCAAACCTTTTTCTTCTTGGGTCTTTGTCAAAGCAGCGTGAAGATTTTCAGCGTTTCTGTTACGTAGTTCTTTCACAGTGTCCACTCCTGCAGCTTTCAAAAGTTCTGCAAACTGACTTGCAATTCCATTAATTCTGAAAAGGTCAGCCATATTCACCCAAGTAAGGATTTTTGACTCATCGATACCAGAGGCTTCCGCCAATTTCTTTCTTCCAGCTTTAGAAGCTCCTGCTTCCAAAAGACCTTCTACGGTTTTGATTCCTGCCTCACCAAGTTTCCCTTTGAATACTTCGCCAATTCCTTCAATTGCATCAATTGCCTTTGCCATTTTTGATAAAATTTTTATAAACACTAAATAAATACTCAAAAGCATCCTTCTTTATAAGGAAGTACTAAATCGTTCTCCTAAAATAAAGACAATTTTCATCTTCCAAAATCCATTTTAGTAATTGTTTGAAAATTCACCGTTTGCAAACATTAACTTTACCTTTCCAAAAACTTCTTGTTTATTTTGTCATTCAATCAGCAAGTAACAGTGTACTCAAAATTTCTATTCTCAGCCCTTCTTATTCTAACTATCTTTTCCTCAAAAGCTTATAGTCAAGGAGTTCCTAATTTGGGACAGACAGATCGATGGATGAAAGGAGCCCTTGCTGCCATGGAGCGGCAGGATTATGAGACCGCAAATTCTATTTTCAGGAATCTAATTGATTCGGGTCTACCATTGCCAGAAGAAATGCCCTACTATTTTTCAGAGACTTTGTTTGAGTTGAAACAATATGACAATAGCTCTAACTTTTTGTCCAAATACTTTGAATTAAATGGTTTTAGAGGCGAAAATTACCAAGGAGCAAAGGAGCTGGAAGAAAAGTTAAAGACGCCACTAGCAGCAATTGCCAGCTGTCAACTTTGTAATAGAAAAGGCTATAGATTAGAAACATGCGAAACTTGTAATGGCACTAAAAAACTAGAACAGGAATGTTCTTATTGTAAAGGCCATGGAATAGTAGGTTGTAGTAAATGTGCTGGAACTGGAATGATCACCAAGAGAAATATCTTTAACATCGTCGAATACTACGAGTGTGACCGCTGTGCAGGAAAAGGAAGACTAACCTGCCCTACTTGTAATGGATCTCTCAAAGAAGTCAGTGAATGTAAAACTTGCGGAGGAAGCGGCACTGTTCCTTCCGAAGAAATATGTGATCACAAACCTCACGAACATTTATAAAAAAATGTTTATTTCAAAAACAGGAATTTGAAACAAAAAAGGGTGATTTTCTGCCATTTAATTTATTCGTCCTTTTTCCTGTAGGTGAAAAAGAGGACCAATCCCGATCCCGATAAGTATCTGGATACGAAACCACCGCTGTCCATTTTTGGGTTAAACAAATTCATCTAAGGAATTGAATTTTTCACTTGCCCTTTAACTCCAAAGTTTATAAACACCCATAAATAATTCAATCAAACTGGACTTCAAACTATTGAATGTACTTTTGGCATGGCCCAAAATGTACCAAAAGGCCTAGTCGCAGCTAAGCTTCCACCGCACATAGCCATCCCACACCTCGCGGCTGCGACCTCCCACCGCACCACTAGATTTGAGTTTTAAACAACATTTAAATAATAGAAGAAACTAAAAAGATTCCAGAATTTGCTTTGAAGTGGCTGTTGACGGATTGAGGTCAACAAGCGTGAAGAAAATCGGATAGTTCCGAAATGTTCGGAAATCCGGTGATTTTTAGCGTTTGACCCGCATGGGCTCAAGTCTCCTGTCTCGTGACTGCCATTTCTTACTTCATTTCCATCACAATAAGAATCAGTAGTTAAAAACTTCAACATTGAAAAGCACAAGTCGGGAGACTTGCGCTAGCTGGGATGTTTTCACTCAAAATGGAATTTGATTTGGTGAGAAGTTTCTAAAAAATAATCCAAATGAAAAAGCCCCGAAAATTCGGGGCTTTTTATTTGGACTCTTAGTTACAATATTTTTTGAGAGCATCTTCAGCTCCCGGATATTCCAGACCCTTTGCCAATTGAAAGTCTTCACAGGCACTTTTCTTTTTCTTAGTAGCCACTTTCAACATTCCTCTATTGAAATAAGCTTGGCCAAAATTCTTATCCAGCTTAATCGCATTATTATACGACTTCATAGCATCATCCGTATGTCCCAATTGATGTAGGGTTCTTCCTTTCATAAAAGAAGCCATTGCCGGTGCTCCAGAAATCTCTTCAGCTTTACCTGCATAGATCAAAGCTTTGGAATAGTTCTTTTGTGAATAGTGAATATTAGAAATACTCAAT
This sequence comes from Algoriphagus zhangzhouensis, assembly GCF_900148515.1. GTDB lineage: Bacteria > Bacteroidota > Bacteroidia > Cytophagales > Cyclobacteriaceae > Algoriphagus > Algoriphagus zhangzhouensis. The sequence goes on along the minus strand of NZ_FRXN01000001.1, from coordinate 544,013 downwards.
AATACCTGAAAGTTATTAGGATCAATCTGAGCCGCTTTTTCAAAGTCTATTAAAGCAGAATCATATTCACCCTGCTCCTCATGCGCTCTCCCACGATTATAAAGTGTGGTCACATCATTTGGGCTGAACTTCAATGTTTCAGAATACTCATTGACAGCTTGGCTGTATTCTCCTTGAGAGAAATAGACATCTCCTTTACTCTCACCAGAATTAGAACAAGCCAGACATGCAGCACTTAAAAGCACTGCAAATCCGGCCCGGAATAAAATTTTCATATTAGTTGGTTTAGACTGCTACGTTGTTTTCTCTTAAAGCGTCGTTTAGAGAAGTTTTAAGGTCCGTAGAGGCTTTTCTTTGTCCAATAATCAATGCACATGGCACTTGGAAAGTTCCTGCATTGAATTCTTTGGCAAGTGATCCAGGAATCACCACTGATCTTGGAGGCACATATCCTTTGTACTCCACAGGCTCAGATCCTGTCACATCAATAATCTTGGAACTAGCTGTTAGGGTGACTCCAGCTCCGATTACCGCTTCTTTACCAATTCTTACACCTTCTACGATGATTGCTCTGGATCCGATGAAAGCTCCATCTTCCACAATCACTGGTGCAGCTTGAACAGGTTCCAAAACCCCTCCGATACCTACTCCACCACTCAAGTGAACGTTTTTGCCGATTTGGGCACACGAACCGACTGTAGCCCAGGTATCAACCATCGTGCCACTGTCCACATAAGCTCCGATATTAACATAACTTGGCATCATCACCACTCCACTAGCCAAATAAGCTCCATATCTAGCTACAGCATGAGGTACAACTCTAACACCCTGCTTAGCATAATTGGTTTTCAAAGCCATTTTATCATGGAATTCGAATGGACCAACTTCGATTGTCTGCATTTTTCGGATAGGGAAATAAAGAATCACTGCCTTCTTTACCCAATCATTTACTTTCCAGCTACCGTCTTCCAAAGGTTCAGCAACTCTCAATTGACCTGAATCCAAGTCAGAGATGATGGTTTTGATAGCGATTTCAGTATCTTTTTCTTTCAACAATTCTCGGTTGTCCCAAGCTTTTTCAATGATTTCTCTGAGTTCCATTATTTTGTTTAGTTTCGTTTATGCAACAGAAAAGGGCCGAAAAGACACCCGTTTTAATAGCTTCTGGACTCAAACCGGTCCAGGATATCCGGGCTTTTAGAAAGCTCGGCCTTTCGATGAGCGAAACAAATAAATACAGCCTAAACTTCATAGGCTTTTGCCCTAAAAGGTCTTCAAAAAGCGAGAAATTCCGATACTTTTATTCCATCACCGATACAAAATCTCTATGGCAACGAGCTTGGATGCCTTTCCGATTTGCTCAAATAGTCCAAAAAGTTCGACCTAAAATCGTCATTTGTTGCACTTGGGAATATCTCCCAATAGCAAAACTTCTAAAGAGAATCTATGGCTTTAAGTTGATTTATGATGTTCAGGAAAACTACGTAGCTAACCTAAATCTCAATCCTGAAAGAGGAACAATTTCCCGCTTCTTAGCCAAATCTCTGATCTCATTTTCGGAATCCAAAAATGGAATTGATCATTTTCTCCTGGCTGAAAAATGCTACGAAAAAGAGATGCCTAAGAAAAGTCCAGCTTTGGTTTTACCCAATTTATATGCTGGTGAAAAGGTAAAATTCAAGCCAGTATTTCTAGACCTTAACACCCCACTTCAACTCCTAATCACAGGAACTCTTAGCCCTAGCTTTGGGACAGAAAATGCACTTCTCTGGTTCATCAAATTGAGTGATAAATTACCTCAACTCAAATTGAAAATCGTAGGACATTGCACTTTAAAATCCTTCCAAAAAAGAGTTGAAAATCTCTCCAAAAACTATCCAAATATCAGCTTAAACATTTCCGAAAATCCAATCCTTCACGAGGAGATTATTGAAGAAATGAAGGCCTCAGATCTTCTGCTTTTAGCATATGAAGACCGAGCAGAATTCAGGTCAAAGATGCCTACTAAATTGTATGAATGTGCAGGGTTGAACATCCCCATTTTGCACACACCAAACAGCCAGTGGCAAGAATTTTTAGCTCCATTTAACGGAGGTAAAAGCATCAATTTTTTAAATCTAAATCAAGCGGAAACTCAATTCAAAAGCGCACTTCAAGAACCATTTTTCTCCCAAAATCCTCCCCTGGAAATTTACTGGGACACTGTGAAGAACTCCTTTCTGGAGATTCTTTAATCCACACTTTAGTCCACACATTGTTTTTCTCCCCGCGTGGATAAGTGGAAAACTTATCCACCTACCCCGCTCTTTTTACACTCATTTTCATAAAATGGAAACTCGTTTTTCATTTATGGATTTTCATTTTTTAACCTAAATATCAATAATCAATACATCATAAACACCTATTATTTAATTGATTACATTTTTATTTCTGCTATCCTAATTATTATTTTAGACAGGCCTAATACGTAAATCACATTAAAAATTAGCTTATCAACAGCCGATTTAGATAATAATAAATATATTTTTAGCTAAATCTAATTTAATTTTTATATTTGCCTTATAACAATTGACTCATGAATCTGACTACAGCGGAAGAGAATTATTTGAAAGCGATCTATCACCTATCAGATGGTGGTAGCAAATCCGTCAGCACGAATGACATTGCAGGTGAAATGAAAACCAAGCCTGCTTCTGTCTCCGACATGCTTCGAAAACTTTCAGACAAAGAGGTGATCGAATACAGAAAATATTATGGAGTTCATATCACTGAGGAGGGTAAAAAAAGAGCACTCCAAACAATCAGAAAACATAGACTCTGGGAGGTCTTTTTGGTTGACAAACTCAACTTCGCATGGGACGAAGTTCATGAGGTTGCAGAGGAGTTGGAACACATTCAATCCCCCCTACTCATCCAACGATTAGACGCCTATTTGAACTACCCGAAATTTGATCCGCATGGCGATCCGATTCCAGATGAATATGGAGATGTCCGAGCAAGACCAAGAGTCCCTCTAAACGAAATGGATCTCGACCAAACCGGTCAGATCGTGGCAGTGAAAGATAGCTCAGCGGCCTTCTTGAGATACCTTGATAAAGTGGGTGCTTACATCGGCGCAAGAATCAAAGTTTTGGACCGAGTGGAGTTTGATGGATCTCTTGAAATTTTGGTTGACAACAAGAAAAATATCTTCATGTCAAAAGATGTAGCCGGCAACATTCTAGTCATTCAATCATGAGAAATTGGTTTTTCGTAGGACTCATTTTTTTAGGATTTTCCTCCTGTCGTTTCCAATCGGAAGAGGATAATGGAAAGGTGACAATTGTGGCCACCACCTCTATCCTAGCGGATGGAATCCGGAACTTAGTAGGTGACCAAGCCAGAGTTATTTCTCTTATGCCTGCTGGAGTTGACCCTCACCTTTACAAGGCTTCCGTTCGAGATTTGGATTTATTGGAAAATGCAGACTTGGTGATTTATCACGGTTTGTACCTGGAAGGAAAAATGACTGAGATTTTTGAAAAGTTGGCTTTCAGCAAAGACTTGATCAATGTCTCAGAATCCATCCCCGATTCTTTGTTATTAAGAGCAGGCCCCGAAGCCCACAGCGTTGATCCGCACATTTGGTTTGATGTCAATCTTTGGAAGCTTGCCATGCAGCATGCTTCAGATGAAATTATCAAATGGAAACCTGAATGGACAGATAAAACCCAAGAGCTTTCCAAATCCTATCAGAAACAATTGGATGAACTCAACCTAGAAGTTCAACAAAAAACAAAACAACTAACCGAAAGCCAACAAGCCCTTATAACCGCACACGATGCTTTCGCCTATTTTGGAAAAGCCTATCATATCGAGGTAAAAGGCCTCCAAGGACTTTCTACTTTGAGCGAACCCGGATTGAGAGATCTTACAGGCTTGATTCAATTTATTATCGAAAGAAATATCCATGCGGTATTTGCGGAGCAAACCATTTCCCCCAAAGCAATCACTGCAGTTGTAGCAGGTTGTGCAAATGCAGGCCATACCATCAAATTGGCGGGACCGCTATATACAGACAGTCTGGATAGCCCCAACACCCCAGCCGGAACCTATATTGGAATGGTAGAAACCAATCTCAAAACCATATTTGAAAGCCTTCAACCATGATTAAACAAATAGAAAACCCCTTATTGGAAATACATGATTTGACAGTCAGCTACGATCAATCTCCAGTATTATGGAATATTGATTTTAGTTTACCGGAAGGAAAACTTATCGGAATCCTGGGACCAAATGGTGCTGGAAAATCCACACTGATTAAAGCCATCATGGGATTGGTAGAACCAACAGGTGGTTATGTCAAGATTTTCAATAAAGATCTGGATCAGGTTAGAAATCGAATCAGCTATGTCCCCCAGCGGGAGTCAGTCGATTGGAATTTTCCTGCTTCGGTTTTGGATGTGGTAATGATGGGAACCTATGGCAGATTGGGACTTTTTAAAAGACCCGGTAAAAAAGAGAAGGATCTAGCCTTTAACTGTCTTGAGAAAGTCGGAATGACCGCTTTTGCCAAAAGGCAGATTTCGGAACTTTCAGGTGGACAGCAGCAGCGGGTTTTTATTGCAAGAGCACTTGCACAAGAAGCTGATTTGTATTTGATGGACGAGCCTTTTGCCGGAGTAGATATGGCTACAGAAACTGCCATTTTCCAATTACTTCAGGAAATGACGAAGGAAGGGAAAACCGTCATAGTTGTGCACCATGATATTCATTCGGCCATGACATACTTCGAATGGATCATCATGTTAAATCTCCATTTGGTTGCCTCTGGTCCAAAATCAGATGTAGTCAATGAGGATTTACTCAGAAAAACTTACGGTGGAAAGTTAAACCTTTTGAGCAAGGTTACAGAGATAATCCGCCAACAAGAGTTTAACCCATTAAAGAATTGATATGGAAGATTTCTTATACTTCTTTTCTTTTCAGGACTCTTCTATCGCCTTTATTGTTTTAGGGATCACTATCCTTGGAATTGGATCTGCCTATGTTGGCACATTTAGCTTTTTGGACAACAAAGCACTCCTTGGCGATGCCATCTCCCACTCTGTCCTCCCGGGGATTTGTTTGGGATTTCTTTTGGCCGGAGAAAAGAACCCATATTACATTGTAGGAGGTGCAATCATATCTGGGTCTGCAGCTACTTTCTTGACCTCTTGGCTGAAATCAAACACCAAACTGAGTGAGGATTCAATCATTGCAACTGTCCTTTCCACCTTTTTTGGGTTTGGAATTGTTTTATTGACCATAATTCAAAAGACTGGAAACCCTGAAATGGCCGGATTGAACCAGTTTATTTTTGGAAATGCAATCGGAATTCTGGAAGAAGACCTCTGGGTTTATGGAGGACTTTCCTTAATCATCATATTATCCTTAAGCCTGATGATGAAAGAATTCAGCCTTCTGGTTTTCAACCAAGAATTTGGTAGGGCGATTGGCTATCCCATGGATTTTATCCGATTGGTATTTAATATCCTGATGATTCTTTCTGTGGTTATCGGAATTCAAGCCATTGGAGTAGTATTAATGGCGGCTCTATTAATCACACCGGGAGCTGCAGCAAGATTTTGGACCGACCGCCTCTCTACCCTATTGATACTGGCAGGACTTTTTGCTGTGATTTCTGGTATTACGGGAACCTACATTTCTTTTGTCATTCCTAAAATGCCAACAGGGCCTTGGGTCGTAGTCTCACTTTCAGCATTGGCATTAATCTCCTTTTTATTCGCACCGAAAAAAGGAATCTTGTTCCGATATATTTCAAGAAGGAAATACCTACGAAAAACCCATCGAGACCACGTTTTGAAAAGTCTATTTAAAGCTACAGAAGAAGGAAAAAAAGGACTTTCGAAGGATGAATTATTGGGTCTTTATCCTCACCATAAAAAAGAGACTTTAGGATCAATTTCTTATTTACTAAGAAACAATCAATTAAATAATATTCAAGGACTTATAGAATTATCAGAATCTGGAAAAACTGAAGCAAAACGAATCGTTAGACTTCATAGATTATGGGAATCCTACTTGAATGAATACATGAATATTGCCCCAGATCATGTCCATGATTCAGCAGAGAAACTGGAACATTTAATTACACCAGAACTTGAAGCTTTATTGGACAACCGTCTGAAATATCCAAAACTAGATCCACATCAGGAAAATATCCCAAGAGACAATGATAACATTTGATCAAAACGCCTTTCTTATCATTTCCACAGCATCCCTGATCGCAATTTCCTGTGGACTTTTGGGAGTATTTATGATGCTCCGCAAAATGTCCATGACTGGTGATGCCATTTCTCATGCCGTGCTTCCGGGTATCGTCATCGGTTATTTTATCTCGGGAAGCCAAAGAGGTGTTGAAGTAATCGTTGGAGCTGGACTACTGGGAATACTGGCGACTTTGATAATAGACTTTCTTCGGAAAAAGGCAAAAGTCCAATTAGATGCATCTATTGGAATCACCTTTACCCTCCTATTTGCAATCGGAATTATCCTGATCAATTTACTAGCCTACAAAGTCGATCTGGATCAGGAATGTGTCCTTTATGGGGAAATCGCCTATCTCCCAATCGACCTTTGGATCACAGATTCCGGTTTTAGTATGGGCCCCAGAATTATCTGGCTAGCTCTTCTCAATCTACTTTTGGTAGGTTCTTTCATCTTCTTATTATTCAAAGAATTAAAACTAACCAGTTTTGATGAGGGATTTGGGATGGTAATGGGAATTCCTGCCGGTGCAATCAACTTAGCCTTGATGAGTATGGTATCCTATACGACAGTAAGTAGCTTCGATGCGGTTGGTGCGATTTTGGTAGTTGCATTATTGGTCGTACCGCCAGCAACTGCTTTCCTTTGGACCAAAGACATCAAATCTCTTATAAAACTGACCATTGGAATTGGAATTGGAATTTCAGTTTTGGGATACTATCTCGCCTTTTGGGCAGATTCATCTATTGCTGGGATGATGGTGACAGTTGGCGGAGCTGTATTTCTGATTTCTGCTGTTTTGACCAGTAAAAAGTTTAAATTTCGACTTGGAACCCAATCTAACCAGGAAGCGTTCAATTCTTGAATGAAGACACCCATGAAAAAAATAATCTTTCTATTTGCCTTCGTATTTGCATCAACATTCGCTTTTTCCCAAGAAAAAATCGAATGGATGAAATTTGAAGACGCTGTAGCTGCCAATGAAAGCAATCCAAAAATGTTCATTGTAGACGTTTATACGGATTGGTGTGGCTGGTGTAAAAAAATGGACAAAGAGACCTTCACTGACCCGAAGGTTATCGCATATATCAATGAAAATTTTCATGCAGTAAAATTAAATGCGGAAGATTCCCAAAGAACTTTTGAATTTGGTGGAGAGGAGTTCTCAGAAGCACAAATGGCTGCTGCTATGAGAGTTCGCTCCTACCCTAACTTTGTGGTAATCGAACCCAGCATGAAAAATATTGCCCAACTTCCGGGCTACAGAACTCCAGACCAATTTATGGAAGGCCTGAACGAGTTAATTGAAAAAGCATTTAGAATTAAGCCATGAGTTTCTCTCTCGCCGAACGCGAAGACACCATCATTGCATTGGCAACCCCACAAGGTGTTGGCGCCATTGCTGTCATTAGACTTTCCGGGAAAAATGCCATAAAAATCGTCAATGAGGTTTTTTATGGAAAAGACTTAGAAAAACAGCCTTCTCATACCATTCATTTTGGAACCATCCGAGATGGTGAAAAGATCATTGACGAGGTATTGGTTTCATTATTTGTCACCCCAAAGTCATTTACCAAGGAAAATGTAGTAGAAATCTCTACACATGGCTCCTCCTATATAATCAATCAGGTCATTCGACTTTTTGTCAAAAAGGGAGTTCGACCGGCTAAACCAGGAGAATTTACACAACGAGCATTCCTAAATGGTCAATTCGATCTGGCCCAAGCTGAAGCTGTGGCCGATTTGATCCATGCTGATTCTGAAGCTTCCCACAGTGCCGCTTTGAATCAAATGCGTGGAGGATTCTCTTCTGAAATTCAGGAGCTAAGGACTCAATTGATCCATTTTGCTTCAATGATTGAACTCGAGCTGGATTTCACAGAAGAAGATGTGGAGTTTGCCAGCCGTGATGACCTTCGAGCTTTGGTAGAAAGGCTATTGAGAGTTGTCGAGGAATTGATCCTAAGTTTTGATTTGGGGAATGTGATCAAAAATGGTGTTCCTACTGTAATCGCAGGAAAACCAAATGCCGGGAAGTCTACCCTATTGAATGCTTTGCTCAATGAGGAGAAAGCGATCGTTTCAGATATCGCCGGAACTACCCGTGATTTTATTGAAGATGAAATCAATATCGGAGGAGTTATTTTCCGATTTATAGACACAGCTGGTCTGAGAGAAACAACTGACACCATTGAGGCCATTGGAGTAAGCAGAACTCAGGAAAAAATGAAAACAGCTTCCTTGATTCTATACCTATTTGATTTGGGTGATACGGACCTAGTGGAGATTAATCGAGATATCAATAAGCTGGAAAATTTGGGAGTTCCATTTGTTAAAGTTGCAAATAAGATTGACAAGGCTAATTCATTGTTAATAAATGAATTAAAAGAGAAACATCCTGATACAATTTTTATCTCTGCAGGCAATAAGGATAACCTAGAGGGATTGAAGGCAAAGATCCTAGAATTGGTAAATCTGGATAAATTTAAAACTGGAAATACGGTTGTAACCAACATCCGTCATTACGATTCTTTGACCAAAACTAGAGAGTCACTTTTGGATGTATTGGGTGGATTGGACAATGAAGTAACCAATGATTTCTTGGCTATGGATATCCGCAGATCCCTTCATTTCTTAGGAGAAATCACCGGGGAGATTACTACAGATGATTTGTTGGCTAATATATTTTCGAAGTTTTGTATCGGGAAGTAAGCAAGCTTAAAAAGCGACATGATTATATCAGATGGTGGAATTACAAATTCTGAATAAAGTGAAAGTCATAATTTGTAATTCCGCCTTACTTAAACCCCTCATTCGGCTAATGTAGACTAGACAGGTTAAATCAAAGACTTTTCAAGTTTTAATTTCCATTTTTCCCAATTCGGCATCATCCTAACTTGTAACTCGTAAAATTCCTTACTATGATTTGGATGTACTAGATGACATAATTCATGAATAATAACATATTTCACACACATTAAAGGTGTTTTAATCAGTTCTGGGTTCAGAACAATTCTTCCTTTAGGAGTGCAACTTCCCCAACGTTTGTTCATTCTTTTAATAGTTATTGGAGGATTCTCTATTATATCATACCTGGTAAATTCTTTAATGGATTCTTTTACGCAATTTTCAAATATTCTTTTTGCATGGTTATAATACCATACATTCAAAAGGACTTTAATCATTGAGGTGTTTTTTAACTCTTTGATATGTACTATTAACTCCCCTCCTTTAAGCTTAACCATGTTTTCTTCAGAGAGTCTGATTCTCAGGAGGTATTTTCTCCCAAGGTAAAAGTGGGTCTCTCCAGATACATACTCTCGCTCGGGAGTCCTTGGTAAAAATTGCTCAAAGAATTGCTGTTGCTTGATTATCCATTTTGCCCGCTTTAATACTTTTTCCTCAATAGCTGTGATTTCTACCGCATGTGGTGCAATTACGTTTATAGATAAATCTGGGTTAACTTCTATGGATAATAATTTACGATCAGAACGTTCAATTGAAAATGACAATAAGGTGTTTCCGTATGCTACTTCTGATCGCATTAGTAGTTATTTTTAGCCACTTTCAAACACTTGGAAAGTATTTCATCTATTTCATCGAAGGTGATTTCAATTCCTAGAGCTTTTCTATGATCAATTAGATAATCTTCAATCTCATTTTCCATCCTATTTTGAATATCTATATTACGTTTCCAGTCTCTAATAGTCAATTTCTCAACAATCTCACTGATCTGAATCCCTGCCTGCGCCAATAGATTATTAATATTTTTTAATTCCTCTTTTTCATGTGAAATACCCAACACTTCAGTTAGTGCACCATAAAAAGCCCTAGCTTCTGTTTTGTCCGAAAGTATTTTAGGTAACCCTTCTTGATGCCCAGTCTGGAGATCATTTCTATTTCTTAGGATTCTTTCCAAATACTCCTTTTCATCAATTCTTCCTTCTCGAAACGCCTTTATTGTGTCTTCAATTAACTCAGAAAATTTTTTGTAAAAAGCTTCATCCTTCTCCATATTTTCTGTAATGACTTTCTTCATCTGATGCGCAATCATATCAGCTTTTGATGCCGGGGTTTTCCCATAGACAGCCAAAGCTTCATTTACCATAGCTTGATCAAAAATATTAACTTCCTCAGTCATTTTTTCCACATAGTCAGCCCCGACATAAGTATCAAGGAGTTTTCTTACTCTTGGTTCATACTCCTTGTAACTAACTACTTCAGCATATCTGTTTTGAACTGATGTTTTCATCTTTTGAAAGAACTTCAACTCATTTTTGAACTCTTGAATTTCATTGTCATTATACTCCTTATAAAATTCATCAGACGATAATGCAACCTGAAGGACTCTTGCAAATACAGAGAGTTTTTGATAAAAGCTATCTCTAATATCTTTGGGACCTAAATACCTTTCCATCGCCTCCAAGTCCTTTTTAGAGATTCCTTTAAATATCTCCCATAAATCAGCAAGCCGCGACGGAACTTTTCGGATTTCTGTAAGAATATCTACTACAGTTCCTTTTAGGTCTTCCTCTTCATACCCCTCAAATGCACTGTATTGGGTTAATGCTTCATCAAGCTTGCCTAGAATTCCTACATAGTCGATGATGTATCCAAATTCCTTTCCTTCAAAAAGTCTATTTACTCGTGCAATCGCTTGCAATAAATTATGTTCTACAAGTGGTTTTGCTAAGTACAATACTGTATTTCGTGGAGCATCGAATCCAGTCAATAATTTACTAATGACAATTATTAGTTCGACCTGATTGGATTCATCCTTAAATCGATCAACAGAATCTGTTTCATATTCTTCTTGTCCCCGAAACTTATCCATCAAACTATTCCAATACTTCTTAGCTTCACTACTTGCTTCTTTCCAAACATCCTCATAATCTGATCGACTATCGGGTGGAGTAAAGACTACTCTTGAATTGATCCGTAATGCTGGGTTAGTTTGATTTTCAAAGTATTGTTGATATCTAATTGCAGTATCAATTTTTGGTACGGCTAATTGAGCTTTAAACCCTGTTCCTTGCCAATTTTCGCAGAAATGTTTCGAAATATCAAAGGCAATCTCTTCAACTACTTGCTCTGAATCATAGATCTTGGAAATGGTAGCAAATTTCTTTTTTAAGTCTTTTTGCGCCTCTTCCGATAAGGGTGCTGCAAGTCTTTCGAATCCCTTATCAAGTTGCTGCCGATTTACACTAAGCTTTGCTGATCGACCTTCATAAAGTAAAGGTAAAACAGCTTCGTCTGCAACGGCTTGATCTATGGTGTACTTATGAATAAATCCACCAAACTTTCTAGCTGTGCTCTTTTCAGATTTAAGCAAAGGCGTACCTGTAAAACCTATATAGGAGGCATTTGGCAGCATTGATTTCATTTTCGCATGGGCAGAACCATACTGTCCTCTATGACTTTCATCAACCAAAACGAAAAGGTTTTTAGAATAATCCTTAAAATCCTTTCTCTTTAGTGCAGTCTGGAACTTGTCTAGTATTGATGTGATATTTTCGTTGCCTTTGTCTTTGAGCAATTCAATCAAGTCATTTCCAGATTTAGCTTTTTTGACATTCTTACCACAATTCAAAAATGTTTTGTATATCTGCTTATCCAGACTAATACGATCTGTAACTAATATTATTCTGGGATCCTTGATAGATTCTTCCAAGGCAATGGACTTAGAGAGCATTACCATGGTCAATGATTTTCCACTTCCTTGTGTATGCCAAATTACCCCACCTTTTCGAACACCAGATTCATCAGTTTGCTTAATGCGATTAAGTGATTCTTTCACTGCAAAATATTGCTGGTATCGAGCAATTTTTTTTTGTGGTCCGTCAAATACAATGAATTTGTAAACCAACTCCATCACTCTGGCAGGATCACATAAAGAAACAATAGATTGGTCTTGCTGAGTCGCTAATCGGCTTTCTGGTTCTGTGTCATAAGCCTTTGATTTTAATGTTTTCTCTGTCTGTTTTTGATTGTCTTCCTTCCAGACTGACCAGAATTTTAACGGAGTTCCTGTCACGCCATATTTTACCAAATTAGGTTGAACTGCCAGCAGTAGTTGGGCATAGTGAAAAATACGCGGAGCTCCTTGATCCTTCCGTTGATTTCTGATATGCTGTGAGATTCCTTCTTCTATGGATTCATTCTTATCTCTACGCTTGTTTTCCAACAGCACAAACGGAATTCCATTCACAAACAAAACGATATCTGGTCGACGTGTACTTTTTACACCTTCCACCACGTATTCGTCAGTTACATGATATACGTTATTGTTTACATTTTCCCAATCAATGTACTTTAGTGTAAATGCCTTTTGATCCCCTTGAATGTTCTCTGTAAAACTTTTGCCAAGGGTAAGCAAATCATAGATTTGTTCATTCGTGCGGACAAGTCCTTCGTCTGGGACATTTTTTAATGCGTTTATGGCAGATTGCAAACTGCTTTGTGAAAAATCATAGACCTTCCCTTTATAGTCAAATTCATTGATTTTAAGCAATTGTTTTTCCAGAATTTGCTCTAGAACTACATTGGATAAGATACCACCTCTCTCCTGCTCACATTGCTTTGGTGTGAGGTATTGCCAGCCTAGTTTCCTTAAGAGGATTAATGCAGGGTTTTGTGAATCAGTCCATTCTGTATAGTTAGTCATCTTTATAATTCTCTTGTTTCTACTACTCTGGCATGCCTATTTTTCCACTCAAATTCTGTTTCGTATTTATAATTCTCTGTATCATGATACTTTATTACAAATCGGAAACTCATTTCTTCAGGATCTAAACCTCCATACATTCCAGTAATTTTGATATTCCCCTTCTCTTTTTCTATCGGAACATATTTACCGTTCCAGTGACTAATTTCTACAGTGTCTCCATCTAAAAAATCTATAGAATCAAGAAATGCTAATTGCCCCATATTATCAACATCCACATGAAATTCTCTTTCAGATGGACGGATTCCTGAACCATTTGTCCAAATCAATGGCCTCACAGACATCCTAATTCTTTTCTCAAAAAGATGATTTTGTTTAATCAATTGCTCTGTTTGATTTTTTAACTCATTCAGTTGAATCTGTTTCTCAGTATCCTTTTTAAACAATTGGTAAAATGCTACGAAGGCACCGATCAATCCTGCAATTCCTCCAATTATAATTGCCCACAATGAAAAAATCTCTAATCCTCCCTTTTCTGGGAGATAAGTATTTACTTCTAATCTCTTGGAAGGAATTTCTATTGTTGTCTTGTTAAAGAAATCAATATATAATGTATCATTTTGATTATAGACTGTATCAATTACCAAACCTTCTTTGGTGTTTTGCAAAACAACTATTTGGTTTTGCTTTATCATGGTTTAAATCTTTTGGGAGTAAAGGTTCCTTTTGATGAAAGTTTTAGATTATCAGAAATCAAATTAAATACCTCTGCTCTGGAGCTGCCAATTTGTTGATATATTATGATATCTCCAGTTTTAGTAGTGAAAACTGGTATCTTTAGCTTAAACAGAATATCTCTAATTTCTTGCTTAGGATGTTCGTATTGGTTGTCATAATTTGAATTACAAACTGCCAATATGGGATTTGTCCTTTTAAGAAATTCTTCATTTGTAAATCCATTATTAGCCCCGTGATGTGCCAAAATCATCACATCCAATTCTGAAGTAAATATCGAGCTTCGTCCAAGACGATCTGAAATTTCCCTTGATTCACAATCTCCAAATGATGACACATTGAAGCCACCAGATCTGAACAATTTTATTAAGCTCATATCATTCTTACAATCGCCTTCAAATTCTGATGGGCAAACAACATGGTTCGTTCCTTTTGCAGCTGCAACTGAGAGTCCCTTAAACCAAGATTGTGTACAATATCGAACGTTTTTCACATATTTGCTATGGATCTCATCATAACCCTCAAGAACTCTTTTGTTTCTTTTTCCTTCTTCACTTTCAGGTTCATAGCTAGGAACTTCAATTAAATCAGGCCTAAATTTGTTTAGAATTTGAGTTAATTCTAGAAACCTCATATGATCTGTATCCCAACTTGTTATATGAAGTACATTGATTTGATCCACTCCACAAATAGCTAGTTCTTCCTCTAGAACTTCAATTCCTCCTTTTGGCAACCTTGCCTCAACTAAGGTAAACTGGCCTTCTTTATAATATGAAAACAGCGATCCTGCTGAATCCAATTGATATGCTCTAAATCTTGTTATATATGTCATTTAATTTTCTCCTTTATTATTTTTGATCTTTTGCTTGGTATCAGAAGGCTTCACGTTGGACTTAGCAAATAATACTTGAATTACTTCTTGGATCTTATGAATCAACTCATGACTTCCAAATCCAGCAAGAAACCCTAGTGCAATTAGTGTGTAATACGACTTGAAGCTTTCTTCAGAAATGGTTTCCAAAGTGATGAGACTGCTATTTACAAGCGTCAATAAAATCAGTGCTAACACACCTCCTTGAATCGGCCTATAAAGAAACCAGAAGAACCAAACCCGAGCATTAAATGTCTTATTGGGCTTAATTTTGCCATCCTCTAAATCGATAGGTGTATATGCTTCGCCAAGTCTTTGATAAACTGCTCGCAGGCAATAGAATGCACCTCCAAGAACACCCGAAAGAAATAATCCATAGGTTATGTTTTCATTTATCGAGAAGTTTGTCAAATCAGAGAGACTACTTTTAGCATCCACAAATGCATTAGTAAATAGCCAAAAGAGTGTAAACAGTAATAAACTGAGATTGTAGATAACAATGACTACAATAATGGCTATGTCTATTCCTTCATGTTCATCTTTTACTTTCATGTCTCATTAATTTTAACTCTCACTTCACCAGTCAATAACTTCTGCATCAATCCCTTTTTCTGTTCTTTAAGCCTGTCCAGCTGATTTTGAAGGAAGGATATTTCCTGAATAGCAGATGAAAAAACATAGGCAATTCTTTGTTGCTCCTGGATAAGAGGTAAAATCAATTCAAATTTTTGCAAATTAGCTTTTGATATGCCAAACACTTTACTACCTGTGGCTATGACTTTTAATGCCTTTGATACTTTGGGATTCTTAAAAATATAGGCTCTAAAACCAATGCTGGTCAGGGAGGATTTATCTCTTAATGCAAATGTGTGAAGCCCCGCTAATACTTTCTTTTCATTTATGTTTTTTAGCTCGATTGCCTCTCCAACACCTTTATAATCTTCGGAGGCATCAGCAATAATCACATCACCATCATTTAAAAAAGTCGCTGAATTAGAAATTTCTATCTCATCAGAGATAATTGGCACTGATTCCTCGATATTGAAATCTAAAATTGCTTCCTTATAAGTTGCATGAATATCACCATAATGGATATTGTAAATGCTATTTTCCGAAACATCATAATGCATTTGACTTCTGGAAAAAGAATTGGTTGAAAGAAAATCGAAGACATCAGATACTTTTTTCACTTGCCAATCTTCAGGAATCCAACCCAATTTTGTTTCCTTCATTTTGTCTGATTTAACAAACTCCTTAAACCGCTTCTTACCAGTCAAGAGCTGCTGCATTAAGCCTTTTTTGCGTTCCTGCTTTTTGGTGATAAGCTGTTCGGTTTTGGCGATGGCCTTGTCCCACGTGCTGAGGATTTGTGCGATTTTTTGTTGTTCGGGAAGTGGAGCTCGAAAAATCGAAATGCTTTGAAAAGTTGATTTGTTCAATATTGGAACAGCTTGATTTCCAGCAATTCTCTTAAACCTTAAGTTATTTAAGGTTAACTGATAATACAGATATTCACCTGAATTATCATTGTTTGGAACTACTGCATTGATTTGCTGATTCGTAACCAAATCAGCTCCAGCAATTGCAGTTTTTCCTATTGTAGATCCAATTGAAACAAATAATGGCGATCCTTTATTGATTTTTCTCCCTGTATTATAACCAGACTTGGAAAGCCGTTTTTCCGTCCGTTCAACGTATTTAACCCCGTTCATATCTGCAGGAGATACGAATAAAAACTCCCCAGTATAATATTCTTTATTTACAGTTTTGGGGGTACTTCCTGTAACTACCTTTCCAAATAATTTCACTGGAACTAATTCCCATTCCTCCGGGATCCAACCGAGTTTAGTGTATTTATAGCCTGGCATTTCTTCTACCTTCTGATTCATCTGTGTCGCTGCTTCGCTCATCCTTTAATTTGTTTTATGAATTCATCCACCTCTTTTAAGGAGAAGGCGCCAAAAGTTTTTCCATTAATTTCCACTGGCGTATCATAGGTAGCGATTAGGATTCCATTTTTACCCCCCCCCTCTTCTATAGGTAGGATGTCATTGTCGCGATACCACTGGCATTTATCTGCCCAGCGCTCGCGGTACTCCTTGTCGTGCATCATACCGCAATGCTCCCAATAATAGACCTTGTCGGAGTACTCATCCATGATGGTGAAATCTGGTAGCTTTTGTACTTCCCTGATCACCAAGTCTTTTTCATATAGTGCTTCTATACCATGGTTGATGAACTGCTGATAAATGAGCAATTCAGATTTTGATCTGAGTAATTTGCCATCGCTGGCCTGGTGGATCAGATTTTTCTCCAGGTACTTTCCATCTTTTTCCACCATATCAGGCGCTTCGAACAGGTTGGTAATCCTACTCAGCGTGTCCGAATGAATGGGTGAAGACAGTTCTTTGATCTTAAAGGCATCTCCCTGATAGAGCACAATTACTTTGTCCTTTTGCCGTGTGAGTGCCGTATAGAGCATCTCTCGCGTTAACAGAAAACAAGGGTCCGGGATAATCAGGAATACTTTGCCAAACTCACTTCCTTGTGACTTGTGTACCGTAATGGCATATGCTAATTCCAGTGAACTGTTTCCCTCTTCTTTAAAGTCTCTGGACTTAAAAGTGTACGTGAATCCCTTTTGAGAAGAAAACTCCACATGAGTAAATTTGGGCTGTCCTTTTACTTTTGGACTTTTGAATTGACCCACGACTAAGCCAATCTCCCCATTGGCTATATATGACATTCCGTTATCTGGATAAACATCCGTTCGTCTATGATTTGATAGGTTAATTACCTTATCACCATAAACTACTTCCTCCGTACCCAGTGCCTTGGGTAGTTTTGGGGTATCATAGTCATTTTTTTTAAGTCTGCCACTTACATAGTCTACCTGAACTTGGCGAAACTGCTTATGTAATTTTCTATTTATTGCTTTTACTCCAAATGGCTTTTCTCTAACAGGAGACAAGACTTGCCAGTCTTCTACCCTATTAATCGATGGCTCCAACTTACGATATAAAGCATCTTTAGTAGAGTTAAAATAAGAACCATCAGATGATCCCAAAGAGATATTGAATGATTTCTTAGGGTCTCCTGTACTCTTCAAATTCAGTTCTTTAGAAAGTACTTGTTCTAATTGTTTGTCAAAATCCTCTTCATTCTTCCAACTGACCAGCTTCAAATATTGACTCTCTTTACCCGATAGAATATCATTTATAATTTGGTCTTCACCAGCGCCCAAGGCGTTGCCACTAAACCATTCTGCGAGTTGAAGGTCTTCACGTTTGGTACCCCCTTGCCGTCTCCTTACCGTCAGCTCAGCATACCCAGCTCCAACTTTTGGAAATATCTTTTCCAAATCTTCAGGAAGTAAGTATTGAATAATGTCCCTAAATGGTCTTCCTGGGCCAATTGGGGGTAATTGTCTATGATCACCTACCAGAATAAATCGTTTCACTCCCTTAAAACAATTCATCAGAGTAGCCATCATTTCTTCCGTCACCATAGATGACTCATCTAAAATCACTGTCTGATACGTCCCTTCACAGTATTCATCCGAGAGTTTGTATTGCTGAAGCTTGCCATTGAAACGATGATACTTCAGTAGAAACTGAGCTACAGTGGTCACTTTAATACCTGTTCCCTGCGAAAGCTCTTCCATCCGAACACGGGCTTTACCTGTAGGTGCTAAAAACAAAACGCCATTTCCTTTGATCTCCGATTGTTTCGCCAGAATGCTTAACAGTGTTGTTTTACCAGTACCTGCAGGACCTATTAAGACTGAGAATCTCGATTCAGCAATTTCCTTCAAGGCTGCCGCTTTTTCTTCTCTAGCTTTTAGCTCTTCTTCATCAGGTTCCCCCTTCGTATGTTCGCTTAGTTCCTCATCCAATAAAGACCTCCAATCAGCAGGAAAAGCAAGACGATCTCCTTTCAGGCTATTCTTTACTTTGGCATTGATGATTTCCTGAGTCTTTTTTAGTCGATCCAGTTGGTAAGCCACCTCCCCGTTTTTCATTTCGGTGATATGGATATGACTTGCAAATACATCTTCTGCCACCTCCATATGATCGCTATTGGGTTTAGCTAGTGGATGAAAGTTGATCTCATGGATTTTATTAATAATGTCCTTCCTTGGCAATAGTGTATGTCCCGCAAGTGCTCCATTTTCCAACAGTATAATGGTCATAGCTTTTAACCTGCGTTCGTCCAGCGCATCTTTGATATGAATGTCGGGAAGTACCGCTGTTCCTTTTGTTGGAGTATAAAGCCCAAGGTCGATGGTAGAGAGGTCCACAGGAAATTCAGATCTTCTGGTGATTTGATAAATCAAGTATGGATTCTCGAGAAAGTCTTTATCTCCAAAATCTTCTTCTGTCAATTCTGCCCTTTTGTCAAGTGACCAAAGTATTTCAGCTTGCTGCTGGGTGATATCAAAACGGCTGAGCAGATAGAGAAAATGTAAACGAGATTTATCATCTCTTTTGTGATAGCGTTGATATGTTTTAATAGCCATTCCGGTAAGTTCTGAGGCAGTAGCATCACTTAAGACAGCGGAAGGGTTTTCTAAAGCTTCATCAAACTTTAACCATGGGTTTTCATTTTCTTTAATGCTATTAATAATTTCAGCAGCTATAAAATGTCCTTTTCTAAGGCCAAGCGCGCACAATGCTGCACCCATTCCAGGGTAATCTCCTCTCAGTTTTTCTAGTTCATGAACACGGTCATGTATCCATTGCAGAATACCATCATTATTTTTACCAATCCCAAGTTCATTCGCTTTTTCAAAGGTCTTGGAACATAATAAAAGTGTCCGTATGGCTGAATCACTGGAAACATGCTCTGAGCCATAGGAAAATTCCAATACTTTATCTGAAGGTGTAATAACCGCTAACTCTGCAGGATCAAAATCAGGGTGTTCTTTTTGAAATTCAATTGCATCATGGTAAGGAAGTAAAAAGCCATCCTTGAAATCATCACGAATCGAATGATGTATCATATGTTCCCAATATGCAGCTGAGAATTTCTTGTTTGATCCATCATACAACTCTGACTCCTTTATATCTTTAATGCGGCCTACACCTATTAGAACTCTTCCACTGTCTTCAACAAAAGGCACTTGCTTGGCATAGAAAAGGATAAGCGAAGAGGCAGGATCTAAATGTTCGAAAAAGCAATTCAACATAGCTTTTTGATTTCCTGACTCTTGAATCCAATTATCAGAGGTATCTTGTTTTCCCTTTTGCCAATCCAGTTCTGGTTCCATATCCTTATTGAAACCAAGATCGAATAGCTCATTCTTTTCTTCAGCATTTCCTTTTAACATCCATAAATAAGGTACAGCTGCTGCTGAGAATGAAGGAAATCGAACGCTAGTTGGTTTTAGATGTCCGTGAGTGCTTGGAGAAGATTTTATATAGGGATGCTTTAAAGTTTTGTAAAAAGCGAAAGGCGCCATGAAAGTAGCCCGCTCCCCTACGCAAACCGGATAATTCTTCTCGTCTAGATGTTCGAGGCTTTCACCAGCATGCTTCTTTTCATTTTCATCATCTCGATTTAAAGCACAGTTCCTTAATATCAAACATGCACCATTAGATCCTGGGGAATTACATACGGTTCCATTCCATCTGTTGTCATGCCAAGGAACACGAACAGAAAGATGTTTAAGGGAGTAGCGTGGGTTCTTTTTCATATTAAAACCCTAGTTCTTTTAAGTACCCATCCATCTCCTTACGCACATCTACCAGTTCACTTTCCAATTGATTGATTTCAGCTTGCACAGCTTGAATATCTACAGGTTCTTCCTCTTCAAATGTGTCCACATAGCGAGGGATATTAAGATTGAATTCATTTTCCTTAATTTCAGCTAAATCAGCTCGATAGGCGTACTTATCGACTGTTTCAAATGCTTTGTAGGTCGAAACAATATTTTGCACATCTTCTGGTCTCAACTTATTCTGTTTCTTTCCTTCTTGGTATTCCTTGCTGGCATCAATGAACAAAACGTCTTTGTGCTCTTTAGCTTTATTAAAAATCAGAATTGCAGCCGGTATACCCGTACCAAAGAAAAGGTTGGTAGGTAAGCCAATGACCGCTTCCAATAAGTTCTCTTCAATTAAGGCCTGTCTAATTTTGCCTTCGGCACTTCCCCTGAACAGCACTCCATGAGGTACAATCACACCTATTTTACCTGTAGGCAAAGCAGTATCGATCATGTGTAAAATGAAGGCATAGTCTCCTTTACTCTTAGGAGGAAGGCCTCGAAGAAACCTTCTGTATCTATCGGCTTCAGCTTCCTCGTAGCCCCATTTGTCTAAAGAAAAAGGAGGATTTGCTACCACTACGTCAAATTTCATTAAACTATCTCCTTCTAATAGTAGTGGATTATTTATCGTGTCCCCCCATTGGATATCAGCTGTATCCATGCTGTGCAAAAACATATTCAATTTTGATAGTGCCCAGGTATCGCCATTGCTTTCTTGACCAAAAAGCGAAAAGTCATTTGAAGGGTTTCCCTTACTATCCTTTACTTCTTCGGCAACTGTGATCAAAAGAGAACCAGATCCACAGGTAGGATCACATATTCTTGCTCCTGCCTTTGGTGAAACAAGCTTAGCCAATAATTCAGAAACTTCATGTGGCGTATAAAACTCACCGCCCTTTTTACCAGCACCAGAGGCAAAACGCTCTATTAGGTACATATATGCATTCCCAATAAGATCTTCTTTCCTTCCCAATATCGAGGGGCGAAAGTCCAAAATAGGATTTGCGAAATCATTGATTAGATTTTTGAGCCTTCGATTTCTATCTTTAGTCTGTCCTAGTTTTTCAGAATTAAAACTGATATTTCGGAACACACCTTCTAATTTCTCTAGGTTCTGATCTTCAATTTTTGCGAGAACTTTATCAATTTTTTCTCCAATGTCCGGATCATTGCGATGTGCATGCAGGTAATCAAAGGTGCAATCATCAGGTAATACAAATCGCTCTCGTCGCATTTTACGCTTCAAAAGCTCTGAGTCGTCACCATATTGAGACTTATACTCCTCTTGTTTATCTTTCCAAACATCACTCAAGTATTTCATGAACATGAAAACCAGTATGTAATTTTTGTATTCAGAGGAGTCAAAGGCACCTCTGAAAGTATCACAAGCTGCCCAGAGGGTGCTATTGATTTGGTCTTGTGTAACTCGGCTTTCCATTTTTATATATTTTTGATAGCTAATTCAAATTCTTTCAGAATCGGTTTGAGTACTTGGGTTAATTGAATTCCATTTATATCTCCCTTTAGCATGTCTTCAATAGCTGATTGTTGTAACTGAATTAATTCTTGCTCTTTGCTCAATAAATGAAGATTCCGTGAGTTTAATTGAGGGTCACAAAAAATTTCAGGGACTTCCCCATCAACCATGAATGCGCTGATTGAATCTTCACCCTTAATTCTTTTTTCTTCCAATTCATTTCTTTTTTCACCAAGTAGGAGAAATATTTGATCTATCAATTGATGAATCTCATTTTTGTGTTTTTCTATTATCATATTCTATTTTATTATTTTTTGCATTAATAGATTGCTTATTAGCAGTTTCCGCTTGGCTAAAAGCTCAATCGTTAATAAATACTCTCGCTTTTGTAAAAAATCCATTTTTGCAACAATTTTTTGTTCGTCGAGTGTTGGAAGTTTTATCTCAATAGCTTCTACAGTAGTTTTATTGACATTTGGGATATATGTTCCAGCTCTGTTCTCTTCTATGAAGCGTTGGGTTTCTTTTTGATTTATAAACCACGCAAGGTATTCTGGGACGATTATCTTTTTATTTGGACGCAAAACGAAGAAGGCTGAAGCAGCAACAGCTTTAATTTTATCATTGAATACAAGTGCATAGTTATTAGCACCTTTTGAGATAAAAAGTACATCTCCAGGTTCAAGTAAGTATTTTTTAGGTATAGAATCTCCAGAAATTCTTAGCATCTGACTTCCAATTTCTTGATATTCATTATGCAAATCTTTCATTTGAATTACAGAGACATCTCCGTTTTCATCATGTTCGACCTTACTTCTAAATGAATACCCAGAAAATATACTTTTTAGAACCTTTTTCATTGAATTAATAATTGCATAATAGCTTTGCTGTAACTATTTCTCAAAATTAGAAACACTTTGAGAAAAAACAAAAATTATTTGCAATAATGGCTAGGATGTTAAAAAATATGAAAACCTACTTTCCTAACTTTCTATTTCACTATCATTAAACCAATTAGAAATCTTTAACTCGAAACAAAAAAATTATTAATTCCATAAATCAATTTTACCAGAAAAGATATTTCTAAAAAAATCTATCGAAATCCTTAGCTCTTTAACCTTACCTCCCCTCACCTCCTACCCAAATACTGGGAATCAGAAATCAATAGCTTCTTCTGGCTTTGTGTTCTGTGGAATACCAGGTAAAGCTCCCACTCCAGTTCTTGATTGGTAGAGTCTAAGGAGATAGCTAGGCTTAAGTCTTCTCTTTTAGCTATCTCTTGTAGCCAAAGATGTCTTTGGACTTCTGGTTGGTGCAGGAGAACAGCCACCTGATCTCTTGGGTTGGCATTGGCTTCCCAGGAATTATCTGACCAAGAGATCCTAATTTCATCCCCTTCCCTATTAGCAGATGCATCACCAGCTCCAACCAGACTTCCTTTGCTGATTTGCAAGTAAGCCGGATTGATTCTCGGATTTGCCTGATGATTATAGCCTTTCGTTGCCAAATCCGTATGCGCCCAGTTCACCCCGGTCTTTTGATCCAGAAAGTTCTGATAGCCAAAGTCAAGCACTCGCTTTAAGGGTCGCAGATAGGCATTGATTTCTTTTAGCCTGGTCCGATAAATCTTTTGAAGGGCTGAAGGATGGGTTTTGTTTTTATGAGGGCCGCTAGGAAGGCTCCTCATGATGGTTTTTCCATTGAGTTGGTAGAATGTAAACCTTCCTACTTTCCCTTGAGGCTGAATAATACTGGAATCTGAGATAGTAGCCATATCTAAAAAGTCTATTTGAACTATAGTTAAAGTAGTGAATTTTTTTAATATTCAAATACTTAAGCAACTAAATATCAGGGTATTTATAGGGTCTTTACTGGGTTTATGTAGGTCAGATTTGTATAAATCCTATAGAATCCCTGTATTAACCCTGAATAAACCCTCCATTTAATCAAGATCTCTATGCATTCATTGCTATTCAGCATGCGCCTTATTAGGGGGAGCTTTTTGTTGATATTGCTTGAGATTCTTGCTGACATGGGTCGTAAGAAGCTGGAAGAAGTATTGCCTGTTTTCTACTTCTTGATGGGTCTTATCTTTTTGGGAAAGCTCCAGCAACCAGCACTGATACATCTCCCAGAGGTAAAAGGAAATATCCTCCTCCAGATAGGAATCAAACAACTCTTCTGCGCTATGATCAAAATTCAGATTCATCAAATAAGGGGCTAGTAATTAGATAGGATTTAAGATCATCTTTTTTCTCTTAGATTCTGATCCAATGTCATGTATTTCAATGGGATACAATATTCTATATCAAATGATTTAGCCCCTTCAGAAGATTAATTTTTTTCTGACAAAAAGCGTTTGGACTGCATGTTTCCCTTGTTCAATGGAGGGAAATGATGGGTATCAAGCAGGAGGCTTTTCCTTTCGAATTGGGTGTTGAATAGGATCGGCCTTTTATTCAATTTGATAAATATGGGGTTTGAATAGGATTGGCCTTTAGACCATTCCCTACCAATGGACATTTATAATTTGGGGTTTTAACCCAATCTATTTGATAATTGGGCTAAAGCCCGATTGGGTTTATGGGTATTATTAATAACCCCGGTTAAAACCGCGGCCTATTCAACACAAACATTTATAATGATTTTCCAATTTCAATAGAATCGGCCTTTAGGTCATGCCAAGAGGTTAAATTCCATAGGTTTTGAATAGGATTGGCCTTTAGGCCATTCCCTACAGATGCATATTTTTAATGGGGTTTTAACCCAATCATTGATTTATTGGGCTAAAGCCCGATTGGGGTGTTGCATATTTTTTAAAACCCCGGTTAAAACCGGGGCCTATTCAATGCAAACATTAATAATGGTTTTTCATTTTCAATAGAATCGGCCTTTAATTCAATTTGATAAATATGGGGATTGAATAGGATTGGCCTTTAGGCCATTCCCTACAGATGGACATTTTTTATTTGGGGTATTAACCCAATCATTGATTTATTGGGCTAAAGCCCAACCGGATATTAATTCAATTTTTTATACCCTCGTTAAAACGAGGGCCTATTCAACACCAACATTTATAATGGATTTCATATTTGAATAGGAATGGTCTTTAGGCCATTCCCTTCCCATTGACATTTTTTATTGGGGTTTTAACCCAATCATTGATTTATTGGGCAAAACCCGATTGGGGTGGTGGGGATTATTGATAACCCCGGTTAAAACCGGGGCCTATTCAACACAAACATTTAAAATGGTTTTCCAATTTCAATAGGATTGGCCTTTAATTCAATTTGATAAATATGGGGATTGAATAGGATTGGCCTTTAGGCCATTCTAACAATGAATTGATTTTTTTATGGGGGCTTTAGCCCAATTCTATTTTTATACCTATATTCTTAATTAATATTTTTCAATCATGGCATTTATTAAAATTTATATCCATCTCGTATGGAGCACCAAAAACCGCCAACCATTTTTAAATTCCAGAGAACTCAGAATTAAAGTTTGGAATCATATCCGAGAAAATGCCTTGCAAAAAGGAATATTCGTCGATTTCGTAAATGGATTTTCAGACCATTGCCATTGCTTGATTTCTCTGGGAAAGGATCAAACAATTCAGAAAACAGTTCAATTATTAAAAGGTGAATCTTCCTTTTGGATCAACAAAAACAAATTGACAGAAGAGAAATTTGAATGGCAGGATGAATATTTTGCCGTCTCTATTGCCGAATTGATGTTAGATAATGTTAGGGAATACATCAAAAATCAAGAGGACCATCATCGAAAAAAATCCTATGCCCAAGAATATGAAGAATTTATTTCCAAATATGGATTTGAGAAATTGGGTGAATAATTGAATTATTTGATTGTTTTGAATTGGATTGGCCTTTAGGCCATTCTCTACCAATGGACATTTTTTATTTGGGGTTTTAACCCAATAATTGATCTATTGGGCTAAAGCCCGATTGGGGTGGTTGGTATTATTTAAAACCCCGGTTGAAACCGGGGCCTATTCAATACAAACAATTTTTAAGATTTACGATTTGAATAGGATTGGCCTTTAATTCAATTTGATAAATATGGGGATTGAATAGGATTGGCCTTTAGGCCATTCCCTACCCATTGACATTTTTTATTGGGGTTTTAACCCAATAATTGATCTATTGGGCTAAAGCCCGATTGGGGTGTTGGGGATTATTGATGACCCCGGTTGAAACCGTGGCCTATTCAACACCAACAATTATTATGATTTACGATTTTGAATAGGATTGGCCTTTAATTCAATTTGATAAATATGGGGATTGAATAGGATTGGCCTTTAGGCCATTCCCTACCGATGGGCATTTTTTATTGGGGGTTTTAACCCAATCATTGATCTTTTAGGCTAAAGACCGATTTGGGTGTTGGGCATTATTGATAACCCCGGTTAAAACCGCGGTCTATTCAATACAAACATTTATAATGGTTTTCCAATTTCAATAGGATTGGCCTTTAGGTCATGCCAAGAGGTTAAATTCCATAGGTTTTGAATAGGATTGGCCTTTAGGCCATTCCGTACCCATTGACATTTTTTATGGGGGTTTTAACCCAATAATTGATCTATTGGGCTAAAGCCCGATTGGGGTGTTGGGGATTATTTGAAACCCCGGTTGAAACCGCGGTCTATTCAACACCAACATTTATAATGGTTTTCCAATTTCAATAGGATTGGCCTTTAGGCCGATCTTTAATGGAATATTAATTAATACAGGGGATTTAATTAATGAAATAACTTTCTGAAAATCACCTGTATCGATTCGATTAGTTAACACGTCAATTATTTGATTATCATAGCCGTTTACCCAAAAAACCTTAATTAATTTCAAACATGAAATTGAAAGTTGCCACCCTCAGCATTTTTCTGATAGTAACCCTGGCCATTTTCTCTAGTTGCAGTGAAAATTCCGAATCCCCAAACATAAGCGTAGAACGATACGTCTCGCAATTAAAGGCTGAAAAATACGACAAAACAGAACTTCCCAATTTTAATGCAAATGATATTGAGAAGCTTCTAACTTATCGAAACGAGACTCAGAAAATTTCCAATTTCCCACGAAACCCAATTTCATCATCGATCACAGTGGAATCCACTGTGGGAATGTATATCCTCTGGACTATCGAGTCTATTCGGGCCAGATCTTTTGGAAGCGAATTCCTTATCGGAACATTTCCTTCACAAAATCCAGTGGTAAAGAATAAGGAAACACTAGAGTTTGTAAACCAAACAAATCTGATACAAAGGGAAATAGCGGATTCCTATTACGATTGGTGGGAAACAAATAAATCCAAAGACTTCTCAGAATTCAATCAAATTGATCCCTTGGAAGAAACTGACTATCGTTGGCATTGAAATGCTAATGATATCTCAGTACTGGTAATCTATTATTTTTCAGCCCTGTAAAAAACATCCATCAAAGCAGTTCGAATATTTAAGCCATACAGCTTTTGGTGAGATCTGGATGGATAAACTCGATTAGACAGGAAAATATAGGTTATCTTTTTGACCGGATCGGCCCAAACAAAGGTTCCAGTGAACCCAGAATGTCCAAAGCTTTCCGGACTAGCCAATGGTGAAGGATAAGCTTCAGATAGCGGAAGTTCCGAATTATTCAAAAGCGGCTTATCAAATCCCAAACCTCGACGGTTTTCATTTTCTGGATATTGCACCTTGATAAACTCCTTTACTGTAGCTGCAGAAATGAGCTGTTGACCATCCACATTCCCATAGTTTTGATACAAAAGCATCAGTTTAGCTAAATCATCAGCGGTGGCAAAAAGACCTGCATTTCCGGAAACACCACCTTTCAATGAAGCATTTTCATCATGCACCCAGCCTTTTACCAAGGATTTTCTAAAGAGTGAATCTACTTCTGTTGGGACAATTTCATTATCGAAATTTTTATCCTCAGGCAGAAATCCCATGGTTTTGCTCCCAATAGGATCATAAAAATTTTCCTTCAAATAAGTTTGATAGTCAGTTCCTGTAAGTTGCTCAATAAGAGCAGGAAAAATCAAAAACGTCAATCCTGAATACAGGTATTTCTTCTCCTCTGAAACCTTGGATCGGTTAATAATCCGATTCATTTTCTTCTCAAAGCGATTGTTGATATATATCCCATCGTAGACTTGTCCTTGAAACCGATTATCGGGTGTATCATGGACAAATCTCTTTTTGACCTTTCCATTTTTCTTTACCACTTCATTCAAAAAAACAATGTATGGGATCAAACCAGCTTGATGAGCTAAGATTTCTCTAAGTGTTAGGTCTTTTTTGTCTTTCCGCTTTCTCCAAGGTTCCCAATAGGTGCTGAAAGGTTTATCCAGATCCAGCTTCCCTTCATCCACCAATTTCATAAGGGCTGGTAAAGGACCGGAAATTTTGGTTACAGAAGCCAAATCATACAAATCATTCAAGGCAACAGGTTGAACCTTGTCATAAGTATGATAACCATAGGCTTTATGAAAAATGACAGTATCATTCTTCGCTATCAACAACTGAGCACCTGGAAATGCCAAACTATCAATTCCCATTTGCATGATTGAATCCACTTTTTGGTTGATGTAACTTTCATCAAACCCCATTTTCGTGGGTGTAGCATGGACAAGCTCACGCTGAGCATATCCCAATTGAACTACCAAAGCAAACAAGAAAAGCGAAGAGAAGATTTTTTTCATTCTGGCCGAAATTTGACTAAAAGTTAGACACAAATATGTCGCTAATTAACAGGCTAAAATGTCTGCACCAAATTGGGACAAGTATTTTCCTTAATCGGTAAGAAAAATGGGTTTGGGAGCAATTATTTATTTTTCCCTTACTCCTTCTTCCCTTTCAATAAGGCATAAATGGCCATGGCATGACCATGTCCTAATCCAAACTCCTCTTTCAACCAGTTAGTAATTTGAGTAGCCTTCACATCAGATTTGATTTTACCATTTTCGGTAAATCCTTTAGCTTCGGCCATCTCTTTAAAGTCAGACGGAGACTTTCCTGTTTTTGCTTGGATATTATCCAAATAAGCTTGAAAAGACATAATACTTTGGGTTAGAATATTTTTTAATTGGTATATCCGCTTTTGCACCACAACCCGAATTTACTTTGTTGGTAATAGCCAGATGACCGATGACCGATGTCCGATTTTCCAAGTCCTGATCTTAAAAGCGGATAGGAAATTTATTCAATCTCACTTTTCAAAAGAGGGAAAACCAAATTCCTTTGATGACTATTTTTCATAAGCTCTTCCATTTCCTTAACAATTTCGGGGTTTTGATCGGCCACATTTTGAGTTTCTCCCGGATCGGTTTGAAGATTGTACAACTCTATTGGAGAGTTTTCATTATTCTTCACATCCAGCTTCACTGCTTTCCAGTCACCTTTTCTAATTCCCTGCTTCCCTCCTTGCTCTACAAATTCCCAATACAAATAGTCATGTTCTTTTTGCTCTTTTTCACCCAAGAGAGTTGGTAAAAAAGAGACTCCATCAACTTGAGGTAAATTTTGATAATCTATAATCTCCGCAAAAGTTGGCAATACATCCCAAAATGCAGAAATGTGATCAGTTGTACTTCCTGCCTCGATTTTACCCGGCCATTTGACCACAAATGCTGTTCGGATTCCCCCTTCGTAAAGATCTCTTTTATAACCTCGATACCCGTTATTGGAGTCGAAAAAGTCTGGATCATTCCCTCCTTCTCGATGTGGCCCATTGTCACTGGCAAATAGAATAATTGTATTGTCTGTCAATCCCTTTTCTTCTAATTTTTCGATAATTTGACCAACGTAGGAATCAACTCTTTCAACCATAGCAGCATAGGTTGCTCTTGGATAGGGTTGGGATTGATACATACCGATCACCAAGTCATCTCCATAATCAGCGCCTTTTCCACCAACATGAGGTTTTTCATCTCCAAATCTTTCCCTGTATTTATTGATCGTTGCCGTATCTGGTGAAGCCAACTCTGCATGAGGAGCAACTAGAGGAACATACATGAAAAATGGCTCGTCCTGATGCTCATCGATAAAGGCCAAGGTCTTTTCCTGAATCACATCCTGGGCATAAGTCTCCTTATTGACCCAGCCATTTCCTTCCATAGTCACCTTATGATCATTTTCCCATAAATAATCGGGATAATAGCGATGAGCCTGACGCTGACAGTTGTAGCCAAAGAAATAATCCATTCCCTGATTATTGGGATCGCCGGTGGTACCAACAAACCCAAGTCCCCACTTTCCAAAAGTTCCCGTGGCATACCCTGCCTCTTTCATCATTTTACCAATGGTAAAAACAGAATCAGGCATCGCTTCCTGTCCTTCAGGCTGATATTCTTTGTTTCCACGGATCGGAGTATGACCTGTATGAAGACCTGTCAGTAAAGCCGATCTGGAAGGTGCACAAACGGTGCTTCCCGTATAGTGATTCATAAATTTGATCCCTGATGCAGCGAGTTTATCTAAATTGGGAGTCTCGATTTTTTCCTGCCCATATGCTCCCATATCCGCATATCCCATATCATCCGCCAAAATGTAGATGATATTGGGTTTTTTGAAGGTTTTTTCAACTGATTCACTAGCCTGTTCTTGAGAACAGTTTGTAAACAAAACGCAGACAGCTGCTGCAGCAAAAAGACTTGAAACTGTTTTTAGGGATTTTATTGTCATCATTAAACTTAAAATTTTTCTACTATTATTTCTAACCTAGGGAAGCTGTTTAAAAAGCCATTTTTTGAGAATTAACCTACCTGTTTTCAAAATCATTAGGGATCAAACCTAAACTCCCTAGAAAATCTTTACTAGCAGCAGCGGAATTATATTCTCCCTGTCTTTCATATACTTCGCGGATTGGCTCTATAAATGGACTTTTATGTTCAGAGTAAAGTAAATAATTGATAGCCATCAGTGACAAATGTTTGTCTTCACTCAAGATCGATTTCTTCAGAATTTCCTGAGATTCTTGAGCTTGATTTATCTCATATACGATCGAAGCAAGCGTTGCTGAAACATAAGGGTAATCATCATTCATTTTTTCTTCCAACTCAGCAAGATTAGCTTTCAAAGCTTCTTTGCTTTGGGATTTTAATCCAATCGCAGCCCAATACCTTAGGATTGGGTTAGAACTTTCCAATAAGTCAATTTGCTGGGCTAAAATTTCGGACGACCTAAACCCTGATAGTTTAGCTGCAGCATAAATTGCTTCAAAAGGAAAATCAGACTCACTTTCTCTAAATTCATAGGGAGAGGTTGTTTTTGAAATTCTATCCAATTCACCTTCTGGGAGCATCAATACATCTTTTCTTTCTAAAAGGTGCGCTTTTAATGCACTTCTCATTTCAACCAAAACATCCTGATATTCTGAATTGCCAACAAGATTGTTGGTTTCCCAGCTATCATTTTCAATGTCATATAATACTTCTGGCTCTCTCGACTGAAAAATGCTTTCCTGAATTGAGTTCAAAAGCCCATTTTCAAGATCAATTCTCATAATTTGCTTGATCTCTCCGATTTCCATGTACCTGATATACCTCGCTTCAGGCATGTAAGGCATAAAATTCCTGGAATAAACAAACCTACCGTCCGTCACTGTCCTAATCATATCAATTCCATTATCTGATCGGTCAGAAGAAAGAAAAAGCTTATCAGCTTTTGGAGATCTGTTTTCCCCCAACAAAACTCTCCCCTTCAAATAGTCTGGAACCTTTCCTCCAGCTAAACTGATCATCGTGGGTGCAAGATCCTCAAAGCTCATCAATTCATCCGTCCTCGTATTTATTCCCCAAGGAGACAAATGTTCGTACTTTGGAGGAAACCAAATCGTAAAAGGAACTCGGTAGCCAAAATTGATTCCGTTTGTCTTTCCCCTTGGCATCCCCTCACCATGATCCGCAAAAATGAAAATGATGGTCTCCTGCAATAGTCCATCTTCTCGAAGTCTTTCCAAAAGATCACCTATGCGATTATCCGTCAACTTCAGGCTATTATAAACTCTGGCCATTTGCTTTCTCATCTCAGGACTATCCCGATAAAAGGGAGGCATTTCAAATTCATCTTCAGCAATCCGATCTTCCTCAGGAAGCATTTCGAGGACATTTTCAACATACCATTCGTAGGGATGAGTCATGGTCCGAGATTGGTGAGATTCATTGAAATTGAATACCGAGAAAAAAGGTTGCCCTTCTTCCCTATCCCACCAACCTGCTTTTCCAGAACTCTCATTCCAAGCTTCAGCTATAAACTGCTTTTCATTGGCTACATTATAATCGGTTTTGCTATTGTTGGTGACATAATAACCTGCTTGTTTCAAATAATAAGGAAAGCCTTTGAGCCAAGCTGGAATGCTGTAATTACTTCGATGGTTTCCTGTACCCAGTTCATAAGTTTTGATCCCTGTGATGATGGCCGATCTGCTCGGAGAACAAACAGTTCCTGTTGAAAAAGCATTGGTAAATTGAACTCCTTCCCTTGTCAATTGATCCATTACAGGAGTTCTTGAGTCAGAATTTCCGTAGCTGCCAATAAATTGCGGCGATGTATCTTCTATGGTAATCCACAAAACATTGGGTTGTTGGGCACAAACAGATTCAATAGATAGGATTAAAAAGACAAGAACTACGCGAAAGGAATTCATAGGTAAATTTTGGGTAAATAATTTTGGTCCTCAAAAAGCTGAATTTAATCTATCAAACCAATTGAAAGCAATCTAGATCTGGCTCAACTCAAAATTACAAGTTATCCCTATTTGTCAAAGACTAGTCAAGGGTATTAAAAATCAATGGCAATTATCTGGGTTGAAATGATTCGTGTAATAATATAGACTTAAATTTGAATTGAATAATTAGCCTGATCCCTACCTCATGAAAACTCTTTTCAAATTAATTTTACTCTTATTAATCCTAGATTTTACTCCAGCCTTTTCTCAGGATCAAGTTTCTTATTTAGGTCAAAATCTTCAGAATGGAGATTTGATATTTGTAGGAGCTCAAAGCGAAAACCTTTCAGGAGCCATCAATCGGGTAACTCAAAAGACCGAAAATGCATCCTTTGATCATGTGGGCATTATCGAAATCAAGGGTGATAGTTTGCTTATTATTCATGCCAGCACTCAAAAAGGTTCTGTTCGTGAGCCTCTCGACAGTTTGGTTTTTAGAAAAAACTCCACTCCAAAACAGTTTGCAATTTATAGATTAAACGACCCTTATCAATCATCTATAGATCAGGCCATTAACACCTCAAAAACCTTATTGGGAAAACCTTATAATTGGTCGTATGTATTGAATGATTCTAGTCTTTATTGTTCTGATTTTGTCGAAAGAGCATTTAGACATGCCTCCATTTTTCAGTTGGAGCCTATGACTTTTAAAAATCCTGAAACAGGTAATACAGATGAATTCTGGATTGATTTCTATAAAAAGCTCAATATGGAAGTTCCTGAGGGAAAGCTGGGATGTAATCCAAATGGATTGGCATCCAATCCCAAATTAATTTTCATAGGATACCTTATTAATCAGTTCTGATTGATTATTCTATTGAAACCCTAACAGATGATATAGGTCATAAGGCTTTTTTTATCTATTCAGTGATTTAAATGGTTGTATTTATTTGATAAGATGGAATTAATAAAAACTAGGAAGGTAAAACTTTAAGTCTGCAAGTATAAAAACTTCACTCTTGTATTAGGAAGCTTTATCCATCCAAAAAGTCAACTCACCCAAATTTTTTAAGCCTCCACCTGCCTTTTTCCAACTTTTGAACAAAAACAAAAAAACTATGAAAACTACCTTTGCCATGTTCCTTACATTATTTCTGACTTTTCCTTTTTCTTTCAGTATTGAACCTGATTCAATCATAGGGAAATGGGAAAATTCTGATCAAAGCAGGGTCTTGGAATTTGTTAAATCAGGTAATAGCTATGAGGCTAGAATTCTGGAAGCAAAAGACTCAGATCTCATTGGTCAAAATCAATTGACTGACATCATTTTTTCGAAGGAAAACGAAAAATATGAGGGTGTGCTACATATCATTCAGCGAAATAGAACAATTCCCGCAATCCTTACTTTACTTGATTCAAACAATATGGAAATCGAAGTTTCCAAAGGT
This sequence comes from Algoriphagus zhangzhouensis, assembly GCF_900148515.1. Classification (GTDB taxonomy): domain Bacteria; phylum Bacteroidota; class Bacteroidia; order Cytophagales; family Cyclobacteriaceae; genus Algoriphagus; species Algoriphagus zhangzhouensis. Next base: position 510,120 of record NZ_FRXN01000001.1, on the reverse strand, counting down.
CCATTTTCAAAAAAGGAGAAGTGGGTAAAAATTCAATAAGGCTAACCAAATCCTAAAAATTAACCCCCGTTTGACGATTAATGGGGGTTAATTAAATGCTTATAGACCTTATATTTAACAATGAAATTTCAACTGGAAGCCAAAGTTTCCTTTAGTCTCACCTTCTTAGTGGCATTGATCCTAAATGCCCCAAAAATTCTATCTCTACAGCCAGATACGGTACTTTCTCAGTGGGTCCAATTCAATCTCCCAGAGTTCTTTCTCCAATGCTCCTTGTCTTGGTTTCTGGCAATGATTTGCTACTTTTTCTTTCAAAAGGTTACTGTCTATCAGTTTGAAAAACAGAAAAAATACCTCACTCTACTCAGTTTCCTTATATTTTTTGCCGGTATTACCTATTTGGCGATCTTGATTCATTCCAAATTATTTGAAATTGGAATGCCATTCAATTTTTTCCGAATGACTTACTTTTTAAAATCAGCCCTTATTTTCCTTTTCTTTGGATTGATGGTCTACATCTGGGAAAAGAATGAAGAGGCTCGTGAGAAAAAGGAAGAAAATCAACGCCTTCAAAACCTTTATCTCAATGCACAGCTTCAAGCTTTACGTCAACAGATCAACCCTCATTTCTTATTTAATGCCTTGAGTAGCCTCTCAGCAATTGTGAGAGAAAATCCTCCATTAGCACAGAAATACATAGGACATCTTTCAAAGGTCTTCAGATATGGATTAGTTGACTCGGAAACATTAGTGACTGTTTCCACTGAACTGGAAGAATTAAAAAGCTACTTTGAATTGATTCAAATGCGATTTGAAACAGGTGTTACCCTAGAAATTGATATTCCTGATTCAATTAGAAAGTATTCCCTTCCCCATTTATCTATCCAGCCTTTGGTTGAAAATGCCATTAAGCATAATCAATTCAGTTCCACCAATCCATTGAAAATCCGAATCTTTACAGAGGAAAACAACCTTATAGTCTGCAATAATTTTAGCCCTTTAAAGATCAAAGAACCTAGTACTCAGATAGGTTTAAGTAACTTGGAAGAACGTTTTAAAATTCTGACAGGTCAATCTATTTTAATTCAACAATCGGAAGAATCCTTCCTTGTAAAACTTCCTCTAATCTATGAAAATGCTCCTTTTGGAGGATGAAGCGGCGACTGTCCGTCTCATTCTAGGTACACTTCAAGATTCTTTCCCAGAAGTAGATGTTATTAAAACAATTTCTACAGTAGAAGAAGCTGTAAAGTGGATTCCTGCCAATCATGACCAATTCGATTTGGCCTTAATGGATATTCGATTAAGCGATGGCTTGTCTTTGGATATTTTTCAGCAGATTCAAATCACCCAACCCGTTATATTTTTAACAGCTTATGACCATTTTGCTTTGCAGGCATTCCAGACTTCTGGGATTTCCTACCTCCTCAAACCACTGGATGTTGACCAATTACGACTAGCGCTTGAAAAGTACAAATCTCTAAAGCAAAGTTCACCAAATCACTCCATGGATCAGATTGCTCATGTGGTTCAAAACCTACTAGCTCCAAAAGGTTATAGACAAGCATTTTTGATTCATGTAAAAGGTAGAATGATTCCCGTGAAAACTGAAAGTATAGCCTATTTCTGGAGCGAGCAGGAAGTCTGTCATGCTAAGACTTTCCAGGGACAAACCTATATTTTGGAAAGTACCCTTGAAAAGTTGGAGCAAGAACTTAATCCGGAACAATTCTATCGTGCCAATCGCCAATATTTTGTGAACCTACAGGCCATCCAAGAAGTCCACTATTATTTCAATGGACGACTTTCATTGAATCTTGATCCTGATACAGAGGACAGAGTTTTGGTTAGCAAAGCAAAAAGTACAGCCTTTAAGGCATGGATGAATAAGTAGGCCATTTTCGCCAATCCTATCCTAGGTCAATTGACCCTTTAATTTGACAGCTTGACCCAGATTTCCAAGCAATTACCCTCCCATTCTCTGCAAATTTGATTCATCAACAAACACAAAAAAGATGAATCCTCTTATTCAAAGTTATGGGAAATGGCTCCTGCTTTTGGTGGCTATTGCAATAATCGCTGAGGTCGTTTGGAACTGGAAAAATGAATGCAAAGTCTACGAGAAAAAAGAGACGGTTGCCAACCTATCAATTCTTGTTGGGCATGTCATTTTCAAAGTTCTCCTGACCGGCTATCAATTATTTATACTTCAATGGATCAGTCAATGGCAATTTTTCTCATTGCCTAAAAACGCACTAGTTTTTGGAGCAACATTCATTCTGGTGGATTTTGTCTATTACTGGTATCACAGATGGTCTCATGAAGTTCCATTTTTGTGGGGCTTTCATCTAGTCCACCATTCAACCCAACAAATCAACTTTTCAAGTGCTTACAGGTTGCATTGGCTAAATGGACTCTTTACTCCTTTCTTCTTTGCTTCCCTTGCTCTAATCGGGATACCGATCGATTGGATAGTGCTATCGATTTCACTTAACCTTCTCTATCAATTTTTCCTCCATACCGAAATGGTTGGCAAGTTGGGGCCATTAGAAGGAGTCCTGGATACCCCAAGTGCACATAGGGTTCATCACGCTAAAAACCCTCAATACCTAGATAAAAATTTTGGAGGTGTATTCATGATTTGGGATAGAATTTTTGGGACCTATATCAAAGAAACAGAAGCTCCGATTTATGGGATTACAGAAGGCAAAGTTGGATATAACCCACTGAAAATAATGGCTTTTGGATTCACAAAACTTATTAATAAAACGAAACAACAAAAAACAATTTAAATCAACATACCATGAAAAAAACTTCAATTTTTACTGACAAGCAATGGGGAAAGAAATTGGCAATTTTCTCCTGTTTAGCATTTGCCCTTACTTCTTGTAACCAAGAAAATGAAAATCCAGACTTATCTATTTCCGAAGAAGAAGCTGCTGAGGTAATATTCAATGCGGTGGATGGAGACTCAGGTGGAATCCTAGATCAAAGCGAATCACTTGGCTCATTTTCCTCCCAAATTCCTTCCCAAGGAGAAGAGGCCAGATATGCATCCAATTCATTCAATTTCACCTGTGGCACACCGCAGACTTATGAATGGAGTCAAGAAATCACTAAAACTAACGCACAGATTGCATGGGATTACCTAGTTACGTGGACTGTCAATTGTAGTATAAATCGGATTCCAAGTCAAATTGTTTTCGCTTTAGCCGGAAACTCTTTCTATGAAAGCCCACGAATTAGCTCTGCGGATTCCAATACTATCCAATGGACTTTTTCAGGTATAGAACCAACTGCAGAGCAATATCAATTAGGTTTAACTATGGAAAGAATTGGAAATCAGGTTTCATACATCAATGAAACAAAGCAATTTTCCAGTAAGCTAAATCTAAGTGCGGACAATCTCACTTTAGAAAAATCCGAAACAGGTGTTATTCTAGGAAAAGTTCAAGTTAGTCTATCTGGCACTGGCAGTGGAGGTGAAACATTCGCTTATGGGGGTACATTAGAGCTAAAAAGCACTCAGGTGATTCTTACTTTGAATAGTGGTCAGGTATTTACAAAAAATAGATAATCAGAGTTTTAAGAAAAATAAAAAGCCGGAATCCTTTAAGATTCCGGCTTTTTGAATTTTTAGCTTGATATAAATTATTCCTTGGTTATCCTGTCTAGCTCCGTTCCTTCCAAACCAATTTTTGCTAAGTCAGCTTTCAACTTGTCCCATTTTGCATGAAGCTCTTCATATCGATCATAAGCATCCTTTCCGGGACGTTGATCTGCTCTTTCCAGCATACTTCTCAAGTATTGAAGTTGGGCTATCAGCATAGGCTGAGGATAAATCTGATCTGCATTTACCAATTGAGTTTGGACTGCTTTTAGACCTTCCAATTCCAATTGAGCTTTCTTGCTTTCATCCTCTTTCAATTTTCCTTGCTGGTCCTCAATTAATTTGGATGCCTTCTTCACTTCTGACTCTAAATCAATGATTTGTTTTACCAGGGCTACTTGACTTTCCAAATCACTTTGGCTGACTCCTTCAAGCCTTGGATCGGCATTTACAGCAAATCCTTGTGCCTGTATATTTCCATCTGTTATCAACCGAACCGTAAACTCTCCAGGCTCAACCATTGGGCCTCTTTGATAAGCTATTCGTTTATTTTCATCCCAAGGACCCGGGTATTTCATATCCCACTCAAAACGGTGAAGACCTGCTGTGCTATCCAACTTGGACTGAAAGTCCTGGAAATAAAAATTGGTCGCCATGTCAGTTTCTTCTGAGCTACTGGCCTGCTGTTGACTTGTATAAGATCGTATCACTTCCCCATTTTTATTGACTATTTCAAGAGTCATTTCTCCTGAATATCCCTCTGGAACAAAATAATCAACAGCCAAAGCAACGCTTGGATAATGAGGAGTGCTTCTTTCACTATTTCCTCTGTAATAATAGCGAATCGCATCTTTCGGCTCATACAAGAAAGGTCCATTGCTATTCTTGGCATCTGCGATTTGATGAATTGGAGTGATATTATCCATGATCCAAAAACCTCTTCCCATAGTGGATAAAATCAAATCCTGACGGTAAACCTTGATATCAGTAATCGGAGTTATAGGAAGATTTTGTTGGAATGATTCCCAAGTCTCTCCATCATTCAAAGAAATAAACAAACCATATTCAGTTCCAGCATACAAAACGCCCTTTCTATCAGGATCTTCTCGAACTGTTCTGGTTGGGAAATCTTCAGGAATTCCATTTTGACCATCAGTCAAAAGAGTCCAGGTTTTTCCATAATCTTCTGTTTTGTAGATATATGGCTTCCAATCACCCAATTGATATCTCAAAATGGAAGCATAGGCCTTTCCTTTGGTATGAGGACTAGGATCAATACAATCTACTCTTCCCCCCTTAGGTAAACCCTTTGGAGTCACATCATCCCACGATGCTCCATCATTTCTAGTAACGTGGATTGGACCATCATTGGCCCCTACCCAGATTACCCCCTTTTCTATCCGGGATTCATTGATTTCATAGATTGTGCTGTAATATTCCTCACCAGTTATATCTCTGGTAATCGGACTTCCTGAAATTACCTGCTTATCAGGTTCATTGGCTGTCAAATCTGGAGAAATCCTTTCCCAAGTAATACCATTATCCTTGGTTCTATGAACATATTGAGAAGTGTGGTAAACCGTATTTGGATCATGGGGAGAGACATGAATCGGAGAAACACGCTGAAAGCGATAGGTCAAATCTTCAGGATCATGTCCATAGATATTGGAAGCGCCCACATAAAATTGCTGCTCTTGGCCTGTTCTTTTATCATAGACTCCAAAACGGCCTTTGCAATTGGCAAAGACTATATTCGGATCCCCTGGCTTAGGTACAACTGGCCCCGTCTCGCAACCACCTACTTCCATCCAAAGTCCAGATGCTCCACCTGGGGCGCTATAAGGAGGTAAACTAGGAACTGCTATCGTGGTATTATCCTGTTGTCCAGCATACAACCAATATGGATATTGGTCATCTACTTCCACCTGATACAATTCAGCTGTAGCTTGATTATGTTGAGAACTCCAAGTCCTTCCTCCATTAGTTGTCACATTCACTCCTCCATCATTCGCTTGAATAAACAAAGAAGTATCCTGAGGATGAATCCACATATCATGGTTGTCTCCGTGAGGGGTTCTCATCGTTTTCCAAGTTTTACCAGCATCTGTTGATTTGTAAAAACCGGTAGACATAGAAAAGAGTACATCCGCATTCTTAGGGTTGGATTCAATATTGGTGTAATAGAACGGTCGATCTAAAAGCCCGTCTTTATTACTTACAAAATAGAATGTTTCTCCTTGATCATCAGATCTATACAAACCTCCCTCTTCACCGGGAGCTTCAACCAAGGCATACAATCTATTGGGATCTGCATCAGAAACAGCTAAGTCAATCTTACCAATCAATCCAGCTGGAAGGCCTTGCGATTTTTTGGTCCAAGTTTCCCCTCCATCAGTGGATTTATAAATTCCTCCAACTCCATCAGCTCCACTTATTACAGTCCAAGGTTTTCTTTCAGCTCTCCAAAGAGCTGTATAAATCACATCAGGATTTCCAGGAGCAAATTCCAAATCCACTGCACCGACGGAATCAGAATGATAAAGGACTTTCTTCCAGCTTTCTCCACCATCAGTTGTCTTAAAAACCCCTCTTTCTTCATTTCGCTGAAAAGGCTGACCAATGGCTGCTACCAAAACAGTATTCGGATCAGAAGGATGAATTTCCACTGCACCAATCAAACCTGATTCTTCCAATCCGACAGATTTCCAAGTTTTCCCTGAATCCTCTGATTTATACATTCCTTTTCCAGCAATCACATTGGATCTCAAGCCATCGGAACCAGTTCCTACATAGACAATTTTGGGATTTTCCTGATATACTGAAATGGCTCCTATGGATGGTGATGCAAAAAAGCCATCACTCAAATTGGAATAGGTGATCCCATAGTCATCTGTTTTCCAAACACCTCCTCCAGTACTTCCCATGTAAAAAGTACCTGGGTTATTGGCAACTCCAGAAACTGCTGTGACCCTACCGCCACGGGTAGGTCCCACATTTCGGAACTTGAGCGTTTTCATGTAAAGTGAATCGGGGTCCGCTAGATGAGCACTCTTTTCCAAGCCAAAACTTGGAATAGAGAGCAATAGTCCAGCTCCCAGCAGGAATGCCCCATTCAATTTCCTCTTGAACAAGACTTCTTTAAATTTAATCATAGGTGGTTTTTTGATTAATAATTCTCTTGATGTAATGTTTACTTTTCATTCCGTTATCTAATGGAAGGAATTGAATTGGTGGGTCACTTTTTGGGCTTAATCCGAATAGGCTTCATATAATCTTCTTCCATATCAGTTGGCAACATATAAACTCTTCCCTTGGAATCTGAGAAATAAAGTCTTGATTCGGACTTTTCTCTTCCGTGTCCATCAGCCCAAAACGCATAGAATTCAGGATGAATAAGGACTGGTCTCCTTGCATAGGTATGGTTGTATTCGGAATTTCGGGTAATTGATTTCACTTTCCAGCTTTCCCCTTGATTTTTACTAGTCCACAGCTCCATTTCTCCTCCAGTATTGTATGCTTGAGGGCCTTTAGCCGTAGGACCAATTACTCTCCAAGTTCCTTTTTTATCAATATATAAAGAACCCATATCATAATTGTTGTCAGATACAGTCATGGGTAGAATATCCCACTCTGTTCCTGTAAATCTTGCTGTTCTCCAAGTTCTAGGATCATTTTTAGGACCAGATTCGTAGCCTTTACTAGTTACAAATAATATCACTGGGTATCCATTCTCATCAAAATTGAGATCATTGATGTAAACCAAAAGTCCCTGAGATTCATACTCAAAAACCAAGGCTTTATTATCCTTCTCTTTCAAGGGTAATTCTAAATCTTCACCTCCTGCCGAGTGCCAAGACTTTCCAAAATCGGATGTTTCCAGAAAATATAAATTGGTTCGAAAGTTTAATCCACTTTCTTTTTCCTTGTATGGATGAAAATTAAATGAGGTACCCACTTTAGAATCCTTAATTCCGCTTGTCTGATAATGTCCTTCTTGAATGGTTGCAATATCTTTCCATTCCGAATAGTTTATCCCGTCTCCACTTGTCATAAAGCTTATAGTTCTCCTCGGCTTTGAATCTTGCCCTGGGATCACGTCTCTATCGTAATGAGTAAATAGGTTTATGAATCCATTTCCTTCTACAAAATAGGTTTGCAAATAGGAGAAATTATTCAATGGAACTTCTTCTCCAGCTTCAATTTTGCTCACTTCTAGGATTTCAAATTCGGAAATATCAAAGGGCTTTTTGCTTTTGCTAATGTAAGATGGTCTACTCACACCATGAGAGGTCGAAAAAATCCAGATATACCCTTCATCATCTATGTTCATTACGGGATTATCATGAGCATCATCTGTTTCCTTGTCCATGATGATGGTAGGTTTTGGTACCCTCCCAGATTGATGATCAAAATAAGAAATCATGTGGAGCAATGTTTTCCCTTCAGGATCTGTACCTCCATAGCAAAAAAAGGTCTTATCCACTTCTGGAGCATAAATAGAGAAAGGATAATGATTGGCTGGATAAGTCCCTAACCCACCACTGTATTTAAAAACATATTCATCATTAGAAGGCTGATTACTATACCAAATCCCCCTATATCCAGTGTCTGATTTATTTATCAACTTGACTGTCTGGCAGTAATTGAATTCGCTGATAAAAAAGAAGACAAGGCTAAAAATGAATATTTTTCTCATGTTTCCTTAAAAAAGGATATTCCTGATTAAAAGACAATTCAAATTTAGAGTTTGGGGAATTTTATGATGTGAATGACTTGTCCCAGTACTCCTATATTTTTTTCTAATAAATGAACCTATTGGTACCGATGAAAATTTATTTAAAACAGGATTAAAAAAGATTGAGCTTTTTTAGCTCGAGATCAATAAAAAATGAAAACTGCTACCATATCATGGACTTTTGGATTGGAAAATCTAGATGAACTATTCGCCAAGGTCAAAGAAATTGGATTTGATGCACTTCAATTTTGTGGTGATTTTAAAATATATCCAGCTTCAGAGGTAAAAAAGAAAGCTCATGAATACCAAATTGAGTTAATTGGGTATGATCCTTTGGAATGCAAACCTTCCAAAGAAAGTGAATCCACACTTGAACACTCCATTAATTTTTATAAAGATGTAATAGACTATGCACTTGAAATTGGGGCACCTATGGTCACAATTCAAGGATTGTCCTTTTGGTGCAAATCGGGACAAACTTATCAAGAGGCCTTAGAACAAATAATTCAAGCGACAAAAGAGCTTAGTATTTATGCTGAAGGAAAAGAAATGACTCTTACATATGAAGCTTGCAATCACTACGAAACTCCATGGATTCATACAGCAGAGGAACTTCTTAGAATTCAGAGGAATGTTCTTTCTGAAAACCTCAAGTTGGTTCTGGAAAGTTTTCATATGAATATAAATGAAAAGGATTCCATTGAGGCAATCCAATCAATTGGAGAGAAATTACTATTTAGCTACCATGTTTCAGATTCGGGAAGAGGAGGAATAGACACAGGACATATAGACTATCCTTCACAATTCAAAGCCTTAAAAGACATTGATTTTAAGGGAATCATTTGTTTTGAAATAGTCACTAAAGAAGTAAGACCGTTCAAATTTCCTATGAACAAAAATCAAATGGAGGATTTTGTAAAACAATCCACCTATAGCCTTCAAAAATGGAATGAGTTAAACCCTTGGGTTTGAAAAAACTTGTTATTGAACCTCTTCCATCTTCTTTGAAATGGATTTCAAGGCGGTATCCAGTTCATTTCCAGATACTTTCAGATATTTAGTCAATTCCTTCATTTCATCTTCTGATAAAAAAGTCTCATCATCAAACAATTCCGTAATTCCTAAAATCCTAGCCAATGGAGCTCTCACCAGGTGACTTTGAGCAAAGGCAATTTCCCTCATTTGCATATTCTGTGTCTCCAGTTTTTCTAGAAAACGCACATTTTCAGTGATGTCTTGAAAGCCTGCAACAAATGAATATTTACCTTTCTTTTCCTCCTGACTTCTGGTTCCAAAAAGTTGGATGCATCTATCCTCCTTGGTTTTGGATTGAATGCAAAGTTTAAATATGAATCCAGTGCCCTTGGACTGAAAAACTTTAGAAAGCTCCAATTCCAACTCTTCTTTGAACTCATCCGCAACTAAAAATTCGAAGGGCTTACCATTCAATTCCTGAGGTGAATATCCTGAAATACCTACAATGTTTCCTGTTACTTGTTGTATTATTCCAGTATTATCAAATTTTATAATTCCAAGGTTGGGATTTGAAAAAAGCAACTCCAAATCCTGATTTCTGTTGTTTACATGATTAAAAAGGTTTTTGATCAATACATATAAAAATATAGCAGTAACTACAACATAACTGACACCTTTATATAATTGGAATTTAGCTAGACCTGTAATATCGTCTCCAAAAAATCTTAAGGCTATTTTATCACTAAATAAAATCCATAAAACTCCCCATCCTAAATAGAAAAAGCAAATCAATTCAGGTTGCTTAAGCCTTTTCAAAATGTTCATTAAAATGTGATTTAGTGCGAATTCGAAAGGTTTTCTTGTTCTTTTGAATGATAAATATGAAAAAAATTAGGGTTAATTACTCCCCTCTAAAATATTTTTGTCAATAAAAAATTAATTTATGTGAATTCATCGTTGTCTACACTTATAAGCAACCATAAAGACATATAAAAAAAGTTCAACTATTATAAAATAATCAATGTTTTCATGGTGGATTTTAATTCAAATTGTATTGATCACCATTCGAATGTGTTAAAATCAATTGATTATTAGTTTTCTGAAAGGTCCAGCTACCAGACAAAATCAAAGTCCAATCAAATTCCGCAGTCCAGGCGCAGGAGTTTGTAAATTCAATCTTGTTCCCTGAAACCTGATAAGTACCATTGCAAATGGCAGGAAATTTTGTAATCTCAGAACTCCCCTCAAACTTTCCATTTTCAAATATCAATTCTACAGTACTACTTTCATTTCCTCTGGTAAAGGTTCCTGAATAGTTTCCTTCCAATAATTGAGGTTGGTCTGTGTCACAGGAGAAAAGCACCACTACAAATCCAATTATCAATAATAGGATCCTAGAAAATGGGTATTGGGAATTAGAAATCATAAATCTTAAGGTCTTAAAGTGTAGGTCATCATAAAGACGTTTAGGTATTGCTCGCCGATACAATTGAGTCTAGGCTTAATAAATTCCTATCTAATAATTTTTCCTTTTCAAACTGAATAATCCTATCAAAAAGTCTAAAATAGAATCATTAAGGATTATTTATCCTACATATTTTCCCATTTGTCCTATATTAGAACTTAGAATTGAAATAGCTTTGCCAAAAAATTAGAAATGAAAGCTATCCAGTTACCATCCCTGATTCTTCAAGGCAAATGTCCCAAATGTCATCAGGGAAATATGTTTCAATCGCAGAACCCATTTCATCCCAAAAAAGGATATCAAATGGTGAAAAATTGTCCTCATTGTCAGCAGGCAACAGAGCCAGAACCCGGATTTTATTTCGGTGCCATGTTTATTAGCTATGCTATTAATACCGCATTCTTTATAATAGTATGGACAGCTTTGACTTTCATTTACCCGAATTACAGCCTAACTGTGCTCCTGTCGCTCTTAGCATTGACTGTTATTCTAATGCTTCCTCTCACCTTCCGACTAAGCCGAACGATTTGGATTTATATTTTTGTGAAATATAAGCCAGAAATCGAACTAGAAAACCAGAGTTGACTGGGTATTGAGTTGGCAGCTGATTTTTTGATTCCTATTTAAAATGAAAAAGTCTCAATTTCCTATTTACAGCATTCCAGACTTTGACAAACAAAGTCAAGAGCCTGAGATTTTTTACTATAGTGATCTTTTAAGCCATTGTCAAAAACATCAATTCATTCAAAAATCCCATAAACATGATTTTTTCCTCGTAGTCTATTTCACAAAAGGGATTGGAACCCATCAAATTGATTTCGAAGACTATCCTGTAAAACCTGGAATGCTCTTTTGTCTTAGACCGGGACAGGTACATAATTGGAACCTTACTGAGGAAACGGATGGACACATTCTTCTATTCAACACTACTTTTCTTTCCAATCATTCAAGCTTCGGGAATTCCATCCATTTTCCAGTCTTTCAAAATCCTTTTATCCAGATTCCCGAAAACTCAAATCTAGATCTTCAGATTAAGGAAGTTTTTCAAAAAATAAAGTTTGAATCTTCCCAGAAACATTGGTTGGGAGGCGAATTAACAAGGTTTTCCGTTTTGGAAATTTTGATCCTTTGTTCAAGAAAACTGATAGATCAAGGATTCAAACCCACTGCTTTTTCTCCCAATCAATCTGAGGTTCTTCCAGCCGAAAAGTTATTGGAATCCTCCTTTTCCATGCACCATGAAGTTTCCTTTTATGCTGAGCAAATGGGTATTGGAGTTAAAAAACTCAATGAATTGACCCGAAGTCAATTCAATGTTTCAGCCCATACATGGATCATGAATCGGGTAATGTTAGAGGCAAAGAGAGTACTAAGCTATGACACTTCACCTGTTCAGGAGATTGCAGCGAATTTAGGATTTGATGATCCCTCTTATTTTTCCAGATGGTTCAAAAAAGGAACTGGACTGACTCCAGAACAATTCAGGAAAAAACTTTTAAACCACTAATGTATTCAAAATCAATATTGAAGTGGATCAAAGAATAGGCTTGCAATAAGGAATGAAATAATTGAAACGATAAAGCCAAACATAAATACATTGTAGCTTTTCCGAAGGAGCTTATACTTAACTGCCAAAACCTTACCTAGAAAATAAATATCACGGATCATGGAGTCATAAAGAAACTCTCCATCCTCCATCATTTCGTGCATTCCTTCCTCATATTCCTTCAAACTCATGTCATAGAAATTACCAAAATAAAGCAAATTGCTTTCCTTTTTGGCGATACTTTCTTTAGAAACTTTCCCTTGAGTCACTTTCGGTCTTGTAGCCAAAATAGCAAAAACCATTGCTCCTAAACAGGTAGAAATCAACAAAATAGCAGGAATGGTATAATTAGGGAATTCCTCCAGTTTCCTGATCAATACTGTCACTACAATGGAAATGATAATCGAATTAACCGAAATCATGATGTTGGCCTTATTATCAGCTATTGAGGACAATTCCAAGTGATTTTTGGAGGTAACACGAAACATGGTTTCTATCCCCTTTTCAGACTTTTTGTCCTTCGATTTCTTTTTGGATTTTTTCTCAGTTTTATCTTCCATGAGTTTGATTTCTTCCTCGATATATCGGAGATTTTTTTCTTTCCCTTGTTGAAGGAACTCTTTTGCGTAATCCGTATGGTAAGAATGGTTATTCATAAACTCCCGAGTACCTATCAACCAGGAATGAAGAGGTATTTCCTTACCATGAACACATTCTTTTTCTTTTTTCAACAGCAATGTATGCTCTCGAAAATTCCCCATTCCAAAATGAGACAGATCGGCATCACATAAAATCGACTCAAATAGAGATTGCGGTTTTTGAGGAACTTGAGTAGCCAGGATTCCCGACTGAATCTTCTGAATCCTTTCACTTGAAACTCCCATTTCCTTCAGCATCTTATGAGCAAATTCAGCTCCTTGCTTTTCATGTCCTTTATCAGTCCCCCGCCAATATCCTACATCATGAAACCAGCCTGCATAGACCAAGTCCTCCAGTTCTTGATCATTAAGCTTGTAAAAAGCTCCCATTTTCTTTACCTGCTCCACTATCAATTGAGTATGATCTAGATTGTGATAACAGATTTCTGGGATTTGCTTTTCAGCAAAGAGCTCTTTCATCTTTATTTCAAACCGATCCAATTGATTTTCCACTGCAATTACCTTAATTTGATTATCTAAGATAAAAGAAAATGTTCACCCCGGTTCATCAAAAGTTATCTAATTTTTTGCCACTTTTTCTCCTTTTGATTTGTCAATGCACTGCTCAAAAGAAGGATTTGGAGCCTATTCCATTCCCTTCCGCCTATTCTTTGGAGCAAATGGAAAAAGTGAATCTCTCTGATGAATTGGAAGAAATTTCAGGCCTTGAATGGATCGATTCTGAAACATTATGGGCCATAGAGGACGAATCATCGATTATTTACCAGCTCGATCCGATGTCTGGTAAAAGAAAAAAGAAATTCAAGTTTGCCAAAAACAAAGACATTGAGGATATCCTCTATATCGATGGAACAGCCTGGGTATTGAGGAGCAATGGAAACTTGTATGAGGTAGAAAACCCTTTCTCTGAATATAGCCAAACCACCATTCATGAATTCCCTATTCATGACAAAAGAGACTTTGAATCACTCATCAAACCCGAAGGAAAGGATGCTATTTGGATATTTTGCAAAGTTTGTAGCTGGGATGAAAACGCAAGTCAGGCATCGGTTTATGAATTTGACCTCCTTTCAAAAACATTTAAAGAGGATGCCGTAATCCAGATCAAAAATGAATCCTTAACAGAGTTGGTATCAAAAGAAGATGCTCAAAAAGTTAAAATCCAGCCTTCTGCCATTGCTTTTCATCCTATTGAAAAAAAGTACTACCTGCTTTCATCAAGCGATCATTGGCTGATGAAACTAGATGAGAATTTCAATCCAGTTGAGTTTTTCCATTTGCCACGAGATATATTCAAGCAGCCAGAAGGGATCAGCTTTGCAGATGATGGAACATTATTTATTTCAAATGAAGCCAGAAATGGGAAACCAAATTTTCTAATTTTTCCTTTTAATCCGTGAAAAAGCTAATTTCTATCCTATTTCTACTCTTTTGGGCTATAGCCGCGGATGCTCAGGAGTCCGAAATAAAGTTTAGGGTCTATCTGATTGGAGATGCTGGAGAATTGGAGAATGAAGAACATCCGGTCATCAAACATGTTAGGAAACAAGTCTCTGAAACCCCTTCTATTCTATCACATGTCCTATTTTTGGGAGATAATATCTATCCTCAAGGTATGCCTGCCATTGGCGATGAGGACAGAAAAGAAGCTGAATTTATCCTCAAAACCCAATTAGATCTTTCTAATAATATCTCTGGGAAAATCTGGATGGTCCCTGGGAATCATGATTGGAAAAAAGGTAAATCCGAAGGCTGGGATAGAGTACTTTTCGCTGAGGAATTCATTGAAGACAATTATCCTCAGGAAAAAGTTATTCAAGTTCCTTCTGGAGGATGTCCAGGCCCCTATGTGACCTTATTGGATGACGAAACCTTGTTCATTGCTTTTGATAGCCAATGGTGGCTACACCAGAGAGATAAGCCAGGTTTAGAGTCTGATTGCGAATTCAAGACTGAAGAAGAAATCTTAGCTTCACTCAACTACCTTTTGGAAGAAAATCAGGACAAGACCATTCTTTTTGCTATGCATCACCCGATGAGAGCCTATGGACCTCATAATGGTGGCTATAGCTGGAAAGATCACCTATTTCCTCTGACGGCTGTTTCTGACAATTTATACCTTCCTCTTCCGCTTGTTGGATCTATTTATCCACTATATAGAACATGGTTTGGAGATATTCAGGACATCCCACATCCTCAATATGAGGCAATGATTAGAGCTTTGGACCAACTTTTCACCAAGCATCCTCATGTTATCCAGGTTTCTGGGCATGAGCATGGTCTCTCCTATACCCAAGAGGGTAATATGCATTACATAGTCAGTGGTGCTGGTGCAAAAGATACCTATATTAAAAAAAACAATCCCGCTGAATTTACTTATCCAAAACAGGGCTATGCCATATTAGATTTTTACTCCAATAATCAGGTGACGCTCCAATTCATGGATCCATTAGAGGAGGAACCACTCTATGAATCAAATCTGATCGAAAGATATGCGAGCAATGCCGCCCAGTTGAAATTGTTCCAACGATCATTTCCTGAAACCATCAAGGATACAATCTCCAATCAATACCTGCATGGAAAAGGATACCAACTCTTTTTGGGATCCAATTACAGAGAAACTTGGGCTATTCCTGCCACATTCCCGGTATTGGATCTGGCAAAAGAAAGAGGTGGCTTAAGGATCAGTAAGCGAGGAGGAGGAATGCAAACCCGCTCACTACGTTTGGAGAATCCTCAAGGAAAAGAATTTGTCCTTCGATCCATCAATAAATATCCTGAGAACGCTCTCACGCCTGCCTTGAGACAAACCATTGCAAAGCAGGTGGTTCAGGATCAAATATCCTCCTCTCACCCCTATGCGGCTTTGGCTGTGGCAAGATTGGCTGATGCAGCAGAAGTTGTCCACACCAACCCTAAAATTGTTTATCTACCAGATGACCCCTTATTGGGAGTTTATCGTGAGGACTTTGGAAATGGCCTATACCTGTACGAAGAGAGAGAGATAGGTCCCAAAAACAGTTCTGATAAGATCGAGTTTTTCAGTACTGACAAAATGCTCAAAAAAATCCGGAAGGATAATGATAATCAGGTGAATCAAAAGGAAGTCTTAAAAGCCCGATTGTTTGACCTTTGGATTGGGGATTGGGACCGGCATGATGATCAATGGAGATGGGTTGGAGAAAAGCAAAAAGGAGATTGGGAGTTTATACCAATGCCTAGAGACCGAGATCAGGCTTTTTTCGTCAATCAAGGCCTATTACCCAAAATTGCCAGTAGAAAATGGGCAAGTCCAAAGTTCCAAGGTTTTGACTACGAACTGAAGAATGTCAATGGATTCATGTTCAATGGACGCTATTTTGACAGAAGCTTCCTGACCAATTTGGATCAAAAAGACTGGGAAAAAGCCTTGGATCAACTTGATAAAAAACTGACTGAGGAAGTGATTGATGAGGCATTTCGCGATTGGCCAATTGAAGTTCAAAATAAGGATAAGGCCGAAATCAAAGCTAAGCTGCTTAAACGGAAAGCTTGGCTTAAAGAAAAGTCTCTGGAGTATTATCGCTTTCTTTCCAAAGACGTCAATGTGGTAGGTTCAAATAAGAATGAAGAATTTGAAGTCAAGCATTTAGAGGATGGAAATATCCGGGTACAAGTCCGAAAAATCAATAAGTCCGGAGACCTCAAACAGAAGATTTATGATAGAACCTTTTCCCCGGATATTACAGATGAGATTCATTTGTATGGCTTGGAGGGAGAAGATCAATTTACATTTTTGGGAGAAGGATCTGGTGACATCAAAATCCGCTTAGTCCCAGGAAATGGAGTGAAAACTCTAAATGATGAAGCAGATTTAAAGAAGAAATCACAATTCATTTATCTACCTGATAATAATACACTTGCCACATCTATCGGAAAATCCACTCGAATCAAAAAGGCCTACGATCCTGATTTATTTGCCTACAATCGCAAAGAGTTTAAATATGACAAACTCATGCCCTTGGCTTCCATAGAATTCAACAAAGATGATGGAGTATTTTTTGGTGCCGGAGTATTGTGGGAAAAGCAAGGGTTCAAAAAGGAACCCTATTCTATTCGACAATCCATCAAGGGAAACTGGGCATTTAAAACCAATGCATTCAACCTTAACTATCAGGGACATGCCGTGGACCGAGTTGGGAAACTGGATGTGGTTTGGGAGGCAGATGTGAGAGCTCCTGACTATGCTTTCAATTATTTTGGACAAGGAAATGAAACCACTTATGATCTGGATAAATATGAAATCCGCTATTATAGAGCACGCTTCAGTTGGTACGAAATTAATGCTGGCCTACAGGCAAAGTTGGGAGAAAAAGGATCTTTGACCTTTGGACCTCATTACCAAGTTTATCGATTTGATCCAGATGACAATGAAGGTAAATTCATTACCAGTCCAGAATCAGGC
The DNA here is from genome assembly GCF_900148515.1 of Algoriphagus zhangzhouensis. GTDB lineage: Bacteria > Bacteroidota > Bacteroidia > Cytophagales > Cyclobacteriaceae > Algoriphagus > Algoriphagus zhangzhouensis. The sequence goes on along the minus strand of NZ_FRXN01000001.1, from coordinate 492,686 downwards.
TTGGATCAAGTGGATATTGATCATGCCAAATTCTATACAGGACTGAGTGCTGAGGTCAATTTTGACAACAGAGATAATATCCATATTCCTTCGAGAGGATTTCAATTTCAAGGACGACTAAAACAAAACTGGGGAATCAATGAATGGGCGAGCAATTTCACCCGTGCAGATGCTGAATTAGCCTTGTTTTGGTCATTTAAATATCCTTCCCGAGTGGTTTGGGCAAGCAGATTTGGAGCTGGAAAAAACTGGGGAGATTATGAATATTTCCAAGGCCATATCCTAGGAGGTATGGATAATCTCCGTGGATTCAGACGATACAGATTCAATGGACGTGCTGTTGCCTATAATAATACCGAAGTGAGAGTGAGGGTTCTGAATTTGAAGACTTATGTCCTTCCTGCCACCATCGGAGTTCTTGGGTTTCACGATATTGGAAGAGTCTGGCTCGACAATGAAAAGTCAAACACCTGGCATCATACATTTGGTATGGGTCTTTGGATTGCTCCTTTAAACCAGATTGTAGCCACACTTTCTCTAGGTTTCAATGAAGAAGAAACCCTACCCTTCTTTTCCTTCGGATATCAATTTTGAGTCTTGAGAAAGGTTTGGTTCTAAGTCTTTGACTGTAACTCTAAGGGCTTTCATACCATATACCCCTTGCATATCCTCCAACTCAACTTCTTCAAGCTCAGAGGTCAATAAACCTTGCTTTTGTAGGAAATGAATATAGTCTTGATATTCTCTTGCGTCTTTGGTTTGAGAGTAAACGATCGCAATTTTACCCGGTTGGTTGAGACGCTCTCTAGTTCCTTTGATCAAAGCTTTATCTATTCGTTTTTTGATGATCTCATAGCGGATGTTATAGGCTCCTTCCACATCAAATTTTCTTTCGTCCAATCGGAAACTAATAGAAATCGGAGTGCTATGGGCCAGGATCATCTGAGTTACATCCAATTCATGAGCAAGTTCTTTTTTGGCAGCTGAAACTCGATGGACTATAGACACTAAAGAACGCAATTGCCAAAGCTTTAAGTTCTTGAGATACAATGGATCAAACTTCCTGTCTTTTACCAAAGATTGACCAATGTAAATATTATATTCTATCCCATCAGTTTTGAACTTCTCAAAATAGTGAGGGAACATTTTCTGAATATTTGTCTCCTCTTGATCCAAATATGAACCTACGATTTGATTCAATTTGGCTAGACTTTGTTCAAATGCTTTTCTGTTTTTATTAACAATTCCCGTCTTAGGATCCAAGGAACTTTGATAGGTTTCACAAAGATCCTTCAAGCCTTCATTTTGCTCCTTGAGATGCTGGAATGTAGGGTCCAATTCAAAATGGAAAAAGTCAGCGATTTTGACTTCTTCCTCTCCCACAACCAAAAGGTTTATTCGAGTTTCAAATTCTTCAATCTGATCAATCAACTTATCCAATAAGGGTAAATCTTGATACTCCTTGGCTTTCACCAAAATATCTTTTCCCATTTTCAGTTGCAACTGCAAGTCCTCCTGAGTGGCTTTGTTTCTTTCAATAGATGAATTTTTTACATCTACAGCTGCATAAAATGGATAAACCTCATTAAAAACAATCGGCTGAAATTCAGGTTCTTCACCCTCCTCTCCTTTCAACACATAGTCCAAAGCTATTTCATCAAATTTCCATTCAACGACTGGATGAATCGCGGTAAAATTCTTGCGAATAATACCTTTGATTTTTTGATCCAAAAGCTCTGCTTGACGATTTAGAGCTATGGATAAAGATGGCGCTAAATAATCCAAAGTATTGAACATGCCTGGATCGAAAGTTCCACTCTCTGGTGCACATATTTCCAATACTCCAACCAAATCATTATTGTGCTTCAAAGGATAAAGAATAATTTCTTTTATCCCCATCTCTGAAACCTTCACGCCTAGAGGAACTTCTTTTTTGGCCAGATCCAAATCATTCAAAAGGATCGGTTTCTCTACTTTCGCAAGCAATTCTAAGACTGCTTGATAGCTTTCTCCACAACCTTCTCCGCACAATTGTTTGATTAAATAGCTATAGGCCAATCTACTTTCAGTCATGACCATTCTTCCATTGATAGTTTGAAGAACAGCCAAACCAACTTTCAAGCCTTTTTTCCTTAGAATACTCTTTACTGAATCCTCTACAAGTTCCATAAATGAATCAGAAGAAACTTGCTCCTGGTGAAGAACCATCTCATTGAGGTTCGCTACACTTTGGGCTAAGGTAAGATCTTGGGCCTCCAAAATCGTAAATCCGTGGAATTCAAAAAGATCCAATGGGATTTCTTTGAGCCAACGATCAAGCTCATATGAATCTACATCGCCTACATTACATAAATCCGAAGCTTGGCTTAAATCAGGAATTGTACCTTTTGGTACAACCTTCACGTATTGCAAATTCATCTGGAATTGAAAATGCTTCGAATAGCCTTCAGGACTTGGAATCTTGAATACCAATGATTCTGAGCCTATAAATTTTTTTCCATAAATCTGGTCAAAAATCAACCCATAAATTTGAGTCATTTTTTGTTTGAATACCTTTTTATGGTAGAAATCCATCGGGATATTCATCTCACCAGCATGATCCAAAAATTCCTTTTGAAATGCAGGGGTACAATAGATTGGCGAATAATCAAATGGCGAAGTTAAGGCTAGGATTTTATCCTCCTCCTGTCCTGAAAGAGGGAAAAGAGAACTCAGGATTATTCCAAAACCTAGTTTATTTTCTTCTCGGTAGACATCATCTCTCTGAAGAGGAGATTTTTGAAGCTCAGGATAAGCTTGAATACGATCTATATAATCATGGTACAAACAAGTGCTAGGACTACTTCTATCCATTAACTTCTCCCACTGCTCAAACAAAAGCTTGAAATCCAGATAGGAAGCTACATTTATACCTCTGCTTTTTTCTTCGCGATCCATAAGATATTGATCAATAATAGCCTAAACTTAAAACTGAATGGGAAGGTTCCTTTTACAACTCTTCTACAAAATAGAAATAACAAGCTTAAACTCTGAAAACCAGAGCCTTTTAATCTTTAATAAAAAGGAAATCGAATGCTTGAAACCCAATATTTAAAGGTTAAAAATGAAAAAAGGCCATTGAATTAAACTCAATGGCCTTATTAATCAAATATGTCTCTTATTTAAAACTTATATGCCTTCAGCATTTTGTGGAAAATCTCATTGTTTTCGTAGATCCCAGAAAACGCTTCAGACCCTGGACCATAGGCAAAAACCGGAATCATAACTCCTGTATGACTTCCAGTGGTGAATTTTCCTTCTACCACACCCTTTTCGGTGCTTCCTTTATTGATCGTGAATCCTCCAGTTTCGTGATCTGCTGTAATGATCACCAAGGTGTTTTTATCTTTCTTGGCAAACTCCAATACCTTACCGATTGCATTGTCAAAATCAATCATTTCATCTACGATGTACTGGGTATCATTAGCATGACCTCCCCAATCGATTTGAGAGCCCTCGATCATCAAAAACATGCCTTTCTTATTGGTTTTCAACAAATCCAATGCGACTTCTGTTGATTTCACTAATTGTTCTCCTCTTCCTTCAGAATATTTTGGCTGCTGTACATCGGCTAAAAAAGCTGCCAATTTCCCAGATTCAACTGCTTCTACTTCCTCGATAGAATTGGCAATTTGATAGCCTCTCATTTTCAATGAATCAACCAAATTCAAATTGTCTTTTCTATCAGTAAAGAACTTTCTTCCTCCCCCAATAAAAACATCCACATCTGTTGATAGGAAATCCATTGCAATCTCCTCTTCCATGGATCTATTTGCTTGATGGGCGATAAAACTTGCTGGAGTGGCATGGGTAATAGCACAAGTAGCAACCAAACCGGTGGCTAATCCATTCTCTTCCGCAATTTCTAGGATTGTTGGTACTGGATTCCCTTCTGGATCAACACCAATTGCTCCATTATATGTTTTCACACCACAAGAAAAAGCGGTAGCACCTGCAGCTGAATCTGTCACATAGGAGTCACTGGATTGGTTTTTATGGAATCCAATTACTGGAAATTCTTCAAGATTTAAATGGCCAAAATTACCAGTCATACCGGCATAAATTTGTGCTACTCCCATTCCATCACCGACCATCAAGATGATGTTTTTAGGGCGTTTTGATTTTTTCTGAGCTTGGCTTACTCCAAATGTTGAGCAAAAAAGAAGAGCTAAAAGAATTCTGAATTTCATATTGTATTAGTATTTAAAAGGGTACCTAATTTGATCCATTTTTGGACTAGCGATTGACAAAACTATCTGTTTGAAAGCAATTCTATAAATAATAAAATAAACAAAGGGAATCAAAACAAAAATTGAACCCTGCACTTATATTCTTAAAAACTCATTTCCAGAATATTAGCATAGTTTTTAAGAAATAATTACTAATTGAATTCAGAGATCATTTCTTCATAATCTCCTTCAATTTCTTCTCATATGCTTTGGCATATCGATACATACCCAGGTCATTGGGATGAGTTCCGTCCACAAAATCATCCACACCTAAATTGATTTCCTCTTTTGTCAAATAATAAACTCCCTTTACAGCTGAGTTTTCCAAGAGCTGAAAGGTTTCTTTTAACATGACATTAAGGCCTTCGTAAATAACAGCCTTCTCTTCATTTACCAAACCATCCGAATATCCTGCATGCTCAGTGAGGAGAATTGGAATTTCAGGATGTTTTTGTCGGATGGATTTCACAGCATACAGATATTTTTCTTGGATTTCTCCCATTATATAGCCTGCTCCTGGTCCTAGATTTGGCAAGCAATCAATTACAAACAGCCCTGCATCAACTTCATTGACCAAATCCACTACTTCTTTCTCCATTCTACCATTGCCAGAAAATGCCAAATTGATAACAGGGTAATCCAAATCTCTTTCTAAAATCCCAGTCCAAGCCATTCCTGGACGAGATGCACAAGCCCCTTGAGCAATGGATGTCCCATAAACCAAAATTGGTTTTTCAGCTCTTTTGGTTAAGAAAGCAAATTCAGCTTCGGCCTTTACTCCTATTTCCATTCTTTTCAAACCATTGTAGAGAGGAAAAAACAGATAAAAGTCTTTGGCCAATTTCTGTGAATTATCCAGTCTAAATACCGCTTTCACAGAATCTGAAAAATTGTAATTCCCTTTGATCCAAAGCCAATTTCCATTTTCATCTTTGGTATATAAGTCCAATCCTGAAACTCCCGTAGTTGGCATATGGTACATATTGAGATTACCAGTTACCTCATAATTCACTTTGATCTCTTCACTACTTGTAGAAAATCTCAATACCAATCCAGCAGTTTGTCTCGACAAATTCCAGACAGGTTTTCTCACTTGCTCTTCAGCCGAAACTGGAAGCCGATTAAAACCAATATCATCCCATCCTCTCCCCTCTAATGCAGCCATCATTTCGGGACTTTCTTTGAACCATTTGAATTCTTGGGAATAGGTAAAAAAATTGACACAAAAAAGGAGGGTTATTAAGGAAATGGTAGCTCTCATTTAGATTTTTTATTGATGAATAAAATCGAAAGAATAGAAAATAGTTTTAAATGACTGACTCAACTGGCCACATTTGATATTGCAGAAACAATATTTACTTTCATAAATCAATTAAATTTTAAGGAGATTGATTTATGATAGTTACTAAAGGTATCAAATTTTCCACCCTGATGAGAATGTCTGGCCATCATATTGTATGGCTTTTGGCATTTACAGGGGCCGTGGCAGCATGTTATTATTATAAAATTTTGGATATGGCTATCCCATGGCTTCCAATCTCTGTAATTGGTACTGCTGTGGCATTTTATGTTGGCTTCAAAAACAACCAAGCCTATGATAGAATGTGGGAAGCGCGCAAGATCTGGGGAGGAATCGTCAATGACAGCAGAACCTGGGGAATGATGGTTGATAGCTTTATCACAAATCAGTTTACTGATAATCCTCAATCGGAAAATCAACTTAAGGAAATCAAAAAGCGATTGATATATCGGCATATCGGATGGCTTTATGCACACAGAAGTCAACTTTTAGTACCTACTTCATGGGAGCATGTCAGCCAATCTGGGCATATAGGTAAGTCTGCGGGATATTACCAAAAGAACTTTGGTGTAGGTTTATTGCATGATGATGACGCCGGAAACAATCTGATACAATTCCTTCCGCCAAATGAATATGAGGCCTTAGTCAAGGCCCAAAATACAGCTACTCAAATAGTCAATGAACAATCTCGAGACCTAGTCAAGTTAAGAGAACAAGGCCTATTGAATGACTTTAGACATATGGAAATGGAGAAAGTTCTGAGAACTTTCTATGAATTGCAGGGCAAAAACGAGCGAATCAAAAAATTTCCATTACCTAGACAATACGCAAATATGAGCAGATACTTTGTTGCCATTTTTATATTTCTATTGCCTTTTGGGATGATCCCAGAATTGGTAAAAATCGAAAATTGGAGGTTTTGGCTTTCCGTACCTCTCACCTCATTGATAGGCTGGATTTATGTCATGATGGAAATTATAGGAGACTATTCTGAAAATCCTTTTCAGGGCATGGCCAACGACATTCCCATGATGTCATTATGTAGAACGATTGAGATTGATTTGAGAGAAATAATGGGTGAAAAAGACCTTCCTCCGGCAATCCACGCCAAGGATGGAATTTTAATGTAGAACCATATTTCGGTGTGCAATAATTTGCTCGAAAGAGCTAAAAACAAAATCATAAGTCAATTTCTAGCTTAACCATAAAAAATTCTATTTTTCACTCAGTGCATTTCAATATACTAATTTTGGACTTTGCAATAGGTTTTATGGTTCGTACATTAAAACTTTAATATTTCCAAAATAAAATTTTGAAATAACTAATCAATACTCTAGTTTTCAATGTTTTATGTGAGTTATTGGAAGTTAATAATAGCTTCCCTTCACCCACGAATTCTTTCATAAAACTGAAAAACTATGAAGATTGGAATTCTTGGAGGGACTTCTTTAGCAAAGGCCCTCGGCAAAAGGTTCATCGACGCAGGACTCAATGTAGTATTTGGCGTTAGACCTGACTTTGACACTGAGGAGGCTGAGTGGAAGATCATGAACAGATTACATCACCGAATCTGTCCTTATGAATCTGCTATCATTCAGGCAGATTTTATATTAATCTGTTCTGAAAATGGCTATCTACCTGAAATATGGGTAGCTCTAAAAAACACAGATACTGAAGGTAAAATGATTATTGACTGTACCAATGCCAAGTTTGATAAAAAGCTTAGCAATGGAAATACACAATTGATCAAAAAAGCTGCACCAAAAGCTCACCTTTTTAAAGCTTACAATAATTTGGGTCTGGATTACCCTCAATCAGATGTTTTAGGAGTAATCAAAGAGACTTATTTCTGCGGGGATGATGTTCCTGAGAAATTACGTGTCAAACGTTTGATCGAAGTGTCAGGCTTCAATGCTGTAGATGTAGGAAAAATATCCAATGCATCTTTATTAGAGGCATTTTACCATTTAAGAAATGAAATTTCCTGGAATAAACAGGAGCACCAGAATTACCATTTCAAATTGGTTTCGATTTAATTTTTTTCATTTCATCAGAGTCAAATTCTTATACTTTTATCTGATTTAGGGCAAGGAGCCGAAGGCTTTTTGCCTTAATTTTTATAGTTTCGAATAATTAATGGATTAAAACCAATTTTCGGTCTTTGGTAAAAGACCTATTTCATTCGGATGAAAGAATTCAATAAAAAAATTCTCGTAATTGATATTGGAGGTTCCAATGTGAAAATTTTAGCAACAGGGCAGCCTGAAAGGATAAAAATTCCCTCAGGTTCAGATTTTTCCCCAGATCAAATGGTGCCTCTTGTCAAGGAACATGCTGCCGGATGGGAATATGATGCGATCACCATTGGCTTCCCAGGTGTTGTTAAACACAATAAAATTATCAATGAGCCTGTAAATATGGGTTCAGGGTGGACCAATTTCGATTTTCAAGCTGCTTTCAATTGCCCTATCAAAATCATCAATGATGCTGCTATGCAAGCATTGGGAAGCTTTGAAGGGAAAAAGCTTCTTTTCTTAGGACTTGGAACAGGACTCGGAACTTCAATTGTGGTTAATAAAACCATTATTCCAATTGAGGGAGGCCATCTTCCTTACAAAAAATCAACTTTCGAAAGCTATATAGGAAAGCCCTTTCTATTCAATAATGGTCAAAAGCGATGGGAAAAGCACGTTTTCAAGACTATTGAGATCTTTGCTGATGCTTTTCAACCTGAAGATATTGTACTAGGTGGAGGCAATTCCAAATTACTCACACAAGTACCTGAAGGATGCCGCTTGGGCACCAATCAAAATGCTTTTAAAGGTGGCTTCCGACTCTGGGAGGATGACTACTGGGTATAAAAAAAGGCTCAAATTTTAAAATTTGAGCCTTTTTTATGTTTTAATTGGTCAGGATTAATTCTTTCCGATTAACCTTCTTAAGTAAACTCCATAGCCACTTTTTCCCAATTTATCCGCAGCTTCCAGCAGCTTTTCTTTTCCGATAAAGCCACTTCTGTAGGCTATCTCTTCGATACATCCGATTTTTAATCCTTGGCGCTCCTCAATCACTTCTACGAATTGCGCTGCTTGAAGTAAGGACTGATGAGTCCCTGTATCAAGCCAAGCAGTTCCCCTATTCAAAATCGCCACTTGCAAAGCTCCCATTTTGAGATATTCATTATTGATATCGGTGATCTCCAACTCCCCTCTTGGGCTTGGTTTGATGTTTTTTGCAATCTCAACTACCCTATTGTCATAAAAATACAATCCAGGAACCGCATAATTTGACTTTGGTTCAACAGGCTTTTCTTCAATGCTTATTGCTTTCTGGTTTTCGTCAAACTCCACTACCCCATAGCGCTCAGGATCATTGACATGATAGGCGAAAACTACTCCACCTTGAGGATCCACATGCTCCCTCAAAGTACGGTGGAGTCCAGATCCATAGAAGATATTATCTCCGAGAATCAATGCTACCTTATCGTCACCTATAAACTTTTCACCAATGATAAATGCCTGAGCCAAGCCATCTGGCGATGGCTGAACCGCATATTCAAACTTACAACCTACCTGAGATCCATCTCCCAATAATTTTTGAAAGGCTTCAGAATCATCTGGGGTAGTTATGATCAAGATTTCGGTAATTCCAGCCATCATCAAAACTGACAGCGGATAATAAATCATGGGTTTATCATAAACAGGCATGAGCTGCTTGCTCACAGAAATTGTCAATGGATATAGCCTTGTACCAGACCCACCTGCCAAAATAATTCCCTTCATTGGATACGTATTAGATTCTTACAAGAAATCCTTCTTTTCAAGAAGGATTTACAAAAAACAAAAACTAGATTAAGTCCTAAAGCTACAATAACCCGAAATGAAAGAAAAATTATCATGAAAATCCTTCTGATTTCATTAGGTACCCGAGGTGATATAGAGCCATTTTTAGCACAAGCAGAACTATTAACTCAAAGCGGTCATGAAATTCTTTGCCTTTTCCCTGAGCAATTCAAAGAGACAGTTGAAAAGCTTGGATATGGCTTCTTGGGCTTTGATAAGCGTTTTCTTGAATTGTTAGAAAGTCAGAGCGGAAAAAAAGTCATGGGTGGAGGCGGCGGATTGAGTCAGTTAAAAGGCTATTTCAACCTAGTCAAAGATTCATTTAAGATTCAGGGAATCATCCAAGCTCAACAAAGACAAGCCATCCAAACTTTTGACCCTGATAAAGTACTATTTCATTCTAAAGCATTGTATTGCTATTTGGGAGCTTTGGTAGATCCCACTCGCTATTTCCTTTTGACTCCTATTCCTTGCATTACGCATCCAACCTTTCAGTTTTCTCACATTGGACTGGCAAAATGGAAATTATCTGAAAAGTGGAATTTCAAAAGTTTCGGATTAGTCAATAGAGCCAGACATATGGTTCTTAAGAAATATTGGAAAAAGTATTATATGGATTTTAAAGACTCAGGAAAAGAATTTAAAGACCTAGCAAATTTCGAAAAGACAGAATTAGAAACGCTATACACCATCTCTCCTAGCTTGTTTCCTAAACCAAAAAATTGGCCCAATTCAGCTCATTTGGTGGGTTTCTATCAAAGAAATCAACAAAAAGATTTTCAACCAGCACCAGAATTGACAGAATGGTTAGCCAATCATCCTAAAGCAATTTTGGTCACTTTTGGATCGATGAGTAATCCCAAACCAAAAGAGCATTCCCAAATGATTATCGATGCATTGGTCGCAAATCAAATTCCTGCAATCATTAACCTTTCTTGGGGTGGCTTAAGTAAAATAGAAAATAGTCCAGAGTCGATTTTCTATGTAGAACAAATACCCTATGACTGGATTTTGCCTCAGCTTTACGGCATGATTCATCACGGAGGGTCTGGTACCACTCATTATGCGGCATTGTCAGGTTGCGTACAATTCATTATACCACATATTATAGATCAATATTTTTGGAATAGACTCATAAATGAAAGAGGACTAGGTCCTTTAGGTACTTCAATCCATCAAATGAAAAAAGAGAAGTTTGAGTCTGACCTAAAGGATTTTTATACAAATTCAGATTATAAAGTAAAAGCTTCTCAAATAGCACTTCAGATGAAGTCCGAGACAGACCCCATCCAATTAACAAAACTCATTACCCAATGAAAAACCTTTCTCAGTCACTTCAATTGGCAATTTCTTTAGCTCTTTTGGTAGGAACAATCACCTCTTGTGAGAAAAAAGAAGAGCTTGGTTTTACCGAATCCACCAATGAGAAATACCGCCCAGAATATCATTTCACTCCTCCTTTTGGATGGATGAATGACCCAAATGGCTTGGTATATCAGGATGGAATCTATCATCTTTTTTATCAGTACTACCCTGATAGCACTGTTTGGGGTCCCATGCATTGGGGACATGCTACTACACAGGATTTGGTCAGCTGGTATCATGAAGATATCGGGCTTTATCCTGACTCTCTGGGATATATTTTCTCAGGAAGTGCTGTATTTGATGCCGAAAACAGTTCCGAATTGGGAACAGATGAGAACCCTCCTTTAGTCGCTATTTTCACTTACCATGATATGGAATCTGAGAGAGCCGGAAATGAGGACTACCAAAGTCAAGGCATTGCATTTTCTACAGATAAAGGAAAAACATGGACCAAATATGAAGGAAACCCGGTCCTACCTAATCAAGGTATTCGCGATTTTAGAGATCCAAAAGTCAGTAGAATTACCAATATCAATGGAGAAAAGGTCTGGTTGATGACTTTGGCGGTAAAAGATAGAATTCAATTTTATGAATCTCCAGACTTAAAAAACTGGAATCTACTGAGTGAGTTTGGACAAACAATTGGCGCACATGGAGGAGTTTGGGAATGTCCAGACCTCATTCCGATGTCTGCTCCAAATGGTGATCAAAAGTGGATTTTGTTTGTCAGCATCAACCCTGGTGGACCGCAAAAGGGATCAGCAACCCAATATTTTATCGGAGATTTTGATGGAAAAACATTTACTCCAGATGATGAGCAAGAGCAATGGATAGATTGGGGGACAGACAATTACGCTGGAGTCACTTGGTCCAACTTACCGGAAAGTAGAACCAACCCACTTTTCATTGGTTGGATGAGCAATTGGCAATATGCTCAAGTAGTTCCAACAGAGTCCTGGCGCTCAGCGATGACTATCCCAAGGGAATTGGAGCTTTTTGAGGCTAATGGCAAACTTCATCTGAAATCAATTCCAGTTCCTGAGATCAAAGACCTCAGATCAGCCCCTATCCAAGCAAATGACGGAATAATTCCATTACCTTCTCAGTCATTTGAATTTCAAGCTGAAATATCTAATTCAACAGATTTTGGATTTGAAGTCTCTAATGAAAAGGGAGAAAAACTGGTTTTCTCAAAGGATGGAAATGAATTTAGCATAGACAGAACCCAATCAGGAATTATCGATTTCAATGAGGATTTTGCCAAGAAAATTTCTGCCAACATGGATTGGGAAGCTAAAAGTATAAGAGTCTTCTTTGATGCTCATTCTACCGAGGTTTTTATCAATGAAGGGGAATTGACCATGACTGTAATATCCTTTCCTTCAAGTCCTTGGAAGAATATCGAAAATATCCATGGCTTGGATAACTCTGAAGTTTATGACATTAAAAATAAATAACCTTTCCTATTGACATTTTCGTTAATAATCACGAAAATTCAAGAAGGTTTCTTTTCTAAAATGTATAAAAAGCTATCAATTTCTGTTCTTTCCTTGAGCTGGATCTTTGGTCTGATAGCTTTACTTTCCTTTAATCCGGTTAATGGACATGGATTAGATCAAGTTGAAACCTCAGTGCATGAATCACTGACAACTGCAATTTCCAATCCCTTAGCATTTGTTTTAGATGCTGAACTTGAGATTCCCAAATTCAAAATTGATTGGAATACTTTTGGAAAATTGAATTCAAATTGGTCTTTCCAGCCAATAGAGCATGTTTTAGGATCAGTTTGGAATCAAATCCCTCCAAAAAGCCATGCGCTTTTTGATGTCAAAATCACTTTCATCCAATTTTTCTATACCTGGTAAATGGGCTGTTTAATCTTTTGATAAACAGTATTTAAACCATTTTACAAGTATATACATGATAACTATTGATTCTGCGGCACTGATCGTGTCCTCATTTTATTTCAGTGGCTTTGTTGCCCCATTTGCTATTCATTCCTATAAAATCAAAAACTATAAACACGAACAGGATGTGAATTTTGAAGCTCTCAGCGAAGAAAGTCATACACATCCAGAAAAAAGCCAACGTTGGAGAAACCATTATCAGCTTGGTTTAGACAGCGCGAATAAAAAGCTGCTGTATTGCAGATATGGACATTATCCTACCCAAACTGTAATAAATCTTGAAGATTACAATAAAGTAAGTGTACAGGAGAAGTTCCACCACGTTCAAGTCAATAAAGAAAAAAGAACCATTGTGGATTACGTAGCTCTTCAATTTCACCCTAAGGATTCCAAAGGGCCTTCCAAAACATTGGAAATATATGATGGAAACATGTTTTCCGATTTGGCGGGAGAAAGAGTCCTGGCCAAAAAATGGAAAGGCTTGATTGAGTCTCAATTAACTGCATAATCCGAGAGAGGGGCCTTTGCCCCTCTTTTTTTTTCTCTACCCCTATTTCTCAGCTTTTTATCCAAAATTTTTAAACAATCATTTGTTTTATTAAACAGTGTTTAATTAAATTTGACCGTTCACAAAAATTATCATGGGAATAGCTGATAGAAAAGAAAGAGAGAAAGAAGAACTAAGAGCATCCATTTTGGAAGCGGCAAGAAAGCTGTTTTTAGAGAAAGGTGTCGAAAAAACTTCTATTCGAAATATTGCAGACCTGATTGAATATAGTCCTGGAAGTATATACCATTATTTCAGGGATAAAAATGAGATATTCCATGCTTTACACCAGGGAGGTTTTCAAGCGCTCGGCGAGAAAATGCAAGTCCTTGGATCTGTACAAAACCCTATGGAAAGGCTAAAAGCCATGGGAAGTATTTATATAAGGTTCGCTATGGAAAACCCTGATATGTACGACCTTATGTTCATCAAAGAAGCTCCCATAGATCATCTCTATGACCAGGAGCATTGCGATTGGAAAGAAGGTGCAGGGGCATTTGATACCTTAAGACAAACCATCTCCCAATGTATTGATCATGGATACTTTAAAGGTCATGATGTAGAACCTCTATCTTATATGATATGGTCAACGGTTCATGGAATGGTTTCATTAAATATTCGAAAAAGATGCGAAGTGATTGATTTTGAGGACAAAGATCAGATAGTAAACCTGGGACTTCAATCCCTATTTAAAATATTAGACCAACTCTAATATTTTTTTACCCAACCATTAAACAGTGTTTAATTTTATCACGGTGTTATAATTATGAGTCAAAAATTAATTCTAACCTCTATTTTTTTCACACTCCTCCCCCTTACAGTAATAAGTCAAAATGTATTGGAGAAGTATGTAAATGAAGGAATAGAGAACAACCTTAGTTTGCAGGAAAAGAATATCTCATTAGAGCAAAGCCTACTTGCTTTGGAGACTGCTAAAAGCTATTTCCTTCCTGCCGTTGATTTTGGATTTACCTACAATCTTTCCAAAGGAGGTAGAAGTATACAGCTTCCTATTGGGGATTTATTAAATGATGTCTATTCGACATTAAATGATCTAACTTCTTCCGATCGATTCCCTTTGGTTGAAAATGTTTCTCAGCAGTTTCTTCCCAATAATTTCTATGATGCCAGATTTCGGATTACACTTCCAGTAGTAAATCCGGATCTACATTTCCAAAAAGAAATCCGGGAACAACAGGTCATCGTTTCAGAGCTTGATTTGGAAATCTATCGAGCAACCTTGATTGAGGACATCAAAACTGCCTATTATAATTATTGTACAGCTTTCAAAGCAATTGAAGTCCTTGAAAGTTCTGCTGAGCTTGTCCAAAGAAATTTAAAGGACAATCAGTCCCTTCTGGAAAATGGAAAAGGATTGCCTGCGTCCGTATTAAGAGCCGAAAGTGAGGTAGAAAATATCAGAGCGCTTATGATTGAGGCAGAAAACAGGAAGCTAAATGCATCCTATTATCTCAATTTCCTAATCAATAAGCCTTTGGATTCAGAAGTGATTTATGAATCACAAGATATAGATCAAGCTCATTTACAGGCACTTTTGATTGAAGACAATTTGGATACTCGTCCAGAATTACTCCAAGTTTCTACGCTTCAACAAATTCGGGAAACTTCTCTCCTCCAAAGCAAACGTTATTGGGTGCCACGAATCAATACTTTTGCAGATTTAGGAAGCCAAGAGTTCAATTTTGAATTCAGTACTCAGAATTCTGCTTATGCATTTTTTGGTTTGAATCTGAACTTTCCAATTTTCCATGGAGGGAGAAATCAACAACATATCCGACTATCCGAATTGAATTTGGTAGCTAGTAATCTTCAGAAAAATCAATTGGAAAATAAGCTATCCATGGACCTAAAGATGGCAAAAAATGCCGTCATAAGTAGTCAGGCAGCTCTTAAGTCCTCAGAAAAGAAATTGACTTCATCAGAAGCTTACCTCAGATTGGTGGATAGAGGGTTCCGAGAAGGTGCCAATTCATTAATTGAATTTATAGATGCCAGAAACCAATACACTCAGGCATCTTTACAGCAAACGATCAACACTTACAGCTTGCTGATTTCCCAAACTAAATTAGAAAGACAACTCACGATTGATAATTACTGATCATGAATACATACCAATATACTTTACCATTTCTTTTTATCCTTTTTATAGGAATCTCCTGTACTTCCAGTGAAGAAAAAACAAGCATTCCAAAGAAAGGAAATCCAGTTCCGGTTACAGTTTTGAAATTGAATAAATCGGATTTATCTAGTCCTATTTCGGCAAGTGGAAACTTCACCACCAATGACGAAACAGTCCTTTCCTTCAAAACAGGAGGCATTATTTCCAAAACTTATGTGCAAGAAGGTGATCCAGTTAGAAAAGGACAACTACTGGCTTCTTTGGATTTGACTGAAGTTCAAGCGGGTCTCAATCAGGCCAAACTAGCCTTGGATAAAGCAAAACGAGATCACGATAGAGCTATGCGACTCTATACAGACTCGGTTGCTACATTAGAGCAGTTTCAAAACAGTGAAACAGCACTTCAAATTGCTCAGGAACAATACAATTCTGTAGAATTCAATCTGGAATATTCCCAAATCAGAGCCAATCAAAATGGCTATGTTCTCAGAAAATTTGCCAATAATGGACAGCAAGTAGGCCCCGGAACCCCAGTCTTTCAAATCAATGGTGCACAGGATAGTCCTTGGATATTCAAAGCAAATGTCAATGATGTCAATTGGGCATTGATTCAAGAGGGAGACTCTTCTCAAGTCTTATTGGAAACTACTTCAGAGCAGACCTTTAATGGAAAGGTTGTTCGCAAAAGCAGAGCAGCAGACCCCTACTCTGGTTCTTGGTGGGTCGAAATCCAAATCCAAAACCCTCCAAAGAATGTTTTAGCATCCGGGCTTTTTGCAAGATCTGAAATATACCCATCAAAGCAATCAGAGGGCTGGGAAATCCCTTACGCGTCTCTTTTCGATGCACAAGGAGATCAAGGATATGTCTTTGTCGTTGGTAAAAATGGTCAAGCAAGTCGAGTACCAGTTCAATTAGGAAGAATCTCTAATCAAACAGTCCAAGTCCTTTCTGGCCTGGAAAACTTTGACCAATTGATTGTTTCGGGTTCAGCTTATTTATCTGACAATTCTCCAATCCAAATTCAATAGGCTATGAAGATTTCAGATTTTTCAGTCAAGAACTACCAATTCACGCTGATCATATTTTTGATGATTGTGGCTTTGGGGACTACGACCTTTTTCAGCATGCCTAGATCAGAAGATCCTATGCTGGAAGCTCCTATGTATCCCATCATTGTGATTTACCCTGGTGCCAGTCCTGAAGATATGGAGGAGTTGGTGGTGGATCCAATGGAAAAAGTCATCTATGAACTAGAGGACATCAAAAGGATAAAGACCGAGATCAAAGACGGAGTAGCTGTCATGATGGTGGAATACAATTACGAGGAAGATGTCAGTGAAAAATACCAGGAATTGGTTCGTGAAATCAACCTTTTACGCTCTGATCTACCAGAGGATATCTATTCCATCGATGTGAACAAAGTAAGCCCATCCGATGTAAATGTGCTCCAATTGGCTCTAATCAGTGAAAATGCATCAGAAGAAGCCTTAATGGAAGAAGCGGAAAGGCTTCAGGATCAGTTGGAAAAAATTACCGAGCTGAAGAAAGTTGAAATTCATGGCATCCCAGACCAAATCGTAAGAGTCGATTTGAAATTGGATCGCATTGCAGAGATGAAAATCCCTCTCAATGCAATAATTGGGAATATTCAGAGCGAATTGGCGAATATCCCTGGCGGTAGCATCGATGCTGGAACAAAAACTTTCAACATCAAAACCAGTGGAAACTATAGCAGTGCGGAAGAAATCGGTGAAACAATCATTTTCAGTGCTGCAAGCCAAAATGTTGCTCTCAAAGATGTAGCATCAGTTTATCCTGATTTTGATGAAAGCAAACATTTGACGAGGCTGAACGGCTATCGATCTGTTTTTGTGACAGCGGCTATGAAAGAAGGGAACAACATTAGTTCGGTACAGGAAAAGTACTTGGCTTCTTTGGATGAATTCAAAATTGAAGTACCCCAGAACATTGATTTTGTTGTTTCATTTGATCAAGGTGATTACGTAAATAGGCGTCTAGGAGGACTAGGAGTAGATTTTCTAATAGCTATCGGCCTTGTATTTATCACACTCCTTCCATTAGGGAATAGAGCTTCCCTGATTGTGATGATCTCAATTCCACTTTCCTTGTCTATTGGCTTGGTCTTACTCAACGCCCTGGGTTACGGTCTAAACCAACTTTCAATTGTAGGATTGGTGGTAGCGCTAGGTCTTTTGGTGGATGATAGTATTGTGGTGGTTGAAAATATCGAGCGATGGATTCGGGAGGGACACAGTAAACAGGAAGCGGCACTAAAGGCAACCAAACAGATTTCTATTTCAGTTGTGGGTTGTACTGTTACCTTGATTATTGCCTTTTTGCCATTGGTTTTCCTTCCAGAAGGCTCAGGAGATTTTATCCGAAGCCTTCCAACTGCTGTGATTATGAGTGTCTTGGCCTCAATGCTCGTCTCTTTGACCATCATTCCATTCCTATCCTCCAGATTGCTTAAAGACCACGCAGGACATGGAAATAAGGTATTGGATATTTTCCAAAAAGGAATCCATATGAGTTATGCTCCTGTATTGGAAAAAGCTCTAAATATGCCCAAAAGGACATTATTGATTGCCTTTGGTATCTTCATAGCCTCCTTGATGCTATTTCCAATCATTGGATTTAGCCTTTTCCCAGCCTCAGAAAAACCCCAATTTCTAGTCAATATCACTACTCCTCTTCAGTCTAGCCTAAAGACAACGGACTTAGTGACCCAAGAGGTAGAGAAAGAGATTATCGAATTGCCTCAGTTGAAAAATTTCGCAACTAATGTCGGTAAAGGGAATCCACGAATCTATTACAATGAAAATCCTGAGAACGAACGTACAGACTATGCTCAGATTTATGTTCAGCTAGACCCTGAAACTTCTCCTCCAGATAAAATGGATGTCATTTCGCAGCTTCAGTCCAAGTTTGCAAACTACCCGGGAGCAAAAATTGAAATCAAAAACTTTGAGCAAGGACCTCCTGTCACAGCACCAATTGAGGTACGTTTGAGTGGTGAAAACTTGGACAGTTTACGGACTTTGGCTGCAAAAGTGGAAACACTTCTTCAACAAACTGAAGGGACCATTTATGTAAACAATCCAGTCGCAAATTTGAAGACTGATATTCGGGTTGCCATTCAAAAACAAAAAGCCCGTCAATTGGGAGTCGGAATAGTTGATATTGACAGAACCGTGAGAATGGCGATCGCAGGATTGGATTTGGGAAAATTCACCGATTTGAAAGGAGATGAAAGGAACATTGTTTTGTCAACTCCTAGGGTAGAAAAAGCAAGTTTGGAAAACTTCAAAGGTCTTTATGTCAACTCAATGCAGGGAGTCGGAATCCCATTGGACCAGATAGCGAATTTAGAATTGGAAAGTTCCACCTTGGCAATAGACCATTACAACAAAGCCAGAACGGTCTCCGTTACTGCCTTTGTAGACTCCAATTTCTTGGTAGACAACGTATTAAACGATGTGATTTCTCAAATGGAGGAATTTTCATTTCCGCAAGGATACAATTATACCATGGGAGGAGAATACGAAACAAGACAGGAATCCTTTGCCGGTTTCAACACGGTGATTATCGTCACAGTTTTCCTATTCATTGCTGTATTAATTTTGCTTTTCAAAACCTTTAAGAGCACAATTATCGTACTCTCTGTCATACCATTGGGAATGGTAGGCGCATTAACCGCTCTTTGGATTACTGGAAACTCGCTCTCATTTGTAGCTATTGTCGGGCTAATTGCTTTGGCCGGCATAGAAGTGAAGACCTCCATTCTTTTGGTGGACTTTACCAATCAATTGAGACAAGAAGGAAAAGGACTGGTAGAAGCAATCCGGGAAGCCGGTGAATTACGTTTCTTACCGATAGTACTCACAACCATTACAGCGATCGGTGGATTAATCCCAATCGCACTGAGTACCAACCCTTTGATTTCGCCACTGGCAATTGTCCTTATCGGAGGATTGATCAGTAGCACCTTGTTATCCAGAATCGTTACACCGGTAATGTACTTGTTGTTCCCTCCTAAACTATGAAACATGAACCAACAATTTACTCTACTAAAAAAAGCCGCTGAAGTCTTCCATTCCTATGGAATCAGTCTATCCGGCGCAAGAAAAAATGATCATTTCATTCAAAAATTGAATATGGATCCAATTTTCATCAATGGATTAATTTTCGAATTGGAATATCAACTTCAATTATTCCTTCAGGATGAAAAACTTCAAAAGGCAGCCACTCCCAAAGAGTTAATTGCTTTGTTTTTGGAAATCCCTCAAGACAACTAAGCTGAAATAATAAATCCAGAAGAAATTCAATTCTGGCATACTATTTTGAGCATTTGAGCGTGAAAAAGAAAGGTTAGCTTTCCAAATCCCCTCAAATGCTCAAGTATAGTTTTACCCTTATTGCCTGTCTGATTTCATCCCTTGTTTTCGCCCAAAATTGGGATTACGATGATTATTCGGACTATTCTTGGAAGACTTTTTATCGTTTTGAGCCGATTTATCAAAACTTAGATCCAAGAGACATTGACTACCCCTTACTTCATGCAGCTATTTTTTATGTCACCAATGAGCATCGGGTAAAAAATGGTTTGAAACCCTTTAGACATTCAGACAAAATTGAACGTGCCGCTGCTGGACATGCCTCAGACATGGCCAAATATAATTTTTATGGGCACCAAAGTAAGATCAGAAATAAAAGACATTTGAGAGACCGGTTTCAAATCGTAGGTTTAAACCCAATCCTAATCGCAGAGAATATCAGCTCAACTGCCGGAATCCAATATGAATATGGCCGAAAAGTAAATCGCCCTCAAAGTCCTGGTGAGTTTACCTACATGACTTCCAAAAGAGAACCTGTTCCTCCTCACACTTATATTTCATTTGCAAAAGAGATCGTTCGACTTTGGATGGAATCTCCTGGACATCGAAAAAATATCCTGAACCCAAGTCTCACACAAATGGGAGCAGGATCATCGGTCTATGCAGAAAAAAACTTCTACAACATGCCCTATTTCATGAATGTGCAGTGTTTTAGTGGTGACTAACTTAGAAATACGCCATTTGCCGTATTGATGAATCTGTTGCTTTGAAGGAATTTTGAATATCATTTTAAACCTTTTAAGCGATGAAATTCAAATTCTTTAAGTATCTCCTTATCCTAACTTTCGGAGCATTTTTATTCACTTCCTGTAGTGATGACTCTGAAGATCCCATTGAACAGACTTCTTCCAATCCCATCCCTGAACCGGGTGATGCTGATGGGGTAATGGCCGCAATCAAAGCAAAATCCAATACTCCTGGCGGAACCACTGTTCCAGGTTTGGGAGACATTTATTTGGACGTAGCCTCCGCCAATTTTTACTCTGCCTCAGGTGGTGGCTCTTTGGTAAATGTAGGAGCCGTTTCTTTAAACGATTTCGACCTTCAAACTGTCAGCAATTCTTACATCAACAACTATACAGACATCACTTTGGATATCAATTCAGGCCAAGTAAATGATTGGATTGTCGCAGGTGCTAATGGTTTTGATGGTTTTAGTCATAGCACTACTAAAAAAATGCCTTCAGTGGTCAAATTCGCAACTTCTGTAACAGAAACCATCAGCATTTCTGGAGATGTAACCTTAGCAATTGAATCTATCCCATCCAACTGTGATAATATACTTTGGTTGATATCGGATGGTAGCAAAGTAGTTACTAAAGAAAGCAAAACTACCTCTGTGACCTTCACGGCTTCTGAATTAAGCGGAGTAAAAACAACCAGCAATGGGATTGTGCAGGCTGCAGCGTATAATAGCGAGAGTAAAACTTTTGGAGGTAAGAAAATCTATTTCATCAATGAAACGGTGGATAGTAAGTATGTGACTTTGAATTAAGTAAGTCAATTTCAAAAAAGGGTTGATTCTGGTTCTTCAGAATCAACCCTTTTTTGAATTCTAAATCAAAATCATCATTTTTTTCTGTCCTTTTTCCTATAGGTGAAAAAGGACCAATACCGATAAGTATCGGGATACGGGACCACCGCTGTCAATTTTTGGGTTAAAATCAAAATAATTTAGTGATTAGAATTCTTAACTAGGCTAAAACTCCAAAGTTTTTAAACACCAATAGTTAATTCAATTCCAAGTATTCAATCTATTGATTGTACTTTTGGCATGGCCCAAAATGTACCAAAAGGCCTAGTCGCAGCTAAGCTTCCACCCGCAATACCCACGCATGCCCCGCGGCTGCGACGACCCACCGCACCAAAAGAATGAAGGTATTTTCAAAATTCAAAAGATCTGGAATTGTAGAAGGTTATTAGAATGGTTTGGAATCTGCTTTGAAGTGGCTGGTGACGGATTGAGGTCAATATGCGTGAAGAATATCGAGGATGGTGACTTTTGGTCTTTCAAAAGTTACATAAACTAAACCGCCATTCTCTTCCACTTCCCTCTTTTAAAGAAATACAGTGAGACTAATGCATGGAAAGAATGAGCAAATGCAATGGCTATAAATATTCCTAAAAAGCCAAATCCCAAAGGAAATGCCAATGCCCAAGCCAAAGGAACTTCAATGCACCAAAGTACCCCGATATTGATCCAAGCTGGCGTTTTGGTATCTCCTGCCCCATTAAAAGCCTGAGTCAATACCATCCCGATTGCAAAGAATACATAGCCTAAAACAATCACCCAAAGCCCTTGAGCGGCGATATCCTGAACTTCGGGAATGTCGGTGAAGAAACCAGCCAGTTGCTTGGAAAACAACAAATAGATTCCGGTAACAGAGGCCATGAAAATCACATTGTATTTGGTGGTCAACCAAACTGCTTCCTCGGCCCTTCCAACATGTTTTGCTCCCAGATTTTGCCCCACCAAAGTTGCTGCAGCTCCAGATAAACCCCAAGCAGGTAAAATGGTGAAAATCAATACCCTCATGGCTATGGTATAACCAGCCAAAGCAGCAGAACCAAATTCGGCATTCATTCTTGTCAAAGCCAACCAAGCGACTGAGTCAATTAAGAATTGTCCCATTCCACCTATAGCGATATCCAAGATTTTGCGGATGGTCTTCCAGCGGACTTTGATGTTTTGAGTCAGGATATGAAGCTTGTGTTTCCCATTGAACAAATGGTAAAGCTGATACAGAACCCCCAAACCTCTGCCCAAAGTGGTTGCAATTGCAGCTCCATCAAGACCCCATCCGGCCCAGCTTCCAAATCCAAAAATGAAAAGTGGATCCAAAACGATATTAAAGCCATTGGCTATCCACAAGGCTCTCATTGCCAAATGAGGCTGACCTGCACCTCTAAAAGCTCCATTGATCAGGAAAAGCAACATAATAGCTGAATTCCCCGCAAAGATGATTTTGGCATAACTCACCCCAATCTCCAACACATCCGCCTCTGCTCCCATCAATTGAAGAATATCTTTGGCCAAAAACCATCCTCCTAAACCCAAAAGAACAGAAATCCCTCCTCCTACTAACAATAACTGAAAGGCAGCATCTCCTGCTTTTTCGTATTCCTTCTCTCCAAAACGTCTTGAAATCAAGGCTGTGGCAGCCATACTGATACCGAATCCAATGGCATATACCAAAACTATGACGGACTCCGTCAATCCGACAGTGGCGATGGCACTTTCACCCAATTTGGCAACAAAGAAAATATCCACAACCGCAAATGCAGACTCCATCATCATCTCCAAAATCATTGGAATGGCCAAAACCATGATGGCTGTTTTCAGGGAAAGAACAGTAAAATCCTGTTCCTTACCTAGGATGGCATCTTTGATTAATTGAAAAGTCATAATGGGTAAAAAAGGTTGGTTATGAAAATTGGAATCCAAAAATAGAGTATTGCTTGGTTTTCAATCCTTTTCAGAGCTTTATTATTCCAATATTTGAGTCTGAAGCTGTCACTTTTGAATTTTGAACCAAATTCCTTTGTAATTTTGAATCAAATTGAACTGTTAGATCATCAGTTCGGTTTTCCACGTATTGTAATCGAATGGACCTTGAATCCATTAATGAATGCAGCTATGAATCAAAAACCAAGAGTAGTCGTAGGACTTTCCGGAGGAGTGGATAGTTCTGTTGCAGCCCATTTGCTTATCGAGCAAGGCTATGAAGTCATCGGCATGTTCATGAAAAACTGGCATGATGAATCCGTGACTATTTCCAATGAATGTCCTTGGATGGAAGACTCCACAGATGCCATGCTTGTGGCAGAAAAGTTGGGAATTCCCTTTCAGGCAATTGACCTGAGTGAAGAATACCGCGAGAGAATCGTGGATTATATGTTCTCAGAATACGAAGCAGGACGAACCCCAAACCCGGATATTTTGTGCAACCGGGAAATCAAATTCGATATTTTCCTTAAAGCCGCTCAAAAGCTTAAAGCTGATTTTGTGGCAACTGGTCATTATTGTCAAAAAGGAAGCCTGGAAAAAGATGGCCAAACAGTCTTTCAATTATTGGCAGGAGCTGATCCCAACAAAGATCAAAGCTATTTCCTTTGCCAACTTTCCCAAGATCAATTAGCGAAAGCCCTTTTCCCAATCGGACATCTGCAAAAGTCTGAGGTTCGTGCAATTGCCAAGGAACTGGATCTGATTACTGCAGAAAAGAAAGACTCTCAAGGACTTTGTTTTATTGGAAAAGTACGTCTTCCCGACTTTCTTCAGCAGCAACTCAAGCCTAAAAAAGGTAGAATTCTGGAAATTCCTGAAAATTTGGAAATCTATCAGAAGTATCAAATCCCCGCAGGTTTGGATGTAGAAGATTTGGATGAAGAAACTCTTCAAGGTCTTGCCTATCCTATCCATTATTCTCAAAATCAGGGAAAAATGGTGGGAGAACATAATGGTGCACACTATTTCACAGTAGGCCAAAGAAAAGGCCTTCATGTGGGAGGAACAGGTAAACCATTGTTTGTCATTGCTACGGACACTCGTGAAAATGTCATCTACACCGGATTGGGAGATGAACATCCAGGGCTTTTGAGAAATGCTCTTTTTGTAAAAGAAGATCAAATTCATTGGATCAGAGAAGATTTAGAATTGAATCCAGGAGAATCTGCTCGATATCAAGCTAGAATCAGATATAGACAACCACTAGTCGGTGCAACCCTGCTCAGAAAGGAAAATGGACTGTATGTCCTATTTGATCAGCCACAAAAAGGAATCGCCTCAGGCCAGTTTGTTGCCTGGTATGAAGGCGAAGAGTGCATTGGATCTGGAACAATTTTCTAATTTCACCAGCCGGAATTTTCCGGCTTTTTTTTATGGATTTAGAAATCATCTACCAAGACGAATACCTCGTTGCTATCAATAAACCATCAGGCTTATTGGTTCATAGAACCTCCATGGCTGCTGAGGAACAATCTGCCTTTGCCGTGCAACTTCTCAGGGACCAAATTGGACAGAGAGTCTATCCAGTTCATCGCTTGGATCGACCTACCAGCGGTTTATTGCTTTTTGCACTATCAGAAGAAATCCTTCCTTTACTTAAATTCCAATTTGCTGAAAGACAGGTAAATAAAACCTATTTAGCTGTAGTGAGAGGAATTCCCCAAGAGCCCGATTTCAAAGTTGACCAAGGGTTAAAAAATGAGAAATCAGGGAAAATTCAGGAAGCTTTCACTGAATTCTCATTGATTCAGAGCGCTGAAATCCCTTTCGATACCACCGGAAGATATCCAACTAGTCGATATTCACTTGTTCAGGCCTTTCCAAAAACCGGAAGAACTCATCAAATCAGAAGGCATTTAGCTCATAAAAGGCACTATATCCTGGGAGACAAAAAGCATGGCAACAACAAACAGAACCATTTTTTTGAAACTCAATTTGGATTAAAAAATCTGCTACTCCACGGACATCAATTAGAATTCACGCATCCCGTTTCCTCCCAGAAAATCCTGCTTACAGCATCTATTCCCCAGCATTTTTCTAAGATTTTAGAAGATTTAGGGATGAATTCCCAAGAATTACACCGGCAACTATAAGCCTTTCTTTTATTTCAATTATTTTGCCTTTATAAAGACTACCCTATGAATAAATACTGCTTGGGATTGGGAATGCTTTTATTTGCAGCCAACCCCATTTTAGCCCAAAAAAATCAAGTCAAAAAATCCTTTAAGGACAAAGAGGCAATTGCTGATTTCACCTATTTGGCTTCCGACGAATTGATGGGAAGAGACCCTGCTAGACCAGAAATCGTAAAAGCATACACATACATTGCCAATGAGCTTGAAAAAGCCGGTGCAAAACCACTTGCCGGAGCCAATGGTTATTATCAAGATATCCCCTTCCGACTTTCTGCTCCTCCGACAAAAGGAAGTGTTCAGTTTGGAAAAACCACTTACGAACAAGGAAAAGACTTATTGGTTTTAGATGGTAAATCTATTGATGGAACCTATGAATTGGTTGATGTTGGTTTTGGTCTAGCAGAAGATTTGGAAGGAAAAGATTTGAAAGGGAAAATCGCTATCTCCAATGTGGGAGCCCCTAACCGATTGGGTCCTGCTGATCTTTTTTCATTAGGAAGAGAAAAAACAGCTTTGGCTAAAGAAGCTGGAGCTATTGCTTTGATTGAGCGATTCAATGTTCCTTCTGTTCCATGGCAAATGGCTGCAAATTACTTGAATAGAACCACGCTAGGAATCGATCAAGGTGCCAGTTCGGACTTGCCTTACATCTGGGTGAAAGACTTAGACAACACCATCAGAACAGCCATGAGCCAAGATAATCTTTCTAGCTCTACGCTTCAGATTGAAGGAAAAACTTCCAAATCCATTGAAGGAAAAAATGTCATAGCCTACATAGAAGGTACCGACCCTGCTTTGAAAGATGAATACATCATGCTTTCAGCTCACTATGATCACGTGGGCGTAGGAAGACCAGATGCAGAAGGTGATTCTATTTACAACGGAGCGCGAGACAATGCAGTGGGAACTGTTGCTGTGATGAATGCTGCTAGATATTTTGCTAAAAACCCTCCTAAAAGATCCATTTTGTTGGCTCTTTGGACAGCTGAAGAAAAAGGATTGTTGGGTTCAAGATATTTCGCTGAAAATCCATTGCTTCCTTTGGATGAAATTATCTATAACTTAAACATTGACAATGGCGGTTACAATGACACTTCAGTGATCACAGTAATTGGTTTAGGAAGAACTACTGGTGACTTCCACATCAACCAAGCCGTGTCTGAAATGGGATTGGAAGCAATTGCAGACCCATCTCCAGAGCAGGGTTTGTACGACCGTTCCGACAACGTAAATTTTGCCAGAAAAGGAATTCCAGCACCGACCTTTTCCTTAGGTTTCCGCGCATTTGATGATGAAATCCAAAAGTATTATCACAAGCCAGGAGATCACGTTGACAATTTCGATTTGGACTACGCAGTGAAATATTGGAAAGCATTTATCCTTTCAGCTGAAATGATTGCTAATGATCCAAACCAACCAACTTGGGTTGCAGGAGACAAATACGAAGAAGCAGGAAAAATTCTTTACGGCAAATAATAATTGCCGACCTAATAAACTGAAAGCAAGTCATTTGATGGCTTGCTTTTCTTTTTGCCCAATAATCTCAATATTCAATCCTTGCAAAAACATATTCCAATGAACTGGTCCTTTATTCCATTTTTTCTGAGCTTATTTTCTCTGATTTCCAATCCGGAATCTCAAAACCATACTTTTCAAAATCCAGTTTTTGAACCTGTTTTAGCAGACCCAACAGTGCTAAGAATTGGGAATCAATTTTATGCCTATGGGACGGAGGACAATTGGGCTGAAGAAGGTGGGTATCATTTGGTTCCGGTTTTAAAATCAACGGATTTAATCAACTGGGATTTGCAAGGAGACTCCTTTGAATCTAAACCCAGCTGGAAACCTAAAGGCGGAATTTGGGCACCAGATGTCACAGAGGTAGATGGTCAATATTACATGTATTACTCTTTTTCGACTTGGGGAGATCCAAATCCAGGAATCGGGTTGGCCATTTCCAAAACTCCAAACGGTCCTTTTATTGATCAAGGGCCGGTATTTACTTCAGAAGAAATTGGAGTAAAAAACTCCATTGATCCCTTTTATTGGGAGGAAAATGGAAAGAAATATCTGATATGGGGAAGTTTCCATGGCCTTTATTTATCTGAGCTAACTGAGGATGGTAAAAAGGCTATTGGAGAAAAAATCCATTTAGCGGGAAATCATTTGGAAGCGTCTTATATCCACTTTAGAAATGGCTTTTACTACTTATTTGGCTCGGCAGGAACTTGCTGTGAAGGTGAAAATAGCAGTTACAGAGTTTTAGTTGGAAGAGCAAGCAAGTTAGAAGGACCATATTTGGACCAACATGGAAAATCTCTGTTGGAGGGTGGATCAGGAACTTTGGTCATACAAGGAAATGATCAAGTCGCTGGGCCGGGACACAATGCAGAAATCATCACAGACGATCACAATCAAGATTGGTTACTATATCATGGGATGGTGCGCACCAAAGCCAGACTTTCCAATGGAGCTAACCGAAGATCACTATTCCTGGATCCAATCCAATGGGAATCTGATTGGCCAACAATCCTAAATCAATCGCCCAATTTGGAAGAACAAACCGCTCCTTATTTCCAAGAATGATTAGAAAAGCATTCCTGCGATGGTAGCAGTCATCAAACAGGCCAATGAGGCAGCCATCAATGATTTCAAGCCCAATCTACTCAAATTCCCCTGCTGATTGGGAGCAATGATGCTGATCCCTCCCAACTGAATTGCAATGGAGGAGAAATTGGAAAAACCACAGAGAGCATAAGTAGCAATCACAATGGATTTCGCAGATAGGGATCCAACTTCCTTCATTTCTGAAAGGGATAAATAGGCTACAAACTCATTGATCACAGTTTTCTGCCCCAATAAACTTCCAACCTGAAGGGTATCATCCCACTCCACCCCGATTACCCAGGCGAATACCCGGAAAATCTGACCAAAAATGTATTCCAGTGAGAATCCATCAAATTGACCATTGGTTGAACTTGCCACAAAGGCATTCAAACCGGTAAACTCTCCAATGACACCTGCTAAAACATAATTAATAGCTGCTATGACAGCGATAAATGCCAAAAGCATTGCTCCTACATTCAAAGCCAGTTTAAGACCGTCAGAAGCGCCGATGGACATGGCGTCTATCAAATTGACTCCCAAACTCTCTTTATTAACCTCCAACTTATCCTGAATCAATTCTTTTTCTGTCTCAGGTATAAAAATCTTGGATAACACAATCGCTGCAGGTGCATTCATGATACTTGCTCCCAAAAGATAGGCTGCAAATCTACTTTGCTCCTCTAAACTATCTCCTCCCAAAAAAGCCACATATCCAGCCAAAACACCCCCTGCAATGGTTGCCATTCCCCCTGTCATCAAGCACATCAATTCGGATTTACTCATTTGAGGGATAAAAGGTCTGACAAGCAATGGTGCTTCCGTTTGGCCTAGAAAGATATTCCCAGCAGCTGATAAACTTTCAGGACCGGAAAGACGCATGGTTCTAGCCATCACCCAAGCAATGGCAAACACGATTTTTTGAAGAATTCCCAGATAATACAATCCTGCAGAAACCGTTGAGAAAAAGACAATTGTAGGCAATACCTTAAAGGCAAAGATGAATCCGTATGTATCCCCAGCTAAATCTCCAAAAATGAACCTGGCTCCATCTTCAGAGAAACTCAGGAATTTCACAAAACCATCGGAAAGTAATGAAAAGCCAGAAGCTACGATAGGCACTTTGGTGATCAAAAATCCAAAAATCAATTGGAGTGTGATTCCTATTCCAACCAATCTCCAATCAATCTTTCTTCTGTTGTTAGAGAATAAATAGGCAACACCTACGATGACAAGTAATCCGAGGACTCCTCTGATATAATCCATGCGTTATTGTTTCAAATAAAGCGCTAAAAATAGGGAAGTCAAGGGCAAGAAAAAAGTCCTGATTTCTCAGGACTTTAAATTGATTAGTTTCTTTTATTGATTTCGTCTCGAATTCTTGCGGCTTTCTCATAATCTTCATTGGAAATCGCCTTATCAAGCATCTGGTTGAGTTTGTCAAGACTATAATCTTTCAATGAAGGTTCCTTTTTTGTTGGAAACTTTTGTGCCGGTTCAGGTTTGCTGGTTTGACTTTCTTGTCCTTCTACTTCATAATGCTCGACTGCACCTTCTGACATGGCTTTTTCACTACAGAAAATAGGACAGCCAAAGCGAATCGCAATTGCAATTGCATCCGAAGGTCTGGCATCAATTTCAGCATCGATCCTTTCGCTTTTACATTGAATTTTGGCGTAGAAAACACCCTCTTTCATATCTGTAATCACAATCTGATCGATGTCAAAATTAAATCCATGAGCAAAGGATTTGAAAAGGTCATGAGTCATAGGCCTGTTCGGGATGATTTTTTCAATCTCCAGAGCAATAGCCTGCGCTTCAAACATTCCAATGACAATCGGTAATCTCCTGATTCCCCCTACCTCTCCCAGCACCAGAGTAAAAGACCCTGATTGGGAATGGTTGGACGAAAGGCCCAAAATCTCAAGTTCTATGAGTTTCTCCACAAAAATTTAAAGTTCTGC
Organism: Algoriphagus zhangzhouensis; assembly: GCF_900148515.1. GTDB lineage: Bacteria > Bacteroidota > Bacteroidia > Cytophagales > Cyclobacteriaceae > Algoriphagus > Algoriphagus zhangzhouensis. Next base: position 462,688 of record NZ_FRXN01000001.1, on the reverse strand, counting down.
TTTAAGTGCTTCGTTTAATTTAGGAACAACCTCAAATGCATCGCCAACAATCCCATAATCAGCAGCTTTGAAAAATGGAGCTTCCGGATCCTTGTTGATTACGACTATACATTTAGAAGAATTGACCCCTGCAAGATGCTGAATCGCACCTGAAATTCCTATTGCGATGTACAAACTAGGGGCAACTTTCACTCCTGTTTGTCCAACGTGCTCATGATGAGGTCTCCATCCCATGTCAGACACTGGCTTAGAACAACCTGTGGCCGCTCCCAAAGTTTTCGCCAAATCTTCGATCATTCCCCAGTTTTCAGGGCCTTTCATTCCACGACCTCCAGACACTACAATATCAGCTTCCGGTAGAAGCACTTCACCGGTTGCTCTTTCTGTAGAAACAATTTTTGAAGCAAAATCAGAATCAGGAATTGACACTTCCAAAGCTTCAACAGCAGCATCTCCACCATCTGTCTTCAGATCAACCGCATTTTTCTTCACTGCCAAAATTTTATTGGCTGTTGTCAAGCTAGTTTCAGCAAATGCCTTTCCAGTATATATACTTCTTTTCACCAAGTATCCACCATCTGTATTGGGCAATTCTACTACGTTGGAAACCAAACCTGCCTTGATTTTAATTGACAATCTTGCAGCTACAGCATCTCCCAAAGAAGACTTTGCTAAAACAACTGTACTTGCACCTGCTTTTTCAAAAGCTTGAGCCACCGCAGTTGCATGCGCTTGGATCACTCCTGCATCCAATCTTGAATCAGAAACCTGCAAAACTTTTGCAGCTCCTGCTTTTCCAACAGCAGCTAATTCAGCCTGGTCAATAGCTCCCAATGCCAAAGCTACTACATCTCCCTCTCCTGTTTTTGCTGCCAAAGCATTTGCAAAGGAAACCGCCTCTAAGCTGGTTTTCTTCACTTTTCCTTCGGCATGTTCTATATATACTAAAACGGACATATTCTCTTGATTTATCGTAAGTTATTAAAAATTGCTTAAAGTACTTTTGCTTCGTTTTTCAACAATTTCACCAACTCAGACACATTGTCTTTGTCGATCAACTTCACTGCTCCTTTAGCTGGAGGAAGCTCATACTTTACAGCAACTGCTTGGGTTTCTTCGGATACTGGTTCCACTACATTCAATGGCTTGGTTCTAGCAGACATAATCCCTCTCATATTTGGAATTTTCCACTCAGCGATTGGTTCCTGACATCCTGCAATCAAAGGCAAAGAAGCTTCAACTACCTCTTTTCCTCCCTCAATTTCTCTTGACATAGTCACAGAAGTACCATCCAAATCCAATTTCATAACTGGAGAAAATGAAGGCATTCCCAAAATCTCTCCAACCATTCCATGGACCATTCCGCCATTGAAATCGATTGATTCTCTACCCATCAAAATCAAATCATATCCTCCTTCTTTTGCATAGTGAGCGATTTGCTCAGCTACGAAAAAAGAATCCTTTGGACTGGCATTAACTCGGATCGCCTCATCGGCACCGATTGCCAAGGCTTTTCTTAAAGTAGGTTCCGTTTCAGATTCACCTACATTCAAAACCGTTAATTTTCCACTGGTTTGATCTCTCAATTCCACAGCTCTCGCCAAGGCATAATCATCATATGGTCCAATAATGAACTGAACCCCAGTCGTATCAAATTTGGTATTGTCGGCAGTAAACTGAATCTTGGAAGTAGTGTCCGGCACATGGGTTATACAAACAAGAATCTTCATTGGTTTCGGATTAGATTATTTTAGTTTTATTTCGCGTGAAAATAACAGTCATCCCTTAATTAAAAAAACAATTCATGGGCAATTTAGACCGGATAGAGCTACTCCGACAATTTATTTCAGAAGAGCCAGAAAACCCTTTCAACATTTATGCATTGGCCCTGGAGCTTCAAGAAAGTGAACCTAAGGAGTCTCAGAATCTATTCGAGAAACTCTTGATTGAATTCCCAGAATACCTTCCAACTTACTATCCAGCAGCACATTTCTTTGCAGAATGGGATGATTTAGAAAAGGCGCAAGAAACCTTCGAAAAGGGTATCGAATTGGCTAAAACCAAGCTAGAAACCAAGACGTTACAGGAGCTAAACAATGCATATCAAAACTTCCTTTTTGAAAACGACCTAGACTGATCAAACTTTGAATTGCTCAGGAAAATGCTTTGGTTTCAATTCTTGAGCTCCAGCCTGAAATCCCAAATCAAATAACTGCTTGCAGTTCTTGGCATTATCCATTGCAGCCAGATTTTCAGCATCTTTCTGCGTATAGGGTTTCTCTGGTTTAAAGCGCTCATTCAAATCCACCGGATCCAAGAACACATTATAGCGCAGGTAGTGGATCAATCCTTTCTTTCTACCTGGTTCATCACTCAAAATATCATCTTCCAAAGCGGTGACCTCGGAATCAATTTCAACACTGGTCGGTGAATTGGAAAGCCACTGGAGTATTTGTTGGTTTTGCCAGCTTGCATCCTGCATAAACATCTCAGGAAGATTTGCAGCCCAATTCAGCAAAGTGCTTTTTCCAATATTTTTGGGAAGCTTTTTCCAGCGAGTCATTCCTGTTCCAACAGAGACGATCATCAGATTGTCCTCTCCCATTTGCCATCGGTAAGGAAATCCTTTCAAAGTCGCCACCATCAGGCATTGGAGAGCTGGATTATTGGCCATACTGACACCTCCATCCACAAAGGCAGCAAACCCGTTATCTCCTCCTACTTCAATGGATTGCGGCAAAAAGTAGGTTGGCGCTGCAGCACTGGCCCTGACACATTTCCAAATGGGAATGGCCTTGTTATTTCCATTGCCAGAATCGTAAAACTTGCCTTTTGGATGATTATTAAGTGGCCAGACTGAATTTGTATCCGCTCGTTTGGCAACAATTACCAAGGCGGTCTTGACTGCTTCCTGATCTCCCAATAAAGTATCGCCAAACACGTTTTGAAGTTCCTTCACCAATGCCTTATCATCATACTTTGCTTTCAGCAAATCATCAATTTCAAAGATCCTGTACCACTTATATTTCTTTCCAAAAATCTTGGTTCCCAATTCAAAATACTTGTCTTTGATTTCATCTACACTCATTCCTTTAGCCAAAGCCGCAGCAATAATTGACCCTGTACTTGTCCCTCCAATCATATCAAAATATTCACAAAGCAACATTTCCGGATTGTCATGTTGCTTTCTGATAATATCCTCTAGATGCTTGAGATACCCGAGTGTCAAGGCTCCCCGAATTCCGCCTCCATCCAATGCGAGAATCCTTTTCTTTCCTGTTTTTGCATCAAATTTTTCAGCCAGAGTTTTCATAAAAATTCTTTTAAATTGGTTAAAAATTATTCCTATTCAATTTAGTAAATTGAATTTCAGTACTTTAATTCAAAGCCAATTTTTATGCAAGTTTCTCAAAAACAGATGCTGGAGCACTTCCTTCCAATTTTTAAAAGTCAAGGGAAGCAATACCAAAAAACTTCTTTGATCAAAGCCAAAAAGGCGATTGAAGGTGAAACCATATTGACTAAAACTTCTGATGGTGTAGAAACCAAAAACACGGCTCGAAAGGGAGATTACTTGGTAGAAAATCAGACTAGTTCTTCTGAATTGTATTTGGTCAGAGAAAACTCTTTTGAGAAGCGCTATGAAATGAAAGAAGCTTTGGAAAAAGGTTGGGCCACTTATCAATCCAAAATCACCATCTGGGCCATTGAAATTTCAAAGGAGGATATTGCCAAATTGGGTGAAAATGAAGAAATCTGTTTTGAAGCCTCTTGGGGCGAATCAATGATCTTAAAGCCAGGTGACTTTTTGGTGACTTCACCGGATTTTGATGAAGTCTATAGAATTGCCAGAAAGGAGTTTGGAGAGACTTATAGAGTGGTTTAGTTCCTAATCTCCCTCGTTCATGCCTTCACGAACGATTTGTTACTAAACAAGGTCAGAAACCCACTTGTTTATTTGAGCTCTTTGGTCCTAAAATGATCCGTGGAGACCTACCTTCCGTAGGCAGGCACAGATCAGGACGAAGGTACTTTTTGTATTTAAAAAGTACCATAAGGTCTTTAAGGAACTAATACAATCTTACCCATTTGCTTACCATCCCTCATTTTATCAAAAGCTTCTTCAGCCTTTGCGAAAGGAAAAATGGCATCTACTATGGGCTTGATTTGATAGTTTTGAACGAAAGTCAACATATCATCAAAGTCTTGATCAGAGCCCATGGTGCTGCCCATGATTTTAATCTGATTCCAAAAAATTCTCCGAGCTTCTAAGGTACTTGGATTACCTTGAGTTGCTCCATAAATCACAATTCTACCCCCTGGCTTAGCTACTTTGATCAAATCATTCAATCCATCGCCAGAAGCACCATCGATGATTACATCAAAACCTCCAACCTCAGCATTGGCATTATCAACCCATTGGGAATCTCTGTAGTCGAAACCACCCTTTGCACCCAATGAAATTGCTTTTTCCAATTTCGCAGGACTACTGGTTGTGATATAAACTTCAGCTCCTAGCCCCAATGCAAATTGAGCTGCAAACTGGGCTACTCCTCCCCCAAATCCTGAAATCAGGACTTTTTCAGTGGCTTGGGTTTTGGCCTGGTACATTATGGCTCGATAAGCAGTCAAGCCTGCCAAAGGCAATGCTGCTGCTTCCTCAAAATTCAGATGATTGGGTTTCGCATGAACTCGGTCGGAAGCAACTACCACTTCCTCCGAAAGGGTCCCGTCATGTGGCGTACCCATGATCAAAAAATCCTTCGATTGAGCCTCTTGGTTTTCTCCCCAATTCATCGCAGGATTGATGATCACCTCCTGACCTATTTGAAATCCTTTCACATCAGATCCCAACTCAATAATTACTCCAGACCCATCCGAACCCAAAATCACTCCAATGGTCAGATTGGGATATTTCCCCTGTCTACACCATTCATCTCGGTGATTTAATGCCGCAGCTTTGATTTGGATACGAACCTGATCCGTCTCTAGAGATTTGGAAGGGACTTCCTGGTATGAAATTTTACTTTTTGAATCTAGATCGAGGACTATTCCTTTCATTTTAAAAATCAGTTGGCTTTGATTCCGAATTTAACAAATCATCCAGGTCATCATTGGCTTTAGATTGCATTTTGATGGTTCTTCCTGAGTCAAAATCTCCAGCTCCGCTGGATTGTGACGCAAATTTATTCCCATACATAGGCTCTGCTGGATTCATGGCTGGAGCTCCAAAACCACCGAAATTATCCAAATCTGTAAATCGTGTAAATCGACCGATAAAGCGAAGTTTTACTGTATCCAAAGAACCATTTCTATGCTTGGCGATGATAACTTCGCCGACTCCTTGAGTTGAGTTATGCTCTTCATCCTCAGTGATACCATAGTATTCCGGACGATAAAGGAACATTACCATATCCGCATCCTGCTCGATGGCTCCTGATTCCCTCAAATCCGATAGCTGAGGTCTCTTATCTCCTCCCCTGGTTTCTACCGCACGGGAAAGCTGAGAAAGTGCAATCACAGGAATCATCAATTCCTTGGCGATTTTCTTCAGGGCTCGGGAAATACTCGCGATTTCTTGTTCACGGTTTCCACCTCCGCTACTTTTTGAGTCTCCGGACATCAACTGCAAGTAGTCAATTACAATCATTTGAATATCGTGCTGGGCTTTTAGCTTTCTAGCCTTAGCTCTCAATTCCAAAATGGACAATGCCGGTGTATCATCAATGAAAAGCGGTGCTTTGGAAAGCTTGGCGGTTTTATGTACCAATTGAGCCCATTCATGCTCTGCCAAAGATCCTTTTTTGATTTTTTCAGAATCCAATTCAGCTTCAGATGAAATCAAACGATTCACCATCTGAACTGAGGACATTTCCAAAGAGAAGATAGCAACAGGCTTGTTGTGATCAACAGCGGCATTTCTCAAAACCGAAAGTACAAAGGCCGTTTTACCCATCGCAGGACGGGCAGCGATGATGACCAAATCTGCTTTTTGCCAACCGGAAGTCACCCTATCCAATGCAGTAAAGCCTGAAGGAACCCCTGTCAAACCATCTTTTTGATGCTTCTTGGATTCCAATTCTGCAAATGCTTCACGCATGATGGATTTCATATCCGCATAGTTTTTACGGATGTTTTTCTCAGAAATCTCAAAAAGTGACTGTTCCATTTTATCCAAAAGTTCAAAGACATCTGTGGTATCCTCGAAAGCGTCTTTTTGGATTTCGGAAGCAATACTAATCAGTTCACGCTTAATTGCCTGCTCGGTAATGATTCTTGCGTGATATTCGATATTGGCCGCTGAGGCAACTTTCGAAGTCAATTCGGTCACATAGAATGCTCCACCGGCTACCTCCAAAGTACCATTCCTTCTCAACTGTGCAGTTACAGTCAACAAATCGATCGGTTGAGATTCGGTAAAAAGGTCCAAAATGGCCCTAAAAATTACTTGGTGAGCGTCTTTATAGAAAGATTCTACCTTCAGAATATCAATTACATTGGTCAAGGCATCCTTTTCCAACATCAATGCGCCCAATACAGCTTCCTCCAAATCAACCGCTTGAGGTGGTACTTTTCCCATGCTATTGGGTGCACTGTAATTCCCTTTTTTTCTATTGTTTCTCTGAAAGTCCGTCTTCTCGCTCATACAACAAATGTATCTCCTTTAAGTCAAGAGTTTTAAACAAGTTTTACAATACTTATCAACAAAAATCAATCCGATTGATACTCAGGATCATTTATAATATACGCCATTTCGATATCCACGGAACATCGAGCACAGCATGGCCCAGCTAAAGTGCCACAACATCTCTGAAAGAGGAATATTGGCGATTTTAAAACCCAAAATAGGCTCATCCAACATTCCATATTTGTCCCAGAAATCAGGAAAAAGAATATTAAAATTGATGTAATAAATCAAAAAGGATATCGCTAGCGTAGCAAAACCTGAAATCAAGGAAAGGCCAATCAAATCAGGTCTTTGAATCCAGATATAAACAGAAAGCAAAAAGAAGGTCAAAAAGGTCACATAACCGGAATGAATCCCAAGACCGATGCTAAAAAGGGTCAAACTTCCACAACCCAATAAAAACAGGACAAAGAAATTCCAGTTTTTGGCAGGAGTTTGCTTATCGTAATTAATCTCCTTTTTAGTAAAAGAAGAATGGATATACCCTCCCACTCCAAACAAGGCAAAGCCGATGATATAATCTTCGATCCCGACCATACCTTCTCCAAACAGCGTCGGAGGTCTCCAATAATCCCTGAAATACCAAACCTCAGCTATCACTCCCATAATCCCACCAACTGCACACACTTTGATCATTCCGCTCTTCCACGGGTTTTTCCAATAAACAATCGCCCAGGCGATCATATATAAAAGTGATAAGATTAGGTAGGCGTATTTGTCTGGCAGCATTCTTGAAAAATTAAATTCGCATGCGAAAATACAGAAAATGACAAGGCCTCAAAAAATTGGGAAGCAATTCAGCTTTTTCCAAATTCGGCCGTTTATTATTTTTAAGTTTGAACCCAGAATACCAAACCAACACCATGAAAAATTTCCATTTTATCGCAATTGGAGGTGCTGTGATGCACAATCTAGCTTTGGCACTTGTCCAAAAAGGATATCATGTCACAGGATCTGACGATGAAATTTACGAACCTTCCAAAACCCGATTGAATAAGGCAGGAATTCTTCCTGAAGAATTTGGCTGGTTTCCTGTAAAAATACACGAAGGATTGGACGGGATTATTCTGGGTATGCACGCCCGAATCGACAATCCTGAATTGGTAAAAGCCAAAGAACTGGGGATTCCGGTTTATTCTTTTCCTGAATTCATCTACAATCAAAGCAAGGATAAAAAGCGCGTAGTTATTGCCGGATCACACGGTAAAACCTCCATAACTTCCATCATCTTGCATGTTCTGAAAGATCAGGGAGTGGATTTTGACTATTTGGTAGGTGCGCAGATCGAAGGTTTTGATCTGATGGTACGTCTCTCTGATGCACCTGTTATCATCATCGAAGGAGATGAATACCTAACTTCTCCCCTTGACAGACGCCCTAAATTCTTCCATTACAAGCATGATATTGCTTTGCTTTCTGGGATAGCCTGGGACCACTTCAATGTTTTCCCCGATTTTGATGAATACAAAAATCAATTCAGACAATTGATTGATATGACACCTGAAGGCGGTGAATTGATTTACTGTGAAGCAGATCCTTTGGTCAAAGAAGAATCTGAAAGCAGTGAAATGAAAGGAAAAAAGAATCCATATCAGGCTCATCCTGCTGAAATCCGAAATGGAAAAACAGTTCTATTGACTTCACAGGGAGAAATCCCGATTCAAATATTTGGAGAACACAATCTTCAAAACCTGTTGGGTGCCAAAAAAGTATGCGAAGCTTTGAGTTTGACCGAAAGTCAATTCTATGATTCAATCCAGTCTTTTAAAGGTGCTGCCAAAAGAATGGAATTGATTAAAGCGAAGGAAGACAGAGCTTTATATCGTGATTTTGCCCACGCCCCATCCAAATTGAAAGCAACAGCGAATGCTGTCAAATCCCAGTTTCCGGAACGCAGGTTAATAGCGGTTCAGGAACTCCATACCTACTCATCTTTGAACAAGGATTTCCTTCCCAATTACGAAGGCACGATGGACTCCCCGGATGAGGCAATTATCTACTTGAATCCACATGCAGCAGCCATGAAAAGATTGGAATTGATGGATGAAGAAACACTGAGAAATGGATTTAAAAGGAAGGATTTGAAGCTATTTACTGATAGTCAGGCTTTAAAATCGTACCTTTTGGAAAAAGATTATACTAACACGAATCTGCTGTTGATGAGCTCCGGAAACTATGACAACATGGACTTGGAAGGCATCAAAGCAAAATTTGAATAAAATGGATTTAAACTTAAAGAACGCAATTGCATTTTTCGATCTGGAAGCCACTGGTACCAATGTGGGAACCGACAGAATCGTCGAGATTTCCATCGTCAAGGTTCATCCAGATGGCGGACAGGAAATATATACTAGACGAATTAATCCGGGAATTCCTATCCCTCTGGAGTCCTCTTTGATCCACGGGATTTATGACAAGGACATCAAAAACGAACCTACTTTCAAGGACTTGGCCAAAGATATCCATCAATTTATCGGGGGAGCTGATTTGGCAGGTTTTAATGTCTTGAAGTACGATATCCCTTTATTAGTTGAGGAGTTCTTGAGAGCTGGAATTGATTTCGATCTGGACAAACGAAATCTTTTGGATGCCCAGAAGATTTTCCATTTGATGGAAAAAAGAAATCTGACCGCTGCCTACAAATTCTATTGTGGTAAAAAGTTGGAAAATGCCCATAGTGCAGAAGCTGACACTTTAGCTACTTTGGATGTTTTCAGAGCGCAAGTAGAGAGATATATCGGAGAAGAAGCAGAAGACTTGCAGGGAAATAAGCTTGGAGTTTTTGAAAATGATATGAAGAAAATCCATGATTTGGTCAATGAAAAAATGGTGGATTTGGCCGGTCGTTTCATCTTCAATTCAGAGGGTGTGGAAATCTTCAATTTTGGCAAGCACAAAGGCAAACCAATCGAGCAGGTTTTCAAAGAAGAACCAGGTTATTATGATTGGATGATGCGTGGCGATTTCCCATTGGATACCAAAAGAAAACTAACTCAAGTGAAGCTAAGAGGCTTTAATAACAGGTAGTTATCTTTAAGTTATTTGATATTAAGCTATAAAGTACAAAGCCGTAATCTTGATAGATTTCGGCTTTTATTTTTATAATTGCTGTTAAGGCAAATTGAGAGCTGTAGTTATTCAGGAGGAACTAAACTATTGAAAATTGCCGAGGAACAAATCATTTTAGCTAAACTCAAATTTTATTAGGTCACTCCAATATAGTGCATAACTATTGAACCTAAAATCATTAAAGCATAGAATCTTGCCCACCACACTAACCTAGAGGACTTATAATACTTATTATAAAATTGAGAAAATACCCAACCTATTAGACCAGATGCTATAAATTGAAAAACAACACCACCAAATGCTTTTGAAAGATCGTCTATATTTAAATATACTTGTACAACAATTGAAAAGAAAGTTAAAACTATTATATATCTAAATTTCTTCATTATCGATCTCTTTTTTTAAATACCCCTTTAAGAAAGATCAAATTTCCTATTTCGATAGAAAAAAACAAATTGGATGTAGTCAATTAAACTAATCATCCGTTTCGCCTTTCCCATTTTTAACTTTTACTTGGACACTATTTCCATCATAAAAATCTTCTTTTGATGAAAAATGACCTGTGCTTTCTAAAAAATCTTCGTCCAAATCCCAAACCTCTTCTAATTCAAAAAGATAAATAGCATACCCCCAAACATCATTTTCGTTCTTTGATTTTCCCAAAACTAGGCCCGTTAATCCCATAATACCTTTACTTTTAGTAAAAGAAGAATCTTTTAACAATACGATTTCATAATAATCAAATCTAGCCTTCAATTTTACTTTTCAATTTTAATAAACAAAAATCTAACTTCTCTTCTTTTTAGGCTTCAAATAATCAGGAATAGTCTCCCAACCATTCTGAGGAGGCATTACGGAAGAAGGTACCTTTATATCATAAAGAATTCCAAAAAAGGAGGGGTCATCAACAAAGTAATAACCCAATCTCCTTTCCCCTTTTTGAACTTGTTTACAATCAAATGAAAAACACACTTCTTTAATTGTTTCTCCATCTACCAAATAAAAAACTTTCATTCCAGTACCTTTACTATCATAATACTTCTCATAGAAATTAATAACAGTATATCTTATTTCCGAGGTATATCCAATGTAAGCTTTATAACAGAGATTCCCGAAAGCCCATGCTAATAACAATCCAAAAAATAAATAGGCCCATCTTAACTCTTTTTCTGGAACCTTATAATTCTGTAGGCCGTTCTGCTTTCTTATCATAACATGATTTAAAGATATAATTGAAAAGCCGAAATCTTCTCAGACTTCGGCTTTTCGCTTTGATAGGTTCATTTGATTATTGTGGATTATAGTATTTCAATGCCTTATCCATATTGGCATTCAATCTTTCGATTCTTCTATCTGGACCCGGGTGAGTAGAAAGGAATTCAGGTGGCGCTTCTCCCCCAGCTGAAGACATTCTTTCCCAGAAGATCGGTGCTTCACGAGGATCATATCCAGCCATCGCCATAAATATTAATCCCAATTCATCAGCTTCCAATTCGTGCTTTCTGGAGAAACTCAACATTCCCAACTGAGAACCCATACCCACAGATTGTAGAAAAATTTGCTGGGTCATAGTTGGATTTTGTCCCATTGCAGTAGACAAAACACTAAGCCCCATATTGGCAATCAAGCCATTTGACATACGTTCTCTAGCATGGGAAGCAACCGCGTGTGCTACCTCATGGCCCATAACCACAGCGATTCCAGTTTCATTCTGAGTTACCGGCATGATACCCGTGTAGAAGGCAACCAGACCACCAGGCATACACCAAGCATTGACCTGATCCGACTCCAAAAGGTTAAACTCCCACTCAAAGGTTTCCACCAATTCTTGGTAGCCTTCTTGGATCAAAAAGGCCTCTACGGCAGCAGAAATGCGTTTTCCTACCCTTACGACGCTTTGACCGTCTGCGGTATTTGTCACGACTTTGTTCTCTTTCAACACTTGATCATATTGCTCCTCCACCAAAGGCATGATTTCGGCATTATCCACCATAGCCAATTGATTTCTACCTGTTAAAGGAACTTTTGCACAGGAATAGACCACTAAACCTGTCAACAATAGGATGATGATTTTTTTCATGATTCTAAATTTTATTTGCTTTTAAAAATCCAAAAAGGATACCAGCTTCATGATGCCAAGCAAAAATTCGTATTTTAAATGATATTATTATTCTATGGAAACTAGCGTAACCACCACAAAATTGACAAAAGAAAGACTGGAATACCAGAAGAAAATGACAAATCCACTAATTTTTTGGTTTGCCATGCTTTTCAAACTTCCGTCAGCGGTTTTCTGGAGATTGAAAATCAAAACTTTGGATCAAAATAAGTGTGAGGTTAGCATCCCCTATTTCTGGAGAAGTCAAAATCCTTTTCGTTCGATTTACTTTGCCGCCTTGGCTGGTGCAGGTGAATTAAGTACCGGGGCCTTGTGTCAAATGGCAATTGCAGGAAAAGGAAAATTCAGCATGTTGGTAGTAGATTTTAAAGCAGAATTCCACAAGAAAGCTGATCAAAAGATATTGCTCACCTGTGATCAGGGACAAGAACTCTTTGCTTTGATCGATTCAATGGAAGTCAATGATACAGCGACGCTGACAATGGTTTCAACTGGGAGGAACCCTTCTGGTGAAATGGTTGCCAGATTCTTTATCACCTGGTCTTTTAAAAGAAAATCCTAAAAGGAGAACTCGGTTTCAAAACGAAAAAACTCATCCAAACTTTTCTTGACTTTGGCTTCTGACCAATCTAAAAATTCGTGACTCTGGTGAAACTGATTGAATTTGATCACTAAATCATCCCATTCCTGAGAATCCAAATCGTACTTTTCCATCATTTCCTGCTGAACAGAATCTGATTCAATCACCTGATAATATCCTTCACGTCTGGAATGCCAGATTTTCTTCTTTTCGTATTCCCGGGCTTGTCTAGCCTTCTTGGTGAAATAAGAAATTGGTCCACTGATCACCACCCCGCCATTGGGGTCATCCTCTTTGAATCCAGCCAAAACCTCTCCCTTTCTAGAAGGCAAATCAGCTTCGTTTTCATCTTTGAGAACCAATCGGCCATCTTTCATTCGGTAAGAATAAACATTCCCCTGAACTTCAAATGTGGGTAGAAAACGTGCCATATCCTGTAATTGGATCATGAGGAACCTCTCACTTCCCAAAACTACTTTTTGCTCAATAAAGCCCGGAAAACTCAATCTAAGTGTATCTCCTAAAGTGGCTTGGATGGAAAAATATCCTCGTCCATTGGACTTTACGGTTTCTTTTCCACCTATAACTTGCACATCTACACCTTCCAAATAGCCCTTATCACTGCTATCCAGGATATTCCCTGAATAGGTAGTTTGCCCATAAAGGCAAAACCCAAAAGTCATAAAAGCAAAGAGGAAGATGATTTTTTTCACGCTCAAAAATAGAGAATGCTGAGTTTTTGGAATTCTTTTTCAGGTTAAAAGACCTTAATCGAGAAATTTATTCGACACTTTTCAATTGATCAGTTCCTAAAAATTCTGGTTTCTCAGTTCTATACCAGGTTCTATTGCTTGGGATCTTCATTCCATTGGTTTCTGTCAATCCTTCCAAATAAATAATCTCTCCTACCTGATTGGGTTCATCTTTATAAAATTTATAGGCTTCCATTTGGAAGGTTTCTGGATCTAAATAGAAATACCAGATATCCTCTTCATAGGGAACGCGCACAACCTTATAGGTTTTGCCCTTAATTTCTTCTTCAGCGACCTCAGAATCGATTTGCGTACCCGGATCTTGCAATTTCATAGGAAGACCCCAGAGATAGGTATAGTAATTTCGCATTCTCAGTGCTCTTGCATCCTCAACCTCACCTTCAAGCACAGAAACAGAATCTTTGATCACCTCATATTCCAATCCTTCGATCCAGTATTTCATCTTTGATTTTGAGTTATCCAGAGTGACCTTATAAAATCGGGAATCTCTTCCTGGAGGTAGACTATCCTGAAAAACGAATGTTCCTTCAAAACTCCCCCAATTGCCTTTTGGGTCATGAAATTCAATAGATTTCTTGATCAACTCAGGTCCAGTCAATACTCTATCTGAGTCAGATTGGCATGAGCTAAATCCAAATGCTACTATCAATGAAAGAAATATTTTGAAGGTCTGCTTCATTGTGATGGTTGTTTTTTTTCCAATCTACTTAATTTGGCGCAATGAATCCGACCCTGACGCGTATTGCTCCTACTCCGAGTGGTTTCCTCCATTTGGGAAATGCCTATTCTTTCTTATTAACCAAAGCATTGGCAGAAAAAACGGGAGCAAAAATTTTATTGAGAATTGACGATCTGGATCAGGAGAGATATAGACCGGAATTTGTTGAGGACATTTTTGAATCTTTGGATTTTTTAGAAATACCAATCGAGAAAGGGCCCAAAAACAGGAAAGAGCTGGAAGAAGAATGGTCTCAAAAATTCCGGATGGATAGCTATGAATCCGCTTTGGACCAACTCCGAGAAAAAGGTATTCTATTCGGATGTAATTGCTCCCGAAAGAAAATCTCGCAAATGAATTCCTCCGGTTATTATTTAGGACATTGTTTGGGAAGAAATCTTTCATTGGATAAGCCAGAAATAACTTGGAGGATTAATTCCCTTGAAAGTGATTTGGTCAGTATCATTCAATACCCCGACAAAAAAGTTTGGGAAGTGATTCCTCAGGATTCTTCTTTTTTTATTGTGAGAAAAAGAGACGGGCTTCCCTCCTTTCAATTGACTTCTGTGATTGATGATTTAAGGTTTGGCGTTGATCTGATCGTTCGTGGGCAGGATTTATATGGATCCAGTTTGGCTCAGAGTTTTTTAGCCGAAACGCTAGGATTACCTGATTACCAAAAAATTCAATACTTCCACCATCCTATTCTCAAAGGGCCTAAAAAGAAAAAACTATCCAAATCCGATGGTTCTACCTCTCTTCAGTTTTTACGAAAAGAAGGAAAAAGCCTGAATGATGTCTATCAACTCATTGGAGAATTTTCAGGAAAACCCATTGAGAAGTTTGAAGATTTCCAGGAGTTGATTCCGTAAATGGGAGCTTTTTTGAATAGCGATAATCAGTCTGGCAGTGTATATCAAAATTCACTAAAATTAAACTAGTATAAGACTGGTAAAAAAATTTATTGGACTTTTGAAAGACCAAAAGTCCACAAAAGTCTTTTGCCTGAATTGGCTTGAAAATGCCTGCGGACATTTTCTGCCGAATTGGTTCAAACGCTAAAAATCGCCGGATTTCCGAACAAGTTCGGAACTAGTCGATTTTCTTAACGCTTGTTGACCTCAATCCGTCACCAGCCACTTCAAGGCATATCGTCCAGTTAATATCACGTGTTAATTTTTAGACTATTAGAGAAACGGATCAACTTAATTTAAATCGAGAACATCAATTTTAGTCTGGATCCGCCTTCCAGTTTTGGGTGTTAAAAAATCAATTGTGAGAAATGGAAATTAGGAGGCTTGTTTGACGAAAATTTTGTTACTGCAAACTTCAAGTTTAGACAAGAGTCAATGCAAAATTGAGGAGTTTGCCGACGTGTGGGGAGGAAATTGATTTTAACCCAAAAATGGACAGCGGTGGGTTTTTTGGTCCTTTTTCACCTATAGGAAAAAGGACGGAAAAATATAGTTAGATGCATGTCATTTCAAAGAATAATACCTACTGAAAAAAGTGGTAAAGGTATAGCCGTGAAACACAAAAAAAGCCCCGAATTGCTTCAGGGCTCAATTTTTTCATTTTCAGAAAGATTATTAATACTTAGCTGGCTGATCAGGCTTAACCATTGAGTTTTGGATGAATTGACGGATATCTTCATTGGAAGTAGCCAAGTCCTCTGCTCTCAAATACATCATATGACCTGAACGGTACCCTTTAAATGAAATTCTATCCTTCAACTTACCATTTGAATCGATTTGCCAAGTGCTATACTTCGCATTGAAGAAATCTGTTCCTCCATCAAAGTATCCAGACTGTACCATCAAGTTCAAGTAAGGATTTTGTCTCATAGCTGTACCCAAATCATAACCAGTTCTTTCATTAGATCTATCCCAAGGGTGAACAGGGCCGAAAAGGTTATAAGTCAAATCAGTTTCGAATCCTAAAACCTCTCTTGCATACATGTTGAAAGCTGGTGCAAAAGCGTGATTCCAACTAGTCAATGCAGGATCAAAATCGTAGCGATCACCTGCATCCATGCTATCAAAACCTTTGTATCGGCTATCCAGACGACCTACAGTCATTCCTTCATCGCGAAGCAATTCTTTCCAGAAGAAACTGGTAGGAACCATCAAATTATGAGCTAAGATTGATTCTTTGCTGATACCAGAATAACGAGCCATTTTAGCTGCAATCGCATCTTTTTCAGAATCAGAAAGGCTACCTCCTTTGGTCATCGCAGGAAGGATCTCATCAACAGCCATCTTTTCAACCACTGAAATAATATCATCTAAATCCTGACTTTGAAGGTCAGCTGGCAATTGACCATGATACCATGCTGTAGCAGCATAATAAGGCCAGTAATTTGCCATTTTCACAGGACCATCTCTATCAATACCCATATCGGTCGGAGACACTAAGATGACTCCGTTGAAGTACATCCAATGTGCATTTTGCAACTGGGAAACCAAACCAGCAACTCGAGTGGTACCATAACTTTCACCAATCAAATATTTTGGAGAAGCCCATCTACCAGCACGGGTTACAAAAGTGTTAACCCAATCAGCCAGGTATTTGATATCTGAATTGATTCCAAAGAAAGTGGATCTTGGAGTTTTCTCAGGATCCAAAATTCTTGAATAGCCAGTATTAACCGGGTCAACATAAACGATGTCAGCCACATCCAAAATGGAATTTGGATTGGATTTGTAACCATAAGGCTGCACAGGATAACCTTCATCGTCGATGTTCAAAATAACCGGTCCAGTATAAGCCAAGTGCATCCAGATAGAAGCAGATCCAGGACCTCCATTGAAGGAAATCACCAATGGTCTGGTTTCCTTATTGGACACGTCCGTTCTTTCATAATAGGTATAAAACAAAGATGCGATAGGATCTCCATTTTCATCCCAAACAGGCTGGGTTCCTGTGATTGACTTATAAGGGACTTTTTTACCCTTTATTGTCGTTTCGTGGGTTTTCTCAATCTGAGTTTCTACTGGAATCTTTCGATCTTCCTGAGCCATTGCCACAGTCATTCCAAGGAGAAACAAAGCGGATAAGTAAATTTTTCTCATACAGTTTAGTGATTTTGAGGAAAGCTAAACTGAATGCCTAAAAAATGCAGGTGCTTTTACACCAATGGGGCTAACTTTTGCTCTCTGAAACCAATCTGGCAATCACCACCGCTGGATATAGTATTCCGATGGTACTTAAAAATACAGCAAGCATTCTGGACATCACATTGACTGGGTAAAGTTCACCAAATCCAACTGTCGTCAATGAAACCAAACTGAAATAAATGTATTGACTGAAGTCCTCATCTAAGCCCTTTAAGTTCAACTCTCCTGAAATACTATGACCTACAGTCAGATGGATAATTTCAAAAACAAAAGCTCCCAGAATAGCCAAGCAGAGATAGACATTAATGGCACCGATGACCCTGTAAACATTGATTTCTCGATCCCTAAACAGGAGTCTGATATTCAAAAAAATAAACACCATCATATTGGCGATCCCCACTATCCTTTCGGTTAGGTAAAACTCCACAGGGAAATTTGAAAACCTCAAAATCCTGAGGATCAATTGCGTAACAAACAGACCCGTTGTCAGAAAAACCAAGAATTTTTCCCTCGTAGACCAGATTCCTGTGAAGAATAAGAAAAGGAAGACCATATTGACAAATACCATGTCTATATGGCCATATTCAATCATAATGGGTAAGACAAAGACTGTAAAAAGTAAAATCAATAGCAATAAACCGAAACTGGCATCTGTGAGCCAATAATCGGTAAAGTGCTTAAAATACCTTCCGTAAGTCCTCTTTTTCCCTAATCTTTCTACCATATTAATCCAATGTCATGGTACCTGTTAAAACTGAAACTGCCTTTCCTCTCAATATCACGCGATCATCCTGTTTTTCCAAATCCAACTTCCCTCCTCTATTACTAGCCTGAAATGCTTTTAAGTGAAGTTTTCCGGTTTTTTGATACCAATAATCCATCAAGGCACAATGTGCAAAACCAGTGACTGGATCTTCAGCAATACCTACATTCGGACCGAAAAATCGAGAAACTATATCAAATTCACCATCTCCAGCAGCAGTGACTATAAAGCCTTCCTCACTGTTATCGGCAATTTCCTGCATAACAGGCTCTAAGGTTTTCACAGCATCTTCTGACTCCAATTCAAAAATCCAATTCTTTCTCAATTGAGCGGCAGCAAGGATTTTCTTCCCAAATAACTCATCCTTGAAAACTGGATGTGTATCCGTGAAAGTTGGAAGCAAAGGAAAATTCATCTCCAGCTGATCTCTATGGCTTTTCACTTGAAGTTCGCCACTGAGAGTATGAAAATGGATCGTTTCACCCGACTGAGCCCAATTGTTTCGTAGCATCCAAAATGCAGAAGCAAGTGTTGCGTGTCCACAAAGATCAATTTCCAAAGTTGGAGTAAACCAACGAAGGGAAAAATGACCTGAAACTTCCTTTTTTTGCACGAATGCAGTTTCACTCAGATTCATTTCCATGGCAATTTTCTGCATGGTTTCAGCTGACAAGTCTTGTTCTAAAAGACAAACAGCTGCTGGATTTCCGCCGAAAACCTCATCGGTAAATGCATCAACTACTCCAATTTCTAGTTTCATGAGTATCTCTCTTTTAGAATATTCAAATGATGGATAAAGTGACCCGGAATAATCCAAAACAAGGCTCTAGGAGTGATTGGAGAACCATTAGCGGTTCCTTCATTGTCCAAAACATCTTCTCTCAATGTCTTAATCATCGTTACCAAGGCTTTCCTTTGAGCGGCAAAATCTTCCAAAAGCAAATCAATCTCTACCGAGCCGAATCTAGCATTTAATACATAGGGATCTTGATCAAACCCCGGTAAAGAAGAGCGTTCACCACGAGCAAAACACAAAGCTCTGAAGGTCATGATTCTCTCTGTATCTATCACGTGACCCAAAACCTCTTTCGGAGACCATTTTCCTTCTTGGTAAGGTTGATTTTCCCAATCTTCAGGTTTTTCTGCAAAGAGATCTTTCAGCTCCTGAACTTGAGAATCTATTAACTCACAATAATCGGTATCGGTGATCAAATCTAAGTAAGTGGAATAAAAGGCAGGGTAATCGCCTTTGTTGGGGGTTAAGAAGGTATTCATGTAAAAATCGAATGATTGTTAATTTGACTGGGATAAATTTAGCTTTATGCAACTAATCAACCTTACTATGCGCAAAATTTTATTCACCCTAAGTTTAGGTTTGCTCAGTCAATGGACTTTTTCTCAGACTATCATCAATAGAAACCCTGAAATTGATGCGATGGTCAAAGAAGTTTCCTCAGATTCATTGGAGTCCTATGTTCGCAAACTCGCCTCTTATAATTCCCGACATACCCTCAGTACAGATACCCAAAATGGGATGCCGGCGGCACAAGATTGGGTACTTTCTAAATTCAATCATTTTGCCCAAAGCTCCAATGGCAGAATGACTGCTGAAATCGAAAAATTCACCATTCCGGGCGATGGAAGAAGAATTGAACAAGATTCACCCGGAGCCAATGTAGTGGCCACTTTGAAAGGTACAGATCCCAATGATGACAGGATTTTCATCCTTTCTGCTCACATGGATTCCCGAAACAAAAATGTCATGGATGCGGATAATTTCTCCCCAGGAGCAAATGACGATGGAAGTGGTACGGCCGCTGTCATAGAATTAGCCAGAGTCATGGCTTCTCATTCATTCCCTGCTACCATTAAATTCGTCGCTTTTACGGGTGAGGAACAAGGATTAAAAGGAGCTACCTACATGGCTGACAAAGCCAAAGAAGAAGGATGGAATATCGCTGCAGTGCTCAACAATGACATCATAGGAAACAGTGAATCTTCAGGAACACTTCTCAAAGACAATTTGAAAATGAGAGTTTTCTCAGAAACTATCCCTGTAGCTGAAACAGAGGAAGAAGCTAGAATTCGTCGATATACTGGAGCTGACAATGATTCAAAATCCAGACAATTGGCTCGCTATATCAAAGAATTGGGTGAGCGATATGTCGATCAATTTGAAATCAAGCTGATTTACAGACCTGACCGATTCCTAAGAGGTGGTGATCAAACTTCTTTTGCCAGAAATGGATTCACGGCTGTTCGCCTTTCTGAAATGAATGAAAACTTCCCTCACCAACATGAAAATGTAAGAGTCGAAGATGGAATTCAATATGGAGATTTACCAGAATTCATGGACTTCGAATACTTGAGAAAAGTATCCGGAATCAACTTGGCCTCTTTGGCGACACTGGCTAGTTCTGCTGGTCAGCCTGAAAACGTCCGAATCGATGTGAGAGGATTGAGTAATCACTCGATTTTGAGTTGGGAAGCCCCCAAATTTGGTAAAGTAAAAGGCTATTATGTATTGATGAGAGAGACCTCCTCCCCTGTTTGGGAGAAAAAATTCTTCACAACGGATACCAACTTGACTCTTCCCTATTCCAAGGACAATTACTTCTTTTCTGTTCAATCTGTTTCAGAAAATGGATCGGAAAGTCTCTCTGTATTCCCCACACCTTTAAGTAGATAAGTGTTTCATTTTAATTAAACCTATTCTAAATTTGGTAAGAAGGGCTCCAAATCGGAACCTCTGCCCCTAGAAATAGTTATTTTGGTGTAAACACTTTTGATATGAAACAAAAAGAAATAGTCACACTTCAGAGATCTCTGTTGCATGACACCGAGGAATTATTGAATAATCAGATTGAGATGGAAGGTAAATCTTCCGCATACTATCTTTCCATGGCTTCCTGGTGTCACATGATGGGATACGAGAATGCTGCTAAATACCTCTACACCCATGCAGATGAAGAGCGTATGCACATGATGAAGATTTTCCAATATGTCAATGAAGCTGGGGGGCACGCTATCCAACCAGAAATCACAGGAATTCGACATCATTTCAATTCATTGAGAGAGGTATTTGAATTGATCTTGGAGCATGAAATTTTGGTAACCAAATCCATCAATAACATTGTTGATCATGCCTTCAGCGTAAAAGATTTTGCAACGTTTAGCTTCATGCAATGGTATGTAACCGAGCAAAGAGAGGAAGAAACCATGTCCCGAAGAGCTGTTGAATTATTCGATATTATCGGTGAAGAAGGAGTTGGACTTTGGACAATCGATCAGGAGCTTGGAAAATTACATTCAGCAGCAGGAGCTGGTGCTGGGGAATAAGTTTTAAAGAGAAAAATCATTATTAAAAGGCAGTTCGAGACTGCCTTTTTTTGTTTAACCCATTATGTGACTAAGAAAGGCTTTCAAATAAATAGATAGTAATCAGATTTTCAGCATGTTGAACCTAATTTTTTTCAACACTTGAATAAAGAATCATTCACTTTTTCTATTTATATTTAATTAACCCCAAATTGTATTTTGCCAATTTAGCTTATCGCCAATTGATGGATATTCAAGCCAACTTTTTTCAAATAATCAAATCATCTATCCCCTCCTATTCTTCCTTGGTGGATGAGATTTCTGACACTTTGAATATCAGTCAAGACAGTGCTTATAGAAGAATCCGAGGAGAAAAGTTGCTTGATTTCAAAGAAATTGAACTTTTAGCATCAAAATTCAATATTTCAATTGATCAAGTTTTGGGCTCCAATTCGAACACAATCGTTTTCCAAGGAGCCCAAAATTCCTTTGATGATGGTAATTTTTTGAATTGGATGAAGAATGTCCTGGCACAACTGGAAATGGTACAAAGCTTCTCCAAAAAACATATTTATTTTTTACTAAAAGATATCCCTCCTTGGTACCATTATTACCATCCTGAATTAGCCTCATTCAAATGTTTTTTCTGGATGAAATCCATCCTTTTTAATGAAAGTTTGAAAGGGCAACGATTTTCCATTGAGAAGTCAACCTTCCCTGGCTTGAGTGAGTTATCTCAAAAAATTCTCAAAGCTTCCAACAACATCAATACTACGGAAATTTGGAATCTGGAGGGAATTAATACCACACTGAGACAGATTGATCTTTACCATGAAATGGGGATCATTGAAAAAAAAGAGGATACTGTAAAGCTCTATCAATGCATGATTGAGGTAGTAGATCATTTGGAAAGAATGGCAGAACATGGAAAAAAATTTATGCCCAACAGCACCGTAACCGAAGAGATGGCGGATTATCATTTTTTCGTAAATGAATTTGTCCTAGGTGACAATACATTTTTTGTAGAAATAGATGGCAAAAAGATTACCTATTTAAATTACAGCGTCATCTATTTTGTAGGTACCACAGATCAAACCTTTAATGAAGGAATGCATCAAAATCTCCAAAACTTGATTCAAAAGTCAAGTCAAATTAGCAAGGTTGGCGAGAAAGATAGGAAGCAGTTTTTCAACAAACTCAGATCGAAAGTTCAACGAAGAATTGACCTCTTGTAAGCTGATATTTATCAGAATAGGACTCAAAACCTTCTTTTCTAATGGATTCTTCTTAATTTTCCTATTGAAAATAAGCGCCAATGTCTAACAATAAACACATACATATTCTTCTTGGAGCAGCTTTGCTGGTTTCAACCTTTTCATGTGAACAGAAAAATGAAACTGCTTCCGAAGAAGAAAAACTAACTGTAGCAGCTACTCCGAAGCCTGACAACCAACCAGATGGAATGGCCTGGATTCCCGGAGGTAAATTCACCATGGGAACCAATGAGGCAGATGCCTATGAAGCTGAAAAACCAGCTGTCGATCTTCAGGTGGACGGTTTTTGGATGGATACTCATGAAGTTACCAATGCAGAGTTCGCCAAATTCGTTGAGGAAACGGGTTATGTAACTGTTGCTGAAAGACCTATCGATTGGGAAGAATTGAAAAAGCAATTGCCTCCGGGCACTCCCAAGCCTGATGACTCCGTTTTGGTACCTGGATCTATGGTATTTACTCCTCCTCCCTATCAAGTTCCCCTACAGGATATTTCACTTTGGTGGTCTTGGGTCAATGGAGCTTCTTGGAGACATCCAAGTGGACCTGAGAGTGATTTAACTGGAAAAGAAAATCATCCTGTGGTTCATATTTCTTATGAAGATGCTACTGCTTTTGCAGAATGGGCTGGAAAAAGGCTTCCTACCGAAATCGAATGGGAATTTGCAGCTAGAGGTGGAATGAATGGAAAAAGATTCGCTTGGGGTGATGAATTGACTCCAAATGGACAATATTTAGCAAATACTTTCCAAGGAAATTTCCCAAATGAAAACTTGGGTGAAGATGGATTTGTAGGAACTAGTCCAGTAAAATCATTTGCACCAAATACATTCGGATTGTATGACATGATCGGAAATGTATGGGAATTGACCAGCGATTGGTATGACGCTTTGAAATTTGCTCGTTTGGCTGGTCAGGCTCCAAAATTGGATGCTAATATGAATCCTTGCTACAATCCTGACAATCCTTTCGCACAAGAACGTGTGATCAAGGGAGGTTCTTTCCTTTGCGCGGCTAATTATTGTGTGAATTACCGACCATCTGCTAGACAAGGGCAAGCATTTGATTCTGGAACTTCCAATGTCGGTTTCCGATTAGTTAAAGATCCAGAGAATAAGACTTTAAGCTTAAAATAAACACCATCCCACAACCCGAAATATGCATTAGCAATTCTATTTCATCCATTAATTACTTCAAAATCAGTCATTACATTGCTATTTTCAACTTCACCATAGCGGTGCTATGCATCAGTTTCCAAACAGCCTGATTTTCTTGCAATTAATGCCTTCATGACGAAACCTATTGCATAATCCGGGTTAAATCATAAAAAAAGCGGCAAATAAAAATTTGTCGCTTTTTTTGTTTTCGATTTTCGAATCAATCAGCTGTATACCCCCGAATGATTCTCTGAATGTATTTCCCAACAATATCAAACTCCAAATTCACTGTATCTCCAACCTGTAATTGATGGAAATTTGTATGTTCAAAAGTATAGGGAATAATTGCAACTGAGAATCTTCCATTTTTGGAATTAAAACAGGTTAAACTTGTCCCATTGATCGTAATGGAGCCTTTTTCAACCGTCACATTTCCTGATGCAGGATCAAATTCAATGTCAAAAAGCCAAGAACCGTCTTCATCGCGAATGTATTTGACCACTCCAGTTTGATCCACATGTCCCTGTACAATATGACCATCAAACCTTCCGTTTGCAGGCATGCATCGTTCCAAGTTCACTTTCTTTCCTATTTTCCAACCAGACAAATTGGTCTTTTGAATCGTTTCATCAATGGCGGTTACCCTGTAAGATTCTGGACTAGTTCTCACTACTGTCAAACAAACTCCGTCATGGGCCAAGGATTGGTCTATTTTTAATTCTCCAGCCAAACTGGATTCCAAATCAAAATGAAAATTACTTCCCTCCTGGGTGATATTTTGGATTGTTCCAAAACCTTCAATTATTCCTGTAAACATAAAATTTGCTTTCTACTGGCTTTCAAAGGATAAGCAAAAATTGCCCTTTTCAGTTTCAAATTAAGCCAAAATATCGGTTATCTTCGATCGAAATTCAATTTCTAATGCCACTCCTTAAACTCGAAGACACTTACTTACACAAGGGAAAAAGAAAAGCCCTAGTTGCCGAACTCAAAAGCAAGGGAATCCATAGCCAGAAGGTTTTGGATGCAATCAATGCACTTCCGCGACATTTCTTTTTTGATTCAGCACTGATTTCCCATGCTTACGAAGACAAAGCCTTTCCAATTGGAGAAGGGCAAACCATTTCACAACCCTATACCGTGGCTTTCCAGACACAATTGTTGGATATCCACCCAGGTGACAAGGTTTTGGAAATAGGCACCGGATCGGGTTATCAGGGAAGCATCCTACATTTATTGGGAGCAGAGGTATTTACTATCGAATACCAAAAGAAGCTGTTTGAAGGAACTTCCAAGTTTCTCAAAAGACTCGGCATAGAAATGAATCTGTTTTACGGAGATGGCACTGGAGGATTACCTGCACATGCTCCATATGACAAGATTCTGGTGACCGCAGGTGCTCCTATCATTCCAGAAGCCTTGGTTCAACAATTGAAAACTGGTGGAATTTTGGTAATCCCAGTTGGTGATAGACGAAGACAGAGCATGGTCAAAATCACCAAAAAGGCAGGTGGCAAATTGGAAAGAGAGGAATACGATAATTTCGCATTTGTGCCTCTTTTGGGAAAAGACGGTTGGAAATGATTCTTCACAACAACACTTTTTCATATTTTTCAGAATAAAATTTTGACAAAAACGACGTAAATCAAGTTTAGAAGAATTTTATTTCTATTTTTGTTCAAAATCAACAATATGGCAAAGAAGAAATTTGTAAAGGAATCTGCAACAATCATGACGGAGATGGTACTCCCAAATGATACCAATACGCTGAACAACCTAATGGGGGGACGCTTGATGCATTGGCTGGACGTAGTCGCTGCCATCGCAGCTCAAAAGCACTCCAATCGCATTGTGGTAACCGCCTCTGCAGATAGCATTTCTTTCAAACAGCCCATTTCTTTGGGAAATGTGGTTACACTTCATGCCAAAGTAACCCGGGCTTTCAATTCCTCCATGGAGGTTTTTATCGAGGTGACTGCGGAAGACATTCCTGCAAGTAAAAAGACAATCACTCACAGAGCTTTTTTCACTTTCGTAGCGGTAGATCAGAACGGGAAACCAATAGAAATCCCAGAAGCTATTCCAGAAACGGAAGAAGAAAAAGAATTGTACGATGGAGCTTTAAGAAGGAGACAACTTCGATTGGTTCTGGCAAAAAGAATGAAACCAGAAGATGCCGTGGAGCTGAAGTCAATTTTCAACATGGATATCACAAAATAATCAAAAGGGAAGGCATAAAGTCTTCCCTTTTTTTGGCTTAAGAGGAATTTTTAGGCAATTTTCAGGCATGGATAAGAGCACACTGGGTGAACTGAAATATATTCTAAATGAGGATATTTTTTTATTTGATGAGGACAAGGATTCTTTGGCTAAAGAATCAGGATTTCATGCTGGAAACACTGATTTGAACCAAGTTCAAGAGCCTGCCTCTCCAGGGCTAACTAAAATTGAAACTAAGCAAGAAACTGCGCCTGAGGTAGAATTAGAGCCAATTCAAGTTCGTGGCAAGTTCGAAAAAGGCATTTTAATCCTTCACGAAGAGGAATCGTTAAATGCTGAAATCATGGATATGCTGGTCAAAATTCTTCAGGCTGTTGGGCATTCCATGAGTGAGGTAGGTTTATTGAACTCTCAGGAATTGGAAGGAAGAAGCTTGGACGAGTTTCATGCAATCAATGCCCATGTGGTCCTTAAATTTGGAAGAATCAAACACCCTATCAATGCCTTTCCGATTTTGGATTATCACATCCATGCCGAAAACGAAACAGAGTACCTTTTTGCAGATTCTTTAACTTCAATTTTTGAAGACAGCAATTTGAAAAGGAAACTTTGGACGACCTTGAAAACGCTATTTAATATCTGATAATCAATTACCATGACCCCCGAACAACATACCTGGGCCAAACGATTCAAGTGGATCAGTTTAATAGAAGGAGCTTCCTTCTTGATTTTGTTATTCATTGCAATGCCTTTGAAATACATGTTTGATATGCCAATCGCAGTGAAATATGTAGGCTGGGCACATGGAATCTTGTTTATCCTTTACATCTACACCGTCTTCCCTACTGCCTCTAAGCTAAAGTGGAATTTTAGCAGAACTCTTTTTGCTTTGATCGCTTCTGTTTTGCCTTTTGGACCTTTTATTTTCGACAGAAATTTGAAGAAAAGCCAACATGTAGATTTCTAAAATGGCTCTGATCAGTAAAAAAAAGAAGGTTTACCCCATCAGTCCTGCACTGAGAAAATATCTCGTTGAAAATTCGCGAGAAGTCGATATTCCCATTCATTATCATGAATTGCTCCGCTATAGTAATTCGGTTGCGCTTTATGATTCCAAGGAACAAGACACTTTTTGGGAAACTGTTTTTTACGATCAATCAGACAGGGAAGAAATTCACTTGAATGTCAAAAGAATCTACGCCATTCTAAAAGCAGGAGGCGATATGAGTGTAATGGAACACTTGTATGTGGATAGGATTGACTTGTGCATTTATGGAAATACCCAACCCTTTCGTGTTCGGATTGTAAACCGGATCAACGATAACTTTGACTATTTCTACATCAAAAACGCCGATGCTTCTCGGGTTTATGGATTGGAACTGGAGCACCTTCTCTCTCCAAACAGGATCAGTTATTTGGTTCATCAAAACACCTTGATTGAAGAACATATAGCTGGGATTCCAGGTGATAAATTCATGCGGCTTCACATGTCTGACCCTCACCTGAATCCTATTCGTTTGGCAAAAGAGTTCGTCAAATTCAATGAAAGATGCTTCGTTCGATTATTGGGAGACATGCATTCCTCCAATTTTGTGATTGATGTGACACCTGACTTTGAGGAAACCCATTATCGGATTCGGGCAATCGACTTTGATCAGCAGAGTTATGAAGGGAAAAGGTCCATTTACCTTCCCCAGTTTTTCAAAGAAAACAATGTACTGATTCAGTTGGGAATGAAACATATCACACCCGAATCAATGCGTCAATATCAGAGGGAAGAAAGGGCTTTAATTGCCACAAGAGTCAGATCCTCCCATGATGAGATTCAAGGGATTTTGGATGCCATGGATCAGGACCAAATCGCACCATTAGAAAATATCGATTCTTTGAGAAAAGAGCTGGCAAGACATTATAAAAACCAGAAGTTTATGTCTTGCCAAACTATGGGGCAGATATTACGAGTAAGTCTAGAGCAACTTCTGAAGCAGTAAGCCTACCACTTTTTCAATTGCTCATATACCAAGTGAAGCGGGAAACCCATCACATTGTAGTAGGAACCTTCAATACTGGAAACGCCTATAAAACCAATCCATTCCTGGATTCCATATGCTCCTGCTTTGTCAAAGGGCTTGTATTCACGGATATAGTGCCAAATCTCTTCTTCCTCCAGAAATCTGAAAGTCACTTTTGTTTCATCTTCCAGAGTGATTCTTTTCAGACGATCCATGATGGTCACAGCGGTCATTACTTTGTGGGTGGCACCCGACAAACTTTTAATCATATCAAAAGCCTCATCCTCATTGTTTGGCTTACCCAAAACATGCCCATTTTGAACCACCACAGTGTCAGAAGTGATCAAAATCTCATTTTCCTGCAATTCATCTGGGAAAGATTCCGCCTTCAATTTGGATAAATAGGCAGCAACATAATCTGCCGGAATATCACTTGGAATAGATTCATCCACGGAATTTACTTTAACTGTAAACTCCAATTCCAATCCTTTCAAAAGCTCTTGTCTGCGAGGAGAATTGGATGCTAAAATCAATTTTTTATCCTTCAGTTTGGTTAAAAAAGGCGTCATAAGGGTAGTTAAATTCTTCTTGATTGAAACTCGCAAAAAGCAATCCACCTAATGCTTTTGGATAGAAATAAGTAGACTTTTGAGGCATTAAATGTCCGGAATGACAAACCTTCAAAACCTGCTCAATTTGAAGCTCGCGAGTGATGATAGCAAAGGTCGCCTTTTGAGAACGAACTTCCTGAATACATCGTGAAAAATTTCGCTCATATACTATTTGATTGCTATTCCTCTGATCCTGCTGGTTCAATCCCAAAATCTGGTGAAAAAGGACTTCATGCAATGCCACCAGATCCAACTCTTGTAGAGCTTTTGGTAATTCTAGATCCAATTCCTTGAATTTTTCTTCCTTTAATTTCAGAAAATAGGACTCCTCTCCTATGACCAATCCATATGTTTTGGAAACATGGAAAGCATAAGACCCCAATTCATCTGGATCTGGAAACTTCTTGATATCAAACCAATCCGAAAGCTTTTCAAGAAATTCCTCTTTTACCATTTCTAAACCATAGAAAAGTCGATGGGTGGGCAAGATCTTTAAGTCTTTTCCAAGCGCATTGGTCAAATACATCAAATGATAATCGTGAGCTTTCCATTTTGCCTCTAAAAACTCACCTTTCATAGAATTCTTATAGGCAATTGCTCCTTCGAAGCGATGATGACCATCAGCTAAAATCAGCTGTTTCTTTGCAATGAAATCTATAAATTTCTTGATGATTTGTGCATCATGAATGACTGCCAAAACTTCTCGAACACCTTGATAATCTTCCAATTCATAAATCGGAGAACCAATAGCTGCATCCATATAAGGCTCCAACTCAAACTCAGCATCTTCATACAATCCATGAGTGGGACTAGCTTGAATTTGCGCGGACTTTAAGAGTTCAACCCGATCATTGACGGCTGAAACAATCGTATTCTCATGTCTCAGAATCTGTTTTTCCTCCCAATCATAAGCTTTGACCTGAATGATAAAACCTTTTCTGCATCGCTCCTTCTGCTCTCCGGGTAGTCTGAAATACTGATAATAAACATAAATTCCAGGGATCAAATCTTGTTTGACAATCCCTTGATCTTTCCACATTTGTAGGGTTTTTCTTGCATTTTCAGCAGGAATAGGACCATTGGGAACAGATAAATGAATGCTGTTCAAGGGGTTTTCATAGAGCTTTTCTCTCTGCTTTTCAGAAACCACATCAAAAAGCGGCGCTGTCAATTCCTCTATCTGAGGGCTTAGGTAATCAGCATATCTCCATGCTTTTAGAGGTAATATTTCCGCCATTTATTTCAAACGATTTCTCCAAGCTCCAGAAGTTGTAGGCGCAGCAGCTGAAACAGAACCGGTTTTCTTTCCTTTTTGGGAATGAAAAAACTCCACGGCCAATACCGCCAAAAGCTCCTCTTCTTCTTTCGAAAGGCTTTGATCTAATACCTCAGGTTTGAAATACTTCTCAACGAATTTAGTATCAAAATTACCACTGGTGAAAGCTTCGTGTTTTAAGGCAAATCGACAAAAATCCAAAGTCGTCTGAATCCCTGTGATCTCATAATCATCAATGGCCCGAAGCATTCTATTGATCGCATCCTCACGGGTTTCAGCATGCGTGATCAACTTGGCAATCATTGGATCATAATAAATCGGGATATCCATTCCTTCTTCAAATCCATCGTCCACTCGAATTCCAGGTCCTTGAGGCCTTCTATAAGTAATCAATCGTCCAATGTCTGGAAGGAAATTGGTTCGAGGATCTTCGGCATATACACGAACTTCTAATGAGTGTCCATTAATTTTCAAATCCTCTTGGAAAAAGCTCAAAGCTTTCCCCTCAGCAACCCAAATCTGTTCTTTCACCAAGTCTTTACCTGTAATCATTTCAGTGACTGGATGTTCTACCTGAAGACGGGTATTCATTTCCAAGAAATAGAAGTTCAGCTTGTCATCTACGATAAACTCCACAGTACCGGCACCATAATAATTACAAGCTTTTGCAACTCCCACTGCAGCCTCTCCCATTGCTTTTCGCATTTCTGGACTTACTACAGCTGACGGAGCTTCTTCTATGACTTTTTGATGTCTCCTTTGGATGGAGCATTCTCTTTCAAACAGATAAACAGTATTCCCTTGTTGGTCTCCTAGAATCTGAATCTCAATATGACGAGGAGAAGTAATAAATTTTTCAATAAATACCGCTCCATCTCCAAAAGCAGATTTCGCTTCAGATACTGCTCGCTGCATTTGCTCTTCAAATTCAGCTTCGGATTCTACGATCCGCATTCCCTTTCCTCCTCCTCCAGCACTGGCTTTGATGAGAATAGGATAACCGATTTCTGCAGCTTTTTTCTTTGCTGCCTCAATGTCAGAAATCGCTTCTTCAGTCCCTGGAACCAAAGGAATATCATATTGAGAAACGGCCTGTTTAGCAGCTAATTTACTACCCATAACCTCGATGGCATGGGGCGATGGACCAACGAAAATCAACCCAGCATCAGTTACTTTCTTAGAGAAATCTGCATTCTCAGAAAGAAATCCATAACCAGGGTGAATAGCATCTACATTTAAATCTTTACAAACTTCAATGATTTTATCCCCCAACAAATAAGATTGACTAGAAGGTGGTGGTCCCAAACAAACAGCTTCATCTGCAAATTTGACATGGGGAGAAAGTCGATCTGCTTCAGAATAGACAGCCACTGTCCTGATTCCTAGCTCTTTGGCAGATCT
This sequence comes from Algoriphagus zhangzhouensis, assembly GCF_900148515.1. Taxonomy (GTDB): domain Bacteria; phylum Bacteroidota; class Bacteroidia; order Cytophagales; family Cyclobacteriaceae; genus Algoriphagus; species Algoriphagus zhangzhouensis. The sequence continues at coordinate 431,593 of NZ_FRXN01000001.1, read as the reverse complement.
CATGATTCTCAGGGCGATTTCACCCCTGTTGGCTACTAAAAGTTTGTTGATTTTTGCCATCCTCTATCGTTTCTTTTGGGTCTTTTAATTTGTACTTCCCTAAATAAGGAAAATATTCTGAGGATTGGGAAAGAACCATCATCCTTCCTTCTGTTTTTTGCTTGGTAGCCATTTAAGTTTTATTTTTGGCGGATTTTCAAATACTAATTTTCGAAAATCGCATTCACTTAAATTCATTAAGCTTTGGATCTATTTGCAAAACTCCACACGAACCTAGGCCCCTTGGGCAAACACTCTCAGTATTCAGATGGATATTATATGTTCCCAAAACTCGAAGGAGAAATTTCTCCTCGTATGCAGTTTCAGGGAAGAGAAGTGTTGACTTGGTCATTGAATAACTACCTAGGTCTCGCCAATCACCCAGAAGTAAGAAAAACTGATGCAGAAGCAGCAGCAAAATGGGGAGCAGCATATCCAATGGGAGCCAGAATGATGACTGGACAAACATCCCTTCATGAGAAGTTGGAAGACGAACTAGCTGAATTTGTAGGCAAAGAGAAAGCTTACTTGTTGAACTATGGATATCAAGGGATCATGTCTGTGATCGATGCGCTATTGGATAGAAAAGACGTAGTAGTTTACGACTCAGAATGTCATGCTTGTATCATTGATGCACTTCGCATGCACATGGGTAAGCGTTACGTTTTCCCTCATAATGATATTGAAAATTGCGAAAAGCAATTGGAAAGAGCTACCAAATTGGCAGCTGAAACTGGAGGTGGTATCCTAGTAATTACTGAAGGTGTATTCGGTATGACAGGTGACCAAGGAAAGTTGAAAGAGATCTGTGATCTTAAAGAGAAATTCGAATTCCGTCTTTTGGTTGATGATGCTCATGGTTTCGGTACTTTGGGAAAAACCGGTGCTGGTACTGCTGAAGAGCAAGGCGTAACCAAAGAGGTGGATTTGTACTTCTCTACTTTTGCGAAATCTATGGCTTCTATCGGAGCATTTATCGCAGGTGATGAGAAAGTAGTTCACTATTTAAGATTCAACATGCGTTCTCAAATCTTCGCTAAATCTCTTCCGATGCTACTAGTAGAAGGTGCATTGAAGCGTTTGGAGCTATTGAAAACACAACCAGAATTAAAGGATAACCTTTGGAAAATCGTGAATGCATTGAGAAATGGCCTTCATGAAAACGGTTTTAGCACGGGTGCCTCCAACTCCCCTGTAACCCCAGTTGTATTGAATGGAACTGTTGGTGAAGCAGCGGCACTTTCTCACGATTTGAGAGAGAACTATAACATTTTCTGTTCAGTAGTGATTTACCCAGTGGTACCTAAAGGCATGATTATCTTGCGTTTAATCCCGACTGCTGTCCACACCTTAGAAGATGTTCAAGAAACCTTGACAGCATTTGCTGCCGTGAAAGACAAGTTGACCTCTGGTCAATACAGAAATTCAGAATTGGCAGTAGCCTTTGGCGAATAAAAAAAAATCCAAAAAAAAGGCCCTCAGGATTGAATTAGCAAGTATTTGGGCTATATTGGATCAAAATAAACTTATCATCAACCTAAAAAACGCACTTTTACTATGAGCAGATTTAGTGAAGTTAAAGATCTTGTATTGGGACTAGAGGAAGATTTCGTAAAGTTCTATGAAAAAGGAAATCAAGCCGCTGGTACGAGAGTAAGAAAAGGAATGCAAGACCTTAAAAACATTGCGCAAGATATCCGTAAAGAAGTACAGGATAAGAAAAACGCTGGTTGATCCAACGACACAACAAATTAAAAAAGGTGGCCTTAAGCCACCTTTTTTTTGTCTTTAGAATAAAAGTGGAGTCTCAAAACTCCACTTTATTATTTTCTTCATTGACATCAGCCAATCGCTTACTTGGATCGATTTCAATGGACTTGATTGTTTCCATTTTTCTATCCAATACAATTGTCTTCTCAAGATTTACCCAAGGCCAATCCTGAGTCAAGATTCTTATAGGCATTCCAGCTTCTTCAGCTTTTTCGCCTCTCATAATCACAAGAGGAAGGTATACTAATTCTTTGCTTCCATCCTTGTATGTAATTACAACATCCACAGGCATTGGCATCAAGCCAATTCTTTTCAAAGAAATAGTCGTTTGATCGCCACTTGGATGTACTTCTCCGATGGCATAATCGATGGTTTTGGTTGAATAAACCCAGTATTCTTTATACCAGTCAAGCTCAAGCCCACTCTCCTTTTCCATAATTCTCACCACATCATTCACATTAGGGCTCTTGAATTTCCAAGTATTGAAATATCTCAATAAGCCTCTATCTCTAACCTCATCGCCAATGATATACCCCATTTGAGCCATGAAAACAGCTCCTTTAGAATATGCTGCAGAACTATAGGCTCTATTGGTGTGGTAATGATCAGAATGAGTAGACATAGGTTCTTCCAAACCTGACTTAGCCAAGCTGAAATAGCCTCTATAGCTCCCAAAGTGAACATTCGGGTTTTGGTTTTCTCTTGGGAAAATACTAGCCATCGTTAAGCTAGAGGCATAACTTGTAAATCCTTCATCCATCCAAGGATAAAGAGACTCGTTAGTTCCCAAGACACCTTGATACCAACTGTGAGCTAATTCGTGAGCCATTACACCAACCAAACTAGGAAGACTTCTTCCACCAGTCACCAAGGTAGACATAGGATATTCCATACCTCCATCACCTCCTTGAATAACTGAAAACTGCTTGTAAGGATACTGACCAAAGTGCTCAGACATATATTCGATAGCCTTTGGAGTATATTCTTTTAATAGGCCCCAGTTTTTAGAAGTTTCCTCACTTGGGACAAATAAATGGTGAACTGTGATCCCATTGTCCATTTGGATTTTATCATGCTGATAATTTGGATCTGCAGCCCACATAAAGTCGTGAACCATTGGAGCTTTGAAATGCCAAGTCAAGGTATTTCCAGTAGGAGCTTGTACTGAAACTCCCTCATCTTCATAACCATGACCGATTTCATTTGGATTTTGAACATATCCAGTACCACCAAGTGTATAGGTTTTATCAATTGTGATTTTCACATCGAAATCACCCCAAATTCCATAAAATTCTCTTCCGATATAAGGATTTGCATGCCATCCTTGCTCATCATAGTTAGCCATCTTAGGATACCACTGAGACATTGAATAGCGAACACCATCTTGAGAATCTCTTCCAGATCTTCTGATTTGAACAGGAACTTGACCTTCAAACTCCATCGCAAAGGATGCAGAAGAATGGGGAAGGATTGGTTCATCCAATTTCACTTCTAGGATCGTTCCTTGTTCCATAAACTGGACATCACTTCCATTTTGAGTCAAAGATTTGACATGCATATAGCCAATCTCATCTGGTCCCAAATTGGAAATTCTATCACCTACTCTTCTATCTGGATCAGCGATGGTTCTAGAACGAACGTCCATCATACTGCCAGGTTGGAATGCATTATAATAGAGGTGATAGAACACCTTGTCCAAGGTATCCGGAGAATTATTGGTATAAGTCAACAACTGAGTACCTGTGTACTTGTTTGTTTTGACATCCATGGAAACATCCATTTGATAATTGACGGACTGCTGGAATCTACCAGTCTGAGCTGATGCAAAATTTGCAGCGATCAGACAAAGAAAAAGCCCTGCGACAGGCTTTAAATACTGACTCAACATAGGTATTTAATTTTTTTGCCAAAGAAAGCCAAAATGACCTGCCTTGACAAACCATCGGTCAAATTTTAAGAATACCAGAATCTTAACTTTTTACGGATTTTCTTATCCATTCCCATAAAAAAGACCCCTCACTTTAAAGAATTCCCGTAGTTTCAGAGCATAAATGTCAATCACACTCTTATGAAAAAAATCTACTCACTGATCTTGTTGGTGCTTTTGGGCTTTTCTGCCCATTCCCAACAAGTCGACATGGACTTATTCAAGTCTATGAAAACCAGAAATGTAGGCCCATCTGGCATGAGTGGAAGAATCACAGCCATTGATGCGGTGGATGCTGAGCCTTCTATTATTTATGCCGGTTCTGCTTCGGGAGGTTTATGGAAATCCACCTCTGGAGGAATCAATTGGGAGCCCATTTTTGATGAACAAAAAGTTCACTCTATTGGAGCAATTTCTATTTATCAGAAAAACCCAAATGTCATCTGGGTTGGAACTGGAGAAGGAAACCCTAGAAACTCTTTGAGTTTGGGATATGGTGTCTACCGTTCCTTAGATGCCGGAAAAACTTGGGAATTAATGGGATTGGAAAACACCCGAGCTATCCACAGAATTATCGTTCATCCAGATGATCCCAACACAGTATATGTAGGGGCAATCGGATCTCCTTGGGGAGAGCAGGAAGATCGTGGGTTGTATAAGACTTCAGATGGTGGTAAAACATGGGAGAAAATCCTCTACATAGATACCAAAACGGGTGTTGGGGAAATGATCATGGATCCCAACAATCCTAACAAATTGTTTGTCAATATGTGGCAACATAGACGCTATCCATGGTTTTTCGAATCAGGAGGTGAATCAAGCGGATTGTATGTCACTTATGATGGTGGAGACAATTGGAAAAAACTTGATGAAACCAATGGTCTTCCAAAAGGTAATTTGGGAAGAATGGGATTAACCATTTCCGCTGCTAACAGTAATAAAATCTATGCACTAGTAGAATCCAGTAGAAATGCCCTTTATGTTTCTGAAGACGGAGGTGAAAAATTCTCAATGATCAATGCAGGTGGAGATATCGGAGACAGACCATTCTACTATTTTGAGATTCATGCAGATCCTCAAAATGAAAACAGACTGTATACACTTTACTCAAGGGTTGGTATGTCTGAAGACGGAGGAAAGTCTTTTCGACAAATCCTTCAATATGCTGGTGTTCACCCAGATCACCATGCATTTTATGTAAACCCTTTTGATCCAAAGCTTTTGATAGATGGAAATGATGGTGGATTGAATATTTCTCGAGATGGTGGAAAAACTTGGTATTTCGCAGAAAAACTGCCGGTTGGTCAGTTTTATCATGTAAACGTAGACAATGAGCTTCCTTATAATATCTATGGAGGAATGCAGGATAATGGTTCTTGGACAGGACCTGCATACGTTTGGAGAAGAGACGGAATTCGAAACAGCTATTGGCAAGAAGTATCTTTTGGTGATGGTTTCGATGTAGTTTCCCACCCTGCGGATTCTCGCTATGGATACACCATGTCCCAGGCTGGTAATCTTTCACGATTTGATAAGGAAACCGGTCACAACAGAAATATTAAACCAACCCATCCTGACAAAGACGTATTCCTAAGATTTAACTGGAATGCAGCTATTGCTCAAGATCCGCATGATGCTAACACTGTCTACTATGGATCACAGTTTCTTCATAAATCCACAGACAGTGGCGAAACTTGGGAGATCATTTCACCAGATTTGACTACGAATGATTCTACCAAACAAAGACAACAGGAAACTGGTGGTTTGACCTTTGATATCACTGGTGCCGAAAATCATACGACAATCATTGCTATTGCACCTAGTCCAATTGATCCTAATGTCATTTGGGTTGGAACAGATGATGGCAACCTTCAAGTGACAGAAGATGGCGGTGAAACTTGGACCAATTTAGCATCCAAACTACCAGGCCTTCCAAAAGCTAGTTGGATTCCACAGATCCAAGCTTCAACTTATGATGCTGGTGAGGTTTGGGTCATTGCTAATAATTATAGAAACAATGATTTTACTCCATATGCCTATCACAGCAAAGATTTTGGAAAATCATTCACCAGAATCGTAGACGACTCTAAAGTTTGGGGATATACCCTATCCATCAAACAAGATACTGAGGAACCTAATTTGGTTTTCTTAGGTACTGAGTACGGTCTTTATGTTTCCTTTGACAAAGCAAAAACCTGGAACAAGTGGGAAAATGGCTATCCAAAGGCCGTTTCCACATACGACATGGCCATTCAAGAAAGAGAAGCTGATTTGGTGATAGGAACATTTGGACGATCCATGTGGGTGTTGGATGATATTCGTCCACTTCGAATTTTTGCTGCAAACTTTGGGGAAGCTCCAGAAGCAAAAATTACCGCTGTTCCTGCTCCAGACGCTTATCAGGTAGAAATCCAACAACCATCAGGGGAAAGATTCCCTGCCGACGGGAAATATGCTGGTGAAAATAGAGAAACAGGAGGCCGATTGAGCTTTATCATCAATGATGACAAAGAAAAACTAGACACGGTTACGGTCAATATTTATGATGCTAACGGAGAACAAATCAGAACTTTGAAAACCGTTCCAGAAAATGGTGTCAATCGAATCAATTGGAGATTGGACAGAAAATCTACTGCTGAGACATCTGGTGGAAATCGCGGAAGACGAAATGGATTCTTTGAAGCGGGTGGAAATGATGCATTGCCTGGAACTTACAAAGTTGAATTCGTCTATGGTGATGAAAAAGCCGAAACAAGTATCAAGGTATTTAGCGACCCTAGAATCGAAACTACTTTGGCGGACCTGAAAGCTAGAGATGATTTCATGAAACAAATGGAGGCTATGCAGACAGAAATGAGCAAAGCAACAGAACAGATGTCCGATGTTGAGAAAACAATTCAAAAAGTAGAAAGCATTACCAAAGATGTGGATACTGAAGAAGTTAAAGAACTTCAAAAAGCGACAAAAGACATCAAGAAAAAGCTAGATAAGGTTAAGGAAGCCTTTAATGGACCTGAAAGAGAAGGTCAGGGAATCATCCGAAACCTTTACCCTACTACTATGACCATGCAATTTGCTCCTAGAAGATATGTCAATTCCTCATATAAAGCACCGGGAGATACAGAAAAGCGTCTTTTAGAACATGCAAAACAAGCTGCTGATGAAGCTTATGCAGTTTTGAATGAGTTTATCAATGGAGATTGGAAAACCTATGAAGAAAAGGTAAAAAGCACTCCTATCGACTTATTTGAAGCAGTGAAGAAAGACTGATCCTTTAGAATTCTAAGTTATAGGCTGGCTTTAATCAAGTCAGCCTTTCTTTTTTCTCACTTTCTCTATCACATTCTCTATATTCAGGTTCTTTTTCTCAAACCTCAACCTTATCAATGAATACCCCCAATTATAGCCTCAAGGCAGTTGAAGAATTTCAATCACGATTTCAAAAAAAGCCCCAAGTTTACCGTTCTCCAGGAAGAATCAATTTGATCGGTGAACATATAGATTATAATAATGGATGGGTGATGCCAGCTGGAATCGATAAGGAAACGACTTTTTGTTTTTTGGAGAATGGGAATGATACATTCAGGATTTACTCCATCAATCAGCAGGAACAGGTTTCTTTTACCTTGGAAAACTATAGTAGTATTACTACTTCCTGGGCTAAGTTTATCATTGGAGTGATCGACGAGTTTTTGAAAAAAGGAGCCAAAATCTCTGCATTTGATGCTGTATTGGAAGGAAATGTTCCTTTTGGTTCAGGACTCTCCTCCTCTGCTTCTCTGGAATGTGCTGTAGCTTTCGGTCTCAACGATCAATTTGACTTGGGGTTTTCACGTGTTGAATTGGCACAATTGGCTCAGGCAGCTGAAAACAATTATGTAGGAGTCAATTGTGGGATCATGGATCAATTTGCTTCAGTTTTTTCCAAAGAAAACCACGTTTTTAAATTGGATTGTGATACGCTGACTTTTGAGTATTTCCCATGTGACTTGGGTCAATACACCTTGGTTTTGGCGAATAGTCTGGTTCATCACAGTCTCGCGGATTCTGAATACAATACCCGTAGAATGGAATGTGAATCGGCTCTACAAAAGCTAGGAAATGGGAAAAAGATCAATTTCCGTGATTTAAAAAAAGCAGAATTAGAAGAATACAGAAAGCATTTAACCTCTATAGAATTCAATCGTATTCAATTCGTTTTGGAAGAAATTGATAGAGTTCACGAAGCTGCGAAAGCATTACAAAACCAAGATTTTGAGCATTTGGGGCAATTGCTTTATGGATCTCATGACGGACTACAGTATTTGTATGAAGTAAGTTGTCCTGAGCTAGATTTCATGGTGGATTTTGCCAGAGGATATGAAGGAATATTAGGATCAAGGATGATGGGAGGTGGTTTTGGAGGCTGCACTATCAATTTGATCGAGGAATCTCTGTCAGAGAAGTTTATGGATCAACTCTCCAAAGCTTACCAAGCCCAATTTGGAATCAAGCCAGAGTTTTACCCAGTTAAAATCGGTGAAGGAAGTTCTAAAGTAGAATTAGAATCTCTCTAATGAAGAAAATCTCCTGGATCACAGCTGCAAGCCTTGTTGTCGCCAATATGATTGGCACAGGAGTTTTTACTAGTTTAGGTTTCCAGCTCCTGGAAGTTCAGAATACCTGGACCATTCTGATTTTATGGATTGTTGGTGGAATCATGGCTTTAATTGGGGCTTTGGTTTATGCTGAACTGGGCACCTACTTCCGCAAAACTGGTGGTGATTATATTTTCCTTTCGGAAACTCTTCATCCATCTATTGGATATCTCTATGCCTGGATTTCATTAACTGTAGGTTTCTCGGCTCCTATTGCCATTGCGGCAATGGCGATGAACGATTACATGAACCCGATTTTCAATGCCGGGATCTTTCCTGGACTAATATTTTTAGTATTGATTCCAATGGTTCATATGGTTTCTGTCCATCGCTCTGGACAATTCCAGAATCTGTTTACCCTTTTTAAAATCCTCTTTTTACTTTTTCTAATTGGATTGGGATTCTTCTTTTCCTCTTCAGTTGAAAATCCTTCATTTGATTTTTCGGACACCTGGAAATCAGAAATTTTGCTACCCGGATTTTCTGTATCCTTGATTTATGTATTCTATGCCTATACGGGATGGAATTCTGCAGCCTATATTCTAGAGGAAATCAAAAATCCTCAAAAAGACCTTCCAAAAGCTTTGATTGGAGCTACTTCGCTAGTTTTGATTCTCTATGTTTTATTTCAATGGGTAGTCTTAAAGCATGCAAGTGTTGATGAACTATCAGGCCAAGTGCAGATAGCCGAGATTGCTTTTCACAACTTATTAGGATCTGAATGGGGCAAATGGATCGGCATCTTGATCGGGTTCCAATTGATCGCGACCATTTCTGGATATGCATGGATTGGTCCAAGAATCACCTACGCTATGGCCAAAGATTTCAAATTTTGGAGTCCTTTGGCAAAGCTGAATTCTAACCAAATTCCTGTTAGAGCTATTCTATTAAATACCTTGGTAAGCTTAATCTTATTCCTTTCAGGTTCTTTTGAACAGGTGATGATCTATGCAGGTTTTGTATTGCAAGTTATGGGTACTATCACTGTTTACTCTTCTTTGAAAGTGAAGGAAACTTCAGGTTTTAGGACGCCCTTCAAGCCTTACCTCCAATACATTTACATCATTTTTAGCACAGCTATTTCCATTTATATCTTTTGGGACAAACCCATGGAAAGCTTGGCAGGAATCGGATTGATGGTTTTGGGATTGGTGATTTATTATTTTGATAAAAAAAACCAGCGCTAGGCTGGTTTCATTTAAGCATTATAAAGCTCTTTGTAATATTCTTGGTAAGATCCGGATGTGACATGATCCAACCAGTCTTGATTAGACAAATACCAATCTATGGTCAGCTCAATTCCTTCTTCAAACTGTAAGCTTGGCTCCCAGCCCAATTCATTTTTGATTTTGGAAGAATCAATCGCGTAACGAAGATCATGACCCGCTCTATCCTTCACAAATGTGATCAATTGCTCTGAAGTACCAGCTTCACGTCCTAATTTCTCATCCATCTTTTGACATAAAAGTCGGACGATATCAATGTTTTTCCATTCATTAAAGCCACCGATATTGTAGGTTTCACCAGCTTTTCCTTTGTGAAAAACGGTATCAATAGCTCTTGCATGGTCTTTTACAAACAACCAATCTCTCACATTCTCCCCTTTTCCATAGATAGGAAGCGGTTTGTTGTTTTTGATATTGTTGATGCAAAGCGGAATCAACTTCTCTGGAAAATGATTCGGCCCATAATTGTTGGAGCAATTGGAAACAACCGTTCTCATCTTATAAGTATTTGCATACGCTCTTACAAAATGGTCAGAAGCTGCCTTGGATGCAGAATACGGGGATTGTGGATCATAAGGAGTGGTTTCCACAAAGAAACCTCCATCATGCAAGGAACCATACACCTCATCTGTCGAAACATGATAAAAAAGATGATCCTGAAGGTTTTCCTTCCAGAATTCCTTTGCCACATTCAACAGGTTTACTGTCCCAAACACATTTGTTTTCACAAAAGCCAAGGGATCAGTGATCGATCTATCCACATGAGATTCAGCAGCCAAATGGATTACATCTGTAATTTGATGCTTTTCAAAAATTTCTTTTAATAAATCAGCATCTTGGATATCCGCCTTTTCAAAGAAATAATTGGAAGCCTCTTGTACAGATTTCAAATTTTCCAGATTCCCTGCATAAGTCAAAGCATCCAGATTGATGATTTTATAATCAGGATATTTATCTACAAAAAGCTGAACCACATGGCTTCCGATAAAACCGGCACCTCCTGTGATAAGGATTGATTTATGCATCGAGATTTACTTTATAATAATCAGAATACCAATCTGTAAAAGCTTTAACACCATCTTCGATTTTTGTGTCGGGCTTATATCCTGTGTCTCGGATCAAATCACTTACTTCTGCATGCGAGGCAGGCACATCACCTGGCTGTAGCGGAAGCAGTTCCATTTCGGCTTTTTTTCCTAATCCTTTTTCTATCGCATGGATATAGTCCATCAATAGAACAGGAGAAGAATTTCCAATATTGTAAACTTTATAAGGTGCTCTTCCGCTTCCTGGATCAGGATTCATTGGATCAAATTCAGCATTTGGTTGAGCTGGCCTATCGGCAACTTTGATAATTCCTTCCACAATATCATCTATGTACGTGAAATCCCGTTTCATTTCACCATAATTGAAAACCTTGATAGGTTCACCTTTTAAAATAGCTTCTGTAAATAGGAAAAGAGCCATATCTGGTCTACCCCAAGGTCCATAAACTGTAAAGAAACGAAGTCCAGTAGTCGGAATATTAAACAAATGGCTATAGGTGTGGGCCATCAGTTCGTTTGATTTTTTTGAAGCTGCGTAAAGCGAAATTGGATGATCTACAGAGTCAGATGTCGAAAATGGCATCTTTTCATTTGCTCCGTAAACAGAGCTAGAAGATGCGTAAACCAAATGTTTTACCGGATTGAATCTGCAGCATTCCAAAATATTCAAAAATGCGATAATATTACTCTGGATATAAACCTCAGGATTCGACAGTGAATATCTAACACCTGCTTGTGCTGCCAAATGAACTACAACATCAAATTTTTCATTTTGAAATAGCTCAGATAGCGCCTCTTTATTTACTAAATCCAGTTGAATAAAAGAATAAGAAGGAATCGTGGTAGACTGAGTCAATTTCCCCATACTGATCGAATCTTTGGCAATTCCCATTGATTCAAGTCGGGCATACTTCAAATTGATATCGTAATAATCATTGATTACATCCAGCCCAACTACCTCATCTCCTCTTTCTAATAATTTTTTTGCCAGGTGGAATCCAATAAATCCGGCAGTACCGGTCACAAGGTATTTCATAATGAAAAGTAAGGGTTATTTACTCGCCCCAAATATAAGCTATTCACCCTTGCCAGCCTCATCCAAAAGCCGTTGATAATTGGAAAAAATCTCTTTCTGAATAGTTTCTCTCTGGTAAAACTCTGTAACAATCTCATATAAAGCTGCAGCCAGCTTCAACATGGCGTCTCTTTTTACAAATGCAAATTCCATCGCTTCCTTGAGAACTCCTTCATCTTTAACAGGGAAAATCAAACCTGTCTGTTGTTGGGAAATCAAATCAGTATTCCCAGGAATGTCTGAGCAAATCACTGGTAAATTCATGGCTCCTGCCTCCAATAGCACATTCGGGAAACCTTCTCTATGCGATGGATGAACCAAAACATCAGCTAAGGCCATGTAATGAGCCACATGATCTGACCAGTCAATCTGAACGATTCTTGGGTGATCTTGGATAGTTTGGATCGTCTCCGGGGATAAAGGATCCAACTCTTGCTCAAAAGCTCCCAAAAGCACCAATTTGGATTGATTGACAATCTTGGAATTTAAAAAAGCGCTGACTAACTCCTCAATACCTTTGTCCTTGACAAGCCTACCAACGGACAAAATGATGAAATCGTCCTCACCCGGAAGAATTCTCATAGTAGCAGCTACCAGATGATTTTCTTTCAGCGCATTGCGATTGAATTTCGATAAATCGATCCCATTTGATGATCCATGGGCGATAACTTTCAATTTTTCTTTGGGACAAAAACCTTGCTCTAAGACAAATTTTTCTAAACCAAATGAATTGGGCCAAACCTCGGTAGCATTGTTATAGGTCCACTTTTCAGCAGCCTCCAACATTCCCTTTTTACTTCCTTCTGCAGCCATCGCTGGCATTCCTGCCAACGTATGAACACGAGTATTTACTCCTGCAAGATTTGCGGCGATCATCCCCAGCAAACCGGCCTTTGGTGTATGTGTATGGACTATATCAGGTTTTTCACGCTTCAAAAGTTTGTACAACTTCCAAATACAAATCAAGTCCTGAAAAGGTGTAATTTTTCTAGTAAAAGGAATGACCTCATGTCTCACTCCTTCGGCCTTCATGATTTTGGGAACCTCTCTCCCATCAGCACTTACCATGACCACTTCCCAACCTTGCTCTTTCACATATCTCATTTGCCCAGCAAGCAATTGTTTCAATGAAAGTGGTACAGTGGTTATTCTAATCAGTTTGGGCATCAGCAAATTTCTATTAAAAACGCAAAGGTAATTTATTCCCTTCAAAGCACATGGCATTAAAGGCAATAGCTGGACCAAAAAACGACTAGAGTAACTCCAAAGTTCTAACTTCTACCTTTGTTTTTTGAGCAGAACTGGTAATTCTTTCTTCTCGAGAACAAATTGGCCAACCAGCATCATTGATTTTGGACTCATTTTTCAATGAAAAGTTTACAAGCGTGGTTTCATCAGTTCCCTCCAGTTTGTTGGAGTTTATCAAATCGAAATCACAATTAGAGCTAAAAGACATTTCATTTGTTTTTTGATTTAGTTCATGAAAATGGACTTTCAATTTTTCTCCCTCCCTATTTTGTCCCAAACTAACAGGAATTTCTACTTCCTTATTTATCTCATAGCTTCCGCCATGCAGGCGAAAAAAAGTATGGAAATCATCATAATCATTAGATGAAAATGGATTTAAAGCTCCCTTGGCAATTCCAAGTGCCATTCCTGAATTTGTACGAACTTGATAATTGTTGACCATATGCTCTTTGATTTTTTCAAAAATATTGGCTTCAAATTCTGCGATTTCCTCCTCATTTTTCAAACCTAAATACGCACCAGATTTGTCAATTTCAAATTGAATTTGATTCCCATCTAAAAGATCAAAAATCTCCCCAAATATGTCCGAAAATGAATGTTTGGGTTCCGAAATTTCATTCACAAAATTTTTATAAGTCCACTGAAGAAGTAAATCATTGGAAGTGTTATCCAGAACTTTCATTTCTACTTGATAAGAAACTTTGTTTCTAGAAATAGTATCACCATCAAAAAGCTCAAAACTCTCACTTATGAATTGATAGCTCTTTTCTTCATTTATTTCCCATTTTGGAAGAATCTGGACTTTGGAATCGGGCTCTAAACTTTGATTAAGGTTCATCGTCATGAAAAGACAAAAAAGGAAATTGAAAAAGATCACTTGCATGTCTCAAAATAATAAAAATCAGAACTAAATTCTTCAAATAAGAAATTAATCCCCTTCCTCCAATTCAAATATTTCCTCCAAGGCAATTTCAAAGACTTTGGCGATTTTCAGCGCCAATACGGTTGAAGGCACATATTTCCCTGCTTCAATGGAATTGATCGTCTGCCTAGATACCTGAACTTTTTCTGCCAAATCCTGCTGAGTCAGATTATGCCTGGCTCTTTCTACTTTAATCGTGTTTTTCATCCTTCAGCCAGATTTACAAATTTATTCTGTTGCCAAAGAACCCATCTAAATCGAATGATGAATATTACCTGTATTGTAAACATATTATATCCCATAAACTCCAGATAGGCGAAGCCATATAAAAATATAGTACCTATGATCAGAATGAATGTATTGAAATAACAGGCTATCAATAGGGAATCCAATCTGAGTTTCTGAATATACTCATCTTCATTTTTTTCCTTTGAAAATGCAATGAAAAATAGGGATATGAAAATTCCGATCAATGCGATTTCATCAGTGAAATTCTCACCTAAAAAATCAAACAACTTACCCGTTTCAAATTGGAAGTTTAGAATCTCGGGGCTGAAGTCAAAATAAGTATTGAGAATAAGTAAAAAAGAAAATGGTAAAATCATCCACCATCCTATTTTTTGAAACCGATGTGGCAATAGTAATTTGGTCACCTGCGAAGTCATATCAATTTTCTTTTCGGGATTTATATAGCTGCAACTGAAATGCTGCATAGATGTAAAGATTCAAAAGGAACAAGACCAAATAGGCTGTAAAGATCTCTGAAGTAAGACGATCATACCTTACATAATTAATCAGCATCAGGGCTGCTAGACCCCAAATCAGCCAATAGAACCCTGTTTGAAAAGCCTGAAGACGAAATCTTTGAATCATTTCATCCTCTTCTTTTTCCTTGGTCAGATTTAATATTCCAAAAGCTATAGCCCAAAAGCCATAGATTACCTGTGCCGCTTCATTAGGATCGATGCCTGTTCTGGCAAAAGCCAATCCAATGACAAGAATTGCTGGCAATGGAAATAAAGCTATTGCTACAAATCTCCATCCTCTGGCCAGCAAAGGAACTTTTAAGATTGAATCATTTTCCATAAGTCAAATTATTTTTACCAAATGTAAAGCAAACTTTACTTTATGTCAAAATATTTTTCCAATTATTTCATATTTAGACATTTGATCAATTTGAATTTTACGTTTTGAGGATTTCAATAATTCAAAAAAAAACTTCCTTTTCTTTACCTTTATTCAATTGACTTTCAAACCTTTTAGAAAATTGATGATTACTGACTCAAAAATTGCAATTATCGGATGCGGCAACCTAGGCACATCTATCGCCAATGGTTTGCTTTCCATTCCTGGCTTTGACCCAAAAAACCTAACCTTAACCAAGCGTAATACAAAATCCCTAGCCAGCTATGAAGCACAGGGAGTTCATGTGCATCCCGATAACCTTTTGGCTGCACAATACGCTGATTTAGTTATTCTGGGAGTAAAACCATACAACGTCACTCCTATCCTTAATGAAATTAAGCCGGCGCTTGAGGCTTCAAAGCAAATAATCATATCTCTTGCCACAGGAGTTACTTTAGAAGAAATGTATCAGGTTTTAGAGCCAGATACCGTTGCGTTTCGGGCTATGCCAAACATCGCAGCAGACATTCAAGAATCCATTACTTGTATCTGCTCCAAGAACGCTGTTCCTCAGCAGGTAGAAACTATTCAAGAACTTTTCGATTCAATAGGTTTTACCATTCCAATTGATGAAAGCTTGATGGAGGCGGCCACTGTCTTAGGTGCCTGCGGAATTGCCTATGTCTTGCGTTTTATGAGAGCAATGATCCAAGGGGGAATTCAAATTGGATTCGATTCGGTGACAGCAAGTAAAATCGTAAACCAAACAGTCAAAGGAGCCGCTGAATTGATGATTCAAAAAAACATGCACCCTGAGGCTGCTATAGACAAAGTAACAACTCCAAAAGGATGCACAATTGTTGGATTAAACGAAATGGAACACCAGGGATTCAGCTCTGCAATGGTCCGAGGAGTGATAGCCAGTTATGAAAAAATCGAGAAATAAATTCAACTTCACTAAAATTTTAAGCCAAGGTAAATACCTTGGCTTTTTTATTACCGGCAATTTTCGTCAAAATGGATTTTAACAAAAAAATAATGCATTTCAGAAAAAGCCCTTCCATTTGCTCTAAAACGATTTTTTTAAATTAAAGTACAATTATTTCTAGGTATTTTCTTATTACTTGGAAATAGAATTATTTAAGGGTTGTTTTTCTTTTGAATCTTTTTATTAGTTTTGTCTCGGGTGATAAACAACTTTTGCTATTCCTTTTTAACTGAAACGACTTTTAAAGGAAGGACTGTTTGGTACTTTTTCTTCCTTCCTTTTATTATTTGCAAAAAATTTCTGCTCATAAAACCTCTTGACTGAAAAGTCGGAGGTTTTTTTATGAACGAAAAAACCCCGCCTTTTTCAAGACGGGGTTCTTTAATTTATCTTCCTTAGAACTTAATCGAAAATCTCAGCAAGCTTCCTTTCTAAGCTTGGGCCACGTAAATCTTTGGCAAGAATATTTCCATCAGGATCTATCAAATAGGTAGCAGGAATAGCATTGATTTGGTATAGCTCCGCTGCCTCCGAATTGAAGTATTTCAAATCGGAAACCTGAGGCCAAAGCAGACCATCATCTTGGATAGCTTTAACCCAGTCCTCTCTTGTTCTATCCAAAGAAACACCTAGCACTTCAAAACCCTTAGGATTGTATTCCTTATAAAGACGAACAACGTTTGGATTCTCCTGTCTACAAGGCTTACACCAAGCAGCCCAGAAGTCAATCATCACATACTTTCCTTTAAAGTCTGATAATTTGATCAATTCACCATTTGGATTGGTCAAAGCGATCTCAGGAGCAGGTTGCCCAACAGATAAAACTCTCAACTCATCCAATTGCTGCTTCAATTGCATGATAGACTTAGTATTTGGATAATTGGTATTCAATCGAGCCACTAACTCATCCATGAAAGGAAAATCTGTCTTTGGATTCAATAAACCAATGGCTGCCAAAGACGCAAAGCTATCCCCCATGCTAGTGATCATATCTTTCACTTTTTCAGCCTGATTTGCTTCCAATTCCAATGCTTTGGTTTGTATTGCCTTGATTTCACCAGAATTGTTATTGCTCATCGCCTCATAATAAGCCTCATTCAATTGATTAACTTCCTCTTGGTAAGCATTCATCAATTCCTCCAATTTGAGCATCTCTTTAGAGTCCTGTGATCCTTCAATTGTAACCTTGTCTGGATCATTGAAATCATAATTGACTTCTACATCCTCGTCTAACAAGGCTAAACGGACCGCCTTTTCTCCATATAAATACAATTGATAGAAAGTAGGCTCATTGACTTCCAAATCATAGGAAAACTCGCCATTGGGAGCGATATCCAAGGTATCAATGATCTTGGGTCTACTATCAGTAAATTGTGAAAGTACTACTACTCCTTCAGGAGCATTTGAAATCTTTCCGCTTACATGGACTTTTCCATCTTCTACTTTTTCGGTTCCTCCACAGGAGAAAAGAAGTAACAGTGATAATGAGAATAGTCCTGTCATTGGGTTTTTCATATTTATTGGTTTAGTAATTCTGTGAGAAGCTTGGTCGCAACTTTTGGATCAGCTTTTCCTTGGGACTTTTGCATGACTTTACCCATAAACATCCCAATCAGGCCTTTTTTGCCTGATTTATACTCGGCAACCTTAGCTTGGTTTTCTGCCAAAACACTTTCTATAATTGGTTTGAGTGAAGAAGCATCACTTTCCTGAATCAAATTCAATCGCTGGGCTACCTGTAAAGGTGTCTCATGATTTCCTTTGAGCATTTCAGGATAAATTTTTTGAGAAGCTATGGAAAAACTCACTTTTCCATCATCGACCAATTGAATCAAACCTGCCAATTCTTCCGGGGTGATCGGAAATTCATTGATTTCAATGCTTGAGTCATTCAAATAGGACTTAACCGGCCCCATCAACCAATTAGACGCAGCTTTATAGTTTTTGGTTTTCTCGCAGAGGGAATTAAAATACAAAGCCATTTCTTTTGCCTCGGTCAAAACCCCTGCATCATAATCAGGAAGACCAAATTCAGTAATGAATTTCGCTTTTAATTCTCTTGGAAGAAGAGGCATAGTCTTCTGCACGGAATTCAACCATTCATCAGAAATGACAACCGGGCTCAAATCAGGCTCTGGGAAGTACCGATAATCGTTCAAATCTTCCTTGGTACGCATACTGGCGGTTTTACCTGTATTGGCATCAAATGTCCTTGTTTCAGAAATCACTTCTTTCCCCGCTTCCAATAATTTGATAATGCGATTATGTTCGTGCTCGATGGCTCGCCCTACATTTCGGAAAGAGTTCATGTTTTTGACCTCTACCTTCTTTCCATACTCTTTGGCGCCTTTGAGCATGACAGAGACGTTGGCATCACAACGCATGGACCCTTCTTCCATGTTCCCGTCACAGATATCCAAGTATTTGACCAGTTTCTTAATTTCTGCCAAAAAGACCATGGCCTCTTCAGCAGTTCTCAAATCCGGATCAGTTACGATTTCAATTAAAGGAGTACCTGCTCTATTAAAATCCACCAAAGTATCTGTTTCACCAGCTAGGTGAATGGATTTACCAGCATCTTCTTCCATGTGAACTCTGTTCAAATGGATTTCCTTTTTCGTGCCGTCACTCAATTGAATCGGAACGATTCCTCCCACACAAATTGGCCCCTTATCTTGGGTAATCTGATAACCTTTTGGAAGGTCAGGATAGAAATAGTTCTTTCTGGAAAAGATATTCACTCGAGTAATTTCAGAATTACAGGCCAATCCCATTTTAATGGCATATTCCACAGCCTTTTTGTTCACCTTAGGCAAAGTGCCAGGATGACCCAGTGTAATTACTGAAATCTGTGTATTGGGATCATTCCCAAACACGGTTGAATCAGAGGCAAAAATTTTACTCTCAGTTGCTAATTGGGCATGGACTTCCAGGCCAATTACCAACTGATACTTACTTTTAATTTCTTCGCTTACCATTCTATGCAATTCAGCGATTATAAAAACATTTCTTTTGCCTTGGCAACCACATTATCTAAGCCAGCCAAATTCTTTCCACCTGCGGTAGCAAAGAATGGTTGACCTCCTCCACCACCTTGGATTTCTTTCGCCAAATCTCTAACAATCTGACCGGCGTTTAAGTTTTTGGACTGAACCAATCCCTCATCCAAAATCACAGCAATCTGTGGCTTTCCATCAATTTCTGCAGCCAAAATAGCAAAAGCTGAATCCACTTCGTTTTTCAACTCGTAAGCCAACTTCTTCAAAGAATCAGAATTTGGCAATGTCACTTTCGCAATCAAAGTATTCACTCCGTCCCCAGAAACAAACTGATTCAATAGCTCAGTTTTCACTCCAGCGGCTTTCTCAAGATGAAGTCCTTCGATTTCTTTCTTCAAGTCATTTCTTTCCTGAAGCAAAGTTTCAACAGCCTTTTTCAAATCTTTAGGATTCTTCAACAAATCCTGAATCTCCTTCAAAAGACTTTCTTGTTCCTTCAAATATTTTTCTGCTTCCACAGAAGTGATCGCCTCAATTCTTCTAACTCCTGACGCTACAGATCCCTCAGAGGTGATTTTGAATAATCCTATTTGAGCAGTAGAAGGAACGTGTGTACCTCCGCAAAGCTCAACAGAATAGTTGGGATCAAAAGTGATCACGCGCACATAGTCGCCATATTTCTCTCCGAAAAGGGCGGTTGCACCCATTTTCTTAGCATCCTCGATTGGCACATTTCTCTTTTCTATCAAAGGAATATTTTCGCGGATTTTCGCATTCACGATATCCTCTACTTTGGAGATGTCCTCCTCAGTCATTTTAGAGAAGTGTGAAAAATCAAATCTCAAGACATGATCATTTACCAAAGAACCTCTTTGCTGCACATGGTCACCCAAAACTTCTTTCAAAGCAGATTGTAGCAAGTGAGTAGCCGTATGGTTATTCATGGTCAAGTTTCTTTTCACTTGATCCACCTCAGCAGAGAATCTCGCTTCAGGATTTGAAGGAATTTTCTCCACAAAATGAACAATCAGATCATTCTCTTTTTTGGTGTCGATCACTCTGATTTTCTCAGAATCAGAAACCAAATATCCAGTGTCTCCTACCTGTCCACCACTTTCTGCATAGAATGGAGTCTTGTCCAACACCAGCTGGAACTTATCTCCTTTCTTATCCTTTACAACACGGTACTTAATGATATGAGAATAGGATTCTAAGAAATCATATCCGATGAATTCAACTCCTTCATCTTCATGAACAAATACCCAGTCTCCTGTTTCAGATTCAGAAGCAGCTCTAGACCTGGATTTTTGCTTTTCCATCTCCTCAGCAAAGCTTTTCTCATCCAAAGAAAATCCGTTTTCACGGGCAATCAAAGAAGTTAAATCCAATGGAAAACCATAGGTATCATATAAATCAAAGGCAGTTTTTCCAGAGATAACTGTCTCATTCTTGGCTTTCAACTCTTCCTTAATCTGATCAAGCATTTTCAAACCATTATCCAAGGTTCTTAAGAAAGAAGCTTCTTCCTCTTGAATTACTTTGGCAATGAAGTCTTGTTGTTGCTGAACTTCAGGGAAAATCTGCCCAAAGTTCTCTGCAATCAATGGAGTCAACTCATACAAGAAAGGCTCGGTAAAGCCCAAGAAGGTATATCCGTAACGCACAGCTCTTCTCAAGATTCTACGAATCACATAACCTGCTTTATTATTGGATGGCAACTGGCCGTCTGCAATCGTAAAGGAAATAGCGCGGATATGATCGACAATCACTCGGAAAGCGATATCTGTTTCCTCTGATTTCCCATAACTTTTACCGGACTTTCCTTCCAAGTATTGGATAAAAGGCTGGAACAAATCGGTATCGTAGTTAGAATGCTTGTGCTGGATCGCACGAACCAATCGCTCAAAACCCATCCCTGTATCCACATGCTTGGCTGGTAGCTCTTTCAAGCTTCCATCTGCTAAGCGATTGAATTGCATAAATACGAGGTTCCAAATCTCAATCACCTGCGGATGGTCCATATTTACCAAATCCTTACCAGCGACAGTATTTCTCTCTTCTGATGAACGTAAGTCAATATGAATTTCTGAGCAGGGTCCACAAGGTCCTGTATCACCCATTTCCCAGAAATTATCCTTTTTGGATCCCATGATGATGCGATCTTCAGGAACGATAGCTTTCCAGAAATCATAGGCTTCTTGATCCAAACCAAGATTATCTCCTTTGTCTCCTTCAAAAACAGAAACATACAATCTGTCCTTATCCAATTTGTAAACTTCAGTCAAAAGCTCCCATGCCCATGCGATTGCCTCTTTCTTGAAATAATCTCCAAAAGACCAGTTCCCCAACATCTCAAACATGGTATGGTGGTAGGTATCAACCCCTACTTCTTCCAAATCATTGTGTTTTCCACTCACACGAAGACATTTCTGAGAATTGGCTACACGTGAATATTTGGCCACCTCATTTCCCAAAAATGCATCCTTGAACTGATTCATACCTGCATTGGTAAACATCAAGGTTGGATCATTTTTGACCACAATTGGTGAAGAAGGAACGTAATGGTGTTGCTTGGATTGGAAAAACTCAATGAAGGTACTCCGGATTTTCTTTGCTTCCATGAAGTGTATACTGCGCTTTATTTATTCTATAGGTCGATTTTGGCTGCTAAAATCAGCCTTTTTTATCGGGACACAAAATTAGCAGATTTGGTGGCAAAAAGGCATTCAAAGTAAGAAATTCTGGAGCTTGCAAGGGTTCAGGCAAACAATTCTATTGAAAAGGAAAGCAAATACATCCTCAGAAAGCATTCATTCAACATTTCATCCACTCAATCCGACTAGATTCCTCTCAAAATGGAAGGGGATTCATAATTCTTTGTTACTTTTCAAAAAATTTAAAGGAAGTTTTCTTTATAAGTCTGCAAAGTCATAAAGACCATATTTAAAGAAAACTTGTCCATAGTTGAAAGTCCATAGTCCATGGTAGGAATATTTGGATAACAGTATCAACAAAAATCTTACTTTGGTAGATTATTGGATTGAATTTGAGGACTCCCTTTGAAGTTTGAATGAAGCAAGCTTCGGCCATCCGTCATCGGTCTTCCATCCAATTGTTCAATTATGGTTTTTCCTCAAAAAATAAACATTCACTAAATATTATATCACTTTTAATCTATGTCATATTTATCCCAAATCACCTCTCCCACTTTACTAATCGATGAAAAAATCTGTCGCGCCAATATCAAGAGAATGAGCGATAAGGCTGCTAGACATGATATGAAACTCGTTCCTCACTGGAAAACTGCGCAGTCACATATCATCGGAGATTGGGCCAAAGAGTATGGAATCAAAGAAGTAACGGCCTCTTCCATCAAAATGGCAGAATATCTCTGTGGACAAGGTTGGGATAACATCCACATCGCTTTTCCATTCAATACTCTTGAAATCCCGAAATTGAATGAATTGGCAAAAACCCAGTCTTTATCAGTTCAGGTGATCAATCCTGTCACTGCTCAAAAATTGGTAGACGGGTTGACTGAAAAAGTGGGATTTTTTATTGAAATCGATGCAGGGTATGGCCGAACGGGAGTTCATGTATCTGATTTCGGATTGATTGAAGAGATACTTTTGACTGCTAAAAAGTCCGATAAATTGTATTTCAAAGGATTCTACCTTCATGCTGGACATTCCTATTACATGCCAGATATTCCTGCCCTTTATGAGCAAACTCGAGACGCGTTGGGAATGTTGAAAGCCAAGTATCAATCCGAATATCCCGAATTGGTGACTAGAACCGGTGACACTCCAGGCTGTGCCGTGATGGAGGATTTTGGAGATATTGATGAAATGGGGCCGGGAAACTTCGTCTTCTTTGATTTGATGCAAGCAAATTTGGGCGGATGTGAGAAATCTGAAATCGCTGTTGCATTAGCTGTTCCTGTAGTAGATATCAACAGAGACAGAGGTGAAATCCTCGTCCATGGTGGCGGTGTTCACCTTGCAAAAGATGTTTTGGTGGATGAAAATGGAAATAAAAACTTTGGAGAAATCGTCTATCTGAACGAATACGGTTGGACGATCCCAGATCATGAAGATCGTTCCTATTTGAAAAGTATTTCTCAAGAACACGGAATTGTCAAAGCTTCTAAATCACTTTTGAATTCAGTTCAAATCGGAGATTTACTGGGTGTTCTTCCTGTGCATTCTTGTATGACTGCTGATTGTATGGGAGCCTATTTAAGTCTTGATGGAAAATGGATTGATCATGCCGAGGGCTGCCATTGATCGATTTAGACCTAAAAAGAAAAGGAGTGAGATTGAATCCCACTCCTTTTTTATTTCAGTTTTATCAAGGTTTACTTTTTATACCCCAAGGTTTTCAACATGCTCTCTTCAGTTTGGTCCTCTGCAAAAAGCCAATGCTTAATGCTTCCGTCAGGATTTCTATCTATCAGCACATGCTTTGGTGCAGGAATCAAGCAGTGTTGAATTCCTCCATATCCTCCCAAAGATTCCTGATATGCTCCTGTGTGGAAGAAACCGATGTATTGCTGCTTTTTCTTCTCTTTTTCAACTTTAGGTAGATAAATATTGAATTGATGCGCTTCTGAATTATAGTAATCCATACTATCGCATGTCAATCCACCTAAGTTGATATTGTGGTATTCTTCATCCCAATTGTTAACCGCAAGCATGATATACTTTTGGTTCAACCCCCAGCTATCTGGCAATTGGGTAATAAAAGATCCATCGATCATATACCAAAGCTCTTTGTCATTTTGCAGTTTTTCCTCCAAAATAGAATACAATACAGCTCCACTCTCTCCTACTGTATAGCTTCCAAACTCGGTGAAGATATTGGGCTCCGTTGTATTGTTTTTAGCACACATCCATTTGATATTCTTCACGATTTGATCAGCCATATACTGGTAATCGTAATCAAAGAACACGTTGGTTTTAATCGGCCAACCACCGCCAATATCCATGGTATCTAAGCTTGGAGCGATCTTTTTCAAATCCACATACTTCTGGATAAATCGGGTCAATTCAGACCAATAATAGGCTGTGTCACGAATACCAGAATTGATGAAGAAATGAAGCATCTTCAAACTTACATTCGGATTGTTTTTGATTTTTTCCTCATAAAGTTTGATGATATCATTATATCTCACTCCTAACCTGGAAGTATAAAAACCGAATTTAGGTTCTTCGTCAGCTGCGATTCTAATCCCAACTTGGAAGGGAACATTTACATGCTCCAAATAATAATCAATCTCACTTAGGTTATCCAAAATTGGAACGCAGTTTCTAAAACCGTCATTCAACAATTCGGAAATATATTGTTTGTAAAGATCTCTTTTGAAACCGTTGCAAATGATATAGGTGTCCTTGGTAATCTTTCCTTCTGCATACAGACTTCTCACCAATGGAATATCAAAGGTGGACGAGGTCTCAATATGGATATCATTCTTTAGCGCCTCATTCAAAACAAAGCTGAAATGGGAGGATTTTGTACAATAACAATAGGTGTATTTCCCCTTGTAATCATGCGCCTCCATTGCATTGCCAAAATAGGTCTTTGCGTTTTGGATACTTTCAGAAATCTTGGGCAAATAGGTCAATTTCAAAGGTGTTCCATAAGTCTCGATGATTTCCATCAAGTTGACACCATTGAATAAAAGTTCGTTGTTTTCAACACGAAACTCTTTGGTTGGAAAATCAAAGGTCTGTTGAATTAGATCAATGTATCGATTCATTGGCCGATGCTGTTTTTGAATGAGTTGAAAGTACTTGCAAAAATTGAACAATAATGGCGGATTTCAAATGAAAAAAGGACAAAACCTGATGGCTTTGTCCTTTCATTTTAATTCAATTCCTGATTTTCTTAACTCCTGGCCTTGATGCCCAAAGATGCGCTCAATAATGCTTGCTCTGCTAAGAATCGCTTTTTATTAGTAATCAATTGATTAAGGGAGGACTTAAACTGGAGTTCTTTATCTAACAATTCATGAATGGAATTCAATAGTTTATCGACATTATCCACCTCATCTTTTGGAAAAAGAAAATAGAATGATTTTTCATCTTGGGAATAATTCACCACTAACCAAGATTTAGTTCCTAATCGAACCAAAGAATTGAACAAAGGCATCAAAAAACCATAAGAAGGCTCGAAACGACATATTCCCTGCATGTACTCTCCGGACTCCTGAAAATAGAATTTCATCAATTCTTTGGAAGGAATGGATTGTTGAACTTCTGGGTCAGACTGTACGGTCCAAACACCAAATGTCGAAGCTTGAGATAGGGAATTCAATGCGCTCATTTTCTTTTTGGTTTTGATTAACGGCTTCAAAGGTAAGTCAATTTTTTACATTTCCTATATTCCCTATCTTTTTTATAGGGTTTAAGTAATAATTTTTTCCACAGTCTCTTTTAATTAGTTTTGTTCACATTAAACCCAATTCAATTTTTAGAATACCAATGAGAAATATCAAACTCGTAGAAGTAAGATCGGAACTAGCTGCAGGAACCAGAGGAGCCAGCATGGGAGTAGATGCCATGAAGGTAGCTTCATTGGATAAAAAGTCAGATTTCTTCACCCAATTCGAGCCAATAAGTGTCCAAGATGCCAATAACTATCTATGGAAAGGCAATAAGTTCACACACGCAAAATACATTGATGGTGTCTATCAGGTACTAAAGAATGTGTACAGTACAGTTGAATCTCTTCGATTGGAAAAGAAGTTCCCCATCATCCTGGCCGGAGATCATTCTACTGCGGCTGGCACAATCATGGGAATCAAGGCCGCAGACCCTCAATTAAGATTGGGAGTAATTTGGATTGATGCCCATGCTGATTTGCATACCCCGTATACAACTCCTTCTGGTAACATGCATGGAATGCCTTTGGCCATGGTTTCTCAGTTGGACAACCTGGATTGTCTACAAAATCAACCGGATGAGGAGACGATTTTGTATTGGGAAAGAATTAAAAAAATCGGTGGAGATAATCCTAAAATTGATCCAAAAGACATAGTTTTTATCTCCGTCAGAGATACCGAAAAGCCTGAAGATTACCTGATCCAGAAATATGGAATTACCAATTTCAAAACTAATCAGGTTCGAAAAGATGGAATGGCTTCTATTGCTAGGCAAACTTTGGAAATTTTAAAGGATTGCGATCAAATCTATATTTCATTCGATGTAGATAGCATGGATAGTTCGATCTCAGTGGGTACAGGAACTCCAGTTCCTAATGGCTTGACAGTCCAGGAGGCAATTGACTTAAATGCTGAATTGATCAAAGACAAAAGAGTTTGCTGCTGGGAGATCGTAGAGGTCAACCCTACTCTGGACACCGAAAACACCATGGCTGAAAATGCATTCGAAGTACTGGAAGTCACCACCAAATCGCTTGTAGACAACTTCTGATTTTGAAGGAAACCTCCATGTAATTACTAATCCTAAAGGCCCCCATTCTCTCTAAAAATAAATCTTTGCGTATCTTTGCGCCCTTTGTGGTTTATATATAATGAATATTCAAGAAAACATCATCCAAGGCATCCAATTAGCCTTTCAAAATATCTTTAATCAAGATCTTTCCTTAGATCAAATCAGTCTTTCTCCTACCAGAAAAGAATTCGAAGGAACTTACACCTTTGTTGTTTTTCCTTTTCTAAAAGTATCGAGAACTACTCCAGAAAATACAGCCAATCAAATTGGTGAATATCTAAAGGAGAATGTTGCAGAGGTTGCAGATTTCAATGTGGTCAAAGGCTTTTTGAATCTGGTTTTGAATGAGAATTCCTGGCTGGATGTTTTTGCCAAGATTTATACAAACCCAAATTTTGGCCAGCTGCCAGCAAATGGCCAGAAAGTAATGGTGGAATATTCTTCCCCTAATACCAACAAGCCATTGCATCTAGGTCATCTAAGAAATAACTTTTTGGGTTATTCGGTTGCTGAAATCCTGAAAGCAAATGGCTACGAAGTTACCAAAGCCAACTTGGTCAATGACCGTGGAATTCACATTTGTAAATCCATGGTGGCATACCAGCATTTTGCAAATGGAGAAACTCCAGAATCTTCAGGTTTGAAAGGAGATCATTTGGCTGGAAAGTATTATGTGCTTTTTGACCAAGAATATAAAAAGCAGATCAAGGAATTGATGGCTGATGGTCAAAGCGAGGAGGAAGCTAAGAAAAATGCCCCTATCCTATTGGAAGCACAGGAAATGCTTAGAAAATGGGAAGCTAACGATGAGGCTACCGTTTCTCTTTGGAAGCAAATGAACGGATGGGTTTATGAAGGTTTCGATGCGAGTTATAAGCGTATGGGAGTTGACTTTGACAAAACCTATTACGAATCCAACACCTATTTATTAGGAAAAGACATTGTAGAAGAAGGATTGAAGAAAGAGGTCTTCTTTAAGAAAGACAATGGTTCTGTTTGGGTAGATCTTACCCCAGATGGATTGGATGAAAAACTGGTTCTTCGTGGAGATGGAACCTCGGTCTATATCACTCAGGACATGGGAACTGCCGATTTGAAATATGATGATTTCAAAATCGACAAGTCAGTTTATGTAGTTGGAAATGAGCAAGATTATCACTTTGATGTTTTGTTCAAAATCATGCAAAAACTGGGTCGTCCCTATGGTCCGGGTTTGTATCACCTTTCCTACGGAATGGTAGATTTGCCAACTGGTAAAATGAAATCTCGTGAGGGCACCGTAGTGGATGCCGATGATTTGATGCAAGAGATGGTAGATACAGCTGCTGCTCACACCAAAGAATTAGGAAAAATTGAAGGATTCACTCCTGAGCAAGCCACTGAATTGTATGAAATATTGGGGTTAGGCGCCCTGAAATACTTCCTGTTGAAAGTGGACCCTAAAAAGAGAATGCTTTTCAATCCACAGGAATCCATCGAATTCCAAGGAAACACAGGACCATTCATTCAGTATTCACATGCACGTATTGCATCCATTTTGAGAAAAGCCGATCAATTGGGTGTGGATTACTCCAACTTTGATGGTAAGGGAATCGAAAAAATAGAAGAATCTGAGTCTTCTTTGATTTTCCTACTCAATGATTTAGAAAAGAAAATCAAGCAAGCCGGAGATGATTACTCTCCGTCCATTTTGGCTCAATACCTCTTCGATTTGGCTAAGGAATACAATCGTTTTTATGCAGATTTGCCTATCTTCAATGAAAATGATCCTGCGATTCTCGCATTCCGAGTTGCTCTTTCTGCCCTAACTGCCAAAACAATCAAGAAAGGAATGAGTTTGCTAGGTATCGCAGTACCTGAACGTATGTAAGCATGAAAAATCTAGCCTTTTTAGCACTTCTTTTAGTTTCATTTGCCTGTGGCAAAACCTTGGAAAGACCAGAACATTTGGAAGCTGGTATGTTTTCTTTAACCTCAAACAAAATGGAAAGCAGCTTTTATGATTTCAAAATGAAGGACTTGGATGGGAAAGAAATTGATTTCAGCCAATACAAAGGAAAGAAAGTCCTTTTAGTAAATGTTGCCTCCAAATGTGGTTATACCCCACAGTACAAAGCCTTACAGGAATTGTATGAGAATTATGGAGACAAGATGGAAATCCTTGCCTTCCCTGCTAATAATTTTGGGGGGCAGGAACCGGGTTCCAATGAAGAAATCAAAGAATTCTGTACCGCAAACTATGGTGTTACTTTCCCTGTGTTTGAAAAAATCTCCGTGAAAGGATTTGATAAACATCCTTTGTACAGATGGCTTTCTGATGAAAAGTTGAACGGCTGGAACAATCAGGAACCTACCTGGAATTTCTGTAAATATTATGTGAATGAAAATGGGGAATTGATGAAATTCTTCCCATCTGCAGTAGCTCCATTGGATGAAGAAATCCTGGAGATTGTAGGAGCATAAATTATTCTTTTAGTGAAACAAGAAATAGCAACAAAAAAAGAAGCCTGGCTGCACGCAGTCAGGCTTCGTACTTTGCCTCTAGCTTTAGCGAGCATTTTTGCAGGATCTTTCCTAGCTGCCTGGATGGGTGAATTCAGATGGGAAATATTGCTTTTGGCATCGCTGACTACCATTTTTCTTCAGATTCTTTCCAATCTTTCCAATGATTATGGAGACACAGTCCATGGAGCTGATTCAGCTGAAAGACAAGGTCCTGTCAGAGCCGTTCAGTCTGGTTTGATTTCCTTAAAAGAAATGAAAAATGGCATGTATCTTTTTGGTGCCCTCTCTTTAGTTTCCGGTTTACTTTTGCTTTTTGTAGCCGTTCAGGATTGGGTTCTATTTGGCGTTTTCTTGATATTGGGACTTGCTGCGATTTGGGCATCTATTTCTTATACCTCCGGTAAAAACCCCTATGGTTATGCTGGTTTAGGTGATATTTCAGTGTTTATATTCTTTGGACTACTTGGTGTTTTGGGCACCTATTTCTTGCATACACTAAGCTTTGAACCTTTAGCTTTAGGAATTGCGGTTTCTTTGGGCCTTTTCAGTGCCGCAGTTCTGAATATCAATAATATCCGAGATATTGAATCGGATGTAAAAGCAGGTAAAAGATCTATTCCAGTTCGAATTGGAAGAGCAAAAGCTGTGCAATACAACTGGACCCTAATACTTGGAGGAAATGCTATACTTCTTGGTTTCGCGATCTATACCGGAAATTATTTTACTTTAATGGCTTTGATTCCTGCCATCTTGATGATTCAGGTTGGCAAAGGGGTACAAGGAGCAAAAAGTTCTCAAGAAACTGACCCTTTCCTTAAAAAAATGGCCATGAGTACTTTGCTTTGGGTGATCCTTTTTGGAGTTGGATTGCTTCTTTGAGCAAAAGGTGATAAAAGTCCTTTTTTGGTCTGTATTTTATGCTAATTTGCCATAAGCAAAAACATTTTTACCATGACAAAAGTATTAGTCCCTTTCGATTTCTCAGAACAGGCACAATATGCGCTTGATTTTACAACTGCACTAGCGGAAACTGTTGACAACGTTCAAATTGAAGTTCTCCATGTATTGGAAATCCCACCTTTGGATACTATGGGTACCATGGGAGGCGGAGTCGAGTATCCTGACTACGAAAATCAGATTTACTTTATCGAGCTGACCAAGGTCAAGAAAAAGCAAATGGCGGAGCTTGAGGAAAAATATGCTGACAAGAATTTTACCTTGAGTACTAAAGTGGTCTTTGGTAATGCTTATCAAGGTATCAGTACCTTCATTTCTGAAGAGGATCCTGACATCGTTGTCATGGGTTCCAAAGGAGCTTCTGGAATCGAGGAAGTATTGATCGGGTCGAATACTGAAAAAGTGGTTAGAAACTCAAAATGCCCTGTATTGACTATCAAATCTCCTGTTAAGCCGGAGGAAGTAGATAAGATCGTTTTTGCAAGTGATTTCAGAGATGACTCTGATGAAACAGTCAAAAACATCAAAAGCCTTCAGAAGTTGTTTAACGCTGAGCTATACTTGGTGAATGTTAACACTCCTGGAAGCTTTGAAACTACAAGAGATTCTATTTCTAGAATCAAACACTTCGTGAAAAAATATGCCTTTGAAAATGTTAAGGCAGAAATCTATAATTCTACTTCAGAGGAATCTGGAATCATTGAATTTGCAGAAGATATAGACGCGGAAATGATCGCGATGGCAACACACGGACATACTGGCTTCTTGCATTTGATCACAGGAAGTATCGCCGAAGATGTCGTCAACCATGCCAAAAGGATGGTCTGGACTTTCCGAGCCAAGTAAATCTCCTTAAATTGCCTGCCGAACGCAGGCTTTTTTATTTAAAAACCATGGGAAGAAAAAATAACGATTGGAAGAAAAGAGATGGGGTGGTTTATTCCACCAGTGATGAATTTGATTATAGCTATGACTCAGATGAAGACCAAGAGACTCTCCCTCCTTCTCAGCAAAAGCTTAAAGTGATGCTGGACAAAAAAGCCCGAGGTGGAAAGCAAGTGACTTTGGTGGATGGTTTTATCGGAACTGAAGATGATTTAAAAGAACTGGGTAAAATGCTCAAGACTAAATGCGGTGTGGGCGGTTCGGCTAAAGATGGAGAAATCCTGATTCAAGGTGATCACCGAGACAAGGTCGTTCAGGTTCTCCAAAGTGCCGGATATCAGGCAAAAAAATCTGGTGGTTAATTCTCTGAAGAAACATAAAAAAGGCTGTCAGTTTTATTCTGACAGCCTTTTTTATGTTAAAGGTTGACTTATTTCGAGTTTTTCAGAAGAAAACTAATTCCGATAATACCACCCAAAATCAAAACAAAAAGACCAATTGAAAAAGGATTGGCAAAATTAATTGTCCAGCCCATCATCCTGTTTCTTTTGGGTGGCATCAGCCTTTTATCCTCATGATTGAAGTAAAAAATCCCCCAGATCCAATTATCCGGATCCTGATTCCATTTTCTGAGTTGCTCTTTGCTTGGGTTTTGAGATTCCATTATTTTCAAAAAAAGACATTCTATTAAATATAGTAAAATTGAATGGAGTGCCTCAATTCAATCAAAACCAAATAAATTATCGTAAAAAGAAAGTTAAGCTTGGATGTTTTATTTCACTTGTTAACTTTGTCGCAAGAAATGAAAAACAACGCACTACATAGTATTTTTTCTACAACAGGCCATCAAAGGCATTTGTTGCATCATTTCCATCATTCCTCTTGAGAGGAATATTTTTACACACCCATCCGGTGACGCCGATGACAGGGATTCGGCCTTTCACCAAAATTTCATTCAGCCTTTATTACTTCTTAGCGTAACTTGCTATCATGGAAAAAATAATCCGTATTGCCGTCCAAAAAAGCGGTAGACTATCCGATGACTCACTTAGCCTAATCAAGGAATGTGGCATCAAATTTTACAATGGAACAGGGAAACTCAAATCCACTTCCACTAACTTCCCCATTGAGTTTTTATTTCTCAGAGATGATGATATTCCTGGCTATGTAGCCGATGGAGTAGCTGATTTGGGAATTGTTGGGGAAAATGAACTGGTCGAAAAAGACAAGGATGTTCAAGTATTGAAAAAGCTTGGATTCTCCAAATGTCGCCTTTCTTTGGCTATCCCAAAAGGTCAAAATTATCCAGGAATCGAGTATTTTGAAGGTAAAAACATAGCTACCTCCTATCCAAAAATCCTTGGTGACTATCTCAAATCCCAAAACATCAATGCCGAAATCCATGAGATTTCAGGTTCTGTGGAGATTGCTCCAAGCATTGGTCTCGCAGAGGGAATTTGTGATATCGTCAGTTCAGGTTCCACCTTGATGATGAACGGATTGAAAGAAGTCGAAGAGATTTTCAAATCTGAGGCTGTTTTGATCTCCAATCAAGAATTAGAAGACTGGAAAAAGGAGATTGTAGAAAAGCTTTTATTCAGAATGAATGCTGTTCAAAAAGGAAAAAGCAATAAATACGTCCTTTTGAATGCTCCCAATGAATCCATTGAGAAAATCATTAGCTTGATCCCTGGAATGAGAAGCCCTACTATCCTCCCATTGGCGCAGGAAGGCTGGTCTTCGGTACATTCAGTACTGAGCGAAGATCAATTCTGGGAAAATATTGAAGAATTGAGAGCGGCTGGAGCGGAAGGAATTTTAGTGATCCCTATTGAAAAAATGGTGATTTGATAGACCCTAAAAGCAAAGAATCATGAAAATGCTTGTCAACCCAGGGGAATCATCCTGGAAAAAAGAACTGGCTAGACCAGTTTTCAAAACCAAGGCAATCAATAAAATTGTCAAGCCCATCCTTCGAAAAGTCAAAAAGAACGGCGATAAGGCACTTTTTAAATTTGCTCATGAATACGATCATGTAGATTTGGATTCTCTTTTGGTAGAAGAAGTTGAAATTCAGGCTGCGGCGGCTGCTTTGTCTCCTGAATTGAGAGAAGCTATCCAAACTGCTAAAAACAACATAGAAAAATTCCATGCTGCCCAAGCCACTCCCGAACTGATCGAAGAGGTCATGCCAGGAGTAGTTTGCCGTAGGAAAAGCATGCCTATTCAAAAGATAGGGCTATATATTCCTGGAGGAACCGCTCCCCTTTTCAGTACAGTTTTGATGCTGGGAGTTCCTGCAAAACTGGCAGGATGCAAAGAGATCGTTCTCTGTACGCCTCCAAATCGTGAAGGAAAAATCCACCCAGCTATTCTGTACACTGCCGAATTGATTGGCATTACTAAAATCATCAAATCAGGCGGTGCTCAGGCTGTTGCTGCATTGACATTTGGAACCGAATCAGTTCCTGCTGTGGATAAAATCTTTGGCCCGGGAAACCAATTTGTTACCGCAGCCAAGCAAATGGCAACCAAATATGGTGTTGCCATCGATATGCCAGCAGGACCTTCAGAGGTTTTGGTGTATGCTGATGAAACCGCCAATCCGTCTTTCGTGGCAGCTGATTTACTTTCTCAAGCGGAACACGGAGTTGATTCCCAAGTGGTTTTGGTTAGTCCTACAGAAAAAGTGGCAAGGAAGGTTAAAAAGGAAGTAGAGAAGCAATTGGAAGAGCTTCCTCGAAAAGACATTGCCCATAAAGCCCTGAAAAACTCAGTAGCGGTTGTGATGGAGGATCCCCAATTGGCAATTGATCTAATCAACTTCTACGCACCTGAGCACCTGATTATTAGTGTAGCAAATGAGGAGGATGTGGTTGATCAAATCGTAAATGCTGGTTCTGTATTCATCGGTAATTTCACTCCAGAATCTGCAGGGGATTACGCTTCTGGAACCAACCACACCTTGCCTACCTATGGTTATGCTAGAAATTACTCTGGGGTGTCTCTAGACTCCTTTGTCAAGAAAATCACCTACCAAAAAATCTCCCCTGAAGGTTTAAAAACCTTGGGACCTGTCGTTGAGATTATGGCAGAAAATGAACTTCTGGAAGCTCACAAAAACGCAGTAACTGTCCGTCTTAATTATCTGAAAAAGAACAAAATATGAGCTTTGATCTAAATTCATTATTAAGACCTCATATCGCTCAGCTCCAACCTTACACTTCGGCGAGAGATGAGTATACCGGCAAAGAAGGAGTATTCTTGGATGCCAATGAAAACCCTTATGGATCAGTTACCGATGCAGATTTCAATCGTTACCCAGATCCCTATCAAAGTGCTTTGAAAGAAAAGATTGCTTTGATCAAAAAAGTAAGACCCAGCCAAATCTTTTTGGGTAATGGATCTGATGAGGCAATCGATCTTTTGTATCGTGCATTTTGCAGGCCCGGAATAGATAATGTGATTCTGCTACCTCCTACTTACGGGATGTATGAGGTGAGCGCATCCATCAATGACGTGGAGACTAGAAAAGTCTCTTTGACTTCGGACTTTCAACTACAGCCGGAGAAAATCTTTGATCAAATCGATTCAAATACCAAAATCATCTTTGTTTGTACTCCAAATAATCCAAGTGGAAACAAAGTAAACAGAGCTGATGTGCTTTTACTTTTAAAGCATTTTAAAGGCTTGGTGGTGGTAGATGAGGCATACATAGATTTCAATGACGAGCCTAGCTTTACCACACATTTGGACGAATATCCAAACCTCTTGGTGATGCAGACCTTTTCCAAAGCTTGGGGCTTGGCGTCTTTGCGTTTGGGGATGGCTTTTGCCTCCGAAGAGTTGATCAAGATTTTAAACAAAATCAAGCCTCCCTACAATATTTCCGGGCTGACCCAAGAAACAGTTCTTGCTGCTTTGGGAAACCAGGAAAAGGTTGAAAAAATGATTCTAGAGATTCTAAAGGAAAGAGAATTCCTCAAATCAGAATTGGAAAAGCTGGATTTTGTCAAGAAAATTCATCCTTCTCAAGCCAATTTCCTTTTGGTTCAGGTTCCTCAAGCTACTCAGATCTACAATGATTTGATTGATCAAAAAATCATCGTCCGAAACAGAGCAAAAGTTCTTCTCTGTGAAGATTGCCTGAGAATCACTGTTGGGACCAGAGAGGAAAACACAGCCTTTTTAAAAGCTTTACAAGCTGTAGTCAAACCTATTCAATCATGAAAAAGAAAGTATTATTTATAGATCGTGACGGAACGATCATCAAAGAACCACCTACTGATTATCAGGTAGATAGCCTAGAAAAACTAGAATTTATCCCTAAAGCAATTTCAAACCTAAGAAAGATTGCAGAAGAGTTAGAATATGAGTTGGTGATGGTAACCAATCAAGATGGATTGGGAACAGATTCATTTCCTGAAAAAGACTTTTGGCCTGCACAGTTCAAAATGTTGAAAACCCTAGAGCAGGAAAACATTTTCTTCACTGAAATCCACATTGATAAGACTTTCGAGCATGAAAATGCTGAAACCAGAAAACCTCGAACAGGTCTTTTGACTCAATATTTTTCAGAAGAATATGATTTGGCCAATTCATTTGTAATCGGCGATAGAGTGACTGACATTCAATTGGCAGACAATCTCGGTTCTAAAGCGATTTTTATTGGTGATTTTCAGGAAACCGCCAGCCTTTCTACCAAGGATTGGGACGAGATCTACACATTTCTAAAAATGCCTCCTCGAAAAGCAGAGGTGAAAAGAACTACTTCTGAAACTGACATCCATATCAAATTGAATCTGGACGGATCAGGGCAGTGCAAAATCAAAACAGGATTGCACTTCTTTGATCATATGCTGGAGCAATTGGGCAAACATGGATCAACAGATCTGGAAATCACTGTCAACGGTGATCTGCATATCGATGAGCATCATACCATAGAGGATACTGCTTTGGCATTGGGTGAAGCCTATTTGAAAGCTTTGGGAGATAAAAAAGGAATCTATCGCTATGGATTCTTACTTCCAATGGACGATGTCTTGGCTCAGGTTGCCATTGACTTTGGTGGAAGACCTTGGTTGATGTGGGAAGCAGATTTTAAGCGTGAAAAAGTTGGTGACATGCCTACTGAAATGTTTTATCATTTCTTCAAATCATTCTCTGATACTGCTAAATGCAATTTAAATATCAAAGCTGAAGGGGATAACGAGCATCATAAAATAGAGGCTATTTTCAAGGCTTTGGCGCGTGCAATCAAGATGGCAGTCCAAAGAGATCCACGAAATATCAATCAGCTACCAAGCACCAAGGGAGTTCTTTAACTCTTAAAGTTTGTTAAATCAGGGGTTTAGGAAGTTTTTGAAGGAAAACATTTCCTTTACCCCTTATTTTTTTGTTTATTTAGGTATGCTACGAAAAATAAGTAAACCGACTTTTATCCTCCTATTTTTTTGGATAACCTCTTGTGCCTCTGATCTTTTTCAAGCCGAAGACCTATTTTATCAAAAACAATATGAAGCAGCTATTTCAGAGCTCAATAAATATTTGTTTTTGCATGTCACAGATGTGAAGGCTCTCCATCTTAGAGCTCGTTCTTATGAAGAATTGGGAAAAATGGATGAAGCAATCGAAGACTACGAAAAAATCCTTTCAATAGATGGCAATTATGCTCAAGCAATGGCGGGAATAGGCAAAATCTATTTTAATGAAAAGGAATTTGAAAAAGCCGAATTAATTTTATTAAGGGCAGCTAAAACAGATCCTGAAGATTATGAAATTCTTTTTCTAACAGGAAGAGCTCTCCTTCAGAACCAGGATTATAAACTAGCGAACAATTTCTTCGAGAGAGCGAAAGAAATCAATGATGATGACCCTGAAATATACTTTTATCAAGGAATGGCCCGGGCATATATTGGTGATGCTTATGGTTGTGCTGGTTCCTTCAATATGTACGTAAGCAAACAACCAGACAATATGGTAGCAGTTTACAATCGAGGTTTTGCCTACATGCATTTGGGATATCTGGAATGGGCCCTTGAAGATTTTGACAACGTGTTAAAGAAAAACCCAACTCACATGGAAGCCTTAGCCAAAAAAGGCATCTGCATGGCAAAATTGGGTGATACGGATGGCTGTAATTACATTCAAAGAGCTGCAAATATGGGGTCTGACTACGCTCAGAGCAATTTGGACATCTGTTCTTAAAGCAACCTTACTTTGAGAGCCTGCTTGTAATTGGGGATAGCATTTTGGCTAAGACCAAGAAACAAATATGGCTCGATCAGTTCCAATTCCATCAAATGGAAAATCCCATTAATTACAACACCGTCTACTCTGGCGTAAAGCGTATTTCCAGCAAATTCTCTCATGATCCTTTTCGCAGATTCAAGCATAGAATCAGAAGGCTTAACTTCTTGTATGGTTCCTCCAAAATAATGCTGAACTCTAAAATCCTCTTGGGCTGGAGTTTTCAAAACTGCATGCGAAAAAACTCCATTAAAGAATAGAAGAGAGTACTCTCCTACTTCTGCGACCTCAGAGACAAAAGGCTGGACCAAAAATGCCTCATCTTCCAATAATTTAGAGATTTTTTCCTCATATTGGGACAGTTCAGAAATGTGGATTTTAAAGGTATTCTTCGCTCCCCCACTCACTAAAGGCTTGACAACAACCGTATCAGATTCTAGGCTGATCGCAGCTTTATTAAGATCACCTTTTTTGGTGATTATTTTTCCAGCAATTGTGGGAATCCCTCGCTCCTGAACCTCCAACAAATAAGCTTTGGTGCTATTCCAACGAATTGTATCCAGATCATTTAATGCAGGAATCCCCAATTCTTTCATTTTTTCGATCCACTCCAAAAATTGAGGATAATAATCAAAGTAATCCCAAACTGACTTAATCAATAAGCAAGAAAACCCCTCCCAATCGACCTTTGGGTCCGACCACGCTACAACCTGGTTTTCTATGCCTAATTCAGTAAGGATATTGGATAAGATTTCATCTTCATTGATCGAGTTGGCATCATAGGCTCCAACAGAAAAATACGAAACGATGGCTACTCTAGGGTTCATATCAAATTTTTCCCAAAAGTACTCTTTCGCTAAAAATTGCAAAGCCATTCTTCAAATACCATCAGGAAACCTTACTTTTGGGCTTTCACCCAAAATATGGACCACAGAAAACTCGTTATCATCCCCACCTACAATGAGATCGAAAACATCTCAGACATGATCCAAACTGTGATGGATCTGGAGGGTAATTTTGAACTTTTGATCATAGATGACGGATCTCCTGATGGTACAGCCAAAGTTGTCATCGATCTCCAGGACAAGTTTCCTGAAAGACTTCATTTAGTTCAAAGAAAGGGCAAATTAGGATTAGGAACAGCCTATATCAACGGTTTCAAATGGGCTTTAAGAAAAGGCTATGATTACATTTTTGAAATGGATGCCGACTTTTCCCATAATCCCAATGACTTGATCAGTCTATATAAAGCTTGCGCTGAGGAAGGCTTTGACATGAGTATAGGTTCGCGCTATATCACGGGTGTCAATGTTGTAAACTGGCCAATGGGACGTGTTTTGATGTCTTATTTTGCCTCTGTTTATGTGAAATTCATAACTGGACTTCCTATCAAAGATGCGACAGCAGGTTTCAAATGCTATCACAAATCAGTCCTTCAAGGCATCAATTTGGATGAAATCCGATTTATTGGTTATGCTTTCCAAATTGAGATGAAATTCACCGCCTGGAAATTGGGATTCCAGATCAAAGAAGTTCCGATTATTTTTACCGATCGAACCAAGGGAACTTCAAAAATGAGCAAAGGAATCTTTAAGGAGGCTGTTTTTGGAGTGATTTGGATGAAAGTCAAAAGTATCTTCTCCCCTTACCGAATCAATCAAACCGAATCGATTGAATTGGATTCACCCTTGAAATAACCAAGACAGGGATCCATAGCACTGCCGCTGTCAATGCTGCAATTCCTATATTAATTGCAATAAAAATTGGCCAATTCCAATCTATGGGAACATAGCTCATATAGTAGCTTTCTGGATCCAAAGGAATCAAATGGAATAAGTCTTGAAAAATCCCAAAACCAAGCCCTATCGCATTTCCGATTAACAAACCTCTTCCAAGGATTCGCATTCCATTCCAGAAGAAAATCTTACGAATCTGCTGATTTCTTGCGCCTAGAGCCTTCAAAAGGCCTATCATTTGGGTTCGCTCCATGATGAGGATAAATAGGATTGCCGCCATATTGAAAATGGCAACAAAACCGATCAATCCTATAAATACATAGACATTGGTATCCAAAAGTTTGAGCCAATCGAAGATCTCCAGAAATTTATCTTGCGAATCGATCAGCTTAAGGTCCAGGTCCAAATTTTCTTCAATGGTCTCAAAAACCTTTCTGGTTGGCTTTTTATTTACAAAAATCTCTAAGCCACCGATTTCATCTTTTGCCCAACCATTCAGGTTGCGGATAGTCTGTAGTTCCCCGATGATGATTTTTTCATCAAAATTTTCGAGATAGGTCTCATAAATCCCTACAAGTTCTACTCTTCTGTATCGGGGTGGATCCTGTACGAAATAGAGAATAATCCGATCACCGACTTTCAGTTGAAGTCGATTTGCAATCACCGAACTAACCATTAATTCATTGGATGTTCCTTCCTCTGGAATCCGGATCAACCTTCCTTCCTTGAGGTAATTTTTAAAAGTCAGAGTATCAAAGTCTTGCCCCACTCCTTTCATCAACACTCCTTCCACTTCCTGGTCTCCTTTGATCAGAGCGGCCTTATGGGCAAAAGATTGAACCCGATCGATCACGGGAATTTGGCTATAATTTTGTGCAAAGTCGCTCTGAAGGGAAAAAGGGCTCTCCTCAAAAGCATTGCTCATGGTAAAACGCTGCACCTGATATTGACCGGTAAAGCCATATACTTTGTTTGCAACAGTCTTTTGAAACCCTCCCAACACCATAAAAGAAAGTATTGACACTGCCAGGCCTAAAGCCAAACTGCCAACAGCAATCAAGTGGATCGTTGATGAAAATCCACCTGTTTTTCTAAAACTGATTCTTTTGGCTATGAAATAGGAAAGGTTCAATGGAGTGATTTAATTTGTCCAATTACTGCGCAAAATAGCATGAAGCACATGAAAAACTTATTCTTAGTCATTTTTTTGAGCGCCTTTTTAGGTCTCTTTGGATTGTTTAATTCTCAAACACAAGGCCAAATCATTATGGGTGATGAGAGACCTGAGCTCTATCTCCCTATGCTTCAAGGGAAAAGAGTCGGAATCGTAGCCAATCAAACTTCCATTATGCCCCAAAAGGAAAATAAACACATTGTGGACTTTTTGTTGGAGCAGGGAGTTGATCTCAAAAAAGTATTCGTTCCCGAGCATGGGTTCCGTGGCACTGCAGATGCCGGAGAAAAAGTAGATAATAGCGTAGATCAAAAAACTGGATTGCCGATCGTTTCACTTTATGGTAAAAACAGAAAGCCCACGGCAGCTCAGGTTCAGGATTTAGATGTCATACTTTTTGACTTGCAGGATGTCGGAGTCAGGTTTTATACCTACATCTCCACAATGCATTATATCATGGAGGCTGCTGCCGAAAATGGTAAAAAAGTGATCATTTTTGATCGGCCTAATCCAAATGGAGATTACATCGCTGGACCGATTTTAAAGGCAGGTTTCGAGAGTTTCGTTGGAATGCATCCAATCCCGATTGTGCATGCCTTGACTGTTGGAGAGTTGGCACAAATGATCAATGGAGAAAAGTGGCTTAAAGGAGCAAAAACCTGTGAATTGGATATCATTCCGATGGAAAACTGGACTCATACCACTTCCTATGCAATTCCCGTAAAACCTTCTCCAAACCTTCCAAACGATCTTTCTATCAGATTATATCCAAGTACCTGCCTATTTGAAGGAACCGTCATTTCTTTGGGAAGGGGAACCTATTTTCCTTTCGAGGTATACGGATACCCAGACCCCAAATTCGGCGATTTCACATTCACTCCTGTTAGTATTGATGGGATGTCCAAAACCCCTCCTCATCAAGATAAACTTTGTTACGGTAGAGATTTGAGAGGTGAATCGATGGACCATCACTTCACCTTGGAGTATCTGATGGAAGCTTATCAAAAGTCTGGGATGAAAGAGAAGTTCTTCAACAACTATTTCAATACGCTTTTGGGAACTGATGAAATCAAAAAAGCCATGCTTGCCGGTAAATCAGGTCAGGAAATAGAGCAATCTTGGAAATCCGGAATTGAGGCTTACAAAGTCATGAGGAAAAACTACTTGATTTATCCTTAATCTTCTGATTACAAAAGTTTTACCCCCTTAGAATTACACCATTATGTCAAATAAAGATTTGAAAATCATATACATGGGAACTCCTGAGTTTGCGGTTCCTTCCTTGGATAAATTAGTAGAAAACGGCTGGAATGTCGTAGCAGTGATCACTGCTCCTGACAAACCAAAAGGAAGAGGTCAAAAACTTATTCCTTCTCCAGTCAAAGAAGCCGCTTTGAAGCATGAGATTCCCGTCTTACAACCTACCAATTTAAAGTCCCCAGAATTTCTGGAAGAACTGAAGTCTTACCAGGCAGACCTTCAGATTGTAGTTGCTTTTAGGATGCTACCAGAAGTGGTTTGGAGCATGCCTCCTCTGGGCACTTTCAACCTTCACGCATCATTGCTACCAAATTATAGAGGTGCAGCTCCTATCAATTGGGCGATTATTAATGGTGAAAAAGAAACGGGAGTTACTACCTTTTTCTTAAAGCATGAAATTGATACTGGATCAATTATTCATCAGGAAAAAACTCCGATCCTTCCGGAAGAAAGTTTGGGTGAGGTATATGAAAAATTGATGAATATCGGCTCGGAATTGGTTGTCAAAACAGTTGAAGACATTGCCAAAGGAGAAGTCAATCCACTTCCTCAAGACGAAAGCAAGGCGCTTCATCACGCTCCGAAGATATTCAAAGAGACATGTAAAATAGATTGGGAAAACTCTGCTGAATCAATACATAATTTGGTAAGAGGACTTTCTCCCTATCCTGCAGCTTGGACTGAATTGGAAGGAAAAGTCTGTAAAATCTACCAATCCAAAGTATTTAAGACTGACCTTTCAAGTATCCCAGGAAAGATCTATACCGACGAAAAAACCTATTTGAGAATGGGAACCTCAGCCGGACAGTTGGAAATTTTGGAACTTCAATTGGAAGGTAAGAAAAGGATGAAAACTGAAGATTTTCTACGTGGCTATAAGTTCAGCTAATCTTTTAAAATACATATTTTTGCACTTTATATTTTTGACTGTTCTCTATTTTTTTAGAACTTGTCTCCTGACTTACAAACTTTTACACTCTATGAAAAAGATAAACACTTTGATATTGCTTCTACTTTTTTCTTTAACCTTTGAGGCAGAAGCACAATTCATCAAAAAAATCCAAAAAGCAGCTGAGAGAGGGGCGCAAAATGCGATAGAAAAACGCGCAGAAAAAGAAGCTGAGAAGATGGTCCAAAAGCAACTTGAAAAACAGTTGGGTAGTATCTATGGAACAGATGATGACGGAAACCCTATAAATATTGATATGGAGTCCATTCTATCTGGAATGGGTGAAGATGTCGCAATTGCAGATGAGTATAATTTCCTTGGGTTTATGGTTCTTCAATTAGATGCCACTGAAAAAAATGGAAAGAAAGACGATCCAGTTTTCATCAAATCATTGATGGGTTCAAGTACTGATTTCACAGGTATGGAAATTCAGGATCCTAAAAATCCGCAAGTAGTTACCACCATGGTTTTTGATACACCAAATCAAGCCAGTGTATTATTTATGGATAATGATGGTGAGAAAAGCTCATTTGCATACAAACTTGACCTAGATGGTATGACAGATATGACCGATGAGGAGATTGATCAAAACATTGAAGAAAAAGATGTGGTTTTAGAAAAAACCGGAAACACAAAAGACATCCTTGGTTATACCTGCGAAGAGTATCATGTAAAAAGTGAAGATGGAGAAGGCTATTATTGGACTACTACTGAACCTATAGATGGAGTAAATTCATTTTGGGGTATGAATAGCCCATTCATGAAGCAAGGAGCACAGGAAAAATATCAAAAGCATTTCAAAGACATTCCTAATGGGAATTTTATGGAAATGACCTATACATCCACTGATGGATCCAAGGTAGACATGAAAGTCATTGAAATAGAACCTGATAGTCCCAAATCATTTACTTCGGCGGATTATCCCAACGTCATGCAAGCCATGAAACAGCAATAAAAACGAAAAAAGGAGGTTCAAACACCTCCTTTTTTTATATCCAACTTATCAAACAAAAGCTTTTTTTAACCATCATACCCCAGTAAATTCAGGCTCAGCTATACAATGATGGAAATAATATTAATCGCTGCAGTCGCTAAGAATAGA
This sequence comes from Algoriphagus zhangzhouensis, assembly GCF_900148515.1. Lineage (GTDB taxonomy): Bacteria > Bacteroidota > Bacteroidia > Cytophagales > Cyclobacteriaceae > Algoriphagus > Algoriphagus zhangzhouensis. The sequence continues at coordinate 388,320 of NZ_FRXN01000001.1, read as the reverse complement.
GTTATTGGAAAAGGCAATGACCTTGTGTGGAAGCTCCCTGAGGATTTCAAGAGATTCAAGGCTATCACTTCGGGAAACTATATTCTGATGGGAAGAAAGACCTTTGAATCACTAGGTAAACCTCTACCCAACCGAACTCACCTAGTCATCACTCGAGATTCAAGCTATTCGGTGCCTGAAGGTCACCACACTTTCTCCTCCATAGAGGATGCAGTTACTTATGCTCAAAAAGCAGATGCTGGCAAATTATACGTCATCGGAGGGGGAGAAATCTACAAACAATCTCTTCAGATAGCTGATAAAATGAACCTGACTGAAGTTGATGCAGAGCCAGAAGGCGACACCTATTTCCCTGAATTCAGCAAAGAAAATTGGAAGGAAACCTTTAGAGAGTTTCACCCAGCAGACGAAAGGCATGAGTATTCATTTTCCTTTGTAGACTACGAAAAAGTGAAAAAATGAACACTTCCAAAGAGGTAATCTGGATTACTGGGGCATCTTCTGGAATCGGTGAAGCATGTGTTTATCTTTTTAATTCCAAAGGATATAAAGTCATTCTTTCGGCTAGAAATGAAAAAGAGTTGACTAGAGTTAAAGAAGCTTGCTCAAATCCCCAAAACGCTAAGATTTTACCTTTAGATCTTTCTCAAACTGATAAAGCAACTGAATTAGTCCACGAGGCTGTTCAGCTTTTCGGAAAAGTCGATATTCTATTTCAAAACGGAGGAATAAGCCAACGATCCTTGGTGACAGAAACTCAATTGGAAGTTGACAGAAAACTTATGGAAGTCAATTTCTTTGGCACTGTAGCTTTGACTAAGGCCATTCTCCCTTATTTCATAGAAAATAAAAAGGGTCATTTTGGAGTTGTAACTAGTCTAGTAGGAAAATTTGGAACCCCTTACCGATCTTCCTATGCCGCTTCCAAACATGCCCTTCATGGCTTTTTTGAATCATTAAGAGCTGAATGCTATGAAGATGGGATATTGGTAACGATGATTTGCCCAGGCTTTATCAAGACACAGGTTTCAGTCAATGCCTTGACCGGAGATGGCACTGCTCTGAACCAAATGGATGATGCACAAGCGAATGGGATGGAAGCGAAAGAATGCGCGGAGCAAATTTTTTCAGCAATTCGCAAACAAAAAGAGGAAGTATTGATTGGAGGTAAGGAGATCTTTGGTGTTTATATCAAAAGATTCTTCCCTTCATTATTTACCAAATACTTAAAAAAAGCAAAAGTCAGATAATCATATGAAACTGATCAAAGCAGAAATCATAGCCATTGGAGACGAGCTCCTATATGGACAAATCATGGATACCAATAGCCACTGGATCTCCCAACAATTGGATTTGAAAGGCGTAAAAGTCGCACATAAAACAACAGTCGGAGACAATAGGAATGATATCCTAGATGCTTTTTCGCAAGCTGAAAAGAGAGTCGATTTGATTCTAATCACAGGAGGTTTGGGTCCAACTCAAGATGATTTGACCAAACCCCTAATGGCTGAATATTTTGGCTGTCCCATCGTGGAAGTTCCGGAAGCGGTCTCCGCAATTACCGAGTTTTTCAAAAAAAGAGGAAGAGAAATGACCCCTTTGAATACGCTTCAAGGTCACCTTCCTGCTTGTTGTGAATATGTACCAAATCCAGCTGGAACAGCCCCAGGAATGTGGTTTGAAAGAAATGGAACCTATTGGATGTCTATGCCAGGGGTTCCTCATGAGATGAAGCGATTGATGAATGATTTTGTTCTACCGAAACTTCCTGAGATTTTTGAGCTTCCTGTGATTTATCACAAAGTGGTCAAAACTGTAGGAATTGGTGAGAGCTGGTTAGCAGACTTAATTGCAGACTGGGAAAATGCATTGCCAGATCATATTCGTTTGGCATATTTGCCCTCTCTAGGACAGGTGAAATTAAGGCTAACAGCTTTTGGAACTAATCTCATTGAACTTCAGGAACAGGTAGAGCAACAGATCAGCTTAATTTTCCCAAGAATTGGTAAATATGTTTTCGGATACAATGAAGAAACCCTCGAAACAGCCATTGGAAAGCTTTTGAAGAAAAGCGGGAAAACCCTAGCTTTGGCAGAGAGCTGTTCCGGAGGATATATTTCCCATTTGATTACCTCAGTCCCTGGAAGCAGCAATTATTTCCAAGGTTCTATCGTCCCATATCACAATCAATTCAAGCAGGAAATATTGGGAGTAAAGGCCGAAACATTGGAAAAATATGGAGCTGTCAGTGAAGAAACGGTTCATGAAATGTCTGAAGGGGTTCGTAAAATTTTCCATTCAGATTTTGGACTAGCTTCAAGTGGAGTCGCAGGACCTGATGGTGGATCAGAAGAAAAACCTGTCGGTACAGTCTGGATTGCTTGTGCAGGAGAGAATGGAACGGTTACAAAAAAACTCCAATTGACCCAAGATAGATTGCTGAATATTCAATTAACTGGCGTTGCTGTTTTAAATTTATTAAGAGTTCAGCTTTCCAGTGATGACAAATAAAATTTTAAACCATAGGTTTGTTTGATAGTTTTATAAAATTTAATTTTAAAACTTAAACATTAACCCAATTAAATACCAAAGATAGTATGGCAAGTGTAGAAATGCTTATGCCCAAAATGGGAGAAAGTATCATAGAAGGGACCATTCTCACCTGGTTGAAAAAAGAGGGAGACAGCATCGAGCAGGATGAATCTGTCTTGGAAGTAGCTACTGATAAGGTAGATACGGAAGTTCCTGCCACACATGCAGGTGTCCTCAAAAAGATCTTGGTGAAAGAAGGCGACGTCGTCGCTGTGGGTGCTCCTATTGCCATTATCGAAGCGGAAAATGGAAGTGTAGAAGCTTTACCGGCATCAAAGCCTGAAGAAAGCGCTAACACACCAAAAGAAGAATTAATTGCTTCAGCTCCAGCAAACACATCTGCTATCTTGGAAGAAGCTCATGCTTCTCCAGCTTCAAACGACTCTAGGTTCTATTCGCCTCTTGTTAAAAGCATAGCTAAAGAGGAAGGAATTGATGCCAATGAACTGGCTAAAATTCCTGGAACTGGGAAAGAAGGTCGAGTGACCAAGCAGGATATGTTGAATTACTTGGATAACAGATCACAAAAAACGGTTGCTGCTCCAGTAAATACACCCGCACCTTCCATTGCAGAACCAAAAGTTCAAGTCAGTATCTCAGCAACTGATGAGATCATCGAAATGGACAGAATGCGTAAGATGATTGCTCAAAGAATGGTCGATTCCAAGCGTATTTCTGCACATGTGACTTCTTTTGTAGAAGCCGACATGACGAATATTGTTCTTTGGAGAGAAAAGAGCAAAACTGCTTATCGCGCTAAATATGGTGAGTCCATTACCTATACTCCATTTTTCATTGAAGCAATAGCTCGTGCTATTCGTGACTTCCCAATGATCAATATCTCAATAGACGGAGATAAAATCATCAAGAAGAAAGATATCAATGTGGGAATGGCAGTGGCATTACCATCCGGAAATCTAATCGTTCCTGTGATCAAAAATGCAGACCAACTGAACCTGGTTGGAGTATCCAAAAAAGTAAATGACCTGGCTAATAGAGCTAGAAACAATAAATTGACTGCAGATGATTTAGCAGGTGGAACATACACCGTTTCAAATGTCGGTTCATTTGGTAACGTCATGGGTACACCTATTATCCCACAGCCTCAAGTAGCGATCATGGCTGTTGGTGCAATCGTGAAAAAGCCAGCAGTTGTCGAAACTCCAACTGGAGATGTAATTGCGATCCGCCATAAAATGTTCTTATCTCATTCCTATGATCACCGAGTAGTGGATGGATCATTGGGAGGTATGTTTGTAAGGCGTGTGGCCGATTATCTCGAAGCATTTGACATGAACTCAACGTTCTAAAAAATGAAAGCCCTCAAATGAGGGCTTTTTTATTGCTCTTTCCTTAGGCTCTTTCCCTGATTTTTTTGGAATAGAAATTCAACCTATCTGCCAATACTGCTAGTCGAATCGGTTTGGTCAAATAATCATCCATTCCGGCCTCAATAGCTTTCATATAATCATCATCAAAGACATTTGCTGAAAGCCCAATGATGATCAAATCCCTTTTATTTGGGAGTTTTCTGATTTCTGTAGATGCCTCAAGTCCATTCATGACAGGCATCTGAACATCCATAAGAACTATATCGAATTCGCTTGCTTTGACTTTTTCCAAAGCGTCTTTTCCATTCCTCGCAACTTCATGTTTGAAACCTAGCTGATCCAACATCAACAGCATCAATTGAAGATTGAGATCATTATCTTCTGTCAATAATATTTTCAAAGGATTATTCTTTCCACTTTCTTTTATCTCAGCCCACGAAGGCTCTTTAGAAACTGGTGAAATATCATTCTCATTAACTTTTTGAACTAAAATAGAAAATTGAAAAACAGAACCGACCCCTTCTTCACTTTGGATTTCCAATTCACCTCCCATCATTTCCAAAAGCTTCTTGGCAATTGCCAAACCTAAACCAGTTCCTTGATAATTCCTTGTTGCGGAACTATCAATCTGGTAAAATGGATCACTCAATTTTTCTATCAGGTCGTTAGAAATACCTATTCCGGTATCTTTGACTGAGCAATTCAAAAAGTAACTATCACCATTAACCTGATCGATTGATAACTCCACATCCACTTTCCCATTCTCTGGAGTAAACTTAATCGCATTCCCGACTAAATTCAAAAAGATCTGGTTCAGCTTTATTTTATCACCTTCTATTAAAAATGGGGATTCAGAAGGTTTTTTGAAGGAAAATTCAATTTGCTTTTGGGAAGCTAAGCCAAGAAGAGTTTGAGATTGACTTTCCAATTCCTTTATCGGGTCAAATACTTCTTTCAGAATCTCTATTTTACCAGCTTCAATTTTGGAGTAATCTAAAATATCCTTGATAATACCTAAAAGAGTATTTCCTGAGTTTTTGACAATATCAACATACTGTTTCTGGATTTTACTCAAATTGGTTTGTTCCAATAAATCGATGATCCCCAATAAACCATTCATTGGAGTACGGATTTCATGACTCATATTGGCCAAGAATTCTGATTTAGCCTTAGAAGCTTGATCTGCCGCGTTCATTGCATCCATCAGTCCTTTTTCCCAAATCTTTTGGCCAGTAATATCTTTGGAAATGGACATCATTCGCTCAGAATCCAAAGGAAAAAATCTCATTTCATAATGCTTTTCCCTTGATGAAGTAGCCCACTTTACATTGATAGTCTGTATAGTTTTACTTTCTCTGGCATCATTGAAAGTATTTCTTATCGAATCAGTAAGTGAAGGCTGAACAAAATCCTCCAATTTTTTCCCTAAAGGATCCTTACCGATATCATCTATATTTTCCTTCTCAATACCATGATAATCAATCACAACACCTTGATTATCATATATAAAAATAGGATCTGGAATATTACCGATTAAAGTTCTAAGGCGAGTTTCACTTTCTTGAAGATGAATCCTAGATTGGTATTGCTCAGTGATATCCGTACAGATACCCATTCCTCCATTGAATCGGCCTATCTTATCAAAAAGCAGTTTTTCAAATAGTTTAAGCCTAATTTTCTTTCCGTTTGGTTTTACAAAATCATATTCCAGATCGATCAAATCTCGACCTTCTTGAAGGGCAGCTAAAATTTTCTCTTTGACATCAATCGCTCCTGGGTGTGAAAATTCATTTTGGAAGACAGCCATAAATTCTTGCTGAGAATGGCCTAATGTTTCTTCAACCTCTTTACTAACACGAGTCATATTTCCTTTATAATCATGAAAGAAAAAGAAGCCCCTCAATTCATGCAGCAACAACCCTTGCTGATCAAATAAATCCTGAATTTCTTTAATGTTTTTATCCTGAACTCGTTGGAAATCCAGGCTATTTTTGAGCGATACTACAAAGAACCCAATAGTCGCAACTAATAAGAAAACAAAGCCTAGAAATAGAAAAAAGTAGGTTTTATAGATACCGCTGGTAAGGCCCTCTGTAGGAACAGCAAAAATCAAGGTACCACTCCTATTTGAAAGAATAAAGCTAAAAGGATATTGTGCTATTATTCCAGTAATTTCCTCCCCCTTATTTTTCCAAGAGGCTTCATAGAATCCTTTTAAGCCCAAAGCCATATCCTCGATCAAAGGCTCTATTTGTTCATGATTTAACTCAATGGAGGTATTGCTTAGAGGGACAAGCTCCTCATCAAAAATCATAAACTTCCCACCACCGGGATTAACGTAATAATTGGATATATAGCTTTTGGTATATGAGATCAAATCTAGCGAATACAGCACCCTAAAGCCTTTTTTTCCAAGAATCAGGTTTGAAAACTCTTTATTTTCTGACATCGGAAATGACTCTTCCGACTGGGTTCTAAAAAAGTCATTTCGCTCATTCATGGTAAAAACCAAAACCGAATCCTGCATATCTACCCAGATGGAATCCAGTAAATTAGGGAAGGCATAAAAGAGTCTCCGTGCAGTGTAAGTAAACTCTTCATCATAGTCATCCAACTCATGCCCGGGATCTTCGAGGTAAGTAATGATTTCTTTGGACTCATCCTCAAACCTTCTTACTTCCAACTCAAGCCCTCTTGCAGCTAGCTCTGTTTGTTTGTTCAAAAAGTCTTTTCTGGAATCTATTTGGGTATTGAATATTGCGGTGAAAAAGCTCAATCCCAAAATGATAACCAAGAGAACCAAAACTGAACCTATGACCAAGGTCAGCCAAAAATCATTTCTTATGGAATAACTTTTCCTCATTAATTGTCAAAATTGATTTTTATGGCATACCAATCTATTAGACTAAATCGCATACACATGGCATTCGTCAAGAACCCTTCCTCTATAAATTCAAAATTATCCTGATTCTCCAATAGGAAAGCCTTCGCCATTGCCCTTACTTCTTTGCTTTTGCTGCTGAATAGGTTAAAATCAGAAATTCTAAAATTATCAGATTGAATGGTCTCTCTATAAACATGATTTTTAAGAGGAGGCATACTTAAAGCCTCGATTGCCGTAGCATTGCCTCCAACAATGTCCCCCTTTCCAGTTACTATTAAATAATCACCATTTAAATCCTCTAAAAATTCCTGAATAAAATTATCAATGGTAATATCTAAGCCAACAACAGCTGAAAGGAAATCTTGGTCATATATAGGATGCACTAAAGACAATATCCAACCTTTTCCGGCAGGGTCAACATAAGGATCTAATATCCATTTAGAGCCTTTGCTGGGGTTATGTTCTAAATCTGCCTCATAGAAAAAATTAAAGGCTGTCACATCCAAATCTGGATCCAAAATATTGGCAACATCATACGCGGGAAAAACCCTAGAAATTTGGCTTGCAGAATTGGAATAGAGCTGAGTTATTAAATCGTATTTATAATATAGGTCTGCAAAAGCACTATCTAAACCGTTGGTATATCGGACCTCATCTCTCGCTTTATTAAAATCAGGCGTAGTTGTCAGGATTATAACAGAACTTAATAATGAATCTGAGTCTGGTGTATTGTTAGAATACACTCCTGAAAACTGGTATTTATCCTTTGTTATTTTCTGTAGGATATTCTCCTTATTAAGGACCAACGAATCATAAAAATCTGCAAGTAAATCCATCTCTTCCATTAAAACATTGCCTTGTTTTTCTATGGAAGAAATTAATACTGTCAATTTTTCTTTGTCTTCAGATAATGAATGAGTTTTATCCTCAGAACAAGAAAAAATTAAAAGAAGAAAAATAATAAATGGGATTAATCCGGGTTTCATTGCCAGTGCTTTGGTGGAAATTAAAGATTTTCCACCTGAGCACGAAATGAATTCCCCATTTCATCAAATCTTTGTTTCACTTTTTGAAAAAATTCACCTTCCAAAAAGGCATCTAATTCACTCTCTTCTATTACGTCCAATTCATTCAATTTGAATGTTTGTTCCATTGGACCCAATTCATATTTGATGATGTATTTATTGTTCCAGGAGAAAATGCTCACACGCACTTCCCCCTGAATCAATTCCTTGACGACTCTCATGGTCTTTGAATCTCTGAGCTATAAGTGATATTTGACTTCAAAGATGAAGCTACAGAGCAATATTTATCAACCGAAAGCGCCACTACTTTGGCAAACTCTTCCTCTTTGGAATCTGGAGAGACCAAGATGAATTTCAAATGAATATCTGTGTAAAAAGCAGGAACTCCATCATTTCTATCTCCCTCTACCTCCACTTTCATATCCACTACTTCACGTCTTTTCTTTTTCATCATCAACACAGCGTCAACAGAGGCACAGCTTCCCAAAGCAGTAAGTAGCAAATCCATCGGGGACTGAGCTTTCTTTTCAGCTGGATCATACATGTCGATTTGAACAACATTTCCCTGAGGATTCACTGATTCATACTCATAATCCGCCTTCATTGTGACGGTCACATTTCTTTTTGCCATTTCTTGATTTAATTAATTTATCACTAAGCCATTTCGGCCTAATAAAGTTCATTACATATTTCTTCTATATTGCCCACCAACCTCATACAAGGCATTCGTAATCTGTCCCAAAGAGCAATATTTCGCTGCATCCATTAGTTTTTCAAAAACATTTTCATTGGAAACTGCTGCTTTCTTCAAAGCCATCAATTGTGCTTCTTCTTTGCCTTTGTAAGCCTGATGAAGACTATTTAATGTTTGAATTTGGGCTTCTTTCTCTTCTTGGGTTGCACGGATCACTTCACCAGGAATGATTGTAGGCGATCCTTCACTAGAGAGGAATGTATTCACACCAATTATCGGATATTCCCCTGTATGTTTTAGCATTTCATAGTGAAGGCTTTCTTCCTGGATTTTTCCACGCTGATACATGGTTTCCATAGCACCTAACACTCCACCTCTTTCAGTGATTCTATCGAATTCAGCATAAACAGCTTCCTCCACCAAATCTGTCAATTCTTCAATAATAAAGGCCCCTTGAAGCGGGTTTTCATTTTTCGCCAATCCCAATTCCTTATTGATAATCAACTGAATTGCCATCGCCCTTCTAACCGAAGCTTCGGTCGGAGTTGTAATCGCTTCATCATAAGCATTGGTATGAAGAGAGTTACAGTTGTCATAAATCGCATACAACGCCTGAAGCGTGGTACGGATATCATTGAAATCAATCTCCTGAGCGTGTAATGATCTACCAGAAGTCTGAATATGGTATTTCAGCATCTGGGATCTTTCATTCGCTCCATATTTCAACTTCATTGCCTTCGCCCAGATTCTTCTTGCCACTCGACCGATCACAGCGTATTCAGGATCGATACCATTTGAGAAAAAGAAAGAAAGATTTGGCGCAAAATCATTCACATCCATTCCTCTGGAAACATAGTACTCTACATAGGTAAAGCCATTGGAAAGAGTTAATGCCAACTGGGTAATTGGATTGGCTCCAGCCTCTGCGATGTGATATCCAGAAATAGAAACTGAATAGAAATTTCTGACTTTGTTATCAATAAAATATTGCTGCACATCCCCCATCAATCGTAGAGAGAACTCAGTGGAGAAAATACAAGTATTCTGCGCCTGATCTTCTTTCAAAATATCAGCCTGAACGGTTCCTCTTACTTTGGCGATTGTCTCATGCTTGATTTTGGAATAAACATCAGCAGGCAAAACCTGATCTCCTGTCACTCCCAAAAGCATCAAACCCAAACCATTATTTCCTTCAGGAATAACTCCTTGATAAGTTGGTCTTGGAGTGCCTTTTTCTTTATAAATAGCCTCAATTTTGGCTTCAACTTCTTCAACCAACCCATTTTCTTTGATGTAAACTTCGCATTGTTGATCAATAGCAGCATTTAAGAAAAAGGCTGTCATGGTTGCTGCAGGACCATTAATGGTCATGGATACGGATGTCAATGGATCTACCAAATTGAAACCTGAATAAAGCTTTTTGGCATCATCCAGACAACAAACGTTCACTCCGGAGTTTCCTATCTTACCATAGATATCAGGTCTATAATCTGGATCTTCACCATAAAGAGTCACTGAGTCAAAAGCAGTAGAGAGACGCTTTGCAGGCATGTCTTTAGAGACATAGTGAAAACGTTTATTGGTACGCTCCGGACCACCTTCACCGGCAAACATCCTAGTTGGGTCCTCTCCTTCTCTTTTGAATGGAAAAACACCTGCTGTAAACGGAAATTTACCAGGAACATTTTCTCTCAAGCCCCACTTCAACAATTCACCCCAAGCTTCATATTTTGGAAGTGAAACCTTCGGAATTCTGCTTTCAGAAAGGGAAGTATGGTAAGTTTTGATTTTGATTTCCTTGTCACGAACTTTGAAAACATAATAATCCTCAGAATACCTAGCTGCTTCCTCAGACCAGTCCTCTAGCCATTTTTTATTCTTTGGATCCAAATTCAACTCTACTTGAGCATAAACTTCATCCAATTCTTTAATCAAACGATCCTTATCCGCCACAGCGGTATTCAAAATTGCCTCTTTGGACTTTTTGATTGAATACAATTGCTGGGCTATTTCCTTTTGCTCTTCAACCCAACGATCGTAGCTTCTGTTATTTTCAGTGATTTCACTGAGGTAGCGTGTTCGAGCTGGTGGGATGATATAGATTTTCTCAGAAGTTCCCCCAGACAATTCAAATGAAGACTCCCAACCACCAAACTTAGAATCAACTTCCGCGATGATAGCTCGATAAAGCTGATTCATTCCAGGATCATTGAACTGAGATGCGATGGTACCAAATACTGGCAAATCCTCTTCTTTGGCATCCCAAAGATTATGGTTTCGTTTGTATTGCTTTTTGACATCACGAATTGCATCCAAAGCTCCTCTCTTGTCAAACTTGTTTAGAGCAATAATATCAGCAAAGTCTAGCATGTCGATCTTCTCCAATTGAGAAGCCGCTCCATATTCTGGAGTCATGACATACAAGGAAAGGTCAGAATGCTCAATGATTTCTGTATCAGATTGACCGATTCCAGAAGTTTCCAAAATCACCAAATCAAAACCTGATGCTTTTACAGTATCTACTGCATCCTGAACATATCTGGAAAGAGCCAAATTTGATTGACGAGTTGCCAATGAACGCATGAAAACCCGAGGATGATGAATAGAATTCATTCGGATTCTATCTCCCAAAAGTGCTCCACCCGTTTTTCTTTTTGACGGATCTACTGAAATAATAGCTAGCGATTTATCCTCAAAATCCAACAAAAACCTTCTCACCAATTCATCTACCAAAGAGGATTTCCCTGCTCCACCTGTTCCTGTAATTCCAAGGATTGGTGTTTTAGAAGCTTTGGATTTATCTCTTACAGACTCCAATAGCTGAGCAGACTCTTCAGGGAAGTTTTCAAAAGATGAAATCAATCTAGCTACGCCTTTTTTGTCATCTTTGGAATATTCTAGATCCAAAGGAGTATCTTTTCCAACAGGAAAATCAGCTCGGCCCACCAAATCGTTGATCATGCCTTGAAGTCCCATAGATCTTCCATCATCTGGAGAATAAATTCTGGAAATCCCATAGTCATGAAGTTCTTGAATTTCCTCTGGAAGAATCGTTCCTCCTCCTCCACCAAAGATCTTGATATGCTCAGCCCCTTTCTCTTTCAAAAGGTCAAACATGTATTTGAAAAACTCCACATGGCCACCTTGATATGAAGTAATGGCAATAGCCTGTACATCTTCCTGAATAGCACAATCGACAATTTCCTGAACTGACCTATTATGCCCCAAATGGATCACCTCACATCCAGTGGACTGAATGATCCTTCTCATAATATTAATAGCAGCATCATGCCCGTCAAAAAGGGATGCAGCTGTTACGATTCTAATGTGGTTTTTGGGTTTATAGATCTCCGCTTGGGTAGTCATACTTAAGGGTTTACACTTTCCATCATTTCTGCCCTAGGGCTTTCCAGAGGGCATTTTTACACCTGCGAATATAGCAAAATAAAAGGTGGGCAAACTCATTTATTCTACACAAAACAAAATATTCTTTGGCAAGCAATCAGAGAAATCAATCTGGCACTTGATTTTTGTCAGGTTTATTTCTGAACTTAAGAAGGATCTTTGAAAAAAATAACGCTACCACCATGATCAACTATACCAGTCCTGAAGAAGCTGTAAAAATAATTGAAAGTCACCAGCGAGTCTTTATCCATGGAAGTGCTGCCACACCAACCACCTGTATCAATGCTTTGGCTGCGCGGAAAGACGAACTGAAAAATGTAGAGATTGTAGCCATCACCACTTTAGGCGATATGCCTCTGGTCGCTCCCGAATGCAAAGGGAGTTTTTTCATGAATTCTCTGTTCGTTTCTGCCAATGTCAGAGAAGCGGTCAACTCTGATCAAGGTGGCTATGTTCCTATCTTTTTGAGTGAAATTGGGCATTTGTTTAGAAACAAGATTCTATCGGTAGATGTAGCCATCATTCAAGTTTCTGAGCCTGATGCTCATGGGTTTTGCTCTTTAGGAACATCAGTGGACATCGCTCGACCAGCAGTTGACACTGCTAGATTTATCATCGCCCAAGTCAACAAGCAAATGCCAAGAACTCATGGTGACGGTCATGTCCATTGTTCCAAATTCACCTGCGCAGTTTATGTGGATGAGCCGCTGCCGGAAGTAAATTATGCGGAGAAAATCACCGAAAAAGAAATTCAAATTGGGAGACACATCGCCTCATTAATTGAAGATCGGTCCACCCTCCAAATGGGAATTGGGGCAATTCCAGATGCAGTTTTAAATTCCCTTCATCATCATAAGGATTTGGGGGTCCATACAGAAATGTTTTCCAATGGAATTCTAGACCTGATGAAATCCGGTGCAGTAACCAACGCTTTTAAGAAAAAACATCCGGGAAAAGTTGTATCAGCTTTTACAGCAGGTTCCCAACAACTCTATCGGGAAATCCATGACAATCCGGAATTCTCTTTTCATGAGGCTGCTTATGTCAATGATACTGCAGTCATACGTAAAAATCCGAAAGTAGTCTCCATCAACTCCTGTGTCGAAATGGATTTAACTGGACAGGTTTGTGCTGATTCTATTGGCAGTTATCACTATTCAGGAGTAGGCGGACAAATGGACTTTATGAGAGGTGCAGCTCTTTCTGTAGGTGGAAAACCGATTATGGCATTGACTTCTACAACCAAGAGAGGCGCATCCAAAATAGTCCCTTTCCTAAAAGAAGGTGCTGGAGTCGTAACCACAAGGGCTCACATGCAGTATGTAGTCACCGAATTCGGAATAGCCAATCTTTATGGGAAAAACCTCCGTCAACGTTCTTATGAACTGATGCGAATCGCCCATCCTGACCATCAGGAGATGTTGGAAAGGGCCATAGTCGAACGCTACGGAAGCTTTATCTATCCTTTTAGATGATTCTTTGGCTTTTTTAATTTTTGGATTTTGAAATATTCTCCTTCTCATTAGTTTAGCAGAATATTCAAACCCAAAAAACCTATGTCTTCTAATAGATACGTCTTTTTCATCTCCATCACGGCTGCACTTGGTGGCTTCTTATTCGGCTTTGATACAGCTGTAATTTCAGGTGCAGAGCGCGCCATCCAGGAAGTTTGGCAACTCAGCGATTGGATGCATGGACTTGCAATTGCTTCGGCTTTGTATGGAACAGTAATCGGAGCTTTATTGGGAGGAATTCCGGCAGATAAATTTGGGAGAAAGAAAAGCTTACTTTGGATTGGGATTTTTTATCTTATTTCAGCCGTTGGTTCAGGGCTTGCTTGGGATGTGACCTCATTCACTATGTTCCGATTTATCGGAGGTTTGGGAGTTGGAGCTTCCTCGGTGGTGGCTCCTATGTATATCTCTGAAATAGCTCCAGCCAAAAATCGTGGTTTACTGGTAGCTCTTTACCAATTCAACATCGTTTTTGGAATTGTGATTGCCTATCTATCTAACTTTTTGATAGGAACTGCTGATTTGCCAGAAGATTGGAGATGGATGCTAGCCGTGGAAGGAATTCCGGCTTTGATTTATTCTGCGATGATATTTAGAATCCCAGAAAGTCCACGCTACTTAATTGCCAAACTCAATCAGGAAGCTGAAGCTAGGGCCATTTTGATGCGAACAGATCCTGAGGGTGTCGAGGAAGCTATTCAATTGGCAATTGAAGAAGAAAAGCAGGTCAAAGCCAAAGCTGGTTTTGGTGTATTATTCAATAAAAAATACCTATCCAGTACCATGCTGGCAGTTATGATTGCCTTTTTCAATCAAGTTTCGGGAATCAATGCGATCATTTACTTTGCTCCACGGGTTTTTGAAATGGCTGGAATTTCTACAGAAAACGCTCTGATTTCAACAATTGGGATTGGCTTGGTCAACCTTGCAGGAACATTTTTGGGCCTCTATCTAATCGATAGATTAGGCAGGAAGAAACTCATGTACATCGGATCTGTAGGATATATCATTTCCCTTTCCCTGATGGCTTATAATTTCTTGGGACCTGGCATTCCGACCTTTTGGTTACCTATTTTCGTCTTTGGATTTATCCTATCCCATGCAATTGGACAAGGCTCTGTGATTTGGGTATTCATTTCTGAAATGTTCCCCAATGAACTTCGAGCCTATGGGCAATCTTTAGGTTCATTTACGCATTGGATTTTAGCTGCTGTCATTGCCAATGTTTTCCCATTCTTCGCAAACCAATTTGGTCCAGGTTACATTTTCGCATTCTTCATGCTCATGATGGTTTGGCAGCTACTTTGGGTTAAATTTAAAATGCCAGAAACCAAAGGAAGATCTCTAGAGGAAATTCAAAAAGAACTACACCAAAACTATGGCACATAAAGTAATTGTATTTGGGGAAATGCTTTGGGATTGCCTTCCCTCGGGTGCAAAACCCGGAGGGGCTCCTATGAATGTCGCGCTTAATCTTCATCAGTTAGGGATAGATACTCGGCTGATATCTGCAATCGGAAATGATGAGAATGGTAAAAAGCTCCTATCTTATTATAAAAGCTTTGGAATAAGTGAAGAACTCATTCAAATCAATCCAGATCATGCCACTTCCCAAGTATTGGTGGATAGTTCGGATCCAGAAAACATCAAGTACACGATTCTTCCTGATGTTGCCTGGGATTACATTACAATAAAAGAAGATGCTAAAACAGCTGTAGGATCCTCTGAAGCGTTTGTTTTTGGAACGCTTGGTGTTAGAAATAAAACCAGCCTTCAAACACTTTTAGAGCTACTGCATCAAGCAAACCTAAAAGTCTTTGATGCCAACTTACGGCCTCCTTTTTATGACTTCGAGATCATAGAAACTCTTCTTGGTTTCACTGATATTCTAAAAATCAATGAGGATGAGCTGGAAATATTTGCTGACTATTTTAACACTGATCCTGAACCAAAAAGCCTTTGTCAGTTCCTCGACAAGAACTTTCCAATAGATATCATCTGCATCACTCTTGGTTCCAAAGGCGCGTTGATTTATCAAAACGGATCTATTTTTCACCACAAGGGGTATAAAATTCAAGTTAAAGACACCATTGGTGCGGGAGACGCATTCCTAAGTGGTTTTATTTGGAGCCTCCTAGAAAAGAAAAGTCCTGAACAAATTTTGGATTTCGCATGCAAAATCGGAGCTTATATGGCAACTCAAGAAGGTGGTGCTCCTAAATACAAAAGATCAGATATCGAAAAAATTACCTAAAGCAATCCCACTTCTTCAAGGATATTACCATTTATCCCTTTTTGCAACTTTGTTTCACTTTTTCTAGTTTAATGCTCTGAAGGACTCTATTTTTGTGTCGTGAAGAAAATTAAACACCCTTTTCTACTCCTACTCATCGCCATTGGACTATCGAATGTCTTAATGGCTCAAAATTGTAATCTATCCATCCGTGGGAAGGTGATTCATTTGGAAAACAATGAGTCAATTCCCGGAGCCTATATATGGATAGAGGAAATCAAAAATGGAGCAGTCACCGATCTAGACGGAAACTTTCAGGTGAAAAACCTATGTCCAGGAACCTATACCATCAGAATACAATACCTTGGACATGAAGACATTAACGACACCATAAATATTCAAAACAATTCTTTCAACAAAACTTACCGTATGAAAGAAGGTTCCTTGGATTTATCTGGTGTTGAAGTCCACGGCCACAAGGATGCAGTACAAACCACAACAGCTATCACCGCTCTTTATGGAGAAGATCTTCTTGAAGCACGTGGCGAATCTCTTGGAGAAAGTTTGAAAAGAGTGGCTGGTGTCACCACTTTTTCAACAGGAAACAGCATCGCAAAGCCCGTGATCCACGGTATGCACTCCAACAGAATTATGATCTTGAATAATGGGGTAAGATTGGAAGGTCAGCAATGGGGTGCCGAACATGCTCCTGAAATTGATCCATTCTTAGCCGATGAAATCACTGTGATCAAAGGAGCTGAAACGGTCCGATTTGGTCCTGAGGCTATGGGAGGAGTTATTTTAGTAAATCCTGGTGCTTTACCTACCAAAAAGGAAAGCACAACAGACCTATACCTGGTTGGTGCAACCAATGGAAGAATGGGGAATATTTCTGTCAAACATCAAGGTGGATCTGGGAAAATTCAAGGACTGGGCTATAGAATCCAAGGTTCTGCCAAGCGAGCTGGAAATATCCAAAGCCCTGAATATTATCAAAGAAATACCGGTTTAAGCGAATTGAATTTCTCTGGAACTTTGGGATATACTGGTAAAAATCTCGGAACTGAACTCTATTACAGTTATTTCAATACCGAATTGGGAATCCTAAGTGATGCACACACTGGAAACCTAACTGATTTGGAAGCAATCATTGCCAATGGAAGGCCATTTGTTGAAGGAGATTTTACCTACGATATCATCAATCCCAAGCAAAAAGTATCTCATCAACTTCTCAAATTCAAATCTCACTACCATATCAATTCCAACTGGAAAGCAAACCTTCAATATGGTTTTCAATCCAATCATAGACAGGAATTTGACAAAAGAAGAGGTGATTTGAATGAGCAGGCTAGTCTGGACTTGGAGTTATTCACCAACACCCTGGATCTTTTTGTAGATCATACGCATGAAAATAATTTCAGTGGTACCTGGGGTGTCAATTTGATTCAACAAGCCAATAGTAATGTTCCCGGAACCGGTGTGACTCCATTGATTCCAAATTACGATATGCTCAATGCAGGAATCTATGGAATGGAGAAGCTTTCCAAAGGTCCTTTGGAGGTGGAAGCTGGTGCCCGATTTGATTATAGAACAGTATCTACAGCCAGATACATTGGAAATGATCTGCAGCAAAGTGATTTAACCTATAAAAACTTTACAGCATTCCTCGGGGCCTATTATCAGATCAGCAATAGCTTCACCATTTCTTCCAATTTAGGTTCTGCCTGGAGACCACCTAATGTTAATGAGCTTTTCTCTCAGGGACTACATCACGGAGCAGCTGCTGTGGAAATAGGTGATGAAAACTTATTGTCAGAAAAGTCTCTGAAATGGGTCAATTCATTAGAGTTTTCAGATCAAAAAGCGAGTTTTGAGTTAACCGGATACCTGAACCGGATTCAAAATTACATTTACCTGAATCCTACAGGTGATACCTATGTAAGCTTAAGAGGCACATTTAATGTCTATGAATATTTACAGGCCAATGCCTTTTTCTACGGAGTTGATTTCTCTGGAAGCTATGAATTCAACAAGAAATTCAGTGGCTATTTGAAAGGCTCCATTATCCGAGCCAGAAATACTGAAGACGACACTTATTTCCCTTTTATTCCATCAGACCGAATGGACTGGGGATTGGCTTACAAAGTCGGTGAGGATGGCAAATCTCATAAATTCACCTTGAGCAATATGTTAGTGGCCAAGCAAACCAGAGTTCCTGATTTTGATTTGGCCCCAGCCCCACCAGCTTATGCGCTATTTAACTTTAGTTATCTAAAAGCTATGCCTGTTGGTGAAAACAAATTGAATCTAGGCTTACAGGTCCAAAACCTACTGAATACCAACTATAAAGAATATATGAATCGCTTCCGTTACTTCACTGATGATATCGGAAGAAACATCACAATTAAAATCAATTATCAATTTTAACACTCTATGAAAACTTACCAAAAACTACCTTTTTTAGCCCTTTCTGCTGCAGTTATCTCAATGAGTTCTTGTTCTTCTGAAGATCCGGTTCCTGAAAATGACGGTGAAGTGATTACCGATGTGACACTTGTATTCACAGAATTAGATGAATCAGGAGCTACTGTTGGAAGCCCATTTAGCTTTTCGGCATCTGATTCTGAAGGAATCGAAGTGGGCACTTCACCTGAGGTCGATGATGTGACTTTGGAGGCAGGAAAAACCTACCAAATGGAAATCGAAGTAGGGAACTCCATCGCTGGTGAAGACATCACAGAAGAAATCCTTGAAGAGTCTGACGAGCATCAATTCTTTTTCTTAGGTTCTGCATTTGTAGGTACCACAGCTCCACTTTCCTACAGCTATGATGACGAAGGCGGTATCAACCTGGGAGTAAAAGGGATTGTCGTTGTAGAAGCTAGCCCTGCATTAAATACAGGAAACCTTAGAATAGTCTTAAGACATGATTTGAATAAAGACTTTGAAGGTGCTGACAATCCAAGTTTCGAGAATTTTGTCAATGCAGGCGGAGAAACTGATTTAGATATCACTTTCCCTTTGATATTAAACTAAGCCAACCAATCACAAAAAAGGGGGATGAAATAATTCATCCCCCTTTTTTTATGTTTTTTTCTTTAAAAGTCCTTTCCACAAATAGCCATTTGCTCCCGATCAAACTCCATGGAATGTCCCAAAGCTCCGATATTTCCTGCAACAAGAATAGTCTCATAATCTGGGCCATCACTTGCAAGGTGAACTTTAACATGGCCTTTGAAACCTAAAATTTCATCATATAACAACCTGTTCCCATCTGTTAGTTGTTCCAATACCGTGGTACTTTCCAGATCATGGGCATCTACTGGATTTAGCATAAATGCTATTTGAGCATTGGGAGTATCATAACCTCCAAAATGTAAATGGGCAGGATATTGAGTATCGCGATCTCCTCTTTCACCTTCCATTCGGATACTAAGCTCCAAATTCCCTCCTATCAATTCTTTGATCGTGACTAAACCAGTATAATTAAAGTCAGAAGCCTGAAACAACTGATATTGTACCTGGTTGCCCGTATATTTATCTGAAGCTGTATCGGTGCAGGAAAAGAATCCTATTGCAACGATCAGCCCAAGCAACAACTTTTTCATGGTTTTGGTAGATTTCTGACGTATAGGCTATTATTTATATTTCTCTAAGATTAATATTCAAAAGCGATGAAACTAATCTTTTGATATTTTTCTACAAAATAATTCATTATAAGCACTAAATCATTGAATTTCCAATAATTAACATTTAGCGCATAAACATGTTTTATTTTTTAAACTATAGTTTAGTCGTATATGTGATGCTTATTTAATACTCCATTAACGAAAGAAATTGTCAATTTGCGACAATCTTATGTAGGTTTCTATATTCCACTTTATCTTCAACAATAGCTTCATAAAATTGTATACTTCCAATCAATGTTGGACCCAAGATTACAAATAGGACTTTCTTATTTTCAGAATAAAGGCTGGGAAGCATTCCCATTCCAAATTCAAGCTTGGAATGATTATCTAGATGGAAAATCTGGTCTTTTAAATGCTCCTACCGGTTCTGGAAAAACCTTCGCTCTTTGGTTTCCGGTCCTCATGGATTTTATCAATCAAAATCCTCAATATTGGAAAACAAAGAAGAACAATGGGCTTCAACTAATTTGGGTGACTCCTCTTAGAGCTTTGGCTCAGGATATCCAAAAAGCCATGCAAGAAGTCTGCGATCAGATTGGTTTACCTTGGCGAGTGGCCGTTAGGAATGGAGATACAGATGCAAAAACGAGAGCCGCATTAAAGGCAAGACCACCCGAAGTTTTGATCACCACTCCGGAAACATTGCATATTCTGATCTCACAAAAAGGGCATCAAGATTTGTTTCAAACTCTCCAAACAGTAGTGGTGGATGAATGGCATGAATTGATTGGAAACAAACGAGGTGTTCAGGTTCAATTAGCCCTAGAATACATTCAAGACCTCTGTCCAAATCAATTTAGACGCTGGGCTATTTCTGCAACGATTGGCAATTTGGAAGAAGCTGCAAAAGCCCTTTTAGGAAAAGATCTTCCCATTCATATCATCAAAGCAGATCTGGGTAAGGAGATTTTAATAGAGTCAGTATTTCCTGATGAAATTGAAAAGTATCCATGGTCAGGACATTTGGGAATTCGGCTTTTGGACAAAGTGATTCCTATTATAGAATCGGCTAAAACAGTTTTGCTTTTTACAAACACTCGGTCCCAGACAGAGATTTGGTACCAAAAAATTCTGGAAGCAAGACCTGATTGGGCCGGCTGGATTGCCATGCATCACGGATCCTTGGATATGACAGTAAGAAGCTGGGTTGAACAATCGCTTCATGAAGGCAAACTGAAACTGGTGGTTTGTACATCAAGTTTGGATTTAGGGGTGGATTTTCGTCCTGTAGACAAGGTGATCCAAGTAGGAAGTCCCAAAGGAGTAGCTCGATTCATTCAACGTGCCGGACGGGCAGGTCATCAGCCGGGTTTACCCTCCAAAATCTACTTTGTCCCCACCAATTCCTTAGAATTGATTGAGGCAGCTGCACTTCGAAAAGCAGTTGAAAAAGGAGAAATGGAATCTCAATTTGCCCCCCTCCTTTCTTATGATGTCTTGATCCAGTTTTTAGTCACTCTCGCAGTTGGTGAGGGTTTTACGCCGGATCATATTTTCCCTATCGTTCAAAGGACTTATTCTTATTCAGAACTAAAAGTGGAAGAAATGAATTGGGTTATGGAATTTATAACTGTGGGTGGTAGCACATTGGGAAATTATGAAGATTTCCTGAAAGTGATTTTGGATGAAGATGGAATCAACCGGGTAAAAAACAAGAAGATCGCCATGAAGCATCGGCTTTCAATGGGAACCATCGTTTCCGAGGCCATGATGAAGGTCAAGTTTAAAAACGGGGCCTATCTGGGAAGTGTAGAGGAATATTTTATTTCTAAAATGAAAATTGGAGATCGCTTCTTCTTTGCTGGAAGATCATTGGAGCTTTTACAAATCCGGGACATGAA
The DNA here is from genome assembly GCF_900148515.1 of Algoriphagus zhangzhouensis. Classification (GTDB taxonomy): domain Bacteria; phylum Bacteroidota; class Bacteroidia; order Cytophagales; family Cyclobacteriaceae; genus Algoriphagus; species Algoriphagus zhangzhouensis. The sequence continues at coordinate 367,112 of NZ_FRXN01000001.1, read as the reverse complement.
TGCCATAGTCAAAGTCAGTGAAAAGCAATCTAAAAATGTAGTCTCTTGGATGGGGGCACGAATGTCTCTTTCTTCCATGCTTTCTGAACAAATCCTAAAAATTCTAGAGGCCTACAATTTGGGGATTCATGATTCAGAAGAAGTCACTCGAATCCTTCCCATTCTGGATCTTCAAAGCAAGCTTTCGATTGTGCCAGATCGAAATACTTTCCTGATAGAGTCGCATCAAAGCCAACAGGGATATCATCTTTTCTTTTATCCCTTTGAAGGAAGAATGATGCATGAATTGATGAGTGCATTGATTGCTTATCGGATATCCCAAAGTCAGCCTATTTCTTTTAATATGGCAATGAATGACTATGGTTTTGAACTGCTTTCTGATGTTCCAATTGCTATTGAGGAAATTTTGGAAGAGGATATTTTCTCACTGAAAAATCTAGAAAATGATGTCCTTCAATGTGTCAATGAAAGCGAAATGACTAGAAGAAAATTTAGAGAAATAGCCAGTATCGCTGGATTGGTTTTTCAAGGATATCCTGGCAAACCGACGACTTTCAAGCACATTCAGGCAAATTCCAGCCTACTCTTTCAAGTTTTCGAACAGTATGATCCACAAAATCTGTTGCTCAAACAGGCCCACAATGAGGCTTTGAACCAACAGATGGATCAGGATAAATTTATCAAGGCAATCCAGAAGATCAATAGAAATCGAATTGTGGTCAATCGGCCGGTTCAGTTCACTCCGTTTTCATTCCCAATCATGGTGGATAGATTGAGTAGAACCAGTATCACCTCAGAAAGCTTAGAGGACCGAATAGTAAAAATTCAGGCCCAATTCGCAGTTCAGGATTAATTGGCTCTCCAGAAGAAAGGAGTAAATAAAATCAGGATTGTAAACAGCTCCAATCTTCCCAAAAGCATGATAAATGATAGGAATACTTTAGCAGAGCCTGAGAAAAAGGCAAAATTATCGACAGGACCAACATTTCCTATTGCCGGACCGACATTCCCCAAACAGGTAGCAACAGCTCCCAAGGAAGTTGGTAAATCATATCCCATCAAGGAAAGTACCAAAGCCCCAATCACAAATGTTAGCAAGTAGATCAACAGGAAGTTCATTATGTGTGTGATGATTCTTCCAGTAACTCTGTCACCGTTGATAATCAATGGAACCACCGCCCTAGGGTGAACCAATCGCTTAAATTCAAGCCAGGAATTCTTCACGAAAGTCAGATGTCTTACAAACTTGATCCCACCTGCAGTAGATCCAGCAGATCCCCCCAAAAAGAGAAGCATAAAAAACACGAAAGTAGCCCCTTGACCATATTGGGTATAATCGTCTGTCACAAACCCAGTGGTAGTAACCAGAGACACAACTTGGAACATGGACTTTCGGAAGGCCAGCTCATAATCTACGCCTCCTTTGTTGATGATCGGATAAAACAAAATGACTGAAAATGCCAACAAGGCAAAAGCGTAGGTTTTAAACTCATCACTTTGTAAAACCCTTTTGAATTTCCCGATCAATCCAAAATAAATGACTGTAAAATTTGTACCGGCCAAGAACATAAAGAATATGGCCACATACTGGATAAATGCCGAATCATAATAGGCCATGGATGAGTTTTTGGTTGAAAACCCTCCAGTAGCCATTGTCGTCAATGCATGATTGATCGCATCAAAGAAAGTCATTCCCCCTACCCAATAAAGCAATGTTGCAGCTACTGTCAAGCCTACATACAAATACCAAAGCCTTTTAGCTGTTTCTGAAATTCTTGGATGAACTTTATCGGAAGTTGGTCCAGGAGATTCTGCAACAAAAAGCTCAATCCCACCGATTCCCAACAATGGAAAAATAGCAACGGTCAAAACGATAATTCCCAAGCCTCCAATCCACTGAGTCATACTTCTCCAAAAGAGAAGCCCCTTGTCCATTGCCTCAATATCAGTTAGAATACTCGCACCAGTAGTAGTCAAACCTGACATCGTCTCAAAAAGAGCGTCTTGAAAGGATTTGATCTCAGCACTCAAAATAAATGGCAACATCCCAAAAAGGGTCATAAATACCCAACTGAGCGCCACAATAAGATATCCTTCTCTTTTACGGATATTCTGATCTTGCTTGGAAAAGGAGAAAAAGAAAATACCACCAACCACTGAGGAAATACACATGGATACCAATATTGGCCATGGATCTTCCCCAAAATAGATTGAGAAAATAACAGCAGGAACCATCAAAACCGCGATGAGCAACAAGAGTGCTCCCATGATTTTTGCTATCTCCTTGAAGTGAATCATATACTAGTGAAAAAGTTTTTCCAAAGGCCCTTTGGCTTGTGGAAGTGCCAGAACAATTGCTTTATCATTCATTTGAAGCTCAAAATCTCCATCAGGAATAAACACATCCTCTCCACGGATTACCCCCGCTACAATGGCTGTATCCGGGAAATGAAGATCCTTCAAAGCATATTTGGTCAGTCTATTGTTTTTGCAAACTGAGTATTGAATGAATTCTGCATCTACACCGTAAATTCCAGATACAGCTTCCACTGTTCCTTTCTTCAAATATCTTGAGATCTCATTTGCTGCAACCAACTTCTTGTTGATCAAAGAATCGACTCCGATACTGTGGGAAATATGAATGTATTCACGAGTATCCACATGGGCGATCGTTTTATAAACCCCATGATTTTTAGCAGACAAACTCGTAATAATATTGGTTTCGGAGGATTCTGTCAAAGCCAAAAAGGCATCCATCTGCTCCAAGCCTTCCTCAATCAGCAATTCAATGTTTTTATAATCACCATTGATAATCAATGTATTAGGAAGATTCTCAGCCAACCACTTACATCTTTCCTTATCCTTATTGACCAAGGTAACACGGAAATGATCTTCCAACTTCAAGGCAGTGGTCAAAGCCATATCATCTCCACCGATGATCATGATATTTTTGATAGTTCGCTTCTTTTGACCTATCAAATCCAAGATACTTTCTGTATGCTTCTTATTAGAGATAAAGAATACATGGTCATGATTTCTAATGATGGTGGAGCCTCGAGGAATGATTGTTTTCAGATCCCTCAGGATTGCGATGATTCGGATATCCTCAAAAATCGGATTGAGTTTCATATCCATAATCCTTTGATTCACCAAAGGATTGGTTTGATCCAAAGTCACTCCAACAATATTCAACTTCCCTCCTTCGAAATCGAATACCTCAGTAAAAGAGGAGTTTTGAATCATATTGAAGATCTCACGACTACAAAGCATAGTCGGTGAAATCAAATTGTCGATTCCTAAATTCTGAAAGTAATTGATGTTTTCATTGTTCAGGTAAGAGTGGTTCCTTACCCGGGCCATCACTCTTTTTGCACCTAATTGTTTGGCCAAAACTGCCGCAACAATATTAGTCTTTTCAGAGGTCGTAACAGCCAAGACCATGCTTGCACTTGAAACATTGGCTCTTTGAAGGATATCAATAGATGTGGCATCTCCTAAAACTGTCAATACATCCAGCTTGGAAGAAACATAATCCAAAACTTCACGCTCTGTATCAATCAGCGTAATGTCTTTATTATCATAACTTAATTGCTCGGCAAGGTGGTAACCCATATCCCCTGCTCCTGCAATTACAATGTGCATCCCCATAGGTATTGTTCTGGTGATAAAACAAGCTACAAAAGTAATATCTTTCTAAATGGTAATCAGCATTTAAGAATATTCTTTTGCGAAGCTAGGCTAAGTTAGCAAAGGGCAATGGGATTTAAGAAGATTTCTTTTGATTTTTAACTAATCATCCAAGACTTGTCTACTCTTAATTGCCGGAAGCTCTTCTACATCCTTCAACTTCCTTTGTATGGCTCTTGTTCGAACCCCCACTAACTTATCCAATTCGGAATTGGCCTCATTAAGTTTCTTCTGGGTCTTTTCTATTAAGTCTCCGAATTTGCCAAATTCAGTCTTAATAGCACCTAAAATTTGCCAGACCTCAGAACTTCTTTTTTGAATTGCCAAGGTTCTGAAGCCCATTTGAAGGCTATTTAGAATGGCAGAAAGCGTCGTAGGGCCTGTGACTAAGACTTTGTAATCCTGTTGAATTTGCTGGGCAAGTCCCGGTTCACGAAGGATTTCAGCATATAGACTTTCAACAGGTAAAAATAAAATTGCAAAATCTGTCGTATACGGTGGATGGATGTATTTATTCTGAATGTCAGAAGCCGCCTTTTTTACCGCTTTGATCAATTCAATTCGATTGGCTTCAATGGCCACTTTATCTACTGATTCGTAAGCATCAACTAATCTTAGAAATGATTCCTGAGGGAATTTGGAGTCCATTGGCAATAAAACAGGAGCATCCTGACCTGGCATTTTCACTGCAAATTCCACTCGCTCACGGTTTCCTTTTCCTACATCCGCATTGAACACGTATTGATCAGGGGCCAATTGGTTTTCCAAAATTGCCTGTAGTTGGTATTCGCCCAAAACTCCTCGACTCTTCACATTGCTCAACACTCTTTTCAGATCTCCAACTCCATTTGCTAGGCTTTGCATTTCTCCCAACCCTTTTTGAACGGCTTGCAATTGATTGCTGACCATTTCAAAGGACTGCCCCAGACGAGTTTCAAGAGTCTTTTGGAGTTTTTCATCTACCGTTTCACGAATTCTTTCCAGCTTCAATTCTGTAGCTTTCATCAATTCTTCCTGACGGCGATTGAGTTCACCCAACTTTTCTCTTTGCACACCATTAAAATCCTGAACATTTTGGCGAAAGACCTCACCAAATGACTTGAGGGCTTCTTTTTGATCCAAAGCACTAGATCTCAAAGAATTGAAAACCAATTGAAATTGAGAGTTCAAACTCTCTCTGGATTCTTTTCTTGCCATTGCCAGACCTGATTCCAATTCTCTTTTTAACTCAATGAGCTGTCTTTGAAGCTGCTCTGAACCTGAATTCCTTTTTCTATCCAAAAGAAAAACAACCAGGAAAATCACCTGGATCAATAAGACTAGTCCAATTAAAATTTCAATCTGCATAGGTCACGAATTTGGGTTGCTGAAGGTAGTCTTTCCTAATCTCCACTCCCAGAAAGGATAAGTACTCCGCGACAGATTCCGTCGGAATTTCTTCCATAGGCACATGTCCTGCTCCTTCAAAAACCACCAAATGAGCTTCTGGCATTACTTTTTTAAATTCTAGAGCATTAGAAATCGGTATCCATCGATCCCTGTCTCCCCATTGAATCAAAACAGGCATAGTAATCCTTGAGAATTCTTTGACATAATCTCTTGGCAACGCAAACCTTTCCAAGGTAGCCTGGCGATTTCCTTCACGGAGCATCAAATCGAAATAGCGATCAATAGTTTTTTCGTGCACCTTTTCCGGGTCGCCATATACCTCTTGTATATTCTTGGTAAATAAGAACTTTGGAGTGCATTTTAGCAGAATCTTGGAGAAGACTGGATTCTTAATCAAATCAAAAATTAAGGGATTACTTTTCGTACTTGTAGAATCTGAATCCAATTGCCTTGGTTGAATCTGGGGGGCTCCAGCAGCATCTATCAAATTCAAAGAAAGCACTTTATCAGGTCTAGTATCTGCAATTTTCAAAGCCACTGCCCCTCCCATCGAATTCCCTGCTAAATGAAATTTGTTAATATTTAGTTTTTCAGAAAGCCTTAGGACAAATTGGCTATAATCTCCAATGGTATATCTCTGGAGTGGATCAGGCCCTGTCAATCCATGTCCCGGTAAATCCACTGATATGGTCAAAAAATAAGGACTCATCTCTCTTTGCCATTCATCCCAAGTATGCAATGAAGAAAAGCTTCCATGCAGCAAAATCACAGGCTCACCACTTCCAACGAGCCTCACATGCAGCGTTACACCATCAATTTCTATAAAATGGGATTCTGGATAACTGTACTTTGCAAGCAATTCCTCTTGAGGAATATCACTTTTAAATAGCAGCAAAAGAAAAAACACCAATGACAAAAGTATCACCAATACTATTTTCCCAATTCGGCGCATAATTGCCATAGGTATGATTTTTTGAAAATGGAACCGCTTCGAAGTAGCAAAAATTCTTCCCAAAACCTTATTTTGGCAAAAAACTACCTCTTGAATCTAATAAAACTCTTTCAAAATATCGGTCCTGGTCCCATTGTAGCAGCAGCTTTTATTGGTCCGGGAACAGTCATGGTTTGCACCTTGGCTGGCTTCAATTTCGGCTTTTCACTTATTTGGGGAATGGGGCTTTCCATCCTTGCCACCATTATTCTTCAGGAAATGAGCGGTCGAATCGGGTTGGCAACAGGCAAAGATTTGAGTCAGTTGATCCGAAATCAGAATACTGGATTATTCTTCAAGATCATCCAGATTCTATTGGTGCTTTCTGCCATCGTTTTGGGAAATATTGCCTACGAATCTGGTAATATCACAGGAGCAAACCTGGGATTGGGGGTATTTATCGAACTACCGGTCTTCAATCTTGGGCCACTAACAATTGATTCTGGAAATTTATTATTGGGCTCTTTGGCCTTCTTAATTCTTTGGATAGGGAATTCCAAAGTCCTAGAAAAAGTACTAGTTGGTTTGGTCATTTTTATGTCATTGGCATTTTTGCTTACCGCCATTTTGGTTCAACCTGATTGGGGTATGGTCTTCAAGGGATTTATCCCTAGTCTATCTTCAGAGCAGATTCCAACTTTAGTTGCTTTGGTCGGTACTACCGTAGTGCCTTATAATCTTTTTCTTTACGCTAGTTTGGCAAAGAAAAAATGGAAAAGTCCCGACTCTATTCCTGCGATGCGTAGAGACATTATCTTATCGGTACTTCTGGGAGGATTAGTTTCAATGGCAATCGTGATTGTCGGTTCTGTGAATGAGAGTTTGAGTATTTCCTCAGCCAAAGATGTAGCAGCTGGGCTAGAGGGAGTATTTGGAAAAGCAGGAACCTATATGATGGGATTTGGGCTTTTGGCCGCAGGATTGACTTCGTCGATTACCGCTCCTTTGGCTGGAGCTTTGGTTATTTGTGGGATCATGAATTGGAGTCAAGATCATCAATCTAAGCCGATGAGGTTATCATTTCTGGTAATTGTTGGTTCTGGGTTGATTTTTGCCTCTTTTGGAATCAAGCCAGTTCAATTGATTTCTTTGGCTCAATTGGCCAACGGGACTCTCCTACCTCTGATTAGTGCTTGGTTAATCTGGGTTGCCAATCAAAAATCCTGGATGGGGGAACATAAAAACCCACTTATCATAAATCTTATTTCAATAGGAATTTGGGTAATCACCTTAGGATTAGGACTTAAGAGTATTGGCAATGTTTTGGATTTTCAAATTTTCTAGAAAATTCCGCAAATTCACTAAACCCTTCGCGCCTATCGGAGTCTAAGAAAACAATGCATAGTAGTGATCAGGAAATCCTTCAACTCATTCAAAGTCCTCTCGGAAAAGAGATGGGGTTTCGTAAACTGATTGAAAAATACCAAAGCCGTGTTTATCAAGTCATCCGAAGAATGGTATTGATTCATGAGGATGCCGATGACCTGACTCAAAGCACCTTCATCAAAGCCTTTCAGCATATTGGCAAGTTTCAGGGGAATTCAAGTTTATTTACCTGGCTGTATCGAATAGCCACCAATGAAACGCTGACATTTTTGGATAAAAAGAAAAAGCGGTATTTCTTCTCTATTGATGATCATCAAGAGAAAATGGAATCCTATTTGGATCAATCTGGAAGTATGGATGGAGATGAAATCCAAAAAAAGCTTCAAAAAGCCCTTTTGACTTTGCCCGAAAAACAACGCTTGGTCTTTCATATGAAATATCAAGATGATTTGACCTATGATGCTATATCAGAAATCACTGGAACTAGCGTAGGCGCTTTAAAGGCATCTTATCATCATGCAGTAAAAAAAATTGAAGATTTTCTAAAAGAAGAATAAACCTATCTATCTCAACTTAGTCTAATTAATAGCTATGTCACCCATACCAAAAATAAAGCCCTTTAAAGAACCAGATGGTTATTTTGATTCCTTGCCGGATCAAATTATGGCCAAAGTTCAACCTAAGCGTCAAATTGCTTGGGGAAGGTGGGCTGCAGCAGCAGTGATCATTATTTCAGTAGGGATCTACCGTTTCTATCCAAGCAATTCAGAAGATGAATTGCTTGTAATGGATGAACAGGTGAATCTCATGATTGATGCAAATTACTGGACAGCAGAGGATATTTTGGGAATGAGTGACAATCCAGATGAGCTATTGGATGGAATAATCGAAGAGGAACTTCCTATCGTCGATGAACTTTGGATCCAAGAAGACCCTTATCTAATAGAACTATGAAAAAATCTATCTATTCCTTGTTGATTCTAATTTTCTTTAGTCAAATAGCTTTTGCTCAAAGAGAGGGTTCATTTGATAAAGAAAAGCTAAAAGATGCTAGAATCGCCTTTATCACAGATCGATTGGATCTAAGCAGCCAACAGGCAGAAAGATTTTGGCCTATTTTCAATAAATACTCAGAAAGTAGAGAAGCCAATTTAAGAAAAATGGCAAGTCTCAATCCAAGAAGAGAAGAAGGAGAGATCAGTGATTCACAGGCAAAAACCATGATCACTGAAAGATTTAAACTCCAAAGACAAATGGTAGCAGACGAAGAAAAATTCGTACAGGAAGTATCTTCAGTGATCTCCTACTCCCAGATTCTTCAACTTAATGGGATTGCAAGAGATTTCACCCGAATGATCTACCAAAGACATAGAAGGCGTGATGATCAGAAACCATAAAAAAGAAAGCTCTCCATTAGGAAAGCTTTTTTATTTGAAGACCAATTAATCTTTCTTCAGCAAATCTCTGATTTCTTCCAAAAGAACTTCAGATTTTGGTGGTGGAGGTGGTGGAGCAGCAGCTTCTTTCTTCTCCTCTTTTTTGTTCATTTTGTTGATTCCTTTAATAGCAAGGAAAATCACAAAGGCGACAATTGCAAAATCAACTACGTTTTGGATAAACATCCCGTAATTGATTGTAACTGCATTAGTAACAACCTCTCCGGCAGCATCCAATTCAGCTTCTTTTAGCACATAGGCCAGTTTTTTAAAATCCATACCGCCCAATGCAAGTCCGATTGGAGGCATGATTACATCATTTACCAAGGAAGCTACAATTTTACCAAAAGCTCCGCCGATGATGACGCCGACCGCCATATCAACGACATTGCCTTTGACAGCAAACTCCTTGAATTCTTTAATCATTCCCATAATTAAAAGGTTAATGGTTGAAAATTCTTAGTGAATATTTAGATAATTATCTGTTTTAACAATAGACTTAGTCCAAATCTTTGAATTTTATTCAAGTTTTCTCCATTTCGACCGATTGCATACGTTTCCAATGGCTTTTTAGTAACATTGCAGCCAAATTCTGAATTTCATGAAAGCCCCTATAGCAGCAAAAAGAGATCATATTATTGAAACTCACGGACATTCCCGACAGGATCCATACTATTGGATGAATGATCGTGAAAATCCTGAAGTCATCAATTACCTGAATGAGGAAAATGACTTTACCAAAGAGGTCATGAAGTCAACAGAGACTTTCCAAGAGGATCTTTTCCAAGAAATGAAAGGTAGAATCAAGGAAGATGATCAATCTGTCCCCTATTTCAAATCTGGTTATTTCTGGTATTCCAGATATGAAAAAGGCAGCGAATACCCTCTTTATTGCCGCAAAAAGGAAAGCTTAGAAAACACTGAAGAAATCATTCTTGATGTCAATGAATTGGCTGAGGGGAAATCCTTTTTCCAAGTCGGAGGAATTGCGGTAAGTAGTGACCAAAACATACTGGCTTTCGCTTTTGATGAGGTAGGAAGAAGAATTTACTCTATCAAATTCAAAAACTTGGAGACTGGAGAAATTCTCGATTTTGAGATTCCAAAAACCACTGGAAACATGACCTGGGCAACGGATTCCCATGTTATTTTTTATTCCAAACAAGACGCTGAAACACTTAGATCCAACCAGATTTATCGCCATCAATTAGGTGATTCTTTGAATCTATCGACTTTGGTTTTTGAAGAAAAAGATGAAGAATTCACCTGTCATGTCCATAAATCCAAATCCCAAGAAATTGTTTTTATTCATTCTGAGAGCACAATCTCATCAGAAATGAGATTTATCGATGCCAAAAAACCATTTTCTGATTTCAAGGTGCTGCAGGAACGTATTCCCAATTTGGAATACGCTGCAGATCATTATCAAGATCATTTTTGGATCAGAACCAATAAAGATGCTCAAAACTTCCAAGTTGTAAAGGCCCCTGTTTCTGCACCACAGCTTGAAAATTGGGAGGATTTTATTCCGCATAGAGAAAATGTTCTCTTTGAGGATTTTGACATATTTCAAGACTTTTTCGTCTCTCAGGAAAGAAGCAACGGTTTAACTCAAATCAGAATCCAACCTTGGGATGGTAGCCAGGCACATGAACTGGAATTTGATGAAGAGACTTATACGGCTTGGATTGGAAACAATCCTGAGTTTGATTCAGAAATCCTTCGATTCGGTTACAATTCATTGGTTTCTCCTTCCTCTACCTACGATTATCATATGGTAACTAGAGAGAAGACTTTGCTCAAGCAACAGGAAGTTTTGGGAGGATACAATCAAGAGGAATACCAGTCAGCGAGAGTTTGGGCCAAAGCATCAGACGGAGTGATGGTTCCTATTTCTTTGGTCTATAAGAAGGATCTATTTGAGCCAAATGGAGAAAATCCCTTACTACTTTATGCCTACGGCTCCTATGGATACAGCATGGATGCTTACTTCTCCAGCACAAGATTGAGTTTATTGGATAGAGGATTTGTCTATGCCATAGCTCATATCCGTGGCGGTGAAGATCTCGGTAGACATTGGTATGAGGATGGAAAACTTTTGAAGAAAAGAAACACCTTTACTGACTTCATTGCATGCGCTGAACATCTTGTTGAGGAAAAATATACCAGTCCAAAGCACCTCTACGCAATGGGGGGAAGTGCCGGCGGGCTCTTGATGGGAGCTGTGATGAATATGAGACCGGATCTTTTCAATGGAATGGTTGCCGCTGTTCCTTTTGTGGATGTGGTGACGACTATGTTGGATGAAAGTATTCCTTTGACAACAGGTGAATTCAAAGAATGGGGAAATCCAAAGGATCAAGAATACTATGATTACATGCTTTCCTACTCCCCTTATGACAATGTGGAAGCGAAGAATTATCCTAATTTATTGGTCACTTCCGGCCTTCATGATTCGCAAGTTCAGTACTGGGAACCAACCAAATGGGTTGCTAAACTTCGTGATATCAAAACCGATTCCAACCTACTTCTTTTGTACACAAATATGGAAGCAGGACATGGAGGAGCCTCAGGCAGATTTAATGCTTTGAAGGAACTCGCCTTAGAGTATTCATTCCTTTTTAAATTGGAAAATTTAGTCCCTGAAAAATGAACGTGATTTTCACTTCATTTTATTCATGGAAAAATAAACTACAAATCAAGGCGTAAAAAGAGCGAAAAATGGAATTTTTTCTAACTTTGGCGCCAACCTATTAACTCACTATTCATGAAAATTGCGCTAATCGCCCATGATGGTAAAAAAGCCGACATGGTACATTTTTTAAGTGGCTTCAAAGACCGTCTTCACCAAAAAGATGTGGAATTGGTAGCTACCGGAACTACTGGTTCTCATATTGAGAGAGCTGGGTTCGATGTACAGAAGCTTCTATCTGGCCCAATAGGTGGCGATGCGCAGATAGCTGCAATGGCTGCACAAAAGGAATTGGACATGGTAATCTTTTTTAGAGATCCACTGGACAAGCACCCACATGAACCTGATGTGCAAATGTTGATGAGAATTTGTGATGTTCACAATATCCCATTGGCGACAAACCCCGCCTCTGCAGATTTAATGTTTAAGGCTTTAACTCAAACCCTATAATGGAACCTAAAACCATCAAAAAAATCGGAGTATTGACTTCAGGAGGAGATTCTCCTGGTATGAATGCTGCCATTCGAGCAGCAGTCCGAGCAGGATTTTATTACAACCTTGAAATGTACGGAATCTACCGTGGCTACGAGGGAATGATCCAAAACGACATTAAAAAACTCGATTCCAAAAATATCACTCACGTTTTGGAAAGAGGCGGTACCTTTTTGAAATCAGCTAGAAGTGCGGAATTCCGTACTCCTGAGGGACGTCAAAAGGCATATGACAATTTGAAAAGCCATGGAATCGATGCATTGGTTGTGATCGGAGGAGATGGTTCATTGACTGGAGCCCATTTATTCTACAAAGAATTTGGTGTACCGGCAATCGGTCTTCCTGGAACAATTGACAATGACCTTTCTGGAACAGATTCTACCATCGGATTTGATACCGCTTGTAATACTGCCATCGAAGCAATTGATAAAATCCGCGATACAGCAACTTCTCATGACAGACTATTCTTCGTAGAAGTAATGGGTCGTGATGCCGGTTTTATTGCTATCAATGCTGGAATTGGATCTGCAGCCGCGGCTATTTTGATCCCTGAGAAGAAAATGCCGATCGAAGAATTGGTTGATAAATTGAAAGTACGTAGCAAAGCCAAAAAGTCTTCCAACATTGTAATTGTTGCAGAAGGAGGAAAAAGTGGAGGAGCTGCTGAAATCGCTGAGAAGGTGAAAAAATTCCTTCCAACCTATGACATCAAAGTAACCATCTTGGGTCACTTGCAGCGTGGTGGAGCCCCTAGCTCTTATGACAGACTACTTTCTTCCAAATTAGGGGTTGCTGCTATCGAAGGATTAATTCAAGGCAAATACGATGTGATGGCGGGTTTAATTAACCACAAGGTGGTTTACACCCCTATCAAACGAGCCATCGTTGATGATAAAACCTTAGATGAAGATGATTTCAGAGTCGCAAAAATTTTATCGACTTAAATAAATCTTAAAAACGGGTTGGAAATTAATTTCCAGCCCGTTTTTGTTTAATATTACTTAAGATTCCCGCAACCCAATTTGGCCGATGAAATCAACCATTATATTTTTATTTCTGTTTCCAATTTCCATTTTCACTTTTGCTCAGTCAAAGGATTTCTTACTTCTAAAAAGAGGTGCCAACGTTCGTTCTCAAATTCGATTTTATCCTGGAGAACAGATCACTTACAAAAGCGCCAAACTCGGGTATTATGTGACTGATGTGATCAAGGAATTCAGTGATGATTACGTTTATTTGAGTGAGAACATCCTCTCTTTGAATGACATAGAGGCTATTGCAATTCGGAAAAAAGACAGAAGAAACGGCACTTTAACTGCATTCAACAGTCTAATTTTGGGCGCTGGCGTGATTCTTTTGACCGTGGACGGATTAAATTCAGTATACCATGAAGGAGAATTTTCCATAGATAAGGGCGTAGGAATAACAGGTGGTATTTTGGTCGCCACCGGCATTGCCATGCTTCCATTGCGGTATAAAACTTTTAAAAATCAAGGGAGAAACAAATTGCAGATCATCCGCATGAGGATGCCTGACTGATTCCCCAAATACTTAGCAAATCCAGATTTTTTTTCGGACTTTTGCAGCTTAATTTTCACAAACATAACATCATGACTTCGGACCAACTGAAAGACTTGAAAGCTCGCACCTCGGCTTTAAGGAGGTATCTTTGACTACGATCGGAAGAAAGCAGAAATCGAAGATCTAGAGGCTGTTTCAGCCCAGCCTGAATTCTGGAATGATCCAGAAGAGGCAGAAAAAACAATGAAACAAATCCAGGTTCGTAAAGGATGGACCAGTTCATTTGAAAGCTTGGATCAGATTATCCAAGACTTGGAGGTTTTGTATGAATTCTACTCGATGGATGAAGTCGGGGAAGATGAAATCAAAACTGAATACGAAAAAGCCAAAACAACTGTCGAGGAGCTTGAATTGAAGAAAATGCTTTCTTCAGAAGAAGATCAACTCAATGCTGTATTGGAAATCAACCCTGGTGCCGGTGGTACTGAAAGTAATGACTGGGCATCTATCTTGATGAGGATGTACATCATGTGGGGAGAGAAAAACGGTTATAAGGTGAAGGAAGTTGACGTTCAACCAGGTGAAGTTGCAGGTATTAAATCTGCCACTTTGGAATTTGAAGGTCCTTTGGCATATGGATTCTTGAAATCCGAAACCGGAGTTCACCGTTTGGTTAGAATCTCACCGTTTGACTCTGGAGGAAGACGCCATACCTCATTTGCATCAGTATATGCTTATCCTGAAGTTGATGATACGATTGAGATCGAAATCAATCCTGCCGATGTGGAACTTCAAACTTCCAGATCAGGTGGTGCGGGTGGACAGAACGTAAACAAGGTGGAAACCAAAGTTCAATTGACTCACAAGCCAACAGGAATAGTGGTTGTTTGTCAAATTGAACGTTCTCAGCTTGCCAACCGTGAGAAAGCCATGCAGATGTTGAAATCTCGATTGTACCAGATGGAATTGGAAAAGAGAAATGCTGAATTGGCAAAAATCGAATCTTCCAAATTGCGTGTGGATTTCGGATCTCAAATCAGAAACTACGTCCTTCACCCTTACAAGCTTGTCAAGGATAACCGAACGGGCTTCGAGACATCTGATACACAACATGTGTTGGATGGAGGCTTGAACGAATTTATGAAAGCCTTCTTACTTGCCCAGAGCGAGGAAGAAGCAAATAAAGACCAGTAAGCTATCCACGGTGATCAGTTTGCAGTGGTCACCATCAGAATTTCAAAAAGCCAGGATTTGATCCTGGCTTTTTTTGTGGTTGATCATTAGCATTCCGATTTTCCATCGATTTGGGAATTCAAAGCCATTTCTTCAACTCCTTTCCTTTTGGATCTTGACTCTTGATTCTTGGTTCTCGAATCTTGATACTAGATACTTAAATCTGATTAATTATTTTTGCATCATTCATGCGACTACTCCCCTCCTTTTTCAGTCTCAATTTCTTCCTTTTGTGCCTGAGCTCCTTTTTGTTTTTCTCATCATTCAATATGATCATTCCTGAGCTTCCAGCTTACCTGACTTCTTTGGGAGGTGAGGAATATAAAGGATTGATTATTTCTCTTTTTACCCTTTCGGCAGGACTTTCAAGACCCTTTAGCGGAAAGTTGGCTGATAAAATCGGAAGGATTCCAGTAATGATAGTGGGAACTTCCATTTGCTTCATTGTTGGCCTACTATACCCAATTCTCAACTTTGTCAGTGGCTTTCTGTTTCTTCGATTCATCCATGGATTTTCTACAGGATTCAAACCGACTGGAACTTCTGCCTACGTTGCTGATATCGTGCCTTTCCAAAAACGTGGTGAAGCCATGGGAATCCAATCTCTTTTTGGTTCACTCGGAATGGCCGCTGGGCCAGCTATTGGTGGTTGGATTGCGACGCATTGGGAGTTGAATGTGCTCTTCTACACCTCAGCATTTACTTCAATCTTTTCTATTTTGATTTTAGTCCGGCTCAAAGAAACACTTCCAAATAAAGAGAAGTTTTCATTGAATCTCTTTCGCCTAAAGAAAAATGAAATCATCGAAAAAAGAGTTTTGGTACCATCAACTATCCTCTTCCTGGCCGTTTTCTCTTTTGGAGTAGTTCTGACCATTATACCAGATTTATCTGAGCATTTAGGGATAGAAAACAAAGGGCTTTTCTTTGCCGTTTTCACCCTTTCCTCTTTAGGAATCCGATTATTGGCAGGCAAAGCCTCTGACAAGTATGGGAGAGTTCCTGTATTGAGAGTGGCTATTTTCTGTTTGATTTTGGCTATGATAACAATAGCCTCTGCTCAATCCAAATCAACATTATTGGCTGCTGGTGTTTTGTTTGGTTCAGCTGTTGGCATGTATAGTCCTACCACATCTGCCTGGGTAGTCGACCTTTCCTTAAATGATTTTAGAGGAAGAGCTTTGGCAACTATGTATATTTTCCTGGAGGCTGGAATTGGCTTTGGAGCCTTGGTTTCTGGCTGGATTTATGGAAATAATCCAGACAATTTCAGGTGGGTTTTCTTGACCAGTGCTGGAATGGCTTCTTTGGCTTTTATCTACCTCATTTTTATCAAAAAAGGAAAATATCAGGTAAGTCATTAAAAAAGGGTCTGAAAATTCAGACCCTTTGTTTAGAATTTAATTCCCTAAATACTCGCTCGTTCGAGGTATGGCAAATAATTTCTTTTGACGGCCATTGTAATAAGTTACTTTTTTCCCATCGAAATAAGCACCTTCCTCCAACATGATTCTGACATCTTTGTTCCATTCTTTGACGTGGACAACGGCATTTAGCTCAATTGCATATCCTGTACTAGCATGAAGTGGGAAGTCACCAGCTCCAGGAGTATCTCCCTGATTATCCCACATCCCAATAGTTGGGCCGGCAGAGTGACCATAAAAACCCAATGGATGGGTATAGATACTTCCATTGATTCCTTCAGATTGCATTTGGGTTCTTGATGCTTTTAGGATCTCATTACCAGTTTTCCCTGCAACATAATTGGAGGTCAAAATATCCTGCAATCTATTTCCTACTTCAAATGCTTTTTGCAGATATTCAGGCACTTCAGTTTCACCTGGTTTAAGAACATAAGCCATTTCCTGAGTATCGGTATTCAATCTCAAATAGGTGATCCCGAAATCAATATGGAGCAAATCACCAGGCATAATGGTCGCATCCGATGGTCGGGAAGCAAAAGATCTCTTGGAAGCCTCAGAATCAGCATCTGCTCTTTGAATATCTACTGATGGATGAAACCAAGTATCCAGTTTCAATTCTTTTATCTTCTCTCTATACCACCAAACCACATCGTCGGTTGTAGTGACTCCAGGAGTGATTACAGCAGAAGAAAGACCTTCCTGTACAATTTGATGAGCAATTTCCTGAATATGGCGATAGGTTGCCATTTCTGAAGGTGTACGGGTTTCAATCCATCTTACAGCTAGAGTTTGAGCTGAAACCACATTTTTCTGAAGGTTCTCAGGCAAATAATCCATAAAAACTCCATATTCATTATGAGTCAATCCGTCTGCATGACCATAATCTTTGGCAAAATCCAATCCGATCTTTTTCGGGTTTTTAGAAGCGATTAACTTCATCAAAGCATCCCATTGATCTGGTTGTTCTTCAGGATTCCAGGCTCTTTTAAATGATTTACCTACGTCATACCTAGCCACAGCATAAGTCTCTACAGCTTCATTTGGACTTGGTTGATACATAACTAGAATCGTCCTTCTCCTTGCAGCCATCCATGTGGCGGGCAACATCGTGCGGATAATAGGATCCTCGTTGTATTCTCTAGAAATGACCACCCACATATCGATTCCTGTTTCAGTCATCAATTCGGGTAGTAAATTCTCAATTCTGTCCTCTAGCCAAGAATCTATGACTTTGGCTTGGTCTCGCAAGGGCAAAACCGCCAAGTCCTGAGCATAGGAAATGGAGGAAATAAAGAGAAAAAGAATAGGTAGTAGTTTTTTCATAAGGGAAGGGGGTGGTTTTAAACCTTGAATATAAGCTTCCTCTCCTCAACCAATACCTATTTTGTTTGAAACTAGATTCTTTTTTCTTGAATGGCTTTTTTGCTAAGAATATGAAAGCGATAAAATAAAACCACAGCAGTGATAGTCAGACCTATCAAAAGTCCATACCATATTCCTCTTTCAGCCATTCCCATCTCAAAAGCAAGGAAATAGCCCAATGGCAATCCCAAAACCCAATAGGCAATTAAGGTGATCAAAGTAGGAAATTTGACATCCTCCATACCACGTAAAACACCCAAACCAGCCACCTGCACTCCATCGGATAACTGGAACATTCCAGCTATAATCAATAAAGTAGCTGAAGTCGCAATCACCTCAGGATCGTCGATATAAAGAGATGGAAGGAAATTTCTAAAGCTGACAAAAAGCAATGCTGTAATGGCCATAAATATCAGAACCATTGCAAAAACAACCATTCCGGCTTCTCTCATCGCTTTAAAGTTTCCTTTACCTATTTGATTACTCACCCGGATCATACCAGCGGTACTCAATCCAGCTGCCATCATATAACTAATGGACGCCAAATTCAAGGCGATCTGGTGACCCGCTAAAGCATTTACTCCGATCCAACCCATCATAATAGCCGCCGATCCAAAGGCACTTACTTCAAAAATGTATTGAAACCCTGTTGGTATCCCTACTTTCAAAATCCGATTGATCATGGGAAAACTGAATTTCTTAAGGCCTAAAGAAAGTTTGAACTTTGTATATCTCTTTGACCCCAGAATATACCACCCCAATAAAATCGGCATCATTATCCTGGAAATCAAAGTTGCAAGGCCTGCCCCTACCAATCCCATTTCTGGAGCTCCCAAATTCCCGAAAATCAACACCCAGTTTAGAAAAACATTCACAAGGTTGGATAAAATGGTCACCCCCATTGCTTGCTTCGTCTGAGAAAGTCCTTCTGCCAATTGCTTGAATGTTTGGAAAAACATAAAAGGAAAAAGCGAAGCAGTAATGATGAACAGATAAGGAATCGCCAATTCAACGACTTCTTCTGGTTGGTTCAGAAAATGTAAACCTTGGGATAATCCCAAGATAATCATGGTCAAAATCACAGCCGTACCCATATTAATCCAAAGCCCATGTTGAAAAAGTCTTCCAATCCTATTTAACTTCCCTTTCCCTTCGGCCATGGAAACCAATGGAGTAATACCCATGGAAACTCCCATTCCAAACATCAAAAGCACAAAAAAGATAGAATTGGCCAAAGAAGCTGCTGCCAAAGGAACAGCCCCTAACCTACCTACCATCATACTATCGGCCACACCCACCATTACTTGTCCCAACTGACTCAGAACAACCGGATAGGCCAATTTGTATGTAATCTGAAAATGATCTTTAATCGTCATCGCTATAAGCCCAAAATTCGGGCAACTTTTAAAATTCCTGCAATACTGATAGAATCGGTAATTTCGCCACGCATTACCATCTCTACCACTTCCGAAAATGGAAGCTTTTTAATTTGGAGAACTTCTGTTTCTTCAAACTCTGTTTCTCCTTGAGTTAAATCTTGGGCTAAATACACAAACCCCTCTTCGTCGGTAACTGAATTGGAAGTATGAATCCGAAGAACTTCAGTCCATTTGGCTGCTGTAAGCCCTGTTTCCTCTTTCAGTTCCCTTTTGGCACTTTCTAGTAAATCCAGTCCAATTGGTCCTCCACCCATTGGAATTTCCCATGAATACTCATCCAAAGCATAGCGATATTGCCCCACCAACCAGGTATTTCCTTCTTCATCTACAGGGACGATAGCCATGGCTTTATTCTTAAAATGAAGCTTTCCATAAATCCCTTCTTTTCCGGCAGGAGTTAACACATCATGTTCCTCCAAATGGATCCAAGGGTTTTGATAGATTGATTTTTTACGAAGGGTTTTCCAGGGATTTTCAAACATAACACACAAAAAAAAGGGGTGACATTGCCACCCCTTTCGATTTTAATATAAAATAGTTTATGCCGGGATAGGCAATACTTTAGAATCTTTGAATGTGGACAAAATTACCATGGATTGCATAGAGTCTACCTCTTTAATCTCAGAAACTTTTTCCAACATCAGCTTTTGGTAAGCCGTGATATCTTTTGCAATGATTTTCAAAATGAAATCACCTGTACCAGTGATGTGGTGACATTCGATCACTTCAGGAATGCCATTGATTTCTTTCATAAAAGCATCGATGTTTGCTTTGTTGTGGCCAATCAAACTAACCAATACAAATGTGCTTACACCCAATCCGATTTTTTCAGGATCAAGCTTCGCATGGTAGCTTTTGATGATTCCAGACTGTTCTAATTTCTTCACACGTTCCAAGGTTGGAGCTGGAGAAAGTCCTATATCTTTAGAGAGTTGAGCGTTTGTAATTTTCGCATTTCCCTGAAGAATTTCGAGAATCCTGCGATCAATTTTATCAAATTTAATTCTTACGCTATTATCCATGATTTCTTGCTTTTACAAAATTTTCTGTGGTGCAAATTTATAATAATTAAGGAAAGTTTTAAAACTATTAAAGATATTTTAATAGACTAAAATCAAAATAATCTTTAGAAATGAAGGGTGTTTAGCAAAGATTCCTTTCAATTTAGCTTTCTCAATTCCCAAATTTCAAATTATCTCCTGTATTGATTGCTAAAAACGTAAACTTTTCGCTTAAAGTTTATTCTTTTTGATAAAATCTCTTGCCGCCTGATGAGCGGGGTGTTTTCGCTTTGCGTATTTCTTTACTTTCTTAAAATATTCTTTTGCCAGAGGTTTATTATTCTCGTCCATGGCGATTTTGCCAAGTTCAACTAAAGAGAAAAGATAATATCCACTTTCTTGGGACTCTGATTCTTCACCGTAAGAAAGCGTTTTCAAATAATATCGCTTGGCTTGAGCCTGATCTCCGATACGGTCATTATACTGAGCCAAGTAAAAAGCAGCATACCTTCCGCTGTTGGCTTCATAACCTTCTTGCTTGGCATCGATTCGATCCAATATCTGCTTGGACTGCTCCATAGACTCGGTCCATCTGCCCACTGTATATAAATGGCGGGCATAAGATCTATGGAAATAGGGATTGTCAGGAAACTTTCCGTGTAGATATTCGGAGATTCTAAGGGCTTCATAGGGTTTCTTTTCTTCCGATGCATACAATCGGAATAAAAAGTACATCGCCTCTATCCTTGTGTAAAAAGCATTTTCAGCCACTTGTTCCAGCTGCTGCAATCCTAGCTCTTTATCACCTTTTGGAAATAGTGCCATTACAGGTTTCAACAGTGGATAATTTTCCGGTATCCATTCGGAAAAATAATTGAACAAGGCATCTCCCAACAACAATTCAGGATTAAACTCCTCTTCTCCCCTACTTTTCTCCATGTATTTCAGAGCATTCTTTCCAGCCCAAGCAGCTTTTGTCCAGCTTTTTCTTTCTGAAAGCAATCGACCTTGAAATCCATAGCCAGCAGCTAAAAAGAAAGCTGCCTCCTTATTATCTTCACCCTCATCATACATCTTTTCGGCCTTTTCATTGGCTCTGTCAATGTAGGCTAGAAAAATATCATCATACTTTTCATTGGTAACATCCACTTCAATCCTCCACCAATAACTCAAGGCCATCAAAAAATCAGGTAATGGATGATCGGGGTATTGATAACTCAACACTGCAAAATCATGTTCTGCAGTCTTGAAATCAAAATTATACATGCTATTGATGGACTTGGTCACGCGGTATTGTAAGCCGCGATCCAAAAGCAGATAGGGAGACGATTTTACAGTCAGACTATCTGCAGGCAAAGATTGAGCATCCAAAGGACGAATACTCATCATCAATAGCGTGAAAATATATATCAGGGTCTTTTTATTCATAGTTATACTCCAATTCTATACAAAATTATACCATATCTCTCACTTTCGATTAGATTTGAATAAGATTGATAAGAAACATGCCCAAAGAACTCAGTACAATAGCTCAACGTGTAAAAAGCCTTTTGGATTTCGATAAGAGACTCTATTTTTTCTTAATTCTGATGTTGTTTTGGGTGATTCGCTATTTGACTAACACAGTTATCATCCAAGCAATTCCCGACGGGGAAAATTTAGATGCTCGTGGTGATTTGATGATCTTCCACGTATTCAACACTTTAAACTATATCTGGACACCATTTGCACTCCTTTGGAAATTTACAGTGATCTCTTTTTTGTTTTGGCTGGGTGGCTTTTTTCTGGGATACAAACTTCCCTTTAAAGAATTATGGAAATTCGCTTTAGTGGCAGAAGGCGTATTTATTCTCCCAGAACTGATCCGGTTTTTAGTCTTTTTAAAACCAAGTTCCTCTACCACTTTTTTGGAAATCCAAGAGTATCAACCTTTCTCAGTTTTATCATTCCTTGGATTCAATTCGGTACCAGAGCGATGGTGGTATCCATTAGGCACCTTGAATATCTTTGAGGTGATCTATGCTGTTCTATGGATTTACGGCTTTCACGCTATTAGCAATAGAAGTATGAAAGAATCCGTGATAGCAGTTTTGGTTTGCTATGTATTCCCATTAATCGTTTGGTTGACGTGGTTTGTGATGGTTTATAGAGACTAGCAATAAAAAACGCGGGCTGAAACAACCCGCGTTTTTTATTTAAACACACCTATTCTAATTCATTATACTACTTCGAAAGGCCATCTTCCGATACCTCCCGACATATTTTTCAAATTGGTAAATCCCATATTCGCCATTACTTCGCAAGCTTGCCCACTTCTATTACCACTTCTGCAGTAAACTAAGTAGGTTTTATCTTTTGGAAGGTTTTGAATTTGAGTTACAAAATCTCTAGACATAATGTCTATGTTTCTTGCTCCTCTCAATTTTCCACCTGAGAATTCTCCGGCAGTTCTAACGTCCAATACAACAGTATTGGGTTGAAGCATAAGATCATGAAACTCTCCAACTGGGATATCTTCGTAATTTTTTGGTTTTGCTTTTAGGAAATCAAACATGGTCGTTCTGGTTTAAATTAGTATTACAAATTTACCAACCTTCACATCCTCAATCAGTACTTCTTGTCACACAAGAAACTTGATTATATTTTTCCCATTATCTTCAAAACGATCAATCTGACCAATAAAACCCATGGAAATCCATGAAGTGCCAGATCGAACCAATCCATCATTTGCATCCCATGCGCCCCTCCTGCTACCCATTTGATTTTTCCCCAAATGTGTGGTTCTGGCGTAAAGGGCATCAAACCCAGTGTTAAACAGATCAAAATCACAGGGCCCAAACTCAAATTGGACCTGTTTATTTCTTTTTTTTCAGCCATGGATAAGTGATTTGTGACCAAAAGCTATGCGGGAATTCTTCAATATTTTCAAAACCCAACGGCTCGTCTTTTCCATCATTTGGGATATACGCCGTTCCAAAAAGGTAATCCCATAAACTCAGGGAAATTCCATAATTCACACCATGACTACCCTCAGGAAGATGCTTGGCATGGTGCCAAGTATGCATGATAGGGTTATTCAAAATGTATTTTAGGGGACCATAAGAAATCTTCACATTGGCATGATTCAAGTGACCGATCAATATGGTTACGATGTGCAATACAAAAAAATCATCCAGCCCAAAACCGATCATCGCCAACGGAATATACTGAATGGACTTATAGACGATCGTTTCCATCCAATGGTATCGTAAATGCGCCGCAAAGCCCATTTGCTCCACCGAATGATGAACCTTATGAAATTCCCAAAGCCATGGAACATAATGGAGCAATCTGTGGACATTCCATTGGATAAAGTCAGCCACAAGGAACATCAATAGGAATTGACCCCAAACGGGCCAGGAATTCACTTCTATAGCCACGAGATTGGTAACCCCAAACAATCCCAGAAAATCATTAAATGCCTCTACAAACACATTTGAAATGGAATTATAGAGGATTAAGGAAAAGAGAAAGAAGTTGAAAAACATATAAAATGCATCCAACCAAAAATCTTTCCGAAATAAAGGCCGGTCTTTTCTCCAAGGGAAGATGATTTCTAGTAACCAAACTCCTATAGAAAGTCCCAAAAGCCAATAAAAATAATTGTGCCATGATGGGTACAGAATCTCTGAAGTCAGATAATTCCAGTACCCATAATAGCCATCTAGAAATATTTTAAAATACTTTTCAAGCATTATGCACCGAATAATTCTTTACCGATGATGTAAATACCCATAATCAATACAAACCATCCGAAGCCTTTCTTCAAAGCTTTATCATTGATCTTCTTAGAAAGTGCAGATCCGATGAATATACCAACTACAGAAAGTCCCGTGAAGATCAACAACATGTTCCAATCAATAGTTTGATTACTGACGTCTCCCAAGAATCCAATCAAGGATTTTGCTGCAATGATCAAAAGAGAGGTCCCTACAGCTAGTTTCATAGGAAGTTTAGCCAAAATCACCAAAGCCGGAATAATCAAGAATCCACCACCGGCTCCTACGATCCCAGTGATCAAACCGACAACTGAACCTTCTAATGCGATCATTGGAATATTGAACTTCACTTCACTTTCTTCGTCACAATCTTTACACTTCTTGCTACGAATCATAGAAAATGATGCTGCTAACATGATAAGCGCGAAGAAAACCATGATCCCCATATTTTTGCTGACTATCGTTTCTCCTACTGTAAACAACGGATCAGGAAGCCATGGAACTAGGAATTTTCTAGTCAAGAACACCGCAATAAAAGAAGGGATTGCAAATACAAGGGCCGTCTTATAATCTACCAAACCTTGTCTCATGTAATTTCCCGCCCCTACCAAAGAAGTGGAACCTACGACAAATAAAGAATAAGCCGTTGCCAAAACTGGATCTACACCTAAAATGTAAACCAAAACAGGAACGGTCAAAATAGAGCCGCCCCCACCGATAAGTCCTAAACTCACACCAATTATAATTGCTGCTGCATATCCGATAAGGATTAATACATCCATAATTTCAATTTTTTAAGTTTTACCCTACAAAAGTAGCTTGGCGAGCTCCCGGTAAGCAGTAACAATTGTCACATGCGTT
Source organism: Algoriphagus zhangzhouensis (assembly GCF_900148515.1). Taxonomy (GTDB): domain Bacteria; phylum Bacteroidota; class Bacteroidia; order Cytophagales; family Cyclobacteriaceae; genus Algoriphagus; species Algoriphagus zhangzhouensis. Next base: position 342,500 of record NZ_FRXN01000001.1, on the reverse strand, counting down.
ATTCACTTTTAGAAAATTAATTCCAACTGCTTCATTTACTGCCTGATTAAATTAGTGAAGAGATTGATTTTTATCATGGTTTTCTGTTTTTCTTTCCAATAAATTGAAATCGATAAATAAATGACCATGAAAATCCTCATCCCAATTGATTTCTCAGACAATTCCATCAAGGCACTAGAATATGCTATTGGACTTGCAGGCCCTAAAAAGTATAGCATCACTTTGGTGCATGTCGTAGAGATGGTTTATGATTTTGCTGCACAAACAGCTGTGGCAATTGATGGCATGCATCAAGATGCAAGAGAATCTTTGATCAAACTGATTCATAAGTATGATCATACCAATATTGACTTTCATTCCAAAACCTTAGAAGGAACCCCGTCCATTCTTCTTGCAAAACTGGCCGAAGAGGAAGATGCAGATTTGATCATCATGGGAACTCATGGAGTCTCTGGAATCAAAAAAGTGATGCTTGGATCTACAGCAGTTGAGGTAGTCAAAGAATCTACCAAACCGGTTTTATTGGTTCCAGTAGAAGGAAATATCACCTTCACATCCAAAATCACTCTGGCCTTAGAAATAGCCAATCATGAGGAGCCTTTCATTGAAAGAGTGATCAAAATGGCTGAATTCTGGGATCTGGATTTGGAAATTTTACACCTTCAAAGCAAAATAGATTTCAAAGAAAAGCTATCTGTATTGGGGTTACAGGCTTATCTCAAGGAGAAATTCCCTAAACTAATCAGCGAAGTAATTACCATTCCTACCATAGAAATAGGGAAAGGACTAGATGCCTATTTTGAAGATAATGAAGATGCGATTTTGACCATGTGCCACCATCATAAGACTTTCTGGCAACAGATTACAAGCAAAAGCAGATCGCTTGAAATGGCCTATCATACAAAAGTGCCTCTCTTGATTATGCTATAAATCTAGAGAGGCACAATTTAAATTCTTAAGGTTTTTATTTACTCATCAATTCCTCGAAATCATCGCGGATGTAAATCACATTTCTACCTAATTCAATCCACTTTTTCTTCTCTAGCTGTTTTAAAAGTCTAGAAATCACCTCGCGAGAGGTCCCCAATTCTGTGGCTATTTCCTGATGGGTTGTATGCAGCTCGTTGGTTTTGTGCTGCTTCATTTTGGTTACTATGTAGCGCATCAATCGCTCATCCATTCTTTTGAAAGCCACTGCATCCAGTGCAATTAGCATTTCTTGAAATCTACTTTGATAGGTGGAAGAGACAAAATCTTTCCATTGCTTAAACTCATCGGATAATTGCTCGTGAAAGGCAATTGGAACACTCAACATCACAGTGGGCTCTTCTACAACTGCCTTGATTTCACTTGGTTTGGAAGCCGAGCAGCAAGTCAAGGATAAAGCACAAGTTTCCCCTGCATCCAAGTAATACAAAAACAGCTCTTTGCCATCTTCATCCATTCTCATTATTTTAATAGAGCCTTCCAAGACTACTGGGACCATTTTGATGAATTTACCTGGTTCCATTAAGACTTTTCCAGGTTCCAAATGCATGATTTGTCCTTTATCCAAAAGGATTTCCAAGAGTTTAGGATCTGTGAAATTGGGAAGTGCTGATTTGAGTTCTTCTATTGTCATGATTCTTTTAAAAGCTGCAAAAGTATTTTTTGGTTCCTCTGCAATAAGTGATAATTATCACAAGGAAGCAATCAAAAAATGAGCATGTAAAGGCAATATTTTCTATTAATTTTTTAGTGAATACAAATTTAATACTGAGAAGTGACGTAAGTCACAAAATTTTATTTTAATTAATAATACCTTTTGACCAATAAAAAGATCCAAACTATGAACCATTTTGAAATAGTAATTATTGGAGGTGGCACTGCAGGAATAACCGTAGCAGCACAATTGAAGAGAAAAGATAAAAACCTTCAAATCGCGATAATCGAGCCTTCAGAAAAGCATTATTACCAACCAGCTTGGACTTTGGTTGGGGCAGGTACTTTTGATTTTAAGGACACCGAAAGAGATGAGGCGGATTACATCCCGCACGGTGTGGAATGGATAAAAGATAAAGCCACGGGAATTGACCCAGCAAAAAATGAGGTAAGCACAGAATCATCTGGTCCAGTCACTTATGATTATTTAGTGGTAGCCCCTGGATTGGTTATGGCCCCTGAGTTATTGCCAGGCCTTCAGGAAGCCATGGACAAAAAGGTGGTTTGTAGTAATTATACTGACCCAGAGCATACTTGGGAGGTTTTGAAAAACTTCAAAGGTGGAAATGCAGTATTTACCCAGCCCACTACTCCAATCAAATGCGGTGGAGCACCACAAAAAATCATGTATCTAGCTGAAGATTATTTTAGAAAGGCAGGTATTAGAGATAAAACAAATGTAGTATTTGCCACACCTGGAACAGTGATATTCGGTGTGCCGGATTTTGCAAAAACTTTGAATAAAATTATTCATGATAGAAATATCATATTCAAACCTTTCTATGCTCCGGTTCGGATAGATCCCGAAAATCAAATCATTTATTTCAAATATGCCAAACCAGGTGAAAGCAATTGTACGATCATGGAAGGAAATGTGATTGGCGAAGAATTAAGTGGAGATACTGAAATCAAAATTCATTTTGACATGCTTCACTTGGCACCACCTCAAGCAGCGCCAAAATTCATCCAGGATAGCATAGTTTCCATTCAAGAAGGTCCAGGCAAAGGTTGGGTTGATGTTGATATACATACACTTCAACATAAGCGTTTTCCAAATATTTTCTCTTTAGGCGATGTAGCCCATCTCCCAACAGCAAAAACCGGTGCAGCGATCAGAAAACAAGCTCCAGTTGTAGTAGCAAACTTATTGAAACTGATTCAAACTCAAGAAGCGGGAAAAGAATCCTATTCCGGATATTCCTCCTGTCCATTGGTAACTGGATATGGAAAAATGGTCTTGGCAGAATTCAAATATGATAATGTCAGAGATAGTGATCCATTGATTTCCAAATTTGTAGATACGACTAAAGAGCAATACAGCATGTGGCTACTGAAAAAATATGGTTTACCATTTATGTATTGGAATCTGATGCTGAAAGGAAAAGCGTAGCATTTTTTCTTCATAGACTGGGAGCCCAAGCCGAATATTGGTTTGGGCTTTTTTGTAGCATATCCAATTACCTTTTCGTTGGGTAAAAAAAGGCTATTTTTATACCATGCAGTTCAATTCGAAAAAGACACTTCTTACACTCGCAATTTTTTCCGGGATGGCCTTGCTTCCCTTAAGTTGTAATATTGTGGATCCTTTTTGCAATAGCTCATGTGGCTGTGGATCTACTCCTACTGTCACTGATTTTCTCATTCAAGATTTTGAAATACAAACTCTGCAATCCAATGGAAATGAGGCAGATTCAGAAAGTTTTTATCCCTTTGATCAACTTTCTAAAGTAATCACTTTGGGAGAAGTTGAGTATCTAGCTTTGGAAACTTCCTCAAGTTCAAACGGAATTCCGGGCCTTGCATTTGCTTGTAGTATTGCTCCGCCAAAATCTGCTAACAAATTGAAAAACATCCAGATTTTCAATACAGAAGAAGTTAAGTTGGAAAGTGGCGAAGTCCTAAAGGTCGGTGATAACATCAGCCATCTATTTGGGCTTAATTATTACCACAATCAAGGGCTGGAAAGTATTGCCGATTTCATTGAAAATGGAGTGGAAATTTACTTGGATGATTCCTTCAAACTCCAGTTTCAAAACGATCCAAAAAAGGAGCTGAAACTATCTTTTAGCATCCAAATCCAACTCGATGGAGGGCAAGAATTTAACTATCAAAACGAGGTTTTGAGGATTAATTAACAAGGATCATTTTAAAACCTGATAAAAATCTTTTTTATTTTTCTTTAGATTCATTCCAAATAAATTATTTTTGCATTCCGAGAATAGAAATTACCGGAATCCTTATGACTGCAGACCTAATTCCCTTATCAAAAAGTGCGATAATTAAAGACATCGCAAATTCCCCTTTAAAGATCAATTTGATGGAGTTGGGATTCCTGCCAGGTAAAACGATCACCCTCCAACACATCGCTCCTATGAACGGCCCTATGGCTTTTCGTTTGGATGAAACGATTCTTGCTCTTCGAAAGACTGAAGCAGCTCTTTTGGATGTACAAATCCTCTGATTACATGTCTGAACCAACTCAAACTCCCCTAGTAAAACCATTGAAGATCGCCATTATTGGAAATCCAAATGTGGGGAAGTCAACCATATTCAACCAATTAACTGGCCTCAATCAGAAAATTGGAAATTATCCTGGAGTGACTGTCGATAAGAAAACCGGGGTGATGACTCACCAAGGCAGCACTTACGAGATAATCGATCTTCCGGGAACCTATTCTCTTTATCCAAACTCTGAAGATGAAATCATCGCTCATAGAGTTTTGAATCAATTGAGTGAAGTGGAGCGTCCGGATTACGTATTGATGGTCGTGGATTCACTCCAAGTCTCAAGAGGTCTCTTTCTCGCTTCGCAGCTGATTGATTTGGGATTAAACTTGGCTTTGGTATTGAACATGGCCGACATGGCCGAAAAGCAAAGGTTGGAGATCAAAGGTTATGAGCTTTTCAAGTCATTGGGAGTTCCGATCTTGAGTACTGATGCCAGGGGAGCAAAAGGCATCGAACAGATTCGTGAGCTAATTCATCAGAAGAATTTTTCAAAATCCAGTGAATTCCTTTCTGTCAGCGAATATCTGGACACACAGATCCTATCTGATGTCAAAGAAAAATTCGAGGTTAAAAATGATTATCAAGCCTACCAAATTCTTCGATTTGGATTGAAAGACAAAGGTCTTTCTCAGGAAAAAAGAGATTGGATTGCTAATAAATTAAAATCGATTCACGTGGATCTTCCAGCAGCTCAGTTGGAAGAGACCAAATTGAGATATAGGAAAATCACAGGGATCATTGAAAAAGCCCTGAATAAGAAAGAAATAAAGGAAAGAAGATCTTCTGCGATCGATAAAATCATCCTACACCCTGTTTTCGGATATTTGATTTTTGCTGCAATCCTATTGGTGATGTTCCAGGCTATTTTCGCATGGGCATCCGTACCAATGGACTTGATCGATGGATTCTTCGCTGATTTAGGAGCTTGGGTAAGCACGAGTCTCCCTGATGGCCCATTGACAAGCTTATTGGCAGATGGAATTATTCCAGGCATTGGTGGTGTGGTAATCTTTATCCCTCAAATCGCCATGTTATTCGGCTTCTTAGCCATTTTGGAGGACACGGGATACATGTCACGTGTAGTTTTCCTAATGGATCGCTGGATGAGACCATTTGGTCTTCATGGCAAAAGTATCGTTCCTCTTGTTTCCGGTGTTGCTTGTGCCATTCCTGGAGTCATGGCGGCAAGAAATATTGGAAACTGGAAAGAAAAGATTATCACCATCATGGTCACTCCTTTGATGAGTTGTTCTGCCAGGCTTCCAGTTTATATTATTTTGATTGGATTGGTAGTACCAAATGAAACGGTTCTTGGCTTTGTCAATATGCAAGCATTAGCCTTGTTGGCCCTTTATTTATTGGGAGTTGTTGGCGTTTTGGTAACTGCTTTTGGATTGAAAAACATCCTAAAAACTGCTGAAAAGAGCTTCTTGATGGTAGAATTGCCTAGTTATAGAACACCAAGATGGAAGGACGTGGTTATCACCATGTACAACAAATCCAAAACATTTGTAACTGAAGCAGGAAAAGTCATTTTAGCGATTTCTGTTATTCTTTGGGTTTTGGGTTCCTATGGACCACCTTCCAAAATGGATGAAATCCGTGCCGCTAGCGAATTGAGATTGGCCGAGGTAAATTCGGATGAAGAAATCGAAACTATTGAAGCAGAAACTTCTTCACTTTTGTTAGAAAATTCCTTCATCGGAATCATGGGAAGAGCAATCGAGCCTGCGATCAGACCTTTGGGTTATGATTGGAAAATTGGAATCGCATTGATCACTTCATTTGCTGCAAGAGAGGTTTTCGTATCAACTATCGCAACTATCTACAGTATCGGAGGAGATCCGGAGGACGATTCTACGATACGGGAAAAGTTGGATTCACAGATCAATCCAGTAACTGGAGATAAGGTCTTTAATAAAGCTACCGCATTCTCATTAATGGTTTTCTATGCCTTTGCTATGCAATGCATGAGTACGCTGGCTGTGGTTTACAGGGAAACTAAAGGTTGGAAATGGCCGTTAATTCAAACAGTATACATGACTGTTTTGGCCTATGTATCTGCACTGATTACTTATCAAATATTCTCCTGATTATGTGGCAAGAAATTATCGTTGGAATAATCGTATTGGCGGCCTTGGCCTATTTGGGAAGAAGATTCTTCTTCCCTGCTAAAACCCAGCCTGGGTGTGACAAGTGTGCCAAACCTTGATTGTTAAATCAAGTCATTGATTTTCCTGATTTTTTGATAATTTCAACGCATGGGCAAAGTTGCCAGCCAAAGTATTCAGACCACCATTTTTTCCTACATCGGAGTAGTCATTGGCTATTTCAATGTGCTTTGGCTTTATCCCTATGCCTTAGAGGCAGCACAATTGGGTACTTTCCGCACCATTCAGGACCTAGGGTTACTTTTTGTTCCTTTTGCACAGTTAGGCTTGGGACATGGAATCACTAGGTATTTTCCCAAGCTAAAAAATGGTCAATCGGCTTTTCTAAGCTTCAGTTTGCTCTTGGCATTTATTGGTTTTCTGATCGTCAGTTCGATGTTTTATATCTTTCGGGAACAGGTCATCGGGCTATTTTCAAAAAATTCACCTGAGGTCATCAACTACCTTTGGATAGTGCTGATGATCACTTTTTTGGCATTGGCAAATTCCATTTTGGATGCCTATAGTCGCTCTTACCTGAAAGTGGCAATTCCTGCTTTTTTCAGGGAGGTTTTACTTCGTCTATTGACAGGACTATGGATTTTATCTTTCCTGGGTGGTTGGATCAATTTTGACCAGTTGATGGCTGGATTGATTCTAGTCTATGGAATACCACTTGTCGGGATGCTTGTCTACCTGATTTGGTTAAAAGTACTCCGTTTAGATTTCAATTGGAATTCATTTCCGGAAGGTTTTCGTTCTTCTTTTTTGAAATTCAGCCTGATAACTTTTTTAGCAACAGCTGCTTCTACTTTGATTTTGAAGATCGATAGCATCATGGTCAGCTCCATGGTCAGTTTGGAGGCTAATGCCATTTATACCATTGCTTTTAGCATGGCCTTGGTCATAGAAATGCCCCGAAGAGCCATATCACAAGTGGTTATGCCAGTGATTGCCGATCACTTTTCAAAAAATGAAATATCAGAAATCAACACTCTTTACAAGCAAGTATCTCGAAGACAACTATATATCTGCCTCTTACTTTTCATTGGCATTTGGGCAAATATTGATTCGATTTATCATTTCATACCAAACCGGGAGATCTATGAAAGCGGCAAATGGGTGGTATTATTTATTGGAGTGGGAAAGCTTTTTGATGTGGCATTTTCAATCAATGGCGAAATTTTAGTTTTCTCAAACTATTATCGATTCAATCTGATTGCCACCGTCATCATGAGCGGGATGATTATTCTATTTAATTATCTGCTGATACCTATTTACGGAATCGAAGGAGCAGCCATCGCATCAGCTCTAGTGATGTTGCTTTTCAACTTGGTGAAATTCATTTATTTGAAAATCAACTTAAAGCTCAACCCTTTTGATCTGCACAGCTTAAAAATTTTAGGGGCCGGCTTACTTGTTTTATCATTGGCTAGCTTCCTACCAGTCATGGAAAATCCATTGATCAATATGGGAATTAGATCAATTTTAATAGTAGTATTATATTGGATGATCGCTTTGTCAGGATTCTCTGGAAAAGAAGAGCTGGAATGGATTAGGCAAAAAATTAAAAAGCCCGGATCTTAGAGTGTTACAAACCTCCTTATAGACAAGATTTGAGCTGCCTGAGAACCGCAAACTTCCACTGTTATCCTGCCGAATGGCGAGGCCCCAATAGCTATCGGGGTGAGGCCTGTTTTTGGAAAGGGCTTCACTCGGTATTTTGTTAAATTGTGAAGTTTGAACATGTCAGCGACCCGGACTCCTGCAAATATACGATATATTCATCGAGGGGTTAAGGATACTGAAAGAAATTAAAATAAAATGTTAATCCTGTTTTTAAACAGATCATGAAATAGAATTTTATTTGGATATTAATTGCAATAATTCAATACCTAAATAAATATTAGATTAAAACTAAATAAAATCAAAATTTTATACCGATACAGAACTTTAAATTTCCTTTTTAACTTTAACTTTGCGAATCCAAATCCAGGAAGACTATGTACTTGATTAAAAAACTGATTGTTTGTCTTGATCAGACCACTTTGGATAAAACTCTGATCCAATATGCCTCTTTTGTTGCAAAAGTAAACCAGACTAAAAAGGTTTATTTCGTCAACGTAATCAAGAATTTATCGGTACCTAAAGAAGTCCTGGAGGAGTTTCCAAATTTGGTCGAAAACATGATCAATGAAAGACAAGAAGCCATGGAAACTGTCGTTAAAGAGAACTTTGGAAATACGAAAAACATTTCATTAAACTACATCGTCAAAGAAGGTTCGCTTTCAAAGAAGGTCCTCAAATTAGCAGAAGAAAAATCTGCTGACATGATCATAATCGGTAGAAAAGTTGATTTACCTGGAACTGGAGTCGCTTCCCTGCGATTGGCAAGAAGAGCTTCCTGCTCTTTGATGATTGTTCCTGAGAACTCAGTTGCCAAGTTGAGCAAAATCTTAGTTCCTTCAGATTTTTCAGAATACTCCAAAGATGCCCTTGAAGAAGCAATCATGATTGCCAATAAGCACGGAAATGTTGAAATCGTCTGTCAAAACGTATTCACCGTACCATCAGGTTATCACTTCACAGGCAAAAGTTACGAGGAGTTTACTCAGATCATGCAAATGCATGCTGAGATCAATTACAAGAAGTTCATCCGTAAAATAGATACAAAAGGAGTCAAAATCACTCCTATCTATACCAAAGACGAGGATGATGATCCAGTACAAGAAATTGTCTCCAAGGCTATGGAAATCGAAGCTGACGGAATCATCATTGGCGCTAAAGGCCGTACCGCAGCAACAGCTCTTTTCATTGGAAGTATGGCAGAAAGATTAATCCAATACAATGACAGCATGCCTCTTTTGGTAACTAGACCAAAAGGAAAGAATGCCGGAATTCTGGATTATATTCTTGAAATCTAAAGTGTCTCTGCACTGAAGGTATCTCCCTGTCTTAAATCTCCAGTATCAAATCCTTTCTTAAACCATCTCATACGCTGAGCGGAAGTTCCGTGCGTAAATGAATCAGGAACTACCCTACCAGTGGCTTGTTTTTGAAGTCGGTCATCGCCAATGGCATTTGCAGCATTGAGTGCTTCTTCCAAATCTCCTCTTTCCATCATTCCACTGGTTTTTTGACTATGATGAGCCCAAACACCTGCTAAAAAGTCTGCCTGCAGTTCCAATTTGACAGAATACTGATTGTATTCCTTTTCGCTGACTTGACCTCGGAGATTGTGGACTTCATCAGTTATTCCCATGATTTTTTGAATATGGTGCCCTACTTCATGGGCAATTACATAAGCTTGAGCAAAATCTCCGGGAGCATTCAATCGGTTTTCCATCTCTTCAAAAAAGCTTAGATCAATGTATAACTTTTCATCGCCAGGGCAGTAAAAAGGTCCGGTTGAAGCACTAGCATTCCCACAGGCAGAAGAAACAGAGCCCGTAAAAAGAACAAGAGTTGGTTCTCGATAATTTTCGATTAACTGGTTCCAGACGATTTCAGTATCACCTAAAATGATTGTACTAAATTCGGCCAAACGATCTTCCTCAGCCGTTGGCGTATAATTGGTTTCTGTGGTAAAACCCTGGCTTCCTCCTCCTAAGAATCCACCGATGAAATTCAAGGGATTTGTACCGGTTACCACAGAGAAAACAATCACAATCCCAACGATGATTAGACCAGTTTTGGAAAATAAGATTTTCAGCAAAGGACCAATCAGCAAAGGATTGAATCCTCCACCTCCGCCTCCACTTTGTCCCCTTCTATCTTCAACATTTTGACTTTTTCTACGGCCTTCCCATTTCATAATTATTCGTATTAGTGTAAAAATCCTAGCCTTTTAGGGCATTCCATGGAAAATAAATTTTTCGCTTTCCTAAAATTAACCAAATTGACAAAAAAGTATCGAATACTTACTAAATCTTTCTTTAAACCCTTAAACCTATGAATCGCAATTTTTCCCAGATAAAAATGAAATCAATTTTAGTAGCCCTGTTTCTAATCGGAAGTTACTCTTTCTCTAATGCCCAAGTTGGTGTTGGAACTCCACCTATTGAGGGTGCAGAACTGATGCTTGACGGCAGTAAAAAAATGCTTTTGGACAAATGGGAGTATTGGAAAGGCCCTCGATTCAAAGCTGAAGATCCAATCAAATGGGCTGAAGTAAAAGATCCTGTTACCGGAGGAAAAGCAATCAGTTCCAATGACCCATCAGCAGCTGGAGGCCTTTATGGTGCAGCAGATATAGTAACAAAGAAAAAATTAAAAGACTTCAGAGCTCATGTAGAGTTTTTGATCGAAAAAGAAGGAGGTAACAGCGGTGTTTATCTTCAAAATAGATATGAAATCCAAGTTCTTGATGGAGATTATGGACTTCATGGCATGGCTGCAGTGATTAATGAACACCTTCCAAAAGAAGAAGCCTATAATGGAATTGGAAAATGGAATTCTTACGATATCGTATTCAAAGCAGCACGTTTTGAAAATGGAAAATTGGTTGAACAACCCAAAGTGACCATTTATTTCAATGGCAAAAAGATCCATGAAGACGTGAGTATCCAACAAGTTTGGGGTGGTCCCAACTCAGGACTTGATGGTGGAAATGAAGGCGGAAAAGGAATTACAGATACTCCAGGTGGTCTAAAACTTCAAGCTGAAGGACATGATGTCCTGTATCGAAATGTCTGGATCAAGGATTTGAATTTGGATGGTAAGTCTACAGATTTTTAATGATTGAAAAAGCAGGCTTTTGGCCTGCTTTACTTTTTTATCGAAATAAAAAACTCCACTAAAAAATGGAGTCTTTAAAAAATTGAATAATCTAAAAAATCAACTTAATTTAAAATTAATAGGGAGCCTCATTTCAGTTCGGACTTTCTTCCCATCTTTTTCTCCTGGAGTCCAATCTTTTGATTCTTTTATTACCCGCAAAGCCTCTTGATCGCAGCCGGCTCCAATTCCTCTGAGAATCTCCACATTAGAAACCGAACCGTCAAGTTCTACTACAAACTTCACAGCCACAGTCCCTTCAATTCCTTTTTCTTTCGCAGCTTCAGGGTATTTTAGATTTGTAGACAAATAAGTAATCAATCCATCCATCCCTCCTTTGAATTGAGGAATTTTATCCAATTCCTGAACCTCATTTGCTTTAATTGTTTCTTGAGCTAAAGAGATTTGAGATAGGCCTATAGTTAGGAATAGGACCAAAGAAAGTACACTTAATTTTTTCATGTTATTTTATGGTTTAGTTTTCAAAAAAGGGCAAAAAAAGACTCCCCTGAAACCGGGGAGTTTTTCAAATAATCACCCCTAGATTTTAGCTTAATTTAAATCGGATTGGAAGTCGCATTCTTGTTCTTACCTCTCGATTTCTCTGTTTTCCAGGTTCCCAATTAGGTGCATTTTGAATCACCCTTACAGCTTCTGCATCACATCCTGCTCCAACCCCTCTTAATATTTCAACATCTTGAATGGAACCATCTGTATTAATGACGAAAGCTACAATCACAGTACCTTCTATTCCCATTTGTCTAGCTTGAGCTGGATAAGTCAGGTTGGAGGCCAAATATGCATTCCATCCTTCCATTCCACCAGGTGGTAGCGGTTGAACTTCTACAATATCAAAAATTTCATCTGCAGAAATTTCAGTAACACGGCCATTGACTAATCCTTTCAAGTCAGTAGAACCATCTTCATTGACAACTTCTACAATTTGATCGGGCTTGATTGGTTCATCATCCAAATTCTGCTCACAAGCAAATACAAATACCATCAATGCCAACATCGGCACTACGAGCAGAAATCTACTCTTCTGCGCCTCATTAGATTTTGTTTTGTTCATCATCACAATTCGTTTTTTGGTTTGAAACTGGTTGAAAGAATTCATCAACTGCCATCCTTGGTCCTGAGCGACCAGTTTTACAAGCAATCTTGAATAATCAATCTGGGAATACGATTGAGTCACCCCCTGATCTGCCTGATATTCATGCACTTCTCGAAGCGATTTTTCAAAGCTGTAAACCAGTGGATTGAACCAAAAAACAGCTTTACATAATTGGATCAAAATCAAGTCCCAGGTATGCTTTTTGGACACATGGATAGACTCATGCAATAAAATTTGCTTCTGATCTGGATCTTCTGGATCATACTTTGGCAAAAGAATATAATTGAAAAAAGAAGCTGGCTCAAAGCTTGGATGCACTGCCAGTTTCATCCCTTTGTAATCGTATTTTTCGACCAGCTGCAATTGAAAAATCGGCTTTGCAAGACCTAATGAAAATTTCACCAAGCCCACAAACAAGCCTACCAAATAGACTCCCAAAAGTGCCTCTTGCCAGGTAATACCCGATTCGGTTTGTACACCTTGCCCTACTTGAAAAGTTGGCATGGTATATTCCAACATAGCGGAATCAGGATTATTTAATTTGAAGGATAAAAACGGGAGAACAAGAACCATTGTCAATAGGCTCAATAAGACTGTCCTATTCCAATCAAAAAATGTCAGTCTTTCCAAAACAAGTTTAAAAAAGACCCAGCCTATCGCCAAGATCAAACTCCCTTCTAGGAGAAAATTGAAGAGGATTTTCATTTCTTACCTTTCTTTTCGTAGTCATCAATCAACTTTTGTAAGTCTTCCACTTCATCTTTGGAGATCTTTTTTTCTTTGACCATAAAAGAGAGGAAATTTCCAACAGAACCTTCAAAGAAATGCTTCACCATATGGTTAATGCTTGACTTTGAGTACTCTTCCTGGCTCACTGTGGGAATATACATGTGAGTCGTACCATAAACTTTATGAGTTAAATACCCCTTTTTCTCCAATAATCTAATCGTAGAAGCCAAAGTGGTATAAGGTGGCTTAGGTTCTGGCAATTCATCCAAAACATCTCTAACCAAAGCTTGTCCTTTTTTCCAAAACAAACGCATGACGCGTTCTTCCTGCTGCGATAATTCTTTCATATCTCTAATGTAAAATGAATTTTTTAAACTTCCTATTAAATTTTCGTAGATCTACTTCAAAAAAATAAGAAGAGTAATCAAACTCCTCTTATTCTCGTATCAAAACAGTCTCTGAAAGCACTGGACTAACCATGAAATACCCCAATACATCTCCTCCGCCTTGCTGGATTCGAATATTGTTATCTGGATTTTGAGGTGGCGGGCTAAATAAACCTCCATCATTATACAGGAGTCCGACTAGTTCGGTGAAATAGTTATAAACATCCCGATTCATCCGAAACAATTCCATTCTCACCCTATCCCCTTCATCAAATGCATAACCAAGTTCCAATCCTTCTTCAAAGAACTTTAGGCCAAAAGTGTCATCAAATAACAAATAATCATCCCTGCTATTTTTCAAGGAATCATTTTCGATAACCCGAATTCGATAATAATTATCGTCTTCAAAAGGGATTTTGCCATAGGCTTTAATAAAATAACCCTCATCAAAAAAAAGACGCTCCTCTTTAAATTCATAAGTCAAACTATCCAAAATTGGCGGAGCGAGCATAGTGCCTGAAGAGACAAAATATTTATCCTGCCACGCAACATGAAGCTCATAGGTTCTTCCTATTTCAGCGACCACTTGATTGTCCGAGCTTTTATAGGACTCCGTTTCTGGATAATAGGTCAATTTTATAACCATATCCCTTTCTGGAGTCATCACAAATACTTCTGCGTCAGAAATAATCGGTCGGGCTGTAGTATCAAAATAGTTCTTGGCCAGGGTAATTTTCACTTCATTATAATAGTCTTTGTCAGTCCACACTCCTTCGATGACGGGAATCGCTTCATCTATGGTCGCCAAAGGCAAATCCACCTCCTCCTGACAGGAAAACAATGCAATCAATACCAAAAAGGAAAAGTATCTTTTCATCAAAACTGGAAATTATAGGTTACTGAAGGGAGGAATGTAAATAGATAAGTCATGACGATCCCCTGTTTGGTAGATGTGATTGGTCCATCGTCTGCACCGTAACGGAAATCATCATTATAAATCTCTCTAAACTCATAAGCGAATGGATTTTTTCGTCCATATAAATTGTAGACGCTGAAATTCCAGCTTCCTCTCCACTTTCTACCCTTATTTGGGTTCTTTAAAGTGACCGAGGCATCCATCCGATGATAATCTGGGAATCTATCTTGATTTCTATATTTGGAATAAAGGGGCAATTCTTGATTATCCACTGGATAAGTGCCTATTGGAAAAGAAACCGCTTGACCTGTCGAATAAACAAAAGTCACCCCAGCAGACCATTTGGCATTAAACTCATGATTCAGCACCAAAGTGACATCATGAGGCCTATCGTATCTAGGATTATACTTTTCGCCCTCAGAAATCCCTTCAATTTGTCTCCAGGTTCTTGACCAGGTATAGGCTAGCCAACCCGTGGTATTCCCCACATTTTTCCTTAATAAAGCTTCAACCCCATAGGCCCAGCCTTTTCCAGTCAAGATTTCCGTTTCTACATTGTCTGAAAACAAAACTTGGGCACCATTCCTTAAATCAATGATATTTTGAAGGTCTTTGTAATAAGTTTCTATGGAAAGCTCCCAACGGTTTTCATCAAAATTCTTAAACACACCAACTGAGACCTGATCGGATCGGATAGGCGGAACATATGTCCCTGCCAAAATCCATCTGTCAATCGGAAGTCCCGCAGAGCTGTTGGAGGCAATTTGAACATATTGGTAGTTGCGGTTATAGGCTGTTTTGATGGACAATTCCTCATTGATCAAGTAACGAAAAGCAACTCTTGGCTCCAATCCCTGATAAAACTGCATATTTTCGAATCTACTGTATTGAATAGAATCAAGCACCTCAGCCTCTGGTGTAGGAATTCCTCCTTCATAAATATAGTCCGTGCCTGCCCCCATCTGATTGTACAAACCCCATCGTAGGCCGACTTCCGTACTCAGTTTGGGAGTAAAGTGATACGTAGCTCCAGCGAAAACATTGTTCAACAAACCATTTTTAGAACTGGTAGTAATCGCTTCAAGACCGCTATTCTCCAAGGGTAAAAGCTCAATCGGTGTAAACCGATATAATTGACTATGAAAACCCCAATATGTCTGCAAATTGGAGCTTTTAGAGAAATTCCATTGGGCCTTCATTCCCGATTCAGAAAGTTTATTTTTCCACTCAAATCCATTATCTGGATCGTTGATTTCTATCTTGTAATTGTAATTGGAGTGATAGGCATCCAAGTCAAAGAAAAGCTGATCTGAAATATTTCTGGACCACTTGGCAGCTGTCACCCAATTACTCCATCCCAATCCAAATTCATCATTGAC
This sequence comes from Algoriphagus zhangzhouensis, assembly GCF_900148515.1. Classification (GTDB taxonomy): domain Bacteria; phylum Bacteroidota; class Bacteroidia; order Cytophagales; family Cyclobacteriaceae; genus Algoriphagus; species Algoriphagus zhangzhouensis. The sequence continues at coordinate 326,841 of NZ_FRXN01000001.1, read as the reverse complement.
TCCCAAAAAGTCCCTGCCTTGATAGCTTGAAATGGTGATCTTATCTCTGTCAGAAAGTCTAAAGGACAACTTTCCACTCAAATCATGAAAATTCAATTGATTGTCGCGGATATCCTCATTACCAAAAACTTTGAGAAAAACGTCAGCATAGGTTCTTCGTGCAGAGATCACAAAAGTGGACTTGTCTGAAAACAAGGGGCCATCTAAAGTAACTCGGGAAGAAATAGTCCCGATCCCTCCTTCTCCATGGATTTGATCCGTATTTCCCTCCTTCAGCGATACATCAATCAATGAAGACAATCTACCTCCAAACGATGCTGGCATATTACCTTTGTACATCTCTACCTGATCCAGGGCATCTGGATTGAAAACAGAGAAGAATCCAAAAAAGTGAGAGGGGTTATAAACAGGTGCGCCATCAATCTGAACTAGATTTTGATCAGCCGATCCACCCCTTACAAATAAGCCAGTCGTTCCCTCTCCTGCAGTTTGCACCCCAGGTAAAAGCTGAAGACTTCGCAGCAAATCCACTTCTCCGAATAGGGCTGGAATATTTTTGATCGTCTCTATAGGAACCCGAGCTTTTCCAGTTTCCAAATTTCTCACATTTTCATCGGGTCTTCTTTCCTGAATAATCACCTCCTGAAGGGACATTTCTTCAGGGTTCAAAAAGAATTTCAAGTCTTTATCCAGGTCCTTTTGGGTGATATCCCGAATGGAGGTTTCATACCCTATAAAGGAAATCACCAGCCTGGCAGGTAAATCTAAAACTGCGATAGAAAAAGTACCATCAGTTTGAGTTACAACACCTGATTGTGGATTCTTTTCCCAATAAACATTGGCTCCAGGAAGTGGTGAAGAGTTTTCAACATCAATGACGAGTCCCTTAAAAACTCCCTTTTCTTGGGCAAAAAGGTTTTGGAACAAAAACGAAGAGAAAAGAAATAGAAAAGCAAAAAATGCCTTGGTAGAAAATCTCATGGATTGAAATTAGACCCTGTAATTTATAGCCTACACGTGATCTAAAAATTAATGTTTGTTAATTCTTTGAATAAGCTTTCTTTACAGCTTGACCGTTGGTGGTAATTTTCTTTTAAAGTAAGCTTTATTTTATAATTTCAAGCCATGATTTGGGCCTATCCTGATTACAAGTTAATAGCATTACTCAGCGGAGTTTTTATTCTCCTCTATCTCATTTATTTATACCGTTATTGGTCGATCAATAGACGTCTGAAAGTTCAAAAAAGACGCCTTTTCACCAAAATGGTATTGAGAACCCTGTATTTCATTCTGTTCCTGATTGCTTTCGCAGGACCGTCTATCGGCTCCTCTACCAAGGAAATCAAAGAAGAAGGAAAAGACATTTTCATTGCCGTGGACCTTTCCCAGTCCATGAATGCTCAGGACATAGGGCCCAATAGACTTCAGCGTGTAAAGTTTGAATTGAAAAACCTGATCAAAAGCTTTCCTTCTGACAGAATAGGATTGATCATTTTCTCTTCTGAGGCCTATATGCAATGTCCTTTGACCTTTGATCAAAATGTTCTTCAATTATATATCGATGGCTTGAATACCGGTTTGGTGCCCAATTCAGGAACTGATTTGAACGGACCTTTGAGAATGGCTTTGGATAGATTTGAAAATGAAGAAAGCCAGGAAGTCAAGTCCAAATCAATCATTTTGATTTCTGATGGAGAAAACTTCGGTGATGATCTGGAAGAAATTGGTTCTCAGCTTAATGATTTGGGAGTAAAAGTATTTTCCCTTGGAATTGGTACGGATCAAGGAGCTACTATCCCAAGAGGAAATGGGGTCATCATTGATCCTGACACGGGAAAACCAGCTGAAACCTATTTGGACAGAGCTCCACTTCAGCAGATCGCTTCAGAAACCAATGGGCAATATTTCGAGATTTCGAATGAAGCCCAGGAATTGGGTGATTTGACTGCTGCTTTGGAAAGATTGGAAGGCGGAACTGTTGGAACTCGCCAAATCGAAACCTCCTCTAATAAGTACTTCTATTTTCTTTTAGCAGGATTGGTTTTATCTTTATTAGATATGATTTTACCCATCAAAACCATCAAATTGTAATGAGCTGGAGCAAAGTCATTCTATCCGTACTTCTATTGATCCCAGCTTCTTGGACTCGAGATTCCAGAATGAATTCAGCTATTGATGTGGCAGCTGAAAGCTATGCAAAGGGAGAATATGAGCAATCTATTAAGGACCATTTAGCCATCGTAGAACAATTCCAGGTTCAAAGTCCAGAACTAGATTATGATTTGGGACTATCCTATCATTATGCAAAGCAAGATGATGAGGCAGCAAGCTATTTTGATAAAGCCACTATAGCTCCCAATAAGGTATTGTCTTCTTTTGGGTTTAATCAGGGAGGAGTTATTCTTGGTAACAAGAAAGAATATGAGGCTGCTTTAAGCAAATTCAAATCTGCCCTTATTCAAGATCCATTCAATGAGGTAGCACGCCATAATTACGAGCTGCTCGCCAGATGGATGCAAAGAGATCAGGAGCGTCAAAATGAAGATCAAAACAAGCCTGAACCATCAGAATTTGCGAAGCGTAAAAAGGCCGAAGCAGATAGACTAGTTGAACAATTTAGGTTCCAAGATGCGTTACAGGTAATGTCGGAGGCCCTTCAGCAGGATGAAACTGTCGCTGCTTATCAAGAATTTATCGGAAGCCTCCAGGAGATCACCGAAATAGACAAACAATAACATGAAATACTTATTCAGCCTCTTATTGATGCTTGCTGCCTGGACTGTTCAGGCACAATCCGCTGGGGATTATTTCAACCGAGCGGCCCGCTCCTACGTCAAAACTGAGAAAGAGGATGCGCTGAAGACTGTGAACGACGGCCTCACCAAATATCCTCAGGATAATAAGCTAAAAGCTCTGAAGGAAAAACTGGAGCAAGAGCAGGAACAGGAGCAAAACCAAAATCAACAGCAGCAAAACCAAGAAAATCAAGAGCAACAAAAACAGGAGCAGGAAAATCAAAGCCAAGGTGAAGAGGGAGAGCAACAAGACTCCAAAGATCAAGGCGAAAAAACTGAAGAGGATAAAGCCAAAGAATCCCAATCTGGAGATCCTCAGGACAAAAGTGAAGATCCTGCTGATGAAAATGCCAATGATCAGATGGATGCAAACCTAGCCGAAAGACAAAAGGCTATGGAAGAGTTCAAGGAAAAATTGAAAGCCATGAATTTGACACCGGAACAAGCTGCTCAGATTCTAGAAAGCATGAATGCTGCAGAGCTCAGGTACATTCAGCAAAACAAAAAGAAGCCAACACAAAGACCAAAAAGAGGGATTCCTGATTGGTAAAATCGGTTGAAAGTTGGAGGTTCGGATGAAGCAAGATCGGTTTCCTCTCATTTAAGAAAAAACTCTTTGTATATGGTATTTTGGACATAGTGCTTTGTACAATTGTAAAAATAAACCCAAATACACATGATTAAAGAAGTATATATCGTTTCCGCTGTCAGAACACCACTCGGAAGCTTTGGAGGTAAACTCTCCGGGCTTACAGCAGTTGAATTAGGAAGTACAGCCATCAAAGGAGCCTTAAACAAAGGCGGTGTGAAAGCCGAATCTGTTCAAGAAGTCTTCATGGGCAATGTTATTTCTGCAAACCTTGGACAAGCTCCAGCTAGACAAGCTGCAATCGGAGCCGGAATCGGATACCAAGTTCCTTGTACAACTGTCAACAAGGTATGTGCTTCTGGTATGAAAGCTGTCATGTTCGCGGCTCAATCCATTATGTTAGGCATCAACGATGTGGTAGTGGCTGGAGGAATGGAAAGCATGTCCAATGTTCCTTTTTATGTCCCTAAAGCTAGATTTGGATACAAATACGGCAATGCTGAATTCGTCGATGGCTTAGTAAAAGACGGACTATTCGAAGTTTATTATAAGTTCCCAATGGGAAACTGTGCAGATAATACTGCGAAGGAAATGAATATTTCCAGAGAGGAACAAGATGCATATGCCATCCAATCCTATCAGCGTTCTGCTGACGCATGGGCTAAGGGAAATTTCAAAGAGGAAGTAGTTCCTGTTGAGATGAAAGGTCGCAAGGGAGAAACCATTGTGATCGATGAAGATGAGGAATACAAGAATGTAATGTTTGAAAAAATCCCATCTCTTCGTCCTGTTTTCGATAAAGAAGGAACCGTTACTGCAGCGAATGCATCTACCATGAATGACGGTGCTTCCGCATTAGTTTTAGTAAGCAAAGAAAAATTGGAAGAATTAGGCCTGAAACCGATAGCAAAAATCCGAGGATTTGCAGATGCAGCGACTGATCCACTTTGGTTTACAACCGCTCCTGCCCTAGCCATTCCAAAAGCTATCAAACATGCCGGAATCACTGCTGCTGATGTTGATTTCTACGAAATAAATGAAGCCTTCTCAGCCGTTGCTTTAGCAAATCAAAAGGAACTGAATCTCGATCCAGAAAAATTAAACGTATATGGAGGAGCCGTTTCTTTGGGTCACCCACTAGGCGCCTCTGGAGCCCGAATCATTGCAACCTTAAATTCAGTACTTCATCAGGAATCTGGCTCAATTGGAGTAGCAGGAATCTGCAATGGAGGTGGCGGAGCCTCTGCAATGGTTATAGAAAAAGTCTGATAAAGCTATTATCTTGATCTGCGGTGAAACCCACCGCGGATCCATTTTATGAAACAAACCCTACTTTTAGCTTCATTCATGCTAGCGGCATTTTTCTCAAATGCCCAAGACACCATCAGAACTTATTATGATGAGGAAGAAACTCTTATGAAAGAGTTGTATTTCCGAGTAAATGGATTGGCTGAGGGTGAAATCAAACGTTTCGATGAAGAGGGTAATTTGATTCAAATTGGTCATTTGAAAAATGATCAGCGCAATGGAGTCTTTTTAGATCTAGATCCCAAAACTGGAGACACACTACGAATCACCAACTTTCTAAATAATGAAAGGCAAGGCTTGAGCAAAAGCTATTTCGCTGGAGGAAATCTTCAGCAAGAGCTTTATTTCGACCAAAATAAAATTGAAGGTAAAGTCACCACTTATTTTCCTTCAGGTCAAGTACAGGATATTACTGAATTTCATAATGATAGACCAAATGGTCCCGGTGAGTCCTATTATGAAAATGGAAAACTTGAATTCCGTGGTGCATTCCAAGACGGTGAATACGAAGGGCTGCAAGAAGAATTTGCTGAGGACGGACAATTAATAAGGTCGGCAACCTTTTCCAAAGGAACGTTAGACGGAATTGAGACTACCTATTTCCCGAATGGATCTCTTCAATCCTCAATTGGATACAAGAAAGGGCTCTTGGATGGAGAGTATATTTCAAATTTCGAGGGAGAAAAACCCCAACGAAGAGGTCTGTATAAAAATGGACTTGCAGAAGGAGAGCAATTGGAATACTTCGAAGATGGAAGCATTCGATCCAAAATCACCTACAAAAAAGGAATTCCTATCACCCCTCTCCTTACTTATTACAATGATGGAACTCTCGCTTTCAAACGGGAGTTTGTTCCCAAAAGTAATTTTCCATTGACCGAGACTACCTTTTTCAGAAATGGACAAGTAAATTTGATGGTCAATTATGAAGATGGGGAGGCTGTGGGTGAAGTAAAGGTCTATCGTGAGGATGGTACCTTATCTGAAATCAGAAACTTTTCAGCAGGGAAACTCCATGGAAAAAGGGAGTTTTATGACGAGTCGGAAAAGTTGATAAAGACTGAATTTTACGAGAAAGGAAAGTTAAACGACAAATAATCTATTTTAGAAAAGCATTAAGGAAAAGCTTTTTCTATTTTTGCCAAAAATCAAAAGCATGAGTCAAGCGATCAAAGAAACACACTTTTCTTTCCCTGGTCAGCAGGGGTTCTACAAAGGAAAGGTTCGAGATGTATATATTTTTGAAAAAGAGCTGGTTGTAGTCGCTTCTGACAGAATATCGGCTTTCGATGTGGTTTTGCCACGGCCGATCCCCTTCAAAGGACAGGTTTTGAATCAGATTGCTTCCAAGTTTTTGGCAGCAACTTCAGATATCGTCCCAAACTGGGTGAGCGCTACTCCTGATCCGAACGTAACGATCGGAAAGAGATGCGAGCCTTTCAAAGTTGAGATGGTAATCAGAGGCTATATGTCTGGACATGCAGCCAGAGAATACAAAACTGGAAAACGATTGCTTTGTGGAGTACCTATGCCGGAGGGAATGAAAGAAAATGACGCTTTCCCAACTCCTATCATCACTCCTACTACCAAAGCGATGGATGGCGCACATGATGAAGATATTTCCAAAGAAGATATTCTTGCAAAAGGAATTGTCACTCCTGAGGATTATGCGGTTCTAGAAAAATATACGAGAGCACTTTTCCAAAGAGGACAGGAAATGGCTCAAGAAATGGGATTGATATTGGTGGACACCAAGTATGAATTTGGTAAGTTTGGAGACGAGATTTATCTAATTGATGAGATTCATACTCCAGACTCTTCCCGATATTTCTATGCAGATGGCTATGAAGAAAATCAGGCCCAAGGATTGCCACAAAAACAACTCTCCAAAGAGTTTGTAAGACAATGGTTGATCGCCAATGGATTCCAAGGAAAAGAAGGACAGACAGTGCCTGAAATGTCTGATGAAATTGTAGAAAGTATCTCAGATCGCTATATTGAGCTCTTCGAAAAGATCACCGGAGAAAAATTCCAAAAAGCAGCAACAGACCAATTGGAAAGCAGAATCGAACAGGCAGTTCTTTCTTACCTTTCCTAAAAACCAACACAGACTATGAAATACAGTATCGATAAAAAAGAACAATACGTAATATTCACTCCATTGGAGGATAAATTGGATTCTCTATTGGCTCCAGTTTTGAAATCAGAATTGTTAACCGTTCACGCTGAAGGTTATGAAAACCTAGTTTTGGACATGAGTGAAGTAAAATACGTTGATTCAAGCGGATTGAGTGCCCTTTTGGTAGGAGATCGTGAATTTGGTAAAAACGGTGGAATCTTCTTGATTTCAGGTGTACAGGATCACGTGATGAAATTGTTGAAAATCTCCATGTTGGACAAAAAACTCAACTTGGTCAACTCTCTGGAAGAAGCTTCTGAAGCTATCTTCATCCATGCAATCGAAAACGGAGCTGAAGAAGAAGAGGAAGATTGATTAGAGATTTTGAAGTAACCGTACTCGGAAACACCTCTTCCATTCCAGCGCATGGAAGAAATCATACATCACAGGTGATCCGAATAGGTCAGGATTTAGTACTTCTGGACTGTGGGGAAGGAACGCAGATTCAACTCCGCAGATTCAAGGTCAAAACTTCAAAAATCTCCCATATTTTCATTTCGCATTTACATGGGGACCATTACCTGGGACTGGTTGGATTGCTTTCGAGCTATAACCTGTCCCGGCGTAAAAGTCCCCTTTTTTTATATGGTCCTCCTGGATTGGATGATATAATCACCACCCATTTCAGACATAGTCACACCGAATTATCTTATTCTCTTCATTTTACTGCCACTGATCCAAGTGGCATGATTCAGCTGGTAGATCATCCTAATTTTAAGGTATTCAGCTTTCCTTTGCTTCACAGGCTCCCGACGACTGGTTTTCTGATTAGAGAAAAACAAGGGTATAGAAACCTGATCAAGGAAAAACTCCAAAAGCAAAAGCTTCCATTGGAAGCCATTCATTCATTGAGAAAGGGAGTGGATTATGTGGGTGCTGATGGAGATTTTTACTCAGTAAGGGAATATTGTCATCCTGCTCCACCTGTAAGATCCTATGCTTATTGTTCGGATACAATATACCATCCAGAAATCATCAAATATTTCCAAAATGTAGATTTACTCTATCATGAGTCGACCTTCTTGGAAGCAGATAATGCCCGGGCAGCTGTTACCTTTCATAGCACAGCCAAGCAAGCAGCAGACATAGCAATGCAATCAGGTGCTAAAAAGTTGTTGTTGGGACACTTTTCCTCCAGATATGGGAATTTGGAACCTCTTTTGGAAGAGGCCCAAACTGTCTTCCCAGAAAGTATCTTAAGCGTGGAAGGCGACACCTACCCTATTTAAAAGACTATTCAGCTAGTTTGACATTTAAAGCAGATTGATTTCTGATCTCTTCACTTGGATGAACCAAAATCGTATCTCCAGCAGCAATCTTTCCAAAGATCTCAATTTGATCCAGACTTTTCTTACCTAAAGAAACATCGATCCAATCTGCTTTATCTCCAGACTTTTTGATCACATAAGTCCCAGTAGTTGAATACAAAACTGAAGCTGCAGGAATCACTAAAGACTTTTCGCCTGATTCAATCGGTAAAGTAACTTCAGCGACCATTCCGGGTAGGAACAGACCATCAGGGTTGGGAACATCCATTTCTATATACTCTGCTCGAAGCCTGTCATCCAAAGCACCGGCTTTTCTGGAAATCTTGGCTGCAAACTCTTTTCCTGGAAGGGATTGAACAGTGAAGGTCGCCAAATCCTCACTTTTCAAATTTGCAGCATACAATTCAGGAACTTTCACTACTAACCGCAATAGGCCCAATTCTTTAAGGGTAAAAATCGGAAACTCAGACCCCTTACCAGAAGGTCCAACATATGCTCCCAAGCTGACATTTCTCTCTGTAATCACACCGGCAAATGGTGCCCTAATCTCCAAATAACCCTTGGTATCCATGATTTCTTTAAAAGCAGCTTTGGCCGATTCCCAATTAGCCAAATCCGACTCTTGCTTGGCATAGGCCATTTCCAGGTCATTTTCACTGACTGTTCCGGGAGTTTCACTGGTTCGTTTCAATCGGTCATAACTGGCTTTGCTTGCCAAATAAATTGCCTCAAAGGATTTCAATCTAGATTCAGCACCAGCTAATCTGCTGCTGATTTCAGGTGCCTCAAGCGTAGCCAACAATTCTCCTTTTTTGACTTGAGATCCGACATCTACCCGTAGCTTTTCAACAAAGCTACTGACCTTGGCATACAGATCCACTTCTTGGTAGGCAATCAATTCTCCAGGAATCCTAAAATCTGTCGCAAGAGTTTCATTTCCTATAATCATTCCCGCTTGGGTGATCTCCTCTGATGTTGGGTTTCCTTCAGAATGAACTTCTTCTGATTTGGTTTCACAGCCATAAATCAAGGCTGCAGCAATACAGGGCATCCATATTTTTTTGGAAATGAACATCTTATTTTTTGAGTTGATTGAGTTATAAAAAGAAAACATAACGGGTCGAATTTTAAGAATGTGCATGGGAATGAGGGACATAGTGGATACTTTCTTCGTCCTCAGGATCCAAGGACACACTTTGAGTACTTGTCTTCCCTTGCGCCCATGAAAATGTCAAAGGAAGAATAAATAAAGCTGCAATAGTAGAGGCTGCAAGTCCCCCTACCACTGCCCTACCCAATGGGGAGGTCTGATCTCCGGCTTCTCCAAAACCGATTGCCATTGGAATCATCCCTACAATCATCGCCAAAGCAGTCATCACTATCGGTCTCATTCTTAAGGATGCAGCTTCTTTTGCAGAAAGCAAGGCATTGCCATTTCTGATTCTAAGTTCTTCTGCATTGGTGATCAAAAGAACCGCGTTGGAAATAGAAACACCTACTGACATGATAATCCCCATGTAAGATTGAAGGTTCAACGTAGATCCTACAGAAACCAACAAAACAAGAGATCCTAATAACACGGCAGGAACAGTTACAAGGACTACTCCTGAGACTTTGAATGATTGGAAATTGGCAGCCAGCATCAGGAAAATCACAATAATTGCCACAACCAAACCACTTTCTAGACTTGCCAGAGTTTCTATTAATGTAGAGCTCATTCCGATCAAATCCACGCTCAATCCTCTTGGTAATTCACCCAGATCGGCAATCGCTTTGTCCACTTCGGCTGCAGCCGTTGCCAAATCAACACCATGAAGATTGGCTGTAACGGTTAACATAGGCATAGTCCCCAAGTTATTGATCTCCCCTTCAGTGACTCCTTCCTTAAATGTGGCAATATCACTAAGAATCGGACGTGCTTGATTTCTGACCAAAGGAATTTCTCCCAATTCATGAAGGCTATTCATGGTTCCTTCTGGTACTTGAATTTGAACACTATAGGTATTTCCTATTTTTTGATCTATCCAAGTATTTTTCTCAACCAATCGGGAGGATGAAATAGAGGCTATTAGTGATCTAGAAACATTTTGTACGTCTATTCCCAAGCGTGCTGCTTTTTGTCTATCAATATTGATTTTGATGGTCGGATAATTCACAGATTGTCCCAATTGTACATCTCGGAGAATCGGCAGTTCTTTCAATCGGTCAATCAATTTTTGAGCATATTCTCGGTTGTTCGCTTTATTTCTTCCCGATAGCCTTACTTCAATTGGAGTTGGAGATCCCTGACTCAAGATCTTATCCGTTAATTCAATCGGCTCAAATGAAAGTCTCATTTGGGGATTTATCTGCTTGGCTTTGGCCCTAATCTGATCTTTCAGCTCATCCAGATCAAAATCCACTTCTCCCTCCATGGCAACCATCATCGCCGCTTCATGAGGCCCCTGCATCCACAGGAATACCGGGTTGATTGAATAAGTCTGAGGATGCAAACCGATGTAAGTCGAAGAAACTACTTTCACATCGTCTCCCACCAATTCCTGAATCCCATCCAATAATTTGATAGTCTCCAATTCGGTTTTTTCCATTCGAGTTCCATCCGGCAATCTCATTCTCAACTGAAATTGGCTACCATCTACTTTTGGTAATACATCTCTTCCTATTCCAGCTACCAAAAGCCCGACTAAAAGAATACTTACTACCAAATAGATACTGACGATAGGCTTTTTATAAGGCATCATCTTATCCAAGGTGGATAAATATCGCTGCCTCATTCGTTCAAACATATCAATCTTTCCATCCTGATTGATATCCTCACGAGTTGCCATTTCTTCTTTCTGATGCCAGGTTTCCTCTTCTTCCTCCTCTAAGGTTGGAGGTTCGGAAGTGATGCTATTCTTCTTTTCTTCAGGATGATGATGGGTTTTCATGATCCAGTTTGCCAGAACAGGAACGAAAGTCTGGGACAAGAAATAAGAAGCCACCATACTGAACCCAATTGCTAAAGCCAAAGGCAAAAACAAAGAACCAGGAATGCCTACCATACTGAATGCTGGCGCAAAAACAGCCAAAATACAGAGTAGGATCAATAATTTAGGAAAGGCAATTTCCTTACAGGCATGCCATATAGCCAAAGCTTTGGGCTTGCCCATATCAAAATGCTGGTGGATATTTTCTATGGTCACCGTACTCTCATCCACCAGAATCCCGATTGCCAGAGCCAATCCACTCAAGGTCATGATATTGATGGTCTGACCAAAGAGATTGAGGAACAGCACTGAAATAATGATAGAAGTAGGAATGGTCAGAATCACAATTAAAGCGCCTCTCACATCACCTAGGAAAAGGAATACCATCAAGCCTGTTAAAATGGCTCCAATGATTCCTTCGTGAACCAAACTTTCGACTGAGTTTACCACATATTGAGATTGGTCAAATTCCAAAGTCAATTTGACATCCTCTGGCAATTGTTCCTGAATGCCCGGAATATTTTTCTTCAGATTTTGAAGCACATCCCAAGTAGAAGCATCGGCACTTTTCGCAATGTTCAGGTAGGCAGATCTTCTCCCATTCACTAAGGCGTAGCCGGTCACGATATCTGCTCCGTCTTCCACTTTGGCTACATCCTTCATATACAAATTATGAACGTCTCCTTCTTTGAAAAGAGGAATATTTTCAAAATCCTCAACTTTTTCTAAAATGGTATTGGATGGCGTAATGTAATTTTTATCGCCTATCCTGATATTTCCGGAGGGTGTCGTGATATTATTGACCCGCATAGCCTCGACCAACTGATCCGGGGATAGGTTGTATTCCCTGAGCTTTTTGGGATCCACACTGATAACCACTGTCCTGCTACTACCTCCATTGGGTGGAGAAGAAACCAATCCGGGAATAGAAGTAAATGTAGATCGAACATAAATATTTGCGATATCCAGCAACTCATTGTTTGTTCTTCGATCACTACTCAAAACCAACTGAGCCACCGGTAAGGTCGACGCATCAAACCTAATGATAAAAGGTGGGTTGGAACCAGGGGGAAAAACTACCTGAATCCTGTTGGAAAAAGCTGAAACTTCGGCAGCGGCCTGAGCCATGTCTGTTCCCGGATAAAACTCAATTTTCATCAGCATTAAGCCCTGAATATTCTTGGTCGTGATTTGTTTGATCCCGTTGACAAACAAGAAAATATTCACATAAGGCTTTGCATAAAAAGCCTCCATTTGCTCTGGCATGTAACCCCCATGTGGGTGGGAAACATAAAGAACAGGCAAATCCAATTGGGGAAAGATGTCAATTTTAATAGAATTGACAGCTTTTATTCCAAAGAACAGCAAACCCAAAACTAATACTAGTATGGTGATGGGTTTCCGTAATGCAAATCGTATTAATTCCATGAAAGGAGGTTAAAGTTCGTTTTCGAAAATGTCAAAATCACCCACTGCAGCGGATTGGTAGAGCAGAGCCTGCCAAACATTGTTCTGAGCAATCGCCTGGTCAGTTTCTGCTCTGATCAGTAAATACAAGGCTTGGGTTACATTGACTAAATCTGATAATCCGTTTTCATACATGACTACTTGGCGCTGGTATGCCTCAGTGGCTGCTTTCACCTGTATGGGAGCTTCCAAGGCATTGGAAATGGCATTTTCCATTTTGGTCTTTGCCAAACTCGCATTTTGGCTTAATTCCAAATAAGCCTGATCATACTCTTTCTGGAGTCCCAAAACCACTTCATTTTGTGCTGAAGTTTGCTTTGATATTCTGAGCAAATCAGTCAGATTCCAAGTCAATCCAAACCCAAAAAGGTAATTGGAACGAGTAGGTTTGACACCTTGTAAATAGTCGTGAGAGTAATCTGTTGGGTCTTGATTAAAATTGCTTCCAAAGCCTGATGCCCGAGATTGAAAAACCCCCACAAGTGTCAAAGCTGGAAATTTTAGCGTGCTGATATAGGCCCTTTGTTGCTCTCCGGTAATAATTCTTTGCTGTCTCCATGCCAAGGTAGGGTGACTAGACAGCGTTTCTCGGGGATCAACAACTCTAGGAAACTGGGAAACAAATAAGGTATCAGGAACAAATTCCCCAATGGTTGTTCCAGTAAGGATGGTCAATAAATTCTGGGCTTCCTGCTTTCTATTAAGTGCATTGGTCCAAGCTATTTTCGCATTGGAAAGTTCTGCATCCGCCTGAGATGAATCAGCACCGGGAATCAAACCATTTCTAGCTCGGGTCTTCACTATTTGCTGGAAGGTTTCTGCCCTTTCTAGATTTTTCTCAAATGACTCAGTTAACTGATGGGCCGCCAACAGATTTAAATAGGCACTGGCAACTTTTACTTTATGCTGAAAAACCTCTTGCTGCAAATCTCCTTCACCCTCAATTGCTCTGGAGTTTGCTAGAGCAATCTTTCGATTACTTCTTCCAAAGGCAAAAACATTCCAGTTAACATTGGCCAAATACAAAGCTCCAAAAGCTGCTTCCCAAGTCTGGGAATCGCGCGGTAAACCCGAAGAGGCTGCATTGAGCCCAAAACCATACATGGGACCAAGCTGACCATTGACTGTACCATAGGTTTGCTGGGCACCCAAGTTAAAATTGGGCAAGTAATCTCTTCTGGCCTGATCTGAGAGTAATTGAAATGATTGGGCATAGTGTTCCTTGGAAGTGATGGATCCGTAATTGGAAACTGCCAAACTTAAAGCCTCTTGAAGGGTCAAGGTTTCTTGGGCCTGAAGGCCACTCCCAATCCATCCAATGGCAATAAGTACTAAAAGAAGTTTTCGCATAAACCTAAACTGAATAACAAATATGATCTTCCATCTGAGCTTCCTCATTAGAGAAATAAACAGATAGAAAAAGGCCAGTTTGGGTTGTGGGATTTTAAAGAGTTGAATGAAAAATCTAAATGGTAAGCTTTTACATTCCCATGCATATTACTTCATTAGACTGATCATTTCCTATGTATATACATGATAGTCGTATACTTGTTATTAATGGAAAATGACTTACAGGAAAGAATATTAGCGCTATCGATCTAATTCCCTCCAAAGAATTATCAAGTAAATATCCTTTTAATTGGGTTATTTTAAATTGCAAAAATCAAACAATCCTCTCCTTTTTCAGCTTTTATAGTCTATTTTCGAACTTATGAACCAAAGTCAGCAAGCCAAAAAAACCAATCTTTTCCTTGTATTAGGATCCATCTTTTTGACCAATGCCATCTTGGCCGAAATCATTGGGGTGAAAATCTTCTCTGCTGAAAAAACCTTGGGTTTCGATCCGGCCAATATCAATATCTTGGGTGACTACGTCCTGGATTTCAATTTGACTGCTGGAGCAGTGATTTGGCCAATTGTATTTATCACTACCGATATTATCAATGAGTATTTTGGAAAAAAAGGGGTAAAAAAAATAAGTTTTATTACAGCCGGGTTGATCGCTTATGTGTTTTTGGTGATTGGTGTTGTAACTGTTTTGACACCGGCAGATTTTTGGTTGGATGTCAATTCTCAAGGTCCGGATGGAAGTCCATTCGATATCAGTTTCGCATTTAATACCATATTCAGACAAGGTCTCGGGATTATTATCGGTTCCTTGACAGCCTTTCTTTTGGGTCAATTGATTGATGTCTATGTTTTTCAAAAGCTCAGGTCCCTCACAGGAGCCAAAATGATCTGGTTAAGAGCTACTGGATCCACATTGGTTTCCCAGTTTATTGATTCATTTGTTGTTTTAGGGATCGCATTTTATGTTTTTGGCAATTGGGATTTGAGCCAAATCATAGCTGTGGGTATCATTAATTACATCTATAAGTTTACCGTAGCCATCCTGCTGACTCCTCTGCTTTATGTAGGCCATGGAATCATTGATAAATATTTGGGAAAAGAATTAGCTGAAGAAATGATTGAAGAAGCTTCGGATAATGAAGCTTTTCAATGATCTGAAAAGAGAAAGAAGGCAAAAGAATTGGAGATTCGTGATTTGGAGATTTGAAATTGGGAGAATAGAGATTAAGAGATTGGAGAATAGAGAATGAAGACAGGAGATGGAAGGCAGGAGACAGTATAAAATTTAAAGCATGCAAAATCGTCCATCCCAACCTAATGATCAAGGATGTTAAGTATCAGGTTTAGATCTAACAAATTGGAGATGTTACTGTCAAAACCTCGATTATTCGAGTTCAACCAAATATATTTTTATCAAACAGCAGATTTTTTAAAGAATATTCTAAAAACTTTTGAATAGTATTTGGTTTCCAAATAAATTACTTCTACTTTTGCACCGTCAATAAGACGAAGAACATTTTTCTGAGCCGTGAAATCCTTTACTGTCGCTTGTCGTGGGATAACACTTGGAGTACATGGCAAGAAAAGTAAGGAAACATCATGGAAAACAACACAAAATTCTCAGACCTGGGGATTTCAGCAGAAATCTTACAGGCCGTGGAAGAGATGGGCTTTACCCAACCTTCCCCTATTCAAGAACAAGCTATTCCTTTCGTACTAGAAGGTAGAGATGTCATCGGACAGGCTCAGACCGGTACTGGAAAAACAGCTGCTTTTGCTATTCCAATCATTGAACTGGTTGATCCAGACTTCAACAGACCTCAAGCAATCATTCTTTGCCCTACTCGTGAACTTGCTGTTCAAGTGGAAGGTGAAATCCAGAAACTAGCCAAATTCCACAGAAAAATCAATTCTGTTGCCATCTACGGTGGTGAGTCTATTGATAAGCAGATCCGTGTTTTGAGAAAAGGCGTTCAGATTGTAGTAGGTACTCCTGGTCGTGTGCAAGATCACATCAACAGAGGTACTTTGAAGTTGGAAGATGCTGGAATCATCGTATTGGATGAGGCAGATGAAATGCTAGACATGGGCTTCAGAGATGATATCGAAGCCATCTTGCAGGAAATGCCTGAAGAAAGACAAACTGTATTCTTCTCTGCTACTATGGCTAAGCCTATCATGGACTTGACCAGAAAATACCAGAATGATCCTCATATCATCAAGGTAGCTAAGAAAGAATTGACTGTAGATAGAATCGAGCAGGTATTTTATGAAGTGAAGCCTTCCTTGAAAATGGAATTGATGGCTCGCTTGATGACTGTAAACAACTACGCTCTTTCTGTGGTGTTCTGTAACACCAAGAGAATGACAGATGAGGCTACTGAAGCTTTGGGCTCTAGAGGAATTGTCGCTGAAGCACTTCACGGTGATCTATCTCAGGCTCAAAGAGATAAAGTAATGAACAAATTCCGTAAAGGACTTTGTACTGTCCTAGTAGCTACTGACGTAGCAGCAAGAGGTATCGACGTGGATAATGTGGAAGCAGTATTCAACTTTGATTTGCCTTTGGACGAAGAATATTACGTACATAGAATCGGTAGAACAGGTCGTGCGGGTAAATCCGGAACTGCGATCAACTTTGTGACTGGCAGAAGAGATTTCATGAAAATCAGAGATCTTGAAAGATACACCAAAGCTACCATCACCAAAATGGCTCCTCCTTCAGTTTCTGAACTGATCGACTTGAAAAAAGCACAATTGGTGAAAGATGTGAACAGACAATTGAGCAAAGAAGATGACAATCAGATCTTCGAAGACACCATTGGCCAAATGTTGGCTGAAGGCATGAGCTTGGAGCAGATTGCATTGGGATTGCTTAAAATGAATATGGGTGAGGCAGTGAAAGAAATGAGAGATCAGGACTTCGGATTGCCATCATTCAACGAAAGAAGAAGAGAAAGAGACGGAGGTCGTGGTGACAGAGATGGAGGCCGTGGAGACCGAGGTGGAAGATTCGACAGAGGTGGAAGATTCGAGAGAGGCGAAGGAAGAAGAGACAGACGCGAAGGTGGAAGAGGTGACAGAGATGGAGGCAGAAGACCAGAAAGAGGTCGTGATGCAAACATGGCTCGTCTATTCTTGAACTTAGGTAAGAAAGACAGAATCCGTCCAAATGATATCGTAGGAGCTATCGCTGGTGAAGCTGGAATCTCCGGAAGAAACATCGGAAGTATCGATATCTATGACAACTTCTCATTTGTGGATGTGCCTAAAGGTGATGCAGATCAAGTCATCAAGGCAATGAAAAACAACACCATCAAAGGGAAGCCTGTCAATTTAGAACATTCAAAAGGTTAAGGTTTTAGTTTATAGGTTAATTTGGTTATTAAAGGCGCACTTCCACAGGGAGTGTGCTTTTTTTATGCCATATTCTAGAATTGATTTTTATGTTCACTCCAAATTGATCCGTGGAGACACGGATCAGGACAGTGCACCAATGTTCGTGTCTCTACGAACATTTTTAATTAAACTAGAATTTCTATATATCGAGGTTGAATGTTTAAAAGCCCCTACTCCGACTTCAAAATCACAGCCGGATTGGCTTTGATGACTTTCCAGATCTGAGAGGCTACGGTTCCGATGATCAGTCCAAATAAAACCAAAAGTGCCGAACCAATTGGAACTATCCCTACCCCGGAATGGAAGGCAAAAAAGCTATCAAGAAAGGTGGAAATCAAGAAACTGGATACTACTGTTCCAACTACAGCCGCCGCTCCCCAAATGATCACATACCTTTTGAGTAGCTTTTTGGAAAGATCACCAACATTGGCCCCAAAGACCTTTCTAATGCAATAATCCTTGATATGAGCAGCCATATTCAAAGAAACCAAACCAAAGAGTCCAAGTAAAGCAAGGATCACAGACAAAGTAGCTGAAAAAAGAATCAAGCGAGTGATTCCATTGACATCGGCGATTTCTCTTTCAAAGACTTCAGTTTGCAGCTTTCCATCGAAAAATCCTCTAGGAACCGTTTCATGCCATATTTTCTTGACTGATTCCATAGACCCTTCCGCAGAACCTGGATTCATTCTCAAAGTCAAATAGTTAAAGGTCGTATCCGGAGATGCACGAATCACCATGGGTTCAATAGAATTGCTAAAAAAAGTGGTATGAAAATCATCTACCACTCCCACTACCCGAAAATCCACACTGTCGATACTAACTTCTTGCTCGAACGGAAAGTCCAATCCCACCTGATCCAAAAAAGTTTGATTGACCAAAATGGATTCTTGGGTATCGGTGATGAGTTCCGGATTAAACATCCTCCCCTGCTTCAGCTCCAAATCCATCATTTCTGGATAGTTGGCCTCCGCTGTCAAAAAGTTTACTTCGTATTTATCATCTCCCAGAAACACTTCTTTTTCTCGGATCCAGCTCCCTACATAATCCTGACTTCCACTCACTTCTACCACCGAGGAAAGGGCTGAAAGCTTATTTTTAAGCGGAATATAATCTTTGGATTCCGGTACATTCACGATGATCTTATCATCTGAACTATAACCCCAATCCCTTTGGGCATTGATATAATTGGTTTGGACGAAGGCGATACCCGCAACCATGCTGATAATGGCCAAGGTAAATTGGAAAGAAAGTAAAACGCTGGTAAATCCACTTTTGCTTCCGATTTTTTGATTCCCCTTGAGAATGCTGATCGGTTTGAATGAAGACAAATAAGTGGCAGGGTACAAACCTGAAATCAGAGTGATCGCCAGCAGCATTCCTCCTAGGAAAATCCAGATATTTTTATCCCTCAACAAATCGATTTGGAGGTTTTTGGAAGCTATTTCATTGAAGCCTGGAAGGAATATAAATCCTGCCATCAGACAACCTAGAAATATGGCAAAAAAGCAGATCAGCAGGTTTTCACTTAGAAATTGGAAAATCAATTGGCCTCTTTTACTCCCGATCACTTTTCTCACACCGATCTCTTTGAGTCTTTTGGAAGCCATCAATACGGACAGGTTGATATAATTAAAAACAGCCAAAAGCAGGATAAACAATCCAATTGTACCTAATAGGATTTGAGGTCCAATACCCAAGAAATCCCTTACTCCTCTTTGGATTTTGCCCACGTTATAAATGATCTCCGGATAAGGAATCAGGCCCATTTTTGCATAGGGTTTGTCTGGATTGACTTGATTTTGAATTTGTGTAAACTCAGCCAATTCTGAATCAATTCGAGCCAAATCAGCCTCTCCTTCCACCTGAATAAAAGTCCACAATTCCCTACTCCAGGTATCTTTCAAAGGGATATCAGGCTTGATATTCGGATGTGATTCCAAATTGACCAGCAGGTCAAAGGTAAACATGTCCATATCCTTCAAATCCGCCAATACTCCCCCAACCTTATAAAGTCTTTCTTCTCCATTCACTACAAGAGCCAGCTCCTGCCCGATTGGATGCATATCTCCAAAAAGCTTTTCAGAAAGCTGCTTGGTTAAAATCACCTGATCTGACTCATTCAAAGCTCCTGGATATCCGAAGTCCATCCTATACTCAAACATTTCCATATAAGAAGGATCGACATACAAAGAGCGCTGGTAAAAGCTTTCATTATTTTGAATCAGCAAAGGAAACTCAAGCAATACCTGAGTTTGATTTTTGACTTGGTTCAGATTATCAGGAATAAGTTCGGCAATGGGTTCTGCAACCGTCCCATAAGTCACCATTCCCTCTGCCTCTTCTGCACTATAAACCAACTGATAGATTTCATCTTTATGGGGTTGATTCAAGCCTTTGAACCAGATATTGGCTATAAACAAATAAGCAACAATGCAGCAACCCACAGCACAAGAGAGCCCAAAAACTGAAATAAAGGTGGTGCCTTTTTGCTTGAGGATATTTCTCCAACCGATTTTAAAATAACTTTTGATCATAGCTCCATTTGTTGATTTCTGATTCATGAATTTGCTTAAGCCTATGTTTCTCCATTTGAAAAAACTGAACACATGGAAAATATATCTCCATCGAGCATAAGCCAGACCTTTTCCTTCCAAATCCATGTAAAAAATCTCGTAGGCATCACCTTGGATCTGCTCCAAAAGCTCTGGCAGGCAGTAAAACTCCAAAAAGCGATCTGCTAGCTTAGGTGGATAATATGTTCGATTCTTATCCATGAGAAAAATCTAAAGCCAATGGAGGCAACTGATCATAAAGTCGATTCCTCACTTCTTTCACCTCATTGATTGCAGCTCTTCCACTTGCTGAAAGACTAAACAGGCGTTTTCTCCTTCCTCCTCTTTCTTCGGTAGCTCCTCCCATCGCAGAAGTAAGTAGGCCCTTTTCTTCCAAGCGATTCAATACTGTATGAATAGCGCTAATATTTACTTTTCTACCGGTTTGACCTTTGATTTCTTCTACAACCGAAACTCCGTACGCCTCTTGATTTAGAATTCCCACAATCAATAAAACCAGCTCCTCCAACTCCCCTAGATGATAGCCTTTCATACCCAAATTATTACATTTACAAATATGAATCTAATGTATTTATTTCACATTTGTAAATTAAATACAGATTTCTTTTTTACAGAGATGAAATGAAAACCATCCGATTCAATCATCCAATCCTATCCTAATTGATTAGAAATTGATTTCAGGAGTGCTTTGTCAAAGAATAAATTTTAATTTTGGACCTTCATGCAGCTCTTTTTTCAACAACATATCAGTCCTCCAACGATCACCTTGGAGCCAGAGGAATCCAAGCATTTGACTCGAGTACTTCGAAAGCGTGAAGGAGACACCATTCATATCACGGATGGAGAAGGTAATTTGTATGAATGCAAGTTGACAGATGCTAACCCTAAGAAGTCCATTCTCCAGGTTGTTTCAAGTGAGCAAGTGCCAGCAGATGATTTTTATATCCACTTAGCCATAGCTCCTACCAAAAGTCCTGATCGTATGGAATGGATGATTGAAAAAATCACAGAAATCGGTTTTCATGAGTTGACTTTGCTTTCAACTATGAACTCGGAAAGAAGCTTTTTGAAGACCGAAAGACTGCATAAAAAGATGATCTCTGCTTGCAAGCAAAGCTTAAAGTATCACACCCCAAAAATCAATCAAACTATTGATTTTAAATCACTTATAAATAATTCTGAATTTGATGATTTTGAGAAATTCATCGCTTATGTAGATGAAAACCATGATCATCATTTATTGGACTTAGCAAAGCCGAAAGGAAAATATGTGATCTTAATTGGTCCTGAAGGAGATTTTGATCCCAAAGAAATTCAGGAAGCAATGGATCAAAACTTCCAGCCCATTTCCCTTGGGAAAAGCCGTTTGAGAACTGAAACAGCCGGATTGGCTGCTATTCAGATGCTTCAAATACTGAATCGATAAATTTTTCGTTGAAAACCAAAAGACCTCAAGTTTTACTTTAGGAGAAAGCTATATTTTCATTAATTTAGAGTAATAAAGAAAATCCAGTGCCGTACAAAGAGAGAGAAATAGAGAAGAAATATTATTCCATTGGGGAAGTAGCTCAGCAGTTTAAAGTTGCACCTTCATTGATTAGATATTGGGAGGGAGAATTTGATATCATTCGGCCGAAAAAGGATAAAAAAGGAAATCGTCGCTACACCAAAGACGATATCCAAAAGATTAAATATATTTTTCACCTAGTCAAAGAAAAAGGTTACACCTTGGAGGGCGCCAGAGAGGTCATTGCTCAAGGAAAAGAGCAAGGATTCAATAAGGTTGAGGCGGTTCAAAAACTCCAGGAGATCAAAGACTTTTTAATCAATTTGAGGGATGAGTTCCAGTCCAAATCCCAATCATGAGTCCTTTAGATACTTTTTAGCTTTAGCATTAGCCCCAAAAGTCGGCCCGAGTATCTTCAAAGCCATCGTAGCTTACGCTGGTTCTGCGGAAGGATTTTTCCAAATCACCAAAGGAAAAGCCTCCAAAATCCCCAGAATTGGCTCCCGTTTGCTTGAAATCCGAAATTCAGAGGAGACTTTGCTTCGAAAGGCAGATGAATTGATCCAATCTGCAGAAAAGAAGCAATTCAGGATCCTGACTCTTTTTGATCCAAACTTCCCACAGAGACTCAAAGCTCAGGAAGACGGGCCAGTTCTGCTTTTTGTCAAAGGAAATGCCGATTTCAACCCTGAAAAAACCATTGGAGTAGTCGGTACACGAAGTGCCACTACTTATGGCAAGGCAGCTACCAAAAAATTGATTACAGATTCTTCCATTTACAAACCGACCATTGTTTCAGGACTGGCTTATGGAATAGACATAGAAGCCCATCGGGAGAGTTTGACAGCAAACCTGCCTACCATAGGAGTCTTGGGCTCTCCTATCGATCAAATCTATCCAGCTACTCACAGAAAAACAGCAGAACAAATGATGGAAAATGGAGCCATCATCAGCGAATATGCTCCGGGATCTAGGATGGTTCCCGGTAATTTCCCTGCTAGAAACAGAATCATTGCTGGATTTTCAGATGCATTGGTAGTCGTGGAAGCTGCCGCGAAAGGTGGAGCCTTGATCACGGCAGAAATAGCCTACAGCTATGACAAGGAGGTCTTTGCAGTACCCGGAAACTTGCAATCCCAATACAGTGAGGGCTGTAATCACCTGATCCGAAAAATGAAAGCAAATATCTACACAGGTCCTGAGGATATCGCTGAGGCACTTTTCTGGAGCAAAGAGGGAGAAAAAACTATTCCCAAACCAAAATTGGACATTTACCAAAGAGATGAAGAAGAGAAGGCAATCCTAAATCTGCTTTTGGAGAAAAAGGAAATGGAAATCGATCAGATATCCTATCAGACAGAGATTCCTTTAGGGGTACTTTCTTCTAAACTTTTGGCAATGGAATTTGAGGGAATTATTAAGTCACTGCCAGGAAAGAAGTATAGATTGTTGGTTTGATCCTTTCCACCGTTATCCTGATTCTCCAGAAGCCGGGTCAATTCTCTAACTCTTTTAGTCTCTGAATTGCATTCTGATTCTCAGGATAAAGTTTTAATGACTTCTTAAAGCTTTCAATGGCCTTTTCTTTTTCCCCCATATAGTAGTAGCCTTCCCCTAAACTGTCATATAGATTCGCTGAATTGGGAAAAAGCTTTGTTCCAAATAAAAACAGATTAATACCCTTTTGGGATGTTTCTGGATTGAAAACCAATTGCAAAGCCATTTGATTTAAGCTTCCTTCCGGGATCTCAAAATCAGGGTGGTCCTTTACCACGGACTCATACAAAGTGAAAAGGCCGTCATATTTTTGTTCGGAAGCCAAATCGTTGAAATCCTGAAAAGTAAAAGCTCTCTCCTCTGCCTTTTTGGTTTTGAAGCTGATCAAATTTTCTAGAATCCCATTTTCAACTGGATTAGCGGAGAGGAATTCTGTCGCAGTCGTATCCTTTTCCAATGTTGATCTCAAGAAATTTAATACATATTTGGAAACAAGCTGATAGGATTCCATGATCTCCAAATCACTTTTATCTTGCCTCAAATCCCTATTCTCAAAGAGAACACCAAGAGTACTAAAGTAGCTATGAGATAGATTGTTCATCTTGAGTTGATAGGCTTCACTTCTAGTCAGGCTATCATACAATTGAAAAATGGAATTCAATTCTGGATCAATTTCATCTTCCTTCAAGACTTGATCAGGGAAATCTTTTTGTGCAAAATGGATGTATGGAACGTCTACCTTATCTGGATTAAAAAACGGGGACTTTTCGAGCAATTGATATTGGTATCTCTCAGTACCATCCAAACTTACAACCGCTTTGACTCGATCATTTCGATTTTGGACAATGATATTGGCGAGTCCTCCGAAACTAAAACCCATCAAAGCAATTTTATCCAAATCAGCATTTGCAATTTTATTCGCCTCATTCATCAAAAACTCCACATCTCTAACTTGAGTTTCTATTTCCATGGGGAAGTTCCCAGTAAACCAACGAGTCTTTGTTCCACGGCTGGGACTGGAGATCACCACAAATCCATGACTGGCCAAATATTCAAAAAGAGCAAAATTTTCAATGGAAGATGCTTGAAAGCTAGAAGCATAAATAATCAGAGGAAACTTTCCTTTTCGGAAAGGGGCATTCGGAAAAGCAGAAGTGATTTCTTCAAGGTGTTTCTGATTTTCAGGAGTATTGGAATAATAAAACCAATTCAGGATCTGATCATCAGGTAAGTGCTCCCACTCTTCTTCTTGTGTAAGAATTCTCATATAATCCAATATATCTAAAGCTTCAGATCCATCTATTGATTCGGCTGGATACCATATACTTATAGGAATAGGCCTTGCAGTTTTCCGAGTAGAAAAATCATAGAATTTGCTGTAAGTTCTACTACTATCAAAAGTAGCGTAGTGCTTAAAACCTACTGGATTAGGTCCATTTTCAATATCTATTTCTGGTAAGGAAGTTTGCGAACTAGCTAAAAAAACATTCCCAAAAATCAGGGATAAAATTACGAACACTTTCAATTTCATCATGCTTACAAAAGATATCAGAAGCATGAAATACAAAAAACTGCCCCTATACTAAACAGATGAAGGATCGTGGAAAAAGGTTGCATGTGGGAGAATAATCAGCTCTCAAAGATTTCTACCAGATTCACTTCGAAACCTTCAATACAGTCTGATTTAACAATATCTCCCGAGACAAATAATCTCGAAGCCTGATATTTCCCATCAATTAGGCGGTAAATCAACAGAGTCTGTTCTACAGGATGGATTACCCAATATTCTTGAACTCCAGACTCCTCATACACCTCATATTTCAGTCGAAGTTCTTTTTTATTATTTCCAGGAGAAAGAATCTCTACTACCAAATCCGGGGCTCCCAAACATCCATCTTCGTCTAATTTGCTTTCATCACAAATCACAGAAATATCTGGTTGTAATACGGTATGAATCTGGTTGTTTTTATTGGACTTTATGGGTAGTCTAACATCAAATGGAGCATGAAAAACCTGGCAAGGCTTTCCTTTCAAATAATCAAAAATTTTATTGGTTAACCTAACTGAAACCTTTTGATGACTCAATCCAGGAGCAGCAGCAGCCCATTTATAAACTTTGCCACGAATCAACTCGACCATATCGTCGATTTGCCAAGTCAAATAGTCTGCATAGGAGTAGTTTCCATACTCCATATCAGGTTCTTTCACCAAATTAGATTTCTCCTCTCCTTTCATAGTTAAAATTTAGCGATTAATCGACTAAATAAATAATCAATGAGCACTAAGCCTTCTTCAATCTTCTGATCAACTTGGGATAATACCACAAGTAAAAACCACTGAAGGCTAAGAAAAGTAAACCCAAAGCTGTCAAAGTAGAATAGGTCAACTTCGCGCCTTCTTCTCCAGTCCAATAAAAATCGATAATG
The DNA here is from genome assembly GCF_900148515.1 of Algoriphagus zhangzhouensis. GTDB lineage: Bacteria > Bacteroidota > Bacteroidia > Cytophagales > Cyclobacteriaceae > Algoriphagus > Algoriphagus zhangzhouensis. The sequence goes on along the minus strand of NZ_FRXN01000001.1, from coordinate 301,511 downwards.
CTACCATCGTGAACCTTTTCGATCCAATCCGAATGACGCGTTGAAACAGAAAGTACCTCACCGGAATATCCATCTACCTGCACTTCGGTAAAATGAGTTTTGAAAGTCACTTTAGCAATGCCTTTATCAGGTCGAATATCCAATCGATCTACTTCCGGATCCTCTCCGATCTTGACCATTTCTTCCTCTCCGATCTTGACCATTTCAGATGGCAAAATCCAGGTTCCATTTTCAACTTTTGTTTTCTGGGTTGGAGGCAAAAGCTCCACCTTCTTCTTCCAAGCCAACAAAATGGAGGTCACTCCCACTACCAAAAAGAAAATAATCAAAGGAACCCCGATCCATTTATGAAGGGTCCTGTATAAGCGCAGGGCTTTTACTTTTGATTGAACTGATTTACTCATAAAGGTGATTGAAAAACGTAATTAGCCAATTTCACCGCCTCAATCAATTCTCTTTTATTCAGGTCAAGCTGATATCCTTTGGACTCTAGAGTATCTATCATGATCTCTGTATCCATATTCCCAACCAATTCATCCTTGGCCATGGGACATCCCCCAAAACCTTTCAAAGCGCCATCAAATCTCCTGCATCCTCCCTCCAAAGCTGCTTCTACTTTTTCAGAAATACTTTCTGGTCTACTATGCAAATGCGCTCCGAATTCTATCTCCGGAAAAGCTTCAAATTGCACTTTAAACAATTCTTTAATCAACTTATTATCAGCAAGTCCTACTGTATCACTTAAAGAAATTATTTTAATTTCTAAATCATCCAATTTTTGAACAAACTCCGCTACCAATTCTGGAGAATAAGGATCCCCATACGGATTCCCAAAGCCCATGCTTAAGTAAACCACCATCTCTTTTCCTTTGGTCTGACAAAGGTTCTGGATAGTCTCCACTGTCTCCAAAGCCTGAGCAATACTAGCATTGGTATTCCTTTGTTGGAAAGTCTCAGAAACAGAAAGTGGAAACCCTAAATAATCAATCTCGGGAAAATGAAAAGCATCCTCTGCTCCTCTTAGATTGGCAACAATGGCAAGCAGTTTTGACTTTGATCTATGCAAATCCAACAAACTCAACACCTCCTCTGTATCTCGCATTTGAGGGATGGCTTTTGGACTGACAAAGCTTCCAAAATCAACTGTGTCAAATCCGATCTCCAATAATTGATTGATATAGGCAGCTTTGATAGCAGTGTCAATAAAATCCGGCATCCCCTGCATGGCATCTCGGGGACATTCGATGAGTTTAATCATACTCGAAGGTAGGGAGATCTTAGATAAAAGAGGAACCGCTAGGATAATTTGAAGCGAACTGGAAATCTAAAAAATGATTCTACCACTTCTCCATCTTCCATCGCTGGAGTAAATTGATCCGGATATTTTTCGATTAACATTATTGCCTCTTTTTCAAGAGATGGATGGTATTCTCCTTTATTAATTATTTGAGGATCTTTAAGATTGCCCTCTTTATCCACCAAACAAATCACGATGATGGTTCCTTCGGCTCTTGCGGATCTAGCAGCTTGAGGATATGAAAGATTCTTAATCATATAATTTGTCCACCCTTCCTTACCATCCTCAGGAATCGCTTCTCTACTTTCTAGATATGATATACTTTGCCCCTCTTTATCAAAATAAGCCTCATTTACGAGCTGGCCATCCCGAAAAAATTTCTGGCTTTTGACATCACCACTTTCATAATATCTGATTTTTTCGATTTCCCTTTTGGATTTGTCTTCTGAATAAACAAACTCGCTTTTCCCAGATTCAAACAAGTCCCTTTTTCTAAATCCTTTTACATTTCCCAGACTATCAAATAGAGTTGTTGATTCCGAAACTTTGACTGAATCCTTTCTAAAGCGTTCAATTTTTACTGCTTGACCAAACTCCCGAATTATCTCGAAATATGTAAAACTAGTCCCTGTAGTGTCAGTGACTTCCAAATCGTACCGATCCACAAAACGGACATATTGGGCGTTACAGAAATCATAAATGAATAAAAAAGCAAAAAGCAATAATAGGGGTCTCATTTCAACAAGGTAAAATAATTCAACTAAGATAGTGTTTTAAAAAAATTAGGCTCAACTCTATAAAAAGAATTGAGCCTTTAACTTGAACCATGGTAGGTTTAAAACACCTCTTTCGCTATGGCATAAGTAGCACTTGCTTTACTCATTGTATAAAAATGAAGGGAAGGCACATTGGCTTTTACCAGCTCTTTGCATTGCTGAATCGCCCATTCGATCCCAACTTCTTTCACTTCTGCATTGGTCTTGCACTTTTCAAGTTCATCCATTAATGGATCTGGAAGATCCAGGAAGAATGTTCTTGGAAGCATGGTGATTTGATTAACAGAGGTTATTGGTTTGATTCCAGGAATAACTGGAACGTCTAAACCCGCTTCTCTTACTTTGTCTACAAATTCAAAATATTTCTGATTGTCAAAAAACATCTGAGTGACAATGTATTCCGCACCTTTATCTACTTTTTCCTTCAAGTATTTCAAGTCAAATTTCATACTTGGAGCTTCAAAATGCTTCTCTGGATAACCTGCTACACCCACACAAAAATCTGTATGGAAACTAGTTTCAGTTTCTTCATGTAGGTATTTCCCATTGTTCATCCCTACGATTTGCTCCACCAATTCACTGGCATAATGATGCCCATCCAATTCAGGCACAAACTTTCCTTCAGTTTTTGGAGCATCTCCTCTCAACGCCAAAACATTGTCCACGCCAATGAAATTGAGGTCAATCAGTGCATTTTCAGTTTCCTCCTTATTAAATCCTCCACATAACAAATGAGGCACAGCATCAATGTGAAACTTGTTCATGATCGCTGCACAAATCCCTACTGTTCCCGGACGTTTTTTGGTAGAGATTTTCTCCAAAAGTCCATTCGGATGCTTCTTATAAATAAACTCCTCTCTGTGATAAGTCACATCTACAAAAGGAGGCTTGAATTCCATCAAAGGCTCTATCCCTTCCAAAAGGTCTTTCAAACTTTGGCCCTTCAAAGGCGGAAGGATCTCAAACGAAAACAGGGTTTTGTCTGCGTTGGATAGATGTTCGGTTATTTTCATGAGTTTTCTACTTCTTTCGATTTATTAGGTTGATAGGCAAGATTTGGGGAAAGCAAACGTTCTGCTTTCTCTAAAGTGATTCCTTTTCTTTCTGCGTAACTGGCAACTTGATCTTCAGCGATTTTACCCAGACCAAAGTATTTGGATTCGGGATGACCGAAGAAGAAACCAGAAACGGAACTCGTAGGAATCATGGCATAACTGGAAGTCAATTTGATACCTGCAGTGTTTTCCATATCCAAAAGCTCAGAAATCATCTCCTTCTCGGAGTGTTCTGGACATGCTGGATATCCTGGAGCAGGACGAATCCCAGCATACTCTTCACGGATCAGGGAATCATTCTTCAAACTTTCATTTTTGGCATATCCCCAGTCCTCCTTCCTTACTTTTTCATGAAGATATTCAGCTGCGGCTTCTGCCAATCGATCCGCCAGAGCCTTGAAAAGGATATCATTGTAATCATCTCCAATTTTCTGGAATTCGGCCAACTTAGCTTCCATGTTCAATCCTGCTGTCACCGCAAAACATCCCAAATAATCAGTTTTATCCGGATGAAGGTAATCTGCTAGTGATCTATTTGGCACCCCTTTTCCTTTTTTACCTTGCTGGCGCAAAAAGTGAAATTTTCCTATCTGTATATTCTCATCATTTGGTTCAAAAACCTCCGCGTCGTCTTCGGTCCTTTTGACAGGATATAGTCCAAAAACTGCTTTAGCTTCTAACCATTTTTCTGAAATGATCCGATCCAGCATAGTGTTAGCGTCTGCAAAAAGCTTTTTCGCTTCATTTCCGACCACTTCATCTTCTAGAATCTTCGGGTATTTTCCGCTTAGCATCCAAGTTTGGAAAAATGGAGTCCAGTCAATGTATTTTCTCAAGACATCAAGATCCAAATCTAATACTTGTCTTCCCAAAACTTCTGGAACTGCCGGCTCATAACCTTCCCATTCGATCTCAACTGGATTTCCTTTTGCTTCCAAATAAGAAACCATCTGCTTTACAGCTTGCTTGGCCTCATGTTCTTCTCTAAGCTTTTGATAGGTTTCCTTGATCTGTAAGTGATAGCTAGCTTTGGTTTCCTCAGAAATAGCCTCTCCTGCGATTGGAACAGACTTACTCGCATCAGTCACATGAACGACTGTTCCAGAATAAACTGGATCAATCTTCACAGCTGTATGAATTCGAGAAGTTGTGGCACCACCGATCAACAAAGGAATCTTCAATCCTTGTCTCTCCATTTCAGAGGCTACATTGACCATTTCATCCAATGATGGAGTGATCAATCCACTCAAGCCGATGATGTCTACTTTATTTTTGATGGCCTCATCTATGATCACCTGAGCATCCACCATCACACCCAAATCAATGATTTGGTAAGAATTACAAGCCAAAACCACTCCCACGATATTCTTTCCAATATCATGGACGTCTCCTTTGACAGTTGCAAGCAATATTTTCTTCAGATTAGAACCTTCCTGACCTTCTTCCGGAAGTGGCATAAACGGTTCCAAATAGGCAACAGCCTTTTTCATCACCCTTGCGGATTTTACTACCTGAGGAAGGAACATTTTCCCTTCACCAAATAGATCCCCAACCACATTCATTCCATCCATCAATGGCCCTTCGATCACCTTCAAGGGGTTCTCCAACTCCAATCTAGCCTCCTCAGTATCCTCGACAATAAAGTCCAAAACACCCTTCACAAGCGCATGTTCTATTCTTTTGGAAACAGGTTCATTTCTCCACGCTTCACTGACAGCTTCTTTTTTACCAGAACTTTTTACGGTTTCTGCGAAATCAAGCAATCTTTCAGTTGCATCATCTCTTCTATCAAAAAGCACATCTTCCACACGTTCCAAAAGGTCTTTTGGGATATCATCATAGACTTCCAACATTGTCGGATTCACGATACCCATATCCATTCCATGATGGATTGCATGGTATAGGAATGCAGCATGCATGGCCTCTCTCACAGGATTATTTCCCCTGAAAGAGAAGGACACATTACTTACTCCACCACTAACTTTAGCTCCTGGAAGGTTTTCTTTAATCCATTTTGTACCCAAGAAAAAATCCAACGCATTTCTTCTGTGCTCTTCCATCCCTGTCGCAACCGGGAAGATATTGGGGTCAAAAATGATATCCTGAGGATTGAATTTGACCTGATCGACTAATATTCTATAAGATCTTTCACAGATTTCAACACGACGATCATAGGTGTCTGCTTGGCCCTTTTCATCAAAAGCCATGACAACTACCGCTGCCCCAAATTTCTTGATGGTCTTGGCTTGAGAAATAAACTCCTCTTCCCCATTCTTCAATGAAATGGAATTCACTATTCCTTTCCCTTGAATACACTTCAAGCCCGCCAAAATGATACTCCACTTGGAGCTGTCAACCATTATGGGAATACGGCTAATCTCAGGCTCAGAAGCAATCAGGTTCAGGAAACGAACCATCGCTGCTTCCCCATCTAGCATCCCCTCATCCATGCAGACATCCAGCACCTGGGCCCCACCTCTTACTTGGTCAAGTGCCACTTCCAATGCTTCATCGTATTGCCCATTAAGGATCAGTCGGGCGAATTTTTTCGATCCTGTGATATTGGTTCGCTCTCCAATGTTGACAAAATTCAAATTGGGAGTAAACACCAAAGGCTCTAGGCCTGATAATTTCAAATTGTCCATGATTTTATCCTTCCTCAGTCTGCAGTTTCGATTACTTCTTCACTTTCAGTCTTTCTAGGCTGAAATTCTGAAGCCATTTTTGCCAAAGCCTTGATGTGATCTGGTGTAGTTCCACAGCATCCACCGACAATATTGAGCATCCCTTCTTTCATAAAGTCTCTTACCTGATCTGCCATTTCATTGGCTCCTTGATCATAAGCGCCAAATTCATTTGGAAGGCCTGCATTAGGGTATGCAGAAACAAAGAATGGAGCTTTATTGGACAATACTTTTAGATATGGTCTCAGTTCTTTGGCTCCCAAAGCACAATTCAATCCAACAGAAAGTAAAGGAACGTGAGAAACAGAAATTAAAAATGCCTCAGTGGTTTGTCCTGAAAGTGTTCTTCCAGAAGCATCGGTTATGGTTCCAGAAATCATAATTGGAATACCTCCTTCTCTTGGGTCCAAAGGAAGTCCTCTCTCTTCGAATACATCCTGAATCGCATATAAAGCAGCCTTTGCATTCAAGGTATCGAAGATGGTTTCTACCAGAAGAATATCCACTCCGCCATCCAACAAGCCTCGAACTTGCTCGGCATAGGCCGTAGCTAGCTCATCAAAAGTCACAGCTCTATAACCTGGATCATTGACATCAGGAGAAATAGATGCTGTACGGTTAGTTGGTCCCATCGCACCTGCTACAAAGCGAGGTTTTTCAGGGTTCTTGGCTGTAAATTCATCAGCCACTTCTCTTGCCAATTTCGCAGACTCAAAATTGATGGCATAGGCCAATTTTTCCAATCCGTAATCTGCTTGGGCGATAGTAGTTCCCGAGAAAGTGTTGGTTTCAATGATATCTGCTCCAGCTTCAAAATATTCAGCATGAATTGCCTTGATAATATCTGGGCGACTTAGAGAAAGTAAATCGTTATTGCCTTTGAGAGCTTTTGGGTGATCTTTTAATTCAGGAGTTCTGAAATCCTCTTCGGTCAGGGTATACCGTTGGATCATGGTACCCATAGCACCATCCAGTATCAATATACGTTCCTGAAGTAATTTGAGAAGAGTTTCCGTTCTGTTTTGCATAATTGTAATTTTCAAAAAGCTAATCGAGCAAAACCACGGAGGAAAGTACAAAGTACCTATTCCGCTCATCTGTTTCCGGTTTTTCCAGAATGGGAGTTAGCACCTTGAGGACAGGTTGCTAAGACGTCTTTGGGCCCTTCCCTCGGTCTTTCTCGATAAGCAGACCAAAGGTAACAGCTATTTTAGAATAAAACAGCCCGTAGATTGGAATTTTCAATCAATATTATCAAAAGAATCAACTGAAATTGGCTCAAATAATCAAGGTCTCACTCCAATGCCAAACATCAGGTAAGGAGCAGTCATATAATCCGCCATATCCAATTCGCCCAATCGATAATTTGCCAAGGCTAATTCATACCCAGCAGCGGCAGTAAAAACAAGATCAAAAAGCTTCATTTTAGTCATTGGAATCGCATATTCCACAAAAACTTCAGGCTTAGCCATTAGTCCCGAATTTTTTAAATAGCCATCAAATTTTCTCTGTTCGAAAAGCTCAGGAAAGTCTGGTTTATCATTTTTCAAAATAGTATAACGCAGGTTTCCATATCCAATTCCTCCTGTGGCACCCAATCCGAAGTTTTTATACTGGAGAGCCTTATATCCCAGATTTCCATAAACTCTCAAGCTGTTTAAGGAGTGAGTTTGGGTACTGGATGCATCTCCTTTCATTGACAAATTATAAACCTCTGCACCGTAAAGCAGCTTTTCATTCTCACCTTGGATTTTCAATCCCAAATTTGAAGGCATTCCATCCAACTCATCATATCCATGATCAGACAAAATAGAATTGAATTTTTTTGGAGAAGTAAAATGAAAACCTGTAATCAGATGGGCAGAAATAGAAGCGTCTTTGTAAAAGAAATTTCTATCCGGAAGTGAGATTCCTGCTCCAACTCTGAAAAAAGCACCACTTTGTGTATTATCAAAAGAAAGCCCATTCATTTGCCATTTTCCTTCAAACGGACTAAAAGAATAACCCATTTTTGCGATTACAGAAACAACCTCTTCCCTACCTGGCACATCAAAATCATAACTCAACTGAAACCCGATTTCAGTCAAAAAATCTCCATAGTTTGTCGTGCCTTTTTGAATATCATTTTTTCTTAGGATAAATCCCCTTTCAGGATCCTCCAGAAAAGATTCCAGACCGGGCGGTTTTTCAGATGGAAGCATTTGAAAATTCAAAAAGCCGACACCTAAGGACATGTAGTGAATCAATTGAAACTTAGATTCCTCTGTGAACGCATAGCCGATGTTTACCAAAGCCCTAGATGTTCTAAAGCCCATTTTGTAGCCGTCAAATTCGCTGTAGGAACCTCGATTGTGGATCAGTTCCATTCCAATCACAAAATCATTGATTCTACTCTGGTAACCTAAGCCTACAGAATGGTATTTATTCCTCAACTCTGAAAGTCCCCTATCCTCCAGCATTTGATTAAACTGGTTCAATTTTGCTCCACTCACACCCATATAGGTATAAAGCGTTGACCTTTTCGAATAGAGCTTTTGGGAAAACGCTTGATTTCCCAGCACCAGAAATAGGAATAAAACGAAAGGAATTCTGAAAAAATCAGCTTTTATCATGGTAGGACTCGAGGCAATTGGCTTTTATTCCTGCCTCTCAGGCAAAATTAATGCTAAACATGCTTTAGGTCTTTTCTTTTAGCCCTAGAAATTTCACCATTTTGGAATAAAGTACCTCTGGAGTAAATGGTTTTGGTACATATCCATCTATACCCGACTCTATCAAACTTTCTTTTACTTCATGAAAAGATGACGCAGTCAAGGCCAAAATTGGAACCCGCTTTTTATGAATATCAGGAAACTCCCTGATCATCTTTGCAACAGTAAACCCATCATAAATAGGCATTTGCAAATCCAACAAAATCAAATCAAAATGTTCTTTTTCAAAACATTCTAAAGTCTCTTGTCCATCAGAAGCTACTACTACCTTTCCGGTTTCCCATTTTTTGAGAAATTTCTTGATCAAAATCTGATTGACCATGTTATCCTCTGCCACTAATACAGAGGCGCCACTCAAAGACTTTGGAGCAGGCTTTCCGTTTTCTTGGAGTTGATCTATTTGCTCTTTTTCAACCTCAAACTCCAATGTAAACTCAAAAATACTTCCTCCTAAAGGGTTGGCCTTGTATTTAATTTCTCCTCCATGCAACTCAATCAATCGCTTGACAATCGCCAAGCCCAATCCAGTCCCTCCATATTTCCTTGTTGTTTCGGATGAGGCCTGAGTAAATGCTTCAAAGATGGTTTCCAGCTTTTCATCAGGTATACCTATTCCTGTATCCTCAAATCCAAATTGAATAGAAGTAATACCATCCTGAGGTTTCGATTTTTTGGAAAGTTTGATTTTCACAAAGCCCTTTTCGGTAAACTTGATGGCGTTGGAAAGTAGGTTATTCACGATCTGACCGATCCTTACAGAATCTCCCAAAATACCCTTTGGAATCGTTTCATCAATCTCAATAAATAGCTCCAGAGACTTTTCATTAGCCTGGAAACTATGCGAATGTACGATCCTCCTGATCAGATTTTTGAGATCAAAAGGCATTTTTTCCAACTCTACTTTACCAGAGTCAATTTTATTATAATCCAAAATATCATTGATCAGAGCCATCAAACTCTCAGCGGAGAATTGAAGAGTTTTCAGATTCTCCAATTGATCAGCCCGAGGATTATCCTCCATGAGAAAATGAGCCAATCCAATCACCGCGTTCATCGGAGTTCGAATTTCATGGCTCATCACAGATAGAAACTGAGACTTAATCAAAGATGCTTGTTCAGCGCGCTCTTTTGCTTTGACCAATTCATTTTGGGCCTCCTTGAGTTTGGAAATATCTCTTGCAATCCCGGTATACATTCTAGTTTTGCCATCCTTATCCAAGACCATCTGTCCGTTGGTATTGAATACTCGGTATTCTCCATTCTTATGCCTCAGTCGGAATTCTAGGTATTGGTTTTTGGCCAAAAAGTCTGTGTTTTCCTCTAAAATTCCCTGAAAAACTTCCAGATCATCTGGATTAATGAATTCAAAAATGTTTTTCCCAATTACCTCGGAAGCCTCATACCCCAAAAACTGATTGATATTTGGCGAGAGGTAATCTAGAATAAATGATTCAGACAAAGAGAAAATCACCTCAGTGGAGCTTTCTACAAGCGTTCTAAACTTCTCCTCAGAGTTTTTAAGATCCTCTTTGGCTTGATGTTCCTCTGTAATATCTCGAATGATACTCAAGGCATATTCCACTTTACCAAATTCTAGAATCGGTCGAATCACCCGATGATATCTTCTTTCCTTTATAAAGAATTCTGTCTCCACAATTTCCAGATCATTGTAGACTTTGTCCAGAATTTCGGAAACTACTTGTTGATCTGTCAAGGAGATATCACTTAAGTACTTCCCTTCAAAATCTTCTGGAGTCATTTCCCAATATTCGAAATTGGTTCCTTCTGCGACGATGTACTTTCTGTCTTTATCAATTAGAAAAACATTGGTTCCAGGGATATTGGAGGCCAAAACTCGGTATTGCTTTTCTTTCTCCTCTTTGAAAGCTTCAAAGTTTTTACGATCAGTAATATCCTGAAACAAGCCTTGGTGAAGGACAATATCTCCTGATTCATTTTTTACATCACTCGTCTTATCTTCCACCCAAACCACGACTCCATCTGGAGTTACAATTCTAAATTCTCCTGAAAAGGCTACTACTCCATTTTTTCTCCTGGATTTGGTCTGTTTCTCTCTAATCACATCGGCATCTTCAGGATGTAAGAGGTCCAAGAAAGAAACCTTATTCTTCATGAGCTCATTTGACTCATAACCAAACTGGCTGATGTTTTCTGAAATGTAGTATATCCTATAATCATCATTTGGATCTACCTGAAAAAGGACTGCAGGGCTATTCTCAACAATCATCCTGGCCCTACTTGCCAATCTTTCATTTTCATATTTATCAGTCAGATCTCTAAAAATGATTGAATAGCCAATCTTATCTACTCCATCAGCATGAATCCCCTGAATTGACACCTCAAATGGAATCTTCTTACCATCGGAATCATGAACAAAAACTTCATTTTTCCAGACCTCACCTACTTTAAGCTTTTCGGCGACAGTTTGGAATTTGGCCCTTCTAGGAAGATTCCAATCGATTAAAGTTTCAACATTTTTTGAAAGGCAGCTCCCTTTTTCAGCATCACAAAATCGCAATGCTGAAGCATTTAAGTAGATCACCTCATACTCCAGGTTGGCTACAATTATCGGGTCATTTACCTGCGTCAAAATTTGCGACTGAAGCCTCAAATATTCCTCAGCAGCTCTTTTATGACTGATATCGGTACAAAATCCGTTTACCTCCAGCCCCTGACTAAAATAGTCCTGTTTACTTTCGATTTCATAGGCTATATAGGTAGTTTTCCCTTCCTTATTTTTAATGGTAAACTCCCCTGACACTTTGGATTGATTAGCAATACTTTGCTTGAGTTTTTTCACAAACTCTTCTCGATGTGGCTTTTCAATTTTTAGAATCAAAGAGGAAAACTCAGCTGTCACCGGTTGATCTCCCAAACCAAAAAGTTTCGCCAACCCACCTGAAACATAAAAGATGTCCTTGGCATTACTATACCTCCAAGAGCCTGATTTGGAAAGGTGCTCAGCAGTAGTCAAAAGGTTCTCATTCCTTTCGATCTTTCGAGTCATCAGATTCCCAATGTATGCGCTGGCCAAAATATCTCCTACTTGACGAAATATCTGCAACTCCTTTTCAATCAATTCGAAGTTTTCAGCTTCGATTTCAAAGAAAATCACACCCAAAAGTTTGGAAACAGAAACCATGGGAATCAGTAGAACTTTTGAAGGAAATTCACTTTCCTCATGATCCAACAACTTGACAATCCCAGCTTCTAATCGCCTCTTTCGTCCAGAGATGATCTGCTCCAGCTCTAAAGCTGAGAAAATATCACCCTTATCCAAGCTCCAGGTATTGAGCACCTCAAGCCCTTCAGTTTCTCTATTAAAAACAGAGATCGAGGATTTTTTTGCTTGTAGAAAAATGCTAAAACGACGTAGAAACTCCTGAAAATTATCCTCTAAATTCTGAAGTCGACTATTGATAAAACGAGATGAGATTTGATTAATCAGGTTCTCTATTTCATACCTCTTTTGAAGAGATTTATCTGTTTCTATAAAATCGGTTATGTCTCGACTTGAAAAAAGAATCCCTTGTATTTCTGGATGATCTAGGAGGTTTTTAGCATAGCTCTCAAGATAAACATTCTCACCCCTAGAACTATGGATCCAAAAATCAATTGGAACTTCATCTTCAGATTTCAACACGTCATCAAAATCCCCTTTAACAAGTTCAATTATTCCGGCCTCCTGAAATTCTTTGAAGTTCCTACCGATAATGTCATCCACCTCAAAACCGAGCTTTTCCCCCACTGATTCAGATATGAACTTATAGTTTCCTTTTTCATCCAAAATAGCGATTAGATCATGACTATGATGGATGATGCTTTGCATGTATCCTAGCTGTTGATTGGCCTCACTTTCACTTTTGAGGATGGAGAAATCAGAATTGAAACCATTGGAATTCCTGATTTTATTGGCTTTTACGATCAAAAACTTGGAACTATAAGAAGAAGGAAGGTTAACAAAACCCCATTCATATCGCTCCTGTTCCCCATTTTTCTTTTGCAAAGAGTGGAAATAATAAACATCAGGAACAACACCATTAGCAAAAAACTCATTGAGCATTTCGATCAGCTCAGGATTAGAAAACCAAGTTTTCCAGTCCTCTGAAAGGTCTGAGTAATTTTCTTTTGCATAATCATTCCAAAAAATAATTTCCTCGGAGTCCATCAAGAATAATGGCTCCTTGACTTCATTGAAAAAATCGGAAATATCAAATTGATTAAAATCACTCATCGGTTGAAAAGCAAATTCTTTTTTGGACTCAGTTTAGTTCTCCTAAGCAAAGAAAGGAATATAATCTCAGTAATCTTTTTTGTGATCGATTTATCAGGTTGGTCACTGACAACTCATCATCTAAATGAAAATATTTTTATCACATCAAAGCAACCTCTATTCGATTCCTTCGTGATAATTGATAGTTTTAATTTAACCTATTTCAAATGATTATTTCAACCACCAACAATTTAGAAGGCCACAAAATCGAAGAATATTTGGGAATTGTCTCCGGGGAAACCATCATCGGTGCCAATGTTTTCAAAGATTTCTTTGCTAGCATCACCGATATCGTAGGCGGTAGAGCGGGTGCATATGAGCAGGTATTAAGAGAGGCAAAAGCCACTGCTCTGGCAGAAATGGAAATGCAAGCGCGTTCGTTTGGAGCCAATGCAATTATAGGAATTGACCTAGACTACGAAACAATCCGTGATGGAATGCTGATGGTTACCGCAGCAGGAACTGCAGTCAAAACTTCCAAATTATAATTTACGAGCCCTGTTTATCCAGGGCTTTTTTAATGGCCAAAGTTACCTTGGATTGGTCAGCCTTTTTGATAAAATGATTATCCACAATTGCTAAAGGGGAAGATTTGCACATATCCATGCATTTGGTGGAAATCAATTTGCAACAACCCTTCCAAGGGCCATCAGATAATTCTTTTTTAAGGCCTTTTTTCAATTGCTTTGAGCCCGCCTTTTTACAGTCTGAGCCAGAACAAACAAATACCAACTCCCTCTTATGTTTCATTATCCTCCTGAAACTGCCTGTAACATTAAACCACACAAATAAGCTCCATAAGTTCCCACTGCATATCCCAATACAGCAAGTAAAACCCCAACAGGAGCCAAAGAAGCATCAAACGCCGAAGCCACAATCGGTGCAGAAGCAGCTCCTCCAACATTCGCCTGGGATCCAACGGCCACATAGAAGAATGGAGCCTTAATAATCCAAGCAACGATCAACATGATGATGATATGGAAAACCATCCATAGAATCCCGATCAGGAACAAAATTGGATTGTCCAAAACTGCACCTAAATCCATTTGCATCCCGATAGTAGCTACCAATACATATAAAAATACGGAACCAAATCGGGAGGCGCCAGCCCCTTCCAAATTTCTTACTTTGGTAAAAGAAAGCAGCAAGCCAGCTGTGGTAGCAATCACTACGATCCAGAAAAATGAAGAGTCCAGAGAGTATTGCTTTAGTGCTGGATAATTTTCAGAGATAAAAGGTGCCACAAAATCTGCGATCAAGTGAGAAATACCCGTGATTCCAAACCCAATCCCCATGATTGTCATAGTATCTGAAAGAGTCGGAATCTTCATGATTTTATCTCTGAAATCGGCGATTTTATCTCTTAACTCATAAATAGCAGTGGTATCAGCTTTGAAAGCCTTGTCTATTTTTTCAGGTTTGGCAGCCCAATAAAGCAAAAATGCCATCCATAAGTTTGCCACTAAAACATCTACGGCAATCATTTGCGCAAACAGGTCAGAACTTGCCCCAAAAACTTCCAACATGGCAGTCTGATTGGCTCCTCCACCAATCCAAGAACCAGCAATAGTTGCCAATCCTCTCCAGATTGCATCAGGCCCTGTGGCTCCCAATAAATCCGGCTGAATAAATCCAACTGTCATCAAAGCCAATGGGCCTCCTACCATAATTCCCAAAGTACCTGCTAGGAACATAGTCAAAGCTTTGGGACCCAATTTCAAAATAGCCTTTAAATCAATACTGATTGTAAAAAGCACTAAGGACGCTGGTAACAGATAACGAGAAGAAACAAAATACAAGTTGGAATCTTCCCCTGAGATGATCCCAAAAGAATTGAATAATGCTGGAATAAAATAACAAAGAAGAACGCTTGGAACTACCCTATAGAATTTCTGAAAAAAGGTGTTTTTGCTAGCCGAGGTATAAAAAATCAATGCCAAAATCGTCATCAATAATCCAAATACCACTGCATCGTTGGTAATTAAAGGGCCGTGTTCTTCCATAGTCTGTATTTACTCAATTGCAACATTACCAACAAAAGCTAAGAAGCCCAAAGAGATTATTTCCCCTTTTCCAATAACTGAATGAATTCTCCCAAAATCATAGCAGTAGCTCCCCACACCATTTCCTGATCTATTTCAAAATAAGGAGTGTCCAATTTGATCTGATCATTGATTTCCAGAATTGTGGTTTTATTGATTTCAGGAGATATCAATTGAGAAACTTGTGTAGGGATGATTCGCTGAACTTCCCTTATTTCTGGGACAAAATCTGGGATTTCATTTGAAATTCCGACAATGGGACTTACCAAAAAATTACTAGCTGGAACAAATAAATCCGTGATTTTCCCGAGGATTTCCACTTTAGAAGGATCGATAGACACTTCTTCTTGGGCTTCTCTTAATGCCGTATAGGTCAAACTTTCATCATCCTCTTCCATTTTCCCTCCTGGGAAGGCGATCTGACCACTATGAACTCCTGGATATTCCGGTCTTTTGATCAATGGAAAAAAAGCCTGACCATTTTGAGGATAGATTAGAATCAATACTGCTCCTTTTCGGTGATTTGGAGGAAGTTTGGGGTCAAATCGACTCAAATTCACAGGCCTAGGAGACATTCTCATCTGAGCTTCTTTCCCCGGCAAGGGTTGATTGATCGAATATTTTAATCGTTGAACTACCTCCTCAAACTCCATTTTAGCTCAATTCCAATTTTTTGATTTTTTGATTGAGGTAGGACTCTTTCTCGTAGTCTTTAGTCACTCGCTTCATTCTGAACTGCTCCAAAATCTGCTTGTTTACGTTGATTAGCCAGGCCATAGGTCTATAGCCTTCCTCTTCCATAAAATAACCCAAAACCAGAAATTCGTCTTCATTCAACCACATTCCTTCTTCAAACATTCCAGAAGGTCCCATGAAAAGCAACCTTTCTTTCATTCCGTCGGCCTTATACCACGCAACCTCTGAATCGGGATTAAGGTAAGGATTTCCGTTTTCATCCTGTTCCTCTACCTTGTAAGAATAGATATCTACAGTCCCATTTCCTCCGGGATGTTTGATCTGATAGGGAAACAAAGGGTCATTTTCCAGAATCGGGTTTTTCTCGGGCATTTCAAAACCATCCAAGGAATCCGCAAACATCAATTCGAAATCAACTCCAGTAAACCTACCAGTTTTGGAAACCCAATGCTCATACCAATCCTTTTTTGAGGCCAAAGCTAAATCCAATCGGGTAGCAAAATCATCCACTTGTTCTCCAACTACAGATTCAACAGATTCTCCTTCTGTTTCGCTTGAGTTTTGGCATCCAAAGGCAAACAAAATAAAAACTCCAATAAAGAGATATGAAATGGATCTTCCCATGAAATTAAGGTTGCAAAATATGAAGCTAAATCAAGAGCCCTAAAAAAACAAAAAAGGCCGGAATATAACTCCGACCTTTTCCTGCTCTCAAACCTATTAAACCTATTGTAGATATTCAATTCATGAATACGGCCGAAAAGTAGAAAATGTTTTTATATACACCAAACAATCGATTGCGAAACTTTTTCAAAATTTTCTTTCCCACATTATTTTCTTCTTAAATAGCTCAGAATCAACACTATTTTAGAATATTTTTTTTCAAACTTTTTTTTGAAGGATTTTAAGTTGATTTGGATCAAAAACTATCCAACGTTTTCTTCCCCATTCTTGAAAAATCACCTTCCTATTATTTTAGTAATTCCTACCAAACTAGCGTTTGAAAAAGGATCTTTTTACTAATTTTCAGAATGCCTCATTCAACTCATTCTTTTGCAGAAAGAATTTTCCAAGGATTCCTTAGCTATGTAGTTTCATTTAAAACTTATACTAGGCTTGCTCCGCGATATTTTCGAGAAAGAAATTGGACCGCAACCCAGCTGAATCATAGACAAAGGCTGAGACTTTACAAGGACTTGCTCTTTCCTTTGATAGATGAACTCAAAGAAGTTTTGGGAGATGAAAATACCAATAGAGGAATCTGGAAAGAAATCAGGAATCATTACAATCATCTAATTCAATCTCGACAAGACATTGAATTGGCTGAAACTTTTTTCAACTCGGTAATAAGAAAAGTCTATACTGGATTAGCTGCAGATGAAGAGCTAATGTACCTCATGGAAGGCCACAATACGTGTGAAGTCTATGCACTTGAAGATTTGATCAACATCTACCCATCCTCTTTGGGTTTGGAACCTATTCTGAGGAAAATGCTGGATGATTATGACTTTGGGGCTCCATTTATGGATAAAGAAGCAGATATCCAGTTTTTGGTAAATAGTGTTAGAAAAGTCATCCTAACTCGGTATAGACCTAGCCCGGATACTACGACACAAATCCTGAAATCAGTTTTCTATAGAAATAAAGCAGCCTACCTGATTGGGAGAACCTACGTAGGGCATAAATGGATGCCTTTTATCATACCAATTCTCCATGGGCCTAGAGGAATTTTTGTGGACACACTCATTTTCGATCCAAATATGATGAGTAGCATGTTCAGCTTTACTCGCTCATACTTTATGGTGGAAGCGGACATTCCTTCGCAAGTGGTTTCTTTTCTAAGTTCTGTGATTCCGCACAAAAAAACGCATGAACTCTATAATGCTATTGGGTTTAATAAGCACGGAAAAACGCTTTTTTACCGAGATTACTTATTACAACTAGAGCAAAGTCAAGATCAATTTATTGTGGCTCCGGGGATCAAGGGAATGGTGATGACTGTATTCACCTTACCATCTCTCAATGTGGTTTTCAAACTAATCAAAGATCACTTTGAGCCACCCAAGAATATGACCAGACAGGAAGTTAGAGACAAATACAAGCTTGTCTCTCTGCATGATCGCGTTGGTCGAATGGCAGATACCCATGAATTTGAATATTTCAAACTTCCTCTAAAAAGGGTAAGTCCTGAATTATTGCAAGAGTTGAGGAATACCACCAACTCACTATTAAGAATAGAAGGGGATTCATTGATCATTAAGCATCTTTATACAGAGAGAAAAATGGTCCCACTCAACATTTATTTGGATGATTGTAGCACTGAGGAAGGAAATAATGTAACTGAAGATTATGGAAGAGCTATTCTCCAATTAGCTCAGGCAAATATTTTTCCCGGGGATATGATGACCAAAAATTTCGGGTTGACGCGCCAGAAAAGAGTGATTTTCTATGACTACGATGAAATCGAGTTTTTGACAGATATGAATTTCAGAGCAAAACCCAAAGCGGAAACCTACGAACAAATCTATGCTTCTGAACCTTGGTATGACATTGCAAAAAATGATGTTTTTCCAGAGGATTTTAGACGCTGGATGATTGGAAGAGCTGATTTGAAGCAACATTTTCTGGAATACAACAAAAACCTATTTGATCCAGAATATTGGCAAAAAATCCAGGAAAAAATCCTGAAAGGCGAGTTTATCCATGCATTTCCTTATCCAAATGAAATCCGTTTTCGCCCTGAGGAGAAAGTTTAAGTTTCCCAATTCGCTCAGAAGCAGTATTTTTGCAAATCCTAAAAGTCTTTCTTGACCCCACATATCACCTTATTACCCTTTGAAAGAGACTGCCATTTCCACCCGAAAACTTATCCTCAAAACCACCGAAGACGATGATCGCCCTGTCTATATTTCAGGGGATTTCAACGATTGGGCTACCCAGGATTTCCGTTTCAAAATGGATAAAATCGAAACTGGAAAGTATGAGTTTGAATTTCCAGATCAGGAAAAATTCAAGGGAAAACTGACCTACAAATTCACCAAAGGCGACTGGTCTGAAGTGGAAATTGATCGCTATGGAAATCGTACTCCCAACCGTATTTGGGACGATAGCAAAGATTCTCGAACTGAAAAAGTGGCCAAATGGAGAAAAAACTGGCTTCCCTATAGACCCAGTCAGCTTCCCCAGATCCATTTGATCTCCGAGGAATTCGAAATCCCTCAACTCAATAAGACCCGCAAAGTATGGGCATTGCTTCCACATGACTACGATACAAGTACGGAGAAATATCCAGTGCTTTATCTTCAGGATGCCCAAAATCTTTTCAATGAAAATGCAGATTATGGAAACTGGCAGATTGACAAGAAACTTGCGGTCATGTCTGACTATGGGATCGGAAAAATAATCATCATAGCCATCGAACATGGCGAAACTGAAAGGCTTCAGGAATACAATGTTGGAAGGACGGTTCTTGGAAAAGGAGAAGGAAAACAATACATCCGTTTTATAACCGACACACTTAAACCTTTTGTAGATCAAAAATTCAGGACGAAACCCGAAAGAGAATTCACAGGAATCGGAGGAAGTTCTATGGGAGGACTCGTCAGTATTTTTGCAGGCTTGATCTACCCGGAAGTTTTTGGCAAATTGATGGTCTTCTCCCCTTCTCTTTGGGTGATTCCCAAAATCAAACTGGGCTTTTTGGACTTCTTTGATCCTCAAGAAACCAGATTATATCTCTATGCCGGAGGAGATGAAAGCGAAACTATGGTCAAGCATGTGACCAAATTCCGAAAGAGATTACTAAAGAGAGAAAGCCTTCAGGGAAAAATGAAGGTCCGACTTTCCATCAACGAACAAGGAAAACACAATGAAAGCTATTGGAGCGATGAGTTCCCCAAAGCAATAGAATGGCTTTTTTTCAGTGATAAATCAGAATAAATATGAATATTCAAATCAATCCCAATCAAGTACCAGCCGATTCAGTGCACGTACTTCCATTTTTAGAAGCTCCAAGTATTCAATTCACCAATTCTAAAGGTGAAATCACTTCAGTCAACTCTTCTCTCTTTTCAGGGAAAAAGGACTCATTCTACACATTGGAGTCAGCTGGTCAACTCTTTTTACTAGTAGGATTGGGAGAAAAGCCTGACTACAAATCCGTAGAAACGAGTTTTCGAAAAATCCTTTCCAAAAATGGTCAAATTATCTCGGATCAACTGATTTTGAACCTAGGTCAAACTCTAACAAAGGAGCTTTTGGAAGCCGCATTGGTGGGATTTTTCTTGGGTAATTACCATTTGGATCATTACAAAAAGGATAGAAAAAAGACCTTCAATGAGCTTAATCTCAGCATTAATTCAGAGGACAATTCCATCGAATCCATTTTGGAAAGGGCTCAAAAGATCGCTGCTGCAAAAATTGAGGCCTTTGAATTGGTCGACTTGCCTCCCAACAAAATCATTCCTGAATACCTAGCTGATTGGGCAAAGAATTTAGAGAAGAATTCAGGTGTGACAGTGCAGGTTTTTGATGCTAAAAAAGCTCAAAAATTGGGTCTGAAGTCCTTTTTGGCAGTAGGTCGTGGTTCTGCTAAACCACCCCAATTCATCGTTATTGAATATAGAAACGCCCAAGCTTCCAAACATCTGGGATTGGTCGGCAAAGGAGTCACTTTTGATACAGGTGGACTCAATATCAAAACGCAAGGCATGCATTACATGAAGTCCGATATGGGAGGAGCAGCCACAGTTTTGGGAGCCACCAAACTGATCACTGACCTACAGATTCCCATCAATTTGACTACGATTGTTCCCGCTGTGGAGAATGCTGTTGATAAAGATGCTTTTCTACCTTCTGAAATCATCGGTTCCCATGCCGGTCTATCCATTGAAGTGGTCGATACAGATGCCGAAGGCAGATTGATTTTGGCAGATGGACTTTCCTATTTGATAGAAACATATCAACCAGGTCAGGTGATTGATTTTGCTACCCTGACAGGAAGTGCTGTGGGAACTTTCGGCTATGAATGTGCGGCCTTATTCTCCAATAATGAGGCCTTTCAGAAATCAATACAAGATGCCGGAATGGCCATGGGAGAAAAATCTTGGCCTTTACCACTTTGGGGATCTTATGGAAAAGAGATGGATTCTGAGGTAGCAGACATCCGAAATTACCATGGAAAACCATTGGCTGGAGCCATTACAGCGGCCAAATTTTTACAGGCCTTTACCCATGACCACCCTTCTTGGGCACATTTGGATATCGCCGGTGTGGCCTATGCCGATACTGAATTTGCAAAAACCAAAGCTGGAACCGCATTTGGTGTGGGATTATTACTTAAATTCATCGAAAATCAACTTTAGTTTTATGGGGCATTCTGGCAAAACTTTTTTGTGTATTTCCAATTTTTTCAAGGGAAATGCATTTTTAACTTCTCTCAAAAAACAAGGAAACAGAGTCTTTTTGGTGACTTCTGAAAACCTGAAAGACAAACCTTGGGCATTTGATTCCATTGATGAGGTATTCTATATGCCTGGTCAGGATCTTGATTGGGATTTGCAAGTCTTGCTTCAGGGTGTAGGCGGATTGATGAAAGACAATAAAATTGACTCCATCATTTCTTTGGATGACTACGATGTGGAAAAAGCCACCTTCTTAAGGGAGAATTTGAGAATTCCGGGAATGGGCCAAACCACGGGAAGGTATTTCAGGGATAAACTAGCTATGCGAATCAAAGCCCAGGATTCCGGAATCAAGGTTCCTGCCTTCTCTCCTCTTTTCAACAATGAGGACATCAATCAATTTGCAGATCATATTCCTGCTCCATGGGTACTGAAACCACGTTCTGAGGCATCTGCTCATGGGATCATCAAAGTTTACAACAAAGGAGAACTCTGGAAGCACATCAATGAATTGGGAGACAATCGTCTCTATTATTTAGTGGAGCAATTCAAGCCAGGTGATGTATATCATGCTGATGGGCTATTGCTTTATGGCAAAAGTTTGTTTTTGACTGTTTCAAAATACCTGACCACTCCGATGGAAATCTCCCAAGGCGGTGGAATCTTCCGTTCTGCCAATCTGCCTTATGGTTCTGCAGATGACAAAGCAATCAAAAAGGCAAATTTGGCCATCATGAAGGCTTTTGGGATGCAATCCGGAGCTACACATACCGAGTTTATCAAATGCCATGAAGATGGAGAAATCTACTTTTTAGAAACCTCCTCTCGGGTTGGTGGAGCACATTTGGCCGAAATGGTCGAAGCGGCCACCGATATCAATTTATGGGCTGAGTGGGCTAAAATCGAGGATTCTTTGGCAAAGGAAACGACTTATGAATTACCAAAAGTTGCTAAGAACTATGCGGGAATCATCCTGACTTTGTCTAAATACGAGTATCCTGACCTGAGTTCCTTTGATGATGCAGAGGTCTGCTTTCGAGTTCTTTTGGAATACCATGCAGGCTTGATTGTCAAAAGCAAAAAACAAGAGCGTGTCATGGAACTATTGGATAATTATGCAGCACGCTTTGCCTCTGAACTGTCCACATCAGCTGCTGCTCCTGAAGTGAAGAAATTTCATTAAAACTTCTCCTCTATCCCCAATCCAAAAAGGGCAAAATCGTATTTGACTGGATCAAGGGGATCAAATTCAATTAGTCTGTCTGTTAGTTCTAACGCGGTTAGCCAATCGGTCTGCTTTCTGGTGATCAATCCCAACTTTCTTCCTACCCGATCCACATGCAGGTCACAGGGACAGATTAACTGGGACGGTTGAATCTTGTTCCAAATCCCAAAATCCACTCCTTTGTCATCCTTCCTTACCATCCATCGCAAGAACATATTGATACGCTTACAGGCGGCCTTTCTTGCTGGAGTGGCAATATGTTTTCGGGTTCTTTGAGGTGCATCTGGCAAGGAAAAAAAGAACTCATGAAAGCTGATCAGCAATTTTTCCATTGGAGCATCTCCCGACTTTTTTTCTATTAAAAAGGCTTCCTCTAAAGAGTCATGATTTTGGTAAAACCAAGAAAGAAAATGAATAAAATAGAGGGTATCTATATCATTGAAAGTACGGTGTTTGAAGCTTAAAAAAGTCTGTAAATCAGACTCCTGTTGATTCATCAAAAAGTCATGGGGAGCATTATCCATTCTCTCGAAAAGCTCGATGCACTTATTGATGATGGTCTTTCTCTGACCCCAGGCCAAGATGGATGCAAAAAAACCGGTTATCTCTATGTCCTGCTTCTTGGAATAGCGGTGTGGAATGGAAATAGGATCATTGGGAATAAATCCCGGCTGATTGTATTGCTCTACTTTTTCGTCCAGAAAATCTTTCAGATCCATCATCAAAGAGCAACTTTCACTTCTCCCCCTTGAGTTCCATCAAACCATTTGAAGGAAAGTTCATTTTCAACCTTATCCGACACATGCCAATCAAAACATTTGATATTGGTCAGAGGTCTTAAAGAGTCCTCATCAGGGTTGTAAAGGCAAATATCAAAGTCAGGCAAATCTTTGGATTCGGTACTGTTCCATTTTTCCAAAATAAAGCCCTCTTCAATCACTCTGACTTTGTTTCCAAAAACATGATCAGACAAAACTGTTGGAACTCCATCAATTCTTCTCAATACGAAACCCGAGGGACCGAACATGATTTGTTTAACCAATTTTGCTTCCAGTAAATCATTGGAATATGGAAGGGGCTCCCAATCACTTTCTTTGATCACTACTTTGGATCCTTCCGGCCTTAATCGGGTCAGCAATTGTGATAATTTGGAAAACAGCCAGGTCAAGCCGATAAAAATCAAACCAAAACTCGCCAATATCGGATAGGAAATGACAAATATGGCATTCCAGATAAAGCGGAAAATGTGATGAAAGAATAGTTGGACCTTGTTCATTACCTGAATTTCCCTGCAAAGGTACCTTGGAAGTGGAAGAAAGGCAAACTAATGTCAAACTGAGCGTTATTGCTTTCCGTCGAGGCCAATATACTCTGTGTGAAAAACATTAAATATCAATTGATGAAATACGGGCATCAAGATTAAGCCAACCGTGGATTTAATATCGAACATCGAATGAAGAATGTTGAATATAGAAATTTGGGTAACAGTTGGAATACATTGTCACGATTAGAAAAAAGTTCGAATTACGAAAGACGAAATACGGCACCAAATGATCCACTTGACCAAGATTTTAGAAATACGAAAGACGAAATACGAGCTTCAAGATTAAACGAACCGAGATTTGAAAGAAATACGAATTACGAAAAATGGGAATCAAGATTATGCGAAGCGAGGATATAATATCGAACATCGAATGACGAATGGTGAATATCGAAGTTTGGGTACCAGTTGGAATACATTGTCACGATTAAAAAGAAGTTCGAATTACGAAAGACGAAATACGGCACCAAATGATCCACTTGACCAAGATTTTAGAAATACGAAAGACGAAATACGGGCATCAAGATCATCCAAACCGTGGATTTAATATCGAACGTCGAACATCGAATGCTGAATTTCGAAGTTTTGGCACTTTACTTTAAAGGAATTGTAAATGAAAAACTTTGGGGACCCAATGAAATATGCTGCGATATTTCAGGAAGTTGCCTGGCATGGGAATGATGGAACCCATACAT
Organism: Algoriphagus zhangzhouensis; assembly: GCF_900148515.1. Classification (GTDB taxonomy): domain Bacteria; phylum Bacteroidota; class Bacteroidia; order Cytophagales; family Cyclobacteriaceae; genus Algoriphagus; species Algoriphagus zhangzhouensis. The sequence goes on along the minus strand of NZ_FRXN01000001.1, from coordinate 277,313 downwards.
AATTCCATCGAAAACCATCAAAAATGCTCCCTGTAGGATAATGGACTTTCCAAATCCAATCAAACGATCATTGGATTTTCGCAAACCTCTTTCTTTGAGATATAATCCGCCTCCCATATAGGCCAGATCCAATGCGGCATTCACTAAAAGGATTTTCTCAATAGACTGCTGGGCATCCATTGTCGCCCAAAAATCAGAAGATGGTACTTCTTTGCTGGCCAGCCAATAGCCCAAGCCGGCAATGAGCAAATTCACTGAATTCCAATACAGATTCATTTGATGAAAGGCCTTGGTTTCCCCGTAGGTTCGGCTTGCTCCTACTCCTCCCCAGACCATATTCCCAACAGCCCATGTTCCTAAAATCAACATTCCTTTTTGGTTGTAATTGAGCCGGGTTTCATTGAAAGATTCCAGTGCAGGTATTTGTTGAGAAAAGCTTCCAAAAGCCAAAAACACGAAGAATATTAAGCACAAAACCTTAAATAGAGAGGATGAATTCATGAGAGATAAACTTGCTGGAAATGAAATAGTTTATATAAAAAAAAGAAAGCCCTGAATTCCTTCAGGGCTTTCTAATGGTTTTATTGCTTATGGAAATCTCTAAATCTCCATTCTCAATTCTCTTGATATCATGGTCTGAATCAATACATCACTTCTACCGGGAAGCGACCATTCACAGCTTTTAGCTGATCAAATGCTGCTTGAGAAAGTTTAATAACCAATTTCGAATTATCGCCTGTTTCTGGAAGAGTCCCTACTACACGGGCGAAAATTGTTGCGTCATTTTCTTCGTTTTTCACTCTCATGATGGTACCAACAGGTGCTGTTCTATGCAAGACCAGATACTTTTTATGTCCACCTGTACCCTCAATCAGCTCAGCTTGGCCTACTTCTTTGATATTTTTAAAACCTCCAGAGCTAGCTCCATCTGGAACAACATGCATATCTTCCGCTTGAGTCACTACTCTAGGCTCACCAACGATAGGCACCTGAGAAGGTCCTGGTTCTGCTCTACCCACTTTCAAAACTTGTCCGACACGTAGGTTATTGGAAGTCAATCCATTCCAATTGATTATATCCTCTACCTTGGCATTGTATTGTCCTGAAATTGAGAATAATGTCTGGCCTGTTTTAACTTCATGAGAAATCCAGTCACCCGGTACGATAGGCTCACCAGTTGGCTGTGCAGGAGTAGCCGTTTTTGTTTCAGCTTTCGGTTGAACCTTTTCTTCTTTTACTGGACTTGGCGTCGACTTTGGAGTTTCTACCACAGCAATAGTTTTTTCAACCACCTCTTTTTTAGGCTCTACAGGTGTAGGTGCTGGTTCAGAAACTTTGGTTTCGGCAACAGTAGGCTGGGTCACTGTTTGAGGAGCCTGAATTACCAAGGCCTGCCCTACACTTAGATCGTTTCCTTTCAAACCATTCCAACTCATGATTTCGGAAACCGATACATTGTATTTTTTGGAAATCGCAAATAAGGTCTCTCCAGGAGATACTTTATGCAAAGTAGAACCAGAAGGCACTTCGGCTTTGGTTACATAAGGCACACGGATCTGCTGCCCAACTTTCAACCCTGATTTCAAAGCCGCATTGGCTTCCACAATCTCTCCTACCGGGGTTTGATACCTTCTGGAAATCCCAAACAGGGTTTCCTTGGCATCCACATTATGTAAAATAAAAGTTTTGTCTCCTACTTTCTCAACTCCCACAGAATCCATCTCAGTGATGGCGAAACTGGAAACAGAAATCAAAAACGCTGGAACAAAATAGAACGTTCTCTTATTGAAAATCATAGTAATAGCTTAATTAGGTGCGTTCGAAGAATCAATTCTCCCTTAGTTTTATCAATAATTATGCTAAAGAATCCTCTTTAGAAAATAAGTTGAAATGAGAACCTGATCCTTTCAAAGGAAAACCCTTGAATTCAAGAAAAATTGCCCTGAAAGCTTAAAAATTGAGGTGAAGATGGAATTCATCCGTATCTTATCTTATCGAATTTTATTGACTATGCCCAGAATCCAATTCTTCCTTCTTTCCTTTTTGATTTTAGTTTCTGTCCAGCTTTCAGCTCAAGAGCAAAAAGTAGAAAAAGTATTCACTTTTAAAATTGACAGAGACATTGATCCTGCGATGAACAGAAGAGTAAAACTGGCTTTGGAAGATGCCGCCGAACAAAAAGCGGATTTGATTATCATAGAAATGGACACTTATGGAGGGGCTGTCAATGATGCAGATGATATCCGAACCATGCTTTTGGAGTCCCCTATTCCGGTATATACCTTCATCAATAAAGATGCGGCATCTGCCGGAGCTTTGATCTCCATTGCCAGTGACAGTATCTACATGGCTCCGGGAGCCAGTATAGGTGCAGCGACAGTAGTCAACGGAACGGATGGAATGGCCGCTCCTGATAAATACCAGTCCTATATGCGATCCATGATGAGAAGTACTGCTGAAGCAAGGGGAAGAGATCCAAAAATTGCCGAAGCCATGGTGGATGAGAACATTGCCATTGAGGGAATAACAACCGAAGGATCGGTATTAACTTTTTCAGTTTCTGAAGCTAAAAAATATGGGTTTTGCGAAGGTGAATATGCTTCAGTAGATGCCATTCTGAAGGCAAAAGGTCTAGAAAATGCTGAAATTTCCAGCTATGAGGTTTCTTATACTGAAACCATTATTTCTTATTTTCTCAATCCGGCTATCAGTGGGATTTTGATATTGGTAATTATCGGTGGGATTTATTTCGAGTTGCAAACTCCTGGAGTAGGCTTTCCGCTTTTTGCTTCCATCATAGCCACCATCCTCTATTTCATCCCCTATTACCTGAATGGATTGGCTGAAAACTGGGAAATGATAGTCTTTATAGTCGGGATCATATTACTGGCAATAGAGCTCTTTGTCATCCCCGGATTTGGGATTTTTGGAGTCATGGGAATCGTCTGTATTCTGGCCGGATTGGTTTTGGGGATGCTCCCTAATCAGAATTTTGACTTCCAATATGTGGCTTCCGCGGACCTTTTTGCAGCCTTACTCACGGTCATATTATCTTCCATCATCGCCGTTGCACTCATCTTTTGGCTTACTCCCAAAGTCAATGAATGGGGGGCTTTTAAGACCATTACTTTGGCGGAAACCCAGCAGAGATCAGAGGGATATACCTCAAGTTTCTATCAAAATGAATTGTTGGGAAAGGTCGGCGTTGTCCATTCCAGATTAAGACCCAGTGGCAGAGTGGAAATAGACGGAGACATTTATGACGCTTATTCCCGCGGCGAATTCATTGATCAGGGAGAAGAAATCATCGTCATTTCTACTGAAGGAACCTCCCTGAAAGTCAAAAAACACCAAGCTTAATCAAAGCTTTTGCTAAGTTTGGGCCATGAATCCGTTTCAGAGCATTTATGAAGCTATTGGAGAGGAAAAAATCCAACAGCTCACCCACTATTTCTATCAGGAAGTTGCCCAAAATGAAGAACTGCGAAAGCTCTATCCCGAGGAGGATTTGAAGCCCGCCGAAAGACGACTGTTTCTGTTTTTGCTTCAGGTTTTTGGTGGACCCCAAACCTATTCTGAAGAAAGAGGTCATCCTCGCCTGAGAATGCGTCATCTGAATTGGAAGATTGATGGCAAATTTAGAAATCACTGGATGAATGCCATGCTTTCTGCCATGGATCAAATTGACCTGGAACCTGAAGTTCGTGAATTGATGCTGGGCTACTTTGTCAAAGTTGCAAACCACATGGTCAATCATGAGTAAGCTTTTGCGCAAAATCTATACAGCTTACGCAGGGGTTTTATTTATATTGAGCTTCCTGTTGATTTTTCCTTTTTTCCTGATCTGTATCTGGGTCCCGGGATGGAAGCGTTTTGGAAGAAAAATCAATCAATACTGGGCAAGAATCTATTTCACCCTGATTTTCATGCCCGTCCACAGGGAGATTCGAGGAAAAATCGAAAAGGGGAAACCCTATTTGTTTCTTGCCAATCATTTTTCCTATCTGGATGTAGCCATGATGGGTTTTATTCCGGGGGATGCTCAATTTGTGGGAAAAGCCTCTATTAGAAAAGTCCCTCTTTTTGGCTACTATTTCAAAAGCCTCCACATCGCAGTGGACCGGTCCAGAATGAGAAGCCGTGCAGAAACGATGAGAAGAGCAGCACTGGCTTTGGAGCAAAACTCCAGCATTGTCCTTTTTCCGGAAGGAGGCATCTACACCCAAAATCCACCTCAGATGGTTCCCTTTAAAAATGGGGCCTTCCGCCTGGCCTTGTTCAAACAAATCCCGATTATCCCTGTCACATTATCCTATAATCATCTAATTTTGCCTGAAGACGGAAAATTGCTCTTAAATTTGAAAAGAGCGAAGATGGTTTTGCACGAACCCATCGTTCCTACAGATCAAGACGATGAGGAAAGTCTGAAAAAAGCTTGCTTTGAAATCATTCAAAAACAGTTGGATTTGGACAATTCAAAATAGAATTATGAAAATCGATAAAGAAGCGATCAAGAAAATAGCCCACTTGGCGAGATTGGAATTTGACGAAAATGGAGCTGAGAAGCTATCCAAAGAAATGAGTCAGATTTTGGATTGGGTGGAGCAATTGAATGAAATAGACACTGAAAATGTAGAGCCTTTGACCACCATGTCCTCTGAGGTGAATGACATGAGAGAGGATAAAGTTGGCAAGCATTTGGACCATGAAGCTGGCCTAAAAAATGCTCCCAAAAGAGATGCTGACTACTTCCGTGTTCCCAAGGTACTTGAATAATGAATCAAGAATATTTAGAAAAACTCAATCTTAAAGCAATTATCCCGGCCCTCCTACTGATCATCACGGGAGGGCTTTTTGCGTATTATTACTTGCTCTTCGATCCATCTCCTTATCGAGATATTGAAGCGGGTTATTTTTTGGATACCATTCCTATTCCTTTTGATTTCGCACAATTTGGTCCCATATCTTTTCCTATTTGGGTGGACAATTACCTAGTATTTCAAGAATTCAAGGACTTTACTCCCCTTCATTTCATTCAGGAAAGTATTTGGTTCGGTCTAATCGTTTGGTTGGTAATTTCCACTTTACTCACCTTGGTTTCAGAGTTCAAAAAACTCTATTTCTTGGGATTTGGAATCATCTGGATAGTCCTTCTCACCTTTTCCAACCTCAATGGATTAAATATAGGTGGCTTAAACACCAATTACCCCTTAATCATTTTCATAGTGGGAACTCTGGCTGTTCCTGTATTTTTTCACATTTCTGGAAAAAAAGTCCGATTTGAACTGAGGTTACTTTTGAACCTTTTGAGTTCAGGTCTTGCAGGATATGCCTTGATCAGCTTAGCTGAAAGCCCAGAGCCGGTTTTGTTTTTGGTAGAACATTTGACAATTCCAGCCATTGCTCTTTCAATTGCTTGGATTTTCTGGAATGGACACGGAGTCCTTTCAGGAATTTACATTTTGCTTGCAAAGGCCGGAAGAAACCTCAATCTGAAGATATCCCTTCAAATCAGCCTGATTGCGCTAGTGTATTTGCTTTTGCTTTTCAACATCCTGCTGGATCTTACCGGAAGCCCACTGCAATTTATTCCTGTCTTCGATCCAATCTTATTATTAATCCCAATGGGGGTTTTGGGATGGTTTACCATCCGGGAAAAGGCTGAGGCTGACTTAGATTTAGTCGCATCTCCAAGAGTCATCAAGGGACTTTATTTATTGGGGTTTGGCATATCTCTTTGGTTAGCCTGGAAGCTTCAACTTTCCGGAAATCAACCTGCAAAAGAATTACTCAAACACCTGATTACTTATTCCCAAATTGGATTCAGTCTCTTTTTCCTGATTTACATTCTATCCAACTTTATGAATGTTATGAATACCGGAAAGGCGATTGAAAAAGTGCTTTTCAAACCTTATTCTCTTCCTTATTATCATTTGAGAATTGGTGGGGTCATCGCTATGCTCGTTTTGATGGCTTATGCCGATGGGATTGTTGGTGTTCAAGTGAATTCTCTGAGCAATCATGTTTTGGGAGATTATTATTACAACAGCGATCAAAAGCTGGAGGCCAGTATCATTTATGAAAACACCTGGTTTCGCTATCGAAATAATCCAAAAGCTAAAAATGCCACTGCTCAGCTGCTCTTTGAATTGAACCAGCCTACTTTGGCCAAGCAACATCTGGAAGAAAGCTTTGCTGAGGCTCCTCAAGTGGATAATATTATCTTGTTGGCAGAGCGACTTCATCGTGAAAACAAGATTCTGGAGTCCATTTATTACCTAGAGGAAGGCCTCAAATGGTTTCCCGGTAATCCTTACCTGATTAACAATCTAGCACTATTCTATATCAAAGTGAATCGGAATCAGGATGCTCTTGCTCTGATGGAATTATCCAAAGAAGAGAGTTCTGGGAATTTTGCTGCAATCCAACTGAAGCTTGGAAATCTAACTTTCGACTCTTCATCCCCTGAAACTATTTCTGATCTGATCAATGAATTGGCCAAGCAAAATGCCTTAGGCAATTACCCCGAAGAAGGGACTGTTGAAGAATTAAAAGCAGACTTGCAAAAAGAATTGACTCCCATGCTTGTACAAGCAGGATATAGAAATCTGTTTTCTATCAAAGATTTCAGTTCAGTTTCTCAGGATTTGGCAATGCTGGATAGTCTATGGAAAGACAGTACAAATGTGCAATACATCATGCCATTACAGGAAACAGGTGTGATTCGTAGTCTGGGAGCTGGCAGAGTGACTGAAGCGGTCAAGAATCTGAATGGTTTGGCTTTTAGAAATCCCGGTGACGCGGGTTATTTTCTTCAGCTTTCATCTACCATCATGGCACAGCAAATGGGCTTTGAAAAGGCAGCAAGAGAATTGATTGCCGCCGAAGAAAAAGGTTATCAGGCCATTGCTGCTCATCATTGGAGTATCTTAACGATGGGAGGCTATTATGAAAAAGCTGAAGAATTTCGGGTAAATTATGGATTAAAAATTCCTTCCTATCTGCTCCAGCCCGAAGCGAATACACTCTCCTATTTAGAAATCATTGAAAAATTCAACCGAACGCTTCCCAAACCCCTTTTTGATGCTTGGAAAGAGTTGGAGGAATCAGAGCTTAAAACAGATTTAGCCGTTCGCTTAGTGGCATACAAAGCTCATGGACTGGATGAATCTGATTTGAGAACTTTGGGAGAAAATATTCAAAAAGCCCGTGGCGAAAATGAGTACCTGAGCAAATTCTTGGAAAAGCCGGATTTGAAAAATAAGGAAACGATTGAAGCTTTGATGTCCTGGTTAGGTATAGGTGATGAATTGACTGCAAATCCTTATTTAAATCCTTTGATCTGGTCTGCAGTTGCTATCAGCCAAGATGATGTCGCCAGTTATGAAATCCTCAATACAGCTACAGAATTCAGTCTGGATCCGATCATTTGGATCAAAAAAGTGAACCTTGCAAGGAAAATCGGATTGTCTAATTATGCCACCGATGCATTGGTGCAAATGCAGGAATGGGTAGATGCAAAAGATTTGGAAAGACTTCAATTGGCCAACTATTAGTATGAATTCTCGTATTTTCACAGAAATCCTTTATTTTTAACAGGAAACTAAAACCACTAACCCAATTACTATGAGTAGAGTAATCGAAACCCACGATATCAATAGAACTTATAAAATGGGAGCTGAAATCATTCAGGCTCTAAAATCTGTTTCGATTAATGTCGATAGAGGGGAATATGTGGCTTTTATGGGGCCTTCAGGATCTGGGAAATCTACCTTGATGAATATCATTGGCTGTCTGGACACTCCTACTGCAGGAACTTATATTCTCAACAACAAGGATGTCAGTGACATGACTGAGAATGAATTGGCCGATATCAGAAACAAAGAAATTGGATTTGTTTTCCAGACTTTCAACTTGCTTCCAAGAGCTAGCTGTCTTGAAAATGTGGCACTTCCTTTAGTTTATGCAGGATATAGCAAAGCAGAGAGAGAAGAAATGGCTTTCAAAGCCTTGGACAATGTGGGATTGGGAGAGCGTACCAAGCACAGACCCAATGAACTTTCCGGAGGTCAAAGACAAAGGGTTGCTATTGCAAGAGCTTTGGTCAATGACCCAAGTATCATTCTTGCCGATGAACCGACAGGAAACTTGGATACGAAGACTTCATACGACATCATGGAACTCTTCCATGAACTGCATTCCAAAGGCAATACCATCATCATGGTAACACACGAAGATGACATTGCTCACTATGCCCACCGAATCGTCAGATTGAGAGATGGTTTGGTCGAAACAGACACAATTAACCCAAACCCCACTAGAGGAGTTGCAATGCCAGTCTAATTCTTCAAAAAGAATCAAATAGATTCTTATTTTTGTCGGAGAATTACAGCCAATTGCAATGAAAATCTATACCAAGACTGGAGATCAGGGAAAAACCTCACTTTTAGGCGGTGAAAGAGTCCCAAAATCCCACCTTCGAATAGATGCCTATGGCACAGTTGATGAATTGAATTCTTTTGTAGGTTTACTTCGTGATCAGGAAATCAATCAATCTAGAAGTGAGATTCTTAAAGAAATTCAAGATCGACTTTTCACCATAGGTGCAGATTTGGCAACTCCTGCAGGAAAAGACAAGGTCAAAAAGCCAGACCTTCTCCCTGAAGACATTGAATTATTGGAAAAAGAAATGGATCATATGGAAGATGAACTGCCGCCATTGAAGGCTTTTATTCTTCCAGGAGGACATCAAGCAGTTTCTTTTGCACATTTGGCAAGGACAGTATGCAGAAGGGCTGAAAGAAGGGCGGTAGAATTGGGATTTGAAGAGGAAGTAAATTCTTTGGTCATCCAATACCTTAACAGGCTCTCCGATTATTTCTTTGTTTTGGGCAGAAAAATGGCCCAAGATCTTCAGGTAGAAGAAGTCACCTGGAGTCCAAGATTAAAAAAATAACCTAGAAATTGCCTTTGAGCATTTCAAGCATAATAAATTATCCATTTAGGCTTTGCCTTAACCAGCTTTGGCATGAAAACATCGCTAGCAATCCCGGTAACTAAGACGCAATCGTCTCGACTTTCACAAACCGATTTTTCGAATTTGGTCTTCGGAAAAACTATTTCCGATCACATGTTTGTGGCAGATTACAAGAACGGCGAATGGACCGATCTAAGAATCGAACCTTATGCGCCACTTGATTTATCTCCTTCCAATGCAACTTTGCATTATGGACAATCCATTTTTGAAGGCCTCAAGGCTTACAGAAATGATGCTGGTGAAATCCTCGTCTTTAGAGCAGATGCCAACTGGAAAAGAATGAATGAGTCTGCGGAGAGAATGTGTATGCCTTCTCTTCCTGAAGAAGTATTCATGGATGGTTTAACTCAATTGGTTGAACTGGACAAAGACTGGGTTCCTTCTGCTAAAGGTGCATCCCTTTACATTCGTCCTTTCATGTTTGCCATGGATGAATACATCGGAGTAAAACCTTCAGATACTTATAAATTCATCATTTTCACTTGCCCTGTAGGGAATTATTATTCCAAGCCAGTAAGTGTAAAAGTGGAAACCAAGTTTACCAGAGCAAATGAAGGTGGTACTGGCGCCGCTAAAACAGCAGGTAACTACGCCGCTTCCCTTTACCCTGCTCTTCAAGCTCAAAAAGCGGGATATGATCAGCTTCTTTGGACTGATGGCAAAAGCCACAGCAAAATCGAAGAAAGTGGTACTATGAACGTAATGTTCAAGATCAACGGGAAAATTATTACAGCCCCAATTGATGGAGGAACTATACTGAAAGGGATTACTAGAAACTCGGTCATTCAATTAGCCAATGATTGGAATGAGGAACTGGAAGAAAGATTTTTGACAGTTACAGAGCTAAAAGAAGCTTTAGAGGCTGGAACTTTGGAAGAAGCTTTTGGAACAGGTACCGCTGCTACTATTGCCCATATCTTCAAGATCAATATTGATGGAACCGATTATATCCTTCCTGAAAAATCCGAAAATGCATTCTCCCACAGAGTATTGGCTGCTCTGGACGGGATCAAATATGGCACCGAAGCAGATCCACATGAATGGATCATCAAAATTTAATAAGAGTCTGATTTTATAAAGAGCCCCCAATAAGGTTGATACTTATTGGGGGTATTTTTTTTAATATTGAATCTACAGCCCAAACACTCCAATCGTCTTTACTTAATTCTCGGCTCTGGTTTCTCCTAATCAAACCCTTGCCCTACTCAATGGCATAGTCATACATCGTGGGCCTCCCAGTCCGCGGGAAAGTTCTGAAGAAGGGATTTCAAGTACTTCTACTCCCATTTCTCTTAAAGCACGATTCGTATGAACGTTTCGATTATAAGAGATGACTCTTCTTGGTCCGATTGCAAAGACATTTGCTCCATCAAACCATTGCTCTCTCATCGAATAATCCGGATTGCCATCTGCTGTGGCCAACACTTCAAGATGTGGTATTTCTCTTTCTAAGACTTTCACTAATGATTCATTCAGAACCTCTCTACGGATGTGTACTTTATCATCCTTGATTTCTTTCAAGGTATATAGAGAAGTTTGGAACACCGAGTTCATTGCATCCGGATAGGTCAAAACCAGATTTTCATCCAACACGGTAAATACAGTATCCAAATGCATGTATTGACGCTTTTTAGGCAAATGAACCTCATATACCCTTTGAACGGAACCTTCAGCTAACAAAGCTTTTGCTGCATGGTAGATTGCTTTCTCGTCGGTTCTTTCTGAATTTCCTATAGCAACTGCTTCATGGGAAAGCACGATCACATCTCCACCTTCTATACTTGGAGGATTGTCATGTCCATTTACCGGATAGATTTTATTGACATTATCCTTAAACTCAGGATGGTTTTCAAATATTGTTCTCAACAAATCTGCTTCACGCTGTCTTCCTTCCATTTTCATTGAAGAAAAGACAATTCCACCAGGAGTTAGGGCCATTGGGTCACGTTGGAAATACAAATTGGGACAGGGAGCTATGGCAAAAGCGAAATCCATAATTTCTCCTGCATCCAAATTGGGAATTTTTCTTTTCAGCTCATGGACTTTGAGACCTCCAGTCAAAATCCCTGCACATTCGGCTGTGGAATAACGCTCCACTATGTCTTCTGCCAAGTGAGTCAATCCTGATCGCTTCAATGAATCTCGAATCAATCCGAGAAGCATTTTCTCATCGTATAATACTCTGATGAGCAATTCCCTCAACTGATAAACTTTAGCTCCTGAAGCATCTTTAATCAAATTCGAAAAGGCATCATGCTCACGCTGAAGCGCATCCAGGTATGGTACATCTTCAAACAATAAAAATTCTTTGTTATAGGGAGTTAATCTGTCTATTTCTTTCCCCGGTCTGTGCATTAATACCGCACGTAAAGTTCCAAATTCCGAATTGAGTCTTAGGTTCATATAGGTATAGGCTTCTTCATCTAGTTTAACCATTTATCGACAGAAGAGCAATTTTTTACTAACCATTGAAAAAATTGTGCTTTTAGGAAAATTTAGGATGGAATTAAGGATTGAAACCTCTTTCTTCGCCTAAAGTTATATTAGTTCAATTCCTCAATTCACATGAACAAAATAAACGAGGAACTATTCTTGCACTGTTACTAATTGAACTTTAAGAAATCAACCAACTATTATGAGAAAACTACACATTTTAACCCTTGGACTTTTATTCACTTTCTTTTCCAGCTGCGATACAGTCAATCAAATTGCTGGACAAATGGGATTGGGAACTCCAACTGATGCTGAAATCAACTCTGGACTGAAACAGGCATTGGAATTAGGAACAGGATATGCCTCAGAAAGACTTGCCCAGGAAGATGGATACCTAGGAAATCAATTGATCAAAATCACTTTCCCAGAGGAGGCTAAAAAGATTGAAAATACACTTCGCTCAATCGGCTTAGGTAGCCTTTGTGATCAAGTAATCACCTCTGTCAACCGTGCTGCTGAAGATGCGGCAATTGAAGCAAAACCGATCTTTGTTGCTGCCATTAAAGAAATGACAATACAAGATGTCAAAAACATCCTTTTAGGTGCTGACAATGCGGCTACGGTTTATTTCGAAGGAAAAACTACTTCTCAGTTGGAAGGAAAGTTTGAACCAATTATTTCCAACAGTTTGGATAAAGTGGGCGCTACCAAATATTGGGGGGATGTCATCAACCGATACAACCAAGTTCCATTGGTTACTAAGGTAAATCCTGACCTTTCTGCCTATGTCACACAAAAAGCAATTGATGGATTGTTTTATGAAATTGCGAAAGAGGAACTCAAAATCCGAGAAAATGTAGCAGCGAGAAGTACTGTACTACTTCAAAAGGTATTTGGCTATGCAGATAGTCAACAGACTGGCAGTTAATTTTATTCAAAATCTTTTCTATAATTTCGCTTTTGGCACCCTCCAAAAGGGATTTTTTATATACCCAATTTTCACTGGTTTTGAAATACCTATGTAACTTAATGTAAGGAACTTTCCTAAAAGGAATATATGCCTAACTTCGATTTATAATTTTGGTAAAAATCATTTTTAAATCTATGGCTGATTCACCCGAACAGAATTTCATTTTCCAACCCATCAATTCACTTTTAAACCCCAAACTTCCATTCGAAGAAATAAAAGAAATCATCGATTCAATTCATGCCCTTTTCCATCAAAAAACCCAGATCAGCGGCTTTGAAGTATCTATTGAAAATCTTGCAGCTGTTTCCGCATCAAAAGGAAAAGCTGTTGGCTTAAATCATGCCGCCCAATGCCTGCTTGATTACCAAAGAACTCATCGGTTTGTTTTGGCTATTCATCAGGCCATTCTGGATCAGCAGAAATCAAACCTGGGAAAAACAATCCAGCTATTTTATGCAGGATGTGGTCCCTATGCAACGTTAATGACTCTGATTGCTCCTCTTTTTCGGCCAGATGAAATCCAATTTTCACTTTTGGAAATCAATAAAAACTCAATTGATTCTGCCAAAAAGCTGATTAAAGAAATGGGGTTAGATGGATACGTTTCCAATATATATTTAGGAGACGCCACCACTTTCCAAATCCCAGATGCAAAGTCCTACGATATTCTAATTTCGGAAACATTGGATGCCCTGCTATACAGAGAATGTTATGTTCCGATCCTGATAAATATGCTTCCTCAGTTAAGAAAAGAGGCCATTTTGATTCCTGATAATGTATCTATTGAATTGCTTTTAAAAACAGGTGAAAATGAAACCAAACTGGGAATAATTATAGACGTGAGAAAGGTGCTTTCTGATTTGACCGAAAAGCATGATCAACTTTCAAAATTCCCAGAGAAGGTATTTAAGCTTAGCCTTATACCTGATAAGGATTCTCCCCTTCTACTTTTGGAAACCAAAGTTCATATTTATAAGGATTATGAATTGAATCGAAACGAATCATCATTGACTGTTATATATGAAATATCCTACCCAAAAACAGACTCAATTTCATTTACTTATTATTTAGAACCGGAGGTAGAATTGAAATATCAAACCGGTATGTCCTAATTCTTTTTTTTACAAAAAATCAACTCTGAATACATGGAATGAAGAGCCATCCGAATCTTAACCAAACCATGATTCGGGTGAATAACGAATGGAATGAAAAGCAGTTTCAATTGAATTGATTAAATTAAGAATATGTCTGCGAGAGAAACCTATCTTTTCCATCATTCCTGTTTTGACAGGGAGCAATATTTGAAGGAATTGAATCTGCTTGCTGAACATGAAATCAAGTTTCAGGTAAATGACCACTCCGGCCCCATTCAATTTAAATCCCCTGCCTGTGGGTATTTTGAGGCTGAAATCCTGATTAATGAAACAGATTTTGATCGAGCCAATGATTTACTAGAAAGCCTTAATACTTATGGAAACTGAAGAAAAATCCAGCTGGAGAAGTTTTACAGTAAATATGCCTTTGAATGTCCCAAAAGAGATGATTTCTGAGGCTCTAACATCTCAGGAAGGCTTGGAAAGCTGGTTTCTAAGATCTGCTAAATTTCAAAGCCCGGAAGGAAATGATAGAGGAATAGATGAAAAATTCCAGGTTGGCGATAGCTATCAATGGATGTGGCATGGATGGAATGATGAGGTCAAAGAAAAAGGAGAAATTCTTGAACCAAAGTCTGATGAAATCATCCGATTTACTTTTGGAAAGGCTGGAATTGTAAGCCTAAAGACTTACCAAGATGGCGATGAAACAATCCTACATCTTGTTCAAGAAAACATTCCACTTGAGGAAGACGCTAAACTGAACTTCCATGTAGGTTGCAAAACAGGTTGGACCTTTTACCTTTTGAATATGAAATCCATTCTTTTGGGAGGACTGGATTTGAGGAATAAAAACAATGAGTTGAATATGGATTAGCGGATATTTTTCTGATAATGAGGTCAATTTGAAGTTTAAAGGTTTTGAAGGACAATTTGTTTTCTAAAACCACAAAGAATATCTTAGGTAAAAACCTGATCTAACTGAATATTTCCTTTTTATTCGGCTTAAGTCAAAAAGAATTTCAAAATTTCCATTCCCTCCATGATCGAATACTTCCTTCCAATTTTGGGGATTTTAGTAACTGCTGTAGGTATCCCAATTTTGTACCTTCAATTAAGGGACTTAAAAGCCTCACTTCGGAGTAGTACTCATGCCTCCATCTACTCGCAAGCTGAATCTATTCGGGGTTATTTGATTGAATATCCCGAGTTACGGAAATACTTCTTCGACAATTGCCTGATAAATCAGGAAAACAAAGATTACAATCGGGTACTCAGTATTGCTGAAGTTTATCTTAATTATCTGGAACAAATTGCCGTTTTGAGGAAAAGCTTAGGCGAAGAAAATCTAACATCTTTGAAGCTGTTTTTGGATACTGCTTTGTCGAAAAGCCCTATTCTCAAGCAGCATCTAAGAGAAAATGCCAGCCTTTATTCCCAAGCTCTTCATGAAATGGTGGAAAATCCCCTTTCTTATAGCCAAACATCCTCGAATTCAATAAATCCCAATACCATGACTGAATCAATGAAAAATTACATTACCTCCAGTGAATCTATTGCGTGGAAGCCCTTAGTCGAAGAAGGGGTAGACACCCAAGGACTTTATGTAAAGGTTCTTCGATATGATGAGCAGCAAAAAAGGGCACCTACTTTTTTATTAAAATTTGAATCTGGGTCCTCCTACCCTTATCACAATCATCCGGCAGGAGAAGAAGCTTTTATTTTAGAAGGAGAAGCCTATTTCAACGATCAAAAACTTGTCAAAGGTGATTATCTCTATACCCCACCCACTTTTAAGCATTCCGTAAAATCGGAAAAGGGCTGTGTGATTCTGTTTCGTGTTCCTCAAGAAGTGGAAATCCAATGAATAAACGATACGCGTTTAATAAAATCAAATACTCCTTTTGGGTTGCCACCCTTTTCTTTAGTTTTTCTTCTAATTTATTTGCCCAAAAACGTCCCAATATACTTTTTGCAATCAGTGATGACCAATCCTTTTTTCACACTAGTTTTGAAGGTTCGGGTTTTGTAAAGACGCCTGCCTTTGACCGGGTGGCTAGAGAAGGGATCTACTTCAAAAATATGTATGCAGGTTCGCCTGGCTGCGCGCCATCCAGAAGTGCGATTATAACAGGTAGACACCATTGGCAGAATGAACAAGCAGGTCAACACGCCTCTGCTTGGTTAAAGAAATTCATCCCCTTTACGGATTTACTGGAGCAGAACGGCTATGCTGTTGGCAGAACCGGAAAAGGGGTTGGACCATTTCAATATGCGCGAAATGAACAAGATTCCCTTTGGCGAAAGACTGATGTTGCCGGCATCGAGCATACGGACATTCGATACAATTCAGCCGATGATGAGCGCTTTGCAAAAGGCATTTCTCCTACCAATTACTTTGAAAATTTTAAGGTTTTCTTAGAAAACAACCCTCAAGATCAACCCTTCTTCTTCTGGTATGGAGGCAAAGAACCTCATCGGGCTTACGAGAAAGGATCTTGGAAAAAAATGGGTAAGAAACTAGAGGATGTAGAAGTTCCTGGGTTCCTTCCTGACAACGATGAAATCCGGGGTGATTTATTGGACTATGCTGTAGAAATTGAATGGTTTGATCTCCATTTGGAGCGGATGCTGAATTACCTGGATGAAATCGGAGAATTGGAAAATACGATAGTCATTGTCACCGCTGACAATGGAATGCCTTTCCCAAGGGCCAAGGCAAATAGTTATGAATTTGGGGTCCATGTGCCTTTTGCGGTTCGATATCCGAAAGAATTCCCTGGAAACAGGATTGTACAAGATGCCATCGGTTTTGCAGATATTGCTCCTACCCTGCTTGAAATCAGTCAGACCCCCGCAAATGGAATGCTTCCCATCAGTGGAAAGAGCTTTCTGGACATTTTAAAATCCAAAAAAGAAGGAAAGATATCCGCTGATCAACGAGTAGCCTATTCCGGAAGAGAGCGGCATTCTTCCTCCCGATATCTCAATTGGGGCTATCCTCAAAGAGCCATACGAAAGGGCGATTATCTCCTAGTTTGGAATATGAAACCGAAAAGATGGCCCTCAGGAGCTCCCCAGAAATTCTCCAAGGAAGATAGCACGGTTCTGCTCCCGATGTATGGATTGAATAGCCAAAATCAGTATATCCCGGAAAGTGCTTTTACAGACATCGATGACGGTCCAAGCAAAACCTTTCTGATTGAACACCATGCCGAAGAGGATATCAGCTCTTTCTTTGAACTTTCGATGGCAAAAAGACCAGAATTCGAGCTTTTCAATGTGACTGAAGATCCTTCCTGCATTCAAAACTTGGCAGAAACTCCTGAATATAGTGAGGTTAAAAATGACCTGGAATCAGAATTGAAGACGGAATTAAGCAGATCACAAGATCCCAGAGTAGTCGGACCGGAAAAGGAGATTTTTGACAGTTATCAGCGCTATTCTCCTATTCGGAAATTTCCTAAACCTGAGAATCAATGAGTGAATTCAATTTTAAAAACCGCAATCTTTTTTCTGGAGTCCATTTATTAGGAATTCTTCTACTAGTTGCGGGACTATTTGCCTTAGTTAGTCCCTTATTTTTGAGCAGTGGAAGCTCCATGACAAAAATTATATCAGTCGGTACGGGCTCTTGTTTCATTGGCCTTTTGATCATCTTCACATATAGTGGAACTTTGATTGATACTTCAAAGAATAGATTCAAAGAGTATGTTTCAATTATTGGGTTTCGAATGGGTTCTTGGCAAGATTTAACCGAAATCAGAGAAATAAAAGTTGTTTCAACTACTAGGATCCAAAGAAATATTCCCAATGGAATCAGCCCAACTTTATCGGGAAAAGTGACTGAACATCGCATACTCTTATATTCAGATTCCGACCGACCTGTATTCTCATTTAACTATTCAAATCAAACGAAAGCAATTGAGAAAGCGAGGTTTTTAGCAGATGGGGCGAATTCTGAATTGATTCTTGATAATGTGTCCTCCTGATCGGCTAAGATTGAAATTAATGAAAGGTCAATCGCCGTCAATTGAATTTCAAAAGAATAAACCTGACAAGGCCATGTAAAAAAACAGGTTCTGACTAACTTAGGAATATGAAAAAAAACCTTTCCATTTTATCGATCTTCTTTTTGACCTATTGTACCAATCCTAGAACTGGAGTTATCGATATAGGTTTCACCAATGAATTAACCCAGAAAGACTTGGATGATATCCAAATGGATTTAAAGTCTCAAAATGTAGAACTTGAGTATACTTACTTGGAATTTGACTCAGTTGGACATCTTAAAAAAATAAGCGCTTCTATTGATTATAAGGATGGTCATAAAGGAAGCTTCAAATCCCAAGTCCTTCAGGATGGAGATCGCCCCGGTTTTAGAAGAGAGTTTTCAATAGACGATTAATGCCTAGCTATCAAGCCTTTGTCAAGGATTGAAATTTTAGGTGCTTTCTCTAATCCAAAAAAAATAATAAACTAAAAAACCGGACCTATCAGCCCGGTTTTTCTATGTCATTTGATTTATTGAAAACCTTTCTAATCCACCACAGAAACCATCAAAGTCTCTCCTTCTTTAGCAACTTTCAAAGCTCCTTTTTTGGTCAGGCCTTTGATAGCTACATCCCATTTTTTATTGCTTAATCCAGCCTGGTCCTTGATCACCAATAGTTCTGCAGGATTGCTTTTCACCACTAGCTCAAATACCATTTTCTCCTCTTCAGTCATTTCCACCTGCTTTTTCTCAGGTCTCATTTGAGGGAAAAACAATACTTCCTGAATCGTAGTCTTATTGGTCATCAACATAGTCAATCGGTCAATTCCGATTCCCAATCCCGATGTAGGAGGCATACCATATTCCAAGGCTCTTAAGAAATCCTCATCCATTGCCATCGCCTCATCATCTCCTCTAGCTGCCAATTTCAACTGATCTTCAAATCTCTCACGTTGATCGATTGGATCGTTCAATTCGGTATATGCATTGGCAATTTCTTTACCATTGACGAACAACTCAAATCGCTCCACCAAACCTTCCTCAGTTCTGTGTTTTTTAGCCAAAGGAGTCATTTCAATCGGATAATCAGTGATATAGGTAGGCTGAATCAAATTCGCTTCCACTTTCTCACCAAAGATCTCATCAATCAATTTGCCTTTGCCCATGGTTTCATCTGTTTCGATTCCCATGTCTTTACAAACCTGACGAAGTTCAGACTCATCCATTTTGCTCACATCGATACCTGCATATTCTTTAATAGAATCATACATCGTCAATCTTCTGTAAGGACCAGCAAAATCAATCACATTCTCCCCTACAGTAACTTTTGTATCATCATGAAGTGCCAAGGTTACTTTCTCAAGTAAGTCCTCTACCATCTCCATCATCCAGATATAGTCCTTGTAGGCCACATAGATTTCCATGGAAGTAAACTCTGGATTGTGAGTTCTGTCCATTCCTTCATTTCGGAACATTTTCCCAAACTCATAAACCCCATCAAAACCACCTACGATCAATCTTTTCAGATAAAGCTCATTGGCAATTCTCAAGAAAAGAGGCATATCCAATGTATTGTGATGGGTTTCAAAAGGTCTTGCTGCAGCTCCACCATGAACAGCTTGAAGAATTGGAGTTTCAACTTCCAGCCAGTTATGATCATCAAAATACCTTCTCATGGTAGAGATGATCTTAGAACGGGTAAAGAAGGTCTGCTTCACCTCTGGGTTAACCGTCAGATCCACATAGCGTTGTCTGTATCTTAATTCTGGATCAGTGAATCCATCAAATACGTTTCCTTCTTCATCTCTTTTCACCACAGGAAGCGGCTTCACAGATTTGGAAAGAACTTTCAATTCAGTCACATGCAATGAAATCTCACCAGTCTGTGTAGTGAAAATATAGCCTTTTACACCGATGAAATCACCGATTCCCAAAAGCTTCTTGAAAACTGAATTATATAAGGTTTTATCGTCTTCAGGACAGATATCATCCCTTCTGACATAAATCTGCAAACGTCCGGTGGAATCCTGAATTTCCGCAAAGGAAGCAGAACCCATGATCCTTCTGGACATCAATCTTCCGGCAATAGAAATGTTTTTGTAATCGGTCTTTCGGTTTTCATAATTTCTATGAATGTCCTCAGCCGTCACATTGATTGGAAAAGCCTCTGCAGGATATGGGTTCACACCCAATCGCATCAGTTCTTCCCGATCTTTTCTTCTTTCTATTTCCTGTTCGCTCAAAAGTTGCATTGTATTGGTTTGAGATTTTTAAATTTTCTGTTTTATGTCCGATGTCCGCTGTCCGATGATTCCGCTCTATCTCACTCCAAACATCAAGAATCTACTTCGTAATTTTTGTTTGTACTCTGAAAACTGATCCCGATAGCTATCGGGATGACTTCCTTCTCTTCATTTCACGCTTGACTAGTTCAAACTCTCTTGAACTTTGTCCTGCAATGGATGTGTTCTCAGCAGCTCTTCTGGTCAGATAAGGCATTACCTTTTCTACTGGTCCATAAGGCACATATTTCACCACATTGTAGCCGGCATTTGCCAAATTGAATGAAATATTATCACTCATCCCATAAAGCTGAGAGAAAAATACCCTATCACTTTTTGGATCAATGCCATTGATATTCATTAGTTCAGTCAGCTGGAGACTGCTTTTCTCATTATGAGTGGCACAGACCAGATAAACCCCATTTTCAACCGCAAATTTGATGGCCTCATCGTAGTCACGATCGGTTGCGGCTTTATTGGGTTGAATTGGGTCCTGATAACCCATTTCTTCAGCTCTCTCCCTCTCCTTTTCCATGTAGGCACCACGAACCGGTTTTGCTCCTAACAAATACCCTTTGTCCGCAGCTACAGCTTGGGCCTTTTTCAATCTCTCCAATGAATCATGACGATACATCTGATAGGTATTATACACCACACATCTCTCGGTATTGTATTTCTCCATCATCTCATAGGTCAGATCATCGATGACATCCTGAAACCAGGTTTCTTCCGCATCTGAAAGAATCTTGATTCCCAAATCATGAGCAGCCTTGCAAAGCTTGTCCACTCTTCCTCTCAATCTTTCGAAAGCCAACTCCTCATCAGTATTCAATTTTTCCCCTGCTTGAATCTTGGTCATGATATGGTAATCTCCCAAACCAGTGACTTTAAATACACCAAATGGCATATAGTCTGTTTTGGCTGATTCCACCAAAGTTTCCAGAATCTCTGCGGTGGTCCTTTCAAAACTTTCCTCATCTCCTTTTCCTTCTATGGAAAGGTCCAGGATAGACTTCACTCCATAATCAGCCAATTTCTGGCAGGCCTGGATCGTTTCAGCAATGGTTTCCCCACCACAGAAGTGTCCAAACATGGTTTTTTTCATGATTCCTTTCACTGGAAGCTTCAGTTTAAAAGCCAAATTGGCCAGACCAATTCCCAGGTCAGAAATCAAATTATTATTCAGCGTTGCAAAAATCAAATACATTTTGCGCAGCTCAGCATCACTCTTAGAAGCGAATGCAACTTTAAGATTCTCGAAAGATATTTGGGGTTTTACAGGCATCTTGCTCAAATAAAGGTGCAAAGATATTAATAAAAAGCTTTTTGCTTATGTTTTGTTAGGGATTTTGCTTGATCTATACCTTATAATAAAAAGTGACTTTCTCCATCGATAACAAGCTTTGGTTTTTGCTTAATTTCCAAGATTATCAAATCCATTTTTTATCGTGAAAATAGAATCTAGAAGTACTGAATTCCCGGAGCCATATTTCATTTGCCCAAAATCATTAAGGGAGAGATAAAATTTCAAGCAAGTTTTACAGAATAATATTCTGAATTGAATTCAATTTTAAACATGAATTAATGAATTCACGATAAATTAACCTGAATTTTAAAAGAATTATAAATCCAGCTTACTAACATTGTGTATTCATTAATTAAAATTTGAAAAAAATATTTTGCAATTAGAATTTACCAGCTTACATTTACGGCATGTTAATCACAGCCGCGATTTATTTTACTTTCTTTTACTTTTACTTTCGAAGCAAAAATCGAATCGGAGCTGTGTATTGTCTAGCCAAAAACTAAAAGAACATAAACAACTAAAAGCCCGATTCGAAAGAGTCGGGCTTTTTTCATTTAAACACGCTCAGCCGTATGAAATCTCACAAACAAATTAAAGACTGGGGTCTAGGACTCACCACCCCACTGATTATCGCAGGACCTTGCTCCGCTGAAACTCCAGAGCAGATCGAGCAGATCTGTAAGGAAATGAAAGAAGAAAACATGGTTCCTCAGCTTTTCAGAGCTGGTATTTGGAAGCCAAGAACCAGACCAGGGTCTTTCGAAGGAATCGGTGAAGAAGGTTTGAAGTGGATGGAGATCGTAAGACACAATCTGAATATCCCTATCACTGTGGAAGTTGGTAATGCAGCTCACGCTGAATTAGCTTTGAAACACAATGTAGATGTGATCTGGGTAGGCGCGAGAACTACAGTAAACCCATTCGCTGTTCAAGAAATCGCAGAAGCTCTTCGTGGTTCTGACGTACCGGTAATGGTGAAAAACCCAATGAACCCAGATTTGGATCTATGGGTAGGTGCATTGGAAAGAATGCATGCAGTAGGTTTGGATAAATTGGCAGCCATCCACCGTGGATTCTCTGATGCTTATGACAAGCGATTCAGAAACAAGCCAAACTGGTCTATGCCTATCCACTTGAAGAGAGTATGGAAAGGAATGGAAGTCATCAACGATCCTTCACACATTGCCGGTAGAAGAGATGGTATTTTGGAGATCTCTCAAAGAGCCATGAACTTCGGTTTAGACGGTTTGATGATCGAAACTCACCACAACCCGGACAAAGCATGGTCTGATGCCAAGCAGCAAGTGACTCCAAAAGCATTGAAAGAAATCTTGACAGCAATCGACTTTAAAGAGCCTTTGGAAGCTATGGCTCCAGACGAAAAACTTCAGGATTTAAGAAGAGCAGTCGATCATTTGGATGATCAGTTATTGGATATTTTGCAAGAAAGATTCGCTGTGATCGATCAGATCGGAGCTCATAAAAGAGAGCATCACCTGACTGTTTTTCAATCTGACAGATGGAAAGATGTAATGGAGAGCAGAACCAAAAAGGGAGTTGATAAGCACCTGAGCGAGAAGTTTATGAAGGAGTTGCTTTATTGTATTCACGAAGAGTCCGTGAAGAGACAAGAAAAACAACTCCGTGAAGCTGAAGCTTTGAAAAAATAATACAATTGGCTGAGTAAAATTAGAAAGGGAGACATCTTCTCCCTTTCTTTATCACTCCAATTATTGAACCTACTGTGAATCCTGTTTATATAAGTACCTCACCTATCCTGAAGCTTTCCGAATTGCTGGAGGGTTTAAATTTTTCTTCTCTCTTCGTGTTGACAGATGAAAATACCCATCAACATTGCTACCCACTGATTCAGAAGGCTCTTCCCAAAGAACATCACCTATTTACTTTCCCTGCGGGGGAATCCCACAAGAATCTGGAAACCTGTGCTTCCATTTGGTCAGAAATGACCGAGGCCGGACTGGATCGAAAGGCGCTTTGCCTCAACATCGGAGGTGGAGTATTGGGAGATATGGGGGGATTTTGTGCCAGTATTTATAAAAGAGGAATCCGATTCATCAATATGCCCACCACCCTTCTTTCCCAAGTTGATGCCAGCGTAGGAGGAAAATTGGGGATTGATTTCGAAGGATTAAAAAATCATCTGGGAGTTTTCAACGAACCGGAATTTGTTCTGATCAGTCCAGATTTTCTAAAAACCCTTCCTGAAAATGAATTAAGGTCCGG
The DNA here is from genome assembly GCF_900148515.1 of Algoriphagus zhangzhouensis. Classification (GTDB taxonomy): domain Bacteria; phylum Bacteroidota; class Bacteroidia; order Cytophagales; family Cyclobacteriaceae; genus Algoriphagus; species Algoriphagus zhangzhouensis. Next base: position 253,953 of record NZ_FRXN01000001.1, on the reverse strand, counting down.
TTTTGCGGAAATCATCAAGCATGGACTGATTAAGGATCATACCTATTTTGAAATGCTCAATTTTGAGGACTGGAAGAAGAATGATTGGGAATACCTGATCGAGCATTCTGTAGCTATCAAAAAAGCAGTAGTGCAGGAAGATCCCAAAGAAGCAGGACTGCGTAAAATCCTAAATTTTGGTCATACCATCGGACATGCATTGGAAACCCATTTTCTAGATGGCCCCAACCATTTGCTACATGGGGAAGCGATCGCTGCAGGCATGATCTGTGAAGCTTGGCTTTCTGTTCAAAAAACAGGCTTATCCCAAGAAGATTTGAGTCAGATTCAAGAAAAACTTTTAAAGGTCTATGGCAAAATTCAGATATCCAAAGATGACTTTGGAGCAGCCTTGGATCTTTGCCTCCAGGACAAAAAGAATGAAGGAAAAGAAATCCTCTTTTCTCTTCTTGAAAACATCGGGACTTGTACATACAACATCCCTGTCAGCAGAAAAGAAATTGAAGCTGCCTTAACCTATTATTGTACTATTTAATTTTCAACCTTGTCTACAGAAACCATGGAGATTTTAGAACTGAGTCAAAAATCAGCCTTTGCTCCTACCACCATACCTCTTCCTTCCTCCAAAAGTGAATCTAACAGGGTTCTGATCATTGATGCTTTGACTGAAGGCAAAAATGAAATCTCCAACCTCGCTGAGGCCCGAGATACCCAGACCATGATTCGATTGCTTGGAAAGAATCCTCCAGTTTATGATGTATTGGATGCGGGGACGACTATGCGTTTTTTGACCGCCTATGCAGCCATTACCAACCAAAACAAAGTGATGACTGGTACTGCTAGAATGTGTCAGAGACCCATTGGAATTTTGGTGGATGCATTAAGAGAAATTGGAGCAGAAATTCACTACATGAATGTAGAAGGCTATCCTCCTTTGGCCATCCATGGATTGGCAGAACAAACTTCAGATAAAGTAAAAATCAGAGGAGATGTTTCCAGCCAATATATTTCTGCTATGCTGATGATCGCCCCGATCCTTCCAAAAGGTCTGGAAATCGAACTGGAAGGTAAAGTTGGCAGTAGAACTTACATTGAAATGACTCTGGAATTGATGGCCAAATTTGGCATTACCTATTCCTGGGAAGAAAATATTATTAAAGTAGCCCACCAAAGCTATCAAGCTACTGAATTCATGGTAGAAAGTGACTGGTCTGGTGCAAGTTACTGGTTTAGCTTATTGGCCTGTGCTGATTCGGGAGAGCTATTTTTAAAAGGACTAAAGGAGGATAGTTTACAAGGCGATTCCAAAATCGTTGAAATCATGTCCCATTTGGGAATCAAAAGCACCTTTAATAAGGAAGGCGTGCTCTTGGAAAAAATCCCGGTAACGGGTTTGAAAGAATTTGATTTCACCCACTGCCCTGACCTCGCTCAAACGGTTGCCGTGACTTGTGCAATTTTGGGACAGGATGCCAAATTCACAGGTTTGGAGAGCTTGAGAATCAAGGAAACTGATCGTATTTATGCCTTGCAGCAGGAATTAGCAAAATTCAATGCTGAATTCAATGAAGTAGAACCTGAAGTCTTTCAGGTGATTCCATCGGTTACTATGCCTCATGAAGTTCGAATCCATACCTATGATGATCATAGAATGGGAATGGCTTTCATGCCACTTTTAACCAAAACCAAAGTCTTGATGGAAGACCCTGAGGTAGTTAACAAGTCATATCCGAGTTTCTGGAAACATTGTCAATTGGCTGGAATCAGCTGCACCAACCATGAGTCATAAAATCGCAATACAGGGAGTCCCTGGCTCCTTTCACCATCAGGTCAGCCTAAATCTTTTTGGGGAAGACACTACGGTATTGCCTTTCAATACCTTTGAGGGAGTAGCCAAGTCGGTTGCCAGTGGTGAGGCTGATTACGGAGTAATGGCCATTGAAAACTCCATTGCAGGAGCTATTCTACCCAATTATGAAATAATCGACCGCAATGGTCTTTTCGTCCGTGGCGAATATTACCTGCCTATTGCCCATCAATTGATGGCATTGCCAGGACAGAAAATTGAAGATATTCAGGAGGTTCGCTCCCATCCTATGGCGATCCTGCAATGCAAGCCTTTTTTGGCTAAATATCCTCATTTGGATGCCAAAGATGATGTGGATACTGCCGCAGTAGCTCAAAGAATTGCCGAAAATCAGCTCAAAGGAATTGCCGGAATTGCATCGAAAATCGCAGCTGAAATCTATGGATTGGAAATTATCGCAGCCGATATTCAGACTGTAAAGAACAATTTCACACGATTCATCATTTTAGAAAAAGAATCAAGCGAAAAGTCCAAAGACGTCAATAAGGTTTCTTTCAAAGTAACCATTCAAAATGAAAAAGGAGGATTGGCCCAATTGCTGACCATGCTGGCTGAAAAAGGACTGGATTTAAGCAAAATCCAATCTATTCCGGTTATTCAGAAACCCTGGGAATATGCGTTTTTCATTGATGCAGTCTTTAGCAATTACGATTCCTACCAAGAAGCCATGAAGCTGGTCCAGGAGAATTTTGGAGAGTTGAAAATATTCGGAGAATACAAAAGCCAGAAATAATGAAAGGTTTTGCAAAACGCATTGAAACCGTCCAAGAATACTACTTTTCTGCCAAATTAAGAGAAGTTGCCCAGCTGGTTGCATCAGGAAAACCAGTCATCAATTTAGGGATTGGAAGCCCAGACCTTCCTCCGGCCCCTGAGGTGATTCAGGCTTTGAAAAGTACTGCCGAGAATTCTCAGTCTCATGGATATCAATCTTACCAAGGGATTCCAGAATTGAGAATTTCCATGGCTGATTTTTATCAAAGAGAATATGGAGTTGAGCTAAACCCGCAGAAAGAAATTCTTCCGCTCATGGGATCCAAAGAAGGTATTTTGCATATCAGCATGACCTTTTTGAATCCCGGAGACCAAGTTTTGATACCTAACCCGGGCTACCCGACCTATAGTTCTGTCACCAGTTTGGTGGAAGCAGAACCGGTTTACTATTCCCTGAAGGAATCCGGTGAGCCGGATTGGGAAGAATTGGCTGGGCTGGATTTATCCCGTGTCAAACTCATGTGGATCAATTATCCCCATATGCCGACAGGGGTATTGGGAAGCAAGACTTTGTTTCAAAAGCTAGTCAATTTCGCTAAAAGCAAGGATTTGGTTCTTATCAATGATAATCCCTACAGCCATATTCTAAACCCAGAACCCTTTAGCATTTTGGGAATAGAAGGCGCCAAGGATGTTGCTTTGGAACTGAATTCACTAAGCAAATCATTCAATATGCCGGGTTGGAGAGTGGGCATGCTTTCAGGACGAGAAGACTGGATAGCTGCAGTTCTGAAAGTCAAATCCAATATGGATTCAGGAATGTTCCTAGGAATCCAAAAAGGAGCCATTGCAGCTCTGAAACTATCAAAGAGCTGGTTCCAGGACATGAATGAGCATTACGAAAACCGAAGAAAACTCATCTGGAAGCTAGCTGATCTTTTGAATTTAACCTATCAAAAGAGTTCGGGTGGGCTTTTTGTTTGGTGCAAAGTACCAGAGGGACAATCCGCTGAGGAATTGGTAGACTTTCTTCTTTACGAAAAAAATATTTTTATCACTCCAGGAAAGATCTTTGGATCGGTTGGGAATCAATATGTAAGATTCTCCCTTTGCATGCCTGAATTCAGAATCCTGGAAGCAATCAACAGAATCAAAAAATAAGAATCATGAAAAAAATTCATATTGTTGGACTGGGCCTATTAGGAGGTTCATTTGGCCTGGGTGCCTTGAGCAAATTCCCAGAGCTTCAGGTAACCGGCACTGATATTTCTGAACAAAACCTTAAAGATGCCTTGACCTTGGGAATCATCACTGAGGCGAAAGAAAAACCTGATTCTGATACAGATTTGGTGATTTTGGCCACTCCTGCCGATACCTTGGGGGCTTTGTTGAAAGAGACTTTAGATCAAATCGGTGAAAATACACTCGTTATTGATTTAGGATCCACCAAGGCAAAGCTTTGCCGTGAAATTGCAGATCATCCTAAAAGGAAACAATACCTGGCCGGCCATCCCATTGCAGGTACCGAATACTCTGGTCCCAAAGCTGCTTTTGCCGATCTTTTGGACAGAAAAGTGATGATCATCTGTGATTTGGAGAAAACCGATCTGACATTAAAAGAAAAGGCATACGAGCTTTTTGATGCCTTGAATTTGAAATTGCGGTTTATGGATCCAGAAGAGCATGACAGGCATTTGGCATTTGTCTCCCACTTATCTCACATCACTTCTTTCATGTTGGGCAAAACTGTTCTTCAAAAAATGGAGGATGAGAAAAACATATTTGATATGGCGGGTTCTGGATTTGCCTCTACAGTTCGACTGGCCAAATCCTCTCCTGCCATGTGGGCTCCAATTTTGACCGAAAACAAGGAGAATATCTTGGCCTCTTTGGATGGCTATATCTCCAATTTGACAGCCATGCGTGAAAAAATAGCAAATTCTGATTCAGAAGGCATTTATCAGGAATTTGCAGAAATCAATAAAATCCGGGACATCTTGGATTTAGGGAAATAATTAGACCCAATCGATAACCTAAGACCACGGAGCAATTCGTGGTTTTTTTTTCTTTTAATCCCCCTAACCCCCTTTTCAAGGGGGAATTAAAAGTTCAAATCACCCGAATTATCGACTCCAATTTTTAAAAAGACTAAAAACTGTGGTTAGATGTTAAATTTAATCGTGACAAGTCCCCCTTTTTTAAAGAGGGTTAGGGGGATTTACCATTTTGACTCTTTGAACTCAATGGTTTTCAACCTGAAGATTCGTAATTTCAGGAAAGATCAAACCTACATAACCCATGAAATCACTGACTTTTATTTTCTGCCTGATTTTCTCTTTTCCGCTCTTAGCCCAGGACGGTTGGCAGGTAATCGATGCCAAAGGCGAAGCCATGAAACGCCATGAAAACTCATTTGTGGAATGCAATGGGAAATTTTATGCTCTGGGAGGAAGAGGAGATCGATCTGTAGACGAATTTGATCCCAACACTAATACGTGGCAAAAAGTAGCCGACGCCCCGATGGAAATCAGCCATTTTCAGGCGGTCAGCTATAACAATGAAATCTGGGTTGTTGGCGCTTTCACTGGTGGATATCCCCATGAAACCCCCATTGAGGATCTTTGGATCTTCAACCCCCAAACCAAAGCTTGGAGAAAAGGTCCCAAACTTCCTGAAGGCAGATACAGAGGATCCGCTGGTGTAGCTGTCAAGGGTGATAAAATCTATTTGGTCTGTGGCATTCAAGACGGACATTATGAAGGTTTTGTGACTTGGTTTGACGTGCTCGATCCAAAAACCGGAACTTGGACTCCCCTTCCTGATGCCCCAAGAGCCCGCGATCATGTAAGTGCCGCCATCGTGGGAAACAGATTGTATCTAGCTGGAGGAAGAACTTCCCATGCGGCAATCGGAAAAGTTATTGAAACAACCATTTCTGAGGTGGACTATTACGACTTTGAAACAGGAAAATGGGAAACGATCGATGCAGCTATCCCTACCCAAAGAGCCGGCAATTCTAATTTAGGGATCGGACCATATTTGGTGGTCATGAACGGAGAGAGTGGAGTTCAGGAATCGGCCCATGCAGAGGTGGAAGTATTGGACACCAGAGATAATACCTGGAAAATCTTGGCTCCTTTGAATCAGGGAAGACATGGAACAGGAACCGTTTTCTTCAAGGGAAAAATTTATGTTGCTGCCGGTTCAGCTAACCGAGGAGGTGGCCCTGAATTAAATTCAATAGAGGTCATGGAGTTTAAATAAGCCTCTCCCCTTGCAAAATCTTGTAAAAACCATCCAATAAATTGTAAATCTTGCAGAGCTATTTCCCCCAACTTTGTTACAGTACAAAATCCAAGATTTATAAATAGCAAATACCATGAAGACCTTAACCTTCAAAACCAATATCAACTGCGGAAACTGCCTTGCCAAAGTGACTCCGGTTCTCAATGCAGAATCCAACATCGAGTCCTGGAAAGTAGATTTAGAAGACCCGGAAAGAACCTTGACAGTGGAAACAGATACGCTTTCTGCTGAGGAAGTGAAAAAGACAGTCTTGAAATCAGGTTTTTTGGCAACCCCAAAATAAAATTTGAAATCAGAATTTAGAAAGCTGAACATTCAGAGCTTAAACTACTGATATTCAGTTTTCTAAATTTTAATAAAAACATTCAAAAAATTTATCCGTAGATTTGAGTTGTTGAAAAAATTGATCTCCATAGTGCTATCCTTGATGGTTCTGTTCTCCTCGGTGGGAATGGCCAAGACAACCCATATCTGCATGGGAGAGGAAATGGAAAGTGCTTTGGGATTTGTAGCAACCCATTTGGATTGTGGAATGGAGACATCCTCTTCTCATTCCAATGAGGATGGAAAAGCGCATTTGGAAAAAAGCAAATGCTGTGAAAACCAAAGTCAACAAATTCAACTCGACGACGAAACCTCTCTAAAAAAGCAGCAAAGCCAATTGGATTTCAATTTCGCGGTAGCTTTCGTTCAGGTTTTTATTTTTGGATTGGACCAGGAATCTGACGCTGATCCCACCTTCTCACCATACTATTCCCCTCCACTTGATCAGGATTTATGTGTCCTGCATCAAAGCTTTTTGATCTAAAATCATTCTGATGGCTTCGGCCAAACGTGCCCGGATACGCTGTATCCAAGCTTTTCTTTTGCACCATCAGAATGAATCATGCTCAATTCAATTATAAAATATTTCTTAGAAAACAAGTTAGTCACTGTTCTGTTGCTACTATTTATTGTAGCCTGGGGCATTGCCACAGCTCCGTTTAACTGGGAAACGGGATTGATCCCTCGCGACCCTGTGCCAGTGGATGCGATTCCAGATATTGGTGAAAACCAACAAATCGTCTTTACCGAATGGATGGGAAGATCTCCTCAAGACGTGGAAGATCAAATCACCTATCCGCTGACCACTTCCCTTTTGGGACTTCCGGGAGTCAAAAGTGTCAGAAGCAGTTCAGCCTTTGGCTTCTCCAGTATCTACATCATATTTGATGAGGACATTGAATTCTATTGGAGCAGATCCCGTGTCCTTGAAAAACTGAACTCCCTTCCATCTGGCCTTTTACCTGAAGGAGTCCAACCGAAACTAGGTCCGGATGCCACCGCCTTGGGTCAAGTCTATTGGTATACTCTGGAAGGAAGGGATCCAGAAGGAAATCCTGCAGGTGGTTGGGACCTACATGAACTGCGCTCCATTCAGGATTATTATGTACGCTATTCCCTAACCGCTGTGGATGGGGTGAGTGAAGTGGCCTCAGTCGGTGGATATATCAAAGAATATCAAGTAGATGTGGATCCTGCCGCACTGAAGGCCAATGGAGTAACCCTTATGGATGTGATGGCTGCGGTTCAAAAATCCAATCTGGACGTTTCTGCCAACACCATCGAGGTCAATAAAGTTGATTACTTCGTCCGAGGTCTGGGCTATGTTGAAAACCTTAGTGATTTGGATCAGGCAGTCGTCAAAGTCGCCAACAATGTTCCTATCCGGATTCAGGATGTAGCCAAAGTCAATATCGGCCCTCAGCCCAGAAATATGGGTGGAATTCTGGATAAATCCGGAGCTGAAGCGGTTGGCGGTGTGGTTATCGCCCGATATGGAGACAATCCTCTCCAAGTGATTGAGGGAGTAAAAGCTGAAATCGAAAAGATTTCTGATGGACTTCCCAGCAAAACTTTAGCTGACGGGACTGTTTCCAAGGTAACTATCGTCCCATTTTACGATAGAACCAACCTGATTTACGAGACCTTAGGAACCCTATACGAAGCAATTTCCCTACAGATTTTGATCACCATCATCGTGATTATTGTGATGGTCTATAATCTAAGAGCGTCGCTTTTGATTTCTGCCCTCCTGCCTTTGGCGGTTTTGATGTGCTTTATCTTTATGAAGTACTTTGGTGTGGATGCCAATATTGTGGCCCTTTCAGGGATAGCCATCGCCATTGGAACCATGGTGGACTTGGGGATTATTTTGAATGAAAACATTCTCCGCCATCTGGAAATGCCAAATGATAGCAAATCCAAACTTCAAATTGTCTATGAAGCTACCACAGAAGTCGGAGGAGCAATCCTGACAGCAGTCAGTACGACGATCGTCAGTTTCCTTCCTGTATTTACCCTTCAGGCTGCTGAAGGAAAGCTATTCGGCCCTTTGGCTTACACCAAATCCTTTGCCTTGATCTCAGCGGTCATCTTCACCTTGTTGATTATGCCTGCCTTTTCCCACTGGTTTTTCTCATTCAAAAGCTATAAAGGAAAATTCTCCCGCTTTGGAAACTATGCATTAGTGGTCTTTGGATTGGTTATCGCCTTTACAGTTTGGTCATGGGCCGGTTGGGTTTTGGTTGGCTATGGACTGATCCATTCTTTGGCTTTTCATTTCCCTGAAAAACTGGAATCCAGAAAGAATGCACTCATCATTGTTGTAACCTTATTGGCAGTTGCCTCCCTCCTGACCTCCGAATGGATGCCCTTGGGTGTTTCCAACAGTTACCTGATCAACTTTGGATTTATAGCGCTTTTGTTGACACTGGTGCTGGGTGGTTTTACCATATTCATCCGAGTTTATCCCCAGATTCTAAACTGGTGTCTTAACAATAAAAAGACCTTTCTGGCATTCCCTATTGTGGTCTTGCTTTTGGGAGCTTCGGTTTGGTTGGGATTCAATTCGGTTTTCGGATTTATCCCCAAGACCCTCGATAAAATCGGTTTGAACATCCGAACCACCTCCTTTTGGTCCGGATTGTCCCATACATTTCCGGGACTGGGTGAGGAATTTATGCCATCGCTTAATGAAGGTTCATTTCTCTTGATGCCGACTACGATGCCTCATGCCGGAGTTCAGGAAAACAGGGAAGTACTTCGAAAGCTAGATATGCTAGTCACAGCAATCCCGGAAGTAGAATTGGTTGTAGGGAAAGCAGGAAGAGCGGAAACTGCGATTGACCCTGCTCCTTTGACAATGTTTGAAAATACCATCAATTACAAAAGCGAGTATCTGACTGATGGGAATGGCAGTCGAATCCGTTTCAAAGTGAATGGAGACGGACAGTTTGAATTGAAAAACGGGACCTACTTTGATCCGGCTACAATGGAGCCCCATTTGGTGGATACTTCACAATTGCTAGAAGATTCAGACGGAGAATATTTCCGTCAATGGAGGTCTCATATCCAGAGTCCTGACGATATCTGGAATGAAATTGTAGGGGTTATCCAAATCCCGGGTGTGACTTCTTCTCCCAAACTTCAGCCCATTGAAACCCGATTGGTCATGCTACAAACAGGCATGCGAGCCCCTATGGGAATCAAAGTATATGGACCTGATTTACAAACCATTGAAGACTTCGGCTTAAAGCTTGAAAAATACCTCAAAGAGGTTCCTTCGGTGAAGAGAGAAGCAGTCTTTGCAGATCGGATTGTTGGAAAGCCCTATCTGGAGCTTGAGATAAAAAGGGATGAAATTTCCCGCTATGGGATGAACGTGGTCGATGTCCAGGATTTCATCGAAACTGCCATTGGTGGGATGCAATTGAGTACAACCGTGGAAGGCAGAGAGCGCTATCCGATTCGAGTGCGCTATGCACGAGAATTCCGCGATGACCCCGGAGCCATTGAAAGCATTCAGGTTCCAACCCCTTTAGGCAATTACATTCCTTTGGGGCAATTGGCGGATATCACTTATAGACCGGGACCCGACATGATCCGGGGCGAAAACAGTTTCTTGGTAGGGTATGTTTTGCTGGATAAGCAGGACGGTTTTGCAGAGGTTTCGGTGGTAGAAGATGCTCAAAACTACCTTCAGTCCAAGATCGACTCGGGGGAACTGGTAGTTCCTAAAGGAGTCAGATATGTCTTTTCGGGCAGCTATGAAAATCAGATCCGGGCAGAAAAAAGACTTTCCATCGTGGTTCCCCTCTCCTTAATCGTTATTTTCTTGATCCTTTACTTTCAGTTTAGGGCCGTATCTACCACCCTGTTTGTATTTACAGGCATTGCCATGGCCTTTTCAGGAGGATTTTTGATGCTTTGGTTATACGGTCAGGATTGGTTTATGAACTTCTCCCTGTTTGATATTCCGATGAGAGAGCTCTTCCAGATGAAGGACATCAATCTTTCTGTCGCTGTTTGGGTTGGTTTTATCGCCCTTTTTGGAATTGCGACAGATGACGGAGTGGTCGTTGCTTCCTATCTGGATCAAAGCTTCAAAGCGCATCAACCTACCTCAGTTCAAGAAGTTCGTACCGCAGTAATTGAGGCGGGAAAAAGAAGGGTTCTTCCTTGTTTGATGACCACAGCCACTACCCTTTTGGCCTTGGTTCCAATCCTTACCTCAACGGGAAGAGGATCGGATATAATGATTCCTATGGCTATTCCATCTTTGGGAGGAATGGTGCTGGAGCTGACCACCGTATTCATTGTGCCGACCCTTTATTGCTGGTGGGCTGAAAGAAAATTAAAACAGAACGCTGCTGTATTTACAACAGATCAAAATCAATAGGCCATGAGAAAAATTTCATTTCTATTCTTCCTACTAACGGCCATCACTACTTTCTCTTGGGGCCAAAATCTGGATGATTACCTGATTCAGGCAGGAGAAAAAAATCCTGAACTACAGGCATATTACCATGAATATCTGGCTTCTTTGGAAAAAGCTCCTCAAGTGGGAAATTTGCCTGATCCTGAGCTGACAATGGGTGTATTCTTTTCCCCCATGCAAAGATGGATGGGTAATCAGGTCGCTGATTTTAAACTGATGCAGATGTTTCCATGGTTTGGAACTTTGGGAGAGAAAAAAGAAGAGGCTAATCTCCTTTCCCATGCGAGGTATCAACTGTTTCTGGATGCCAAAAACAAGCTCTTTTATCAAGTAAAATCAACCTATTTTGAAATTTACCAAACTCAAAAAGAGATTCAGATTCAGAAACAGTTTTTGGAACATTTGGAGCAATTTGAGCGCTTGGCTTTGGCAAAATTCAAATCCGGATCCAATGAAAAATCAACTGGAATGCCTGGTATGGGGTCTTCAGAATCTGGAATGTCTGGAGTTTTGGATATCCGAATCCAATACCTTGAAAAGGAAAATGAAATCCTGACTTTGAAAGAAAATCTAAAACCACTTCAAATAAAATTCAACCAATTGCTCAATAGGGAAATCAACGAACAAATATCAAGTTTGGATTCTCTCGAACCTTCCCAATTGCTTTGGGACAAAAATGTCCTTTTGGACAGTATACATAGTCAAAACCCCATGCTAGCAAGTTTTGATACACAAATGGCCGCTTTGGATCAGCAAGAACAGATTGCAAAGCTGCAGGGAAGACCGATGCTTGGTGCAGGCATAGAATATATGCCCTTTCAACCAAGACCTGAAAGTGGAATGATGATGGGAGGAAAAGATATGGTGATGCCTATGGTCAGCCTAAGCCTTCCTATTTATCGCAAAAAGACAAATTCAAGAATCAAAGAAACAGAATACCTGCGAGAAGCAACTCTTTTGAAAAAAGAAAAGGAGGAGAATATGCTTGCAATGGAATGGGCCAATGCCATCCGGGATTTTGAGGACGCAAGTCGAAAAATCGATCTTTATCAAGAACAAATGGAATTGGTACACCAAAACAACAGGCTACAGCTCAGCTATTTTCAAACCAATTCTAAATCAATCGAATCGGTGGTAAGCTCGCATCATCAAATGCTACAAATTCAATTAAGTCAGCTCAGAATGATCGTCCAGCAGCATAAAAGTCTGGCACTTTTAGAATCCTTAGGAACTGGGACTCCGATCAATTAAAACATCAAAAGCATGCAAAAGCTATTAGAAAATAAATGGATCAAATTCGGGGCTTTACTCTTGGCAGGAATTGTCATTGGTTGGATTGTAAAACCAAGCTCCTCTACCACCTCTGAAGACGAGCACGATCATTCGGAGTCTTTGGCAGATCAGCTGTGGACTTGCTCCATGCACCCACAAATCAAACTAAATGAACCAGGATCCTGTCCTATTTGTGGAATGGATCTGATTCCAGTTTCCAGCAATTCTTCTTCTGGAAATTCCAATCCTTTGGTTTATGAGATGACTCAGGATGCTGTGGCCTTGGCAAATATCCATACGACTAAAGTGGGTGGTTCCGCTTCCGGAAATCAGGTCACCCTGACTGGAAAAATCCAAACCGATGAGCGGGAAAATGCTGCTATTACTGCCAAATTCCCCGGAAGAATTGAAAAACTATATGTTTCCTTCACAGGAGAACAGGTCCGTTCCGGGCAAAAACTGGCAAGTATCTATTCCCCTGAATTGATGACTGCCCAGCAGGAATTATTGGAAGCCTCAAAATCCAAAACCACTTTCCCTGAACTTTATCAGGCAGCCAAAGAAAAGCTGAAACTATGGAAATTGAGCGATGCACAAATCGCTTCCATTGAAGCGGGAGGAAAAATCAAAGAGCAAATGGACTTGATCGCTGAACATGGAGGCGTAGTAACGCAGCGAAACATTGCAGTCGGCGATTATGTAAGCACAGGATCCGTTTTATTCAATGTAGTCAACCTTTCCAAGCTTTGGGTTCTGATGGATGCTTATGAATCAGATTTGCCCTTTTTGAAGGTTGGTAATGAAATATCATTCACCGCTGCAGGGATTCCCGGAGAAACTTTCAAAGCCAAAGTCAGCTTTATTGATCCCTTAATCAATCCGACAACTCGTGCAGCCTCGATCAGAGCAGAAATTTCCAATTCCCAAGGGAAGTTGAAGCCGGAAATGTTTGTGACGGGCACGATTTCATCGAACTCATCTTTAGCCAATACCGAGCTCTCAATTCCCAGAACAGCCCTACTTTGGACAGGAAAAAGATCCATTGTCTATGTGAAAGTGCCTAATTCTGAAGTTCCTGCATTCGAAATGCGTGAAGTAAACCTAGGCTCCAAAGTAGGTGATAATTACCTAATAGAATCTGGAATCATGCCCGGAGAGGAAATCGTCACAAATGGAGTCTTTGCAGTGGATGCAGCAGCTCAATTATCTGGGAGCTACAGCATGATGAACAGACCTGAATCCAAATCTATGGAAGTTTCTGAGGAATTTAGATCTCAGATCACAGCTTTGGCAGATGCCTATTTTGAGATCAAAAACAGCTTGGTTTCTGATGATTTGACCCAAAGTCAAAAAAGTGTGAAAAATGCTCAAAATAGCCTAGCTGGTGTAGATATGAAGCTTTTGGAAGGAATGGCCCACGAGCATTGGATGCAACTAATGAAGCAAATTTCAGCAAGTTTAAATCAATTGGAAGCATCATCGGATCTGGAATCATCTAGAAAATATTTCTCAGATCTTTCTACTGCAGTATTGGATATGACAGAGCGCTTTGGACTAAACAAAGAAGTAGTCTACAAAGATTACTGCCCAATGGCTTTCGGAGATCAGGGAGCATTTTGGCTTTCTGAGCAAAAGGACATTACCAACCCCTACTTTGGAGCATCCATGCTTACCTGTGGAGAAGTCAAACAGACCTATTTAAAGGGTCAAACCGTATTTGAAACAGAATTACCGACGACAACAATATCAACAACTCATAATCATTAATTTAAAAACTATGAAAAAGACCAGTTTATTTGCCCTAGCCCTTGGAATCGCTTTGTATTCTTGCTCAGGTTCCAAAACAGAAGATCATTCCATGCACGAAGGCCATGAAATGGGAGCTGATGCCAAATCAGAACATTCTGAAATGGCCATGTCCAATGCCTCCACTCCCGTAATTGATGCCTATCTTTCTATTAAAGATGCCTTTGTAAATGACAATTCATCTGAAGCAGCATCAAAAGCACCTCAGCTGATTGAGGCAATCAAAGGATTTGATATCAATGCTTATGAAGGTGAGGATTTTGTGAAATTGGAAGAACTTCAAATGGAAGCAGCTATGGTAGCCGAGAACCTAACTTCTGAAGATATCGCAGCACAAAGAGAGAGTTTTCAGGCATTGAGTGTCCTAATGACCGATTTTATCAAAATCGCTGGCACAGACAGAACATTATATCAGCAGTATTGCCCGATGTACAAAAACAACACTGGCGGAATTTGGTTGAGTGCTTCCGAGGACATCAAAAACCCGCTTTTCGGAAGTTCTATGTTGACTTGTGGAAGAGTTGAGGAGACTTTGGCACTAAATTAAAGAAATTAGATTTAGAAAAATATTGTCACGCAAAGAGTCCTCGATAACAATTGGGATCGAGGACCCTTCGACTTCTCTCAGGTTGACGTGAATTTTGAAAAATTCAGAATTTTCATCACCAAATACCTATTTAAAAGAATCCCACTAGCCTTATTTAACCATGAAAAAACAACTCATACTTCTATTCTTCTTAGGGCTATTAGGCACCTCCATTCAAGCTCAGGAAAAAGTACTGGAACCATTGAAAGTTTCCCAAATACGAGGTATCAATGTTTTTGGAAAACCGGTTGACAATCAAACCCGCTGTGTTCATTGGCACTCCGAATTGGATATAATAGCCATCAAATTCAAATGCTGCGATAAATACTACCCCTGCTATTCCTGTCATGAGGAGGATGCTGAACATGAACCGAAAGTTTGGCCCAAAGCGGAATTTGATCAGAAAGCGATTCTTTGTGGAGTATGCGGCACTGAGTTGAGCATTGCTGATTACATGGCATCAAATAATACCTGCCCATCTTGTAAATCATCATTTAACCCTGGATGCAGTAAGCATTACCACCTCTATTTTGAAACTGAACCTACGAAGTAAGGTTTCCTTTTTTCACCCACCAGCATGAGAAAAAACAATCAATACTATATCCGTAGAATTCACCGGTTTTTGGGAGTTTTTATCGGAATTCAATTCTTCTTTTGGACACTTTCGGGACTTTATTTCTCTTGGACAGACATCGATGAAATCCATGGAGACCATTTCCACCGGGATCATATGATGCATATGACGGCGACCGATTTGGTAGAACCAAGTTCATTAGATTCTACATTGGAAATTTCCTCATTGGAGCTTCGCTTTGTTCTTCACCAACCTTATTACTGGGTAAATGGAGAGAAACTTTACAATGCACAAACGGGTAAACTAAAGCCAGAAATCACGGAAGAAGAAGCTAAGGAAATCGCTCAGGTCTATATCAAAGGAGACTATGGAATTGAGTCTGCAGAATTTTTGACGGAAACCGGTGCTCACCATGAATTCAGAGAAAAACCCCTGCCGGTTTGGGCTGTCAAATATGATCATCCGGAAAAATTGATCGCCTACATCGATGCAAAAAGCGGTTCATTCCAAACTGTAAGACACCGAAGTTGGAGATGGTTTGACTTCCTTTGGATGTTTCATACCATGGATTATGCAGGCAGAGACAACTTCAATAATCTTCTATTAAGAGCCTTTTCACTCTTCGGGTTATTGACCATTGGTTCTGGATTTACTCTGTATTTTGTAACCATCCCTAAGAAAAGAAAATCTAAAAACTGAGGCTTATAGTCTCAGTTTATTTTTTTATATTTAATTACACTTATTATCAGTGTCTTATGAGGTTTATTTCAAGTATACTGTTCTACTTAACTTTTACTCTTATGGCACATTCACAAGAATCCAATCGGATCAATTACGAGCAATTGGGAATATCTTTTTTAGTTCCTAATGGATGGCAAGGCCAGGAAACCAGCAATGGAGTTTTATTACAAAACCAAAGTTTGGGAGGGATCATTCTAATATCTACTCACAATCAAAACATCAGTCAAATCAAGGCTGAAGCCCTCAAACCAATTCAGGATGAACAAGGAACCTACCTGACCCTAATTGGTTCTTTGGAAGACCTATCACCCACTGCCGTTGCTGGGACTTTTGATGGGTACCTGCAAGGAGCCATGGCCAAAGCCTATATCATCGGGGTGGAAAATCCTTATAAAGGATTGGGTGTAACCATTTCAATAGCTGCAAATTCTGACCGGTTTACAGATGAACTCAAAAATGCAGGCCTAGAACTGTATCAATCTTTTGAATTCAAGGAAGTAGACCGAAGCAAGGAATTCGAAGAATGGAAAGCGTTTCTGGCAGGATATAGATTGACTTACATGAGTTCATACTATTCGCCCAGCGCCACTGAGGGTGGAATTTCTGGGGGAATGTCTCAGAAAAGAGTTATTGACCTCTGCCCAGAGGGTTATTTTACTATGAACAATTCCAGCAGTTTCCAGATGGATGGTTTGGGAATGAACAATGACAAAGGGAAAGGAAACGGAAGCTGGGAAATAGGAATGGGAGAAGACGGCTCACCAGCTTTGCTTTTAAAATCATATACAGGTGAAAACTGGTCCTACAGCTTATCATTTGCAGAAAACAAGCTTTATTTGAACGGAGAACACTATTTCAGAACCAATAGTGGAGAAAATGCTCCAAATTGCTATTAATCCAAAATTGTGAACCTTACTCCGACAAAACCTCGTATTCCTTGATTTGGAGCAAACATATAAGTCGGATCAAAGGTCAATGCCTGCGGGTTTTCCGGTGTGGGTACCACAGAACCATCTGAGGCAAATTCCACTCCTTTGTCAAAAGGATCAAAAGCCCTTGCAATGCTATTGGCAGGCGGAGTATAATTCAGAAGGTTCTTAATCCCTCCAAAAATCTCCCATCTCTCTCCCAAACCTTGAGTCAACTGGATATTTTGAATACTCCACCAAGGAGAATACTCCGATCTTTCATCCAATTCACCCAAAAGTGGAAGTCGCATTGGACTATAAATATTCCCTGTATAATCGATTTTAAGATTCCAACCAGGTATGTTGTAGGCAATATTCCAAACTCCGGAGAAACGCTCCGAAAGCAATTGTCTTATCATGACGCCATCCTCTTCAAAACTTACATCCATCAAAGTGGCTCCAAGGCTTCCCTCCCAACCTGAAGGAAATGCAAAGCTGGAATTCAAGGAAATACCTTTGGAAATTGCATGCCCGTCCAAATTGGCATAAATAATCTGATTTGGGTTGGTCTCATAATCCGGAATGATCCTATTGGTAAAATAAGTGTAGAAAACCGATCCATCCAGATTGAAGAAAGTACCTTTATCGGTATAGAAATTCTTCACCAAGTTGGCATTGACATTCCAGGATTTTTCAGGTTTCAACTCTTCGGCAAAAACCACTTCTCTCGCCCCTGTCAAAGCAGCATGATCCTCCGTAAAAACATTGGCTACCCGAAAGCCATTTCCCACAGAAAACCTAAATACAGTTGTTTGATCCAAGGAGGACAGTTTGTAATTGAGGCGCGGTGAAAGGATCGTCCCGTGAATGGAATTATAATCGGATCTGGCTCCCAAAAGCAAACTTTGGGTTGGAGAGATCCTGATTTCATCTTGAATAAAAATGCCCGGTAAATGGATTTCTGAAGGTTTATTTTCATCCAAGCTTATTCCTGCCGTCGCAGGGGTATTATCATCGTAATAGGTATAACGATAGGCCAAACCGGTCAACAACTGATGATTCCCAGCATCTTTTGCCCAGGTAAACTGCCCAAATCCAATGGTTTGTTGTCCTAAGTATTCGACATTTCCATACACCGAGTTTTGATCATGACCATTTGCAGAAAATTGGAAATTGAAGTTTTCTGCTCCAGGCAACTGGTAATTGCCAAATAACTCCCAGCGACTGGTATAAATGCTTTCTCCATAAACTTCTGAACCGCCCCGATAGGTTTTATCCCAATTCATCTGACCTCCCCATCTATCCTCGTAGAGATAGCGAATCCCGATGTTCATGCTTTTCCGGCTCTTTCTTTCAAAGCTGAGTTTTTCAAAGACAGAAATCCGCTTGGCCAAAGTCAAATCAGTCATCCCATCCCCATTATTATCGATGGGATGGTCGTAATAAAAGGCATTGATACCAGTCAAAGACTGAATGGATTTTCCCCATTGGGTTTTCAATCCCAGATCCAGATTCAGTTCTCCCCATCCGGTTCCAAATACATCAACATTGAAGACAGGAGCCAAATCCGGTTTTTTTGTGATGATATTGATCAAACCTCCTACAGCTTCAGAGCCATACAAAGTAGAGGCAGGTCCTTTGACCACTTCGATTCTATCTATTAATGCCTGAGGAATTCCTGTCAGCCCGTATACCGTGGACAAACCACTAACGATCGGCATTCCATCAATCAAAACCATGGTATAAGGACCTTCCAGGCCATTGATGTGAATATCTCCTGTATTGCAAATATTGCAATTGATCTGGGGGCGGACTCCATTGACATTTTGAAGGGACTCGAATAAGGAAGGCGTTGGATTAGCCTTGAAAAACCCATCCTTATACACCTCAACCGGAACCGGACTATTCAATCTTGAAACCTCTTGCATGGTTCCACTAACCACTACCTCATCTAGACTATTATCAAGAGGATCCAAAGAAATTTGGATTGGTTCAGATTGTGGAATCACAACTTCAATCACCGCCTTTCTATATCCCAGTAAACTTACCTCTAATTTGAATTTCCCTTTATTGAGTTGATCCATTTGGAAATTCCCCAAAGAATCAGTCACCACTCCCCTTCCCAGTTCTGCTATAAACACATTGGCAAACTCCAAGCCTTGGGATTTGGATTCCACTTTACCATAGATCTTCTCTTGTCCTAAAGAGAATTGAATAATAGTCAAGAAAAAAACAAGAACCGCAAATAGCTGTTTCATAGACTTTTCAGAGGAGATTTTTAGTCTTTAATTTTTTATTATTACCACAAAAGTATAATGTTAGATTATTCTAACAAATTTATTATGAAGAAATAATTTTGCATATTTGATTAATCAAATAGTTCAAATGGCCTCGACAACTGAAGAAAATTACCTGAAAGCTCTTTTTAACCTAGCCAATGAAAAAGGTGAGGTAAACATCTCAGAATTAGCACATCAGCTCGAAGTGAGTATGCCTACCGCAAACAGCATGGTGAAGACTTTGCAAAAATCTGGCTCCTGTATTTATGAGAAATACAAGCCGGTTGTATTGACTCCCAAGGGTAAAAAGGAAGCTGCATTGATAGTTAGAAAACACAGGCTGACTGAGATGTTTTTGGTGACCAAAATGGGATTTGGCTGGGAAGAAGTCCATGAAATAGCCGAACAAGTCGAGCACATACATGCAAGCAAGTTTTTTGAGAGAATGGATGAAATGATGGGCTATCCGACGGTTGATCCACATGGATCCCCTATTCCGGATAAGCAGGGAAGAATTCAAGATTTGCAGTTTAAAAGTTTATCTGAGGCAAAGCCAGGCCAAGAAGTGATTTTGGCAGCGTTATCAGATTCTTCCACTGAGTTTTTGGAATATTTGAATAGCCGAAAGTTGACCTTGGGAACCGAGTTAAAAATCATTTCCAAGGAAGCCTTTGATCAAAGTATTGTGGTTAATTATCTGGATTCTGAAAAGGAAACTCTCAGCCAAAAAGTCTGCGAAAAATTACTGGTTAAAATTTATGAGTCAAAGAACAGCTCCCAGTGATCGCTTTCTGCCCTTTTCTGTCAATGAGAACAAATAAATACTCAAAGGTCTTTCTTCCAGTTTCTAGCTTTCTTTTTCTCAGAATGCTGTTTTTTGGATTTTAGACGTTTTTCAATGGCTCCCTTACTGGGTTTGCTGGCCTTTCTGATTTTCTTTTTTTCAAAAGCCTTTCGAAGCAGATCATAAAACTTTCCGATGACTAGGTCCTTGTTTTGGATTTGGGAACGTTTTTCCTGACTCTGTAATTGAAGGACGCCAGTTTGATCCACTTTATTGGAAAACTTGGATAGTACTTTCTCCTTTTCTTCCTCAGTTAGAATCTGGGAATTTGAGATATCAAAAAACAACAAAACCTTGGTCTCCACTTTGTTGACATTTTGCCCTCCAGGACCACTACTTCGGGCAGTCTGAAAAGTCAATTCTTTCAAAAAATCCCCACGTACAATCCGTACTTCTAATTGATTCATGTTCTAAAGTTAGATGAAATAAATCCTTTGACACCAAACCTTATTTTCTATGTGAAATTTTCAATACTGAAATTTTTCAATTCTCCACTTTTCCATAAACGGTTCACTAAAACTCCTTTTTTCAGCGGAAATTCAAGGAATTTGAAATCAAGCATTAAATTGGCTTTCCAATAATCAATTACTCAAACCTCATTAACAAGACCCAAAAACCATGAAAAACAGAAGAGAATTTCTCATCAAATCCACTTTAGGAGTAGCTGGCCTTGCTTTAGCTCCTACTTGGCTGAAAGGTGCTCCAGCAATTATCAAGAATTTCAACAAGCCTGATAGCAATATCAATGGAGTACAAATCGGATGTATTACCTATTCATTCCGGTCTCTACCTGATCAAAGCGCAGAGGCTACCTTAAAATATGTAATCGACTCTGGTTTGAGCGCAATTGAATTAATGGGAGATCCAGCCGAATCTTTTGCAGGAATGCCAACGCCAACGTTTGAAAGAGGAAAAATGTGGCAACTAGGGAGAAAAGCCAGAGATGGGCAATTGACCGATGATGAAAAGAAAGAATGGGAAGAACTTCAAAAAGAAGTTACTGCCTATTCACAAGCTGTAGCAACTTGGAGAGCCAATGCGGATATGAAGCCTTTTGAGCAGGTTCGCAAAATGTATAAGGATGCTGGAGTAAGCATTTATGCATTTAAGCCTTCCGCTTTCGGGGCCAATAATACAGATGCTGAAATTGCCTACGGAATGAAAGCTGCTAAAGCTCTAGGTGCTAGTCATGTAACTTTAGAACATCCAGCAAATGATGCCCAGACTTTGAAACTTGGAAAAATGGGAGAACGATATGGTATGTCAGTTGCTTATCATGGTCATGAGCAGCAAACCTTTGATTTTTGGGATACAGCTCTTGCGCAAAGTCCAAAAAATGCCTTGAACTTGGATATGGGACATTACATCGCAGCAGGAAATACAGATTTGTTTCCTCTGTTGGAAAAGCAACATGGGAGAATCCTGAGCATGCATACCAAAGACAGACAAACTCCAGCGCATGGAAAAGGAAATGTAGTTTGGGGTGAAGGAGATACTCCAATTGGAGATGTTTTGAAAACAATTCAAAAAAATAAATACAAATTCCCAGCAACGATTGAACTGGAATATCAGGTTCCTGAAAATTCAGATCCAGTCAAAGAAGTTCAGAAATGCGTGGAGTTCTGTAGAAAGAGTTTAGCATAATTACCTGATTACTTAACACCGATAAAGGCAGCAAATTTTAAAGCTGCCTTTTTTTGTTTAGAGGAAGGACACCTCTTAAAATGATCTAAACAAATCTTGAAATTTGAAGTTTCTACTTTAAATTTCTGCCATGTTCAATTTATTCAAAAAGAAGTCTGAGCTCGAAAAATTGGAAATCCAGTATAAGAAGTTACTCGATGAGTCCTATAAACTTTCTCATTCAAACAGAAAGCTAAGCGATCAAAAGAGCGCCGAAGCGAATGAAATCTCGAACCGAATAGAGAAAATTAAAAAGGGGATTAACTAGATTTATCGAATTTTAAATCAGAGTTTCATCGCTGTCAATGTAGCTACCCAAACGATCAAACAGGAAATCAAAATTCCGATCGCGTTTGCAATAAATGCCTTTCTCCTATCCAAGCCAAATAGATAACCTGCAATGGTTCCAGCATAGACACCTGTTCCCGGTACCGGCATTGCCACAAAAAACATCAGTCCCCAGAATCCATATTTTTCAACATTCTTACCCGCACCTGACTTTGCTCTTCTCCCGACAAAAATTGCTGCCTTTTTGTAATAATAGTATTTCAGGAAGTAGCGGTTGAAGACGTCAAAAAAGAAATTCATAATGGGAAACACCAACAGGTTTGCCAAAAAGCTAAATATCAAAGCCAGATAAATATCTACGCCATTCAACAAAGCATATGGAATCCCAACTTTGGCTTCGCCAAGCGGAGACATGCTCCAAAGCATGGCAGTAAGAAGATCTAAAAACATTTAATAGGAATTGAACGCGGGCGTAAATAACCAGTTTTGAAATGTAAATAACGTGGAAATTGGTTTTGAGTTTTTATTAAATTCAGAAAAAAACTCCCCTATTTTCTTTCTTTTTTCATCGTTCTCTGTTGCTAGAAAACTTAGACCTTATTATTCAAGCACTTAAGTTACATTAAGATTTCGGGTTAGATTCTTTAGTTAGTTTAGGCCCTTTCCAAAGTCGGATGTAATTTTTAAAAAAGGAGATTCTTCCTTCTTCAGATTCGATGTATTTGGGTAAATGTATCCAAGGGATATTTGGGTTTTGATGATGAGCCAGATGAATATTGAAATTCAAGTAAATAATATTCAAAAATCTAGGGACCTTAAGATTATGGGCTCCATTGATGATTTTTCTTGGGCTAAAAGCGTGATTTACATAGTTCTGCGAGGACCAAACAAAACCATTCACCATATACAGAATAATCCACGTAAGAAAATCCCAATCAATCAACCAAAGACAAAACACTTGAAATAAAATGATTATCAATGATTCATTTCTAGTTATTTTGAGCTTAAAGGGATGATCACTTCCTTGTAAAAAGCCCCTGATTTCTGTATGGCTTTTGAAAAATCTAGTATACACCAAAGAAGGGGCTAGGGCAAATAAGATCACGCTCAACCACAAAGCAAAATAACCAAATCCAATCATCATCAGGTAAAGATTCCCATATCTCAACCATTTATTTTGATGTTCGTAATACAGGTCCCACATCTCTTCATCGGTTCTGTTTTTTTTATGATGCTTTAGATGGCAATGTCTAAAAAAATGGAAGGAAACCCCGAACAGTGTACTTAGAAATTGTCCTAAAAAAATGTTCAATTTGGGTTTAGGATGCAAAGCATTATGGGCAGCTTCATGCATCAATGAATAGACTGGGATTAACGTGACACCAAAAGCCAACCCTATCAAAAATTTAAATCCAATATTTTGAGTTTCAGAACCGAGGTATAACAAAAAGAAATAAAGTATAGTACAGCAAACTAATATCAAGCAATTAAGCTTCACCGGAATTGAATACGAATCTTTCATGCACCATCTATTTAAGTATTGAATAAGCCGAAACCTTTCCATATACAAATGAGCGATCCATTTTAAATATTTCCTCGCTCAATAAGTCATCCTTCACTATCGAATTCTTCAACTCTTCAGGTACTTCACGAGGTATCATCAAGTTTCTGAAAATGACTCTTGCATGTGGATTTGCAGTATGTAAAACAGCCCTAAATAAACGAGAGGTTTCCTCCTCACTCATTAGCTCACAAATATTGGACAAAGCAAAACAATCAATACTTCTATCTGGTAATCCATTCAGAAAACTCTGAGCATCTTGAGTCACGATTTTTACTCGATCAACTCTGGATTTTATAATTTCGAAATTGGACTTTTTTAAATACTCAGGAACCTCATTTCGATTTCGATATTTCCCAAGCAAATAGAGTGATAAGAAGTAGTTTCCTTCAATTGGCAAATCTCTAAATACTATTTTAGAACGTTTGTAAAAACTCTCTGAAAAAGAGGAACTTCCATCATCAAAATGGAAATAATCTGCAACCAGACCGCGTTTCGCCAAGATCCATTTATTGAAAAGAATTTTAAATAAATATTTAAACCTCCTTGTATTCCAAACATTATCAAAATACTCCTGTTGTTGTTTTTTTGACTTTGGGTCGAATAGACCAACAACCATTTTTTTACCCTGAAGGAAATTCAAAAATTTACCTGCAAATATTACAAATCGTTCATACTTACCAGCCATTAGAAATCCTTGAGAAATAATGGTTTGGTTCGCCTTCCAAAAGGTCAGAGCATCTGGACTAAGGTGATTTCCTACTTTTTCAAAAATTAACTCTCGATTACCATTTTTCTCCAATCCAGAAAACACACAAAACTCTTCAAAACTTAATGCTTTAAACCCGGCGATTTTCAACTCTAGCACATAAGATTGCGCTAAATTGATGTCAACACTATAGATTTTTTTAGGATCTTTCAATAAAAATCCGAGAACATTACACCCTCCAGAAGTTATCGTAAACAAGGAGCTGTCAGCTTGGATATTTAGTGCTAATTCATCACTTCTTGGATCCTCCCAATTGTGAGTAAACACAAGCTTAGATAATTGCACCTGTTCAGCATTTTTCATTTTTTGTTCGAATTATTACCCTGATTGCATAGACCTCTAGAATTGTAAAATGGAGCCAGAATAACCCCGTGTTTCAAACTCCAACAATATATTTCTTCTATTCCTTTGTTTGTTATATTCCCTTTCCCTGTAGAGTAGTTTTCAAAAACATTTTCAAAAGCCAAAACGATTACCTCCAAAACACACCCATGTGCCAAGAATTGGTCAGGATAGGTGTAAAAAAAATTGGAGTAATCAGGTCGAAACCAATAACCATGACTTACTTTACCCATTCCCCCATGAAATAATAGATTCTCCTTTAAGTCTGAAAATTTCAAATCAAGATTTTTGGGATATCCAGCATCACATATTATAACTCCCTCACGGACATTTTTTATTTCAATATTATTAGAACTGGCTACGCTAATAATGACATCAGCCTCAGGAATCAAATCCTCCAAAGAATTCCCAAGTGCAATATTGACCCCTTGTTCAATTAGCTCTTTTTCGGCATTTTCTAGTTTTGCTTTATTTCTGGCATTTAAGATTAGTTTTTTTACCTTCCCTTTAAAATATTGGATGCACGCCATTCCTATATCTCCAGTCGCTCCGATAACCAGTAGTTTTACACTGTTCAAGTCCTGTCCCGATTCAGCAACTGCTTTTTCTACTGACTTTACAATAAATGCAGCAGTTAGTGTATTGCCTGTAGTCACCTTGAGATCGTACTCCTCAAATGAATCTATATTTCCTTCTAACAAGATGGAAGTAAAACCTCCCAAAGCAACGCGCTTTGCATTTAATTTAGCCGCAAGAATTACGGCCTTTTTCACTTTGTTAATGTTTGTTCTTAAATAAGTTACTCCCAGTTTATCGGGATCAATAAATGATTCGATATAGACACCTGTGACTTCCTTTCCAGTTTTAGATCTAAGAGTAATTCTAAAAATCTCTCTAGGAGGGATAAAACCGAACACCTCCTTGATTTTATCTACAGGTAAAGGCTCCAATTCAGCAGTCCGAATTCCATTAATGAACTTTTGAATACTTTTCCAATCTTCTGAGTGACCTACTATGGCAAAATCTAAGCTGGGAGTTTTGCTATCCATACCATCGATTTATCTCCTGGAATCCCAATTTTATCCAATGCCTCAGCATACAAGTTCAATGCATTTCCTCTCATAATAACTGAATCAAGACCGATATGATGCAATGAATTTTTCATGCACTCTCCATTGCAAACTCCACAATGTCCCCTAAGATCTTGGGTTGCGGAAAATTGAGACAATATTGTCATGCAATCGAAGTGAATAGTCTCAAATTTGGATATGAAGCCTTCAGGATCCTTCTGCAATTCCTCTTGAAGTATTTCAGTTGAATGTTCCATATGCTCCTTTTCTTCATCAGCAATAGCCAAAAATAGCTCTCCTGGAAATCCTCCCAATGCATTCCCAACATCCGTATACATGGATACAGCAAATGATTCTAACATTACTTCTTGGATAATCAGACAGGATATAAAATCATTCTTTTCAGCATATTTTAGAAAAACCTCTCTGACACTTTTCCAATATTCACCATTCAAATTGACTTTGGTGTTTAGTCCCATTTTTTTTGAGCAAGCCAAAAAACCTTCAGCATGATGTCTTTCACTATCTGCATGTTCTACAGCTTCCATTTTCTCATAGGGATCTTCAATAGTTCCTGAAAGGGATGCAAAATTTGACATACCTATGAGCTCTCCTGTAATAGCTTGAGAAAAAACATCTGAGACCACATTAAAGGTCTCTACATTATTAAAATCATAACTAACTTCCTCCATATTTGACAAACTAGTTTATTTAAACAATTGAGTAATCCTTATATGGGATCCCTTCTTTTATTCCCTTCATTTTCATTTTACTATCCTTCATGCTAACAAGCATCCCAACTGATTGAAATGTAAATCGAATTCCTTTGGGAAGCATTTGATTTAGTCCATCCTTTTCATGCAGGCTTAAAGAAACAAATGCGTAGCCTTTTTGAAATGTAATGCGCCTCGCCAAGGAGATTAGCTCATTAATTAGTTTGGGATCTTTACTTTTGACAGCAAAATACTTGATGTACAACATCTTGATAGGCTCACCTTCCAAAGGCAGTTTGGACAACCGAAAAAAGGTGCGAGCACTATTCAAAACAGATAAAGCGAATTTTAAATGCCACTGCATTTTTATAACTACATTTTGCTTTAAATCCATAGTATCGATGAGACACATTACAGATATTAATTGATCACCTTCTCTGACTTCATATAATTGAGTTTTCTCAATCTTATTATTATCAATCACACTGGCCAATTCATGTTTTGAATAATAATTATTTAGAAATTGAAGTATTTCAGAACTTGCTATTGCCTGATTAATTTGATATTTAGAATGAACTTGTTTTTTATTTGAACCTATAAACTGGTAAATATTGAATATTCCTATATTCTCAAAATCAGGGTAGTTTTTCCTGTCGCTAAAAAATACAAATGGCCTTTTATTACCCTTAGAAACATTTAGAAATGCAAAATCTGCATCCTTACTTTCCAGATATTTAACAACCTCATTTGTTAATTGTAGCCCAATCCCCATGTTGCGATGAGACGGTGCTACCTTGAAATCACTTATATAAAACAAAGGTGTTTGGTTCCCATTTATATATACTTCTTGGTCAGACACACATATGGAACCAACAATGGTACTTCCTTCTATAGCGACATAAACATAGGTTTTGCCACGTAACTTATTCAAAGCAAAAAAATTGGGAAATCTATCTATCCGTAAGGCCATATTTCCGGCCATACCAGAGTTACTAGTTAGATCTAACAACTTTTGATTATCCTCTCTTGTTGCCAACCGATATTCTATCATCTAATAATTTACAAAAAAATATCAAACAAAAAACTATAAACAATTAATAACCAGTACTTTATTATATTTAAACTGAATTAATTCCCATATAAAGATCACAAATATCGAATCTTAATTATTGGCTTAATCTAAAGGAGAACTACGCCAAATCATGGGAAAAAGAAGATCTAAAGACATTGTAGATAATTGATGTAGTTACTCGATTTTATTCAACTAACAGTAAATTATCTTTCAAAAGTGATTCCATTTTCAATTCGATTTTTACTCAAATTTTTATTTCCACCGACTCCACCTAAGCAGATAGCCTTGCTGATGGTTGGACGAAGGTCAGAATCAAAGGGGGTTTTACGGCACAACACGAACATACCATTGTAGTTACCGAAAATTCTACCCTGATTTTAAAAGAAATGAATGGGCTCTGGAAAATAAGAGTCACCTATTCATAACAAATGAAATAGGGTATAATTTGAGGCATAAAAAAAAGACCGGAACACTCCCGGTCTCTTTTTCAATCTATTCGAACCTATTAATTAATTCTCATTTAAAACTGTCTTACTTAGCTCTTTGCCTTTTTCAGTAGCCTGAGCAGTCAATTCCTTGCTTCTTTCAGCTGCCTGAGCACTAATCTCTTTCACCAGCTTACCGATTTCATTTCCGGTCTTTTTCATGCTCCCGATCATTTTGTCGAGGTTCTTTTGGTTGATTTTATCGCGGTTTTGATACACAAGGCTTCCTGCAGCAACACCTGCTACCAATCCTCCCAACCAATACATCCAAGATTTATTATTCGTTTTCATAGCTGTAGTTTTTAGTGGTTATACTTTTTATTAAAATTCTATACTACTTAAACGAAAAATCCCGCCAGAGATCTAGTTCTCTAGCATTTATTTGACAACCAATTGAATTTTAGATACTTAAAGAAGTATCAATTTTTTGGTGGTTTTAAGAAATTCTTGCTTTTACTCTTTGCATTTGCACAGGATGTAGAAAGGTTTCTACAAAAAATAAAAAAGCACAGATTCCATAACCTGTGCTTTTCGATTCTTAAGGGTAATTAAAACTACTTTCTCGCAACTTTATCATAGATCCAAAGAACTACCAATGCACCGACAACTGCGGTGATGATACTTGAAAAGCTAAAGCCTCCTGTTGTCCCGATTCCGATAAAACTACCTAACCATCCCCCAACAAAAGCACCTACAACTCCCAAAACCGTTGTCATCAGACAGCCTCCGCCTTGATCGCCTGGCTTGATCCATTTAGCCAATGCACCAGCAACTAATCCTAAGGCGATCCAAACAATAAAATTCCACATGGTATTTACTTTTAAATGTTACTCTTTAAATCTAATATTTTAATTTGAAAATTTATTCGTTTTCAGATCAATTCCTTGAAAATCTAAAATAACTCATTCAGCCTATCCAACCTTTTTAAGGCTTCTTCCAATTCTTGATCTTCTTTGGCAAAGCAAAAGCGTATGATTTTGTCGTCTTGATGATCATGGTAGAAGGCCGAGACAGGAATACAAGCCACCTTCAGTTCCTTGGTCATTCTTTCGGCGAGTTCTTTATCCTCTATTTTGCTCAAATGTCCATATCGTGCAGTTTGGAAGAAACTTCCTTGAGTGGGTTCCAGAATCAAATCCGTCTTTTGCAGACCTTGTAGGAACAAATCTCTCTTTTTCTCATAAAATGAGGGAATAGATTCGTATCGCTCCGGTTTTTCCAAATAGTCACACAAAGCAAATTGAAGGGGTGTGACGGTACTGAAAGTGACAAACTGATGAACTTTTCGAAATTCTTTGGTCAATTCTGGTGGAGCAATGCAATAGCCAATTTTCCATCCAGTCACATGGAAGGTTTTCCCAAATGAACCACATACGAAGGTCTTTTTCCTTAATTCTGGATGTCCAACCAAAGATAAGTGAGGTCTCTGATCAAATGTGATATGCTCATAGACTTCATCACTTACCACATAAATATTTCGATCTCTTACCAAATCAGATAGCTGTTTCATATCCTGCTCAGCCCAAACATAGCCACTGGGGTTGTGAGGCGTATTAATGACAATGAGTTTGGTTTTATAGGTAATTGCATGCTTGACTCTTTCCCAATCCACAGAAAAGTCCTTGGAATCAAGTGGAACATGAATGGTAATTCCTCCTGCCAATTGAATTGCCGGTTCATAGGAATCATAGGCTGGCTCTAAAACCACTACCTCGTCACCTGGGTGAACCACTGCAGTAATTGCTGAAAAAATAGCTTCCGTCGCCCCAGAAACGATGGTCACTTCTTCATCTGGATTTACTTCTGCCCCATAACACCTTAGGATCTTTTCAGCCATTCTTTGTCGAAACTGAGGAATGCCAGACATCGGTGCATATTGATTATAGCCACTCTTGGTATAATGTGCCACCAAGTCCAATAGAACCGGATCAGCACCAAAACCAGGGTATCCTTGGGAAAGATTGATGGCACCTTCATCATGGGCCATTTTGGACATGACTGTAAAGATGGTGGTCCCTACCTGAGGTAATTTTGATCTCATGGGTTGAAAAATGCTGTAAACTTCAAGTAATCGATTTATTTCAAAAAAAGCGACAATTCCTGAGGTTTGTTGGAAACAAAGCCTTTTATGAATTCACAAGAATGAAAGATTCCATAACTTCCACTTTCTGATTCTAGAAAAATTCCCTATTCCTATGGTTCAATTCGAAGAAAAGCTCCAAAAGTTTGATTTCAATCACTGGCAAGTTCATATCCCTGTGGCCGATGAATTCGCCAATCAGATGATGGACAAAAATCATCGAAGGGTTTTGGTTTGGATCAATGATAGTGAAGCCTACCACATGGCCTTGATGAAAGCCAAAGCCTATTGGTACATTCTAGTCAATCAAGATATCAGAAAGAAACTTCGAATTGACGTGGGAGATCAAGTAACTGTCAAATTGGAGCGGGACCACAGTGAGTATGGTCATGAATTACCCGAGGAATTTCAAGTTTTGATGGATCAGGATAAAGAAGGAGCTGCCTATTTCAAAGCCTTGACCCCAGGCCATCAAAGAGGACTGGTATATATCATCACCAAAGTCAAAAGCCCCGAAAGCAGAATGAAAAAAGCGTTGGCAATCATGCATCATCTGAAACTTGCCAAAGGAGTTTTGGATTATAAACAGCTTAATGAATTGATCAAATATTATAATAATCTCTGATCATGGAATTCAAAAACTCAGTATTTATAGCGACTAGCCTAGATGGGTTTATAGCCGATAAGAACGGGGAAATCGAGTGGCTCACCTCCATCCCCAATCCCGATCAAAACGATATGGGCTACCATGCTTTTATGGATTCTATTGACGCCTTAGTAATGGGAAGGGTGACATATGAAACTGTTTTAGGGTTTGGAGGAGAATGGCCCTATTCAAAGCCTGTATTCGTCTTGAGTAATACCCTTGAATCCATACCAGATTACTTAAATGAAAAAGTCTTTTTGATTCATGGAAACCCAAAAGAAATCTTAGAAACCATTCATTCAAAGGGTTTGAATCGACTCTATATTGATGGAGGAAAAACCATTCAATCTTTTATGAAAGAAGGGTTAATCAATGAATTGATAATCACAACTATAACGATATTATTGGGTAGCGGATTTTCTTTATTTGGGGATCTCAATATCCCAATCCATTTTGAATTGAAATCCTCTAAGGTGTATTTAAATCAATATGTTCAGAATCACTTTGTAAAGTCATAAATGACTCAACCATCCTAATGCTGGAATTCCAAAAAGTCGAAGCTAAAAACGGCTTTTATAAGGTAATTTCCATTGAAGCCAAAATCTTTTTAATTTTCATCGATGCTTGAAAACAGAATAAAAATCAATTGTGACCTAGGAGAAGGAGTCGAATGGGAGGATCAAATCATCCCCTATATTGATGCTGCGAGTGTAGCTTGTGGTGGTCACTATGGAAACGCAGCTAGCATTCGAAAAACCCTTATTTCTTGTCAAGATTCTAATAAGAAGGTAGGTGCTCATCCTTCTTATCCTGATGTTGAAAATTTTGGTCGGATCAGTATGGATATTCCCGTTGAAAAGCTGCTGGAGTCAATTGAACAGCAAATTGCGCTCTTTGAATCCATCCGAAAAGAATTGGGAATGGAAATGGATCATATCAAATTTCATGGAGCACTATACAATGATGCAGCTAAGAATCCTAATCTGGCAAAAGCCTTAGTTGATTTTATTGCATCAGCTTATCCAAATACCTGTCTATTCGTTCCTCCACAATCAGAAACAGAAAAGGCAGCCAAAGAAAAAGGATTAAAAATTAGAAGGGAAATATTTGGAGATAGAGCCTATGGGAATGACCTGAAATTAAGACCCAGATCTGAAGAAAATAGCCTTTATCATACATTTGAGCAGGTTAATGGTCAATTAGAAGCGGTTTTTGAACACCGGTCAATCAGAGCGGTAAATGGTCAATTGATCCCTATCATGGCAGAAACCATTTGCTTTCATGGAGACAATCCTGCTGCATTGACAGTTCTACCTCAAATCAGAAAGAAATGGTGGAGCTGAAACCTGAAATAAAACAAATTGGACCAAACCTTACTGAAATCTCCTGGCCCACTCAAATGGTTGGAGAGCTGCTTTTCAAGCGAATTCAGATCGAAAAAGCTATCCAAAAAGAGTTCTGCAACTATATCATTGAAACCAGAGCCGGATATCAAAGCATTTCTATTGTCTGGAAAAAAAAGCCGGAAATGGAACAATTATCGATGTTTTTGAACCAGGTTCAAGAAGATTCTATTCAACTAGATTTCAATCTTTGGGAAATTCCCGTTTGTTATGATCAGATTTTAGGAAAAGATTTATATGCATATTCAAAAGCTAAATCTTTTAGCATAGAAGATATAATCAACCTCCACTCTGAAAGTAACTACCAATTGAATTTCTACGGGTTTTTACCGGGTTTCATGTACCTCTCAGGCTTAAATCCTCTTTTGGCCCATCCTAGGAAGTCTGTACCCGATCGGTCGATAGATGCGGGTTCTGTTGCCATTGGAGGAAATCTAACTGGTATTTACCCTCAAAACAGTCCTGGTGGCTGGCATGTCATTGGTAAAACTCCTACACCCTTTTTCAATCCCTATTGTGATCCTCCTGTTTGGGCTAAACCAGGAGATCAAATCAGATTTACTCCTATTTCAATGGCTGAATATGAAAGAATGTCTGCTCACCCCAAATTCCCCAAAGTAGTATGATTAAGGATTGGACATTTGCAAAAATCCTAGCATCGGGACCTGGAACCAGCATTCGAGATCTTGGAAGAGTAGGCTATGCACAATTTGGTGTACCTATTTCAGGTCCAGCAGATTTGCAGGCGTTCCAATGGAACAATCATTTGCTTCAAAATAAAGAAAATGATGCCCAGCTAGAAATCAGTCAACCTGGATTTAAAATCCAATTTCTAGCTCCAACTCTCATTTCAATCTCAGGAGCTTTATCTAAAGTAATACTTAAAAATAAACTCATTAATAATACTGGTTTACAGGAAATTAACTTTGAAGACATTCTTGAAATCGGAAATATTGAATCAGGGTCAATTATTTACATTGGTATAAAGCATGGTTTCCTGTCAGAGCAAATCCTGAAATCTAGAAGTCTATTAAAAGGAATCACTAAAACCTTTCAAATAGCAAAAGGAGATGAAGTCCCCTACTTTACCAATCAGGAAATCCCGCTGTTGAATAGGCTTTCTCAAGTAAAGTGGAACAGCCAATATCTTTCTGAGGAGATAGTCCGAGTCTTTACCGGACCTGAATGGGATCAACTTCCACCAACTATTCAAAAATCTCTTTTCAACCAGTCCTTCCATATTTCACCTATGAAAAACAGCATGGCTGTTCAATTGGAGGAATTGATTTCAAATGAAATTCCAGGTATTGCTTCTGCTCCTGTTTTCCCGGGAACTATTCAATTGACATCAGGAGGGAAATTGCTGTGCCTTCTGCAGGATGCCCAAGTGACAGGAGGCTATCCACGAATTCTTCAAGTAATGGAGGATGATCTCAGGATTTTGGCACAAAAAAAACCGGGGCAAAAGCTCCGGTTCCTTTTGGTTAAAAATTAGACCTATTCCCAGGTCGGGGTACCATGGTACGTTTCCCAAAACGCTTTCCAGAAAAATAACATTTCCATTTCAAATTTTTTCCTGTTCAATTGAATCGTAGCCCAGTCTATGTCTCCTTCATCATCATACTCCTCCGAAACTAACTCGGCAAGTGAACCTGCACCACCATAGGCAAGGAGTTTATTCATTTGTGTTTCGACGTCCACACCGTAATAGGTTCCCAAAGTTTCGATCAAAATATCAGCTTTGCCTCTAGCATTTACGCCCAATCTTGCCGCCTCTCTTACTCTTTGTACTGCTGGCAATAGCAAGCTTACTTGTACTGGCTCCATTCCTGTTCCTACCTTCAATTGCTCAATCAATCTGGAAGTTTGCGCTGGATCTCTTTGATAGGACAATTCAAGAAGTAAAGCTGCAGTCTCCTCTGTTTCAGGCTTTTTCACTGGAGGAATACTATCACACCAAATGTTATCACAAGGCTCAGTAGCATTTGCAGTAGAGCTGTTACCAATGATCCTCGAGAAATGAAAACCTGGTTCTCTTCCATCTCTTGACTCCCCAGGGATGTCAGGAATTCTCAAATAATAGTCGATAGCGGCAGTTTCGTCATCGATGAACGATGCAATATCAAATTCAATCTCATGCTCATCCCCAGCCATTTCATCATGATTTCTTTGAGATAGAGGGCTTAGAAACTCCCCTCTTTTCTTCAAGGTAGAATCCCAGACTGACATAGACTTTTTGATCATATCCTCAATGAATTGGACTTCGTCTCTCGTATTCTCAAGTTTCATCAATGCTTTTTCCTTTGGAATACATATTTCCAAACCTTCATAGGCATATTCTGCCAACTGATAATTCTTGTCAATTTTATTGGTAGCTAGCATTTCTACTTCAGCCATTCTTGCATTTGCTATTGAAAGCTCTCCACTTTGCACTTGTGGGTCAACCGCTTCGTTTTCCATGCTGTCACATGAACTTTGGAGAATCATCGCTCCTACACCTAAGATTAAAAGATACTTTTTCATGATTTTATAAAATTTATTTTTGGTTTCGATCTCTAGGGCATTTCCCCTGTTGGACGATTCAAACTTAGGATGGATCGAAATTCTTTACCTCGGAGAATTTATTGAAAACAGATTCCAATTGACGGATGAAGGATTTGAATTGATAGATGCAAAAATCAATTTAAATCACTGATTTACAGATTTTTAATAGGACTATTTCATCCGTCAAATGAAAAGCACGATCCATCAATTGAAAAGCCCTATTCATCAAAATCAAACATAAAAAACATCACTAATTCTCTAAT
The DNA here is from genome assembly GCF_900148515.1 of Algoriphagus zhangzhouensis. GTDB lineage: Bacteria > Bacteroidota > Bacteroidia > Cytophagales > Cyclobacteriaceae > Algoriphagus > Algoriphagus zhangzhouensis. Next base: position 219,378 of record NZ_FRXN01000001.1, on the reverse strand, counting down.
TTTCACATGCTTCAAAGAGGCAATTTGCCAGAAGCATTAATGGAATTGAGATTAAATAAGAGTATCGTGAAAAGCATTCAAGCTTCAGAAATAGAGGAAATCCTCCTTCACTTTTCAAAGTCTATGGTGACCATAGATTCTGAGGAGGAATTGCTGTGGGATATGGTCAAAAACTGTATTTCCATTCTGGACTTTGAAGATGCAGTAATCTATTTAATGGATGAATCTGGAGAGTTTCTGGTTCAAAAAGCAGCCATTGGGCCCAAAAGTCCTGATGGTAAAGAATTGATCAATGCAATGAAAATCCCTTTGGGATCCGGAGTGACCGGAAAAGTCGCACAAACTGGCCTTCCCATAGTCATCAATGACACCAGGCTTGAGCCGGATTATATTCAAGATGATGAGTTTCGTTTATCTGAATTAGCTGTTCCTATCCTATTAGAGGGAAAAGTAATTGGTGTCATAGATAGCGAAAACTCCAAAGAGGGCTATTTCACTGACCAACATCTTCGTATACTTCATGCCGTTGCCTCCATCTACGCCGGACAGATAGCCCGATTGAGAGCAGAGCAAAAAGCCAAGAAAGAGCAATTCGAACGATGGAAAGTCCAGCAAAGAATCTACAGAATGCAAATGGAGGCCATTTCCGCACAGCTAAGCCCTCATTTTGTATTCAATTCTTTGAATGCGATTCAACACTATATCTTATTGGAAGACAAGCGGAAATCTCTCCGATTCCTGAGCATTTTTGGAAAGCTTTTAAGGTATTTTCTTGGACAGATCCATCAGGAGACAGTTTTGGTACGGGATGAAATACAAATGTTGGATTGGTACCTCCAGCTCCAAAAGTTGAGATATGAGGAGAAATTTGTTTACGATATTGAAGAACACAGGGTAGATGCTCTTCCAAACAGTAAAATTCCTGCTGTGGTAGTTCAAAGTTTAATTGAAAACCTTCTTGAAGAACACATCAATCAAAGCCAGGGAAATCTGAGAATCAAAGCCCTCTTTTCTATCAAAGAGTTCGAAGTACATTTTAAAGTCCAATTAGAAATCCCTGAAAATGAATGTGAATCCAAGTCAAAATCAGAATATTTTAGAGAATTGACCCCTTGGGAAGATTATGTCAAACTCATCAATGAAATACGTCCTTATCAGATCAAAAGCCAAGTGAAGCAAGAAAAGTCAGAAAATGGACATTGTTTGAAAGTTGTTGAATTGATTTTTCCTAACTTGATGTAATGAGAAAGAATATTTTTTTAATGCTTTTTCTTGGATTCTTGCTTTCAAACCTTGCCTTCTCGCAGTCCATTTCTCTCAACTATAAAATTCCAATTCCAACTAAGGTCCTTGCTATAGACACAGCCGCTTCTATCAAACAAATTCAAAATCTATCGGATTTGAGGACTTTCCATGGCTCTGAAAATTTAGGTTCTGCACGTGCAAAGACCAATTACTGGTTTGAAATTGACTTTTCTGAGTTTTTAGAAAATCATCCGAATCTAGACAGTTTGATATTCTATCCTGTGGGAATCGAAAAAGGAAGTTTATTTGTTTGGAATCAAGACCACTTTGATTCGCTTTCCTTAAATCGCTTTGAGGAAAATGTACTCTTACGCTCTGAATTCTCTGGCTTGAACTATGTACCTATTCCCGTTCAAAACCTATATCATGGCAGTAAGTTGTTCATGCGGGTTAATTACATCCGGATTTCTCCCAATCTCACCAACAAAGTGTTCTATAGCAGCACTCCGCAAGCTCACGCTACTTTTTCAAAGTTAGTCAGTAGAAACAGTTTCAAATCCCAGGTACTGGCCTATTTTTTCTTGGGGGTTGCCTTTGTACTGTTGGTTTTTAACCTGATTCTCTTCTCCTATATGAAGGATCGGCAATACATCTATTACGGTCTGTTTATCCTGTTCCAATTGATGTATTATTCCCAAATCAGCCCAACCCTAGCCCACGTTTTCGGCTACCAATATTCGAAGTTCTTTTTTTGGTTGACGACCGTTTCCCAAGTCATCATCAATTTGACCTACTTGATGTTTATCCGGCACTTTCTGGATTTCAAGGAAAAGATGCCCAAGTTTGATCGGATCGTGAAAGGACTTGCTTACGGGCTTTGCGGATTCACTCTCCTGATGGCTGTTTTGGTAATTATCAATCCCTACAGTCGTCTTCAGGCTGATTTGATGAATGTGGAGAGGATTTTTATGGCCACATTCACTTTATTCGCAGTCATTTATCTCTGGAGAAATTACCCAGACAATCTAGTTTGGTTTGTGATTTCAGGAACAGTCATTTTTACTACTGGAGCCCTTTGCACGATGTTTTTGCTTGATCTAGACTACATGGTTGCCGGCTCTGCGGTGGAAAGTATCATCTTTTCCTTTGGTCTTTCTTACAAGATCAAAGCAATCAGTTCTCAAAAACAAAAAGCAGAAATCGAGGCCTATCAAACCAAACTCGGTGCACTCCGGGCCCAGATCAATCCGCACTTCATTTTCAACAGTTTAGCCTCTATTCAACACTTAATCAGCAGTGGACAGAATAAGGCAGCACTTCGGTATTTGTCCAAATTCAGCAAGTTTGTTCGTCAGGTGCTAGAAAATTCATTGGACATACATATCACTTTGGAAAAAGAAATTGAATTGCTGAAAGTCTACCTAGATCTAGAATCCTTGCGCTTTGATCATGCTTTTTCCTACGAAATCGAAATTGATGCTAAGTCAAATCTGGATCAAGAGGAAGTGCCAATGATGATCGTTCAGCCTTTTGTAGAAAATGCCATCAAGCATGGCTTGCTCCCCAAAAAAGAAGGAGATAAAAAATTGAAAATCCATTTTCACGAATGTGATCAATTTATCCATTGCGAAGTGATGGATAATGGAATCGGAATAACAGCTTCCAAAGCCAATAAAAGTCCGAATTCAAGACCATCTAGAGGCCTGATGCTCACCGAAGAGCGATTGAAAATGGCTCATAAATCCATCGATCAGGAAGAATTGATTCAATTCTCAGATTGTCACCCAGGAACCAAAGTTCTAATCAAAATCCCCAAACTATGAAATCCATCACCGCTGTAATAGTAGAAGACGAAGTACATAGCAGAGAGACATTAAAGAGTTTTTTGAAGGAATTTTGCCCAGAAGTTGAGCTTTTGGATATGGCTACGAATGTGGAAGAAGGCATTCAAAAAATCACCCAATTGAGGCCACAACTAGTATTCTTGGATATTGAGCTCCAGACAGGCACTGGTTTCGACGTACTTCAAAAAGTAAATCATCTGGATTTTCATCTGATCTTTACTACAGCTTTCGAACATTATGCAATCAAGGCCATCAAATTCAGCTCCATTGACTATTTGCTTAAACCCATAGACATTGATGAATTGGTGATGGCGGTACAAAAGGCTTTGAAGCAAGCTGAGCAAGAGACAAGACAGAACCTGTTTGAAAACCTACTCAACAATCTCGGTTCAGGAAGTAAAGAGGCGAAAAAGATATGTTTGGCGACTTCAGAGGGCATAGAATTCATACCTACAGATCAAATCTCCCACTGTGAAGCAAACGGGTCCTATACAGACTTTTTCTTGACAGATGGCAGAAAAATGATGGTGAGTAAAAACCTGAAGGAATATGAAAACATGCTTTCGGACATGAATTTCATGAGAGTTCACAATAGTTATCTGATCAATCTTTCTGAAGTCAAAAAATTCGTCAAGTCAGAGGGTGGCTATATAGTCATGAATGGAGATCAACAAGTAAGTATTTCCAATTCCAGACGTGAAGAGTTTTTAAAAAGAATGGGGATTTAGATTAGGCGCTCAAATTTTTTAAAATTAATGCGGCTTCAATTTTGAGTCAAGGGTATACTCCTGTTAACTTAGGTCTTTTACGAATTAACCCTAGCACTAATGGATGCCCTGTTAAAAGAAAAAATTATAGGCCAAGGCATGAGCCCAGGCCCTGTTGAAGAACAAATCAACAACTTTAAGAACGGATTCCCTTTTTTGACCATTACAGCACCTGCCACACCTGTGGACGGGATCAAAGTGATGACTGAGGAAGAGCTCAATCATTTTGTGGAGACCTACCCCATGAATGCCGCCTCCATTGACGTTGTCAAGTTCGTTCCAGCTTCTGGCGCCGCATCTCGAATGTTCAAAGATTTGTTTGCTTTCTTGGATGGAGACGGTGATTTGTCCAAAAGTGCTTTCGTTCAGAAATTCATCGATAAAATCGAAAAATTCGCTTTCTACGATGATCTGAATGCTGTTTTAGAAAATAAAGGAACCAGTATTTCAGATTGCCTGGATAGAAAGGATTACAAAGAAATAGTTGCCTTTCTCCTTTTAGATGATGGATTGGGCTATGGAAACCTACCTAAAGGTTTGTTGAAATTCCACTCTTATCCAGATGGAAGAAGAACTCCTGCCTATGAGCACTTGGTAGAAGGCATGCAGTATGCGGTAGGACATGGAAATACTGTTCAAATCCATTTCACCGTTTCTCCAGAGCATGAAATCAAGTTTAAGGAAGAAGTCAATGGCATTATTGCCCAATTGGAATCCTTGACCGGCTTGAAATTCAAAGTGACATATTCCGAGCAAAAAAGAGCTACCAATACGATTGCCGTTACGATGGAAAATGAACCATTCTTGGAAGAGGATGGAACAATCCTTTTCAGACCTGCGGGACATGGAGCCTTATTGGAAAACTTGAATGATATTTCAGCAGATCTGATTTTCATCAAAAACATCGACAATGTTGTTCCTGACAGACTCAAGCCAGAAACCAAAAAGTATAAAATGGCAATTGGCGGACTTCTATTGGAAATTCAAGCTAAGGTATTTGCCGCTTTGGAAGAATTAAACAGAGAGTTTTCTCAAGATACAGTAGACCAAGCTCAAAAAGTATTTACAGAGGATCTAGGTGCCAAATTACCAGAAAGTTTTGATGATAAAACGATGGTCGAGAAGGCTAATTTCTTGAAAGGAAAGCTAAACAGACCAATAAGAGTTTGCGGAATGGTAAAAAATACCGGTGAACCAGGCGGTGGACCTTTCTGGATTTTGGAGGATGATGGAAGTCAATCGCTTCAGATTTTAGAAACAGCACAAATCGACTTGGAGGATCCTGAATCCAAAAAGCATATGATGGCCTCTACGCACTTCAATCCTGTCGATTTGGTTTGTGGAACCAAAGATTACAAAGGCAAAGATTTTGACCTTTTGGAATACAGAGATATGAAAACTGGTTTTATCACTGAAAAATCAAAAAGTGGTAGAGATTTAAAAGCTTTGGAACTCCCAGGTCTATGGAATGGCTCCATGTCTGGATGGAACACCTTATTTGTAGAGGTTCCTTTAATCACTTTCAACCCAGTGAAGACTGTAAATGATCTTTTGAGAGACGAACACCAATAAAAGAAAGTCAGAAAGCTAAAATGAAAAAGCTGAAATCGACAAGTAGTCAATTTCAGCTTTTTTTATGATTTTCAGATTTGAGAATTGAAAATTGAATCTTGTCTATTCTTCCCTTTTCCCTTCATATAAATCATACTTGAGCAGACGGCAATCAATCGTTCCATTCCAAAACTCGATCCTTCTACTTGCCTTCAAGCCGACTTTTTTTGCCAACTCCATATTTCCGGTAAAAATATATCCTCTATAACCAGCACATTGCTGCTTCATGAAATCACCCATCCTTTTATAGGTCAAAGCCAATTCGGTCTCTTCCCCTAGCCTTTCCCCATATTCGGGATTAAACATGATCACTCCTCTCGGTCTTTCTGGAATTTCAGTATCGGCAAAATCACAAACCTGAAACTCAATCATATGATCCACACCTGCGGTGATCGCATTTTCTTTTGCAAAAGAAATCGCCTGTAGAGAGATATCTGAGGCTATAATTTTCACCTCAGGTACTTCCATGATCTTATTTTGGATCTTTTTAATTTTTGCCTGGTAGGCATTTTCATCATAGCCCAAAATGGACATGAAAGAATAATGATCCCGGTATAAGCCAGGGAATCGTTTTGTAGCCATCAATGCCGCCTCAATGGCCAAAGTCCCAGAACCACACATTGGGTTGATAAAGGGTACTCTGGTATTCCATTCCGTAGCATAAATAGTCGCAGCTGCCAAATCTTCCATCATTGGAGCCTTTCCGGGAATTTTTCTGTAGCCATGCTTCGCCAAAGTTTCCCCAGAAGTATTGATATATAAGGTAGCTTGAGTCCCTTTCCAGAACATCTGGAAAACAGCCCCTTGAAACTCAGAACCGGAATCAGGTCTTCTGCCGAATTTCTCCCGGAAGCGATCTACGATAGCATCTTTGACTTTCACATTGACAATCAATGGCGTAGTCACAGTTTCATTGTCTACAACAGAATTGATGGAAAAATAGCCATCCACATCCAGGTAATCCTCCCAAGAAATAGCTTTCACCCTTCTATAGATATCATCTGCATGACGCAAATAGAATGACTTGATTTCAAACAAAACATGGGAGGCAGTTCTCAAATGTAAATTTAAATCCATGCAATCCTCCATAGAAGCGATCAGCTCTACTCCAGTTCTTTGGACTGACTCAGGCACAAAGCCTAACTCTCTTATCTCCTTTTCCAAATAGGAAACAGATCTATCCTTGCAGGTAACAAAGACCTTTCTTCTTTCATTAAAATCAAGCATGCACAAAAGTAGGAATTTCAAACCAAAGGAATTCAATGAAAATTCAATCCTCCATTGGTAAAAAACAGTCCTATAAGTCGCAATCGATTGCGTAACTTACCTATAAATCGACTTGCTCGAAACCACCGAAATGGTCAATTTAGATTGTTACAAATACCCTAAATAATGAAATACAAAACGATTTTAGGCCTTTTTGGCGCTTTAGCAATATGGGCATCTGCCTGTTCCTCTCCACAAAAAGAGACCACCTCTGATGATGGTTGGAGAGATTTATTTAACGGAAAAGATTTGACCGGATGGAAGCCACTTGGAGGAGAGGCAACTTTTGATGTAGAAGATGGAGTTATAGTGGGAAGAGCTGTTGCAAACACCCCAAATACCTTCCTTGTTACAGAAGAAACTTTCGGCGATTACATTGTAGAGTTGGATCTAAAAATTGAAAATCTAAGCTCCAATTCAGGTGTGATGGCTCGTGGTCAATTTGATCCCAATGCCAATGATGGTCAAGGAAGAGTTTTTGGTTATCAAATCGAAGCGGACCCAAGTGAAAGAGCTTGGTCTGGTGGATTGTATGACGAAGCTAGAAGAGGATGGCTTTATCCTTTGGACCTGAATCCAGAGGCTAAATCAGCTTTTAAAATGGGAGAATTCAACCATTACCGAATCGAGGCTATTGGGGATGAAATCAAAACTTGGATCAATGGTGTAGAAGTCGCCTACGTAGTAGATGATATGGACGCAACTGGTTTTATCGGTTTGCAGGTCCATGGAATCAGAAACCCAGAAGACGCTGGCAACAAGACCTACTTCAAAAATGTGAAAGTCAAAACAGAAAACTTGGATCCTATGCCTTTCAGCAAGGACATTTTCGTAGTTAATAACAGATTGAATGAATTAACAGAATACGAGAAATCCAAGGGCTGGAAATTGCTTTTCAATGGACAGAACTCTGATGGATGGATCGGTGCTTACAAAGAATCTTTCCCTGATCATGGTTGGTCAATCACAGATGGTATTTTGACTATTGCTGCAACTGACGGAAGTGAATCTACCAATGCAGGTGATATCGTAACAACAGACGAATATTCAGCTTTTGACCTTGCTTTTGAATTTAAATTGACTGAAGGAGCCAATAGTGGTTTGAAATATTTTGTAACACTTTCTGAAGGAAACTCAGGTTCTGCCATCGGTTTGGAATATCAAATCCTAGATGATGAAAAGCATCCAGATGCAAAAATGGGGATAGAAGGAAACAGAACGCTTTCCTCTTTGTATGATCTAATCAAGGCTGACAAGCAGTCTCGTTTCATCAAACCAATTGGCGAATGGAACAAAGGCAGAGTGGTAGTATATCCTGACAACAAAGTAGAGCACTATTTAAATGGTGTCAAAGTAGTGGAATATGTAAGAGGTTCCCAAGAGTACAAAGATCTGGTAGCAATCAGCAAGTATAAGAAATGGGACAACTTTGGTGAGGCAGAAAAAGGTCGAATCCTGTTACAGGATCATGGCGATGAAGTAAGCTTCAAAAACATTAAGATTAAAGAATTGAAATAAGACCCAAAATCCATGAGTAAACAAAACAGAAGAGAGTTTATCAAAAAAAGTAGTGCTGCGACACTAGGACTCTCTGCATTAGGAGCAGTAGGATTTTCAGCGAAATCTTATGGAAGAATTCTGGGAGCCAATGATCGTCTCAATGTTGCGATAGCAGGATTGGGTAGAAGATTGGGAGCCTATTATCAACCCATAGCAGCTGAATCAAGCAATGTCAACTTACTTTATCTATGCGATGTCATGGATAGTCAGATGACCAAAGCTGCTGCAAACTTCTCAAAACATATCTCCTATCAGCCCAAATTGGAAGGTGATATCATGAAAGTTTTGGAAGACTCCGACCTAGATGTATTGATCAATGCAACTCCTGATCACTGGCATGCCCCAGGGACCTGGTTAGCATTGGAAAGAGGGAAACACGTTTACGTTGAGAAACCCTGCTCCCATAATCCAAAAGAAGGTGAGCTTTTGATCGCATTTCAAAAGAAATATGATAAAGTAGTCCAAATGGGAAACCAGCAGAGATCTTCGCCGGAAAGTCGTGAAATCATTTCTGCTATTCATAATGGAGCTATTGGAAAGCCTTACAAAGCATTAGCTTTTTACTCTAATCAAAGAGGAAGAGTGATAAACCCTACTCCTGCTGCTCCACCGAGCGGATTGAACTGGGATCTCTTTCAGGGGCCAGCTCCAAGAAAAGCCTATCAGCATGACACTTGGGATTACAACTGGCACTGGTACGGTTGGGATTATGGAACTGCCGAAACAGGAAACAACGCAACACACGAGCTAGATGTAGCCCGCTGGGCACTGCAGGTAGATTACCCTAGCCACGTCAATGTAGATGCGGGAAAATACCATTTCGTAGATGATGGATGGACGATGTATGATACCATGGAAGCTCAATTCAAATTCGCCAACGGATCTACAATCGTCTGGGATGGAAAAAGCCGAAACGGTTACAATACATATGGTGCCGACAGAGGAACCATCATTTATGGATCTGAAGGAAGCGTATTTGTAAACAGAGGAGGTTATAAGCAATTTGATAGAAGTGGCAAGTTGGTCAAAGACAGTTCTTCAGCCAGTAATGAGGCTGGAACAGCTCTTGGCGGTGGAGGTGACATGAGTACCACACACGTTCAAAACTTCTTCAATGCAGTACGAGGAAAAGAAAAGCAGAACTCAAATATTGAGGAGGGTGCAGTGAGTACACTACTGTGCCATTTGGCAAATATTTCTTACAGATCTCAAGAGCAATTGATCTGTGATCCATCCAATGGTCATATCACCAACTCTAAAAAAGCCCAAGCTCTATGGAGTAGAGAATATGAAAAAGGCTGGGAGCCACCAAAAATGTAATGTAGTTTATATATAGAAAATTGCAAAAGGTCAAATTATATAATTTGACCTTTTTTAGTTCCTTTATTTTTTCCGAAATCGTTTTCCTTATATAGAATATATTTTAGATAATTTTTCCACACCTTTTTTTCACTTTAAGCAATTTTTCCACAGAAAAATTACCAAGTTTTTACCTTTCTGATTAACAGGAATTTAAACGCAATCGATTCCGTAACAAACTTATAATAAGGTATTGTTAAGATATTTTAATCTGCCTAATTTTTTGTTTGTATTTCACTTTGTTTAACCACACTTAAACAAGTGTTTATACACTTTATTATCTATCTATTAACAAAAACCTAAAATTTATGCGTACAAAACTTTACACCTATTGGATGGTGGCGCTGATCTTTGTCTTGGGTATTACAAATACCTATGCACAAGATCAACAAATCCGGGGGGTAGTCTTCGATGAAGATGGTTCTCCTTTACCCGGTGTTACCATTTTATTAAAAGGTACTACACGAGGTACCACTACTGATCTAGATGGTGAATTCGCCATCTCCGCTCCTTCTACAGGAGTTTTGGTTTTCTCATTCATTGGATACAACCCAACAGAAATAACGATTGGTAACCAAAGCCAAATAAATGTGACTATGAGTCCAGATTTAGCAGATCTGGAAGAAGTCATTGTAGTTGGTTATGGTACTGCAAAGAAAAGCCAATTGACAGGGGCTATTTCATCAGTTGGTTCCAAAGAAATTCAGGAACTGCCAATTACAGATGCCAGACAAGCCCTTCAAGGTCGAGCTGCCGGTGTTGACGTAACCCAGCCTGGTTCGAAGCCGGGTTCTGCTCCTCAGGTAAGGATCAGAGGACGTAGATCATTCAACGCTTCCAACGAACCACTTTATGTAGTAGATGGAATTCCAATTGTAGGTGGATTGAACGACATCAACCCTCAGGATATCACTTCCATGGAAGTACTAAAAGATGCCTCAGCAACGGCCATTTATGGTTCCAGGGGCTCCAATGGTGTGGTTTTGATCACTACTAAACGAGGAACAAAAGGAAAAACTATAGTATCACTTGATTCCTATTTTGGTGTGAATAAAAAGCTCGGTACAATTGATGTATTTAACGGTGCTGAATTTGCTGAATACAAAAGAGAGTCCAGGAGAGCAAGTGGTGAATATCCTGATGGTCCAGCAACACAAGCTGCAGATGAGTCTTTATTTGAGCCTGTTGAATTAGAAGGAATTGCATTGGGTAGAAGTACAGATTATGTTGGTGGCCTTCTTAGAAATGGCGCAATCCAAAGTCATCAAATCGGTGTAAGTGGTGGATCAGAGAAAACCACTTTCTTCGTTTCAGCCAACTACTTTAATGACAAAGGTGTAATCATCAACCAGGATTATACCCGCTATACCTTCCGAGCTAATATTGATCATCAGATCAATAAGAAAATCAAATTTGGAACCTCCACCTTAGTTTCTTTCAGTGAAAGAAACGGAGAGAATTTTAATCCACTTGGAGGAGCTTTGGCAGAAAACCCATTAGGAAAACCATATGATGATGAAGGCAATCTTATTTTCCTTCCTACTTCTGATGGTTTGCGAACAAATCCATTTGCGGAAATTGTGCCGGGTGCTCAAGAGGATTTGACCAAAAACTACAGAATTTTCAATAGTATCTATGCAAATTGGGAAATTGCCAAAGGCCTAAATTACCGTTTTGTATTTGGACCAGATATCACCATAAGTAGAAATGGACGCTTTACAGGCTCTCTTACCAACTCGAGACGTGGTGGAGATGCAACGGGAAGCGTAAATGATGAATTTACTTTTAATTATACTTTGGAGAACATTTTGACCTATAATAAGACGGTCAATGAGGTTCACAACTTCAACTTAACAGCCCTTCAATCCATACAAAAGGACCGATTTGAACAATCTACTATCAGTGTTTTGGGCATTCCTGCTGAATCCCAGCTTTTCCATCGGTTAGGAGATGCTTCACAAATTACTGGAGCCAATACTTTATTGACTGAATGGGCATTGATGTCATTCATGGGGAGATTGAACTATGATTACAAAAACAAATACCTTTTGACGGCTACTTTGAGAGCTGATGGTAGCTCCCGATTCGGTGAAAACAACCGATTTGGTTACTTCCCTTCTGTTGCATTGGGTTGGAATATCCACTCTGAAGATTTCATGCAGTCTTCAAAAGTATTTGATCAATTGAAATTGAGAGTATCCTATGGTTCAATTGGTAACCAAGCGATTACACCGTATCAGACCCAGGCATTATTGGGAAGAACTTCCTATGCATTTGATAACTCTCCTGCTTATGGATATAGACCAAATACAATTGGTAACCCAGATTTGAGATGGGAAACTTCATCTACATTTAATGCAGGTTTGGACTTTGCTATTTTCAATAGCAGAATCTTCGGTTCATTGGAATACTATATTACCAACACCTCAGACCTTTTGGCGCCTCAGCCTCTACCTAATTCAATCGGTTTTGGAGGATTTACCACAAACATCGGTGAAACTCAAAACAGAGGTATTGAGTTGACACTTTCCACTTTGAACATTGAAAAAGGTGATTTTATGTGGTCTACTGACTTCATTTTCAATAGAAACAGAGAGGAAATCATTTCCCTACCAAATGGAGATGATATTTCTGCTGGAAGATTCATTGGGCAACCTTTGACCATCTTTTACGACTGGAACAAGATTGGTATTTGGCAATTGTCTGAATCTGATTTAGCTACTTCATTTGGAGATAAGCCAGGAGAGATCAAGGTTGAAGACATCAATGGAGATGGCAAAATCAATGCTGATGACAGACAATTCCTAGGATCTGTTGTTCCAAAGTTTGCTTTGGGTATGACCAATAGATTCACCTACAAAGGTTTTGACCTTTCTTTCTTCCTGTATGGCAGATTCGGATTTATGATCAGATCCCAATTCCATACTGGCAACAACACTTTGGCAGGACGATATAACAACTTGGATGTGGATTACTGGACTCCAGACAATCCGACGAATGAGTTCCCTAGACCAAACGTGAACCAGGAAAGTGCAAAGTATGCTAGCTCCATGCAATATTTCGACGGCTCATTTATCAAAGTGAGAAACATCAATTTCGGATACAATCTTAACCCTGAAGCAGCTAAGAAGATCGGCTTAACCAGCTTGAGATTGTATACAAGTATCCAACAGCCTTTCATTTTCGCAGAATATAGATCCAAGTACAAAGGAATAGATCCTGAGGTCTTTATGGATGGAGAACAAGGAGTAGCTGCTGGTTCAGTCAATGCCAATGTGGCACCTGCGGTAACTTCTTTCACATTTGGTATCAATGCAAAATTCTAAAGAGAGATGAAAAATTTAGCAATAAAAATGAACACATGGGCTAAAACTACAGCCCTAGCAATAGGATTTACAGCAGCAGTTTCCTGTAATGGTTTTTTAGAAGAAGATGTAATTTCTCAAATCGGAAATGATTATCTAAATACCCCAAAGGGACTTAATGATGGTATCAATGCGGCCTACAGCACCATGCGCGCATGGTATGGAACAGAGCGAGGCAACAACTTCACTATTTTTGGGACAGACATCTATACAAATGGTGCTGATGGTTCCTGGAAATTCATGAATACTTACACCAATCAGTTTGATTCCCAAAATGGGCATGCTCGTGAGGTATGGGATGAATTATATCGAGGAATCAACACCTGTAATGCTGTAATCGACCGATCTGTAAATGTAACTGGGGTTAGTGAAGAAGTTTTACTTCAGAGAATAGCTGAGGCTAAATTTATTCGCGCTCATCATTATTTCATTCTTGTCCAGCTTTTTGGAGGTGTGGATTTGCAATTAGCAGAAACGGTCATACCAACCAAAGAAGTGACTCGGGCATCTGTAGCTTCTATCTATGCAGCCATTATCCAAGACTTACAAGAGGCTATCCCAAATTTGGAAGCTAAAACACAATCTTCAGATTATGGAAGAGCCACGAGACCAGCTGCTGAGCACCTTTTGGGTAGAGTTTATTTAACAAAAGGAACCTCTGAAGCTGCAGAATCATCTGATTTTGCAAATGCCGAGCCGCTATTGCAAAATGTAATATCAAATTATGGGTTTGAATTGCTTCCGGACTTCGGGGATGTTCATGCCTTCGGCAATGAGATCAATAATGAGGTCATCTGGTCAGTACAATATACCAGAGATCCATTGACGAATGGCGGTGGGAACAATGCTCACGTGTTTTTCCTAATGGAATATGATGTACAACCAGGAATGCAAAGAGATACAGAAAATGGTAGACCATTCAAGAGATACAAACCTACCGATTATACTCTTGATGTGATCTTCGCAGATCGTGTTAATGATTCCAGATACAAAAAGTCATATCGTGACAACTTCCTTTCCAACAAGCCTGGCACCTACAATACCACTTTTGACAAGTCAAAAGAGACTGTGACTTTTGCGCAAGGAGATACCACGATGTGGCTTCCAGGATATAACATGTCTGAGGCTGAAAGAGCGAAATATCCTTATCAGGTTTTAACTCCTGAATTGTATACTGAGCGTCTTTTCCCTGCCTTGAAAAAGCATATGGACCCAGGAAGAGCTGATAGAACTCAATTTGCAGGAGGTAGAGATTATATCGCCTTTAGATTGGCTGATACCTATCTGCTTTTGGCTGAGGCTCAATTCCGCCAAGGAAAAACTGCTCTAGCTACTGAAAACATCAACATGGTCAGAAAAAGAGCAGCTTTCGAAGGAAAAGAAACCGATATGGAAATTTCTGAAGGCGATTTGACTTTTGAATTTATCACAGAAGAAAGAGCCCGTGAATTGATCGGTGAGCAAACCAGATGGCTGGATCTGAAGAGATGGGGAATTTTGGTGGAGAGAGTAAAAGCTTACAATCCTCAAGGAGCTCCAAATATCCAAGACTTCCACGTCTTGAGACCTATTCCACAGAACCAAATAGATAGAGCTGAGGGCAATGCCAGCGCATTCCCTCAAAACCCAGGTTATTAATAATTTATTGGGTTATTAATTTGATTAGCTGCCTTGATATTCGAGGCAGCTATTTTTTTATCTCTTTTTACAAATTTTTCAAAGGCAAAAATTCCTGATTTTTATCATGGCTTGGCGAGACATATACTAGGTATTGCCTGTGCTAATGGAGATAATTTTACTGAATTAAATTGTCAAAATATTCGCATTACCTATATGAGTACTATTTCTCAACAAAATCCCCCTCATTCCTTTCATATTCCTGTGATGGGCTTGGGATATACTGTAGATAGCCCTATTAAAGTAGCTCACCTCGGAATTTCCAGCGTTATCTCCATCATGGATGATCAACTCTTGGAAATGATGAGAAAAATTTATTCTGAAAAGCATCATCTTGAATTTCATCCTATTCATGAAAAGGAGGAAGATTCAAGAGCTAAGCGGATCACTGCTTTTTTGGATTTGACTCATTATCTGGTCGATAAGCAACTAGATGAAGTCAAAAATTTTGAAAATCTGGACTCTCCTCTTCTCCAAAAGTACATCCAATTGCTCCCTGACAACCACCCTTTGGTTGGTCTAGTCAAATCTTTGGAAGGGAAAGAAATTTCTGAAAAAGAAAGAATTGAAATTCAAAATTTGATCAAGCCAGGGAAAATTGACATTAATATCATGACCAAGGTCGATAAGATCAACTATGATGAAAATGGCAATCCCCTATCCAGAGAGTATTCGGATGCACTTTCAGCATTGAGAGGCTATGCGAATAGTAAATTAGAATCATCCGTGATTTTCTCAGCGGGGATGAATCCTGCTTTGTTTGCCTATGCTGAGAATTTCGAAGACTTTTTCCCTGATGATTCAGGAAACATAAAGAAGAAAATCTGTCTGAAAGTCAGCGATTATAGATCTGCTTTGATCCAAGGTAAATTTTTGGCTAAAAAAGGGCTTTGGGTTTCAGAATTTAGAATAGAATCTGGACTCAATTGCGGGGGTCATGCCTTTGCCACGGATGGATTCCTGATAGGCCCCATTTTGGAGGAATTCAAAAGCAATAGATCCGAATTGAAATCATCTATACTCGAGATTTGTAATAAAACCTTGTCTGAAAGAGGAAACAACTCGATTCAGGAAAACCAAGAGTTAAAAATAACCTATCAAGGAGGTATCGGAACCTCAGAAGAAGATCATTTTTTAAGATCTCATTATGAATTGGATGGAACCGGCTGGGGAAGCCCATTCTTATTGGTTCCTGAGGCCACTTCCGTTGACCAGGACACCTTGAATAGATTATTAAAAGCCAAGCAATCAGACTATTTCCTCAGTGCTGCTTCTCCTCTTGGCGTTCCATTTAACAACCTAAGAACATCTAGTGGTGAGGATCAAAGAAAGGCTAGAATTGAGAAAAATAGACCCGGTAGTCCTTGTTACAAGAAGTTCCTTTCTTTCAGTACAGAGTTTACCGAAAAACCGATCTGTACCGCCTCTCGCCAATACCAAAACCTGAAAGCAAAGCTATTTCAAAAAGGAGAAGCCAGTGCTGAATCCTTTCAAGATACCTTAGAAAAAGATTGCCTATGTGAAGGATTAAGTGCGCCTGCTATCCTGGCAAATGGAGGTACTCCTAAACGAAATCTGAATGCAGTAACCATCTGCCCAGGTCCCAACTTGGCCTATTTCAAAGGTACTTTCAGCCTTCAGGAAATGGTGGATCATATATATGGTAAAATCTCCTTGAATCTGGATGCCAACAGACCACATGTATTCATCAAGGAGCTCCAACTTTACATTACATATCTTAAAAATGAACTCGAAAAGGTAGGACCTGAAATCAATGCACGGAAGCAATCCTATTTTGAAAAGTTCAAATCCAACATTTTGGACGGAATGGATTACTACAAGGGCTTGATCCAAGAATACACTCCTGACACCGATGAAATTCTGGATAAAATGAAATCCCAAATGAATCAAATCTGGCAGGAACTGGATGAATTATTACCCAAACAAGCTGTCAATGCTTAAACACAAAAAAGCCCTTTGAAATGATTCAAAGGGCTTTTTCATATTCTTTTTCGAAATGATTACCGAGCCATAGTAGACTCTCGAATTGTCAATTTACTTGGTATCACAATCACTTGATCTTTCAATTCATTATGACGCGGCTTGGTCAGTTTCTTGATCAACAATTTTGCGCACTCCTGACCAATAGTCAATGCCGGTTGAGTGATCGTCGATAGTGATGGACTCAGCAAACCAGCAGAGCTCATATTTGAAAATGTAATGATCTTCAAATCATCTGGAATACTGAGTTTGGTTTTTTTCACCGAATGGTAGGTAGCCAATGCCAATTTTTCTACAGAGGACAATATCCCATCAGGCCTGTTTTCAGACTTCAATAGCTCCGTAATCAATTGAATATTTTCCTCATCACTACGACAGCAATGCAGACTAAATGTTGGCTCTGGCTGCATCCCAGCTTCTTTCAATGCATCCAAGTATCCTCTATATCGCTCTTTGGTAATGGAAAGCTCCTTTGCCAGCATCAAAAAGGCAATTTTTTGACAACCCTGCTGGATCAGATGCTTAGTACCTTCGTAGGCACTTTCATAGTCATTAGTGATAAACTTCGTAGTAGGAATATCCGAACAAACTCTGTCAAAGAAAATGATTGGAAGGTCTCTTTGGTACAACTTTACCAAATGTGAAACGTCACTGGTCTGACTAGAAACTGACATCACAATTGCATCTGCTCTTTTATTTTGAAGAAGCGAGACGATCTTCTTTTCTTTCTCCACATCCTCATGGGTGCTGTAGACCAATAAATGGTATCCATGCTCATGAGCTATTTCCTCAATACCATCCATCACTTGAGCAAAAAAGTTATTGATTCGCTCAGGAATAATCACCGCAATGGTCTTACTTTTATTCTCCCTCAAGCTTCTTGCAAAGGGATTAGGCTGATAATTGAGCTTTTCAGCCATGCTGATCACCTTCTTCTTTGTCGCCTCCGAAATCTCGTAGCTATCGTTCAAAGCTCGGGAGACTGTAGAAGGTGCCAATTTCAGTTCGGCAGCCAATTCTTTTAAACTAATTCCATTACTCATGACTATTTTGGGTTGTTTGAAATAAAAGTGCTTGAAAATACGAAGGAAATAAAGTCTCTTCGTAAAAATCTTTAAAAAATCGCAATCGATTTCGTATTTAAATCTTAAAAAACCCTCATTTCAGGGTAAATTCAAGCATAAATAGCCAATCCTAAAACAAGGAAAAGTACCTATGATCTCTACCGAAGTCCAAACCAATTTCCTATCGGAAGACTTTCTTCTACAAAGCCCATACGCCAAAATTTTATATCATGATTTTGCCAAAAATCTACCAATCATAGATTATCACAACCACCTCCCTCCTAATGAGGTCAATGAAAATCGGAAGTTTGCAAATATGAGCCAGATCTGGCTTGCTGGAGACCATTACAAATGGAGAGCTATGCGAACTCTAGGGGTTTCAGAAAAATTTATCACTGGAGATGCATCCGACAAAGACAAGTTCGCAGCTTGGGCCAAATCAGTTCCTTACACCATGCGAAATCCACTTTATCACTGGACTCATTTGGAGCTAAGAAGGTATTTTGGTGTTGATGATCTATTAAGTGAGGAAAATGCCTATGAAGTATATAGTCATTGCAATGACCAATTGGATTCACCTGATTTCAGTACCAATGGCTTGTTGAAGCAGATGAATGTTGAGGTAATTTGCTCTACGGATGACCCTGCTGACAGCCTTCAGGAGCATGTAGAATTTGCCCAAAAAGCTGATTCCTTTCAAATGTATCCAGCTTTCAGACCAGATAAATCCTATGCTGTTGAAAATCCGGAAATCTACCTTTCCTACTTGGAAAAACTAGGAAAAGCGGCTGGAATCAAGATCAATACCTATGAGGATCTTTTGGCAGCTTTGGCCATTCGGATTGATTATTTCCATGATCGAGGCTGTCGCCTATCTGACCATGGTTTGGAGCAGCTTTACTTCTTCGAAAAAGAACAATACAATATTCAGGACCTATTTGAGCTCTTGAAAAACAATAAGACTTTAACTACTTCAGAAATCCAGTATTTCAAGTTTAAAACCTTAACGGCCCTTTGCAAAATGTATCATGCCAAAGGCTGGGTTCAGCAGTTCCACCTGGGAGCTTTGAGAAACACAAATCACAGAATGCTTTCTACCCTAGGACCTGACACTGGTTTTGATTCTATTGGTGATTTCGTGCAAGCAAAAGCCTTAGCTCAATTCTTCAACGAATTGGATTCAACAGATCAGCTGACCAAATCTGTGATTTACAATTTAAATCCTGGAGACAATGAGGTCTTCGCTACCATGGTAGGTAATTTCAATGATGGAAGTACTAAAGGAAAGATTCAGTTTGGATCCGGCTGGTGGTATTTGGACCAAAAAGACGGAATGGAAGCACAGATGAATACCCTTTCCAATATGGGCTTGATCTCCTGCTTTATTGGAATGCTGACAGATTCAAGAAGCTTCTTGTCCTTCCCAAGACATGAGTATTTCCGAAGAATCCTTTGTAATCTTTTCGGAAAAGATGTAGAAAATGGAGAATTACCTTGGGATGAGAAGTGGCTCGGCAAAATCATCTCAGACATCTGCTATTTCAATGCTAAAAACTATTTTGACTTTCACCCAACCAATATTCAAATTAAACCATGAGTAACCATCTTTTCTCCCTCCAGGGGAAAACAATTGCATTTTCAGGAGCCACAGGAGTTTTAGGCGAATCCATGAGCCTTCATTTAGCTCAAGAAGGTGCAACAGTTTTGATTTTGGGAAGAACACCAGCCAAAGTGGATTCCCTTGTAGAAAAAATAAAATCCGAAGGCGGAAAAGCCCAAGGATATATCTGTGATGTCACGGATGAAACTAGTTTAGCTGGGGCAGCAGAAGCCATTGAAAAAGACTTTGGTTCTATTGATATTTTGATCAATGCCGCAGGAGGAAATATGCCTGGAGCAGTCGTAACTCCGGATCAGAATTTTCTGGATTTAGACACTTCTTCTCTTCGCAAAGTAATGGATTTGAACTACATGGGAACTGTACTTCCAATCAAATTCCTACTTCCTCTAATGCTTAAAAACAATAGAGGTAATATACTGAATATCAGCTCAATGGCCGCAACAAGACCAATGACTCGTGTAATGGGTTATGCTTCAGCAAAAGCTGCGATTGACAACCTAACCAAATGGCTTTCTGTAGAATTGGCAGGTAAGCATGGACCGGAATTCAGAGTAAATGCAATAGCTCCGGGATTCTTTTTAACAGAACAAAACAGGACCCTTTTGACGGAGTCAGATGGCTCTCTGACCAAAAGAGGAAACCAGATCATCACCCATACTCCTATGGAAAGATTTGGAAAGCCTGATGATCTTCTGGGAGCGCTTCAGTGGCTTTGCTCAGATGCTTCTGCTTTTGTTACAGGAACAATCGTACCTGTAGATGGTGGATTCAGTGCCTATTCCGGCGTTTAATTTCGATTATATTTAATCCCAAAATAGATCTTTATGATTCCTAAAATGGAACAGACCATGCGTTGGTATGGTCCCAATGACCCAGTTAGCTTACAAGACATCCGTCAATCTGGTGCTACCGGAATCGTGACGGCTTTACATCATATTCCAAATGGTGAGGTTTGGTCAATCGAAGAAATCCAAACCAGAAAGAAAACCATCGAAGATGCTGGCCTGACTTGGTCGGTGGTAGAATCTGTCCCTGTTCACGAAAAAATCAAAACAAGGACCGACAACTTTGAGGAATTGATCTTAAACTATCAGCAAACGCTGAGAAATTTAGCTTCTGAAGGCATTTTTACGGTTTGCTACAACTTCATGCCTATTCTTGATTGGACCAGAACGGACCTTTTCAGAAAGCTTCCAAATGGCGCCACTGCTCTTTTTTACGAAAAGAAAGCAGTTCAGGCTTTTGACCTTTTCATTTTGGAAAGACCTGAAGCATTTTCCGAGTATAGCCAAGAAGAGATTGCTGCTGTGAAATCTTATTATGAAGCTTTGAGCGATGATAAGAAGCAATTGATCATCGACAATATTCTGAAAGGACTACCTGGATCAGAGATCGGTTATACATTGGATGAGTTCCGAGCTATGCTCAAAACCTATGACGGAATTAATGAAGCAAAACTTCAGGAGCATTTACGCTTGTTCTTAGACGCTATTGTTCCGGTAGCTGCAGAAGTTGGAGTTTATCTAACAATTCATCCTGATGACCCTCCATTCTCCTTGTATGGACTTCCTAGGATCGTTTCTACGGCAGCAGATGCAAGAAGAATCATCACCGACAATCCAAGCCCTCACAATGGACTTTGCTTCTGCACAGGAAGCTATGGAGTGCGTCCTGATAATGATTTACCTGCCATGGTTGCTGAATTCGGGGATCACATCAATTTCATTCACTTGAGAAGCACTCGAAGAGATGCCGAAGGAAATTTCTTTGAAGACAACCATCTGGACGGAAATGTTCCAATGGAAGCTGTCGTAGATGAAATCTTAAAAGTTCAGGAAAAGCGAGGAAAAAGCATCCCAATGAGACCAGACCATGGTCATCAGATGCTGGATGACTTGAATAAAAAGACCAATCCAGGCTATTCCGCAATTGGAAGGCTGAAAGGATTAGCAGAAATCAGGGGAATTGAATCTGCCCTGATTTATACCAGAAATAAGTAATACTCAAGCCAGAAATTAATTTCTGGCTTTTTTTATCCTGTTAAATGCGAAACTATTCCTTATTTTCGCAACGATTCAATTTTAACATCCCTCCAAATAAATGAAAAGAGTTTTGGTAAGCGGTGGTGCCGGATTTCTAGGAAGCCATCTTTGCGACAGATTATTGAAAGAAGGAAATGAAGTCTTGTGTGTTGACAATTTTTTCACCGGAAGAAGAAGTAACATCCACCATCTTTTAGACCATAAAAATTTTGAACTTCTAAGACATGATGTAACCCATCCTCTGTTTGTTGAAGTTGATGAAATCTACAATCTGGCATGTCCAGCCTCTCCTATTCACTATCAATTTGATCCCGTACAGACTACCAAGACCTCTGTAATCGGAGCAATGAATATGTTAGGCTTGGCCAAAAGGCTAAAAATCAAGATCCTTCAAGCAAGTACTTCTGAAGTATATGGAGATCCAGAAATCCACCCGCAGCCAGAGTCTTACCGAGGAAATGTAAATACCTTGGGTATCCGTGCTTGCTATGATGAAGGCAAAAGATGTGCTGAGACTCTATTCTTCGACTACCATAGACAACATGGGGTTCCGATCAAAGTAATGCGTATTTTCAATACCTACGGACCTCGTATGCACCCGAATGATGGTAGGGTTGTCAGCAACTTTATCGTTCAGGCATTGAAAGGCGAAGACATTACGATTTATGGCGATGGTATGCAGACCCGTTCTTTCTGCTACGTGGATGACAATATCCAAGGAATGTACAGTCTGATGAACTCCAGAGATGGATTTACAGGCCCAGTCAATATTGGAAACCCTGGTGAATTCACCATGTTGGAGCTCGCTAATGAGATCATAGAGCTGACCAACAGTAAAAGTAAATTGGTATTCTTGCCATTACCTCAGGATGATCCAATGCAGCGAAAACCTGTCATTGACCTGGCGAAAAAGGAATTGAACTGGGAACCTACCATCAAATTGAGAGATGGATTGACAAAGACTATCGAATATTTCGAAGGAGTTATTTAAAAAATATATTCCAGCGATTTAGACCCTCATTGGATTTCCATTGAGGGTTATTTTTTGTTCAATCAATAACCCGACTTTTAAACTTTCTCTTGACCTTAATTGCAGGAATCCAAGAAATAGCAAATTCAATAACTAAAAGTGGAATAATCCAACTGATCCATTCCAATGTTGAATCCCGCATTTCTGGAGACTCGATAAAAAAGAATAATTTTTCCTGTGGAATATCCCCTATCAAACGCAAGAATACAAATACCAAAGCCATCCCATAACTACGAATGGCAAATAGTCGATGGTCTTTGATATTTCCATTTCGAATGGTAATCCAAGCTGCAGCCACCATAAAAATCCAGGTCAGTGAAAGTAAAATCAATGAAACAATTGAGCCTTCTAGGTCAAGTCTCACTCCCAAAACGAAAGCCGAAATTCCTCCCAACAAAGATCCAAGGAGGTAGATTTTCCCCAAGAATCGATGAATTTTAACATTCTTGATTCGAAGACTTTTTGAAAATTGAAAAGGCCCTAAAATCAGAGGAGCCAAGGCGGTCAAAAAATGAAAGACATACCAAAACACTTTGGTTTCCAGATTTCCTTCTGTTAGGAATCTAAATCGAATACCTCTAAACAAATAAAAGGCACTCAAGAGGATGATCACCGACCAAAAAACTCTTGCAAGAATTGGTTTTTTCAAATGAATTCAAAGAAATAGAATGGATCTTCTTGGTCTAGTTTTGATCTAAAATAAGCCTTTTTGGGTCAATTTTCGATATTTCTAATCCATCCTGTTTTTGAAATCATAAAAAATAGAAAGCCTCAAATCAGAACCTTCACTTTTTGCAAGTATTTCCTCTTCTGAACATAGTAACTCCCGTTTATAAGCCCACCCATTTTCAGGTTCAATCCGATAGCAGTTTCTCACAAATCTGACCGTATTCATCAATTCTAACAAGGAATATTTGATTCCATGATACCTTCCTCCGTACAAAAAATAGGGGGTTATATTAAAAACCATTCTACCAATTTGTTGAGAATAATAATAATCAATCATAGATAAAGCTTGATCGTTGATATATACAATCCCTTCTAAAACAGGCATTTCTCCTTCATTTCCTGCACCAATCGGGAAGTAGTCCCCTTCCTCCTCCCGAAGGAAAAAAACCAACTTTTGACCATTTTGATAAGGTGTCCATCTCATTGCACAGGTCCAATTGATAAATCTTCTGATCTTAAGGAAGCCCCAATCATGATTCAAAGATTGCTCCACTCTTATTGTAATATAGACAGGTTCAACCTCCACGATTTCACCCACAACAATTTTATCTGAAATTAAGATAAGTTCATCGAGAGGGATTGGAGTATAATCGGCCTTGCACAGATTACTAAAAGTGAAAAAGAATAAGAAAAATAAAAGCTTCTTCATAGCGTGAATTTCTATGAAGTTATAAATATGAATTCCTTTTTACTGAAACTCTTCGTTAAACGTAGTTAAACCAATTAAAAAAGGCTTAAATCTCTTTAAGCCTTTTTTAATTCATGATTTCATCTTCTCCCCATATGAGCTTCTTTGATCTTCCTCCTTAGGATTTTGCCCACATTGGATTTTGGAAGTTCATCCGTGAAATAAACCTCTTTTGGCACCTTATAATTAGTCAAATACTGGTGGCAATGCGTAATTACTTGCTCTGATGTCAGTGATTTGTCTTTAGGTACAATATAAGCCACAACTTTCTCAGTGGATCGCGGATCTGGCATACCAATTACACCTACCTCAGTCACTTCATCCATTCCGGCAATACAATCCTCCACCTCATTTGGATAGACATTGAATCCAGAAACCAAAATCATTTCTTTCTTTCGGTCTACGATCTTGAAGAAACCATCCTCATCCATCACTCCGATATCTCCTGATTTAAACCAATCTCCATGCATAACTTTTGCAGTTTCATCAGGTCGATTCCAATAGCCTTTCATCACTTGTGGTCCTTTGATCAAAACCTCTCCTCTTTCGCCTAAGGGAACTTCATTCCCATCATCATCAGCGATCATCATCTCAGTATTCGGAAGTGGAATCCCAATAGTACCAATCCTCTCTGTTCCATCAATAGGATTACAGGAAGCTACTGGTGAGGTCTCAGTCAAACCATATCCTTCTGCCAATGGAACTCCAGTCAAAGATTTCCACTGCTCGGCAGTATATTTCTGAACGGCCATACCTCCTCCAACTGCGATTTTCAACTTTTTAAAATTCAAGCTTTTGAAAGAGTCCTGATTCAATAATCCATTGAAAAGAGTATTCACTCCAGTGAAGACTGTAAACTCATGTTTGGATAAATCCTTACAAAAAGCCTTCATATCTCTCGGATTGGTAATCAGCAAGTTATGAGCGCCAATTTTCATCATTGCTAAACAATTGACAGTCAAGGCAAAAATGTGATAAAGCGGTAATGCTGTCACAACCAATTCTTCTCTTTCTTTCAATTTTGGCTTCATCCAAGCAGAAATCTGCTGCATGTTGGCAACGATATTCCCATGGGTCAGTTCGGCTCCTTTTGAAACTCCTGTGGTTCCTCCAGTGTATTGCAAATAGGCGGTATCTTCCAGACTAATAGTTTCCTTGGAGAAGGAATATTTAGCCCCTTTTGCCAAGGCATCTTTAAAAGAAACTGCACCAGGAATGGAATAAGCTGGAACCATCTTTTTGATATGCTTGACCACCAAGTTGACGATAGTTCCTTTCAATCCTCCCAATAAATCTCCTAACTCAGTTACCACCACGTGTTTGGCTTTGATTTTACCCATAATCTTCTCAAGATTACTTGCAAAATTTGCAACGATAACCACCACATCGGCTCCTGCATCATTAAACTGATGCTCCATTTCGGAGGGAGTATAAAGTGGATTGGTATTTACTACAATCATCCCGGCACGCAACGCTCCAAACATTACTACAGGATATTGTAGCGTATTGGGCATTTGAATAGCAATTCTAGTTCCTTTCGGTAACTTGAGCTCTTTTGAAAGGTAGTTCGCAAAATTCGCACTTAAAGTATCCAATTCATTGAATGACATGGTTTTACCCATACATTCGTACGCTGTATCATTTTGATATTTCTCTACGCTTTCCTCGAATAAATCGACAACGCTAGTGTAAGCCTCGCAATTTACTTCCTTGTCTACCGATGCTGGATAATTTTTAAACCAAGGATATTCTTTCATTATCAGGTTTTTTGGGTGATTCTGTGGGTTCAAAGATTGAATATACTCTTATTTCAATATTTTTCGGGCTATTAACTCCTTCATAATTTCATTAGTTCCGGCATAAATTCGCTGGACTCTTGCATCCGCATAGGCCCTTGCAACCCCATACTCCCACATGTAGCCATAGCCTCCATGAAGCTGGACACATTCATCGGCCACTTTACATTGAAGCTCTGTCATATTGTATTTAGCAGCTGAAGCCATTGCCGAATCCAACTTTCCTTCATTATGTAATTGGACCAAATAGTCACAATAAATCCTACCTTGCTCCAAAGCAGCAGTCATTTCAGCTAACTTGAACCTTGTATTCTGGAATTCTGAAAGGCTTTTGTTGAAAGCTTTTCTTTCCTTCACGTATTCCACAGTAGATTGGAGCATATATTCTCCCAAAGCTACGGCAGCCAAAGCAACTACCAAGCGCTCTTGAGCTAATTCGGTCATTAAATATTTGAATCCCTCTCCTTCCTTACCCAACAAATTCTCTTTGGGCACTTTTACATCCTCAAAAAATAGCTCGCAGGTATCTTGAGCATGAAGGCCTACTTTTTCAAAAGGTTTCCCTTTCGTGTAACCTTCCATGTCACTATCCATGAGGATCAATGAAATCCCTTTAGCACCTTTGGAAGGATCCGTTTTTACAGCAACCACTACCACGTCTGACAAATATCCATTGGTGATAAAAGTCTTGGATCCATTCACCAAATAATGATCCCCTTGATCTACCGCGGAAGTCCTTATCCCCTGCAAATCAGACCCAGCTCCTGGTTCTGTCATGGCAACAGCACCAATATATTCACCCAAAATCATTTTCGGGATGTATTTTTCTAAAACAGCCTGAGTACCATAATGCAAAATATAGGGCATCACAATATCACTGTGCAAAGGATAACCAATCGCAGGTCCAGAACAACCGCTCAACCCTAATTCTTCAATCAAAATGGCATTGAACCTAAAATCTTGAATATTCATCCCTCCTAACTCTTCTGGAGCCTGAATTCCCAAAAATCCATTCTCACCAAACTTGAGCCAAGATTCGCGGGAAACCATCTTTTGCTTCTCCCATTCGGCGTTATGAGGAGTGATCTCCTTGGCTATAAAATCTCTAACACTTTGCCGAAAGAGTTCATGCTCTTCCGTAAATAACATTCTAGGTAGTCCAAACATTGGGTTTATATATTTTAGATTCTTTCAAAAATAAAAAAATACATCATTTAGGAGGCCTGTAGGCATATTTGATTTCAAAAATCCTAGATAAAAAAGAGGTTCCATTATTTAAATATTCGCCTTATTTTACCCTACTTAATCAACCAAATTCATGCAATTAACATATGAATCTCTTCCAGAGGACTTATTCCAACTCGATATTTGGAACCCCGAAGAATCCATCATTTCTATTGCACCTGCTGGTGAAAGTAATATGAATGTTGTACTGAGGGTAAAAACCAACCAGCGCTCCATTATCCTCAAACAATCCAAACCTTACGTTCGGAAATTCCCTCAGATACCGGCCCCCATTGACAGGATCGACGTAGAATTCAACTTTTACTACATAATCAATTCGAACAAGTTTTTGGCAGCTTACTCACCCGAAATCCTAAAATACTGTATTACTGACCATACCCTAGTCACCCAAGATTTAGGTGATGAAGGCGATTTTTCCGGCTTGTATTCTCAATCAAGAGAATTGACCTCTGATCAATTGATGGATTTAGTCACTTATTTAGACACGCTGCACAAGCTTCCCATTTCTACTTTTCCAGAAAATATGGAAATGAGAAAGCTGAATCATGAGCACGTATTTCATTTTCCTTTCATGGAAGAAAATGGCTTTGATCTAGACACAATCCAGTCTGGCTTACAAGAATTGAGTTTTGACTGGAAGAAGGACTCAAAACTGAAACAAGAAATAGAAAAGCTTGGAAATCGATATCTAAGTACTGGAAATACTCTTTTGCATGGAGATTTTTATCCAGGAAGCTGGATCAGTTCCTCTGGTGAAATCAGGGTAATCGACCCGGAATTTAGCTTTCTGGGGGATGCAGAATTCGACCTTGGTGTTTTCTTGGCTCATGGAGATTTCTGTGGAATGACTGAGTCTTTTGAAAACGCTATAGAATTAAACTATTACAAGTCTTTCGACGCCCGGTTAGCTAATCAATATCGAGGGGTGGAATTACTCAGAAGACTAATAGGAATAGCTCAATTACCATTGAATCTAAGTTTGGAAAAGAAGAAAGCCTTAATGGAAAAGGCCAGAAAATTCATCCTATCATGAAATACGGCTTATCCATCCTGTTCTTTGTTTGGCTTTTGGCATCATGTAGTCCACCAAAATCTGAGCATATAGATAAATTGGCTGAATCAGGGCTCTCAAAATTTGAGCTTACAGACAAAATCAAAGGAATGATCGTGGGTGCAGCTATCGGAGACGCCATGGGAGCCCCAACAGAAATGTGGTCCAGAAATGACATTCAGGCCACATATGGATTTGTCACGAGCTTGGACACGATGGTTCGTGAAGTTTCTCCCGAAGGTATTTGGGTAGCCGATCTACCAGCTGGAGGAACCACAGACGATACCCGCTGGAAAGTTTTGGCAGGTGAATACCTACTGACCCAATCCTCTAACGAACTCAATCCGCAGGACTTCGCTTCCCAAATTTACCAGCGATACAAAGAGTACTTTGATCAATTATCCCAACTTGATAGCTTTGATAAGATTGGAATTGAAAACGCATTCTTGCGAGTCGGATGGCTTCAGGAATGGGCAAAGGTCAGTCAACCTTTCCTGAATAATGATTTGACGGGATATGCAGATTCCTTGGGTCGATTTTATGGAGGGGAAATGGTTTGTGCAGGCCTTTTGTATGCACCGAGCTTGGGAGTTTATTTTCCAGGAAACCCCAAGAAAGCCTATGAGGAGGCCTTTAAGCTCTCCATTTATGATTTGGGTTATGCAAAAGACTTAACCGCAATGGCTGCTGCTATGACCGCCGCGGGGATGAAAAAAGGGACAACAGTTGATTCTTTATTGGCGAGTCAAAAATTGGATCCATCCCATTATTTTCAAAGTAGGTTGGTTGGAAGAACAGCCGATCGAATCTTCAAAGATGCCATCTGGATAGCCAATGAAGCAAAAACCATGGATAGTTTGGGTACCTATTTCGATCCAGAAAGTTCTGCTTTGAAATTTGCATTTGAGCAACTGGATCAAAGGCTGCAGGACATGCCTTTTCATGCGGGAGAAATCTACCTGCAAACTATCACAGCCATGGTTTATGCTGATTTCGACTTTATGAAGACCCTGATTTTCCTAACCAATTATGGTCGTGATAATGACACTACAGCAGCATTGGCTGGAGGTATTTTAGGGGCTTTTTATGGATTTGACGCATTACCAGAAAAAGAAAAAAATCAAGTCCTAGAAGTTAATAAAGCCATTTTAAATCAAGATCTAGAAAAATTGGCGGCGGCAATCAGCGACCACATGGCCCAATAATTTTTACATAAAAAAAGTCCCGGATTTCTCCGGGACTACCTTCAAAGCTGGTTTAGTTTAGAAATGAAGGATTCGAGTTCTTCCTTTTACATCTTTTACTTCTAGATAAACATCTTCAGGATTTACACCTTCCAATTTGTAATCCTTACGGAACCCGTCTGGATGATCAATTGTCTCAGCATAAATCAATTTGTCAGTGTCTTCGTATCTGATTTTCACATCTACCCCTGGCTCAGTCAATCCGATAACAGCCAAGTTGATGGTTTCACCGTCGATGATTTTACCATAAGCCATTAGAGGATACTCTCTGATCTCTTTCTTTTTGTCAAAAGTCTCAACTGTATAGGTTACTTCTTCATCTTCAGTAGTGATTTTCACTTGATATTCTCCACAAGGAAGGCTATTCAAATCATAAGGGACCAAAACGTTTTCGTCAGTGGCTTTTACTTTTCTTTGATGAAGGATTTTTCCATTTTCATCCATGATAGCCACTTTGGCTTTGCCTACTCCCTCTTTTAATAATACATTGACTTTCTTGAACTTAGCTCTTGCGTCAGAAAGTGCCATTAAATCTTCGTTGTCATTAGATGCCAGAGCGCTTGTAGCTAAAAGTCCGGCTAGTGCGAAAGTGAATAAAGTTTTCATAGTGTAGTTTTGTTGGTTTAGCAATGTTGTGATTTACCTTATGCCAACCACATACCAAATCAGGTTTGGCATGCCAAAACCCACTATATCGAATGGGATGATTTTTAGAAAAATTAAGATTTACACAAAATATTATTCTGTTCAGTTGACCATTTTTTAACAAAACCTGTATTTCTTCTGTACACTTTTCCGTTCGGTTGTCACAGTGCCGTACACTTTTGTATGGTTTTCGAAAAATGCCAAGGTTACAGCTTATTGTGTTTGTTAAGGAAAAATAATTTTCAAAAAAATATTTTTGACATAAGTCAATTTTATTGGATCGTTCTAACCTGTACGCTTGTGTACATCTCTTGTCCGCACAGACACAAAATTTCCGAACACTCAATCGATTGCGAAGCCTGAAAATCAAGTTTTTATGAAGAAATCATATCCGAAAGATGACTAAACCCTTTCTATAATTATCTCAAATTGAAGGAGTTTATTTTCCAAACACTTATTTTAATAATCAGTTGTTCCCAATTTGACCAAAAATGACATTCGAAGATTTAAAAGAAAAATATCCTGACCGAGAACCAGCATTTCCGCAAAACTGTCCCCAGCCAAATGAAACGTATTTGAATGAACTGGTTGAAAAATATTATTGCAAATTTCCAAAGTCATTTATTGACTTTCAATTAAAATACTGTTTAGAAGTTCCAATTGGAGATTTTGCATTTGAGGGATTTGGTTTTGCTAATAATGAACTTGACCCTTATATGAATTTGGAAGAAGTTTTAAAAGATTACGCTGAATTAGAATTTCCTCAATATCTAACACCTTTCAAACAAGACAATGGAGACTTTTGGTGTTTTGACAATCGAAGTTCTTATCCCGAAGTTCCCATCGTGATTTTTAACCATAACACCAACGAAATAGAATCTGGCTCAAATAATAATTGGGAAAATTTTATTGATTGGTTGGACAAAACAATGGAAGATGAATATTAAAAACTTCATATATCAATTACCTAACCTATTTAAATAGATGAAGTAAATTACAAATCCTAATAAAAATCCGTCTCACGCGACTTCAGCGCTTGCTCAAAACCCGCACTAGTCTTAGCCGAGCCGAAAATATCCATCAGAAAGCTTATCGCAGATTCTTTTCAAATATCGTCTGAAATAAAACTTCAAAATCGTTATGAAAAGGCTTTCTCTACTTCCTTTATTTATTCTGTTTCAACTTAGTGCTTGTGGGCTGGTCCAAAATGAACCTGAGCTGATTATTGACCCTAATAGATCCTTTCTAGAAGGAGAATGGAAGCTAGTCAAGAGCATGGGCTCTATGATCAATATTGTGCTCGAAGGAGATGATTTAAAGCGAAAAGAGGTATATACTTTCTTTAATGATGGAACTTATAGTAAAACTGTAGAGGATGAGGATTACAAAGCATCAGCCACTGGCACCTATGAAATCGATGAAATCTCGGAAGATTTCAATGAAAATTATCTGGCAGTAGCAGTCCTAAGCCAAACTGGAGGCGATGCATATGCCTACAATTGTTCAAGTGGAGATATTGAAAAGGAATACCTTCACATTTCCAAAGAAGGAACTCTGGAGAATATCATCTGGGCTCCCTGTGACGGACCTTATTTAGTCTATCAAAAATTAGAAGACTAATTCCATAAAAAAAGCCATCCCTTTCGGAATGGCTCTTTGACTTATCAATTAAATCTTTTTAAAAGAATAGAGACTTTACAGTTCCCTTTTTGTCTTTGATCTCGACCATTACATCAGAAGTGTCAATATTTTTGAACTTATAGATTTTGGTGAAACCTTCTGGCTGATCCACTTCTTCAGTAAGCAATACTTCGTTGGAGAATTTCTCTCTAAAAGTAACCTCAACTCCAGGCTCTTGCAGACCGATTACAGTCAATCTCAGAGAATTATTATCTATCTCTTTGCCATATGCCATCATTTTTGGCGCAACTGGCTGAAATTCTGATTTGGTAGTGGTGAAATCATAGATCATTTGATCCTCATTTGAACTTACCTCCAAAGAGTAATTTCCTTCAGGTAGATTCTCCAAGTTATAAGGAAGAACAACATCCTTGTCATAGTCTTTAATTTTGGACTTTGCCAAAACTTTACCTCTTTCATCCAAAAGGGTAACCTTTACAGGACCGCTTTCTTGATTCAAGTAAAGGCTTACTTTTTGATCCTTTGCAACTACAGTTGCTACGTCTTTCAAATCTTCATTGCTGGCGTTTGCTATACTTGTACTAGCTAAAAGTCCAGCTGCTACTAGTGATAATAAAGTTTTCATTTTTTGTTGGTTTAGATATGCTCTCCTTGTTTCCAATGGCATACCAAACCAAATTTTCTAAATCCCATTTCCTTTTTCTGAAAAGATGATTTTTAGAAAATTTAAGGGAAAATGCTCTTTTAACAAGCTCAAAAAAATATGATTTCGTAATTCTTAAAATCCAAAAAAACAGCCTATCTCAGTCTAAACGGGCATTTTTCTACATTTGAAAAGGTTACACTTTTTAAGAAAAATTTTCAGAATTAAATTTTAAAAAAGCTTCAAAAAAAATTTTTCATTCTGATTCCAAAGAAAAAGCCTGTACGATACCGTACAAGCTTTGTTCGTTGGGATTCATTTTTTCGGACAATCTACTTCTTCAGTTCCTTTGCAAGTTGCTTTACGCGGTCCTTAATATCCATATCTGAGACATCAATATCACCGGAAGTCGCTTTCAAGAAGTCTAAAACTGCCCCACTATGATCTGTTGATTTTCCTTCTGCCAATGTCACATAGCGCATGGTAGACCATAGCACCGTTTTCAGCTGGGTCTTCGAATCATCAGTCATGTAATATTCCACCACGATAGTATTGTGATTGTGCCAGATCACCCGGCTCATAATCCTCACCCACTCTCCGACCATGGCCGGCTTGACATAGCTGATGTTGTGATTGTAAATCACCCATGCGGCATTGTATTTCCTAATCAGATCTATCATTTCCAATCCATAAAGCTTGGGAACCTGATCCTCTCTTGCATTGAAGAAATAGTCAAAGTACTTGGCATTATTCAGGTGACGCAAAGGATCACAGTCCTGAAATCGGATCACAACTCGACTTTCTGTCTCCTGCGGGTAATGTTTCTCTGGATCGAATTCAAACATGATTTATTCTATTTCGCTGGATGTGATCAAATGAATTCCAGCCTCTTCCATTTCTTTTAAAGCTAAATCTCCGTCCTCTGGAGCCAAATTCACTGCTTTGGTCGCATCAGTGACCAAATATGTATCAAAGCCTAAACTCTTTCCATCCATGGCTGTGAATTTCACACAATAGTCCAAAGCCAGCCCGCAAATATAAATAGTCTCAACACCTTTTTCTTTAAGGAAATCACCCAAACCGGTATCTCCCCTTCTCGCATTGTCAAAAAACCCAGAATATGAATCCACCTCGGGATTGGTGCCTTTTTGGAAAATAGACTCCCAGTTACTCTGATTAAGATCAGCGGAAAATTGAGCTCCTTTGGTGTACTGAACACAGTGATCAGGCCATAAGATTTGATCAAGACCGTGCAAATCGATCATATTTCCAGGCCTTTTACCCAGATGGTTGGAGGCAAAGCTCTGATGATCCGCTGGATGCCAATCCTGCGTCGCTACAATAAATTCAAACTTTTCCTGAAGCTCATTGATCACAGGAATAATCAGATCTCCATCATTGACAGCCAATGAACCGCCAGGCAAAAAGTCATATTGCACATCTACGATGATCAGTGCTTTGGATTGATTAAGCTTCTCCATTTTCCATTTGTTTTGCTTTCAACACCAAGTTCATCCGCATATGGTGTAGATTTTCTTCCAATCCCACTGGATATAGGTGAGGATTCACAATTCTCTTATGGGTTTTATCAAAAGAGGCCAACTGATTCTGGGCTCTTTCTCGGATGTCTTTAATTTTTGGACTTTTATAGACTAGTTTCCCATTTTTGAATATTGGCTTCAAAAGTTCCTCCTCCTTATAAAAAGCAGGCATAATTCGCTTTCTACGAGTTGCATCGGTAGGATCAATAATAACCGTCCCTCTCGGGTTGATTTCCTGATCCTCCAGGTAAATCATATCCGCAACTGCTTTTCCATTGGAATAGTAGCGCTTCACATTGTGAATTCCTGGAATATTGATTTTCAGTGATTGTTGGGAAATCTTGATCTTAGGAACCCATTCACCACTTTCCTCCTTTACTGCAGACAGCTTATAAACTGCTCCTAAAGCTGGTTGGTCATATGCCGTAACCAGCTTGGTCCCCACTCCCCAAACATTTACAGATGCCTCCTGACCTTTTAAAGAATGAATAATATTTTCGTCCAGATCATTGGAAGCAACAATTTTAGCTTCCGGAAAACCAGCCTCATCCAACATCTCTCGGGCTTTGTTGGAATAGTAAGCCAAGTCTCCGCTATCGATGCGAATACCGATCATTTCTTTGCCTTTGCTCCTGAGGATCTCTCCTACCTTAATGGCATTCTTGACTCCATTGATTGTATCGTAGGTATCTACGAGGAAAACACATTGGTCTGGAAAAGCATCAGCATAGGCTTCAAAAGCCTCCAATTCACTTTCGAAGGACATAATCCAGCTGTGGGCATGAGTTCCTGAAACAGGAATTCCAAATAGCTTTCCTGCCATCACATTACTTGTAGAAGTACATCCACCAATATAAGCTGCTCGACTTGCCGCCAAAGCCCCATCGATTCCTTGTGCTCTTCTTAGACCAAATTCCAAAACAGGCTCACCTTTCGCTGCCAGATTGATTCTAGCTGCTTTGGTAGCAATCAGTGTCTGGAAATTGAAAAGATTGAGAAGTGGCGTTTCTAAAAGCTGACATTGGATCAATGGTCCTCTCACGCGGATCATAGGAGCATTGGGAAACACCACTGTTCCCTCCTCAACCGCATCGATATCGCAGGTAAATTTGAGTTTGCTCAAATAGTCAATAAAACCCTTTTCAAACTGTGGAGAACCATCAGGAGCTTTCATTTTGGAAAGGTATTCTAGGTCCTCTTTTCCAAATCTGAAATTCCTGCAATAGTCAATCACATAATCCAGTCCTGCGGCCAAAGTAAATCCGCCCTGAAATGGATGCTTTCTAAAAAACAGGTTAAATACAGCCTCCTGCTCCCCTTTATCAGATTTCCAATAGGCATAGGCCATTGTCAATTGATAAAAATCAGTCAGTAAGGCTAAACTTCCGTGGTAAAG
Source organism: Algoriphagus zhangzhouensis (assembly GCF_900148515.1). Lineage (GTDB taxonomy): Bacteria > Bacteroidota > Bacteroidia > Cytophagales > Cyclobacteriaceae > Algoriphagus > Algoriphagus zhangzhouensis. The sequence continues at coordinate 184,307 of NZ_FRXN01000001.1, read as the reverse complement.
ATCTTTGGTAATCTTCATAAAATTATTTCGGCAATAAAAGCTTTATTTAACCCTTAAATTCAACAAAATCCCCAGCAAAACCAATCCCATTCCCACATAAGACATGGTCCCAAAGGTTTCCCCAAACAGCAGGAACCCAAAGAAAAGGGCATATAATAAACCCAAATAGGTCATGCTGGATACCTTGGCGACATTAGCATTTTGATAGGCAACAGTCATAAAATATTGGGCAGTCTGGGTACAGATCCCAATCCACAATAAGATCGCCCAATCCCAACCTACTGGCTGAACCCAAGTAAAGTAACTGACTACTGTTGCAATAGGCAAAGTCACCAATGGGAAATAGAATATGATTACTAAAGGATGCTCGGTGTTTTTCAGCTTTCGAATAACATTGTAGGCCAATCCTGAAAATATGGCAGAAGTCACCCCTATTGCTGCATAGAACAGATTGACTCTTGAGTCAAATCCCTGCACCACTAACACTCCTGCAAATGAGATCGCGAAAAAGAGAAACTGAATGGGTTTGACTCTTTCTTTGACTAGAAATATCCCCAAAATCGTGGTGAAAATCGGAGACAGATACTGGATGGTCACGGCGGAAGCCAATGGGATTTTCTGAAGGGTATAGAAGAAGGTAATCAATCCAACAGACCCTACGACTCCTCTCAAAACCAACAACTTTTTGTTATTCCCAAAAACAGGGACTTTTTGCTGCTTAAGGATAGCATAGCTGAAAATCAAACTAAATAAAGACCGGAAAAGGATGATCTCAATGGCTGGAATGTGAGGAATGAATTTTACAGAGACATTCATCAAGGCAAAAAATATTCCTGCTAACAGCATGGATTGTACGCTCGAAATCTTCAAAAGCCGGTGTTTTAAGGGATGATGCTAAGCAAAGGAAATTTCACGGTAATGAGTTCACAAAACCCACTCAAATTTACCATTCTTCAAGTTTTTAGGAAGAATTCTAAACTATAATGATCAAATGAATTCAACTTAAAAGTGAAAAATAGATTTCAATCCATCTTAAAAATAGAATTTCCCACAGATGAACACAGAAAAAGTCACAGATAAACACAGATCTTTTTCAAATCAAAGGAGTATTCAAATTTGAAATTCTGGTTCTATAATATTACGATGAAGGCATATTTCTAGCGACGAAAGAGCTTATTTCGCTGAAGCCCTATCTCTTTTATATAGTATTTCGCCGAAGGCCTATTTTAAACTGTATTTCGCGAAGCGTATTTCCAAATACTTCAATCCCCCTACCCCCTTGCCAAGGGGGATTTGGGTTATAATTAATTGAAGTCTAATCAAAAAATATAGACTATTTCAATTGAATTTCGCGAAGCGTATTTCTTCTTATAAAATATTCCCATCCTTCATCTCCACTTTTCTATCAGCCATAGCGGCTAATTCCTCGTTGTGGGTGACGATGACGAAGGAATGCCCCAATTCTTTTCTAAGCGTGAAAAATAATTCATGAAGCGCTCTTGCATTTTGGGTATCGAGATTACCACTGGGTTCATCAGCAAAAACCACCTGCGGGCTATTGATCAATGCTCTGGCGACGGCCACACGCTGCTGTTCTCCTCCAGAAAGACTGGAAGGTTTATGATCCAAGCGTGAAGTGATTCCTAGCAATTCTGCCAGCTCTCCGGCCTTCTTTTGAATCTGAGCAGGGCTTTTGCCCTGAATGAATGCAGGGATCTGGATATTTTCCAAGGCTGTAAACTCAGGAAGAAGGTTATGGAACTGAAAAATAAAGCCAATTTGCTCGTTTCTAAATTTAGCCAGCTCCTCAGATTTCATGTTGAACAGGTCTTTTCCTCCCATCTGCAGGCTTCCTTGATCAGGTTGATCCAAAGTCCCCAAAATATGCAAAAGGGTACTTTTTCCTGCCCCTGATGAACCGACTATGGAAACTATTTCAGAAGCTGAGATTTCAAGATTTACCCCTTTGAGTACGTGGAGATTCCCATATGATTTATGGATGTCACTGGCTATCAACATGCTAATTAGTTTTGTAAGGCTAAAATTAGAACAAATCCTTGGCCTCAGAGAATTTGAAGAGGCAATTAATGGGTTTATTTGCGAAAAAAGGCAAAATCTTGGGTTGATTTATCCACGGCTAGGGCTTAACTTCGCCCAAAAATTTTCAGAGGATGAACATTCACGAATATCAGGCTAAAGAGGTACTAAAAGGTTACGGCGTTAGAATTCAGGAAGGCATTGTAGCAGACACTCCTGAGGCCGCAAACGAAGCAGCAGTTAAACTAAACGCTCAGACCGGAACTTCCTGGTATGTGATCAAAGCTCAAATCCACGCTGGTGGCCGAGGAAAAGGTAAGATCCAAGAAACTGGTTCCAACGGTGTAGTTCTTGCTAAAAAATTGGAAGAGGTTTCCGAGAAGGCAAAGAATATTTTGGGTGGTACTTTGGTTACTCACCAGACAGGACCAGAAGGTAAAAAAGTAAATAAGGTATTGGTAGCTGAGGACGTATACTATCCTGGCGATTCCGAGCCAAAAGAATATTATCTATCTATCCTTTTGGACAGAGCTACTGGATCCAATGTGATCATGGCTTCTACCGAAGGTGGTATGGATATCGAGGAGGTCGCTGAAAAGACTCCTGAAAAAATCATCAAAGAATGGATCGATCCTAAAGCAGGTTTGCAGGGATTCCAAATCAGAAAGGTTGCTTTCAAATTGGGATTGACTGGAAATGCTTTCAAAGAAATGGTGAAATTCATCGCAGCTCTTTACAAAGCTTACGAAGCAACTGATTCTTCTCAGTTTGAAATCAACCCTGTGTTGAAAACATCCGATGACAAGATCTTGGCAGTAGATGCGAAGGTAAACTTGGATGACAATGCTTTGTATCGTCACAAGGACCTAGCTGATCTTAGAGATTTGGCTGAAGAGGATCCTTTGGAAGTAGAAGCTGGTAAATCAGGTTTGAACTACGTGAAACTAGACGGTAACGTAGGATGTATGGTAAACGGTGCCGGTTTGGCAATGGCTACCATGGATATGATTAAGCTTTCTGGTGGTGAGCCTGCTAACTTCCTAGATGTAGGAGGAGGAGCAAATGCTACTACTGTAGAGGCTGGTTTCAGAATCATCCTTCAGGACCCGAATGTAAAAGCTATCTTGATCAACGTATTCGGTGGTATCGTAAGATGTGACCGTATCGCAAATGGTGTGGTAGAAGCTTACAAATCTATCGGTGACATCAGAGTTCCTATCATCGTAAGACTACAAGGTACCAACGCAGAGCAAGGTGCTAAGATCATCGATGAGTCAGGATTGAAAGTTGCATCCGCGATCACTTTGAAAGAAGCTGCTGAGAAAGTACAGGCAGTACTTGAAGCCTAAAAGCTATAGAGGCACTCGTAGTTCAACTGGATAGAATATCGGATTTCGGCTCCGAGGGTTGAGGGTTCGAATCCTTCCGAGTGTACAAAAAGCTCAGACGAAAGTCTGGGCTTTTTTTGTTGTTATTCACCACAGAGGCCGCAGAGGATTAGCCAACAAAAACCCTCCAAGGGTTTCGAACCCTTGGAGGATTATTAGATTAAACTCTAGCATCAGTTTTCAAAAGAGAGATTTTTCAATTATTCCTCCCCAAAAATCTGAGTTTCAAAGCCATCGATGCTTTTCCTGTTTTTATTATCCCAATAGGCTTCAATTCGTTCTTTTCCTTGTTTTTCTGCCCAAGTATTCAAAGTCGAACGTTCGGATTTAAACTCCATAAAAGGAACAGCAAAACCACAGGAAGTTTGAACCAAATCCACTTGCATAGAAATGATTTGACGAGTACCCACATTGGTTGGAAAAAGCCCCAAATAGGAATGAAATTGCTCATCTCTTTCATGATATATCTGGGCAGTACCATACAATCGGAGAATGATGGGTTTCTCTTCAAAGCTGCAGAACATAATCGTCATGCGATCATTGAGCAATAGATGTGCAGCAGTTTCATTTCCACTTCCTGTCAGATTCAGCCAAACGACTTGATTTGGCCCAATCACGCGAAAAGAATCTGTGCCCTTAGGAGAAACATTGACCCTGCCCTCTTCGGCAGCTGTACCAACAAAAAATATCTTTTGATCTTCTATGAAAGCCTGCAATTCAGGAGTTATAGATTCTAGCTGCTTACCCATTATGCTACTTATTTTAATTAAAAATTATCGATTCTTTCGACTCTATAAATTTCAATAAAATGAATCGAAGCTCCCTACTCTTTCAAAACTAATTAAAAAAACCTGCAGGAATATCCTTGCAGGCTTTTCAATCTTCCACCTTTTAAAAAAGACGGTAAAACCCAGATGAGAATGAAAATAATTGGTTTATAAGCTAAAGTTTAGTGCAAGATTAATTGGAGTAACCCAGGGCTTGATTGTTTTTTGAAAAGTTGAAATAAGACTTCTTGTAATCATTAGGAGTCATTCCAGTAATCCTGCGGAACTGTCGATTAAAATTCGAAAGTGTGTTGAAGCCGCATTCATAGGAAACGGCTAAAATCGAATCATTTTTCTCAATCAACTTGCTGCAAGCTTTCGAGATTCGAATCTGAGTGACATACTCGATTAAAGTCTGATTCGTAATGGATTTAAAATATCGGCAAAAAGAGGTCGGACTTAGATTGGCAAGAGCAGCTACTTCATCCAATTTTATTTCGTCTTTATAGTTTTCCTTGATGTATAAAAACACCTTCTCAAACCTATAAAGCTCCGGAAGCTGAGCCATCTCGCCATCCACATATCCAGGAGAAATAATGGAATATTCATGGGTCTCAGACAAAACACTCACCAATTCTAGTAATAGAGCTAAGTTTTTCGAACTACCCTTTGACTTGAATTTTTGAAATAATTCAATGAGTTTAAGTTTTGAATCTCCCTTGATAATTAAGCCCTGCTTTGCCTTTTCAAACAAGGTTTTTAGTGTATGGGCTTCAGGAAACTTAGAAAACTGAGTGCTGAATTGTGTTGAAAATTCAATTACCTGGGATTCTATTTGGCCGCTATTCTCTTTTTGAGCATTTCCCAAATCAAAACGCCAGGCATGTGGAAGATTTTCTCCCAATAAAAAAAGGTCTCCTTCTGCAAATGAACTCACCTCATCACCGATGTATTGAATCCCTTTTCCCGACACGATGTATCGAAGTTCTAACTCAGGATGAAAGTGAAGAGACTCGTTTAATTCTCGAGGATTTTCAACTCTAAAATTGAAGGATTTTAGTGGCTCAAATGGAATTTTAAAGAATTTAGCACTCATAGTAAATTGAATAGGTTTGGGTTTAATGTTATCTAAATAAGACTATCCAAAAGTCTTCTTGAGTTGATTGCAAACACTCTTTTAATGGAGTCTCAAGAATCAAAAGGATAGCCTTAAATAGATTTAGGTTTGGGTCTTGTTAATTTGTTAATGGTTTCAATACACACATCGCCTCCGCTAGCATGCATCCCGATAGCATCGGGGTCAAAGCTACAGGGTCATTATCTGCAGGAGCATTCCACCAATCACCCCCAAATAGCATTGTATTTTTGTTCAGGCCATTTTCAACCATGACCGTAGCGGCATTGGTAATGTAATCGTGGAAATTTTTGTGAGTTTGGGGATCCAAATCCGGATCATTTACCAGCTGGACGAAGTACCTGAAGAAAATACCATTGAATAGTCCACCATCTCCTGAAGTAGAATTGGAAAGCAGCCCATTGTTATTGGATATATGGTCAATCACATAATTGGAAGCTTTTACTGCATCTTTGAGGTATTGCTTGTCACCGGTAATTCGATACAAATCATGTGCAGCCCCTATAAATGTGCCTTGATTGTAGGTATAAATGGAAGGGCTTACCTTCCCTTCTCTATTCATATTGTCAAAGACTTTTCCGCTTTCAGCATCATATAGATTGCTTTTCAGCCAGGAAAAAATCTTAACAGCTTCTTCAAAATAAGCCTCTTTTGGCTTTGATCCGGGATTTTCTAGCTGATCATACATCTGATATATTCTCGCAGCGACTAGGGCTGCAGGTCCGTTGGAACAGGCATTTTTTGTTTTCTCCACATCGGTCTTCCAAGTGATTCCTCCATACCAAGGTGCTTCATCCTCCGGTCCCCAAGCAGGCCAAATCCAATCATTATACATCTGAATGGCCTTTAGAATATATTTTTCATTGCTCGTAGATTGATACATTCTGATTTGGGCAAGTGTAATCCACTCCATATCATCCACAAATACATTCCACCAGGCATCTTCTGGTCTACCAGAGAAATTGAACTTGGGAGCTCCCTCCCACCAAAGTGGGTAGTAATCAAGGTAAAACTGGTTTTCAGACCTTTGATAGGAATCCACGAGCACATCCATCGCATGGGCTTGAGGCCAATAATGATTAGTCGTCATATTGGACATATCACTGCCATAGTTAAAATAATAGCGATCCTCATAGCCTTTGAAATTGGCTCCCCAATAATGCTTGATCAAAGAACGGCTCATTTCATCAGCCAGATTTTCCCAATAGGCTTTGTTTTTTAAATTCTCATTTGATTTGACTTCCTCCGAAGTTCGAGTCAAAACCTCATCCACTTTTTCAGAATTGTGATCCCCTAAGAATGAAAAAACTACGAGTACAGAAAGGAAAATAATTGAGTTAATCTTTAGCATTTTGTTGGTTTATTGTTTCAAACTTTTGGCTTTTGAATTCCACCTTGCATCTATTGGAATCATCTGGCCAACTCCTTCTAAAAGGAAAAGATGAATCTGAATTTAGGTTTTCAAAAGGCTTAAAATCCACAGATATTCTTTGAATGGGGATTCCTGAAAAATCAGCTTTTTAGGTAAAGTGAGGATCCATTTTTAGATCCCCACCTTTAAGTTGCTTAGGATTAACCAAGTCACCTCATAATCTATCTATGCACAAGTACAGATATTTACCGTCCTGTATGGCTGTGCATTTGTTCATATTTTTATTCCGTTTGTACATTTCAACAGGAAAATGGCCCTTTTGACCAAATAGACCCTTGGTTCGGCTTTTCAATACATTCATTTTTTTTGTACAATCGTGCAATTGCTATCTTTCTCGATAGAAATTAATAATACACCCAGAAGCTTTCTTGTGAGAATCATCCATTCCTTAGATTTCTTTCTTTCCCCTAGAATATTGAAAAAAGGCTTTATGCTGACTTTCCTTATTGTAGCCTATGTCTTCTCGACTAGTTCAGTAATTGGACAAGCTTTCCCTTTCAAGTTCAATTATCTGACCATGGATGAGGGATTGTCCCATACAGATGTCAATGATATTGTGCAGGATGATATGGGTTTCATTTGGATCGCAACCAACTTTGGATTGGATAGATTTGATGGCTATAACCTCCGCAAATTCTATAATTCAAATGATCCGATCCAAAATGCTTTTAGAAATCGGATCATGAATATTTACCCTGATGAAAAGGGGGATTTATGGCTTTCCACAGAAGGCGGGCTTCACCGGTTTGACCCCAAGACCGAGAGATTCATGGATTATGTCCTTTTGGGAAGTCAATCCAGCCCTGTCTTAAGTAATATCTATAAACCGGAAGGTGATTTGATTTATGGAAGACTAGGATTCACTTTCAAGATTTATAAGATCTCTGGGAATCAGCTGGAGGAACAGGAGATTCCTCTTCCAGAAGGGATCCAATTTTATGATATCCAACCAGATCGCAATGGGGTCTTGCATTTTGCCGGAAATCAAGGACTTTGGAGATTAGAAAATGGAAATCAGATTAGCCAATTGACAGTATCTGGCTTGGATGAATCTGTCCTGCATAAAGTGTTTTTTGACAAAGAAAACCGAATGATTCTCTCTGCAGGCAAAACACTTTTTCTCACCAATAAAGGTACTTCGAATGGTGAATCCTCCGAGTATATTATCGAAAAAAAGGTAACCCTTGAAGAAGCTGAATCTATTCAAGTCTTTTCTGTGGCTTCCAATGGCGATTTGTGGATCAATTCACGAAATGGAATGATACGCCTTGATTCTCAGCTAAACTTCATTCAGAAAATTGACACTCAAAGCACTCCACAAAGTCTCAACACCAATGTGGCAATGAGCTCCTATATTGACCGCTCGGATTGCCTATGGGTTGGCACTTCCAATGGAGGACTCAATTACTGTGACCTGAATCAAAAGCAGTTTTATACCATGAGAGACATTCCTGGCCTGGAAAACTCATTAAATGGGAATAATGTCAAAGCGATTCTGGAAAATGGAGATGACCTATGGATAGCCACCAATGCCAAAGGTCTGAATTTATACAACCTAAAGACTAAGCAATTCACCTATTTCAACACAACAAGCTCTCCTATAAAATTAAAGACAGACGAAATTTCTTCACTGGCATTAGATGATGATAAAAACCTTTGGATAGGCAGTGTGAAAGGAATTGAAATCCTGAAAGCAGATAAAAGTGGACTTCTAAAGCCTTCAGGTTTTGATCAATTCCCTGATTATAGAATCTATACCCTGGCTAGGGATTTTTATGGAAACATCTGGTTTGGCAACTTTGAAAATTTCGGTTCTATCTGGAAGGATGAATCTGGAAAATTCCAAATCAAGATCTATGAGGAAGGTTATTTCATCTATCCAGACCCAAAAAAGCCCCAGCTACTTGTTTCAGGTCGGCACGGTTTAAAAAGGATTTTAATTGATGAAAAAGGAAACATCACAAAGACCTTCAATTACACAGCTTCAGATGCCAAAGGTGCCTTGAATTCGGATTATGTGACCGCCATAAGCCAGCAGAATGACAGTACTTATTGGATAGGAACCATTGGAGGAGGTGTAAATCAATTTAAACTCGAGCCCGAAACCAATAAATTTTCATTCCGAAATTTCAAGGATCAAAGCGGAGACTTTAATGATGTCGAAAGTGTAGAAATAGATGATAATGGAAATGTTTGGCTTGGAGGAAACGGTCTGGAAAGAATAAACCCAAAAACCTCAGAAGTAATTAGATTCAACAAGGACGATGGTTTACAGGGCAATAGCTTCAAAGTTGCAGTTTCCCACAAAGGGGCCGATGGCAAATTATACTTCGGTGGTACCAATGGGCTGAATTACTTTTATCCAGAACAAATCAAAACAAATACAATCCAGGCAAAGCCTGTTCTGACAGATATCTTAATCAACAATAAAAGGCCATCCTTTTCAAGTGAAGATTCATTACAAAACAATATCAAATATGCCATTGGATATGACGAAAATCTGACGCTCAATTACCTGCAGAATAATTTTGTCATCTCATTTTCAGCCATGCATTATGCAAATCCTTTAAAGTCCCAATACCGGTATAGACTGGAAGGATTTGATCAGGGATGGAATTACACCGATGGAAGAAGACCTTCCGCTTCTTATAATAATTTGGATTACGGAAGCTACAATTTGATCGTTCAGGCCAGCAATAATGATGGGATTTGGAGCGACGCCTCCACAGAGTTAGAGATTGTGGTTACCCCTCCTTGGTGGAATTCCAAACTTGCCAATTTCATCTATTTGTTGATTATTATTTCAATCGTTGTCGGTATATATCTCTATCAGGCCAGATGGTATAGGCTGAAAAGAGAAATGGAAATCAGAGCGATCAGTGAAAAGAAAAAGGAGGAATTATTTTCCCGCCGGGAAGAACTCTATCAACAGCAGCTGACCTTTTTTACCAATATCTCCCATGAGTTCCGCACTCCCCTCACCTTGATCATCGGTCCATTGGAGAATTTGATGAAGCAAAACCGAAACAAGGCCATCGATTACTCTTACCAGGTGATGCTTCGAAACTCCAAAAGGCTTTTTAACCTCATCAGTGAACTGATGAATTTCAGAAAGGTCTCCGAAAACATGATCAAATTGCAGGTAGAAAAATTGGATATAGAAAAGTTCTGTCTTGATCTCTCGAAGGAATTCAAACCTATTGCGTACAAAAAAGAGATTGATTTTCAGTTCATAAATAGAACCAATCATACTCAACAGGGATATTTTGATCTTCCAATTATTGAAAAAGTCCTTCTCAACCTTTTAAATAATTCATTCAAATACACAGGAACGGGAGGAAAAGTTGCGTTCGAAATCTTTGATGATTTTGAAAATTACACACCGGCATTTTCCTCTGGTTTCAATCTGATCAATGAATCCTATCGGGCAAAAAACTACCTCTATTTTAGGGTCTATGACTCAGGCATAGGAATATCAAAAGAAACAATCACCCATATTTTTGATCGCTTCTACAGAGTCAGCTCAGACCATTTGGGTTCAGGAATAGGTTTGGCGCTGGTCAAAAGCCTGACTCAGGTGCATAAAGGAGATATCTATGTCTACAGTGAAAGACAAGAAGGAACAGAGATTATCATTGGAATTCCTTGTGGTGCTGAAGATTACTCTGCTTCAGAAAAGGCCAATAATAAGGCCGTTCAGGAAGTTCGATTGGAAGCTGTGGACAAATATGAGGAGATGTTTTATACCGAAAGAATTCAACAGGAAACCGAAGATTCCAGCCCAAGCGACAGAAGTATTTTGATTGTGGAAGACAATGAGGAGCTGCGGACATTTCTGAAACAAACATTTGATAAAACATATACTGTCTACCAGGCCGAAAATGGGGAAATAGCTTTGGAATTGGCCAAAGAGAAAGTCCCCGATTTGATCATCAGTGATGTCATGATGCCAGGAATGAATGGAATTGAACTCTGCAAAGTACTGAAAGAGAGTTTTGAAACCAGCCACATCCCCTTTATCATCTTATCAGCCAAAGATGCAATCGCTTCCAAGATCGAAGGAATGGAATCAGGAGCCGACTATTATTTCTCCAAACCCCTGAGCGTCAATTTACTTTCCCTCACGGTTCAAAACATATTTGAACAAATTGAAAAATTGAAGCTGAAATTCAGAAATGATGACTATGCGGAAGCCACCCAACTGGTTCATTCTGAGAAAGATAAACTCTTCATTCAAAAACTTTTGGATCTGATTGAGGAAAATATTGAAAACACGGAATTGGATGTAGATTTCCTATGCAAACACATGCACACGAGTCGAACCAAACTTTATCAAAAGATCAAGAGCATCACGGACCAATCTGTGGCAGATTTTGTCAGAACCATCAGATTGAAAAAGGCAATTGAAATCATGACTCATGAGGATATTGCTTTGAATAAAGTCGTTGAAAGAATCGGCATGCAGAGCAGCTCCAATTTTTCTAAGATTTTCAAAAAGAAATATGGTAAGTCCCCTTTACAGTTTATGCAGTCCTTGAGAGAAAATCACAGTTAAAAACTGGATTAAATTCCAAATTAAGCCCACAAAAAAACCTGTAAGGGAATCCTTACAGGCTTTTGCAAAACCCATCTCCTTTCTAAGATGGTATAACCCAGTTTACCAAAAAATTCTATTAAGAACTCAAAAACAGACTGGCAATCCCCAGAGTTTGTTCCATGGTTAGCGGTTCATCCCAACCTTCAGAAACAGCATCCTGATCGATTCCGGTTAGATTTACAACGTTCACGCCAGCATGACTTACATTTTCCTCTCCTGCATAAATACCCGCTGCAGCCGCAGGCAAGGTTCCGTAATCATTGCCAGTAATCCAGCCTTTGGTCATGTCCTGACCCTTTTTGGTTCGCAATCTTCTGACCATGGAGGCGTGTCTAGCCTCCACAGAATGGATGGATAAAGCAGCCGTCAAGACCACATCACTCTCCATCACATTGCCTGCCTGACCTTTGTATGCCCGAACTCCGGTGTCCTCAAAAGCCTGAGCTAAAGCAAGGAATGTCGGATAATCATCAAAAGGCATGAAATTTCCCCCAGCAGTAAAATCAAATGAAGGTTCTGCAACGGGTGTTCCCATCAGAACATTGGAAATCACTTCGGTCAGGAAATTGACATGGGCCAATTCATGATCTCTAATTTTTTGAAAAATGGGACGCTCGGCGGCATCAATCACCCCAGAATCCAATCCCATTTGGTAATAGTTGTATTCCAAATGCTCCAATGTCAAGGCATAGTTTAAAACACCAATCAAAGAATCGGTATCTGCTTTGGCCACATTAGGTAAAGCACTGAGTAAAGAAACCGGCACAGCAGCTAGAGCCATCTTTTTACTCATGTCTCCAAATTGACGAAAAGCCTCCCTCCTGCTATAGAAACGGTCTTTTTCCTCAGAATTTGTGGTATCAGGACACATACTGTCCAATAGTTTTAACAAGTTCATAATTTTCAGTTTAGAGTTGGAGATTAACTTGGAAGTTGGCTGAAGTCAATTTCAGTTTTGACATAAGCACTGGCCGCAGTCAAAACCTCTTGGAAATTCAATGTCCGCTCCAAGCCATTGGCATCGATGACATCATCGCCTGCAAAATCAGCCGAATTGGGATTGATCAAATCTCGGATAGCAGCTGCATGTCTGGCTTCAACCGAAACAATCTTTCCCGCTATCAGCAACAGATCGCCACTTTCCAGAAACTGTCCTGCACCATTGTATGCGGCAACTCCCAGATCTTCAAATGTTTTTGCTGCACCCAGTACTGAATTTCGGCTGCTAAAATCAATCGAGCTGAAATCCACTTCCAAATCTGCAATCGCATTGGCCCCTAAAGCCGCTTTGAAAAACTCACGGTGAGCACGTTCATGCTTTTCCAAATCACCCATGATCGTTTTTTCTTCCGCAGAAGCATTGGCAAAATAGCTACCCATCATCACCTGAGCATAAAATGCAGCTTCCAGCTGCTCTAAAGCATAGGCATAATTCAAGATGCCCACATCTCCGGATCCTAAACTCACACCACCAGAAACAGGAGGCATTACGTCTTCGTCATCCTTACAGCCCATTAGCAGAAGTCCTGCTCCGGCTACAGATAAGGTCCCCATTTTGAGAAAAGCCCTCCTGTCTGTATGTTGAATCAAACCTTGTGGTTTGAAAAGTTCCTTTTTCATTTTGGATTGTTTTTAAGGTTAAAACTCTTTTTGGTTTCCATGGAAAAAATTTTGGCAATTCACGTGATTTGAAAAGAATTACGAGGTCGGTTCACCGATTGGATTGCCGGGTTTTGATTTTTTTTAAAAAAGAGTGGAAAAATTGCAATCTATTCCCTGAAGACCATCACTGATCACAGCCTAAAAAACTGGTTAGCAAGAAATTGAAAGAATTGTTTAATTCAGAGAAAATAGGCAATAAAAAATCGGACAAAGCAGGAAATAGACCCACAGCGTCTTTAAAAAAACAGGAAATACATTGAAAATTAAGCGACCTCTCCCAGGACAACCAGTTTCTCGAGTGTCGGAGATTCAGAACCACCCTTTGGCTCTATGGTAATGGCAAACGCCCCTGCAGCAGCCACTGCATTCATTTGCTGTAAGGTGAATTTCTCGCCCGGATTGACCAATCCGATGCCTATTGGACCATCTTCACCGATAGCCCATAACTGATAATCAAATTCGTCAGAAAGGGAGTTTAGGTTATTGACAGCTACAAACACCTCTTGGGCATTTTGATCCCAGAATACATCTACTTTGGCATCTTTTTGCATCGGAAGTGCTTCCCCCTTCATTTCTACTCGCATGAAGTCACCAGCAACAATCCGATCCAAACGGGATTCAGTTTCCTCGAATTCCAAATTGGCCTTATTCAAATTATCAGCCATCACTTGCTGATCTAAAACCAGTGCGGTGAATTTCTCATCGGTCTCGTAGAACTTCTGTGCGTAATAAATAGCAGCACTCGAGGCCAGAATTGCCACCAATGAGGCTGCAATGGCAAATGGTCTCCATGTGGAAGCTTTTACCACTTTGGCTTCTTTGACCGGTTCGGTTTTGTTAGATGCTATTGATCCAGATGTGTCCTCTTGGAAGTCTTTCTCCAAAGCAGCAAATAATTTATCCTTCACCTGAGAAGAAGGCTCTTTGCCGGTCATATCATCAAAAGCAAACATCCCCTCCTCAAGCGCATCCAATTCGGCCTGAATCTCGGGGTGAGCTTGGGCCATAGCAATGACTTCCTCGCGCTCACGCTCGGTCAACTCTCCCAGTAGGAAAAGCTCCAGTTTGCCTGATTCGATATATTGTTGGATGTCCACGCTAGATTCTACTTGAATTCTTTTTTAATACTTGCAATGCTGCCCTTACTCTTGATTTGACTGTACCCAAAGGAATGTCAAATTCCTCGGAAATTTCCGAGTGTGTATATCCTTGAAAGTAAATATACTCGATGATAAATTTTTGGTCCGTATTGAGCTGATCCATGAGCTCTCTGACTCCAATCCCGTCCACATGATCTTTTGTCTCTGATTGACTTTCTAAACCAAATACGAAGTCATCTATCGTATTGGTCTTAGTAGTTTGAGAAATTTCTTTCGAACGCAATTTATCGATGGCTTTATTCCTACAAATATTAGCCATCCAGGTATACAATCTTCCCTTTGACTCATCGTATAAGTCTATTTTTCGGGTGATTTTGATAAATGAATCGTGAAATACTTCCTCTGCAATCGTCTGATCTGAGATAATTCTCGAAATAACAGCAAATAGGGCTCTCGAATACTTTTCATAAAGGTATTCGGTAGTTGCTCGATCTCTGGACCTTAGCCCTGCTATTATTTCTTGTTCCTCCAAAAATGGTTCGGTTTTGGACCCAAGGTCTTAAAAATAAAACTCCGCACCAAATGGAAATTCTAGGTTTCAGAAAATAGATTTTATTCTTAAAAAACTGAAATCAACACAACGTAAATCTTATGAATTTTATAGAAATAGTTAACCCCCGCTTATTCGAGAGCTAACTATTATATATTCAGGATCAAATGAAAAAATATTTTACAAACTAATTTATCCATTACCAAGGCAATGGAACAACTGGAGCAAAAGTGAATCTGAATTGATGTTGTGGTCCAAAAGCTTCAGGTGAAGAAATATAATACCAGTATTGGAAGCCAACTCGAATAGGCATCTTTCCAGCCAGCAATACTTTCTGGGCTCCTGTTCCTATGGGAAATGTAAATTTGTTGCCCTTGGTGCCATTATGATTATAAGAATATGTTGGAGAAGCAGTAATTTGCCATCCTTTGGTCAAGTTGATGGTGTAAAAATACTGCCCTGCTGTGACTTTGGCACTTTTTGCTCCTTCAGCAGTAAGCCAATAGTCATCTGATAAAATTGTTGAAGTTCCTGCATCTGGATCCGTGGGGTCTCCTACTCCCCAGGCTTGGCTAACCATCAGGCCCAACACTCCAAAATTGGTCAATTTTGCTACCAAAAACTCTGGACCTAAAGTTACTTGCTTGGCTTTCAGCGCATCATTGGAAGCGGTTGGAAATCCTCCAAAAACCCCTACCAATGTTACCCATTTAGAAGGCCAACTTTTACCGACTGCAATATCAGCACTGATATTCCCTAATGCTCCTTTTTTCTCAAATCCCGCATCACCCAAAACAGGCTGTGAAATGTAAATAGGAATCAATGGTCGGACATAGAGATTTAGCCCTTCGGAAAGAGGAATAGGAAGTGATGGTTGAAAGCTCATCACCAAGCCTCCTTGATTGGCATCATTGAGGGAGCCATTGTATCTCACATAGTCAATGGGAAACAACATTTGTCCCACCGTAGCATTCGGGTTAGCCAATTCTTTGGCCAATTGTTCTGAACTCTTTTCTTCTTGAGCGAAAACGGGATTTACAAGCAATAGGATCACACTGTAAATCAGTAAATGTCTGATTTTCATAACTTTAATATTTAAGTAAGATTTCTGTTTTTTCTAGGTTAAAACTCGAATTTGGCCATTAATTGAAATCGCTTTGCATTACCGAAAGCATCATTGGAAGTCCGCTGGGCGCCCCACATATATTCTCCACCGATTGAGAAATTTTGATCAAAATGTTTGATTAGATTCAGATGACCTACTCCTCCTCTTTTCAATGCAAATGGAGCTCTTGATTCAGGTGCATCCAACCAGCCATAGGCATAATTGAAATTGGACTCCAAACCTTCCACCCATCTGTGCATAAATCCAAACATGATGGATTTGGCAGGGATAGGATCCAGTTTTCCTTCCTTATTCAATACCGCATTGGCACTACTTCCTGCAAATGCAATGATATTCTCTCCACTCGCATTCCCGAGACTGATATTGTAAGTGAAATAGTTATTCTTTCCGATATACTGCCTTCCAGCGATTACTGCATCAAATTGCAGCACTTGATCCTCGGGCCCAGTTGATCCTCCATCCCATCGCAGTTCTGCCAGGCTTGAGCCCAAAAACAAGACTCCAGTCTTCCACCGGTAATCAATTCTAAGTGCTATTAGTGGAAGTCTCAGGTTTGCCTGTCCATCAAATCCATTGGAATTCTCTATTCCCAAAGCACCTAAGTATTCCAATCCCGCAGCTATTTTCACCTTCTCACTCACTTGCTTTTGATACCTGATTTGAACAGATCGACCTCCGAACAGCGCATCTCCAGCAGCAAAGTCTATCATGAACGCCATAGACTCTAGAAATGACAAGGTTGTCCATGTTTGTCCGATGATAAAGTCACCGGCAGTGATATAGGCATGCCTTAGTCTAAATTGATTTGTAGTGGAGAAAAAATCGCCTTCGACAAAGAGCTTCAAGGGTATTTTATTGTCTGAAAAACGCCTAATATCAATATTGACCCGAGTCTCTTTTGCCAAAAAATACACATAGCCCTCATTCCCATAGGCGTCCTGTCCCTCCACAGGAATCGTTGACATCAAAAACTGGCTTTTATCAGTAGTTCCATCAAAATCATATAACAGGTCAGCTTTTAGATAGCCACCGATTTTCATTCTCAGGTCTGTTCCAAACATCGGCCAGGATCCTACGAACTGATCACTGGTTAAATCCTCGGCAGCAGTTTTCAATATATCTTCCTTAAGATCCGATTCGGGTATCACAAATTGATTCTTCGAAGAATCTTGAACTGTGATTACCTGAGTGAAACCTGATACAGGAACCAAGAAAATTAAAAGCACTTTGAGTAAACGTGAATAATTTTTCATCGACGTCATTGAGTTTTATTGCCCAGCAAGATATTTTGCAGACCTCCTTAAATAGCCCATCATTTTATCTTCACCATATGGGGGGATGTAGCCGTTGGTCGAAAAATAAACCCCCACAAAATCTCTTTCAGGATCGATGTAGATTCCCTGGCCTACATTGCCATGCTTGTATAGCGCTCCATCACTAAATACAGCGTCAAATTGAAAGGAATTCATGAGAGGTTCCTCTTGGAACTCTTCTGTAAGGCCCTTGAATTTTGCGCCTCTTCTGAAAGCTTCAACGCTTCCACCTGTTTGCAGTCTTTTTAATACTTCTGCAGAGACCACGGGTGTTACTGCTGCTTTTTCCCAACTTGGGGTAAACAGCATCCCAAATCGTCCAAAATCTTCCAAAGTGGTAGAAATTAAGCCATGAGCCACTGAGGTTCCATCAGGGGTTAGATGGTGCTGCATATCTAAGCGTGCTGTCATTTTGCCCCACACTCGCTCCTCAAATAGTTTTGCCCAGGTCTTGTTTTCGATGCGCTCGGCAATCACTACAAATATTTGTGTGACAGCGGAGGAATAACGGAAGACCTCACCGGGTTTTTCCCCTTCGATTTTTTCTGCATCCTTTAAGATATCCAGCCAGTCATCCACTTTTCCGGTTTCAGGATTTGCTGTTCCAAATTCAGCGCTGAAGAATTTTACAATGATGGAGGATGGATTGATAATGGCATCCAAAGTTTCTTCCAACTGGAGTCCTGTTGCCATATTAGCCGCATCGATCATTTTGATTCCATCCCAATTCGTTCCTTTGAATTCTGGGATATAGTCAACCACTTCTTTCTGCATATCGACTTTACCTTCCGCTTCCAATTGCGCTATCACCAACCCGACTGTTGTTTTTCCCGGTGACATCCAGGCATGCATATCCATCGGGTTCATCCCTGGATAGGCCTCATAAACGATTTTTCCTTTGTGAATCATGAGTGCTCCCTGAACCCGATGGTTGGGATGAACTACATACTCATTGACAGTTAGTTCACCTTCTTTCACAGGAAAAGTGACCTTGTTTCCAATCTCCGCATTCAAGCTTTTATCCAGCGGTCTATATAGCTCATTAGGTTTAGAAGTAGCTGTCGGCAACATCTCACTCAAGTGTAGGTTATAATAAACCGCATGGTCGCCTCCCATCTGATAATGAAAGTTTTCAAAGCTCTTTAATGCCTGCTGAGAAAATTCGAGAGAAAAAGGAGACTTCGCGAAGTTGATAGGCAGGGTTACCTTTGCCCCTGGCACTTCCAAGTATTTTGCAAGTGGGTTATCTTGGCTATATGACATGCCGGAAATCAGTGTTAAACCAAATGCAAACCCCATTCTGAATATTGTTGTCTTTAAATTTTTCATGATTGATTTAGTTTAATGTGTTTTTATAGATTTTACCGTCTTTCATGATCATCACAAAGTTGTTTTCAGGATCGGCTATTAAATTGATATCCTCCAAAGGATTACCGTCTAATAAAAGTAAATCTGCTAAGGCCTCTTCTTCAATGACTCCATTTTTTCCAGGATAAGGATCCCTGGGTCCACACAACTTGAAGAGTTCATAATTGGTACTAGTAGCCATTTTCAACACTTCCCATGGCTCATACCACCTCTTGAGTTTTGCTAGTGCCTTACCCTGTGTGGCTGCAATGGCTGCCCCATTTTGCAAATCCGAACCAAAAGCAACCTTCAAATCATATTTTGCGGCCAACTCGTAGGCTTTTTCAGTGCCCGCAGTCATTGCTAAAAATTTTTGTTGCTCGAAAGATCCATCAGGAAATGGAATGGCATCTTCATCATTCAGCAAAGGTTGCAAACAAAGCCAAGCATTATGTTCTTTGATCAATTTAGCGGTCTCTTCCGTAATCATCTGCCCATGTTCAATGGATTGAACTCCAGCTTCTAAAGCACCTCGTACCGCAATATCCGAATAAGCATGGACGGCTACATAGGTATTCCAAGTAGCTGCCACTTCTACCGCCGCCTTCATTTCATCCAGCGTATATTGCCTTACATCCAGTGGATCACTCAGCGAAGCCACGCCTCCACCCGCCATCACTTTGATCTGTGTTGCACCGCTCATTAAATTCTCGCGAACACGTCTAATCACCTGAGGAACACCATCTGCGATCTTTGTCCAGCCCATCAATTCCCCATCAAGAAGTTCTCTTCCATCTTTCCTAGTCATAGCAGTAGGAAAACGGAAATCTCCATGTCCGGAAGTCTGGGTGATATAGGCTCCTGAAGGATAGATTCTTGGCCCTACAATCCTTCCTTCATCGATCATCTTTTTGATTCCAAAAACTGGCCCACCTACATCGCGGACTGAGGTAAAACCCCGCATCAAGGCGGCTTCAGCAGCTTCTGCACCTACCAAAGTCAGATACCCAATATCATTCACAAAGATTTGCATACTGGCAATATGCGCGTGCATGGTATGCCAATGTGCATCGGTGAGCCCTGGTATCAGAGTTTTGCCAGAGGCATCAATGATTTTTGAATTCTCATCCTGGGTGATCATGATCCCTTCAGCAATCTGAACGATCTTGTTTCCACGAATAAGTACATCCTTACCTTCGAGCAAGGTATTTGTACCATCAAAGATTTTAGCGTTGATAATTAAAGTTTGCTTTTCTTGTGCTTGGACATATGTCACCGAACTAAGGAGAATCATCGACACAAACACAATTATATTAATATTTAACTTTTTCATTTTTTCATCAATTAGACAAACCTTATATAAATTATATAACAGATATAATATAATTCTAATAACTCACTATTTCAAATCCCCTTTCATCAGTTTTAAACCAAATGCTAGCAATACAATTGTTATCGGAAAAATAAGTTGCTTGTAATCCAAATCATTAGGATTTGAGAAGAAGGACAATGAACACCAAACAGTTAGTGTCAATAGCAATGTCTCCCACAACAGCACTTTTAATTCTAAAAAAGAGGTTAAATGAGAGAATATGATACTATTCTTGAATGTATTCTCATCCCCGATGAACAACTTATAAATCCCTCCAGCCAGAATTAAAATAACCAAAGCAAAGAGAAAAGTATCCACTGATTCGATTAAAGCAACACCTGTCACCCCCTCATGAATACCAATCATAATCATTACACTCTCAAACAATTCCATTGCACCTAGAATAATTACGAATACTCCAGAAATTAATATCAAAATTGATATAATCAAGGCAAAATATCTTATCCTAAAAAGATCTTCTATATTTTTCATTTCTTCTATTTATACTATATATATACAACAAGTATTTTATAATATTTTTGAAACAAACACTCAATTAAAACATACTTTATTCCTTTTCTATAAGCTTTCTAGATTCCCGAAAATCTGATAAAAGAATCCGATGGATTTCCCATATTCTCCGACCAAAATCCGCTCATTTACTCCGTGAAAACCTTCAAATTCTTTGGTATTTTCTAATTGCAAAGCGGTGATGGTATAGACATCCGGTGCGAAAGGACGGGCCTGAAAGTGCTTGGAATCTGATCCTCCAATGACAAAGAATGGAGATACCAAAAGATCATTCCCCCAAATCTGTCGGATGGTTTTTTCCAGCATGTTGTAAGCAGGATTGCCTACTTCGGCGATGTTGGTGGCTGGAGTGGAAGCCGAAATATCCCGAATGGTGATTCTGTCATCTTGAATCGCATCTTTCACATGTTGGATGATGACTTCCGGAGTATCGCCCGGCATAGGTCTAAAGTTCACCACTGCTGTAGCTGCAGGAGGCAAAACATTATCCTTGATCCCGGCATTAAACATCGAAACTGCAATAGTCGTGTGGAGCATAGCTCGGGTTACCTGGTTTTGGGACATGGTCTCTATAAATTGTTCTTCCAAATCAGTCATTTCTCCATCTTTTCCAAAAGCCACAGCTGCAAAGAGAGGCTGAAGTTTTTCATCTAACTCTGGACCCAAATAGCGGTATTGGGAACGAACAGCGGGATGGATTCTGTAAGGAAACTGCGCGGCTTCCAATTTGGTAATAGCTTTAGCCAATATTCCAATATTGGATTCAACCGGTGGTTGGGAAGAGTGACCTCCTACTCCATTCATGGCTAATTCCAAACTGATAAATCCCTTTTGGGCAATTCCGATCAAAGCGGTGTTTTCTTCTATTCCCGGAAAAATACCCGGGGTCAAAGGAGCTGATTCATCCATGACATAGGAAAATCTTTTGATTCCCCGCTGTTCCAAAACATCTGCTATATATTTGGCTCCTTCCGGACCGCCAACTTCCTCATCCTGACCAAACACAAAATAGATGGTTCGAGATGGCTGCCAACCTTCCTTGATACGCATTTCGGCGGCTTCCAATATCCCATGAATCTGATTCTTATCATCCAACACCCCACGGCCCCAGATGTATCCATCTTTTACAGTTCCGGCAAATGGATCTACTTCCCATTGATCTCGAGAGTCCGCGGGTACAGGCACTACGTCCTGATGGGCATAAAATAATGCCGGTTCCAGACTCGGATCTGTTCCTTCCCAGGTATAGAGTAAACTATAGGGCCGTGGATCCCCCAGCACTTCTTTTTTCAAGGTTTTGTGAACCAATGGATAGGCTTGCTCCAAAAATTTGTGATAATCCAAAAATGCCTTCGTATCAAAGTCATCCCGATCCTGATTGGAAATGGTAGGAAAGGTTACCGCTTTGGACAGGCGCTTTACAGCTCCATCTAGATCCACTTCTATGGAAATCTGATCAACCCCTTTCATTTGCATAGAGGTAAATTCCTCCAAATTAACCGAAGTCTGCGTGGAGGATTCCTGATCTACTTTTTTTGATTCTTGAGTGCAAGCAGTCATCATCCAAGTGATGAACAGTGCAGCCAACGAGTAATTGAATGTTCTCATGATTTTATCAATTATGGTAATAAGCTTTTCTTAACTAGAAATCAGTAAGCGTAATCGGTATTCGTAATCGGCGGGCTTATGAAATCAAGGAATCGTATTGTGAGCCCCGTAAAAATCTTTCTACAAATGTGAAGTGAAATGAAAAATGGAATTTCACTTATAGTTCTAAATGTTTGACCTATTGTTTCAAACTTGTAAAACCAATTTAAAAAACAAAAACCACTGATTTTATGATAATTATCAGTGGTTTAAAAAATTTTACCAAATGTTCTAAAAGACTTTACCTATTGTTTATGACAGTATATTTCTCTGTATTTATTAGGTGATACGCCAAACTCTTCTGTAAAAATTCTAGAAAAATAAGATAGGCTATCTAAACCTATTTCAAGCGCAACTTGACTGATATTTAAATCAGTAGTACAAAGTAATTCTACTGCCTTTTCCAGTCTAACCTGTTTAATAAAATGGGAGGTGGATTTATTGGTGAGTGATTTAATTTTATTATGCAACTGGGTCCGGCTCATATAGGCCTTTTTACAAAGTTCAGGAACACCAAAGCTCTCCTCTTCCATGCTGGCTTGCACGATTTCTCGAAGCCTGATAATGAATTCATCTTCCTGCTTGATTTCAATATCTTCTGAAGGTTTCAATTCTTTCAAATCACCATACCGAGCCCATAGCCTTTGTCTTTGAGCCAAAAGATTTTGCAGCTGGATCAACAGCTCCCGCTTATCAAATGGCTTGGCCAGATAGGCATCTGCACCTCTTTCTAAACCAGAGATTCTTGATTCTATATCTGCTTTGGCGGTAAGCAATACGATAGGAATATGACTTGTTTTCTCATCGTTCTTTAGGTTCTGGCACAAAGCAAGTCCATCAGCTTTTGGCATCATGACATCACTTAAGATGATATCGGGCACTTGCTCCAAAGCCATTTCAATTCCCATTTGTCCATCCACAGCAACCTGAATCTGATATTCCTCATCCAGGCAGGAGGCTATGTAGCTCCTGACATCAGCATTATCCTCCACTATCAATAAGGTAGGGAGATTACCTTCAGCTTCTTTATAAGTTAACGTTTGGGAATTTGCATTTTCAAGGTGAATAGGCACGTCAATCTTTGCATGTTCCGGTTCTTCCAAACCTGCCAGATGCGAAATAGGAAGCCGAACCGTAAAAGTGGTAGACTCTCCTTCCTTACTGGAAACCGAAATTTCTCCGTTTAAAATCTTTACCAACTCCCAAACCAGCGTCAAACCAATTCCTGTTCCACTTCCTGTCCTACTGTACTCATCATCCACCTGATAAAAACGATCAAAAATATGACCTAATTTATCTTCTGGAATTCCTATGCCATTGTCGGAAACTACGATCTCGTAAAAAGGATTTTCCTCCTGTTGATTGTCATTTAGAGTAACCGAAACATGTCCTCCTCTCGGAGTAAACTTGATCGCATTGGTCAATAAATTAGAGACAATGTGTAATATCTTTTCAGGATCATAATCTACCAGCAATTCTGAAGATTTGGATTCAAAACTAACAGCAACCCCTTTTTCTTCTGAAAGGGATTCAAATGACTCTATGATGTATTGAATATGGCCTAATACGTCTCCTTGGATGAAATGGGCACTTTCTGGACCAGATTCCAACTTCCGTAATCGAAGTATTTGATTGACTAGATTTAGAAGCAGTTTTGCATTTCTACGAATCAGACTTTTTTCTTTTTCATTTTCCTGAATCTGATCAGACACTCCCAATATCACAGTCAGTGGCGTTCTGAATTCATGGGAAATATTGGTAAAAAATCGCGATTTGGATTCATCCAGCTCCTGAAGTTTGAAGGCTTGCTGAGTGATTGTTTCTTTATCCTCTTGAATTTTCTTCGTCCTGCGATGAACCTCAACCTCTAATCGGTTCCTTTCTGTTTGTATCCTTCTTACATAAATGTAAATAGCTAATAGAACCGGAATAGAAATCAGAATGTAAAACCACCATTGCTTATAAAAGTACTCTTTCACATAAATGGGAATTTCTAAAGGAGTCAAGGTTTGATTTGACTTAAAATCACTTCCCTTCACCTGAACCCTATACTCTCCCGGAGGGATATTATTGATGGTTACTTCAGAAGCAGATCCAATATTGATCCAAGAAATTGCTGATTCTTGCTCTAGGGAAGTCCCCAAAGGAAGCAATCGATACAAAAAAGCATGCTCTTTCATGTTCCCGTAATCAGACAAAGCAAAATCAAGCTTCAAAAACCGCTGGGCAGCAGGAATGATTAATGGTTCTTTCAGCTCATAAGATCCTTGTCTAATCCTATTCTCCCTTTCATTACTATCGAAATACTCCAAGCTGGTTAGGTAAATTGAATTAGATTTCTTTAAGGCAGTTTTTTCAAGTACCTCCTTCGGATCCAAAATAATTGTCCCAGCATAGCCGGCAAACACCATCTTCCCATTTGGCATTCGGTAGCAGGCCTGTTTGTGGAATATTTCATGAATTAAGCCGTCCTTTTGATTTAATTCTAGCAGGACCATTCCTTCTGAATCCACTACTGTAATTCCATTGTAGGTAGAAACCCACTGGTTCCCTTCATCATCAGAAAGAATTCCGACTACCGTATTATTAGCCAAACCCTGACTTTCAGAAATTTGTTGAATGGCAAGGCTCTTAGGATCAAAAATGAGAAGACCTTGAGTACCTGTTCCCAACCAAAGTTTTCCTTTATCATCTTCATGGATTAATAAAATATCTTGGTCTTGGAGCAATGGTATTTGATAGAAATGCTCAATCTCCTTCTTTTTGAGATCTATTGCCCAAAGCCCATTTTGAGCCCCAACCCAAAGAAGAGAGTCTTCTAGCAATAAAAGATCATTTACTTTAGCACGAATGCTAAATGGCTTTTCTTCAACTAGAAAAGGCCTTTTTGATTGGGTATTGATGTTAAAAATAAAAAGTTCACCATTTTCACCGCCATCAATTCCATCATCCTTGAAAAGAGCTACCTCTTGATCATTCAAAAAGATAAACTTTTCAAATTTGGCATCTGTAGGAAAGTAGTCTATCTGGTTGGTTCGAATATCATAGGATTGTAGGCCAACTCTTTTTTCGGTATAAAAATCAGCGGACATCCATATTTTCCCATTCCTTTGAATTAGAGAAGAAAACTCCCTCGCTCTTACAAATTCTCCCCCCGTCAAGCGACTCCCTTGCCAGCCTCCATTGATCAAATCATACCGGTTGACTTGCACATCAGAATTATAAACTAAACTGGTATCACCGATACTGATGATTTGACCTCTTTTATAACTCGGACTCCCATGGATTTTGGTGATGTTCAATGGTGCCTGAATATCCATAAATGCAACTCCAGCTCTTCTTTGAGAAGAACCTATTTCCGTTTTGAAATCCTCGCTAAAAAAATTTCCTTCATGTTGGAAATCATATTCATATGAGAAACTTAATTCTTTGATTAAATCACTATAATCTACCCAGAAACCATCACTGCCTATCAATAGAGCCTTTCGATTCGCTGTAGCAGTTGCATATAAGTAAGGATCTGGATATCCAGATACCAACAAGATGTTACCTTTTTTATCTTTTGAAATAAAAACCCGGAGCACGGTATTATCTCCTTCATCTCTTAGAATCACCTGATTCAAGCCTCCATTTGGCAACAGAGTTTGTGTTTGGGTATCGAGCTCAAAAAATCCATTTTTCTTTCCCAGAAAAATCAAAAACTTCCCATTATTCTGAGACATAAGCTTCCACTCAAAACCACTTCCGTTATCTGCCATTCCTTCCTTTTTAACTGGAGGAATTCCTTCAAATTGAGTCCATGGAATAAATTCGAATTCACCTGAATTCAAAGCTGCTTTTACGAGCCCTTTTTGCTGATGAAAAAACCAAGCATGGCCATTTGAAATATCTAAAGAGTAAGCAAAAGTTCTAGGAGGAGTCGGTGAGAGTTCCCCATCAAAATTGAGTTGGATTGATCCGATCTCTTCATTTTGGGATTTATCAAAGTTAATTAAATGGTATTTGGCGGAATCAAGTTGACGTTGGTTTTCTCCTTCCAAAGTCAAAGCTAAGATCCCTCCATTAGGATCATGGATTGCATTGAGGAGTTTGGAACCTTCATTCAACTTAAAAAAGAATTGTTCTCTTGTATCTGGGTTCCAGGAAAACAAAGTCTCATTCTGTAAATCCGCACCGAATAAATCTCCCTCAGATGTGATCCCTAATAAATACCAGACAGGAGCCAAATCACCTTCTTTTATCCAATCGGGTTTGATTTCATAAAAGAAACTCTGCTCTCCATCGAACTGAAAAAAACTCATTCTTAACTCCCTCGCATCTTCTTGACAAGGATTCGCCCAAAGCCTCCCTTTTTGATCTAAAAAGCTAGTACCCAGACAATAAACAGCCAATCCGTCTGAAAGGCCAAAGTTTTGAATATTGATACTGGTAGGTGCATGTGCAAAGGTTATACTGTCCCGATCATAAAAAGTAAATCCTGTATTTAGGACAACTAAAATATATAGTATAAAAATCTTTAAATAACCCATAAAATCAACTAAGAGATTATTAAATAAAGTTCGTTAGATCTGTATTTAATAAAAGAAATAAAAAGCCTCTTAGCAAGATTTAGGAATATGAGTTTTATTCTATTTCATAAGAAAAATTAATTATTAGCTCTTAGCTAAATTGATAATTCCCCTAACAAATCTGTCTAATTCCTGAGTAGTCGTATAAACATGGGGAGTGACCCGCATCCCATGAAACTTCCCAGTCTTATCACCTTTTTGAGTAACATGGATATGATACTCTTTGAGAAGTTTTTGAGCAACTTCACCATCTGGCATATTCTTTAGAGAAAAAGAAGCTAATGCGCAGGCAAATTCAGGTTTCATGGAAGTCTTGATTTCTACATTTGGGATATCGATTACTCTCTCCACCCAATAGTTTTTTAAGAACCTTAACCTTTCCTCTTTTCTTTGAATCCCGATGACATTGTGAAACTGAATAGCTCTGGCAATTGATAATTCAGCCGGTAAATTTCGGGTTCCAAAAGTTGAAAACTTATTGATATTATCACTTTGGGGGTTTGCATGGGTAAACAGCGGCCACAGTTCCTGAATTTCAGATTTCTTGACATAAAGCATTCCTGTGCCAAAGGGAGCACAAAGCCATTTATGCAAACTGGTACCATAAAAATCACAGCCCAATTCTGGAATTTTAAAATTGATATGGCCAAAAGAATGAGCCCCATCCACTAAAACCTTCACTTTGGGGTTTACTGATTTGACAGAATCTGAGATTTTCCTGACAGGCAAAATGTTTCCATTGATATTATTGACATGAGTGATCGTCACTACTTTGGTTTTATCTGTAACAGCATTTTTATAAGCCTCCACGATCACATCATCATCCTCAACTGGTAAATCAAAAGAAAGCCATTTCAAAGTCACACCATACCTAGCCTCCACCTCCTGCCAGGTATTCATGACAGAGGTATAATCCTGCTCACAAAGAATGATTTCATCTCCTTTTTGATAATTCATCCCCCAAATGACAGTATTAATCGCTTCAGTGGTATTTCGATTGACTGCGATCTCTTCCGGACTACAACCGGCCAATTCTGCCAATTGCTCTCTCACAGCATTAGAAATATCACCTTTGCTCCACATATACATGGAGGGGATCGTATTGAATTCCCGAGTATAATGCTCAAAGACCTCCTGAACCACCTTCGGTTGTGGACTGACACTTCCATTATTCAGGTTGGCGATAGTCGATGATACGGAATATTCATTTCTCACCCAATCCCATAGAAAATCATCTTCTTCTATCAAAGGCAGTTCTTTCCAGACATCTTTTTCTTTTCGGGTTTCCATGGAAATACCTGGGGTTGCAAAAGTGGAGGAAGCCGCTGCGGCCAGAATTCCTTTCTTCAGAAAGTTTCTTCTATTATTCATTTGTATGGGTGGTGGTTTGAAAAAGATAATACTGATAAATTCTTTTCGAGTAATGAAGAATTCATTGAAACTCAAAAAATGGTGATAAGTGGAGAACTATTTCAACCAGGGCAGATTGGAAAGAAACATTCTTCATGACTCAATTCAAATTCGGAATTGTAAATGAATCAAATGTTCAGAGTTCTTATCAATAAGGAAACTCCTATGCCTTTAAGAAAACTGAAATTGAATAGGGATTGAATTGAGTGAAGTCAAAAAACAAAAAATTGTAATATTTCAAGAATAAAATAAAAAAGCAGGAGAAAATCTCCTGCCCTTTATTTGAAAACTAAACCAACTATTATTTAACTACCACAATGAATTCAAAAATAATACAATTATTAACAAAACAAAATCCAAAATAAAAATTTGTCTTTTTTATTTATTCTTTAGGAAACGTACTGCGCTGAAAAGCAATTCCCAAAGCTAGCCCCTGGCTAAATTGGATTTTATCGTCTTGGTCAATATCGTAAATAGTCAGTGTGGTTAAGCTCACATTGATCAAATTGGAAACTTTAGCATTCAAGCCTACATCTAAGCGATGATCAATCGTATCGAAAGCCAAAGTTTCATAATTCGCATACATCTGATATCTAACTAAAAGTGAGACATTTTCAGATAATTTCTTATTCCAGTCGGCCAGCAAACTAAAAGCCGCCCATTCTTTTCGTACTGTTTCCCCTATTGGTACTCCATAGTTTTCTGGAACATTCAGATACAAATCTTTATCAGTCACAAAAGTAAATCTTGGAGAAAATGGAGAAAGTCTCAGGCTAAACTCATCGTTTGGCTTGTATTCGAATCCCAAGGCAGTTGTCAAGTAAGCTGGATTGGCAAACTTGGATATCAATGTTCTTGTTCCATCATCATTGAATTCATAACCTGCAGCAAATTGTGAAAGGAAGTTAGCAGAAAAGAACATATTCCACTTTGGTCCAATAGCATAACCCACCTTTGAATCCAAGAAAATCCGGTCATTTGACTTTCGGCCATCTTCACCTTGGTTTTTCACAATCCCGTAGATGAAATCCATGGTATTGTCCCAAGACCATTTGTCTTTCTTATAATTCGCTCTACCATTGAGGTAGGTACCAATGGCAATCGAATTGACACCCCCACCCTTCCAGTTACTACTAAAAGAACCTTGATTGAAATTCAAACCTCCACCAATTTCTTTTAACCAATAGGTGGTGTCTTTTTCTGCCTCCTGGGCCATTACCTGTGTAGCCATCAAGGCTAAAAAGAAAAGCGTAAATAATCTTTTCATAAACTGTAGTTTGAGTAATTTAACTTTAAATAATTAATACAAATATGGAAAAGGACTTTGAAAATGAACTGATTATCCGAGATTTTTTAGCTAGACAGCGGACAACTTTGGCAAATCAACGTACTCTTTTGACATATATACGCACATCTCTTTACTTTTTAGTCAGCGGTACTGCACTATTTGAGGTTGAGCATTTAAATCATATAAGAGACTTCGGTTACCTTGCTTTTGTTCTTTCTGCAGTCTTTTTGGTTCTTGGTTTTTACAGTTATTTCAGTGTAAGGTCGAAACTAAAGAAAGGAAATTATCACAAAATGTAATTTCAATAATTGATAAAATTTTAATTTTAGTTTACCTATATTTCAAGTAACAAATAAACCCATTTTATCCCAAATCCATATGAAAATCTTAGGAGTAATTTTAGTTATTGCAGGAGTATTGATGCTTTTTAGTAATAGCATCAGCTTTACCACCAAAGAAAAAGTGATCGACGCGGGCCCTATTCAGGTGAGCGCAGATAAAGAAAGGACACTCGATTGGCCACAATATGCTGGAGGCATTGTTGCTGCAGCCGGAGTTGCCATCATGATTTTTGCCAAAAAGAAGTAAAAGCCCAGTCTACACATCCCTTTTACAAGGGATTACCATTCAATATCCCCCCTATAATCGTTCAAAGGTTGAGAGTTCTTTTTCAACCTTTGATCATTTTTTCAATAATCCCCTCTAATCCCAAGTGGGCTTTCCACCCCAATTTTTCAAATGCTTTTTTTGGATCTGCCCTACTTACCAATAAATCAGTAGGTCTAAAAAACTCTTCTTTTTGAATCACATGGTCCTTCCAATTTAGACCTAATTGATAAAAAGTCTGATCGACAAAATATTCTAAAGAATAAGACTTACCAGATGCCACTATAAAATCCTCAGGAATGTCTTGTTGCAACATCAGCCACATCGCTTCGACATACTCAGGGGCCCAGCCCCAGTCTCTTTGGATATCCAATCGTCCCAAGGAAAGCTTTTCTTGAGAACCTTTCGAAATCCTTTTTGCTGATTGAATAATTTTTTGGGTAACAAAACGCTCAGGCCTCAATGGGGATTCATGATTAAACAAAATCCCCGTACTTAAATGTAAACCATAAGCCTCTCTATAATTATCAACGAGCCAACTAGCCGAAGCTTTTGCCAGAGCATAGGGACTTCTGGGATGAAAAGGAGTTGATTCTGTCGCTGGGAATTCACTAGTTCCACCAAAAGCCTCCGAACTACCGGCGTGATAAACTTTTATATCATTGTCTTCCAATTTAACTGCCTCCAAAATATTCAAAATGCCAAGTGTAAAGCTTTGAATTGTTTCAGCTGGCTGCTCAAAAGATAACCCTACCGAAGATTGGCCTGAAAGGAAGTAGACTTCTTGAGGCCTAGACTTCTTGATTGCCACCAGGACAGACCTGAAATCTTCCTGGTCCATGGATATTAATTCTACGTGGGACTTGATCCCCAATTTTTGAAGATTTAAAAATGCTTTTCCTTGCGCATCTCTCGAAGTGCCATACACTTTATATCCTTTATGGATTAAAAATTGGGCAAGATAGCTTCCATCTTGACCACCAACACCACAAATCAGAGCGGATTTCATAATAGATTTTTAGATTGACAATTTTAATCGACAAGCCTACAAAAGCTGTCTGTAAAGTTGAAGAGTTTCTATTGATGTTCTTTCCCAAGAGAACTGTTGAAACCTCTCATTACCCTTAAGAATATATTCTTCTCGAACCGATTCGCTTTCTCCAATTTTTTCCAGTTGAGTCTGGATTTCTTCCAGGTTATTTGGATTGAAAGTCAATGCAGATTCACCCACTACCTCAGGCAAAGAACTTGTATTACTGCAAACAACTGGGCAATTATACCCCATAGCCTCTAGTGGTGGTATTCCAAACCCTTCATATAAAGAAGGATAAACAAATGCATAGGCAGCCTTATAAAAACCGGCTAATTTATTATCATCTCCTGCTTCCCATCGTATCTGATCCTTTTCGAAGCCAAGAGCTTGGAAAGAGTCCAATTCCTTTCTTGAAAAGCCCTGGGGACAAAAAGCCACGATGTCAAAATTCTTCATCAGTTTTTCGGATTGAGAAAATGCCTTTACAAATCCTTCGAAGTTTTTGTGCTTTAACCTGATTCCTACATAGAGAAAAAATGGTCGCCGTTGCATAGGAGGCGTAATAATCAATGAATCCGGCAAAGGCTCATCAGCGGCTAAATGAGTCACCTTAATCTTCTTCTCATCAATGTTGAAAAAATTAAGCATATCCGATTTTGTATGATGAGAGATACTTATCACTAAATCTGATCTGTCAAAAGCCGCTTGTTTTTCTTTTGTCTTCAAATAGGAACTTGGAAACAACTCTGGAAAAAGTTCATGAAGAGCATCATATTCAGTAACAACTCTCGCTTGATTTCCTTTGAGAAAAGGCTTATCGCTAAAGTAAGTTTCATGAATAATATTCGGTGGATTTACCAATTGATATCCACTGTTGATTACATTTCCTAAATCTCTTAAAACACGAATGGACCTCTTTGGAAAGGATACCATATGAGTTCCAGTTCGCAGACTCGGATCTATGTCTCTGAGGTAATTATTTATATAAAACCCTCCAAGTATTTTAGGATTTTGTCCTAGACCTTTTAATTCCTTGGCAAGCCTAACAAAATATTTAGAAATACCTCCGTATCTCTGGAGCCTAAATGTCTGATTATCAAAATGTATTCTAACTGGATTCACTGATTAAAAATTAAAAAAGACCAATAGTAATTGAAGTTGAAGACAATCTAATTTTTGTTTTTCAAATACCTCCAATATCTCTTTTTTATTGATTTAGGTATACCCCATTTTACATAATCTTTCAATCCATATTTATTTTTAAACTCTTGAGCATATTCAGTTTCATTCAAATAAGTCCAATAAAGATCTTTTAGGGGGTGTTTATTTTGGAAATGCCAAGGTTTTGAGGCCTCAGTATAATGAATGATTATTGGGTTTTTAATTGCATTTTGGAATTTCTCTTTCCCGAATTGAGACACTGCAACAGAGAATATTTCATTATCAAAAAATGAAGTTTGTACATTCCATTTAGGATCCAATCTCAACCATTCTCCCTTCAAAACCGCATTAAGCCCACACTGATCCGCATATTTAATTTTATCGGGATATTTAAAAATATACTCCAAAGCTTTTTCTCCAAGCTGCATTTCCCTCCATTTATTCAGGTTTAATACTATCATTCCTGAATTGAAATACCCTTCTTCCTTAGAGAGCTCCAATCTTCCAAAATCTTCTATTTTAGGATCTGAAACAGCAGCTAATGCATGGTCTCCTAATTCCACATTGAATAAATCGGAAACACTTCCATTAACAATAATATCCGTATCTAAATAAAGTGCTTTATCCTCTGATATCAAATCTGCTGAGAAAAGTCGAAGATAAGTAGCAACTGAAAAATGCAGTTCAACTTTTACGTTTTTTAATGAATCAAAACCAACTTCTTTTACAGTGAAACTAGCTCCTTTTTTTTTGACAAATTCTTCGATTGGCTTCAACCAACTATTATCTGGTCCCTGGCAGATTATATAAAAAGAGAAATTTAAATCGGGATTATTTTTGATCAGAGAATGGATAGTTACTGTCGCTGGACCCAAAAAATTCTTATCAAATGCTAATAAAACAGGATATGTCCTTGAATTTGTATCTTTCAAAATATACTGGAATTTATTTCTATTGGAGTCCAAAAATAAGTGGATAATTCTTAATTATATCAACTTTCCTCAACCACTAAAAAGTTATTTTTCACCACTTGGAATATTATCAAATTATATATAAAAAAGGGAACCGAAAATAATTTTCGATCCCCTTTATTCAATTAATATTTCTGCTACTAAGGTTTCCTTATTCTACTAGTTTTACTTGCATCACCTGTTCGGGATCCAAGTTGAAAAACTCTTTATGAACGTTGAAAGCGGGCTCATCTCCTACTGGATGCTTAGCAATATAAGTTCCATTTTCTTGCATCACATAAGCGTTGCAATTATCTCTCAAATTGTAAGAAAGAATATTCATCAATTGCTTTTCTAACAGAGGTGCCTCGATCTTAAATAAGGACTCCAATCTCTTATCAAAGCTTCTCACCATCATATCAGCACTACCTGCATAGGTTCTGGTATTTCCATTGTTATGGAAATGATAAATTCTGGAGTGCTCCAAGAAATCACCAACGATAGAAATCACCTCAATATTTTCACTCAAGCCAGGTCTTCCCGGTCTCAAGCAACAAATACCTCTCACAATCAATTTAATAGTTACACCAGACTGGGAAGCTCTATACAAGGCATAAATTGTCTCTGAATCTTCAAGGGAATTTACTTTGATGAAGATCCCACTTGGCAACCCATTTCTGGCATTCTCAGCCTCCTGCTCGATATATTCAATCAATTGATTTCGCATATCTCTAGGAGCAGTAATCAGGTTTTGATATTGAGATGGCATGCTATGACCTGTGATTACATTGAAGAATTCCGAAACATCATTCGCCAACACTTCATTGGTTGTCAAAAGACCAATATCTGTATACAACCTTGCGGTATCTTCATTGTAATTCCCTGAACCCAAATGCACAAACCTGGTAATCTCATTGTCATCCTTACGAACAATCAACAATAGTTTAGTATGGGTTTTTAAGTGGGTAATTCCATAAATCACAAAACAACCAGCCTTCTGAAGCTTTTTAGCTTCACGGATATTATTTTCTTCATCAAATCGAGCCTTCACCTCAAAGAGAACAGAAACGTGTTTCCCATTTTCGGCAGCTTTCAAAAGTGCTCTCGTAATACGACTATCTTTTGCGAGACGATAAATGGTCATCTTGATAGCCATGACATCTGGATCATCAGCAGCTTTTTCAATCAAATCCAAAATCGAATCGATGTTGTTATAAGGATGGTGAAGTAAAATATCTTTCTCCTTCAGCGTATCAAAGATCTCAGCCTGTCCTACCTCTTGGTAAGAAAGTGGCTTCACAGGATCGGGCATCTGAGGCAATCTATCTCTAAACTTTTTATTTCCAACGATTTGCCAAAAGCCAGTATAATCCAACATACTTGATCTTTTCACCATGAAAACTGAGTCATTTTTCAGATTCCATCGTTCCAACAGTGAATTGAGCATCCATTTGCTATAGCCTTCCTCAATTTCTATCCGAACAACACGACCAGTTTTCCGCTCCATCAACTTCCGCTTCACTTCTTCTAGGAAATTGGCATCCATATCTTCACTTTCTTCAAGTGTAAAATCTCCGTTGCGGGTGATTCTAAACAAACTGACTGCTTCGATATCCACATTTCTGAAAAGTGAAACAATGTTTTCACGAATCACCTCTTCGATCGGAATCATCAAAAGAGAGTTTTCTCTTTCAATCTCAAAAAAGCGTGGAATATTAGCCGGAATCTGGACAAAACTTAATTTGCGCATATCCTTTCGCTCACCGGGACTGGTAGTCACCACTCCAAAAATCAGGAGCTTATTCATCAGAATCGGGAAAGTCCGATAGCCATCATAAACCATCGGAGTGAGCATCGGATAGATTGCCTTTTGGAAATAATCTTTCACTTTCCCGTGCTCGGCTTCTGTCAACTTGGATGTATTTACCAAAGAGATTCCTTCGTCCTCTAATTGAGGAAGTACCTTGTCTACAAAAAGCGAATGCTGATTCGTATGAAACTGCTGGCAATCCTTCATCAATTTTGCCTTGAAAGGATCTTCTCGCAATCCAGAGTAATCCACTCTCTCTTTTTCGTAATCCAGATAGTTGTACAAGGACCCAACACGGATCATAAAAAACTCATCCAAATTGGAGGCGGTAATTGCCAAAAATTTTAATTTCTCAAAAACTGAACGGTGTTCTTTCTTGGACTGATCCAATACCCGTTCGTTGAATTTTAACCAACTTAGATCTCTACTTACAAGATCACTTTTTTGGACTACTGATTCGTATCTGTCTCCTACTGCCAGTTTCATACTGTATAAAATTAAGGGACCGGAAAAATAAGCTTTTTAGCCGGAATTCGAATTTACATTTTTGTTAAGACAAAAAAAGGGGCCCGAGAGCCCCTTTATGATTAAGTATCGATTTTTGCGTATTTGGCATTTTTCTCGATAAATTCTCGTCTAGGAGCAACTTCATCTCCCATCAACATACTAAAGAGGTGATCTGCTTCAGCTGCTGAATCGATGGTTACCTGTTTGATTGTCCTGACATTTGGATCCATGGTAGTAGTCCAAAGTTGCTCTGGATTCATTTCACCCAAACCTTTGTATCTCTGAACGTTTACACTATCCTCTTTTC
Organism: Algoriphagus zhangzhouensis; assembly: GCF_900148515.1. Lineage (GTDB taxonomy): Bacteria > Bacteroidota > Bacteroidia > Cytophagales > Cyclobacteriaceae > Algoriphagus > Algoriphagus zhangzhouensis. Next base: position 148,663 of record NZ_FRXN01000001.1, on the reverse strand, counting down.
CATCTTTGGCCATTTCGGCTGTCAAGATCTTTCTTTCTTCCTCAGTCCAGCAATAGCGCTCGTCTTTTCCTCTTTTCAATAAGTAAAGTGGTGGAAGTGCGATATAGATATACCCATTCTCGATCAATGCTCTCATGTATCGGAAGAATAGAGTCAAAATCAAAGTTCGAATGTGAGATCCATCAATATCGGCATCCGTCATGATGATGATCTTATGATATCTCAATCCGGACAGATCCAATTCCTTATCGTCATTGACAGTTCCAAACTTTACACCCAATGCGGTTAGGATATTTTTGATCTCATCATTGTCATAAATCTTATGTTCATGAGCTTTCTCCACGTTCAAGATCTTACCTTTCAAAGGCAAAATCGCCTGGAAATCTCTATCACGACCTTGCTTTGCAGATCCACCTGCAGAGTCCCCTTCCACAAGGTAAAGCTCACATACAGTTGGGTCAGAGTTAGCACAGTCAGCAAGTTTACCTGGCAAACCTCCGCCTCCTAGGACGTTTTTACGCTGAACCATCTCACGTGCCTTTCTGGCAGCATGACGAGCCTGAGCAGCCAAAATCACTTTTCCTACAATAGTCTTAGCCTCTTTTGGGTGCTCTTCTAACCATGATTCCAAAGTTTTGGAAACAGCTGAATCTACAGCTCCAACTACATCAGAGTTACCCAATTTGGTTTTGGTCTGACCCTCAAATTGAGGTTCAGCAACTTTCACTGATATAACAGCAGTCAATCCTTCACGGAAGTCATCACCGGAAACTTCAATCTTTAACTTATCAAGCATTCCTGACTTATCCGCATAAGACTTCAAAGTTCTGGTCAAAGCTCTTCTAAAACCGGTCACATGAGTACCACCTTCATAGGTGTTAATGGTATTCACATAAGAAACCACATTCTCAGAATAAGAGCTGTTGTAGCTCATGGCTACTTGAACGGGTACTTCTTGATCAACAGACTCAATGTAGATCGGCTCCTCGATGATTTTGTCTCTGGTTTCGTCCAAGTATTGAACAAATTCGATCAAACCACCTTCAGAGAAGAATTCATCTGATTTTGGATTGCCATCCTCCTCGATTTCACGAAGATCTTTCAAGAAAATTCTTATACCAGCATTCAAGAATGCCATTTCACGAAGCCTGTTGGCAATCGTTTCGTATTTGAATTCTGTAACTGTGAAAATGCTCGCATCCGGTTTGAAATGAATGGTAGTACCTCTTCTTTCAGTTTTACCGACTTCTCTTGCCGGATATTGGGGAACACCGATCTTGAATTCCTGCTCGGTAATGACCCCGTTTCTATAAACAGTAGCCTTTAAATCTGTGGAAAGTGCATTCACACATGACACCCCTACACCGTGCAAACCACCGGATACTTTGTAAGTGTCCTTGTCAAATTTACCCCCAGCGTGAAGGACAGTCAAAACAACCTCCAAGGCTGATTTCTTCTCCTTCGGGTGCATGTCCGTAGGAATACCTCGGCCATTATCTTCTACTGTGATGGAATTATCTTCGTTGACAGTCACGTGAATAGTATCACAATGACCAGCTAAAGCCTCATCAATGGAGTTATCTACAACCTCCCAGATTAAGTGATGAAGACCTTTGATACCAACATCCCCGATATACATGGCTGGTCGCTTTCTTACTGCTTCCAAGCCTTCCAATATCTGAATATTCCCGGCACCGTACTCTGCCGGCTTTTTCGCTTGTTCGTCGCTCATATTTGTTGGAAAAAAACCCTCAAAATCGGGCTGAAACGGTGATTTTTTGATAGTTTATTGATTCGGCAAGTTAAGCAAAAAATGTGAGTTTATCACTATAAAATTCAGGCAATTACCCCCTCCTTAAGCTTACCTAAAGTATCTAAAAAGCAATCACTTAAAACTGATTTGTACTGAGCATCACCAAGTTGCAAGCAGGAACCACCTCTACCCCCTGAGCTTTAGCCTTTTGAAAAAATTCTGGATTTTCTGTTCCCGGATTGAAAATGATCCTCTTTGGATTCAGAGAAAGCAAATAATCAATCCATTCCCCCTGATGATCTGGACCAATATATAGGGTAATCGTATGAATATCTTCCAAATCGGGCTTTCTCCTCAAATCAAGAATTTCCTTACCATATACCTCTCCATTTTTGATTCCGATAGGAATGAATTCGTAGCCCTTATCCTCATACATTCCAGCTGCTACATAAGCATACCTGGAAGGATTTGGAGTTGCTCCTACAATTAAGGTTTTGATGGTTTTTGGACTAGACATCCCTACTTCCTAAGACTCTATCTCTCTCAAAAGTATCCATATGCCTATGTTTTTTGGATTCGTAGATATCGGACAAAGTGATCAAAATCCCTGTCTCTTCAACCTCACCAAATTCATCATTCAAAGCTGTACCAAAAGTCATCATTGTAGGTGACAAATTCATGTAAGTATTGATCAAAGGAGGAATGTTCTCCCCGTAAGACCTTACACTGGTATTCAACAACTTATACCCCTCTTTATAGCTCAATCCTTCAAATGGATTTGGTCCTGTACCAACGCCTGTTTCGTAATCCAATTTCAATTCAGGCTTTGGAACTACCAAGGAGTTTTTATCTGGGAAATAATGATTCATAAATCGAAGCAAAAGGTCCCTTGCTTCACGATTGTAATGAGGATACATGGTCACCTTTCCAAACAGAAACTTCACATCTGGATTGAGTAAAACCACGGCACCTAAGCCATCCCACAAGTTATCCAGGCTGAAAATCCCTTTTCTGTTATCTATGCTTGGCTGATATTTCGGTTGAACGAAAGACCTTCCAAGTTCAATAGTATAGGGTAAATAGTTTTTAATAAACTCTTCTGAAAAATCAAACAAATGGGTGGTAGAAAGATTGATATCACCATCTTCTCCTATAGCCGTCTTGCAATGAATCAAACGGTACCCAGCAACTATTTCCTCATTCTCCGGATTCCAAGTGATCAATTGTTGATAGCAATTTTCACAGGTGTCGTTCTCATCCAAATCCAACTCAAGACCGGTCCCCCCTCCCGCAGCTCTAAAAGTCAGCTCTCTCAATCGACCGATTTCCCTCACTACATTGGGTGAATTGTGGAAGTCCACCAAGTAAACCAAATTGTCCCCGTTATTTGCATATCGAATGAATCGATCCGGGCTTAATTCGGCCTTTATCAGTGCTGTATCTACAGCAGGGATTATCTCAGCTTCTCTTTCCATTTTTCGATCCAAATTCATAAACTTTTTCTTTCAAAATTTCGGCCCATTTGGCATCAGAATTCTCATTTGTCAAACTCTCAAATGGGATCTGCTCACCAATCCTAATTTTAACCTTTTGTCCACGTTGCTTATACATTTCATCCACAAGATAAAACATCTCAACGTTTGCCTTAACTCCAAGTTTCTTTCTCCAATCAGCTAAATTGTAAAAGAAATTTGAATTCTTTCCTTCAATAAAACAAAGAAGGATATCTTTTTTGTACTTTTTAGCCTTGGTAATAAAGCTCTTTTTCCATTGAAGATCTCTAATCCCATTTCCTGATTTCCTTGAAACCAAACCTGCTGGAAACACCAAGACAGCAAAATTGTCGGCATATGCTTCTTCTATTTTTGCAAGAGTTTCCTGAGAGTTTCTTCCAAGCTTATTAACTGGAACAAATAGAGGTTCAAAATTTTCAAAGGCCATCAAAAGATCATTTACCAAAAAACGAATGTCTGGCCTGATTTTCCCAAGGGCATACATCAAAGCGATTCCATCCATGCCACCAAGAGGATGATTGGCAGCTATAATCACTCCTCCTTCTTTCGGTATTTTTTCCTCTCCTATTAGCTCAACTTCCAATTCAAACTCCTCAATAATACTATTGACAAAATCAATTCCTTTGAGGTGATTTATTCGATCCAAAACTTCATTCATCCAAGTTTCATGAGTCACTTTCTTAATATAAGAAAGTACAAATCCAGGCATCCACTTTAGCAAAGTCGGATTCTTGGAATGAATCGCTTTTTCTATATCGATAAATTTCTTCGACATATTATTTCTAGGATCAAAAAGGAGAATTTAAACTGGGTAATCTTTGGTAAAATAAAGTAAAAACAGGAAAAGTTCTGCATGCATACATTTTTTAATCATTTATTAAAACGCAGCTACCTGAAAACCAAATGATATCAAATCTGAACTTAACACCGAAAAAAATCAAGAAATACGGATAATCTTCCATCCTCTCCTCTTCCAGTTATAATTCCCTATTTTTGCCTGCTCAATCGATGAGCTATGAACGAACGCATTTTATCCTTGACTCCAGGTCCGTGGAATGATTACGAATTGATCGATACGGGTGGCTTTGAAAAGCTGGAAAGATTTGGAGAATTTATTGTTAGCAGACCCGAGCCTCAGGCCATTTGGGACAAAAGTATGTCCGAGTCAGAGTGGAGAAAAATGGCTCATGCTCATTTTGCCAAAGAAAAAAACAACCCTGACAAAGGAAAGTGGGAGCAACTCAAAAAAATGCCCCACAATTGGCAAATAGCCTATTCCAATGAAGACGGACTCAATTTGAAACTCAACCTGGCTCAAACTTCTTTTAAGCACATCGGGCTTTTCCCTGAGCAAGCAGTCAATTGGGATTATCTCTATCAGACGATTCAAAAGTCACCTGTTCAAAATCCAAAAGTTTTGAACCTATTTGCCTACACAGGCGCTGCTTCAGTAGCAGCCAAAGCTGCAGGTGCTGATGTAACTCATTTGGATTCGGTCAAGCAGGTGGTTACCTGGTCCAGACACAATATGGAAGCCTCCAAGCAGGAAGGAATCCGATGGATGGTAGATGATGCGATGAAATTCATCAAACGGGAAGCCAGAAGAGGAAATAAATACCAAGGCATTATCCTGGACCCCCCAGCATATGGAAGAGGTCCAGATGGTGAAAAGTGGGTTCTCGAGGAGCAAATCAACGAAATGCTAAAAACCTGTGCAGAAATCTTGGATCCAAAGAATCATTTCCTTTTACTCAACATGTACTCATTGAGCTTTTCCTCTTTGATAGCGGTCAATTTGATCCAATCCAATTTTGGAGAAGTGAAAAATCCAGAGCATGGAGAATTATACCTGCAGGACAGATTTGACAAAAAGCTTCCTTTGGGAATTTTCTTCAGATTCTCCAGCTATTAAAACCCAATTATGAACAACCGACAATTATTTCTATCCCATCTAGCCCAAACCACAGATTTTCCACTGCTGATCGAAATCGAAAAGGCAGAAGGAGTCTATATGTATGGCCCCAATGGGGAAAAATACATGGATTTGATCTCTGGAATCGGTGTGAGTAATGTAGGCCATCGCCATCCCAAGGTTTTGAAAGCCATCCAAAATCAGCTTGACAAATACCTCCACCTGATGGTATATGGAGAATATGTACAAAGTCCCCAAGCACAATTAGCAAAAGCTATTTGTGACACACTACCTGAATCTCTGGACAATGTCTACTTGGTCAATAGTGGCTCTGAAGCTGTAGAGGGAGCTTTAAAGCTCGCAAAAAGATATACCGGAAAACCCAAATTGGTTTCCTGTGTCAATGCTTACCACGGTAGTTCAAGTGGAGCTTTAAGCGTGGGAGGAAATGAGATTTTTAAGCGTGCCTATAGACCACTTCTACCAGGGGTCTCCAATATTCAATACGGAAATCTGGAAGATCTTGAAAAAATTGACTCAGACACTGCTGCAGTCATTGTGGAAACCATTCAGGGTGAGGCTGGAATCCGTGTGGGGACCCAAAAATACTTTAAAGCTTTAAGAGATAAGTGCCTAGAAATGGGTACCTTATTGATTTTGGACGAAATTCAAGCCGGATTTGGAAGGACTGGAAAATTCTGGGCTTTTGAGCATTTTGACATCGTTCCTGATATTGTTGTTTGCGCAAAAGGAATGGGTGGAGGAATGCCGATTGGAGCTTTTATCGCCAACAAAGAAGTGATGGGAGTTTTCAAAAACAACCCGCTATTAGGACATATCACCACTTTTGGAGGACATCCAGTAAGTTCTGCAGCTTCTCTAGCTACCATTCAGGTCTTGCAAGAAGAAAATCTGATCAATCAGGTTGAGGAAAAAGCAGAATTGTTTAAAAGCTTTCTAGTTCATCCCAAAATCAAAGGAATCCGAAATAAAGGATTGATGATGGCCGTAGAGTTCGAATCTTTCGAAGTCTTAAAACCCATCATCGATCAGGCCATTGAACTTGGAGTTATTACGGACTGGTTTCTATTCTGCGATGATTCCATGCGCATTGCTCCTCCATTGACGATCACCAAAGAACAGATCAAAGAGGCTTGTGACGGTATCCTGAAAGCTATCAACCTGGTAACTGAAGCTTGATATGGGACAGAAAAAATGCCCTCATTGCAAAGAATGGTCTGCTTGGAGCCAGAATATCGAAGATGTTTGTGAGCATTGTGGAGAAAAACTAAGCCATTTGGAGCTTGCCAGAAATCAGAAAAGAGAGGAAGAAAAGAAGGCCAATGAAGAGAAATGGAAGTTTTATATCCAGAAAGCAGACCCTCCTTTTATAGTGTTTTTGAAGAAAGTTGGGAATTTGTTTTACACAGTCTTTATGGCTATTATCACCTTTCTTATTTGGTTAATTGCAGCTCTTCCTGGATAATGACAGTTTTAAAAAATCCAATTTTTTTCGTTTCAGCCCTTCTATTTTGGGTAAATCAGGGAGCCGAGAAATTATTTGGTGAGACACATTCTTTCATTAGATCCTATGAGGACGATTTACTTGCAATGCCTGTGATTTTAGGCATCACACTTCAAGTATTCCAATGGATTCACCCCTTAAAAAATCAATTTCGATTTACCTGGGTCCAATGCTTAGTGGGCTTCCTTTATGTTTCAGTGGCTTTTGAAGGAATATTACCACTTTATTCTGAAACATACACCCGAGATTACTGGGATATTGTATGCTATGCCATTGGCACCTTCGGTTTTTATAAATTGATCAATCCAAAAGCCAGCCCGCAAATTTCTGAAGGCTAAACAAAACTTACCGAAGCTATTTTTGGTTGAAGTGATATGAGCAAAAAAGATAAAAAGGAATATCCAATCCAGATTTCAGAAGAGGATTTGAAAGGAAAATTAGATCCTGAATCCTATCATGTATTGCGAGAAAAAGGAACGGAAAGACCATTCACCGGTCAATATTATCTCAACAAGGATACCGGCATCTACGAATGCAAAGTTTGTCATAATGAGATCTTTCATTCCAGCAAAAAATATGATTCTGGCTGCGGATGGCCAAGCTTTACCGAACCGATTAGGCCAGAAGCCATTGACGTTCAGATGGATTATTCCCATTTCATGATCCGAGAAGAAATTTTATGTGCCAATTGCGGTTCCCATCTAGGACATCGGTTTCCCGATGGTCCCAGTGATCAGGGAGGCATTCGCTATTGCATCAATTCGGTAAGTATGGATTTTAAAAAAGGGGATTAAATCCCCTTTTTTATTTTCTTCTTCCTGGAACATACCTCTCCTCTGCCCTAGCCTCTACATCCTCACGATAGTAGGCTACATCCTTAAAGTTAGCATCTGCATACCGTTGAGCTTGATCCAAGAAATGAGGAGAATCTGGATGTCCGCTTTCTCCTCCTGCCAACATACTTTTTGCTTTCACCTTCTCTCCGAACTCTACCACTGCCACAAAGCTATTTCCAGAGCTCCCATACAATCTTTTAGTTCCTTCCTTGGTACTCGCTCCATAAGAAGCCAATGCACCCCAACGTCCAGAAGCCAAGCCAATTGGAATGTAAGGTTGATCATCATCATATTTTAAGTTAATATCACCAGTCAACCTCTGGAATCTATTGATCTCTCCCCAAGGTGTATTCCAGGTCCCAAAGTCTTCATTCATTTTATTCAAAGTGAATTCCAATACCTCTACCATTCTTTTTTGATAGGAAGGGTCAGCAAACTCTGGCAATGTTTCTACCTCCACCAATCGATTCAAGTTTCTAAACTCACTTTGGTAATTCATGGCATAAAAATGAGCCAAACTCATGGCTACAGACTCCTTAGATGTTTGAAAGTTCCAATCTTTCAACACTGCCAATGCTGGTTCGACTTGCTCAGAACCACCTTGCTCTTCAACTGCCTCCACTAATGCCGGAATGAGACGCTCAAAAGCCGGAATCGTGGGATCGTATGCCAATTTGATAAAGCTGTCCAGATTTAAATTACTGGCTTTTTCAAGAACGCTGACGGCGTGAATTCCTCGGAAATTCTCCGCATCCGGAGCCATGTAAACTGGGTAATCTTCTCTTTTTGGACTAAAATCCCCTGCTGCCGTAAATGGTGTGGAATTACAGTTCTGTATCCAACCAGTCCCGGGATTTAAAACGGTTATCGTTTCATCCACCTCATGCAAACCCTTCCAGTCGGTTGCAGGATCAAAACCATCTACAGGCATGGAATAATCAAGATTAGGATCTCTTTTGGGGATAAAATTCCCATGGAAGTAGGCAATATTGCCTTCAGAATCCGCAAAAACGGTATTGTTTGAAGAGTTAGTTCGAATGTCCATCATCTTTCTGAACTCTTGATAATTGGCCAATTTGGTTCTGGAAAAACTCTGAATCAAGGCATTAACAGGATCCCAATTAATTTTAGTTGCCACCCAATAATCATCCAATTGATGGGTGATCGGGCCATGATGAGTTCGATAAAAAGTGAATTCCTTTTCCTTCAACTCCTCACCCTCTTTATACTTCAAACTGATTGTTTGACTTTGAACCTCTCGCTGTTCATCTCCATACTTGTATTGGAAACCATCAGCTGTTTCATTCACTTCTTCTTTGAATTCATCGATAAAATCCACCCGAGTAGAGGTGTGAATCCAACCTGTATTTTCATTGAATCCCTGATATACGAAAAACTGTCCCCAGGTCACTGCCCCGTAAGCATTTAAACCTTCTTCCGATACGACATGAACCTCTGGTCTAAAATAAAATGAAGTATGGGGATTGATCAAAAGCATCGCATTCCCAGATTCTGTCATTTCACCTGAAACTGCAATTCCATTCGACCCTTTGGGCTCTTCATAAGGGTCTGGATGCACCAATCCATCTCCATATTCAGAATAAGCCAATGCCTTTTGCTCCTCATAAAAAGCCTGAATTCTACGAGTTGAGATTTGCTCTATGTCCCCTCCAATTGAGCCTTCGAAAAAGTACATCGTCAACCAAGGTTCATAGGTCTTGATCACTTGAGCCTCCACTTCAGGATGTTGGTTCAAATAGAAGTTAATTCCATCAGCAAATGCTACACAAAGCTCCTTCAACCAATCTGGAGCAGTTTCATAGGCAGCTTTTGCTTCGGCCTCTGTCATATATAGATTAGCTCGCAAATCAGAGAAAATAGCTTCCTCCCCTTCTAACTCTGCCAGCCTTCCAGATGCCCAAACATAATTTCTCTCTACTCTTCTGAAATCATCTTCACATTGTGCGAATAAGAGTCCAAATACGGCATCAGCATCTGTTTTACCATAAATATGGGGAACTCCAAAATCGTCCCTAATGATCTCAACATCATAGGTTTTACCGTTCCACTCAAGGGCATTGGAAGTAGAAACTGGTTCACACGAACTAGCTAAAACTAGGGAAACCAGAAACATTAAGATGAAATTCTTTCTCATAAAATAGGGTGATAGAATTCTTGAATTTAATTCATTCCAAAATCAATTTTCAACAAACTTGATTAGCGGTGATCATGGTAAAAATTTGCAGGTAATTTCCTTCTTACTGCTTGGATAAAATCCTCCTCAATCCCTTCACTCTCCTCATATGATCGCGCAATCCGTTCGATCTGTTTGACATTACTAGCTCCGATCACAAGCGATCCAACAGCTCTTTGACTCAATCCAAATCGGATCAACAAAGCCTCTGGTGAAAATTCGAAGGAGTTAAAAAAATCCTGAACAGATTTAACTTTAGCAGCATCGTAGCCCAAATAATCACGGGAATCCTTATTGATCAGCAATCCTTTTGCAAAAGCTCCTCGAACCAATACTTTGGTCTCACTTTGTTCCAAAACTGGAAAAACCACCTCTTCAGGCCTTCTATCCAAGGGATTGTATTGCATCATGATGGTAGCTGGAGGATTCATTTCCATCACTTTGCGAATGACATTGGGACGAATAGAAGAAATTCCAAAGGCTAAAATTTTACCTTGATTCTTAAGAATTTCAAAAGCCTCCAGTGTTTCTTCCCAAGGATCATCGATGGTCCCTCCATGCAACTGGTACAAATCAATTCGATCGGTACCCAACCTTTTCAGGCTTTTTTCAACAGCTTCTAGGATATATTCCTTTTTTGGATTCCAATCCCAACCACTTCCATCTGCTCTCATTTGATTCCCAACTTTGGTGGCAAGGGTGATTTCATTTCTCTTACCTTTGATAGCCTCACCTACCATTTCTTCATTCAAGCCATTTTGGTACAAATCCGCCGTATCCAGCAAATTAATTCCATGTGAAATAGCAGAATGGATAATGGCCTGAGATGTTAATTTTTCCTGAGGAAGAGACATACAACCCAGCGAAATTTCTGGGATTTTAACGTCCGTATTAGTTAGTGGAATTGTATTCATTTGTTTTTCAACAGGTTATAAATCGGGTTTTTTAGTTTCAAGAATCAGGTGATTTTTTACACTTAATTCATCCAAGAAACTACTGCTTTCCTTCTTTAATCCCTATTTTTGGGGGGCTTAAAACCTATTACTATGAAAAAAATCGCTGTTTTTACTTCTGGGGGAGACAGCCCCGGAATGAACGCCTGCGTAAGGTCAGTCGTAAGAACTGCCATCTATAAAGGACTGGATGTTTACGGAATTTATCATGGTTACGAGGGCATGATCGATGGCAACATCAAGCGCCTTCAATCCGGATCTGTTTCCAACATAGTTCAACGTGGCGGAACCATTCTAAAATCTGCAAGATCTCAAGAATTCAGAACCCCTGAAGGAAGAAAAAAAGCCTATGAAAACCTTGTCAAGCATGGGATCGAAGGCATCGTAGCCATTGGTGGTGACGGTACTTTTACAGGGGCGAAGATATTCTTTGAAGAGTACGGAATTCCAACTGTAGGATGTCCTGGCACCATTGACAATGATATCTATGGAACTGATTATACCATTGGCTTTGATACGGCTGTCAATACGGCTTTGGAAGCCATTGACAAAATCCGAGATACTGCCGCAGCCCATGACAGAATCTTCTTTATAGAAGTGATGGGAAGAGATGCAGGGTTTATCGCTGTTGAATCTGCCATTGGAGGTGGAGCTGAATTTGTGATGGTTCCTGAAACCAAAACTGATTTGGACGCGGTAGTCAAGTCTTTGAAAAACCTTCGCAAAACCAAAACTTCAAGCATTATCGTAGTCGCTGAAGGTGATGAAGAAGGAAATGCCGAAGAAATCATGGCAAAAGTGAAGTCAAAAATCAAAGACAACACCAAAGAGTTTAAAGTAACTACACTAGGACATATCCAAAGAGGAGGAAGTCCGACTGCCAGGGATCGAGTTTTGGCAAGTAGATGTGGAATGGCAGCAGTAGAAGGATTAATTGCAGGAAAAGTAAATTGCATGGCAGGAATCATGAATCAGGAAGTGGTCTACACTCCATTCAGCGACTGCATTGGCAAAACCAAACAATTGATCCCTGATCAACTGAAATTGATTGATATTCTAAGTATTTAATATGGGCTATATCCCTTTATTTCTAACAGTAGGAGGCGCATGCCTCCTATTCTTTCTTACAGTAAAAAATTCACTCCAAAAGAAGCTAAACCTTCAAAAGGAGTTGACTGCTCAATTAACCATGGCTTTTCCGGAAATGGGAATTACCGGTTTTGAAAATTTGGATACCGAATCGATTTTCGAAAATCTAAAAGCATCTGGGCAAAAAAAATCCAAGGTTGAGGAAGCTTTAAAATTACTTCGCCAATTGAAAATCAACCGACTTCAGTACAACCAACTGATTAAAAAAGCCCCTTACAATTGGGTGGCTAAAATGAGTGGTTTTCAGGAAATCTGATTTTCAATAAAAGCAATGATTTCATCCTCTTGATCCGGGTGAAACCAATAGATTTTTTCATCTCTTCTAAACCATGTCAATTGTCTTTTGGCGTATCGCCTAGAATTTCTTTTGAGAAGACGGATAGCCTCTTCCCTATCATATTTGCCTTCCAGCGCTCCAAAAATCTCCTGATATCCCACCGTTTGAAGGGAGTTGAGATGTCTCTTATCAAATAAACTTTCGGCTTCCTCAAAGAGTCCAGCCTCAACCATCTGGTCCATTCGAAGATCTATCCGTGAATACAATTCATCACGATCCCGATTTAGGCCTATTTTGATGGTTTCGAAAGGTCTTTCAATTTTACTTTTCACTCGAAATGAGCTAAAGGTTTTCCCGGTTCCTCTACATACTTCCAAAGCTCTCATCAGGCGCTGTGGATTCTGCTGATCAACTATTTCAAAATATTCCGGGTCCAGTCTTTTCACTTCATTTTGGAGGAATTTCAATCCTTTTTCCTGATACTCTTTGATCACCTCTTCTCTGATTCCTGCAGGAATCTCAGGCATCTCATCCATCCCTTCGGTGACTGCGTCTGCGAAAAGTCCAGAACCTCCAGTCATGATCACCACTTTATGCTTTTGGAACAATTGGTCCAACAATTCCAAGGCATCCTCTTCGAATGATTTCACATCATAATTTTCCTCAATCGAATGAGAATTGATCATATGGTGAGGAACTTGGTTTAACTCTTCCCTTGTTGGTTTGGCAGTACCCAAATTCATTTCGCGATAAAACTGTCTACTATCGCAGGATATAATTTCTGTATCGAATTTTTTGGCTAGATTTAAACATAGGTTAGTTTTTCCAACCGCAGTTGGGCCTACCACCAAAATCAAAATAGGTTTTTCAGAAATGTCCATAAGGCAAACTTGGGGCAAAATTGTTATTAAAGTATGAAAAGCAAAAACATTTTAATTGTTGATGACAATGATCTCAACAGGAAGCTTTTCGAAAATTTGGTCGGTCAGATCTGGTCTTACCAAACTGCTACCGATGGTTTAGAAGCGATACAAAAAGTAAAAGAAGATAAATTTGACTTGATCCTGATGGATATTCAGATGCCGAAATTGGATGGGATTTCTGCTTTAAAGCAAATCAGAGCAAGTGAATTGGCTACCTGCCCAATCATTGCAGTGACAGCTTTTGCAGATGAATCTGATCGAGCAGCCTTTCTGGACCAAGGTTTTGATGAATTCATTACCAAACCCATCAGGCCAAGGGAGTTCTTAGAAAAAATCCAGAAATTTTTGGATATAAGCCAAGAAAAGGACTCGAAATCTCCTGATAAAATGAATGTAAAAGATGTCATTCTAGACATAGATGTATTTCAACAACTTGGCAAATACAACAATCCTCAGATGATCAAAAAAGTATATTTAGATTTCATAGAGGAATCAATGGGGATTTTGGAACAAATCCCAAAAGAATTAGAAAACAACAATTTTAATAAAGTAGCCGAGTTCCTTCATATTCTGAAAGGAAATTCAGGAACATTAGGTGTCAACAGAGTTTTTATTGAAGCCCAAAAGGCTGAACTTTTGGCAAAAGAGGAAGACAAATCAAATCTATTGTCTCAGCATGAAAAAATCCAAAAGGAAATCGAGTCATTTCTAAATTATTTAAACGAAGCAACTATTTTTGAATCATGAATGAACCCAAAAAAATATTGGTTGGCGAAGACAGTTCTGTAATCATCAATTTGACTAAAAACGTCTTGGCATTTGAAAATTACAAAATGACAGCAGCCAGAAATGGTCAGCAAGTTTTGGATTTATTGGCCAAGGAAGACTTTGATCTGATCTTGATGGATATTAGCATGCCTGTCCTTGATGGAATCGCATGCACGAAAGCTATCAGAAACCTGCCAGATGAAAAGAAATCCTCTCTTCCAATCATAGCCATTTCTGGAAATATTCTAAACATGACACATGATGAATTCCGAAAGGCTGGTTTTGATGATTTTATTCAAAAACCACTTGATTATGACCAGGTGTTGGCCACAGTCAAAAAATTCCTGAGCTAATCATGGCTATCAAATTCACAAAGCATTTTTTGGACAAATTGGAAAACCTTTTTGCAGCGTCGGAATATGTACTTCGCTATGAAAAAGGGAACTTCAAGTCCGGCTATTGTGTATTGAAAGAAACCAAAATTGTTATCGTCAACAAATACTTTCCCCTAGAAGGAAAAATCAATGCCCTAATCGATATACTTGGCGAATTGCAATTGAACCCGCAGGATTTTAAAGAAAAATCAGCACAGGATTTCTTGAAAGAACTGCAACAAACTCAATTAAAATTTTGAAAATCAAATTCTTAGGAACCGGAACTTCCCAAGGAGTACCAGTCATTGGATGCCAATGTGAGGTCTGCAGATCCTTGGATTATCGGGACAAAAGATACCGATCTTCAATCTACTTGGAAATAGATGGTGTTCATCTGGTGATCGATACCGGACCTGATTTCAGGTCCCAGATGCTTGCACAAAACATCTCCAGACTTGATGCTGTCTTGTTTACCCACGAGCACAAAGACCATACAGCCGGATTAGATGATATCCGCCCCTTTAATTTTTCTCAGCAAAAAGACATGCCTGTCTTTGGAAGAGAACAAGTTTTGGATCAAATCAAAAGAGAGTTTTCATACATTTTCTCAAGCCAAAAGTACCCTGGTGTTCCACAGGTAGAACCCATAGAAATCACAGAATCTCCTTTCACTTTTGAAGGAATTACCATCACTCCCATTCCTGTTTCGCATTATAAGCTACCGGTTTTTGGATTTAGAATTGGAGATTTCACTTATATCACTGACGCCAATCAAATCCCTGAAAGTTCAATTCAATTGATTCGTGGATCAGAAACAATCGTCTTGAATGCCCTGCAAAAAACTCCTCATATCTCCCACTTCACCCTAGAGGAGGCAATTGAGATGGCTGAACAATTAGGCGCGAAAAACACCTATCTAACCCATATTTCACACAAGTTGGGACTTCATGCTGAAGTGGAAAAAGAACTTCCTGAAGGAATCCACCTAGCTTATGACGGCTTGGAGTTATCTTTGCCTTAATGCACCTTAATTTTCATTTCCTACAGTACCTCTGCCCTGTTCTCAGTTCCGAATTTCAGGGAAAAACTATCACCGAATGCTTTTCTCAAAGTAAGGATGAACTGGTCATTCATACCTCGGATGAAAATGATGAAAGATTCATTAGGGCTCATTTTTTACCTCCTCAGATTTATTATTCCTTTCCCAGCCAGTTTAGTCGGGCTAAAAGGAATTCGATCAATCTCTTCCCAGAAATCATAGGAGAAACCATTCATTCTTGTCAGGTATTGCAATTTGAGAGGGCTTTCTACTTCGAAATGGTGTCTGGCGGAATCCTCCTTTTCAAGCTTCATGGAAATCGAAGCAATGTCATTTGGTATCCTGATGGTGAAGAAACCCCAGAAAAGATATTTAGAAATGAGTTCCAAGAAGACAAAGCCCTCAATTGGAAGGATCTAGAAAAGAAATTAGACCTTAGTAAGGAATCATTTGAAGCTCTTGATGGAAACGCTTCTAAGTATCTGCCTACTCTAGGAAAAGTACCTAGAGAATGGCTGAAAAATCAAGGTTATATAGATGCGACTTTGTCTGAAAAATGGGAATTGATGCAGGACTTAGTCGACATGTTATCTACTCCTCTCTTTTCTATTGCAGAAAAAGATGGAGATGTATTCTTGAGCCTCCTTCCTGAACAAAACACCATAAAGACTTTTTCCGACCCAATAGAAGCAATCAATGAGCTTTTCTACAAAGCAATGGTTGTCGGAAACTTTGAAAAGGAGAAAAAGCAGCTTTTGAAAAAATATGGGGATGAGCTGAAAAAAACCGAAAACTACATCACCAAGTCCAGGCAGAAGCTAGAGGACTTGCAAAACGCCCAACCTCCCTCCCAAATCGCGGATGTAATCATGGCCAATTTGCATCAGTTCAATTCTTCCAAACTGGAATACGAATTGGATAATTTTTACACTGGCCAAATCTTAAAAGTCAGCTTAAAACCGAATCAAAAGGCAACAGAACTGGCAGAAAATCTTTATCGAAAAAACAAAAATCGTCAGATTGAAGTCGATCAAATAAGCCAGGCAATCCAATCCAAAGAAAACAAGCAATTGGAATTGGAGGAAAAAATTTTGGAACTAGAATCCATGGATGGATTTCGGGATCTCAAGGATTTCAAAAAAAATCACAAAGAGGACAAGGCTTTGCAAAAGGAGCAAATCAATCTTCCATTCCGACAGTTTGAGCTTCAGGGCTTTTCTATTTGGGTAGGGAAATCCGCCAAAGACAATGATGAAATGCTTCGTCATTATATCCATAAAGATGACTTATGGCTCCACGCCAGACAGGTTGCTGGATCACACGTGGTGATCAGAAATAAAGGAAAAGCGAGTATCCCCAATTTTGTATTGGAAAGAGCCGCCTCATTGGCTGCTTTTTATTCCAAACTCAAGTCTGATAGCTTGGCTCCAGTGATTTACACCGAGGCCAAATTTGTTAGAAAAGTAAAAGGATTGGCTCCCGGAGCGGTGATGGTAGACAAGGAAAAAGTCATTCAGGTCCCGCCGCAAGGGCCATCTGAAGACATCATCTCCTAATTATTGGTTGATCCAGTTTTTGAATTCGGTCACCCTTTCCCGGGCTACCACCACCATTTCCTCAAATTTTGAATTCATTGAAAGGGCCAATCTTCCATTGACATAAGGTTTGATTTCGATGAGACTTTCTAAATTAATGATCATCGAGCGATTGATTCTGTAAAAATGAAAAGGGTCCAGCAAATCATTTTCCAGCTCATTGAGGCTGTGATTGAGGATGTATTTATTAGATGAGCCATTTTCCATTAAATAAGTAATCCCGTCTTCGGTAAAGAAAAAAGCAATTTCCTGAGTCGGAATAAATACGTACTTCTTCCCTATTTTAGTTAAAAATCGCTTTCTGAAAGATTTGGGCTTTTCTTCATTCCATCTATTTTCTTTCCTAAATTTGGAAGCCAGCATCGAATTGATTTTTCTGGTCTTTTCAAAAGCCTGAATGATCCTATTTTCATTGGCTGGCAAAACGATGAAGTCCAAGCAAAAAAACTGAGTAGCCTGATACGCATATTCGGTTGAATGGGCTAAAAAAATTATCGGAGTAGCAATGCTATCCCTTTTCAAAACATCAAAAACAAAGGGCTCTGAATCAGAGACTTGACAAAAGATCAAGTCAAATTGGTCAAAATTGGGGCTTGAATCTTCGAGGAATTGCAAAGGAGATAAAGCTAAAAAGCAGGAATTCGGAAATTCGGTCAATCTCAATGCGTTTCTAACCAAATTTTGACTTACTGAATCACAGCCTACTAGAAGAATATTCATCGATTATTTGGGTTAAAAATTGTGGAAACTGGGGCACTTTTAGAACTGGGTCAATTGAAAAATGTTTAAAAAAAAAGGGGTAGAAACCTCTACCCCTCGATGTGCCTGTCTGAAATTAATATTAAAGAGTCGGTAATAAGACCCCGTCAATCACATGCACAACGCCGTTCTCGATTGCCACATCTGCAGCTACGACATTATAGGTATTCCCCATGGCATCGGTCACGGTTACTCCAGATCCAGATTTGGTAACGGTCAATTCTTCTCCTGCCAAAGTTGGAACCATTTGAGTTCCTTCAACTAAGTCAAATGAAAATGCAGCAGCAGGAACTACATGAAATCCAAGAGTCTTTTGAACACCATCTAGACCAATCATATTAACCAATTCCTCCAAAGAACCCGCTCCCAGATCAGTTAACAAATTCATAAAAGCCTGATCGGTTGGAGCAAAAACAGTCATTTCCTCTGCATCCAATAAAGTCTGTCCCAAACCGGCTGCGGTAACTGCCTGAATCAAAATATTCAAATTTGCAGCTGTTGCGGCTTCAACCACATTTGGCAGAGAAAACTCTGGAAGTAGAACTCCATCAATCACGTGAACTACCCCATTTTCGATGGCCACATCGGCAACTACTACTTGGGCTGAATTTCCCCACGCATCAGTCACCATCACTCCTGAACTACTAGCCATCACTGTCAGATCTTGTCCAGCTAAAGTGGTAAATGTATTCGTTGCTTCTAAATCTGTAGAGAATGCTACAGCAGGAACGACGTGGAATCCAAGTATAGTTTGTAGGTTTTCAATTCCACCTATTTTGGTTACCAGTTGGTCTAAATTGTCAGCATCATATGCTTCCAATGCTGCAGCAAACGCATCATTGGTCGGAGCGAAAACGGTCATGGCTTCAGCTCCCAAAAGCGCATTTCCTAATCCTGCTGCAGTCACGGCATCTATTAGGGTGGTCAAACCTGCAGCCTGAGCAGCTTCTACAACATTTGGAAGCATCAAATCAGGAAGCATCATTCCGTTAAGAACATGTACGACACCATTAGCGATTTCAATATCAGCCGCTACCACTTGAGCCGTTCTACCCCATTGATCAATTACCGTCACAGTTCCACCTGAAACTTCTACCATTATTTCTTGACCAGAAAGCGTTGTAAACGTATTACTTGCATTCAAATCCCCCGAAAATGCCACCGCAGGAACGACATGAAATCCTAAAACCTTCTCCAGATTTTCAACTCCTCCTATTTTCACTACCAGCTCATCTAAGCTTGAGGCATTAAAATCATTCAAGGCTGCAGCAAACGCTTCATTGGTTGGTGCAAATACTGTAATCTGGTCGGCCGACAATAGGCTTTCAGCTAACCCATCCACGGCTGTAACCGCTGTGATAAGTGTTGTTAAATTATATTTTGTCGCTGCTTCTACTAAAGTCGGAGCAGGTAACTCGATTGATGGAATCAATACCTGATCAATCACATGAACCACTCCATTTTCAATTTTCACATCTGCTTGGATGACACGGGAAGTATTTCCTGCATAATCAGTGATAGTAACTCCTTGCGAAGACTTTTCAATCTTTAAAGCTTGCCCAGCAAGTGTATTTACATAATTGATATCCTGAAGATTTCGTGAGAAAATCTTGGAAGGAACGACATGAAATCCCAAAACAGTCTGCACATTCATAGCTCCTCCCACCTTTTCAACCAATCCATTTAAATCTGTCGCTCCAAATTCTTGAAGTGCATTAGCAAATGCATCATTAGTTGGAGCAAACACTGTAATTTGATCTTGATCCTGAAGAGTTGCTTCAAGACCCGGAATGGATCTAACCGCGGTCACCAAAGTAGTCAATCCGGCATCTTCAGCCGCTTCCATTAAGGTTGGATAAGGAATCGGACCTTGATAGTCCTCATCATCACAGGAAAGGATCGAGAGAAAAATCGACCCCAAAAAGAAGTACTTAAATAATTTTGTCATAGCTACATTAGTTGTTTCTAGAACAACCGCTCTATTTACTTGAACCTGAAAAAATCTTCCTTGAACTGTTTGATTACCTAGCTCAATTGAAGTTTTAAAGGGATGAGCCGAAAAACAAAAAAGGCTGAAACCCTTAAGGAATCAGCCTTTCACTTGAATAATTATGGTCTATTCCACCATGTGGATTTTCAACATATTCGTTCTTCCTTTTGCTTTCAACGGCATGCTAGCAGTATTGATGATCAAATCGCCAGAGCTTACATGTCCATCATTTTGAAGAGTCTTTTCGATATCTACAAAAGTAGCGTCAGTGGAAACCTGATTTTCATAGAAATAAGCTTTCACACCCCAAACCAAAGACATCTGAGTAATCAATGATCTATTTCTTGTGAAAATAAATACACCAGCTGAAGGTCTGTGAGAAGCAATTTTGAAAGCAGTAAAGCCGGAAGAAGTGATTCCTACGATTGCTTTTGCACTGACATTTCTTGAAAGTCTAGAAGCCATCAAAATCAAATTGCTGCTCAAGAAAGTCGGATCTTCTTCAGGAATTTTATACAAATTGTGGTAGATATCTGCATTCTGCTCCAAATAGCTGATAATGCTGCTCATTGCCTTCACTGCATTCACAGGGTATTTTCCTGAAGCTGTTTCTGCAGAAAGCATCACTGCATCCGCACCATCCAATACTGCATTACCCACGTCATTGGTCTCTGCACGAGTAGGACGAGGATTAGTAATCATACTTTCCATCATCTGAGTGGCAATGATCACTGGTTTGCTAGCTAGTTTACACTTTGCAACCATTTTCTTTTGCCAAAGTGGAACGATTTCCATTGGAACTTCCACACCCAAATCACCACGAGCTACCATGATTGCATCTGTAGCTTCGATGATGGCATCAATATTTTCTAAAGCTTCAGGCTTTTCAATCTTAGCAACAATCTTACAATGCTTTCCAGCTTTTTGGATTCTTTCTCTCAAGTCAACGATATCCTCAGCAGAACGCACAAAAGAAAGTGCAATCCAATCTACATCTTGGCTCAAGCCAAAAGCTAAATCTTCAATGTCTTTTTCAGTCAATGATGGAGCAGATACTTTGGTATTTGGAAGGTTGATACCTTTTCTTGATTTCAAAATTCCACCGTGAATTACGGTACAGTTAACGTTCTTTCCATCAGTATCATTAACTACCACTTCCAAGTTTCCATCATCAATCAAAATACGATCTCCAGGAACTACATCATTTGGAAGATTTTGGTAAACAGTGCTCACCAAAGAACTTGTCCCTATTACCGGATCATTGGTGATGGTGATAGGTTCTCCAGGCTTGATTTCAACTCCGTTGTTTTCAACTTCTCCAACGCGGATTTTAGGACCTTGCAAATCTTGAAGAATCCCCAAATTCCAATTCATCTCTGCATTTACTTTGCGGATGATTTCAATATTGGCTTGGTGAACATCATGGGATCCATGAGAAAAATTCAATCTAAATACATTAGCGCCGGCCAAGGCAAGACTTTTGATCGTCTCATAATTATTAGATGCAGGGCCTATGGTCGCAAGTATCTTGGTTTTGTTAATATGACTCATTGATTTTTAATAAGTTAACAGGTTCTCTTTAGATTTAAGTTTGCTGACGTCCAATTTCATCACGTTCTGAATAAAAGGAATTTTCGCCAGTTCGTTTACAAATGTATTAATACTTATTTGAAAGGTTTGGTCTTGTACCAAAAGGAAATAATCCATGGACTTCAGCTCAGGGATGAGATAAGACACCTGGTTGTTGGTGTTTAGGGCTTTGTTTTTGAGCAATTGAACATATCCATGCGGTAAAGAAAGGAAATATTGACTAATTTTCAGTTGTGGATCCGAAAGAAACTCAATTTCTAAGTCCTCCCATTTAATGAGGTCCAGGTCCAATTGCCGATTGATCAACCAGGCCATCTTATAGTCCCTCACAGGGGACACAAGGCCCAATACATCAAAATCATACGTATGTTCAATCTGTAATTTTACCTTCTTCATGGAGGAAGAAAATGGAGCTAAACAAAGTTAGAAAATTAAATTCTACACAAAGAAAAGGCAATTTGCTTAAAAATTTACTTGAATCATTTCTTTGTCAATTAGCTTATAAATATATTTCTTTGCGGAGTGTTATTAACTAAACTGATCACAAAATGTCTGAAATTGCACAAAAAGTAAAAGCCATCATCGTTGACAAACTGGGCGTTGAAGAATCTGAAGTGACTATGGAAGCTAGCTTCACCAATGACTTGGGAGCTGACTCTCTTGACACTGTAGAACTAATCATGGAATTCGAAAAAGAATTCAACATCTCTATCCCAGATGATCAGGCTGAGCAAATCGGCACGGTGGGACAGGCTGTTTCCTACCTTGAGGCTAACGTAAAATAATAACCAATAAATTCATTCCATGAATTTAAAAAGAGTTGTTGTAACTGGTATTGGTGCCCTTACCCCCATTGGCAATACTTCCGAAGAATTTTGGAAGGGATTGGTTGCGGGTGTAAGTGGCGCTGCGCCAATTACCAAGTTCGACGCTTCACTTTTCAAAACCCAGTTTGCTTGTGAAGTAAAAAACCTTGACCTGGATCAGTTTATTGATCGAAAGGAAGCCAGAAAAATGGACCCTTTCACTCAATATGCTATGATCACAGCGGACGAGGCCATGGCAGACTCCGGTTTGGATCTAGAAACAATCGACAAATCCAGAGCAGGTGTAATTTGGGGATCGGGTATCGGCGGTCTGAAAACATTTCAAGATGAGGTGACTTATTTTGCGAATGGTGACGGGACTCCTCGATTCAACCCTTTCTTTATCCCAAAAATGATCGCTGACATTAGTGCAGGCTTTATTTCCATTAAGTATGGATTTAGAGGACCAAACTTTGTTACCGTATCTGCTTGTGCATCTGCTACCAATGCCCTGATTGATGCATTCAATTACATCAGATTAGGCAAAGCAGATATCTTTATTTCCGGTGGTTCTGAAGCTGCAGTGACTGAAGCGGGAATCGGTGGGTTTAATGCCATGAAGGCACTTTCCCAAAGAAATGATTCTCCAGAAACTGCTTCCAGACCATTTGATAAGGATAGAGACGGATTTGTATTAGGTGAAGGTGCGGGAGCATTGATCCTTGAAGAATATGAACATGCCAAAGCCCGTGGAGCTAAGATTTACGCTGAGCTCGTAGGTGGCGGAATGTCTGCAGATGCCAATCACATAACAGCACCACATCCAGAAGGATTGGGAGCAAGCTCTGTGATGGATTTCGCTCTTCAAGACGCCAATTTGAAACCAGAAGATATTGATTATATCAATGTGCACGGGACTTCCACTCCACTAGGAGATGTAAGTGAAACCAAAGCAATCCAAAAAATATTTGGTGAGCATGCATACAAATTGAATATCAGTAGTACCAAATCCATGACGGGCCACCTTTTAGGTGCCGCAGGTGCTATTGAAGCAATTGCTTCTATCAAGGCCATTCAAACAGGCATAATCCCTCCTACCATCAATCATTTCACCGATGATGAAACCTTTGATCCGGGATTAAACTTGACCTTTAATAAAGCTCAGCAAAGGGAAGTAAATTATGCTTTGAGTAACACTTTTGGATTTGGCGGTCACAACTGTTCTGTCATTTTCAAAAAATATAACTGATCAGGGTTTGAAACTCTTTCAGCAACTCGGAGTACATCTTCTCTTTCTCAATAAAAAAGACAAAAGGCTTGCTGCCTCCATCAAATTGATGACTGGCAGCAAGCCTTTTAATATTTCACTGTATCGTCTTGCCATCACTCCAGCAGGACTAGGTGAAGAAACCAGCCAAGGATTTAAAATTTCTAATGAACGGCTTGAATTCCTAGGTGATGCTATTCTCGGTTCGGTAATAGCAGAACATCTTTTCCAGAAATACCCGTACCGAGACGAGGGATTTTTGACTGAAACAAGGTCCAAATTAGTCAATCGAGAAAGCCTCAACCAAACCGGTATAAAAATCGGTCTTCGAAAGGTCCTCGATCAGGAACTGGAAAACCGAACTTTCACTGGAAATAAATCTCTTTATGGGGATATGTTGGAAGCATTTATTGGAGCCACTTACCTAGATCATGGCTATGCTTTCACCAAAAAATTTATTCTAAAGCGAATTTTGCTTCATTTTGATTTGGAAGGTATGATAGCTACCACCACCAACTACAAAAGCAAAATTATCGAATGGTCCCAAAAGGAAAATAAACAGGTAGAATTTAAAGTTTTACATGTCCATGGGAACCAGCGATTCAAGGAATTCATTGTTGCTTTAGAAGTAGAAAACAAGGAAGTTTCCCAAGGAAAAGGAAGCACCAAAAAGAAGGCAGAACAGGATGCCTCCAAAAATGCCTGTGAAGAACTCAACATAGCCACCTGATTTTGATATCAATTCTATGTCATCAATAAAAATCGGAGCAGCCACTCTCAACCAAACTCCATTAGATTGGAAAGGGAATTTCAATAGGATTGTCAATGCCATTGAGCAAGCTAAATCCGAACAGATAGAGATACTTTGCTTTCCTGAGTTAGCTATTACCGGCTATGGTTCTGAGGACCTTTTCTTGAGCTATTGGTATCCTAAAAAAGCGCTCGAACAACTCAAGGCTTTAATCCCCCATACAACAGGTATAACCGTTGCTGTTGGCCTCCCGGTTAGAATTGACACCCAAGTATACAATACAGTCGCAATTGTCGAAAATGGCCAGCTAAAAGGCTTTGTCGCGAAGCAATTCCTAGCAATTGACGGAGTTCATTATGAATTTCGCTGGTTTACCCCTTGGAAGGCCTTTGAAAAAGTTGAATTTGACTTTTTTGGTGAGATCGTTCCATTTGGAGATGTGACTTTCCATCACAAAAACATCCATTATGGATTTGAGATTTGTGAAGATGCCTGGAGAGGCCCTGTGCGACCAGGATATAGACTTCAGGAAAGAAAAGTAGACCTTATTTTCAACCCAAGTGCAAGCCATTTTGCAATGGGTAAAACTCTGGAGAGAAAAGAACTCATCGAATCCAGCTCAGAGATTTTCGATTGCTATTATTGCTATGTCAATTTACTAGGTAATGAAGCCGGAAGGATGATTTTCGATGGAGAAACCATGCTAGCAAAATCTGGCAAACTTCTGTATAGAAATCAACTTCTTTCCTACCAAGACTGCCAACTTCAATCCTTTTTCATAAAAGATGAAGCTCAGGATATTGCCCCAGTTTTAGAAAAAGAAAAAGAATTTGTCCAGGCGGCTAGCTTGGCTCTTTTTGATTACCTGAGAAAAAGCCGAAGCAAAGGCTTTGTGCTTTCTTTATCCGGAGGAGCTGATTCCTCTACCATTGCAGTGTTGGTGGCAGAAATGGTAAGACGTGGATTGGAAGAATTGGGAGTTGAGACATTTTGTAAAAAAGTAGGAATCCCTATTCCTGAAACTGACAAAGACATTGAAAAAGCTTTGGTGAATCAGTTATTGACCACTGCGTATCAAGGCACTAAAAACTCTTCAGAGGACACCTTCCAAAGTGCCAAAAAATTGGCAGAAAGTCTCGGCGCAGTCTTTTACGATTGGAAAATCGATGAAGAAGTAGAATCCTATACTTCCAAGATCGAAAAGGCTATTGGAAGAGATTTGACTTGGGAAAAAGACGACATCACCCTTCAAAACATCCAAGCAAGAGCGCGTTCTCCGATTATCTGGATGCTTGCCAACATCAATAATGCCCTACTCCTTTCCACTTCCAACAGATCTGAAGGAGATGTGGGCTATGCGACCATGGATGGAGATACCAGTGGCAGTATTTCACCGATAGCCGCTGTAGACAAATACTTTATTCTTCATTGGCTAAGATGGGCACAGGAAAATTTGGACAGACCAGGCTTGCAATACGTCAATTCCCTGCAGCCTACAGCTGAACTGAGACCTTTGGAAAAAACCCAGACGGATGAAAAAGATCTGATGCCATATTCATTGATTGTGGAAATAGAAAAACTTGCAATCCGCGATCAACGTTCACCCATGGATATCTATTTAATCCTCAAAGAAGAGGTCGAAATAGAAGCAGAACAATTAAAAGGATATATTAAAAAATTCTTTCAACTTTGGTCACGAAATCAATGGAAGCGAGAAAGACTTGCCCCTTCTTTTCACTTAGATCAATTTAATGTAGACCCTAAAACCTGGTTTAGATTCCCGATTCTTTCTGGTGGATTTGCCGAAGAGTTGGAATTATTGGATAAAACTGAATAAAACTTATGCTTTCTTATTTACTGAATTATGTAGTGTGGGATCCCAATCCAGCTGTTTTTGCTGGTTTTGAGCGACTGAGATGGTATAGCCTTCTCTTTGCCTTGGGTTTTATCATCTCCCAGCAGTTCATGATTTACTTTTTCAAAAAAGAAGGACAAAATCCCGAATTAGTTGACAAGCTGACCGTTTACATGGTTTTGGCAACGATCATTGGGGCCCGATTGGGACATGTTTTATTCTATGAACCAGATAAATACTTAAGCAATCCCATTGAAATCCTGAAAGTATGGGAAGGAGGACTAGCTTCTCATGGTGCTGCGATTGCGATCCTATTTGCACTTTGGCTTTATGCTAAAAGAACTCCCGGACAAAGCTATTTGTGGGTGGTTGATCGAATTGTGATCGTTACAGCTATGACCGGTGCATTAATTCGTTTTGGAAACCTGATGAACTCTGAAATCGGAGGCAAGGATTCAGGCTCTGATACTGGCATCGTCTACATGTGGCATACAGATGAATTGCTTCAATCTCTTCGAGTACCGATCGAATCCATTGATTCGTATAAACCAACAGATCGAGATGGAGAAGCCACCGGAAATGGAGTTGTTCCTGTGAATATTGAGATCAAAATCAATAAAGGAAATTTCACCAAGGAGACATTGGAGACCACTCTAAGAAGTGATGTAAAGTATGCTTTGACACAATTCGAATCTTCCAAAACCTACTTGGCAGAAGAACCGGAAACTCCTCTAAACATGACCTTGGATGAGAGTGGTAGTGAATATATTGCCACTGTGAAAACTTTTGGCCGAGTGAAATACCCTACTCAGATTTATGAGTCTCTTTCTTACTTCGTCATCTTCTTAATTCTGCTTGCCATTTGGGCTAAATACAAGTCTCAAGTTCCTGAGGGATTGCTATTGGGACTATTCTTGATTATGGTCTTTGGAATGCGTTTCGTGTGGGAGTATTTCAAAGAAAACCAAGTAGAATTCGAAGATGCCATGCAATACAATATGGGACAGCTATTGAGTATTCCGTTGGTATTGATTGGAATTGGATTAGTTATTCGAGCCTTGAAAAACGGGCTTCCAAAAAAAATTAATTAAGGAACGGGGTCATGGCCATGGCCTCCCCAAGGATGACATCGGCCGATTCGTTTCAACCCCATCCATCCACCTTTGAAGGGCCCATGCTTTAAGATTGCTTCTTTCATATACTGACTGCATGTAGGTGTATATCTACAGTTGGAAGGAAATAATGGAGAAATCATGTATTGGTAAATCAATACAGGGAATATTGCAATCTTTCTGATGAGTGTTTTAAGCATTTGTATTACCTTTTGGAAAGGTCTCGATCTATGAACCAAAAGTATTGAATCAGAATTCCTTTTGAAACTGAAAATTTTACGTAAACTATTATTCGCACTAATTTGTCTCCTTTTTGCTCTTCCTAATGGATTTGCTCAAGATACTTCATTGGCACCGGCAAATGCCATTTCTCCAGACTCGCCTGAACGCGTCAAAGTCAATAATATTTTTATTATCGGGAATGAAAAAACCCAAAAAAACATCATCCTTCGGGAGCTAGATTTCACCACCGACTTTTATTACGACTGGGCTACTTTTTTAGAAATCATTGAGGCCGATCGCAAGAAAATTTATAACCTAAGGCTATTTACCTCTGTAGAAATCACTCCTCTTATTACAGGAGAGGAAGAAGTAGAAATATTAATTGAGGTCAAAGAGAGATGGTATATCCTTCCTTCTCTTATTTTCCAATTGGCCGATAGAAACTTCTCGGAATGGTGGACAAACCAAAATCGGGATTTTTCACGAGTAAATTATGGGCTCCGCCTCTCCCATGCCAACGTTGGTGGCCGAAATGAAAAATTGAAATTTGCTGGTCAGCTGGGATTTACAAGAGCATTGGATTTGCAATACAGCAAGCCATACATTGATAAAAAACAAAAGCATGGATTAGCCATGCAGGTTACTTTTTTTGAACAAAAAAACATTCCGCTTAAATCCAGTAATAACAAGCAGGTCTTCTACACCAATGAGAATGAAGACATTTTGAGGAGGAATTTGGGTATTGCCATGCGATACACGTATCGGAGAACTTTTTACAATTTCCATTTTCTAACATTCGGGTATAGCAATACCAGAGTTCATCCAGATGTACTGCTAGAAAACCCAGAATATTTTCAACATGGAGATGATAAGCTTCGCTATCTCTATGCTACTTATAGTTTCAGGCATGATAGAAGAGACAATGTTTCTTATGCCACAGATGGGGAGCTTTTGCAAATATCAGCTACCAAATACGGTGTCTTTTATACCAAAGAATTGGATGAAGTCGAAGTAAACCTGACTGCCAATAAATACTTCAAATTCAATGACAAATTTCACTTCGTGACCGGACTTACCGCCAATTGGTTTTTGAGTATCAGTCAGCCATACACTTTGGTGAGAGGAATTGGATATAGTCCGAATTTCATTCGAGGCTATGAATTGAATGTGATTGAAGGACAACAGTTATATGTCCATAAAAATAGCTTTAGATGGAAGTTTGTAGACTATGATGTAGATATTTCAAGTCTAGTCCCTTTGGAGCAATTGAATACAATTCCGATTCGATTGTATTTAAGCGCCAACTTTGATCATGGCTATGTAAAAGACAGAAATTTCAAACCAGAAAATGCCAACCTAACCAACCAATACCTTTTTGGATATGGACTGGGAATTGACTTTGTGGGCCTTTATGACAATGCCATTCGATTTGAATATTCATTCAACAACAATGGAGGAGCCAATTTCTTTTTAAACTTCAAAGCTCCTTTTTAAACTCAAATAATCACTTAATTATTTAGTAATTAGTTATTTTATAACTAATTTATACTTAGATTTTTTTAAGTGATCTATGAGGTTTCTATTAATTCCATTTTTACTATTTGGTTTAGTTACGGTTGGCTTTGCTCAAACTGATCCATTGACTCAAACTCATGGGGCAATCAATCAAGGATTGGGAAACTTGAGAGTAAATCCCACTAATGCTCATTCCTATTTCAATAATCCTGGGGCTTTATCAAGAATAGAAAAGTCAGAAATGGCTGTCGGCTTCGATTTACGATATGGGCTGAAGGAGCTTTCCACAGGTGACTTGGCATTGGCATGGAAGAGGCAAAATGGAACTTTCGGGTTTGGAATCAGTGCATTTGGAGGGAAACTGTTTAAACAGCAAACCATTGGAATGGCCTACTCTAATCAAATGGGAATAGTAAGTGCCGGGCTAAAAGCTGAATTGCTTCAAACTCAAATCGATGGATTCGGGAGTGCCACTTCTCTGATATTCAGCTTCGGAGGAATTGCAGAACTCAGTCCAAAGTTTTTCATTGGAGCTAATATCAGCAATATAAACCGTGCTAAAGTCAGTGCAGAAAGTAACAATAGATTACCAACTGGAGTCCAATTAGGAATCAATTACCTCCCGACAGATCAACTTTCACTTTTTCTTGAAATTGAAAAAGACATTCAACTAGAGCCAATTACCAAGCTCGGAATCTCCTATTCCATTCAGGATTGGATCATCTTGAGATCAGGGATCAATACCCAACCATCTCGCTTATTCTTTGGACTGGGGATTTTACCAGGAAAAATCAGCATCAATTATGCCTATGGTCAAAATTCGAGTCTTGGTAGTACTCATCATTTGAGTTTTGGAATGCCATGGGATTAGGTTGGAAACATATTATTCCAATCCTACTTTTTGGATTTTGGAGCAACTATTCATTCTCCCAAAACCCACCAATTCCAGAAATAAACTCAGAAGACCTCACGGAAAGATTACTTCCTGTTCAGGATGAAGATTTGGACTATGAAAGCATTTATGAAGCACTTTTCCAGCTCTATCAAAACCCAATAGACATCAATAAAGCCAATGCAGAAACATTGCAGGCTACTTATCTCCTTACACCTATCCAAATCCATGAATTAATCACTTATAGAAACAAATTCGGACCATTTCTTTCGCTTTACGAATTGCAGGCCGTCCCTGAATTTGATCAAAAGACGATAGAAGCCATACTCCCTTTTATTCAAATTGGTTCTAGTCGGAAAAGTAATGAACCATTTTGGCAAAGAGTCAGAGAAGAAGAAAACACTTATTTGTTATTCAGAAGCAGACGAGTTTGGGAAACCAGAAAAGGTTTTACTCCACCGGATACCAGTTCCAATGGAGCTTTGAGCAGCCGATATTTGGGTGATCCAAATGACCTTTATTTGAGATGGAGAATTCAGCATATTCGTGATTTTAGTATAGGAATAACCTTGGACAAAGATGCCGGAGAGGAATTCACCTGGGATCCCAAAACTGCACGATACGGAGCCAACTTCTTTTCATTTCATTTTACCAGATATCAAGTTGGAAATTGGAAAACCATTTCAATTGGGGACTATAAAGCATCTTTTGGCCAGGGCTTGGTGTTTGGAGCAGGTTATTCTTTAGGAAAAGGAGCCGAGACTGTTCCGACAGTAAGGAAAAGCTCGGTGGGAATCCTTCCCTATACTGCGGCTTTGGAATTTGGGTTTTTCAGAGGAGCAGCAGCTACCTATTCGGGTAAAAATTGGGAAGCCACTTTGATCACATCTTATGCACCAAGGGATGGAAGAGCTAGCGAAAGTCTGGATTCTTTGGAGCAAAATTCAGATTTAATTTCTTCATTTAACCAGAGTGGTCTTCACAGAACAGTTAGCGAGCTATCGACTAAAAATCAATTCCGAGAATTAAGTTTGGGAGGAAATTTTCAAGTAAACTTGACACCTCAAATCACTGGTGGAATCAATTTCCTCCACACTGGATTTAATCACCCCTGGATTCGTGACCCAAAACCCTACAATCAATTTGAATTCAAAGGCCAATCCAATCAAATAGGAAGCACTTATTTCAATGCCAATTGGAAAAACTTCTTCTTGTTTGGAGAAACTGCCATTTCAAAATCGAAAGGAACCGGGACGATTTTGGGATTTATCAGTAGCCTGAGTAAACAAGTAGACATTTCTTTTCTTTGGAGAAATTATGACAAGAACTTTCATACATTCTACGGAAATGGATTCGCAGAAAGCACTCGTCCCATTAATGAAAAAGGAACGTATTTGGGATTGGAAATTCGACCTATATCTAAATGGAAAATCAATTTGTATTACGACTATTTTAGCTTCCCATGGCTCAAATACCGAGTTTTCGCTCCTTCAGATGGTCATGAATGGTTGGCAAGATTGACTTATAAACCCTACAAAACTTTATCTGCATACATCCAAATCAGAAATGAGAGAAAAGCCAGAAATCTCCCCGATTCAGGTGAACCTTCACAGACCTACAAAACCGCTATTATTTCAAAAACCAATGGTATTTTCAACTTGGACTTTCAGGTCAGCAAACAATTATATCTTCGATCTCGAGTGCTGTGGAGTAATGTTGATTTTCATAATTCCCAAAGCCATGGTTTCATGATCCTTCAAGATGTAAAATTTGGAATGAACCGATGGAGAATCACAGGCAGGTATGCCCTATTTGATACGGATGATTATGATTCCAGAATTTACACTTTTGAAAACAACGTCTTATGGACTTTTTCGATCCCAGCCTTCTCAGGACAAGGTCAACGGTTTTATTTGATTGGCCAATATGATCTAGGTAAGAAAACCACCCTTTATTTGCGATTTGCTAGAACGACCTATACAGATCGAGATAAAATCAGTAGTGGATTGCAAGAAATTGATGGTCCACATCAAACAGAAAGCAGTTTTTTGATCCGATATTTCTTGAATCGTTAATTTTCCATCAATGGTGTATAGATACCTTCCATTTTTTAATAATTTGACATCAAAGACAAACCTTTATGAAAAGAACATTTACCACCACCCTTCTCCTTCTTTTCTGCATTTTCCAGATTCAAGCCCAAGGCTTGGATTTGAGTAAAATGACCAAAAAAGAAGGATTCATTACCTTTTATCTGGATGAGGATAAAGGGAAAATTTATCTGGAAATCGACAAACTGGAAAATGAATTTCTCTATGTAAGCTCTCTGACAGCTGGTGTAGGGTCCAATGATTTGGGTCTGGACCGAGGACAATTAGGCGGCACGAGAATCGTTGAATTTCGCAAAACTGGCAACAAGCTTTTGCTAGTTCATAAAAACTACGATTTCAGAGCTTATTCAGACAACCCGTATGAAGTAAAAAGTATCCAAGATGCATTTGCTGAGTCAGTACTTTGGGGCTTTGAGATTGCTCAAAAAGACGGCAACAAATTAATTGTTGATGCCACCAATTTTTACATGCAGGATACCCATGGTGTCGGAAATAGATTGACACAAAGAAGACAGGGAAGTTATAGAACTGATGCTTCTAGATCCGGTCTTTATTACCCGATGACCAAAAACTTCCCTGAAAACACAGAAGTGGAAGCTACTATCACTTTAACAGGAAGTGCAACTGGTGGAATGGTAAGATCTGTCACTCCTAGTCCTGATGCTGTGACTGTCAGACAAAGACATTCTTTCATCAAGCTTCCGGATGATCAATATACTCCTCGAGAATTTGATCCTAGGGCCGGTTTTTTCTCCATCAATTACATGGATTTTACCACTCCTATTTCCGAGCCGATAGTCAAAAGATTTATTTCCAGACATCGTTTGATTAAGAAAAATCCAAATGCAGCAGTTTCTGAGGTAGTTGAACCGATCGTCTATTATTTGGATAGAGGAACACCAGAGCCGGTTGCTTCCGCTTTGATCGAAGGAGGAAACTGGTGGAACCAGGCTTTTGAGGCCGCTGGATTCAAAGATGCTTTCCGAGTAGAGTTGGCGCCGGAAGGTATGGATTTGATGGACGTACGATACAATGTCATCCAGTGGGTTCACAGATCCACTCGAGGATGGTCTTATGGAAGTAGCGTTCGTGATCCTAGAACAGGAGAAATTCTAAAAGGACATGTTTCCTTGGGTTCCCTTCGAGTTAGACAGGATTATTTGATCGCTCAGGGTTTGATTCAACCATTTGAAGAAGGAAAAGAAGCTGATCCAAGAATGTTGGAAATGGCTTTGGCCCGATTGAGACAACTTTCTGCGCACGAAATCGGACACACTATTGGCTTGGCACATAGCTATGCCACTTCGGCTGATGAACGCTCGTCTGTCATGGATTATCCTTACCCTATGATCACTATGAATTCAAAAGGTGAAATTGATTTGAGTGATGCATATGATGATAAAATCGGAGCTTGGGATAAGTGGGCTATTACTGTGGGATATGGTTATCCAAAAGCTGGACAGTCAGAAACTGAGTTTATCAATGAAACATTGGAAAAGACCTATGCAGAAGGACATGAATTCATAACGGATTCTGATTCCAGAGATCCAAGTGGTGCGCATCCAAGATCTCATTTGTGGGATAATGGAGCTTCAGCTTCAGATGAATTGCTTCGTATGTTGGAAATCAGAAAAGCCAAATTAGCCACTTTCGGATTGAATGCAATTCCAACAGGAACTCCAGAAGCACTTTTGGAAGAAGTTTTGGTTCCTCTTTATTTGATGCACAGATATCAACTGGAAGCTGCCACCAAAGTAATCGGTGGATTGGATTACAATTACAAAGTAAAAGGAGATAATCAACCAGCACATAGCTGGGTTCCAGCTGCTGCTCAAAATGATGCTTTGAATGCCCTTTTGACTACTATCTCACCGGATCAATTGGAAATTCCTGCTGATATTCTAGCCTTGATCCCTCCTAGACCTTATGGATTTTATAGAAACAGAGAAACTTTCGTTTCCAGAACAGGACCTGTTTTCGATCCAATAGCTCCTGCTGAAAGTGTGGTGGACTTGACTTTAGGTTTCCTTTTCGAATCCGGAAGAGCAAATAGAATTTATTTGCAAAAACTTCAAAACAGCTCTCTACCAGGATTTGAAGATCTATTGATGAAAATCGATTCAGACGTATTCCAAAAATCACTTCCTTCTGGGTTGAAGGGTGAAATCAAAATGATGACAGAAGCTAAAATCGTGGATCATTTGATTTCATTGGCAAACAATGCCGATGCTTCCAATACTGTGAGAGGATTGATCAGAGCTTACTTGGATGGTTTGGCAAATAAAAGCTTGAGTTCAAGAAACAGCTCGACTTTATTGGCTGCACATTCAAATTACCTGGCGGACAAAATCAATTCCTATTTGGAATTGCCTCAGGAGCTGGTCGTTCAGGAAAGCTTGAAAGTTCCAGACGGATCTCCGATTGGAAGTGAAAGCATGACTTGTGACATGGATTATTAATTGATATTAACCATATTCATTCAAAGCAAGGCTGGTTTTTCTGGCCTTGCTTTTTTTATTGCTCTCTTTATTAAGACAAAGATTATATCTGTTGAAATATGAATTCTTCACTGAAAAACTTAGATTAACAGGAATAAATCACTCTTTATCAATTTTTTAAAATGGGAGAATCTAAGAAAAGATGCTTTGTTGTCATGGGTTTTGGAATCAAAACCGATTTTGTCAATGGTCGGAAATTAGACTTGAACAAATCCTATCGGCTTCTAATCAAACCAGTCGTAGAAGCCAAAAATCTGGAATGTGTCAGAGCCGATGAAATTCTTCACTCTGGCAATATTGATGTCCAGATGTATAGGGAATTATTAGAAGCGGATTTGGTAATCGCTGACCTTTCTACCGCCAATCCTAACGCCTTATACGAATTGGGTGTGAGACATGCCTTAAGACCTTATACCACAATCGTGATCTCTGAAGATAAACTTGTTTACCCCTTCGACCTCAATCATATTTTAATCACCAGTTACCAGCATTTAGGAGATGCTATTGATTATGAGGAAGTTGAGAGATTCAGAGAAGCCCTAGGTAAAATTATTGATTCAGTAATCGATAAAGTCGAATCAGACAGCCCCGTTTACACCTATTTGAACTCCCTTGTTCCTCCATCGATTCAGGAGAAAATCAAAGAAGCAATACTGGATTCTCCTCCACCTCCAGTTCCAGCGGCAGAACCTTCAGCAGCCGTAGGAAAGGCATTTTCCTTAATTATTCAAGAAGCCGAAGATGCAATTGAGGTCAAGGACTTTTCAAAAGCTAGAGATTTATTTAAAACAGCTCAAGTTCTTTCCAAAGATCAGAAAGACACCTATTTAGTTCATCGACTTGCTTTCTGTACTTATAAAGCCGCAGAACCAGACTTGGTGACTTCTCTATATCAATCTCTGGAATTACTTAAATCTATCAACCTGGCACATACCAATGATCCAGAAACTGTATCCTCAGCCGGCGCTGTAGAGAAAAAACTTTATGAGTGCGGTGAAGGAAATCAGCATTTGGAAGATTCAATCCTCTATTACCAAAGAAGCTATTATCTACTTAATAATCGCTACAATGGAATCAGTCTGGCCATGACATTGGTATATAGGGCTACCTCCAGTTTAGCCAAATCTGACCAAGATCGGGTTGCTGATTTAATCTTTGCCCGAAGAACCTGGGAACGGGTATTGTTCCTTTGTGACAGAGACTGGCCAATCATCCTCTCCAAAGAAAAAAATGATTCCCAGCTAATGAATGATGGTACAAAAGACGGTCAGGAATTGGGTGAATATTACAATTCTCAAAAATATTGGATACTTGTCAATCGAGCTGAAGCAATGTATGGCTTGGGAAGATTTGAAGAGTCACAGAAGGCCATTGAAGAATCCAAAAAAGTCCAACATCATCCTTGGCAAGTTGAGAGCTTTCAACAACAATTGGGTAAATTAGCAACTGAAATGAAAAAAGTCGGGCATCTGCTAGAACCAAAATGGATCTCTCCCGATTAAGTAATTAAGCTAATCGAATCTTTATGAATAACCCACTTTTGGCGAATTTCACAACGCCATTTGAGACCGCACCATTTGACAAAATCAAAAACGAAGACTTTTTACCTGCTATTAAAAAAGGCATTGAACTAGCCAAAGCAGAAATCTCTACCATCAAATCTGAACCACTTCCTACTTTCGAAAACACAGTGGAAGCTTTGGATTTGGCAGGGAAAAAGTTGAATGTCATTTCATCCGTATTTTTCAATCTCAACTCGGCTGAGACCAATGACGAAATTCAAAAATTGGCGCGTGAGATTTCACCTTTGTTGACTGAATACTCAAATGATATCCTTTTGGACAAAGAGTTATTCGAGCGTGTTTCTCAGGTTTTCAATCAAAAAGATGAATTGAATCTAAGCCCAGAGCAACAAACCCTCTTAGAGAAATCTTATAAATCCTTTGTCAGAAACGGAGCAAAACTTTCTGAAGAAGACGCTGCAACACTTCGCAAAATAGATCAAGAATTAGCTCAACAATCCCTTCAATTTGGCGAGAATGTACTGGCTGAAACCAATAAGTATGTCCACTTTGTAGAGTCTGAAGATCTTTTGGCAGGATTGCCGGATAGTATCAAAGAAGCGGCAGCTCAGATTGCTGAAGAAAAAGGAAAACCAGGTCAATGGGCCTTTACCCTAGCCTACCCTTCCTACATTCCTGCATTGACTTATTTGAAGAATAGAGCTTTGAGAAAAGAACTTTTCATTGCCTACAATACCAAATCCAGCAAAGGAGACGAGCTGGATAATCAAGAAATCATCAAATCTATTTTAAGACTTCGAAATCAAAGAGCTGTGCTTTTGGGATATCAGTCTCACGCACATTTTGTTTTAGAAGAGAGGATGGCCAAAAGTCCTCAGGCGGTCATGGATTTCTTGAAAAACATGTTGGTTAAAGCCAAGCCAAAGGCTGAGCAAGAAGTTGCTGAATTGGAGGCTTATGCCCAGAGATTGGATGATTTGGATCGTTTGGAAAAGTGGGATTTCGCCTTCTATTCTGAGCTTCTCAAAAAAGAAAAATACGAGTTGGATGATGAGTTGCTAAGACCCTATTTCCAATTGGAAAAAGTCATAGATGGAGTTTTCCAAACAGCATCCAAATTGTATGGACTCCAATTCATCCCTAATCCAAATATTCCGGTCTATCATTCAGATGTTACCGCTTACGAGGTAAAAGATTTGAAGGGAAACCATATTTCGGTATTTTATGCTGACTTTTTCCCACGTGCTGGAAAAAGAAATGGGGCTTGGATGACCAGCTTTAAAGGCCAATTCCAATCTCATGGTCAAGACCACAGACCTCATGTTTCCATTGTCTGCAATTTCACGAAGCCAACTAAGAGCAAGCCAAGCCTTTTGACTTTCAATGAAGTCACTACACTTTTCCACGAATTCGGTCATGCCCTACATGGAATGTTGGCAAATGGACATTATGAAACTCTTTCTGGAACCAGTGTTTATTGGGACTTTGTAGAACTTCCATCTCAGATTTTTGAGAACTGGTGCTATGAAAAAGAGTGTTTGGATCTTTTTGCCAAGCATTATGAAACAGGAGAAAAAATCCCAGAAGAGCTGATCGAACGGATCAAGAAAGCAGCAAATTTCCAACAAGGCTACCAAACTGTCAGACAATTGAGTTTTGGGCTTTTGGATATGGCCTATCACAATCAAGATCCGGCGAGAATTCAGGACATCTTTGATTTTGAAAAGACAGTCATGAAGCAAACAGAACTCCTACCCGATGTTCCTGGATCCTTGATGAGCACTTCTTTCTCTCACATTTTCCAAGGAGGATATTCCGCGGGTTATTATAGCTATAAATGGGCGGAAGTTTTGGATGCGGATGCTTTTGAGCTATTTCAAGAAAAAGGAGTTTTCGATGCAGAAACTGCACATTCTTTCCAAAAAAACATCTTGTCAGCAGGTGGAAGCGAGCATCCTTCTATTCTTTATAAAAGATTTAGGGGTCGCGAGCCAAAGCCAGATGCACTATTGAAAAGAGCAGGATTGATTTCCTAGTCTTTGTTTTTCGAAAATGTAAGATTAACTTCTATCAAAATTTGAAAGATGGCGGCAAAAAAGCTGAATATCCCACCCTACCTATCTGCACTTTCGATTATGCTATTCGTAATCGTATTGGTGTTTTTACTGATAGTTGGCAAAAGCCTCTTAATCCCCTTATTTCTAGGAGGTTTTTTTGCCATTCTTTTCACACCATTAAGCAACTGGTTGGAAAAATTCAAAACGCCTAGGACTCTTTCCTGTTTTGTTTCCTTACTACTCATGACCTTACTGGTAGGAGGTCTGATCTCTTTCATCATCGCCAATGTAGCCAGTTTCACCAATGACTTTGATGATGTCACAGGGAGAATTGGACATTATGCTGAACAGGTTGATGGATGGACCAAATCTAATTTACAATCTGATTATGAGTTAAGGAATAAGGTCAATACTGACTATTTGAAAAACATTTTATTAGAAAATAGCTCCAGCATTTCTGGATTTGCCTTAAAGACGGTTGGTTCCCTATCAGGAGTTGTTTTGATTCCTGTTTTTATGTTTTTCTTCCTATTATATCGAGATCATTTGACCAAAATGATGATCATGATTTACCGTGATCGTGATCCCGCAATAGTTAAAATGAGGATTACAAGCCTCACCAAAGTGATCCAACACTATATCGTAGGTGTAGGAAAAGTGATGATCATTCTTGCAATACTTTATATAATTGCTTATTCAGCTTTAGGAATCAAGCATGCAATTTTCTTTGCTGTTCTTGGAGCAGTTTTAAATATTATTCCTTATGTAGGCCCTTTTATTGGAATTTTACTTCCAGTTCTCTATTCATTTCTTACAAAAGACAGCCTCTTTTATCCTGCGGCGGTATTGGTTACTTATCAAATTATCCAAATGGTAGAAGGCAATTTCTTAACTCCTAAGATTGTAGGAGGAAATGTAAACCTCAATGCCTTTATAACTTTTATAGGATTATTGATTGGTGGGACAATTTGGGGAGTAGCTGGTATGGTTTTGGTTATTCCGACGATGGCCATCCTACGGGAGATATTTGACCTAAGTGAAGAAACTAAACCATTTGCCTTTCTCATGGGTGAGGAAAAAACCAATGAGAAAGAAAAACCAACAACTAAAGATGAAAATTCAGAATAGCCTTCTGGCAGGAATAGTCGCTTTTGCGATTTTCTCTTGTGATTCTGTCGAAGATAAAAAAGGCAGGTTTTTGCTTAAAGGGAATGAGAAGCTGGAAGAAAATGACCCAAAATCCGCCATTGATTTCTATCATGAGGCCTTAGATTTAGACTCAACCTATTCTGATGCTTGGTTCAACAAGGCAGTTGCTCATTTGAAACTACATCAACTGGATGAAGCCATAGCGGATTTTTCTCAAGCAATCAATTTCAGACCTGAATATCCGAATGCTTATTTCCAAAGAGGCTTAAGCTATCTGGATAATGGCGAGTTTTACAAAGCAAAGTCTGATGCTGATTGGCTTCAAAAGAATGATTCTGAAAATTGGGAAGCTTATTTCTTAGCGGGTTTAGTTGCCGAGAAATTAGAGGACTACCCTACAGCCCTTTCCGGTTTTCAAAAAGCTTCAGAGCTGAATCCAAGTAATTCTGACCTCTTGGTAAATCAGGCTACTATTCACTATTACCAGAAAGAAGTTGATGAGGCATCTACCCTTTTAGACAAGGCCGAATCTATCAATCCATCAGAGCCAAATCTTCATAATTTAAGATCCATGATTGCCTTTGACAATGGCAATTATCAAGAGGCTTTAGAAGATGTAGAAAAAGCAATTTCTTTGGATAGCCGTCAAGCCTATTATTACAACAATAAAGGCTTGTATTTGCTTTTTCTAGATGAAAAGGACAAAGGACTTGAATTGATCAACCAAAGTATTCAGATGGATGATTCCAATCCGTTTGCGTTTAGAAATAAGGGAATATATTACGTGATGGAAGGAGACAAAATATCAGCCCTACAATACTTGACTGAACTTTACCAAGATTATCCAGAAATGGATTTAGTAGAGGAATATTATTTGAAAGCTCAAGAACTCTGACCTTCCTTAATCACCTCTTTAATTTTCTTCAATAATTCCGCTGCATCAATAGGTTTGGCAACGAAACCATCAAAGCCGATCTCATTGATTTTCTCCATAATCTCCAATTTCGCTGCTGCTGTCAAAGCAATTACAGGGGTATTGGAGATCTTTTTTATCTCAGATGTTGCCTCAAATCCATCCATAACTGGCATTTGAATATCCATTAATATGCAATCATAAGTATTGGATTTAACAGCTTCTACAGCTTGTGCTCCATCTCCTACTCTTTCGAAAGTATACCCCCACTTTTTGATAATCTTTCCTAGGACCAAAGCATTAACATCGTTGTCTTCAGCCATCAAAAGATGAAGCTTTGAAAAATCTTTACTATAGCCATTGAACTCACTGTGATGATTGATTTTCTCTGTTGCCAAATCAAATTCAAGCTCAAAATAGAATTTACTTCCTTTTCCAACTTCAGAATCCAACTGAATCGATCCTCCCATCAAACTCAATAAACGACGAGTAATAGACAGCCCAAGGCCAGTTCCACCATATTTGGTGCTAAATGTCGGCTTCACCTGATCAAAATCCTGAAAAATCTTTTCCCGATTTTCTGGTGCAATTCCGATCCCTGTATCTTTTACTTCAAAATAAACTTTGACTTTGTTCTGGCTACTTTCTTTTAATTGAAGTGATACATCCACATGGCCATCATGAGTAAATTTCAATGCATTTGTAATCAGATTATTCAAAATCTGAGAAATTCTGGTCTTATCTCCTTTAACAGTTAAATCCAAACCATCACCCAAGTGCAATTGCATGTCATTCTTACTATCTCTGGCATGGAAAGAAAGTCCTTTCATCACTTGTTCTACCAGCCCTTTCAAATTGAAAGGAGCTTTTTCAATAGTCAATTTACCCGCTTCAATTTTTTGGAAATCCAGCAAGTCATTGATCATGATGATCAAATTATCAACAGCAAAATTAATCGTATTGAGTGTATTCTTTTGAATCTCATTTGGGTTCTCTTGAAGCAAGGAATAAACAGACCCCGAAATTGCATTCAATGGAGTTCGCAATTCATGACTAATCATAGACAAGAAATCAGATTTGATCTGACTTGCTTTTTCGGCTGTTTTTCTTGCCTCATCCAGCTTGGTCTCAAATTCTTTTTGTTGGCTGATGTCAGTCAAATACCCGTACCAAACCATATCCCCATTCTCCAAGGTCTGAGGTCTGGCAGCGCCAAGGACCCATCGGTAGCCGGTTGGCTCTGCTTCATTTTTAACTCTAAACTGACATTGCCACGGCTCTTGCTTTTTGGCCGAGGCCACAGAACTCATGATAACATTAGGCAAATCCATAGGATGAACTCTCGAGATAGCTACCGATATATCCTCAAAGTTTTCAATATCCTGAGCTGACAATCCTAAGACAGAACTGATTCCTTTGGATAAAAAGGAGAAGCTCATCTTTCCATTTTCATCCAAAAGCAACTGATACAATCCTCCTGGGACTTGCTCAGTCAAATTCATCAAGAAATCACTGTTTGCCTCCAGTGTTTTTTCAAGAGTAACTTTCTCGGTGATATTCTTAAAGGAAAGCAATACCAAATCATTTCCATTATCATGAAAAGTTTTGGATGCTATTTCAAGAGTTAGTTGCTTTCCATTTCCATTTATCAAAAGGGTAGAAAACCTCTTTGATCCCAGTTCAAATCCAGTAATATTGATCCAATCTTTCCATTGATCAGTTTCTTCAAAAATCACATTCAACTCAATCAAATGCTGGAAACGCTGACCACTTTCTACTCCTAATAATCTTCTAGCCTCGTCATTACATAAAAAGACCTTCCCATCAGGATGAACAACCATCAAGGCATCAGGAGATTCTTTTAAAAGGTTTTTGACTAATTGGACAGAATCTTCTAATTCTTTTCTTTCAGAAGTATCAATCACAACTCCTATCCATTGTTTATTTCCAGATATAGAATTAATCAATTCACCCCTCAGTTCTAAAGTAGAATTAGGAAGAGACTCTTGAAAAGATTCTTTTCCTTCAGGAATTTCTTGAAGTTTAGATTTAAGACCAAATTCAATAGAGGAAAGCTCTGATTTATCTTTTGGCAAAATAGCCATTGCAGATTCATCCCAATGAACCCCAATAGAATCTAAATACCAAGTTCCCGATTTACTTAATCTATTTGCCTTAGTTTGGATTTGAGATTGATGCTTTACTTTTTGCTCAGATTCAAATTGATCTGTTTTATCTCTACCAATCAGATAAAAATGCTCCTCAGTAAATTGTACAGAGCATTCTAAATATCTGTAAGATTCATCTTTCCCTTTGAAACGAGCCTTAAAGAATCCCAATTGATCCTTATTTCCTTTAGTCCTCCACAAATCCCTTACTAGCTCTAAATCCTGTTCATGGATAAATGGACAAAGACTAGTATTTAGTAGCTCTGAAGGATCATAGCCTAATATTGGCTTTACTGCTGAATTGGTATAGGTAAGAAAATCATGCTGCCCAATAGCTATAAGGTCCAGTCCAGATTTAAAAAACTGATGAATTTCTTTTCTTCCCGGTAAACCATGGGTCTTTTGTTCCTTTCCTTTGTAGAATAGGAAATAATTGGAACCACTTTCTTGAGGCAATTCCAATCTGAAAGAATAATCCTTATTCCCGAGAGTTAGGATAAGTTCCTCTTTAAAAATATAAGCATTGATATCGAGCCCGAGCCCAACCAAGTTTCTCTCCTCTAGAGATTCCCCGATCTGACTTTCGAAAGACTCATTTCCATAAAAAATACTATAGGGAAAAGTATCATCAGCCAAAAAAACCATCTCTGAAGATTCATAGATAATCTTTTTAAAAGTACTATTGATACCCCTTTCTTGCATTGAATTATTCTTTCAAATGAGGGTATTATGCGTTCTAGTTTGTTAGATAAATTAACCCTTCACTTATTTACTGTAAACATACAGCAATTTGTATTTCATAGCAAGTATTTAACTTTTCAAACTAGAAAAAGGCGTTAAAATTTATAAAAACACTCATATTTATTCCATAAACGGGGCTTTGTTTCCCTCTTAAAAAAATCCAGCTAATCTAAAATCTGTACTATAATCATTTAAACAGGCTTTTGGATAAAAAACTGAGGCCACTTCCTGAATAGAAAAAAATGGGCAACAAAAAAACCGCAACTGAATCAGCTGCGGTTTCTTGTTATTATTCAATGTAGATTAAGCATTCGCTGCTTTGATCAAATTCAAAGCAGAACCTGCCTTGAACCATTCGATCTGACCTTCATTGTAAGTATGATTTACCTCAATAGTGTCAGAAGACCCATCTGCATGGTTCAACACCACCTGAAGTGATTTTCCAGGAGCAAATGAATCAAGACCTACGATATCGATAGAATCATCTTCCAATACTTTATCGTAATCTGCAGGGTTAGCAAATGTCAATGCCAACATACCTTGCTTCTTCAGGTTAGTTTCGTGAATTCTAGCAAATGATTTCACCAAAATCGCACGAACACCCAAGAATCTAGGCTCCATTGCTGCGTGCTCACGAGAAGATCCTTCACCGTAGTTCTCATCTCCTACTACAATACTTCCGATTCCGTTAGCTTTATAGTATCTCTGAGTAGCTGGCACTTCCCCATACTCACCAGTCAATTGGTTTTTCACAGAGTTGGTTGAGTCATTGAAAGCATTGACAGCACCGATCAACATGTTATTGGAAATGTTATCCAAGTGACCTCTGTATCTCAACCATGGACCTGCCATAGAGATGTGGTCAGTAGTACATTTTCCTTTTGCTTTAATCAAAAGCTTCAAACCTTTCAAATCTGTACCTTCCCAAGGAGAGAAAGAAGCTAGCAATTGAAGACGCTCAGAAGTTGGGCTCACGATTACTTCAACACCAGAACCATCTGCTGCT
Organism: Algoriphagus zhangzhouensis; assembly: GCF_900148515.1. Taxonomy (GTDB): domain Bacteria; phylum Bacteroidota; class Bacteroidia; order Cytophagales; family Cyclobacteriaceae; genus Algoriphagus; species Algoriphagus zhangzhouensis. The sequence goes on along the minus strand of NZ_FRXN01000001.1, from coordinate 104,926 downwards.
GGAGCTTGATAACCTGCATCCTCTACAGCAAATCCTTTTGTAGGAAGTTCCAAACCTTTAGGCTCGTCCAATTTCACTGCTTGACCTTCTTCATTGACCAACGTATCAGTCATTGGATTGAAAGTCAAATCTCCTGCGATAGCCAAAGCTGTCACGATTTCTGGAGAAGCTACAAATGCGTGAGTATTAGGGTTACCATCAGCACGCTTTGCAAAGTTTCTGTTGAATGAAGTGATAATAGAGTTTTTCTCCTGCTTATCTGCTCCATGTCTTGCCCACTGACCGATACAAGGTCCACAAGCATTAGCCAAAACAACTCCACCCATTTGACCGAAGGTGTCCAAGAAACCATCCCTGTCAACTGTATAACGAACTTGCTCAGATCCTGGAGTGATTGTGTACTCAGACTTAGCAACCAATTTCTTGTCTACTGCCTGCTGAGCCAAAGAAGCTGCTCTTGAAATATCTTCGTAAGAAGAGTTGGTACAAGATCCTATCAAACCAACATCCAATTTTGCTGGCCAGCCGTTTTCTTTCACAGCAGCAGCAAATTTAGAGATAGGCCAAGCCAAATCTGGAGTGAATGGACCGTTCACGTGTGGCTCCAACTCAGAAAGGTTGATTTCGATTACTTGATCGAAGTAAGAAGCTGGATCAGCGTAAACTTCATCGTCACCAGTTAGGTGTTCTGCGATTCCATTTGCCAACTCAGCGATATCAGCTCTACCAGTTCCTTGAAGGTAAGCGGCAGATTTTTCATCGTATCCGAAGATAGAGGTAGTTGCACCGATTTCAGCACCCATGTTACAGATGGTACCTTTACCAGTAGCAGAAAGAGAACGAGCTCCTTCTCCGAAATATTCAACAATAGCTCCGGTTCCTCCTTTTACAGTAAGGATACCAGCTACTTTCAAAATAACGTCTTTAGCAGAAGTCCAACCTGACATTTTCCCGGTCAACTTCACACCGATAAGCTTTGGAAACTTCAGCTCCCATGGCAATCCAGCCATCACGTCACAAGCATCAGCACCACCGACACCAATTGCGATCATACCTAGACCACCAGCGTTTGGAGTATGAGAGTCAGTACCGATCATCATTCCTCCAGGGAAAGAATAATTCTCAAGGACTACTTGGTGAATAATACCTGCTCCTGGCTTCCAGAAACCGATGCCATACTTATTGGAAACAGATGCCAAGAAATCATAAACTTCACGGTTTTTGTCTTTGGCTTTGTCCAAATCTTTATCAGCTCCTACTTCAGCTTGGATCAAGTGATCACAGTGAACTGTAGAGGGTACAGCAACTTTGTCTTTCCCAGCTTGCATAAACTGCAACAATGCCATTTGAGCGGTTGCATCTTGCATAGCAACTCTATCAGGCTGGAAATCCACATAGGATTTTCCTCTATCATAAGCCTGAGAAGCAGTTCCTTCAGTCAAGTGAGAATACAAAATCTTTTCTGTCAGGGTAAGTGGCCTACCGACTGCCGCACGAGCAGCTGCTATTCTTTCTGGATAGCGGGCATACACTTCCTTGATCATGTCAATATCAAAAGCCATTGTATATGATTTTAGGTGTGTAAATGGTTCAAAATTTTCGCTGCAAATATAGGAACTTCGAAGCGAAATAGATAACCAGACAAATGTTCAAAACGCTGGTTTATCCTTATTTAAAACCATTTTAGACTATTTTAATTCCATTCAAAAAAAGAAAAATACAACCACAACTAAAAATGTAAAGCCCGCTAAAAATAACCAACCAGTGTATCTCAGTAATTCTCTGGCACTTAAGCCAGTGATCGCTAATAGCGGCAAGGCCCAAAATGGCTGTAATAGGTTCGAAATTTGATCTCCATAGGCAAAAACCAAAATCATTTTACCAGAATCTAAATTTAGGTTTTTTGCAACCTCCATGATGATTGGACCCTGAACGGCCCATTGACCTCCTCCCGATGGAACCATCAAATTGACAATCGCAGAAGATGTCAAAGCCAAAAAAGGAAACACATCCCCATTGGTGGTATTGAGAAAAAACTGAGAAACAGACCCCAAAAGCCCTGAATAAGTAACCAATCCAAGAATTCCGGCATAAAAAGGAAATTGAATAAAAATATCTACTGAATTTTTTAACCCTTCCAATGTGGCCTTCGTGAATTGGCTCAGGTTTCTGTAAATAATCAAGACGAGAGCAAAAAGAATGAAATTCATCCAGTTCAAATTGACATACTCTAAACCAAAGCCTTCATCCCCAATAAAAAATTGAACTACGACAGCTAGGATCATCGCAATGCCAACCATCAACCCTGCAAATCCAGATTTCCCTGGAGCAATTGGTGACAATTCTTTGGAATTGATTATCACCTCATTTGGAAGGTTCTTTTTCGACAATAGGTAAAGTGTCAACATAAAAACAAGAAGCAGTCCAGCAGTAACAATCAAATTGAAGTTTGTGAAAATTGTTTGGTCCACTGAAATGATTCCAATAGAACTTTCTAAAAAATGTCCCTCTTCGGCAACTTTCAATGGAGCCGATCCCGAAAGTCCTCCATGCCAAACGGCCATCCCCAAATATCCGGCAGCACCTAATAAGGCTGGATGAACCATCACTCCTTTTTCCTGCATTGCCTTAGAAACAAATCTGGCCAGAAGGGCACCTACAATCAAACCAAATCCCCAATTGAACAAGCCCGAAACCATGGTAATTACCCCAACAAACAAGACTGCGGAAACTTTACTATTCGGAGCAGAAGATATCTTTTTCAAAAATTGATGAATTGGTTTAAATACCGCTAAGGCATATCCAAAGACTAAAATCATCATCATCTGCAAGGTAAAATCAAGCAGACCAAAAAAACCATCTTTCCAAAAGCCCAATGATAAGACTAGTCCTTCTACGATAGTTTTGCCTTCTTTATTTAAGTGTATAATGGCTATAAAAAAACAGAATAGAGTTAGAAACAGGACTATATCAAATGGTGTAACTGAATATTTATTTGATTTTTTCGAATCCAAGCCAAGATGATTTAAAACTTTTAAAATATTGACGTAATATTATACTTCAATCCCTTTAACTAATCATAATATAAATACCTGTAAAGGTATTTCAACTAAAAAATGGAGATTTTATCTAATCCATTTTCAGCTACGCTGGTGATTTCCAGCTTATTAATCGGTGCACTTTCATTTTATATCGCTTATATGCTAAGCGATTCTACAAGATGGATTGCAGTCACCATGATTTTAGTTTGCATTTGGGGCTTTTTTTATGGATTAGAGCTTAGTAGTACCACTCATGATCAAATGCTCTTTTGGATTGATTATGAGTATATTGGAATAAGTTTTATGCCAGCTGCCTGGTTGGTATTTTCATTACAATACACTGGCTATAAAAAATGGCAATCACCATTAATTTTAGTTGCCATATTCCTAATTCCTATTTTAACTTTTTTAGCGGTCATAACAAACGATTTCCATCACCTTCATTATTTACATACGGAGGTAAATACCACAAGCCCGTTCCCAATTTTAAGTATTGAAGTAGGGCCATGGTATTACATACATACGGCATATAGTTATATAGCTTTCGTGACTGGAACATTGATATTATGGAAGAGATTTAGGTTTGCAGACCCTATTTTCAGAACTCAAACCAAACTATTGATTATTGCGGGATTCTTCCCATTGATATTAAATGTCCTATATCAACTCCATATAATTAAGCCCTTTGACGGTATTGACCTCACTCCTTTTTCATTTTTATTAACCTACTTACTACTCGGATTTGCCATCCTGAGATATAGTCTATTTAGCCTTAAACCGATTGCTCAAAATCGAATAATGGAAGCCTTGAATAGAGGAGTATTGGTCATAGATGCCAGACAAAAAATAGTAGACTTCAATCCGGCTCTAAAAAACTTTGTCAAGCAACCTGAAAAAATATCAATTGGAGTATCGGTAAAGAATTTATTTGAAGAAAATCAGGAGATTTTAGATTTAATAAATAGAAAAAAAGAAAGTAGCATTACTATCTCGATTCCAAAAGATCCCGAAGATCAAATCATCAAAGTAGATCTGATCCAAATGGATGTAAATAAGTCTGGAGTATATGGAGAGATTTTACTTTTTGATGATCAAACCGAGCAATTCAAAATAAATAAGAGATTGCGGGAACAAAAGAAAGATCTGGAGCAACTTAATGACCTCAAAGACAAGTTCTTTTCTATTATTTCTCATGATCTAAAAGGACCTATTTTTGGAGTCAAAGAGTTGATTTACATGACTCAAACTGGATTGATCAGTGAAGAAGAGTTTATGGAATTACTTCCAGAACTATCCAAAAACATGGAACAGGTTGCCATATTATTACAAAATCTATTGGCATGGGCTAGTTCGCAAATTCGGGGTGAGCAACTGAACATTGAAAACTTCGAAATCAATCATCTTTTGCAACAACAGCAAAAGCTATTGTTGAGAATTTCTCAGGAAAAAAACATTCAAATCGAGATTGACTCCGAGGAAGATTTATGGGTGTCAGCAGATAAAAACATGATTGATTTAGTTCTTAGAAATCTGATCAATAATGCTATCAAATTTTCGAAAACAGGGGAAAAAGTACTTTTAAGCACTAGTCTATCGGGAAACAGAATAAAAATCTGCGTCGAAGATTCAGGAACAGGAATCAGTCCAGAAAACTTGAAGAAAATTCAAGAGGGCACTTCTTTTACCACCAGGGGCCAGAATAACGAAAGTGGAACTGGTCTTGGGCTTGTCTTAGTCAAGGACTATGTAGATAAGAATAATGGGAAGTTGAGCATTACCTCTGAAATGGGTAAAGGGTCCAAATTTTGCCTTGAGCTACCCAAAGGAAGCCCAGAAACTATTTAAAGCTTACTCAAGAAATCTAAAGTATCAACTCCATCTGCATAATCCCAAGGTTCTGGAGATTGAGCTTTACCAAAAGCAACAGCCCCCTCCCATTTTTCAGGATTAGCTACCACACATTGAATTTTTGACTCTAGGGAATCAAGTTTTTCTTTGAGCTCTTGCTCCGAGGAATAAAGCTCGTAATAAACCACAGCAATAGGAGAAACCAATTCCTGACTTTCTTTCAAAATCAAAAAGCCATTATCCAAGTGTTTCTCAGTATTTACCAAATAAATGGATTTATTGTATTCGTAATTGTTATGGAACTTATGCAATGAAACTTGATCAGAAAAACTGTTCAAAGCATCAAGCAATCGAGTCAACTCTTCCTCTGATTTGACATAGATTTTGGAAACATTTCTACAGCCCAATCCAAAATAAGTGAAGATATCTACACCTAGTTTTTTTAAAGTCTCCTCATCTTCTGATCCATCCAAAATAGCCACAGAAGTTCTATTTTGACGGATAATAGAAGGATACTTCCCAAAATAATAATTGAAATATCTAGCAGAATTATCAGATCCAGTTGCTATATAGGCATCTTTTCCTTTCAACATTTCTGGCGTTTCAATCAGCTTTTCAAAGCCAGGCTCAATCTCTATCAACTGGCCAATCAGCCATTTCATCAAAACCTCATCAGCTGAACTCAATTTTGCACTCAATTTATGACCAGATAATAGGACTGTCATCATATCATGAAACCCTACTGCCGGAATATTTCCTGCCATCAAGACTCCAACATTTTTTGAATCTGATGTATTCTCTAATGAATAGCCAGATAGCCATTTTTTTAATTTATCCTCTTGCAACATAAAGCCCAACCCTTCAAATGCATTTTCACAGCTTTGAGGAGTAAACCAATTATTTTTATTTCCTGCTCTTCGGAAAAGATCCTCCTTTTCAAAAGTGTCCAAATTTTGAATTCTTTTTCCAAGAGCAACAAAGGCATTAATTCGTGCATTCAAATCAATCATGCTGCAAATTTATCAGATTCAGGCGGATGAGTCTAAGAATTATTTTAAATTAGTTAGTATGACAACTTTTTATTGTCGGTCTTGGTTATGCTTATTACTTTTGAACAAACTTTTGAGTTATGGCTATAATGATTACAGACGAATGCATCAACTGTGGTGCATGCGAACCAGAATGTCCAAATACTGCAATCTATGAAGGTGGCGTAGAATGGACTTGGGGTGGAGGTACATCTTTGAAAGAAGTGACTTTGGAAGACGGAACAGTAGTAAGTGCTACAGAGAAACAAGATCCTGTTTCAGATGAGTTTTACTACATCGTTACCGATAAATGTACTGAGTGTAACGGATTTCATGAAGAACCACAATGTGCTGCAGTTTGCCCAGTAGACTGCTGTGTGGATGACCCTGACCACCCTGAAACTGAAGAGCAATTACTTGCTAAAAAGGCATTTATGCATGGTGAATAAAAGGCGGCCTAACCGCCTTTTATTTTGTTTTCTTTGGCTGTTTTTAAGCTTCTCATAATAATTCTGGTATTTTTTTAAAAATATTCTAATATCTATTTGATTTCTAGAATTGAATTATGCTATCTTAGTTTTGAAAAAATTACCCCTATAAACTAAAACTTATACGCATTGTGGAAGATCGAAGAGGTTATGATAGAGATGAGATATTTTCTAAAAAGGTAAAAGCCGGAAAGAGAACTTATTTTTTTGATATCAAGTCTACTCGTGCTAATGATTACTATCTAACCATTACCGAGAGCAAAAGAAAAGTTAATGGAGATAACTTTACATACGAGAAGCATAAAATATTCTTGTATAAGGAGGATTTCTTCAAATTTGTAGAAGCTCTGAATGAATCTGTTGATCATGTAAAAACCGAATTGATGCCGGATTTTGACTTTGAGCAATATGAAAATGAAGATTCAGAAAACGAATACAGAGACGAATTGAAATGGGAATAGAAATGCCCAAGCGGATATTTTTTCCCGCATTGTAATACTTATATTAGAGGAGGCTTTGGCCTCCTTTTTATTTATCAATGATGCAACGGTTTTTCATATACCCAATTTTAATTCTAGCCGCCCTTTTCCTTTTCGGGTGGTACTTTTCCAATATTACAGCCTACTTGATCCTTTCCTTGATCCTGGCTGCTCTACTAAGACCGCTTACCAATAAACTAAATGATTTTCATGTTTTAGGACAGCACATCCCACGCTGGACAGCTATTCTGGTTTCATACTCAGCAATCATTTTATTATTAGTACTTCTAAGTCTATTATTTTTCCCATTGATCAACAATCAAATCAATATTTTAAGTGGTTTGGATCTAGAAGGGATTTATGAGCAGATCAAAGTACCCGTAGGCAGATTTGAAAACTGGCTTCATAAATACCAATTGGTAGATTCAAAGCCCGGTCATTTATTTGAGGAAATCAAATCCTCCTTTATTCAGATGATTGCTGGGATTGATTTTGGGAACATCATCAGTCAAATCATTAATACCGCGAGTACGGTTTTTATCGGTTTGATGGCAGTAGCTTTCATCACCTTTTTCTTATTGTTGGAAAATGGCCTTTTGAGAAGAAACTTGCTAAACTTGATTCCAAACCCCTACTTCGAGCTTTCTGTAGCCACATTTACCAAAGTGGAAAAACTCCTATCCAATTATCTCACGGGGTTATTTCTTCAAATCTTAGCAATATTTTCAATTGCTAGCCTTGGACTAACAATCATGGGAGTTGAATATGCATTAACCATTGCCTTATTTGCTGCAATTGCCAATTTGATTCCCTATGCTGGTCCAATCCTTGGGGCTACATTTGGGATTATCGTGGGAATTTCAACAGGGAATTTCGCAGATAGTGATGCAATCACATTCCTATTAATTAAGATTTTGGCAGTTTTTGGAGTAGTTCAAATGACAGATAATATCCTTTTACAGCCCTTGATTTTTTCTAAATCTGTAAAAGCGCATCCCCTTGAAATATTTGTTGTTATCTTTGCGGGTGCAAAAATCGCCGGCGTATTAGGGATGATCTTTGCAATCCCGGTTTATACCATATTTAGAGTGTCCATCATGGAGTTCTATCAGGGGTATAAATCCTATAGAATATTTAAAATAAAATCTTGAATTAATGGCCTTACAATGTGGCATCGTAGGACTTCCAAATGTAGGAAAGTCCACTTTGTTCAATGCGCTTTCCAGCGCCAAAGCTGAAGCAGCAAACTTCCCCTTTTGTACTATTGAACCTAATGTTGGAGTTGTTACTGTTCCTGATAGAAGACTTCAGATCCTAGAAGAACTTGTCAACCCTCAGAAGGTACTCCCTACTGTCATCGAGTTTGTTGACATTGCCGGCCTGGTAAAAGGCGCATCCAAAGGAGAAGGATTAGGAAATAAATTCTTGGCTAATATCCGAGAGGTTGACGCGATTATCCATGTAATCAGATGTTTTGAAGATGACAACATTGTTCACGTTGCTGGAAGTGTCGATCCTATTTTTGACAAAGAAGTAATTGATACGGAGCTTCAGTTGAAAGACTTGGAGTCAGTAGAAAAGAAAATCCAACGGATCGAGAAAATCGCAAAATCTGGTGATGCAAAAGCCAAAAAAGAACTTGAAACTCTCACCGCATTTAAAGAAGGATTAAAGTCTGGATTGAATGCAAGAGCGGTAGATGTAGAAAAAGAAGATTTGGAAGCAGTTAGAGATTTACATCTTTTAACCATCAAGCCAGTTCTTTACGTAGCCAACGTGGATGAAAGCAGCATCCAAACAGGCAATAAATACGTAGATCAATTAAAGGAAAAAGTAAAAGAGGAAAATGCTGAAGTCATTTTACTCTGTGCAGCTATTGAATCTCAAATCGCAGAATTCGATGATCCTGAGGAAAAGGAATTATTCTTAGGAGAATATGGTTTGGAAGAAAGCGGTTTGAACAGGCTGATATCTGCCGCCTACTCCCTACTCGACTTAATCACCTATTTCACAGCGGGGGTACAGGAAGTAAGAGCTTGGACTATCAAAAAAGGATGGAAGGCACCGCAAGCGGCAGGGGTAATTCACACCGATTTCGAACGTGGATTTATCAAAGCTGAGGTCATCAAATTAGCGGATTACCAACAATTCAAGACCGAGGCCGGATGTAGAGAAAATGGAAAAATTGCGATAGAAGGGAAAGAATATATTGTAAAAGACGGAGATATTATGCATTTTAGATTTAACGTTTAACGTTTTTTCAAAAATATATGTAATTTTGTCGCTACTTATCATCCCAAGTTACGTTATCTATTTTCCTTAATTATTGTCTCATAATTTTTAATAACCGTGAGAGTTAGACTAATATTTTCATTAAAAAACAAAGGTTCCTATCTACCTTTTCATCACCAGTATATCCTTGCTCAATTCCTTAAGGGATTGATCGTCAAGGGTGGTAGAGAGGAATTCTTCAACTACAACTACTTCAACTTTTCAGGCCTGAAAGGTCAGACAAAAGTGAGTAGAAGCGGTTTGCATTATTATTCCAGTTTAGTCACCCTAGTTCTGGCTTCCCAAAGTGAGGAGTTCATGGACTATCTATTGGAACAAGTATTTGCTACTCCAAAAATTGAGTTGGGGAACCTTATCCTTTCGCCGGAATACACCGAAATCGAGGAGGAACCGACCCTGGAAACTTCAAACAAGTTTGTTTGTATTTCTCCATTGGTATTGATCACTCCTGCCTTCAATGAAGAAGCAGGAAAAAGATTCATCAGCCCAGACAGTGATGAATTCTCAGATTTGCTTTACGAATCGACCCTGACCAGAATGGAAAGATCCGGCTGGTACACTCCTGAGCAAATGGAAAGTTTCTACAAATTCCAAGTTGTCCCTGATATGGTTTATGTAAATAAACTAAAAGAGCAACAAAAGAAATTTGCTAGAATCTATGCCGTTTACGACATGGACGTGAAATATGAAGTAAGAGGATATACGCTTCCATTTACTTTATATGCTGCACCAGAGGTTCAAGATTTCGTATTTAAATGCGGATTGGGAGCATTTACTCATAAAGGCTTTGGTATGCTGGATTTGGCTAACCATCCTGCAGGTAACAGAACTACAACTTACAAATTCAAAAGAGAAGGGTTTGTACCTTACAGACCAACTGAGCGAGTAAGACAAAATGTAGCTCCTGCTGAAGGTGGCGAAGAATCCACAGAAAGTTCAGAAGACTAAAAAATCAAATCCCTGATTCACATCAGGGATTTTTTTTGTCCATTTTTTCAATATTTCGCGATAGGCATATCTTAATCGACGAGGGAGATTGTATCTTGGCAAAGCCATATCTTGAGATAATTAAGATAGCCCTGCGGGCAGATAAATTAAGATAGCTAAAGCAGATAAAGATAAATCTCGCCAAAGATTTATCTCAATCGACAAAGGAGGTTGTATCTTGGCAAAGCCAATCTTGAGATAATTAAGATAGCCCTACGGGCAGATAAATTAAGATAGCTAAAGCAGATAAAGATATATCTCGCCGAAGGCATATTTCAATCGACGAAGGAGATTGTATTTCAGCGAAGCTGTATCTCTTTTAATTTAAAGTCTCCTTCTATTGGGATGGAGATAAATATATCCAACCAACTGATCATATCTGGAACCTAATGCCCTGAAATAAACCAGCACTTCATATTCATTTTCAGTTTCAAAATATGCACCTTCGAAAGGTAAGGTTTCAAAAACGCCATTTTCCTGAACTCCATACTGATAGTCATACCAGCCTTGCTTTAATAGCAAAGTCGATTCATAGACTTTCAAATCTTTATTCCAAGTCAATTTTGCTTCCGGTGAATTTCCCCAAGATGTCATGCTCCCCAATAAATAGATAGGAGTACTCTGTTCAGGAATAGCCAACCGGAAAGTAGTCAGCATGTATTCGCTTTCTATTTCAGGATCTCCCCCTGGCCTATCATTGGTATAGACGATGTACTGCCCATTTAAATCCAAATATTGAGAATAGGATTCTTGAGGCCTAGGGGTATCAATTTTGGCAGTGGCATAGATCACATCATCCTGAACATCAACAGCAGCTACGTTCATCCCGGTTGCTCTCATAAAACGGAGATCCACAAACCGGAACTCATTTCCTGCATTGAAAGTATTCGATCCATCAAAACTTTCAAATCGCATCATTTTGGTAGACTCATTGATAAAGGTCGGAGCCTGAAGGTATTTAGCATTATCCCAGCGCTGATTTTGACGAAGAATAACCTTGACTTGATTTTGAGGATTCATGACTTCTCCTTTCGAATAGTTAACTACCACATTGATCTGTTGACCATCTTTCCGCTGAGAAGTTTGAGACGGAGGTACAATAGAAGCTCCGACAGCAAACAGCTCTTCATACACCATAAATCGTTTGGTCAATATTACTTCATCTTCATTTCTATCTGAAAAAACTTTCAATACATAATTTCCAGATTTGGTGACTTTGGGAACCTGAAAAAAGTAATGGATATAAGGAATTCTTGTATTGACCGAATAATCAAAATCCTGCACATTGAATTCATTGAAAGCATTCAGAAAATCATTATCCTTCAATTGTGACTTCTCCCAATTGGCATCACAATGAATGAGCTTGGCGGTGTATAATGAAGGATCGTAGGCTATATCATCAAAATACAACATTAGTGGTCGCGAATCTGAAATAGAAACCACCGGGGCATCCAATTGACTGTCATACTCTGCTCCAACAGGAAAAAGTCGAACAGATTGAATATGGTCTCTATAAACTTGATCCTTGATTTGAGAAAATGAAAAAGTCGGGATCAGGCTTATTAAAAAAAGCCATGAGATTTTTTTAAAATTCAGCATGGCTTAAAATAGGCAAAATGAGGACCAATTTGAAAGAAAATTAATTGAGTAGTTCTTGCAGTTCAGAAATTTGATCTACCAAAGCTTCCCAATCCGAGTTTTTTTGATCCAATTCAGTTTTTACTTTTTGATACTGATCTTGAATTTGGGAGGATTTCTTTTCATCAGAATACAAATCAGGGTCAGCTAATTCACTTTCCAGTTCTCCCTGTTTACTTTCTAGCTTTTCAACCTCCTTTTCAATTTGCTCTAGTTGATATTCCAACTTCTTTAAATCCTTTTTGGCTTGCTGAACTTCAGGATCATGAGGAGATCTTGGTTTTTTCTCCTCTTTTTTAGCGGGTTTCTCTTCAACTTTAGTCTCTTGCTGAACCTGATTGGCTCTCCAAATTTCATATTCTGCATAAGTACCAGGATATTCTTTGATCTGATGATCCTCGATATACCAGATTTTGTTGGCTACCCCTTTGATAAAATGCCTGTCGTGAGAAACGGTGATGAAAGTCCCTTCATATTGCTGAAGTGCCTGAATCAAAATATTCACTGACTGAAAGTCCAAGTGGTTGGTCGGTTCATCGAGCAAAAGAAAGTTGGCTTCAGAAATCAAGGTTTTGGCCAAGGCTACTCTGGACTTCTCCCCTCCTGACAATACTTTGATCTTTTTGAACACATCATCGTTGGTAAACAGAAAACAGCCCAAGACATTTCTCAATTCAGTCTCGGTTTTTCCACTTCCTGACTGCCCCATTTCTTGGATGATCTCATTATCCAAAGTCAAGGCCTCTAGCTGATGCTGAGCAAAGAAAGATTTGATCACATTATGACCTTCCGATCTTTTTCCTGATATCTTTTCAGAGCCATCAATAATTCTCAACAGTGTCGATTTCCCTTTTCCATTGGCTCCAATCAAAGCAATTTTATCTCCTCTTTCGATTCTGGCTGTGGTATTTTCCAAAATTTTCAAATCTCCGTAAGATTTCCCCACATGATCCAACACCACTACATCTCTCCCTGATTTTTGGGAAAAAGTAAACTTGAAATTCACAGAAACCTGATCATCCACAACTTCATGTACACGATCCATTCTATCCAATGCCTTGATTCGGGACTGAACTTGATTGGATTTGGAAGCCTTAGCACGGAATCGCTCAATAAATCGCTCGGTTTGCTTAATCATCTGCTGCTGATTCTCATAGGCATTTTGCTGGATCTCCATTCTCTCTTTTCTTTCATGCTTGTAGAAAGAGTAATTCCCCGCATAAACTGTCAGCGTATGATTAGCTACCTCCACGGTAGTTGAAATACAATTATCCAAAAATGTCTGATCGTGAGAAACCACAATCACAGCACCTTCATAGGTTTTTAGATAGTTTTCCACCCATTGGATAGACGGAAGATCCAAGTGGTTGGTAGGTTCATCAAGCATCAATAAGGATGGCTTTTCCAAAAGTAATTTTGCCAGCATTACACGCATTCTCCAACCACCTGAAAAAGTCTTCAATGGTTTCTGAAGATCTTGAGTCTTAAACCCAATACCTTCCAACACTTCCTCAGCCTTTGCTTTGATGGTATATCCCTCGTTTGCTTCAAACTGATCCTGCAAACGTGCCAGACGATTGATGATTTCCTCGGAATGATCAGTTTCCATTTGTCTTAAGACCTCATCGATTTGATCCTGAAGAGCCAAAGTCTCTTTGAATGCTTCCAAAGCGACATTCAAAATACTGTCATCAGACTGATAAGAAAGTAAATCCTGGTTCAAAAAGCCGATAGTACAATCCTTAGCCTTTTGAACCTCGCCACTTGAAGGCTGATAATCTCCACTGATGATTTTAAGTAAGGTTGATTTTCCTGTACCATTTTGACCAACCAAACCAATTTTGTCTTTAGGTTTGATATGAAGGTTGGCATTTTCGTACAAGGCTCTACCGCCTATGAAATAGGAAAGATTAGAAATCGAAAGCATGGGGCAAAAATAAGGAAACAACCGTTTATTGAGGGCCCATTTAAAAACATTCTCAAAAAGAATTAACTTCGAATACTTAACACATAAACCAATGAAATCACTCTATAAATCAACCTTAGTCTTAGCTATGACTTTGGGAAGCTTAAGTGTAAGCTGTCAGCAAAAAGGAAAACTCACTCCTATTCCGACCACAGATTCTCCAGAACGAATCTCAATATCCTCTGCAAAAGCAGATGTTCAATTAGATAAGTTGACACTACCTGAAGGGTTTAAAATTGATGTATGGGCGGCGGACCTGCCAAGTGCAAGATCCCTTGCTATTTCTGATAAAGGGATCATTTTTGTCGGAAACAGAAGAGAAAACAATGTTTTCGCAGTTGTCGATGAAGATGCAGATGGAAAGGCAGATTATAAATACATCATCGGAGAAGATCTTAATATGCCCAATGGAGTAGCCTTCAAAGACGGAGATTTATATGTGGCTGAAATCAATAGAATTCTCAGATTCAAGGATATAGAAAACAATTTAGAAAATCCTACCTATGAAGTGGTCTATGATGGATATCCAACAGAAACCCATCACGGATGGAAATTTATAGATTTTGGACCGGATGGAATGCTATATGTTCCGGTTGGCGCACCTTGTAATATTTGTAAAGAAGAAAATGAAATCTTTGCTTCAATCACCCGATTGGATGTCAGCAAACCCAACCCTACTCCCGAGGTATATGCACATGGCGTAAGAAATTCAGTGGGTTTTGACTGGAATCCCAAAACAGGGCACCTATGGTTCACAGATAATGGAAGAGATATGTTGGGAGATGATGTTCCTGATTGCGAATTGAATTTGGCAACAGAAGCTGGCCAGCATTTCGGATACCCTTATTGGCATGCAGGAACTGTGAAAGATCCTGAATTTGGTGATAAAGGAAAGGCTTCCAGTGAGTATGTTGCTCCTGCGGAAAAAATGGAGGCTCATGTAGCTCCATTAGGAATTAAATTCTACGATGGATCCATGTTCCCTTCCTCTTATGATAATAGAGCCTTTATTGCAAAACACGGATCTTGGAATAGAAGCAAAAAATCTGGCTATCAAGTGGTGACAGTTTCGATGGATGATAATGAAAAGGTCACAATACAAGAAGTTTTTATTTCAGGCTGGTTGGATGATGCTACACAGGATGTTTGGGGAAGACCAGTTGCTTTACAAGAACTCCCTGATGGTAGTTTATTGATATCAGATGATATGGCTGGTTGTATTTACCGTGTTACTTATTCGAAATAACAGAAATTCACCATTTAAAAAATTGGCCTTGGGATCTCTCAGGGCTATTTTTTTTTTGAATCAAAAATCAAAACTCAGAACAGTCTGAGGGCCTTTTCTAGGAGCAATTACCTGAATCTGCTCTGGATCAATCTGATGGAAAAATTGCTTTAATAAATAAGAAGTCTCTGGATAAGGTCTCACTCTTTCCAATGGCTCATCATCATTTTTGACAAATCCATATTCAGTCAACATCCCCGCCTCGAAAATACAGATTGCTTTTTCCTCCTCTTCCCGACCAGGGAACTCAATCTTGAGTCCTCCTTTACTTTCTTTTATCTTTTGGATAAAATCCTGAGCCCGAGAATTATATTCTTTAGGCTTTTCTTCGGAAGCACATGCTCCTAGGCAGCTAGAGTCCTGAATTACCTTGCAATTCACTTTTCTGAGCCCGCAAAGCTTTGGACAAAGCTCATAGGTATTGATCCCCGTTTTGAGATACTCTTTCGCCTCATCTGAGGAAAAAAAGGTCTCCAATGGCTGGAGAGACTTATTCATTTTTGCGATTTGGAATCTGGTATATCCATTTCCATCCTGATAAGAAAACAATCCCCAAAGGGTTCTAGGCAGTTTTAAAGCTGCATTGTATTTCGGCCAAATCCGTTTGATTTCAAGGGTTTCGACCATTAAAGCCATAAATTCTGTCCCTGTCAGCTGCCACTTCAGATCGAAAACTTCAGCCTTGAGTTGTTGCTTGAGATGGGGATGACTTTGACCCGAAAAGTGACCTTTGAATCGCTCCTGAATATTGATCGCTTTCCCCACATAAATCACTTTTCCTTTGTCATTGAGCATGTAATAGACGCCACATGCTTTTGGGATTTCTCGAAATTTGGAAAGAGAAAAATTGGGAGGCAAAAAGGATTCACCCGAATTCCTTTTTAAGCTGGAAGAAATAACATCAGAATGTCCTTTTAAAACCTTATCAAAAAGAATTGCCGTTGCTTTAGCATCACCCATTGCCCTATGCCTTGCAAGAATGGGAATATCTAATTGTTCACAAATTCTTCCCAAACTATAGGAGCGCTGGCCGGGAAATGCTTTCCTGCTCAAACGAACCGTACATAGCTTTGCCGGCTTGAATTCGTAATCAACTCTCGAAAAAAATTCACGGATAAAACCATAATCAAAGTTGACTGAATGAGCAACAAAAACCCGCCCTTCCAAAAGTTCTATCAGCTCCTCTGCAATCTCTTCAAAGGTAGGAGCATCAGCTACCATTTCATTATCAATCCCGGTCAAACCAGTGATATAAGCTGGAATAGATTGCTCTGGATTGATTAGAGTCTGATACTCTTGAACAATGGATTCACCATCATGAATGACAACAGCGATTTCAGTAATCCCTCCATTCCGGAAATTACCTCCCGTTGTCTCAATATCCACGATTGCATATTCCATTGTTTAAAGATAACCGAGGAAGGTTTCAAAAAGTTGTAAATAAATAAAATTGACAACAAATGTCTTTATATGAAGCTTTTTAGGCTTTCACATAGGCCTCGATAAGCTTTTCCGCACAGCGCTCTCCATCCATTGCTGCAGAAACAATCCCGCCAGCATATCCGGCTCCTTCCCCACAAGGATATAAACGCTTTAGTTCTGGATGCTCAAAGCTTTCTCGATCTCGAGGCACACGAACAGGAGATGAGGTTCTGCTTTCCACTCCGATCAATTGGGCCTCATTGGTCAAATAACCTTTCATTTTTTGCCCAAAAGCTTTGAAAGCAAATCGCATTCTTTCGGCAATAAAATCAGGTAAAACCTCATCCATATTGGAAGAAGCTAAGCCAGGTTGATAAGAAGTATCCAACAAAGTGCTACTGGATTTTCTATTTACAAAATCCATCATTCTTTGGGCAGGAGCAACTTGGGTCTTCCCTCCCACTTCCCAAGCTTTTTTCTCGATTTCTGCTTGAAAATGCATGGCTGCCAAAGGCCCGTATTTTTGATATTGCGGAAGGTCCTCCAATTCAACAGCGACCACCATTCCAGAATTCGCAAATTTGCTATCTCTTCGACTAGGGCTCATTCCATTCACCACCAATTCTCCTGGAGAAGTTGCAGCGGGAACAATAAACCCTCCCGGGCACATACAAAAGCTAAATACACCTCTTTGTTTTCCTTTGAATTGGGTTTGTTGAACTAAAGAATAAGAAGATGCAGGCAAATAAGGTCCCCTGTCAACCTCACAATGATATTGAATCTGATCGATCAAATTTTGAGAATGCTCAATTCGAACTCCCAAAGCGAAAGGTTTGGCCTCTATTAATACATTCTTTGCATGAAGTAATTCAAAAATATCCCTAGCAGAATGTCCTGTAGCTAAAATAACCCCAAGGCCATGGATTTTCTCACCATCTTGAGTTACAACTCCCTTTAATTCATTTTCTTCTATCACAAAGTCTTCTACACGAGTATCAAATAAGACTTCCCCACCGGCATCTAGAATACTTTCCCGTAGCTTCGTCACCAATACAGGTAATTTATTTGTCCCGATATGGGGATGAGCATCAACCAATATCTCTTCTGTTGCCCCATGAGCAACCAAGATTTCCATTATTCTACGGACATCTCCTCTTTTCTTAGACCTTGTGTAGAGTTTCCCATCCGAATAAGTTCCTGCCCCTCCTTCTCCGAAACAATAATTGGAATCTGGATTTACGAAATGATCCTTATTGATTGCTGCCAAGTCCCGTCTTCGCGATTGAACATCCTTTCCTCTTTCAATCACAATGGGCTTCACTCCTAACTCAATAGCTCGAAGTGCAGCAAACAGCCCTGCTGGTCCAGCCCCAACTATGATGATGGGATCAGAATTTTTTACCGATTGATATTTGGTAGGAGGGTCAAATCGTGGAGTCGGGGGTTCATGAAAAAACAACTCAGCCTCAACATTGACTTTTACATTCCTGCCGCGAGCATCGATTGATCGTTTGATTTGACGAACGGAGCAATCTTTTTCGTCACTCTTTAATCCTGCTTTTTTCAAGACCACTTGTTTGAATATTTCAGGATCATAAGCCTCTTTTGGGCTTAGCTGTAGTGTGAAGGTCTTTTTCATGGTAAGGTGTTTATCCTTAAACTATGGGTATTTGAAATGCAAATTTACACTAGCTTCAGTAATAAAGAGAAATTGCTCTAAAATAAAAAAGACTGCATTTGCAGTCTTTCAATGTTTAATTGCTTTCCGGGAAGATTAATTCAATCTATCCAAAACCTCAAATCTAGAAGAGTTTGAAATGAATTCAGGAACTATAGTCTTCAAGTGACCGACAATTTCATTTTCCGAACTTTTTTGAATCAATTCTTGGAAAAGCTCAACTTGGCCATCTACCTTATGGTAGGCAGAAGGTAATACTTGAGCTATTTTGATTTTAGGATGATGGGTAATTTTCACTGTTTCAAAATCATTGAGCAGTTCCTCATACAACTTCTCTCCTTCTCTCAAACCTGTGAAAACTATCTTAATATCTTCATCAACACGCTTTCCAGAAAGCTGAATCATCTTCTTCGCCAAATCCAAAATTTTCACAGCTTCTCCCATGTCAAACACATAGATCTCACCACCATGTCCCATGACTCCAGCTTCCAATACTAATTGACAAGCTTCAGGAATAGTCATAAAGAACCTTGTAATCTCCGGATGAGTCACTGTTATCGGACCACCATGCAAAATTTGCTTTTTGAATAATGGTATCACCGATCCATTAGATCCCAAAACATTACCGAATCTAGTTGTAATAAACTTCGTGTGGTATTTTTTGTGATTGACTTCTAGGTATTCATTCAAAGCTTGAACATACATTTCCGCTGCGCGCTTGCTTGCCCCCATCACATTGGTAGGGTTTACAGCTTTATCAGTAGAAACAAACACAAACTTATCCACTTGGGAAAGTACTGAAAGGTCGGCAAGAATCTTTGTTCCCAACACGTTTGACTGGATAGCTTCCTCAGGATAATTCTCCATCATAGGAACGTGCTTGTATGCAGCTGCATGGAATACTACTTGCGGTTTGAAGTTTTTAAATACTTCCCGCATTTTCTTTTTATTCCTTACATCACCCAAAATGATTTTGATAGGACAATTAGGATAGCTCTCACGAAATTCATTTTCCACATCATACAATGCCGATTCCGCAATATCCAACATCACCAACAATTTCGGCTGGTAATGTGAAATTTGACGACAAAGTTCAGAACCAATTGATCCAGCAGCACCAGTTACCAAAACTACCTTATCCATAAGGTCTTCCTGAATTCTTGGATTGTCCAATTTAATTTGCTCCCTTGAAAGCAAATCTTCAATCTTAATTTCTCGAATTGCTCCTGTTGTCAGACCACCTTTTATCCATTGATCAACAGGAGGTATTATTGAAACAGAAATTTTAAGTCTTAAACACTCATCAATGATTTCTCTTTTTCTTTGAACGGAAAGATCCCTAACAGCAATAATTAACTCAGAAACAGAATGCTGCTCTACAAGTCTTTCTAACTCCGTCAACCCTTCAAAAATGCGAGTTCCAGAAATGTTTTTCCCCTCCTTTTTAGAATCATCATCCAAAAAGGCTACAGTATTATAAAAGCTCGTTCCGTCTCCTTTGATAGCTTCTTGAGCGATAATCCCAGATTCTCCCGCTCCAAAAATGACAACGTTTTTAAGCTCTTTTTGAACCAAGCCATACTTGATATAGACAAAAAGCTCTTTTACCAGTAATCGATAAAAGATCAAACTGAAAAGAGATGACAAACTAGCGATAATAAGGACCGAAGTCGGCAATAGGAAGCGGTCATTCAGGAAGTTCCCATGAAAGAAATTCAAGAATAGAAACAGCACGAAATTAATTCCAATGGTTTTAAAAATATTGGAGCCGTCCTTAAACCCTGTATGACGAACAATTCCTTCATAACTTCTGGTGTTTTGCATTACCAATAATCCACCTACCATAAAAGTAAAGGATCCAGCAACTGCATCATTTTGCTCTATTAGAGCTAATTCAAAGTTAAAACGAACCAGGTATCCGAAAAGGGCACAATGGAAAAGTATCACTGCATCAAGGGTGGCAATAATCCATCGTGGAAGGATTTTTAACCGAGTCAAAAAATTCATAGTAGAATTGGATTCAAATATGGTTGGTTAATTGATGTGCCAAAACAATTATAATTGCACACAAAATAAGCTTTTTTTTACAATTTCACCAAACATCCTTGGGTAAGTTTCGGATGTATCCAATTTTATTTTGCATTAAACCAAGGACTTTCAGCAAAAAAAGAATTACATACGGAAAATAAGAGCTTGAAGAAATTGATTGAATAAAGATAAAATTTCTACAAAATTTAAGATTAAGGGAAAATGAATTATGGATGAATTCCTCAATTACCCTCAAACTTCCCCATACTCACGTGACCTTGCTGAGAAACTCCTTTTCCTTGGATTACATTAAAAAAAGTAATGAATAGTATTTTCAAATCTAAAATGATAGAGATGTGATCAACATAATACACATCCAATTGAAATTTCTCTTCCCAGGAAATGGCATTTCTACCATTAATTTGGGCCCAACCTGTAACGCCGGGTCTTACATCATGTCTTTTAATTTGCTCTTTGGAATAAAGGGGTAAATATTCAACCAAAAGAGGTCTAGGTCCAACTAGGCTCATATCGCCTTTGATCACATTGAGGAGTTGAGGAATTTCATCTAAAGAGAACTTCCTTACCAACCTACCCAAATCAGTAATTCTCTCGGAATCTGGTAGCAAATCTCCTTTTGCACTCAGGGTATCTTTCATTGTTTTAAACTTCAAAATCTGAAAAATTTGAGAGTTAAGACCAGGACGAGGCTGAGTAAAAATTGGATTCCCTCTAAAGTGGATGGAAAGAATAAGAAATAGAATGAAAAAAATTGGCAATAAAAGGAGAAACAGCAGAGATGATAGAAATAGGTCCACCAATCTCTTTCCAATTTTATTATATAGCACCTATTCTAGAATGTTTTTGCCAACTCTTTAACTATAACACCGACTATATTTTCTTGATCCTCAAAGGTCAAATCGGCTGAACTAGGTAAACAAATTCCTTTTTGAAAAAAGGATCTAGAGGTATCTCCTCCAAAAAATTGAATCTCTTTAAAGACCGGTTGCATGTGAAGGGGTTTCCATAGAAAGCGTGTTTCGATGCCATTCTTCATAAATGCAATTCTTAACTGGTCATTGTTGAATCCAGTGACTTTTTCATTTATTAAAATTGTACTTAGCCAATAATTAGAAAATGCACCAGGAATCTCATTTTGGAATATAATTCCTGGAATACCACCTATAAGTTTTCTGTAATTGGAATTTATCTGTCTCCTTTTCTTGACACACTTATCCAATTGCTCAATCTGGGCTAACCCGATAGCAGCAGAAAGATTATTCATTTTATAATTATACCCTATCTCCAAATGCTGGTAATAAGGAAGGTCTTCGCGAGCTTGAGTAGATAAATAACGGGCTTTTTGTACCAAAGAAGAATCATTTGCTATCAATGCTCCTCCTCCACCTGCTGATACAATTTTATTTCCATTAAATGAATAAACTCCAATGTCGCCAAAAGTCCCACAGGATTTTTCATCAATTTTGCTTCCGACAGCCTCTGCAGCATCTTCCAAAACTGGAATATGATATTTAGTAGCAATTTCCATTATTTCTTTCATTTTGGCAGGCATACCAAATAAATGAACTACTATAATGGCTTTAGGCTTTTTCCCATGCGCAATTCGGTGCATGATTGCATCCTCCAACAATTCCGGAGACATATTCCAAGTATCTTTTTCGCTATCAACGAAAATAGGTTTCGCTCCTAAATAAATAATTGGATTAGCTGAGGCACAAAAAGTAAAGGATTGACAGATTACCTCATCGCCCGAAGAAATGCCCAAAAGAACTAGGGCTAAATGAAGCGAACTTGTTCCAGAGTTAAGAGCTACAGCTTGATGAGATTTGAGCTTTTTACTCAGCTTACTTTCAAATTTATCAATAAAACTACCAGTTGTAGCCAGTTGCCCAGAGGTAATTGCTTGTTGGGAATAAATCAATTCATTCCCATCAAATATTGGAGCAGAAAGTTTGTACTGGTAAGCCATTAATAAGATTGAAAGCAGTATTAGACCGTAACTTACTAGCTAATATGCAAAAAGCCAACCAACCTAAAAATTAGTTAAAACAAAAAATTTCCTTTAATGGCATTTTATGTGTTTAAACGTCAAATTCATCAATTCATATTAACCTTCGAGTCAGTGATTTTTTTCAGATCGATATCAATTTTGGATTTATCCAACGTTTTCTTCGGACTCACTTCTAAAACTCTAGGAAGTTTGGAGACCTTCTTTTTAACGTTTTTAACAGCAACAGTATCCAGCCAAAAGCCTAATGAAAGAGCTAAGATTGAAATTAGCGGCAATACCAAATGATCTGAATAGTTTTTCATTCCAATGGCAATGGCAATAAATAATAGCTGAAGCCCTCCTAAAATCAAAGAAACCTGATTGTGCTTCAAACCCATTCTCATTAAAAAATGGTGAACATGGCTCTTATCAGGAGTCATCGGCCCTTTCCCTCTTTTTATTCTACGGAAGAAAACTCTTGCCATATCATATAAAGGGAACATCATTAGTGCTACCCCCATAGAGAATATAGACTCAAATCTCCATGGAGAAGAATTTTCAGGTAAAAGAGCATTATGTTCCATAAAAGCGATAATCAAAGCCCCCATGGTAAAACCTAATGTTAAAGACCCGGTATCACCCATAAAGATTTTTGCAGGGTGCCAATTGAAAACCAGAAAAGCCAAAACCCCACCTAAAAAGGTGAAAGAAAGAACTGCTAAGCTTTCCAAGCCATGGTACATAAACCACAAACCTAAACAAGAAAAAACGATAACAGCCATAGTCCCGGCAAGGCCATCTAAACCATCTATTAGATTAAAAGCATTAGTCAATGCTAAAAGAACAAATGCAGAAAAACCATAAGATATCATCAGAGGCAATTCCCCTATTCCCAAAAATCCGTGCAAATCCTTAATTCTGATATCTGCGGCTACAACAACCATGATCACGGCGATAAGTTGTCCCAATAATTTTCTAGAGGCCCTTAATTCTACCATATCATCTCGAAGCCCCACAAAAAACACCAATAAAATTCCCCCAATCAGAAATCTATAGCTTAAAGGAGATAAAGGCCAATTCCAAATCAGAATGGACAATAAAGCAGCAATAAAAAAAGCAATACCTCCCATAGAAGGCACTTCATTCAAATGAATCTTTCGTCCCCCTGGGCTATCTGAGTAATTAAATTTGGTAAATATTTTAATCAGTACAGGAAAAATGGAAATCCCAATTGAAAAAGCAGTTAAAAGCGCAAAAATATTTGTCATTTTGTTAATAGTCGGTTTCCTACCTAACGATGAAAATCAGCATTATGCGACTCAAAGCTAGTGCTTTTTACGTGCTTCTACTAAAAAACCGTACCAAAAATTACTTGCAGCCTATTTTTTATGAACAAAATACAATTTTATGTATTTATAAAAATATCAGTGTTTTCTGTGAAAAATCGTTAATAATTTAGACTTTTATAGTACCCAAGATAAACGGAACCAACAATTTTTTCAATTAACCACCAAACTAATGTTAGAAGATTTTCAGAATATTCATCGTTATCCAAGGTTAACGATAGAAGAAAAGGTACTAAATCAAGAATCTGACGAAAGACTATTCTCAGAACATTTTAATTGGCAAAACTTAACCATTAAAAGGGCCGTGGATTTAGGACTTTCCTTAGGCTATATGATTCTAGTAGGATCATGGCTTTTTCCTATCATTGCTATATTAATTAAGCTCGATTCCAAAGGTCCTGTATTTTTCAAACAGAGCAGAGAGGGGTTGAATAATACCACATTTAATTGTTACAAATTCAGAACAATGGTGGTGAACAAGGATGCAGACATTAAGCAAGCAACTCGAAATGATCCAAGAATAACCAGAGTGGGTAAGATTTTGAGAAAAACCAGCTTGGATGAATTGCCACAATTATTGAATGTAATATATGGCAATATGTCTTTGGTAGGCCCAAGACCTCAAATTCTTAAACAAAATGATGAGTATGCCGAAAAAATAGAAGGTTTTAAAAATCGTCATTTAGTTAAACCCGGCTTAACAGGATTGGCTCAAGCCAAGGGATACAGGGGAGAAACACAAGTTCCTAATTCAATGTACTTCCGCTATAAATTGGACATGTATTATATCAAAAATTGGGATCCCTACTTCGACATAAAAATTATTGGCATGACCATCAAGTCTATTTTTACTGATAATGGGAATGCTCATTAATATTTCAGACAGCTTAATTTTAAAAGGCAACTCGGTGAAGGGTTGTCTTTTTTCATTTTAAGGGAATTTGATATCTAGAACCAAGATCCGAGAACCAAGAATCAAGTACCAAAGAAATAGGGATTGGAGAAAAGAGAATAGAGATTGGAGAAGAGAGATTAGGGATTAGGGAATAGTGTTGTAATAGTTGTGAACTTCGTGTTGTAATTGTTGTATGCCTGCGGCGTTTTTATAGGTCGAACCGGGAGGAATTGGGAGATTAGGAGACTTTTTCAAAAAACTCTGTGAAACCTCAGTGTTCTCTGTGGCTCTGTGGTAGGGATTCGGGAATAGGGAATTGGTAAACGCCCATGTTCGTGTCTTCACGAACATCTTAATGCTCCTGTTCGTCCTTGCGCCCATGTTCGTGTCTTCACGAACATCTATTTACCGGATTTCATCCCTTGTGTAACTTGGGGTTGGGAATTCCTAGCATCCATCATAAAAGATTGCAAGTTCAAAAAGAAATTATCAAATGTGCCTAAAAATTGATTCTTCGTCCACTCCTCGGCACCAAGTCTAGTGGTCAATTTATATCTCGTAGCCGTGGGAAATGGCCTTTGTTTCTATCTATAAAACCTGGGCTAAAGCCCAGGCCTATTCAAGGTTGAGACCATTTAAGGCAAATTTTTATTCGATATTCGAAATTTGATATTCAAAATTTAGCGTTCATCAACACTCCGCGTACACCCATCAACCCCCTTTCTGCTTTCACCTTTGAGCCTCTTGATATATTTCTCATATATTAGTTCCCTCTTCCCTACCATAAAAACGCTGAAGGCAGACAACAAAAACAACCCTTCCAACTTCCATTACCTGCTCTCTCCCTGTGTTAAAAGGATTCCCAAATTTTGCAATATTCCAATCTTTCAATTTTCCAATTCTTTAACTATCACAGCGCCAAAGGCACATAACCATCACAACCCTTTCAACTTTTAGCTTTCTGACTTAACCTCCAACATTGAACTATGGACTGTGGTCAATGGACTACTAACCACTTACCGTTTACAACTTACAAGCTAATCACTGAACACCGACCACTAAATCCTTCTTATCCGATTTCCCAATTTTGCAATTTTTCAATCTTTCAATTTTCCAATTCTTTTCCAATCTCAACGCCGAAGGCATACAACAATGAAAACCCACTGGATCATAGACAATACACTATCAACAATTAATTCTCTATAAAAACTCAGTGAACTCTGTGGTTTCTTGGAAAAAAATTAAGTCTTCCCTTAACCCTAGTTCCTGAATGCAGATCTATACCTTTCCTAAATAAACAGAATCAGAAATCAAGCACCTCTTTTGGCTCATTTCCCTATGAAAAAGAAAATATAGATCCCAGGATAATTCTGAATCAAATTCTGAAGTAGAAATCAAACATTGAAGGTCCCTCCTTCTTGCTACCTTTTCTTTCCAGAGATATTTTTTTGTTTCTGGATGATTCAATAAAATATAACATTCATCAAACTCACTGGCATTACCATCATAACAATTGTTTAGCCAGCTTATCAAAATCCCTTGAACAGAAATTTGTACTGAAGGATTCTCAGGCCCCAATAAATTCCCCTTGCTTATTTGTAGAAATTCAGGATTTATCCGTGGATTCGCGTTATGATTATAGCCTTTTGTTGCCAAAGGAGAATGAGCCCAATTTACACCAGTCTTCTGATCAAGAAAGTTTTGATATCCAAAATCTAATATTTGCTTTAGTGGACGAAGGAATGCATTGACCTCTTTCAACCTGTTTTGATAGACCTTTTGAAGTTTACTGGGATGGGTTTTGTTCTTATGAGGCCCATCAGGCAAAGACCTCATAATGGTTTTCCCATTTAGTTTATAAAAAGTAAATCTCCCCACTTTTCCCTGAGGCTGAATCAGACTATTTTCAGATAATTTCGCCATTGTATTTAATTCTTAGTAAACCTAATATTAAAGTACATATAAGTCTTTAATACTCAAAGCTAAATCCAGAAAAAAGAAAGTTCTATACCAATCAAATTCAGATTTTATCCATTTGATTCTTAAATAAACCTAGATTAAAACCTGCTTAAACCTTGGATAAACCCTGTATAAACCTAAGCTATGATTAGCCTTTGCTATAGGAAATTTATGAGCGAACTGCCTGGCAAGATCAATTCAATTTTAAAGGGGGGTTAGGGAATGGGGATCCCGATAAGAACCGGGAGGGATTGGGGAAAAGAGAGGAGAGATTGGTGTTTAGGGAATTGGGATTGGTGAATAGTGTTGTAATAGTTGTGAACTTCGCGTTGTAATTGTTATATGCCTGCGGCGTTGTTATGGTTGGATTTTAGGCATGGTAATGGGGAATAGGGAAAAGGGATTGGGATCCCGATAAGAACCGGGAGGGATTGGGAGATTAGGAAACTTATTCAAAAAACTCTGTGAAACCTCAGTGTTCTCTGTGGCTCTGTGTTAGGGATTCGGGAATAGGGAATTGGCAAACTCCCATGAGGAGTCTAATTCAGAAAGCTAAAGGCAGAAGTCTGAAAAACCAATAATTTAAAGTGTTGTAATTGTTGTATGCCTTTGGCGTTTTCATTGTTGGGGATTAGGTATTGAGGAATAGGGATTGGGATCCCGATAAGAACCGGGAGGGATTGGGGAAAAGAGAGGAGAGATTGGAGAAGAGAGATTAGGGAATTGGGAGACTTTTTCAAAAAACTCTGTGAAACCTTAGCGTTCTCTGTGGCTCTGTGTTAGGGATTCGGGAATAGGGAATTGATAAACGCCCATGTTCGTGTCTTCACGAACATCTTTTGGGGCTGGTAATTTTGAATAGGTATGCCACTTTAGCCCAAATAAAATTTACCTTGCCAGTGGATGGTAGAGGCCCATGGTCCTTGTCGGCCAAAAAGTTGTGACGAATGATGGCTAATAAGCAAAGATTCCAATGCTGGAACTTCATAGCTACTTTTTAGCCTTTCCTTATTAAACTGCTAAGATTGAAGGCTAATCAAAATTTAGAATTCAAGGCTTGATAGATGAGTTTGATTTTGGAATGCCTAATTCCATATCCTTCTTAGATTGATAATTTTTTAAGCCTTTGAATATTTCATTTGCCAAAAGCTCAAAAAAATACTGTCTATTACTAATGTCCAGATAAGTATTATCTCTCTGGGAAAGTTCCAGCATCCAACATTGGTAAATCTCCCAGAGATAGCGATTGATGTCATGGCCATGGTAGAACTCAAATATTGCATTTTCGGAATGGTCAAAAAAAAGATTCATAATGATAAGCAGCTAATTGAAAACTTCAAATTGAAAACAATTGATTAACTAAAGTATTCCTTCAAGGGATTTTTCAGAAAAGACCAGGAATAATTTATTCGAATAAAGTTTGATCAAATTTCAAGTGAATCTTCATTTTTAGGGTATCTATTATTGCCTAGATTGACAGAACTGAATAAATTAGTTTAGACTATTTTAGGAGAATTTTATAACTTTCTTTTTTATAAAAATTATGAGCGACAAGATCCACCACGGCCGAAATATCAAGAGATTCAGAGAAATGATGGGAATCAAGCAGGAAGCCTTGGCTTTCGAGTTGGGTGAAGACTGGTCCCAAAAGAAAATCAGTCTCTTGGAGCAGAAAGAAGAAGTGGAAGAAGCTCTGATTCGTCAAGTAGCTGAGATTCTAAAAGTTCCTTCTGAAGCAATTAAGAATTTTGACGAGGAAAAAGCTATCAATGTAATTTCCAGCACCTTTAATGATAACTCAGCCGTTGTTAATAATAATCCAATTTTTAACCCTATAGAAAAATGGGTTGAAGCTTTGGAAGAAAACAAAAAGCTTTATGAACGTCTTTTAGAATCAGAAAGAGAAAAAGTAGAAATTCTAAAAGAGTTGACACAGAAATAAAAAAGGAGACCGAAGCCTCCTTTTCTGTTTTATTTTAAATTGGGTTCCCCCTATTCTTCCTAAGATTTCAATTCCTCTTTTAATTTTCTTTCAAAAGCTCCCAATACAGCATCTTTTGCCAAATACTTTTCTGCATAGAATCTGGCATTGGATTTTAATTGTTCGCTTCCTACTTTATTTAAGCCATCTTCAATTCCATTATATAAAGCATCGGCACAGCCTGGCTCCACTAATATCCCCATTTTATTATCAGAGACAACTTCATAAAGCGTAGTCTCTGGAACAGCAGTGATTACAGCCAATCCTCCAGCAGATAAAATCCCTGTCAATTTGGATGGCATCACCAAATCCGAGGCTTCTTTCTTTTGAAGAACTAAATGTAAGTCAGCGACTGCCAATAACTTAGGAAGGTCCTCATAAGCTTGAAGCGGAAAGAACATTACATTTTCTAATCCCATTTCTTCCTTCATAGCCTCTAGACGCTCTTTGGCTCCACCAGATCCAAAAATCAAGAACTTAATATTGGATTCTTCTTTAAATCGATCAGCTACCTCCAATATCAATTCTAAGCCCTGCTTCTCCCCAAGATTTCCTGAATAAAGAACAACCTTATCCTGATTTGAGATTCCAAAATTGGATCTTAACGAACTCTGCTTTTTAATTGGTTTAATAAAATCAGTATCCACCCAATTGGGAAACATAATTTGTTTAGATTCCTCAACTCCCTTGGAAGCAATTTTCCTTTCCATTCCCAAGCTGATTGTACTTACCCAATCACTTTGTTTTAGGAAAAAGCGCTCTACTCCAAACATGGCCTTTAAAAAGCCTTTGTTTTTTATCATCCCCATATCATTCACCACATCCACCTGAAGGTCCTGGATATGTGAAATCAACTTCCCTCCTCTTATCCACTTATAGAATAAAGGAAAGACTGTTAAATGAAAAGGTGGGTTAATGCTGAGCACATAATCATACTTTTTGGAGAAGAGAAGTTTCAACCAAACCGGAATAGAACTAATCAAAAAAGTACATTCATGCAAAATCTTCTTTGCAGCCGTAGGATTTGTTGGAACATAGAGAGGACAACGAAATACCTTTACTCCATCCTTTTTTTCCGTTTTCCAAAAATATTTGGGATAATCAGGATGATAAGTCCATTCCGGATAATAGGGATGGGCCGTTACCATAGTAACCTCATTCCCATTTTCCGCCAAAAAGGCATTCATTTCACCAGTATATTTACCAATTCCTGTTAAATCAGGTGCTGAATTGATTCCAAATACTAAAATTCGCATTTATTGTGGTTTGCCAATGGCGTAAACTCGAAATCCAATTTCCCTTAATTCTTCATGATTCAATATATTTCTACCATCGAAAATTTGAGCAGGTTTCAACATTGAATCATAAATTTTCTGCCAGTCATATGATTTAAATTCATCCCACTCAGTTAAAATAGCAATAGCATGGGAATCTTTACAGGCTACATATGGATCAATTTCAACTGAAACCAAAGTATCATTTTCTTCTTTTGAACGGGTTTGCAAATAGTTTAAATCGAATTTTATTTGAGTTTCTTTAACCTTTGGATCAAAAATAGAAATATTAGCCTTTTCATTCAGTAGGTGATCAGCAACATAAATAGCCGCCGATTCTCTGGTGTCATTTGTATCCTTTTTAAAGGCCCACCCTAAAAAACCTATCTTTTTACCACTTACTGTATTGTAAAGAGATTTGATGATTTTTTTAGCAAATCTACCTTTTTGATGATCATTCATTTTGATCACATGCTCCCAATAGTCAGCAACTTCTGTCAATCCATAGGATCGAGAAATATAAACCAGATTCAAAATATCTTTCTGAAAACATGAGCCACCAAAACCTACTGAGGCCTTCAAAAACTTACTTCCAATTCTACTATCCGCACCAATTGCTCGAGATACTTCATCAATATCTGCTTCAGTTACTTCACACAATTCAGAAAGGGCATTTATTGAAGATACTCTTTGTGCCAGAACTGCATTGGCTGTCAATTTGGATAGTTCAGAAGACCAAACATTGGTTGTTAATATTTTCTCTCTTGGGATCCAATGTGCATATACCTCAACCAATGCTTCAATTGCCTCTTTTCCTTCCTGAGAATTTTCACCACCTATAAGAACTCGGTCAGCCTTCTGTAAATCCTCAACTGCTGTACCTTCTGCTAAGAACTCCGGATTGGAAAGAATTTGAAATTTCACTCCCCCACCTGTATTTGATAAAATATCTTTTACAGCCTCAGCCGTTCTTACTGGAAGTGTAGATTTCTCAACAACGATTTTATCTGTACCCGAAGCAGCTGCAATTTGTCTGGCACAAAGCTCTATCCATTTCAAATCAGCAGCTTGGCCTTTCCCTTCCCCATAAGTCTTAGTAGGAGTATTGACAGAAATAAAGACCATTTGGGCTTCCTTGATAGACTTATCGACTTCTGTAGAGAAAAATAAATTTCTTCCTCTTGCTTCTGCTACAACCTGATCCAATCCTGGTTCATATACCGGCAGATTATCTAAGTTCTCGTCATTCCAGGCAGCGATTCTAGCTTCATTGATATCAACAACTGTAACTTTAATTTCAGGACATTTTTGAGCAATTACAGCCATAGTAGGTCCTCCTACATATCCTGCGCCGATACAACAAATATTGGAGATTTTCATTTAAATATGATAAGTATTTTTATAATAATTGAATTACGACATTAAAATTATTTTATATAATAAATAAGATTAAATTGGGAGCTATTCGAAAACTTATTATTCAAAGTTGGAAAAGAATCTTGGACTCCATTTGATTGAGACCAAAAATAATTATTAGTATAAGTAAAAAGCACCCTAGCACTTAGAAGTAAATTTTTCCATCTATGATTGATAATTGGTCCTAAAGTATAATCTACCCAAGGTTTATAACCATATGAAGATAAATTTGCAACATCATAAAAATCTGCATGTTGGACTAAGCGTTCAGAATAAAATCCAATTTTATTATAATTATTTATAACTGATAATTCAAATATCTGGATATTAGACCCAGTTCCAATTCCAACTCCCATAGCTTGATCGAAATTACTAAAGCCTCCAACAGTTCCATTTGTATGCCAAGCTTGATTACTACTAGGCCTTGTAATCCAATTTACAGATTGAAGTTGATGCGTTATTTCACTCCTTAACAGAATTTTTTTTGAATCAATCAAATTAATCGTTTTATTAAATCCCAAAATGAAAGCTCGACTATGTTCAGGGTTAAGTATTAAATCACGAATATTCAATGCATGATCTCTTCTGCCATATTCACCATAAAATTCAAATCCTAACCTATAAATAATATACCTAAAGAACACAGAAATTTGTTGATCTCTACCTTTATCAGATTTTCCTATCAAATCTGAACCAACTGCTTCTTTTGTTATACCCCAAAAAACAGGAAAAACATCAATAAATTTTTTTACGTTTACCGAATCTCTAAAAGTTTGAACGGTCCTAGTAGCTCCAACATGAAGACCTTTTACCCATTTAGGGTTCAAAGAAAAAGAAATAGCATTTAAATATCTTTCCCTTTTTTCAAGTGGGTCAAAATATTCTTCATTCAATTCTTTTATTTGAGTAGGCGCGTACTTTTTGGAATTCAAAAACCCTGAAATTAGCTGAAATTCAAAGGATCCAAAAAATGTTTTAGCGGGTCTATGGGTTCCAAAAACTCCATGTAAAAATCCCGGTGCATTATTTGAAATAGTAAGGGAATTCCATTGGCCAGGTCCCCACCATAAATTCCTATTAGATAATCCTAATTCAATAGCTCCTAGTTTACTAACAATTTTTGACTGCCCCAATCCTAATTTAAGATAATTACCAGAACCAAATAATTCTGGAGAATCACCACGTCTTAAATCCAAAAAATAACGACGGTTTAGATTGTCCTCTGCAAAACCAGAAAATCCATCGAAACTGGAATTACTAGAAAACACAAATTCAGGAAAAACTTCAATTGAAAAATATTTTCCTGATAAATAAATGCCTCCTGAAGTATAAATCTGAGCTCCTTTACTAGGAATCATCGCATATGGACTATACCAATAGGGCCTTTCAATATTATTAAAAAGTGAGAAATTTAGCGGAAAAAAACCAAATCGAATATTCTTTATTAATTGAATATTTTTTTCAGAATCAATTTTTGAACCCAAGCGGATCAAATAAGAATCATTTAAAACAGAATCGCTATATTTTAGCTGTGAAATTCTGTCCATTTCTTCAATTATTGGAAATCCTACAGGTAAGGTTTGACCAAAAACAAAAGATGTTATTGAAAAAAACAAAATAATGAAAATACAAATCCTCATAATTTCTTTAGATCAATAAATACATTATAAATTTTATTCTTTATAATCTCATAGCTAAAATTATTATGAAAATGATTAATAGATCTTTGTTTGTATTGTTGAAAATATTCAGGATCCATAAGAAGAATTGAATTTAAAGAAGAACGCAGCTGGTGTACTATATCATTTTCTTTATCAATCATAAATGAAAAATCACTATTTAGCATATCAGGAATACCAGCATGATTAGTAACTAAAGGAACACACCCTTGAGAAATAGCCTCAATAATACTTCTAGGAGAAGCTTCAATTTTGTAAGTAGTAGGTAGTGCAAACAAATCAGAAGATGAAAATATATTTTTAATTAAATTTCTATCACTGATTTTGCCATAAAATTTAATATTTGGAAATCCTTCAATTTCATTAAGAATTTTATTTTTTACATTTTCTTCACCTTCACCATAAATAAATAAGGTAAATTCATCCTTAGAAAAATATTTTACTGAATCTATTAAAGAAAAAATCCCCTTACTAGCAAATAAATTGCTCAAATAAACAATTTTATACGGTTTACTTGCGATAGAATTTAGATTATCATTACTATTAAAAATTTCATCTACAAAATTAGGAATCACAACAGACTGATTTTTAGGAACAAAGCTATTTTTTGAAAGAAGCTCAGAAAGAAAAATAAAATGAAAATTGGAAAACCTATATAAAAAATTAAAAGGAAATTTAGAAATTGAAAAACTCCCACTTCTAATATGACAAACAATCCTTTTTCTAAAAATTAAGAAAGGTAGATAAAACAAAAAATCTCTATAGAATCCCTTATTATTACTACTTGGAACAATATATAATACATCTGGAAACTTAATTATGAAAAAAAACCATAAGTAAAAAATAGTAAATAAATACTTAAAAAACGAAATAAAATAATAAAATAACTTGACAACAAAAGAAGCATTGTCAGTAGGATACCAGGTAATATTCCAACTGAAAGATTTAATGATGAAAAGAGGATTTTTTTCAAGCATATCTTTAACAAGGAAAGTACCAATATTTTGCCCATTAAAAGGAGGAGGAAAGCTACCAGCAATAAAGATTTTCAAAATAAATATATTAGTTTGTTATTTTTTTAAGACCAGTTGAGGAAATATTATCATTGTAAAAATTAATATCTTCAAGATTTGAAAAATACTTTGATATAGATCTATCACGTTTCATTGCGAAATTATAGTTACTATTAGCATCAAGCACATTAGATATTTTTGAAGTTTTGTTTCTCCTAGTCTCAACGATAGCTTGAGTCATTAAAACTTCATCATATACAAAACCTACTTCATTTAAAGAATTAATTATTGTTGAAATATCATTATTTATAAGATCATTATAGCTAATTTCCACTTTTTTAACAGAATTCCAGGATTTTAAATAGGAGGAAAAACCTTTAATTCCAGATTTAGATCTTAAAAATTGAGAAAAACTAACATCGGAAGATATAATTTTTCTTGCAATAGAATAATCATAAAAAGACATTAAAGTTTCACAATCAAGTCGATCTATATATAAAATAGAATTTCCTTTTAAAAAATACCTCAAAACAGAATAAGGAAGATGAGACTTAACAAATAAAACTGGAGAAACATCATTTACATAATTACTTAAAATTTTTCGAGAGCTTTTAATATTTCCCCTCCCTATCTCAGGTAAGATTTGATTTGTAAATTGATAATTAAAATCGTTAGTAAGATTATTTTTTATTTGAAAATATTTAGCAATGGCTAATCTAATTCTAGTATTACCAGATTTAGGATAACTTGCAACAATAATATCATTACTTTTCAAATTATAGAAATCACTGAAATAATTAAATACTTTTCTCATATATATTTTTGTATAATCTAATATATTGATTTGAATAATTCTCAATAGTCAATTTTTTTATAACAGATTTAGATTTCGATAGCATATACCGTTTCTGTTCTAAAGATAAAGATAAAAACAACTTAAGTGCTCTAAGTAAATCCAAATAATCACCTGGCTTAAAATAGATAACAGAATCTACAGTAAACCAAAGACGGTTTTGAGGAATATCCGATAAAATTAAAATACAATTTTGAGATAGTGCTTCAAAGGCAACATTAGGCATTCCTTCATAATAACTTGGAAGTATTAAACACTCTGAATGATAAAAATAATCAATAGGATCATCTAAATAACCAACAATTTCTAAATTTGAACATTTATTAAATTTATTTTTTATAGATTTAAATAAAGACCCAGTACCAACCAATTTAAGGTTTACTGAAGCATCATTTAACTTTGTGAAAGAATTCAATAAATCTAAAACTCCCTTATGCATTTCAAATCTACCTACAAATAATAATTCAAATTTCTTAAAATTTAAATCATTATGTAAGAGGGAATTATATTTAATAGCATTAGGAATAAATAAAAAATATTTACCAAATGCTAATCGATAGAAATAATTATGAATAGAACTTGGAGTATTAGATACTATATTAGAAAAAAAGAAGTAACATAAAAATTGATAGATTCTTTTTATTGAATTAAGTCTATATTTATTTCTAACACCTAAAATTGTAATTTTTCTAAATTTAAAAAAGAATAGAGGAGATAAATGAGTAAAAACATCAGGAATCCAAATATGAAAAATAAGATTATTAAAATTTAAAGAATTTTTAAGCATTAAAAATTCTGAATTACTTATGAACTTTATATTTGGAAAATCATTAAATGGAAAACTATCGTTGACAGTATTATAAACAACAAAATTTTGATATACATTTGTCAATGATTTAGCTAATAATAATAATTGAGTCTCAGCGCCGCCTCCACTAAGATTAGATGTAAAATGAAAAATTTTAATCATTAAAAAAATATTTGTTCAAATAAAAAGAACGTTTATCCTTTTTTGAAAGTTTTTTAGTATCAGATCCCAAAAGTTCAATTTTAGAAATATATTCAGAAATAGGCTTAATTACTTTAGCAGGAACACCTGCCACTACTACATTAGAAGGAATATCCTTTGAAACAACAGAGTGAGCTCCAATTACAACATTATCTCCTATATTAACACCTGGTAAAATTATAGATCCATAGCCTATAAAAACATTATTACCAATATTGATTGGCCTAACAAGGTCAATATTAGAATTCTTTCTTCTAATTACCCAAACACCACCATCATGCGTTTCAAACCTAACTTTTGTGGCACTTACATAATCTCCCATTTTAATTAAATAAGGTTCAGTGCTAAAATCTACTTTTATAAACCTACAACCTTTTCCAAATTTAACTCCAATTTTCCTTGCGTAACCAAGAGGTGAAATTAATTTATAAACAAAATAATAAATTCTTAACATTGTTTAAAATCTGATAAATTATTAATCATATGAACATTAGCTGAAATTGAACTAGAAATAATTTTACAGGGATTTCCTATAGCTATACAATTATCAGGAACATTAACATTAACAAATGAATTAGCAACAATTAGAGTATTATTTCCAACATTAATTCCTCCTATAATTACAGAACCAGGGCCAATAAAAACATTATTTCCTATTCGAGGAGAACCTACATTTTTACCATATTTTACATTACCTAATGTAACACCATGAAGTATATTACAATTATCACCTATAGAAACTTTAGAATTAATAACAATATTACCGAAATGAGGAAAAGCTAAACCTTTTCCTAAAGAAACAGATAAAGGAATTTGAAAACCATATTTAATGGAACAATGTTTATAGAACAAGTAAGAAAAAAAACCAAAAGGCGTAATTCTTGAATATCTTTGAGAAAGACGAAAATAAAACAGAAACTTAAAACCAGGAGAAGAATAAAGACATTTTAAAAATGAAAAAAAACCACATTGACCGGTAACCCTAAAAAGATCAGATTTAATATTACAAATAATTTCTTTCATTTACTATTAAAATTTAAAATAGAAATCCCCATTAAGGAGCCAAATGCTATTAAATAAACTTCATTAATTAACAAATAATTAACAGAAAAGCAATACAATAAAACTATATACAAAAAAGCTTTATAAAAAAGTAATTTATTTTCATTAAAAATATAAAAAGAAGAAGGTAAGCTATATATTGTCTTAAACAAAACAAATATAAAATATAAAACATATAAAATTCCAAAAGAAAATGAATCTTCTAAAAATTGATTCTGACTAGCAACTGAAAAAATCCCTCTATTAATAAAATCATTTCTCAAAGAAGGACCATACCCAAAAAAAGGGCTTTTTAAAATATATTCTAAATACTGGAATATTACCTCATATCTGTAATTAGCACTTACATCATTGTCAAAATTATTAGTATTAAATTCTATTAAAGATGTAAACCTGTTAATTATATCCCCATATCCTAATAAGGACAAATAACTGGAAGACAAATAAAAAATAAAAATAATTAAAAGAGCAAAAATTGGAACAGTAAAAAAAGTAAGAAATTGAAGAAAATATCCTTTTTTACTTTTTAAAAGAAACACGTCTTTAAAAACAATCCGAGGAAAATAATACATTAAGAAAAGAAAAAACAAAATAAAGACAGTTCTTGAACCAGTAAATAAAATACAAACTAACAACAAAACTATAAATAAAATAATCAAATAAATTGATTTATCATAAAAATAGGTGCCAAGAATAATAATAGAAGAAAATAAAAAAGCTCTAGAAACCATATTAGGATGATCAAAAAAACCGACTACTCTGATTTTTTCAGAAGAAATAAAAGCAATATCTTCAGTAGCACGGTTTAATGTCATAAAAGCTCTAATAATATCATAATATTCAATACTTAGCCAAACACCAAAAACAGTGATAATAAATGCAGAAATATAAAAGATACTAATCTTACTACTTGAATTATAATTAAAAAACAAGATAGAACTAGAGCAAAACATTCCTCCGGCTAATGAATAAATACCTAACCAATAAATCAATTGATTTAATGATATATTTCCTAAAAAAAAGTGAAATATTAATAGAATAATTGGAAGAAAAAATATTAAACATAACCAATGGAAAAAAATTGGAACTTTAAATAGAAAGGATAATTTAGAATTATTAACAATAATATAAAAAGAAAAAAATATAATTAAAAAAATTGACCATATATAAGTTTGTTGATTAATAATTAGTAATAATAATTTATAAGAATTAGTAAATTGAAGTAATAATAAAAAGAAAGTTAAAAAGGAAATTAACGAAGCAAAAAAATCCTTAAAACGTAAATTAGATATCATTTAATTATCTTTTTTAGATTAAGAAAATTTAGAATATTTTTCAAATCACTAATATTACATACGTTTAAAATATTTAAGAAAGCAAAGTACAAAAGAATTAGGAAAGGAAATAAAAAGTATATCAAATATTTAAATTCAAATATAGTTAAGCAAAAATTATTAATAAATACGCATACTAACCCACATATAAATATTTTTAAAACAATAGCTATTTCTCCAAAAAAATCACTATTTATAATTTTCCTTGATCTTGAAAAATTGATAAAAAAACTAAATACACTAGTCAACACATATCCAAAGATTAAATATTTAATATTTAAATAATAAACACCAAAAATAATAGTAATTATTTGGAATACTTTTTTTATAATTTCTAAAACTAGAATATTTGAAGTTTTATCAAAAACTTTAAAAATAATTCTATTAAACTGTTCTTGCATATAAAAAAAGGATGCAACAATAAACAATTGCAAATAAAAAACAGACCCTAACCATTTACTTCCAAATAACAAAAGTATAATAGGTTTAGAAAATATGAAGATAAACAAACCGAATAATCCTACAAAAACTGTAAATAAAATATTTATTTTATTATACACCCTACTAAATTCTAACTTATTATTTTGAGATTTAGATAAAACTGGGAATAAAACCCTTTGACTGAATGAATTCAAAATATTATTAGGAACTTTTTGCAATTTTTGAGCTTGATAAAAATAACCAACTTGAGTCACAGAAAAATATCTACCCAAGACAAGACTATATATATTTTCAAATGTAGTTTCAATTAATGAAGCTAAAGTAGTATTGACTCCAAATTTATAAGTCTTTTTAAAGGATTTAAAGGAGAACATATATCCACCATGAAAACCTTCACTTAAAATCAGGAAAATTGTTAAAAATAAAGATGTATTCAAAGGCAATAAGGCAAGAGCCCAAATACCAAAATCATTTAATGCAAGAACAACTGATATAATACTTGCTATTAAAGTAGAAGAAAATTCAAAAATAAAACGTTCTTTAAATTTCCAAGATCGTACTAAATTAGTAATATTAATAAGTTGAAAAGCATTAACAATCAATGTTAACCCAGTGATTCTTAAAAGGATTTCAATTTCGTTATGACCATAATATATAGAAATTTCTTCAGATGAAATCCATAAAATAATATATAAAATTGTGCTTACAATTAAATTAAATACAAAAACAGTAGAATAATCTAATGGATTTACTTTTTCCATTCTAATTAATGCTCCAGACAATCCGCCTTTGGCTAGGACATCTCCTAGTAAAACGAAAAACATAATTATACCCATCACACCAAACTGATCGGGAGATAAAAATTTTGCGAGCACAATATTGATACTTAGATTAACAATTACCGTTAAAAATTGTCCCCCAGAAGTCCAAATTAAGCCACTAAAAAGACTTTTCTTAATACTCTCACTCTCCACTACTTAAATATCCAAAATTTTCAAAATCCCTATTATATATTTCTAAAACAATTTCTCTTGATAAATCACTAATTTTATAATCAGAATTTTTAGAAAGAAGAAATTTAATAACCTTTCCATATGTTCTTTTAACAAGATTTCTATTTGAAAAATTTGTTTTATTATAATGCTTTAGCTTTGTATCTGATTTATAAAAATCTATTTTATTAGTAATCTTTATAAAATCATCATTTAAACTTTCAAACTTTCCAATAAAATCGACAAGACAATTACCATCTGTATCAAATAAATAATCATATGATGGCTTTAAGAAAAAATCAAACTTAGGATTATTAAGCAATAGTCTTAACTTCTTTTGAATAAATTCATCAAAACTATAAAGCTCATCATAACCTAAAAATTTATAGGTAGAAAATAATCTAGTAAAAGGATTTCTAACAAATGAAAATTTATAATATGAATCATACAATTCTCTAGAAATATAGTGATGATTAACATAATCACTTGCAAATAAATGTGAGACTCTTCTTGGACCTAACCTATTATTATTATTTTGCCCTAATAATAAAGAATGTCGATTATCCATATCAAGATCTAAATCTTCTAGGAAAACACGCTCAATACTTGTACCCGCCGCTTTTGGTACATGAACAAATATACATTTATGTTTATGTGATATCATTTAATTCAAATATTTCAAATTTAGTGAATCTAGAATTTCAGGATTAAATTTTCTAAAAACTGAATCTGTTTGACGAAAACCACCCACGAAAGTTTCTGAATCAATAATGACTCCTTTCTTACTTATTATATTTTTAATAATTCTTTGATCTATGTAATCCCTATTTTTAGGATTAGCTCCTGAATTATTCAAAACATAATTTTTGACATCAATTATTGGAATTGGAGTAATATTTTGATTCCAAATGGAGTAGTTCGAAACTAAATTTGAGGTATCTCCTCTATACAATTCAATTGGCTTACCATTCCTTTCAATTGCTAAATTATCTTTAAAAAATAATTCACACTCTCCATAAATAGCCTCAAAAAGCGGAATATCTTTCGAATTAATACCCTTTTCCATATAATTACCAACAATACTTATTCTACCTTTTTGAATTTTTCTATTGGCCCACTCCTTTTCTGATAGCCGATAGGCCATCGCCATTTTTCCAGGATTATAAATAAAATTATTCACTATGGCTCCAGATGCTCCTCCCTTAAAGATTGGATTTCTTCTATCATTGGAATAAAACAAATTACCAATAATCAAAACATCAGTTACATTATCATGTATTAACATACCCATAGAATGAGATACACTATCAGAATGTTTAGAATTTGCTAATCCTTCTGCAATTATATTATTGCTAAAAGTAATCCTATGTGAAGTATTATTTCTCCATTCATCAACAGTGTTCCCTTGAAACCTTGGCCCTGATGCAGATAAATTTTCATCAATAGCCCAAGAAAAGCTGCAATGATCGACTATAATATCATAAGCCCCTCCCATTGTAGTAATCCCATCTATTGAGTTACCATTTAAGGTATCACCAGGACGAATATGTAAGTGTTGTACAATCACATCATGAGTTGCTATTCTCAAACCTCCATTAATGATTGTAATTCCAACCTCAGGAGATGTTTGCCCTAAAATTCTCAAATAGGGGCATTCAATTTTAATTGATCTTCCTTTAAAATCTATATTTCCAGAGACCTCAAAAACGATTAATCTAGGTTCTTTAGCCAGTAAAGCGTTAATTAAAGATCCTTTTCCACTCGAATTTAAATTTGTGACTTTATAAACTTTTAAGGTTGGCCAATCTTGTTGAATTCCAGAAGTCCATCCAGTATTCAAGCCGTCTATATCAGATAATCCATAGGAATTAATCTCAATCTCATTATCTATAGTGGAAATTACATTCTCTATAAAGCAGAATATTGAATAGAAATAAATGATGGAATTAATTAAAACCAACTTTTATCAATTTGGATTTATATTATAAAACTTCTTATACCAATCAACAAATCTTTTCACACCTTCATTAATATCAATAGTACTTCTATAGCCAAGTTTATTTAATTCACTTGTATCTGCAGAAGTCCGAGGAACATCTCCAGGTTGCATTTCCAAAAATTCAATTTTTGCTTGGATACCTAAATTATCCTCAATCGAATTTATAAAATGCATAAGTGGTTGAGGGGAACCAAACCCAATATTCATAATTTCATAAGGAGAATCTAAGTCTGGAATGTTATTAAATACTATTTCTATTCCATTAATAATATCATCGATATAGGTAAAATCCCGCATCAAATCTCCATTATTAAAAACCTTGATCGATTTACCTTCTAGCATAGCTTTGGTGAATAAAAACATTGCCATGTCTGGTCTTCCCCATGGCCCATATACCGTGAAAAATCTTAAACCAGATGTCGGTAATTTATACAAATGACTGTAAGTGTATGCCATTAACTCATTACTTTTTTTTGATGCAGCATATAAGCTTATTGGATTATCTACTCTATCTTTTATTGAAAATTTTTCACTAGAATTCTCCCCATATACACTGGAACTACTTGCATAAAGTAAGTGCTTGATTTCATGATGCCTGCAACATTCCAAAACATTTAAAAACCCCACAATATTACTATCGATATAAGATTCAGGATTTTCTAAACTATATCGTACTCCAGCTTGAGCTGCAAGATTGACAACCACATCAAATTGCTCGTTCTCAAATAACTTTGGAAGCCCCTTTCTATCTTCAAGGTTCATTCTTATAAAAGAAAAATTAGAAAATTTTGACGAGTTAGTTAGAACTTTGGATTGTTCTGCATTAATCCTTTCTACGCCTAATTCATTAAGTCTTGCATACTTAAGATTCACATCATAATAATCATTTATATTATCCAATCCAACTACTTGATTTCCCTTCTCTAATAGTTTTTTTGAAAGGAAAAACCCAATAAATCCTGCTGCTCCAGTTACTAATATTTTCATAGAAAAATGATTAATTCAATTAAAATTCAGGTTATTAATTATAAACTATAAACCATGGGTTTAAGAGGTTCTCTTTATTATATCCCAATTCTATCTTAGAAGGAAATTGTAAAACCATTCCTTTATTTGCTAAAATCACTCCCTGAGCTGCCGCAGTGTCCCATTCCATGGTTGGAGCGAAGCGAGGATAAATTTGCGACTTTCCTTCAGCTATCAACATAAATTTCAAGGAGGATCCCATAGAGATTACTTCTACTCCTGGGTATTGATCAATAAATTCTTGAGTTTCTGGACTTAAGTGGGAACGGCTGGCAACTATGGTTTTCACTTCAGTATCTTCTTGTTTTTTCAATTGGATTGGATTTTCATTCCCTTCTTGTTTCCAAGCTCCTTCCTCTTGATTACCCCAATACAACCATTCCAAGACTGGAGCATATACTACTCCCATTATTGGCTTTCCTTGATGGATTAAGGCAATATTTACAGTAAACTCACCATTCTTTTTGATAAACTCTTTGGTTCCATCCAAAGGATCTACCATCCAGAAATACTCCCAGTCTTTTCTTACCTTATAAGGAATATCTTTTCCCTCTTCAGATAATATGGGAAGTCCAGTTTCTTCCAGGTATTTGACTATGACCTGATGAGCTGCTTGGTCTGCTTTAGTTAAAGGAGAGTTATCCCCCTTTATTTCAACACCAAAATCAGCAGAATTATAGATTTCTAAAATAGCCTTGCCTGCGGCTAGGGAGGCTTCTTTGGCGAGGGAGGTGAGTTTTTTTATGTTAATCATTGTTTTTAATGCTATTAATTGTCTTTAGTCAATTTCTCGTTGAGTCTTAAAGATTATAACTATGAGACTGAGAGACGGAGAGGCTTTAGGGACTGATGTGAAAAAGAGACTGAGAGACGTAGGGACGAAGAAGATTTAATAGGTCCATTTTTCAGGATATTGCCCCATAATTACCAGCTTACCCAAGATTTGGTTGTATTTATCATCTAAGTCTGATTTACATGCTTCATCTATATATTGACATTTAAAGGCATATAATAACCAAAATGAGTTTCAGCAGCTTCACCTTCGCAATCCACTAATTTTGACACAAAGTATTTCGGGTATTTCCTTTTTCTAAAAGCCTCTGCAAGATTTGCACATACAGATCTTGAACTTCTCCTTATTTGATCTGTCAATGAATATTTTTCATCCTTAGGGAAAGAAATGGATAATTCAAAGATTCTCATGGAGGCATCAAATGCTAATTGAAACACCTGTAAATCCTCATGACTTCGAATCTTAACCACTACTAATTACTTTATTGAAGAATATCTGAATGATTGCCCTTTTTTCTCTTCGTCTCTCTGTCTCTATTTCCCTTGGCCACCTGGTCTTATTGTTTATTCGTTTCTTTTCTTGATTCTAGGATCTAAAATCTTGACTCTTAGATGATCATTCCAGCTCCAACGGTTTCATTGGTATTGGGGTCAATTAAAATGATTGAACCTGTTTGTCTATTCTTGCTATAGGAATCAAAAAAGATTGGGGAGGCTGTACGAATTGAAACTCTAGCAATATCATTCATCCCTATTTCCTGGATGTCTTCTATTCTATGTAAAGTATTCACATCAACTTTGTATTGAATATCTTTCACCATAGCCTGACATTCTTTGGTTGTATGCTTGACAATGAGTTTAGTTCGGTTCTGAAGTGATTTTTGATTCATCCAACAAACCATTACTTCCAAATCTTGCTCAGATTTAGGTTGATTATTTGGTCTGACAATCATATCTCCCCTACTGATATCTATTTCATCTTCTAAAGTCATGGTTACAGACATCGGAGCATAAGCTTCCGCAATTTGCTCTCCATTTAACTCAATGGTTTTCACTTTGGAAGTAAACCCAGATGG
Source organism: Algoriphagus zhangzhouensis (assembly GCF_900148515.1). Taxonomy (GTDB): domain Bacteria; phylum Bacteroidota; class Bacteroidia; order Cytophagales; family Cyclobacteriaceae; genus Algoriphagus; species Algoriphagus zhangzhouensis. Next base: position 60,588 of record NZ_FRXN01000001.1, on the reverse strand, counting down.
CAATATCTTGACTTCATCTCCTGGCTTAAAAATACCACCATCTATTCTTCCAGCATAGCCACGGAAATCTTGGAATTCAAGTGTATGAGGACGGATTACCATTTGAACAGGTAGTCTACAATCAATATGATTAAAGTCTGAGGCAATATGAACATGTTCCAAATGATATAATAAAGTAGAACCTTCGTACCAATCCATATTTTCAGACCTGTCTACCACATTATCTCCCTTTAATGCAGAAATTGGAACAAACTGAACATCCTTTATATCCAACTTACTTGAGAATGCCTCATAATCGGCAACAATTTGATTATAGACTTCTTCCGAATAATCAACTAAATCCATTTTATTCACACAAACCACAACATGAGGAATTTTCAATAGTGATGCGATAAAAGAATGTCTATAAGTTTGTTCTAACAAACCTTTTCTAGCATCTACCAAAATAATAGCCAAGTTGGCAGTAGAAGCTCCTGTCACCATATTTCTAGTATATTGAGTATGACCAGGAGTATCGGCAATAATGAATTTTCTTTTGGGCGTTGCAAAATATCTGTAGGCAACATCAATTGTGATTCCTTGTTCTCTTTCAGACTTAAGCCCGTCAGTTAATAAGGAAAGATCCACATAGTCAAAGCCTTTTTTTTCAGAGGAAGTTTTGACAGCCTCAATTTGATCTTCGAAAATGGATTTGGAATCATATAAAAGTCTTCCAATTAGAGTACTTTTTCCATCATCAACTGATCCTGCAGTCGTAAATCGAAGTAATTGATTATTTTCTTGTATGGACATTTTTTTGAATTCTCTTAGGTTAAGGTGCTGCGAAACTTAAAATATTCAAATTTGTTGTTTTTACAGCCTAATAAATTTGTTACAGTTTTTTATAGAAAATTGGGAATCATTGAAGTCTAAAAATATCCTGCTTTCTTTCTATCCTCCATTGCCGTTTCTCCCCTTTTATCATCAGCTCTGGTACCTCGTTCAGTAGTTCTTGTAGTAGCCACTTCTTCTATAATCAATTCAAGTGTGTCTGCATTAGAAAGGACGGCACCGGTAATTGGCATATCACCACATGTTCTATATCTAACAATCAATTTTTGAATTTCTTCACCTTCTTTCAGCGGTAAAAACTCAGACTTGGCAAGTATCACCTCGTCTCTTACAATGCATTCTCTTTCATGAGAAAAATAAAGGGATGGCAATGCAATATTTTCTTCTTTGATATACTGCCAAACATCCATTTCAGTCCAATTAGAGATTGGGAAAATTCTAAAATGCTCTCCATGATGTTTTCTACCATTGAACAAATTCCATAATTCTGGTCTCTGATTTTTAGGATCCCATTGTCCAAATTCATCCCTATGGGAGAAGAAACGTTCTTTTGCTCTTGCTTTCTCTTCATCTCTTCTTGCACCTCCCATAGCAGCATCAATCTTTAGATCTTCTAGGGTATCTAACAAAGTGACTGTTTGAAGGGCATTTCTACTGGCATTAACACCTGTTTCCTCCCTAACTCTACCTTTATCGATACTTTCCTGAACGGAACCAACCACTAATTGAACACCTAATTCTTCAACCAATGCATCTCTAAATTCCAAAGTTTCAGGAAAATTATGTCCTGTATCAATATGGATTAATGGAAAAGGAATCTTAGCTGGGTAAAATGCTTTTTTTGCCAAATGAGCGAGTAAAATACTGTCTTTTCCTCCTGAAAATAGAAGTGCTGGTCTTTCAAATTGAGAAACAACTTCACGAATAATAAATATTGCTTCGGCTTCCAGCTCTTTAAGATGTGATAAATAATATTGTCCCATTGTTTTAATTTCTGGATTGAACATTTAATGGCTAATACTAGCCGAAATAGTTTGAATTACTTTTTGAACCGAGGAAGTTAGCTCCTCTTTATCAGAATGGATATGTACTGCCGGTTTAATTGGAGCCTCATAAGGAGAATCGATTCCTGTAAAATTCTTAATAATTCCCTTTCTCGCTTTTGCATATAGCCCCTTCACATCCCTTTGCTCACAAACTTCAATTGGGCAATCCACAAAAACTTCCAAAAAATTCTCTTCACCTACAAGGTCAGCAACCATTTTTCTTTCATCCCTAAATGGAGAAATAAAGGCAGAAACTACCAAAAGCCCAGCATCCATCATTAATTTGGCTACCTCGGCAATTCTTCTAATATTTTCAATTCGGTCTTCATCAGAAAACCCTAAATCTTTGTTGAGTCCTGTTCTGATATTATCACCATCTAATAAATAGGTCATATATCCGTACTCAAATAATTGGGATTCTACTGCATTAGCTACGGTAGACTTACCAGAGCCAGATAAACCTGTAAACCAAATTAACTTAGGAGATTGTTTTAATCGGGACTGACGTTGTTTTCTTGAAACCTTAAAAACAGTTGGATGTATGTGGTTTTCCATTTTAGAAATAAAATAGATAAATAAATGTGATTACGATACTTGAATAAATAAAAGTCAGAGGTAGACCAATTTTCGTATAATCCGAAAATTTATAATTTCCAGGTCCCATCACCATCAAATTAGTTTGGTAGCCAATTGGAGTCATAAAATCCGCTGAGGCTGCAAAGGCAATTGACATAAAAAAGGGAGTTAAATCCCCACCATATCCTAGGCCCATTTCATAGGAAACAGGAAACATAATGGAAACTGCAGCTGCATTTGTAATCAATGAGGTAAGACCTAAAGTCATTAAAAATAAGATCCCAATACCCCATATTTCTGAAAGACCATTAAAAATTGAGGAAATTTCTCCAACTAATAAAGATGCTGTCCCTGATTTTTGAATAGCTAATCCAACAGCCAAGGCAGAAACTAATATGATTAATAGATCTAGATCAATTGAAGATTTCAATTGATTTAAGTTAATCACTTTAAACAAGGTCATGATTATGATGCCTAGAAAAGCAGCTAGAAATAAATCAATAAGCCCAAAAATTCCAATCAACAAAATTACAATTGATAAGATACTTGGCAGGCTATTTTTGAAAGAAAGCTCAGTATTGACTTCTCCCGACTTGGAAATTGCAATTAAATCTCTACTTGAATTGAGTTTAGAAAAGTCATTTGAACAAAGTAGAAGAAGCAAATCTCCTTCTTTCAATATTGTTTCTCCCAAATTTCCTTTTACTTTTTCACCTTTTCTATAAACTGAAATAATTGAAGCTTTATATCTATCCCTAAAACCCAATTCTTTAATAGAATTTCCGACTAAAGAAGATCCAGAAGGAATTACAGCTTCGGTCATAGCAGAAAACCCATTGGATAATAAATGCGATGAATCTGGAATCTCCAACCCATTATCATCATTGATCAAATCAAGAATGGATTGGGTATTTCCAGCAAAAAACAATAGATCATCTGCATGAATCAAACGATCTGATGAAACAGCTGCAATATTCCTTTCTCCCCTTTTAATCTCCACCAAGAACAAATCATTTAGATGTCTCAACCCTGCTTCTTCGATAGTCTTTCCAATTATGGGTGAATTTGTCTTTACCCTTGTTTCCACTAAATATTCATTCAACTGCTCCAAGAATGCTTCTTTATTGGCGGTTGTATTGGGTAGTAATTTTTCAGAAAAAATAGCCAAATAGATTATTCCAATTACAGTTACAATTAATCCCAAATACAGGAAGTCATAATATTGAAGAGAATCTAAACCAGATTGCACAATCAGGCCATTCAAAACCAAATTGGTGGATGTCCCAACTATTGTGATCATTCCTCCTAAAATAGTCGCAAATGAAAGTGGTATCAAAAACTTAGATGCTGAATATCCATTTCCTTCTGCCCAGTTCTTTACATACGGAATCATAAATGCAACCACAGGTGTATTATTCAGCATACTGGATAGCCCTGATACCATTAGCATCATTCTCAATCGAAATTGAAAGGGAGTTAAGGATTTCTTGAATAAAGAATAAAAGAAGCCCTTTCCCAGATTTTGCTGAATTCCAGATGTTAAAATCATCAATAAAAAAATGAGGATTATTTGCTTATTGGCTAAGCCAATCAATAAATCATCTATTGTAATTATTTGAAAAATAATAAATACAAAAACCGCTATTGCAAAAGCAAAAGATGGTTTGAGCAGGTTTTTATATAAAGTAATTATCAATCCAATTACTAAAATAAAAGTTAAAAAAATCTGGAGAGTCAAAGTAGCTTTTTAATGAGAATGTAATTTATCTTTTTTACCACACCCGAAAATTGCTTTATTAATCAAAGACGGAAGACCTAAGACAAATTGCAATCTTTTCTTAGCCAACAATATGCTCCCATTGAGCATTAAAGTTTTTCTTAACAATTTCAACATCTGAAGCGACCATCTCACTTACTAGACCTGCTAAATCATATTGAGGCTTCCAGCCTAGTTTGGTTTTAGATTTAGTTGGATCACCCAATAATAAATCCACTTCTGTTGGTCTATAGTATCTTGGATCAACTTGAACTACCACCTTTCCAAGTTCCAATTGGAATTCTGGCTTTGAGCAAGAAACTACTTTTGCAACTTCTTCTTCTCCTTCACCTTCAAATGACAACTCAATTCCTACCTCTTTAAATGCATATCGGACGAAATCTCTAACAGATGTAGTAACTCCAGTAGCTATTACATAATCTTCAGCCACATCTTGCTGCAAGATTCTCCACATAGCTTCTACATAGTCTTTGGCATGTCCCCAGTCACGAAGAGCGTTCATATTACCCAAGTACAAGCAATCTTGCTTACCTAAAGCGATGGCGGCAGTAGCCATGGTGATCTTTCTGGTCACAAAGGTCTCTCCTCTTCGTGGTGATTCATGGTTAAAAAGAATTCCGTTACATGCATACATATTGTAAGCCTCTCTATAGTTTTTCGTAATCCAAAAACCATAAATCTTAGCAACCCCATAAGGGGAACGAGGATAGAATGGAGAATTTTCATCATAAAATCCCTTTTCATTTTTATTTTCTTCCAGGCCACCATAAAGCTCTGAAGTGGAAGCTTGATAGATTCTGGTTTTTTCCATTAACCCTAAAATTCTTACGGCTTCAAGAATTCTTAAGGTTCCCATTCCATCCACATTGGCAACATATTCGGGAGAATCAAAAGAGACTTTCACATGAGACATAGCTCCCAAGTTATAGATCTCATCTGGCTGCACTTCCTGGATAATTCGAATGATATTGGTAGAATCTGTCAAATCACCATAATGCAATTTAAAATTCACGTGCTTTTCATGCTGATCTATATATAGATGGTCGATTCTAGCAGTATTGAAAGAAGAAGCTCTTCTTTTTACACCATGGACCATATAGCCTTTTTCTAAAAGTAGTTCGGCCAAGTAAGAGCCGTCTTGACCAGTAATGCCTGTGATTAGTGCCGTTTTCATAATGTATTGTTAAATGTTAATGGTTAATGGTTAATGGTTAATCAGAATACGATTAACTTATTAACTATTAAACAATAACTATATTTTCACTTCCTTAAAATTCTCTTGATTTTCCAAAAACCATCCATAGGTTTTTTGTATTCCCTCCTCTAGGGATGTTTTAGCTTTCCAGCCTGCTTTATCCATTTTGGAAACATCCATCAATTTCCGAGGAGTACCATCTGGTTTGGAGGAATCCCATTTCAATTCACCTGAATGCCCTACAATCTTTTGAATCAACTCAGCCAGTTGCTTAATAGTCAAATCCGTTCCTGTTCCTACATTGTACAAATTATCCTGAAACTCGTTTTCCAAAGCAAAAACTACAGCTTCAGCCAAATCCTCTACATATAAAAACTCTCGCATGGGTGTTCCAGATCCCCAAAGTTCTACTGGAGTATTTCCATTTTGTTTAGCATCATGAAACTTCCGGATCATAGCAGGAAGCACATGAGAAGTTTTTAAATCAAAATTATCAAAAGGGCCATATAAATTGGTAGGCATCAAAGAGATGTAATCCTTTCCAAATTGCTTTCTAATAGCCTCACAAGCTTTTACTCCAGTGATCTTGGCTACAGCATACCATTCATTGGTCGGTTCCAAAGGACCTGTTAACAAATATTCCTCCTTCAAAGGCTGTGGCGCCAGTTTAGGATAAATACAAGAAGAGCCTAGGAATATAAACTTCTCAACATCTGCTTGGAGAGAGGTATTGATCAGATTATTTTGAATCTGCATATTCTCCATCAAAAACTGATAAGGATAGGTATTGTTTGCTAAAATCCCTCCTACTCTAGCTGCAGCATCAATTACTACTTCTGGTTTTTCATTTTTAAAAAATTCCTTAACTGCAACCTGATTTTTCAAATCCAATTCCTTAGAAGATTTGCCGATTAAATTCGAATAGCCCTTTTCTTCCAAAGCTCTCCAAATAGCCGAACCCACCATTCCTTTATGACCCGCTATATAAATTTTTCTATTTCTATCCATATTTAATTAAATCAAAAAACTAGACTAATTCTGGCTTTTCTTTTTCAAGGCGTTCGTAGACTTTTTTGACATCTTGAGCATGTTCTTTTTGAAGAACCAAAATCGCATCCTTCGTTTGTATCAATAAGGTATTTGATAAACCTGTGAACTCAGTATGAACATCAGTCCCAATTACCATATTCCCACAGTCGTCTTTTGGGTAGCCTTTTGTTTCAAAGTATTCATAAATAGATTCAAAAGAACCCATATCTGACCATTCAAACTCAGAAGGAACAACCTTGATCTTTTTTGTCTTTTCCATCACTGCATAATCAACAGAAATAGAAGGAATTTTCATTGAAAGATCATAATCCAATTTCCCTTCAGTAGCATTTTCAAAGGCGATTTTTGAAGCTTCAAAGACCTGAGGTTCTAACCTTTCTAATTCATCCAGAAATACTCCCGCTTGAAAGCAAAACATACCTGAGTTCCAAAAGAAATTTCCTTGACTTAAAAATTCCTTAGCTTTTTCTAGACTAGGCTTCTCGTGAAAAGCTAAAACATTTTCTCCATCTGACTCAATGTAGCCAAAGCCTGTTTCTGGCTTTGAAGGCTTCAATCCAAATGTTACAACATTGCCTTCACGTGCTAATTGAATCCCCCTTTGAATTGCAGATGCATATTTTTCATTGGATTCAATCAGATGATCCGAGGGAGTCACAAATAGAATATCTTCTTTTTCGCAAGACAATGCGGCAAAGGCAATGGCAGCAGCAGTATTTCTTGGACAGGCTTCGATAATTTCCAAGAAATCCTCTAATCCACTTTCTTGAATATCTTTCCTCGACAATTGATAATTCCCCGAATTCCCAACCACTAAAACTGTGTCACAAAACTTGCGATTCCTGTTTACCGTTTTTTGAAAAAGCGTCTCTCCTTCAAAAATTGGAAGATATTGCTTTGGTCTTGCTTTCCTGGATAATGGCCAGAGTCTAGACCCCACCCCCCCAGAAAGTATTACGTTAACAATAGTCATAAAAAAAGATTGAAAATTTTACAGCTTCGCCCTTTCAGTCCCATAAAGAAAAAAAGAAATAGGTGAGGGAAATTTAAATAGACTATGTCTTTGAATTTAACTCCTCGATTCTCCCTAATTTCTGATTCTCAGTATAGTCTTAGCTTAGAAAATTGGTTAATAAAGATTTCGACTTAAAACTGTCAAAATTTGAAAAAAAGAAATAAAAACAGCGCAAATAATAAATTATTGACAGTTTTATAGCCCTTTTTCTGATGTAAATATAATCAACTGAGTAGTTTTAGTACTCATTTTTTATCCAAATTTTTAAAGGATTTTTCATATACATTTTAATGTATTTCAATTAAAAAATTGGCTTTTTCATTTAATCAAAACCCTTTATTTCTGAATAAGAAAAAAGCTTCCAAAATTGACTATGCCCAAAATTTTCAGCATATAAAATAGAGTCCTTTGAGCCTTGAATTTTTAAGCCTTTCATAGCATCGACTTTGTCACCAATTTGGATTTTAAATGAGTCCTTTAACATCTCGAAATCTTTTCCAAAGTCATAAATTCTTAAAAAGGTAGCAAAAAGTATATCTCCAGAATAAAACTCATACAAACTCGAAGCCTTTTGAGAATCAGCCTTTACAAATCTGTAGGCTTTCATGTTTTTATCATTTTGCTTCCAGGAAACACTAACTGAAGGTTCTAATTCTCCATGATTAAACTGCCCATCCCTTTGGAAACTTTCCGAATTCTCATTTAAAATTAAATCCGTGGAATCGATTTTAAATGAAGCCTCTTGAATCATAGAAATAGGATCAAAAAAAACCGGTTTCCCAGAATACCTATACTCCATAGGAATCCCCTTTACCAACTTCCTTTTGATCTTATATCCTATTAAAAACTTTGAGATTAATGATATCGCATCCATATCATATCAAATACAAAAACAAAACCTATTCAATCCTCAAAGGTTATTGAGAGTAGGATTATTGAAAAAAAATAAAAATAAATACTCAAAACCCTATTATTCAATTATTTACAACACTTTTAAAAAATAATTTTGATTGTTCCTCACAAGAAATTCTAATACTATCTGTGTATTCTAAAAAATTAAAGCTGAAAATCGTGGAACAAATCCCCAGTTTGATTACATGGGAAAATGATCAATAGTCAATTTTCAATCCCGATGAATATCGCGGATCAAGAAATTAAACTCTGTGTATCCTCAGCGAACTCTGTGCCTCTGTGGTGAAAATTCTATAGTCAAAATTTATTTTCGTTACCTCCTCGGCAAAGTGTCTTTCCTAATAATGGAATCTCATGGCCGTGGGAAATGATCATTAAACTCTTTTCCCTGGGTTAAAACCCTGGGCTATTAAGCTTTTAGCCCTCTGGGCCGTTCACTCAATTTCAATTATCAAGGAAAAATACTCTGTGAATTCTCTGTGATCTCCGTGAATCTGTGGTGAAAAATCTATAGTCAAAATTTATTTTCGTTACCTCCTCGGCAAAATGTCTTTCCTAATAATGGAATCTCATGGCCGTGGGAAATGATCATTAAACTGTTTTCCCTGGGTTAAAACCCAGGGCTATTAAGCTTTTAGCCCTCTGGGCCGTTCACTCAATTTCAATTATCAAGGAAAAATACTCTGTGAATTCTCTGTGATCTCCGTGAATCTGTGGTGAAAAATCTATAGTCAAAATTTATTTTCGTTACCTCCTCGGCAAAGTGTCTTGCCAAATAATGGAATCTCGTGGCCGAGGGAAATAATTATTAAACCCCCTTTCCCTGGGTTAAAACTCAGGGCTATTAGGCTTTTTGCCTTCTGGGCCTTTCACTCAATTTCATTTATCATGAAAATATACTCTGTGAATTCTCTGTGATCTCCGTGGTGAAAAATCTGTGCTCAAAATTTATTTTCGTTACCTCCTCGGCAAAGTGTATTGCCAAATAATGGAATCTCGTGGCCGAGGGAAATAACTATTAAATCCTATTTCCCTGGGTTAAAACCCGGGGCTATTAAGCTTTTGGCCCTCTGGGCCTTTCACTCAATTTCATTTGTCAAGAAATTATACTCTTTGAAATCTTTGTGGTCTCTGCGACTCTGCGGTGAAAAAAGAAAAAACCCCGAATAGATCGGGGTTTAAATTTTTAAGATTTTCTTTTTAATGCTCGTTTCCACCAAGGAAGCTGAACTTCTTCATGATATCCATAAGAATTCCCACCATATCCATAGCCATAACCATAGCCGTAGCCATATCCATAACCTTTGTCTATATGAAGATCATTTAGGATTCCATACATTTTCGAAACTCCTCCTTTTTCTACCAAATTATTCAGAATGGCTGTATTTCCTTTCATGGAATAGCCTTGGCGGAAGACATAGAAATTGATATCAGCTAATGCAAAAAGCTCCTTTGTTTCTGAAACCAATCCAACTGGAGGACAGTCAAATACTACAACATCATATTCTTCTTTAATTTCTTCAATGATTTGGGTGAACTTATCTTGAAGAAGTAGTTCTGCCGGATTGGGAGGAATCGGTCCTGATAGGATCACATCCAAATCTGCATGCGAAGTTTTCTTAACTGTGTTTCTCCAAGGAGTATTGGAACTCAAAGCAGTACTCATCCCGATATCATTCGGCATATTGAAATCTTCTGAGATTTTTGGTTTTCTTAAATCCAAACCCAGCAAAATGGTCTTTTTACCCATCAAGGCAAAAACAGATGCCATATTCATGGAAACAAAGGTCTTTCCTTCTCCTGAAATGGAGGAAGTAAATAAAATTGTCAGCTTTTCCTTATTAGCACTTAAATAAGACATATCTGCTCTTAAAGAACGGAAAGATTCAGTTACTGTGGAACGAGGACTATTCAAAACAGGAAGGTTATCATCGGTATTTGACCTTCCAATCATCCCAATTAATGGAACCTTGATCTGATGCTCTAATTCTTTTGGGTCTTCAATTTTGGTATTCAAAAAGTCTTTAATAGTAATAAATCCTATCGGAAGAATCAATCCTAAAATCAAGCCTATTAAATAGTTTAATTTAGATTTAGGGGCAACAGGTATTTGTCCAGATTTAGCAAAATCCAAGATTGAGTTCTTTGGCATATTAGCTGCCATTGTAATTTGAGCCTCTGCCTTCTTTTGAAGCAAATACACATAAATATTCTCATTGATAGAGAATTGCCTTTGAATTCCTATCAAATTTCTTTCAGTCTCTGGAAGAGAATTTACATCCCTTTCAATAGATGAAATTCTATTATTTAAATCAGCGATTACATTTCTGGTATTTTGAATGGCAGAATTTACATTTTCCTTAAGAGCCTTTTTTGTATTTTCTATCCTTGTTGCATTGTCTCTAACAGCAGGAAGCTCATCAGAATAATTTGTTCTCAAACGAATTCTTTCTGCTTGTAGTTGACTTAAAGACTCAACCAAGGAATTTAGCAAAGGGTCAGTTACTCCTATAATGGAAGGAGCTACTAATTCTCCAGATTGATTATTTACTAAATAGTCGCTTAAAGTCTGGTAGTATTTGAGATTTAATTCGGACTGGCTTTTTTCTTTCCCCAACTCTTGCAATCTCTCAAAGATTACTGCCCCTTCTTCAGAAAGATTGAATATATTATTTTCAGTTCTATACTTCTGAAGTTGAGTTTCAGAAGATTCCAAAGATTGGGTAATTCCTGATAGCTGTTCTTCAATAAAAATTACAGTACTTTCAGAAGCTCTATTTTTCTCATCCAAATCTCTTTGAAGGTACATTTCCATCAATTTATTAATGTAATCTTCACCAAGCTTCCTTACCGGAGTCTCTAAACCTAAGTTTAAAATTGAAGCTTGCTTATTGATTGGAGATACTGTTAAGGCATCTTTATACTTTAACGCAAGAGAAGGAGTATCAATCAATTTAAATTGAATTTTTTCCCCTTGCAAAGCTGAAATCTGTTCAATTTTAAATGAATAATTTTCTCCAGAAATTATCTCACCAAATGAATACACAGATTTTTTTAATTCAATTTCTTTATCAAGCTTACTTTTGTAAAAGGGGTCATCAGGATTAAATACACTAAATTCTTGTTTTACAATCTTTATCTCAAAAGAATTATTATCCAATACTTCCACTTCGAAGAGGCCTCCTACTATTTGAGGTTGATCCCAATCCACTTCAACTAAAATTGGCAACTTATCATACTGTTGAACATCTCTAATTAATCCTTCTGAAAAATATTCAACATTAAAATTTAATTCATTGAGAGCTTCTTCAGCTAATGAATAGGACTTTAAAATCCCAATTTCATTTTCGATATTGTTTTTTCCCTGCAAGCCAAATCCAGCAGATTCAAATAAATCCATACTTAACCCACTTTGCTCATCCTTTATCAAAACAGAGGATTGAACAGAATAAATTGGATTAGAATATCTATTAAATAAAAATGCCCCAATCAATCCTACCAACATAAAAGCAAAGATCAATGGCCAAAATTGTAGGTAATTGAATAATAGAACTTTTAAATCAATCTCATCCTCATTATTATGAATAAACGGTTGAGAACTTCCCGGGGTGTAATTTTGGTTGGAGAGATTCATTATTTATTCAGGGAAATTATTAGGTTAATAATAAGGGCAGCGGCCGTTATGGATGAAATAACTAAAGAAATAGACTGCGCAGCATTTTCACCTGCTCCAATTTCACGAACCTTCATTGGCTCTGCATAAATCTGATCATTCGGCTGAATAAAGTAAAATTGAGATTTTACCATTTGTCTATCATTCAAATTAATTCGATGCAATTTGGTCCCTTCTGGATATTGGCGAATCAACAATATTTCATCTCTTTTTGCAATTGGGGTTAAATCACCTGCATTGGCTATTGCTTCAAAAATGGTCATTCTATCCTGCAAAACCACAAATTTCCCAGGCCTCCTAAATTCACCCAAGGCAGAATATCTGATACCTCCCAATTTAACTTTCACATATAAATCAGACTTAATATATTCTCTCAAACTCTCTTCTATCCCCTTTCTTGCTTCTTCAAGAGTTTTATCCTTTACATAGACATCTCCCAATACTGGCAATTGAATGCTTCCGTTTTTATCAACAGAATATCCAGTCATATAATAAATATCACCACCTGATTGTCCAGCGATATTACCCATTTGTCCACTCATTTGGGTGGATTTGGAATTGAAACCAAATTCAAGCAAATCCTCGATAGTTTGAATATTAATATCAATGATATCATTGTATTGCAATTTGTATTCAGGAATTTCGTATAAAATCAATTCTCCTTCTTCAATTGGATCTTCCCCTTCTAGATTCTGGAGGTAGATGATTTTTTCATTAGATACACAGCTTATAGCTGTTAAAAAAACCAGGGCATACACTACCCCTGTCCAAATCTTCTGCATATTCAATTGGTCTATCTATATTATATTACTAGGCTTGGCAAACATAAAGAAAATCTCCCTAAATCATCTCTAAAATTCGTAGAGTGGCGGATTAATTCGTTGATTTTATTGTTAAGTTTCTAGATCTCAAATAAATAAATCAGAAATATCACACCCCGAATCATTTCCTTGAAAATCAATAAGTTTCACAAAATAAAAATCAATTAAAGCTAATTAAAATTCTATCAAACTTAATAAAGTATAAATTTCACCTTCCTGCAAAAGCATTTTCAAAAAGGAGATGGGTGATTTTGGGCTTAAAATTTCCTTTTTCAAAAATAGCTGGATAAACTAGCATACAGCAGTCTTTCAAACTCTCTTGATCAAAATAAATACCATAAAAGCTTCAAAGCGTATTTCAGTTTCAAATCTAAATCAAAAAGCTCATAGACCTAACTCTTTTCAATTAAAAAAACTCCGCCTATATAAACACTGAGTAAGTGCTCCCCAAATTGAGGGAAGGCAGTTCTAAAAATGAACAAATAAAAAAGTCACTCGAAAGAGTGACTTTTTTATTTTGATTAGTTTCTGTTAACTGCATTCAGCATATCGAAGGCCATTTCCAAGCGCTTCACGAAGTTCTCTTCGCCTTTTCTTAACCATACGCGAGGATCGTAGAATTTCTTATTTGGACTATCAGGACCTTCTGGGTTACCCAATTGTGTCTGAAGATATCCTTCATTCTTTTTGTAGTAATTCAAAATACCTTCCCACATAGCCCACTGCATATCTGTATCGATATTCATTTTGATAGAACCATAAGAGTTAGCTTCTCTGATTTCCTCAACGGAAGATCCAGATCCACCATGGAATACAAAATTCAATGGTTTTCCACTCAAGCCATATTTTTCATTAATATAGTCCTGAGAGTTTTTTAAGATGATTGGCTTTAGGCTTACGTTTCCTGGCTTGTATACCCCATGAACATTTCCGAAAGCGGCTGCAATGGTAAACAAGTCACCGATTTGCTTCAAGTTCTCATAAGCGTAAGCAACTTCTTCAGGTTGGGTATACAATTTTGAAGAGTCGATATCAGTATTATCTACTCCATCTTCTTCCCCACCAGTTACTCCCAATTCAATTTCGATCGCCATTTGAAGCTTTTCGAATTGTTTGAAATAGTTGCAAGAAATCTCCACATTCTCTTCCAAAGGTTCTTCTGAAAGATCCAACATATGGGAGGAGAACAAAGGTCTTCCATTAGCCGAATAATAAGCTTTTCCGGCTTCCAACATACCATCAATCCAAGGCAACAATTTTTTAGCCGCATGGTCAGTATGCAAAATTACAGGCACACCATAAGCTTCAGCCATTTGGTGAACGTGATGAGCTCCAGAGATCGCTCCCGCAATGCTTGCCTGCTGCTTATCATTAGCAAGTCCTTTACCTGCAAAAAACTGTGCTCCACCATTGGAGAACTGAATAATTACCGGAGAATTTAATTTCTTGGCGGTTTCCAAAACAGCATTCACTGAATTAGTACCAATAACATTCACTGCTGGCATAGCAAACTCATTCTCTTTCGCATAAGCGTAAAGATCTCTGAGTTCCTGACCATATTTTACACCAGGTTTAAATTTCATGTTTGAGTTAGGTTTGGTTATTTTTCTAAAAGCGCTAAAACACGCCTGTCTGCTTTCAAACGCTTCAAAGATATAAATCCCTGCAATAAAATTCCCCTATTCCAATTTGAAATCGGAGAATATTCTACTAAACCCCATAAAATCCTTTTACTATTCTGAAAAATAAAAAACTAATTTTTCAGCTGTCCATTTGCTCAAAATATTAGAATAGTACAACTTATTTTGAATTTCAAATACATAATTCTTGATTTAATAAAATTTTATTAGCTGAAATCTAAATATGGGACAATATTAATTGCCATTTAAGCGATTTTTATACAAAAAATACAATGCAAACGATTGCAAACAAATTAAACTTATTTTATAATTTGAAAATTAATTCCCTCATTTTCAATATTTTATAATTAAACAATAAATATTACATCACTAACCTTACATCAGATTGAAACAATTTCTCATATATTCAAATCTCAGAATAATCTAATTTTATGAAAAACGGGCAAGCCACAATCAAGGATATTGCAAGAGAATTAAAGATTTCTTTCTCGACCGTTTCCAGAGCTCTGAAGGATTACCCAGGGATAAGTGAGGAGACAAAAAGGAAAGTGAAAGAGATGGCAATAAAGCTAAATTATAGGCCCAATGCCATAGCACTTTCTTTACGAAAAAACCGATCATTCAACATTGCAGTCATTGTTCCAGAGGTCGTGCACTTCTTCTTCTCTACAGTGATTTCTGGAATTGAGGAAATTGCCAAAAAGAGAGGTTACAATGTGATTTTAACTCAAACCAATGAAAAATTGGACAAGGAAAAATCAAGTATAGAAGCGATGCTTTCTAACCAAATTGATGGCTTTTTGATCAGCTATTCTAAAGAAACTACAGAATTTTCGCATTTCGAAAATATTATTGACCAAGGATTTCCAATTATCTTTTTTGACCGGATCCCAGACATCCCCAACTCAATAAATGTAAAAGTGGATGACTTTGAGGGAGCCTATAATGCAGTTTCCCACTTAATTTCTCAGGGCTATGAAAATATTGCACATTTGACAGGTCCTAAAAATTTGAAAATTTCTCAAGAAAGAGAAAGAGGTTATCGTGAAGCTCTTGCAAATCATGGCATGCCTATCCGAGAAGAAATGATCCTTGAGTGTCCAATGGGTACTAACGAGGAGGGAAAAAGATTGGCTTTAAGCATGCTAGATCAACTTAACCCAAGACCTGACGCATTCTTTGCAAATAATGATATGGCTGCTGTAGGTGTAATGATGGCATGTAGAGATTCTGGTTACAGAATTCCTGAAGAAATCGGGATTGTTGGCTTTAGTAATTGGCAATTTTGCACAATGCTCGAGCCAGGTTTGACATCAGTCTCACAGCCAGGAATTCAAATGGGCAAGAAAGCTACAGAGTTACTTCTTGATATAATTGAGAAGAAGGTAGAATTAGACACCATTCCAAATTCTATAACCTTGAACACAGAGCTTTTCATCCGAAAATCTTCGATGAGACTCCATAAAAAGTCATGATCCGTGACTTCTCATATTACTCTTTGCAATTACCTAATACAAAACAATAAGCCAACAATTTTCTTGAACCTCTATCATTTCTAGATTAGCTTTCAGCTCCTAATTAAATCCGGAGAGTCATGAGCAATAATAATTTAGAAAATGAATTTTCTTCTTCCGCAAAGCATAAGAGTCTTGGCTCTTTAGAAAATTGGTCCAAAACTGAAAATGGGATATTCGGTAAAACTGAAAATGGATACTTTCAAATCACAATCTGCAATGAAAATGTAATCCGGGTACAAGCTAGTAAATACCAAAAGATCACCTCTAACCCTTATTCTATCATACCAAATGATTCTGAACCAGAATTCAGCATCATTGAGTCAAAGGATATCATTTCAATCACAACTAGCGAGATCTCATTAACACTCACCTTCTCCCCTTTTACCTGCACTTTTTTTGACAAAAATGGAAATGTCTTAAATCAAGACGACCCTCTTGGCATCTCTTGGATTGGAACTGAAGTAACTTGTTATAAGAAGGTTCAAAAGGATGAAAAATTCATAGGTCTTGGGGAAAAAACCGGGAATCTCAACCGAGCGGGACAAGCCTACATCAACTGGAATACAGACTACTTTGCTTACGGCACCGGGGATGATCCTTTATACATGAGCATTCCATTCTATTTGGGAATCCATGAAAATGGCGCTTATGGGGTTTACTTTGACAACACTCATAAATCAGTTTTCAACTTTGGTGCAAGTACCAATCGATTTATGTATTTCTCATCTGAGGATGGGGAAATGGATTATTACTTTATCCATGACCAAGACATTGGGGCAATTATCTCCAAATACAGCGACTTAACCGGAAAAATGCAGCTCCCTCCTCTTTGGTCATTGGGCTTTCAGCAATGCCGCTATAGTTATTATCCTGAGTCTGAAGTAAAGACTCTGGCCCAGACTTTCAGAGACAAAGATATTCCGGCTGATGTGATTTACCTGGACATCCATCATATGGAGGAATACAAGGTTTTCACGTTCGACGGAATCAAATTCCCAGATCCAAAATCTTTGATCAAACACCTCAAATCAAAGGGTTTCCGGGTAGTAGTCATCATGGACCCAGGAATCAAAGCTGATGAAAATTATAAGCCTTACCTAGAAGGAAAATCATCTGGATTATTCGTAAAGTATCCTGATGGAGAAGAATATCAAGGTCAAGTTTGGCCTGGCTGGTGCGCTTTCCCTGATTTCACAAATGAGAAAACCAGAAAGTGGTGGGCTGAAAAAATGGAATTTTACACTGAAGCCGGAGTAGATGGCTTTTGGACAGATATGAACGAGCCAGCATCCTGGGGACAATTCACTCCAAATTTGATTGAGTTTGACTTTGAAGGAGAGGAAGTCTCGCATAGGAAAGCCAGAAATGTATATGGGATGCAAATGGCCCGTGCAGCTCAAGAAGGGTCAATATTTCAAAATAAAAACCTTCGCCCATTTGTATTGACTCGATCTGGATTTGCTGGAGTCCAGCGCTATGCTGCTGCCTGGACTGGCGATAATGTCGCTACTGAAGAACATATGCTAGCAGGAGTAAGACTCGTAAATAGCCTAGGCTTGAGCGGAGTGCCTTTCGCAGGATTTGATGTAGGAGGTTTTGCAGGAGAAGCTACCAAATCTCTTTATGCAAGGTGGATGAGCATCGGAGCTTTTACGCCCCTATTTCGTGCACATTCTATGATCAATAGCAATGATGCAGAGCCTTGGGCATTTGGTGAAGAAGTGGAAGAAATTTGTAGAAACTATATAAAGCTAAGGTATAAGCTCCTCCCCACGATTTACTCCAAGTTCTATGAATCCTCCCAAAATGGACTTCCAATCAACTCAAGCTTAGCTATAGCCTATCCTCAAGACGCAAAAATTTACCAATCAGCCTACCAAAACCAATATCTATTTTGCGATACGTTTTTAGTAGCTCCGGTCGAGGGTACTAAAGAAATCACGAAAGTTTATCTACCAAAAGGTAACTGGTACAACCTATATTCTGATGAATTTCTTACTGGTGGAAAAGAAATCTATGTTGATTGCCCTTTAAATTATCTTCCAGTTTTTGTGAAAGGAGGTTCTGTTTTCACTATGCAATCTGATATTTCGCACACTGGAGAATCTCATGATCAGGTCTTGCGAGTTCATGTATATTGCAGCGAGCAAGAAGGAGCATTTTTACAATACGAAGATGATGGAGAATCTTTCCAATACTTAGAAAATGATTATTTCAAAAGAGAAATCAGTTATTCTCCCAAACAAATGACTTTATCATTTGGTCCTGTGGAAGGTAAAAGAAAGGCTTCTTATAAAAGGATTCGTGTTTACCTCCACGGGTTCCAAACAGATGTCTTGAGTATTGAAGGAAAGAGTCAAAGTTTAAAAAAAGAAGACTTCGCTTTCTTAGAAAAACTGTCCGAATTTGATCCTCTTCCTGAACATGATCATCCATTTTATGAAATTAAAAATCTATCCTTCATAGAGTTTGACCATAGTAAAGAACCAATTACAATTTCAGGATTATTCTAAGATTGGGATCGGCAGATTTGATAAAAAAACGAAATTGGAATATTCTAAATCTGAATTTATTTTCGCCTCCAAATCAATCCATTTAGGACTTTAATTCCCCTTTCAATTAGAAAAAAGGTCTTTTCTAATACCTTCCTATTACTTTTGCAAAAACCCAAATAAATGAAAACCCTACGAGTAACCGGTGTTCCTGAACACTTCAATTTCCCTTGGAAAAATGTCATCCAAAATCAACCATTTTTAGAAAATGATGTGGAGCTAGAATGGATAGATGAAAGCAGAGGATCAGGCCAGATGAATCTAGCCCTCAGAAATGGAGAAACTGAAATTGCACTGGTTTTAACGGAGAGTTTTCTAAAAGATTTTGAATCTGGAAACCCTTCCAAGATGATCGGCTACCATGTGATTTCCCCTCTAATTTGGGGAATTCATGTTGGAGCAAATAGCAAAATCAATGAACTGGCTGACATCTCCAATCCCCTATTCTACATCAGCAGACCAGGATCTGGATCAAACTTAATGGGCCTTGCCCTTGCAGAAAGAGAAAACTGGAATCCTGACACTCTACAATTTGAAGTGGTCACCAATTTACCGGGAGCTTTAGAAGCATATAAAACGAATCCTGACGGTCTATTCCTTTGGGAAAAATTCACAACCAAACCATGGGTTGACTCCAAACAAATGAAAAGAATTGGGGAGATCCCAAGCCCCTGGCCTTGCTTTTCAATTATCGCAAGTGATCAAGCTTTGAATGATTTTGGCAAAGAGATCTTCCAATTGAGAGATTTGGTGTATGAGGAAGCCTATCGATTGGAAAATTCTAAACCTGAAACTATACGAGCAATTTCCATGGCTTATGAACTTCAGGAAAAAGATGTGAAATCTTGGATTTCCCAAACCAAATGGGCTACAACTGAAACGGTGAGTCTAGGAGAAATAAAAAATTCGATGGAAAAGATGGTCAAGCTTGGAATCCTCAAGGAATCGATCCCTCCTAAAGAATTTTTAAGAATTCACAGGATCAAGTAGCTTTTTCGGAAGTTTATCTGGGATACTAACACAAAATCTAGAGCCTTTCCCAAGCTCACTTTCGATCAATAATTCCCCATCACACATCCGGATAAATTCCTTACAAACCTGTAATCCCAAACCAGAACCTTTTTCTCTATTAGTTCCAAGTTTAGAATTTGTCAAGGAGATTTTGGAACTCAAGATCTCTTTGACTTGCTCTGGAGTCATTCCTGTCCCCTCATCTTTCACACACCAGTTTAAAACCCCATCTATCTCTTGAACATTGACTTCAATGGATTTACCGTTTTGAGAATATTTGATGGCATTATTCAAAATATTTCTCACCACTACTTCCATGATATCCCTATCCAAGTATACTGGCAATTTTTCTGGCATATGAACCAAAACTTCAATGTTCTTGGCTTTAATCTGGGTGCTTAAAAGCGATATAGTTGTATCAACAACATCTCTTAGATTGAATTCTGTAAGAAATACTTTAAAACCTTCCATTTGAGCAGTAGACCATTTTAAGGTATTGGTCAAGGTAAAATGGACTGTATCTAAATCCTTTTTCATTGAATTCAATAATTCGGCAAACTCATCTTGATTTAAATGGGTAGTAGTTGCCAAATCCACAATTGCCTTCACCTGACCTACAGGTCCTCTTAAGTCATGCCCTAGAATTGAAAAAAGCTTGTTTTTGGTCTGATTGATTTCTTCTAACTCCGCAGATTTAGCCTCCAAAGCAGAGTTTTGATCTTCAATCAATTTTTGCTGTTTGACTAACTCTGTATTGAATTTCTCAACATTTCTATTCAAACGGAACAACCAAATCAACAATCCAAAAATCAAAATGGCCGCAATGGAAATTATCCAAACTACCTTTTTTATAAAGTCAAGTTTATTTGCCTGATTCTCATTTTGAGCTTTTAGCAATTCTAATTCAGATTTCTCCAAATTTTGCTCAAACATACCCTGCATTAAAGCCATTCTATCCCGATTCGATTTATCTACCAAAGAATCATTGATAGCCAAATACAAACTTTGATGGTCAAATGCGGATGGAATATCACCTCTTTTTCTGTAAACTTCGGCCAAATATTTATGGCTTTTTGCTAATTCATCCCTCAAATTATGGGCTTGGGACAAAGCAATTCCCTCCTCTAGAACCTCTTGAGCATTGTTTAGCTTACCTAACTGGATATATGTATTTCCTAATCGATGAATAACACTGGCAATTGTAGTAGAAATCCCTTGTTTGCGAGCCATATCCAAGGATGTCTCAAAATAAGTTTCAGCAGAATCCAATTGACCTCTGGCCAAAAAAACATCTCCAATTACCCTATTTGAAAATGATGTCAAATAAGGTGAACCGGCATTTTCATTTGTTTGGATTGCCTTTTGAGCAAAAAACATTGCCGAATCCAAGACTCCTAACTGGCTATAATTAAAGGCCACATTGTTAAGGCTCCGAATTTGGGTATATAGGTCATCAGAGTTTTTACTGATTTCATAAGCACGCTTAAATTGGCGAATTGCCATTCTAAAATTTTGCTGCTCATAATACAAGGCCCCCATATTATTTAAGACACGAGCGGCACCTAATTCATCTCCAGCCTCTAAAGATAACTGGTAGGCATCCTCAGCATATTCAAAAGCCTTTTGCCAATACCCAGTTCTGTAATAAACCCAGCTAATATTCTCTTTTGCTTTGGATTCACCAGGTAAATCCTGAATTTCAATAGCCAGTTTCTCAGCCTCCACAGCAAATTCCATAGCTTCGGCTTGATTGATTTCTCGAAGTAAAAATGAAAGTTCAACTAATAAATCAACTCTTTCTTCACTTTTAGAATTAGACAAAAGTGACCTCAAACTGTCCAATTGCACATTTTGTGCATGAATAGTGGGGCTTACAAATAGACAAAAGAATAGAATACTAAAATGAATCCAGTACTTTCTCACGCTTTAATTGAAATTTGAACTTGCAAATTAATTAGATTAAGGGGAATCCAAATTTTTCTGGAACGATAATGACCTATATACGAGAAGATTAAGTGGTCCAGATTAGCTAAAAATTAATTTATTTCAGTTTTTCCCAATCCCAATCTTTATTCATCTGAGAAATAGCATGATGTGCTGTTAAGTCATATTGGCAAGGAACGATGGATACATAATTATTGGCTATTGCCCATTCATCATTATCCTCTCCTTTATCGAAATTCACGAAGTTACCTGCTAACCAAAAATACTTTCTACCTGTTGGATCAAATCGCTCGTCGAATTCTTCCTGCCATTTGGCATCCGCCTGACGGCAAACTTTTACGCCTTGAATAGGTTCATTTTGTTTAGGAGGAAAATTCACATTTAATGCAACTCCTTTAGCAATTCCGTTTTCCAATACTTGTCTTGCGATCTTTTCCACCCACTCTTCTATATGTGAAAAATCGGCTTTGGAAGAGTAATCACATAAACTAAACCCTATGGAAGGATATCCTTCTAAAGCTCCCTCAATGGCAGCGGACATGGTACCAGAATACAAAACTGAAATTGAAGTATTCGATCCATGATTGATCCCACTAACAACCAAATCCGGTGTTCTGTCTTTTAATACATAATGTTTGGCAATCTTTACACAATCAGCTGGAGTTCCACTCGACTTGTATGCGGTGACACCTTCAAAAATATCTTCTTCAGCTAATCTGAGTGTTTCACCAATAGTAATAGCATGCCCCATTCCTGACTGAGGACTATCTGGTGCAACTACCACCACGTCCCCCAGTTTCTTCATGATTGATACTAAAACGCGGATTCCTTTTGAGGTAATTCCATCGTCATTTGAGACGAGAATAAGTGGTTTTGACATGTACTAATTTTTATTCAATTCGTTGTAATAGGAAGCAATTAGAAGTAGATCTGCTCTTTTATCATGTTCCAAGCCATTCTTACGCATGAATTGATTAACCTCCTCTTCGTAGCCTGGCAAAAAGGCAAATAAATCTTTTTTCTTGAGACTGTACTTTTGGATTTCATTATCCTTGAAAAAATAATAATTGAAGGCCACGCGATTGCTTCTAATTGTCTTAGGACCATTTGAAGGTATCGCCCCAACTACGCCCTTTGTCCCTGTATCTTTGTAATCAGTCTCAATGTATTCTCTACACAAAAGAGTAATATCGTAGCCTTCAGTTAGGACTTCGAAAAAAATAGGTGTTTGGCTGTCACCATTTGGACTATATGGAAGACTGTAAAAACTTCTTAGTCCATCATTTGATTCATTATGTATTTCAAAATGGCTGACATTGGAGGCTGGAAAGATAGAGATGGTCTCAGTTTTTAACTGAACCAAATTATTTTCCAAATCATATTTCACCAAACCTTCATAAGTCTGCCCATCTAGGCCATAGATAGAACCTTTGTGCCAAATTTGGGAGGGGAACTGATTTTGAGCAAACAAAGAGAGAGACCCCACAGCCACCAAAGCCAATGTAAATACTGCTCTTGTTATGGATTCTTTCATGCTTGAATTTACGCTATTTAAAAAACGGATTAAAACTCCCAAGTCCTTTTCTCTTGATATCCCTAGAAAGAAATTATTTCATCGTGAAATACACCATTTTGGCAATTTCTTTGTCAAACACCAGAATTCGTAAAGAAAATCAAGGATCTAGACTTGAATTAGTTTTTATTCAGCTCATTATAATAAGCTGTAATTCGAAGCAAATCTCCACGTCTATCATGCTCCAACCTATTTTTTCGCATAAAGAGACTGATCTCATCATTGTGTCCCGGGAGGAATGCAAATAGATCCTTTTTCTTCAAACTATATTTTTGAATCTCATTGTCCTTGAAAAAGTAATAATTGAATGCCAAACGGTATCCAGTCATCGTCTGTGGTCCCCAAAATGGATTCATACCCATTGGTCCCCAAGTCCCCATATTTCTCGAATCGGTAGCTACATATTCTCGACAAAGTAAGGCTATGTCATTTCCTTCGGTCAAGACCTCGAAAAAAACCGGCGTTTCGTAATCTCCATTTAAACTATAAGGAAGACTATAAAACCTTCTCAATCCACCGTAAGTCTCATCGAAAATTTCAAAATAACTTACATTGGATGCTGTGAAGGTGGAAATTGTTTCAGTTTGAAGCTGAACGAGGTTATTTTCCAAATCATACTTCACCAAGCCAGCATAAGTCTGACCTTCTGTACCGTAAATATTTCCTTTGTGCCAAATCTGGGAGGGGAACTGATTTTGCGCAAGCAAAGAGAGCGCTCCCACAAATAGCAAAGAGAATGTAATTAATGCTTTTTTCATGGATCCTTTCATGCTTGAATTAACGTTAATCGGCAATAAGGGTTGAAAATTCAATCCATTATTGCCTTAATTTTATTTAAAACGAAATCATTTCAAAATGTTGTGTCCCATTTTGTCACGCTTCGTTTGCAAGTACTTTTCATTATGGGGATTTGGCTTAATCTCAATTGGAACTTGTTCCACGATTTCTAAACCATACCCTATTAATCCAACTCTCTTTTGAGGATTATTGGAGATCAATTTGATCTTACTTACTCCCAAATCCCTCAAAATTTGAGCTCCGACTCCATAATCTCTAGAATCCATTGGAAGCCCTAAAGCCAAATTGGCCTGAACTGTATCCATACCCTGCTCCTGAAGCTTATAGGCTTTCAACTTATTGATCAAACCGATTCCTCGACCTTCTTGATTCATATAAAGCACCAAGCCTTTTCCTTCTTTCTCCACCATTTCCATGGCAGCATGAAGCTGAGGTCCACAGTCACATCTACAACTTCCAAATATATCCCCGGTCACACAAGAAGAGTGTACCCTAACTAATATTGGTTCATCCTTATCCCATGTCCCTTTGATCAATGCCAGGTGGATTTCCTGTGTATTGGTCTGACGAAAAGCGATCAAATCAAAATCGCCCCAATTGGTAGGCATATCCACTCCGATTTCTCTTTTGATCAAAGACTCATTCTTCAATCTATACGCAATCAGATCCTTGATCGATACTAACTTCAGATTAAAACGCTTGGCAACTTCCACTAAATCCGGAAGTCTAGCCATAGTCCCATCCTCATTCATGATTTCAACCAAGACACCTGCTGGTTGCAAACCTGCCAATCTTGAAAAGTCGATGGCAGCTTCGGTATGTCCCGCTCTTCGAAGAACTCCTCCTCGCTTTGCCTTCAATGGGAAAATATGACCAGGTTTTCCTAGTTCGGAAGGATCGATGCTATCATCAACCAATGCTTTGATAGTTTTAGCACGGTCAGAAGTAGAAATCCCAGTGGTACATCCATGACCAATCAGGTCAACAGATACAGTAAATGGAGTCTCAAATGCTGCTGTATTTTGGCCAACCATTAATTCAAGCCCCAATTTTTCACATCGGTCTTCAATCAAAGGAGCGCAGATCAACCCTCTACCGTGGGTAGCCATGAAATTGATAATCTCTGGCGTTACTTTTTCGGCAGCACAAACAAAATCACCTTCATTTTCACGATCCTCATCATCTACTACGATGATTACTTCACCGTTTTTGATTGCTTCGATAGCATCTTCAATGGGATCTAACTGATAATTTTCCACAAGATTTGGGTTTAAATGAAATGGGAAAGGCAAATTTAAGGCCTTTCGATTTTAAAACAGGTTCTAGCCAAAGAAAGTTTGGTTTTAACCTATAACAATACCGAGTTCCCGATCTATATCAATCTGTACTTTCTTAAGAGTGAAATAAATCTCCTGAAGCTCTGTCACTTGCGTATCATCCAATTTTTCAGACTCAGCGTTCTTTATTTTCTGTTTAGCTTCCTCCATCATCTTTCTGACGAACTTTCTCTTCAATCTTAGGATGGATTTATAGCCAGTCAATGTCAAATCATCATTTTCTCTTCCAATTATGATCTGATGAGTTTTCTCCCAATGAGTGGAAACTTCATGTCTCGGGCTAATCAGATCAATTACTTCTGTTTTGATTTCTTGATCCTGAACCGATAGAAAATAATCTGTACTTGGAATCAGATTTTGAGCTAACTGGTAGCGATACATTTTCAAAATCTTAGAATAAACAGGCGTTTCAAATTCTAAATCCTCTGTCTCATCCAATAAATATTGACAGAGGTGCAGCTCCTGCCCTTCCAGCTTTTCGAAGCCATAATTCACCAAAAGCCTGATCATCTCCCGCTCTTGGAGACGTAGAATCTCTGAAAAAGAAGTTTCCTTTTCCTGAGCCGGCATAAATTCCTCGAAAGGAGTGAATTCATCCGGTCCTTCTGGAGGTTTTTGAAATGAATCTTTTTGCCCTTTTAAGAGAATTTTATTGAGCTCTGCATGAAGTACTTCCTCCTCGATTTCCAGTAATCCTGATGCTTCTTTCGCGTAAACAGAGCGAATGATCGGATCTGGAATTTTCCCGATACTTTGTACAACTTCACGAATTACTTCAGCCCTTCTAATCGGATCTTTCTCGATTTCATCCTTATACAATCCAATTTTGAAACCGATAAAATCCCTACTGTTCTTTTCTAAGTACTCCTGAAAGGCCTGCGAACCTACTTTTCTGGAATAACTATCTGGATCTTCTCCTTCTGGGAATACAACGGCCTTGACATTCAATCCGCCTTCCAGCAATAAATCAATCCCTCGCAATGAAGCTTTGATACCAGCCGAATCTCCATCATAAAGGACAGTTACTTGATCAGTAAAACGCTTGATCAATTTAATCTGGCCATCAGTCAGGGAAGTACCTGAGGACGCTACAACATTTTCAATTCCTGACAAATGAAGTGAAACCACATCGGTGTACCCTTCCACCAAATAGCAATTATCCTTATCCCGAATTGCTTTCTTGGCTTGATACATCCCATAGAGCACATCACTCTTATGGTAGACTGCAGTTTCTGGGGAGTTGATGTATTTGGGTTGGTTTTTGTCCTTGGTTAAGATCCTAGCACCAAAACCTATCGGTTTCCCACTTATGTTATGGATTGTAAATGTGACCCGATTTCGGAAACGGTCGTATTTGCGGTTTGGATCTTTTTCACTTTGAAGAACAAGGCCTGCTTTTAAAAGAACATCTTCCTGATAACCGGCCTCTATGGCGGCTTTCAAAAGATTATCCCATCCATCCAAAGCATATCCCAAATCGAATTTCTCGATAATTGATGGTCCAAAACCTCTTTCCTTGAAATAGCTTAAGCCAATGGATTTCCCTTCAGGAGTCTGAAGATTTTTGACAAAAAAGTCTCTAGCGAAACCAAGCGCTATTAAAAGGCTTTCTCTTTCGCTTTGGGCTTGTTCTTGTTCTGGAGTGCGTGTCTCATCTTCCTCTACCTCAATTCCGTATTTCCCCGCCAGATGCCTAATGGCTTCTTGAAAGCCAATACCTTCAATATCCATAATAAACTGGATCGGATCACCAGCTTTACCACAACCAAAACACTTGTAAATCTGTTTTGCTGGAGCCACGGAGAAAGAAGGTGTTTTTTCACCGTGAAAAGGACAACAGGCCCAAAGGTTCTGTCCTTTCTTTTTCAATGGAACATAATCGGAGATTACCTCCTCTATGTCCATTCTTTCTTTGACTTTATCTGCAGTGATTTTACTGATTCCCATAGTGACTCCTTATGAACAAAGTTAACGCTCCATCTCAATTTAAAGGTCAAAAAACAGAACTATTTAGAATTTGATGGGGTTAAAATCTGACCGCAATTGAAGAAGGTTTCTAAAAGCCGATTCTAAGCCTTAACTTGCGCCAAATTTCAATTACCCCCATGCAAATCACCAAAGAAGCTATATTAAAGTCCCTTTCCAAAGTTCAAGATCCTGATTTAAAAAGGGATTTGGTCAGTTTGGGAATGATCCAAAATATTCAAATTGCAAGTGATCAAGTGAGTTTTAAAGTCGTTTTGACTACTCCAGCTTGTCCACTGAAAGAAGTTATAAAAAACAATTGTTTGGAGGAGTTGGAAAGCGATTTTGGTACAGGAATCAAATGGGATATCCATATGACTTCTCAAGTCACCACCGTAAGAGATGCTACTCCGGTTTTACCACAGGTTAAAAACATCATTGCAATTGCTTCAGGAAAAGGTGGTGTTGGAAAATCTACTACATCTGTGAATTTGGCTGTTTCCCTTGCTGAATTGGGAGCAAAAGTTGGTTTGATCGATGCTGATATCTCTGGTCCTTCTATTCCTACAATGTTCAATGTAGAAGGTGAACAGCCAGCCGTAAAAAAAGAAGGGGATAAAAATGTTATTATTCCAGTTACACAATACGGTGTGAAGTTAATGTCAATCGGCTTCCTGACTCCTACAGACTCAGCTGTGGTTTGGAGAGGACCAATGGCAAGTTCCGCACTCAGACAATTTATTTCTGATGTGGACTGGGGAGAATTGGACTACTTATTGATAGATCTTCCTCCTGGAACCTCTGATATTCACCTTACTATGGTCCAAACTGTTCCAGTGACAGGAGCTGTGATTGTGACTACTCCTCAAAAAGTAGCCCTAGCTGATGCAAATAAAGGTTTATCTATGTTCCGTCAGCCACAAATTAACGTACCTATTTTAGGTGTTATTGAAAATATGGCTTACTTTACACCAGAGGAATTGCCAGAAAATAAATATTATCTTTTCGGCAAAGAAGGTGGGAGAAAACTAGCTGAGAAATACGAGGTTCCATTCTTAGGTGAAGTTCCAATTGTACAAAGTATCAGAGAGAGTGGGGACACTGGATATCCGGCAGTATTGAAAAAAGGGGTGACCCAAGATGCATATATGGAATTAGCCGAAACAGTCGCAAGGCAGGTAGCTATCCGAAATGCATCAGACAAGAAAACAGAAATAGTAGAAATAAAAGCATAAACACATGCAAGCAGAATTAAAAGAGCAAATTGAATTCGCATTAGACACTATCAGGCCCTATTTGGAAGCTGATGGAGGTAATGTCCGAATTGTTGAGCTTACTGATGATATGGTATTGAAAATCGAAATGTTGGGTTCTTGTGGATCCTGTCCAATGTCTTCCATGACGTTAAAAGCAGGTGTAGAGGATGCCATCAAACGTGCTATACCTGAAATCACGAAGGTAGAAGCTGTAAATTTGACTATAGCTTAATTAAATAGACTAAATGAAAAAATGGTCCAGCTTTTTCATTAAAGCCAACATGCTCCTTATGGGAGCTATTTTTGCATATAACAGTACCTATTCACAAGGATTTAAAATCACCCCGTTTCAAGGGTTCTCAACTCTAGACACCAAAACCAGCCAAGAGCACAATGAAAAATGTGCACAGGTTCATTTGCATGAAATGCTGGAAAAAGAAATGGGGTATTTTGGAACCGAGGAATTTTTTGAAAATTGGCTGGACACCAAAATTGAAGAAAGGCGTAACAATCCTCAAATCTATCTAAGAACTCAAGAGGATGTAAGACTAATTCCAGTTGTGGTTCATGTAGTTCACAATGGAGAATCAGTCGGAACGGGAAGTAATATTCCCCTTTCTCAAATTGAGGCTCAAATCAGAATCTTAAATGAGGATTTCAGAAGACTGAATTCTGATGCAAGTCTTACTCCAGCAGAATTTCTTCCGGTAGCAGCTGACGCAAATATCGAATTTGTATTAGCCAAACAGGATCCTGATGGTCTTCCTACTGACGGAATTGTAAGGATTGAAGGTCCGAAAACCTCCTATCTGGACACTGATGCCGTTACAATCGGACAATTGACTCAATGGAACCCTGAGGAGTATTTAAATATCTGGGTGGTTCCTTTGACTCAGCCTTACATCGGTTATGCAACTTTTCCAGTCTCTGACTTACCTGGTTTAAACTTTTCTCCTTCTGCCGCCATCACAGATGGGGTCACGATTGATTATAGATTTTTTGGAACAGGAGGCAATTCTTCTTCAGCTTCCCTGGGAAGAACAGCTACACACGAGGTAGGACACTACTTTGGTTTGAGACATATCTGGGGAGACGGCGGTTGTGATGTTGACGATTTTGTCGAAGATACTCCGGATCAAGATAGCTCCAATAGCATTTGTAATTCAAATCCTTCACGAATCAGTTGTGGTTCCAATGACATGATCCAAAACTTCATGGATTACACTCCAGACGCCTGTATGAATTTATTCACGCTGGGGCAGGTAGAACGATTCAATGTTGTTTTAGAAAACAGTCCAAGAAGAACTACATTAATCAACAACAGAGCAACACAGGATCCTACTTTGGTAGATAGAGACCTGGCAATAACAAAAATCAATGAACCGGGTGATTTTGTTTGTTCTCCGGTCATCATGCCATCTATAGAAGTGAAAAATGCAGGTAATTTGAATGTGACCTCAGCTAGAATCGCTTTAAGAAGAAATGGCACTGTGGTTGAAAGCAGAACTTTTTCAATGAATTTGGAAACAGGCGAAACAGCAACTTTAAATTTCCAAAATTTCACATTGGCTGCCGGTACAAATGAAATCGAATTTGAGGTAATTCAAGTAAATAATAGTACAGACGAAAATGCCGCCAACAATTTAGCTTCATCTAGTCCTGTTCTTCAATCAGCAGTTTCTTTACCTCTAACATTAGATATAGGTAATATTCCAAACTCTTGGTCAACCATCAACCCAGATGAATCCATGACTTGGGCTGATACCACTTTGACCATCTCTGGAGTTGAAGAAGACCTATTATATATTCGACATTATGAATATGAGGCACCAGGAGCTTTAGATTATTTTGTATCTCCAATCATCGACCTGAGCCAGTATCCAAATGCGCAGGTTGTCTTTGAAGTAGGTCATGCACCTTATAATCAAACTGGCTTCCAAGATGAGCTGATCGTAGCGATCTCTGCTGATTGTGGGAATACGTTTGACTTTGCCAATGCCACTTATAGCAAGTCTGGATCGTCATTACAAACAGACACACCTACCTTGGATGAATTCATTCCATCTGGATCTGATCAGTTCCGAACCGAATTGGTGAACTTGAGTGCTTTTGCAGATTTGGGACAGGTCCGAGTGGCATTCATCACTGTAAACTCATACGGGAATAATATCTTCCTAAAAAACATCCGAATTTTAGAGGAAGAGGAGTACAATTACAACATAAGAATAGATGAATTGATGTCTCCTTTCCCTATCGCAAGTGATAATATCGATACTGAGATTCTTTCAATCACAAACACTGGGAATTTACCTGTTACTCAGTTTGTCTTTACCAAATCAACCAATAACGGGACTGCTCAGCAGTTTTTAGCTAGTGGATCATCCATTTCCCCTGGCCAAAGTGTAAACCTTACAGGTGATAACACTACAGTAGAAGGCAAAAACAAATTGGAATTCGAGATCTCACTTCCAAACTTTGACCAAAATGGTGGGAATACAAGTGAGCTTTCCCGGTATGTTGTAGTCAATAATGAAACTGCTCTCGTTCCTTGGAGGCAAAACTTCAATCAATCTACTTCTTTAGAACCTTGGGCTACAGTCAATCCTCAAGAAGATCAGCCTGCATGGGAAGTTATTGCAACAGGTTCAGCAAATGAAAACGTTTCTGGGGTCTTAGAACCTGAAGGTGGAATGAGTTATTGGCTGGGATCATCGATGTTTGACCTTTCTGATAAAACCCAAGCCTCTATATTCTTTGATTTGGCAGCTGGAAGCATGGCTTCCAACACTTCCTTCAAAGTTTTGGCAAGCCCAGATGGTGGAGCTAATTATTTGATTTTATGGGAGGCGTCAGGATCTTCAATTAGTACAGTAGGTTCTGGTTCACCAAGTCCGAATAATGTAGAAGACTTTGAAAGAAATTACATTGACTTAACCAACATTACCACAACCGAATTCGATTCTGTTAGAATTGCCTTTGTCTTAGAAGTAGCAAATGGAAGCAACTCCCCTATTTATCTGGACAATGTCGAGTTGTTTTTGACTGCCAACCCAGACCCAGTAATCCCTGGAGATGGCATGGCAATCTTGTACCCTAATCCAGCAACAGATTTCTTTAATATTGCTTTCAACCTTCCAGCTTACGAAGATGTCACCATCCAGATAGTTTCAACAAATGGTGCAGTACTTCATGAAGTGGAATATCCAGAAACATTGAACCAGACATACTCCTTCAGTAGGGAGATTTTCCCTCCAGGTCTTTATATTGTCAGGATCACAAGTAATTCGATCAGCGAAACAAAAAAATTGATCATAAACTAAACAAATGAGCCGAAGACAAACACTTCGGCTTGTTTTTTGCCCAGCACCCAATGCGAGCCCCTAAATCTTTGTGGGGTTTAAAATTCCCGATTATCTTTAGCAATTGTAAATTTCATTCATGAGCGGCTTTTCTTACTCTTTGAAAAAAGTAATAATCAATATTATCGTAATCCTTGCATTATCATTTTTGCTTGGCTTTCTATTCCTTCAGCTTTACCTCCCCATGTATACCAATCATGGTGAAACAGTCTCAGTGCCTGATCTTTCGGGATATACTTTTGACGAAAGTATTGACATTCTTGACAATTCTGGGCTTAAGTATGAGGTTTCTTTGGATTCCGGATTTAGTACAGATGAAAAAGCTTTGGCGGTATTGAAGCAAATCCCAGCCGCTGAAGAGCAAGTAAAAAGTGGAAGAAAAATTTATTTGACATTAAATGCTCGAAATGCACCTTTGATCAAAATGCCCAATCTTGTTAATATGCTTTTGAAAAATGTTCAAGAGACTTTGGCAAATATGGGATTGGAGAGAGGAGAGATAATTTATGTTCCAGATATCGGAATCAACGTAGTTTTGGAACAAAGATATCGTGGGGTAAGTATCAATGAAGGGTTTGAAGTACCCAAAGGTGCAAAAATCGATTTGGTAGTAGGAGATGGATTGGGAAATCAAATACTTAGCGTTCCCAATTTCGTGGGAATGGATGAAACTGATGCTGAATTTTTAATTTTAGGCTCAGGTTTGCGTTTAGGTCAAAAGAATTATTCAAAAAATGACACGATTCCAACAGGATACGTTTTTAAGCAAACTCCTGAGGCCAATATGCAAGTAAAAACCGGAGAAATCATCGATCTTTGGATTTCCGGTGAAAGAGATTTTTAAATAATTAGATGGGAGCAAAAACCCAAAAGTATGGCCTGTTAATCCTATTCTTGATTTTTTCAGGAATAGCAAAGGCTCAGTTTGTTCAATTCGCTCCTGTTCCTCAGACTAAATATAAAAAAAACACTTCGGTCTATCCGGTAAATGCCAAGGTAGCCAATTACTTGACTTTGCCCTTCTGGGATGATTTCAGCCAAGGAATGGACACGCTTTCTTGGGATTTTGAAGGCTCCACTTTCAGTTCTAGCATTGGTAATTCAGCACCTTCCTTTGGAGTAATTCTTTTAGATGGAGTTGATGCAGATGGCACCCCCTACTCTAGACAAGTCAGAGATCAGGGAGCGGGAGATTATTTGACCTCCAAACCATTTGATCTTTCTGGATTAAGCGCTTCAGAATCTGCAAGTCTTTATTTAAGCTTTTTCTGGCAAGCTGGAGGAAAAGCCGAAAGGCCTGATGAAAATGATCGGCTGACCGTTCAGTTTTTAAACGCCTCCGGCCAATGGGAAACTGTGTGGGATGTAAATGGAGGAGCTGACAGGGACCCAGAAGTTTTTACTCAAGAAATACTACAAGTTGGTTCATCCTACCAGCATGAGGCTTTTCAATTTCGATTTGTAAATATGGGGAGACTATCAGGACCATTTGATTCTTGGTTGGTCGATTATATTTTCCTCAATACAGGAAGAAATGAATCCTCTATCTATTACCTAGATCGGGCATTGACTCAATTCAACTATTTTCAAATAGGTTCTTATGCAGCTGTTCCAGCGGAATTGATTGGAGATTACTCCTCAAGTGATTTTTCAACAGTTCAAAACGAATTCTACAATCTCGAAAATAGATTTAGAGCCATGGAATATTCCATAGCTGTTTTGGATCAAACAAATGGCACAAGCACATCCATCAACCTCAACACTCCTTTTAATCCAGTTCCAAACGCTTTGGAAAGAAGAGTTTTTGAAAGCAGAGAAATCGATGAAATTCCATCGATAAAAACAGAAACAGACCTAGAAGTAATCACTTATTTAACTACCGGTGATAAGAACTTTTATACCGTTTCTGCCGAAGATAGTACTTTTTACGATCAGGTAGATTTTAAAATAAATGATACCGTTAGAACCCAAATTCCAATTCGTGATTACTTTGCTTATGATCATGGAAGTGCAGATTATGCAGCTGGAATCAATCAAAAAGCGGGTCGCTTGGCTGTAAAATATGAAGTTGATCAAGAAGTTTTTTTAAAAGGGATTTCCATCAATTTTACCAACCCCAATCAAGTTGATCTCCCAATAGATATTTTGGTTTGGCAAGACTTGAGCAAGGAACCAATCTTTGCTAGAGAAGAACTCATCCCTCTAAAAGAGGAAGGTGAAGATCTACTCTATTTCTCTTTGGACACCAACTTGAGGGTTATTGGAGAGTTTTACATTGGATTTGCACAGTATTCAAGTGATTTTATCCATGTCGGATTGGACAAGACCAATAATCAGGCTGACAAGATTTATTACAATGTTGCTGGAGCTTGGGCTCAAAATGAAGAGGTTTTAGGATCCCTGATGATTAGACCTCATGTCAGCATAGCTGCACCTTTTGAACAGAGTGAAGAAACTGGATCAAATTTCAAGTATTATCCTAATCCTGTCGAAACTCAACTGACCATCGAAGGAGAATATTCAGACCTGAGAGTATATGATTCCTTTGGAAGGGAGATTTTCCTTGAAAGAGAAGCAATGGACAAAAGAGAATTCCTTAACTTTATAGGACAAAAGTCTGGAATCTATGTTATTAATCTAATAACAAAGGATGGACCTCAGTCATTTAGAATTTTAGTAAAATAGTATAGCGCCATGGAAGATATCACCGTAAAAGAGCTCAAGGAAAGACTTGATAACAATGAAAAATTCTTTTTTCTTGATGTAAGAGAAGAATGGGAATATGACGATGACAATTTGGGAGCAAAAAACATCCCATTAGCTAATTTACCTCATCAGTTGGATGAATTGGAGGCTTATAAAGACCAAGAGATCGTAGTTCACTGCAGAAGCGGTGCAAGAAGTGGAAACGCCAAGAAATTCTTGGAAAGCAAGGGATTCTCAAAGGTTAGAAATGTTCCAGGAGGAATTTTAGCTTTTAGAGAACTATAAGTTTTCAAATACTCAAAAATATGTAGGCGCTTTGAAGGCGCCTTTTTTATTTGGGATAAAAAAAAAGAGTCACACAAACGCGCAACTCTTTTAGATGTGGGCCCAGCTGGGCTCGCCCGCGATAGCTATCGGGGCAGCGACCTCCTTTCTTCCAAAACTTTGGAGAAAAGTAGACAAGGTAATTGCACCAACTGGAATCTGCTGAAATCAAAATGGATAAAACAAAAAAAGAGTCACACAAACGCGCAACTCTTTTAGATGTGGGCCCAGCTGGGCTCGAACCAGCGACCTCCTGATTATGAGTCAGAAGCTCTAACCAACTGAGCTATAGGCCCAATATTTTCACTTGGGATTCTCATTTCAATAATATTCGAAAAGTGTCAGAAGTCTAACCTCCTCGATAGTTATCGGGATGAGCTATAGGCCCAAGATTATCAATTTTTATATCCAATAATGAAGTTTGAATATCAATTTAAAATCCTCAAAACCGCTTCAAAAACCTTCCTATTTTCGAAATACCTTGGTTTTGGGAGTGCAATGTTACATATTTGAAAGGATATTAACAACCAATCTTTCGAATGAAAAAAACACCTGATGCGGACTTTTTAATATTTGATTTAGGAAATGTCATTGTTGACATAGATTACCAAAGGTCCTTAGAGCTTATCCGTCAGGAACTTCCATCCTCCCACCACCACTTATTGGAGGATTTTTATAAAACTGAATTTCATCACAATTACGAAAAAGGAAAGATAGATTCTTTGACTTTTCGTCAAGAAGTGAACGCATATTTTGGTCAGGAATGGGAAGATGAGCATGTTGATTTCCTTTGGAACTCCCTGCTGGGAAAAATCCCTGCTGAAAGACTGGAGCTGGTGAAGCGAGTAAGAGAGCATTATCAGGTTGGAGTTTTGAGCAATACCAATATGATCCATATTCATGCAGTCAATAGCATCCTTTGGAGAGACCATGGATTGCAAAATTTCGATCCTGTTTTCGACTGGGTCTTTTTGAGCCATGAGATGGGACTGTCTAAGCCACAGCCTGAGATCTATGAGAAAATGCTTACCGATTTGGGTACTTCACCTGAAAGAGTGGTATTCTTTGATGATTTGGCTCCAAATGTAGCTGCCGCAAATGAAATAGGAATTCAAGCCATCCATGTTACCGGACCAGAAATCATCTTTGATTATCTAAAGGATGTACAGTAGCAAAGAATACCTTAAACACGGATCCCTATTCATTCTCACACTCATCGCGACCACTTTGGCAGGTGGAGAATGGGTATATGGCAAATCTGTTTTAGGAGAAGGAGACAGTGCACTTACTTGGGAATATTTCACCAAATCTTTAGCCTTTTCTATCCCTTTCATAGGTATTCTTTTGATTCATGAATTGGGACATTTGTTTACCTCCATTTACCATAAGGTAAAATGCTCCCTGCCCTTTTTTATACCTGCTTGGTTTGGGTTTATTGGTGTACCTTCCATTGGAACATTCGGAGCGGTGATTCGGATGAAAGGCTTTGTTAATTCCCGAAAAAAGTTTTTTGATATTGGCGTAGCTGGACCTCTAGCAGGATTTATCATAGCCTTAGGGGTATTGATTTATGGATTTTCAACCTTGCCTCCTGCTGACTATATCTATGAAATCCATCCAGAATATGCCGATCCCAATTTCGAAGGCTATGGAGAGGAAGTTTTAAACTTTGCCTTAGGAGACAATCTGTTATTCTGGGGTTTAGGAGAAGTTTTCGCAGACCCTGAGCGACTCCCTGCCATGGATGAGGTAATCCACTACCCTTTCCTATTTGCGGGCTATTTCGCCCTCTTTTTTACGGCCTTGAACCTTTTACCGATCGGACAATTAGATGGAGGACATGTAGTGTTTGGATTGTTCCCAAAGCACCATCGACAGATTTCATTTGTCGTGTATACTGCATTTATATTTTACGCAGGATTAGGGATGATTAGCCCTTTTATGCCCTATGAAGATCTGGTACTGCGATTACCATTGTACCTAGGCTTTCTATTTATCTGCTATCAAAGGTCGGGGTTACCACTTCAAACCAGAATTACACTTATCCTTTGCATGGGAGCAGTTCAATACTTAATTGCATTCCTAATTCCAAGCATTGAGGGCTATCAAGGTTGGTTATTCTTTGGGTTTTTATTAGGAAGAGTCATGGGGATCAGGCACCCTGAAGTTTCCGGCTTTAGAAAATTAGATACAAAAAGACAATGGATTGGTTGGCTAGCAATTTTGATTTTCATTTTGTGCTTTACTCCTCAACCTTTTGTTTTTACCTAAAAACGAAAAAGGGAGCCAAAGCGACTCCCTTTTTTTATATCCTTAATTCCAGCTCAATTTCCTTCCTGGATTAATTTTAGAAGGGCCGCTGAGGGAATTGTCGCCTTCAAAACCATTTGGGTTTTTGATACATCATCAGAGTGTTGTAAAGTTTTGGTATAAGTCACAGTTCCGATCACATTTCCAAATTGATCAATGATGGCCGCACCACTGGATCCAGCAGCAAAATCAGCAGAAATAGCCATGGTGTTTCTGTATTGTCCTGCTTTGATTTCACTGAATTTATCTGTCACCATTCCTGATGAAAAAGAATAAAAGTACCCTTTTGGATGACTGACAATAAATACTGGATCACCAATCTCAGCATCTTTTGTTGCAATGTTAAGATAAGGTAATTCAAGTCCCTGTGTATCGATTTTCAAAATTGCCAAATCATTTGCTTTATCGGCACTTAATAGCTCTACTACAGGCAAAACTGTCCCGTCCTTGAGCATTACAACCCAAGCATCTCTGGAATCTTTATTGTACTTCGTTACATATCCATTTGCCACATGGTAATTGGTCACGACTATCCCTTCAGAAGAAATAATATAGCCCGATGCTGGATAGATATGAATCCGATCACAAACTTTCCCTTGATCATTGATTTCATTACACTTTCCTGCTGAAGAAACGATGACTGTAGCTTCGGAAACTTTCCTGTAGATTTCACCTGGGCTTAAAGGTGTAATTTCCATCGTCCCCAGTTCGATATTTACAGGAGAATAGCCTTTTGCTTTAAAATAAGGCTGCAATGAATCTGCAGTCAGCAATTTTGCACCTGATTCGATCAATTTAGACGACCCACTCATCAAAGGAACCTTATAATCGCTGATATTATTTTTATATCGCTGCGCCTGAACTGAAAATGCCAGAATGCAGAATAATACAACTAGGACTGTTTTATTTAAAATGCTTTTCATTCTTTATTCATTAAAGGATTTAAGGCCTTCCAATAAGTAATTATGGTATTTATCCAAATCGTAAATCGCACCTACTGGTTTGATCAATGGAGTATCCTCATCACCTAGGACTACATAATAGGGTTGTGAATTGGAGTTGAAATTTGCAGCCTGAAAATCCGACCATTTGGCCCCAATTGTTTTAATGGTCTTTCCACTAAATTCAGAGACTTTCCATTCTGATTCTGGCAATTCAGTTTTGTCATCAACGTAAAGCTGAATCAAAACATAATCTTCCATCAAAGTCTTTAATACTTTCGGATCTGACCAAACATTGGCTTCCATCTTACGGCAGTTGACACATGCATGCCCTGTAAAATCAATCAAGACCGGCTTTTTTACTTTAGCGGCATAAGCTATCCCTTCTTCATAATCGAAAAATGGATTCAAATTCAAAGGAGCATGAAATAGGTCAGCATACTTTCTTGGCTCTTTCTCCTGATTCACAGAACTGATACCTGACCCAAATGAAGAAGTATACAAATCAAAATCTTGGGTATGTTGAGGAGGAAGAAAGGCGGAAATCGCTTTCAAAGGAGCTCCCCAAAGGCCAGGTACCATGTAAATTGTAAATGCAAGAACTATGATACTCAAGAAAGTTCGAGGCACTGAGAGATATGTAAGCTCGCTATCATGTGCAAATTTGATCTTACCAAGCAGATACAATCCCATCAATCCAAAAATGACAATCCACAAGGTCAAAAACACCTCTCTATCGAAAAGGTCCCAATGGTAAGCAAGATCTACGTTGGATAAGAATTTCAAAGCAAGAGCCAATTCCAAGAAGCCAAGAACCACCTTGACGCTATTCAACCAGCCACCAGATTTTGGAAGCGATTTCATCCAAGAAGGAAATATGGCAAATAAGGTAAAAGGAATAGCCAAGGCTAAGGAAAAACCAAACATCCCAACTGCTGGTCCCAGATAGGCACCTGAACTGGCTGCTTGAACGAGTAATGTCCCAATGATCGGCCCTGTACAAGAAAACGAAACTATAGAAAGAGTGGCTGCCATAAAAAACAGTCCCAAAACCCCTTCCTTATCAGATTTTTGGTCCAGCTTATTGGACCAGGAATGAGGTAAAGTCAATTCAAATGCTCCAAAAAAGGATGCTGCGAATACCACCAATAGTAAGAAGAAGAGAAAGTTGAAAATCCCGTTTGTAGAAAGGGAATTTAAAGCGTCAGCTCCGAAGAGAACTGTTATCAGCATTCCTAAAGCCACATAAATAACGATAATGGAAACTCCATAAAACATCGCCTTTCCGATCCCAGCAGCCTTATTTTCTGATTGTTTGGTGAAAAAGCTAACAGTCAGGGGTAGCATAGGGAAAATACAAGGCATCAAGAGCGCTGCAAAACCTCCCAAAAAACCAGCAATAAATATTCCCCACACAGAGGATTCTTCTTCCGAGTGGTTCTCTTCTTTTTGGTTTTGATCGGCTAAATGTCCTGAATTCTCCTCTGAGGATATTGAAGGATTAACCTCAAGCTCTTCTGAAGCGACAGGTAAATTCTCAATCTCAGGACCCTCGACTTGGCTTTTATCAATTGCCTTTTCCACCTTTACAGTTGTTTGTACAGGCTCTTCAACTGTCTTTTTTACCTCAGTAGTCTTGGGAGTACTTTTAGTAAGATCGGCCTCAAACTCGATATCCATTGCCACCTCATTGGGTGGAAGACATTGGGTATCATCACAGACCATAAATGTTACCATCATGGAAACGACTCCAGTTTGATTCTTTGCCTGAATGATTTGCTTAAACACAGCCCGATCACTGAAAAAGCTGACATCCATTTCGAAAAGCTCATCAAATTCAGTTGTCACCTTGGAGATTTCCTCCACTTCAGCTATCAGCTCAAACCCTTCATTTTTGTCAAAAGAAAAACTGGTAGGAATCGGACCTCCCTCATCCATATGCTGACTATATAAATGCCAGCCCTTTTCTATATCGGCAGTTATGATCAATTCCACCAAGCCATTTTCCAAAGGCTTACTTTCGGATGACCAACTTACAGGTTCTAGAATCTGGGCTTTTGCTGCAAGGGTCAAAAAAACCATAAACAGGATAAGAGCAATCTTTTTCATCAGCATCATCTTTTCGAAAATCTTATTTAGATCTAGCGATAGGCTTAAAACCAATCAGTTCAACTTCAGAACTTAAATAGCCATCTTTAACAGGCTCATTTTTCACCAAATCTGTACTCAAATACTTTTTATTACTATCGGCAAAAACGGTCACGACATTCGCCTCTACTCCCATTATCTCCTGCAATTTGATCGCAGCGATTAGGTTAGCTCCAGAACTGATTCCTACTGCCAGTCCAAGGCTTGTTGCTAATTTTTGAGCCATCAAAATGGCATCTCCATCATTTACCTGGATTATTTCATCCAATTGATCCAGCTTCACAATGCTGGGGATGAATTCATCAGAGATCCCCTGAATTCTATGGCTTCCTACTTTGTAGCCTGTTGTCAAAGTTGGAGACTCGGCTGGCTCCATAGGATGTACTTTTATTCTTGGATTGACAGCTTTCAAATATTTTCCAACTCCACAAACAGTACCTCCTGTACCTACACCGGCTACGAAAGCGTCGACTTTCTTTCCAACATGATTGAGTTGGTCGATGATCTCAGGAGCGGTGGTCTTCTGATGAGCTTCCAGGTTGAAGTTGTTATCAAATTGTCGAGGAAGAAAAACATTAGGATCCGCTGCTCCCATCTCCTCGGCCATTGCAATACTTCTTAAAAAGCCACCTTCTTCTTTACTAACCAAAATGATTTCAGCTCCCAAAGAACGGATAATGTCCACGCGCTCTTTACTCAACCAATTGGGCATAATGATCTTCACAGGATGTCCCATGCTTCGACCAATCGCCGCAAATGCAATCCCTGTATTTCCAGATGTAGCTTCAACGATGGTATCCCCCGGTTTGATTTTACCAGTTTCGTAAGCTCTTTGAATGGTATATAGAGCCATTCTATCCTTGATACTTCCAGTAAGATTGTAATGCTCACATTTAACAAAAATGCTCCCTACCCTTTCCTGATACTTGTAATTCAGCTCAATCATAGGTGTATTGCCTACCAAAGACCATAATTCAGAAACTTTCAAACAAGGAAGACATTCCTTCACTTCTGGTAATTCAACTGTATCATTCATTATATTTTATTATAAGAGTAGAATTTGATTTAAAAGGGGAATTCATTTGAGCAAATCCCCCCCTTTTTTGGCTTTAATAGGTATGAGAAAACTCTTCAATCTTTTTCAGCAACAGTCTTATCTTCAGTTCCTTCTGGGTAGAAAATCACATCAACAATATTTGGACGTTTGAAGAATTTCTTTGCATAATTCTGAATATCTTTTGAGCTGACTTTGTCTAGGATATCGTCTAGATATGCAGAACTGGTAATGTCTTCATTGAACTGATAAAAAGACTTGAGAGCTCTTAGCCAATAACTATTGTTCTCCATTCGGTCCTCTGTATTTTTTTTGATATTGAAGACAACCTTCTTCAAATCCTCCTCAGAAACACCTTCTTTAACTTTTTCTATTTCGTCATAGACAATTCTCTTCAATGCATCGGTATTTTCTGGGTCACATTGAAATGAAATATTCAAGGTTTGGCCATTTCTTGGAATTCGATCTGAATCTGTTCTAACACTCACACCATAAGTTCCACCCTCTTTTTCGCGAATACTTTCGGTATATCTTAATTTCAAAATCGAACCCAAAATGGAGTGATAAACAACCTGCTCCCTTGAATATTTCAAATCATTTTTCATTTTGATATAAACGGTTCCTTTTGGCTCGACCATAGGAATGCCAATTCGGAATTGGTTTTCTCCTTTGGGTGAAAAATCGTCATGATCAATCCAATCTTCGGTTCTATCAATATCATGGATGCTTCCTATGTACTGTTCTACCAAAGGTTTCAATTCTTCTTTATCTATATCTCCGACGATGAAGAAAGTGAAATCACTAGCATCGCTGAATCTATCTAAATAGATCTCTTTGATCCTGTCGAAGTCTATTTGATCTAGGTAATCTTTGTCATATTTGATGGCTCTCGGATTACCATTGGCCAAAATATGTCCCAAAGTATCCTGTTGAATACTATTGGCAGTTTCGACTTGGTTTTCGAGGGCTTCATAGCGCTTTTTCATCAGCACATCAAATCGCTCTTTATCAAACCGTGGTGCTTCAAACCTCAGATAAATCAACTGAAGCATCGTTTCAATATCCTTGCTTACAGCAGACCCTGAAACTGACTCGTATGTATCACTGATGTTAAAGCCACTATTTGCTGTTTTACCAGTCATTATTTTTTTGAAGCTATCCTCATCAAAATCTCCAATACCGAAACTATTTACAAATACATCAGCTCCTTTGACAGATGGAAGATCCTTGGGTTCATAAAGTGAAGACCCTCCTACGCTAACAGCTTCAATACCAACTACATCTTTTTGATAATCAGCATGTTTAAAAACAACCTTTGCACCATTGCTCAAAGTCCATTCTTCGGCACCAAAGTCTTCCAACTGCTTGATATTCAAAATCTCACCAGGCTTTGGCATATCGGAAATCAATTCTTTTTGGTCCGGAACATCATCCTCATAGGCTGAGAGTTCTTGCCTATTTACTTTCGCAAGGATCTCTTCCAATTCAGTTAATGTAGGAACTTCATTTTCTTGATTTTCAGGAGAAACGATCGTAAACACTCTATTTTCCTTTTTCAAGAAATTAGTGGCAAACTGACTAACCTCCTCTACCGTAATCCCTGCAACAACCTCTTTTACAAAATCATAGGAAAAATCAGCATCTGGCACAGAAATACCATCGAGGTATGTTCTTTTCAATGAATTGGCATAGGAGTCATTGGTAATTTTATCTCTCCTATTGTATCGATTTTCAGCAGAAACCAAGGTATTGGTTTTCAATCGTTCCAATTCCCCTTCAGTAAAACCATGTTGAAGGACTCTTTGTAGTTCAGTATAAATACCTTCAAAAGCAGCATTCAATTCTCCGACCTTGGAGGTAGCTGTGACACTATAAATTCCATAGCCTTTGACCAATGAGGAACTCGATAAGGAGCCACCTAAAAATGGCGCATCTCCTTTTACAATAAGTTCTCTAATTCGAGCTCTTATCAAGGCGTTGAAAAAGCTCGCAATGTAAGACTCCTTTAGACCACCAATCGTGTTATCTGAAGGGTTTTCATATCTAATCCGAAGTGAAACACTCTGGTTTTCTACTTCCTTATCAGTTGCTACCGCATATTTTGGTTCCTTGTGATCTGGAATGACAATAAAAGGTCTCTCTTTTGGATTTTTAACAGCAGGAATCGCCGAAAACATTTCTACAATTCGATCTTCTACTGCATCTACATCAATATCACCGATCACAGATATAGCCTGAAGATCAGTCCGATACCAATCATGGTAGAAATCCTTTAATGCCTGGTATTCAAAGTTTTTCACCACTTCCATATCGCCTATCACATTGCGATATGCATATATGGTCCCATTATATTTTGCTTCATCTACCTGTTCTCCGATTCTGTATCCAACATTGTATCTGGACCTCCACTCTTCAGTGATCACTCCTCTTTCAGCATCTATTTCTTCTTCCTCAAGAGAAAGTTCATTACTCCAATCTCTCAAAACCATCAAACAAGAATCCACCAAAGCAGCATTTTCGGTAGGGACCCTACTAATGTTGTAAACTGTTTCGTTGGTTGAGGTATAGGCATTGATATCTTTTCCAAATTGGACCCCGTGACGCTCTAGCATATTTAGCATGCTTTTACCAGGAAAAGTTTGGGTGCCATTGAAAGCCATATGCTCCAAAAAGTGAGCGAGTCCATTTTGATTATCATGCTCCAAGACTGCACCTACATTCTGATAAATATAGAAACTAGCTCTTCCTTCGGATTCCTTATTCTCTCTGATATAATAGGTTAAGCCATTTGGCAAAACTCCTGTTCGGAAGGCGGGATCCATAGGGACTTCCTGAGAAAGATCCGTGAACTGCTGCCCAAATGATATCCCCGTAAGGGAAACTAAAACCAAGAACGAAAGGGTAATCTTTTGCATTAAATCAAATTTTGGAAAACTGGTAAAACAGGGAAAGTGAGAAGCCAAAGGCAACCCATTTTCCCATCAACCTCTATGAAGATTTTATATGTTTTTTGAAGGTATTTAAAGAGTCAATGTCAACTCGCCACCTTCTTTCATGATTTCTAGATCAACTTTCATCCCCTCAACCTTTTTAGACTCAGCTTTTTGAGAAATTTGAATGGCCTCTTGTTTCATTTGAATCGCCTTTTCCTGATTTCCAAAAAGGTATTCGTAATCAGCGTATTGATTCAAAGTTTCCCCATCTCCTGGTACGATTTGATAGGCAATATCTATCCAACGGAGTATGTC
Source organism: Algoriphagus zhangzhouensis (assembly GCF_900148515.1). Lineage (GTDB taxonomy): Bacteria > Bacteroidota > Bacteroidia > Cytophagales > Cyclobacteriaceae > Algoriphagus > Algoriphagus zhangzhouensis. The sequence goes on along the minus strand of NZ_FRXN01000001.1, from coordinate 16,009 downwards.
TTTTTTGTCAAGATCACTTTCTACAAAACCAGCATACATACTTGCCATGGCAGCCAAATCTTGACTCTTTCTTACTGCGTAAGGTCTCACTTGCAAAGCCTCCAAGTCTCCTGCGGCTTTTTTCTGTTCCCAGTCCAAATAGGTTGCTCTTAAATCTGCAACATCCAAGGATTTAGCATAGGCTTCGATTCCAGGTCTGACACGAGCCTTGTAAGCTGGTCCATTCCCTGTTTTAAAATAGAAGTACTCGTAAAGTCTATTCTTTTGAGCTTCATCTGAAGGGGCACCGATCAATGCTGCTGCATTCAAGGCTAATTCCAAATAAGTAGAATCATTTTTTGTCACAGCGTATTCTGTGGTAGTGACAATCATATCTTTTGGAAGCTTCTGATAGATCTCTCTGATATCTTTTCTTACATATTTCTTCCATGACTCAGTGCCTAGATTTTCAGCGATAATTCTATCTGCATTACCACCCAAAACGACCTCCTTATGATGTTTAGCCAAAAGCAAAACCATAGCTTGGCTAGAGTCTGCGACACTTTTTTGAATATCTAGATAGTGTTCCAAAACGTCAGCGTATCCAGTGCTTTTCCCTTTGTGAAGCTGCTCAAGATATATTGCCAAAAAGTTCTCATCGTTCTTTTTTTCTTCGTAAACCTCATTTAGTCTTCCCAAACTATTTGGATCTTTTGCATAGGAAACAGCAAGAGTCACTTCCTTCAAAAATTCATCAGTCGGCATGGCGGCAGAAAAACGATAAATAACATTCCCCTCACCATCTAAAAAGACATAGCCTGGCAAACCTTCAATATTCAATCTTTTCTTTAACTCAGGACCTTCTCCTCGTTCAACATCAACTTTTAAAGCAATCAAATTTTGATCAAAGTAATTGCCTACTTTTTCCTCCTGAAAGACAGTCTTGTCCATTTTTTTACAAGGCCCGCACCAGATAGCATAACCATCTATAAACAAAACCTTTTCTTCTGCTTTTGCTTTGTCCAAAGCATCCTGGAAGCTTCCATTTTCAAAAGTGATTCCCTGAGAAAATCCAATAATCGGTAACAATACCAGAGATAAAATTCCTAAAACAACTTTCATAGTTTAGTCCTGCTTCATTTTGGCAAGTTCATCTTGCTTCGTACTCAATATTTTATCTTTTTCCGGCCAATTATTGATGGCCATCTCCTTATAAGCCAAGGCTTTTTCCTTGTCACCAAATTTGTAAAACAATTCAGCCTGAAGATCATGGAGCAGGTAACTATCAGGAAGAAGTTCGTAGCCGTAATCAATCCATTTCTGCAATTGCTTGGACTCCTTCTTACCATCATTGAGTCTCAGGTATTCACTACCAACACGACTGATCTCACTTACTCGGCTTCTGGCAGTTCTTCCTTCCTCGTAATTCTTCAACATGATCTCTCCCATTAAGCTGGGCTTTTCCAGATACTTCTCTTTGAAATTTTGATAAAAAGCCTCATCCTCGGTTTTGATTTCCTCCACAGTCTTAAGACTTTGAAGGCTATCCATAAACGTCACTGCCAGCTTATTGAACTCTTCGGCATTTCCTACCATGGCGTTATATTCCATTTTGAAATCAAGAGGTCCAGTATTCCTTTTGAAGTTTTCTGGGAGTTCTTCCCAGTTTTTCATGAAAGCCAGATACAACTCAGGATTTTGATCCTCCAAGGCCTTCTCCTTCGTGTTTTTCACAATGGCATTTTTCATTCTGCTGAGCGTCTTTTCTTCCATTTTGGTAGCAATACTCATAAACTCATCAAAGTTCTCTTCCAGAATTTGTTCTGCTTTTCCATCTACCAAAAGGTATTGCTGATGGTCCATCAAAAACTCCATCATATCCACATCATCCTCCTCAATACTCTTTTGAATAGACAACCAAGCCTCAATACTTTCATGTGGATCTTGGCCATATTCAATTATCTTATCGATGTATAATCTCAAAAACTGCTCATTGTCTTTTTTCTCAGGGTATAGCTTCTGCAGACTGACCAGATTCATATCGCTGGTTCGAAGGATATTGGCTTTTTCACCCATAGCAATCATGGAAGCAATTGGTTGAGATCCTGAATCCTTGAAAATCATTTCCCCATCCCCGTTGATAAAAAGGAAAGTGGGATAACTATTCACTTCAAATTTCTCAGCAGCCACTTTGCCTTCACGCTCCGCATCCAACTTGATATTGATGAATTCCTTGTTGTATAATTCTCCTACTTCCGCCTCAGGAAAAACCTTCTTTTCCATTTGTTTGCATGGAGAACACCAAACTGTATAAAAATCCACAAAGAGGAGTTTATCTTCTGCTTGAGCCTTTTCCAAGGCCTCTTCATAGCTAATTGGAAGGAAATCTACTCCCTGAGCCAAAGATTTTGCAGCAAAAAGTGTCAGCAAAACAAGCCCTATTCCAAGTGATTTTTTCATCATCATTTTCAAGGTTTTAAATACAAAATTGCTTGATTAGAAAAGTTGCCAAAATAGTAGCAACCTTGTTTCCGTATGTAAGACGCCCGTTTATGAAAGTAGAGTGACAAGACCGAAAAAAAACCGTTATTTTTTTATGAATAACGGTTTAAGTAGCAGGGCCTAGCCTAACAATTCGGTAATATCAAGAGGTAGGTAACCGTAGAATTTTGATCTGAAATTCCGGCCTTACCAAACTCTTCATTTGCCGGCTAACATCTCTCCTAGATATACCATCGATTTGCTTTTTCAATTCATCGATTGTGAATGCATTTCCATATCTCAAGTACCATTTCAGATAGTCATTGGAAATTTGTTCTGGCTCATAAAAATTCAACACATATTTACTTCCCAGCATCCCTTTTATCTTTCTCAAATCCTTGGTGGAAATATCTCCTTCAGTCATAGGGACTAAAACTTCCTCTTGCATTGCTTTGGTAGCATTCTGGACATTGCCAGAATCCACCATAAATCGGAAGCTCAAAGAATTAAATGGCTTCGGGTATTTTTCAACAAAACTTGTTGTTCCCATCACATAGATATACCCATATTTCCGTCTAATGATTTCATAGATTCGAGAAAAACCAAATTCGGCAATCCCTTCATTGACCAATTCATCATCGAAACTCATCTTTTGGGCAGGCTGACCGAAGTAGTGTTCAACTAGAGGCAAATCTCTGTTGAAATCAAACTCGAACTCATTTGGCGTCTCAATAGAATTCCAATTTAAATCAGCCGTTTGCTCGGAGGAAATAAGATGTTCATTGTGATAAAGGGGAAGGTTACCAATGGAGCTAGAAATTAAATCATCCACATTTGGTGGTAAATCTCCCCCTAAATAGAAAACAGAATTTGAAAGGTCTTGAACAAGTTCTTGACGGTAGTCATAGAACTTTTTGAGTAGCTCCGGACTAAAATCTGGCAACTCTCCTTTTTTGATTGAAGTACCATCAAGTCTAGCCTTAAAGGACTCATAATCTTCATCCTTCACCGACTCTTTCTTCTTTTTAGAAGTATATTTTCTTTTAAAATCAATCGAATCGGGAAATGCTCCCTCAGTGATGGATAGCACGAATACCTGAATCATTTCCTTCAAGAATTCTTTCTTCCCACTCACTGAATATTCAAACTCAAAATCTGTGATTTCGGTCTTTTTACGAATACCAAGAGAACGCTCCATCTGGCTCACTTCTTCTGAAGAGTATTCGCCATAACCATCTTCCAGCAAATCAATAGAAGCTGCAAATGCAGAACGATCTTGAAGCGGAAGCCTATTTAGCCCACCATTACCCAACAGCTTGATTTCTGATGGAGCAAAACCTGAATTATAAACGATAACAGAAGCTCCATTCTCATATTTCAAAAGGTATAGGTCATCTCCCAATTCTATCCTGTGGATGATTCTTGCAGCTTTCTTCTCCTCTACTCTAGGGAAAATAGGCTCCAGTTCACTTTTGATTACAAATGACTGCTGAGGGGGAACGAATTCAAATATCTTATTAAGAGATTCTTGACTGTCTCTGAGCTTTTCTAAAATGAATTCATCTGTAAATTCTGTATCAAATGCATCGGATGATCCATCAAAAAAGATGGTCTTTTCTAGTTCCATCATTTGGTCAAGCATTTCTACAAAATCAATTTCTGGAAGCTCTTTTTGGAGTTGTTCCATCCATTGGAGTTCTTGAGTTTTGGAAACAATAGGTGTTTCTTCCAAAAAGCTTTCTTTTACATCTTTCCAAGCTAAAGGTTCCTCTTTTCGATCAAGGATAGTTTTTAGGCGTCGATTAAAAAAGAATTCAACTTCTTGAGTTGCAAATCCATACTCTTTGGCCTGATTAATCACCCTTGTAAATTCAATCAGTAAATCCCGATAGGTTATATCTTGATCTCCATAAAGCCTAAGATTGAACATAGATGTACCTGGAATCATATTCATATGACTCAAAGTAGATTTTCTATTTATCGATCCAGAACTGTTCACCAGTCTGTTTTCCAACATTTCGCAAAAAACACTTCGGACAAGTTTGCTTCGGAATGAAGGATAATCTCCCAATTCAATTTCAGGAGATTTGAATGCAATGGCTAAAAGAGGAAATTTCTCAGGTCTGCTTGGCTGATAATCATCTCTAATAACTGTTTGCTTAGAAATATCAGGATATTTATTCTTGGGGGCTGAGCCTGTTTTTCTCACTGAATTAAAAACCTGCTCGATGTATTTCTTTACTAAACTACGGTCTACCTTTCCTTGGATAACCAATGCCATTTGGCTTGTCGTGTAGAATTTGTTGTAAAAATTCTGCAGTTCTTCAAATTGGGCTGAAGCAACTTCCTCTGGCGTACCTAGACCATTATGACCTTCCAAAAGTGTCCCAACTAGATAGGGGTTTACGCTTCCTTTCCCCTTTCCTATTTCTTCTATCACTACATTCTTCTCCTTTTCAAAGGACATTACCTCCATTTGGAGATCAAACATCGATTCTCTAATCCAGATTAGAAGCTTCTTTAACTCCTTAGGATTTTCTGAAGAAATATTGAAATAATAATTGGTTTCGGTCTTATTAGTGGCCGCATTGTATTCTTTTCCAAATCGCAAACCCATCAGCTCTAAAGCCTCAATGGACTTTTCTCCTGGATATCTCTTGCTTCCTTTGAAAATCATATGTTCCAAAAGATGAGCAAATCCTCGCTCAAAAGGTGATTCTACATAAGAACCGGTATTTGCTAGAACCCTAACGGAAATTTTTCCTGGCGCCTCTTCAGGTAATAGGTAGTAGGTAAATCCATTTTCCAATTTACCTACTACCGACTCAGTATGTTCAGCCTGAGATTGCGCTAAAATTGACTGAGAAACAAAGCCAAGAACGAATAGTATTCTTGTTACTTTCTTATTCAAAATTAAAGAGAGGCGCACCTATTGAGTCTCAATTATTCGTAGAAGAAATAATAGGTTTCTATCTTTCCTTCGTAAATGTAACCTCCTGATGTAAAGATCTTTGTAATCTTTGTGATATTCCCATCAGTATCCGTTTCATAGCTGTAGGAAGGTTCTCTCAAATAAGTACTTGCATAATTAGGATCAGATGGCACAGTCCTAGTCATGACATATTTATTTGAAAATAAATCATCTTGAAGATTCAAAACAATGGACTTATCCATGAAATAAGGAGGTAATCCTTCCATAAATACTGGCATCAAAACTGGATCATATTCGGTTTTATGCTGTCTCCTCAACGTATTGCTTCCCATGTAGGAAGAGATTTGCCAATATTCACCGAACACATTTTCTCCAAGGCCAAATGGATCGCTGAAATACACATTTTCAACTTGTGAATCTGTGTAATAGGAAAGCAATTTTCCTTCCTCATCGTAAACAAAATCACTTGCCTCAATCTTTAGCTCTCCCTCTGAAACATTACCCTGATCGTAATCAAAATCTTGAGATTGAATTTCTTCAAGTAGTTGAGTCCCTTCTAGATATTTGAAGTATAGGAAACTTTCCGAATCAAATTCTCCTTGAGTATCAATGTTTTTATAACTCATAGTATCCACCATATTTTGATCATTGTAGGTGAATTCTACGTGGTTATAGCTACCATTAGGGAATACATAATCAAATGAGGTGATTTGACCATTTTCATTGTATTCGATTGGGATTTTATTCAAATTCCCAAGTCTATTATTATAGTGAATTCTATATGGTCTTTTGATTTCTGAACTCTTCCTTACGGTCAAAGTCGTCGTAGAAATCTGGCCAACTTCATCTTCGATAACGATGTCGATGCTATAATCTACTCCGTCTAGTAGCTCACCCAAAAAGACTACTTCTTTGATGGACAATTCATACAAAACTGTATCGCTTTCCGCTGCAGAAAAAGAATATTGCTCCTGATCATCAAATAAGATCTTCACTGATTTCAATGGATTTAATCCTGTAGAAACCAGACCCTTTACGATATATGCGGGAGCAGCTACTGATATGTTTTTACCCCCAACCAATTCTATTTCAGGAAAAGAAAATCCTTTGACATCCAATCTGATTCCTTGGTTGAAACTACGCTGATCTTGATCAATCACTTTGATGATGTAATTCAAAACCGTATCCTTTTCAAATGGAGTCAAATCCACCTGATAGATCATATCAAATTTTGTCTGACCTGAATATCCGACTATCTCTTCTACCAACTGGTAATCTGAAGCATTGATCAGTTCTATGGTTTTCACCCTATTGGGCACATCCATTTTCATAGTAATGTCATAGAAGTCAGCTGTATCTCTTCTTACTTCTACTCTTTGATCACCTATTTCAAACCCAGGATCTGGAAATGTCGGTTCTTGCTGACAGGATTGGAACATCAACATTCCCGTAAAAAGAGCCAGGATGGTAAGTATTAAATTATTCTTCATGGTTTCCTCTTTTTAAAATTATTATTGAAATACAGCCAGATCTGGGTTGATTCCCACCAAATTCACTCCCCATTCATCAAATGTCTCCAGCAACAATCTCATGTTTTCTTGGATGTTTTCCGGAAAGGCCAAAAGCTCGGATTCGTCTCTATGGATCATTTCATTGATATAGCTTCTGACATCTACAGCCCTGTCAGCTACGAAGGAATAACTAGGCAAAATTGCTCTTTCATGTTTGATGTAAGATGGCAGACGATTTCCATCCTCATCATAATATTGGTAATATGTTCTAAGTCCCGTTCTGCTGAAGAAATAATTAGCATCTACAAAACCTTTAGAGTAGAACCAATCCTTGTCCACTACATACACCGTCTTTTCATCTGCAATCCCATTTTCCTCACGGTAGATTGCTTCCATTTCCTGATTGTAATAGGAAGATTTCCCATTGTAGAATGCCTCTGGAATCTCATCATATAGATTATGCATCCCCATGATTCGACTCAATAGGATATAGAAATTATCCAGACTATACTCCTCAAGATCTTTTTGTGCATCTTCCTTATTGACATTGAATACAATAGCATGTCTATTGAATATCGTGCGGAGATTATTTCTTGGTGAAGAAGAGAAACGAGAATCAGATTCCACCAAGATGAGAGCTGGATCACCTGAGATAGTACCCACAGAATAGATTGAGCTGCTTAACAATACCTTTTTGGGCATTAATGAACCAATCTTTTTAGCGGGATCGAAATAAGTTAAGACCGTAGTATCTAACATGGTAACCACTTCTTCGACGTATGCTTTATATTCTGTGTCAGATCCCAATACTTCTCCATCACCTACAAAGAGAGTTTTGATCATTGGAATTTCCACACTTGCCCATACCTCTGCGGCAGCATCTGATGAAGCTATGTAAGCAAAATCCAAAGTATCTTGATACTCATAAAGTAGGCCCATATCAAAGTCTTCATAAAGACGACTGATTACAGGATTTGACAAATCGATCTGGGAACCGATTCTATCCTCATCTTTCAAGGAAGGGGTTAAAGTATCCTCACTAACACAGCTCACTGCCAAAAGTGAAATGAGGACAAGGCAAATAGTTATGGTGTTTTTCATGATAAAGTCTTTTGAATCATCAATAATCCCTGCTTGGGAATCCTACTTGTTAGTTGATTTCAGGGATTTTTTCATATCTCTCATTATTCCTGATCAAAGGATTGTTTTGCCTTTCCTTCAAAGGAATAGGAAGAGTATAGTTGTAATCATTTGGAAGCAGGGTAAAAGTCTCTGTTCCCAACTTTTCATTGTTGTCATCAATCAGCGTAAACACGTGGCTGATCTCTGGTTGAGTTTCCATTCTCCTCAGATCAAACCACCTGTGATGATCCTCAAAGCACAATTCTTTTCTTCTTTCAGCGAACAAAAAGGAAATCAATTCATCAGCACTAGTGGGATAAACCACTTCCGAAATATCTGTATATCGGGTGCGATGAAGAGTCTGAATATCTGAGACTGAATTTTGAATCTGACCTAGATTAGCATAAGCCTCAGCCCTATTTAGGTAAGCTTCTGCTACCCTTAGGTTGGCAAAGCCCAAACTTGTATAAAGATCTCTCTGATATTTTTTAGTCCTATAGTTGTACTTCCCTGTACCGTCATCCACAGCGATGAAAAATGCAGATTTTCGCAGGTCTTTATCGTCGTATGAATTGATCAATTCTTTGTTGACAAAGAAGGCAACCGATGTCAAATCCGTTCCAGAGGAATACAGATTGAAAATGGGAGACGTTGTATAGTAAGAATAAAGAATCTCTTGATTGTCTGCAGTAACAAAAGGAGAGTTTGCGCTTACTTTGGAAAGTACTCCTTGGTCGATCACTTCAGATGCATAATAGACCGCCTCATCCCATTTTTGCTGGTAAAGCATCACTCGAGACAATAGCAAGTCAACTGCAGCAACTGTTGGGTGCCAAATGCTTTTCGAAACACCACTTTGAGCAATCAGTTCTTTAGCCAAAAGCAAGTCTGATTCTATATGGGCGTAGCCTTCAGCAACTGTGTTTCTTTGGTATGTGACTTCTACACCAATATCATCTCTCAATGGTACTCCCAAATCCGTAATAGCAGTTCCGGGATTGAATGGTTGCCCATAAAGATTCAACAAGTTGAAATAAGATAAACCTCTGATGAAATAAGCTTCTCCCTTGGTATAGTCATTTTCTTCTTGGGTACCGATGGCCTCGTCTACCAGCTCAATGACATAGTTGGCGATGGCAATATCCTCGTACATTTTCTCCCAGGAATAATTGATGTTGTTGATACGATTCCCGTACTCATCCAGCTCTATTTCTCGCTGCCAGGTATAGGTGGTTTTCAAATCAAACTTTCTGGAAGTTAAAGCGCTTGGATCCTCAACGACATTGTCAGTCATATGATCAATGGACCTAAAAATCGGATAGGTAGCATTAAACTCCTGTAGCATCAAAGCGGAGAAATGGTCATTTTTTTCGGGAACCAATTTATCTTGGTCCACTTCATCCAAAAAGCCATTACAGCTCAAAAAAGGTAAAAGGAATAGTATATATGATAACTTTTTCATTTTTCTCTTCTTTTAGAATCCCATGTTTATACTGAAACTATAGCTAGGCACACTTGGTAAACCTATACCAGAAACTTGCTCTGGATCTTGACCATTCAACCTCTTATCAAAGGACCAAACAGCGATGTTACTGCCCTGAAGACCAAGAGTTAGATTACTAATTCCGGCTTTATTGATGACATGGTTTGGTACATTATAGGACAAGGTCAAAGTCTGGAATCTGATATGGTCAGCTTTCACCACTCTTGCATCGCTATAGTCATACATCCACCAGGCATTCGTTCCTTCTGGAACTACCGTTCCATAATTGCTCACATATATTCTGCTATAGCCATCAGCTGCTGTACTAGAACTGAAAGCCATGTTGTGATTTGTAAGTGCAGGGATATCGGTAGTCAACTCATCACCAGGATTTCTCCATCTGTCATTGAAATCACTGTGCATATTTTCATATGGCAAGGGAAGATTTTGATTTCCATTGAACAAATTCAACAATCTGGTCTTGTACCCTAGCTTATAGGTGAAATTGGCTGCCAATCTGAAATTGCCCATTCGGAATTGAGTCCCAAACCCACCATAATAAAGTGGCACTCTGCTTCCCTCATAAGTCAATGCAGCTTGCAATTGCTCTTCGGCAGTCATATCTCCTTCATCCAAATGTTTGAATGTAGGAAGGCCTTCTTCAGTCAAGCCGTCAAATTGGTAGGAAAAGAATCCGTTGGTAGGGAATCCTTCACGGTAAATATTACCCTGCAAATAATTATAAATCGTTAGGTTACGCTCAGCTCCATCCTCAAAACCTTGCAATACTCTATCGCGATCATAGGAGAAGTTCAAATGGGTACTCCAAGCAAACTTTCCTCTCTTCACATTGATCGTCTGAACCATGAATTCATAGCTGCTGACATCTTTACTTCCAGAATTATACATCTGCACCGCAGTACCATTCACCAAGGAAACTGGTCTGCCTTGAAGCAAGTCAGTACTTCTAGAGTAGGAGTAATCAAATGCACCACTAATTCTTCCACCCAACAAACTGTAATTCAATCCAAAATCAGTTGTCTGAGTCTTTTCCCACCGAAGATTTGCATTTGGAAACTCCGATAAAAACGATGTGTTTTCAGGATAGTAGGTAGCATTATTCTTCCCATAATTGGTAATGATCAAATATGGGCTCGAGCCTGGCATAGTTCCTCTTACACCATAGGAAGCTCTGAAAGCCAATTCATCGAAGATATTATTTCGATTCCAGAAGGCTTCATTGTGAATATTCCAACGGGTAGAAACAGACCATGTAGGCTTGAATTTATATCTTTCGTATTGACCAAAGGTATTCGAACCGTCGCTTCTTAAGTTAAAATTAAAGATGTAGCGATTGTCGTAGATGTAATTGAAAATCCCGAATACAGAAAGGTTATTTATGGTTCTGTCAGTAATTTTAGGATAGACATTAAGATTTCCTCTTGTAGTCAACCAATTGATCATCGCATCATAATTATAATCTGCGAAATTCAATACAGTATTGCTATTGTCATCAACTGTGAAAGAAGGAGCAGGTAAAGCTACAAAGCCTCTACCTTGGAAATGGTTGTAACCCGGAACTGTAAACCCGGTAGCTCCCCAATATTTCGTAGAGCGGGCTTCTTGACCCAAATTGACATTGATGACATGTCTATTGTTGATGGATTTATTATAATTAAGCTGATTGGTAATGGAGTAGTAATCTTGATTAACCATTCCTCCGTTGTAAACTCCCCCGAATGGCACCATGGAATTGTTATCTACCTGTCTTTGAACCAAATCTTCAAAGGCATCATAAGATCTCAACTTAGCTGTGTAGAATGCATCTTCAGTGATCCATTCTTCAGTCAAATTTGTAGTGTTTCTAAAACTCGCCTGACTTGTAAATCGGAAGTTTTCCAAAAACTCCCATCTTAATGATGCTACAATGGAAAAGTCCTTATTTGTAATATTTTGCTCTGAATTGGCTATTTCATTGAGCACATTGTATCTGCCATAAATCTGATCATCATTGGATCCCAGAATTACCTGACTTTGGTAGAAATATTCTCCATTTTCATCATAAATAGGAACAGTTCTACTCGTGTAATAAGCAGTATTAAAGGAGTTTATAGAGCTATGATTATAACTTCCTTCCTGAACCGAACCATTCATTCTGAAAGACAAAACCACATTATCGCGAAGGTCTAGATCCAAATTGGATCTGGCTGTAATTCGCTTCAATCCGACATTTTGCTCTGCACCTTGTTGATTATCATATCCTAGAGAGAAATAATAGCGTGCACTTTCACTACCCCCAGATGCACTTACTGAGTGTTTCTGGCTAAAAGAGTTTCTAAAAAGTTCACCAAACCAGTCACTATTCAAAGTCTCCAAATACCCTACTCTATCCTGAAACTCTTGGTAAGTATAAGTACCATCCCACAAGTTGATCAATGCCCCCTCATATCCGAGACGATCTACGTTTTCATAGGAACCAGAGTAGCCCAAATTTCTTTCATACATTTCTCTGGAGACATCGATTCTCTCCAAAGAATTCATCAGATTGAAATTGCTGTAATGAGGAGCTTGTGTAAAACTATATCCACCAGAATAATTCAGAGATGGAGCACCTTTTTCACCTCGCTTTGTGGTAATCACAATCACGCCATTTGCTGCTTGGGTACCATAGATTGCTGTAGCGGATGCATCTTTCAAAATGTCAATTTTTGCAATATCAGATGGATTGATTCCTGTCAAAGCATTTCCAATGATATTGACATTGTCAAAGCTATTGATATCACTTGCACTCAAAGGAACAGGATCACTGTAGATAATACCATCCACTACCCAAAGTGGGCTTTGATTTCCTGTAAAAGTACTTCCCCCTCTTACACGTACTTTAGCTGCTGCTCCCGGAGTGGAACTGATATTATTTACCATAAGGCCCGGAGCCTTTCCTTCAAGCATACGATCCACCGTGATAGCAGGCACGATATCCAAATCCTCGGCAGTCACTGAAGCGATGGAGCTGGTCAATTCAGTTTTATCAATGATCTGATAACCTGTCACCACAAACTCATCTATATCCATGGACTCTGACTCCAAAGCAACATAAACCCTTTCCTGGCTATCGATTTCTACCTCTTGGGCAGCATAACCCATAAAGGAAAAAACAAGAATTGGATGGGTACTTCCACTTGCCAATGTACCTGGCAAGTTGATATGAAAGTTCCCATCCAAATCTGTTACTGTTCCTAAAACGCTTCCCTTTATTCTGATATTAACTCCTGGAAGCGGATCACCTGACTCTTTTTCTATAACTGTTCCATTTACTGAAACAGTTTGATTGACAGGCTCCCGGTCAACTATTACAATAACACCATCGACCATTTTGTATGTCATTGTAGTAGGTCTCAGCACAATCGTAAGTAGTTCTTTGACCGTTATATCTGACTTTGAAATGGTAATGCGATCCAATTCAGCTATTTTCTTATCGTTAAAGAAAAAACTGTAATCTGTCTGCTTTCTGATTTCTTCAAAAAATTCAGGAAAGCTTAAATCCTTCACGTTTACACTAACTTTCTTCGTTTGTGCAAATACTGAGGTGGATAAAGCCAACAGCACGATTATTATTAGCGGTATAGATTTCCTCATTTTGAACATTATTATTTCATTCCGTCAGCTGGGATGCCGATGAATAAAGGGTAAACTTCTTAATTAGGTTGGCGAATTTTTTATACAGAATTCCTTTCAGACCACCACGAAAAGTGATTTGATCTTACTTGGAAACGACTAGCTTCTTGTTGTCCTCAGTTTGGATTTTAATTGAAGTTTCAGCTTCAATTATTTTTAGGATACTGGACATATTAATATCTCGAGGTAGATCTCCAGAGAATTTCATTTCTTTATCAGAATTGTCAACAAACTCCACCTCAACATCATACCATCGACTTAGTTTTTGAAGTATTTTTTCCAAAGGCTCATTTCTGAAAGAGAACTTCCCTTCTTTCCAAGAAACAAATGGATAAGTGTCAACGGTCTTTTTCACCACATCTCCTCCTACTTTATGGTAGACCAACTGTTCGTTTGGCAGCAAATTCTCTTCCTGAGCTACTGTTCCTGATTCAAAGCTCTGGACCATCACTTTCCCTTCTACTAAAGTGGTTGTGATCGTAGCATCTTCTTGGTAAGCAGAAACGTTAAATTCAGTCCCAAGCACTTTTACTTCCTGATTTCCAGAGCTTATGATAAAAGGCTTTTCTTTATTTGGTGCAACATCAAAGTATGCTTCTCCTATCAAGGAAACTCGACGTTCGTCACCCGTAAAAGGGACAGAATAGCTCAATTCAGTTTCGGAATTCAACCAAACGACTGTTCCATCAGACATTTCCAACTTATACTCGGCACCTCTAGGAACTCTTAAAGTATTCATCACACTTACTACACCTTCCGCATCCTCCTCATCATTGTAGGACAAAAGTCCTTGAGTATTTGCTATGGAAATATTTCCTTGTTTGATATCTGCAGGTTGACTTTCCAAATCCACTACAAGTCCATCGGATAAAATCAATTCAGCATGCTGAGTTCCAGGCTGAATATTCACCTCAGAAGCAGATAGATAGGATCCTTCCGAATTTGATTTGATTGATTGATAAGAGAAATAAAGTGCAACAGCTACTAAAATCACCGCAGCAACGGCTGCAATCCTTCTGTAAATTGAAATGGAAACGACTTTAGTTTGAGCGGATTTTTCTTGCATATTTTTAAGAAAAACTTGCCACTCTTGATCCGTTTTCACTTTCTCCCTTTGCTCAACCCATTCACTGAATGAGGTTTCATTTAGGATATCATCTTCCAATTTTTTATTGGACTCATCACTCTCCCATTCCTTCAGTACTTTCTTCTGCTCTTTTGACAAAGAACCAAGAATCTTCCCAGCGATTAACTCCGCAAATTTCAGTTGATTTCTTATATCCTTCATTTGACCCTAAAATATATTGACGAGCTCGTATATTGTAAGGACGCAGACTATATGGGTTGCGGGTGACACCCAGGTTAAAAATAAATTACCTTTCTGTTAAAAAAAGTGGATAAAGTCCGTGAGCAGAATCATAACAAACTGACCACCAAGACTTTCCCTCATTGCCTTATAAGCTCTTTTTTTTACCGTTTTTACTGAATTGAGTGTAATATTTAATTCTCCCGCGATTTCCTGATTCTTCATTCCCTTCAATGCAAGAAGGACAACTTGCTCAGCTTGAGGAGATAATTTTTTGATTGCCTCGTGAAGCAACACATAGGTCTCCTCTCGCAAAACAGCTTCTAAATACCCATCATCTTCTACAGACTCCCCTTCTTCTAGGGAGGTTTTTTGAATCTTTTTTTCAGATCTGATATGACTGATACAAGCATTTTTCACCAAAACATATAAGTAAGCTTTCAGAGCATTTTCATCAGCAAACTCCTTTTGGTCCTTTTCCCATAATTTTACAAATGCCTCTTGAGCTATATCCTTTCCTTTTGATTCGTCTTTGAGGATCCGTGAAGCCAACATGCACATAGATGGAAAAAGCCATTCAAACAGTTCGTTGAAAGCTTTACTATCATATTGAATGTCTTTTCCGGATATTTTCATAAGACCTTTTGTCAATCAAGGTATCCTTCGATCAAAAGAGGCTAACTCTAGGAATATGGGTGAAGATTTATGTTTTAGCCTTTCAAATTAAAACCAAAGATTTTTGCCGTGAAAGGAATTGGCGCTAGAAAATAATTCCATAGCTATCCTAGTCACTTGAAAATCTTGAGTTTCTGAATGCAAATTTAAGAATGAATCTTAGGATAAGAATAGCCAAAATCTAAATAAGTCAGGATTTCTTTTCTGAATATTGAATCCATGTTGGAATCTTTGAATCATTCTCTACCTTTTCAAGAGATCAAAAAAAATGGCTCCCGATCTGGGAACCCTTTCAATTACAATAAAAAAATCTTATCAACCTAGTTGATATATTTTGAGTGAACTATTTTAAATTTTAGCTAACCCACTCGCAAATGACCTTCAATTGATTTGTATGGTATTGTGAAGTTGATTTTTTTTCAATAATCAACTTTAAATAATTACAAGAAATCTTTTTTGTTTTCACCTTAGCAATTAAGAAAACTTCATCCTCTAGGCTCATTTCAAGGTAACCTACTGCATTTTTCAGGTTCATTAGACTTGACTCATCAATTAGGTCCTCCATATAAATTTTTGTAATCCTTTCTTCAATACCATTTAGTCCGTTCTTTACTCTATAAATTTGAAAATCAGGTAATTTTAAGACCAATTCAGCCCTATTCCTTTGTTTATTTATTTTAATCTTATTCACTTTTGATTAAAAACTCTAAACCTTTTTTTAAAAGTCTACTAATGATTTATAATACATCCACCTTCTTCTGTCTTCCTGTGTAGGTGAAAGAAGATTTGCCTACTCTGAGCTCTGTTCTTCTGTTCAGCTGATGCATCGCATCGGTACAGGTCAG
>NZ_FRXN01000011.1 GCF_900148515.1 Algoriphagus zhangzhouensis | reverse complement strand
GGCAAAGAAGTGACAGCCGAGTCGATAGATCCTACCCCGGTAGATCCTGGAGTGACGGATCCGGATTGTGAGGGAGATTGTACGATTACGATCTTAAACATTAAGCCTTCAATTGGTTTGGCGAAGTCAGACAACGGAGCTGAAGTGAAGGCTGCAGGCGATGTGATTGTCTACACCTTGACGGTGACCAACACGGGTAATGTAAGCCTGGACAATGTGACGATCACTGATCCATTGACCGGATTGGAGGAGAACATCGGTACTTTGGCAGCAGGAGCGACCGTATCGATTGACACCGAATATGAGGTGACTCAGGTGGATGTTGAGAATGGCAATGTATTGAACAAGGCGATTGTGACCGGAGAAGGACCTGAGGGAGAAACTGCGGGAGATGAAGATGAGATTGAAACTTCAATTGAAAGACTTCCAAATATCTCACTGACGAAGGAAGTGGATCTGGAATCTGTAAGCAGAGAAGGTGTAGTGTTGACCTATACACTAACGGTGACTAACACAGGTAATGTGACACTATCAAGTGGCGAGTTGACGGACCCCAAAACAGGAATGATTGTACCGGGTATTACCTTGGCACCTGGAGAGTTCAAGACCTTCATAACTACTTATACTGTGACCTTGGAGGACTTGTTGAGTGGTGAGCCGATTTTGAATATTGCTCAAATTAAAGCAATTGACCCTATTTCTGGCCAATTTGTTGAGGCTCAAGATCAGGCTACAGTGAATGTAAACCTTGAGCCAAGTATCAGTATTAAGAAAACAGCAGATGTTTCCGAAGTGACCTTGACTGGTGATGTGATTACCTACACCTTGGTAGTGACCAATACGGGAACTGCACCATTGGTGAACGTGGTGGTGAGTGATCCATTGACAGGATTTGAAGAGACCATTGTGCTATTGCTTCCAGGTGGAACCAGAGAGATTATTACAACTTATACAGTTGCGGCAGATGATTTCTTAGAAGACGATCTTGTTAATACTGCAACTGTTAAAGGGGAACTGCCAGGTGGAGATTCCATTGAAAATTCAGATTCTGCCACGGTAGAATTGAATCCGGAGATCATTGCGAATGATGATGACTATGGTATTCATACTGTGAGTTTCGGAGGTGTATTAGGTAACATATTAGACAATGATCTCTATCTAGGTCAACGCCCTGATCCAGCTGATGTTGATTTTGAATTTGTGGACTTAGGTGGATTGCAAGGACTATTGATTGATGAGGAAGGAAATATCAGTTTGATACCAGGGTTGAATCCGGTTGGAGAATATCTGCTCCAATACATCTTAAGGGATAAGGATAACCCAGACTTGTTTGATTATGCCTATGTAACTATTGAATTGGTATATGATGATGTCAACTTGAAAATCACAAAAAATGCTCTTTCTGAGGAGGTGTTCGAAGGGGATGAATTTGAATATGAGATTACAGTCAGCAACATCGGAGGATATGTAGCACATGATGTGATAGTTACTGATGACTTACCGAATGGGGTGACTTACCTCAGCAACCGTGTAGAAAGCAACAGTCATGATGTAGGAATTGTGACTTCATTTGATGGAAGCAGGATTGTTTGGACTGTTCCAACCTTCCCTGCGGATGCGACGATCACCTTCAGAATCCGGGTAAAAGCGGGAGCTGCCGGTTCTGTGACCAATGTTGCCTTTGTTGGATCTGAAGAGAATGATTTTGATGAAACAGACAATCAGGACAGTGATGTTACGGAAATTCAACCGTTCCACATTCCAAATGTGATTACTCCTAACAATGACCGAGTAAATGACACATTCGAAATTCAAGGGCTTGAAAAGTACGAACGAAATGAGATTGTGATTTTCAACCGATATGGAGACCACTTATTGGAAGAGGAAAACTATAAGAATGATTGGGATGCTCCTGGTCAGGTAGCAGGTACATATTTCTATGTTTTAAAAGTTTGGGATAGTAACAACCAAGAGCACGTGTTCAAGGGTTGGATAAAAGTTGTAAAAGGAGTAGTACTTGATTAGTAGTATTATGAAAACATTCTTTAAAATCATTGGAATGATCCTTCTGGTGGCCTTATTGGCCACCGGAGGGACTTTTGGACAGCAGCTCCCGCAGTTCAGTCAATATATGTTTAACGGATTGCATATCAACCCGGGCTATGCAGGGTACAAGGGAGACCCATATCTGCAGTCAACATACAGAACGCAGTGGATCCGGTTCCCGGGTTCTCCGGAGACCTTTACGGTGACCGCGGACCTGAGTGCCAATGAAGGCAGGATGGGCTTTGGAGTGTCCCTGATGGGAGACCATATCGGACCTACCCAGACCAATTCAGCTTTGCTGACCTATGCCTACCGAATCCAGACCGGGCAAAGAAGCTTCCTGGGATTGGGTGTAAGTGCAGGTGTATCTGAATATGCGATAGATGGCTCTGAACTGGATCCAAATTACTGGCCAGATGAAAATCTACCAGAAGGTAGGGTAAATATGTTTACACCGAATATGAATACGGGCCTGTTCTTTCATAATGACAAGTTCTATGCAGGCTTCAGTGTTTACAATATGATCGGCAAGAAAGCACTGGAAAGAGAGGATATTGCCCTGGCTTACCACGATTTCCATTATTACCTGACGATGGGAGCCTTGTTTGATTTGGGATCCACGGTGAAGTTCAAGCCTAGTTTCTTGATTAAGGAAGTAAAAGGAGCCCCGACCAATTACGATCTGAACGCTATGTTCCTGTTGGGAGAAAGACTTTGGCTGGGCGGTTCCTACCGATCCAATATGAAGATCTGGAATAAGAACTTGCCAGGGGGATTGTCAAGAAGGAATTCTTTTGCGCTGATCACTGAGATTTTCCCGACAGAAAGAATACGGATCGGCTATGCCTATGACCATAACCTGAACGTATTACAAGACTACAGAACGAATTCCCATGAATTGTCAGTGGGTTTCTATCTGATACCTAGAGTTGCAAGAATGAAAAACCAAAGATGGTTTTGATTATGAAATCGAGCCAACATGAGCAAGGCAGCACCGCTATCATAGCTTTAGAAGAAAAGGTTCTTTTGGATACGGTTTTTGGAAAACGAGATTCCATGTGGCCGATGAAAATCAACAGCAATCACATGAAAAAGACATTGACGATACTAAGCATTTCAGCAGCCTTATTTTTGGGAAATGTAGGAGGGGCAGAGGCGCAAAAGACCAAAGTTCGGTATGC
>NZ_FRXN01000013.1 GCF_900148515.1 Algoriphagus zhangzhouensis | reverse complement strand
TTCCGGATCTCTTTCCCCCGAAAGCTCTCCAAAGTCCAACTCTGTGCTGAAAAAATAGGTTTTTGGGGCCCCTTCAAAGCCTGACCACTGGTTTCTTACAAATCCTCTCACAGTACTTCCCTCATAGCCTGTCAATCCCGGATTGAAGTAGCTCTGAAAATGGGAAAACTGGGATATGTATTTGGTCGACTGGGAATAGCCTCTCTGGGAGGTTATTAAACCTATCAATATGATCAGCCCGGTAAAATATATTCGTCTCATGTCCTTCTTTTGAAAAATTTTTAGCTCCTATTCTTGAGTTGGTTGGGATGGGGATCGCTCCCCATCCCTGTTCTTTGTCAATATCAATGCTTCAACAGGTTCAGAATACCTCTTCTCACTTCTCCGGTCTCTTCTACCTCGATCACCCAGAAGTAGGCTCCTACTCCCATCTCTTCTCCTTCAAAAGTACCATCCCAACGGACATCCGGATCCTCGGTGTAGAACAGACGTCTGCCTCCTCTGTCGAACACCTGGATTCTGACTCCACTGTAGTATCTCAGTGCAGGTACACCCCAGGTATCATTCACTCCATCTGCATTCGGCGTAAAGGTGTTCACCACATCCAACTGGCTCAGTGGAGTTCTCTGTCTGGTGATCTGGAAGCTTTTCTGGATCACATTGCCTCCTCTGTCCTCTACCTGAAGGACCACTTCAAACTGGGTCTCTCCTGCTCTCTGATCCTGTGAACTCCAGAACAGAATGCCGTCGATCACTTCGAAGAGTTCATTGTCTCCCATGCCTTCAGGAAGGCTCAGCGTATGCTGGTCATCCGTCGCATCGATCACCGTGAAGAATCCGATCTCCTGGAAGTATTGATCCGGAATTCCGATGAATTCATTCTCACTCAAGGTCACATCCGTCGGTGCCGGCTTGGCCAGCACTTCGATGCTCAGCTCAGCGGTCAGACCATAGGTATTGAACACTCCCGCTATCTCTGTGATCTCTCCATCATAGCCTGTCGTTCCGCTGGTAAGCGGATCATAGCCTGTCAGATCCCAAGTCACCGGTACATTCACCACTTCTCCCAAGCCTGTGATTGCCACTGCCTCTGTCGGAAGGTTCAAGCTTGCCTCTGGAGTATTCCAGGCCACCTGAATCGATTGGGCTACCAGTTCAACAATGGATCTCTCCTGGATGTAATCCGGTACGCCGTCCTCATCACTGTCCTGGGCATCATCCGGATTGTTAGGATCGGTTCCCTGCTGTACTTCCACATAGTCAGGAACTTTGTCTCCATCCTGATCTTTGTAATCTTCTGGGTCAGCTGGATCCGTGCCCTGCTCTTCTTCTACATAATCAGGAACTCCGTCCAGATCTGTATCCTTGAAGTCCGTAGGATCGCTAGGATCGGTACCGTCTTCTTCTTCCTGTTGATCCGGTACGCCATCTCCGTCAGTATCTCCATCGATGATCTCAAAGTCAGCTCCGATAAAGTTGATCGTGTAGTTGTCTCCGGCGCTTAAGGTGCCTTGTGTGATCGCATACAGACCTACATCTTCACCCGATGCTCTGCTTAGGGATCCGGCGAAGACTTCCATCCCCTCTCCATCCGCCAATCCTGTGGCTGTATAAGTCAGGATCGGATCAGCTTCTCCGGCTATCTTGCTCAATCCAGCATCTGCTGTTACCGTGATTTCTTTGGCAGTGATCGTCAGGTCTGCTGTCAATTCCAGCGTGGTATAGTTTGACCCTGTGATCGTTGCTGTTACTTCCTGGCTTCCCACATCTGTTCTGCCATTGTTGCTGTAGGCAACTGAAGTACCTGCTGGTAGCGTTCCTGAGATCATCAGGCTCTTCTCGGTACCGTCGTAGACAAAGCTTGCATCATTAAACGTGATTGCCCCGATCTCTGCCGGTGTAATCGTCAGGTCTGC
>NZ_FRXN01000015.1 GCF_900148515.1 Algoriphagus zhangzhouensis | reverse complement strand
TCAACGCAGGAACGTTCACGAATACGGCAACGGTAACGGGTACACCTCCGGTAGGAGCAGATGTGACCGACGATGACAGCGATACACAGACGTTTATTCAAGAACCTGAAATTGCGATCGTAAAATCAGCTGAAGTTGATTCTGAGGATGACTGCTATGACACAGGTGACATTGTAACCTACACCTTTGTAGTGACTAACTTGGGTAATGTTACCTTGGAAAATGTGACAATAGATGAAACCTATCACTTCACAGGAACAGGAACATTGGGAGCTGTCACTTTCGTAAGCAGCAGCATGGGAAGTGTCGAGGGTACATTGTTACCAAATGAGACAGCTACCTACACCGTAGAATATGAGATTACTCAAGAAGATACCGATACTAGATATATCGATAATCAGGCTGAGGTCACTGGTTCTTATGGTGATGGAATGACAGTGGATGATCTATCTGGTGAAACAAATGCAGATGATGAGGTGACTCAAGTTGACCTATGTCAGCAGCCAAGTATCGCAATTGTAAAATCTGCTGAAGTAATTTCTGATGATGACTGCTACGATACTGGAGATACGGTAATCTATACCTTCGTAGTGACTAACACAGGTAATGTTACCTTGGAAAATGTGACGATAGATGAAACCTATCACTTCACAGGAACAGGAACATTGGGAGCTGTGACTTTTGTAAGTAGCAGCATGGGTAGTGCAGAAGGTACCTTGAAGCCAGGAGAGTCAGCAACCTATACTGCTGAATATGTAATTACTCAGCAGGATACTGATACCAGATTTATCAATAATCAGGCAGAAGTAACAGGTTATTATTTATTAGCCTTCTCGAATGAGTTCTTTGTAACTGATCTTTCCGGTGACTCAGTGGATGCTGATAACGAAACTCAAGTAGACCTTTGTCAGCGACCTGATCTTTCAATAGCCAAATCACTTGTTTCTAATGATGATGTTGTGGGAGGATCTGTGAATTATGAAATCACAGTGACTAATACAGGAAACGTAACCTTGTATGACATCTATGTGGTGGATGATAAAGCAGGCTTGATGGAAGTTGTTCCAGTATTGGCTCCGGGAGCATCTATAAGCTTCCAGGCTTCAGTAATCATCACTCAAGAAATGATAGATGAAGGTTGCTTCTACAACACGGCTTATGCTGAAATCAGAGAAGTAATCGATGAGCAACAGCAACCAGGAGAAGGTGAAGATGTTGAATATAGAGTTGTGTTGAGAGATGATTCTAATGAAGTAGAGGTGTGCTTCACACAAACTCCAGAAATCAAAATTACAAAAACTGCATCCTATGATGATGGAGGTGATTGCAGTGATGTTGGAGAGGAGATTCTATACACCTTCGTGGTGACCAATACAGGAAATGTGACTTTGAGTTCTGTGAC